>NZ_JACIDK010000001.1 GCF_014196295.1 Phenylobacterium haematophilum
ATCGGGGCCCCGACCTTCAGCGCCTGCTCCTGCACCTTGACGATCTTGCGGGCGTGGGCGTTCGACAGCGAGCCGCCGAACACCGTGAAGTCCTTCGAGAACACGAACACCAGCCGGCCGTTGATCCGGCCCCAGCCGGTCACCACCCCGTCGCCCGGCACGCGGTTGTCGGCCATGCCGAAGTCGGTCGCCCGGTGCTCGACGAACATGTCGAACTCCTCGAACGAGCCTTCGTCCAGCAGCAGGTCCAGCCGCTCGCGCGCCGTCAGCTTGCCCTTGCCGTGCTGGCTCGCGATCCGGCGCTCGCCCCCGCCCAGACGCGCCTCCCCACGGCGCTTCTCAAGCTCTTCAAGGATGTGCTTGGCGCCCGTCGGCGCGAGGTTTCGGACGATGGAATTCACGGGCCTGGCCTCAGGTCTGAGCGCCATCGAAAGCAGGCGCGACCCTGCGATAGGCGCCCTGGCAGGTGACGTCATGTGAATAGAGGCGCTATTGTGAAAAACACGCTTCACAAATTCACATTCTGCGAAGTTGCAAATGTCGCAAAAGCTGTTCGTCGGACCGAAGGTGCGCCGCCTGCGCGAGGCGCGGGGCTGGAAGCTGGAGCCTTGCGCGGCAAGGCTTGGCGTCTCGGTCAGCTATCTCTCGCAGATCGAGGCCAACCAGCGGCCGGTCACCGCGCGGGTGCTGATCTCGATGATGCGAGTGTTCGATGTGGACGCCGCTTCGCTCGACGCCGACGACGACCAGCGGATGATCGCGGACCTGCGCGAGGCGACGGCGGAATCGGCCGCGGAAGCCCCTGCGCCGTCGCTGGCCGAGCTGAAGCTGGTGGTGACCAACGCCCCGAGCTTCGCGCGGCACTATCTGGATCTGCACAGGGCGCACCGGCGAGCCGGCGAGCGGCTGAGCGCCACCGACGAGGCCCTATCTCTGGACGAGACCGTCGCGGCCAGCGCGCAGCTGCCATACGAGGAGGTGCGTGACTATTTCCACTACAAGAACAACTACATCCACGCCTTGGACGTGGCGGCCGAGCAGCTGCACGCCCAGTGCGGGCTGGCCCCCGAAATCCCGCTGGAGAGCGCGCTGGAGGCCTATCTGCGCGACAAGCTGCAAGTGACCGTGCGGCGGGTGGCGGAAGGCGACCTGATGCGGCGCTACGACCCCGGCAAGCGTGAGCTGACGCTGAACATGGCCCAGCCCGCCGAGACTCGAACCTTCCAGATGGCCTGCCATGTGGTCGCCGCCGAACTGGGCGAGATCATCGAGGCGGAGCTGGCGGCGTCCGAACTGCGCAGTCCGGCTGCGGTCGACATCTGCCGCATCAGCCTGACCAACTATGCGGCTGGGGCGCTGGTGCTGCCCTACGAGGCGTTTCGCCAGGCGGCGCAGGAACTGCGACACGATATCGACGGCCTGACCCTGCGGTTCCAGTCCAGCTTCGAGCAGACCTGCCACCGCTTAAGCACCCTGCAGCGGCCGAGCGCGCGGGGGGTGCCTTTCTACTTCGTACGGGTGGACCCGGCCGGGAACATCACCAAGCGCCACAGCGCCACCCGGTTCCAGTTCGCGCGGTTTGGCGGCACCTGTCCGCTGTGGAACGTGCATGAGGCCTTCGGGCGCGACGGCCGCATCCTGACCCAGGTGGCAGAGATGCCGGACGGCGCGCGCTATCTGTGTCTGGCCTGGAGCGTGCTGAAACGTTCGGGCGGCCATGGCACGCCGGACCGACGCTACGCCCTGGGGCTGGGCTGCGAGGTCGAGTACACCGAGGCCATCGTCTATTCCGACGGCGTCGACCTGAAGGGGCCGCCGGCGCGGATCGGGGTCAGCTGCCGGATCTGCGAGCGCGACGACTGCCTGCAGCGGGCGTTTCCGCCGGTGGACCGCAGCTTCCGGGTGTCGCGCACCGAGCGCTCGATCGTGCCTTTCTCGCTCAGCTAGCCGTGGCGGGCGAAGACCCGCGTCTTCCCGGACCGGTCGAGCAACAGCAGGGTGGCGTAGGCTTCGGTCGCGCCGTTCGGGCTTTCCATGCCGGGCGAGCCGATCGGCATGCCAGGGACGGTGAGGCCGATCGCCTTTGGGCGTTCCTTGAGCAGGCGCAGGACGTCGGCCGGCGGCACGTGGCCCTCAACGGCGTAGCCGCCGATCAGGCCAGTGTGGCAGGAGGACAGATTGAACGGGACGCCGTGTTTCTCGCGGATCGGCGTCAGGTCCTCCACCTCGTGCACCGTCGGCTTGAAGCCGGCGCGGGTCATGTGGGTGATCCAGCCCTTGCAGCAGCCGCACCAGGGGGTCTTGTAGACGACCAGATCGAGGGGCGGCGCGGCCTGGGCGCAGCCGGCCATCAGCAGCAGGGCAGGCGCCGCCAACAGCAGGCGCCGCCGATCGGGGGCCGGGTTCGACGAGCTCATCTACTCAACACCGTACTCAAAAGCGTGTCCCGGAAGGCGTAGGAGGTCCGCCTATAGGTGGATACGCACAGGGGCGGCCCGGCCCTCACAACAGCCAGCTGCGGATCAGGTAGCTGACGGCGCCGACGGTCAGAACGCCGGCCAGCCAGAGCCCGACAAACCAGGCCAGCCGCCGCCAGGACGAGGAGGGGGCGGCCATCAATGATAGCCCTCGTGCCCGACCTTGCCGCGGAAAACCCAGTAGGCGTAACCGGTGTAGGCCAGGATGATCGGGATCAGCACCGACGCACCGACCAGCATGAACAACAGGCTGGAGTCGGGGGCTGCAGCCTGCCAGATGGTCACCGCGCCCGGAACGACGTGCGGGAACATGCTGATCCCCAGGCCCACGAAGCTCAGTCCGAACAGGGCGAGGGCCAGCAGGAAGGGCCAGCGCTCGTGGCCCTTGCGCAGGCTGCGGAAGAACAACACCGCGCCGATGAGCACCAGCAACGGCACCTGGGCGGTCAGCAGGACGCTCGGCCAGGCGAACCAGTTCTCGTAGTAGGCGCCTTCAAGAAACGGGGTGGCGGCGCTGACCACGGCGATGAGCAGCACCGTGCCGGCGCCGAGCCAGGCCGACATGCGCCGCATGTGGGACTGCATGGCGCCTTCGGCTTTCATGACCAGCCAGGTGGCGCCGAGCAGGGCGTAGCCGACCACCAGGCTGACGCCGGTGAGCAGGCTGAAGGGTGTCAGCCAGTCCCACCAGCCGCCGGCGTACTGGCGGCCCTCGACGGTGATCCCTTGCAGCAGCGCGCCCAGGGTCACGCCTTGAGAGAACGCGGCGACCACCGAGCCGGCGGTGAAGGCGAAGTCCCAAAACTTGCGGTGGCCTGGGTCGCGCCAGCGGAACTCGAAGGCCACGCCGCGAAAGATCAGCGCCAGCAGCATGGCGATGATCGGGGCGTAGAGAGCGGGCAGCACGATCGCGTAGGCGAGCGGGAAGGCCGCCATCAATCCGCCGCCGCCCAGCACCAGCCAGGTCTCGTTGCCGTCCCAGACCGGGGCGACGGAGTTCATGGCCGAGTCCCGTTCCGGGCCCGGCTTGAAGGTCGGGAACAGGATGCCGATGCCAAGGTCGAAGCCGTCCATGACCACGTAGGCGAAGACCGCGAAGGCGATGACGAAGGCCCAGATGAGGGGGAGGTCGAGGCTCACGAGGCGTCTCCCTGGCTGGCGCGGTGAACGGCGATGCCTGGGGCAGGGGTGATGCCGGCGGTCCGCACCGGATGGTCGGGCGCGGGCTCAAGGCCCGGCTCGCCGGCGTGGGGCGCGTGGCTCATGAGCTTGAGGATGTAGCCAGTGCCGGCTGAGAACACGATGAAGTAGACGACCACAAAGGCCAGCAGCGAGGCGGCGACGGCCGGCGCGTCGAGCGGCGCGGCCGACTGCGAGGTGCGCAGCAGGCCATAGACCGTGAACGGCTGGCGCCCGACCTCGGTCGTCACCCATCCCGCCAGGACGGCGACGAAGCCGGACGGGCCCATGACCAGGGCGAAGCGGTGAAGCCAGGTCCAATCGTAGAGCTTGCGGCGGGCGCGGGCGAGCAGACTGACCGCGCCCAGGGTGAGCATCAGCATGCCCAGGCCGACCATAATCCGGAACGACCAGAAGACGATGGAGACGTGCGGCCAGTTCTCGCGCGGCACGGTGTCGAGACCCGCCAGCGGCGCGTTCGGGTCGTGCTTGAGGATCAGCGACGAGGCCTTCGGGATCGAGATCGCCGAGTGGACGGCGGCGGCCTTTTCGTCCGGGATGCCGAACAGGATCAGCGGCGCGCCGTCGGGATGGCTCTGGAAGTGGCCTTCCATCGCCATGACCTTGGCCGGCTGGTGCTCAAGCGTGTTCAGACCGTGCATGTCGCCGGCGAAGATCTGGATCGGGGCGGCCACGGCGATCATGCCCATAGCCATGTTGAACATCACCCGCGCGCCGGCGTTGCTCTTGTCCTTCAGCAGGTGCCAGGCCCCCACCGCGCCGACCACCAGGGCGGTGGTCAGGTAGGCGCCGAGCACCGTGTGCGCGAGCCGGTATGGGAAGGATGGATTGAAGATGATCGCCAACCAGTCGGCCGGCTCGAACTGGCCGGCGGCGTTCATGACGAAGCCCTGCGGCGTCTGCATCCAGCTGTTGGCCGATAGGATCCAGAAGGCCGAGATGAAGGTGCCGATGGCGACCGCCAGAGTGGCCACGTAGTGCAGCTTGGGGCCGACCCTGTTCATCCCGAACAGCATCACTCCGAGGAAGCCGGCTTCCAGGAAGAAGGCGGTCATCACCTCGTAGGCCATCAGCGGGCCGATCACCGGTCCGGTCTTGTCGGAGAACACCGACCAGTTGGTGCCGAACTGGTAGGACATGGTGATGCCGGAGACGACGCCCATGGCGAAGGCCAGGGCGAAGATCTTCAGCCAGTACTTGAAGAGGTTGAGATAGACTTCCTTGCCGGTCTTCAGCCACAGCCCCTCGAGCACGGCGAGATAGCTGGCAAGGCCGATCGAGAAGGCCGGGAAGATAAAGTGGAAGGAGACGGTGAAGGCGAATTGCGCCCGCGCCAGGGTGAGCGCGCTGATATCGTCAAACATCGGCCAGGCCCTCGGACTTGGGCCGGCGGCGCGACTTGCCGCCGGCGACGACCTTCAGACGGTCCTTGATTTCGAAAACCTTCTGCACCTTCGAGCCCACCTCGAGCAGTTGGATCAGGGTCTGCGTTTCGAGCTTCTGGATGTCCTCCGACCAGCGGGTGACCAGTTCGATGAGCCCGTGCATTTCGGCCATCCGCGCCTGGGCGTGGCGTTCGCCTTCGGTGGCCGGCGTCTCGACGAGCGCCTGACGCAGCATCGACAGGGTTGGATCGATCTCCCGCTTGCGCCGTTCCTCGGCCAGGATGCGCACGATCTCCCAGATGTCCTCCGGCGTCGAGAAATACTCGCGCCGATCGCCGGGCTTGTGCTGCAGCTTCACCAGCCGCCAGGACGAAAGCTCCTTAAGTCCCATGCTGACGTTCGAGCGTGAGAAGCCGAGCTTCTCGGTGATGTCGTCGGCGTTCAGAGGCTCTTCAGCGAGGAACAGCAGTGCGTAGATCTGGCCGACCGTGCGGCTGATGCCCCAGCGGCTGCCCATCTCGCCGAAATGGAGAACGAAGGCCTGAGTGAGCGGAGGGAGATTCATGTTCTCGAACTTTCAGGAATTCCTGAAAATTAGAAAATCAGTGACGCTGGGTCAATGGCCCGCGGGGCGGCTGAACGCCGCGGAGGTGGAAAGTCGCTGGACCAAGGCGGCGCGCGAACTCCGCCGCCTGAACGCATCCGTCAGGGCAGGGCGGTTTGTCGACGCCTATCGCTGGACTGTCCCTCAGCGGCACGCGGCGACGCGCCCAAGGCAAGAGGGCGTGCAGGAGCACGTTGGGAAAGCGATTGCGGGGTCCGCCGCCCGGCCTGCGCGGCGGACCGGCTCTCCAGATTCTAGCCGCGGCTAGTAGCCGCCGATGATGGGCAGAATTTCGCCTGTGATGTAGCTGGAGCAGTGCGGCGAGGCGAGGAACACGTAGGCTGGGGCGATCTCCTCCGGCTGCGCCGGGCGCTTCATCTTGCTCTTGGCGCCGAACTGGCTGACGTCCTGCGCCTGCTTGTCGGCCGGGTTCAGCGGGGTCCAGACCGGACCGGGAGCGACGGCGTTGACTCGGATGCCCTTGGGGATCAGGTGGCCGGCGAGCGCCCGCGTGAAGGCGTGGATGCCGCCCTTGGTCATCGAGTAGTCGAGCAGGTCTTTGCTGCCGTCGATGCCGGTGATCGAGCCGGTCATCAGGATCGCCGAACCAGGCGCCATGTGCGGGACCGCCGCCTTGGCCAAGTAAAAGTAACCGTAGAGATTGGTCTTCAGCGTCCGGTCGAAGTGTTCGTCGCTCAGATCTTCAAGGGCCGGCACGTGCTCCTGGAAGGCTGCGTTGTTGACCAGAACGTCCAGCCGTCCGAACGCCTCGAGCGTCTTGTCGACCGCGGTCTTAGCAAAGGCGGGTTCGGCGACGTCTCCGGCCAGCAGGATAGCGCGCCGACCTTCCTTTTCGACCGCCGCGCGGGTGGCCTCTGCGTCCTGGGTCTCGCTCAGATAGGCAATGGCCACGTCGCAGCCCTCGCGCGCGAACAGCACCGCCACGGCCCGGCCGATGCCGGAGTCCGCGCCGGTGATCAGCGCCACCTTGTCCTTCAACTTGCCCGACCCTTTGTAGAACGGCGCGTCGTACATCGGCGCCGGATCCAGCGCCGCCTCGACGCCGGGCTTCTTCTGGTGCTGCGCGGGGAAGGGGGGCGCGGGGTATTCGCGCGCGCCGGCCTGCATCGCGCCGTCGTCCTCGTCGTTCTGGAACGAGCGCGTCTCCTTCGCGTCGATCTTGCTCTGGATGTCGCGTTCGGCCTGCGCGGCGTGCTTGGCCTTATGCGCGAAAGGCTCTCCCGTGGAGGGTTGGGTCATGTCGTCTGGTCCTCCTCTTTGCGTGAGTGGGGGCAATGAGCGGGCGCAGACGCGGTTCCGCCGCCGGGTAGGCCCGCCCGAGGCGGAACCCTCGTCGCCGCGCCCCCGTTGCCTCGGGACGACAAGGAAGCGCTGATGACCAAGACCCCAGAGCCCCGCAAAGGAATGCCGAGCCCCGAGCTTTCCGAGAGCGAGTTCCGCGACCGCTATCTCCGGGCCTTCGCCGACCCGGCGTTCGAGCGGCTGGCCGTCGAACTCGACAAGATCATGACTGCGGCCTGGGACGCCTATTCGAACGCTCGCAAGGCGCCGCGCACCCGCAAGGCCGGCCCCGGCTACTCCGATCCCGAATACGACCTCTCGACCGACTGGCTGGCCGCCAAGGCCGAGATCGAGGCGGCCCAGGCCAGGCACGACGAGCAGGAAGGGCCATGCCGCATCCTGGTGATCAACTGCTCCTCTCGCAGCGAGCACACATGTCCCGGCGAGATGTCGAAGTCCTACCGGCTGGCGGACCTCTCGCGCGAGGAGATGGAGCGCGAAGGGGTCTCGGTGAATCTGCTCGACCTCTCGCGCCTAGCCTCGGAGTTCGGCCGCGAGATCCACCCCTGCAAGGCCTGCTTCTCGACCGCCGCGGCGCTCTGCCACTGGCCGTGCTCCTGCTATCCGAACTACGCGCTCGGCCAAGTCCACGACTGGATGAACGACATCTATCCGATGTGGGTCGAGGCGCATGGCGTGATGATCATCACGCCCGTCAACTGGTATCAGGTGTCCTCGCCGCTCAAGCTGATGATGGACCGGCTGGTATGCGCGGACGGCGGCAATCCCGATCCGACCCTCACTCACGGCAAGGACGCCAAAACGGCCAAGGAAGAGGAGTTGAAGGGCTGGCCCTATCCGAAGCACCTGGAAGGACGGGTGTTCTCGGTCGTTGTGCACGGCGACGTCGAGGGCGCCGAGAACGTCCGCCGCAGCGTCTCCGACTGGCTGCGCTTCATGGACCTGATCCCGGCTGGGGTGAACGCTGAACTGGACCGCTACATCGGCTACTGGGAGCCCTATGCGACGAGCCACGAGGCGCTGGACGCCGACCGCGCCATGCAGGAGGAGGTGCTCAACGCCGCCCGAACCCTGGTCGAAGCGGCCAAGGCCCGTCACGCCGGCAAGATGCTGGTCGCAGGCCGGCGGCTAAGGCCGGCGCGACAGAAATAGACTGTCGGCCTAGTGGATCGTGTCGACGCGATAACAGGTGAGCACCCTTCGCGCGCCGTGCCAGATCACGACCTTCACCGCGCTCTCGTGCTGCTCCAGCAGGAGCACGGCCTCGACAAGCGCCTCGGAGTCGTTGTCGAAGAATTCGACGGAGAACGTCGGCGAAATCCCGTCGGCGTTAGTGGGGTAAAATGTGTAATTTTCCAGCTATATGACTCCCATTTGGCGGGAGCACGTGGATTGTCACCCAAACTTCCAGTCGCGAAGCGCCATAATAAACCCTCATCGCGATGAGTTAATATTACGCGTCATCTGTCAGGCTGTCCATGAATTCATATTGCCTGCCATAACGATGTCGGCATTTCTCGAGAAGGGGCCTGTAAATATTGTGACGCGCGATGCGCCACTACGTTTAGGCGGCGATCGATTCCAGCAGGCCAAGTCCGGTCCTCAGGCAGGCGAGGCGCACTCGGGCCCGGCTGGCGTCTCCGAAGCGGCGCACCTCCACCACCGGGGCGGCGCCGCGCCGCTGCAGCCCAAAAAAGACCAGCCCCGCTTCCTCCTCCGGCGCCCCCGGCCCGGCGAAGCCGGTGACCGACAGCGCCAGATCGGCGTCCGACTGGGCGAGCGCCCCCTCGACCATCGCCGCCGCCACCGGCTCGGAGACTGCGCCGTGCCGCGCCAGCAGGTCGTCCGGGACGCCTAGCTGGCGGGCCTTGGCTGCGTCGGTGTAGGTGACGAAACCGCGGTCGAAGCCGTGCGCGCAGCCTTCGATGTCAGTCAGCACCGCCGCCAGCAGGCCGCCCGTACAGCTCTCGGCCAGCGCGACGGTCCAGCGTCGTCCGCAGACCCCCGCCATCACCTGCTCGGCAAGCCGATGGACGTCCGTCGGCAGGCCATTTTGGAACGTCTCGATCATATTGCTACGCCGCCCTAGCTGCTCCGTCCCGGCGGGATTTGACGATGAACCTAACCGCCGGCCTTCCCAGCGGTTCCGCTCCGCTCCGCACTGCGCCATGAGCGCCAGCGCCCCTCACGTGGAACCGACCCGCCGGCCTCGCGCTGATCCTCTTGGCCATATGGTTGCGCGTGCGCGGATCGCCTGAGAGCAAGGCCGTCGCTGACCCGCACACGAAGACTGGAAACGACTAGCAGGGCCAGAACGTCCGCCAGAGCGGTCGACGTCACGCCTGCGAATATCAAATGTTGATGCCGGCGACGGGCTGACGCGCCTAGCTTCTCCGGCGTCGGACCGACGACCCCTCCTCAATCCCTGGCGTCGTGCCGTGACCCGCTCCCTAACGGGGGCGGGTCTTTGCGCCGAATCCGATATCGGTCAGCCGGACATCGCCGAGCACCCGACGGCGACACCGCCTATTTCGGAGGCGGCGGTAGCCGCTTGCGGGCCCGATATGCCAACACTGTACTTCCCAAGCGTCGAGCGCGGGCTACGCGCGGGGAACGCAGGCGGGCCGCGGGAGTTTGAGACCGGTCGGGATGTCCCTTCCTGGCGACCCGTGAAAGCGCCCCGCTCCGCAGATTAGCCCCATTCGGAGCGGGGATATTTCAAAGGCAGGCTCATGTCCGAGGACAACGGCGATGAAGCCGCCCACCGCCCGGCGGCCAGCGAAGACAGCGGCGAACTGCAGTACCTGGCGAGCAAGCACAAGATCACGACGCAGCAGGCGCAGGATTTGATCCGCAAGCACGGCGACAATAGAGCGGCGCTGGATGAGGCCGCTGCGCGCCTGCGCAGCACCTGAAGCTCTCCCCCGCGGACCATAAGCCGCTTTGCCAGGCGGCGTTTTGGACCGGAAAGCGGACCCACTCCATCAAATGCGAACGCGCTCGCGCCGCGCCGAAACCATTCTTCGGCCGTGGCGTTCTCGGGGGCCATCTGGAGGCTGGAACGATGCGAGTGGAGTTTACGGTTTGCGAGTCGGCAGGCCGCTGGCGCGTAAAGTGGGGAGCGACGAGTCCTCTGATCTGCGGTGACTTCGACAAGGCCGTGCGGGCCGCCGAAAACTTGGCGCGCGCCGCCGCCGAGCGGGGTGAGAAGGGCGTCGTGACCATCTTGCGTGACGGTGATCGCCGGGACACCAGGATTTTCGCCCCGGAGGGGAGCCGCGGCCCGCCTCGGACCGTCTACGAACCCGAGCAAGACTGGAGAAACGTGCCCCAAGCGCGGCCGGCCTAGGCCTTGGGCGGGGGCGACGCGGTCGCCCCCGTTTCTAGAAGACGCCGGCGCGCTGGCCGATGAAGATGATCGCAAGGACGATCAACACGACCTGGATGATCCAGTTCAGGGGGGAGGGGATCGGCATCTTCTGCAAGGCGAAGAGCGCCAGGGCGAGGAGAACGACGACGACGAGGATCAGGATCAGAATGGACATGACACCCAAACCTGCACCGTGATCGGAGGTTCCATTCCACCGAGTTGGCGCGCGAACTGGCCGCAAAGTGCGACCAAACTCTCCGCCCCGCGTTTCCGGTCCATCACCTCACGCAAGGACCGGTTCCCATGGCGACTGCCAATGAACGCGCCGCGCGCGCGCCGACGACCGCTGTCGGCGCCGGCGGCGAAACACACCAGAGCGCAAGCGCGCCCGACGCCCGACTGACCACCAACCACGGCGTCCCGATCAGCGACAACCAGAACTCCCTGAAGGGCGGGCGGCGAGGCCCGACCCTGCTGGAAGACTTCGTATTGCGCGAAAAGATCCAGCATTTCGACCATGAGCGTATCCCCGAGCGGATCGTCCATGCCCGGGGGTCGGCGGCTCACGGCTTCTTCGAACTGACGGAGTCACTGGGCGACGTCACCCGCGCCAAGGTCCTGACAGAGGTGGGCGAGAAGACCGAGGTGTTCGTACGCTTCTCGACCGTCGCGGGCGGGGCCGGGTCGGTCGATACGCCGCGCGACGTGCGAGGCTTTGCGGTCAAGCTCTACACCAAGGAGGGCAACTGGGACCTCGTCGGCAACAACATCCCGGTGTTCTTCATCCAAGACGCCATGAAGTTCCCCGATCTGGTGCATTCGGTGAAGATGGAGGCCGACCGCGGCTATCCCCAGGCCGCGAGCGCTCACGACACCTTCTGGGACTTCGTCGGCCTGATGCCTGAGACCACCCACATGATCATGTGGGCGATGTCCGACCGCGCCATTCCGCGCTCGTTCCGGATGATGGAGGGGTTCGGCGTCAACACGTTCCGACTGCTCAACGACGCCGATGAGGCGACGTTCGTGAAGTTCCATTGGCGCCCCAAACTTGGGCTGCAGTCCACCTGCTGGGATGAGGCGGTGAAGATCGCTGGCGCGGATCCGGACTATCAGCGGCGCGATCTCCATGAGGCGATCGAGCGTGGCGACTTCCCAGAGTGGGAGTTCGGGGTCCAGCTGCTGTCGCAGCAGGAGGCGGACGCCTTGCCCTTCGACATCCTAGACGCGACCAAGGTCATCCCGGAGGAGTTGGTCCCGATCCGCGTGGTCGGCCGCCTCGTCCTCAACCGCAACCCCGACAACTTCTTCGCCGAGACCGAGCAGGCCGCGTTCCTGCCGACCAACGTGCCGCCCGGCATAGACTTTTCAGAGGACCCCCTGCTGCAAGGACGGCTGTTCTCGTACCAGGACACCCAGCTGTCGCGTCTCGGCACCGTCAACTTCCACCAGATCCCGATCAATCGCGCCAAGGGCTGCCCGTTCCAGAACCTGCAGCGCGACGGCAAGATGCAGACCCAGGTCCCGCAGGGGCGAGCGAACTACGAGCCCAACAGCCTGGCCGAGCACGGCGAGATCGGCGGTCCCCGCGAGGATCCGGAAGGAGGCTTCCGAAGCTTTGCGCTCCCGCTGGAGGAGACCAAGGTGCGCTTGCGCGCCGAGACGTTCGCCGACCACTACAGTCATGCGCGGCTGTTCTACCGCTCGCAGAGCGCCGTCGAACAGGCGCATCTGGCGAGCGCCATCGTCTTCGAGCTCTCGAAGGTGGAGATCGAAGCGATCCGGGTGCGGGTGATGGCCAACCTGCGCAACGTCGACGAAGACCTCGCAGCGCGGGTGGCGGCTGGGTTGAACATGGAGTTGCCGCCCAAGTCCAAGCCTGCGGCCGAACCGACCGACATGGCGCCATCGCCGGGACTGCGGCTGATCGACAAGTACCCGGCCACCCTCAAGGGGCGCGCGGTGGCGATCCTCGTCACCGACGGAGCGGACAGCGGCGTAGTGGACGACGTGCGCACGGCGGTCGAGGCGGCTGGCGGAGCGGTCAAGGTCATCGCCCCCAAGATCGGCGGCGTGACCCTGAGCGACGGCGTCGCCCTCAAGGCGGACGGCCAGTTGGCCGGCTCGCCGTCCGTGCTGTTCGACGCCGTCGCCCTGGCGCTCTCGGAGGAGGGCTGCGCGGAGTTGCTGAAGGAGAGCGCGGCGACCGACTTCGTGCAGAACGCCTTCGTCCATCTAAAGGCGATCGGCTTCACGCCCCAGGCTAAGCCGCTGCTCGACAAAGCCGGGGTCGAGCCGGACGCAGGCATAGTCGAACTCGGCGCGGCGAAGTCCTTCGTAGTGCCGGCCAGCACCCGGCAGTGGGATCGCGAGCCGAAGGTACGGTTGCTGGCCTAGGCGTTCTCATGCTGGCTCTCAAAGCGATAGGGGGAGAAATCAGCCAACATCGGGCTGGGCGCTCCCGCTATCGCGCCCGCGATCAGTTCGGCGGCCAGACGCGCGAAGCTGACGCCGTTGCCGCCGAACCCCGCGGCGAGCCAGATCCGCTCGAAGCCCCGCACCGACCCGATAGCCGGCAAGCCGTCGGGGGAAGACCCGAACGTCGCGCCCCAGGCGCAATCGGGTGAAAGCGGCGGACCGCCCACAAGGCCGGCGCCCCTTCGCGCAAGCGCGACGGCCTTGGCCTCGATCGCATGGTCGCGGGCCTCGGGATCGGCGGAGGGTTCATCCTCGCCGCCGATGACGAGGCGGCCGTCACGCGTCGTGCGCGCATAAAGATAAGGTTGAGCCGCCTCCCAGATCAGCGCGTTCTCCCGCCATCGCGGCAAGCTTCCAGGCGCTGTCGCGATCGCAAAGCTCGAGCTGAGCGTGAAACTGCTTGGGAGCGCGGGTCGGGCGGCCTCATAGCCCGTCGCCAACACCACGTGTCTGGCCCTCAGCGTGGCGTTCTCGGTGACGAGGCGGACCTCGTCGGCCGCCGATTCCAAGGCAAGAACATCGGCGGGGTAGGTCGCCGTCGCGCCGCGACGGCGGGCCGTGGCGAGCAGCCCGAGGGTCAGCGCCATGGGGTCCACCTCGAACGCGCCCTGCGAGAGGATCGCCGGTCGTTCGGGAATGCCGAAGCGTTCAGCCACCGGTTTGGCGGGGAGGTAAGTCGACGGCAGGCCGGCGCGGCGCCGGGCGGCGGCTTCCGCGCGCAGGCCGTCGTCATCGAGCAGGTCGCCGGCGAGGTAGAGCTCAGGGCGCTCGAGCCAACCACAGTCGATGCGAAGGGCCTTCAGATCGGCGCTCAGCGATTCTACCGCCGCCTTGACGCTGCGCCACCGGCGCACGGAGGGCGCCCAGCCGATCTGTTCCGCCAAGTGCGTCAGCGGGGTGTCGGCCCCCCACATCACCAAAGCTGTCGAGGCTGACGTGGCGCCGTGGCTGGGGGCGCGCCGATCGAGGATCGCAACGCTCAAGCCTTGGCGCGTCAGACGTTCCGCCAGCATCGCCCCCATGATCCCGGCGCCCACGATGGCGACGTCATGGACGCCGTCGTCGACCGCGTCGCTCGCGCCGGCGTCGGCGTCGGAGGTGTTCCAGCAGGGGCGCCCGCCGCGCAGGTCCAGTCGAGCCGTCAAACCCATCAAAGCCCGTCCTCGTTCACCACGAGGCCGTGTTGCGCCTCAGGAATCCCTCAACGCGCAGCGCCGCGAACGGTCGCAAGCGTCCGGTCGCACGCATGCGCCCCCGATCGCTGGGATCGGAGGCGCGCCTGTGCAGGCGGCTGAGCGCGGGAGAGGCGTTCGCCCACCTTCGCGGCAGGCGAAGGGTCAGTGAGCGCCAGGCCGACCGAGCTCGGCCATGAGCTCCTCTTTGCGAGCCTTCAGCTGCTCGCCCATTTGCTCAAGGTCCTCGTCGCCCTTCTTGGCCTGGGAGAACAGCCCGCCAGGCTGCTCCTCCTCCTTCACGTGGTGCTTGATGTACTCGCCCAGCACCTTGACCTTGGCGTCGTAAAACTCGTCGGACGGCTTCATCGCCTCGATTTCGGCGATCATCTTCTTGGCCGAGTCGTGCTCGACATAGGCCTCATCGAGCAGATCGTCCTCCACCTCTCCCCGCTCGGCAGGATAGAAGATCTCCTCTTCGATGCGGGTGTGGACCTTGAGCGCCAGGGCGATCTTGTTGAACAGCGCCAGGCGGTCCTTGTCGCTTTCCAACTGCTCGTACTCGTCGAACCACTCCTCCACCTCGCGGTGATCCTGCTTGAGCAGGCTGATCGCCAGGGGATCGCGCCGACCGGTGCGGCGCGTGCGGCGCGGGGCGGCGCGCGAAGCGGTTTTGGACTTTGCCGTGGATTTTGCAGCGGTGGCCATGACCTTCCTTTCGATAGGTTTGGACGGGGCGGGTGGCGGAACGGAAAAGCCGCTCCGCCGGAACTCCCTCAGCGCGGCCCTGCGCCGCGCTCAACGTCGTCGGCGCCGCGATCTTGGCGCTCGACCTGGGCGTCGCGGTCCTGGCGCGCGTCGTCCTGGCGCTCTTCCGGACGCTGTCCGTCCTGACGGAAGCTGCGTTCTTCGCCCTGCGACTGCTGACCGTCCTGGGGCCGCTGGCCGTCCTGTTGCGCGGTGACGTTGGCGGGATTGGTGTCCGGGTTCTGCTGGTTCATCGTTGTCTCCTTTTGGGTAGGAGCCCAACGGCCGCGGGCCGAGCGCGTTCCTGTTGCCAAGCTATAATGATAAATAAATACAGTGTACTATTATCATATGTTAATTCACGGGCGGTCGGGTGCGCGCGCGGCGCGGCGCATGGCTTGCGGCGGTGCCATGCGCGAGCCCGGCGCCTCGATCCGCGCGCGTGTCTTTCGGGTGCCGGGTTATCAAATGTGGAGATGTCCGCGCGCAAGGCGCGATAGAATGCGCCTGGTCGGCCGACCAGGCGCCGGAATGATGAGCGCAGGTCGGATTTGTCGCGCGCGACGCGCAATGGCTAGAGGGCTTGGGATTGCGTAGCAGCGCATTGAACGTAGCCAACGATTCCGTCGTGGCGGAGGCGCGGGCGGAATTGGCGATGGAAATCGCCGGACTGGGAACGTTCGAGCGCGATCTGCAATCTGGTTGGATGAGCTTTTCGGACCGGGCGAGCGAGATCTACGGGGTCGGTGCGGCCATGCCGTGGTCCGACTGGCTTCAAGGGGTGCATGTCGAAGACCGCGCTGGACTGCTGGCGCTGAAGGAACAGATCCTCGTCGACGCCAGCCTGATCGACTGCGAAGCCGCGTTCCGCTATCGGCGCCTGGACGGGGCCGAGCGCTACATCGTGAAAAGGTTCCGGGTTTTACGCGACGGCGCCGGAACGCCCGTGCTTGTCGTAGGCGTCATCGCTGACGAAACGCTCCGTAGGGCCGAGGAACTCCGCGGCGCCTGGCTTCTCGCCCAACTCCAGCATCGGATGAAGAACGTGATGGCGATGGTCCGGTCGCTCGCGCGACGGACGCTTGAGAACTCGAGCGATCTGGCCGGCTATTTCTCGCACTTCGATGGCCGCCTGAACGCGCTCGCGCGCGTCCAGAGTGCGCTGGTCCGCCGGGTCGACGAGGGATTGGACGTCGAGGAGATGGTCCGCGAGGAACTCCTTCAGGTCGCCGCGGAAGATGCTCAAGTCGATGTCAGCGGCCCAGCGGTCCGCTTGCATGGCCCGGCCGCCGAGTACATGGCGCTGACCCTTCACGAACTGGCCGTCAACGCCATGAAGTTCGGCGCGTTGGCGGTGCAGGGCGGCAAGGTGCTGGCCACCTGGGAGGTCTCACGCGAGGCGGATGGCGAACGTCTTCGGCTGAGCTGGTGCGAGAGCGGCGTCCCGGCCCTGGCGGCGAACCACACCCGCGTCGGCTTTGGCCGCCAGCTTGTGGAGCTGGGGCTTCCCTATCAGCTGGACGCCAGGACGGCCTTCAAGCTCGAGCGGGGCGGGTTGCGGTGCGAGCTGGACATCCCGCTCGCAACGGGGGAGGTGCGCGCGTGAGCCTCGTCCGGAGCCGTCCGCCCATCGCCCGCGCGGATATCGTCATCCGGCGTTTGAAGGCCATCGCCCACCTCGGCGACGACGCCGAAGCGTTGTTCGCAAGCCTTTCGGATGTCCATTCGCTCCCCGCCGGGGCCGAACTGGTCACCGAGCGCGATACGATGGAACGGCCCCGCTATCTGCTCAGCGGCTGGGCCGCCAAGGTGCGCTGGCTGCCCGACGGGCGCCGCCAAATCTTCAACTTCATGGTGCCGGGCGAGGGGCTCGGCGTCTGCATGCGTCCCAACCCGCTCGCGCTGTCGACGGTCGTGGCGCTGACGCCCCTGCAGTACGTCGACGCCGGTCCCGTGCAGCGAGCCCTTCTCAGTGACGACGACCGGTGGAACGACCTGCGCGAAGCCATTCACGTCGCTTCCAGCCTCGGCGAGGCCTACCTGCTTTCCCAGATCATGCGACTGGGCAGACAGACGGCCTATGAGCGACTGTGCCATCTGCTGCTGGAGATTCGCGACCGGCTGCTGCTCGTCGGCATGGCCAGCGAAACACATTTCGCGATGCCGATGACTCAGGAAACGCTAGCCGACGCGACGGGGCTCAGCATCGTCCATGTCAATCGCATCCTCCAGCAGCTGCGCCGCGAACGCCTCCTCGAATTGCAGGCCGGCAAGGCCCACCTTCGCGATCCCGCCGCTCTCGCGGCGATCGCCGATTACAAGGCGCCGCAGCCTTCCGAGGCGGCTCATCGATTCCGTCATTAACATGGGTGAATGCCGCCGTCCGGCTTAGGCGGCAAAGGTCCCGACGTGTGCACGGACGGCGGGGGAATTTGGCGGAATCGACAATCGGCGCTCGCCGGGCTGGCGGGGCGGCGCGTGCTCGTGGTCGAAGACGATTGGCTGTTGGCTAGCGAGATCGTCAGGCTCCTGGAATCCGCCAACTGTCGGGTGATCGGTCCGGCGCCCACTGTGGCGCTGGCGATCGCCCACATCGAGGGCGGCCAGCCTTTCGATGCGGCCCTTCTCGACATCAACCTGCAGGGCGAGCTGAGCTACGAGGTGGCCGACGTGCTGCTCGCGCGGGGCGTGCGTCTCGCCTTTGTGACCGGTTACCCCAAGACCGTGCTGCCGCGCCGATTTGACGGCATTCCGCTGTACGAGAAGCCGTTCGAGCCGCATCGCGTTCTGAGCGGCCTGCTGGCCGACGACGCCGAGCCGGCCTGAAAACGTCGTTGATCAGCCTGCGCAACCAGTTTTGAAGGCGCCGCCAACGCCTTAGCGGAACCGCCGGCGCTCGCTTAACATTGGTGAATGCGTGAGCCCTGCTCGGCGATGTCATGCTGCAGATCGGCCCTGGAGGTTTCGGTGAGCGCTCAGCAGATGGAGGGCGGCGGCGCAGCCGTCGCACCTGTTCTTCCCGCGCCCGCAGCCCGCGGTCTGGAGGCGCTTCAGGCGCTTTACGACCTGACCGACCGACTGCTGAGGGCCGTCAGCCAGGAAGACATCTTCGAGGCCGCGCTTGACGCCATGGAGCGGGGGTTAGGTTGCCCGCGGGCCTCGATCCTGCTGTTCGACGAACTGGGCGTCATGCGCTTCGTCGCGTGGCGCGGACTTTCCGACGAGTATCGCGCGGCGGTCGAGGGCCATACGCCGTGGCGGCCAGGCGAGGAGGGGGCCTTGCCGATTGCGATCGGCGACATCGAGACCTCGGGCGAAGCCGAGGAGCTCAAGGCGACGATCCGAGGCGAGGGGATCGGCTCGCTGGCCTTTGTTCCGTTGATCTCGGCAGGCGGGGTGATAGGCAAGTTCATGGTCTATCGTCCGACGCCGTACGCGTTTGGTGACGATGAAGTCCGGCTGGCCTTGACGATCGCGAGACAATTGGGCTTCGCGCTTGAGCGCTATCGGGCTCAGGAAGGCGCCCGGCGCAACGCCGAGCAGTTCGGAGCCGTCTTCGACAACATCCCGGTGATGATCAAGCTGTTCGAGCCGCAGACAGGTCGGTTGCGGCTGAACTGGGAGTTCACGCGAGCCCTTGGCTGGACAGGGTCGGAAGCCGCCTCGGTCGACCTGATGACGGAGCTCCTTCCCGACCCTGAGGTTCGCGCCCGGGTGCGCGACAACATGGACCGCTGCGAGCCGGGATGGTTCGATGTCGCCATGGTGGCGCGGGACGGGCGTCGTCTTGAGACCAGCTGGGCCAATATTCGGCTGTCCGATGGCAGTCAGGTCGGCATAGGCATCGACATCACCGAGCGAAAACAGGCCCTCGAGCGGCAACAGCTCCTCCTGCATGAGATGGACCATCGCGTCCGCAATCTCTTCAGCCTGACCAGCAGCATGGTCCGGCTCAGCGCACGCGAGCCTGGGGACCGCGCGGGGCTGGCGCGCGACTTGGAAGAGCGCCTCGCGGCCTTGGCGGCCGCCCATGCTCTGACGATGCGCAAGGACGGCGAGGGGGCGAGCGCCGCCAAGCTTCATCAGCTCATCCGCGCGATCCTCGCCCCCTATCACCGTGGGGATCAGGCGCAGCTCGAAATCGTCGGACAGGACGTGGCCCTGCGCGGCGAGGCGGGGACCTCGTTCGCCATCCTGATCTATGAGCTGGCGACCAATGCCGCGAAGTACGGGGCGCTGTCCAAAGCGGGCGGTAAGATCAGGATCGCGACCCGCCGCCGGCCTCACGTTCTGGAACTGGATTGGGAAGAGACCGGCGGGCCGCCCGTCGCCGCCACGTCCTCCGCCGGCTTCGGAAGCCGCCTCAGTCGCGCCGCTGTAGCCCAGCTGGGGGGCGATCTGCAGCAGATCTGGCGCCCCGAAGGCCTGCAGATCCGCATCTCGGTCTCGTTGGACCGGTGTCTGCCCGGCGACCGGCTCGGCGACACGGGGATCGCCGCCGCCAGTTAACCCCGTCGCGTCAGGTGCGCCGGCGCGTTCGCGCCATCTACGGCCCGGGTTCAGGCCCCCGCGCCTGGGCCCGAATCTCGTCGCCGGACGCAAATCCCAGCGCACGGGCGATCCTGGCGTTCCAGTTGTACGGGTCGGCCCGCACGATCGCCTGGCCGCTCTCGTTGAAGAGCACGGTCTGGTAGAGCAGGCGGACGGGGATGGGTTTGGGCAGGGCGACCGTCTGCTCCTCGCCTTTGGAACGCGCGCGACGCCATGCGTCGCTCACGCCTTCCTGGGCAGCGACGATGTCGGCGAAGCCCAGGGCGTCCTCGACCCGGACGCAACCATGGCTGCGCTGCCGCTGAACCTCGCTGAACAGCTGCTTGGCTGGCGTGTCGTGAAGGTAGATGGCGTGCTCGTTGGCCATGTCGAACTTCACCAGACCAAGCGAGTTGCCCGGCCCCGCGGCCTGAACGATCCAACCATCCTTCCAGGCCATGTTGTTTCGGCGAAGATAGTCTTCACCCTTGGACGCAAGTTCCCTACGCTCGATTGAGCGGGGGACGGTCCATGTCGGGTTGGCGACGAGGCGTTGGATGGGCGAGGCGAGTTGGGGCGTCGCCGTATCCGGCTCGCCGACAATGACCCTGCGGCTGTCGATGATCGCGCCGTCCCGCCAGTAGGTGAGCCGCGCCGCGGCGATGTTGACGTCGATGCGTGTGGCGGGCGGCTCGCGCTCCAGCCACCGCAGGCGTTCCATGTTGGCCGCAATTTGCCGGGCCCGCTGGCTATCGGTGAGGCTGAGCGCTTCCAGCGTCCGACCGCCGAGCACGCCGTCGGCTTCGAGGCCGTAGTCGGCCTGCATCCGGCGAACCGCTGCGACGATCGGGCCGCTATAGACAAGGCCTTGCGCCTGGCGGGGCTCCAGGTAGTCGAGGGCGACAAGTTGGGCGGCGACCGCCGGCAGACGTGGATCGGAGTTTCCCGGCTTGATCGACGCCGACGCCTGGGAGAGTTCCGGGCCGGGACCCGGCCCCTCGCGTTCCAATGCGAGATAGGCGTCAGAGAGTTTCCGGTAGTAGGCGTCCTGCGGCGCCAGGCCCTCCAACCATGCGTCGACCTTGCGCTCAGCCATGGCCTGCGCCAGTCCTCGCTTCAGGTCAGGCTCCGGGCGTGGCAGGGTGTAGACCTCGAAGAGCTTATGAGGATCGCTGGCCCCGCGCGCCAGGGCCGAGGCGTAGGCAAGAGCGGTCTTGGTCAGAGTCGCGTCGTCTTGTCCGCCCCCTGGGCTCGCGAAGGCCAGCCTGTCCAGGCCGTGCGCGCGGCGCTTGTCGATCGCGTCCGCAAGTTGCCGTGTAAGACCCGCGTCCCACGGCGGCGTCCCCAGCGTCTGGCCGCCAGATCGGTTTGGAGGCGCCTTGGCGTTGCAGCCTAAGAGGGCGAGCGACAAAACAAGCGGGGCGACGAACTGAGCTGGGCGCACGCAAAACTCCTACTGGACAGCGTCAACGCCCAAAGCGGCGCTTGTGCTCCATCTGCGGGGCGACTTGCAGACCTGGGGGCGGGGTCCCCATCTAGAGCTCAAGGAGCCGCCGATGATCTCGCCTGCCGTCTTGGGATATCTGCTTGGACTGTTCGCAGTGGGCGCAGTCGCGTTCATCGTCGGACTGCGCCTGGGCGTGCGGTCGACGGCCCGTCCCCAACCTTCCGAAGATGAGCAGGTCGCCGCAGCGTTTGGCGTGCTGCGCCGGCATTTCGAGCGGTGCGCTCTAGCCGAGCTGGAGTCCTCGGGGGCCCCGCTTTGGTCTCCTGACCCCGCGCGCGTCGCCGACCTCAGTCACGGCCTTGAGCGCGATGTCCCCGCGTTGGTGGGGCGCAATGCGGCCGTGGTGCGCCGTTCTCCAAAAGAACCGCGGACCTACCGCCGCTTACTGTAATCAGCTGAGCTTGATCTTTCGCTCGATTTCGGCGCTGGCCTTCTCAGCCTTCTTGCGTCGCTCGAAGACGCTCCGCATGTGCCTCAGGTCGCTGTCGCTCAGCTGCTCTTCGGCGGCCACGAACTGCTCCTGCTCCTCTTCGCGGATATGATGGAGGTACTCGGCCTTGAGGCCGGCGAACCGTCGCAGCCACCCGGGCGATGACATGTCGCGTGCGGCGAGATCGGCCAGCATGTCGTCGATCTCCTTGTGCTCGGCGATGGCGTGCCGCGCAAAGTCGGTCGTCTGAGGATCTCGCAGCACGCTCGACCACAGGGCCTGCTCCTCTGCCGCAGCATGAGCTTTCAGCTCTCGGACGAGCTCCTCGAAGAGTTTCTGACGCTGCTCAGATGCGCCCTGTGTTTCTTCTATCATCGCCAGCAGGGCGCGGTGACGGTCATGGTCTTCGACCAGGCGCCCGAAGACGTCCGGATCGCCGCGGAAAGTCGTCTTGGGGGTGCTGCCGAGGCGGGCGGGGATATCTGGCGCGAGGGCCTTGGCCTTGGCCACTGCGGAGGCCTTGGCCTGCGCATCCGTCATCCTGCTGTTCGCCTGCGCCATCCACGCGCCCTTTCCACATGCCGCCCGCCAGAGCCGGGCTGGTGGAGCTTACGCAGGCGGGGACCAAAGGTTCCGGCAGGCGAATGCGCTTCAGCCGGCGAGGCTTGGCGCCCGGTCCGCCGCCAGTGGCAGGACGAGCGTGAAGCGGGTCTCGTGCCCACAGGAGGACGCGCTCAGCTGGCCGCCGTGCGCCTTGGCGATTTCCGAAGCGATGTGCAGACCAAGCCCGAGCCCTCCCTGGCTCGGCTGAACCTCGCCGCGCACGAAGGGGTGGAAGAGGCGCTTCATCACCGCCGGCGGAATTGGTTCGCCGCTGTTGGCGACTGACAGCGTCAGCTGCTCCCCGGCGATCGCCGCGCGCAGCCGAACGGGCGAATGCTCGGCGCCATAGGCCAGGGCGTTCGCCAGCAGGTTCGAGACCAGCTGGCTGAGCCGGCCCGGGTCGACCGCCGCTCGGGCCGGAAGGTGAAAATCGCACTCGATCAGGCGGTCGGGATGGCTCGTTTCGAGCTCCGCGACGACTTGGCGTAGGATGGGTTCGAGATCGTGATCCTGGCGTTCGACGGCGATGCCGCCTCCAAGCCGCCCTCTTGCGAAATCCATGACGTCGTCAATCAGGCCCGCCATACGGTCGGTGCTCGCTTCCATGAGCCGGATGATGTTCTGCCCCTTGTCGCTCAGCGGCTCCTTGCGCAGCAGCCGAGCCGCGCCGCCGATCGAGGCGAGGGGATTGCGCAGGTCGTGACCGAGCACCGCAATGAATTGCTCGCGCAGCCGCGCCGTCTCCTGTTCGTGAACGAGTTGGCGGCGCGTCAGCTGCTCCATGGCCTCCAGCGCCTTGGCGTGCGCCTGGAGTTGATCGCGCTGTTCGGCCAGCTGCTGGCGCTGGCGGTGGAGTTCGAAGAATACGTTGGCCTTGCTGCGCAGGACGTCGGCTTCGATGGGCTTCTGGATGAAATCGACGGCCCCGGCCTCGTAGCCGCGAAAGCGCCGCCGTCCGTCAGCGCTGCCCGCCGTGAGGAAGATGATCGGGACATGGCGCGCGCGCGCAGCGCCGCGCATGAATTCGGCGAGTTGGAAGCCGTCCATGTGCGGCATCTGGACATCGACCAAGGCCAGGGCGAAGTCGTGGACGAGAAGAAGCTCCAGCGCCTCCTCGCCTGAGCGGGCCGAGAGACACTCGAGCCCGTCGCGCCGCAGCAGGGCTTCCAGCGAGATGAGGTTCTCGTCCAGGTCGTCGACCAGCAGGAACTTGACGGGCTGCATGAGCTATCTGCTCCCCATGGCGATCAGAATGGATGCAAGTTCGGCCAGCCTAGCCGATCGGGCGGACGGGCACGCCTTGAGCGCTGCGAGCGGCATGGTCGCCACATGGGCGTGGTCTGGGTCTTCCACAAACGCCACGCCGCCGGCCTCGGCGACAGCCTTGAGGCCGGCCGCGCCGTCGGAGCTGGCGCCGGTCAGAACCACCCCCGCAAGTCCTGGCCCGTACGCGTCCGCGGCGCTCTCGAAAAGGACGTCGATCGACGGGCGCGAATGCAGCACGGGCGGGTCGTCCGAGAGCCCGAGCGTGCGGTCCTGCTCAACCAGAAGGTGATAGTCGGCGGGGGCGAAGTAGATCGTTCCGCCCTCGACCGGTTCCTTGTCTTCGGCTTCACGCACCGGCAGGCGGCACTTGGCTTCGAACAGCGGCACCAGCGCGTTCGTGCGGGCCGGCGGAACGTGCACCACGATCAGGACCGGCAGCGCGAAGTCCTCCGGCAGCGCCGGCAGGATGGCCGAAAGCGCCTCCACGGCGCCCGCCGACGCGCCCATGACGATAGCCTGCGGGATCATGCGTCACGCCTCTGATAGATCTTCTCTTCGGGCACGAACGGCGCAAAGGCGTCGGCATGGGACGAGAACCGCAGGCTTTCCTTTGATCCCAGCCCGAGAAAGCCCTTGCGCGTCAACGCATCGCGAAAAAGGCCGGTAGCGCGGTCCTGGAACTCCCGATCGAAGTAGATCAGCACGTTGCGGCAGGAGATCAGCTGCATCTCGGCGAACACCGCATCGGTGACCAGGCTGTGGTCGGAGAAAACCACACGATCACGCAGCGACTGGTCGAGGACGGCGTTGCCGTAGTCGGCGCTGTAGTAGTCTGACAGCGACGACTTGCCGCCAGATTCCCGGTGGTTGGCGGTGAACGCCTTGATGCGCTCGAGGCTGTAGACGCCGCGCGAGGCGGTCGCGAGCGCCTCTGGGTTGATGTCCGTCGCATAAAAGAGCGTCCGCGCCTCAAGACCCTCCTCACGGAACAGGATGACGAAGGAATAGAGCTCCTCGCCGCCGCTGCAGCCGGCGATCCAGACCTTGAGCGACGGATAGGTGCGCAGATGCGGGATGACCTTCTCGCGCAGCGCTCGCCAGTAGCTCGGATCGCGGAACATCTCGCTCACCTGGACGGTCAGATAGTCCAGCAGCTGCGGCAGCACTGCAGGATCGTGCAGCGCGCCGTCCTGCAGAGCTGAAAAGCTGGGATATCCCAGCTGCTTCAGGGCCTGGCGCAGGCGGCGCTTGATGGAGGCGCGCGAATAGTGCCGGAAGTCGTAGTGGTACCGGCGGTAGAGCGCCTCGAGCAGCAGCTCGATCTCGATGTCCTCGACTCGGGTCACGCCTACCTCGGCATCCAGACGCGGACGAGCGAGAGCAGCTTGTCGACATCCAGCGGCTTGGCCATGTAGTCGCTCGCGCCGGCCTGCACGCAGCGCTCCTGGTCGTCGGGCATCGCCTTGGCGGTCAGCGCCACGATCGGCAGCTTGGCCCACCGCGGGTTCTTCCGGATTTCCCGGGTCGCGGTCAGCCCATCCATCACCGGCATCATGACGTCCATCAGCACGAGGTCGATGCCGCCCGGCCCGTCCTTTGACGCTTCGAGGGCGGCGATCGCTTCCTCGCCGTTGCGGGCGATCTCGATGACCGCGCCGCGCGGCTCGAGGATGTTCGAGAGCGAGTAGATGTTCCGCACATCGTCCTCGACGATCAGGATTCGGCGCCCTTCGAGCACTGCGTCGCGGTTGCGCGCCTTGCGCAGCATCTTGCGTTGCTCCGGCGGCAGCTTGGACACTACCTGGTGCAAGAACAGCGAGACCTCGTCCAGCAGCCGCTCCGGCGACTTGGCGCCCTTGATGATGATCGAGTGCGAATAGCGGCGCAGTTGCTGCTCGTCATCGGGCGACAGGTCGTGGCCCGTATAGACGATCACCGGCGGGAACGATCCGCCCTGGCTGCTCAGCGTCTCCAGCAGGGCGAAGCCCGACGCGTCCGGCAGCGACAGGTCCAGAACCATGCAGTCGAAGGTCTCCTGCTTGAGACGCTCCAGGCATTCGGCGGCGGTGCCGACGCCGACCGTCTCGACGTCGCCCGCGGCGAGCAGGCGGCTCACCGCCTCGCGCTGCACCTCGTCGTCTTCGACGATCAGCACCCGGCGCACCGTCCGCGTGAGCTGAGCTTCCAGTGACTGCAGAACCTGCGCCAGTTCCTCGCGCTTCACCGGCTTGACGAGGTAACCGACGGCGCCGAGCGACAGCGCGGTCTGGGCGTGGTCGGAGGCGGACACCACGTGAACCGGGATGTGACGAGTCTCGTCGTCGCGTTTGAGCTGGTCCAGAACCGTCAGGCCAGATTGGTCGGGCAGGCCGACGTCCAGCACCACGGCGCTAGGCTTGAAGCGCTTGGCGAGATCCAGCGCTTCCACCGCGGTGCGGGCGATCAGGGCCTGGAAGCCCAGATCACGAGACAGGTCGCGGACGATGGCGGCGAACGGGCCGTCGTCCTCGATGATCAGCAGGCTGCGCCGCCCCGGAACCAGTCCGTCGCGGTCGTCGATGGGCGCCTGCTGCGGCCTGGCTTGCGAGGGGACGGGGCGGGGCGCCGGCGCCGGCGCTGGGGCAGGGCTCGCCACAGGCGGAGCCGGGCGCGGCGCGACCAGGGACGGATCGTAGGCGACGGGGACCACCAGCGTGAAGGTGCTGCCTTGTCCTTCAGTGCTGGTCACCGAGATCGTGCCGCCCAGCAGCCTGGCCAGCTCGGTCGAGATCGATAGTCCGAGGCCCGTGCCGCCGTACCTGCGGCTGATGGTGCCGTCCGCCTGGTGGAAGGCCTGGAAGATGCTGGCCTGCTGGTCCTTGGCGATGCCGATCCCGGTGTCGGTCACCGAGAACGCCACCCGGTCGTCGTCGACCGGCGCGATCGTCAGGCTGACGGCGCCGGCCTCGGTGAACTTGAAGGCGTTCGACAGCAGGTTCTTGAGGATTTGCTCGAGCCGTTGGCGGTCGGTCTCCAGGCTGGCCGGACCACCGGCGTCGACGTCGATCTCGAAGGCGAGGCCCCGCTCGGCGGCGATCGGACTGAACAGCTGGTCCAGACCGGCGGCCAGGCTCGCCAGCGCCATGGGCTCGGGGCGGATCTGCAGGTGGCCGGCTTCGATCTTGGACAGGTCGAGGATGTCGTTGATCAGCGTCAGCAGGTCGTCGCCGGACGACTGTATGGTCCGCGCGAACTTGACTTGTTCCTCGGTGAGGTTGCCGTCGGGATTGTCGCCGAGCAGCTTCGAAAGGATCAGCAGCGAGTTGAGCGGCGTGCGCAGCTCGTGGGACATGTTGGCCAGGAAGTCGGATTTGTAGCGGCTGGCCTGTTCCAGTTCACGCGCCTTGAGCTCGACCGTGGCGTTGAACTGGGCGAGGTCGTCCCGCTGCGTCTCCAGCTGTTGGGCCTGCTCTTCGAGCTGGGTGTTGGTCTGCTCGAGCTCGACCTGCTGCTGCTCGAGCCGGACCTGCGATTCCTTCAGGGCTCGGCCCTGTTCCTCGAGCTCCTCGTTGGACACGCGGAGCTCCTCGCTCTGCACCTGCAGTTCTTCGGCCTGTCTCTGGGTCTCGGCGAGCAGGGCGCGGAGTTCGCTGCGGTACTGGGCCGAGCGCATGGCCACCCCGATCGCCGGGGCCGCCTTTTCGAGCAGTTCCAGGACCTGCGGGTCCACGGGATTGAGGAAGCCCAGCTCCATGACGCCGGCTACGGCTCCCTCGGCCAGCAGCGGCACGATCAGCAGGTGCGCAGGCTTCGATCGGCCCAGGGCCGAGCCGATGGTCAGGTAGCCGTCCGGAACGTCGCGGACCAGGACCGCCGCGCCGGTGTCGACGACGCGCCCGAGGAGGCCCTCGCGCGCGGCGAACCGCTCGGTTATCGCCGCGTCGGGCGGAACGCCGAACTTGGCGGCCAGCCGATAGTCGCCGTCGTCGCCGGCGAAGATGGCGCCGGCCTGGGCCCCGACGTAGCGGGCATAGAAGTCGAGCACCCCGTCGCCGAGTTCGGTCAGGGACAGGTCGCCCAGCATGGCGGTGGCGGCGCCGGCCTGGCCGGTCCGCTGCCAGTCTTCTCGTGCCCGGGCCTTGGTCGCGCGCCGGACCAGCATGCCGACCACCAGCGTCAGGACTAGCCCGAGCACGCACGACAGGATGCTGCTGATCCAGGCGGTGCGATAGGCGGCTTCCATTTCGGCAAGCCGCATCGACCGCTGACGGATCTCCTCCTGCTGCATGGCGTCGAGCTGCGCGCGGATGGCGTCCATGACCGCCTTGCCGCGGCCCGCTTCGACCACGGCGGCGGCTGCGTCGCGGCCCTCGCTGCGCCGCAGGGCGATCGTCTGTTCCAGCTCCAAGAGCTTGGCGTCGACGTTCCGGCGCAGCGAGCCGACCCGGCTTTGCTGGACGGGATTGTCCCGCGCTTCGTCCGCGATGGCTTCCAGGCGTGGGGGAATGGCCGCGACGGCGTCGTTGTAAGGGTCGAGATACCGCTCGTCGCCGGTCATGACGAAGCCGCGCTGGCCAGTCTCGGCGTCCTGCAACGCCAAGAGCAGCCGGCTGAACGACATGATGACGGTGTGGGTGCGCACCACCTGCTCGTTGTTGTCGCGCAGCATCTGGACGTTGAAGAACGCGACCGCACCGCTGATCAGGAAGAACATCAGCGCCGCGACGAGGCCGATGGTTGTCCAGACCTCCGCGCGTCGTGCGACGGGCGTGGAGTTAACGGGCAAGGACGCAGCCGCCATTCGTATTCCTTGTAGAAGATCCGGACGCCACGACCCCGAGGCTCAGCCGCAGTTACAGGTCACAGGCGCAATCCGATACCTCGTTTGTTAATGCGGGCGAGTTCGACGCACCGCCATGCTCGTCCCGGCCGTGAGTTCGCTGCGGCCGAACGAACGAAGCTTCGCTGATGCGGGCGAGGTGCGGGGGTGCCGTAGGCGGCTGTTGTCCGCCCGGGATCACATCACGGTGAACCTTTTTCGCCGACGCGGTTTCTCTACGGGCTTGGAACATGGAGAAGACTAGAATGCGCAATCTCACGATCATCGCCGCCGGGGCCGCCGCGCTGCTGGTGAGCGCCTGCAACAGTCCGCAGGACAAGGTGGCCGAGCAGAAGGCCGACGCCCTCGAGGCGCAGGCCGCGGCGACGCCTAACGAGGCCCAGGAAAAGGCGCTCAACGCCGAAGCCGACCGGATCGAGCAGCAAGCGGGCAACGCCGACGGCGGGGCGACCACCGCCAACACGCCCGACACCAGCCCGTCGAAGTAGGCACGGCAGTGGCGGCCAGTCCCTCGCGGGTTGGCCGTCATGTCTCTCTTGAGCACTTTGATCCTGCGCAACAGCTCCCCGACTCCGCCATGGCACGAATGTGCTCGGATTTGGAGGAGTCGCCATGCGCAAGGTCGTTATTCTCGTTTCCGCTTTGCTTCTCGCTGGGCCGGCTTTCGCCCAGACGGATCGCGCGCCTCAAGCTGCGCCCCCGAAGGCCGAGCGGCCGGACCCAACGCCAACGCCCGAAATGTGCAGCGCCCTGATGGGGCGGCACATGGTGGGACAGCCGCCGCACGGCCACAGCCATGGACACGACAGGATGGGTCCGATGACTTGGCAGAACGGCAAGCCGATGACCGCGGCCGAAATCGAGAAGATGCACCGGGAGTGCGCCGCAAGGATGCATAATCCGGCCGCGCCAGCGACGCCCAGGTAGCCCTTCAGCGTCGAGACCTCGCCAGTGTTTCGCGCCTCAAGAACGCGCGGCCGCAGGGTTGCGGCATCTGTTGAGCTAGTCGCGCTCAAACGCAGGCGCACGCCCTCAATTGACCCTGATCAAGGCCCGTCCTCGTGCGACCACCCATTGTCGCCGACAGAGCCGCATGGCTTCGGCTATTGCCGAGATTGGGCGGCATATCGTGAAGGGGCTATGCCGTGGCGTACGATGATCTGTTGGTCTGCTTTAGCAGTTACCCCGATCCAACCCCGCCAGATGTGATCAGCGAGGCGGCGCGCGTGACGGCCGCCCTCGGAGCCTCCGCCTGCGCGGTGGCAGGCCACATTAAGATACCCCTCAAGAGCAATCAGCTGGCTGAGATGCTCATGCACCTCTCCGATGTGGCGCGAGACGAAGAGGCCAAGAGCCTACGCAATGCGCAGTCGGTGATGAAGGGCTTCCAGAGCGCCGCAGAAAGCTTTGGTCTGACGGCGACGACCAAGATCATCCCCGCTGAACTTCACACAATGATAGATCGTCTCGTCCAGATGGCCCGCACGCGCAGCCTGACGATCCTGCCCATCGAGGCGTTCGCGACGGTCCCGGGCGGACTTGCCGAAGCGCTCATCTTCGGTTCCGGTCGACCGGTGGTGCTGTTCGCGCACGGCCAACGCATGCCCGCCCACCCGCGTTTCGAACGGATCGTCGTGGCTTGGGACGGTGGACGGGCCGCCGCGCGCGCGGTCGCCGACGCCATGCCGCTGCTGCGTCGCGCCGAGGAAGTGTCTGTCCTCGCCGTGACCGGCGACAAGCCCTCGGTAGCGAAGGGCGCCCTTGGCGAACTGATCCGACATCTTGCGGCCTGCGGCGTTGCTGCGGTGCCTCAAGAGGTCATGAAGACCAATCCCGACATCGGCCGCGTGATCAACGACAATGCCGTGGCGACCGGCGCTGACCTTTTGGTCATGGGAGCTTTCGGCCACTCCCGGGTCCGGGAATTCGTGCTGGGCGGCGCTACCCAGAGCCTCCTCGTCGAACCGAGCGTTCCCCTCTTCATGTCCCACTGACCGGTCGGCCGGGCCCGACGCCTAGGTGTCTCAACGCCTCATCCAGGACTGGCAGCAGACTTTTGTGGATCCGCGCCAGCGCGAGCTCGGCGTCGCAATACTCGTAGGCGTCGATCTCAGGCAGCGAGCGCGGCGCTCCCCGGCGATCCATGAGCTCAAAGGTATTGCTGCGAGCCTTGCTCAAATCGAGATCGGCCTCGGTCATCCAGCAGAACGTCAGGCCGCCGCCTGAGCGCCTGACCGGCGAGAGCGGGAGGAAGGGGCCATCGACTTCTAGGCCGGTCTCCTCCCCGAACTCGCGTCTGGCGGCCGCCAACGGCTGTTCCCATTGCCTGATACGGCCCTTTGGAAACGACCAGGCGCGGAGCTCTTTCCCGCGCCAGAATGGCCCGCCGGGATGCACCAAGAGGACTTGGGGGCCGTCAAGGCGCCGGCGATATACGAGCAGGCCGGCGCTCCCGGCATTGGCGCCGCTGCTCGCCTTTCCTGCGCTCACCTCGTCGGTCCCGGAAGCTCCGCGTCCATGATCTCCACCTCGCTCACAAGACGGTGGACGTCCTTGGGATGGCAAAGTTCCGTGCCGGAAGCGCGCACCGCGGCGGCTCCGCCGGCGATGCCGAAGCGGAAAGCCTCCAGGTCCGATCGGCCGGTGGCCATGGCCCATACCATCGCGCCAAGGAAGCTGTCGCCAGCGCCGACCGAGCTCACCGGATGGACGGGCAGCGCCGCAGCTCGCCAAGCGCCGTTTCCGGTCACGAGCATGGCCCCGTCTGCGCCGAGCGTGACGGCGACAGCCGCGACGCGGCGATGCTCTATGAGCCTGCGGCACGTGGCGATCAGCGCGCGCTCGCTGTCGAGCGCCTCGCCGGAGATTTCACGTAGTTCCCGCAGATTGGGTTTGATGAGATCGACCTTCGTTGCGAGCGCCTCGCGCAAGGGGACGCCAGAGGTGTCGAGAACGAAGCGCGCGCCGTGATTGGCGGCCACCTCCGCGAGGCGCGCGTAGAAATCGTCAGGCACGCCGGGGGGCAGGCTGCCGCTGGCGCAAACGATGTCGGGGCGCTCGCCCAAATTCGCCACGGCGCTGAGGCATTCCATCCACTCGGGCCCTCGAAGGCGCGGGCCGGGAAGGACGAACCGATACTGTTCGCCGGAGCCCTCATCTAACACCGTGAAGTCTTCCCGTGTCTCGTCGGTGATCGCGATCGGATGCGTGCGGACGAGTTCGCCCGCCATCAAATGATTGAGCAGTTGTCCGACAAGGCCTCCGGCGGGATAGACGGCGAGCGTTGGGAGGCCGAAGCGGTGAATGACCCGGGCCACGTTGACGCCGCCGCCGCCAGGATCACGGCGGGACGACCGGCAACGCAGTTTGTGGATGGGTTCGACCCGGGCGGTCGAGGCGCTGAGGTCGACGGCGGGATTCATGGTCAGCGTGACGACGAACGGCATCGGCAGGTCCTCAATTGGCCCGGCCAGCCTCGATCATCGGGGCGCAGGAGGGCTTGATCGAGATCAAGGTCGGGCAGCGCCGCTCGCGCAAAGTACGCCGACCCAAGCCGATGGCGGTTCAAGCTCCGATGAAGACCCATTCCCCCTTTGCTGTCCCGTCCGACCTTACGCCCGATCTGGCGCGCGTGCTGGCCTATTGGCGGGGCCTGCTGCGCGGCAGCGCCGAAATGCCGTTTGCCGATGATGTAAATCTCGCCGATCTGCCGGATCTGGCGGGTCGTCTCTTTCTGGTCGGCGTCTTCGCCCGTCCGGAGCGATTTCGTTTCGATCTCATCGGCGACGACCTCAAGTGCGACGGCTGGATGGGCCTGTTTCTCGACGAGGCGTCCCCGGTCACGCCGTTCGAATTCCTGAGCGCGCAGTGCGCCGCCGCACGCGAAGGCGCCGCCCCGACATACTACGAGCGTGGCGATCCTCATGGGTATGGACGGCTCTTGCTGCCGCTCTGGGCGGATGGTCGCATTTCGATGTTGCTGGGGGCCGTCCAATTCGCCTGACCGGCGTTGGAACACCGGCCAGGCGGCCTCCGCTTCAGGCGCCGATCTCGATGTTGTTCTCGACTTCGGTGACCCCGGTGGTCGACCATGCCGCCTGCTCGGCCATGTGTTGCTCGTGCCAGGTATGTGCCGTGCCGCTTAGAATGACCTTCGAGCCGTCGACCTTGATGTGAATGCGCGATCGCTCGACCTCTGCGTTTCGGTGCAGAGCGCGGGCTATGACCTTGCCCACATCTTCGGCCGCCATTTTTGGATCGAGGCGCAGTTCGTTGTTCACGCCCTTGACGCCCGCGAGCTGGCCGACGAGCCTTTCGGCCGTCTGGCGCTCATGTTGCCAGTCGACCTGGCCCCTGAGAGTGATGGTCCCCTCGCTGACGGTCACCTTCACATTTCGCAATCTGGGCGCGGCGTGCCACGCCAGGGCTTCGGAGGCTCGTTTGGCGATCGCCTCATCGGATTGCGTCTCCGCCTCCGGCACCCGTACGTCCAGTTCAAGCACCACGGCCCGCACGCCTCTGACCCGCTGGGCTCGCGCTTCCGCCAGCCTTTTGTGATCGAGTGATGGGACGTGGCCGCTGAGGGTCACCACGCCCGAATGGGCGGCGACGCCGATCGACGCGGCGTCGACGCCGGGTTCGTGTTCCAATTCCTCTTCGACGGCCCCGCGAAGGTCTTGATCGGTAATGGAAGCAGTCATTTTGCACCTATCGAGATTGCATTCCGCGAGGATGCGGCAGTCGACCAGGGCGGCGTGTGATCTGAGTCAATCGGCGGCCCCGCTCGGATTGATCGCGCTCAATGCCCGGCGCCGCGTCGCGCTCAAAGGCCCACTCGCCCAGGCGGGTGTGACCGTAGCCGCCCGCCACGATGATTTCCGCCCCCAGTTGGGAAGCGCGCGTCAATATCGCTTCTCCGGTACCGCTTGGCGGGCTTAGGACTTCCGTCCGCGCGGTGACATTGTGGCGGGCCAACGCGCGCGCGACGTCTTCAGTCCTGGCCGTCGCCGGTCCGGGATCGGTCTCGGATGAGCACTCCAAGATCAGAACGTCGCGGGCCCGCTGTATAAGCGGAAGCGCGTCCGCGAGCGCGCGACGCGCCTCACGTGTATCCTTCCAGGCCACGATGACCGGCGCGTTGCCAAGATGGCTGCCGCTGGACGGGCAGACCAAGACCGGGCGTCCAGCTTTAATCACCAGGGGGCCGACGTCGACTTCGGTGTAAGGGTCTGGGCGGCTGGAGCCGGGACGGCGAACAACAATCAGGTCCGCCCCGCGCGCGGCTGCGGTCAGGGCGAAGTTCGGCTCAGCCCAACCTGTTCGCCAGACCCTTGGGCGATCGCCCGTCGCCGCTTCGAACACCTGGCGGGCCGCCTCCATCGCCGTGTCGTGCTGTTCGCGCAGGATGGAAAGCCACTGACTGTCGACCGCGGCGTAGGCGCCGCCCGATCGGAGGGCGAAGGGCGGGGCGACCGCGGATCCAAGGCCGATGACGGTCGCTTCAAATTCGTCGGCCAAGTTGGCTGCGCAGCGCACGTGCTCGGCGAGGTCGTTTTGCGGCGGCACGTGACACAGAAGGCTCTTGAAAGTCATGGAACCTTCTCTTCGGCTAGGCGGCCACCAGACGCGAAAGCCCTGCTGGTCGAACGACCTGGAAGTTCCTGTAGCCGGCGAACCTTACGAGTCCGTCGGACTGAAGCTGGGTGAGGGTTCGAGAGACTGTTTCGATGGTCAGACCAAGGTAGTCGGCGATATCCTGTCGGCTCATCGCCAGCGGCGTAAGGTCAGATCTCGCCCGCTTGGCGGCGCTCATCAGGAAGCTTGCGACCTTTTCGCAGGCGCCCCTGCGGCCCAGAACAAAAAGATGCTCCTGAGTGCGGGCGAGTTCCTGCGTGGTGGCCTTCCAGATCAAGTCTTCCAACCTTTCGCGCTGGTCGCCGCAGTGGCGGACCGCCGAACGCTTGGCCGCCAATATGGTGCAATCACCCAAGGCGTCGGCCGAAAAGCTGTGCTTGTCCCCGGGTTCCATCCCGAACAACTCGCCGGGATAATAGAAGTCGCCGATCTGCCTTCGGCCATCGCTTAGCAGGCGGCTCGTTCGGACGGCGCCTTCCAGCACCTGATAGATCAGGTCGGCGTCTTCTTCCTGAGCGTAAATCTCTTCCTCGGCGGCGAAATGCATGCGCACGCCGATGGGGCCGAAGGCATCCATGCATCGCGAAGAAGGAAGCTCATTGAACGCCTGCTCGGACATCGTCGGTCTCCCTGTCGATATGCAGATCGTTAGGGGTGGTGAGCGAACGGCGATATTCGTGATCGGTGCTTAAGGATCGTCGCTTAAGTAGATTTACGGAGGCTAGCGGCGCGGCCGCGATCGGCGGCCCGTTTGATCGAGGTCAAGACCGTGACGTCCCCATCGTGGCGTTCTGCTGCGATAGGAGCAGACGATGACCAGAACCAAGTCTCAACAGCTCGCGCACGCTGCAGAAGGCATTCTGCAGGACGCTGGGCAGGACCTTCGAGCCGCCGCAGGGCGCTTCGTGGAAGAAGCCGGCGAAGCCGCCTCGGCTGGCGCCGTCGGCCTTGCTCATGCCGCCGAAGAGTTCGTCGAGGATGCAGCCGCGCGCTCTCGCGATCTCAAGGCCAAGGTCCGAAAGGAAGCTGCTCGTCGGCCCGGGGTTGTCGCTGTGTTGGCTGGCGTGGCCATAGCGCTTGTGGGCCTGGGCTTGCTGCGCCGGACTGGTCGCGTCTAGGGGCCAACAATGGGGGAAGTTTCGTGAACAAGGACACGCCAGGATCTCAAGGGATCAAGCTGACGTTCCACGGAGCGGCCGGGTGCGTGACCGGCTTCTGCGCGCTTATTGAAACGGGCGCCGACAGATTGCTCGTCGATTGCGGGATGTTTCAAGGATCCAAGACCCTGAAGGCCCTCAACTACGACGCATTTCCATTCGACGCCGCGAGGATCGACGCGGTTCTGCTGACCCATGCGCATATTGATCATTCGGGGCTGCTTCCCAAGCTGATGAAGGCCGGCTTCGAGGGGCCCATCTATGCGACGGCGGGCACCCGCGACCTCTGCGCAGTGATGTTGCCGGACGCCGGGGGCATCCAGGAGAGCGAGGTGCGGCATCTCAATCGCCGCAACCAGCGACGCGGCCGGCCGCCGGTCGAGCCGATCTATACCGAGCGCGACGCGGTGAGGACGCTCGAACTCTTTGAGCGAGTGAAGCTGGGCGAGGAGACCCCGATCATGCCCGGGGTCAGCGCGACCTACTGGGAGGCGGGGCATATACTGGGTTCGGCCTCCATCGAACTGAAGGTCGAGACCGCCGAAGGGCCGGTGTCGATGCTGTTTTCTGGAGACCTCGGGCCGGGGGGACGTGACTATTCCCCAGACCCGGAAGGCCCGACCGGCGTGGATCATCTGATCGTGGAGTCCACCTACGGAGACCGCCGCCGGCCGATGATCGATCCTGCCGAACGGCGTCGCATCCTGGCCGAAGAACTGGCCGCGGCTCATGCCGCCGGCGGGCCTCTGCTGATCCCGGCGTTCGCCGTCGAGCGCTCGCAGGAGCTCCTCGCCGACATCCTGACGATCATGAAGGATGGCCAAGCGCCCGAGGCCGACATCTTCTTGGACTCGCCGTTGGCGATCGAAGCGACGGAGGTGTTTCGTCACCGCGGGTGGAACAGGTCGACCGGGGTCAATCCATTCGAAGGCCTCTACGCCCGCGACAGGCTCAAGTTCCTTCGCGCGCCTGGCGAGAGCGACCGCCTCGATCGGCTAGCGGGCTGGCACATCATCCTCGCCGCGAGCGGCATGTGCGACGCGGGGCGGGTGCGCAAGCATCTTAAGCGTCTCCTGTGGCGCAAGCAGGCGACCGTGCTGCTTGCGGGATATCAGGCCGTCGGCACCCTCGGGAGATTTCTCCAGGAAGGCGCCGCGCGCGTGCGGATCGAGGGAGAGGATGTTCGGGTCCAGGCCCGGATCCGGTCGCTAGACATATATTCGGCGCACGCCGACGCCGATGGCCTGGTCGGCTGGGTGAAAGCCCGCGGCCCTGTGAAGGGCACGACCTTTCTAGCCCATGGCGAGCCCGACGCCCTGCAGGGCCTGAACTCGCGTTTGGCGGCGGCCGGCCTTGATCCGCAGTCTCTTGTCATCCCCGATCTGGATGAAAGTTTCGTCTTGCGGGGAGAGTCTGCGAGCAGCGAGGCAGGGCAGCAGCCGCGCTTGCCGGCGGCGGCCGTCGCCGCGCTGGATTGGCACAATGAACGCGCAGCGCTGCTTCTGCAGTTCGACGCCATGCTGGAAGGCGCGCGTTCCGACGCGGCAAGGGCTGCGCTGATCGAGCATATGCGCTCGGCGCTTGGTGAAATGCAGACCGGAGGCGGGCGCGGCGCCTCGCTCCCGACCAAGTAACGGGGGCGGCTGTGTCGCAAATTCACAAGGTGCTGTTCCTGATCGCCTCCAAGGGGCGATGGCGGCTGGTGCTGCCGGCGTCAGATGGCCGGTACGCGACGTGCGCGCGAGCGGGGCCGGAGACGGCGGCCGAGCAGCTGGCGCGGCAGGCCCGCCACATCGTGGCCGAGCACCACCTGGAAGGGCTCGTCGTCGTCGCGCCTGGAGATGAACTTGACACCCTGCGGGACGGGCTTGAACCCCTTCTGGTTGTCGTCGGAGCCCTTGCTGAAGATATCTACGACCTATCGGACGCCGAGCTCGGGCGCGTTCTGGACAAGGCGCTTCACGCCCCCTGGCCGGAGCGATGAGCACAGAGGCCGGGCCAGGCGGGTGACTTGACCGAAGTCAAAACCCGACGCGCCGCGGGATCTATTCTCAGGGGCGGAGGTGATTGAACCCTTCGGCTCACCGACGAGTTGGCGATGACGGAACAACCAACCTCGTGCGACGATTGCAGGCTGTGGCGAGAAGCTGATCATCGCATCGCCAATCACTTGGCCATGCTGGCTGCCTTCGTGCGGCTGAAGGAGATAGAGGTCGACCGCGAAAGCGTCACCCCCGAAGCCGTGCACCTGCTGCTGGAGACCATCAGGACGCAGACCGATGCGGTGGCCAGCCTGCACCGCATGCTGAGCGCTCAGGGGGCCAACGCCACCGCAGACCTTGCCCACCACTTGCAGGCGACCTGCACGCCGCTCGCCGCCCTGCTGGCCGGCCGTGTGGAGATTGGGGTCGAATGCGCAGCTGATTGTCGTGTGACGCCCGACAAGGTGCTTCCCGTCACCCAGATCGTGTCCGAGGCCGTCACGAACGCCGTCAAGTATGCCTATAGGGACGGCGGCGCAGGACGAATACAGGTGCTCGGCCGCCAGGACGGGGCGTCGATGGTCGTCGAGATCGCTGATGAAGGCCCAGGCTTGAGGGACGGGCTGGATCCGCGCTCCGGCGGTGGGCTCGGCTTGAGATTGATGCGTGCGCTCAGCAAGCAGCTTGGGGGCGAACTGGAGTTCATTTCGAAGCGGTCGGGGCTGGTCGTGCGATTGACGTTCCCGGCAGGCCCAACGAGAGGCGGTGGTCAATCGCCAGACCATTCAGTGACAGCCGGGGTATGAGGAGGCCGCCTCGCGACGGCCTCCTAGCGCCGCGCACGCGGCTCAGCGGCTCTATCTGGCGAGGCGCCCGGACCGACGCGCTAGCGCGGAGATAGTCTGGCGGCGGGGACGTCGCCGATCCATTGGTCAAGACGCTCGATCGGTGTTTTGGTGAGATCCTTACCAAGCGTTCCAGCGAGCGAGGCCTTGTCGCGAAGGCGCGCCTCAAGCGGGCCGATCAGGCGCGCTGGCGCGGCGATGAAGATTCCAGAGAAATTTTCGCGACGGCACGTCGCGGCGGCTCGTTCGGCGACGCGATCAAGAAAGGACTCCTTGGCCGCGCGAACCGTGTCCTCGCGCCCGATCGCGGAGCGTCGAGGCGTCGCGCTGGATTGCGTCCGGGCAAGCGTGCGCGAGCGGACCTTTTCGCGCACGCTGTCCAGATCCCTGAGGCCCTTGAGTTCGTCGATCGTCTCGAAGTGGCCAGTCGTGTCCGATTTTCTGACAAAGCGTGCGCGTCCACCATCGGTGAGGACGAACAGCAGCTGCGCAGAGGTTTTCATCTGCAATTCTCCATGCCGTCGAGAGTCGGGATCACGGGCTCAAGACCGAGCTGAATTCCTTTGGAAGCATTCGGGTCAATTTGCGGACTTCACCCGGGTCCAATTGTTCTCGCAGGACTTCGAAAACCGTCGCCACGACGTCCTGTGCAGGTCGGGGAAAGTCGTTCGGAAGCCGCTCTCCCACATGTCGTGCAAAGTCCGCGAGGCCGTGAATGTCGAATGCGGATTGCGGCTTCCATCCCTCCAGGAAGAGGCCGCGCATGAGCATCGGCAGCTGGGCCGACAATCCCAGCACGGCATCCTGGGGAAGCTTGTCGCGCAGCACTTGCAGCACCGTGCGCAACGCTTGATAGGCGTCCTGCTTACCGCATGGGGGCAGACGCGCTTCTATCTGGTTCAGCCAAGCGTTGGTTTCCTGAACGGTGGTGTCGAACACAGCAAGTCCGGTGGTCATCGGCGGTTCTCCCCGGCCAGACCGATAGGAAATTTCCCCTAGGCGGACGGCCGAATCTCGATTGTCCGCGGCTTAGCCTGGTCGTTCCTGGGCGCTTTCAGGGTCAGGACGCCGTCACGCATAGAGGCCTCGATCTTGTCCGCCGCGACGCTGCTGGGCAGTGCGATGCTGCGAGCGAACGCGCCGTAGCTGCGCTCGCTTACGCGATAGTCGGCCTGGTGGGTCTCGCTCTGGGTCTTCTTCTCGCCGCTGATCGTAAGAACGTCGTCCTCGACTGCGATCTTCACGTCATTGCGGTCGATCCCTGGCAGCTCGACCGTGATCTCCAGGCCCTGATCGGTGTCTCGGACATCCATCCGTGGAGTGTCTCCCCAACCTTCGCCGAGCCGGTCGAACAGGCGATCGAACTCGCGTTGGATAGGCGCAAGGACGCTGATCGCAGATCGATGGCTCCCGGCGGGCGCGGTCTTGGCAGGCGTTTGGGCGGTCATTTTCAGCTCCCTGGCTTCGGGCTAGTTGATGAAAACCATTTGACCACCGCCCCCGCCGCGCAGAGTTGACGCGGATCAATCTCGGAACGCTCCGCGCTGGATAGCCTGCTCTCGAAGGAGCGAGCGATGAGCGACAGGTTGACGGCCGAAGTGCTGGATCTGCTTGAGGCGTGCAGCGACATGACGCTCGCGAGTCTGGTGCCTGACGGCTCCCCGCACGCTGTGGTGGTCAGCTACGCATCGAGCGGCCTTTCGATCTACTTCGGCTGCGACCCATCCTCGCAAAAGGCAGGAAACGTCGCGCACGATCCGCGGGTCGCAATCACCATCACCGCGCCCTACTCGGATTGGTCTCAGATTCGCGGCTTGGCCACTTCCGGACGCGCAACGCGACTCGATGGCGAATCCGCCCAGGTAGCCGCTGAGTGCTTCATGAAGAAGTTCGACGAGATTGCGCAGTACATAACGGCCGGCGCCGACATCGCCTTATTCCACGTCACGATCGAGCGCGTCACCCTCTTGGACTATCGGCGCGGATTTGGGCATGCAGCCTACGGCCGGGTTTCATCTCACCGGGAAAGTCAAATCGCCTGGGACGCACCCCAATCGGCCTAGCGGGCCCCGCGGCGGGCGTTCAGGCCGTTCCAAACCAACGCGAACAGGGCGCGCGCGACAAAGCCGAGCAGGACTGTCACCCCGACAAGGGCGCCGGCGGTGGGCCAATCGAAGGCCGTGACCCGGAGCGGCAGGTCGATGAAGTGCAGTTTCAAGATGTAGTCCAAAAATCCCTGGCCCATGCCGAGCAGGACCAGAAGTACCCAAAGGGCGTGCCAGCCTCCCACCGCGGCTCCGACAGCCACTCCTGTCTTCGTGATGCTGAGAAACGACGTGACGAAGCTCCTTTATCATTCATCTTCGTCATGGCGCGCACTGAGCAGCCTTGATCGCGATCAACCCGTCGGGCGTGGGAACGAGGCCGGCGTAAGCCTCAAGACGCTATGGGTTCCAGGCGCCAGTCCTCGACCACACGCATCAATCGCTGCGCGCCTGGGGGCGTCGCGTAGTCGACTAAGGAAATGATTTCCGGCCTGGCTTCCATGATCGCGACAAGCGGCGAGCTTGGGTGAGGCGTAAAGGCTGCGGACTTGGATCGCGCCTGCGTGGCGCGATTCAGCTGCTTGATACGTTCGTCGTCCCGAACTTCCATCGCGCGCGCGGCGATCGAGAGACCACGGGCGTTTTGATTGCCGCCCAAAGCGATGGACACGCGATGGTCGCGGTCGATGTTCGCAAACTTCTGACTGTCGCGCGAGATCACAAAGTACAGCGCGTGACCCAGTCGGAGATAGTTGACCATCGTCACGTGCGGCCAGCCGTCGCTCCGGACTGTCCCAATCGACATCACGCGATTTTCGTCCAGGATCTCCAGGCACACGGCGCGAGGGTCAAGTCCCCCGACTGTTTCCGGCGCGACGGGTGTAGTGTGTGTTGAAGGCGCCATCCCAAGTCTCGCTACGGAGGATTAAACGGGAACGTCCTTTCAACCGCCAACGAAGCCCATTGGTTCTTGCAATGCGCGTCGCGGCGGTCGTCGGTCAGCCTTTGGAGGGCGGAGGCGGGCGCAACGCCGCTTCTGCTGCATCAAGCGCCTTCTTGGCTTCGGCGGCGGCTTGCTTTGCTTGCACTCGAGCGGCCTCCAACGCGGCCTTCGCAGCCGTCTTGTCGTTTGCGATCACGGTGTTGAGGGCGTCGGTCGCCTGCTTGGCCGCGGCCTTCGCCGATAGCGACGACTGCTCAAACGCCTTGCGGTTCTCAGATGAGGCCTCCTGGAAGGCCGCACGGCCCTCCTTGGCGGCCGTCTCCGCAGCAGCGGCGGCCTTCTGCGCGGCGTCGCGCGAAGCCATCGCCGCTTCCTTGCTCATCTGTTGAGCCGCCTTTTCAGCCTTGTCGACCGCCGCGTTCGCGGCGTTCAACGAAGCTTGTGCGCTATCGCGGGCCCGCTGCAGAGCAGCCTGGGCCTTCGCATCCAAGCTATTGATCTCGGCCTGCGCGCCAGCTGCGGGTTTTGGGGCGTCGGCGAGGGCGTGGCCAACCAAACAGAACGGCAGCGCTGCCACGACGAGGGTCAAGCGAAGCGACATGATCATCTCCTCAGGGTGTGAGGCCGGAGGATGACTAAGGGCGCCAGACTTGCTTTGCGCGCGATCAATTGATGACCTGCGTGAACGGCCGAACTGGCGGTTGACCTGCGTCAAACCTGAGTCTCGGCGGCGCGCTATGCTGTCTCCATGGAGGCGCATATGGATTACCGCGATATCCTCGTCCTGATGGATTCCACGCCGGCCGGGCGCTACCGCGCCAAATTTGGAGCCGACCTTGCCCAACGTTGGAAAGCCCATCTGACGGGCGTCTTTCTCACCTGCGAGTTCATACTGCAGTTCGGCTCTGGCGAATCTCTCTTCGGTCTTCCCGCCAGCGACATCGACGGGATCTTGAAAGACCACGCCAAAGGCGTCGAGGAGGCCAGCCAGATCGCCAGGCAAATGTTGAAAGACGCCGCTTCAGCGGCGGGCGTCGAAAGCGACTTCATGAAGGTCAGCGGCGACTATCCCGATGCGTTTATCGCCTGCGTCCGCAGGGCCGATCTGGTGATCATGCCGAGCATCATGCCGGTCCACATGGGGCAGAAGAAGATAGCAGCCGCGCATGTGGCGATGGCGAGCGGCGGACCAGTGCTGGTGACCCCCGCTGACGACTACGCCCCGCCAGCGGGCAAACGCGTGCTGATCGCCTGGAACGGATCGCGCGAAGCCGCACGCGCGCTTCGTGACGGCTGGCCGTTCATCCAAGGCGCTGACGAGGTTCATGTTCTGGTGGTCTCTCCTTCAGGCGAAGGGGGGCCTGACGGCATGCTGCAGCGTTTGCTGGAGCGACACGGCGTGCGCCCGAACCTCATCATCGACAACAGCAAGGACGAGCACGCGGCGGACGTCATCGAACGACAGATGGCCGAGCTCGATATCGACCTCCTGATCGCCGGCCTCTACGGCCATCCGAGGTTGCAAGAGATGGTGCTGGGAGGCGTCAGCCGCCAGCTCCTGCACGACGTACCGACGCCGCTGCTTCTGTCGCACTAGTGGTCCGCGGCGACGGTTCAGAGCTTCGCGATCACGGCCTGAAGCTTGCCGGCGACGGCGGCGGCCACCTCACGCAGTCGGGGATTGTCGACTGCGCTCATCGAGGCGACCGGGTCGACGGCCGCCACCTCCGCATCGCCGCTGGGCAGCAGCTGGACCACGACGTTGCATGGCAACATCGTCCCGACCTTATCCTCGAGCTGCAGCGCCTGGTGGGCCATCGCGGGATTGCATGCGCCAAGAATGAGATAGGGGCGGAAGTCTGCGCCGAGCTTGGCCTTCAGCGTGGCCTGGATGTCGATCTCACTGATCACGCCGAAACCCTCGGCGGCCAGTGCGCTCCGTGTTGCGGCGACGACAGCGTCGAAGTCGCCGGCGACCGTTTTGGCGAAGTAGTACATGGCGCGCTCCAGGATTCTGTCGAGAGCGACACTCTCGGCTCGGCGCAAGAGGCCGGCATTGAGCGAGGTCAATACCCACGGACGCCGAGCGCAGCGGCGATCGCTTCGAAGCCGACCGTCGGAAACGAGAACGTCTTGCGCCGCTGGAACGCTGCGGCCTTGACCCCGCGCAATGCCGGCGACGGCTTTACGCGTGAAAAGGGCGGGACCGGTCCGGAGGCGAATTGACATGTACGCCATGCGACTACGGCAGGTACGACATCCTTTGGTGGCTGAGACATGCCCCGATCCGGCGCCCGGCCCAGGCGAGGTGCGGCTTCGAGTTCGGGCGTGCGGCGTGTGTCGTACAGACCTCCATGTCGTCGATGGCGATCTCGCACCGATGCGGAGCTCGGTCAGCCCTGGCCACGAAATCGTCGGCGTCGTCGAGGCCGTCGGGTCAGGCGTGACGGAAGTCGGCCTTGGGGATCGCCTCGGCGTGTGCTGGTTGGCGGGGACGTGCGGCGTCTGCCGGTATTGTCGCGAGGGACGGGAAAACCTCTGCGATGCGGCCGAGTTCACGGGCTGGAGCCGCGATGGAGGTTATGCTGACCGCGTGATCGCCCGGGCCGACTTTTGCTGCCGGATACCCGCAGAGCTCAGCGATACTGACGCCGCTCCGCTTCTGTGCGCCGGACTGATCGGCTTTAGGGCTTGGCGGGCCGCCTGCGCGGGGGAGGCCGTTCGCCATCTCGGCCTCTATGGGTTCGGCGCCGCCGCGCACCTGCTGGCTCAACTCGCAATCTATGAGGGGCAGGCGGTATACGCCTTCACCCGAGACGACGATGAACAGGCGCAGGCTTTGGCGAGGGAATTGGGGTGCGCCTGGGCTGGTGGCTCGAGCGAACGGGCGCCCGTCCCCCTCGACGCAGCCATAATCTTCGCCCCTGTCGGCGACTTGGCGCCCATCGCCCTGGCGGCGGTGCGTAAGGGCGGGGCGGTCGTATGCGGCGGGATACACATGAGCGATATTCCGCGTTTCGAGTACGCATTGCTTTGGGGGGAGCGACGTCTGCTCTCGGTCGCCAACCTCACGCGGGAAGACGCGAGAGACTACTTGCCGCGTGCCGCCGCTGCGGGCGTTCGGCCGCGCACGGTTCTTTACCCACTCGCCGATGCGAACCAGGCGCTGAACGACCTGCGGGCCGGCGCCTTCGTCGGCGCCGCCGTCCTGACGCCAGACGCGCCGTAAACGAGGCGGTCCGCCCGCAGTCCGATCAGGCGGTCGGAACTCCGAAATGCCGAGCGGCGGCGGCTCGGACTTTGGCGAATACATCCGCCGCGGACTCTTCGGTGATGTCCGAAACAATGCCGCCGAAGTGAATATGGTCGATGACGGTCAGGCCGCAGGTTCCGGCCAAGTGATTGTCGAACAGCTGGCTCAAGGCCGTCATCGCGCCGGTGTCACGGACCCAGCGGTCGGGAGCGCCGGACGTCGTGAAACTGATCAGCTTGCGTCCCGTGAGGGACGGCTGGTTACCGCCCAGCCCAGGTTCAAAGCCAAATCCCATGCCGAAAATCCGGTCAACATAGCCCTTCAGAATCGCGGGCGGTGCGTTGAACCAGAGCGGATAGACGAAGGCGAACACGTCGATATCCGCCAAGCGCGCACGCTCGCGAAGCACATCGGCGCGGAACACGGGCGCCTTGGGCCCGGGGATCTCGGCGGCCTTCAGGCAAGGATCGAAGCGAATGGCGTAGAGATCGCGGACATCGACCCGATGACCCAATTCTTCGGCTGCGGCGCGATAGGTTTGGGCGATCGCGGCGTTGAGGCTTTTGTGCGAAGGATGAGCGAGGATGACGGCGTGCTTCACGGCGATTTCCGGAGTCTGCGATCGGGCTTGGTCGAGGCGCGCCGGGTCCGGGACTGCAGTCGCCAAACCGCCCATGGGACCAGGGCCATCGCCAGCAGTCCGATCGGCATCAGGCCGCCTTGGTTCAAATCGTAGTCGACCAACATTTGGCTCCAGTTCCGGCCCATGATCCCGCCGAGGCCGAATTCGAAGGCGAGGGTGAGCAAAGCCCACATGGCTCCCGTGGCCAGCGCCTGGCCCGTCGTGCGGATCCGCATCCACGGCAGGAGCGCCCAGGTGATCGCGGCGATGACGAGGACGCCGACAAGCACCGAGATCTGCCGAAGCGCTTGCTCCAGGGCCGGGGAAAGCAGCAGGCGGCGCGCGGCGCCCTGCAGGCTCTCGGCCGCCATGAGCAGGAGCCACACCAGAACCGCGCGGATGAGAGCGTTGAGAAACGCAGTCATGATGCTTCTCACCGCGCCGTGTAGCCGCCATCGATCACCAGCTCCGCGCCTGTGACGAACTTGGCTTCGTCCGAGGCGAGGTAGACGCAACCCCAGGCGATGTCGTCTGGCTCGCCCATGTGACCGAGTGGATGTAGCGCGCCGACCGCTAGGCGGCCCTCCGCCACGTCGCCGTGGGCTTTGAGATAGCCCTCCACCATCGGCGTCCAGATGAAGCCTGGGTGGATGGAGTTCACGCGGATCTTCTCAGGCGCATAAAGCAGGGCGTCCGTCTTGGTCATCATGCGCACCGCCCCCTTCGAGGCGTGATACGGCGGCACGTCAGGAGCGCTGACCAGGCCGTAGATCGAGCTGAGGTTGATGATGCTGCCGCCGCCTGCGTGGCGCATGTGGGGGATCACATGCTTGACGCCGAAGAACACGCCCTTGACGTTTACGGCCTGGACCGCGTCCCACTCGGCTTCGGTCAGCTCATCGGTCGGCTTATCGGCTCCTGCGACGCCCGCGTTGTTTACGAGGATGTCGATCTGGCCAAACCGCGCGGCGGCCTCGCCAAGCACCCTCTGGAACTCGGCTTCGTGCGAAACATCCAATCGCCACGCTGACGCCTGAAGGCCCCGCACGATAAGCTCGTCGACAAACACGTTGGCCTCGTCGAGCCGTAGGTCGCAGACTGCGATCGCTGCGCCTTCCTCGGCCATTCGCAACGCGGTGGCGCGTCCTAAGCCCAGGGCGCCTCCGGTGATCACTGCGACCTTTCCCTCCAGCCTGCGCATGGAGACCTCCTTCGTCGTCTCCCTTAGCCTAGGCGCCCGGAACTCATGGGCTTTGCGCCGGATCAATCGGGCCGCGCATCGGGCGGAAAGCTTCCCTGAAGTCCTTTCGAGTGCGAAACCGGTGCGGTGAGTTAGCGAAAGGGGGCGAATTCCGTCGTGGATTGGCGTAGAACCGCGCGCTCGGCGGCCCGCCTAATCTCTCAGGTTTCATGAAGAAATCGACGAAATTTCAACCGTATAGGCTGTCCGTTGCGCCTATGATGGACTGGACGGACCGGCATTGCCGGGGTTTGCACCGCACGCTTTCGGCGCGGGCGCTGCTCTACACTGAGATGCTGACCACGGGCGCGGTGCTGCACGGCGATCGGGAGCGGCTGCTGGCCTATGACCCAGCCGAGCATCCGGTGGCGCTGCAACTAGGCGGGTCGGAACCGGCCGATCTGGTCGCCGCCGCGAAGATCGGCGAGGCAGAGGGATATGACGAGATCAACCTCAACGTCGGATGCCCCTCCGACCGAGTGCAGAGCGGCCGCTTCGGCGCCTGCCTGATGCGCGAGCCCGAACTGGTGGCCGAGTGCATGTCGGCCATGGGTGCGGCGGTGAAGGTCCCGGTGACGGTGAAGTGCCGGATCGGCGTCGACGACCAGGATCCCGAGGAAAGCCTGTTCCGCCTGGTCGATCTATGCGCCCAGGCCGGGGTGTCCACCTTTGTCGTCCACGCCCGCAAGGCTTGGCTGAAGGGTCTGTCGCCGAAGGAAAATCGCGACGTTCCGCCGCTCGACTATCCCCTGGTGCACCGGCTGAAGCGCGAGCGGCCAGAGCTGACCATCGTGATCAACGGCGGGATCGGGACGCTCGACGAGGCCGAACAGCACCTGGGCGCGGTGGACGGCGTCATGCTTGGCCGCGCGGCCTACCACACGCCGGCGTTGCTGGGCGAAGTCGACCGGCGGGTGTTCGGGGTGGCCGGCGAGGACGTCGACAGCTTCCGAGCGGTCGAGCTCTATAGGCCCTATGTCGAGCGCGAGCTGGCGGCGGGCACTCATCTGGCGGCTATCACCCGGCACATGCTGGGGCTGTTTCATGGCATGCCCGGCGCGCGCGCCTGGCGCCGCATACTGACCGTCGAGGGCGTGAAGGCCGGCGCCGGGATGGCCGTGATCGACGCGGCCCTGGCCGAGGTTCTACGGGCGCAGGATGAGCGCCGAGCGCGTGGCCTCGAAGCTGGCCAGGCGGCCTAGATAGGTCATGCCGAGCAGCGAGCTTTCCAGCCCGCTCTCGATGACCAAGGCCTGCACATCGTTGAGCGCTGCGCCGGCGACCGAGACGCGGCCGAGGGTGACGGCGGCGGCGCGGGTCTCCCCAGAGGCGGTAACGACCTTGTAGTTGTAGTCGAGCTTGTCGGTGGCGATCCCCAGGCGCCGGGCGTCGGCCAGGGTCAGGGCGACAGCGCTGGCGCCGGTGTCGACGAGGAAGCGCACGCGCGAGCCGTTGACGTCCGCCTCGGCCCAATAGTGACCATCGTCGCCCTTGGCGATGGAGGCGGGCTGGGCGTGGGCCGCAGCCTGCGGCGTGATGGCGAGCGCCGCGCGCAATTCGGGTTTTGGATCGGTCAGGGTGTTCAGCGCTTCGGCTGCGCCCACTGCAGACACAGCGCCGAGCAGCGCCACTACCGCCAATTTGAGCATGTCCCGCACCCCGCCGCTTCGGCTCTACCGCGGGCCGTTCTCGGCCCTATTGGTGCGCAACTTACGCGGACGGGGTTTGCAAGGCGTGAATCGAATCTTGCCGAAAAGCTAACTACAGCAAAGGCTTAAGGTTAAAACATCGCCAACTTTTCGGGGCGGATCTGGCCGCGGCGGGTCGGCAGCTCGTCCATGATCCGGGCGCGATCCGCATCGCTCAGCTTGGCCCAACCAGCCACCTCGTTCAGCCGGCGATAGCAGCCGAGGCAGAGGCCGCTCTCACCATCGACGACGCAGACCTTGATGCAGGGAGTCTTGATCGGGGCGGGCGGCCTGGCTGGGGTGTCGGTCATGGCTCTCGGTGCGCAGTGGGTCAGGGGATAGCGTAGGTGACGGTGGCCTGGGCCGCTAGCCGATCGGGATGTTCGGTCCAGAGCCGAACGTCGCAGACCGCGCTGCGGCGACCAAGGCGGAGCATCAGGGCCTCGGCGTGCAGGTCGCCGGGCTGGGCGCCGCGCAGGAAATTCATCACCAGAGAACTGGTCACCGCCATCAACTGATCGCCGATGTGCGCGAGGATCAGTGCGTACGCTGCGGTGTCGGCCAGCGACATCAGGTTCGGGCCGGAGATCAGCCGCCCTGGGCGCAGCATGTTGTCGTGATAGGCCCGCACGAGCCGGACCCGTCCCGACGCGACCTCAGTCACCTCGGGGAAATGGGCGTCCGACCCGTCGGGAAACGCGCTTCGAAGCAGGGCGTTGACCTGTGCGGCGTCAAGCTTGAGCGAAAGTGTCATGACCCAGCTTCGCGTCGGGCTCCAAACATTACAAGATATTTATGATCGTTAGTAATTGTTTTCAATCATGACCTATATTTAATCTGCGAATACTAATCATTGCCGGGAATTCATTTGAGTCTTCCTGGCCTCGCGAGCAGTTTCCCTTCATCGTATTTCGAGGGAGTTACGCCATGAAACTGATCGCCATCGCCCTGACGTCTGCTGGTTTGCTGGCCGCGGCCGGTTCGGCCTCCGCCGCCGTCAGCGACGTGGAATACCTGAAGGCCAATCGCTGCCGCGGACTGGCCGCCTCCGGGATTGCCACCGTCGACACCGCCTCGATGGACGCTTTCATCAAGAGCGAAGGTCGCACCCGCAACGCCTTCGTCACCGACCGCGGCAAGTCAGAGTTCGACAAGGCCAAGCGCGAGGGCAAGACCGACAACACCGACCGCAAGGCGCGTCTCGTCGCCGAACTGAACGGCCCCTGCCAGGCCTACAAGGGCTAACGCCTGACCGCCCGCTGGTCCCCACCCGGCAGTCGCTTCCAGACTGAGCGCCCGAGTCCCCCGGCCGGGCGCTCTTTTCTTTTTGCTGCGGAACCAGGCTTGGCCGTACGCTTTGATGGGTGGAGGCCGTAGCTGGGCGATAGGGTCGGTGATGGATTTGTTGAGGCCCGGCGAGACGTGCTGGCGCAAAGAACGCGCGGGCCGAGCCGCCTTTCTGGTCGATACCGAGGCCTATTTCACCGCAGTCTTCGAGGCGCTACGCAAGGCGCGCCGATCGGTCTTGCTGCTGGGATGGGGGTTCGATCCGCGCGCGCGGCTGTTTCCAGACGGTTTCGATGGACCAGCCGATCCGGACGAGGTGGGCCGCATCCTGGTGGCGCTGTCGAAGGCGCGGCCGGACCTCGATATCCGCGTGCTGATCTGGAAGTCGGCGCTGCCCATCGCCGCCAGCCAGCAGTTCTTCCCGCACAGGGCGCGCAAATGGTTCCGCGGCACAGGCGTCAAGTTCTGGCTGGACGACCACGTGCCATTCGGCGCCTGTCACCATCAGAAGGTGCTGGTGGTCGACGACGCGCTGGCCTTTTGCGGCGGCGGCGACATCAGCGTCGATCGGTGGGACACGCCGGGCCACCTGGAGCACGATCCGCGCCGGATCATGCCCGACCAACACCATCACGCGCCCCGCCACGAGGTGATGATGATGGTGGATGGCGCAGCGGCGCAGGCCTTGGGCGACCTAGCCCGGGAACGCTGGCGGCGCGCCACCGGCGAGGCGCTGCCCAAGCCGGAGCCGACCGGCGAGGATCCCTGGCCCGTCTACGTCCCCGCGCACCTGAGCAATGTCGACGTCTCGATCCAGCGCACCGAGCCGGCCTGGGACGAGCGTCCCGCCGTCACTGAAATCCGCCGCCTGACCCTGGAGTCGATCCTGGAGGCGAAGTCGTTGATCTATCTGGAGAACCAGTACTTCGCATCACCGCTCTACGCCGCAGCGCTGGCCAAGCGGTTGGCCGAGCCGGATGGTCCCGAGGTGGTGCTGATCTCAACCGGCCAAAGTCCCAGTTGGTTCGACCAACTGACCATGGACCGCGCCCGATCGAACATGCTCTGGCGACTGCGTGCGGCCGACGTCTTCGGGCGGTTCCGGGCTTGGTATCCGACCACCCCGGCCGGAACCAAGATCATCGTGCACTCGAAAGTGACGATCATCGACGAGCAACTGGCGCGGGTGGGGTCGGCGAACCTCAACAACCGTTCGGGCGGCTTCGACACCGAGGTCGAACTGGGCGTGCAGGTCGACGACGGCGGCGAGGAACTGACTATCGGGGCGCTGCGCGACCGGCTGATCGGGCACTTCCTTGGCTGCACGGGCGATGCGGTGGCCAAGGCGCGGGCCGAGCGCCGCGGCATGATCTCGGCGATCGAGTTTCTCAACACCGAAGGGCGTTTGTCGCCGATCCTGCCGATGAAGCAGACGCCCCTCGGCGAGATCATCGCCACCTATCACCTCGGCGACCCCTACGGCGTGGGCGATTCGTGGCGGGCCGACAGGCGGCGGGGCCTGCTCTACACCGAGGATCCGCTCCACACCCGGTTCATGCCACGCTGAAGTCCATCACCAGCGGCAGGTGGTCGGAGGCCGCGCGAGTCAAGGGATCGAACGGCACGAAGACATTCTCCACCTTGATCTCCGGGCTGACGAATATGTGGTCGATGCGCAGCACCGGCAGGGCCGATGGAAAGGTCGAGGTCGGCGACCTATGCGGCGACAGTCGCCGTGCCGCGGCCAGCTTGGCCGCCAGGGTGCGGTAGACCACTGACGACCCGGTGGCGTTGAAGTCGCCGAGCAGGATCGTAGGCCCTTGGCGCATCGGATGGCCGAGCCAGGAAGGGCCAGCCAGCCAGGCCGCCTGGATCTGCTGCTCGCGCGGCACCAGGCCCAGGTGGGTGTTGATCACCTGCACCGGGCGTCCCTCGACCTCGACCGAAATCCAGACCGCGCCTCGCGGCTCCAGCCGCGGGATCGGCGCGTAGCCGGGCAGGGGGCCGGTCTGGATCATACGCTCCGGATATGTGGTGAGGATGGCGTCGCCATAGAGCTCCTCCTCGACCCGCAGCGCGGGGTGGAAGTGGAAGGCCATCTTCAGCCGGCGTGCGATCTGGTGGGCCTGATCGACGCCGCCTGTACGCGCCCGACCGACGTCCAGTTCCTGCAAGGCGACGATGTCGGGTTCGAGTTGCGCGATCACCTCGGCGACGCGGCCGACGTCCAGGCGCCGATCCGTGCCGACGCAGCGGTGTACGTTGTAGGTGAGGATGCGCGGCATGGGGCCCAGGGATGCACGCCGCGAGGGCGCGACGCAACGGCTCCAACGCTGGCGCACGGCGAAGGTTCGCGAGATACCTGAAGGTAAGGTGCAAGTTCCAAGGGGGAGTAATGCTGTTGCTGGTCAGTTTCCTGGCTCAGGCCGTTCAGTCGACCGACTTGGCGGACGCGCCCAAGCCGCCGGAGCCGTTCGTGATCACCGCGCCGCCCTGGCGCAGCCGCGCGACAGGCGACGACGTCGCGCGGGTGTATCCGCGTGATGCGCTTCGGAGGGGTATAGAGGCGAGGGCGACAGTGGAGTGCCGGGTCGCGGCGGACGGGCGCATGAGCGATTGCACGCTGGTGTCCGTGGAGCCGCCAGGGCTTGGCTTTGAGGAGGCGGCGCTCAAACTGACCCCGCGCTTCCGCATGCATCTCACGACTCCGGACGGGATGTCCGTCGTCGGCGGCACGATCCGGATGCCCCTGCGGTTCTCATTGCCTCGCTGAGCGGGAGCAACTGAACCGCGACAAGTTGATGTGACGTTGACGTAAGCGTCATCTTCACATCGTCACGCGACGCGCGTATGGTCCGCGGCCAACGACATACGCTGTAAATGCTCGCGCCTGGGAGCCGCCTATGAACCTCGACTTTTCGCCTGAAGACGCCGCATTCCGTGAGGAGGCCCGCACCTTCATCGCCCAGAACTATCCCAAGGAACTGCGCGAGAAGCAGGATCGCGGCGAGGAGTTGAGCAAGGAGGACTATCTCTCCTGGCACCGCATTCTGGCCAAGAAGGGCTGGGCGACGCCGTCGTGGCCGGTGGAGTTCGGCGGCACCGGCTGGACCCCGACCCAGAAGTACATATGGTCCGAAGAGCAAGCCCGCGCCGACACCCTGGGCATCCTGCCTTTCGGCGTCTCGATGCTGGCCCCGGTGATCTACACCTTCGGCACCCAGGAGCAGAAAGAGAAGTTCCTGCCGGGCATCCGCGACGGCCTCGTGTGGTGGTGCCAGGGCTATTCGGAGCCGGGCGCCGGTTCGGACCTGGCTTCGCTGAAGACCAAGGCCGAGCGCGTCACCGGAGACGACAGCAAGGAATATTATATCGTCAACGGCCAGAAGACGTGGACGACGCTGGGCCAGCACGCCGACTGGGGCTTCTTCCTGGTCCGCACCGACCCGGACGCCAAGCCGCAGTCGGGCATCTCGTTCCTGCTGATCGACATGAAGACCCCGGGTATCGAGGTGCGTCGCATCACGACCCTGGAAGGCGGCCATGAGGTCAACGACGTCTTCCTCGACAATGTGAAGGTGCCGGTCGAGAACCGCGTGTTCCACGAGAATCAGGGGTGGACCTGCGCCAAGGCGCTACTCGCCCACGAGCGCACCGGCATCGCCGGCGTCGCCCGCTCGAAGCGCGGCCTTGAGAAGGTCCGCGAGATCGCCGGGACCGAGCGTTCGGACGCCGGCGGCGCGCTGCTGGCCGACCCGTTCTTCAAGCGCAAGGTGGCCGAACTGGAGATCGACCTGACAGCGCTCGAGTTCACCGAACTGCGCACCCTGGCCGGCGAGAGCAGCGGCAAGGGCCCGGGTCCGGAAAGCTCGATCCTCAAGATCAAGGGCACCGAGATCCAGCAGCGCCTGACCGAACTGGTGCTGGAGGCGGTCGGCCACTACGGCGCGCCGTACCTGCGCGACCTGGGTCACAACGCCAACATCGGCCCCGACTACGCCGACGGCGTGGCCGGCGATTACTTCAACATGCGCAAGACCTCCATCTACGGCGGGTCGAACGAGATCCAGCGCAACATCATCGCCAAGATGGTGCTGGGCCTCTAAGCGCCGATCGTCATAAGTCACATAACAACGCCTATTTCCCGCCTGGGCCGGAGCGCCTGGGCGGGGTGCTGCACGGGGAAACCAGATGGATTTCAGCTTCACCGAAGAACAGTCGATGCTGCGCGACACCGTCGCGAGCTATCTGGCCGACCACTACAGCTTCGAGCAGCGCCGTGACGCGCTGAAGACCGAGCCGGGCTGGCGCCCGAACGTCTGGAAGGCCTTCGCCGAGGAACTCGGCATCCTGGGCGCGCCGTTCGCCGAGGAACTGGGCGGCCTGGGCGGCGGCTCGACCGAAAACATGGTCATCATGGAAGAGCTGGGCAAAGCCCTGGTGGTCGAGCCCTACCTCGGCACCGTGGTGATCGGCGGCGGCTTCCTGAAGCATTCCGGCTATGCCGGCGCCAGCGACCTGATCGGCGGCATCATCGGCGGCGAGACGATCATCGCCTTCGCCTATGCCGAGCCGCAGGCCCGCTACACTTGGCAGGACCTGAAGACCACCGCCAAGAAGGACGGCGGCGGCTACGTCCTCAACGGCCACAAGGCCGTGGTCATCGGCGCGCCGTACGCCACGCACCTGATCGTCACCGCCCGCACCGGCGGCGGCCAGCGCGACGCCCAGGGCGTCTCGGTGTTCATCGTGCCGAAGAACGCCAAGGGCGTGACGACGCGCGATTACCCGACCGTCGACGGCTTCCGCGCCTCGGAAGTCACCTTCGAGAACGTTTCGGTCGGCGCCGACGCGCTGATCGGCACGGAAGGCGCCGCCCTTCCGCTGGTCGAGAAGGTGATCGACGAAGCCATCGTCGCCACCTGCGCCGAAGCCTGCGGCGTGTTCCGGAAGCTGCATGAAGGCACGCTGGAATACACCAAGCAGCGCAAGCAGTTCGGCCAGCCGATCAGCCAGTTCCAAGTGCTGCAGCACCGAATGGTCGACATGTTCATCAACCTCGAGCAATCGATCTCGATGACCTACATGGCCGACATCAAGCTCAGCGACAGCGACGTCGAGCGGGCCAAGGGCGCGGCGGCGGCCAAGGTGCAGATCGGCAAGGCGGCCAAGTTCATCGGTCAGAACGCCATCCAGTTGCACGGAGGCATGGGCATGACCGACGAGATGGCCATCGGCCACTACTTCAAGCGCGCCACCATGATCGAGAGCGCCTTCGGCTCGACCGATCACAACCTGGCCCGCTACGAGACCCTGAGCCTCGGCGCGGCGGCGTAAGCCCGCGCGCATGGCGGATATCGAGGCGGCGCTCTTCGGGCGCCGCCTTTTTCGTGCGTCACAGCAAGGTGCGTTGCCGCGGCGGGGGCGCGGCCTGGATTTCGATCTTGCCGCGACGACGCAACTCGGTCTCGGCGGAGAAGCGGAGGTTGGGGTCTCTATCTCGGGCGAAGCTGTGCAGGAGGTCGGTTGCGACCTCGGTCCACGGCCGCCCACGTTCCGGGCCCGTCGGCACGCGGGGGAGCAGTCCCGGCTCGTCGCTCCAGGCCAGCAGTTGGTCGACGGACGCCTCGTTCAGCATATCGCGCAGGTGGTGCGCGGTGACGTAAGCGTCCGGCATAGCCCGGTGCGCGGGCAGGCCGGTCTGACGATCCAACCCCTGGGGCATGCGCTGGTACCGGAGCAGTTGGTTCGAATAACCGGGCAAGTCCGGCCATAGGCGCAAGGCGCACTTCCAGGTGCAGATCCATCGGGCCCCGCCGCTCAGCGCAGGCGTGCAGTAACGCTGCTCGAAAGCCGCCCGGTGCGCGGCCAGCGCCAGGACGCCATCGGCGGGGCGCAGGACGTCCGGCGCCGCCTCGCGCCAGAACGGAGCGCCCACGACATCGCCGTCCATGATGTGGTGAACCGCCATTGTGGCGGTCGAGATGGGGCGGCCCGGATTGACGAATTTCGCGCCGCGTTCTTCGTTCACGGACCATCGGCCGTCCGGACCCAGGACGACGTCCTGCCAGCCGATTTCGCAGACCTCATAGGCCGAGGCGCCTGACGTCTCCAAGTCGATGACGCGGATGCGGAGCGTGGACATTCATCCAATATGGTCGCGCCGGGCCGCTCTGCCGGAAAAAGTTCGCGTGGGATGTCGGGACGGGAGGGGGGCCTTCGTCCTAGGCTCAGACCCATCCCCCAGGAGTGATCCCATGCGAATGATCTTTGTGAACCTGCCGGTGAAGAGCGTGGCCGCCTCCCGCGCATTCTTCGGCGCTCTCGGCTTTTCGTTCAACGAGCAGTTCTGCAGCGAAAACACCGCCTGCATGGTCATCGAGGAGAACATCTTCGCGATGCTGTTGGAGCATGAGCGTTTCCAGGACTTCATCAACGGCGACATCGCCGACGCTCACAAGGCGACGGAGGTGCTGACCTGCCTCTCCGCCGCCAGCCGGGCCGAGGTCGACGGCCTGCTGAGCAAGGCGCTGGCGGCGGGTGGCAAGCCCTGGAAGCCGGTCCTGGACATGGGCCCGATGTACGGCTGCAGCTTCCAGGACCTCGACGGGCATGTCTGGGAGGTGATGTTCATGGATCAGGCCGCAATGGCCGAGGGCGGGGCGCCGGAGGCGGCGAACGCCTAAGGGTCAGCCGAAGATGGCCGCCAGCCGTGCGTGCTCGGCGGCCATCTCGGCGCGGAAGCTGTCCTTCGACCACAGCCGGTAGTCGCCCTGGGCGTAGGCCTGGGCGTTGCGCCAGTAGAGGAAGGCGTTCAGCGCATTGGCGCGGCGGCTGTCGCGGGTCTTGGTCGCCGCGCCGGGCGAACCCATGACGATCGAGTTCGGCGGGATCACCGTGCCTTCCTTAAGGAAGCTGCCGCCGGCGACGATCGAGCCCGCGCCGACCACGCAGCCGTCCATAATCGTCGCGCCGATGCCGATCAGGCAGTTGTCGCCGATATCGCAGCCGTGCAGCGTGACGTGGTGCGTGATCGAGCAGTTCTCGCCCACGATGGTCGGGGTCCCCGAGCCGACATGGATCATCACAAAGTCCTGGATGTTGGTCCGCCGGCCGATCACGACCTTTTGGCTCTCGGCGCGGGCCACGACGTTGCACCAGATCGAGGCCTCCGGCGCGATCTCCACCGCGCCGAATATTCGCGCCGAGGGGTCGATCCAGGCCGAACCGTGATCTTGGACGTCGGGGCCTAGGAAGGGGGCGGCGGTCATGTCTGGAACTCCGGGCTCGAACTGGGCGCCACAATCGGGGATTTCCCAAACGTCGCACAAGCCGCGCACTTGCCAAACGCGGTCCAACCGCGCCTAACCGCCAGGTCATGGCCCTTCGCGACTTCGCCCTCCTGGTCTTCGTCTGTCTGTTGTGGGCGACCAACAACATCGTCTCGAAGTACGTGGTCGCCTATCTGCACGCTCCGCCGCTGTTCTATGCGGCGGTTCGCTTCATCATCGTGGCGGCGGCGGTGTTCCCCTGGCTGCGCAACCCGCCGCGGCCGCTGTGGCGGCTGCTGCTGATCGCGGTCTGCATGGGGGCCGGCTCGTTCGCCTTCATGTTCATTGCGCTGAAGACCGCCAGCCCATCGTCGGCCGCGATCGTGAGTCAGCTCATGGTGCCGACCACGACCTTCCTGTCATTCATGCTGCTGGGCGAACGGCTGAACCGTCGCCGCCTGCTGGGCATCAGCCTGACCCTGGTCGGCGCCCTGGCGGTGATGTGGGATCCGCACGGCTTCACCCTGACCGGCGGCCTGGCGTTCGTGCTGGTTTCGGTCGTGCTGGGCTCGCTCGGCTCGGTGCTGATGAAGCAGATGGAAGGGGTCAAGCCTCTGCAGTTCCAGGCCTGGGTCGGAGTGGCCTCGGCCGCCGTGCTGATCCCGATGTCGCTGATCTTCGAGCCGGGCGGCGTCGAAACCGGCCTGGCCATCGGTTGGCGGTTCTGGGCCGCGGTGATCTTCTCGGCCCTGGTGGTGTCTGTATTCGGCCACACTGCCTACTACTGGCTGATCCAGCGCTATGAGGCGAACCTGATCTCGCCGTTGACCCTGATGACGCCGCTGGCCACCATCGGCCTTGGAGTCGTCATCACCCACGACCCGTTCGACGCACGCATGGCATTTGGCGCCGCGGTGGCGCTGGCGGGCGTTCTGATCATCGCCATGAGGCCCAACCAGATCATGCTGCTGCTGCTCAACCTGCGGGGACGGGCCCGATGAACTTCATTGAAGCGGTCTCGCCGAACTTCAACGAGCGCAAGGTCCCGCCCGACATCATCGTGCTGCACTACACCGGCATGAAGACCGGAGAGGAGGCGCTCGCCTGGCTGTGCAACGAGGAGTCCAAGGTCTCGTCGCACTATCTCGTCGAGGAGGATGGGCGGGTGTTCCGGCTGGTGCCTGAGGAACGCCGCGCCTGGCACGCCGGCGTCTCGTCCTGGAAGGGCGAGACCGACATCAACGGCCGCTCGATCGGCATTGAGATCGTCAATCCCGGCCACGAGTGGGGCTATCGCCCCTTCCCGAAGGCCCAGATCGACGCGGTGATCGAACTGCTGTCCGACATCCGCAGCCGTTGGCAGGTCGAGGACGGGCGCATCGTCGGCCACTCCGACGTCGCCCCGGCCCGCAAGGACGACCCGGGCGAGCTGTTCCCCTGGAAGACGCTGGCCCAGGCCGGCCATGGGCTGTGGGTCGAGCCCGATGCAGCGCCTGGCGCCCCGCTGTCCGAGGGCGAGGAGAGCGCCGGGGTGTTCGCGCTGCAGGCCGGACTGACCCGGCTGGGCTACGACAGCGCCCCCTCAGGCAAGTACGACGCCGACACCACCACCATCGTGCGCGCCTTCCAGCGCCACTGGCGGCCGGAGAAGGTCGACGGGATCGCCGACGGCATGACCCGCGCGCGGCTGATCGCCCTGTTGCGGGCGGCGGCGGTCTCGTGAGCGAGCCGATCATCCGGGCCACGACGGCCGGTGACGCCACGCAGGTGCTGGCGCTCTATCGCGCCGCGGCTGGAGGTTCGGGCGGTCTGGCGCGGCGGCCCGAGGAGATGGACCTGGCCTATGTCGAGGGCTTTCTCGCCAAGGCCCACGCCGGCGGCGTGAGCTTGGGCGCCTGGATCGACGGGCGGCTGGCTGGCGAGATCCACGCCTCGCGTATCGGGCCGGACCAATTCGCCCACGTGCTCTCCGACCTCACCGTTGCAGTCGATCCGGCCTGGCAGGGGAAGGGCGTCGGGCGAGCGCTGTTCGCGGCGCTTTTCGCCGCGGCGCGGGAGCTGTCGCCGACGGTCACCCGCATCGAGCTCATGGCGCGCGAGGGCAATATCGACGCCATTCGTCTTTATGAGCGGCTCGGCTTCGTGATGGAGGGCCGCTTCGTCCAGCGCGTGCGCATGCCGGACGGCCGGCTGGAAGACGATATCGCCATGGGACTGCTGCTGACGCCTGCTTGACGGCGGCCGCGCCGCCCGTCAGCAGTGCTCGCCACGAGTTTTCCGCCTTTCGCCATACCTTTATTTCGAAATTGAGGGACGTATTCCATGCGCAATCTGTTCAGCGTTGAGGGCAAGGTCGCCCTGGTCACCGGCGGCAGCCGCGGCATCGGCGAGATGATCGCACGCGGCTATGTCGAGAACGGCGCCAAGGTCTACATCTCGTCACGCAAGGCCAATGTTTGCGACGGGCTGGCCGAGGAGCTGTCGAAGTACGGGACCTGCATCTCGCTGCCCTTCGACCTGTCGAACATGGACGGCATCACCGGTCTTGCCTCGGCGCTGGCCGAGCGTGAGGACAAGCTCGACATCCTGGTCAACAACGCGGGCGCCACCTGGGGCGCGCCGATCGACGAGTATCCGGAAGACGGCTGGGACAAGACCGTCGACCTGAACGTGAAGTCGATCTTCTTCCTGACCCAGAAGCTGCTGCCGCAGCTGCGCGCCGCCGCGACCCACGAGAACCCGAGCCGGGTGATCAACATCGCCTCGGTCAACGGCATCGAGCCGCCGGCGCTGGAGACCTACGCCTATTCGACCTCCAAGGCCGGCTGCATCATGCTGACCCGCCACCTGGCCAAGCGCCTGGCTCCCGAGCACATCCTCGTCAACGCCATCGCGCCCGGTCCCTTCCAGAGCCACATGATGGCCGCGACGCTAGCCCGGGCCGGCGACGCCATCGCCAAGTCGAACCCGCGCGGCCGCATCGGGACGCCGGAAGACATCGCCGGCGTGGCGATCTTCCTGGCCAGCCGCGCCAGCGCCTACACCACCGGCGCGGTGGTGCCCTGCGACGGCGGTTCGGCCGAGTTCTAGAACGGTTCGGCGAGGCGGCCCGCGCCGCCTCGCCGTTCTGTCTTAGCCGCGCCGGCCGCGTCCGCCGGGGCGGATCGGAGCGGGCGACCAGCCGCCCTTGCCGGGTTTGTGGACGCCGCCGGCCTTGCCGCCGGAGGCGCCCGGCGGGCCGCTGTTCTGCTGCTTCTTGGCCAACTGCTGCTCGATGATCGCGCGGGCGCGTTCGGCCGCGGTCAGGGGCGCGGAGTCGGTTTCAGGATGGCGCACGGGCGTGCGCGGGTCTTGGAATTTCGGCATGATGTGTCCAGTCGAGTTGAGGCGCTCGCGCCCGGCAGGCGCGGCGGGGATGGCAGGGCTCAGCCCAGCGGTCTCACGGCCTCAATCGATCACAGCACACACGTAGGCATCCTCTTCCGGACGGTTGCGACAAGGCTAGGCGCGTGAGCCGCGATGCGCAAGTCGCCGCCTGATGGGACGAAATGGGATGAGCGCCGCGCTTGACCGCGGGCGCGGGGCGGCCCACTTAGCGCGCGGACCAGACGGCCGGGCGATCGCGGCTGCTCACGCAGTCGAGGAAAGTCCGGGCTCCACTATGACATGGCGGCGGGTAACGCCCGCCGGGGGCGACCCCAGGGATAGCGCCACAGAGAGCAGACCGCCCCGGTTTCGCCCGGGGTAAGGGTGAAAGGGTGGGGTAAGAGCCCACCGCGGACCTGGTGACAGGGACGGCATGGCAAGCCCCGCCAGGAGCAAGACCGAATAGGGATTCCGCGCCCCGCAAGGGGTAGGGCCGTCATAGGCCTGAGGCGTCCGGGTAGGTCGCGAGAACCGTCCAGCAATGGACGGTCCAGAGGAATGATCGTCGCGCCCGTTCGCGGGCGGCACAGAACCCGGCTTATAGGCCGTCTGGTCCGTACTTCCGTCCCGCTTATCCACCGCCGTCCACAGACGCGGCGGCTATACTTAACAAGTTCGCTGTATGTTCTGTTGATATCAACTGTGGATGCATGCGACGTGACCGTGAGCTCTTTGAGATTCCCCGAAATTACGGCTTGGAGTCATTGTCTCCCAATTGATCCCATGTTAACCCAATCAGCATCCGTTGAAGATCAGCGGCGCGTCGGAGCTGGGGGCTTCGCGGGTCCAAAACGGGGTGAAGTTGGCGGCTCGCTCGGAGCCGCGATCTGGGGCGCGGCGGGATGTTTCTCTCGACCTTCGAGAAACAAGTAGACGCCAAGCGGCGCATCGTTGTGCCGCAGGAATTCCGCGCGCTCGTGTCCGGCCCTTTTGACGGCATCGTATGCTTCCCCTCGATCGAGGCGGACTGCATCGAGGGCGGCGGTCGGGCGCTGTTCGATCGCTACATCGCGCTGATGGACGAGATGCCGTTCGGCGACCCTGTGCGCTCGGCGATCGAGCTGTCGGTGCTGGGCGGTCAGGCGAAGATGAGTTTCGACACCGCCGGCCGCATCACCCTGCCTGAGCAGCTGTGCGACCAATTCGGCCTGACCGACTGGGTCGTGCTGGTCGGCCTGGGCGACCGTTTTCAGATCTGGGAGCGCGAGGCGTTCCAGGCCCATCGGGCCGCCCAGCGCGAGTTGGCCCGCGCCGGCCTCGCCGAACTGCGCGCCCAGCAGCGCGCCGCCAAGCTGGGAGCGGCTTAGGTGAGCGCGCCCCACACCTCGGTCTTGCTGGATGAAGTGATCGCGGCGCTGGAGCCCGCGCCCGGCAAGCTGATCGTTGACGGCACCTTCGGCGCCGGCGGCTACAGCCGTGCGTTCCTGGCCACCGGCGCCGACGTCGTCGCCTTCGATCGCGATCCCAGCGCGCGCAAGTTCGCCGAAGGCCTGGGCGAGCGCTTCCGGCTGGTCGACGGGCGGTTCTCGCAGATGGCCGACGAGCTGGGCGAAGGCGTCGCCGACGGCGTCGCCCTGGATCTCGGCGTCTCGTCGATGCAGCTCGACCAGGCCGAGCGCGGCTTCTCGTTCATGCGCGACGGGCCGCTGGACATGCGAATGGGGGCTGACGGCCCGACCGCGGCCGACATCGTCAACACCGCCGAGCAGGCTGAGCTGGCCCGGATCTTCTACGTCTATGGCGAGGAGCGGCAGTCGCGCCGCGTGGCCTCGTTCATCGTTCGCCGCCGCGCCGAGCAGCCGTTCACCCGCACGCTGGACCTGGCCGAAGTGATCGAGCGCGCCCTGGGCGGGCGACGCGGGGCCAAGGTGCATCCGGCCACGCGCTCGTTCCAGGGCCTGCGCATCGCGGTCAACGAAGAGCTGTCCGAGCTGGAGGCTGGGCTGATCGCCGCCGAGCGCGTGCTGAAGCCGGGCGGCCGGCTGGCGGTGGTCACCTTCCATTCGCTGGAAGACCGTATCGCCAAGGCCTTCTTCACTGAGCGCGCCGGCAGGACCCCCGGCGGCTCGCGCCATGCCCCGCCGGTCGAAGCCGGCGCGCCCCCGAGCTTCCAGCTGCTGTTCAACGGCGCCCGCGCGCCAGGCGAGACCGAGACCGCGACCAATCCGCGCGCGCGATCGGCCAAGTTGAGGGTGGGGGTTCGCACCTCCGCTCCGGTATGGAAGGAGGCGGCATGAGTCTCCTAACCCGCAAGATTCGGGGCTTCCGGCTGGTCGATGTGGTCGCGCTGGGGGTTCTGGTCGCCGTGATCCTGTCGGTCTACCTGGCCAAGACCATGGCCGGGCGCGAGCGCGCGGAAATCGCCTCGGTCGAAAAGCAGATCGACGCCGAGAAGGCCCGCATCCGCCTGCTGCAGGCCGAAGTCGCCCACCTGGAGCAGCCCTCGCGCATCGAGGCGCTTTCGACGGCGCATCTGGGCATGGGTCCGGTCGGGGCCAAGCACGAGACCACCATCGACAAACTGGGCGAAGTCGCCCTCGGGAAGCCAACGCCGTGAGCCTTGCTCATCCATCGTTCGAAGCGCCGGGTTGGCGCTGGCTCAAGGCCAAGGTCTGGGGACTGGAGCACGCCTTCGAGCGCGCCAAGGCGGCCGGCAAGGCCGAAGACGATACGCGCATCCGCATCTTCTTCGTGCTGGCGCTGTTCGCGACCGCCTTCCTGCTGCTGGCCATCGGCGCGACGCGCGCGGCGCTGTTCTCGGACGCCGGCCGCAGTGGCGGATACGCCGCGCCGGTCGGCGCCTCGCGCGCCGACCTCGTCGACCGCAACGGCGCCATGCTGGCCGCCGACCTGCTGCACTATGGCGTCTATGTCGATCCGCGCGAGATCTGGGACGCCGACGAAACGCGCCGGGCCCTGCGCGCGGCCCTGCCGAACCTGAACCGCCAGCGCCTGGAGAAGGTGCTGAGCGGCGAGCGCCGCGGCTTCGTGGCCGCCGGACTGACGCCGGAAGTGCGAGCTCGCATCCATGCCCTCGGCCTGCCGGGCGTCACCTTCGAGCCGGAAGAGCGGCGGGTCTATCCGCTGGGCACGACCGCAGCCCACCTGGTCGGGTTTGCGGACACCGGCGGGATCGGGCTGGCCGGGGCCGAGCGGGCGCTGAACGACACCATCCGCGGCAATGCTGCATCGAAGACGGCGGTGGCGCTGTCCATCGACCTGCGCGTCCAGGCGGCGCTGGAGGACGAGCTCTACAAGGCCGCGGCCGAGTTCCAGCCACGCGGCGCCGTCGGCATCGTCACCAACGTCCACACGGGCGAAATTCTGGGGATGGCGAGCTATCCGACCTTCGATCCGAACCAGGTCGCCAAGGCCAGCGACGACGCCAAGCTTAACCGCGCGGCGGCTTCGATCTACGAGATGGGCTCGACCTTCAAGGCGTTCACGGTCGCGATCGGTCTGGACACCGGCGTGGCTAATCCGTCGTCGACTTTCGATGCGCGCGTGCCGTACCAACTGGGCTACCGGACCATCAAGGACTACCACGCCGCCCGGAAAATCCTGACCCTGGTCGAGGTGTTCCAGCACTCCTCCAACATCGGCACCGCCAAGCTGGCCGAGAGCGTCGGCGCCGAGCGCCTGAGCAAGTACTTCACCGCTCTGGGCCTGACCAAGCCGGCTCGCGTCGAGCTGATGGAATCGGCCCGTCCCTTGACCCCGCGCAAGTGGGACATGGACGCGGTGGCGTCGACCTCGTTCGGCCACGGCATGAACGTCAGCCCGCTGGCGCTGTCGAGCGCCATGGGCGCGCTGCTGAACGGCGGCTATCTCGTGCCGCTGACCATCAAGAAGCTGGAGCCTGGCCAGAGACCTCAGGGCCAGCGGGTGCTGTCCGAGCAGACATCGATCCAGATGCTGCAGATCATGCGCGCCAACGTCATCGGCGGCAGCGGCAAGTCGGCGAACGCCCCAGGTCTGAGCGTCGGAGGCAAGACCGGCACCGGCGAGAAGTACGACCCGGCGATCCGCGGCTACTCGACCCAGCGCCAGGTGTCGTCGTTCGCGGCCGTGTTCCCGACCGCTGGCGCCGTGCAGGAAGACCGCTACTTCGTGCTGATCCTGATGGACGAGCCGCACGGCACGGCCAAGACTTATGGCTATTCCACTGGGGGCTGGGTCGCCGCGCCCGCCGCCGGCCGCGTCATCGACCGTATCGCCCCGTTCCTGGGCGTTCAGCGCCAGCCCGACCTAATCAAAGTGGTGGGCGAGGGTTCCGTGGCTGCCGAGCCGATCGCGGACGGCCACTGATGCGCAAGATGCTCTCCCAGCTGGTCCAGCGGACCTCTGCGGTCGATCCGGAAGTGACAGGCGTCACCGCCGACAGCCGCAGGGTCAAGCCCGGCTTTCTGTTCGCCGCGCTGCCAGGTTCGAAGGTCGACGGCAAGGCGTTCGCCGCCAAAGCTGTCGAAGCCGGCGCCGTGGCGGTGATCGCGGCCGAGGACATGCCCGAACTGGGCGTGCCGGTGATCGTCACCCCCGATCCGCGCCGGGTCTATGCCCTGGCCGCACGGGCGTTCTGGGGCGCGCAGCCGCCGGTCGTCGTCGCCGTCACCGGCACCAACGGCAAGACCTCGGTCGCCGGATTCTGCCGTCAGATCTTCAACCGCCTCGGCCATCGAGCCGCCAGCATGGGCACCCTCGGCGTCCGCGCGACCGGGCCGGGCCTTGATGAGCAGATCACCCCCGCCGGCCTGACGACGCCGGACGCGGCCGATGTCGCCGAATTGATGTCGGTGCTGGTCGCCAAGGGCGTCACGCACCTGGCGATGGAGGCTTCGTCGCACGGGATCGACCAGCGCCGGCTCGACGGGGCGGACCTGACCGCGGCTGGTTTCCTGAACCTGACCCAGGACCATCTCGACTATCACCACACCATGGAAGCCTACCGCGACGCCAAGCTGCGCCTGTTCGAGGCGCTGCTGCCGCGGGGCGCAACCGCTGTGCTGAACGCCGACTCCGACGCCTACGGCGCTTTCGCCGCCGCGGCGGTCGGGGCGGGGCAGTCGGTGCTGTCAGTCGGCGAGGCCGGGCAGGGGCTGAAGCTGGTCGGTCATGCCCCGACGCCTGACGGCCAGGCCCTCAAGATCGAAGCCAAGGGCAAGACCTATGACGTCGTGCTGCCGCTGGCCGGAGCGTTCCAGGCGTCAAACGCCCTGGTCGCCGCGGGGCTGTGCATCGCCGCGGGCGAGCCGGTCGACGGGGTCATCTCAGCGCTCGGCACGCTTGAGGGCGCGCCCGGACGTCTGCAGCGCGTCGGAACCGGCGCCAAGGGCGGCGAGGCCTATGTCGACTATGCCCATACGCCCGATGGATTGGAGACCGTGCTGAAGTCGCTGCGGCCGCACGTGGAAGGCAAGCTGATCGTCGTGTTCGGGGCCGGCGGCGACCGCGACCGCGCCAAGCGTCCGCTCATGGGTCTGGCCGCCGCCCAGCACGCCGACATCGCCATCGTCACCGACGACAATCCCCGGTCGGAAGTTCCGGCCGCGATCCGCGCCGAAATCCTGGCCGGCGCGCCGGGCTCGCGCGAAGTCGGCGACCGCCGCGAGGCGATCCGCGCTGGCGTGGCGCTGATGGGGCCTGGCGACGTGCTGGTCGTCGCCGGCAAGGGACATGAGCAGGGCCAAACCGTCGGTTCGACCGTTCATCCCTTCGACGACGTGGCTGAAGTGTCCGCGGCGCTGGAGGCTGGGCATGTCTAATCCCCTCTGGACGTCCGAAGAGATCGCCGCTGCGACCGGCGGCCGGCTTTCCGGCCGGCCGTTCACGGTCGACGGCGTTTCAATCGACACCCGCAGCATCGAGGCCGGCGACCTCTTTGTCGCCCTGGCCGGCGCGCGCGACGGTCATGAGTTCGTGCCGCAGGCTCTGGCGGCCGGCGCGGCCGCAAGCCTGGCGTCGAAGAGCGTCGACGGCTCCAGTATCGTCGTAGTCGACACGCTCAAGGCCTTGGAACAATTGGGCGAAGCTTCGCGCGAGCGGGCGTCGCAGGCGCGTCGGGGCGCGGTGACCGGCTCGGTCGGCAAGACGAGCGTCACCCAGGCCATCCGGGCCGGGCTTGAGCGCGCCGGCCGCGCGCACTCGTCGGTGAAGAGCTACAATAACCATATCGGCGTGCCGCTGACCCTGGCGCGGATGCCGCGTGACACCGAGCGGGCGATCTTCGAGATCGGCATGAACCACGCCGACGAGATCACCCCGCTGTCGCGGTTTGTGCGTCCGCACGCCGTCGCGATCACCACGGTCGGGCCGGTGCATGTCGAGAACTTCCCCGATGGCGAAATAGGCGTGGCGCGCGCCAAGGCCGAGATCTTCGCCGGCATCGAGCCGGGCGGCGTGGCGGTGCTCAACGCCGACAACAAGTGGTTCGAGCTGCTGGCCGAAGAGGCCCACAAGGCCGGCGCGACCGTGCGCAGCTTCGGCGCAGGCAAGGATTGCGACGCCCAGCTTGTCGACTTCGCGCCCGAGCCGGGCCGGGCGGTGATCAAGGCGCGGCTGCACGGCAAGGCGCTGGACTTCCCGATCCTGCAGACAGGTTTCCATTGGGGCCCCAACAGCATGGCGGTGCTGCTGATGCTGGAGGCGCTAGGCGTCGGCCTCGACGACAGCCTGGCGGCGCTCGGCGGATTCGAGCCGCTGGCCGGCCGCGGGGCCGAGAGGGCGATCAAGCTCCCCGGCGGCGTCTTCACGCTGATCGACGAGAGCTACAACGCCAATCCGATCTCGATGGGCGCGGCGTTCGCCAGTCTGGGCGCGCGCAAGACGGGGGGGCGGCGGATCGTCGCCCTGACCGACATGCTCGAGCTCGGGGCCGAAGCGCCCGCCTTCCATGCCGGCCTGGCCGAACCGCTGGATGCGGCCAAGGTGGACCTCGTGTTCGCCGCCGGGCCGCTGATGAAGTCCCTGTGGGACGCACTTCCGCCGACTCGTCGCGGCGGTTACGCCGAGAGTGCGGCGGAGCTGGCGCCACTGATCAGCGCGGCCGTCGAGCCGGGCGATCTGGTGATGGTGAAGGGGTCCAACGGCTCTCGGGCGGGCGCGGTAGCAGCTGCGCTGAGCGCGCTCGACGTGCGTTCGGGGGAGACGGGCTGATGCTCTACTGGCTGTATCAACAGCTCGCCGCGGACGGCTATGTGCCGTTCCTCAACCTGCTGAAATATCAGACCTTCCGGACCGGCATGGCGCTGTTCACGGCGCAGCTGGTGGTCGTGGCCATGGGCTCGCGCTTTATCCGCTGGATGCAGGCCAAGCAGGGCAAGGGCCAGCCGATCCGCGCCGACGGCATCGAGCGTCACGTGGTCGAGAAGGCCGGCACTCCGACCATGGGCGGGGTGATGATCCTCGCCGGCCTACTGGTCGGCACCCTGCTGTGGTCCGACCTCAGCAACGTCTATGTCTGGGCGGTGATCCTGGTCACCGCCGGCTACGGGGTGCTCGGCTTCACCGACGACTACGCCAAGGTCACGAAGCAATCGACCGCCGGGGTTTCGGGCAAGATTCGCCTGCTCATGGAGGCGGCGATCGCTATCGCGGCGGTAGCCCTGATGGTGATCTTCGGCACCAGCCCGCCGGAGACGCCGGAGCTGTCGACCTCAGTCGCCTTCCCGATCTTCAAGCAGCTTTTGATGCCGCTCGGCTGGTTCTACCTGGCGTTCGGGGCCTTCATCATCGTCGGGGCGGCCAACGCCGTGAACTTCACCGACGGCCTGGACGGGTTGGCGACGGTGCCGGTGATGATCGCGGCCGCCGCTTTCGGCTTCATCGCCTATCTCGTCGGCAACTACGTCTTCGCCCAGTACCTGAAGCTGCACTTCGTACCGGGCGTGGGCGAGATCGCGATCTATTGCGGGGCGATGATCGGCGCCGGACTTGGCTTCCTCTGGTACAATGCGCCGCCGGCTAAGATCTTCATGGGCGACACCGGCTCGCTGGCTCTGGGCGGCGGCATCGGCGCCGTGGCCGTGGCCACCAAGCACGAGATCGTGCTCGGCATCATCGGTGGTCTCTTCGTGATGGAGACCCTGTCGGTGATGATCCAGGTCGCCTCGTTCAAGCTCACCGGCAAGCGGGTGTTCCGCATGGCGCCGATCCACCACCATTTCGAAAAGCTCGGCTGGTCCGAGAGCACGGTCGTGATCCGCTTCTGGATCATCGCGGTCATGCTCGCCCTGCTGGGCCTTGCGACGCTGAAGCTGCGGTAGGGGAGGGCAGGCAGTCTCATGATTCCGGTCCGCGGCTTCGAAGGCAGGACGGTCGCCGTGTTCGGCCTGGCCCGCACAGGGCTGACGGCCGCGCGCGCGCTGATCCTGGGCGGCGCGAAGGTCGTAGTCTGGGACGAAAAGGCTGAAAGCCGCGCCGCCGCCGAGGCCGAGGGGCTGGACCTCCAGGACCTCTCGACCGCCGACTGGTCTCAGTTCGCCGCCCTGATGCTGTCGCCGGGCGTACCGTTGACCCATCCGACCCCGCACTGGACGGTCGAGAAGGCCAAGGCCGCCGGCGTCGAGATTCTCGGCGATGTCGAGCTGTTCGCGCGCACCGTGAACGCCGCGCCGGATCACAAGCGCCCGAAGATCGTCGCCATCACCGGCACCAACGGCAAGTCGACCACCACCGCCCTGATCGGCCACATCTGCGCCGCCGCCGGGCGCGACGTGCGGGTCGGCGGCAATATCGGCCAGGGCGTGCTGGGCCTGGAGGACATGCACGGCGGGGCGGTCTACGTGCTTGAGTTGAGCTCCTACCAGTTGGACCTGACCTCGAGCCTGAAGCCCGACGTGGCGCTGCTGCTCAACGTCTCGCCCGACCACCTCGATCGCCACGGCGGAATGGAAGGGTATGTCGGGGCCAAGCGCCGTATCCTGCTGAACCAGGGGAAGGGCGACACCGCCGTCATCGGCGTGGACGACCCCTGGGGCCAGCGGATCTGCACCGAGATCACCGCCGCCAACCGTCGCACCATCGTTCCCATCTCGGCTTCAAAGGCCATGGGCCGTGGGGTCTATGTCTTGCAGGGCCTGCTCTATGATGCGACCGGCGAGCGGGCGGTGGAAGTCGCCGACCTGCTGCGCGCGCGTTCGCTGCCGGGCCGCCACAACTGGCAGAACGCGGCCGCCGCCTACGCCGCCGTGCGCGGCCTAGGCCTGACCTCGCAGGAAGCCGCCGACGGCCTGATGAGCTTTCCGGGGCTGGCGCACCGGATGGAGACGGTGGGCGCGGTCGGAAAGGTGCGGTTCGTCAACGACAGCAAGGCGACGAACGCGGACGCGGCGCGCCAGGCGATGTCCAGCTATCCGAAGTTCTACTGGATCGCCGGCGGCGTGCCGAAGGCCGGCGGCATCGACAGCCTGGGCGATCTCTTCCCGCGGATCGAAAAGGCCTACCTGATCGGGGAGGCGCAAGACGACTTCGCTGCGACACTTGAAGGCAAGGCCAAGCTCGCCAAATGCGGGACGCTGCCGGCCGCTGTGGCCGCCGCCTATGCGGACGCCGCGGCTTCAGGGCATGACGCCGTGGTGCTGCTGTCGCCGGCCTGCGCCTCGTTCGATCAGTTCGCCGACTTCGAAGCGCGCGGCGAAGCGTTCCGCGAGGCGGTGCTGGGGCTGAGCCGCCCGACCGCCAAGGGCGCGCGCGCCTAGGCTCGAGCCGTCACCAGCCAGCAACCGGCGACCATCGGCACGACGCCGTCCACGGCCTCGGCCTCCAGGGCGTTTTCCACTGCCTCACGCACCTTGCCGCGTGTCGCCTCATCCGCCTCGCGCAAGGCCGCCGCGACCGGGCCCATTCGCAGGCTTAGCGTGACCAGATCGTCCAGCGCGATGGGCGTCGGCGTATCGAGCCGGGTGATGTCGATGTCGCTCCAGCCGCTGCGCGTGAGGATCCCGCGCACCCGCTCCGGATCGGCGAAGGCGAAACGGCCGGGGGCAAGCGGATCGGCAGCCGGGGAGGGCGGCAGGAACGGCGCGGCGGCGCGTCCGGGGATGACCGCCATCGGGTTGTCGGCTGGGCTGCGCCAACAGGCGAAGACCAACTCGGCCCCGGGCTTCAGGCTGCGACGGATGTTGGCGAAGGCGGCGTCGAAATCACTGAAGAACATTACCCCGAACCGGGACATCGCCGCGTCGAAGGTCGCCTGGTCGAAATCATAGGTCTGGGCGTCGGCCTGTACGAACTGCGCCCCCGCCGTCGCCTGGGCGACGGCGATCTCGATCAACGGTGCGGAGATGTCGACGCCGAGGCTGAGTCCCTCGGAACCGAGCCGCCGGGCCATGGCCAGGGTGGTGGCTCCCGCGCCGCAGCCGATGTCCAGGACTCGCTTGCCGACCCCTGGGAAGGCGCGCTCGACCAGGGCCTCTTCGATCGGCCGGTTGAGGTTGTCCATCATATCCTGCAGGTCGACCCAGGCTTGGCCCCCGGTCTTGTTCCAGTAGGCGGCCTGATCGGTCGGGGCGGAGGGGGCCTGGGGCATCGAGACGTCCTTCTTCGGCGGGAAAGCGATGTCGCCTGTAGCGACGAAAGAATTCAAGTCGCAGGGCCGTCGAGCGGTCGCTTGGTTAAGATATCTTAAGCATGCCGCGGGCATCTGGAGGATACGGGCCGCTGCGCCCGCGGAGACGCCCCATGAGTCACATCCATCGCCCCCAGCAGGCCCACGCCTTCGCGCGGAGCGACCGCTCGTCGGTCGGGATCTGGTGGTGGACGACGGACCGCTGGATGCTGGGTGCGGTCGCCGCCCTGATCGCCATCGGCGTGATGATGTCCTTCGCCGCCAGCCCGGCGGCGGCGGCGCGCATGAACGTCGGCGATCCCTTTCACTTCGCGGTGCGCCAGTGCGTGTTCGCGGTGACCGGCGCGGCGATCCTGATCGGGGTGTCGATGCTCGATGCGAGGGGGATCCGGCGCGCGGCTTTCTTCATCTATCTGGTCGCCATCGCCATCATGCTGATCCTGCCGTTTCTGGGGCACACGGCCAAGGGCGCCACGCGCTGGGTGCAACTCGGCGGCTTCACCCTGCAGCCGTCCGAGTTCATGAAGCCGGCGCTGATCGTGCTGGTGTCGTGGATGTTCTCGGAAGGGCAGAAAGGGCAGGGCGTGCCGGGCGTCTCGATCGCCTTCGGCCTCTACTTCCTGTCGGTCGGGCTGCTGCTGATCCAGCCGGATGTCGGCCAGACGGTGCTGATCACCATCGCCTTCGGGGCGGCGTTCTGGATGGCCGGGGTGCCACTGTCCTGGGTGATGCTGCTGGGCGGCGTAGCGGTGACGGGTCTCAGCTCGACCTACTTCCTGTTCCCGCACGTGGCCAGTCGCGTGGACCGCTTCCTCAGCCCTGATCGCGCCGACACCCACCAGGTCGACCGCGCCGCCGAGGCCATCGCCGCCGGCGGCTTCTTCGGCCGCGGTCCGGGCGAAGGCGTCATGAAGCGTCACGTGCCCGACCTGCACACCGATTTTATCTATTCGGTCGGCGCCGAGGAGTACGGGCTGATCTTCTCGCTGCTGTTGATCGTGCTATTGGGCTTCATCGTCACGCGCGGCCTCTATCGCGCCATGAAGCTGACCGATCCCTTCGAGCAGGTCGCTGCGGCCGGACTGTTCGTCCTGGTTGGGCAGCAGGCCTTCATCAATGTGGCGGTGAACCTGAACATGATCCCGACCAAGGGCATGACCCTTCCGTTCATTTCGTACGGCGGCTCGTCGATGTGGGCGATCTGTCTGACCTTCGGCATGGCGCTTGCGCTGACTCGCCGTAGACCGGGCGCCTATTCCCAGGGCGAGGGCCTCGCCAAGGCCGGCGCGTTCGCCTAAAGGCTCGTGATGCGCAAAATCGCTGTCGTCGCCGCCGGGGGAACCGGCGGCCATCTGTTTCCCGCACAGGCCCTGGCTGAGGCGCTGATCGCCCGTGGATGGCGCATCGTGCTGGCCTCCGACGAGCGCGCCGCCGCGTTCGCCGAAAGCTTCCCGGCCGAGGAGCGCATCGGGCTGTCGGCCCGCACCTTCCAGCGCGGCGACGTGGTCGGCATGGCCCAGGCCGGTATCGCCATCGTGCGCGGAGTCATGCAGGCGCGCGCCGCCTTCACGCGCATCGATCCAGCCGTCGTCGTCGGATTCGGCGGCTATCCGTCGGTGCCTGGCCTGCTGGCGGGCATCACCCAAGGGCGGCCGACGCTGCTGCACGAGCAGAACGCGGTGATGGGCCGCGCCAACCGGCGGCTGGCCGGACATGTGCGCGCGGTGGCTTGCGCGTTCCCGGTGCTGCAGAAGGCCCCAGGACGAGTGGCTGAGAACGCCGTCGTCGTGGGCAATCCGATCCGGCCCGACATCCGGGCCCTGGCCGACCATCCCTATACGCCGCCGACCGCCGACGGTCCGATCCGCCTGCTCATCACCGGCGGCAGCCAGGGCGCGCGACTGCTCTCCGAGTTGATGCCCGAAGCGATCAAGAAGCTGCCCGAGGACCTGCGTCACCGGCTCGACGTCCAGCAGCAGACCCGCAAGGAGTCGATGGACAACGCCCGGCGCATCTACGCCGACGCGATGGTCAAGGCGGAGATCGCCCCGTTTTTCCGCGACATGGCCACCCGCTTGCGTGACGCCCATCTGGTGATCGGCCGCTCGGGAGCCGGTTCAGTCTGCGAGTTCGCGGTAGCCGGCAAGCCGGCGATCCTTGTGCCGCTAGCCATCGCTCTGGACGACGATCAGGGGCAGAACGCCCGGGTCATGGCCGAGGCGGGCGGGGCGGAGGTTGCCCGCGAGAACCAGCTGACCGTCGATACGATGGCGGGCGCCCTGCAGAAGCTGCTGACCAATCCCGACCGCCTGGCGCGCATGGCCGCCGGCGCCCGATCCATCGCCAAGCCCGACGCGGCCGAACGCCTGGCCGACCTGGTCGAGAGAACCGCCGTCCAAAAATGAACAAGCGCCCCGTCCCCTTCGCCCTCGGCCCCGTGCATTTCATCGGCATCGGCGGCATCGGCATGAGCGGCATCGCCGAGATCATGCTGCGCATCGGCTACACGGTGCACGGCTCCGACGCGAAGGCCAGCGTCAACACCGAGCGGCTCGAGAAGCTGGGCGCCAAGGTGTTCATCGGCCAGGATGCGGCCAATGTCGAAGGCGCGTCGGCAATCGTCTATTCGACGGCGATCAAGGCCGACAATCCGGAGATGGTCGCGGCGCGCGAAAAGCGGCTGCCGCTGGTCCATCGCGGCGAGATGCTCGCAGAACTGACCCGCCTGCAGTACTCGGTCTCGGTCGGCGGCACGCACGGCAAGACCACCACGACCTCGATGGTCGCCGCCCTGCTGGACGCCGGCGGCATGGACCCGACTGTGATCAACGGCGGCATCATCAACGCCTACGGCACCAACGCCAAGGTGGGCGAGGGCGACTGGATGGTGGTCGAGGCCGACGAGAGCGACGGCACCTTCCTGAAGCTGAAGTCGACCTGCGCCATCGTCACCAACATCGATCCCGAGCATCTGGACCACTACGGCGACTTCGAAGCCGTGAAGAAGGCGTTCCAGGATTTCGTGGAGAACGTGCCGTTCTACGGCTTCGCCGCGGTCTGCACCGATCATCCGGAGGTCCAGGCCATGGCCGCGCGGGTGCAGAACCGCCGGGTCATCGCCTATGGGACCAACCCGCAGGCCGAGGTCCGGGCCGAGAAGATCAGCATGGGCCCGGATGGCTCGCGGTTCGACGCGGTGTTCGCCCCGCAAGACGGCCCGGTGACGCGACTGGAAAACCTGCACCTGCCGATGGCCGGCCGGCACAATGTGCTGAACGCCACGGGCGCGATCGCGGTCGCGCGCGAACTGGGCGTGTCTGACGAAGACATCCGCAAGGGCCTGACCGGATTCGGCGGCGTGAAGCGCCGCTTCACCACCACTGGCGTAGCGGGCGGCGTGCGCATCATCGACGACTACGGCCACCACCCTGTCGAGATCGCCTCGGTGCTCAAGGCCGCGCGCGCGGTGACTGAAGGCCGCGTCGTCGCCGTCGTCCAGCCGCACCGCTATACGCGCCTTCACGACCTGTTCGACGAATTCTGCGGCTGCTTCAACGACGCCGACACCGTGATCGTGGCCGATGTCTATACGGCCGGTGAGAGTCCCATCCCGGGCGCAGACCGCGATGGCCTCGTCGAGGGACTGCGCCGCTTCGGCCATCGCCGGGCGCTGGCGCTCGAAAGCCCTGCCGATCTCGCGCGGATCGTGCACGAGGAGGCCAAGTCCGGCGACCTGGTGGTCTGTCTGGGCGCCGGCGACATTACGGTCTGGGCGCACGCGTTGCCCGGGCAGCTTGAGGCGTTGAACCGATGAGCTGGCGAGACAACCTGCCCGAGGTCCGCGGCCGGCTGCTGCGGGACGAGCCGCTCGGCCCGTTTACCTGGTTCCGCGTCGGCGGCGCGGCCGACGTGCTGTTCCTGCCGGCCGACGAGGCGGACCTGAGCGACTTCCTGGCGGCCCTGCCGACCGAGGTTCCGGTGACGGTGCTGGGGGTCGGGTCTAACGTCATCGTCCGCGACGGCGGCGTCGAGGGCGTGGTCATTCGCCTTGCCGGCAAGGCCTTTGCGGAGATCTCGATCGACGAGGAAGAAGGCTGGATCATCGCCGATGCTGGCGCTCTGGACGCCATGGTCGCCAAGGCGGCGGCCAAGGCCGGACTGGCAGGGCTGGAATTCTATGCCGGCATCCCCGGCACCATCGGCGGCGCCCTGACCATGAACGCTGGCTGCTACGGCAGCGAGACCAAGGACGTGCTGGTCTCGGCATGGGGCTTCGACCGCAGCGGCGAGATCGTCAGCTATTCGCTGGAGGACTTCGGCTACACCTACCGCCACAGCGCCGTGCCGCCGGGCGAGGTGATCTGGATGCAGGCCGTGTTCCAAGGACGCCCGGACGAGCCGGCAGCCGTAGAGGCGCGCATGGCCGAGATCACGGCGCGGCGCGAGACCACGCAGCCGATCCGCGAGAAGACCGGCGGCTCGACCTTCAAGAACCCGCAGGGGCATTCGTCCTGGAAGCTGGTCGACGAGGCCGGCTGGCGTGGCAAACCTTTCGGCGGAGCGATGTTCTCGCCGCTGCACTCGAACTTCATGATCAACACCGGCGAGGCGACCGCAGCCGACCTCGAAGACCTGGGCGAAGCGGTGCGGGCCGACGTCAAGGCGAAGACCGGGGTCGAACTGGAGTGGGAGATCAAGCGGATCGGCCGAAAGGCCTGAGGGCGTGTTGTTCCTGCCAGCACGGCGCGCCGCGCCTGGAGCCCGGCACGCCGCCGTCGTGGCGATGTGGGAAGAGAGCGCCGACGAAGCGCATGCCCGGTTTTCCCGGGGGCTTGATCGGGCAGATCGCCGCCCATCCGGGCGGGCGCTGGTGATCGTGACCACGGAAGGGTGATCAGCCTGTGGGCCAGCCGCAGGTTTGGTTTCGACCCCAGTCTTTGTGGCGCAGCTTGAACCTCGGGCCGTGCTCGTGACCGCGTCCGACGCCGAGTAGCGGGCGATCGAGCCCTAGGTCGCGAGGATGTTGCGCCGGCGGCCGGCGCGTACGGCGGTCCCCGCGACGCCGAACCCGATGATCATCATCGCCCAGTTCGCCGGTTCCGGAACCGCGGCGGTCACTAGGCGCAACTGAGCACGCAGGTCGGCCGAGCCGCTCTCATTCTCGCGTGCCCAGAACTCCTCGACGGGATTGCCGTCGTGGACGAGCCCGGAGATGTCGAGAGCGTAGTACTTGCCGTCGATCTTGATCAACTCGGCCGGCTTGAGCAGCGTCGCGCGCACCCGATCGGCGCAGCCGTACAGATTGCTGGCGTCGCGGTCACGCTCGCCGTTGCCGCAGACGCCGTTCACGCCATGCGCGTTGTTCGGCGTCTCCCAATGCTCGAAGCCATAGACGAAGTTGCCCAAGCCCTGATTGACGCCGTCGACGACCACGGAAGTCGAGACCGACAGCGTGATCCCCGTGATCGAGCCGCCGCTGACCTTGGCGTCATCATAGGTGAAGGCGCCGATCCTGAACGGCGCGGGGCCTTCGCCCAGGGTCTTGCTGACGTCCGACGCGCCTGAAAAGACGTAGCTGCTCTTGGAGAGCGCGTCGCCCCTGACGGCTTGCGCCTCATCGGTCCCGGCGCCCGTGTAGGCGACCTTCGCGCCTTTCGCGTTGGACCAGACGCCGGCGAAATCGGTGAACAGGATCGTAGCCGCAACCGCAGGAGCGGCGACCGCGCCAAGCGACAGGGTCGCTGTGGCGGCGGCCCCGATAGAGCGCGCCCTCATCTGGAACCTCTTACGACTCGAGCTGTCACGCCGGACCCGACGAACTTGGTTAACCGGTAGCGTCGTTACGTCGCATTTACAAGCGGGAATAGAGATTTTCCGGGATTCACCCGAGTAATGGCTTGGCCATGAGACGTGTGCGTCTGCTTCGGAAGTGCAGTATTCGTGCGAGCTTACACTTGCGGAAGTAGATCGGCGCGATCGCGAGTTGAGTCGCCCGGGTGCGGGCGATGCCGCGGGTGGGCCGGTGCCTGCGGCCGAGCGGCACTTGGCTTGACAGCACTCCCTGCGAAAGGCACCGGCGGCGCATGCGTATTGCTTTGCTCGCGGCCGCCGCCGCCACCCTGGTCTCGGCCAACACCGCCTTCGCCACCGACCTCGCCGCCGCCGCTGTGGCGATCAGAGACCGCGCCCTAGCGGACACAACCGCCTGGGACGTCACAGAGTCGCTGACGACCGAGGTGGGGGCGCGCCCGCAAGGATCGCCCGCCATGGACCGCGCCCGCGACTGGGGCGTGGCCAAGCTGAAGGCCCTGGGGTTCGAGAACGTCCACGTCGAGACCTTCGAGACGGAGTCCTGGCTGCGTGGCGCGGAGTCCGCCGAGGTCGTCGCGCCGTTCCCACAGAAGCTGCAGATTTTGGGGCTGGGCCGCTCGGCGGCGACGCCGGCTGGCGGGCTGGAGGCCGAGATCGCGCTCTTCCGCAGCTATGATGAATTGCTGGCCCAGCCGCCCGGGGCGCTGAAGGGCAAGATCGCCGTGGTCACCGAACCTATGCGCCGCACCCAGGACATCCGTGGCTACGCCGGCGCCGTGCGCGCCCGTTCCGGCGGCGTCGAGGCGGCCAAGCGCGGGGCGGTCGCTTATCTGGTGCGTTCGATCTCGACCGACGACACGCGGTTGCCGCACGGCGGTGGCGCGGCGATGTCGGGCATTCCAATGGCGGCGCTGTCGCCGCCCGACGCCGAACTGCTGGAGCGTATGGTCGCGCGCGGCAAGCCGGTCCGGATCAAGCTTGCCATGGCCTCGACCTATCGCGCCAAGGCGCCGGCCTACAACGTGGTCGGCGAGATCCGCGGACGCGAGAAGCCGGAAGAGGTCATCGTCATCGGCGGGCACCTCGATTCCTGGGACGCCGGCACCGGCGCCGTAGACGATGCGGCCGGCATCGGCGTCACCACGGCGGCGGCCAAGCTGATCTCGGACCTACCGCAGCGCCCCCGCCGCACGGTGCGCGTGGTGATGTGGGGAGCCGAAGAGCAGGGCGGTTCGGGCGGTGCCTATGCCGAGGCCAACAAAGCCGAGGTTCCGAACATGATCGTCGCTGGCGAGAGCGACCTGGGCGCGGGCGAGATCTTCAACGCCAAGCTGCCCGCTGGCAGCCTGGACCATCCCGCCATGAAGGCCTTCGCCGCAGCCGTGAACCCGCTGCGGGTGATCATCTCGCGCGATCCGGCCCAGGACGGCGGCGCTGATGTAGCCGGCCTTAAGCGGCTCGGGACGCCGGTCGTGGAGTTGCAGCAGGACGCTGGTCGCTACTTCGACCTGCACCATTCTGCAGACGACACGCTGGACAAGGTCGATCCCAAGGAACTCGCCCAGAACGTGGCCGTCTGGGCCGCCTTCGTTTACACCGTTGCGGACAGCGATATCGACTTCCGCAAGACTGCGAGCGTGAGCCAGTGAGCCTTCCCCTATCCGGACACCATGTCGCCCTGCTGCTTGGCGGCCTTTCTTCCGAACGCGAGGTCAGCCTGTCGTCGGGCAAGGAGTGCGGCGCGGCGCTCGAACGCCTGGGCGCCAAGGTGAGCTATGTCGACGCTGGCCGCGATCTGGCCCAGGTGCTGACGGCGCTGAAGCCTGACGTGGTTTTCAACGCTCTGCACGGGGAGTGGGGCGAAGACGGTTGCGTCCAGGGCATCCTAGAGACCCTGCAAGTCCCGTATACCCACTCGGGCGTGCTTGCTTCGGCGCTGGCGATGGACAAGGCCAAGGCCAAGGCGGTTATGGCTGCTGCGGGCGTCACCGTGCCGGGCGGTGGGCTCTTCAACCGCCACGTCGCGGCGGCGGATCACGTGATGGCGCCGCCTTATGTGATCAAGCCGAACGCCGAAGGTTCGTCGGTGGGGGTGTTCATCGTCCGCGAGGGTGCGAATCGCCCGCCGCAGGAACTCGTCTCGCCACAATGGACCTTCGGCGAGGAGGTCATGATCGAACCCTATATCCGCGGCCGGGAACTGGCCGTGGCCGTCATGGACGGCAAGGCTTTGAGCGTTACCGACATCATCCCGCAAACTGAATTTTACGATTACGAAGCCAAGTACGCCGCGGGCGGTTCCGTGCACGTCGTCCCGGCCGAAATTCCGAAGCATGCCTTTGAAAAGGCGTTGGAATTGTCCGAGCTGGCGCATGCCGCCCTTGGTTGCCGGGGAGTTACCCGGTCCGATCTTCGTTATGACGACATTAACGACATTCTGGTCCTTCTGGAGGTCAACACCCAGCCCGGCATGACGCCTACCTCGCTCGCGCCCGAGCAGGCGGCTCACAAGGGGGTGGATTTCGAACGTCTAGTGCTTTGGATCACGGAGGATGCGTATGCCCGCGGCGATGCGGGGGGAGTCGCGAGCTCAAGCGAAGCCCCGGGCCAAAACGCCCGCTAGCTCCAAGTCCGCGCCCCGCGCCAGAAAGCCGGGGGCGGCTTATGCGCCCGGCAAGTTGGGCGCGGCCCGCGGCGTCGGGCTGTCGCCGTGGCATGCTCTGATCGCGGCCGCCGGCGTGGTCACCATCGCACTGACCGTGACCATGGTGACCGGCCACCGAGGCGAGAAGCTGAGCGCCTCGATGGGCTCGGCGGTCGGCGGCCAGCTCGCCGCGCTTGGCTTCAAGTTGAAGGCGATCCATGTCGAGGGTGCGTCAGAGATGGCGGCCGCCGACATCCTGCGCGCCGCCGCGGTCTACCAGGACGAGCCGGTCGTCGGCATGGACCTCGAGGCCATCCGCCAGCGGGTTGAAGCGGTGGGCTGGGTCAAGGAAGCGCGGGTCGTGCGCCTTCTGCCCGACACCCTCGTGCTCGCCGTGGTCGAGCGCCGCCAACTGGCGGTCTGGCAGAACGGCGGCCGAAGCTACGTCATCGACGAGACCGGCCGGGTGATCCCCGAGGCCGATCCCGGCCGCTTTGCGACCCTGCCGCTGATCGTGGGCGCGGGGGCGAACGAGGCCGCTGCGGCGATCCTGCCGGAAGTCGCGGCCCGGCCGCGGCTGGCCGAGCGCACCGAGGCGCTCGTGCGCGTCGACGGTCGTCGCTGGGACCTGAGAATGAAGGATGGATCGCTGGTGCAACTGCCGGCGGTCGACGAGGGCGCGGCCCTGATCCAGCTCGAACAGCTCGATCAGCGCTCGCGCATTCTGGAACTGGGCTTCGAGCGGATCGACCTGCGCGATCCGACCGTGGTGGCCGTGCGCCCGCGCGACGGCGTGCTGCCGGGCCAACTGGTCGCCAACGGCGCGTGAGATTGAAGGAAGGACGTACGGACTTGTCGACCCGGGTTGAGGAACGCAAGGAAAGCCGCGAGGGCCTGAAGGCCGCGCTCAGCCGCCAACCTGTGGTGGCGGCCGTGGACCTTGGCGCGTCCAAGGTCACCTGCTTCATCATGAAGCCCGACGGCGTGCGCCGCGGCGACCGCACCCTGACCGCGGCCGGCGTCGGCTACGTGCAGTCGCGCGGCGTGCGGGGCGGGGCGATCATCAATCTCGACGAGGCCTCGGATGCGATCGCCCAAGCGGTCGAACGGGCTGAGAACGTCGCCGGGGTGCAGGTGCAGGGCGTCACCGTCGCCACAGCCGGCGGCCAGCTGACCAGCCACCGCATCGCCGGTCGCGTCTCCATCGGCGCCCGCCCGATTTCGGACGGCGACCTTGTCCGGGCCATCCAGCAGGCGCTGGGTCAGATCAAGATTCCGGGCCGCCGCGCCGCCCACATCCTGCCGGTCGCCTGGAGCGTCGACGGCCAGGCCGCCATCCGCGATCCACGGGCCATGTTCGGCCGTTCGCTGGGTGTCGAGCTGCTGGTCGTCACGGTCAGTGAGGCCGTCTACCAGACCCTCGGCGCCTGCGTCGAACGCGCTCACCTGCAGTTCGAGGGCGTGGTCGCCGCGCCGTTCGCCTCTGCGCTCGCAGCGCTGGAAGAGGACGAGATGGATCTGGGCGCAGTCTGCATCGACATGGGCGGAGGGTCGACCTCGGCCGCGGTGTTCGCCGGCGGCAGCCTGATCCACGTCGAAACCCTTCCGGTCGGCGGCAGCCACGTCACCGCCGACATCGCCCGCGGCCTGTCGACTTCGGTCGCCGGCGCCGAACGCATCAAGACCCTGCACGGGTCGGCCATAGCCTCGGCCAACGAGGACCGCGAGATGATCGAAGCGCCGCCGCGCGGCGACGATCCGGGCGCGGGGCCGGTCATCGCGCCGCGCTCGTTGCTCAAGGGCATCATCGCCCCGCGGGTGGAAGAGACGCTCGAACTGCTTCGCGACCGTCTGAAGGCGTCAGGCGCGCCGGTCGAGGCCGGCGCCGGTTTGGTCCTTACCGGCGGCGCCAGCCAGCTGGCCGGCGTCCGTGAAGTCGCCGTGCGGGTGTTCGACCGTCCGGTCCGTTTGGGCCGCCCGCGTCGGGTGCCGCATCTGGCGGACGCCGCTTCCGGGCCGGCTTTCTGCGCCGCCGCCGGGGTGCTGCAGCGCGCCGCATTCGGCCCGCGCGAAGCGGTCTCGGCCAAGGCCCTGGCCAGCGCAAAGCTGCGCCGCGAGCCGCTAGACCCCCGCGCCAATCCGGTGGCCAAGGCCGCCGCGTGGTTGCGGGAAAATCTCTAGGCGGAGCGATTTAAGCTTCGCCACGAAGATGAATTGTGCCCTGGGCATGCTCGCTCAGAGTGCAAAGCCCTGTTCGCAGAGCAGCTTAGCGCACAGCGTTCGATAAACGCCTGAAGCCAAGACCGCCGCCGCGGCGTGGTTAACGCTCAAGCCTTACACAGCAAGAAATTTTGTTGTGGATGCGGCTTCACGCGCCTTCACGCGCCTCCGACTCGCCTTATGCAGTTAACCGCCAATTAACGATGGTGGGCGCTTCCTTAACGCCAGCCGTCGCGGGAACCGGGCGGGCGGGTCGCCTTCAGTTCCCTTGACCACGGTACGGAGGACACAGGGTCCCAATGGCTATCGCACTTTCCGCGCCGCGCGCGACCGAACTGAAGCCGCGGATCGTTGTGTTCGGCGTCGGTGGCGCCGGGGGCAACGCCGTCAACAACATGATCGAGGCGCATCTCGAGGGCGTCGAGTTCGTCGTGGCCAACACCGACGCACAGCAACTGGCCTTCGCCAAGACCGACCGCCGCATCCAGCTCGGCGTGACGGTGACGCAGGGCCTCGGCGCCGGGGCTCATCCGGAAGTCGGGATGAGCGCTGCCGAGGAGTCGATCCCGGAGATCGGCGAGCACCTCGACGGCGCCCACATGATCTTCATCACCGCCGGCATGGGCGGCGGCACCGGCACCGGGGCGGCCCCGATCATCGCCAAGTGCGCGCGTGAGCGCGGCATCCTGACCGTCGGCGTCGTGACCAAGCCCTTCCACTTCGAAGGCCGCCACCGCATGCGTCTGGCCGACGCCGGCATCGGCGAACTGCAGCGCTACGTCGACACCCTGATCGTCATCCCGAATCAGAACCTCTTCCGCGTCGCCAACGAGCGGACCACCTTCGCCGAAGCCTTTGGCATGGCCGACCAGGTCCTGCACTCGGGCGTGCGTTCGATCACCGACCTGATGGTGCTGCCGGGCCTGATCAACCTCGACTTCGCCGACGTCCGCACGGTCATGACCGAGATGGGCAAGGCGATGATGGGCACCGGCGAGGCGACCGGCGAAGATCGCGCCCTGATGGCGGCCCAGAACGCCATCGCCAACCCGCTGCTGGACGAAGTCTCGCTGAAGGGCGCCAAGGCCGTGCTGGTCAACGTGACCGGCGGTCTCGACATGACCCTTCTGGAGGTCGATGAAGCGGCCAACGCCATCTCCGAACAGGTCGACGCCGAGGCGAACATCATCTTCGGCGCCGCTTTCGATCCGACCCTGGACGGCATGATCCGCGTGTCGGTCGTCGCGACCGGCATGGACGGCGCCTCGATGGCCGCCATCGAGCCGAAGGTCGAGCGCAAGCCGCTCGCCGCGCCGCCGCTGCGCGCCGAGACCACGCGTCCGGCGCCGGTGACCGAGCCAGTGATGCGCGCGACGCCGACTTACGAACGTCCCTCGCCGCCGAGCTTCGCCGACCGCCCGGCGCCGCGTTATCCGGAGCCGGCCGCCTATGTGCCGCCGACGCCGACCGTGACGCCTGTCGCCGCCGCGCCGGCTCCGGCGCCTGCGCCGATCCCGTCTCCTGAGCCGATCAAGGCCGTGTTCGAAGAAGAAGAGCAGGGCGATCTCTACAGCGCTCCGGCGCCCGCGCCGGCTCCGGCCCCGGTGGTCGCCGCGGCTCCCGAGCCGCAGGTCGCCCGCCCGATGACCAAGATCATCGACCCGGCGGTCGAGGAGTTCGAGGAAGAGCCGCTGTTCGCCGAGCCGACCTACGAGGAGCGCCGTCCGCAACGCGGCGGGTTCCTCAGCCTCTTTGGCAGCCGTCCGCGCTATGAGCAGCCGGCCCCGCAACCGACGCGCCAGCAGGCGCCGGTGAGCCGCGGCGGTGCGCTGCCCGCCGAGCAACCGGCCCAGGAAGCCCAGTTCGACAGCCAGGAAGACCTGGAGATCCCGTCCTTCCTGCGGCGCCTGGCCAACTAGGCTGATCGATCAGATCGATGAACGGCCGGACGCGAGTCCGGCCGTTTTTCGTTTCAGGTTCCAGGAATCTCCGAGGTCGGGCCGATGAAAGACAGGCCCAAGTTGGTGGCGACACGCTGCGAGGCGTGGTTCGTCGCCGAGGTGCTGTAGAACAGCGTCAGTTCGCGCAGGTCGGGCAGGGCGCTCCAACTGGCGACGGCCTGAGCGGCCATGCCGCGGCCGTGGAAGGCCTCGAAGTGACCAGACCCAGCTCCGCGCCGCGGAGGCCTAGGCGAGGCCGTCACGGCGTGGCCTCCATCGGTCGCCGAACGTCCTTGCGTCCAACCTGGAGGCGCGCCAATTTCGGGGGCATCGACGGGCGAGAGGGGGGCTCTTCCCTTTGAATCCTAAGGGTTTCTTAACCGTCCCAAATCGAAACATTGCGAAACAGGAAGTGTTTTGCTGCGGCGCGGCATAACCCTTACCTGACAGTTGGGGCGTTATGCGGCCATCTGGCCGTGTGCCCGAACGAGGAAGGCGGCGAGTTTTGCGCGCACAAGAGTTTCAGCACACCCTGCAGGGTCCGGCGATCTTCGCCGGCGTCGGCGTCCACACGGGCGCCTATACGCGTGTCGCCGTCCGCCCCGCCCCGACCAATTCGGGCATCGTCTTCGTCCGTACCGACCTCACCGACCGTGACAACCGCGTCCCTGCCACCGGCGAGGCGGTCACAAAGACCCAACTGGGCACCGTGATCGAAAACGCCGCCGGCGTGTCGGTCTCGACCATCGAGCATCTGATGGCCGCCCTGGTCATGCTGGGCGTCGACAACGCGATCGTCGAGCTCGATGGGCCGGAAATGCCGATCATGGACGGCTCGTCGCTGCCGTTCGTACAGATCCTCGACCGCGCCGGCCGCCGCCAGCAGGACGCGCTGCGCACCTATATCGAAATTCTAGAACCGATCGAGTTCATCGACGGCGACAAGCGCGCCAGTCTGACCCCTTCGGACCAGTTCGAAGTCGCCTTCGAGATCCGTTTCCCGTCCGCCGCCATTGGCCGTCAGGCCGTGGACCTGGTCATGGACGAGCAGGCGTTCCGCGACGAGTTGGCCGACTGCCGGACCTTCGGTTTCCTGCACGAGGTCGAGTATCTGCGCTCGATCGGCCTGGCCCGCGGCGGTTCGATGGAGAACGCGGTGGTCATCGAGGGCGACCGCATCCTCAATCCGGAAGGCCTGCGCCGTCCGGACGAGTTCGTGCGTCATAAGGCGCTGGACGCTATTGGCGACCTCTATGTGCTTGGCGCGCCGATCCTCGGCCGCTTCGAAGGCGTTCTGGCAGGACACGGCCTGAACAATCAGTTGGTCCGCGCATTGCTCGCCGCGCCCCAGTCGTGGCGCTATCGGACCCTGGCGCCGGAGCTGGCCCAAGCGGTCTAACGGCTTTGAATTCGGCAGGCCGCCGCGCCGCTCGGGGCGCGCGTTTGCTCATTGCTGGGGTTGAACCGCCATGGCCTGCGAGCGGCGCCATGCGACCATGACGACTGGTTAGCTGCGTCATTGCACTCCGCCGCATTTGCGCCCTGCATTCCATGCTGTAGAAGCGGGGACTCGCGGCGCGGGGGCGCGCGTCGTTCCTTTTGAGGTGAAGGTGTCCTTGCTTCGCAATAACCGGACTCGCACGGCTCTCATCGTCGGCTGCGCCGCTCTCGCCCTGGCCTCTTGCGCCGGCAAGAAGGAGAAGCCCCGCCTGGCTTATGAGGAGCGGCCCGTAGAGCTGCTCTACGCCACGGGCGCGGACCGTCTCGACCGCGGCCTGTGGAATCAGGCCGTCCAGTACTTTGGCGAGGTTGAACGTCAGCACCCTTATTCGGAGTGGTCGCGCCGCGCGATCCTGATGACCGCCTACGCGCACTATCAGGGCAACGACTACGCCGAGGCCATCGGCGACGCCGACCGCTTCATCTCGCTTTATCCGGGCAATCCGGCCGCCGCCTACGCTCACTATCTGAAGGCCATCTGCTACTTCGAGCAGATCGTCGACGTGGGCCGGGACCAGGCCGCCACCGGCCAGGCCCTGGCGAACCTGAACGAGGTCGTTCAGCGCTATCCGCGCACCGAGTACGCGGCTGACGCACGCTTGAAGATCGACATGGTCAACGACCAGCTCGCCGGCAAGGAAATGACCATCGGCCGCTGGTATCTGCGCCAGGGCGACACTCTGGCGGCGATCGGCCGCTTCAAGACGGTCATCGAACGCTATCAGACCACCAGCCACACGCCGGAGGCGCTCTATCGCCTGGTCGAAGCCTATCTGACACTCGGCCTGGCCGAAGAGGCCAAGCGAAACGGCGCGGTGCTCGGCTACAACTATCCGGGCGACGTCTGGTATCGCGACGCCTACAACCTGCTGACCGACAAGGGCCTGCGCCCGGCGGTCGAGCCGGCCCAGTCGAAGAAGCCGAGCCTTGTCTCGCGACTGCCGTTCGTGAAGGACAAGGATGCGACCATCCGGCCGCCCGCCGCTGATGCTGCGCCCGCCGAGGTTCCGGCCGCCGAGCCGCCGCCCGCCCTGGAAACCCCGCCGACGGCGTCAAACGAAACGCCTGCGCCGGCCGAGCCAGCTAGGCGCCGTGGCCTACTCTCGCGCATCCCCGGCCTCGGCGGCGATAATTAGAACCTAAAGCGAACTTAAGCGTCTTCCGAACCGGCTGATTCCGGGCGATCTTGCGGCCATGCTGATCGGACTTTGGATCCGCGACGTCGTGCTCATCGAGGCCTTGGACCTGTCCATTGGCCCGGGGCTGACGGCGCTGACTGGTGAAACAGGGGCGGGCAAGTCGATCATTCTCGACAGCCTGGGCCTCGCCGTAGGCGCGCGCGCAGACGCCGGGCTCGTGCGCCAGGGCGCGGCCCAGGCGGCGGTGTCGGCGGTGTTCGCACCGGCGCCCGATCATCCGGTTTGGGACCTGCTGGAAGACAAAGGCATCTCCTACGACCGCAGCGAAGACTTGGTGCTGCGTCGAACGCTCAGCGCCGACGGCCGCAGCCGGGCCTTCGTCAACGACCAGGCGACCAGCGCCACGGTGCTGCGCGAACTGGGAGAGATTCTGCTGGAGGTGCACGGCCAGCACGAAACCGTCGGCCTGCTCGACGCACGCAAGCATCGCTCGCTGCTGGACGCCTACGGCTCTCTGGGGCCGCTGGCGACCGCAGTGAACCGGACCTGGTCGGACTGGCGCGGCGCGCGCAACCGGGCGGAGGAGCTGCGCGATATCGTCGCGCGGTCGGCCGAGGAGTCCGAGGAATTGACCGTCCGTCTGGCCGAGCTGGACCGGCTCGACCCGCGCGAGGGCGAGGAGCCGGCCCTGGCTGAAGAGCGGGCGATCTTGGGGGCGTCGGAGAAGGCCCTCAGCGACATCACCGAGGCGCGCGCCGCCTTCGAAGGCCTCGGCCCGCGCCTGGCCCAGGCCGTCCGTGCGGTCGAGCACGCCCGCGCCCGCGCGATCGCCGCAGGCGCGGCCGAGGATTCGGCCGCCGTGGAGCGCCTGACCGCCGCAAGTGCGGCCATCGACCGCGTTTTCAGCGAGGCGCAGGAAGCCGAGGCGGCCGTCGACGCGGCGGCCGACGCGTTCGACTTCCGCCCCGATCAGCTGGAAAAGACTGAGGAGCGGCTGTTCGAGCTGCGCGGCATGGCCCGCAAGCTGCAGGTCAGCGTCGAGGAGCTGCCGCTGCTGCGCGTGCGCTTTGCTGAACGGCTGCAGGCCATGGAGTCGTCGGAAGACGACCTGAAGGCCGCCGAGGCCGCGGTGGCGGCGGCCCGCGCGACCTATCTGGCTGCGGCGGGCAAGCTCACCGCGGCCCGTCGCGCGGCGGGCGAACGGCTGGCGGCGGCGGTGATGGGCGAACTCGGCCCGTTGAAACTGGACAAGGCCCGCTTCCGGGTCGCCGTCGAACCGCTGGGCGAGGATCGCGCCGGTCCGAACGGACTGGATCGCGTCGCCTTCGAAGTCGCGACCAATCCGGGCGCGCCGTTCGGCGACCTGGGGGCCATCGCCTCCGGCGGCGAGCTGGCGCGCTTTGCTCTGGCCCTGAAAGCTTCGCTGGCTGGCCGCGCCGAGGGGCCGCAGCCGTTGATGATCTTTGACGAAGTCGATCAGGGCGTGGGCGGTGCGGTCGCCGACGCCGTCGGCCTGCGGCTCAAGAGGCTGGCCGGCGACGCCCAGGTGCTGGTGGTCACCCACAGCCCGCAGGTGGCCGCACGCGGCGACGCTCATTGGCGGATATCCAAGAGCGGCGACGCCGAGCGGATCCGCACCGCCGTCGAGACCCTGTCGCTCGCCGACCGCGAGGAGGAGATCGCCCGCATGCTGGCCGGGGCACAGATCACCGACGCCGCCCGCGCCGCGGCCAGGGCGCTGATGGATGCCTGACGCCCCCAAACTCCCCGCCGACCTCACCGAGGCCGAAGCCGTCGAGGAACTGACCGCGCTCGCCGATGAGATCGCGCGCCACGACATCGCCTATCACCAGCAGGACGCGCCGACGATCTCGGACGCGGAGTATGACGAGCTCAAGCGCCGTAACACCGCGCTGGAGGCGGCGTTCCCGCATCTGATCCGCGAGAACTCGCCTTCGACTCGAATCGGGGCCGCGCGAGCCGAGCAGTTCTCGCCCGTCGAGCACGGCGTGCCCATGCTCAGCCTCGACAACGCGTTCTCCAATGAGGACGCGCTGGAGTTCGACGCGCGCATCCGCCGGTTCCTGCGGCTCTCGGGTTCGGAAGAGGTCGGCTACACGGCCGAGCCCAAGATCGACGGCCTGTCGGCTTCGCTGCGCTACGAGAAGGGCGTCTTCGTCCAGGGCGCGACGCGCGGCGACGGGCGGGTCGGCGAGGACGTCACCGAGAACCTGCGCACCATCGCCGACATTCCCAAGCGGCTGGCCGGCGAGGGCTGGCCCGACGTCATCGAGATCCGGGGCGAGGTCTATCTCGGCCACGAGGAATTCGCTGCGCTCAACGCCGCCAACGAGGCGGCGGGCCTGAAGACCTACGCCAACCCGCGCAACTCGGCGGCCGGATCGCTACGCCAGATCGATCCAAAGATCACAGCCACCCGGCCGCTAAAGTTCTTCGCCTATGCCTGGGGGCTGCTAAGCGAGTCGTTCGCCCAGACCCAGTGGGAAGCGCTGGCCAAGCTCAAGGCCTGGGGCTTCCAGACGACGCCGCAGAGCCAGCGCGTGATCAGCGGGCAGGGGCTGCTGGACGCCTATGCCGACATGGAGGCCGTGCGGCCCAAGCTCGGCTACGACATCGACGGCGTCGTCTACAAGGTCGATCGCCTGGACTGGCAGCAACGCCTAGGCTTCATCACCCGCACGCCGCGCTGGGCGATCGCCCGCAAGTTTCCCGCCCAGCAGGCGCGCACGATCCTGGAAGCCATCGACATACAGGTCGGCCGCACTGGCGCCATCACGCCGGTGGCGCGGCTGCATCCGGTGACGGTCGGCGGCGTCGTCGTCGTCAACGCCACTCTTCACAACGCCGACGAGATCGCGCGCAAGGATGTACGTATCGGCGATACGGTGATCCTGCAGCGCGCCGGCGACGTGATCCCGCAGATACTCGGCTACGTGCCTGAGGAGCGACCTGCCGACGCGGTTCCCTACGAGTTTCCGACCGTGTGCCCGTGCGACCTGCGGACGCCGATCGTCAAGGAGACGACGGCGGCCGGCGCCGAGACCGTCGTGCGCCGATGCTCGGGCGAGTTCGCCTGTCCGTTCCAGCGGATTGAGCACCTGCGCCACTTCGTATCGCGCCGAGCCTACGACATCGAAGGCCTGGGCGAGAAGCAGCTGACGGCTTTCTTCGAGCGCGGCTGGGTCAAGGAGCCCGCCGACATCTATCGCCTGGCCCGCGACGAGGAGAAGCTCGCCGAGCTGCGGACGACCGAGGGCTACGGGGAGACCTCGATCAGCAATCTGGTCGCGGCGATCAACGCCAAGCGACGGATACCGCTGGACCGCTTCATATTCGGGCTCGGCATCCGCCATGTCGGCGAGACGACGTCGCTGGCCCTGGCGCGCCACTTCGAGACCTACGAGCACTTCGTCCAAATCGCCCAGGCGGCGGCTGGGCAGGTCGGCGGCGAGAATTACGCCGCGCTTTTGGAGCTCGACGGCCTGGGGCCGACGGCCGTGCGCGCGCTGCTGGACTTCGGCGGCCAACAATTGGCGCTGCTGGTGCCGGAGGACGCCTCCCTCGACAAGCGCCTGCAACTGGCCGTGCCGAAGCTCAACGCGCGCGCCCGCTCTGCCCTGATAGAGCGGTTCGGCGACTGGGACACGATCGTTCGTGTGGCTCGTCAAGCCGCCGACGAGGAACCGGGTGAAGAGTTCCGCGAGCTGTCCGGCGTCGACGCCGTCGGCCCCGTCGCCGCGCGGATGATCGCTCAGTTCTTCGCCGAGCCGCACAACCGCGCCAAGGTCGAGGCTCTGCGCGGCCAGCTCGACGAGGTGATCGCGGCCGAGCGTCCGAAGACCGACACCGCCGTCGCCGGCAAGACCATCGTCTTCACGGGCAGCCTGGAGAAGATGACCCGCGACGAGGCCAAGGCGCAGGCCGAGGGCCTCGGCGCCAAGGTCTCCGGATCGGTGTCGAAGAAGACCGACCTGGTGGTGGCCGGACCGGGCGCGGGCTCGAAGCTGAAGACGGCCACCGACCTCGGCATCCAGGTGATGACCGAGGACGAGTGGCTGGCTCTGGTCGGCGGCTAGGCGCCGGCCGGACTTGCCGCGGGGGCCTTCAGTCCCCAACCTTGGACCAGACACAAGGAGGATCGTCGTGGCGTCGCACTGGCTCGTGAAGTCCGAACCGGACACCTATTCCTACGCCGATCTCGAGCGGGACGGGTGCACCATCTGGGACGGGGTGCGCAATTTCGCGGCCGCTTCGCACCTCAAGTCGATGAAAGTCGGCGACCAGGTGTTCTTCTACCACTCCCAGGAGGGCAAGGAGGTGGTGGCGATCGCCCAGGTCGCCAAGGAAGCCTTCCCCGACGCCAGCGACCCGACCGGCAAGTTCGTCGCGGTCGAGCTGACGCCCGTGCGAAAGCTGAAAACGTCCGTCACCCTGGCGGAGATGAAGGCCAATCCCGCGCTGTCGGACATGCCGATGCTGCGCCAGGGCCGGCTGTCTGTTTCGCCGGTCAGCGACGCGGAATGGGAGACGATCCTGAAGATGGCGGGGGAGTAGCCCCCGCCCTAGACCCTCAGAGCGGCGCGCAGACGGCTTCCAGCCAGGCGCGGACGTCCGGCTGCTCGATCCGCGGACCGACCACCTTCAGCACGCGCGCGTGATAGGCGTCCATCTGGGCGCGCTCGCTCGCCGACAGCATTTCGACGACGATCAGGCGACGGTCCATGGGAGCCAGGGTCAGGGTCTCGAAGCCCAGCATCTCGCGCTCGCCGCCCGGGATCGGGGCCGGCTCGGTCACGAACTGAAGGTTCTCGATCCGGATGCCGTAGGCGCCTTCCTTGTAGTAGCCCGGCTCGTTGGAGACGATCATCCCCGGCCGCAAGGCGACGAAGTTCGGTAGCTTGGAAATCCTCTGCGGGCCTTCGTGCACGCCGAGGTACGATCCAACGCCGTGGCCGGTGCCGTGGTCGTAGTCGAGGCCGACGTTCCACAGCGGCGCGCGCGCCAAGGCGTCCAGCGCCGAGCCGGTGGTGCCGGCGGGGAAGCGGATCGCCGCGAGGGCCAGATGGCCCTTCAGCACCAGGGTGAAGCGCTCGCACATCTCCTGGCTCGGCTCGCCGATGGCCACCGTGCGGGTGATATCGGTGGTGCCGTCGAGATACTGCGCGCCCGAGTCGACCAGCAGCAGTGAACCCTGTTGCGTTTGCTTGTTGAGCCGCGTGGTCGGCCGATAGTGGACGATGGCGCCGTTCGACGCCGCGCCGGCGATGGTGTCGAAGGACAGGTCCTTCAGCGCCCCGGTGTCCTGGCGGAAGCCCTCCAGGCGGGTGACCACCTCGACCTCATCGATCGTGCGGCTTTGGCCTTCGGTGGCGACCCAGTGCAGGAAACGGGTCACGGCGACGCCGTCGCGGGCATGGGCCTCGCGCGTCCCGGCGATCTCGACCGGGTTCTTGCAGGCGCGGGGCAGGGCGCACGGGTCTTCGCCGCGCACGACCTCGGCGCCGGCGTTGGCCAGGGTGTCGAAATACCAGGCCGACGATTGGCCCGGATCGACCAGCACCCGCTTGCCCTTGAGCTCGGCCAGGGCGGTCGGTAGATCGTCGGGCGTCTCGAGGCGCACTTCGTTGCCGAGCCAAGCGCGCAGCTCGGGCGACACCTTCACGGGATCGAGGAACAGTCGCGCCGTGCCGTCTTGGTTCAGGATCGCCTGGCCGAGCGGCAGAGGCGAGCGGATGACGTCGCCGCCGCGGACATTGAACAGCCAGGCGATGGACGACGGGGCGGTCAGCACCGTGGCCTCGGCGTTCTTGCCGGCCAGGGCCTGGCCGATACGCGCCCGCTTGGCGGCCGACTCCTCGCCGGCGTACTCCAGCGGATGCGGCGTCACCGGGGCGGTGGGTTGCGCCGGGCGCGCTGCACCCCAGGCCTCGTCCAGCGGATTGGCCTCGACCGGCTTCAGGGCGGCTCCGGCCTTGGCGGCGGCCACCTTCAGGCGCTCCAGTGCGTCCGGCGAGTGCAGGCGCGGGTCGTAGCCGATCAGTTGGCCTTTGGCGGTGGCGGTCTCCAGATAGGCCGGCACGCCGCCATCGACGAGATCGCGGATCTCGAAGACCCCAGCGTCGACCTGATCGCGGACCTGCAAGGTGTAGCGACCATCGACAAAAATCGCTGCCTTGTCGGCCAGTATCACCGCGGCTCCGGCCGAGCCGGTGAAGCCGGTCGCCCAGCCGAGGCGATCGTTGGCTTCGGGCAGGTATTCATTCTGGTGTTCGTCCTCGTGGGGCACCAGGAAGCCGTCCAACCCTTGCGCCTTCATGGCGGCGCGGATCAGCGGAACGTGCTTCGGGCCGAAGGACGGATCGGTGGTTTCATCAAAGGTCTGACGCATGAGGCGAACTTAGTCTTCGCGCGGAGTGCGCGCCACCCTAGGCGGCGGGTTTGCGCAGGGCGAAGAGACAGCCGAGCGCGCCCACACAGGCCAGAATCAGCACCCACAGCGACATCTGCGCCGAGCGCTCCATGCCCAGGGCGAAGATCAGCGGCGCGGCGGCGCCGATCAGCCGCGAGGGCACGCTGAGCGTTCCCAGGCGGCGACCATAGTTGCGGCTGCCGAACAGCACCAGCGGCAGGGTGCCGCGCACGATTGTGAACAGGCCGTTGCCCGCGCCGTAGAGCGCGGCGAAGGGCGCTGCAGCCAGCGGCCCGAGTGCAAGTAGGAGCCCTGCGCCGGCGGGGAACATCGCCACCGCGACCCGGGCCGAGACCAACGGGTGGATGCGTCGGACCAGGAAGAACTCGCCAAGCCTGGCGACGACCTGGGCCGGTCCGACCAGCATGCCGGCGGCGATGGCCGCCGTCGTGCTGGCTCCCAGCCCGATCAGCAACAGCGGCAAATGCGCGGCCATCACCGAGCCGACCCCGGCCATCACCGCCAGCGCCGTGGCCAGCAGCGCCATCTTCAGAGCCGCGCCGGGCTCGGGCGGCGCGTCCCCGCCTTCCTGAGCGGCCTGGGGGGTGTTGGCCGGCTGTGTGGCGCGCGGCAAGGTCCAGTGCAGGGGCAGGGCGATCAGCAGATTGGCCGCCGCCCAGAAAAGCGCCGTGGCTCGCCACCCATAGGAGCCCTCCATCCAGGCCGACAGCGGCCAGGCGATAGTGCTGGCGAAACCGGCGATCAGCGTCACGCCCGTGATCGAGCGCCGTGCGTCCTGACCGAACCAGCCGACCAGTCCGGCGAACGCGATGTCGTAGAGCGCCAGCGCCATGCCGGCGCCGAGCACCAGCCAGGCCAGCGCCAGCTGCACGCCGTCCTGCGCCAGCGCCATGCCTATCAGCGCGAGAGTCAGCACCACGCTGCCGAGGGCCAGCGGGCGGCGTGCGCCGTGCCGGTCGACCGCCCGTCCGGCCGACGGGCCGAGCAGGGCCGAGATCAGCAGCCCGCCGGAATAGGCCCCGAACACGACCGACGTGGAGACGCCGAGCGAGCCCGCCTGAGCCTTGGCGAGTGTGGCGGGCAGGTAGCTGGTGCAGCCGTAGCCGATCAACTGCGTCACGCCCAAGGTCCAGACCGCGCGGCGGGGAGTGATGGCTGGCGCCTGCATGTCCGGCCTCCTTTTCCCGAGGCCTAAGGGGAGTCGGCCGTGCGACGTCGGATCAAATAATTTACCCGGGTATAATTGACTCGGGGTCCCGATCGGGCCATTTGGTGTGCATGGACAAGACCAGCCGCCGCGACGCCGTACGCCAATATAAGGAACGCAAGGTCCCGATGGGGATTTTCGCGCTGCGCAGCGTGTCGACCGGCGAGACCTTCGTCGGCGCCTCGCGCAATCTCGACGGCCAGCGCAACTCCTCGCTGTTCTCGCTGCGCCTGGGCAGCCATCGTAACAAGGCGATGCAGGCGGCCTACACCGCCGCGGGCGGCGAGGCCGGGTTCGAGTTCGTCGTCCTGGAGCAACTGGAGGACGAAGACCTGGGCCCTATCGGGCGCGACACCTGGCTGAAGGAGCGCGAGCGCCACTGGCGCGGGGAGCTCTCGGCGCAGTCTGCGATCTAGACGCCGGCGGCGACATCACGCATAACGCCGCTATGCATCGCGCCTGCGCCCTCTCGAATTCGAACGGTTCCTTTGGGGCCGTGCGTCTTCGCGTGGGTTAGATCATCCAGCGAACGAACGCCGACCCCGCCGCAGACGGCCGGGGTCGATGGCGATGCAAGCGATCTCCTGCCGAGCGGCTCAAGCCCTCGAAGGAATGCAAAATGGACCCGACCCCGCCCTACGCCATCCGCACCGCGCGACTGCTGTTGCGCGAGTTTACGCCTGACGACCTCGACGACGTCCACGCCTACGCCTGCGACGAGGCGACCATCCGCTACATGGATTGGGGGCCGAACACGCTCGCGCAGACTAAGGTGTTTCTGGGCGAGGAGATCGCACGCGCGCAGGCCGCGCCGCGCGAGCATATCGGTCTGGCCGTCCAGCACCTGCAAACTGGGATTGTCATCGGCTCGATCCGGTTGGGCCTGCAGGCGCATCGCAACGCCGACATCGGCTACAGCTACGGCAGCGCCTGGTGGCGACGCGGTTACGGCTATGAAGCGGCCCACGCGCTGGCGGCGCACGCGTTCGAGGCGCTGGATGTCCACCGGCTCTGGGCGACGTGCGACGTGCGCAACGCCGGCTCCTACGCGCTCATGGAAAAGCTGGGCATGCGCCGGGAAGGTACGCTGCGCCAGAACCAGCCCGCCCGCGACGGCGGCTGGCGCGACACCCACGTCTACGGGCTTTTGGCCTCGGAATGGGCGTCGCGCCGTCCGGCCTAGTTGACCGGCTCGTTGGAGGCGGCGTCGGCGGCGGCGCTGTCGACGCTGGCGGCCACCGACTGGGCGGCCTGGGCCGTATTTTCGGCGGATTGCGCGGCGCGTTCGGCCGCCGCGTTACCGGCCGCGGCCACGCTGGCGGTCGCGTCGGCGGTGGCCCTCCGGGCGTCGGCCGTCGCGCTCTGCGCCTGCGTCAGGGCGTTTTCGACCATAGCTTCGGCTCGTCCCGTGTCACGGGCCGCCTGAAGGTTCGATTGGTTGGTCTGGGTGAACAAGAAGAAGCCGCCCGCTACCAAGGCGACCGCCAGAATGGCGGCGACCCACCAACCCCCGCCCGAACTACGCGGCTGCTGAATGTGGACCTCTTCGTGCCGGATCGTCGTCCGGGGTTCGTTCTCGTCGGTCATTCCGTCGTTCCTCCTAGGACAGAACCCTTAGGGGCTCCCCCTCGATGGTCCGGGAACGTCAGGCGCCGGCGTGGGTTCCTCAGGCCCGCCGCAGGACCAGGGTGGCCCACGCGTCGCGATGAATGCGGCGATGCAGGCGGAACCCCTTCGACAAATAGGCCGCAAGCACGCGCCGCTCTTGGGTGCGCAGCAGGCCCGAGAGGATCGCAAAGCCGCCGGGCTTCAGCGCGGTCTTGATGTCCTGCGACAGCGCCACCAGCGGCGGGGCGAGGATGTTGGCGAACACCAGATCGTAAGGCGCGGCCTTGGCCACCAGCTGATGGCCGAGCCCCGAGGCGTGCACGAAGCGGGCGGTCGACTTGTTGAGCTTGGCGTTCTCGTTGGAGATGCGCACGGACGGCCCGTCGATGTCGGTGCCGACCGCCAGCTTGCTGCCGGTCAGCGCTGCAGCGATAGCGAGCACGCCGGTCCCGGCCCCGACGTCCAGCACCTTGTCGAAACGACGCGACTTGATCAGGTCGTTGTAGGCGATCAGGCAGCCGACGGTGGTGCCGTGGTGGCCGGTGCCGAACGCCGCGCCGGCCTCGATGCGCAGGTTGACCGCGTTGGTCGGGGCTCGGCCCTTGTCGTGGGCTCCGAACACGAAGAACCGGCCGGCGCGCACGGGCGGCAGACCCGACAGCGCCACGGCCAGCCAGTCGGCGTCGGCGAGCTTTTCGACGACCGTCTTCATTTCCGGATAGGCGGCCAACGCCTCGACCAGACCGTCGGCCTCTTCGGTCGTGGTCGGGAAGGCGTCGATACGCCAGACATTGTGGTCCTCGTCCTCCTCAAGGATCGAGTAGGTGGCGCCTTCCAGCAGCGGATTGGCGTCGATCGCTTCGGCGGCGGCTTCGGCCACCGCGCGGGGCCCGCGGGAGATGATCTGAACGGCGTCTTGGCTCATGCGCGCCGTTTAGAGGCTAGGCGCGCGAAAGGCGAGGGGGCATGGGCGGGTTTCAGTTCAGCGCCTGACCGTGCCATCATATCGTATCCAGTGACGAGGTTTCGCCCATGAGCAAGTACAGCCCCCTCTCGGACTTTCTCGCCCAGCGCGCCGAGGACGACTGGCGCGCAAGCTTCGCGGAGGTCGAGATGGTGCTGGGCGCATCCCTGCCGAAGGCGGCGAAGCAACCGGCCTGGTGGATCGGTAGCGACAAGCCGCATCAGAAGGCGTGGCTCGACCATGGCTGGCGGGTGTCGGCGGTCGGCGAGGGCATGGTCTCGCTCAAGCGCACGGTCGCCCACGAGGTGCAGCCGCCGGCGCTGAAGGCCGCGGCCGAGAACGCCTCGACCCAGGCCCACGTGCGCCAGACGGCCGGCATCGCCGCGATCGTCGGCGGAGCGATCGCGGTCGTGGCCGGCCTGGGCGTGCTGTCGGCGAAGCTTTGGAAGGCCCGCGCGCGTACCTAGGCGGCGACGCGCGCCTTTTGCGTCGCCTGCTCGATCAACTCGGCGATCGGCTTCCACAGCGCCTTGGGTAGGTTGTGGCCCATGCCCGGAATGACGTGCAGCTCGGCGCCCGGGATGGTCGCGGCGGTGTCTTCGCCCCCCTGAACCGGGACGAGCGGATCGTCGGCCCCATGGATCACCACCGTGGGGGCGGCGATGCCGGCCAACGCCTTGCGGCGGTCGCCGCTGGCGACGATGGCGGCCATCTGGCGCGAGGTGCCGACCGGATAGAAGGCGCGCTGGTAGTCGGCAAGCAACTGGGCGCGCTGCTCGGCGTCGTCGACCGGGTAGCCGGGGCTGCCGATCACCTTGGCGCTGGCCATGCCGTAGTCCAGGAAAGCCTCGATGTCGGCCTTAGGGTCGGGGGCGACCCCGGTCAGGCGCTTGGACGCCTCGGCGGTGGCGGGCGGCACCGCCGGATTGCCGGTGGTCGACATGATCGAGGTCAGGGTCAGCACCCTCTCCGGATGCTCGGCGGCGACCATCTGGGCGATCATCCCGCCCATGGAAGCGCCCACGACGTGCGCCTTCTTGATCCCCAGCGCGTTAAGCAGGCCGACGGCGTCATTGGCCATGTCCGAGACCAGATAGGGCGCGTTCGGCTTTTCACCCTTCATCAGCGAGGCGTAGAGCGCCGGCATGTCAGCCGGGCCCAGTTCGTCGAACTTGTGCGACAGGCCGCAGTCGCGGTTGTCGTAGGCGACGACGCGGTGGCCGTTCGCGGTCAGGAGGTCGATGAAACCGAGCGGCCAGCGGGTCATCTGTGCGCCCAAGCCCATGATCAGCAGGATGACGTCGCCGTCGGCCGGGCCATGGTCTTCGTAATAGAGCGGAATCCCGTTGGCTGTGATCGTCGGCATCTTCGTCGCTCCCTGGCGTTGTTGGGAGCAACCTGAAGCAGAGCAGCGGCGGCGGCAAGGCCGCCCGCGGCCTCAGGCCTTCTCGACGAAGCTGTCGATGACCTTCTTGTCGCCTGCCTTGTCGAAGGCGACCGTCAGTTTGTTGCCGTCCACCGATTTTACCTGCCCATAGCCGAACTTCTGATGGAACACCCGCTGGCCGCGCTTGAAGTCGCTGGCGGCGGAGGATTCGGAGACCACTAGCCGGCCTTCGCCCTCGATTACTGCGCCACGACCCGGATGACTGCCGTGGAAGTTCCGCTCCTGGGCGCGCTTCCAGCCGGGGCTGGAATAGCCCGCGCCGAAGGACGGGCTCGCATCCCAGCGGCTGCCATGCTGCTGCATGCCGGGCCCACCGCCGTAGTAGCCGGTCTCGGAGCTGGCCTCGACGTTCTCAAGCGGCAGTTCGTCGACGAAACGGCTGGGCAACTGGCTGGTCCAGCGGCCATAGACTTGGCGGTTGGCGGCGAATGAGATCCGCGCCTCCTCGCGTGCGCGGGTGATGCCCACATAGGCCAGGCGCCGCTCCTCCTCGAGGCCCTTCTCGCCTTTTTCGTCCATGCTGCGCTGGGAAGGGAACACGCCTTCCTCCCAGCCAGGCAGGAAGACCAGTGGGAACTCCAACCCCTTGGCCGAGTGCAGCGTCATGATCTGCACCGCGTCGGCCTGCGGCCCACGGTCCATGTCCATGACCAGCGACACGTGCTCCAGGTAGCTTTCGAGGGTGTCGAACGCCCCCATCGACTGGACCAGTTCCTTGAGGTTCTCGAGCCGCGTCTGCGCGGTCGGCGTCTTGTCCAGGCGCAGGGCGTCCGTGTAGCCGCTCTCCTCAAGGATCTGCTCGGTCAGGCGGCCGTGGTGGAAGGCCTGGGCCTGACCGCGCCAGCGGTCGAGGTCGCGCAGGAAGTTCGACAGCGCCGTTCGCGTGCGCGCGGCCAATTCGTCGGTTTGCACCGCCTCGCGAGCGGCCTGCATCACCGGCACGCCGTTCACGCGGGCGATCTGCAGCAGCTTCTGGACAGTGGTGTCGCCGATACCGCGCTTGGGCACATTGACTATGCGCTCGAAAGCCAGGTCGTCGTCCGGCGACTGAACCAGCCGCAGATAGGCGTGGGCGTCACGGATCTCCGCCCGTTCGAAGAACCGCGGGCCGCCGACCACCGTGTAAGGGATCTGCAGCATCACGAAGCGCTCTTCGAAGGCGCGCATCTGGAAGGAGGCGCGCACCAGGATGGCGATGTCGCGGTACTTGCGCGGGTCCTTCTCGGTCCCGCCCTTGCGCGCCCGCTCGATCTCCTCGGCGATCAGCCGGCTCTCGGCCTCGCCGTCCCAGACGCCGCGCACGACGACCTTCTCGCCGCCGTTCTGATCGGTCCAGAGCGTCTTGCCGAGGCGACCTTTGTTCGCGGTGATGAGACCGGACGCCGCGGCCAGAATATGGCTGGTCGATCGGTAGTTCCGCTCCAGCCGGATCACCGTCGCGCCCGGGAAGTCGCGTTCGAAGCGCAGGATGTTGTCCACCTCGGCCCCGCGCCAGCCATAGATCGACTGGTCGTCGTCGCCGACGCAGCAGACGTTCTGGCGCTTCTGAGCCAGCAGCCGCAGCCACAGGTATTGAGCGACGTTGGTGTCCTGATATTCGTCGACCAGCACGTACTTGAATCGCTCGTGGAAGTCGGCGAGCACGTCCGGATTGGCCATGAAGATGGTCAAGTTGTGCAGCAGCAGGTCGCCGAAGTCGCAGGCGTTCAGCACCCGCATCCGCTCCTGGTAGAGCCGGTACAGCGCCGGCCCCTTGCCGTTCGCGAACTCGCGCCCCTCGTTGGGCGGCAGGCGATCGGGCGTCCAGCCGCGATTTTTCCAGTGGTCGATCATCCCCGCCAGCGCCTTGGGCGTCCAGCGCTTGGCGTCGACGTTCTCGGCCTCCAGCACCTGCTTGATCAGCCGCTCCTGGTCGTCGGTGTCCAGGATGGTGAAGTTCGACTTCAGGCCGACCAACTCGGCGTGGCGGCGCAGGATTTGCGCGGCGACCGAGTGGAAGGTCCCCAGCCATCGCAGGCCTTCGGCCGACGGGCCGATGATATGGGTGATGCGTTCGCGCATCTCCTTGGCGGCCTTGTTGGTGAAGGTGACGACCAGCAGTTCCCAGGGCTTGGCGCGTCCCGTCGCCAGGATGTGCGCCAGCCGCGTGGTCAGCACGCGCGTCTTGCCGGTGCCGGCGCCGGCCAGGACCAGCACCGGGCCTTCGGTCGCTTCGACGGCGGCGCGCTGCTCGGGATTAAGGCCGGTCAGGTAGTCGGGGCCCTTCACGCGCGCGAGGTCGCTGACCCGTTGCATGGGCAGGGCGTCGTCGAACGGGTTGTCGAATGATTCAGGGGAGGACATCGGAACATATGTAGCACACGGTGCGCGCGGCTTAAGCCCGGAACCGCCGCAGCCGGCGTTCGTTCTCCACCTTGAGCATGACCGCCAGGGAGGTGTTCATGGCCGATCGTACGGGTTCGAGCACCTTGATCTGGCTGGCGATCCTGATCGGGGCGCTGGTCCTGGGCATAGGCGCCATCGGCTACGCGGTGATGAGCCGACAGGCTGAGTCGCCGAGTTCGATCGATGTGGACATTAACGTCCCGCGGCCTCCATCCTTGCCCGACGCGCCGAAGCTTCCGGACGCGCCGCTGCCAACCCCGAAGTAGACCTTGAGCGACGACGACCCGCCTCCGCCCCGCCGCAAACCGATTCCGCTGTTCCTCTGGGCCGTGATCGGCTTCCTGTTGGTTCTGGGGTTCATGTTCGCCATGCGTGCGCTCAATCCGACATCCTTAGGGACCCGTGTCCCTGCGCCGGATATCGCACTGCCGGCGGCGGCCAAGCCGGCGCCGCTGCCGGACGCGCGACCGATCAGCTAGCCCGCGCGTAGGCGAGGGCGGCGACCCGGCACGCCGAAGCGAGCGGCCGATCGCCGCGACCTTCGTCGATCTTGGCGATGAGCACCGCCAGCGTGACGCCTCCGTTCGCCGCCATCTCGTCCATCACCGCCCAGAACTCTGGCTCCAGCGCCATCGAGGTGGCGTGTCCGGAGAGCAGGATCGAACGTTTCTTCAAGGAAGCCATGGGCAGAGTTGTGGCCCAGGCGCCACGTTGCAGCCAAGCATTCCTTTGTCATCTTGCAAAAAGATGACGCATGCGTCATTTTTAATTCAAACGTTGTTCGCATTGAAGGCTGCTTCCCCCATGGCCATGACCGCCGACGCTCTCGACGCCCCGATGCATCGCCAGGCCGCGCCTGCAAATACGCGGCTACCCAAACCGCGCCTGCAGTGGGGCGCTGCGCTGAAGGCGCTGCAGCGACTGCTGAACGACAAGGAAGATACCGGCCAGGTGTTCGAGATCATGCGTGCGCTGAACGGCGCCTCGACCGCCAACTGCTATCAGCGCCTGCTGACCACCACCCAGGGTGGCCGCATCGCTTATCAGCGGGAGGAATTCGCCGACCGTCTGATGGACGAAGCCTGGCTCGACTCTCTGCCGGCGGGCAGCGTCGGCGCGGCCTATCGCGAGTTCATCCGCTCCGAACAACTATCGGCCGAAGGCCTCGCCGAAGTCAGTCGCATTCAGGGTAACGAGATCGATATCGCGCACCCATACGCCTGGATGGGGCGTCGCACACGCGACGTGCATGACATCTGGCACATCCTCTCGGGCTACCACCGTGACGGCCTGGGCGAGGCCTGCCTCGTGGCGTTTTCCTATGCGCAGACCAAAGGCCTGGGCTGGGCGCTGATCGCGCTCGGCGCGGCCTCGCGCTCGCGCCGCGCGGACTATCCATACGTCAAGGCGATCTGGCAGGGTTACAAGCGCGGCAAGGCCGCCGCCTGGCTGCTCGGCGAGGACTATGAGCGCCTGATGGCCGAGCCTTTGGAAACGGCGCGCAAGCGCCTCGGCATCACCCCGCCGACGATCTACGACTCCATCCCGGCGGAAGCCCGCGACGCGGCGGTTCCGGCCCGGATGTAAGCGGTCCCGCGCGCCGATCCGGGGGGACGGTGCGCAGGCGGCGCTGTGCACAGCGCCGGGCGGGTGGGGGAGTGTCGAGCCTTCCCCACCCACGCCCTCGGCCTATTCGGGCTTGTCGAGCTTCGCCCCGTCGAGGGCTTGCTCAGCCTTCTTGGTCTCGGCCTTCGCAACATCCTTGGCGTTCTTGGTGCGGCCGAACCGGACGCGGTTTTCCTGCGCCTGATCCCGCTCGCGTTCGCGCTCGCGCGCCTTTCGAGCCTTGTTCAGGTTCACGACGTTGCTCATGCGTCCTCCGGGCCGCTGGCGTTCGAAACACCGCCGGCCTGCCGGCCGGCGCTCCCGCAGATACGCTCTTCGCGCCCTGCTGTCAGGCGGCCGCCGCCGAGGGCCCCGACGCCGCTCTCGTTGCCCAAGATAACCGCGTTCTTTCCCGGAGGCTTATTCGGAGCTAAGGCGTTGATGTCGGCTAGGATCGGATGACGCCGTGGCGGCCAGTTTTCGCGAGAGATTGTTGGAACGAGTGCGGGAATGGCCGGCCCTGACCTGGCCCGCCATCGTGGCGGCGGTCGGGTTGGCCGCCACCCTGTCCGGCACCTACATGATGGAGCAGGGGAGGCAGGCGCGCGAAAGTCTGCGCTTCGACGCCATCGTCGACCAAGCCAATGAAGCGGTCGCCAATCGCCTCGACACCTATATGGCGGTGCTGCGGGCTGGGGCTGGGCTGTTCGCCGCCAGCACAGACGTCAGCGCCGGTGAATTCCGCGCCTTCGCCCAGCGGGTGGAATTGACGCGGCGATATCCCGGCATCCAGGGCATCGGCTACACCAAGCGCGCACCGGCCGGCGGCGAGCGGGAACTCATCAGCTACATGCGCGCCGAGGGCGTGCCGGACGCACCGCTTCGGCCGCCGGGCTACGGCGAGTTCTATGCGATCCTGTATCTGGAGCCCCTCGACTTCGTGAACCGGCGCGCGCTCGGCTTCAACATGTACGCGTTTCCCGTGCGGCGCGAGGCGATGGACCGGGCGCGCGACACCGGCCTTCCGGCGCTCTCAGGCAAGGTGGAGGTGATCGAGGAGGTCGAAGCCAAACGTCAGGCGGGCTTCCTGATCTACGAGCCCGTCTATCGGGGTGGGAATGTTCCCGACACTGTCGCAGAGCGCCGCGAGCGCCTGGAAGGGTTCGTCTACGCCCCGTTTCAGGCCGGAGACTTGCTCGGCAGCGTGCTGCCCGCGGCGAAGGGCGTTGGTCTCGACTACGCGGTCTACGACGGCTCGCCTTCGGTCAGCACTTTGCTCAGCCAGTCGCCGGACGCGGCCGCGCAACGCGGCGGCCTGGTCGCCACGCGCACGCTGGACATCGCCGGTCGGACCTGGACGATCATCTATCGCGCTCGCGCAGACTACGATCATGGCGCCGACAGATGGGTTTCGCTCGCGTTCATCGTCGGCGGCCTGCTGGCGACCACCCTGGTCAGCCTGGCGACGTGGCGGCAGGTAAAGGCCCGCTTGGCCGCCGAGCGCGAGATCGTGGCCCGCATCGCCGCCGAGGCTCGCCAGAAGCTGTTGCTCGACGAACTGAACCACCGCGTCAAGAACACCCTGGCGACCGTCCAGTCGATCGCCGCCCAGAGCCTTCGGCACGGAGCCGACGTGGGTAGCGTTCGCAAAAGCTTTGAGGCGCGGCTGATCGCGCTCTCCCAAGCCCACAACCTGCTGACGCGCGACAACTGGACCGGCGTCAGCCTGGCCGAACTGATCGAGAGCGAACTCAGTCCATATGGCGGCGATCACGGCGAACGGCTGATCGTCACCGGCCAGGCTGTCTGGCTGCCGCCGAACACCGCCGTCGCTCTAGGCATGGCCTTCCACGAACTTGCCACGAACGCGGTGAAGTACGGCGCGCTCGCCAACGAGGACGGGCGCGTGCAGGTGACCTGGACGCTGGCGCCGGGCGCCGGTCCCCGGCAGATCCGGATCGTGTGGCGAGAGATCGGCGGACCGCCGGTGTCGCCCCCCGACCGCCGGGGGTTCGGCACCCGCGTCATCGTCGGCGGCTTGGCTCATCAGCTCGACGGAGTGGTCGATCTCGACTTCGCGCACGAAGGCGTCGTCTGCACCATCGTCTTCACTCTGCCGGCCGCCGGTGTTGAGGAAGACATTCTTGATCTGGGCTCGGCAGCGTAGAATTTGAAGGTAATTCGACTATTAGTGGAGATATTTCAAAATGTTGGGTCATTTTCCGTGAAACGCGAAGCTGGCTGAAACCCTCCAAAGGTCCCGGCCGTTCTGGGGCGGACGACATCGGCGGAGACGCGAGATGGTTGCGGACATCCATTTCGACATGGAAATTATCGGCTCGGACGGCGGCCATCTCGGACGCGTCCGCCACGTGGCCGGCGACGACATCGAATTGGCAGACATGGACGGCCGCGGCGCCGGTTACAGGCGTCTGATTCCGCTTAGCTGGGTGCATGACATCAATGGCGACCAGATCCGGCTGAACCTGAACGGGCAAGCGGCGAAGGCGGCTTGGCGCGACGTTCACTAGCGGCTTTATCTCCGGCCAAGCTGAAACCGCCTCGAGGCGTGTTCGTTCTTCTGCGACCCCGAAACACCGAAGATCAGGAGAACGCCATGCATCCCGGCATTCGTGAACATATGGAAGTCATCGGCTCGGATGGCGGGCACGTGGGCCGCGTCGACCACGTGATCGGTGACGAAATCGAACTCGCCAAGCTCGACCTTGGCGCCGGCCTCAAGCACCACCTCATCCCGCTCTCCTGGGTGGACGACGTGGTGGACGAAAAAGTCAGGCTGAACCTGACCAAGGACGCCGCCAAGGCCGCTTGGCGCGAAAAGCACTAATGCGACGACAAACGGCCCGGATCGTTCCGGGCCGTTTTTCGTTAGTGGTTCAGACGCTCGAGCGTCAGGTCCATCAGGCCACGTTGGCGCAGAAGCGCTGGATGCGGGTGCAGGCGTCTTCCAGCACCTCGTTGGAGGTGGCGTAGCTGATGCGGAAGAACGGCGAGAGACCGAAGGCCGCGCCGAACACCACCGAGACGCCTTCCTGTTCCAGCAGTTCGACGGCGAAGTCCTGATCGTTCTCGATGACCTTGCCGGACGGGCTCTTCTTCCCCAGCAGTTTTTCAACCGACGGATAGACGTAGAAGGCGCCTTCCGGGGTCGGGCAAACGATGCCGTTGGCCTGGTTCAGCATCGAAACCACCAGGTCGCGGCGGGCCTCGAACAGCTTGGCGTTCGGCTTGATGAATTCCTGAGTGCCGTTCAGCGCCTCGACCGCCGCCCATTGCGAGATCGAGGCCGGGTTCGAGGTCGTCTGGCTCATCACCTTGGCCATCGCCTTGATCAGCGCTTCCGGGCCGGCCGCATAGCCGATCCGCCAGCCGGTCATGGCGTAGGCCTTGCTGACCCCGTTCATGGTCAGGGTGCGGTCGTAGAGCGCCGGCTCGACCTGGGCGATGGTCCAGAACTGGAAGTCGCCGAACACCAGGTGCTCGTACATGTCGTCGGTCAGGATCCAGACGTGCGGATGGCGCAGCAGCACGTCGGCGATGCCGCGCAGCTCTTCCTTGGTGTAGGCCGCGCCGGACGGGTTCGACGGCGAGTTCAGGAACACCCACTTGGTCTTCGGGGTGATCGCCGCTTCCAGGTCGGCGGGCTGCAGCTTGAAGCCCGTCGCGTCCGAGGTGGCCACGGCCTTGGGCGTGCCGCCGGCGAGCAGCACAATATCCCAGTAGCTGACCCAGTACGGGGTCGGGATGATCACCTCGTCGCCGGGATTCAGCGTCGAGATCATCGCGTTCCAGATCACCGGCTTGCCGCCCGGCGAAACGTTCACCTGGCTGGTCTTGTAGGTGAGGCCGTTCTCGCGCTTGAACTTGGCGACGATGGCTTCCTTCAGTTCCGGAATGCCGTCGACGTTGGTGTACTTGGTCTTGCCCTCGCGGATCGCCTTGATGGCGGCTTCCTTAATGTTGTCGGGCGTGTCGAAATCGGGTTCGCCGGCCGCCAGGGAGATCACGTTCCGGCCGAGCGCTTTCAGTTCCCGGGCTTTCGCGTCCGCCGCCAGTGTGGCGGACGGCTTAACGCGGGCGAGCGCGGCGGATTCGAGCGACATGGCGGGCAGACTCCCGGAGACAGGTTGAATGGAACGCGCGCGGTTTAACCGAAGGCCGGGCAAAGGCAAAGCGGACAAGCGGGCTCCACCGCCGATTCCCCATCCCCAGGCCTCCATCGACTATGACTGCCGGCAGGCCTCTAGGAGGGGCTGACCGCCCCCACCAAGGTCCATCTGCTGCTCGAAGTACTAAGCCGCTACGCCAACTCTGGATCGTGACGCTCGAAGGCGGCCGCTGGGGCGTAACGCAACGCTCATACTGAACCGCGGCCTTGCGCGAACGCGGGTGTCCGGCCAAGACTTGCAATTGCAGGGCGTGGGATATCGCATTGCGAGGCGCGGCGGGGGCGGGCCTGGCTGGAGAACGGCTGTGCTCAATTCTGTGCTGTCTATTCTGCCGGGCCTATTGGCGGCCCTGGCGTTGGTGCTCGTCCCGGCGGCGGCCAACGCCTGCACCCGCGTGGTCTATCTCGGCGCGAACAACGACGTGATCACCGCCCGGTCGATGGACTGGAAGGTCGACGTCCAGACCAATCTCTACGTCTTTCCGCGTGGCATGAGCCATGACGGCCAGGCAGGGCCCAATTCGATCAAGTGGACCTCGAAGTACGGCAGCGTGATCGCGACCGGCTACGACATCTCCACCACCGACGGCATGAACGAGGCCGGACTGATGGCCAATGTCCTCTGGCTGGTGGAGTCCGAGTATCCGGCGTTCGGCAAGGGCTCCAAGCCCGGCCTGACCATCGCCGCCTGGGCCCAGTACGTGCTCGACAACTTCGCCACCGTCGCCGAGGCGGTGGCCGCGCTGGAGAAGGAGCCGTTCACCATCGTCACCGACTCGGTCCCGGGCGAGCAGCGCCTGGCGACCCTGCACCTGTCGATGTCGGACGCCAGCGGCGACAGCGCCATCGTCGAGTACATCGGCGGCAAGCAGGTCATCCATCACGGGCGCCAGTACCAGGTGATGACCAACTCCCCGACCTTCGACGAGCAGTTGGCTCTCAACGCCTACTGGAAGGAGATCGGCGGCACGGTGATGCTGCCCGGGACCAATCGATCGGCGGACCGGTTCGCCCGCGCCTCTTTCTACGTGAACGCCATCCCCAAGAGCGAGGACCCGGTCGAGGCGCTGGCCAGCATGTTCGGGGTGATCCGCAACGCCTCGGTGCCGTTCGGCATCACCACCCCGGACCAGCCGAACATCTCCTCGACCCGCTGGCGCACCGTCGCCGACCACAAGCGCAAGCTCTACTTCTTCGAGTCGGCTCTGACGCCGAACACCTTCTGGGTCGACCTGAACAAGCTCGATTTCTCGCCGCAGACCGGCAAGGTGAAGCGGCTCGATCTCGGCAAGGACCAGCGCAACGTCTTTGCGGGCGAGGTCTCGGCCCAGTTCAAGGAAGCCCCGCCGTTCAAGTTCCTGGGCCTGCAGTAGGGTCTAGAAGCCCATGCTCAGGCCCAGCACCGGCCCCTGCTGGGTGACGTCCCAGCGGAAGGTCTGGCCGGTGAAGTCGTCCATCTCGTAGGACTGGTACAGCACCCGGTAGCCGGCCCGCAGCATGGCGGGTCGGCTCAGCAGGTGCGTACGATAGCCGATGAAGGCTTGGGCGTTGACGCTGCGCTTGTCGTCGATGTCGAAGCCGCCGACATCGGCCTGGCCAGACAGGTTCCAGCGGTCGTTGAGGTCGAGGCTGGAGCGGACGCCGACGAACGGCTCGGTCCAGTCGGCCTTCTTCGAGGTCGAGAAGCCCAGCACGTCGACGTCGGCTTTCAGCTTGGTCCAGCGCACGCCGACCATCGGCTCGACGACGAAGCGCCGCGGCTCGCCGGTCACCATGTCGCCGCCCTGCGGAGAGTCGTAGATGCGATAGAACACCCCGGCCATGGCGTTGACCTTGGTGATGCCCAGGCCCAGCTGCTGAGCGAGCAATTCCTGCTCCTGGCTGCTCTTCACGTACTGGCCGTCGAGATAGAGCCCCCAGCGGCCCCGCATGATCTCGACCTCGGCCAGGGCGGCCAGGTCCAGGTTCTCCATGGCATCGGAAAACGGCACGTCGATATGGGTGCGCAGGCCGGCGAGCTCCGCCTTGCCGTCCAGCGAGCTGGCCCAGATGTAGGGGCTGACCGTGACGCTCCAGTCGTCCGCCGCCTGCGACGAGGTCGCCGCCGTCGCGGCCAGCAGGAAAAGGGCGCCCGCGCCCACGGTCGTCAGTCGTCGCATCATCGCAGCTGTCCCGCCCTCCGCGCCAGGCGCGCTAGCGACGAACGTTCCGGCCACGCTTGTCGTTCCCGCCGTTACACCTTCTGGTCGAAGCGCCAGGGTTGACCGGCGACGGCCGTGGCCCGTCGAGCGACGCGGACGCCCGCATCGGGGCCGCGCGGATCGACCACCGAGACGAACTCCGTCTCGACGGTCTCGCGGGTCAGGCGCAGGGCGATGAAGCCGATCGCCCGGTGGTCGCACCAGGCGATGTCGCGGTTTTTCGCCGCCAAGCGCTCGCCCAGCGGCGCGTCGTTCATGGCCAGCACTGCGCCCAGCGACGGGCCGGTGATCGTGGTCGCCGCCACCTCCAGGGCGACCTGGCCCTGGGCGTCGTGCAACTCGTTGGCGAAGGCCATGTGGCTGTCGCCCGACAGCACCACCGTATTGGCCCCAGTCCGGCGCAGGATGTCGTAGAGCCGCTGGCGCTCGGCGCCGTAGCCGCTCCAGGCGTCGAGGTTCAGCAGCGGGATCTGCAGCCGCGTCATCTCGAAGAAGCCCCTGAGCTGGCCGCTGGCCGGCGCGAAGTCCGACATGTCCGGATAGTCGTAGTCGCCCATGATCGTCGCGCTGCCCAGCAGCACCCAGGGACGTCCGGCGGCGACCGACCCCTCCACCTCTCGCGCCAGCCAGTCGAGTTGCTGGGCGCCGAGCATTTCCCGCTCGGGCGCGGCGATCTTGCGGCGGAAGCCTTCGATGTCGGGAACCTTCGCCCCGTCCGGTCCGGTGGTGAAGTCGAGGTCGCGCTGCACGCTTAGCTGCTGGTCGCGCGCTTTCAGCCGGGTTTCTGGAACAATCAGGGTGGCCAGGTCGCCGAACGCTGCCGCCCGTTGGATCGCGTAGGGATCGTTCGGCTCAGGATCGCGGATCGGCATCCACTCGTAATAGGCGCGCACCGCCGCGGTCTTGCGGATCTCCCAATCGCCCTGTCGCTCGGCCGCGTGGCCTTGCGCGCCGCCGGTCCAGTCGTCGTTGGCGATCTCGTGGTCGTCCCAGGTGCAGATCCACGGTGCGCGGGCGTGGGCGGCCTGCAGGTCGGGGTCGATCCGGGCCTGGGCGAAGCGGCGGCGGTAGTCGCTGAGCGTCAGGGTGTCGTGCGGCGGATCTGCGGGACGCAGCGTCGCCATGCCCGGATAGTTCGACGCCCCGTATTCATAGATGTAGTCGCCGACGAACAGCACCGCGTCGAGCTTCGGGCGCTCGGCGATGGCGCGGTAACCGTGGAAGCGGCCCATCGTGTACATGGCGCAACAGGCGACCACGAGGTTCAGGTCGTCCAGCCGCCCGATGGCCAGCGTCCGCGTGCGTCCGACCGGCGAGGCGGCTCCGGCCGCTTCGAACTGGTACCAGTAGTCGGTTCCAGGCTGCAGGCCGGCCAGCTCGACCTTGATCGTGAAGTCGCGCTCGGCCCGGGCCGTGAACTCGCCCTGGGCGGCGACGTCGCGCATCTGCGGGTCGCGCGCCACCCGCCAGCGTCCGCTCGCCTCGCCGACGCCGGTCAGTCGCGTCCACAGCAGCACGCTTGTGGCCGCCGGCTCGCCGCTGGCGACGCCGTGCTGGAAGGGGGCGGGCGCGGCGCTCGCCGGCCCAGCGCTGGCCGCGCTCAACGCCAGTCCGGTTCCGATCAAGGTTCGGCGGTCGAGGGCCATGCATGTGCTCCGAATGCAAAGATGCCCGCCGGGCGCGTCCTGCCCGGCGGGCCAGTGCTGGGGCCCGAGTGGGGCGCGGGCCCCGGGGGGATCAGTAGCGCCAGCTCATCCGCACGCCGTAGGTGCGCGGCGGATGCGGGCTGGCGGTGGCCGCCGAGATGAAGGCGTTGCGGGTTTCTTCGAAGTAGCTGTCGAGGGCATTGTTCACCCACAGCCCGATCGAATAGCGCCCGTCGATCGGCCGCGCGGTCAGGTTGGCGTTGACCAGCCAGTAGTCGCCGATCACCGAGTTCGACGTCGTGCTGAACAGCGAGCTTCGGTAGTTGTAGTTGGTCTCGGCCTCGAACTGCCAAGGACCGACGTCCATCACATAGCTGATCGCGCCCTTGTAGTCGGCCCGCGGGAAGGGCAGGCGCTCGCCTGATCGGTCGCTGTAGATGATGGTGTTGTACTGGCCGGTGACCGGATCGCGCGCGGCTTCCGTCGCCGCCGAGTTCACGAAGTAGAACTCATCGTACTCGCCGTACTTGTAGCCCAGCGACTGGTTGATGGTCAGGCGCTCGGTCGGCCGCCAGGTCAGCTCCAGCTCGCCGCCCCAGATGTGCGACTTCGGGATGTTGATCATCCGCCCGACCCGGCCGGTCTGGGTGTAGAGGATCCCCTGCAGCTGCTGGTCGCGGTAGTCGTAGTAGAAGGCCGACAGGTTGACCCGCAGCTTGCGGTCGAAGAACTCCGACTTCACCCCGGCCTCGTAGGCGTAAAGCGTCTCAGGCGTGAACGGCTCGAGCTGCTGGGGCATGCCGCTGTTGTAGGTGGTGAAGCCGCCGGACTTCACGCCGCGGGCGGCGCTGGCGAACAGTAGGATGTCGTCGCTGGCCTTGTACTCCAGGCCGACCTTGCCGGACCACTCGCCCATCGACTGCTCGGCGTTGGTCGAGGCCAGGCGGCTCGGGACCGGGGCCAGGACCTGGGTCAGGAAGTCCTTCAGCTCGCGTGTCTCGTCCTCGTAGCGCAGGCCGGCCGACACCGTCAGCCGCTCGGTCAGGTCATAGTCGATATTGCCGAACACGCCGGTGGTCTGGACCTCCTGCGTGTAGCTGGTGCTCATCCAGTTGCGCAGGGTCGAGGCTTCCGAGAAGTCCGAATAGAACCCGCCGTCCACCGTCTCGGTGGAGTGGTAGAGGCCGGCCAGCCAGCGGAAGGCGCCCTCGGCCGGCGAGACCAGGCGCACTTCCTGGGACAGGGTCTCGATGTCGTTGAAGAAGAAGGTGCCGGCCTCGTTCGAGGCGGTGGCGTCCCAGTCGTTGAACTCGCGCCGCTCCAGGGTCTCGTAGGCGGCCACGGCGGTCAGGGCGGCCCAACCGAAGTCGTGGCGCAGGCGGATATTGGCGCCCCAGCCCTCGTTGTCGCGGAACGGCTTGGCGTTCGGCGACACCCCGATCAGGTTGGCGAAGTACGGGCTGATGCCCCAGCCGGTGATCCGGCGCTCGGTGTCGATCGGATAGAGCCGGCCGATCGGCGCATAGTTGTGCGACTGGAACGGGCGGGTGACCAGGCGCAGGCCCAGGCCGTCCGATTGATCACGGTTGTACCGCAGCGAGCCGTCGATCTGTGTGGCTTCGGTCGGCTGCCAGTCCAGGCGCAGGCGCACCGCCCAGCGATCCTTGTCGCCGAGCTCTTCCAGCGTGTCGCGGTGGTATTGCCAGGCGCCGCCCTGGTCGACGGTGGCGGCTAGGCGCGCCGACAGCGTGTCGGTCAGCGGCCCGGAGACGAAGCCGTCGGCGTGGACGGCGTTGTAGCGGCCATAGGAAGCGTTGATGCCGGCGTCGAACTGCTTGGTCGGGGCGTTGGTGATCACGCTGACCGCGCCGCCGGTGGTGTTGCGGCCGTAGAGGATGCCCTGCGGCCCACGCAGCACCTCGATGCGGGCGACGTCGAACAGCGCGCCCTGGGTCATCGAGCCGTAGGGATAGGCGACCTCGTCGATATAGACCCCGACGGTCGAGGTGTTGTTGGCGGCGTAGTCGGTCATGCCGACGCCGCGGATGCGGAACTGCGGCTGGCCGCCGCCCAGCTGGCTGGTCACCTCCAGGTTCGGCACGCTGTTTTCGAGATCGTTGACCGTCTCGATGTTGCGGCGCTCCAGTTCGTCGCCGCTGATCACGGTGAGCGCCGTGGCCACCTTCTGCTCGGATTCCGCCCGGCGGCGGGCGGTGACGATCAGTTCGTCGACCTGGGCCGCGTCATCGGCCACGGCCGGCATGGCGGCCGCGCTGGCGCCGGTCAGCAGAACAGCGGCCAGCGCCGCTTTGGACTTGATTTTCATGGATATCCCCGCCCCGAACTGGGTCACGCGAAAAAGCAGTCGTTCGATGCGGCGTGGCTATAGATGCGGCCTGTAATGCTTTGATGACGCGCGGCGTTATGTGGAGTAAAAAAACGCTTGTTCGTTTTCTCAGGCGCGAGGCGCGATAGCCAGCGCCGCGGACTGCAGCTGCATCCTCGGGTTTTCGGTGGGAGCCTGCTCGATAGCGTTCAACAGCGCGCGGCCCTTGATCCAGATGGCGAAATGCGCGGCGCTCATCCGGGTCAGCGCGAACTGCGGCGGCCAGATCGCCTCGCGCCGGGCGAATGTTCCGCCGCCTTCCGGCCCGCGCAGCAGAGCCGCCAGATCCTGGAAGGCCGGATCGCGCCGCGCCAGCAGGCAGATCTGGGCGATCAGCCGGGCGTACTTCTCGTAGAAGCCGGCGTCGGCGGGCGCGCCTGCCGGGGCGGGCTCCAGCGTCGCCGCCATCAGCTCCGACCACGCCGCGAGGTCGGCCGGCCGGCTGCGGTCGAGCGGTCGGCGCCAGTCGAGATAGGCGGGAATTTCGCGGAACACGCTGTGCCAGATGGCCTGGGCCAGGAAGCTGCGCATGTCGCCGAAGTGGTAGAGGATGGTCGAGGTCGACGCCTTGGCGAGTTGGGCGACCGAGCGGTTGGTCACCGCCCCGACGCCGCCCTCCATGATCAGGTCGGCGGCGATGTCGAGCAGCCGCAGCTTCATCGACCCGGCTTCCAGGCCCGGCGGCTGCGGCGGGACGAGGCCGGCCTCGATCCAGTCGAGCACCGGCGTCGCCGGCGGCGGCGTGTCCAGAGCACGAGCCATCAGTCCATCCAGCGACTCATCGAGCAGCAGCTCGTAGTCGGCACGTCCGATCAGGGCGCTCGCGTAGAGCCCCTCCATGGCCAGGTAGGGCGCCAGCACCGGCGCAAGCCGCGCGAAGGCCGGCGCCCGGTCGAGCAACTCGGTCCAGGCCCTCGCCTGCAACTGCCTCCAGGCCTGAAGCTGCGGCCCGGCGGCGAGGCAGGCCTCGCGGTCGGTCAGGTACTCTTCCCACACGCGTACGAAGCGCGCCTGCGGCGCGGCCCTGCGGGTGATGTAGCCGGCCGCCAGGGCGCGCAGGGTCGTGCGGTCGAGCGGCGCGCCGTCCGTCTGCGCCAGGAAGCGCGCATGGAACGCTGCGTCGGCCCCCAGCCCGGCCTCGGCGACCGCAGCCAGCAGACCGGCCTTGGTCTGGAAGAGGTTGACGATGACCGTCGTGCTCTTGCCGATGCTCTGAGCGAGGTCGCGGATTGAGAGCGCCGCCAGCCCCTGATCGGCGATGATCCCCATGGCCGCCGCTATGGCCTGGACGCGCAGCGCGTCCCGTCCGTCGCCGCCATCGGGCCGAATGTCCGCCGCGTCCGCCATCTGGCCCCTTGATGGCCTGAGCAGGCTCCGCCGTCGAGAGGCGACGAAACGAGCCGTTCGGCGTTCTCGTCAGGGCGCGGCCATCGCCGGCCGCCCTCCGAGGAGACGCCGCCATGAAGATCGTCACCAGCCTCAGCTTCCAAGGCCAATGCCGGGCCGCCTTCGACTTCTACGCCAAGGTTCTGGGCGGCAAGGTCACCGCCGCCTTTCCCTACGGCGAAGGGCCGCCCGACATGCCTATGGACCCCAAGTACAAGGACTGGCTGATGCACTGTTGGCTGGAAGCCGGCGACCAGGCGCTGATGGGCGCCGACATGGCCCCCGAGTTCGCGCCGAACATCGACAAGCCGAAGAACGGCTTCGACGTCGCCTTCCACAGCGAGGACGCGGCCGAGGCGCGCCGGGTGTTCGACGCCCTGTCGGCCGGCGGCAAGGTGACCATGCCGTTCGAGGCGACCTTCTGGTCGCCAGGCTACGGCAGCCTCACCGACCAGTTCGGCATCCCCTGGATGGTGAACACCATTCCCGGCCCGGACTGGAAGCCAGCCGCCGGCGGCTAGGCCTCGCCGAGCAGGTGCAGCGCCACCTCGCGCCGGTGCGGGCGTCGGCGGTGCTCGAACAGGTAGACGCCCTGCCAGGTCCCTAGCGCCGGGACTCCGTCGATGACTGGGATGGAGAGCTGCACCCCGGTCAGAACGGCGCGGATATGGGCTGGCATGTCGTCGGGGCCTTCGTCGTCGTGCGCGTAACGGCCGGGCGCCTCGGGGGCGATCGCCTCGAAGTAGGCCTCCAGGTCTTTGCGCACCTCGCGCGCCGCGTTCTCCTGGATCAGCAGCGAGGCCGAGGTGTGGCGGCAGAAGACCGTCAGCAGTCCGGTCTTCACGCCTTGCCGCTCGGTCCAGCGCCGGACCTCCGCGCTGATTTCGTGCAAGCCGCGCCCGCGGGTCTGGATGCTTAGAATGTCGACCGCCTGGAGCATGACGCCAGCCTAGCGGGCGCTCGCGGCGGCTGCGAGCGCTCCTTGACCGCGCGGCGCGAACAGGCGACGGGAGAGCGATGCGCCGCATCATCCGCTTCCTTACCGAAATGGACGCCAAGGCCTGGCGCACGCTGGCCGTGTCCTTCGTGCTGTTCGGCGGCGTCGGCGTGGTCTTCCTGTTCGGCGCGCAGGTTCTGGGCTTCGACGGCGAGGCGACGGTCGAGCGCTGGCTTGGCTTGGCCTCGGACGGTCCCTGGGCGCTGCCGGTGGCGGTCGCAGCCTTCGCGATCCTCGCCTTCGTCGGGGTGCCGCAGTTCGTGCTGATCGCCGCTGCGGTGGTCGCCTTCGGCGCCTGGACCGGCTTCGCCTACAGCTGGATCGGCACCATGGTCTCGGCCCTGGTCGGGTTCTATCTGGGGCGGACGGCGGGCGCGCGCAGCCTGCAGCTGCTGTCGAGCCAGGGCGTGCAGCGGTTCATGGACCTGGTCGGCCGCAACGGCTTCCTGGCCAGCCTGATCGTGCGCCTGGTGCCCTCGGCCCCGTTCATCGTCGTCAACATGGCGGCCGGCGTCACGCCGATGCGGATGCGCGACTTCGCGTTCGGCACGGCGATCGGCATCGTGCCGAAGATCGTGCTCACCGCCTTCGCCGGCAATTCCATCGTCCAGGTGCTGAAGGGGGAGGGCGGCGCCCACTTGCTGTGGCTGGCCCTGATCATCGCCGCCTGGATCGCCATCGGCTGGTTCGCCCGCAACTGGCTGAAGTCGCGCGAGGATGCGATCAGCGGCCCGATGAAGGACGACTGATGCTCAGACTCTTCTATTCGACCGGCTCCTGCGCGCTCGCCTCGCACATAGCCCTGGAGGAGGCCGGCGCGGAGTACGAGGCGATCCGCATGGATCTGCGCGCCGGCGACCAGCACAAGCCCGAGTTCCTGGACCTCAACCCCAAGGGCCGGGTGCCGGCTCTCGTCACGAACCTGGGCGTTCTGACCGAAAACGTGTCGATACTGGCCTTCATCGCCCAGTCGTTTCCTGACGCTCGGCTGGCCCCTATCGATCCGTTCGGCTTCGGCCAGGTGCAGGCGTTCAACGCCTATCTCGCCTCGACCGTGCACGTCGCCCACGCCCACGGCCCGCGCGCCTCGCGCTGGGCCGACGATCCCGCCGCCCAGGCCGCCATGCGCGAGAAGGTCGCCGACAACATGGCCACCTGCTTCCAGCTGATCGAGGACGAGATGTTCGCCGGCCCCTGGGTGATGGGCGAGCAGTACACGATCTGCGACCCCTATCTGTTCACCATCGCCAGCTGGCTGGACGACGACGGCGTCGACCCTTCGCAGTTCCCGAAGATCAGCGAGCACATGGTCAAGATGATAGCCCGCCCGGCCGTCTGGAAGGCGCTGGCGATGGAAAACGCCTGAGCGCCCAGGGGAAGGTTATTGCGCGCATCCGCCTCAGGCGTTGATTTTACGCAATAGTCTTGCGGCTCGGTCCCCGTTTGGGTACACACGGCGCCATGCGCACGCAGCCGAACAGCCTGCTTCTTCTTGACCTGGGGCTTAGCCGCCCCTGGGCGACCCTTTAGGCTGCGCGACTTCGCGGCTGGGCGCTCAGGGGACACATCACCCATCGCCCGCCCCAACAGAATACCCGCGAAGAGAGTTCGCAAATGACCAACGTTTCCGACGCCCCCGCCCGCGATTCTCGTGATCGCGTGATCGTCTTTGACACCACCATGCGTGACGGCGAGCAGTCGCCCGGCGCCTCGATGTCGCTGGACGAAAAGCTGGAGCTGTCGAAAATCCTTGAGGACATGCGCGTCGACGTGATCGAGGCCGGCTTCCCGATCGCCTCCAACGGCGACTTCGAAGCGGTCCGCGAGATCTCGAAGATCGTCACCGAGAGCACCATCTGCGGCCTGGCCCGTGCCGGCATGGTCGACATTGAGCGCTGCGCCGAGGCCATCCGTCCGGCCAAGCGCGGCCGGATCCACACCTTCCTGTCGACCAGCCCCAGCCACCGTGATCACATCCTGAAGGCCAGCCAGGAAGACATCCTGGAGATGATCACAAAGTCGGTCGGCCACGCCCGCAACCTGTGCGGCGACGTCGAATGGTCGGCTCAGGACGCCACCCGCACCGAGCAGGAGTTCCTGCGCCGCTGCGTTGAGGCCGCGATCAAGGCCGGCGCCAAGACCATCAACATCCCCGACACGGTCGGCTACACCTATCCCTCTGAATACGCGGATATTTTCCGCGACCTGATCGAGAACGTGCCGGGCGCGGACACCGTCGTTTTCTCGACTCACTGCCACAACGACTTGGGCCTGGCCGTCGCCAACAGTCTGGCCGGGGTGCAGGGCGGGGCCCGTCAGGTCGAAGTCGCGATCAACGGCATCGGCGAGCGCGCGGGCAACGCGGCGCTGGAAGAAGTCGTCATGGCCCTGAAGGTCCGCGGCGACGCCCTGCCGTTCCACACCGGCATCGAGACCCAGCACATCACCCGCGCCAGCCGCTACGTCTCGGCGATCACCGGCTTCCCGGTGCAGTTCAACAAGGCGATCGTCGGCAAGAACGCCTTCGCCCACGAGAGCGGCATCCACCAGGACGGGATGCTGAAGGACCGCGGCACCTACGAGATCATGAGCCCTGAAACCGTCGGGCAGGGCGCTTCCAACCTGGTGATGGGCAAGCACGCCGGCCGCGCCGGCTTCCGCGAGAAGCTGAAGGAGCTGGGCTACGAGCTGGGCCAGAACGCCCTGAACGAGGCCTTCCAGCGCTTCAAGGATCTGGCCGACAAGAAGAAGCACGTCTTCGACGACGACATCATCGCCCTGGTCGACGACGCCCTGGCCTCGGGCGCCGACCGCATCCAGGTCAAGCACCTGCGCGTGATCGCCGGCACCGACGGCCCGCAGGAAGCCACCCTGACCGTGACGGTCGACGGCGAGGAGCGCACCGCGACCGCCACCGGCGATGGTCCGGTCGATGCGGTGTTCAACGCGATTCACGAGGTGGTGTCGCACACCGCGATCCTGCGCCTGTTCCAGGTGCATGCTGTGACCGAGGGCACCGACGCCCAGGCCCAGGTTTCGGTCCGTCTGGAAGAGGACGGCCGCATCGCGACCGGCCAGGCCGCCGACACCGATACCCTGACCGCCTCGGCCAAGGCCTATGTCAACGCGCTCAACAACCTCTTCGCCCGCAAGGAAAAGAGCGCGCCGGACGCGATCGCTTCGGGCTTCTAGCTCAGTGTGTCATCCCGGTTTCCGCGCGGCGGAAGACCGGGACCCATCAACACCGATTTCTCGGGAAGGACCTGTGCGAACGGGGACCGACAAGCTTAGTCGCTTGTCGGATGCTGTGGCGTGCGGGCATTGAGCCATGCTCTGGATTGTACTGACGGCGGCCGCTGCGCCGCTGCAGGTCGCGCGCAACGCCTTGCAGCGCGGCCTGGTCGGCGACGCCGGCCCCTGGGGGGCGACCCTCGTGCGCTTCCTGTTCGGCCTGCCGTTCGCCCTTATCATCTTCGCGGTGGTCGCCATGGCCACGCCCGACGCCGATCCACGGTTCTCGTGGCGGTTCGCCGCGGCGGTAAGCGCCGGCGCAGCGGGGCAGGTGGCGGCGACGGCCGCGCTGCTGGTCGCCATGCGTCGCTCAGGGTTTGCTGTGGCGACCTTCATGCAGCAATCGTCCCTGCCGCTGGCGGCGCTGATGGGCGTTCTCGTCGGCGACCATCTCAGCGCCCCGGCCTGGATCGGCGTGGCGGCCACGACCGCGGGCCTGGCGGTGCTCTCCTGGCCGAAGGCGGGCGCTGAGAAGGGCGCGGCGCAGGGCGCGCTGTTCGGCCTGGCCTCGGGCCTGGCCTTTGGCGTGACGCTGAACGCCTACCGTCAGGCCGGCGTCGCGCTCGATTCCGCCCACCCGCTGTTCGCGGCCACGGCCTCGGTCTGCGTCGCCCAGACCCTACAGTCGCTCGGCTTGCTGATCTTCCTGGGGACCACCCGCCCGCAGGCGTTGCGCGCTGTGTTCGCCTCCTGGCGCCAGTCGCTGGGCGCAGGCTTCTTTGGGGCGGCCGCGTCGGCCTGCTGGTTCGCGGCCCTAGCCATGGCGCCGGCCGGCGCTGTGCGGGCCGTCGGCGTGATCGAGGCGCCGATCGCCGCGGCGGCGGGGCGTCGGCTGTTCAAGGAAATGCTCTCCGCCCGCCAGATGCTGGGCGGCGGGGCCACGGCCATCGGGGTTGTGATGACCGCCCTAGGCTGAGCTCGGCCGTAACCTGGCTTGGTTCCGCTCATCGAGTTGCGTTATGCGGAGCGGCCTCCATCCCCGGGACAATCGTTCATCCGCCTCGCCAACGCCACGCCCGCCGCCGCGGGCGAGCACAAGCACTAGGAGCCCGCGCCTCATGAAGCTCATCCGTTGGGCCGCCGGCCTGCTGGCCGCCGCCCTCATGGCCGGAGCGGCCCACGCCGCGCCGGTCACCGTCTTCGCCGCCGCTTCGCTGAAGAACGCCCTCGACGAGGTCGGGGCCGAATACGAAAAGGCCGGCGGCGCAGCGCGCTTCTCCTACGCCGCCTCCTCGGCGATCGCCCGCCAGATCGAGCAGGGCGCGCCCGCCGATGTCTATGTCTCGGCCGACAGCCACTGGATGAACTATCTGGCCGAGCGCAAGCTGATCATCGCCGCCACCCGCCGCGACCTGCTGACCAATCGCCTCGCCCTGATCGCGCCGGCCGACTCCAAGGTCGCGCTGAAGGTCGGCAAGGGCATGCCGCTCGCCAAGACCTTGGGACCGGGGCGCCTGGCTGTGGCCGGCCCCGACGTGCCGGCCGGAAAGTACGCCCGCGCCTCGCTGACCGCCCTGGGGGTCTGGGACGGCGTCTCGGGCAAGCTGGTCCAGGCCGAGAACGTCCGCGCCGCCCTGCAGTTCGTGGCCCGCGGCGAGGCTCCGCTGGGGATCGTCTACGACACCGACGCCAAGGTGGAACCCAAGGTCCGCATCGTCGGCCTGTTCCCCGACGGCACGCACCCGAAGATCGTCTATCCGGCCGCGGTGGTGGCCAGCTCCAAGAACGCCGACGCGGCCAAGTTCCTTGCCTTCATGAGCACGCCCGAGGCCGCGGCGGTGTTCCGCAAGTACGGCTTCACGGTCCTGCCGGGACGCTAGCGGGCCTTGCGGCGGGCCAGCCACATCGGGAAGAGGGCGGCGACCACGCCGGCCACATTGGAGATCAGGTCCTTCCACTGGAAGGTGCCCGACACCACGCCGAGGATCTGGGTCGCCTCCAGCCCGGCGCCCAGCGCCAGGTAGAAGCCGCCGATCTTCCATGGCTTGATCTTCGGAAGCGCCAGAATCGACAGCACGGTCAGCAGGTAGCCGTAGATGATGTGCATCACTGCATCGGCCGGCGGCGCCCACTTCTTGGCGTTGTAGTTCGGGTCCAGCGCGCCGACGACGCAAACGGCCAGCACGACGAGCAGGGCGCCGCGACCGGCCCAGGTGATCACATTCTGCATGCCCTCTGACTTAAGGCGTTTCGCGCCCTGCGCCTATTGGGCGGCGAAAAAGGCCTCGGGGCCGTCAACCTCGACCAAACGCCCCTTGCGGATCTCCAGGAAGCGGTTGGCGGCGCTGCGGGTGAAGTAGCGGTCGTGCGACACGAAGAGACAGGCGGTCTCGGCGCCCTCCAGTTGCGCCTCCAGTTCCTCCTGGCCCTCGATGTCCAGGTGGTTGGTCGGCTCGTCCAGCAGGTAGAGGTTGGGACGGGCCAGCTTCATGCGCAGGAAGACCAGCCGCGCCCGCTCGCCGTGGCTGAGGTCGCCGATCGGTCCCTTGATCCGCACATAGGGAAAGCCGGCCTTGGCCAGCAGGGCGTTGGCGTCGCGGTCGCTCGCGCCCTCGGCTGAGGCGACATAGTCCAGCAGGCTGGTCCTCAGCGGCAGGTCGGCCATCTTCTGATCGAAGTAGACCAGCCGGCTCTGGGGGTTGAAGCTGATCGGCGCCTGGCCGTCATAGTGCTCCAGCTCTGGATCGAAGGCGCGGGCCAGGGCCGACAGAAGCATCGACTTGCCGGCGCCGTTGACGCCCAGCAGCGCAATGCGGTCGCCGCGCGCCACGCTCAGCCGCTCGATCGAGAACAGCTTGCGACTGCCGTCCGGCGTGGTCACTGCATAGTCGCGGATGCGCAATGCGACCTTGGCGTCCATGTCGCCGTCGTGCAGCTCCAGCCGCCGCTCGCGGGCCGCATAGGCGCTCGTGCGGTCGGCTTCGATACGCTCGATGCGCTTTTCGGTGGCTTTGGCGCGCTTGTCGAACTTGTCGTTTTTCACGCCCCAGACGCGATAGCGGGCCGCAACCTTCTGCAGGCGCTCGATCTCCTTGCCTTCCAGCTGGCGACGCACGGCGTCGGCGGCGTCGCGTTGCAGCAGCGCCTCGCGGGCCTCGACGAACGGAGTCTTGAAGCTGTGGGCCCCGTCCGAGCGCAGGAACAGGGTGCGCGTGGTCATACGCTGCAGGAACTCGCGGTCGTGGCTGACGATCAGCATCGGCAGCCGCTGATCCTGTTCGAGCCAGGTCTCCAGCGTATTGATGTTTGACAGGTCCAGGTGATTGGTCGGCTCGTCGAGGATCAGCAGGTCAGGCTCGGCCAGCCGCGCCGCCGCCGCGATCAGCAGCAGACGCTGCCAGCCGCCGCTCAGCGATCCGAACGCCTGCTGCGCGGTTTCGTAGCTGACGCCGATCTCGTCCAGCAGGACGTCGATCTTCCAGTCTTCTGACCCGTCGCTCGTAGGCAGGGCGGCCTCCAGCACCTCGCGGACGCTCTTGCCGGCCAGCCCTGGGGGCGTCTCCTGGGGCACATATCCGATCTTCAGACCGCGCGAGCGGACGATCTGGCCGTCCATTAACTCCAGTTCGCCCAGCAAGCATTTGAGCAAGGTGGATTTTCCGGCGCCGTTCTCTCCAACCAGCGCGGTGCGCGCGTCGTCGAGCTGGAAGCTCACGCCCTCGAAGACCTTGTTGGACCCGTAAAAGAAGCCGGCGCCTTCGACGCCCAGGACCGCCTGGCGAGATGACATCTTCGTGCACACGAGGTTCGGCCGACGCGGCCGCTAGACCAACTTCCTTTGTATGCCTGGGATTGCTGCTTAGCTGTAGCGCGGGAGAAACAGTCCACCGTTCGTCCACAGCGGAGTCGTCAATGTCGCCGACTCGACGGAACCATGTGGGACGCTGACTGATTTGAGGCCCCAGATGCACGGTAGCGGGCGGCGAAATGCACGACGTCGGGGGAACTCCGGTGGGTGAGGCGGGGCTGTCCGGCCGGGCGGCGGCCGCCGAGGTCCTGCTCAAGCGCGCCTACCAGACCTGGGAGGGCCTGCTGGAGCGTCTCCCGATCGGCGTCTATGTCTGCGACCGCAAAGGGGCGGTTATCCAGTTCAATAGCCGCGCCGTCGAGATGTGGGGCGGCAAGCCGCCGCCGGCGGGCGGTCGGGCGCCGTTCGAACGCTCCTTTCATCCGGACGGCAGTCCGATGTCGCCGGACCAGTCGCCAGTTGCGGTGGCGCTCGCCACCGGCGCGCCGGTCAAGGACCGCGAGGTGATCATCCTGCAACTGGACGGGCGGCGCACGCACCTGCTGGCCAATGTCGAGCCGCTGTTCGACGAGGGCGGCCGGCTGATGGGAGCGATCAACAGCCTCCAGGACGTCACCGAGCTGCGCCAGGCGCGTGAAATGCTGCGCAACCGCCAGGCCTGGACCCAGAGGGTCGTCCAGACTTCGCCGATCGCCACCTACCACACCGATTCCGAGGGGCGCATCCTCAGCTACAACCACGCCGCGGTGACGCTCTGGGGCCGCGAGCCCAGGTTGGGTCAGGACCGCTGGTGCGGATCCTTCAAGCTGTTCGAACCCGACGGCGCGCCGCTGGCGCCTGAGCGCTGTCCGATGGCGATCGCCCTCCGTGAGCGCCGTCAGATCGCCGGGGCCGAGGTGATCTTCGAACGGCCGGACGGCAGTCGGGGCGCCTTGCTCGCCTATCCGACCCCGCTCAGCGGCGCCGACGGCGAGCTGGTCGGGGCGATCAATATGCTGGTCGACATCACCGAGCGCAAACGCGCCGAGGACCTCCAGAAGACCCTGCTCGACGAACTGAACCACCGGGTGAAGAACACGCTCGCCACGGTGCAGTCGCTGGCGGCGCACAGCTTCCACGACGTCGGCGACCCGGCCGGCATGCGCCAGGCCTTCGAGGCGCGGCTCATGGCGCTCTCGAGCGCGCACAATCGGCTGGCCGAACGGCGCTGGGAGACGGCCGATCTCGGCGACATCGTCGCCGGCGTTCTGGCCCCCTACGGTCCGGACGTCGCCATCTGTGAAGGTCCCTCGATCCAGCTCTCGACCCGCGCATCGGTGACCTTCGCCATGGCGTTGCATGAACTGGCCACCAACGCCGCCCGGCACGGCGCGCTGTCGTCGCCCAAGGGCCGGTTGCTGGTGCACTGGACGCGGGTGAGCGACTTCTTGTTCCTCGAGTGGCGCGAGACCGACGGGCCGCCGCCGCCGTTGCAACCGCTGCGCCGCGGCTTTGGGCTGCGCTTCATCCGGGGGGCGGTTGAACGCGAACTGAGCGGACAGGTCGAGGTCGACTTCAACGAGGCCGGACTGCGCTGCCGTATTTCCGCCCCGATTTCAGCGACGGTTTGAGCCCATCCCCCACCATCGGGCGGCTCCTCCGGGCGCGTCCCCCTGTACACGTGCGACGCGAAATCACAGACCTCTCTTTAAGCCTTGAAATAAGCCCACTTGCAGGGCACACGGACCTTCTGTCCTGCAAGCGGAGGCTGGCGTCGCCTGACGTTTCGAGATTCGAAACGAAGCGTCGGCAGCCTGGGCTTTGCACACCCCCAATTCTGCTCCCCACCCTCCAGGGCCCTGCATGATCTCGTCCCTCTTCGGCGCCATTTCGAACGACATCGCCATCGATCTCGGCACCGCCAACACGCTCATCTACATGAAGGGCAAGGGCATCGTTCTGAACGAGCCTTCCGTCGTGGCTTTGCGTAACGTCGGCGGCCGCAAGGTCGTGCATGCCGTCGGCATCGAGGCCAAGCAGATGCTGGGCCGCACCCCCGGTCACATGGAAGCCATCCGCCCGATGCGTGACGGCGTCATCGCCGACTTCGAAGTCGCCGAGGAGATGATCAAGTACTTCATCCGCAAGGTTCACAACCGCAAGGGCTTCGTGAACCCGAAGGTGATCGTGTGCGTGCCGTCGGGCGCCACCGCGGTCGAACGCCGCGCCATCAACGACAGCTGCCTGAACGCTGGCGGCCGCCGCGTCGGCCTGATCGACGAGCCGATGGCCGCGGCGATCGGCGCGGGCCTGCCGATCCACGAACCGACCGGTTCGATGGTGGTCGACATCGGCGGCGGCACTACCGAAGTCGCCGTGCTCTCGCTGTCGGGCATCGTCTATTCGCGCTCGGTCCGCGTCGGTGGCGACAAGATGGACGAGGCGATCATCAGCTACATGCGCCGCAACCATAACCTTCTGATCGGCGAAACCACCGCCGAGCGCATCAAGAAGGAAATCGGCACCGCCCGCGCCCCGGCCGACGGTGAGGGTCTGTCGATCGAGGTCAAGGGTCGCGACCTCATGCAGGGCGTGCCGCGCGAAGTGCGCATTAGCGAAAAGCAGGCTGCGGACTCGCTGGCCGAGCCGGTCGGTCAGATTGTCGACGCCGTGAAGATGGCGTTGGAAGCCACCCCGCCGGAACTCGCCTCCGACATCGCCGACAAGGGCATCATGCTGACCGGCGGCGGCGCGCTGCTGCGCGGGCTGGACGCCGAAATCCGCGACCACACCGGCCTGCCGGTGACCGTGGCTGACGACCCGCTGTCGTGCGTGGCGCTCGGCTGCGGCAAGGTGCTCGAACATCCGAAGTGGATGAAGGGCGTCCTGGAGTCCACCCTGGCGTAGTATTGCCGAGTCGCGGTCTGGGGGAGGGCTCCCAGGCTGCGCCTCTAGGGCGAGCAGGTTCAGGTGGCGCTTCGCGAGAACCCGTTTGGCGAACTGAAGGTGCCCTTGGCGTGGACGGCCGGGGTCGCGCTGGTTGTCGCCATGGTGGTGGCGCTGGTGCTGCTGATGTCGGACCGCCGCGAGACCTTCCAGACCGAAGCCTACGGCGCCTCGCGCAAGGTTGGCGATGCAATCGCCGCGCCGGTGACCGGCGTGCTGGCGACCCCGGGCGAGTGGATCGGCAGCGGCGTCGAGGGCGTCCGCGGCTACTTCTTCGCCGTTTCCGAGAACCGCCGCCTCAAGGAAGAGCTGCGTCAGGCCCGTGAGTGGCAGGTCGCGGCCTTGGCCCTTCGCGACACCAACGACCGCTACAAGGCTCTGCTGGGCCTGAAGACCGACCCGCCGATCCCAATGGTCGCCGCCCGCACGGTCAGCGAGGCGAGGGGCCCGTTCTCCAACACCCGCCTGGCCAACTCCGGCAAGGAGAAGGGCATCAGGCCGGGCAACCCGGTGATGAGCGAGAACGGCTTGGTTGGCCGTGTGATCGGCGTTACTGACGGCGCCAGCCGCATCCTGTTGCTTACCGACATCGCCTCGCGCACCCCGGTGATGATCGACCGCACCAACGCGCGCGCCATCCTCGCCGGCGACGGCGGTCCCAATCCGCGGCTCGAATACCTGCGCGGCCAGGACCCGGTGAAGCAGGGCGACCGCATCGTCACCTCCGGCGACGGCGGCGTCCTGCCGCGCGGCCTGCCGGTCGGAGTCGCGGTCAAGGGCCTGGACGGCCGTTGGCGCGCGGTTCTGGCCTCCGACGCCGCCCCGGTCGACTTCGTCCAGGTGATGCTGTTCCAGGACTTCTCGCAGCTGACCGCCGCGGCGGCCGCCGAACTAAACCGCATGCCGGTGCCGCCGCCAGCCAGTCCACCGCCGATCGTCGGGGTGACGTCGGCGACGCCCGCTGCTCCGGCCCAGACCGCTCCAGCAGCGGCGCGCCCGGCCGCCAGCGCGCCGGCCGCCTCTCGACCAGCGACGCCGCGGCCGGCGACGCCACGGCCCGCCGCCGCTGCGCCGCCTCGACCCGCGACCGCCACGCCCCCGGCGCCCGCGCCCCAGCCGCAATCCCCGCCTCCGTCGGAGGTCCCGTTCTAGATGGCCGGCGCGCGCCCCTTGGCCCCCTGGCGCTGGATCGGGGTCCCGCTCGTCCAGTGCCTGATCCTGACCGTCCTGTTCTCGCTGCCCTTCCGGCCCTTCGGTCTCAGCCTGCCTGAGCCGATCTTCCCGATGGTGCCGGCCTTCGCCTGGGCGGTGATCCGTCCTTCCATGCTGGCGCCCGCCGGTGTGCTGCTGATGGGGCTGTTCCTCGATATCCTCTGGGGCGCGCCCATGGGGCTGTGGGCCCTGTCGCTGCTCCTCGTCTACGGCGCGGCGCTGATCGGCCGCAGCATGATGGCCGGTCAGAGCTTCCCGGTCATGTGGGCCTGGTACGCCGCGGCGACCGGGCTGGCGCTCGGGGCGGCTTTCCTGTTCACGATGGTCGGGGCGCATGCGACAGCGGACCCCATCGCCGTCGCCTGGCAATTCCTCGCCACAATCATATTGTTTCCGTTCGCACACCTGCTCATCGACCGGTTCGAGGATGCAGACGTGCGTTTCCGCTAGGGTTCCGAAGCGATGGCCGAGCCGTCGATCTTCTTCTCCGAGGTCAACGAACGGCAGGGGGTCTTCCACCGCCGGATGTTTCTGCTCGGCGGCATAGCGGGCCTAGGCCTGGGGGCGCTCGGCGCGCGCCTGGCGCACCTGCAGATCATCGAAACCCAGCGCTACGAGAAGCTCTCGGCTTCGAACCAGTTCAATTTCCGCCTGGTGCCGCCGCCGCGTGGCCTGATCGTCGACCGCAACGGCGCGATCCTGGCCTCCAACCGCCCGAACTTCCGCCTGCTGGTGACCCGCGAGGACAACTCGACAGATGTAGAAGGCACGCTGAAGACGTTGTCGACCTTCGTGCCGCTGGACGAGGCGCGCCAACTGCGCCTGATCAAGGACATCAAGCAGACCCCCAAACGGGTGCCGGTCTCGGTGTTCGAAGACATGAGCTGGGACGAGTTCTCAGCGATCAACATCCGAGCCCCGGAACTGCCGGGCGTCACCGCCGACATGGGCGAGGTGCGGGTCTATCCGCACGGCGGCGCCTTCGCGCATGTCATCGGCTACGTCGCCAAGGTCAACCGCGAGGACCTCACCTCGACCGGGCCGAATTCCGACCCGATCCTGCTCAATCCCGGCTTTCGGATCGGCCGCCAAGGGGTGGAGAAGGCCTTCGATCTGGACCTGCGCGGCAAGGCCGGCGCAAGAAAGGTCGAGGTCGATGCGAACGGGCGCGAGGTTCGCCAGGACGAAGCCGGCGATATCCCCAGCATTCCCGGCAAGCGCATCGAGCTGACGCTGGACGTCGACATCCAGAACCGCGCGCTCGAGGTGATGGGCGACGAGAGCGGGGCCATCGTGATGATGGACTGCCGGACGGGCGACCTGCTGTGCATGGCGTCCTCGCCGAGCTTCGACGCCAACCGCTTCGTCAAAGGACTGTCGGGCCCCGAGTATCGCGCCCTGGCGCAGTATGAGCGCAAGCCGCTGCTCGACAAGGTGATGACCGGGACCTATCCGCCGGGGTCGACCTTCAAGCCGACGGTCGCCCTGGCGGCGCTGACGGCGGGCATCGACCCGGAAGTGCGTATCCATTGCTCCGGCGGCTGGTACTGGGGCGGGCGCACCTGGCGCTGCTGGAAGCATGGCGGGCATGGCTCGCAGAACATGCACGACGCCATCAAGAACTCCTGCGATGTCTACTTCTATCAGACCGCGCTGCGCATGGGGCCGGACCCGATCGCCAAGGCCGCCCACGCCATGGGCTTCGGTCAGATCTTCGACATCGGCATTCCAGGCCAGAAGAAAGGCGTCGTCGGATCCCGCGAGTGGAAACGCAAAGCAGTAAAACGCGAGCCCGTGTGGCAGCCCGGCGACTCCGTCAGCTACGGCATCGGCCAGGGCTATGTGGCGGTGAACGCCCTGCAGTTGGCGGTGATGACCGCGCGTCTGGCCAACGGCAAGAAGGCGCTGAACCCACGCTTGATTAAGTCCGTAGGCGGGGTGGAGCGGCCGCACGGCGACGACGTGCCGGACCTGCCGTTCACCAAGGAGCAGCTCGACTATGTCCGCGGCGGCATGGTCGCCGTCGCGAACGACACCGGCGGCACCGCCTATCGCCAGAGCCAACTCGGCCTGGGCGACATTCAGATGGCCGGCAAGACCGGCACCGCCCAGGTCCGCTCCTATGCGGGCCTGGCGTCTCGAAGCAGCGCGGGCGTCACTTGGCGACTGAAGGACCACAACCTGTTCGTCGCCTTCGCCCCGGTCGATGATCCGCGGTACGCCGTGGCGGTCATCGTCGAGCACGGGGGCCTTGGCGGCGCCACCGCCGGCGCGCCCCGCGCCCGCGAGGTCATGCGCGTCGCGCTGATGAAGGACCCGGAGCTGCGTTCACGCATCGAGACTCCGATGCCGATGCCCGAGGCGCCTGAGCCGCTGGAGGCCGAAGGCGTCGCGCCCGAAGCGCCGACCATCACCGCCGCGCCGGCCGCGCCCGCCGCTCCGGGGACGCCGCCCGCAACCACCCCGACTGGAGGCGCGATATGACCGTCAGCGCCCTGACCCGCCCGGGCGAACGTGACCGCCTAGTCGTCAAACTGTCCGAGATCGACTGGCTGTTTGCTCTGGCGCTCTGCCTGATCGCCGGGACCGGCGCCCTGATGATGTTCTCCATCGCCGGGTCATCGTGGGAACCCTGGGCCGCCAAGCACCTCAGTCGTTTCGCGCTCTGCTTTGCGCTGATGATCGGGCTGGCGATGATCGACCTGCGGGTATGGTTTGCGATCTCCTATCCGCTCTACGGCATAGGCCTCTTGCTGCTGGTCGCGGTGGAGGTGGCCGGGGACGTGCGCATGGGCGCGCAGCGGTGGCTGGCCTTCGGACCGTTCAGCTTCCAGCCGTCCGAGATCATGAAACTCGGGATCGTGCTGGCCCTGGCGCGGTTCTATCACGGCATTTCGGCCGACAACGCGCGGCTCTCCTGGTGGCTGTTGGTGCCGGCCGCGATGATCGGGGCTCCCACCGTGCTCGTCATGCACCAGCCGGACCTGGGCACCGCCATGCTCATCGCCATGACCGGCGTGGCCATCGTCGTGCTGGCGGGGCTGTCGTGGCGGATTATCTTCGCCGGCATCGCCGCCTTCGTCGTCGCAGTCCCGCCGATCGTGATGTTCGTGCTGCACGACTACCAGCGAAAGCGCGTGCTGACCTTCCTCGATCCAGAGAGCGATCCCTCGGGTTCCGGCTATCACATCCTGCAGTCCAAGATCGCGCTGGGCTCCGGCGGCTTCTTCGGCAAAGGCTACGGGCTCGGCTCGCAGAGCCAGCTGAACTTCCTGCCCGAGAAGCAGACCGACTTCATCTTCGCGACCCTGGCCGAGGAATTCGGCTTCCTGGGATGCTTCTCGCTGCTGTTCCTCTATGGGGCGGTGATCTTCATGGCCCTGCGCACCTCGGCCCTGGCGCACTCGCACTTCGGCCGACTGTCGGCGGCCGGCACCACTGCGACCTTCGCGCTCTACGTGCTGATCAACGGCGCGATGGTCATGGGCCTGGCGCCGGTCGTGGGCGTGCCGATGCCGCTGCTGTCCTATGGCGGCACCGTCATGTTGACCGTGATGATCGGTTTCGGTCTGGTCCAGGCCGTGCGCGTCCACCGCTATTCGGAAGTCACCAGCGGCAAGGGTGCGCTGATGTAGCTCAGGCGACCGTCACGGTCGTCTCGCCCTCGCCGAGGGGCGGCTCGAAGCTGCGCAGGAAACGGGCCAGCATCGCATCGTCGACCGGGATCGCACCCCGCTGGTCCGGCTGCTCACGGCGGGCGGCAAGCCGCCGCTGCAACAGCTCTGGCTGGGCGTGCAGGTAGATCAGCCGCCAACGCCCGCCAGCGCCCTCGACCTCGGCCTTGAACGCCTCGCGATGGGCCCGGCTCCAGAAGCTTGAGTCGATCACCACGGCCTGGCCGGCGCGCACCGCCTCGGCGACCTGGGCCTGCATCCAGACGCGGACCGGCTCCAGCAGGGCGGGGTAGTCGGCGGCGGGAAAGTCGAGGCCGTACCGGCCGTGACGGCGCCAGAGCTCCTCGTCGATCGACAACCGCAGGAAGCCGGCGTCTTCGAGCGCCATGGCGAAAGTCGTCTTTCCGCTCCCGGCCACGCCGCACATCAGCACCGCCAGGCCAGGCAGGGGTCTTAGGGACAGAAGCGCGTCGGCGATGGTGACTGCCATGGCGCGCTCCCCTTGGTCCCTAGAGCTTCAGCGCCTGATCGGTCGCCCGGATCAGACCGTCAACGATGCCGGGCTCGGTCGAGGCGTGACCCGCGTCCCAGACGATGTCGAAGCTGGCCTCGGGCCAAGCGCTCTTCAGCCGCCAGGCGCTGTCCATCGGCGTCACAACGTCGAACCGGCCCTGGACGATCCATCCGGGGATGCCGCGGATCTTGTCGATGTTGTTGAGAATCCAGTTGTCTTCTTTGAAGAAGCCGCCGTTGACGAAGAAATGGCTCTCGATCCGCGCGAAGGCGATGGCGAAGTCGATCTCGTTGAACTTGGAGGGCCGCGCCTCCGGTCCGCGGATCGAGATGGTGTCGCCTTCCCATTGGCTCCAGGCGGCCGCGGCCTCGGCCTGGATGCGGCGGTCGGTATGGGTCAGGCGCTTGTGGTAGGCGGCCATCATGTCGCCGCGCTCGGCCTCCGGGATCGGCGCGCAGAACCGCGCCCACGCGTCCGGGAACAGCATTGAGGCGCCCTCCTGGTAGAACCAGCGCAGCTCGCGCTGGGTCAGCAGAAAAATGCCGCGCAGGACCAGCGCCTCGACCCGATGCGGATGGGTGATGGCGTAGGCGAGCGCCAGGGTGCTGCCCCAGCTGCCGCCGAACACCGTCCACTTCTCGACGCCGAGATGGATGCGCAGCCGCTCGATGTCCTCGATCAGCGACCAGGTGGTGTTGTCTTCCAGGCTCGCGTTCGGCCGCGACTTGCCGCAGCCGCGCTGGTCGAACAGCACCATCCGCCACTTCGCCGGGTTGAAGAACCGGCGCATCGTCGGGTTGATCGCTCCGCCCGGGCCGCCATGCAGGATCACGCATGGCTTGCCGTCGCGATTTCCGCACTCCTCGTAGAAGATCTCGTGCGCCCCGCTGGTCGGCAGCCAGCCGTAGGCGAACGGCTCGTTGTCCGGATACAGCCCCTTGCGGTGCGATGTGTTCGAGACGGCGAAAGGCGGGGTGTTGCGTTCCATCCCCGCCAGTCTACTTCGGGAAGCGGCGCCCCATCCAGTCCAGGATGAGCCGGTTGACCTCTTCGGGCTTCTCCTGCTGCGTCCAGTGGCCGCTGTCCTTGATCAGCACCTTCTCCAGGTCGGAGATCACATCCTCCATGCCGTCGGCCATGGCCGGCGACAGCACGACGTCCTTCTCGGCCATGATCATCAGGCAGGGGATGCCGTCGATGCGGGTGGGCAGGTCGGCCGAGCGCTCCCAGTTGCGTGTGAAGTTGCGATACCAGTTGATCCCGCCGGTGAAGCCGGTGGCCTGGAAGGTCTCGACGAAACCGGCCAGTTCGTCGGCGTTCAGCAGCTGGTTGGCGGTGTCGGACTTGTCCCAGGCGTTCAGCGCGTCGCCGAACGCAAACGTCGATCCGCCGGCGGGCGGGGCGGCGGCCTGCGCCACGGCGGCCGGCTTGCGCATGAAGAACCGCATGGTCTTGTCGACGTCGGCGGCCAGCGCCGCGTCGGCGATCCCCGGCTTCTGGAACCACACGATGTACATGTCCTCGCCGAACACCTTGCGCATGCCCTCGATCGGGTCGAGCGGCGCGCGGCGCATGAACGGGGTGTTGAGCCCGATGATTCCAGCGACGCGGTCCGGATGCATCAGCGGCAGCTGCCAGACGACGATCCCGCCCCAGTCGTGGCCGACGAACACACCCTTGGCCGCGCCCAGGTGGTCCAGCAGCCCGATCAGGTCGCCGGTCAGGTGCTCCATGTCGTAGTCGGTGACAGCTTCCGGCCGCTCGGTCAGGCCATAGCCGCGCTGGTCCGGCGCGATGGCCCAGACCCCGGCCGCCTCGCAGGCCGCCAACTGGTGGCGCCACGAGAACGCCAGCTCCGGAAAGCCGTGGCAGAAGATCAGCGGCACGCCCTGTCCGCGCGGTCCGACTTCGTAATAGGCCATGTCGATGCCGTTGACCTTGGCATACTGGGCGGGCGGCATCTGGCGGGCGAGGGCGGTCGACATGGCGGGCTTCCTCCGAAGGTTTGGCCGAGCTTGCCAGGGTTCCTTGCGCGGAAGGCAAGCGCGGCTTGGCGCGTTCGGCGCGAATGACGCTAGAAGGGGGCGATGACCAGCCAGCAAGCCGCCGCCGCCGACCGCACGCCCTGGGGCCTGGTGTTCCTGCTCGGGGCGCTGACCGCCTTCGCGCCGATGTCCATCGACATGTACCTGCCCAGCTTGCCGGCCATCGGCGCCGACCTGCGCGCCAGCGCGGCGCAGACGCAAGGGACGGTGGCGGCGTTCTTCGCCGGCATGGCGATCGGCCAGTTCTTCTACGGCCCGGCCTCCGATCGCTTCGGGCGCCGCGGCCCGATTCTGCTGGGTGTGGCGATCTACGTCGCCGCCTCGGTCGCGTGCGCGCTCGCCACCTCGGGCGACATGTTGGTCGCCGCCAGGTTCGTCCAGGCGCTCGGCGGTTGCGCCGGCGGGGTCGTGGCCCGCGCCGTGGTTCGCGACCGCTTCAACCACACCGAGACTGCGCGGATGCTGTCGCTGATGACCCTGATCATGGGGCTTGCGCCGATCCTCGCGCCGATGCTGGGCGGCCTGCTGTTGACGCTCGGCGGCTGGCGGCTGAACTTCTGGGCGCTGGCGGTGTTCGGTCTGGCCTGCGGCGCGGCGACCCTGCTCTGGCTCAAGGAATCGCGCTCGGAAGAGACCGCCGCTCAGGCCGCATCGGAAAATCCGCTGAAGGCGTATCTGGCCCTGCTGCGCCAGCCGCGTCTGGTCGGCTACGCCCTGGCCGGAGCGCTGAACGGCGCCACCCTGTTCACTTACATCTCGGCCTCGCCGGACCTGCTGATCGGGACCTATGGCATCTCGCCTCAGCAATTCGGCTTGGTGTTCGGTCTCAACGCCGCGGCGATCATCGGCGCCAGCCAGGTGAACCGCTATCTGCTGCGTCGCGCCACTCCTGACGAGGTGCTCGAGCGGGCCAGCCAGGCGGCGGTGTTGGCCTCGATCGCCCTGACCATCGCGGCTCTGACGGGTTTCGGCGAGCGTTGGAGCATTCTGCCGCTGCTCTTCGTGCTGCTGGCCAGCTACGGCTTCATGCAGGGCAACACAATGGCTGGAGCGCTCAATGTCGACCCGCGGCGAGCCGGTTCTGTCTCGGCCCTGATGGGCGGCGCCTCATTCGGCGTCGGGGCGCTGGCGGCCAGCCTTTCGGGCGCCTTCCACGACGGGACGCCGCGGCCGATGGCGGTGGTGATGGGACTGGCCGTGATCGGTTCTGCGGTGGCGCTGCGCGTCCTGGCCTTGCCTAAGTCAACTCAGTCCTGAGGCCTTTGCAGCGCGGCCAAGGCCAGCAACGCCCAGCCGAGCATGAACAGCACCCCGCCGATGGGGGTGATCGCTCCGAACCAGCGCGGCGCGCCAAGCGCCATGGCGAAGAGGGTTCCGGAGAAGATGATGACGCCGCTCAGGAAAATCGGCGGCGTGATCCGCGCCAGCCGCCCCCCGGCGTTAACCACGACCACTGACGCGAAGACTGCCAATGCGTGCAGGAATGCGTAGATTGCACCCGTATGCATCCAATCCTTGGCCTTGGGATCGGTGACGCCATGAGCTGCGAACGCGCCGAAGGCGACGGCAAGAAAGCCGCAGACAGCGGCGGCGGACATCCAGACGCGCAGATTGCTCATGCGCTCTGCGTAGCGACTCCTCATAGCATTGGCCACACATACAGGGGGGACATTCCATGAAGCCCGCATCGGTCGCCGACTATCGCGAGCTTGCGAGGCGACGCCTTCCGAAGATGTTCTTCGAGTACATCGACGGCGGCTCCTACGCCGAGGTCACGCTGGAGCGGAACGTCGCCGACATCGAAGCCCTCGCCCTGCGCCAGCGGGTGATGCGCGACATGACCCAACTCGACATGTCGGTCGAGGTGCTGGGCCAGAAGATGACCATGCCGATCGGCCTTTCGCCGGTGGGCATGGCCGGCATGTACGCCCGCCGGGGCGAGGTTCAGGCCGCCAAGGCCGCCGCCGTCGCTGGGGTACCGTTCTGCCTGTCGACGGTCGGAGTCTGTTCGGTCGAGGAGGTCGCCGAGTCCGGAAAGGCGCCCTGGTTCCAGCTCTACATGCTCAAGGACCGCGGCTACATGCGCGAGCTGCTCGCCCGCGCCAAGGCGGCCGGCTGCCCGGTGCTGGTGTTCACGGTCGACCTGCCGCTGCCCGGCGCGCGCTATCGTGACGTTCGCTCGGGCTTCACCGGCGCGACGGGGGTCTCGGGGGCGATGAACACCGCCTGGCAGGGGGTGACTCATCCGGAATGGCTGTGGGACGTGTGGTTGAACGGGCGTCCGCACAGCCTGGGCTCGGTGGCCGGGGCGATTCCCCAGGGACGCAGCGTCACCGATTTTCTCAGCTGGATCGCAAAGAATTTTGATCGATCGGTCACCTGGAAGGATCTCGACTTCGTTCGCGAGGTCTGGGATGGCCCGATCGTCATCAAGGGCCTGCTCGATCCCGAGGACGCGCGCGACGCCGTCCGCGCCGGGGCTCAGGGCCTCGTCGTGTCCAACCATGGCGGCCGCCAGTTGGACGGCGTCCGCTCTTCGATCTCGGCCCTGCCGGCCATAGTCGATGCGGTCGGAAATGACCTCGAAGTGCTTATGGACGGCGGGATCCGCTCAGGTTTGGACGTGCTCAAGGCGCTCAGCCTCGGCGCCAAGGCCTGCTTCATCGGCCGCGCCTGGGCCTATGCGTTGGGGGCAGGGGGCCGGCCGATGGTCGCCAAGATGTTGGGAACGCTACGGGCCGAGCTTTCCACGGCCATGGTCCTGACCGGCTGCAACGCCGCGCGAGACGCCGATAAGTTGCTACTAGACGTCGCACCTTAGAAAATCTTTTCAATTCGACGCGCGCAGGCCCATCGACAAGGGCTGATCTTGCCGGGTAAATGCCCGCCGAATTTGCGCGCAACAACGGTCGCCGAAAGCCGGCCTTGCTGCGTGCCCGAGTTTTGAGAGCGAGGTATCCGGATGGGAGCTCCCGAGCGGCAAGGTCTTTACGACCCGCGCAACGAACACGATGCGTGCGGTGTGGGGTTTGTGGCCAATATTAAAGGCCGCAAATCGCATGAGGTCGTGACCGCCGGCCTGGAGATCCTGATCAACCTGGATCACCGCGGCGCGGTCGGCGCCGACCCGCTGGTCGGCGACGGCGCCGGGATTCTGATTCAGATTCCCGATGCTCTGATCCGCGACTGGGCCTCCAAGGAGGGCGTCGACCTGCCGCCGGCCGGCGAATACGCCGTCGCCATGTGCTTCTTGCCCAGCGACGACGCCGCGCGCGACATCGTGATGGCTCAGTTCGAGCACTTCCTGAAGGTCGAGCATCAGCCCCTGCTGGGCTGGCGCGACGTGCCGGTGAACCTCGACGGCCTCGGCGCCGCCGTGCTCGCCGACATGCCGGTCATCCGCCAGGCGATCATCGGACGCGGCCCGAACATCCGCAGCCAGGACGCTCACGAGCGCAAGCTCCTGGCGGTCCGCAAGCAGACCCAGAACCCGCTGGCGGAATTGGCCGTGAAGCACGGCATCCCCAGCATCGCCGACCTCTACATGCCGTCGCTGTCGACCCGTACCGTTGTCTACAAGGGTCTGCTGCTCGCCGACCAGGTCGGGACCTTCTACCAGGACCTGCTGGACGAGCGCTGCGAGTCGGCCCTGGCCCTGGTGCACCAGCGGTTCTCAACCAACACCTTCCCTTCCTGGAAGCTGGCCCACCCGTACCGGTTCATCGCCCACAACGGCGAAATCAACACCGTCCGCGGCAACGTGAACTGGATGAACGCGCGCCGGCGCACGCTGGAAAGCGATCTGCTGGGCCCCGACCTCAATAAGATGTGGCCGCTGATCCCGCACGGTCAGTCGGACACCGCCTGCCTCGACAACGCGCTCGAACTGCTGGTCGCCGGCGGCTATCCGCTGGCCCACGCGGTCATGATGCTGATCCCGGAGGCTTGGGCCGGCAACCCGCTGATGGACGCCAAGCGCAAGGCTTTCTACGAGTACCACGCCGCCCTTATGGAGCCGTGGGACGGCCCCGCCGCCGTCGCCTTCACCGACGGCCGCCAGATCGGCGCCACCCTCGACCGTAACGGCCTGCGTCCGGCCCGCTTCATCATCACCGACGAAGACCATGTGATCATGGCTTCGGAAGTCGGCGTGCTGACGGTTCCCGAGGAGCGCATCGTCCGCAAGTGGCGTCTGCAGCCGGGCAAGATGCTGCTTATCGACATGGAAGAAGGTCGGATTATCGAAGACGAGGAGATCAAGCGCTCCCTGTCCGAGGCCGAGCCCTATGCCGACTGGCTGAGCGAGACCCAGTTCAAGCTGGAAGAACTGCCCGAGATCGCCTTCAACGAGGCGCTGTCCAACGACGCGGCCCAGTTGCTCGATCGCCAGCAGGCGTTCGGCTACACCCAGGAAGACGAGCAGTTCTTCCTGGCGCCTATGGCGACCACCGGCGAGGACCCGATCGGCTCCATGGGCGCCGACACTCCGATCGCGGTGCTGTCGAAGCGTTCGAAGCTGCTCTACGACTACTTTAAGCAGAACTTCGCCCAGGTCACGAACCCGCCCATCGACCCGATCCGCGAGGAACTGGTTATGAGCCTCGTGTCGATGATCGGCCCGCGCCCGAACCTTCTCGGCCGTCACGCCGGCACCCACAAGCGCCTGGAAGTCTCGCAACCGATCCTCACCAATGAGGATCTGTCGAAAATCCGCTCGATCAGCGAACTGCTCGACGGTTCGTTCCGCACGGCGACGATCGACACCACCTGGGCGGCCGACGAGGGCGCTGCGGGCCTGGAGCGGGCGATCGAGCGCGTGTGTCGTGAGGCCACCGACAACGTCCTGGCCGACAAGAACATCCTGATCCTGTCGGACCGCCGGGTCGGCTCGGACCGCATCCCGATCCCGGCCGCCCTGGCCACCGCCGCCGTGCACCATCACCTGATCCGCCAGGGGCTGCGCATGCAGACCGGCCTTGTGATCGAGACCGGCGAAGCGCGCGAAGTGCACCACTTCTGCGTCCTGGCCGGCTACGGCGCCGAGGCGGTGAACCCGTACCTCGCCTTCGAAACTCTGGAGAACCTGCGCGTCCGCGAGGGGATCACGGTCTCGGCCTATGACGTTCGCAAGAACTACATCAAGGCCATCGGCAAGGGCATCCTGAAGGTCATGTCCAAGATGGGCATCTCGACCTACCAGTCGTACTGCGGCGCTCAGATCTTCGACGCTGTCGGCCTATCGTCTGAACTAATCGAGAAGTACTTCACCGGCACCGCGACGACGATCGAGGGCATCGGTCTGGCCCAGGTCGCCGAGGAGTCCGTGCGTCGTCACCGTGACGCTTACGGGGACAACCCGATCTACGCGACCATGCTGGACGTCGGCGGCAGCTACGCTTTCCGTCTGCGCGGCGAACAGCACGCCTGGACGCCGGAAAGCGTCTCCAAGCTGCAGCACGCCGTGCGCGGCGGCCGCTCGGATGACTACCGGGCCTTCGCCGAGAGCATCAACGAGCAGTCGGAGCGCCTGCTGACCATCCGTGGCCTGATGCGCTTCAACTTCAACGAGACCCCGGTTCCGATCGAAGAGGTCGAGCCGGCCAGCGAGATCGTCAAGCGCTTCGCCACCGGTGCGATGAGCTTCGGCTCGATCAGCCGTGAAGCCCACACCACGCTCGCCGTGGCCATGAACCGCATCGGCGGCCGCTCGAACACCGGGGAGGGCGGCGAGGAGGCCGACCGCTTCAAACCGCTGCCGAACGGCGATTCGATGCGCTCGGCGATCAAGCAGGTGGCCTCGGGCCGGTTCGGCGTCACCGCCGAGTATCTGGTCAACGCCGACGACATCCAGATCAAGATGGCCCAGGGCGCAAAGCCCGGCGAGGGCGGCCAGCTTCCTGGCCATAAGGTCGATAAGAACATCGCCCGCGTCCGTCACTCGACGCCGGGCGTCGGCCTGATCAGCCCGCCGCCGCACCACGACATCTATTCGATCGAGGATCTGGCCCAGCTGATCCACGACCTGAAGAACGTCAATTCGGGCGCCCGCATCTCCGTGAAGCTGGTGTCGGAAGTCGGCGTCGGCACTGTGGCCGCTGGCGTCGCCAAGGCGCGCGCCGACCACATTACCATCTCGGGCTTCGAGGGCGGCACCGGCGCCTCGCCCCTGACCTCCCTGACCCACGCGGGCTCGCCCTGGGAAATCGGTTTGGCCGAGACCCAGCAGACCCTGCTGCTCAACGGCCTGCGCACCCGCGTGGCGGTCCAGGCGGACGGCGGCCTGCGGACCGGCCGTGATGTCGCCATCGCCGCCCTGCTGGGCGCCGACGAGTTCGGCTTCGCGACCGCCCCGCTGATTGCGGCCGGCTGCATCATGATGCGCAAATGCCACCTGAACACCTGCCCGGTGGGCGTGGCGACTCAGGACCCGGTGCTGCGCGCGCGCTTCACCGGCCAGCCCGAACACGTGATCAACTACTTCTTCTTCGTCGCTGAAGAACTGCGCGAGATCATGGCGTCGCTCGGCTTCCGGACGGTCAACGAGATGGTCGGCCGCGTCGACCGCCTCGACGCCCGTGACGCCGTCGATCACTGGAAGGCTGAAGGCGTCGACTTGTCCAAGCTGCTCCATGCGGCCGCTCCGGAAGGCGCCAAGGGCCTCTGGAACATGGACCGCCAGGACCATGGCCTGGGCAAGGCGCTGGACAATACCCTCATCGCCGACGCTGCTGCGGCGCTGGAGAAGGGCGAACCGGTCCTGCTTGAGTACGCGATCAAGAACATCAACCGCACCGCGGGGGCCATGCTCTCGGGTGAGGTCGCCAAGCGCTATGGCCATGCCGGCCTGCCTGAGGACACCATCACCATCAAGTTCCGCGGCCAGGCCGGCCAGAGCTTCGGCGCCTTCGCCGCCCGCGGCGTGACGCTGGAGCTGACCGGCGACGGCAACGACTATGTCGGCAAGGGCCTCTCGGGCGGCCGCATTGTCGTGCGCCAGCCGGCCGAGGCGCGTCGCGATCCGACCCAGAACATCATCGCCGGCAATACCGTGCTCTACGGCGCCATCGCCGGCGAGGCCTACATCCAGGGCGTGGCTGGCGAGCGCTTCGCCGTCCGTAACTCCGGCGCGGTGACCGTCGTCGAAGGCGTGGGCGACCACGGCTGCGAATACATGACCGGCGGCGTGGTGGTCGTGCTGGGCGATACGGGCCGCAACTTCGCGGCCGGCATGTCCGGCGGCGTCGCCTATGTCTACGACCCCAAAGGGCGCTTCGCCGACCTCTGCAACAAGGCGATGGTCGACCTTGAAAAGGTCGAGCCGGCGACCGCGCCGAGCCGCGAGGACGAGCCGTACCGCCCAAGCCAGCGTTCGCTGTCGGTCGACAACAACGGCATGGGCGACGTGCTGCGCTTCGACGCCGAACGCCTGCGCATCCTGATCGAGCGCCATCACCTCTACACGGGGTCCGAGCGCGCCCGTCAGATTCTGGAGAACTGGGATCAGACCCTCGGCTCGTTCGTGAAGGTCATGCCCAAAGATTACCGCCGCGCCCTGCAGGACATGGCGGCCGAGCGGCAAGCGGCTGCGGCCGTGGCCGCGGAATAGATTGAAAGTCGGAGGACAGCATCATGGGTAAGGTCACCGGCTTTCTCGAGATCGAGCGCCAGGAACGCACTTACGAAGCGCCGCAGGAGCGCCTGAAGAACTGGAAGGAATTCGTCCACCCCATGCCGGCGGCGGACGTGTCCAAGCAGGCCGCGCGCTGCATGGACTGCGGAATTCCGTTCTGTCACCAGGGCTGCCCGGTGAACAACCAGATCCCGGACTTCAACAACCTAGTCTATCGCGACCAATGGAAGACGGCGCTGGAGAACCTCCAGTCGACCAACAACTTCCCGGAGTTCACCGGCCGGGTGTGCCCGGCGCCCTGCGAGGCGTCCTGCACCCTGAACATCATCGACACGCCGGTCACCATCAAGACCATCGAGTGCGAGATCGTCGACCGGGGCTGGCAGGAAGGCTGGATCAAGCCGCAGATGTCGCCGCGCGGCACCGGCAAGCGCATCGCCGTCGTCGGTTCGGGCCCGGCCGGCCTGGCCTGCGCCCAGCAACTGGCCCGCGCCGGCCACGCCCCGACCGTGTTCGAGAAGAACGACCGGATCGGCGGCCTGCTGCGCTACGGCATCCCGGACTTCAAGATGGAGAAGCACCTCATCGACCGCCGCGTGGCGCAGATGGAAGGTGAGGGCGTGATCTTCCGGACCAACTTCGAGGTCGGCAAGACCGTCTCGGTCCAGCGCCTGCTCGACGATTACGACGTGCTCGTCATGGCCGGCGGGGCGGAAGATCCGCGCGACCTGCCGATCCCGGGCCGCGAACTGGCCGGCGTCCATTTCGCGATGGACTTCCTGACCCAGCAGAACAAGCGCAACGCCGGCGACGACGAACTGCGCGCGGCGCCGACCGGCGGCATCTCGGCCACCGGCAAGCATGTCGTCGTGATCGGCGGCGGCGACACCGGCAGCGACTGCATCGGCACCTCGAACCGGCATGGCGCGGTCCAGGTCACCCAGCTGGAAATCATGCCGCAGCCGCCGGTTCGCGAGAACAAGCAACTGACCTGGCCGGACTGGCCGCTGAAGCTGCGCACTTCCTCCAGCCACGAAGAGGGCTGCGAGCGCGACTTCGCCGTCTCGGCCAAGCGCTTCATCGGTTCCAACGGCAAGGTCGAGGCGGTCGAGTGCGTCCGCGTCGAATGGGTCGTCGGCGCGGACGGCCGCCAGTCGCTGCAGGAGGTCGCCGGGAGCGAGTTCCAGATCAAGGCCGATCTGGTGCTGCTGGCCATGGGTTTCGTCGGCCCTCGCCACAACGAATTCATCGCCCAGTCGGGCGCGGAGCTCGACCCGCGCGGCAACGTCAAGGCGCCGGTCAGCGACTACAAGACCACCTCGGCCAACATCTTCTCCTGCGGCGACATGCGCCGCGGCCAGTCGCTGGTGGTCTGGGCGATCCGCGAGGGCCGTCAGTGCGCCCAGGCGGTCGACGAATACCTGATGGGGACCAGCAAGCTTCCGCGCTGACGCTTAGGCGTTGAGGCGGGCCAGGGAGACGGTTAGGGCAGGGGCATGATCCGCTCCTGCCTCACCGCGCTCGCCGCTGTCCTCGCCCTCTCGCCCGCCGTCGCGCTCGCTCAGGAGCCGCCGGTCGAGGCCCAGACCGTCTATCGCAACGTCACGCTCATCGACGGGACCGGCGCGCCGGCCCGCGCGGCCATGAATATCCTCGTCCGCGGAGAGCGGATCGAGCGCGTCTGGAAGGAAGGCGAGATCGCCTTCAAGCTGTCGCCGGACACTCGGATCGTCGACATGACCGGCAGGTTTGTGCTGCCGGGCCTAACCGACAGCCACCAGCACTTGGCCACCCCGCCGAACCGCCGCTTCGCCGAGGCCCAGCTCAAGCGGGACCTCTACAGCGGGATCACCTCGACCCGCGACATGGCCGACGACCTGCGCAATATCGCAGACTTGGCCCGCGCCACGCGCATCGGCGAGATCCCCGGGCCCGACATCCACTATGCGGCCTTGATGGCCGGCCCGTCGTTCTTCGACGACCCCCGCGTCGGCGCCGCCTCGCTCGGCGCGGTCGGCGGCCAGGTTCCCTGGATGCAGGCCATCCGCCCCGACACCGACATCCGTCAGGCGGTGGCTGAGGCCAAGGGAACCAGCGCCGCGGCGATCAAGATTTACGCCAACCTGCCAGGCGCCGAGGTCGCGCGCATCACCGCCGAGGCCCACCGCCAGGAGCTCCAGGTCTGGACGCATGGCGCGGTGTTCCCGGCCACCCCGGCGGAGGTTCTGGCTGCGCGGCCCGACAGCGTGAGCCACGTTTGCATGCTGGCCTACCAGGTCTCCGACCAGTTCCCGACCGGCTACCACCGGCGCGCGGCGGTCCAGGAAGAGAAGTTCGGCAAGGACGTGCACCCGCAGATCGCCCCGCTGCTGGCCACGATGCGCCGGGACGGCGTCGTCCTCGACGCCACTGTCCGTATCTACGAGGCGATGAAGGGCCGGCCCAGCAAGCCCTACTGCTCCACCGAGCTCGCCGCCCAGCTGACCTCTCAGGCGCTGAAGGCCGGCGTGATCATCTCGGCCGGCACCGACGGCTTCTCCAACCCTGCCGCGGCCTATCCGGCCCTCTACGAGGAACTGGAGCTGCTGGTCGACAGATCGGGCTTTTCGCCGATGCAGGCCATCGTCGCGGCGACCCGCAATGGCGCGCTGGCCGTCAGCAAGACCCCGGACTTCGGAACCATCGAGGCGGGCAAGCTCGCCAACCTGGTGTTCACCGGCCAGGATCCGAGCCAGGACATCCGCGCCCTGCGCACCATCACCCTGACCGTCAAGCGCGGGAAGGACTATCCCCGCGCCGACTTCGACCCGGCCGCGGACGTCGCCGCCCGCGCCATGGTCGACGACTAACCCATGAAGCGTCCGGCCGCCCAGTAGGTCAGGGCGCCGATAATCGCCGCCGCGGGCAGGGTCACGACCCAGGCGGTGACGATCTCCTTGGCCACGCCCCAGCGCACCGCCGAGACCCGCTTGGCCGCGCCGACGCCGACGATGGCGCCGGTGATGGTGTGGGTGGTCGAGACCGGCACGCCGAGGCTGGTGGCGGCGAACAGGGTGATCGCCCCGCCGGTCTCGGCGCAGAAGCCCTGCATCGGGGTCAGGCGGGTGATCCGCGAGCCCATGGTGTGGACGATCCGCCAGCCGCCGAACAGCGTGCCCAGGCCCATCGCCGCCTGACAGGACAGCACCACCCACAGCGGCACGTGGAACTCGCCGTCGCTCGGGCCCATGCCGTGCGCGATCAGCAGGGCGGCGATGATGCCCATGGTCTTCTGGGCGTCGTTGCCGCCATGGCCCAGCGAATAGAGCGAGGCCGACACGAACTGCAGTTTTCGGAACACTCCATCCACCGCGAACGGCGTCAGCCGCACGAACAGCCACGAGACGATCAACACCAGGAACAGCGCGAGGATGAAGCCGGTCGCCGGCGACAGCACGATGGCGAACAGGGTCTTGGAGAGGCCGCCCCACATGACGGCGCCCATCCCGGCCTTGGCGACGCCCGCACCGACCAGCCCGCCGATCAGCGCATGCGAAGACGAGGAGGGGATCGCCGCCCACCAGGTGAGCAGGTTCCAGCCGATCGCCCCGATCAGCGCCGAGAAGATCAGCCCGTCGCTGATCAACTCGGGCATGACCAGCCCCGCGCCCACGGTCTTGGCCACGTGCAGGCCGAAGAAGAGGAAGGCGATGAAGTTGAAGAACGCCGCCCAGGCGACGGCGATGAAGGGCGGTAGCACCCGCGTCGCCACGATGGTGGCGATCGAGTTGGCCGCGTCGTGCAGCCCGTTCAGGAAGTCGAAGGCCAACGCCACGAAGATCAGGAAGATCAGCAGCGGGCCGTAGCCGGCGAGGAGTTCCACGTGGGCTAGACCTGCTCGATTACGATGCCGCTGATGCAGTTCGCCACGTCCTCGAAGCGGTCCATGACCTTTTCCAGGTGGCTGTAGACGTCGACCCCGACGACGAACGCCATCGGGTCGTCGTGCCGATGGGCCAGGAACAGGGCCTTGCGGCCGGCGTCATAGATCGCGTCCGAGCGATCCTCGATGTGGGTGATCTGTTCGGTAAGCTGGCTGAGCCGCGTCACATTCTGGCGCATGTTGCTCAGGAGGCCGACGGCCTCGCGGGTCAGCACGGCGGCCTCGACGATGATGTCGGCCATCTCCCGCATCGGATCTTCGAACTCGCGCAGTTCGAACAGGCTGACGACCTTCACCGTCTTGTGCATCTGGTCGATCGCGTCGTCGAGCGAGGTGATCAGGTCCTGGATGTCGCTGCGGTCGAAGGGGGTGATGAACGAGCGGCGCACGTTCAGCAGCACCTCGCGGGTGATCGCGTCGGCCGCATCCTCGTGCGCCACGACGCGGGCGCAGGCCTCGGCTACCCCGTCGCCGCCTTGCAGGACCTCGCGCAGAGCGGTCGCGCCCTCCACCAGCTTCTCGGCGTGGGCGCTGAAGAGGTCGAAGAATTTCAATTCCTTAGGCATCAAAGCCTGGAACCAGGTGAGCATCGTTCCGTCCGTGTCCCTTATGTCGCGGCCGCGGCGGCGCGAAGATTCTGCGCGCTCTTAGCTGCTTCCTGGCTCCGACAGAAGACCTCCACCGCCCGCGAGCGATGCGCGCGCCGAGGCGGAGGGCCCCGTTTGACGGGTATAGACGGTCAAGCCGGCGCCATGGAAGGAGACCTTCCAACCGGGGCCGGGCGCCTGTGCGCCGAGTGAGACGATGGTGTCGATCTCGGTCAACCGCGCGGCGTCGGGGGCGGCCTGGACCGTGATCGGCCGGGCCCGGAGCCGCAGATAGGCCAGGCGCGCCTGGATCGGATCCTGCGCCAGCAGCGCGACGCCCCCTGGCCGCTGTTCGATGATCGCCGCGGCCGCGGTCAGGTCCTGGGCCAGCGCGCCGCGGGCGGCCGATGTGGCGCGCTCCCAACGGACGTCCAGGGCGGTCGACAGCGCCGCCAACGCCACAAAGGCCGTCAGCCAGACGCCCATCACCGGCCAGGTTCTGAACGCGGTGGCCGCGCCGGCCGCCACGACGATGGCGCCCGCCAGGATGGCGGTGATCGGGCTTTCCAGCGAAAAGGCGCTCAGCGCCGCGGCGTCCCAGGCGCGCGGGACCACGCCGCCGAGCAGGCAGGCGGTCAGCACCGACAGGCCGACGACTGGGACCGCCCCCATGGCCAGCCGCCACCAGCGACCGCCGGCGCGGTCGAACTCCCCGATGAACGGGGCCGCCGCGATCCACAGCAGTGGGACCAGCGCCTCGAACTGGCGTCCCCAGATGCGGGTCGGATTGGCCGCCTCGCCAGTGCCTAGCAGGGCGGTCAGCACGAGCGTCAGGGCCGCGGTGAACAGCACCAGCAGGAAGCTCGCCTCGTGCGGGGTTAGGAAGAAGCGGCCGCGACCGCGGTGCCAGCGCCAGCGCATCTCCACGCGCAGCAGGCCCGTCAGGGCCGGAATGCCGGCCAGCATCACGCAACTCGCAGCCATCGCCACGAGCCCGCGCGCGCCGGCGATCCAGCCGTCCTGACTGATCGCGCCCTCCAGGAGGCCGTCGTAGCGATGCTCGAGATAGAAGGTCAGCGGCTCGCTGGACGCCTGGTTCGCGGCCAGTTGCAGCAGGTTCACGCTTGCCAGGAAGGCCGCCGCCAGCACCGCGATCCGCCCGACGAAGATGCGCAGATCCCGCCTTCCCAGCAGCAGGTCGACCACCGCCAGCAACAGCAGAGCGATCCCGAGCGCCGGCCCCTGCGGCTTGAGCAGGGTGAGGGCGCCGACTAGGACGCCGGCCAGCGCCGCATGGGCGATTGGCCGCGGGCCATAGAGCCGCGCCGTGGCCAGCACGGCGGCGCCCAGCAGCAGGACGTACCAGCCCTCGGGCAGGGCGGCGGCCGCGAAGCGGTAGTAGGGATAGGCGAGGGCGAGCAGCGCCGCGGCGATCCAGCCTGGCCGGTCCATGCTCGTGCGCACGCTGGCCAGCGCCAAAGCCAGCCCGCCGAAATAGGCCGCCGCGCCGAGGATCCGCAGCCATGGCAACAGGTTCTGCGTCGCGTAGGTCAGGGCCCGGATCAGCAGGCCGAACAAGGTGTCGCCCGTGCTCTGGGCCTGCGGCAGCAGATCGGGCCGAGCGGCCAGGGTCTTGCCGAACAGCGCATGGACCAGATGGGTGCTCTCGGCGCCGGTATAGAGCGGGGCTTCCAGGAACACCCGGTCGAGATAGACCAGCGCCACGGCGATCGCGGCCGCCGTCAGCACGCCGTAGCCTAAGCGCGCGCTCGGCCATGCCGGCCGACCTGCATCCCCCCGAGTCATGGCTTCACTGTGGCCGCTTCCTGGGCGGGTGACCATAGTGGGCGTTTGCGCCCGGCCGCGGATCGTCGATCAATGGGCGCGGCGATTCACGGGGGGAAACATGCGCACTGCTCTGCAAGCTCTGATCGTGGCGGCCGGTCTGGCGCTGGCGGCTCCAGTCGCAGCGGAGGATCTGCTGCTGCACGGCGGGCCGATCTACACCGGCGATGCCGTGGTCCAGGCCCTGGCGGTCAAGGACGGCAAAGTCGCCTATGTAGGCGGGATCGAGGCCGCCCGCGCCGCCGCGCCCGGCGCCCGCGACATCGACCTCAAGGGGGCGGCCGCCTATCCCGGCTTCGTCGACTCCCACGCCCACTTGGCGGGCATCGGCTTTCGCGAAATGACCCTCAACCTCGAGGGGACGGAATCTATCGAGGCCCTGGTCGCCCGGCTGAACGCCTGGGCCGCGGACAATCCCGGCTCCGACGTGATCTCCGGCGCCGGCTGGATCGAAACCCATTGGCCGGAGAAGCGCTTCCCGAGCCGCGCCGATCTCGATCGCGCCGCGCCGGACCGCCCGGTGGTGCTGACCCGCGCCGACGGCCATGCCCTGGTCGCCAACACCGCCATGCTGAAGCTGGCCGGGATCACCGCCCAGACCGCCGCGCCGGCCGGCGGGCAGATCCTGAAGGACGCCAAGGGCGAGCCCGACGGCATGCTGATCGACAACGCTATGGCCCTGGTCCGCGCCAAGGTGCCGCCGCCCAGCGCTGCGGCCCAGGCCGAGGCGGTGCGCCGCGGCGCGCGGGTCTACGCCTCGCGCGGCTGGACCGGCCTGCACGACATGAGCGTCGGCGCCGACGAGGTGGCGATCCAGCAGGACCTGGCGGCCCGCGGCGAGCTGCCGGTCCGCATCGACAACTACATGTCCCAGGCCGCAGCGCAGAAGGTGCTGGCCGAGGGACCGTCGCAGGACCCGACCGGCCTGGTGCGCGTGCGCGGGGTGAAGCTGTTCATGGACGGCGCGCTCGGATCGCGCGGGGCGGCGTTGCTTGCGCCCTACTCGGACGCCGAGGGAACGGGCCTGATCGTCACGCCCCGCGAAACCGTCGACGCCATCCTCGCCAAGGCGCGCAAGTCCGGAGCCCAGATGGCGGTTCACGCTATCGGCGACCGCGGCAACCGGGTGATCCTCGACGCCTACCAGCAGGCCTTCGCCGACGACCCGGCCGCGCTCAAGGCCGCCCGCTGGCGCGTCGAGCACGCCCAGATCGTGGCGCCGGAGGACCTGCCGCGCTTCGCGCAGATGGGCGTCGTCGCCTCAATGCAACCCTCGCACGCGATCGGCGACCTCTACTTCGCTCCCGCACGTCTCGGCCCGGAGCGCCTAAAGGGCGCCTATGCTTGGGAGAGCCTGCTGAAGTCCGGCGCGGTCGTCGCCGGCGGCTCGGACGCCCCGGTCGAGAAAGGCGATCCGCTGGTCGAGTTCTACGCCGCCGCCTACCGTCATGACCTGAAGGGGTTCGCCGGTCCCGACTGGCATCTGGACGAGGCCGTCACCCGTGCCCAGGCGCTGGAGATGCTGACCCGCGGCTCGGCCTATGCCGGCTTCCGTGAGACCGAGCTGGGCCGGCTCGCCGTCGGCCGCGACGCCGACATCTCGGTGTTTTCCGTCGACCTGATGAGCGCGCCGTTCGCCGACATCGCCAAGGCCCATGCGGTCATGACGATCGTCGGCGGCAAGGTCGTCTATCAGGCCGCGCCGTGACCACGGCATAGGCTGCGCCGCAAACCCCTATGGGGTGTTCTACGGATGGCGCGCGGGCAGCCGCCTGGCTGAGCATTGTCTCTCAGCCAGGAGCCCCCCATGCCCGACAGCAACCCGATCCTCGTCACGCCCGACAACTTCGTGCGCGCCGAGAGCGATCTCTATTTCGCGAACATCGTGAAGGCGGAGAACGCCTTCGCCCGCTTTTCTCACAACCGCGAGCCGGCCTCGGTCGAGCACCAGAACGTCATCCGTCTGAACCGCGACACGCTCTATTCCGCGGCGGTCTTCGACCTCGACGCCGGCCCGGTGACGATCACGCTGCCGGACGCCGGGCGACGGTTCATGTCGATGCAGGTGATCAACGAGGATCAGTATACGCCCTCGGTCACCTATGGCGCCGGCGCCCGGACCCTGACGCGTAACGCAGTCGGCACGCGCTACGTCATAGTGGCGATCCGTACTCTGGCCGATCCTGACGATCCGGCCGATCTGGCCGAGGTTGCAGCCCTGCAGGACGCGATCACGGTCGACCAGCCCGGCGGTCCAGGCCGCTTCGAGATTCCGCATTGGGACAAGGAGAGCCAGGACAAGGTGCGCGGGGCGCTGCTGACGCTCGCCTCGACCCTGCGCGACACGAAGGGGATGTTTGGCCCGAAGGAGACGGTCGATCCGGTACGCCGGTTGATCGGCGCGGCCTCGGCCTGGGGCGGCAATCCGGAGAGCGAGGCGCTCTATCTCAATGTCACGCCCGAGAAGAACGACGGAGAGACGATCTACCGGCTGAAGGTCGGCGAGGTGCCGGTCGACGGCTTCTGGTCGATCAGCCTCTACAACGCCGAGGGCTACTTCGCGCCGAACCCCCAGAACGCCTATTCGGTCAACAATCTGACCGCCGAGCGCGATGCGGACGGCGGGGTGACCATCCAATTCGGCGGCTGCGACGGCTCTGTCCCGAATTGCCTGCCGATCATGCCGGGCTGGAACTATCTCGTGCGGCTCTACCGGCCGCGGCCCGAGGTGCTCAGCGGCGCCTGGACCTTCCCGTCGCCGCAGGTCGTCTAGCGGGTATAGGCGTCGATCAGGCGGGCCGCGGCGCGCGGCGCCTCGGCCGTCGGCCGGTCGTCGTCGAATAGCTGGCTGCTCAGATAGGCGCCCTCGAACAGCAGCATCAGGGCGTCGGCCAGGCCTTGCGGATCGTCGGCCCCCATCTCGGCGGCCATGCCGCGCAGCCGTGCGCGGACCTGGGTCTTGAAGTCCTGTGCGGTCAGGCGGGCAGGGTGGCCGGCCTCGGGATACTCCACCGCCGCATTGCTCAGCGGGCAGCCGCGGTACTCGGGCTGTCGGGCTCGCTCGGCCAGACCTTCGAGAAACGCCAGCACCTGGGCGCGCGGGTCGCCAGGATGCGCCTCGACCGCCGTCTCGAAGCGGCCCCAGAAGGTGTCGGCCCCCTCGCGCAGAACGGCGGCGGCCAGCTCGTCCTTGGACTTGTAGGCGCGATAGAGGCTGGGCTTGGTGGCGCCGGCCTTGGCGACGATCTCGTCGACGCCGACCGCGCGGATGCCTTCGCGATAGAACAGCTCGCGGGCGGTCTCGCGGATCTTGTCGGCGGCGCGCAGGGCGGGTTTGTTCGGCTCGGACATGGAAGTTCGCTTGACGATGTAACTGACCGGTACGTATATCCACCATGAAACTTACAGGTCAGTAACATGACGATAGCGCGCGCCCGACCCTTTGGCCAGAACTATGCCTTCGTGGCGGTCGCGGCGGTGTTCATCGCCCTTATGGCGGCGGCTGGTCTGCGCTCGGCGCCCGGCGTGCTGATGTTGCCGCTGGAGCGGGCGTTTCAGTGGGATCGCGGCACGATCTCCATGGCCGCCGCCGTCGGCATCTTCCTCTATGGCCTGACCGGACCGTTCGCCGCTGCGCTGATGCAGTCGTTCGGCGTGCGCCGCACGGTGACCCTGGCCCTGGCGGTGATGGCCGCCTCGACCGCCGCATCGTCGCTGATGACTCAGCCCTGGCACTATGTCGCCACCTGGGGCGTGATCTCCGGCGTCGGCTCCGGCGCGGTGGCGATGGTGCTCGGCGCAACTGTCGTGAACCGCTGGTTTGTCGCGCGGCGCGGCCTGATGATGGGCCTGCTCAGCGCCTCGGCCGCCACCGGCTCGCTGATCTTCCTGCCGGGCATGGCGGCCCTGGCCGAGGCCGGCGGCTGGCGGCCGGTGGTGTTGGCCATCGCCGCGGTCATGGCCGTGCTGGCGCCGGTGGTGTGGTTCCTGCTGCCCGAGGCCCCGGCTGCGATCGGCCAGAGGCCCTACGGCGCCCCGGACAGCTACGTCGCCCCGCAGCCGGCTCCGGCCGGCGGCGCCCTGCGCGGCGCGTTCGGGGCGCTGTTCCGCGCCGCCCGCACCCGGACCTTCTGGCTGCTGTTCGGCGGCTTCTTCGTCTGCGGCCTGACAACGAACGGCCTGATCGGCGTCCACATGATCGCCATGTGCTCGGATCAGGGCCTGCCCGAGACCCGCGCCGCGACCCTGCTGGCGGTGATGGGGATCTTCGACCTGATCGGCACCACGCTTTCAGGCTGGCTCACCGACCGCTACGACCCGCGCAAGCTGCTGTTCGTCTATTACGGCCTGCGCGGCCTCTCCCTGATGGTGCTGCCGTTCACCGACTTCTCGATCGTCGCTCTGGGTATCTTCGCCGTGTTCTACGGCCTCGACTGGATCGCCACCGTGCCGCCGACCGTCCGGCTCGCCACCGAGGCGTTCGGCGAGCATGACGGCCCGATCGTGTTCGGCTGGATCGCCGCCGGCCACCAGGCTGGCGCCGCGACGGCCGCCGTCACCGCTGGCGTGATCCGCGCCGCCCAGGGCCGCTACCTGGAAGCCTTCGTCCTGGCCGGCGTTGCGGCGCTGGTCGCCGCGGCGGCTTCGCTGATGATCCGTCGCCAGGGCGCGGCCGCGCCGGTTCTCGCCTAGCGCGCCTCAGGCAAGGCCAGCAGCTGCTCGGCGGTCAGGCCCAGCGGGCTGGGCGCGGTCTGCGTGCAGGTCATTCGCCTATGGAATAGGCCGCGTCGGGATCTCGATGTCGCAGATCGAGAGGTCCGCGCCCTTGTCGCGGCGGACCTTGTCGACCAGAGCGGCGAAGGCGGCCCCTCGCTCGTCCATGACCTCGATCTTGGGGCGCTCGGCGGCTGGCAGGTCGGCCGCGACCCGCACCTTGCGCATCACGTCGGGGCTGGCTGGCGGCTCGCCCACCGCCACCGCGCGGAGGACATCCAGCCCGATGACCGCGCGGCCCCAGACCGTATAGGCGCGATCCAGCCGCCGGCTCGCCGCGCGCATGAAGAAGATCTCGGAGTTGGCGGTGCCTTCGCCGGCCTGCCGGCCCATGCCGGCGACGCCGGGGCAATAGGCGCCCCAGGCCCGCCGGCCGAGCGCGGCGTCGCGCTGCGCTTCCAGGTCCGAGGCCGCTTCGAACGGCGCGGACCCGATGAAACCTGCCACACTGTCGCTAGCGTTGACGACGACCTTCGCCGGCGCGCCGGACTTTAGCCGGAACGTGAACTCCGGCGGGAGATCGGGGTGCCGCGAGACCCCGCCGTCTTTGTTGTTCGGGTTGCCGGTCTGGTCGACGAAGTGTTCGATCACCCGGTGGAACTGCAGGCCGTCATAGAGGCCCTCGCGGGTCAGCAGCTTGACGCGTTCGACAGCCTTCGGTGCGAAGTCGGGCCGCATCTCGACCACCACAACCCCTTTGCTGCTCTCGATCACCAGCGTGTTCTCGGGATCGAGACGGCGCCAGTCGGCGGCCTGGGCGGGGAGGGCGAACGTCAGGGCCAGGACGGCGGCGATGGTGCGGATCATGGAAGGACTATCGGACAACCTGCCGATAGAGGCCACCGCTCAAGCTTACTAAGATGTAATGCAAGCTACCTTGCACTAGTCACTACCGGGCGATACACGATAGGCGAACTGGAGGTTCGCCGTGCCGGAAACCGTGCAAGTCCAACTGAAGAAGGGGGTGCTCGAGCTTTGCGTGCTCGCCTTGCTCTCTTCCCACGACAGCTACGCCTACGAGATCGCGAGTCGCCTGGCCGAGGGGATCGATATGGGTGAGGGAACAATCTATCCGCTCATGCGGCGGATGCAGAGCGACGGGCTGGTCGAGACCTATCTGGTCGAGAGTTCGGCGGGGCCGCCGCGCAAATACTACAAGCTGACCGAGGCTGGAAAGGCGAGTTTCACCGCGCAAAAGGCGGAATGGGCTGCGTTTTCCCGTGCGGTCGACAACATTCTTGGAGACGCCCAATGAACCGTCAGGCCTTCATCGATCGGCTGCGGTTGGGCCTTTCGGGCCTGCCGCCGGCCGCCATCAAGGACGCCGTGGCCGACTACGAAACCCACTTCGCCGAGGGCGCGGCCGCGGGCCGGACCGAGGAGGAGGTGGCCGAGGCGCTGGGCGATCCGGCCCGCCTGGCCCGTGAGCTGCGCGCCGAGAGCGGCCTCAAGAAGTGGGAGGAGCAGCGCAATCCCACCTCCGCGGCCGGCGCGATCTTCGCCGTCCTCGGCCTCGGCGCCATCGACATCCTGATCCTGCTGCCGATCCTGATGACCGTCGGCGGGGTGCTGTTCGGCCTGATCGTCGCGGCCATCGGCGTGTTCGTCGCCGGCGGCGTGGTGTTCGCGGCCGGTCCGTTCCTCGGCCCGCCCGGCGGCCCGATCGCTGCTCTGCTGGCCGGCATCGGGATGATGGCCCTGGCCGCGTCGGCCGGTGCGATCCTGACCATCGTCGTCATCGGCCTGGTCAACGCCCTGGTCTGGTACGGCCGTCTTCACTACCGGCTGCTGAAGCCGGCCATCGAACCTCAGTCCTGAGCCAGGAGCGCAGACATGATCCGTGTGCTTGTGATGATCGCCGTGGCCGGCTTCCTGGCCGGGGTCGTGGCCCTGGCCGGCGCCGCCGCCCTGGGCGGGCCCGACCTGGCCGCCCGCAACTGGAACTGGGACGTGGACTGGCATGACCGCCACGAGCGCCGTGAATGGCGCGACCGCGACCTGCGCCGCGACCGGCCGCTCGAAAAAGACGCCGGCGAGATCACCCGCGAACTGGCGTGGGACGGCTCGACCAAGGCCGAGTTCGACATCCCCGCCGCCATCGAGTTCACCCAGGCCCCGGGCCCGGGCAAGGTCACGATCTATGGCCCCAAGGACATCGTCGACCGCATCCGCCTGAGTAACGGGCGCTTCAGTCTCGACCAGCCGCTCGCCGACTATGCCCGTCTGCGGGTGGTGATGACCGCTCCGGCCGTCAACCGCTTCCAGATCAGCGGCGACGACCGCCTGGAGATCCGCGGCTACAAGCAAGACCAACTGGAGATCATCGCCAGCGGCTCGTCTGAGGTGGTCGCCAGCGGCCAGGCCCGCGAGGTCGACGTCGAGCTCTCGGGGTCCGGCGAGGCGGATCTCACCGACCTGATCACCGACAACGCCGAGGCCGACATCTCCGGCTCGGCGGAGGTCACCTTGGCGCCGCGGGAAGCCGCCAGCCTGGAAGTCTCCGGCTCGGCCACCGCCCGCCTGCTGACCCGGCCCAAGCGCCTGGAGACCGACGTCGCGGGCGCCGGCTCGGTGATCTTCGACGATGGCGGCAAGTCCGGCGGGGTTGGTGCGCCGACCAAGCCGGCCAAGCCCGCCGCCGGCGCCCAGGCGACCTAGGCGCGACGTCCGGCCAGGGCCTTGAGCAGCACCGGCGCAAGGCCCTGGGCGATCACGACCACGCCCTGGGCGTTCGGGTGAAAGCCGTCGCGCTGGTTCAGGCGCGGCTGCTGCGCGACCCCTGCGAGAAGGTTGGGGTACAGGGCCACGCCCTGGGCCTTGGCGACCGCCGGGAACACCGACTGGAAATCGCGGGCGTAGGCGCGGCCGATCACCGGGGGCGGCGCCAGCCCGGCCAGCACCACCCCGATCTTCCGCGCCTTCAGCCGGGCGACGATCTTGTCGAGATTGGCCTGGGTCCGTTTGGGATCGATCCCCTGCAGCAAGTCGTTACCGCCCAGCGCCACCAGGCAGACGTCGGTGTCGCGCTGAACGCTGAAGTCCACCCGCGCCAGGCCGCCGGCGGTGGTGTCGCCCGACACGCCCGCGCCGCGGATGATCGCGCTCGAACCCAGCTTGCGCATCTGCGCCTGCAACTGCACGGGCAGGGCGGCGTTGGACGGCAGGCCGTAGCCGGCGGTGATCGAGTCGCCCAGTATGGTGATCACCCGGCGCTGCTGGGCCAGCCCTTGGGCCGGCAAGGCGGTCAGGGCGGCGGCGATCAGCAACCGGCGGCTCGGAAATCGGGGGGCTGTCGCATCCATGTCGGTGTCCTATCTAGGCGATAGCCGGTGAAGCTCAATCTCCAGAGGCCGCATTTGTCCGAACCTGTTCCGCCGCTCGCCGTCACGAACGTCTCGCTCACCCTGCCGTCGGCGGCCGGACCGGTCGAAATCCTAAAGAACCTGAGCTTTTCCGTGGCGGCGCGGGAGCGAGTGGCGATCACGGGTCCTTCTGGCTCGGGCAAGTCGAGCCTCATCGCCGTCGCTGCGGGCCTCGAGCAGCCGACCACCGGCCGCGTTGAGCTGCTGGGGCAGGATCTGGGGCGGTTGAGCGAAGATGGCCGGGCCCGCCTACGCCGCGGTAAGGTCTCGCTGGTCTTCCAGTCGTTCCACCTGCTGCCCAATATGACCGCGCTGGAAAACGTCGCCGCCCCATTGGAGATCGCCGGGATCGCCGAGGCAGACGCGATCGCCCGAGGTTGGCTCGATCGGGTCGGGCTCTCGGCCCGGCTGCGCCACTATCCGCACCAGCTGTCGGGCGGGGAGCAGCAGCGCGTTGCTCTGGCCCGCGCGCTGGCCCCGCGACCGGCCCTGCTGTTCGCCGACGAGCCGACCGGCAATCTCGACGCCGCCAACGCCGCCAAGGTCGCCGACCTGCTGTTCGGGTTGGTGGCGGAGGAGGGCGCCGCCATGGTCCTCGTCACCCATGACCCGGCCCTGGCCGAGCGCGCCGACCGCCAGGTGCGTCTCACCGGCGGCCACGCCTGATGCCGCTGGCCTTTCGCTTCGCTGCGCGCGAGCTGCGTTCCGGCGTCAGTGGATTCCGGATTTTCCTGGCCTGTCTGGCGCTCGGCGTCGCGGCCATCGCCGCGGCCGGCTCGACCGCCGAGGCTTTCCGCCAGGGTCTGGCGAGCCAAGCGCGTGAGATCCTCGGCGGCGACATGGCGGTCACCGTCGAGCAGCGCCGCTTCACGCCCATAGAGCGCGCCGCCATCGAGAAGACCGGCAAGGCCTCCTGGGCGGTCGGCAGCCGCGCCATGGCCCAGGCCCCTGACGGCCAGCGCCGTCTCGTCGAGCTGCGCGGGGTCAGCGACGCCTATCCCTTGGCCGGACAGGTCACGCTGGAGGACGGCGGCGATTTCCACCGCGCCATCGCGCCCGTCGCCGACGGAACCGCCGGGGCGGTGGTCGAGCGCGTACTGCTGGAGCGCCTGAACCTGAAGATCGGCGACCGCATCCTGGTCGGTGAACTGCCGGTCGTGGTCCGCGGCGTGCTGGTGCAGGAGCCGGACCGCCTGTCGCGCGGCTTCGCGCTGGGACCGCGGGTGCTGGTCCGTCGCCAGGCGGTCGAGGCGGGGGGATTCCTGGAACCGGGCCTGCCGTTCCTGGAGACCGCGCGGATCGCCCTGCCGGCGGACGTGACGCCGCCGGAGGCGCGCAAGGCTCTGCGCAAGGAGATCACGGATCGCGGCGTGCGCATCCGCGACCGCGACGACGCCGCGCCCGGGATCCGCTGGCTGATCGACCAGCTCGAGTACTTCCTCGGCTTCATCGGCCTGGCCTCGCTGGTGGCTGGCGGGCTCGGCGTGTACGGCGCGGTCACGGCCTTCCTGGAGGAGCGCAAGCCCTCCATCGCCGTCCTTAAGGCGCTTGGCGCCGAGGGGCGGTTCGTGCGCGACCTCTATCTGATTCAAATCGGCGTGCTGGCGCTGCTCGGCGTCGCCATCGGCTTGGCGGTCGGTGCGGCCGCTCCGTTCCTGCTGGCCGGGCTGATCCCAGACGACCTGACCGTGCCGGCGCTGTTCGCGGTCTATCCCGAGCCGCTGCTGCGGGCCGGCGCCTTCGGCCTGCTGTCGGCCGCCGCCTTCGCCCTGGCGCCGCTGGCCCGCGCCCGCGCCACGCCTCCCGCCAGCCTGTTCCGCCGCGACACCCGCGGGCGTCTGGGCTTCAGCGTCGAGACGGTCGGGGCCGCGCTAGCCGCCGTCGCGCTGGGCATGCTCTCGGTCGCGACCGCGCCGACTCCGCTAGCCGCCGGCCTGATGATCGGCGGCGTGGCGGCGTCCTTCTTGTTGCTCTGGGGGCTCGGCCTGCTGGCCGCCCACCTGGCCGGACGCCTGCGCGGCCGCGCGCACGGCGCGGTTCGGATGGGCCTGGCCAATCTCGCCGGTCCCAGATCGGCCGCCCGCACCGCCGCCCCGGCCATCGGTCTGGGCGTCGGGCTGCTGGCGGCGGTGGTGCTGATCCAGTCCAGCCTGCTGCGCCAAGTCGCCGAGGTTGCGCCCAAGACCGCGCCGGCCATCGTCTTCACCGAGATTACCGGCGCGGAAGTCGCACGTTTCGATCAGATCGTGCAAAGCTCGTTCGGCCAAAAGCTGAGTGCCGAGAATTACTTGCGCGCACCGTTTCTCACCGGCCGCATCGTTCGCATCAAGGGTGAGTCGGTCGATCGCAAGGCCATCGCCGAGCGCGAGCGATGGGCCTACGACAACGACATCTCGATCTCTGCCATCGGCCCGCGTCCGGCCGATCCGCAGATCGTCGAAGGCCGCTGGTGGCCGGCGAACTACCAAGGCCCGCCGCTGCTGGCCATGGAGGTCGACGCCGCTCGCGCCGGCGGGCTGAGGGTCGGCGACATGGTCACCCTCTCGGTGCTCGGCCGCGAAATCGAGGCCAGGATCGCGGTGCTGCGCAAGGTCGACGTCGGCGGCTTCGGGGCCAGCTTCCCGCTGATCCTGACGCCCTCGACCCTCGAAGGCGCCGAACTGCGCCACGTCGCCATCGCCAAGGCCAGCAAGGAACAGGAGGCTCGCGTCACCCGCGCACTGGGCGCCGAGTTCCCTGAGGTGAACGTCATCTCGGTCCGCGAACAGCTCGAGGCGGCGACCGAACTCTTCGATCGGCTGGTGCTGGCGATCCGCAGCGCCGCGGCCGTCGCGGCCCTGGCCGGCCTATTGGTGCTGACCGGGGCCATCGCCGCCCGCGCCCAGGCCCGCACGCGCGAGGCCTCGATTCTCAAGGTGCTGGGTGCAACCCGGCTGCAGGTGCTCGGCGCCTATGTGCTGGAATATGGCGCCGTCGGGCTGATCGCCGGCGTGACGGGCGTCGGCCTGGGCGCGCTCGCCGCCTGGCCGGTGGTGACGCAGGTGTTCAAGGCCGATTGGGCCGTGGACTGGTCCGGCGTCGCGGCCCTGGTGCTCGGCGCGGCGCTGCTGGCTGCGCTCGGTGGGCTGCTGGCCTCGCTTCATGCCTTGGCTAAGCGGCCGGCGGCGGCTTTGCGCGCGGAATGAAAACAGAGTGAACCGGCTTTAAGGATCTGGTCACCGACGCAGCGCCTACTTCGTCTTCATGAGGTCTGCCCGTTCCACCGCTGCTTTCGATCACGGCGCTGCGCTTCGCGTGCCGCCGGCCAACGACACCCGTAGCTGGCACAAACTCTGGGCCTGGCTGGGCGACGACGCCCAGGCCATGACCGAGGCCGGCGCTGTTCAAGTCTGCACGCCGCAAGGCTGGGCGATCGCCCAGGCCGGCGACTGGATCGTGCTCTCGGTCAGTGGCGATTTCCACGTGGCGCACAGCGGCCGCGTCTGGGACGCCTGACCGTAGCCGCCGATGGCGGATTCCGAGGGATCTAAGTCGTTTAGCCGCCCCGCTGCGCGGGGCTATGCTTCCGGCCTCGAACCCGGAGCGCCCGATGCTGCTGCTCAAACCGAACTGCGAATGCTGTGACCGCGACCTGCCGCCTGAGTCGGCCGAGGCGCGGATATGCTCGTTCGAATGCACCTTCTGTGCGGCCTGCGCCGATGGCGTGCTCGGCGGCGCCTGTCCCAATTGCGGCGGCAGCTTCGCGGCGCGCCCGATCCGTCCGGCCGCGGCCTTGGCCCGTTTCCCGGCGTCGGGCGAGCGCGTGCTGGGCTCGGCGGCGGCCTGCGTCGCCAGGCGAAGCGCGGTCTAGGCCGCGCGCAGCGCCTCCCAGGCCTTCTGGACGCCGATAAGGCGTTCTTCGGTGTTGGTCTCGATATGGGTCTGGGCGTCAAAAGACACGCCGGTCATGTCGCCCCGCCGCCAGCGCACGCGTACGTCGTAGACGACGCCGCCCAGCAGCTGCAGCACCACAAACCGCGAGGGCAGGGGATAGATCGCCGAGATCTGCAGCCGCGCGCCGCCCTTGCTCAGGTCGACGATCGTGCAGTCGGCCCAGTGGGCCATCTCCTTGCCATAGAACACGCGTGCGCGAAGGCTCGTCGGCTCGCGGGGGTGCTCTCGGCGGTCGGTGTAGTCGGGGGCGCTCACGATGGCATCCTGTCAGGCAAACGCTTTCAGCCGGCTTAACTGCCACGCTTGAGCTTCGCGGGAAGCCAAAGCCGAAACCATTGCGATTCCAAAGGTGACGCTTCGTCGCGCCGTCTGAAAAACTTGGGCCGTGGATAGAGATTCCGGGGCGCGCGGCGCCGAACTTCTGTGCATAAGCGCCCGCATGTTGAGCAGGCTCATCACAGCGCTGGGCGGCCGCGCGTCGGTCCGGTTCGACGACGTGCTGCGCGCCGGCGTCGGCAGCGTGCTCGGCGTGGCGCTGGCCGGGGTGGCTGCGCGAATGATCTCCGGCGGCGACTTGGCCCTCGGTCCGCTCCTGGTCGGGCCGATCGGGGCCTCTGCCGTGCTGCTGTTCGCGGTGCCGGCCAGTCCGCTGGCCCAGCCGCGATCCGTGCTCGGCGGCAACATCCTCTCGGCCCTGGTGGGCGTGGCCTGCGCCATGTTCGTGCCGGAGCCGGCCGTGGCCGCGGCAGTGGCGGTAGCGCTCGCCGTCGTGCTGATGATGCTGACCGGATGTCTGCATCCCCCGGGCGGGGCGATGGCCCTGACCGCGGTGATCGGCGGATCGGCCGTGACCGATCTCGGCTTCGGTTTCGCCCTTGTTCCCGTCGGGCTCTGCTCGCTGCTGCTGGTGCTGGCCGCCATCGGGCTCAACCGGCTGATGGGCAGGTCCTATCCGCACCGCGTCCCGGCCGCGGCCAGCCCGCACGCCACCAGCGATCCGGCCCCGCAGAGCCGGGTCGGCTACACCGCCGCCGACCTCGACGAGGCCCTGGTCCAGTATGGCGAACTGCTGGACGTCAGTCGCGAGGACCTCGACGCCCTGTTCCGGCAGGTCGAACTGGCCGCCCACAAGCGCCTGCACTCGGCGATCCTCTGCGGGGCGATCATGTCGCGAGACGTGCTCTCGGTCGACGCCGAGCAGAGCGCCGAGAGCGCCCTGGCCTTCCTGCAGTCCCACGAGCTGCGCACCGCCCCGGTGGTGGACGCGCAGGGCAGGGTGGTCGGCATGGTCCGCCGCGCCGAGTTGCAGGCCGCCGGTCAGCGGGCGGTGGAGACCGTCGTCGATCCCTTCGTGCACAAGGTCCGTGAGGCCACACCCATCGAGGCGCTGCTGCCGCTGCTGTCCAGCGGCGCGGCCCACGAGGCCCTGGTCGTCGACGAGAACCGAGTGCTGATCGGCATCATCACCCAGACCGATCTGCTAGCCGTGCTGTACCGCGCCCACATCGTCGAGGCTGTCGTCGCCGAACGCGCCGCCGCCTGATGGACGATAACTCGCCAGCGGGACTAGGATTTCCGCCGGTGTGGACTAGAAACCATCCTCCACCCCGTCGTATCGATAGCCCTCGCGGGACCAGGCCCCCGCGCGTGGGTAGCTCTGCATTTGGAAGGAACCGGCTTTGGATGACGCTCTGCGGCGCGCTGCGCTCGCCTATCACGAGTTTGGACGGCCGGGGAAACTGAGCGTCGAACCCACCAAGCCGATGGCCACCCAGCGCGACCTGGCCCTGGCCTATTCCCCCGGGGTGGCGGCGGCCTGCGAAGCGATCGTCGAGGACGCGGCCTGGGCCGAGCGCGTCACCGCCCGCGGCAACCTGGTGGCGGTGATCACCGACGGCACCGCGGTCCTGGGCCTGGGCAACATCGGTCCGCTGGCCTCCAAGCCCGTGATGGAAGGCAAGGCCGTCCTCTTCAAGAAGTTCGCCGGCATCGACGTCTTCGACCTTGAGGTCTCCTCGGCCAATCCCGACCACTTCGTCGAGGTGGTCGCCGCGCTCGAGCCGACGTTCGGCGGCATCAATCTTGAGGACATCAAGGCCCCGGAGTGCTTCTACATCGAGCGCGCCCTGCGCCAGCGGATGAACATCCCGGTCTTCCATGACGACCAGCACGGCACCGCCATCGTCTGCGCCGCGGCCGTCCGCAACGCGCTGACCATCCAGGGCAAGCAGCTTTCCGAGGTGAAGCTGGTCACGTCGGGCGCCGGGGCCGCGGCCCTGGCCTGCGTCGACCTGCTGGTCAGCATGGGGCTGCCGGCCGACAACGTCACCCTGACCGACATCAACGGCGTCGTGCGCAAGGACCGCGGCGACCTGACGCCGGAGCTCGCCCGTTACGCGCGCGACACGAACGCCCAGACCCTTCCGGACGTGCTCGTCGGCGCCGACATCTTCCTCGGCCTCTCGGCCCCGCGGGTGCTGAAGCAGGAGTGGCTGCCGCTGCTGGCCAAGAGCCCGCTGATCATGGCCCTGGCCAATCCGGAGCCGGAGATCCTGCCCGAGCTCGTGGTCGCGAGCCGCCCGGACGCCATCGTCGCCACCGGCCGCTCAGACTATCCGAACCAGGTCAATAACGTCCTCTGTTTCCCGTTCATCTTCCGCGGCGCGCTCGACGTCGGCGCGACCGAGATCAACGAGGCGATGAAGAAGGCCGCCGCCGAGGCGATCGCCGAGCTGGCGCGCGCCGAGGTCAGCGACGTCGTCGCCAGCGCCTATGCCGGCCAGGTTCCGTTGTTCGGCCGCGACTACGTGATCCCCAAGCCGTTCGACCCGCGGCTGATCCTCGAGATCGCGCCCGCCGTCGCAAAGGCGGCCATGGACTCCGGCGTCGCCCGCCGCCCTATCGCCGACTTCGAGGCCTATCGCCGCGAGCTGGAAGGCTATGTCTACCGCTCGGGCCAGCTGATGCGCCCGGTGTTCGCCCAGGCCCGCGACTGCAAGCGCCGCATCGCCTATGCCGAGGGCGAGGACGAGCGGGTCCTGCGCGGCGTTCAGACCGTGGTGGACGAGCAACTCGCCCGCCCTGTGCTGATCGGCAACCGCGAGATTATCGAGGCCAAGGTCCGGGAGCTCGGCCTGCGCCTGACCCCGAACCGCGATATCGAGATCTTCGACCCCGGCGCCGACCCGGCGGTGGACGAGATTTCGTCCGAGTACCGCGCGGTCGTCGAGCGGCGCGGGGTTCCGCCGGCCGCGGCCAACCGCCGGGTCGTCACCCGGCCGACCGTGACCGCCGCCATGCTGCTTCGTCGCGGCATGGTCGACGGCGCCTTGGTCGGCGGCGGCGGCGACTGGTGGCGGCACTTCACATACGCCACCCCGGTGATCCCGGCGCGGCCGGGCGTCTCGCGGATTTCGGCCTTGTCGGGCGTGATCATGCCCAAGGGCGCGCTGTTCTTCTGCGACACCCACGTCAACGTCGACCCGACCGCCGAGCAGATCGCCGAGTCGACGATCCTCGCCGCCGAGGCGGTGCGCGGCTTCGGCATAGCCCCGAAAGTGGCGCTGCTGTCACACTCCAGCTTCGGCTCGTCGAACTCGCCCTCGGCCCGCAAGATGCGCCAGGCGCTCGCCCTGGTGCGACAACTGGATCCGGCGCTCGAGGTCGACGGCGAGATGCACGGCGACGCAGCGCTCAATGAGCAAGTCCGCACCCGCTACATCTCAGGCGGAGCCTTCGCCGGGGACGCCAACCTGCTGATCGCCCCGTCGCTAGACGCCGCCAACATCGCCCTGACTCTTGTCAGCGCGGTGACCGAGGGCATCGAGGTCGGGCCGCTGTTGCTCGGCCTCTCAAAGCCCCTGCACGTCCTCAGCCCCACGGCGACGGCCCGCGGCATCGTCAACATGACCGCCCTGGTCGCCAGTCAGGCCGCCGCCAAGGTCTAGGAATAAAGGGGGCGCGCCGCCGGTGCGTCTCCCGTCTCCGTGTTGCGGTTTAGCTCTACCCTGACGTCGCGAACCCTGCGCTAGTCCCGTCCGGTGTTCATTCGGGAGTCGCGTACTTGCCTCTAGACCTTCCTCCGCTCGTCGACACGGTCGTGGTCGAGGCCGCCCGGTTGCCGCCGTCGCCGACCGACAGGGCGTTCTCGATCGTGACCATCGACGGCGAGGCCATCGCGACGGCGCCGCGCCTCGATGAGGCCCTGACCGCCACGCCGGGCGTCCAGCTCTTCCGGCGCACCTCTAGCCAGGCCTCCAACCCGACCACTCAGGGGATCAGCGTCCGCTCGATCGCGGGCTCCGGCGCCAGCCGCGCGCTCGTCCTGCTGGATGGGGTGCCGCAGAACGATCCGTTCGGCGGCTGGGTGCTGTGGACCGGATTGCCGACCATCGGGGTCGAACAGGCGCAGGTCGTGCGCGGCGCGGGCACGGGGCCCTACGGCGCCGGCGCGCTGACCGGGACGATCCAGCTTGCGGAACGCACCCGCGTGCCGAGCGGCGGCGAGTACGAAGTCTACGGCGGCGAGCGCGGCCTGGCCGGGGGCGCGGCCGCCGGCGCGGTCGGCGACCTGTTCATGGCCGTGTCGGGGGAGCGCAGCGACGGCTGGATTCCGCTCGGCGCGGGGCGCGGAGCGGCAGACACCGAGCTCTACTACCGGGGCCTCGGGGGCGCGCTGCGCTGGACGCCGCAACTGGGCGACCAGCAGCTGGCCGTGCGCCTCTCGGGCTATCAGGAGAAGCGCGGCGCGGGCCTGGTCGGGGCTGACTCACGCGCTACCGGCGCGACGCTCTCGGCGACCCTTGTCGACCAACCGGAAGGCGAGGGGACCGGCTGGCGCCTTCAGGGCTGGGTCAAGCGCTCGGACTTCGAGAACCGCTCTGCCGCCGTCGCCGCAGGCCGCAACTCGACCACGCCGGCCAGCGAGCAATATTCCACCCCGGCCATGGGCTACGGCTTCAACGCAGCCCTGCGCCGTGACGCCGCCGACGGCGGCTGGGAGGTCGGCGCCGACGCCCGCATCTTCGACGGCGAGACGCGCGAGAAGTTCCGCTACATGGCCGGCGCCTTTACCCGCGACCGCGTCGCCGGCGGAACCCAATCGGTGCTCGGCGCCTATGGCGAGGCCTATCGCAACCTCGGCGACTGGCTGCTGACCGGGGGCGTGCGGATCGACCGCTGGGCGACCTATGACGGCCACCGCACCGAGCGTGACGCGTCCACCGGCGTGGTGACTCTCGACAACCGCCCCAGCGACCGCGACGGATGGCTGCCGACCGGGCGGGTCGGAGCGCGCTACAGCGTTTCGGACGATCTCTATCTGCGGGGCGCGGCCTATGCCGCCTTCCGACCCGCCACGCTCAACGAGCTCTACCGGCCGTTTCGGGTCGGCAATGACGTGACCGAGGCCAATGCCGGCCTGGAGCCGGAAAAGCTCTATGGGATCGAGTTCGGCGTGGGGGGCGACGGCGACCTGCGCTGGGATGTCACCGTGTTCGCCAACCGGCTGGAAGGCGCAGTGACCAACGTCACCATTGGCTTCGGGCCCGGGACCTTCCCCATCGCGGGCCTGATCCCGGCCGGCGGCGTGCTGCGCCAGCGCCAGAACGCCGGCGAGGTGGAGGCCTATGGCGTCGAGGCCGAGGTCGAGCGCCGCTGGGAGAGCGTCACACTTCGCCTGGCCGGCGCCTACACGCAGGCCGAGGTCGACGGCGGCTCGGCCGCGCCGCAGCTCACCGGCCTGCGTCCGGCTCAGACCCCGCGCCTGACGGCGGCGGGCGAGGCGACCTGGCGTCCGCTCGACGTCCTCAGCCTGCGCGCCGGCGTCCGCTACGAGGGAGACCGCTACGACGACGATCTCAACACCCGCGAGTTGTCGGCGGCGACCGAGGTCGACCTGCGCGCCGACTGGTCGGTATCGCGCGCCGTGACGCTATACGCCGCGGCCGAAAACCTGTTCGATGCGGAGATCGAAACCGCCCAGACCGGCGACGGCCTGGAAAGCTACGACCAGCCCCAGACCTTCCGCGTCGGGCTGATCCTGCGGCGCTAGGCGGTCTCGCCCCAGTCCCGGCTGATGGCCAGCGCCGCCAGGGTGCAGATCGCCCCTGACGGCAGGTAGGCCCCGACCGACCACAGACCGAAACGCGTAGCAAGCAACAGCGCGACGAGCGGCGCGAAGCCGGCGCCGATCAGCCAGGCGCAGTTGGCGACGATCGCCGCGCCGGTATAGCGGTGGTCGGGCGGGAACTTGCTGTTGACGATGCCCGACGACTGGCCGAACGCCAGCCCCAGCAACACGAAGCCGACCAGCATGTAGAACACCTCGCCGACCGGCCCAGCGTTGGGGGGCAAAGCCGCGATAGGCCCCGATCAGCACTGCCGAGACGCCCAGCAGCGCCCGGCCGACGCGGTCGGCGATCACGCCGGACGCGACCACCGCGCCGACGCAGACGATCGCCCCCACGCCCTCGATGATCAGGAAACGGATCGGCGGCTCGTCGGCGAACAAGGTGACGTACGAGAGGGGAAAGACGGTCACCAGGTGGAACGCGGAGCGGACTGGTGGATGATGACGCTGCTACGCACGTCGGCCGGGGCCATACTGATCAATCGCGGCTTCGTGCCGGCGCAGTATCGCGATCCGGCGTCTCGGCCGCGCCTATGGGAACCGTCGAGGTCGTCGGTCTCCTGCGCGCCAGTGAGGCGGGCGGGAGCTTCCTGCGCCGCAACGAGCCGGCGTCGGATCGCTGGTATTCCGCCACCCTGGCGGGTGCGGCCATCGTGTGGCGCTCCGGGCCGCGTCTCGGGTCCGCCGCCGTGGCGGTCAGTGAGCCGTCGGCGAGGGGGCGTCAGGACCCTGGTTGAGGACCGCTGCGGTGTGTTCGGCGTCTTCGCGTGACAGGCCGCACTGTCTGACCTTCGCGATGACGAGCGTCTCGCCGGTTGCGAGGTCGCGGACGCTGAACCCGGCAGGGTCGGGCCTGATGTCGAATCGCGTGGACAAGGGCGCGCGAAGCATGTGGCTCACCGGTCTGAAAGCGCGCGATCCCAGCACATGCGCGGGGCCGGCGACATCAGGTGATCCCCTGGGAACCGCTGCTTGCCGGCGCGCCTACGCCATTGTGATCGCCCCTGCCGCGCTTGTGAGGCCGCGGGCTCCTTGTCCTGCGGCATATGCGAGCCAGTGGACAAGTATTGGCGGGGGCTGAGACGGAGTCGACGATGACGAACATGTCCCTGGTCCGTGCGAGCGCCTATCGGGATCTTTGCCGAGCCTATGACGGCCTCCTGCTGCCGGACGCTCCCGAAGCCTCCGAGCGGGTTCAGCGCGAACTTGCCGGCTATGCGCGGCTTCTTGACCTGGACATCAGCGAGGCCGATGCAGCCGAAATCTGGCGCCGGGTACGGCCGTTGATCGCCAGAGAGTTCGGCTCCGTGGGCGAGGAGATGGCTTCGACCGCGCCGGACTGGACCCCGAAGATCTACCTGCCGGCCGCCGCAGGCGCGGCGGAGAGGTTCTCGGTCGACGCGCCGTCCCTGTCGCTGCTGGTCGTCGAGGACGATCCAGATCTGGGCCCGGCCATCGTCGAAGCCCTGACCCACGCCGGGCACCGGGTCGTCGCGCACGCCGTGTCCGCCGAAGTCGCTCTGGCCCAGGCGGCTTTGCACAAGGTCGACTTGGCGATCGTCGACGTGGAATTGGCTGAAGCCGCCAGCGGCGCCGAACTGGCGAAGGCGCTCTATGAGCGATGGGGCGTGCCGGCGCTGTTTATCTCGGGAAGCCACAACGAACACCTGGTCGCCCAGGACATGGCCGTCGGGTTTCTCGGCAAGCCGTTCAAGGCCGTGGAACTGCTGTCCGCCATCACCCTCGCCACGCCGCTGCTCGATCGGCGGGGGCTGGGGGCCGATGTCGCGCTTCAGCGCTGAACGCTCAGCCTCAGGCCGACCACGCAGACGCTGCGGCGGCCGGTGGACGTCGTCAGCATCGATCTGAGACTTGGAAGGAAGTGGTGGGTGTACAAGGATTCGAACCTTGGACCCGCTGATTAAGAGTCAGCTGCTCTACCAACTGAGCTATACACCCATAACCGTTACGCCATAAGGCTTTGCGGTTGTTCCGATGGTGACCGGTTTTACATCTCTCCGAGAGAGTTTTACCGCCCGCCGTTCGGAGGGCGTTCTCTAAGGGCATTTAGCGAAGCCCGCAAGACCCATTTCGCGCATCATCGCTTTTGTTGGCCGACCCTTCCTCATCGTGGGAAATTTCACCATTGCGTCGAGGCGTTCGATCGCCGCCCGGTCCTTGCGCGCATGCGCCTGAATGTGCCGCCGAAGCCGATCTGAGGGGAGGAACCACTCGCCCCGCACGCGATCCTCGGCGAACTTTGCGTGAAGATCCTCTTCCAGCCTGCCGAAGTCGTCACAGTACTGCAGGCCGAGCACCGTGAGTTCATCGGGACAACCGTTTGCAAGTTCCCGTAGCCGTCGCTCCGGGCGGTCGCACACTCCGATTTTGATGAGCCGCAACTCCTGGGCCTGGACGAAATAGACGACGCGCTCCTTGGACGGCTCGCGCACCACGACCACGCCGTCAATTATCTCCGCCACTCGTCCTCTCCAGTTTCAGCAGCACTGCTTTCACAACAGCGGCGCGGCTCACATATTTCCTCTTCATCGCCTCCACGTCGTCCTCGCTCCAGCCCATCAGGAGGGCCACCTGGGCGCTGTCCAGGCCCGCCGAAAGCAGGCCTGTGGCGGCCGTTCTGCGCAGGTCGTGGAAGGTCCGTTTGACCCCGGCGTCCTTGCAGGTCTTTCCGAACGACGAGCGCAGCCCGTCAGCCGTCCAGGGGCGCTTGCCGCGCTCCGTCGTGAGGATGACGGGGCCGCGCTTCGGGATGCGATCAAGCAGGGCGCGGCACGCCGGCGTGATCGGGATGGTGACGAATTTCCCCCGCTTCGATGTCAGGAAGCCGAAGGCCCCGTCGCTCTCGTGGTTCCAGGCGAGCCGGATCAGGTCGGATTGGCGCAGGCCGGTGAAAGCGGCGAGGTGCACCGCCCACGACAGCTCGGGGCTGGCGATCTTATCGAACGCCGTGAAGTCGTCGGCCGTCCAAATTGCATCGGACTTGTTGGCGCTGTGCAGGCGCTCGATGTCCTCGGCGTGGTTCTCCTTGTTGAACCGGCGCCGCTTCTTGCCCCAGGCGAGCAGGCGTTTGAGCGTCGAGACGGCGTAGTCAGCGGTGCGCGGCTTGTCCGACATGCCGTCGCGCCAGGCGTAGAACTCCTCGGCCACGTCCGGGTCGTCGATCGCCGCCAGCGGCATGTCGCCGAACTCGCGCTCGATCAGGTCTAGGTAAGTCCGGTAGGCGCGCTTGGTGTGCTCGCCCAGCTTCTCGAACTCGGGCGACGCCTTGAACGCGACGATAAGGGCCTTCACGGTCTTGCCGTGGCTCTCTGGGGCCTTTCGCGCCCGGTGGGCGGCGGCGTAGGCTTCGACGTACTCTGGGCTTCCTGGGGCGCCGGGCAGGCGAGGGCCGCCGCGCCACGCGTAGTGGTACGTTCGACCCTTCGAGGTGACGACGTGGACGTGTTTAAGCTGCACGACCGCCACGCGCTTGCCTCCAGCGTTCAAGTTCGCTGGCAGGCTCGACGGGAACCTCGGCGCCCGTCAAGACGCGGAAGGAGCCGTCAGGTCGGATCTCGACGCCGCCGATCTTCTCGCCGACGGCCTTCAAGGCCCTGGCGGCGCGCTCGAGGTCCGCTTGTGAGAACGCTGCGCGCTTAGTCACGTCTCGGCTCCTGGGGGCTGGGCGGGGGCGTTGGCCAGTTCGAGTAGAACGTCGGCGTGGCAGGGCGAGCCGATCTTGCACCAGCACGCTAGGTTCTTGCCGCGCAGGCGCTCCCACACGGTCGGCGGCAGTCGCGCTGCGTCGGTACGAAACGCCTCGACAGCCTGCGCGGCGTCGATGTTGCGAAGAACCTCGACTGCCTTAGCGCCGCCAAAGACGATGATGTCGTCTCCGATGCGGTGAGAGTTTCCCCACTTCGACGTCCGATCCACCTTCACGGTGTTGGGCGGCATCCTCCAGCCCTTCTGGCGGCTGAGCTGCACGCGAACGGGCCTACTCATCCGCCCCTCCAGGTGACAGAGCGCGATAGACCTCGGCGGAGCGGCGCTCGGTGACCGGCCCGAGATCGATCGGAAGCATGCTCAAGGCTCGGCTCCTGGGGGCTGGGCGGGGGCGTCGCAGATGGTTCTGAACTCGACCCGGTCGAGGCCGAGCGCCTTACAGCACTGGCCCTCGCTGAGCGTCCCTTCCTGGTGCAGGCGGACGACGAGACGCAGAGCGCGTTGCTCGACAAGCTCAGGGCGGAAGCGGGCGTACGACCCCGCGTGCCCCCGCTGCCCGTACTTCTGACGACGGGTCGCCCAGGCGCGCGCGCGGACTTCGCTGGCGGCCTCACTCATCCGCCCCTCCAGGTGACAGAGCGCGATAGACCTCGGCGGAGCGGCGGAAGTCGCCCCACGTTAGCGTCCGCTTCTGATCACCCTCACGCCAAGCACATCCGCTTTGGAACACACCGTCGTCAGGCACGCGAGCGCGACACCACCAAGCCCTTCGGCTCCCGCGAGAACCCTTTCGTGGCGCGCGATCAGGCCACGCTCGACGCCCTTCCCAAGGGCTCCTACGCCATCTCGCCGGAAGGCCATTTCGGAGTGATCGACTGATGGGCTTCCGCGTCATCCAGGCCGCTGACGGCTCCAAGCCGGAGGAGAAAAAGGGCGGCTTTCGCATCATCCAGCCGGCGGCGAAGTCGGGGAAGGCGGCGGGGCCGGTGTTCGATCCGGTGAAGGATCTTACGCGGGCGGTTCGTCCGGCGTGGGAAGCGGTGGCCGCAGACGTCGAGCGCGGCGGCGGCCCTGACAGTGCCGCACGCCTACTCGGCCTTGGCGCAGGCTTCCTCCAAGGCATCACCACGAACCAAGTCACCGGCCCGGCCTCACGCGCCCTGGCGACCTACGGCCCGCGGGCCTACGAGCGCCCGGCCGCGCCTTGGGACGAACGTTTCGGCCAGGCGCCGCGCCAGCTTTCCGGCGACGAGGCCGCGCAGGCCATTGAAGGCGACCTGAACAGCGCCCTCATGGGACTGCGCGCCGTGCCCGGTGCAGCCAAACCGCTGCCGGCACGCGTCGCCAAGCCGCTGGAGCCCGACGTTCGCGCTGCTCGGGCCATCGAACGCGCCCAGGCACGCGACCGGCTGGCCGGCGAGGTGTCGCAGGCCGCGCCCGGCGCTATGCCGATCCACCAGGGCGGCGAAAGCCTCACTGAGCTGGCCGACGTGCTCACGAACTCGCCGGGCCCCGGACGCGGCGTCATCCGGCGGGCAGTGCGCGACTATGAGGATGCCGCCGTTAACCGTACCAAAGGGGATATCGCCCGCGACCTTGGCGGGCGCGACGACTATTTCGACACGCTCGATGCTACGATGGCCTCGCGAGCGCTCGCTGCGGAGCCAGCCCGTCAGCGCGCCTTTGCAGCGCCGATCGACCCCGCGGCCTTTGGCGCGGAGATCAGTCCTCTCATGTCGCGCGTTCCCAAAAAGGCCATCGACTATGCCATGGAAATCGCGCGCCGCGACGGCGTGAACCCCAATGATCTCGGCATTGAAATGGTCCGGGTTCCTGGCAAGCCGACGTCGGAGACGGTGACGGAGATGGTCAAGGAGCGGGTGCCGGGGGGAGGCTTCCGCGATGTCCCCAAGCAACGCGAGGTTCGCGTTGAGGCTCCGTTGGAAGACACCGAGTTCATCATCTCACGCCCGACGATGAAGACGCTGCACTACATCAAGAAGGGTATCGACCAGGAACTGGAGGCCTACCGCAATGCGGTGACCGGAAAGCTGGAGGTGGGCAACGGCCTGGGCGCCGCGACAGCCAAATTGCGGAGCGAGTACGGGCAAGCTCTACGCAAAGCGAACCCGGACTATGACGAGTTCATGAAGATTTGGGGCGACGAGAGCGGCCACGTCAACGCCTTGGAGCTTGGACGAGACGCCTTCTCGGCTAAGGGGGACATGTCCTCTGAACTCCTGCGGCGCCGCGTCAATGAGATGAACGATGTCGAGCGCGACATGTTCAGGAAGGGCGTCGGGGAAGCGCTGATCGCGGAGGTGCGGTCCAGTAAGGGTGATGTCGGCGCGCTGCGAAAACTGCTCCGGTCCGAGGAGAATGCCGATCGTCTGGCTCTGGCGTTCCCTGATGATCAAGCCTTCGCGAATTTCATGGAGAGCGCTGCGCGCCGCGTGGCGGAGCGGGACGTCAATAGCCGCATCCTCGGCGGTTCGCCCACTGAAGCGCGTCGGGCGGCTCGCGCCGACCTTGAGGCGGAGGGCTTCGACTACCGTGACGCTGCTGGTGATGTGCTGACCGGCAATGTGGGCGGTGCGGCACGAAAGGCCGCTCAGGCGGCGATCAAGAGCCTACCCCGCAAGAGCCGCAGCGTGATCGGTGATCCTGATGCGAACCTGGCCCTGGCTCGCGCCCTGACGGACGAGGACGAGATGACCCGCGTCCTGAACTCGCTTAACGCCGCTCGCGCCCGGGACGCGCGTTTGCGCGCAGCCGTTGGGCGAGCTGCTCCACTTCTTGTGACTGGAGACGCGGCGCTGCGAGAAGCCCGAACAGCCGGTGAACGGGGTAAATGAGCGCCGCGCCAAATACGAGCGCCGGCGCAATGTCGGGTTCCTTGTAGGCGACCCACATCAGGAACGCGACCATCGCCACATAAAGGACGGCTGACACCCACGAGACAGTGAGCCTCCGCTCGGCGACCTGAAACTCAGCGTCGATGATCTGCTTGTCGGACATCGCCGCGCATCCTCTCACAACCCAGCCGCGCGCGCCACTGGCGCCGGCGCCACCTCCAGACATCGACAACCCTCGGACGGAGACACGCCCGAATGACCACCCGCCATGTGCCGCGGAGCGATGCCGCATGATTGAAATCGCGGGATTGCTCGCCAGCGTCATCATCCCAGCGATCGGCGGGATTGTGTGGCTCGTCCGCCTCGAAGGCCGCATCAACAGCAACAAGCAGACCATCGCCGAGGTCGAGAAGGACCAGAACGACCTTCGCGCGCAGGTACGCCTGGAGCTGGCCGCGATCACGGCCCGCGCCGACGCGGAGGCCGCTGCGCACAGCCAGACGACCATCGCGCTCGTCCGGGTGCAGGAACAGCTCAAGTACCTGACGGACATGATCGAGCGCCTTGTCGGCAGTCCGCGCGCTCGCGGCCGTCAGACGGTCGACCAATGAGCGCGCTGCGCACAACCGCCATCGGCGCCGGCGCTAGCCTGGCCGTCGTCCTGGCGCTGGCCGAGCCCACGATCAAGAAGTGGGAAGGCTACTCCAACGACCCCTATCGCGACATCGCCGGCATTCGAACCGTGTGCTGGGGCGAGACGGCGGGGGTCCAAAACCGCCGCTACAGCGACGCTGAGTGCAGGGCCATGTTCCAGCGCTCGGCGATCCTCCATGGCGCGCCGATTACCGAATGCCTGCCGCAGGCTGCTCCGCCAGCCGTACAGGCCGCGTTCGTGTCGTTCGGCTACAACGTCGGCGTCGCCGCCGCGTGCGGCTCCACGGCCGCCCAGCGAGCGCGGCGAGGGGACTACGCCGGCGCGTGCGAAGCGCTGGCCTGGTGGAACAAGGCCCGCAACCCGGTCACCGGCAAGCTTGAGGTGTCCCGCGGCCTCGCCAATCGCCGCGCCGACGAGCGCGCCCTCTGCCTGAAAGGTCTCGCCTGATGTTCGACGTCATCGGAATGCGCATGGCCGCCGTCGTCGCGGGCATCCTAATCCTGGTCATGGTCGCCATCACGGCGTTCGCCTCGCTCGGCGAGCAGGCGGCCAAGCGCCAGAACAAAGAGCTTCGCGCGGATCTCGTCACCACCAACCAAGCCTGGGGCGAGTGCAGGGCGACGCTGGCCCAGGCGAACGGCGAGATCGAGCAACAGACCGCCCAGGTGAAGGCGTGGAAGGCCAAGGCCGATCAGGTGCGGCGCGACGCTGATGCAGCGGTCGCCAAAGCCCGCCAGGAAGCTGCGCAGTACCGCAAGCGAGCCGACCGGCTGGCGAAGCTCCCGACGCCGGCCGCCGGCCAGTGCGAGGCCGCCGCGGCGCTTTACGTGCAAGTCATCTCGGAGGACGTGAAATGAAGTCCACCCTCACGAACAGAACGGGCGGCGCTGTTGCCCCCGCTGTGGCGCGCCCCGTCGCCATCCACGGGCAACATGAGCACAGCAATGACGACCGTGAACAGCACGTCGGACGAACGCACCGTCAACAACGTGATGCGTCACGCCTATCGCGTCCTGTCGGACGCCGAAAAGGCGCAAATGCAGGAGATCAAAGACATGGGCTTGGCGTTCCACACGCTGGTCGATGGGATCGGCCACAGCCGCGAGATCTCGCTGGCCAAGACCAAGATCGAAGAGGCGGTCATGTGGGCGGTCAAGCACATCACCGCCTAGCGCGGCTGTTGGCTGCGGGCGGCGCAGCGCTAGCCCTGACCGCCTGCGCCACCCCGAAAGAGCGCATCGTCTACCGGACCGTGACCGTGCCGGTGTTCCAACCGTGCGCGCCGAAGCTCGACCCGAAGCCTGACTATCCGACGCTGAGGGCGCCGGTGGCGGCCGACATCTTCGAGCAGATGCGAACGCTCCTGGTCGAGCGCGACATGCGCGCGGCCCGTGAGATGGAGCTCGAGGCGGCGGTTTCTGGCTGCGCCGCCCATCCACCGGACAGCTAGGGCGGTGACCTCGACAGCATCGACCCCACCGGTCGCGAAACACCTGGCGCTAGACGCCTGAACTGGCCCGTCCCTGACCCAGGGCGGGTCTTTTGCGTTATGGTCTTATGCCCCGCCTCGACCCCGAAGACCGCGAGCGCCTCCGCCTGATCAGCCAGGCCGGCGGGAAGATCCACATCGTGACGGCGCGGGGCGGCGAGCGCTTCCCGGATCAGGTCGCGCTCGTCCGCTGGGCCAACGCCATGTGCGACGCCGACTACATGCGGCTCGTCGAGCGCGGCGGGGCGCACGATCCATTCGGCGAGCACTTCAGCGACTTCATTCTGACGGACAAGGCCGAGCGGGCGGCGAAGCGGGGATAGGGAGTTGGCCGGGACGGCAGGAATCGAACCTGCATCGTCGGTTTAGGAAACTGCCGTGCTGTCCATTGCACCACGTCCCGACAACGGAGTGGCTGGAGCCTGCGCGAGGAATCGAATCCCGGTTTCGACCGTACGAAAGGCGCGTCCTGCCACTGAACGACGCAGGCGGTTAGGCCTGCGTGGTTGTCCCGGATCTGGTGGCGGCGCGAAGCATGGCCGTTTCTACCTCGATCAGGCCTTCCATCAAAGCGAAAACTGCTTAGAATCAATGTGCTGCGGCGGCGTGGAAGCGGGTTGGAGCCCCCGCGAATGACACGTATCTGGCTCGGGACGCCGAGCGGATGTCTGGCGGTAAGCCAAGGCCCAGAGCGGACAAGCCGGAGTGGCGCCCGGCCCGCAGCATCTACCCGGCCTTCGCCATCAGCTCTGGCAGTTTCGCGTATCCGAGCGCCAGCCTGCGCGCCTCATCGCGCGTGAGCCGATCCGGGTTGGTCCCGATCACGACCCCGCCGCCATAGCAGAACCAGACCATGCGAAAGCCGCTCGCGTCGGACACGCACCACGACGAGCCGTTGTCTTCGATGGACCAGGGGGCGGGAAACTGGCGCATCTCACTTCGGCCTGGGCTTGTGGAAGGTGATCCGGCCGCCGTCGCCGACGATCCCGATCAATGGAACGACGCGGGCCGGCTTAGGCCGTGGGGGCAGGGGGATGACGTTCGAGAGCTTCATGTCCTCGACGTGAACAGAAGTGGAACATTGGAGTCAATCGAGCGCGCGCTCGGAGGCCGTTTTCAGGCCCGAAAAGTTTTACACCGGCTACGGGGCGCAAGGGTTTGCGAGCGCAGAAATGCGGCCGGTTGTGGAGCTAAGGTGCTGATTTTATTGGAATGGCGGGTGATTAAGAGTCAGCTGCTCTACCAACTGAGCTATACACCCATAACCGTTACGCCATAAGGCTTTGCGGTTGTTTCCCCGACCGGTCCGGAGAGCGTTTCGCTCGCGGCCCCGCTGGGGAGGCGTCCTGTTAGCGAGTCTCGAACTGCGTTGCAAGCGTCTTTGTCATTCGGCCGGCATTGGACGCAAGGTGTAGGGCCCGGTGTGGCCGATATAGTGGTCGAACAGGCCCAGTTCTTCCCGCCCAGCGCCCGCCAGCGATGGCGGAACGAGACGTTCTCGCTCATCGCCACGCCGTTCTCGTCGGCCATCGCCGGGCCCAGCATGCCCTGCAATTCCAGCATTGAGCGGGTTTATTGCACGGTCACCTCGCCGTTTTAGGTGGGGGCGCCGACCAGAATCTTCATGCGGCGAAGTCCTTGTTAGGCCGGCGGCAACCTGAGCAAGGGCACGTCGGGGTCGAGTCGGCGTTCAGAGCGGGAATTATCATGGCGAGGCGCGACATCACCGGGGCGGTGGACTTCAAATACCTCGAATCCTTCACGGCCGGCGATGGCGACGTGATTGACGAGGTGCTCGCCCTGTTCCGCGAACAGGCGGCGATCTGGGCGGCGCTGCTCGACCCGGCCTCGGAAGGCTGGCGGGACGCGGTTCACACCATCAAGGGCGCGGCTCGCGGCGTGGGCGCGTTCCAGCTGGGCGATGCCTGCGAGCGCGCCGAGGCCGCCGGCCCGGGCGCGCTGGATTTGGTCAAGGACGCGCTCGACGCGGCGCTGGCCGACGTGGCGGCCTACGCTCACGAGCGGGCGCTTCAGTCGTTGCGCACGCCGCGCAGCTGATCCCAGACGCCGAACTCATAGGCGATGCAGCGATCGATCAGCAGCCGCCACACCGGCTCGGCGATCTCCTCGGACAGGCCGGCCTCGCGGGCGGCGGCCTTGACCTTGGTCACCACGTCCTCGATCCGCGCCGTATCCAGCACCGTGTGGCGCTCGGACTTGATGCGGGCGGCGGCGTCCATGTAGCGCTGGCGCTCGGCCAGCATCAGAACAAGCGCGCGGTCCAAAGCATCGACGCCCTTGCGGACGTCGAGCATGGTCTCGCAGTCGGCCGGCAAGGGCCGTTCATCAACAACGATTTTCATGGCCGCTTAGGACTAAATCCCGGCCCCGTTGTCCAGGCTTCTTAGCGCGGCCTCGTGGGCTTCGGCCTCGGCGGCGATCCAGTTGATGAACGCCTTGACCTGCGGCAGCCGCCCTTTGGCCTTGGGATGCACCACGTAATAGGCGAAATCGACCGCCGTCGCGATCTGCAGCGGGGCGACCAGGCGGCCGGCGTCCAGGTCGGCCTGTGCCAGAGTGCGCTTGGCCAGCGCAACGCCGCGGCCGTTCACCGCCGCTTCGATCACCAGGCTCGACTGGTTGAACCGCGGGCCGCGCGCCCCGTCGATGCCGCGCAGGCCGCGGGCCGCCAGCCACATGGTCCAGTCGGGGCAGGAATCGTCCGGCTCGGGCGAGCCGTCATGCAGCAGGATGTGATTGGCCAGATCCGCGGGTTCGTTGAGTGCGATATTCGCGGCAAGTTCCGGAGAAAGCACGGGAATCACCGTCTCCCCGATCAGCCGGCGAACCTCCAGCCCGGGGTAGCGGCCGGCCCCGTAGCGGATCGCCACGTCGACTTCGCCGGCGGTCAGATCGACCAGTTCCAGCCCCGCCGACAGCCACACGTCGACCTGCGGGTGCAGCTCTTCGAATCGGCCCAGCCGCGGCACCAGCCACTTGGCCGCGAACGACGGCGCGGCGGTCAGCGTAAGACGCCGTCCGTCAACCGCCGCGGTCAGCATTGAGGCGGCCTCGGCTAGGCGGTCGAACGCCTCGCGCAGGGCGGGCAGGGCCGTCTGCGCCGCGTCGGTCAGCAACAGGCCCTTCGGCGTGCGCTTGAACAGCGCCGCGCCGACATAGTCCTCCAGGTTCTGAATCTGTTGGCTGACGGCGCCGGGCGTGACGGACAGTTCGTCCGCAGCCCTAGAAAAATTCAGGTGCCGCGCGGCCGCCTCGAACGCCCGCAGGGCGTTGAGTGGCGGCAATCGTCGGCGTTCCGCGTTACGCTCCATCGAGTTTTCCTGACACCCCCGGCAGAAGTCCTTGGGTTGCGAATTGGCCTCTTCACAGCCAATTTGCAACCGTTCGCCGAGGTATTGGCCCTTTTCGTCGGCGGATAATGTGGCGGGGCGGGTGCAAGCCCGTCCCGCTCTTACATTCAAGCTCTGGCGTTTAGAGAAGCTAAAAACAATGCCTCACCGCAAGCCCAAAAACGAGAGCGGCCAGCGCCTCGTGGTGCTGGGCGGGGCGCGCCGTCGCGCCGCCGGCGCGGTCTGGCTGGTGGGCGCTGGTCCTGGCGACCCCGAACTGCTGACCCTCAAGGCGCTTAAGGCGTTGCAGGCCGCCGAGGTCGTCGTCCACGACGGCCTGGTCACCGACGACATCCTCGACCTGGCGCCGGCTTCGGCCCGCCGCATCAGCGTCGCCAAGCGCAAGTCGCGGCACGCCTACGCCCAGGACGAGATCAACCGCATGCTGGTCGCCTTCGCCCAGGAGGGCTTGAAGGTGGTGCGCCTGAAGGGCGGCGACCCGTTCATCTTCGGCCGCGGGGGCGAAGAGCTCGAAGCCTGCCGCGAGGCGGGCGTCGAATGCCACGTGGTGCCGGGCGTCACCGCCGCCCTGGCCGCCAGCGCGAACGCCGGTGCGCCGCTCACCCACCGCGGCTCGGCCCAGGCGGTCACCTTCGTCACCGGCCACGCCGCGTCGGGCAGCGAGCCAGGCCTGGACTGGGAAAGCCTGGCCAAGGCCAACCAGACGGTCGTGATCTACATGGGCGTGTCGGCCGCCGCAGGAATCGCCGCTCGGCTGATCGGCGCCGGGCGCGCCGGTTCGACGCCGGCTCTGGTGGTCGAGAACGCCAGCCGCTCCGACGAACGCCGCATCGTCACCACCCTGGCCGAGCTGCCGGCCGCCGCCGAACAGGTGTCGGGCCCGGCTCTGCTGATCGTCGGCGAGGCTATGGCCTTGGCCCAAGCTTCCGGCGATAGCGCCGCCTTCGAACCGAAACTTGAGTTGCGTGTGAAATGAAAGCCCTGACCGGAAATCGCCTCACCGACGGCGAAGTCGTCTTCTGGAAGGCTGGGGCCTGGGTCGAGCGCTTCGCCGACGCCGAGCTCTTCGAGTCCGCCGAGGCTGGCGAGGCGGCCGAGGCGCACGCCAAGACCATGCAAACGATGATCGTCGATCCCTACCTGATCGACCTTATCGAAAGCGAAGGCCTGTGGGCGCCGGTCAGCTACCGCGAGCGCCTGCGCGCGCTCGGGCCCACCAATCACCTGCACCACGGCAAGCAGGCCGAAGGCGGAGCCGCCATCGAAGCCCTGCAGCACGCGTCCGGCGCCGCCCGCTCCAAGGGCCGCGTCAATCTGATCAAGCGTTAGAGAGGGGAGGGCCATGTACCAGTACGACACCCTCGATAAGGAATTCCTGGCCGACCGCGCCGCCGAGTTCCGCGAACAGGTCGGCCGGCGTCTGGCCGGCGAGATCACCGAGGACCAGTTCAAGCCGATCCGGCTGATGAACGGCCTTTATCTTCAGTTGCACGCCTACATGCTGCGCGTTGCGATTCCCTACGGCTCGCTGAACCCGACCCAGCTGCGCGTGCTGGCCGATATCGGCCGCACCTACGACAAGGGCTACGGCCACTTCACGACCCGCCAGAACCTGCAGTTCCATTGGATCAAGCTGGCCGACACGCCGGACATCCTGGACAAGCTGGCGGCGGTCGACATGCACGCCATCCAGACCAGCGGCAACTGCATCCGCAACACCACCGCCGACCCCTATGCCGGCGCGACGGCCGAAGAGGTCGACGATCCGCGCGTCTGGTCCGAGGCGATCCGCCAGTGGTCCAGCCTGCACCCGGAATTTTCTTTCCTGCCGCGCAAGTTCAAGATCGCTATCACCGGCGCTGCGAAGGACCGAACGGCCGCCAAGGTCCACGACATCGGCCTGATGATGCGCCGCGGCCGTGACGGCACGCTGGGCTTCGAGGTGATCGTCGGCGGGGGCCTCGGCCGCACGCCGTTCGTCGGCCCCACGATCAAGGAATTCCTGCCGGCCAATCGCCTGGTCTCGTACCTGGAAGCGATCCTTCGCGTCTTTAACCGCCACGGCCGGCGGGACAACAAGTACAAGGCCCGCATCAAGATCCTGGTCTCGGCCCTCGGGGCCGAGGAGTTCGCCCGTCAGGTCGAGGAAGAATGGCTGAAGATCGGCCCGGAGAGCGATCTGCCGGACACCGAGATCGCCCGCATCCGCGGCGCGTTCGCTCCGACCGCCTTCGAGCCGCTGGTCAACCGCTCGGAAGTGTTCGAGGCCGCCAAGGCCGCCGATCCGGGCCTGGCACGTTTCGCGCGCAATAACCTGCGTGAGCACAAGCGCGCCGGCTACACGATCGTCGAGATCTCGCTGAAGGCCATCGGCGAAACCCCCGGCGACGCCACCTCCGATCAGATGGACATCGTCGCTGACCTGGCCGAGCGCTACGGCCAGAACGACATCCGCGTCACCCACGAGCAGAACCTGGTCCTGCCGCACGTAAAGCTCGACGACGTGCCGGCGCTCTATGCGGCGCTGAACGCGGCTGGCCTGGCGACACCGAACGTCAACCTGATCACCGACATGATCGCTTGCCCGGGCCTCGATTACTGCGCCCTGGCCAACGCCCGGGCGATCCCGATCGCTCAGGACATCGCCCGCACGTTCGCCGACCAGGAGCGGGCCGAACTGATCGGCGAACTTAAGATCAAGATCAGCGGCTGCATCAACGCCTGCGGCCACCACCACGTCGGCCACATCGGCATCCTCGGCGTCGATAAGAAGGGCGAGGAGTTCTACCAGCTCACCCTGGGCGGCTCGGGGGCGGAGGACGCCTCTGTCGGCTCCATGCTCGGCCCGGCCCTGCCGGCCGAGCGCGTGGCGCCCGCCATCGACACCCTGGTCGAGGTCTATCTGCGCGAACGCCAGGGCCAGGAGCGCTTCCTCGACACCTTCCGCCGCACCGGCGTCGTTCCCTTCAAGGAGGCCGTCTATGCCGACGCGAATTAAGCTGACGGACGGCCAGTTCTCGCTGGCCGAAGACCCCTACACGCATGTCTCCGACGACGAAGACCTGGTCCGCGGGGACCTGATCATCTCGCTGACCCGGTTCCAGAGCGAGGGCGAGCGCCTGCTCGCCGAGGGCCGCTCGGTCGGCGTGCGGCTGGAGCCGGCCGAAGAGGTCGAGGTGCTGGCCTACGACCTGCCGCGCATCGCGCTGGTCGCCGTCGCGTTCCCGAAGTTCAACGACGGCCGCGCCTACACCGCCGCGCGCCTGCTGCGCGAGCGCTACGGCTTCACCGGCGAGGTCCGCGCCGTGGGCGACGTCCTGCGCGAGCAGGCCGGCTTCATGGTCCGCGTCGGCTTCGACGCCTTCGAGCCGGCCGACGGCTCGACCCCCGAGCAATGGGCGCACGCCGCCCACCGCCAACGCCACGTCTACCAGCGCGCGGCCGACCGCCGTGCGCCGGCCTTCGCCGAAAGGGAGTGAGCTGACCATGGCCTTCGATCAGTTGGAGCGTCCAACCCTCGCGGCCCGGCTCGACGCCGAGCTGCGCCACGCCCATCCGGCCACCGTGCTGGAATCGGCGGTCGAGGCGTTCGGCGACAAGCTGGCCCTGGTCTCGTCCTTCGGGGCCGAGTCCGCGGTGCTGCTGCACATGATCTCGAAGATCAAGCCGGACGTGCCGGTGCTGTTCCTCGATACCGGCATGCTGTTCGGCCAGACGCTCGACTATCGAAAGAACCTGGCGGCCAAGCTCGGCTTGACCGACGTGCGCGACCTGCGCCCGGCCTACAACGACCTTGCCGTCGCCGATCCCAACGCCAAGCTCTGGCAGACCGACACCGACGCCTGCTGCGAGGTGCGCAAGGTCATCCCGCTCGACAAGGCGTTGGTCGAGTTCGACGCCTGGATCACCGGCCGCAAGCGCTTCCATGGCGGCGACCGCCTGTCGCTGCCCGTGGTCGAGCAGGCCGACGGCCAGGTGAAGTTCAATCCGCTGGCCAACTGGGGCAAGGCCGAGCTGGACGCCTATATGGCCGAGCATGACCTGCCGGCTCACCCGCTGGTCGCCCAGGGGTTCCCGTCGATCGGCTGCTGGCCGTGCACCAAGCCGGTGGAGGAGGGCCAGGACGTCCGCGCCGGACGCTGGGCCGGTCAGGACAAGACCGAATGCGGCATCCACGTCGCCCGCGCCCCGGGCGCCGTCGACAATGTCGGCGGCGACATCTGACGACGGCGTTGCTACATACGCTCCAACCTTTGTCGGCGGCCCCTTTCGCCGCAGACCCTACGACAGCTAAAGACTTGTCATGACTGATGTAATCGCTGCGGCCCCGGCCGCATCCAAGACGCGCGGCGCCTTCATGGTCGAGACGGTGACCTGGGTCCAGCACTGGACCGACGAGCTGTTCTCGTTCCGCACCACCCGCGATCCGGGCCTGCGGTTCTCGTCGGGCCAATTCGTGATGGTCGGCCTGGAAGTCGACGGCAAGCCGCTGGTGCGCGCCTATTCCATCGCCAGCCCGTCGTGGCACCACGAGCTGGAGTTCTACTCGATCAAGGTCGCCGACGGCCCGCTGACCTCGCGCCTGCAGAAGATCAAGGTCGGCGACGAGGTGCTGATCGGCAAGAAGCCGACCGGCACCCTGGTGCTCGACGGCCTCAAGCCCGGCAAGCGGCTCTACATGGTCGGCACCGGCACGGGCCTGGCCCCCTGGCTGTCGCTGGCCCGCGACCCGGAGGTCTACGACCGCTTCGACGAGGTGATCGTCACCCACACCGTGCGCAACGTCGCCGACCTGAACTATGCCGAGCTGTTCGAAAAGGACCTGCGCGAGGACGAGATCCTCAGCGAAGTGATCGGCGACAAGCTCCGCTACTACCCGACCGTCACCCGCGAGCCGTTCCGCACCCAGGGCCGCATCACCGACCTGATCACCTCGGGCAAGATCTTCGAGGACCTCGGCGTACCGCCGCTGGATCCGGCCGTCGATCGCCTGATGCTCTGCGGCGGCCCCTCGGTGCTGGCCGACCTCAAGACCATCCTGGTCGAGCGCGGCTACGAGGAGGGTTCGCTCGCTTCGCCGGGCGACTTCGTGCTCGAAAAGGCCTTCGTCGAAACCTAGGCGCTCTCGAACAGGTTCAGCTGCTCGCAACTGCGCCTTCCCGCTGGAGCGCCGTCGCCTCGCCGTTTTAGGCGAGGGGCGCCCGGGCCAGGCTCAGCACGAACTCGGCGCGTTCGGCCGGACTTCCCTCCGGGACTGTCACCGCCTCGTAGGACAGTGCGCGAAGCCGGCGGAGTATGGCCTCGTGCGTGGCCAGGCAGTCCTCGAAGCTCTGCTTGCGCTCGTCGTCCTGGGTATAGATCTCGCGCCACGGCGGGGGCACGAAAACCGTCCGGCTGTAGCGGTGGGTGCGGGCGGCCGCCTCCATCCAGCCGGGAGCCCGTCCGTCGATCATGCTGTCGAGGATGCCGCGGTCGAAGAACACCCGCTCCCTGACATCCTCCATTCCGTCGAATATCGCGATGTCCTCACGGGCGGCGCGCGCCAGGTAGGCGTCCTGGTCGATCCAGGGCAGGGCGGTCCCGCCGCTGGCGACCTGCTCGCGGATCACCCGCCGATGGGTTTCCTCGACGACCCGCTCGCCGCGGCGGCGCAGTTCGGCCAGCAGGGCGGTCTTGCCGACCCCGGGACCGCCGGTGATCAGAAAGAAGTTGGGCTTGATCATGCATCCTCACGGCGACGTGCTGGAATACGGCGAAGACGTTCCGGGGAACACCCGATGTTCAGGGCGCCAGGCGGCGGGGCAGGTTGGCGGCGGGCAAGGGGCTGCCGTCAAATCCTAGGGAGGACCCTGCAATGGCGCTCACCGAGTACGAACCTGGCCAAGCCTTTCCCGGCGTAATCGGCCGCACCTTCGACGTCTCCAAGCCGGCCTGGCCCGAACCGAACCGCGCGCGCAAGGGATCGCCCAACGTTCTGTTCATCGTGCTCGACGACACCGGCTTCGGGCACCTCGGTTGTTACGGCAGTCCGATCAACACGCCGAACCTGAACGCACTGGCCGCCGACGGCCTGCGCTACAACAACATGCACACCACGGCGCTCTGCTCGCCGTCGCGCTCGTGCATGCTGACGGGCCGCAACCACCACTCGAACGGCATGGCCTGCATCACCGAGGGCTCCACCGGGTATCCAGGCGGCAACGGCTACATCCCGTTCGAGAACGGCATGCTGTCGGAAATCCTCCAGCAGCAAGGCTACAACACCTATGCCCTTGGCAAGTGGCACCTGACGCCGTCGGAAGCGACCTCGGCCGCGGGCCCCTACGACCGCTGGCCGCTAGGTCGCGGCTTCGAGCGCTATTACGGTTTCCTGGGAGGCGACACCCACCAGTACTATCCAGAACTCGTCCGCGACAACTCTCAGACTGAACCCGAAACAACGCCGGAGGAGGGCTATCACCTGACCCCAGACCTCGTGGCGAAGGCCAAGGCGATGATCGCCGACGCCAAGCAGGTCGCGCCGGACAAGCCGTTCTTCATGTACTTCTGCACAGGCGCCATGCACGCGCCTCACCACGTCCCCAAGGAATGGGCGGACAGGTACAAGGGCGCCTTCGACGACGGCTGGGACGCCTATCGCGAGAAGGTGTTCGCAAAGCAGAAGGAATTGGGGATCGTCCCCGCCGGCGCCAAGCTGTCGCGGCACGATCCTGACGTCCAGGATTGGAGCAAGCTCCCTGCCGACGAGCGCAAGCTCTATGCGCGGATGATGGAGGTGTTCGCCGGCTTCCTCGAACACACGGATCATCATATCGGCGAACTGATCGCCTTCCTCAAGGAGATGGGCGAGTACGAGAACACGCTGATCATGGTGATCTCCGACAACGGCGCCAGCGCTGAGGGAGGCCCTAATGGCTCAGTGAATGAAGGCAAGTTCTTCAACAACGTCGCCGACGATCTCCAGCAAAACCTGGCGGCGATCGACGATCTTGGCGGTCCGAAGTACTTCAATCACTACCCTTGGGGTTGGACGCATGCCGGCAACACCCCGTTCCGGCGCTGGAAGCGCGAGACCTATCGCGGCGGCACGGCCGATCCGTTCATCGTCGCGTGGCCCAGGGGCATTAAGTCGAGGGGCGAGATCCGGAGCCAGTACTGCCACGCCATCGACATGGTCCCGACGGTGCTCGACGCCTTGGGGATCGAGCCGCCGGCGGTCGTCAGGGGCGTCACCCAGCATCCCATCGAAGGGTTCAGCCTGAAATCGTCATTCGACGACCCCAAGGCCGAGGCAAAGCACATCACCCAGTACTTCGAGATGTTCGGGCACCGCTCGCTCTACCACGACGGCTGGCGCGCAGTGTGTCCGTGGCCGGGCACATCCTTCACCGAATCGGGCCTGACCTTCGGCGCTCCGATCGATTACGACAAGCTGACCGAGTTGGACGCTCACGGCTGGGAACTCTACGATCTCGGAAAAGACTTCGCCGAGACGGACAATCTTGCCGACAAGGAGCGCGAGCGCCTGATCGCCATGATCGGCATGTGGTACGTCGAGGCCGGGAAGTACAACGTCCTGCCGATCGACAGCCGAGGCACCTTGCGAATGGTGGATCAGCGCCCGCAGATCGCTGTCGATCGCAAGCAGTACATCTATTATCCGGGCACGCAGGCGGTGCCCATCAACGCCGCTCCACGCCTTGTCAATGTCCCGCACTCGATTTCGGTTCACGTCAATGTGCCGAAGGGCGGCGCGGAAGGGGCGCTCTACTCCATGGGCGGCAATGACGGCGGGTTCGTCTTCTATGTCCAGGGCGGCAAGCTCTGCTACGGCTACAACTACGTCGCCGAGCGGCGCTTCAAGGTGCAGTCCGACAGCCCCGTGCCCGAGGGCGATCACGTCCTGAGCTTCGAGTTCACGCCCACCGGCAAGCCGGACATCGCCAACGGCAAAGGCGTTCCGGCGAGCATCAAGCTGTTCGTCGACGGCGACCAGATAGGCGCAGGCGAGCTGCCGGTCACAATCCCGCTTTCGCTTGGCCTGTCGGCGGGCGTGGTGGTCGGCGCCGACGCCGGTTCGCCGGTCATGGAGGACTATACGTCGCCGTTCCGCTTCACCGGTACGGTCAAGAAGGCGCTGGTCGACGTGACCGGCGAGGCCTTCGAGGACAAGGAGGCGCAGGTGAAGGCGTACCTGGCCCAGGCGATGGCCAGGCAGTAGCGAGCGCGGCTAAGGGGCTGGCTGCTCTAGTTGACCAGCTCGGGCGCCTCATCGGGGACATCGCACATCAACGCGGCGATGAGCTCGCCGTTCGGGCGGTAGACTTTCCGAAACCGGCCGGCGTCCCAGCCGCAGTCGCCGCAGGCGCAGACGCCGCCCAGGTAGCAGCTGGGCGTCAGCTCCTTGAGCCGCACGCTGGAGCCGTCGCCAACGGCCCGGATGTTGGTGATCGTATAGAGCGCCCCGAGATCGGGCATGATCTGGCTCTCGGGACGGTTGGGCGTGTCGTCGATGCACTCGACGATATCGCCTGTACTCAGGTCGGACACGGTAGCGGGCCTTCAATGGCCGCCGCGCGCGCCGGGGGCGCGCCCGGCGATAGGGACGCTGTAATGCTCAGGGCGCTGGGACGTTCCAGCGCCCTGACAGCATGATCGGGCAGTGTGGGGAGCCAGGCTATGCGGCCTGTCGCCGCCCTGTTTAGACGGGCGGGCAGCCCTTGAACTCGCCGGCCTTCGCGACCGTGAGCTTGGCGAGGTTCAGCGCCATCAGCGGGCGCATCGAGGACGAACCGTGGCCGGTGAAGAGGTCGATCTTCTCGCCTTTGATCGCGCCGCCGGTGTCCGAGGCGTACCAGAATCCGTCGTGCTTGGAGCCGTCGGGCATCGGCAGGCCCACGGTTTCCTTGATGAACAGGCGCGTGCGGCGCGGGATGAGCTTGGTGTCGACGGCGACGGTGCGCATCGCGACCACCTTGCAGCCGAGGGAGTCCAGGTTGCCCACGCCCTTGGCGCCGGCGTGGTAGAGCGTGGCCTTCATACGGAAGTCCGGGGTGCCCGGGAGCGCGCCGGTCAGGGCCGAGACAATCAGGTCCCCAAGCGGGTCGGTTTGAGGCGCGGCTTGTGCGCTTTGTGACAGCCCAAAGAAGAAGGGGAGGGCGGCAAGGGCGGCGAGGCGACGTCGCATGACGGCGGCTCCTTCGTCGTTGTTCTTGGCAGCGGCGGCCTTCGTACCCGGACTCCGAGCGCCAGATCAACCCCGCGTGAACGATGCATCCTCGCGACATATCGACACGAGCGCTTTGAGCGCAGCCTGGGAGAGGCTATCAACCCGTTGGCGAACAAGGGATTGAGGCATGCGCGTCTATGGCGATTCCATCTCGGGAAACTGCCTGAAGGTAAAGTGGACGGCCGACCATCTGGGCCGTCGCTACGAGTGGATCGAGACCGACGTCATGCGCGGCGAGTCGCGCACGGCGGAGTTTCTGGCGCTCAATCCCGCCGGCCAGGTGCCGGTCGTAGTGCTCGATGACGGGCGCCCGCTCGCGCAGTCCAACGCAATCATCATTCATCTCGCAGAGGGCTCCGACCTGATCCCGACCGACGCCTACGATCGCGCGCGGATGCTAGAATGGATGTTCTGGGAGCAGTACAGCCACGAACCCTACGTCGCGGTCGCCCGCTTCCAGGTCCGCTACGCCGGCAAGCCGGTCTCCGAGCTCGAGGCTCGGCTGGTCGAGCGGGGCAATGGGGCGTTGCAGCGGCTCGAGGACGGCCTGGCGTCGTCTCCGTTCCTGGTCGGCGAGGCCCTCAGTCTCGCGGACGTCGCACTCGTCGCCTACACCCGCGTCGCCCACGAGGGAGGCTTCGACCTGGGCCGCTACCCACGCGTCCAGTCCTGGGTGAAGCGGGTAGAGGCCGCGCTCAAGATCGCCTAAACGGAATCGCATGAAAGCTCCGCTGCTCGCCGCCGTCGCCGCGCTCTGCATCCTGCCCGCCCAGGCGTACGCCTGGGGCGCGATGGGGCACCGAATGGTGGGGGAAGCGGCAGCCCGGGCGCTGCCGGCCGAGGTTCCGGCTTTCCTGCGCAATGCGACGGCGGTGCGCGACATCGGCGAGCTCTCTCGCGAACAGGACCGCTCCAAGGGCGCGGGCCGAATCCATGACCACAACCGCGACGCCGGGCACTTTCTCGACCTCGACGAGGAGGGCAAGCTGCTCGGCGGCCCGTCCTTCACGCCGCTGCCCTCGACCCGCGCCGACTATGAGAAGGGCCTGCAGGCCGCCAGCCTCGACAGCTGGAAGGCGGGCTATCTGCCGTACTCGATCATCGACCGCCACCAGCAACTGACCAAGGACTTCGGCTACTGGCGGGTGCTGACCTACATGGCGGCCCGCGAGAAAAATCCCGTGCGCAAGGCCTGGTACAAGCGCGACCTGATCCGCCGCGAGGCGCAAATCCTGCAGACGATCGGCGACCTCTCGCACTTCGTCGGCGACGGGGCTCAGCCGCTGCACGTCACCGTGCACTACAACGGCTGGGGCGAGTACCCGAATCCCAACGGCTACACGACCGCACGCATCCATGGCCCGTTCGAGAGCGAGTTCGTCTTCGAGAACGTCAAACCTGCTGAAGTGGCGGCGAAGATGGCGCCCCTCAAGTCGTGCGACTGCCCGATCGAAAAGCGCACGGTGGATTATCTCACCGATACAAGCACCTACGTCATCCCATTCTACGAACTGGAGAAGGCCGGCGGCCTTAAGGACGGGGATCGGCGCGGCGTCGAGTTCGCCGCCGCCCGTCTGGCGGTGGGCGCCTCGGAGGTGCGCGACATGATCGTCTCGGCCTGGCGCGGCAGCGACAAGGCGACGGTCGGCTGGCCGGTGCTGCGCGTCGACGACGTGTTGGCGGGCAAGGTCGACCCGTTCGACTCCTTGTACGGCAAGGACTGATCGGTGCGCGCCGTGCCGCAGTTTGGCGAGCGCAGGGCGGGTCGGACCTACGCCGACCGGCCGGCGGCGTTCGGGATCCTAGAGCGCGACGAGCGGATTGCTGTGGTTCGGATCGCGAAACCTGACGGTGCGACCTGGATCGACTTGCCCGGCGGCGGCGTCGATCCTGGGGAGACGCCCGAGGAGGGGGTGGTGCGCGAGTACGGCGAGGAAGCGGGGCTGAAGGTCATGGTCCGCGAATCCTTCGCCCTGGCCGACCAGTTCTTCGTCAACACCGACGGCGAGGCCTGGAACAACCGAAGCGCCTTCTTCGTCCTCGACCTCGTGGCTCCGGACGCCGGGTTGAAGGTCGAAGAGGACCATACGCTGGACTGGCTTTCGCCCCCGGAGGCCATTGCGTCGCTTCGCCACGACTCGCACGCCTGGGCGGTCGCGGCCTGGATGCGCCGCTAGGCGCGCTTGCGGGCGGGTTTGGCGGCCGGCGCCTTCGCCTTGGGTTGAGAGCGTCGACGGCTTGGCGTGCCGGATTCCTTCCGTAGGCGCGTTGAGGCCTCATCCAGCTCGGTGAGGATCTCCTCAAGCTCCTTGTCGGGCAGATTTTCGATTCCGATGAAGGAGTTGTGCGCCTTCGACACGCGGATCAACTCGTCCAGCTTGGCGTGAAGGGCGTTGTTGTCCCGGTTCTGTGTATTCTGAATGAGAAACACCATGAGGAAGGTCACGATGGTCGTGGACGTGTTGATCACCAGCTGCCAGGTGTCTGAAAACCCGAACAATGGTCCGCTGACCGCCCACAGCAAGACAAGGACGCAGCAGGTCACAAACGCCAGCGGACGTCCGGTCAATCGCGAGATGTCGGTGGCGAACTGGGTGAAGAGGTGGGTGACTTTGCCGCTCATGCCTAGAACTCCCGCCGCATTGCGCGGCGCAGGCTGAACGGGTACTGGCTGCGCCAGTTCCGACCCCAGGAGAGCGCATGTCCCAGGCCCAGATCATCGACGGCAAGGTCACGGCCGAACGCTTGCGGGCCGAGGTCGCCGAGGAGGTCGCGGCGCTGAAGGCGCAGCATGGCCTGCAGCCGGGGCTGGCCGTGGTGCTGGTCGGCGAGGATCCGGCCAGCCAGGTTTATGTCCGCTCCAAGGGCGAGCACTCCAAGGCCGCCGGGATGCATTCGGTCACCCACCGCCTGCCGGCCGACGTGAGCCAGAGCGACCTGCTGACCCTGGTGCGCCAGCTCAACGCCGATCCGGCGATCCACGGCATCCTCGTGCAGCTGCCGCTGCCCAAGGGGCTGGACGAGAAGGCGGTCATCGAAACGATCGATCCGGCTAAGGACGTCGACGGCCTGCACGTCGTCAACGCCGGCCGCCTGGCTCAGGGGCTGCCCTCGCTGGTGCCCTGCACGCCGCTTGGCTGCATGATCATGCTCCGCGAGACGCTGGGCGACCTGAGCGGCAAGCGCGCCGTCGTCGTCGGCCGATCGGTGCTGGTCGGAAAGCCGGTGGCCCAGCTGCTGCTGGCCGCCGACTGCACGGTGACCATCGCCCACTCGCGCACCCAGGACCTGGCGGCCGTCTGCCGTGAGGCTGACATACTCGTGGCCGCCGTCGGTCGCCCGCAGATGATCAAGGCCGATTGGATCAAGCCGGGTGCGACCGTGATCGACGTCGGCATCAACCGCGTTCCGTTCCGCGATCCGGTGAAGGCCGCCGAGGGCAAGACCAAGCTGGTCGGAGACGTCGCCTATAAGGAAGTCTCGGCGGTCGCCGGCGCGATCACGCCGGTTCCGGGCGGCGTCGGCCTGATGACGGTGGCGTGCCTGTTGAAGAACACCGTCACCGCCGCCAAGCGCATCGCCGGGCTGGAGCCTTAGACCCCGCGGGCGTTGGTCCACGCGACCAGTTCGCCCAGCGCCTGTCCGACCGCCTGGTCATAGGCCGCGACGATCGCCGTGACGCGGTTGTCGCCGGCCCGTACGCGCGTCTCGAAATTGCGTGAGCCGGCCAGCACGCGGTCCGGGCCCGTCAGGGTGGCGCGCATCGTGACCACGATCTCCGGCGCGGCCTTCGGGCCCTGGTTGTACTGCGCCTCGAACTGGGTGACGTCCACGCGCAGCACATAGTCGGCCTTGCTGAAGTCGCCGCGGGTCAGCAACCGCGCGGGACCGGCGTCCGCGTCGAACGCCCGTGACAGCGCCTCGTTGAACAGCACTGAGGCCGGCGAAACCCAGCGGGATCCGGCGACATAGGCCGCGCGACTGCCGGTCATGGTCAGGATGCGGTCGTTGGCCGCCGCTTGCACGAAGGAGCCTCCCAGCCGCGCCACTGCGAACGGCGCGGCCTGGCTCGCGGCCGCTGGCTGGATGTCGCCGTCGAACCGGTAGAGCTGGGCCGGCTCTTCGTCCGGCAGCAGGGTGATGCAACCGGCCAGCAGGGCGGCGCAGGCGGCCAGGGCGAGGGCGGGGAAGATGCGCTTCAGGGCGTTCATGGCTTGACCTTGACCTCTTGGGCCGGGGATTTGCCGACCAGGCCGCGGGGGTTGGCTTCGACGTCGCGGATCAGCCGGTCAAGGGAATCGGCGGTCTGCTGGAGGGACTGGATCGCCGAGGTGAGCTGCGGCAGCCCATTCGTAGCGAAGTCGCTGGTGGGACCTTCCAGACGCCCGACCATGGTGCGGATGTCCTTGGCCGCGACCTGCGCCTCGCCGGCGGCGTCGGCCAGATTGGCGAGGGTGCGCTTGCCTTCGCCGTCGACCAGGTCCTGGCTCGACTTGGTGAGTTCGGTGATCTGCGCAGCCGCTGCGTCGATGCTCTGCAGCGCCTTTTGCGCGTCGCCGATCAGCGCCTTGCGCTCGCGCAGCTCGGCGGTGACGGCCTGGGCGTCCTCGATCGCGTCGCCGAACTTCTTGATGTTCTGATCGGACAGCACTCGGTTTACGCGGTCCAGCGCCTCGACCGTGCGGGTCAGCACCGTGCCGCCGCCTTCCAGCAGGTCCGACAGTGCGCTGCGCTGGGTGCGCAGCTTGGGCACCTTGCCGGGATCGACAGTGTCCTTGAGCAGCCGCTTGGAGGGCGAGCCGGCGGTGATCTGCACGTAGTTGATGCCGGTGATGCCTTGCGGCTCCAGCGTGGCGTAGGAATCGACCTTGATCGGCACGTCGGAAGTGACGCGCGCGCGGGCGATGACGCGGTTTGGATCGGCCGGGTCGAGCTGAATCTTGGTCACTTCACCGACCTTGATGCCGTTGAAGTGGACTTCGCCGCCCTGGCTCAGGCCACGCACGGGTCCCTGAAAGATGATGTCGTAGAGGTCATAGTCCTGGGCGAAGCTCAGCCGAGCCAGCCAGACCACGAAGATCAGCAGGCCGGTCACCAGCAGCAGGGTCGAAAAGCCCACCAGGGCGTAGTTGGCGTCTTTTTCCATCAGGCTGGATTCCCGGCTCTATGGGCCGCTTCGGCCGCGGCGCGGCCCCGCGGTCCAAGGAAGTACTCTTTGATCCACGGATGCTGTGAACGCTCAAGCTCGGCGACCGGCGCCACCTCGACCACGTGTTTGTCGGCCAGGACGGCCACACGGTCCGTGATCGAATAGAGCGTGTCGAGGTCGTGGGTGATCATGAACACCGTCAGATCTAGGCTGTCGGAGAGGTCGCGGATCAGCTCGTCGAACGCGCCGGCGCCGATCGGGTCGAGGCCGGCTGTCGGCTCGTCGAGGAACAGCAGTTGCGGATCCAGGGCCAGCGCGCGGGCCAGGCCCGCACGCTTGCGCATGCCGCCCGACAACTCGGCCGGCTTCAGGTCGCCGGCGCCGGGGCGCAAGCCCACGAGGGCGATTTTCAGGTCGGCCAGTTCGTGCACCACCCGCCGAGGCAGCTTGGTGTGCTCATACATCGGCGCAGCCACGTTCTCGCGCACGGTCAGGTTCGAAAACAGCGCCCCTTGCTGGAAGAGCACGCCCCAGCTGCGCTCAATCTCCGACCAGCGGCGCCGGCTGGTGCGCTGGATGTCCTGCCCCAGCACCTTGATCCTGCCGGCTTCGGGCCGGCGAAGGCCGATGATCGAGTTGAGCAGCACAGACTTGCCGGTGCCAGACCCGCCGACCACGCCCAGCACCTCGCCGCGCTCGACCGTCAGATCGAGATCTTCGTGCACCACATGCTCGCCGAACTGCGAGCGCAGGCCGCGCACCTCGATGGCCGGGCCATCGTCATCGAGCAGGGGTTTGTCGGTCAAATCCGACACTTAGACACCTATCTCCATGTAGATCAGCGCGAATACCGCATCGATGAGGATGATCGCGAAGATCGCGTGTACGACGGCGGCGGTGACGCGGCGGCCGAGCGACTCCACGTCGCCGCCGACTTCCATGCCCTGACGGCAGCCGATGCCGGCGATCACCGCGGCCATGATCGGCGCCTTCGAAAGGCCGATCCAGAAGTGAGTGACGCCGACATTATCGAGGATGCGCTGCAGGAAGAAGGCGGGGCCTAGGTCGAGCACGGTCCACGTCACGAGCAGGCCGCCCATCAGGCCGGCGATCGTGGCCACGAAGGTCAGCAGCGGGATGATCGCCAGCAGCGCGGCGAAACGCGGGAAGACCAGCGCCTCGAACGGGTCGACCCCGAGCACCTTCATGGCGTCGACCTCCTGGTTCATCTTCATCGAGCCGATCTCGGCTGCGAAGGAGGAAGCCGAGCGGCCGGCCAGGAGGATCGCGGTGATCAGGATGTTGAACTCGCGGAACACGGCGATGCCGATCAGCTCGACCGCGAACACCTCGGCCCCAAACTGCCGCAGCATGTTGGCGCCCAGCAGTCCGACGACAGCGCCGATGAAGAACGAGGTGAGGGTGACGATCGGGATGGCGTCGAGCCCGGCGCGTTCGGCCAGCGAGACGCACGCGGCCCAACGGATACGGGCCGGGTTGGCGATCGTGCGGCCGACCACTACCAGCAGGTGGCCGACGAACACCATGGTCTCGAAGATTTCGGTGCCGAGGTTGAACACCCCTCGCCCGGTGCGGATCGCCAGTTCGTAGAAGCCGCGCGGCTCCTGGCGTTTGTCCGGATTGTTGCGGGCCGCCGCGGCGACGAGCTCCAGCAGCCGGTGGGTCTCGGGGCGCGCCTCGATGCGGTCGGCCGCGGGGTGATCGGCCAGCGCGCGCAGGATGCCGTAGGCTCCGGCGGTGTCGAGCCGTCGGATCGGCGTCAGATCGATCCCGGAGAGCTGTTCGCCCTGGACGGCGGCCACCAGACGGCTGACGGCGTCGCCGGCCGCGGTCGCCGTCCAGTCGCCAGACAGCACCGCCCGGCGACCGCCATCGGCCTCCACCACACTGAACTCGGCGGGTCTTTCCATCGGCTCGCGTCGGGCCTCGTAAGCTGGCGTCCGCTTGAATCGAAACGCCTCAAGCTTGAACCTAGCAGAGCCGCCTCACCACGCCGAACGCCTTATGGCGAAGGTTGTTCCGTGGCGCCAGCCAATGGAACGTGTCTCGCGACAAGGTGATCCTAGGTCGCAGGCGGCGGCCAAGATTTCGCCCAAGTCGCAGGCGCTAAGGAGACTTGGCGGCCCGATCCGCCCTCTGAACATGTGCCTATCAGTCGGGAGCGTGGGTTGACCCGTCGTCATGTCGAAATCGCCGGAAAGTCCGGCGCCCTCTACCGTTACTCGGTTCTGGAGGAAGACCGCGTCTTGCCGCCGGCCGGCGCGAACTACGTCATCTGCAAGCCTGCGGATCGTGGCGTGGACATCCTCTTCGTCGGCGAGACCGACAGTCTGGCGCGGATCGCCTGGCGCGAGCAGCTGGCCTATGCGCGCGACACCTATGGCGACGACGCCGACGTGCTGACGCGTCTCAACGTACGCAGCGCGGTGCGGCTGGCCGAGCAGGAAGACCTGCTGGAAGAATACCGCCCGCCGATGAACGCCGGGGCCTAGCGCCGGCGTTAGGGCGTCGCCATTCTCCGGCGCGTGCCTGCTCCTCTCATCGTCATTCTTGGCGCCGCCGTCCGCCCGGACGGCCGCGCCAGTCCAGCCCTCCTTCGCCGGATCCAGGGCGGCTTTCGGCTGGCTGAAGCGAAACCACAAAGCCTGGTGTTCTGCTCAGGCGGGGTGGGGCGCTACGGCCCTTCGGAAGCCTCGATCATGGCCGAGCGCCTGACCGGCATGGGGCTGGCGGCCGACCGGCTGGTGCTCGACGAGCAGAGCCTCGACACCCTGCAGACGGTCGTCGCCGCGGCGCGATACGTCCGTGCTCATGACCTGCCCGGCGTCATCGTCTGCACAGACAGCTATCACACGCCGCGCACGCGGCTCTGCTTCGCTGCGCTGGGCGTGCCCAGCGTCGATGGTTCGGTGCTGGCCGGGCCGCGCCAGATGGGCTGGGGCGCCTGGTGGCGCATGCGCCTGCGGGAAATCCCGGCGATCCCCTATGATGGGGTGCTGGCCCTGACCAAGCGCGGCGCGCTTCAGCCGGTCCAGCGGTAGCCGACCCCTGGCTCGGTGGTGATCAGGGTCGGCGCGGACGGGTCGGGTTCGACCTTCTGGCGCAACTGGGCGACGAACACCCGCAGATACTGCACGTCGGCTTCGTGCGCCGGGCCCCAGACCGCGGTGAGCAATTGGCGATGGGTGACCACCTTGCCGCCGCCCGCGACCAACTGGGCCAGCAGATCGTACTCCTTGGGCGACAGGCGGATCGCGTGGCCGCCGCGGCTCACCAACCGTTTGACGAGGTCCACCGTCAGGTCCCCGGCCGTGACCACCGGTTCGGCGCCTGCCGACTTCAGCCGGTGACGCAAGGCGACGCGAAGACGCGCCAGCAACTCGCCGACTCCAAAAGGCTTTTCCACATAGTCGTCGGCCCCCATGTCGAGGGTGTCGATCTTCTCGGTCTCCTTGTCGCGGGCCGACAGCACGATGATGGGGCCGTCATAGAAGGCCCGCGCCCGGGTCAGCGCCTCCTTGCCGTCGAAGTCGGGGAGGCCGAGGTCCAGGACCACTGCGTCGGGCGCCTTGCGGGCGATCTCCTTAAGGCCGTCGGCGGCGGTGTCGGCGCGTACGGGCTCATAGCCGGCCGCCTCCAGCGCCGGCTGCAGGAACCGGTGGATTTGCGGCTCGTCGTCGATGACCAGGATGCGGGGACGGCTGGCGCTCACAGCATGTGCCCCGGCATGACGTGCTCCTTGGGCAGGCTGATCAGGATGCGGGTGCCTCGGCCGTCATGGATCGGGCTTGCCGCCGCGATGCGCCCGCCCATCGCCTCGACGAAGCCCTTGGAGATGGCAAGGCCCAGCCCCGCGCCCTTGCCGCGGTCGGTGGCTTCCTCCATGCGGCGGAACTTCTCGAACACCCGCTCCAGCTCCTCTGTCGGGATGCCGCGGCCCTCGTCCTCGATGGAGATCACCACGTTGCCGCGGTCCTCATAGGCGGCGACCTCGATGGCCGAGCCGTCTGGGCTGTAGGCGATCGCATTCTCGAGGATGTTCACCAGGGCCTGCTCCAGCAGCGACGCGTCGGCCTTGACCATCGACAGCTGGGCGGGGAAGTCGCGCGCCACGCTGCGCTTGTCCAGCCGCCGCTGCACCCGCTCGACGGCGGCGCGCAGCACGTCGCGGATGTCGACCCATTCGCGCCGAGTGACCAGGGCGCCGCCCTCCAGCCGGGTCATGTCCAGCAGGTCGCCGACATAGCGGTTCAGCCGCTCGGCTTCCTCGCGAATGGACTGAAGAAGGTCTTGCTGGACGTTGGGTTTCAAAAACTTTCCGTAGTCCAGCAGTGTCGTGACCGAGCCCAGCACCGTCGACAGCGGCGTGCGCAGGTCGTGGCTGACCGAGTTGAGCAGCGCCCCACGCAACCGGTCGGTGCGGCGCAGGGCCTCTGCGTCGGCCGCCTGGGCGGCGAACTCGGCCCGCTCGAGCGCCACGGCGCCCTGGTCGAGCAGGGCGGCGACGAACCGCTCGTTGTCTTCCGCCGCCAGCGCCTTGGGTTCGACCCCGGCCACCCCCGCCCGTGCCTTCACGCCTTGCAGCGGCCGGAAGGTCCAGGCGGAGTTGGGCAGGGTGCCGGTGCCGGCCCCCGCCGGCTCGCCCTTTTCCCAGGCCCAGCGGGCGGCGGCCATGTCGCCGGGGGCCAGGGCCTCCAGCGCCGGCGAGGCGGCCGTCAGCGCCAGGTCGTCGCGTTCCGGAGTCAGCACCACCGCTGCGCCGCTGGTGGCGGCCGCCAGTTGCTCGGCCAGGGCCTGCGCCGCCGTGTCCTGCTTGGCCGCGGAGGAAAGCCGGCGGCTGGCCGCCAGCAGCGCCGAGATCGCCGACGCCCGTTGCGCCACCGCGCGGGCCTGATCGCGGATGCGGCCGGTCAGCCAGCCTGTGGTCAAGGCCACGGCGAAGAACACCCCGAAGGTCAGGACGTCCGCCGGGTGGCCGATACGCACCGTCAGCCGCGGCTCCAGGAAGAAGAAGTTGTAGATGAAGGCGCTCAGCGTCGCCGCCGTCAGCGCCGGCCACAGCCCGAAGGCCAGACCGCTGACCAGCACGCTGAGCATGAAGATCATCGCCAGGTTGGCGGTCTCGGCCACCTGGAATGTGACGCTGGCCAGCAGCGCGGCGACCACGACCATGGCGGCGGCCGCCACGTGGCCGGTCCACGGCCAAGCCCGTAAGGGGACCATATGTCGGGCCGCGGGCGGCTCCGGCTCGCCTGGTTCGGTCACCACGTGCAGGGCCGCCCCCTGGGCCTCGTCCAGCAAGACGCGGATCAACGAGCGGCGGAAGGGATTGCGACGGCGGCGTCCCGACTTGCCGACCACGATCTGGGTGACGTTGTTGCGCCGGGCGTAGTCGAGCACACTGGCGACCAGGTCGTCGCCGGTCAGGACCACCGTGGCCGCGCCGAGCTGCTCGGCGAGTTTGAGCGCTTCGTTCAGCCGCGCCTGGCCGCCGGCCGGCGAGGGCGGCGCGTTCGGCCGCTCGACGTGCGCCACGGTCCAGGGCGCGTCCATCATCATGTCCGACAACCGCCGGCCGGTCCGCACCAGCGCCCCAGCAGACCCATCCGTCCCGACCAGCACCAGGATCCGCTCGCCTGCCGCCCAAGGGCCCTCGACGCCGGCGGCCTTCATCGCCCCGATCAGCTGATCGTCGACCGTCTGGGCCGCGCGGCGCAGGGCCAGTTCACGCAGCGCGGTCAGGTTCTCGGGCTTGAAGAACCGCTCGGCGGCCAGCCGCGCGGTGTCGCCGATATAGACCTTTCCCTCGGCCATCCGCTCGCGCAGCTCCGAGGGCGTGATGTCGATCAGCTCGATCTCGTCGGCGCGCGACAGGGCGCTGTCGGGCACGGTCTCGCGCTGGCGCACGCCGGTGATCTTCCAGACCACCTCGCGCAGGCTCTCCAGGTGCTGGACGTTCAGCGTCGTCCAGACGTCGATGCCGGCCGACAACAGTTCTTCGACGTCCTGCCACCGTTTGGCGTGACGCGAGCTCGGGGCGTTGGAATGGGCGTACTCGTCGACCAGCAGCAACTGCGGCCGTCGCGCCAGCGCAGCGTCCAGATCGAATTCCAGCAAGGTGCGGTCGCGATACTCGATCGGGCGACGAGCCATCACCTCCAATCCGCGCAGCAGGGACTGGGTCTCGCGACGGCCATGGGTCTCGACCACACCGACAACGACGTCGCCGCCCTCCGCCTTTCGGCGGCGAGCGGCGCGCAGCATCTCGAAGGTCTTGCCGACCCCTGGCGACATGCCGAGGAACACCTTCAGGCGTCCTCGGCCCGGTTGTTTGGTCGCCGCCAGCAGGGCGTCCGGGTCCGGCCGTCTGGGTTCGTCCATGCTCATGGCGTCGGGGGCGGGAAGCGGGCGTCGAGGGCGAGGTTGGTCATCAGGACATTGACCCTCGGCTGGCCGAGGACGCCGAAGGTGCGCCCTTCCACATGGCTCTGCAACAGCGCGCGTACCTGGGCTGGATCGACGCCGCGGGCCGTGGCGATGCGCTCGGCCTGCAGCAGCGCGTATTGCGGCGAGACGTCGGGGTCGAGGCCCGAGCCCGAGGCGGTGACCGCATCGGCCGGGATCGTCCCCTTGACGCCTTCGGCGCGCAGCGCGTCGGCCCGCTCGGCGACCTGCTCGGCCAGATCCGGGTTCAGCGGGCCGAGGTTGGAACCCGAGGAGGCGCTGGCGTCATAGCCCTCGGCGCCGGCCGCCGAGGGGCGCGGATGCAGGTACTGCGGCTGCGCGAAGTTCTGGCCGACCAGTTCCGAGCCGACCACCTTGCCGCCTTCGAGAACGAGGCTGCCATTGGCCTGGCGCGGGAAGGCGGCCTGGCCGATGCCGGTCATTAGCAGCGGGTAAGCCAGGCCCAGCAGCAGGGTGAAGAAGGCCATCGAAACGACGGCGGGACGAATGAGGGAGAGCATGGTTTTGCGGTCCTAGAGCGCCGCGCCCAGGAAGGCGCAGGCGAAAAGCAGGGCGATCAGCCCCAGCGAGACGAGGGTTTCACGCAGCAGCATCAGGCGAGCCCCAGCCCGGAAATCGCGAGATCGATCAGCTTGATGCCGACGAACGGCGCGACGAGGCCGCCGAGGCCGTAGATCAGCAGGTTGCGCGACAGCAGTTTGGCCGCGCCGATCGCCCGGTAGCGGACCCCGCGCAGCGCCAGCGGGATCAGCGCCACGATGATCAGGGCGTTGAAGATCACCGCCGAGAGGATCGCGCTCTGCGGGCTCGACAGGCCCATGATGTTCAGCGCGCCAAGGCTGGGCAGGGCGACCACGAACATCGCCGGTATGATCGCGAAGTACTTGGCCACGTCGTTGGCGATCGAGAACGTGGTCAGCGCGCCGCGGGTGATCAGCATCTGCTTTCCGACCTCGACGATCTCGATGACCTTGGTCGGGTCGCTGTCCAGGTCGACCATGTTGCCGGCCTCGCGGGCGGCCTGGGCGCCGGTCTGCATCGCCACGCCGACGTCGGACTGCGCCAGGGCGGGAGCGTCGTTGGCGCCGTCGCCGCACATGGCGACCAGCCGTCCCTTGGCCTGTTCCGCGCGGATCAGCCGCAGCTTGTCCTCGGGCGTAGCCTCGGCCAGGAAATCGTCGACCCCGGCTTCAGATGCGATGGCGGCGGCGGTGACCGGGTTGTCGCCGGTGATCATCACCGTGCGCAGGCCCATGCGGCGCAGGTCGGCGAACCGCTCCTTCACATTGGGCTTCACCACGTCCTTAAGGTGGATGACCCCGACCAGAGCGCCGTTCTCGCTGACGGCGAGCGGTGTGCCGCCGGAGCGGGCGATGCGATCCACCGCCGCCGACAGCTCGGTCGGGACCTGCTCGGGCGTCAGCCCCAGGCCGCGCACCACGGCATCGACCGCGCCCTTGCGCCAGGATTGGCCGTCGGCGTCCAGGCCCGACTGGCGGGTCGTGGCGCTGAACGGGATGATGGTCGCCCCATGCGGCGCTTCGGCGTCCAGGCCCTCGGCCCGGGCCAATTCGACGATCGAGCGGCCTTCGGGCGTCTCGTCGCCCAGCGAGGCCATCAACGTGGCGCGCATCGCCGCCTCCGGTCGCACGCCGGGCGCGGGGATCAATTCGGTCGCCATGCGGTTGCCGAAGGTGATGGTGCCGGTCTTGTCGAGAAGCAGGGTGTCGACGTCGCCGGCCGCCTCGACGGCGCGGCCCGAGGTCGCCAGCACATTGACCTTCAGGAGGCGGTCCATGCCGGCGATGCCGACGGCCGACAGCAGGCCGCCGATCGTCGTCGGGATCAGGGTGATGAACAGCGCGCCCAGCACCATCGGCGAGAGCTGCACGCCCGAGAACTTGCCCAGGCCCAGCAGGGTCACCACGGCGATCAGGAAGATCAGGGTCAGGCCGGCCAGCAGCACGGCCAGGGCGATCTCGTTGGGCGTCTTGCGGCGGTCGGCGCCCTCGACCATCGCGATCATGCGGTCGAGGAAGGTCTGGCCGGCCTCGGAGGTGATGCGCACCTTGATCCAGTCGGAGACCACGGTGGTGCCGCCGGTTACGGCCGAGCGGTCGCCGCCGCTCTCGCGGATCACCGGGGCGGACTCGCCGGTGATGGCCGCCTCGTTGACCGAGGCCACGCCCTCGATGATCTCGCCGTCGGCGGGGATCACGTCGCCGGCCTCGACCAGCACGACCTCGCCGACGCCCAGCTTGTGGGCCGGGGTCGGGAGGATGGTCCCGGTCGCCGGATCGACGATCAGCTTGGCCTTGGTGGTCACGCGCGAGGCGCGCAGGGAGTCGGCGGCCGCCTTGCCGCGGCCCTCGGCGACGCTCTCGGCCAGGTTGGCGAAGAGAACGGTCGCCCAGAGCCAGAGCGCGATCTGGATCTCGAACCCGAACGGCCGTCCGGCGACGATCTCGTTGATCGCCGAGGCGCTGGCCAGCAGCGCCACGATCCACGTGGCGAAGATGACGGGGTTGCCGGTCAGCTTACGGGGATCGAGCTTGACCACCGCGTCGCGGGCGGCGCGGGTGATCATCGGACCTGAAAGGCTGGTGGCGAGGGTGGAGGCCTTGCGGCGGCTCTCGCCCTGCGGTGCGTAGGATGCGGTCATGTGCTGACGCCTAGGGTTAGCGGCCGGCCAGCACATCGAGCACCTGGAAGTGCTCGACGATGGGACCAAGCGCGAGGGCAGGGAAGAACTGCAGCCCGCCGAGGATGAGGATCACGCCGATCAGAAGGCCGACGAACTGGCCGCTGTCGGTGGGCAGGGTGCCGGCGGACGGCGCCAGCTTGGGCTTGGCGACCAGCGAACCGGCTATGGCCAGCACCGCCACGATCGGTACGAAGCGGCCCATCAGCATGGCCAGGCCAAGCGTCGTGTTCCACCAGGGCGCGTTGGCGGTCAGGCCGGCGAAGGCCGAGCCGTTGTTGGCTGTGGTCGAGACATAGGCGTAGAGGATCTCCGACAGCCCGTGCGGCCCCTGGTTCAGCAGGCCCTTCAACGCTTCGGGCAGCACCGCGGCGATCGCCGAGAAGCCGAGCATCGACAGCGGCACGACCAGCACCGCCAGCATGGCCAGCTTGATCTCCTTGGCCTCGACCTTCTTGCCCAGGTACTCGGGCGTGCGGCCGACCATCAGCCCGGCGACGAACACCGCCAGCAGCGCCATGACGACCATGATCGCCACGCCCGAGCCGATGCCGCCGGGCAGGATTTCGCCCAGCATCATCAGGAACATCGCGATCCCGCCGCCCAGCGGCATGTAGCTGGCGTGCATGGCGTTGACCGAGCCGTTGGAGGCGCCGGTGGTCTGCGCCGTCCAGGCGGCCGAGGCGGCCGGTCCGAAGCGGACTTCCTTGCCCTCCATGTTGGCGCTGGCGTCGACTTGGGCGGCGACCAGGGCAGGGGGGCTCTGGGTTTCGGCCAGGTAGACGCCGGCCGCCCCGAGCGACAGCAGCACGGCGGCGGCGGCCGCCAGCGCGCGCAGGTCCTTGAACGCCTTGGCCGAGCGGCCGAAGGCGAAGTACGCGGCCCAGCCCAGCACGTTGATCGACACCGCGGTCAGGAAGTTGGTCAGCGGGGTCGGGTTCTCGAACGGGTGGGCCGAGTTGACGTTGAAGATCCCACCGCCGTTGATGCCGAGCTGCTTGATGGCCAGCTGGCTGGCGACCGCGAACAGCGACAGCTTCTGCTCAGCCCCTTCCAGCGTCGCGGCCTGGGCCGAGGCCGCCAGGGTCTGGGGCACGCCCAGCGCGACCAGCGTCACCGCCAGCACGATCGAGGCCGGCAGCAGCACATAGAGCGTGGTGCGCGTCAGGTCGGCCCAGAAGTTGCCGACGCCTTCGCCGCGATGGCCGACGAAGCCGCGCGCCAGGGCCGCGGCGATGGTCGCTCCGGTGGCTGCAGAAACGAAGTTCTGCACCGTCAGCGCCGCCATCTGGCTGAACTGAGACATGGTCGTCTCGCCGCCATAGGACTGCCAATTGGTGTTGGTCACGAAGCTGGCGGCGGTGTTGAACGCCAAGTGCTCACTGACCCCGCCGAAGCCCTGCGGGTTCAGCGGCAGGGCGCCCTGCAGCCGCAGGATCGCGTAAACCAGGAAGAACCCGGCCGCGTTGAAGGCCAGCAGCGCGGCGGCGTAACCGAACCAGGTCTGGCTCTTGTTCGCATCGACGCCGCAGCCGGCGTAGACCAGCCGCTCAACCGGCCGCAGCACCGGATCGAGCCAGGTGCGTTCCCCATTCCAGACCCGGGACATATAGACGCCGAGAGGCCAGCCGAGCCCGATGGCTGCGGCCAGCGTCAGGGCGATCTCCGCCCATCCTTGCCAAGTCATGTCAGTGATCCGTCAGAAGCGCTCGGGGCGCAGCAGCGCGGCGAGCATGTAGGCGGCCACGGCGATCGCGCCGCCCGCCCAGAGGAGATCGACGAGCATCTTCAGATGCGCCTCAATCCAACGGCCAGCAGCGCGAACAGGGCGAACGCCCCCGCGCCGACGCCGAGAAAGATGAGATCCGCCAAGGCAGAAGCCTCCATAGCCAGGTTCAGGCCAGGAGGATGCGCCGCGCAAGCGTCAGGGTTCGAGACGGGACGCGCCCGCCGCGCATAAGGGAAACGTAAAGGTCGGGCTTAGCCCGCGCGCGCGAATGTGAAGCGGCGGTGGCCGATCCAGCTGGTCGCCACCGGCACGACGATCGCCAGGGCATGGCCGATGGTCTCGGCGTGCCAGGTGAAGCCGATGGCCGGGAACACGCCGCGCACCAGCAGCGTCGCGGTCAGGAAGGTCAGGGTCGCGCCGATCGCGTTGACGATCGCGAAGTTGCGCGCCTGCACGCCGATCGGCAGCGGCGAGCCGGGAAACACCAGCAGGCGGAACAGCACGAAGGCGACGGCCATGCCCGTGGCGTAGGCGCATATCACCGCGGCTTCAAACGGCAGCACCAGGCTCCAGGCGAAGCGCGAGGTGAAGTTCGTACCGGCCGCCAGGCCGCCGACGGTCAGGAACCGCGCAAAGCGCAGCACATCGAAACCCAGCGGCTTCCAGCCAGGGCCCGCGGTCAGAACGTGTTCGTCGATCGACGCCATGACGGCGATCCTGGCGCGCCATGGTTGAGAAAACGCTCACGCGGCCTCAATTTTCTCCCGCAACCCCTTGTTAAGGTAGATGCGGCGGCCGCCCGAGGGCGGCTAGACCGGATCGACCCGGAAGTAGCGTTCGGCCTGTTCGCTCCAGCCGTAAGCTGTGTCGTTCATCTGATCGCGATCATAGCCCGGACTGTTCTTCAGCAGGTCCTTGCCCAGATCGGTGAGGTAGCTGTCCGAGGCCTCGTCATAGCGCAGCGCCCGCCAGGGGATCGGGTGGAACTTGCCGCTCGCGCCGAACAGCCCTCCGAACTCCAGCGCCACGAACCGAGCCTGGCCGGTGTCGCGCTCGAAATAGATCTCGCGGATCGTGCCGAGCTTCTTGCCGGAAGCGTCCTTCAACGGCGCGCCCAACAGGTTGGCGCTGCGGATCATCAGGCTGTCCAGGCTCATTGCGTCCCTCCAATTCCGCGTGGGGAACGCCTAGCTGCGCTGTTCGATCCCGGAGGATTCTAGGCGGCGCTCACCTTGCGCTCCTTGGTTCGCCGCTCGGTCACCGTTTCGGGGGTGAGGGGGTGGCGGCACTCGCTGCAGATCACCACGCTGTCGACTGGATGGCCGCACTGGTTGTGGGTGACGATGACCGGCGGCTGGTCGTCCTCGAGCAACCACTTGTCAGCCCAGATCAGCAGGGCCAGGGCGTGCGGATAGAGGTCCTTGCCCTTCTTGGTCAGCCAGTATTCGTAGCGCGGCGGCGACATCTCGTAGAGCCGCCGCTCGAACACGCCGTTGGCCACCAGAACGCGCAGGCGGTCGGTCAGGATGTTGGTGGCGATGTCCAGCATCGACTGGATGTCGTCGAAGCGGTGGATGCCGAAGTACTGGGTCGAGATGACCAGGCCCGTCCAGCGGTCGCCGGTCATGTCGACCACGTCGGCCGCCTGCCGGGGGGCGTCCTCCGCGCCGGACTGGCGGCGACGGTGCAGGCGGGCGATCTCGACCTCTTCGTAGCCCGCGCCCGGACCCGGATGGTGGCTGCAGGTGTGCAGCGAGATGTCGCCGCCGCAGTGGCGGCAGACCATCATCGGCAGCATCGACTTGCCGCACTCGGTGTGGACGAGCCCAGCCGGGCCGTTGGGCGCGGTGGCGTCCCAGCGGATGCCCCAGCACCAGGCGATCAGCACCGAGTCGAACAGGTCCAGGCCCATCGGCGTCAGGTGATAGGACTGGCGCGCCGCGCCTTCGCGATGGGCGCGCTGCTCGAAGATGCCGCTGGCGACCAGGCCTCGCAGGCGGTTCGACAGGGTGTTCCGCGGCGCGCCGGTGCGCGCGCGGAACTCCTCGTAGCGTGTCGCCCCGCGGAACGCCTCCTGGATGATCAGCTGACTCCAGCGGTCGCCGATCGTGTTCAGCGCTCGGTGGACGGAGTTTTTGACGATCTTGCGGGTGCGGGCCATGGGTCTCCTGCATCCAGGCGTATAGCCGCACAACCCCCCTGTCCAGTTGGGATTGGCCGCTTCCGACGCCAGTTCCGCCGAGGCAGGTCCGTTTTTGAAAGCAACGCCGGACTTCGCCTTGAGGGAGCCGCAGCCCGCCGCCTCAGAACCCGAGCTGACGCCCGGCCAGGTCGCGCAGGATCTCTTCCGAGCCGCCGCCGATCACGAAGATGCGCGCTTCGCGATAGATGCGCTCGACGCGGTTGTCGCCGGTGTACGCGCGGCCGCCCAGAACCTGCAGGCTCTCGCGGGCCACGAACTCCAGGGTCGTCGTCGCCTGGACCTTCATCATCGCCAGCTCGGCCACCGGCGTCTCGCCGCGCTGGAAGCGCCAGACCAGGATGTCGAGAAAGGCGTAGCAGGCGTTCACCCGCTGGATCATCTCGACGATCTTGTGGCGGATGGCCTGGTGGTCGATCAACCGCTGGCCGAAGGTATGACGCTGGCGCGACCAGTCGATGGCCTCCGAGATGGCCGTGCGAGCCATGGCCAGGGTGGCGGCGATGCCGCTGAAGCGCTCGATGTTGAACTGGTTGGCCAGGCCCGCGAAGCCGCGGTTCTCAACCCCGATCAGGTTGGCGGCCGGCACCTCGACATTGTCGAAGGTGAGCGTGCCGTTATTGCCGTTGTACCAGCCAAGGCCCTTAACAGGAGCGCTTGAGACGCCGGGGCGATCGGCTTCGATCATCAGCAGCGACAGGCCGCCGACGCCGGGACCGCCGGTGCGGACCGCGGTCAGCAGGAAGTCGGCGCGGGTGGCGCCTGAGATCAGCGTCTTCCCGCCGTTGACGATGTAGCTGTCGCCGCGCTTTTCGGCCGTCGTCTGGAAGGCGCCGACGTCCGAACCGCCCGAGGGCTCGGTGACTGCAAAGGCGATCTTCCTTTCGCCGCGCAGGATCGGCCTGGCCACGCGCTCGCGCATCTCCTCGGGGCCGAAGGCGATGATCGGGGGTAGGGCGATCCAATGGGTCGCGAGATCGGCGAACACCACGCCTGACCCTGCCCGGAAGAACTCCTCGGCGAAGATGATGCGGTGATAGAGGTCGATGTCCTCGCCGGTGCCGCCCAGCTCTTCCGAAAAGCCCATGCCCAGCGCGCCGGCCTTGGCGGCCTTCACATAGAGCTCGTCAGGGAAGGTCGCGGCCGCGTCCCATGCGTCGAGGTTCGGATTGATCTCCGCCTCGATGAAGTTCCGCAGCTGCTGACGCCAGGCATCGTGCTTCTCGGTCAGGAACGGGCTCGGCGGGCGCAGCCCATCGAAATCCAGGCGAGGTTTGTCCGCCGCAGCCATCAGTTCGTCCTCCCGACTTGTTACTTGCGAAATGATACTAATGGGGTGCGCAGAGCGGGGCAATGGGTCAGCCGCATCGCCAGGGACATTTCTATGCGTGTCATCCCGGAAAGCGCGCAGCGCCTGTCCGGCACCCATTCGCGCAAGCATAGCCAGGCGTGGCGCGGCCGTGACGCCGCCCGCGTATCCGGTGTTCATGCGTCCCGGTCTTGCTTCGCAAACCCGGATGAAACGGGGCGCTAGGCCAGCGCCGCCCGCAACTCGCGCTTCAGAACCTTGCCGACCGGATTGCGGGGCAGGCCAGGCAGGATCTCTAGCCGCTCGATCTGCTTGAACACCGCGACCTTGCGCTCGCCGGTCAGGAAGGCGTTGATCGCCTCGCGGTCCACGGTCTTGCCCGGTCGAGGCGTCACGAAGGCGCAGACCCGCTCGCCCAGCCGCTCGTCGGGCACGCCGACCACCGCGGCCTCGGCGATTTCCGGGTGCGCCATCAGGTGGCCCTCAAGCTCCTCGGACGAGATGTTCACCCCGCCGCGGATGATGATGTCCTTCAGCCGCCCGACGAAGCGGTAGTACTGCGCCCGGTCGCCGGCGATCTCGAACAGGTCCCCAGTGCGGAACCAGCCCTGGGCGTCGAACGCCTTGGCGGTCAGCTCCGGCGCGCGCCAATAGCCGGCGAACACGGTCGGCCCCTTGATCCGCATCTCGCCCGGGCGGCCAGGTTCGCTGATCTCTTCCTCGGTGTCGGGATCGACCAGGCGGCTGAAGAAGCGGTCGTTGAGCGGATAGGCCCAGTCGAAGCCCGGCGCGCCGACTCGCGGGAAGTAGGTCGCCCGCTCGCCATGGCCGGGAATGTCGTCGGCCGTGCCGCACAGCGACATGCCCTCGTTGGAGCCGAAATAGTTGACGATCTCGACGCCATAGCGGTCGTGGAAGGCGCGGATCATCGTCTCCGACAACGGCGCCGAGCCCGAACCGATAGCCCGCAGCCGGCTGAAGTCGACACCCTCCAGCAGCTTGTGATCGTGGGTCAGCAGGTTCAGCACCGCCGGCGGGGCGACGGTGTAGTCGATGGGGTGCTCGCGCATCTGCGCCAGCATCACCGCCAAGTCGAACGGATGGTGCTGGATCAGCGTCCCGCCGATCAGCAGCCAACCGGCCAGCGCCGTCGAGACCCCGCCCATATTAACCATCGGAAACGGGTTCAGCAGTCGCGCGCCCATCGACAGCCGGCCGGCGGCGACCACGCCCTGGGCCATGATCAGCCACTCGTTGTGGCTGCGCGGCACGCCCTTGGGCTCGGCCTCGGTGCCGGAGGTCCAGCAGATCGTCGCCACGTCGTCGGCGGTGATCGCCGCGGCGTCGGCGGCGTGCTTCGCCGCGGCCAGCTGCTCCGACGTGACGCCGCTCATGGCCGCGTCCAGATCCACCGCGGCCTCGGCCGCGCCGACGCTGAAGATGGTCTGCAGCGCCAGGCCGCGCAGCTGCGCCACATGGTCGTGGCCGCCGATGACGGCGCCCGTGATCGCCGCCTTGGCGCCGGTGCGGCGCACGATGCTGGAGAGCTCGTTCTCGCGGTACTGAACCGGCGCAGGCGTGACGATGATCCCGAGCTTGAAGGCGGCCAGATAAGCGAGGGTCAGTTCGACCACGTTGGGCAGCTGCACCAGCAGCACGTCGTCCTTCCCCAGGCCCGCGCCGTGCAGCGCTGCGGCCAGGCAGTCGACCGCCTGGCCCAGCTCGCGCCAGGTCAGCCGGCGCGGATCGCGGCCGATGACGGCCTGCGTGTTCGGTGGATCGATCAGCGCGTCGTCGCCCGGCCGCTCGGCGACATGACGGTCCAGCAGGTCGACCATTGTGGTCTCGCCCCACCAGCCCTGGGCGCGGTACGCGGCGATGTGGTCGGCGGGAACAAGGATCATCGTCGGCTCCGATCAGGCGAGGCGTTCGACCACCATGGCCGCGCCGACCCCGGCCGCGCCGGTGGCGACGACCAGGCCCAGGCGGCCGTCGGCGGCGTCCAGGGCGTCCAGCAGCGACGACAGCAGGATCGCGCCGGTGGCCCCCATCGGGTGGCCCTTGGCCAGGTGGCCGCCGCCGACATTGACCTTGGCCGGATCGGCCGGCCGGTCGCGCAGGAACTTGGCGATGGTGACCGCGAAGGCCTCCATGAACTCGACGCGGTCCATGTCGGCCAGGGTCAGGCCGGCCCTCGCCAATGCCTTGTCCATGGCCGAGAACCCGGCCAGCAACGAAGCCTGCGGGTCGCCGCCGGATTCGGCGTAGGCCAGGATTCGGGCGCGGGCCTTGCAGCCGCCGCTCGGCGCGCCGCCGACAACGGCCAGGCCGGCGCCGTCGCAGACCGGCGGGGCGTGGGCGATGGTGTGGCGATGGTCGATCGGGCCGTCCAACGCTTCCGCATAGGTCGCCGCCAGCGGCGCGAAGGCGGCGGGCATCGCGGCGAGGGACTCCGCCGTGGTCTGCGGCCGGGCGCACTCTTCGGCTGCCGCCGCGCCGACCGCGATGCGCGAAGCGATCAGCGCCGGGTTGGCCTCGGCCTGGCCGGTGCGGACCTGGGAGGCGAGGGCGACCGCGTCGAGTTGCTCGCGGCTGACGTCCTCGGCCTGCGCCAACCGGTCGGCCGCGACGACCACGGGGATGTAGCGCGAGCGCTTCGGGAAGCTCGCGTCCGTGTAGTAGCCGGCGTTGTCGCCCATGAACGGCACGCGCGACATCATCTCGACCCCGCCGGCCAGAGCGCGGTCGATCGCGCCGCCGGCGATCATGGTCGCGGCGTGGCCGATCGCGGTCAGGCCTGAGACGCAATAGTTGTTGAGCGTGAAGGCGTAGGCGTCTTCGGCGACGCCGGAATGCAGCTTGGACACAAGCGCGATGTTGCCGCCCTGGTCGCCGATCTGGCCGACGCAGCCCAGCACCATCGCCTGGCTCGCGCGCGGGTCCTGACCACGCGTCTCCAACGCGTCGACCAGCGCTCCGACCAGCGCCTGCGGCGTGTTGGCGGCCAGCGATCCATCGGGGCGGGCCTTGCCGCGCGGGGTCCTGACTGCGTCGTAAATCCAGGCGTCCACGTGCGTGCTTCCTCCCGACCGCGCCCTTGATCGGGCGTCTGGCCAGGCTCCGGCTTGCCACGATAAGTCTTGGAATGCAAGCTAACGAAAAGTGAGGCGAGGACGGGCATGACGCGCAAGGCCAGAGTGGTGCAATGGGCGACCGGATCGATGGGCAAGACCTGCCTGCGCGCGGTGCTGGATTCCCCGGACTGCGAGCTCGTCGGGCTGTTCGTCTACAATCCGGCAAAGGCTGGCGTGGACGCAGGCGAGATCGCGCGGCGGCCGGCGACCGGCGTGCTGGCGACCAGCTCCATCGACGAGATCCTCGCCCTCGACGCCGACGTCGTTCTGCACTGCCCGATGCTGGCCAGCCCCTATGACGGCCACGACGGCGACGTGAAGCGCCTGCTCGAGAGCGGCAAGAACGTCATCTCGATCAACAACTACTTCCACCCCTGGGCGCTCGGCGAGGCCTATGCGCAAGTCCTGGAAGCCAGCGCGCGCAAAGGCGGGGCGACCCTGGCCGGCGTCGGCGTCAATCCGGGGTGGGCGGCGGAGAAGGTCGCCGCCGCCGTGGCCGGCGTCTCCCTTCGGCTCGACCACGTCGCCACTACCGAAGTCATCGACTGCTCGGGCATCCCCAACGCCGCCTATGTGTTCGGCGCGCTGGGGATGGGCGCAGATGCCGCCGGCCTGGACCTCAAGGACGGCCCGCTCGCCCGCACCTTCACCGACATGTACGCTCAGTCGGTCGCGGCCCTGGCCGGCAAGCTGGGGATCGAGCTCGACGCCGTCGAGTCCGACCACGCCGTCACCCTGGCCGACCAGGACCTCGACGTCCGCGCCGGCGTCGTGCGGGCCGGAACCGTCGCGGCGACCACCTGGCGCGTCCACGGCCTGGCCGCCGGCGTTCGCCGCATCACCCACGCGGTCAACTGGGTCATGGACATGAGCCTGCCGGCCTTCGCCGGCAAACCGCATTGGGAGATCGAGCTCACCGGCCTGCCCGGCGTGCGTCTCTCCATGGATCTCACCGAGACCAACGAACCCGGCGTCCGCACCAAGCCCGAGCAGTACGCGGTGGCGGGAATGGTCATGGCCGCGATCCCCAAGGTGGTCGCCGCGCCGCCAGGAATTTGGCGCGGGTAGACGGCGGAACTGATTGCAGCGCTTGGAATCTAACGCCAAGTTTCGCGCCGGTCGGAGTTGGAGGGCGTAATGCTGGGCGAAGTGATGGCTGTGGCGTGCTTCATCTCGCCCAATCCCTCGCCGATGGAGTGGATGGCGAGCGGGCCGCCCGCGAAGCTGGCCGATCTGGAAGCTGCGGCCTCCGACGTCCCCGCGATCAGGCGCGTGGCGCGCGCGATGGACGGCGACATCGCCTTCGTCCGCTACGAGCTGGGCCCGTCGCTAACCTACGGCGACTGGATGGCGTTTCTGCACAAAGCTGAGGGCCTGGACGTCCTGCGCTCCACGCCGAGCCACATCGTCCCGAGCTGCCCCGACGGCCGGGCCGGGGATCTGGACGACAGCCATGCGGCGCCGCTGATCGTCGGCGTGGTCGGTGCGCCTGCAAAAACGTCCGCCGTGATCCGCGAACTGGGATGGCCCGGTACGGCGGTTCGATTGGCCGATGGTCAGAGCGCCGTCAGGTTTGAGCCGCCCGTCGATCAGGACGATCGCTATGCGCAGTTCGTCGCCCGCGCCGCCAAGGACGCCTGGCCGGAGGTGAAGGTCGTCCTGTTGCGCGCGGACTGATCGCGGGGGAGGACGGCTACCCGACCCGACCCACAACGAAGCTGACGACCGTCCCCAGCGAGCCGCCGATATTCAGGGTCTGGTAGGTGCGCGCGCCTTCGACCTGATAGTCGCCGGCGGTGCCGGTGACCTGCCGTCCGGCGTCGAGCAGCATCCGCGCGCCGGTCGCCCCGACCGGATGGCCGACGCCGATCAGCCCGCCCGAAGCGTTGACCGGGCACTTACCGCCCAGTTCGATCAGGCCGCTCTCGACCGCCTGCCAGGACTGGCCCGGCGCAGTCAGGCCGAGATGGTCGATGGCCATGTATTCGGTCGAGGTGAAGCAGTCGTGGGTCTCGACGCCGGACAGGTCCTGCGGCCCGGCGATCCCGGCGCGGCCCCAGGCGTCGGTGATCGCCTTGCGCACGTGCGGGAACACGTAGTCCTGCCCCTTCGAGCGCTCGATCTTGTCGAGGAACCGGATCCCGGCGTTGGTGTGGCCCCAGCCGAGGATCTGCGGGAAGTCGGACGCCTTCACCCCGCGGCGGGCGGCGTAGCGCTCCATGAAGCGGTCCGAGCACAGCACGATGGCGCTGGTCCCGTCGGTGATCTGGCCGCAGTCCATGCGCCGGGTGCCCGGCTCGATGATCGGGTTGGCCGCATCGTCGTCGGTGAAGTTCTCGGCCGTGAACGCCCACTTGCGGGTCTGCGAGAGCGGATTGCGCTTGGCGTTGGTGAGGTTGATCTCGGCGATGCGGTTCAGGTGCCGCCGGTCCAGTCCATAGCGCTCGCCGTATTCCTGGCTCAGGCGCCCGAACACGGCCGGCCACATGAAGCGGCAGTCGATGCCCTCGCGGCCCTGCCAGGAGGCGGCGTTCTGCACCTTCGAGGCCTCGTCGCCCGGCAGGTTCTTCTCTTCCTCGGCCCCGACGATCAGCACGCAGTCATAGCGCCCGGCCTCGATCTCGGCGGTGGCGGCCAGCACGGCGATGGAGGCCGAGGCGCAGGCCGCCTCGTGGCGCATGGCCGGCACGCCGTGCAGTTCGGGAACCACCTGGGCGACCATCGCCGCCAGATGCCCCTGACCGCGATAGAGTTCGCCGAAGGCGTTGCCCACATGGACCGCGTCGATGTCGGAGGGGTCAAGCTTGCAGGCGTCCAGCGCGCCCAGGATGCCGTCCCTGAGGATGTCCGACAGGTCGAGGCCCTCGCGCGACCAGGCGCGGGCGAAGTCGCTCTGATGACCGCCCAGAAGATAGATCGCCATGGCTTCCTCCAACCTGATCTTTCGTGATCTTGCCGACGAGCCTAAGGTATCGGTTCGTAAATGCAAGTCATAGGGAGGCCGGCATGCGGGATTTCGAGGGCAGGACAGGCGTGGTCACCGGCGCGGCCGGCGGCATGGGCGCGGCGGCGGTGCGGCTGTTCGCCGAGCGCGGGGCCAGGGTGGTGGCGCTCGACCGCCGGCTGGAGGACCTTAACGGCCTCGCCGAAGCCTGGCGCGGGGAGGGGCTGGCCGTCGAGATCGCCGGCTATGACCAGGGCGATCCCGACAGCATCGCGGCGGTGTTCGAGCAGGTGGACGGCGTCGCCGGCGGGCGGCTCGACTTCTGCTTCGCCAACGCCGGCTATGGCCGCTACCGCCCGGTCCTGGAGATCGAGGCCAAGGAGTGGAAGCGTCACACCGCGATCAACCTCGACGGCACGTTCCTGGTCGCCCAGGCGGCCGCGCGGCGGATGCGCCAGGGCGGCGGGGCGATCGTACTCAACGCCTCGTCCGGAGCGGTGTTTCCCACTGACCTGCTCTCGGCCTACTGCGCGTCCAAGGCCGGCTTGGTGATGCTGGCCAAGATCCTGGCCTCCGAACTCGGCGCCTATGGAATCCGGGTCAACGCCGTGCTGCCTGGCGTCATCGAAACCCCGATGACCGAGAGCCTGCTGTCAGAACCCGGCGTGCCGGAAACCCTCGCCAAGGCCACCCCGCTCGGCCGCGCCGGCCGCCCGGAGGAGGTGGCGCAGGCCGCCGCCTTCCTGTGCAGCCCCGCGTCCGGCTACGTCACCGGAACCAGCCTGCTGGTCGACGGCGGCCAGACCCTTCACGGCTTCCCGCGCTGGTTCAGCACCGACCACCGCGACCCCGCCGCGCCCTGGACGCCGCATGTCGACGTCTAGCACTACTTGCGTGGGGCCTCGCTTCGTGTAGCTTTCATATAAAGACTAAAAGAGACGTCGGGAGGACGCTATGCAGGTCAAGGATTCCGTCGCCCTGGTCACCGGGGCCAATCGCGGCATCGGCGAGGCGTTCGTGCGCGAACTGGTCGCCGCCGGCGCGGCCCATGTCTACGCCGCCGCCCGCGACGCCGCCTCGGCCGCTCACCTCGAGGCCGAGTTCCCCGGCCAGGTGACCGCCGTCCAGCTCGATGTCAGCCAGCCCGACCAGATCGCCGCGATCGCCGCCGCGCGACCCGACGTGTCGCTGATCGTCAACAACGCCGGCGCCTTCACCCACGGCCTGCTGATCGGCTCGCCCACCCTGGCCGGCGCGCGCGAGGAGATGGAGGTCAACTATTTCGGCTCCGTCGCGATGTGCCGCGCGTTCGCGCCGGCGCTCGCCAGGCATGGCGGCGGCGGGATCATCAACGTGCTCTCGGTCGGCGGCATCCTGGCGGCCCCGAACATGGGCGGCTACAGCCCCTCGAAGTTCGCCATGCGCGCCGCCACCCAGTGCATCCGCGCCGAACTGGCCGACCAGGGCACCACGGTCTCGGCGCTGATCGTCGGCTCGGTCGACACCCGCATGGCCGAACACGTGAAGGGCGCCAAGGAGCCGCCTTCGGTGATCGCCAAGGCCGGCATCAAGGCCATCGAACGCGGCCAGGACGAGGTCGACACCGACCGCATGGCTATCGAGACGCGCGCCGCGCAGGCCCGCGATCCGAAGGGGCTCGAGCGCCAGATGGCCAAAATGCTCAAGGCGACTGAAATTTCGACCGGCCGTTAGGGGGAACGACCATGCCTGAACTCTCACAGATCGCGACCTTGCTCGCCGTCAATTTCGGCCTGCTGGTTGTCGGCTTCCTGATCCTCTGGATGATCGGGACGGCGATCAAGGACGTCACATTCGTCGACGCCTGCTGGGGCCTCGGCCTCGCCAGCATGGCGGTGGCGAGCTTCTTCCAGACACCTGACGGCGCGGAGGCGCGCCGTTACCTGCTGACCGGCCTGGCGCTGCTCTGGGGGCTGCGGCTTGGCCTGCACATCCTCGGCCGCTGGCGTCATGAGGGCCCGGACCGCCGCTATGTGAAGATGATGGACCGGGCCAAGGCCGACAAAGGCTGGAGCTACGCCCACGCCTCGCTGCGCATGGTCTTCGCCTTCCAGGCGCCGCTGCTCTGGGTGGTCAGCCTGCCGGTCCAACTCGGCCAGATCTCGGCCCAGCCGGCGGCCGTCGGCGCGCTCGGCTGGATCGGCGCGGCGCTGTCGCTGTTCGGCATCGCCTTCGAGACCACCGCCGACTCTCAGCTCAAGCGCTTCAAGGCCGATCCGGCCAACAAGGGCCAGGTGCTCGCCACCGGCCTCTGGCGCTACACCCGCCACCCCAACTACTTCGGCGACATCTGCACCTGGGTCGGCTTCTACCTGATCGCCGCCGAGACCACGCTCGGCCTTTGGGCGCTGCCTGGTCCGCTGCTGCTGATCTTCCTGCTGACCCGCTGGAGCGGCGGGCCGTCCTACGAAAAGCGCCTGACCCATCAGCGGCCGGGCTATGACGACTACATCCGCCGCACGTCCTCGCTGATCCCCTGGCCGCCCAAGCGTCTCGACGGGAGCGCCTCGTGAGGACCCTGCTTTCGCCGACCATCGCCCCGCCGGACCCTCGGCCGATCGGGACCCTGCCGGGTCTGCATGCGGCCCGTGATCCGGACGCTCCGGCCATCACCTGCGAGGGCAAGACCCTGACCCGGGCGCAGTTCGCCGCCCGGGTGAACCGCCGCGCCCGCGGGCTGGCCTCGCATGGCGTACGGGAAGGGGACTTCGTCGCCATCGCCCTGCCGAACGGCCCGGCCTTCCTGGAATTGGCCTTCGCCGCCTGGACCCTGGGCGCGACCCCGGCGCCGGTCTCCTACCGCCTGCCGGCGCCGGAGCTGAAGGCGATCATCGAGTTGATGCAGCCGCGCGTCGTCATCGGGGGCGAAGCCACCCGCGCCGCGGGCGTCGACTTCCTCGACGAAGCGGCGACCCACGACGAGGCGGCCTCCGCCGACCCGCTGCCCGAACTGACGGCCAGGCACGTCAAGGCGATCGCCAGCGGCGGCAGCACCGGCCGCCCTAAGGTCATCGTCGATCACGCCCCTTCGATCATCGACCCGAACGCCGCCTCGCTCGGCATGCAGCCCGGCGACACGGTGATCATTCCGGGGCCGCTCTATCACGCCGCCCCCTTCGGCCTGGCCTACATGGCGCTGTGCTGGGGCTGCCACCTCGTGATCACCAAGCGCTTCGACCCCTCCGAAACCCTGCGCCTGATCGGCGAGCACCAGGTCCAGTGGGCTTATCTGGTCCCGACCATGATGCACCGCATCTGGCGGCTGCCGGACGCCGAGCGCGCCGCGGCCGACGTCTCCAGCCTGGAGATGATCGTCCACATCGCCTCGGCCTGCCCGGTCTGGCTGAAGGAGAAGTGGATCGAGTGGCTCGGCCCCGACGCGGTCTGGGAGGTCTATTCCGGCACCGAGGCCATGGGCGGCACCTCGATCGGCGGCCGTGAGTGGCTGACCCACAAGGGTTCGGTCGGCCGCCTGATGCCGGGCAGCGAGATCCGCATCCTGCGCGAGGACGGCAGCGAGGCCTCGCCCGGCGAAGTGGGCGAGGTCTTCTTCCTGCCGGCCGGCGGCCGCGGCGCGACCTACCACTACATCGGCGCCGAACCGCGGGCGAAGGGCGAGTGGGAGACCTTCGGCGACATGGGCCACATCGACGAGGAGGGCTATCTCTACCTCGCCGACCGGCGCACGGACCTGATCATCTCCGGCGGGGCCAACATCTATCCGGCCGAGGTCGAGGCCGCGGTCGACGCCTATCCGGGCGTGCTCTCCAGCGTCGTCGTCGGCCTGCCGCACGAGGACCTGGGCCAAGCGGTCCACGCCATCCTCGAAATGGCGCCCGGCGGCCCGCCGCTGGACGAGGCGGCAGTCAAGGCGTTCCTGGCCGAGCGCATCGCCCCCTACAAGATCCCGCGCAGCCTCGAGGTCACCCACGAGCGACTGCGCGACGACGCCGGCAAGGTCCGCCGCAGCGCCCTGCGCGACCAGCGCGCCAAGGCCGAAGCCTGATCGCCATGACCTCTGAGGTCATGGCCGGGACGAATCCCGGCGTCTAACCTGCTCCAAACTCAAGGGAGCAGGCGATGAACGGGTTCTGGCGGACGTGGCTCAACGGATGGTGCGCGGTGGTCGCGCTGTTCGGGATCTTACTGGCGGGCGGGGCGGCGGAGGCGACCAGCGGTCCGGTCCGCGCCTTGCTCGACCTGCTCAATGGACCCGAGCTGCTGGTGATCGACGGCCCGATGCGCTTCGCCCTGGCCGTGCTGGGCGCTGTGACGATCGGCTGGAGCCTGACGCTCTACGCCGCTATCGACGCGGCGAGGCGGCTCGGACCTGCCGGCGGGCCGATCTGGCGAATGATCCTGGCCAGCGCGCTCGTCTGGTTCGTCATCGACAGCGCGCTGTCGATGGCCACCGGCTTCAGCCTCAACCTGATCCCCAACACCCTGTTCGTCGCCGGCCTGATCGCGCCGTTGGCGGCTGGGGGGGTGCTGCGACCCTCGACGGCTCAAGCTCTGCCATAATTCCACCCTCAGCCACAGCGAGCGTCCGGGCGGAAGTTCGCGAGAAGGTGGAGATGGGGCGCGCGCAGCAACGGCTCCTGCTGCTGGCCCTGTCGATCGGGGCGCACCTCGTCGTGCTGGGCTGGCTGTTGGTCCAGCGCCATGTGCTGTCGCCGTCGCCTGAGACCCCGTCCATGGAGGTGCTGCTGGCGCCGCCGATCTTTCGTCGCCCGCGCCGCCGCGCCCGCATGCCGCCCGCTCTCCCGAGCGCGCGCCGCTCCAGCGCCAGGAGCCAGGCCTCGCCGCGCCGTCCACGGCGCCTGGCGCGGGCGAGGCCGCCGCGCCGCCGGCCGTGCGTCGGGCTCTGCGCGGCCTGATCGGCTGCCGGCTCGCCGATCTCACCGACGAGGAGCGCCAGCGCTGCGACGAGCGTCTGGCGGCGGTCGAGGACAGGATCGGCCGCAAGCTCGATCTCGACCCGCGCGGCGCCTTCGCCAAGGAGACGGCCCCCTACCTGGCCCGCCGGCCGAAGAACGGCTGCAAGGCTCGCGCCGGCGGCGACGCCGATCCGGCGGGCGAGCAGGGGGCCGCCGTCGGCATCGGCTGCGCCTGGGCGTTCTAGTTGACTGCGCTCGCGCGACGCCCGCCTAGTCGCGCCATGCGCCTGTTCCATTTCAGCGAGGATCCCGCGGTCGCGCGGTTCGAGCCGCGGCCGGTGCGCACGCCCTCGGCCCGGCCGCCCGGGCGCGAGTGGCTGAACGGCCCGCTGGTCTGGGCGATCGATGAGCCGCACCAGGCGATGTACCTGTTTCCGCGCGACTGCCCGCGCATCCTGCTCTGGCCGCTGGCGACGACCTCGGCGGCGGACCGCGCGGCCTGGCTCGGCGGGGCCGACCGGGCGGCCTATGTCGAAGCGCGTTGGCTGCCGGCGCTGAACGCCGCGCGGCTCTATCGCTACGAACTGCCGGTGAAGAGCTTCGAGAGCCTCGACGACGCCGGCATGTGGGTGGCGCGCGAAGCCGTCACGCCGCTGGCCATGGAGGAGTTGTCGGACCTGCCCGGCGCCTTGTCCGCCTGCGGCGTCGATCTGCGCGTGGTAGAGAGCCTGACGCCGCTGCGCGGGGTCTGGGAGACGACGCTGCACGCCAGCGGGATCCGCTTGCGCAACGCTGTCGGCTGGTAGGCCTGCCTTCCGCGCGGCGGAAGACAGGCGCCAGGATCAGTGCGTGGCGTTCGGATCGGCCATCTGGAAGTAGTCGCGCCAGCCGACGATCTTGCCGTCCGGCTTGAACTCGATAATGCCCATATAGGGGTGGGTCACGGTCTGGCCGCTGGCGTTGACGTACTCCTCGCGGCCCTCGGTGAAGAGGTGGGTGTCGGTCTCGGCGTGGCGCTCGATCACCCAGGTCGAGCCCGAATTGTCGGCCCAGTACTTGGTGATGAACTTCTCCACCCAGTCGCGGCCCATCAGCGGCCGGGTGCCGACGTGATAGTGGTACTCGACTTCCGGGGCGAAGAAGTCGAGGAAGTCGGCCTTGTCCTTGGCGGCGATGGCCTGCTGCAGACGGCGGATGACGTCGATCTTGGCTTCGCTCACGCGGCGCTCTCCTGCTTGGGGGCGGCCTCGATGCGGGCCGAGTCGTAGTAGTCGCGAAGCTTGCAGACCTTCCCGTCGCGGAACTCGATGGTCTGCATGAACGGGTTGTCGATCAGCACGTCGCGGGTGCGGTCGTAGAGTTTCTCCATGCCCTCGACCAACATGACGTCGCCCCTCTCGGCCCAGTTCAGCACGATCCAATCGCGCTGGTCGTAGCCCTGCTCGTAGTTGCGCAGGAACTTGCGCATGGTCGCCTTGTCGGAGATCGGCTTGACGCCCATGCGCCAGTGGTACTCGAAGTCGTCGGTCAGGGTGTCGAGGAAGGCGTCGTGGTCCTTCCGTTTCGAGGCGGCGATCATCGCCTCCAGCGTCTTCATGTTTTCGCTCATGACCGCGTCCCTCCTGCGTTTCTTTGGCCGCAGGCTATTGGCGTAAGTTCGATTATGCAAGTAACAACGCTGGAGCGGTTGACGCCGCAGCGAGCGGTCAATAAGTTGCGATTTGCAAGTCAAGGCTTGCGGCTTTTGGAGGCGCGGGGGGTTCGCGCCTGGGGATGTAAGGATACGCGATGCAGGATCTGGTTTCGCTCAAGGGGCGGCTGCGGCTGCCGGCCATCGCTGCGCCGATGTTCCTGGTCTCGGGGCCGGAACTGGTGCTGGCGGCGTGTAAGGCCGGGATTGTCGGCTCGTTCCCCGCCAACAACGCCCGCACCATTGAGGTGCTGGACCAGTGGCTGGCCGACATCAAGGCCGCTGTGGGCGACGCGCCCTGGGCGATCAACATCATGGTCCACCGGACCTATGAACGGATGGCCGAAGAGCTCGAGCTGGTCATGAAGCACAGGCCGCCGATCGTCATCACGGCGCTTGGCAGCCCCAAGGAACTGGTCGCTCAGGTCCAGGCCTATGGCGGCAAGGTGCTGGCCGACGTCAACTCGATCTCCTACGCCAGGAAGGCGGCGGAGGCGGGCGTCGACGGCCTGGTTCTGATTTCGGCCGGCGCCGGCGGCCATACCGGCCAGCTGTCGGCCTTCGCCTTCGTCCCGGCGGTGCGCGAGTTCTTCGACGGGACCATCGTGCTGGGCGGGGCGATCGGCTCGGGCCAGGCGGTGCGTGCCGCGGAAATCCTCGGCGCCGATTACGCCTATCTCGGCACCCGGCTGATCGCGTCGGAAGAGAGCATGGCCCACCCGGACTACAAGACCATGTTGGTCGAGGCGACGGCGGACGAGATCATCCTCTCGGCCTCGCTGACCGGCGTGCCGGCCAACTGGCTGAAGGGCAGCCTGGTCGCCGCCGGCTTCGACCCGGCCGCCATGGGTGCCAAGGCCGAGATCGACCTCGGCCGTCCGGAAGACAACGACGCCAAGCGCTGGAAGGACGTCTGGTCGGCGGGGCAGGGGGTCGGCGCGGTGCGTTGCATCGAGCAGGTCGGCGCCATCGTCGACCAACTGGCCGGCGAGTACGCCGCGGCCAAGGCCCGTTAGGCGGCTGGCGCCTCGTCCAGCGGCGAGGCGCCCATCAGCGCCCCGATGACCCGGCGCTGCTCCATCGGCACCGGGTTGTTCCCGAAAACGTCCGACAGCCAAAGGCCGTCGGCCACCAGCCGCTGCAGCAGCGCGTCGTCGGCCCCGACCGCGTCGTTCGGCGCGTCCCGGGTGATCTTGTCGACCCACCATCGCCAGCGATCGGCCAGGGCCGGCTCCAGCAGGCAGGCGACCAGCACCACCTTGCTGGTGCGCACCTCGTCCTCGCTCATGGTCAGCTGCACGGTCGCAGCCAGGTAGGCGCGGCCATAGCGCCCCACGGGATGCGGATCCTTGGCGGCGATAGCCTCGACCGTCGACGAGAACTTCTCGCCGGCCTCGTCGACCAGCGCCTTCAGCAGTTCGGCCTTGCTGGGGAAGTGATGCAGCAGCGCGCCCTTGCTTAGCGGCAGCCGGGCCACGACGGCGTCGAGGGTGAAGCCGGCCGCGCCGCTTTCCTGCAGGGTCTGCATCGCCGCCCCCATGATCTGGGCGCGGGTGGCTTCAGGCTGGCGTCGGCGGGGCTGGGACATGGTCGTTACATACCAACTGGACGGTAATTTGCAACGGCCCGCGCCGCAGCGTCAGGTGGTGGTCGCCAGCCACCGGCGCAAGACCGCGCTGGTCTCGTCCGGCTGCTCGATCGCCGGCAGGTGGCCGCAGCGGTGGAACAGGTGGAACGAAGGGCGGGGCAGGCCGCGCCACAGCCGCTCGTCGCAGAGCAGGCCAGGGATGAAGACGATGGGGAGCATGCCTCGGTTCTAGCGCGGGCCGGCGTCAGCTCTCGCCCTCGACCAGGATCAGCTTGGTGAAGTTCGAACGTTCCTGGGCCTCCGGATTGTCGAGGAAGGCGCTGTCGCCGACAGAGCGGCCGCCTAATGCGTCGACAGCTTTTCGCGCTTCACCCGGATGCCGGCGGCCTCCCGGTCCCAGGTCTGTGCGGTGACGCCTTCTTTGCGCAGCTCGACCTTCTGGATCTTGTTGGTTGGGGTCTTGGGCAGCTCGGCCTCGACCCGCACATAGCGCGGCACCATGAAGTGGGCCATGCGCGGAATCAGGAACTCGATCAACGCCTTGGGGTCGACGCTTGAGCCCTCGCGCGGGGCGACGCAGACCATCACCTCCTGCTCTCCGCCCGGCAGGTCGACGCCATAGGCCGCCACCTCGCGCACGTGCTCATAGGCGCTGACCTCGATCTCGATCTCCAGCGAGGACATGTTCTCGCCGCGGCGGCGGATCGCGTCCTTCTTGCGGTCGACGAAGTAGAACAGCCCCTCGGCGTCGCGCCACAGCAGGTCGCCGGTGTGGAACCAGCCGTTGCGCCACGCCTCGGCCGTGGCCGCCGGATCGCCCAGATACTCCTTGAACAGCTCCCAGGGGCGGTCGGTGCGGATGGTAAGCTCGCCGACCTCGCCGACCGGGACCTCCTGGTCGAAGGCGTCGACCAGCCGGCACTGCACGCCGGCGCGCGGCCGCCCGCAGCTGCGCATGGTCTTCTCGTTGACCTCGCTGATCAGCGGCGAGGAGACCTCGGTCATGTTGAACCCGGAGACGTAGTCGAACCCGAACCGCTCGGCGAGCGCCACCGTCTCCTCCGACACCGGCGACAGCGTGCAGATCCGCAGCGGATTGTCCTTGTCGTCGGGCCGGGGCGGCTCCTTGTGCAGGAAGCTCGTCAGGGCGCCGATGAAGCCGCTGCAGGTGGTCGAGCCGGTCTGGCGCACCAGGTCCCAGAACCGGCGGGTGTCGAAGGCCTCGAAGAGGGCTATGGAGCCGCCGCTGGCCAGCGCCGCCATGATCCCGCTGATCCCGCCGACATGGAACATCGGCAGGTTGACCAGCATCCGGTCGTCGGCGCGCATGTAGCCGTAGGTGACCCGCGCCGTTGTCCACTCCTGGACGTAGGAGGTCACGACCGCCTTGGAGGGGCCGGTGGTCCCGGAGGTGAAAATGATGACCGGCGTGTCCCAGGGCTGCGGATCGGCGAGGATCGCCTCGCGCGCATCGCCGTTCAGCGCCGAAGGCGGTTCGATGGCCTGGGGCAGGTCCAGCGCATTGGGGCCCGGCGCGGTCAGGATCACGCGCTCCAGCGCGGGCAGGCTCAGGCCGGCCAGCCGCGGGACGAGGTCCGGGTGGATGATCGCGATCTTCGCGCCGGTCTTGTTGACCGCGTGCTCCAGCAGCCGGCCGCGGAAGCTGGTGTTGATCGGGGCCAGCGCCGCGCCGGCGTAGTTGGCCCCGAACCAGGCCCGGCAGAGGGCGGCGGAGTTGGGGGCCCAGGCGGCGACGATGTCGCCGGGCCTCACGTCGCGCGCCTGCAGGGCCGCGGCGGTCGCCAGCGCGATCTCGCGGGTCTGGGCCCAGGTCCATTCCTCGCCGGTCTCGAACCGCAGAAACACCTTGTCGGGCGTGGCCTGCGCGTGCCGGTCGATGAGCCGGGGGACGACGCAGTCCGCAGCGCTCGGCGCGGTCTTCTGGTCGAACCAGACGGGGTGGGACATGGGTTTCCTCCAACCAGACTCTGGCGCCTGGCGGCCGCTTCGGTCGGCGGCGCTGCCCTTGCGCTTGGTTTGAGATACATCAAATCAGTTTCAAAATGAAAGTGATATTCGATGTGGCGCCTGCTCAGATGCCGGCTTGTCGGAATCCAACTGGCAAATTGAAACTAAATGCGCTTATCATGCGCCAACGAGGATGGCCGCGAGCTGTCCAGCAAGGGAGAGCGACATGCCCGTCGAACTGGTGAACCGGGTCCACAGCACCATCGAGCCGAACGACCACCCCTATATGAACGGCGCCTGGACCCCGCAGCATGAGGAGTTCAACGGCGAGGGGCTGGAAGTGATCGGCCAGGTCCCGGCCGACATCGACGGCGTCTATGTCCGCAACACGGAGAACCCGGTCCACGAGCCGCTCGGCCGCTATCACCCGTTCGACGGCGACGGCATGCTGCATGTAATGAGCTTCAAGGACGGCCAGGCGGCCTATCGCAACCGCTTCGTCCGCACCAAAGGCTTCCAGGCCGAGGAGGAGGCGGGCCGCGCGCTGTGGGCCGGTCTGGCCGAGAACCCCGCCAAGTCGACCCGTCCGGGCTGGGGCGCGCACGAGCGGCTGAAGGATTCGTCCTCCACCGACGTCGTCGTCCACGCCGGCAAGATTCTCTCGACCTTCTACCAGTGCGGCGAAGGCTACCGCCTCGACCCCTATACGTTGGAGCAGGAGGGCGTCGAGAGCTGGACCCCGATCGACGGCATCTCGGCCCACCCGAAGGTCGATGAGCACACCGGCGAGCTCCTGTTCTTCAACTACTCCAAGCACGCCCCCTACATGCACTACGGGGTGGTGGGCCCAGACAACAAGCTGAAGCACTACATCCCCGTGCCGCTGCCGGGCCCGCGCCTGCCGCACGACATGGCCTTCACCACCAACTACTCGATCCTCAACGACCTGCCGGTGTTCTGGGAGCCCGAGCTGCTGGAGAAGAACCTGCACGTGGTGCGGTTCCACCGCGAGATGCGCTCGCGCTTCGGCATCCTGCCGCGCTACGGCAAGCCCGAGGACATCAAGTGGTTCGAGGCCGATCCGACCTACGTCCTCCACTTCCTCAACGCCTTCGAGGATGGCGACGAGGTCGTGCTCGACGGCTACTTCGAGGAGAACCCTGAGCCGAAGTCGTCCAACAGCGCCCCGGCCGGCTATGAGCGGATCATGGCCTTCCTCGACCAGAACGAGCTGCGGCCCAAGCTGCACCGCTGGCGCTTCAACATGAAGACCGGCGAGACCCGGGAGCAGCGCCTCGACGACCGCATCCTTGAGTTCGGGGTCATCAACAATCAGTACGCCGGCCTGCCGTATCGCTACGGCTACAGCGCCGTCTCCAAGCCCGGCTGGTTTCTGTTCACCGGCCTGGTGAAGCACGACCTGAAGACCGGCGAGAGCTGGGCGATCGACTTCGGCGAGGAGCGCTACGGCAGCGAGCCGGGCTTTGCGCCCCGCGTCGGCGCGGTGGACGAGGACGACGGCTATCTCGTCACCTTCGTCACCGACATGCTCGCCGACCGTTCCGAATGCGTCGTCTACAACGCCAGGAAACTGGCCGACGGCCCGGTCTGCCGGATCATGCTGCCCGGCCGCATCTCCAGCGGCACCCACGCGACCTGGGGGCAGGGGCAGGCGATCCGCGCGGCGCAAGGGAAATAGGCGTCATAAGTCCCGGGGCCGGCTCGACGGCTCCGGGCGACGGGTCGGGTCCCGGTCTGAGTGGTGCAGGCCGGGACTTTTCGTATCCGCCTACCAGGTCTTCAGCGGCTTCACGGCCATCGGGGCCTTGTAGATGTAGATCTGCGGTTTGGCGGCGCTGGCCGGCTTGGCGGTAAGCCTGACGGTGTTGTCCGTCTTGGCCGAAGCGGGCTTGTAGGTGGCGGCCATCAGCAGGCCGCTCGACTTGGCGTCGTGGCGCACCTGTCCGCTGCTCTGCGCGGACGCTGTCCCCATGGCCAGCAGGCCGAGGACAGCGGTCAAGGCGACGAGTCTCACGCGCCTTCCTCCCATGTATCGTCTAGTCTCGCGGACCTTCTTGCGGGTCCGTCCAGCAGGCTGCACCGCTTTCGGTCTCGGTGCAAACCCGCAATCTACAAACGTCAGTGATCGGACGCTTCGGCGGTCTCTTCCTGCGAGGCGCGGACATAGGGTTTGATCGCCGCGATCAGCGCCGCGACCCCCAGCGGCAGCACCACGGCGGTGACGATGGCCACGGCGACGCCGATCTTGGCCGGATCCTTCAGCCAGTGGTCGCTGATCAGCGCCACCGCCGTCGGCCCGACCGTGAAGGCGACGATGTTGCCGATCAGCAGGTAGAGCGCGATCACCCGCGCCCGCACCCGGTTGGGCGTCACCGCCTGGAACGAGACCGCCGGCAGGCCCTGGGTCAGGCCGAACCCCAGGCACATCAACGCCAGCATCGCGGCGGCGAGCTCGCCGCTCGCCATCATCGGCGCCGCCAGGGCGAAGGGGAAGGCGCCGAGCGCGCCGATGATCGCCACGCGCAGCACCGCGTCCTTGCGGCCGGCGGCGGCGAAGCGGTCGGTCCACCAGCCGCCGATCAGCACGCCCAGCGTGCTGCCGACCAGCAGTATGGTCCCGTAGACCGCCCCGACCTTGCCGACCGGCCAGCCGTGCGCGCGCATCAGGAAGGCCGGCGCCCAGGTCAGGTAGGCGGCGATCACCACCCCGACCAGCGAGTAGCCGGCCGCCAGCAGGGTGAACACCAGCCAGCGGCGGCGCAGGTAGGGACCGAGCGGGGCCGAGGGCGCGGCGCCCGCGCCCTGGCGGGCCGGCTCGCGCAGGAACAGCATCGCGGCGATGAGCACCGGGCCGGGCAGGCTGACCAGCATGAAGGCGATCTGCCAGCCCTTCAGCGTCCCGACCAGCGGCAGGCTGACGGGCGGGGCGGTGCTGGCCCATTCGATCACCGCGCCGCCGATGATCAGCGCCATGCCGACCCCGGCGATCGAGCCGATCGCATAGATCCCCATGGCCCGCGCCCGCTTGGCCGGCGGGAAGGAGTCGGCGATCATCGAGTAGGCGGCCGGCGAGAGCCCGGCCTCGCCGATCCCGACGCCGACGCGGGCGGCGAACAGCGACACGAACGACCCGGCCAGACCGCAGGCGGCGGTCATCGCGCTCCACACCCCGATGCTGACCATGATCAGGTTGCGGCGCGAGCCGCGGTCCGCCAGCCAGGCCAGCGGGACGCCCATCAGCGTATAGAACAGCGTGAAGGCCAGCCCGCTCAGCAGGCTGAACTGGGTGTCGGTGATTCCGAGGTCGCGGCGCAGCGGTTCGACCAGCAGGGTCAGGATCTGCCGGTCGACGAACCCGACTGCATAGGCGGCCATCAGCACCAGCACCATGGTCCAGGCGCGGGCCGGGGCCGGCCAGTCGGCCGCGGCGGCCGCGGGCGATCCCAGCGCCGAATCCTTCGGTCGGGCGGCGTTCGACATCGTGCTTTGAAGCATTCCCGGGCCCCCGAATGGCGCGGCCGTCTGCGCGGCGTTCGTCCTACCGTCGCCTCGGAAGTATCAAAATGCAAGCTAATCTGATGCGACTTTCAAAAAAGGACTTGTGCGCATCAGTTCATTAATGCAAGTCTCTCGTCACGGGCCACAGAGCCCGGTCGATCGGCGCCGGAGCGCGCCGCGCAAACACGGGGGAAACTCATGACCAGGCAAGCGCTCATCCTGTTGGCTAGCTGCGCCGTCGGGGCGCTTTCAACGGGGACTGCGGCGGTCGCCCAGACCGCGCCGGCGGCAAATTCGCGGCCCGTCGCGGTCGAGGAAGTGATCGTCACCGCCGACCGTCGCGAACGGAAGCTGCAGGACGTCCCCTCGGCGATCAGCGCGATCACCGAGCAGGCGCTGGAACGCAGCCGCATCGTCGATCTCAGCTCGCTTTCGACCACCGTGCCCTCGTTCTCGATGACCGAGAGCTCGGCCCTGGGCAAGGAGCTTAGCATCCGCGGCGTGACCAGCGTGCGGATCCTCGACGCGACCGCCGAACCGTCGGTGGGGATGTTCGTCGACGAGGTCTATCTCTCGCGCATGGGCTCCGCCTTCACCGACTTCTACGATCTGGAGCGGGTCGAGGTGATCCGCGGCCCGCAGGGCGTGCTGCTGGGCAAGAACGTGGTTGGCGGCGCGATCAGCGTCATCACCGCCAAGCCGAAGTTCGATCCCTCGGGCGCCACCACCATCTCGTTTGGCAACTACGACTCGGTGATGGCCAACGGCTACGTGACCGGGGCCCTGACCGACGACCTGGCTGGCCGCGTCGCCTTCCAGGTCCGCAACCGCTCGGGCTACAGCAAGAACGTCGTGCTGGGCGGCGACATGGACAACCTGAAGTCCTATCAGGGGCGCGGCGGGCTGCTCTATCGCGCGCCGGACGCCGACCTCCAGGTTCTCGCGACCTTCGACTACGGCTCGGACGAGACCGACGGCACGGCCCGGGTTATGACCGACGATCCCTTCGCCGCCGGCACGGGCGCGGTCGCCGCCTGGCGCGCGGCCCGCGGCCTCGGCCCGCGCGACGCCACCAGCCCGCAGCATGAGTACAGCCGCCGCATCACCCGCGGCGCGATGCTGCGCGTCGACTGGGGCGTGTTCGAAGGCGCCAAGCTGACCTCGATCACAGGCTATCGGTCGTCCAAGGGCGTGATGGGCTTCAACCAGCTGGGGATCGGCTCGCCGCCCGGCCTTGCCGACACCTTCTATTCGACCAGCGAGAAGCCCGAGACGATCAGCCAGGAACTGCGCCTGGTGTCGGACAATCCGGACAGCCGCTTCGACTGGATCCTCGGCGCCTTCCACCAGAGCGACGATGTCACCCGCTACGATTCCAACGTCGCCACAACGTCGACCACCATCCCGGCGCTCAGCGGCACCTTCCTCTACACCAACAAGGCCGACCTCAAGACCACCGCCGTCTTCGGTCAGATCGGCTACAAGTTCACCGACCAGCTCAAGGCCACGATCGGCCTGCGCTACACCATGGACGACAAGAGCGGCACGCGTCTGGCCCAGTGCCTCGAGGACGGCGGCGATGGCCTCTGCGTGGCGGCCCTGGTGTTGGCCAAGGGCCAGTCCTTCACCGTCAACTACGGCAAGGATTGGAACGCCCTGACGCCGCAAGGCATCATCGAGTACCGACCGAACGACAACGTCATGATCTACGGCAGCGTCGCCAAGGGCTTCAAGGGCGGCGGCTGGGACCACCTGCCGTCGACCGCCGCGGCCGCCGCCATCGGCTACGACCCGGAAAAGGCCACCAACTACGAGATCGGCGTGAAGTCGGACCTGTTCGACCGCCGCGTGCGCCTGAACCTGGCCGCCTTCAAGATGGACTACAAGGACCTGCAGTCCCAGCAACTGGTCCTGGAGTGCCTCTGCCTGATCACCAGCAACGCCGGCACGGCCGAGATCAAGGGGCTCGAGGCCGAAGGCACCTGGGCGGTCAGCGAGGACCTTACCCTGACCGCATCGGGCTCGTGGCTCGACGCCAAGTACAAGAACTTCGTCGACGGCGCGGGCGTGGTGTTCTCGGGCAACCGCATCCAGCGCTCGCCGGAATACAAGTTCGACATCGGCGCCAACTACGTGTTCGGCATCGGCGAGTGGGACCAGGCCTTCAGCCTGCAGACCAACTACACCAAGCAGGGCAAGAGCTACTGGACCCCGGCCAACACCTTCGCCCAGGAGCCCTTCGGCCTGTGGGACGCCTCCCTGCGCGTCCAGCCGCCCGGCGCGGCCTGGTCGGTCACGGTGTGGGGCAAGAACCTCACCGACGAGCTCTACGCCGTCGCGGCCCAGACTTTCTTCGGCGACCTGATGAACTACTACGCCCCGCCCAAGACCTACGGCGTGGACCTGAAGTACGAGTTCTAGCGGCCCGCCTCCCGGGCTGACGACTGAGCCGGCGCCGTTCCCTCGGGCGCCGGCCTTTTCGTTTTGGGAGACCGGGGAGCCGCGGGGGGGCTGGGTGAACCCGTCGAGCGGGTTCCCGCGACTCCCCGCCGCCCCCAGAGCGCGCCCGTAAAGGCCTCGCCCCTAGAACCCCGGCGGGTCGCCTGCGCGTGGATCAGGCCGACAGGGCCTGCACGCGTCGCGCCCGGCGGTCATGGCGGAGCAGGGCGCCCGCGCTCACGAAACCCAGGATCATGGCGGTCCAGATGAGCGAGACTTCCGCCGCGCTGGCGACGGACGCGGCGGCGCCCTGGCCCCCGACGGCCGGGCTGGCCGCGGCCGCCATGCCTACGGCGAAGGCCAGCGTCGCCGGCAAGTGCTTCAACATCTTCGTCACGTCCTGACAAACCGCCGGGAAGCGGCCTTCATGGACGTGGGTATGGCGCGTTTCGAGGCGATCGCGCCAACAAGCTTTTGAAAAATAACGTAAACGAATGTAACGCCCGCGACCCTGGAGTAGAGCCTGGAGCGCGGGCGCCATCTGTGGGTCAGAGCTCGACGAAGCTCTCGAAGCCGCCGAAGATCATCCGCTGGCCGTCGAACGGCATCTTGGCCGGGTCCATCTTGATGCGTGGATCGGCCATGACCTTGGCGTTGATCTCGTCGCGGGCCGCGCGCGAGGCGTAGACGATCCACGAGAACACTACGACCTCGTCGTCCTTGGCCTGGACGGCGCGCGGGAACGAGGTCACCTCGCCATAGGGCGTGTCGTCGCCGATGCATTCGACATAGGCCAGCGCGCCGTGGTCCTTCCAGACCTCGCCGGCGTTGCGGGCGATGTCCTTGTAGGCCTCGATGTTGGCCTTCGGCACGGCGAGCACGAAACCGTCGACATAGGGCATGGCTTCCTCCTTTGGGTTGTGCAGACCGAAGGACGTTCGCGCGGCGTCCGATCCGACAGCCGCGCGCTTTTTTCGAATACCCGACTACTCGGCGGTCGTCGCCGGCCAGCGCCAGCGCCAGATCAGCAGCACCAGCGCGGTGATGATCAGGATCGCGAAGCCCGACAGCATCCAGGCGTTCAGGTACCAGTGCTCGCCCCAGGTGAACTTGCCGGACATGATCTTCGCCCAGCCGCGGAAGTGCTGCGTCGAGCCGACCGACAGGCCGAAGATCGCGAACACCGCCGACAGGTAACGGACCAGCCAGTGCGCCGGGTTCGGCATGAGCAGCAGCAGCCCCAGCAGGCCGATCACCGTGCGCTGCGTGCGGCAGTAGGGGCAGTGATAGACGAGGCCCGCCCAGTCGACGCCCCAGGTCACGATGGCGACGGCGATCGCCGCCAGTCCGACGATCCGCCGGTGACGCAGCAGGATGTCGGGAAGATCGTTGAGCATGGGCGCCCCCTCGGCCTGGAAACACGGCCAAAGAGGGCCTGACGCGCGACCATAGGCGCCGTCGTCGCGAACGAATAGCCCCGCGCGGGCGCTATCCGCTGTTGCGCAGTCCCGCGGCGACCCCGTTGATGGTCAGGTGGATGCCCTCGCGCACGGCCTCGGCGCCGTCGCCGGCGCGGCGGCGGCGGATCAGTTCGATCTGCAGGTGGTTGAGCGGGTCGATGTAGGGCAGGCGCGTGCGCAGCGCCTCGGCCAGGTCCGGGTGGCGGTCGAGCAGGGCGCTCTGGCCGCTGATGGTCAGCAGCGCTTCGACCGTCTTGTTCCACTCGGCCTCGATGCGTCCGAAGATCGTCTGCGCGAGGGCCTTGTCCTCGACCAGCCCGGCATAGCGCCGGGCGATCAGCATGTCGCTCTTGGCCAGCACCATCTCCATGTTGGCGAGCGTGGTGGCGAAGAACGGCCAGGCCTCGTGCAGTTCGTTGAGCTCGGTGAGCGAGACGCCCGAGGCCTCGATCGCCGAGCCGAAGCCGTACCAGCCGGGCAGCATGGTCCGCGACTGCGACCACGAGAACACCCACGGGATCGCCCGCAGGCCTTCGATGCTGCGGGTCGGCTGGCGCGAGGCCGGCCGGCTGCCGATGTTCAGATCGACGATCTCGGTCAGCGGCGTGGCGGCATAGAAATAGTCCACGAATCCAGGGGTTTCGTAGACCAGATTGCGATAGGCCTCCATCGAGGCCTGGGACAGCTTGTCCAGCACCGGCGCGTGCTTCTCGCCCTGCCGCTCGGCCGAATCCTGGCGCAGCGAGGCCAGCACCACCCCGGCGGTGATGGTCTCCAGGCTCTGGTCGGCCAGCTGCGGGTCGGCGTACTTGTTTGCGACGACCTCGCCTTGCTCGGTAATGCGGATGCGCCCGCGCACCGTGCCTTCGGGCTGGGCCAGCAACGCCTCGTAGCTCGACCCGCCGCCGCGGCCGACCGTGCCGCCGCGGCCGTGGAACAGCTGCAGCCGCAATCCCATCGCCTCGGTGGTGGCCAGCAGCGCCCGCGAGCCCTGGTGCAGCTCCCAGGTCGAGGTCAGGTAGCTGCCGTCCTTGTTGGAGTCCGAGTAGCCGATCATCACTTCCTGCAGCCGGCCCTCGGCCAGCAGCGACTTGATCAGCGGCAGCGACAGGTACTCGCGCATCGTCTGCGGCGCGGCGCGCAGGTCGCCGATGGTCTCGAACAGCGGCTCGGCGAACACCTCGGTGCGCGGGGTCTCGCCCGGGTGGAACAGCCCCACCTCCTTGAGCAGGACGTAGACCTCGAGCAGGTCCGAGACCGAGGTGGTGTTGGAGACGATATAGGCGACGATCGCCTGGCGGCCGTACTGCTGGCGCGAGCGCGCCGCCTGGGCCAGCACCGCGTATTCGCGGTGGGTCTCCTCGCTGTACTCGGCGTAGGGTGAATAGAGCAGCCGGCCGTGCGCCAGCTCCGACAGCAGCAGGTCGCGGCGGGCCTGCTCGTCCAGGGCCTGATAGTCGGGGCAGACCCCGGCCACGGCCATCAGCTCGGCGATCGTGCGGGCATGTACGGCTGAGTTCTGCCGCAGGTCCAGCGTCGCCAGGTGGAAGCCGAAGCAGTCCACCGCCCGGATCAGCTCGGGCAGCGGGCCGATGGCGAAGGTGTCGCCGTGGTTGGCGACCAGGCTGTCAAGAATGGTCTGCAGGTCGGCCTTCAGCGCCTGGGCGTTGGCGTAGGGCTGGGCGGCCAGCGGCGAGGGGCGGGGCGGGGCCTCGCCGGTCAGGACCGGATAGGTCGCCGCCAGCCGCGCATAGACGCCGCGCAGCGCTCGCCGATAGGGCTCGTCGCCGCGCTGCGGCGAGGTGTCGCCCGAGGCGTCCGCCAACGCCTTCAGGGCCGGGGTCACCTCCGCCAGGGCGCTGGACAGCGAGAGCTCGGCCCCCAGGGCGTGGATCCGCTCCAGATAGTTCAGCAACGCGGCCTGCGACTGGCGCGCGAACGCCTGGCGTTGGACCGCGTCGGTGACGAACGGATTGCCGTCGCGGTCGCCGCCGACCCACGAGCCGATGCGCAGGAAGCTGGGAAGCTGCGCGTCCAGCTGTCGCGTCCAGCGCGCATAGAGCTTGGGCAGTTCGGCCAAGAAGCTGCGCTCGAAGTACGAGACCGCGGTCTCGATCTCATCGATGACACCCAGCCGAACGCCGCGCAGCAGCCGGGTGCGCCAGAAGATCGCCACTTCGCGCAGCAGTTCGATCTCGCGCTCGTGCCGGGCGCTCTCGCCGCTGGCGTGCTCCAGGGCGCTCAGCGCTTCAGTGATGGCGCCTGTGCGGTCCAGCACGCTCTTGCGCCGCACCTCGGTCGGATGGGCGGTGATCACCGGGGCGATGAACGCGGTCTGCAGCATCTTGGCGACCTGCGCGGTCGAGACGCCTTCTTCGGCCAGGGCCGCAAGGCTGCCGGCCAGGGTGTCCACGCGTGGGTCGCCGGCCTTGCGGCGCTGGACGTAGTCCTCGGCGATGTTGGTGATCTGCAGGAAGCACGCGAACGAGTGGGCGAAACGCACCGTCTCGTGCAGGTCCAGGCTGCGCAGCCGCTCCTCCAGCAGCGCCGCGTTCGCCGCGCCGCCCTCACGGTGGAAGGCGACGGACGTCTTTCGGATGTCCTCGATACGGTCGAACAGCACCTGGCCGTCCTGGGATTTGATCACATCCCCCAGCACCCGGCCCAAAACCCGAACCCTGGCCCTCAGCTCCGAGGGCGGCGATTTGGCAGCTCTTTCCGGCACGCGCGCACTTTCAGAATGTCGTTACGTCAGTTCAACGCACCGCGTTCTCTACAGCTCATCGCGCCCGTCGTCGCGCGGGGAGTTGTGGCGCCTCAGGCCCGGACCGGAAACCAGATCTCGATAGCGGGACGGCCGGTGTTGCCGGCGTCGTCGCCATAGACCTCGATGAAGTCGGGCGTCAGGCTGTCGCCGGCCGAACGCAGGCCAAGGTTGGGCAGCCAGCCGTACCAGGCGGTCCAGATGGTGCTGCGCAGCCGGCTCACCGGGCCGCGATGAGCGAAGACCGCATAGCGTCGGGTCGGCACGCGCAGTTGCTCGAAGGCGGCCGGGCGGCCGGCCGCTTCGTCGGTCGCCACCGCGGCGATCATCTCGAAGCCATCCCGCTGGGCGAACAGGTCGTAATAGAGCCCGTACCCCGCGCCGTCCTTGCGGCCGGCGACCTTGCCAAAGCGGTCGGAGGCGGCGCACCCGTGCTCGTCCAGCGCGCGCCAGACGCCTTCCTTGCGGGCGTGGCGGCGACGTAGGCCCGCAAAGGTCCAAGGTCGCTCCTCGAACCGCGGCGCCTCCATTGCGGCCGGCTGCAGTCTCTCCATGGTCCCTCTCGGTCGTGCGCGGCCAGCACCGCGGCTGCGCCGCGTCGCCCGCCTGCGTCCAGATCGTGTGAAGGTCGCGCGCAGTCTCGCCCAAGGTGTCGGTCGCGGCGCCGTGGCTGCTGTCGAGCGGGGAGGTGAGCGTCATATTTCCATGCAGTATAAGTCGATCAACTGCGTGCTTGCGGATAGTCCATATGCACTATTTCGGTATGTGGCAGAACGAATTCAACTGAATAAAAACAACCGTCAGGGGAAGTGTTCGAGCCAATTGTAAAATGTTGGCCAATATTGTTGTGAATGGCGAAATTGTGGCGCAGATCGACTGACATCTAGGGCAACAAGAAGGTGGTTTGGCGTGGATAAGCTCAAGTTTCAGGTCAAGGCTCCGGCCTTGATTTCGGCGCTGGTTCTCGCGGCCGTGATCGCGACGCCGGCCGCCGCGGCGGTGCAGGTCGAGTTCAAGAACGTCGCGGGCGTGTGGTTCGACCCGGCCGGCGGCACGAACATCGCCATCGCGGCCAACGGCGGCGACGGCACGATCCGCTGGGGTCAATCGACCGGCTACGGCCAGAGCGGCTACAATTTCATCGGCGCCGACTTCTCGACGAGCCTCGATCAGGCCATCGATTCATCGGGTTCGGTGAACATCGGCGAGTTCCAGCACGTGAACTTCCCGATCAACAGCGGCGGCGCGATCAGCGGGGTGGGCCTGCGTTTCACCACGGACGTCTGGGCCGACGGCTCGTTCCTGGGCACGAAGACCTTCGAGTACAACTTCTCCCACAACGAGACGACGAACCAGTCGAACCCCTGCGCCAACGGTCAGGCGAACGGCGGCGGCGTCAACGTCAATGGTTGCGCCGACCAAGTGACGATGAATTTCAACTCGAACTCGCAAGTCTTCCTGATCGGCGGCAAGCAATACACGCTGAACCTGGACGGCTTCCTCGTCGACGGCTCGCCCAGCGGCGGTTTCTGGACCAAGGAACAGGCGGTCAACAGCGCCTTCATCCGCGGGAAGATCGACCTTTACAGCGTCGCCAGCGGCGTGCCCGAGCCGGCGACCTGGGCGATGATGATCATCGGCTTCGGCGGCGTGGGGACCATGGTCCGCTCGGCCCGTCGCCGCCAGATGCTGGCGGTCTGAGACCAGCTCTCATGTGATCCGGGAAAGGCCCGCTCGTCCGAGCGGGCCTTTTCTTTGGCTCAGCGGTCGACGTATTCGCGGATGAGCGCCCGCGCCGCGCGCGGCAGCATCCGGTCAGGCCCTTCGCCGCCCAGGGTGATCCGGGCCATGTGAGAGCCCTCTAGCAACAGCAGCAACCCGTCGCCCAGCTCGTCGTCCGGCGCGCCGGCCGCGCGTGCCAGCTCGATCAGCCGGCGCCGCGTCTCCATCTTGTGGGCCTTGGCGACCAGGAACGCCGGATGATCGGGCTCGTGCAGTTCCACCGCCGCGTTGCACAGGGCGCAGCCGTGCGCCTCCGAGCTTTCCGAACGCTCGGCGAAGGCGTCGAACAACCCCTCCAGTTGAGCGCGCGGGGTGCCGAAGCGGCCGACGATCTCGTCCCACCAGGCCCAGCCCTCCCGCGACTGCTCGCGCAGCACCTCGGCGACCAACTCGTCCTTGGACGGGAAGTTGCGATAGAGGCTCATCTTGGTCGCGCCGGCCTCGGCGGCGATGCTCTCGACACCGACCGCGCGGATGCCCTTGCGATAGAACATGTCCCGCGCCGCCTCGAAGATGCGGTCGCGCGCCGAGCGCGGCGCATCCCCCGTCGTCTTGGATGGTCTCGCCGACATGTCCCGCCTTTCAGTGAGCGACCGGTCTGTAACGAGTTACATCACCGCGCGTCATCCACAGGGTCAAGCGGGCAGGCGGGGAAGCTACGCCTTATCGGCCGCGATGCTGAACGATGAGGCGGATGTTGCGCTGGCGGGTCAGCCAGCTCCACGCCCAGTCGAACGCCACGGCGATGCGGTTGCGCAGGCCGATCAGGAAGTAGACGTGGGCCACGCCCCAGAACACCCAGCCGACGAAGCCGGTCAACTTAACCTAGCCGATCTGCACTGCAGCCGCGTGCCGGCCGATGGTCGCCAGATCGCCGGCGTGCATGTAGCGAGCGGGCGCTGGAAGGCCTGGTCGTGGAGGTGCGCGGCCCATCTAGAGGCCGTGCCGTCTGATCCGGCAAGGCGGCGAACCGCATTTGGCGAACGCCGCCCGAGAGCGCATGATGCCGAACAAGTGTTTGAGGACTCTCGGCCGGACGGCCAGGACGATTTCACAGGTGATATCGGTGGGCAGCGAACATTTCGACGTGCTGATCGTCGGGGCCGGGCTCTCGGGCATTGGGGCGGGCTATCACCTGCAGGCCAATTGCCCGGGCAAGACCTATGCGATCCTGGAGGGGCGCGAGGCGATCGGCGGCACCTGGGACCTGTTCCGCTATCCCGGCATCCGCTCGGACAGCGACATGTACACCCTCGGCTACGCCTTCAAGCCGTGGCGCGAGGCCAAGGCCATCGCCGACGGTCCCTCGATCCTGAAGTACGTCCGCGACACCGCCGTCGAGAACCGCATCGACCGCCACATCCGCTACGGCCACCACGTCACCTGCGCGTCCTGGTCCTCGGCCGACGCCCGCTGGACGGTCGAGGCCCAGGTCGGCCCGAACAAGGAAGCGGTCCGCCTGACCTGCAACTTCCTTTTCATGTGCACCGGCTACTACGACTACGCCGAGGGCTACACCCCCGATTTCGCGGGGCGCGACGCGTTCGAGGGCCAGATCGTCCATCCCCAGAAGTGGCCGGAAGACCTCGACTATTCGGGCAAGAAGGTCGTGGTGATCGGCAGCGGCGCCACCGCCGTCACCCTGGTCCCGGAGATGGCCAAGACCGCCGCCCACGTGACCATGCTCCAGCGCTCGCCGACCTATGTGGTCTCGCGCCCGGCCGAGGACGCCGCCGCCAACTGGCTGCGGGCCAAGCTGCCGGCCAAGCTGGCCTACGGCATCACCCGCTGGCGCAACGTCCTCTTCGGCATGCTGTTCTTCAACCTGGCCCGCAAGAAACCGGAGAAGACCAAGGCCCGGATCATCGACATGGTGCGCCAGCACCTGGGCCCCGACTACGATGTCGCGACCCACTTCACGCCGCGCTACAATCCCTGGGACCAGCGGCTGTGCCTCGTGCCGGACGCCGATCTCTTCGACGCCATCAAGGACGGCTCGGCCTCGGTGGTCACCGACCAGATCGAAACCTTCACCAAGACCGGCATCCGCCTCAAATCGGGCCAGGAACTGCCTGCCGACGTCGTCGTCACCGCCACCGGCCTCAAGCTCCAACTGCTCAGCGGCCTGCAGGTCATCGTCGACGGCGAGCGCGTCGATATGGCCAAGACCATGAGCTACAAGGGCATGATGTACAGCGGCGTGCCGAACCTGGCCTCGGCCTTCGGCTACACCAACGCCTCGTGGACGCTGAAGTGCGACCTGACCTGCGAATACGTCTGCCGCCTGCTCAACCACATGGAGCGCACCGGCCAGCCGATCTGCACGCCCAAGCCCGATCCCACCGTCGGCGAAGCGCCGTGGCTCGACTTCTCCTCCGGCTACGTCCAGCGCGGCATCGACCAGTTCCCCAAGCAGGGGACCAAGACGCCCTGGAAGCTGCACCAGAACTACGCCCTGGATCTCGTCAGCCTGCGCTTCGGCTCGGTCGACGACGGCGTCATGCAGTTCTCCAAGCCGCCGGCCCGCGCCAGCCAGGATCTGGCCGCCTGATCTGGGCTGCCTGATCCGGCGCGTCTGACCGAACGTCGATATGCGGCGGCTTGCCAAGCCGCCGCTCCCTGGGTCTGATAGCTCCGCCGGCCGCGACGCCGGCCGGGGCGCAGGGGAGGCGGCCATGGGGGCGTTCGCGGGGCGTGATTTGCCGGCCTGGTACGACGACGCCAAGTTCGGCGTCTTCATCCACTGGGGCCTGTTCTCGATCCCGGCCTTCGCGCCCAAGGTCGGCAAGATCTCCGACATCTTCCAGACCGACTACCGCCGGGCGGTGGCGCTCTCGCCCTATACCGAGTGGTACGAGAACGCGATCAAGTCGCCTGACACGCCCTCGGCCGCGTTCCACCGAGAGACCTATGGCGGCGCGCCCTATCGCGACTTCCGCGAGCCGTTCCTGGCGGGTCTGAGCCAATGGGACCCCGACGCCTGGGCCGAGGCCATCGCCGGCTCCGGCGCGCGCTATGTGGTGCTGGTCACCAAGCACCATGACGGCTTTTGCCTGTGGCCCTCGCGGGTGGCCCATCCGCACGCCCAGGGCTGGCGTACCGAACGCGACGTGGTCGGCGAACTGGCCGCCGCCGTCCGCCGCGCCGGGATGCGGTTCGGCGTCTACTATTCCGGCGGCATCGACTGGAGCTTCAATCCCGAGCCGCTGCGCACGCTGATGGACTTCGTCGGCTCGGTCCCGGGCGGGCTCTATCCGGCCTACGCCGCCGCCCAGACTCGCGAACTCGTCGACCGCTACGAGCCCAGCGTGCTCTGGAACGACATCTCCTGGCCGACCGATCAGGGCGAGCTCGACGAGCTGTTCTCCGACTACTACGCCGCCGTGCCCGACGGCGTGGTCAACGACCGCTGGAAGACCCCGACCTTCACCGCTCGCCTGTTGCGTCACAAGCTGCCGCGGCTGTTGCTTGACCGGATGATCGAGTCCCGCGCCGCCAAGTCCGGCGGGGGCGCGGACGGGGTGGTGCCGCCGCCGGTGCCGCACAGCGACTTCCGCACCCCGGAATACGTCCGCTTCGCCGACATCCAGGACCGCAAGTGGGAGGCGACCCGCGGCATGAGCCACTCCTTCGGCTTCAACCGCAACGACACCGAGGCCGACTACGAGAGCCCCGAGCACCTGCTGCTGGAACTGGTCGACAGCGTCTCCAAGGGCGGCAATCTGCTGCTCAATGTCGGTCCGCGCGGCGACGACGCCCAGATCCCGACGCCGCAGCTCGACCGGCTCAAGGCGATGGGCGCCTGGCTGCGCGATAACGGCGAGGCGGTCTATGGGACCCGGCCATGGTCCTTCGCGGAGGCGCAGACCGACGATGGCGCGCCGGTCCGCTTCACGACCCGCGGCGATCGGCTGAACGTCATTCCGCTGACAGCGGTCGGGGGCGGAGAACTGGTTGTCCGCGGGGTGGCGCTCAGCGGCCTGGGCGTGCGACTCTCCGACGGCTGCCCGGTCGAGTTGCGGGCCGAGGGCGACGCCACCCGGATGATCTTCGCGCGGCCCCAGACCGGCGCCTTCGCCCCGGCGGTGGCGATCGACGGCGGGGCCGCCGCGACCCCATGATGGGGCGCGCGACGCCTTGACGGTCCGTGAACTGACTGAGCCAATGGCGCGCATGAAGCCTGTCCGTACCCGGGCCATTTACGCCGGCTCTTTCGACCCGATCACCCTCGGTCACCTGGACATAATCCAGAAGGCGCTGCTGACCTTCGACGTCGTGCACGTGGCTGTGGGGATCAATCCGCTCAAGAGCGGCCTGTTCGACCCCAATGAGCGCCTCGACCTGATCCGCCGCTCTGTGCTGGACCTCGAATTGGGAGGTCCGCGGGAACTGCCGCCCCAGGTCGAAATCGGCGCATTCCAGGGCGAGAGCGTCATCAAGTACGCTCGCCGCATCGGGGCCACCCACATCGTCCGCGGCCTGCGCCAGTCCTCCGACTTCGACGACGAGTTCCGCTACCACGGCATCCTGGGCCGGCTCGATCCCGACATGCCGATGATCCACATCATCTGCCGCGAGACCTTCCTGCACGTCAGCTCCAGCACCGCGCGCGAACTGGCCAGCCTCGGCGAGGACGTCTCCTGGCTGGTCACCCCCAGCGTCGAGCGGGCGCTGCGGGCCAAGTTCGGCGAACGGGTGCGAGCGGTCTAGCCCAGCCGCAACCGCACCGGATCCAGCTCGGTCCGCGGCGCATAGTGGTCGCCGAGCAGCCGGCTGCCCTCGATCGACAGGCCGACGGGGATGACGATCTCGCCCGACGGATCGGTGGTCGCCGCCGCCAGGTCCAGGCGCCCGACCTCGACCCGCAGGTTGCGTGACGGCGTATCGGCGACGGTCAGGGCCGCGCCCTTGTCGTCCACTTCGATCGCCGGGTCGGCCAGGAACACAGACAGCATGCCGCCGTGGGCCTGAAACTTCACCTCGCCGAGAAAACCCCCGCGGCCCTGCAGCCGCCCGTCGGCGTCCAGGCTCAGCCCGCCGTCCGCCGCGGCGAACACGAACGCGCCGTCCTCGTTCGCCTGTGCGCCGCCGCCGACCTCGGTCGTCCCGCCGGTCATGGCGACATAGTTGCGGAAGCTCTGCTTGACGCCCCATTCGAGCGACGCCGCCGGCTTGTTCTGGTCGCTCATCGTCGACTCCCTCCCCATACCGAGCCCGGAAAGTAACATCTCTCGCTAAACCCGCAGCCGTTGCTTGCCGCCGTCGTGACAATTCCTTTGCGGTGCGACAGGTTGCCGGCCGCTGGCCACAGGGCTGGCGCGGGGTGGGTATGGTCGACCTTCTGTCGTCGCGCGCCGAGGTTCGCGACATCTATGACGGGTTCAACGGACGCGTGGCCGACGGGCCGCGTTCGCCCCGTCATGGGCCGGCCGCCTCGGCCCGCCTGCCGGTTGAGCACGGCGCCGGCCACTGGGACGTCGTGCGCCTCTACGACTACCTGCTCGTCTGCGTCGCCGACAGCAGCTACGACGACCATTACACCTTGCCGATCCGCGCGCCCGAGGACCTCGTTTCCCTGCGCTTCGTGCTGGCCGGCGGCATCGGCGTGCACGACGACGGGCCCAACGCGGTGCGGATCGAGAAGGGCTATGCCTCGGTCCTGACCCTGCCGGCCGGGCGCGACTATGACCTGCACATCCATGGCCGCGAGCGGCTGGCCTCGCTGACCCTGCACTTCCACGCCGGCAACCTGGCCCGGATCATGGGGCTGGAGCCGGACGAACTGCCCAAGCTGCTGCGCGATCTCGACCGCCGCGGGCAGGGCTTCAACCATGTCGGCATGCGCTTGACCCCGGCCATGCACAGCGCGGTGGGCGACATCGTCGGCGCGTCGTTCAAGGGCGCCCTCCGCCAGCGCTATCTCGAGGCCAAGGTGATGGAGATGCTCTGCCTGCTGGTCGACACGGTCGAGAGCGGCGATCAGGGGCCGCGCGCCGCCTCGCCGGTCCGCCGCAGCGAGCGCGACAGTCTCTACCAGGCGCGTGAAATCCTGATGGCCGAGTTCGCCGATCCGCCGACCATCGAGGCGCTCGCCCGCCGCGTCGGGCTGAACCGCACCAAGCTGCAGGGCGGGTTCAAGGAGACGTTCGGCGCGACGGTGTTCGATTTCTGCCAGGGCCGGCGCATGGAGCGGGCCAAGGACCTGCTGCGCGAAGGCGGCATGACCATCGCCGAGATCGCCGAATCGGTCGGCTACGAGCACCCGACCAACTTCACAGCCGCGTTCCGCCGCCGGTTCAACGCCGCGCCCAAGGACTTCCGCCGAAGGTAGCGGCGAGGGGGTGCTGCACCTGGAGTTGCCGCCCGGCGGCGACTGATTGCATCGCGCATCAGAATGGCTGCTTGGCGCATCATTCGCAGAAGCGTCACACGCCTATGGTCCCGCCTCGAAATTTGCGCGCGCCGGCTGGAGCGGCGTCGCGCGCCTGTCATTCGGGAGGGGATTCCTATGACCATGAGCACCAAGTCGCGCCTGCTGGCCGCGTCGGTTCTGATCTCGGCGACGGCGCTCACCGCCGCGCCGTCCTACGCGCAGTCGGCCCGCGACAGCGCCGTCGTCGACGAACTCGTCGTCACCGCCCGCAAGCGGACCGAAAGCGTCCTCGACGTGCCGATGAGCATCAACGTCGTCGGCGAACAGGCCATGCAGAACATGGGCGCCGAGAGCTACACCGCCCTGCTGGGCTCGGTGCCCAGCCTGACCGCCTACCAGAACGGTCCGGGCCGCACGCGCCTGTCGATCCGCGGCGTCACCAACGGCGGCGGCAACGACAACGACACCCAGAACCAGGAGACCGTCGGCATCTACATCGACGAAATCCCGATCTCGATGGGCGCTCTGAACCCGGAACTGGCGCTGTTCGACCTGGAGCGCGTCGAAGTGCTGCGTGGTCCGCAGGGCACCCTCTACGGCGCCGGCTCGATGACCGGCACCGTGCGGATGATCACTCATCGCCCGCAGCTCAATGAGTTCTCCGGCAAGGTCGAGTACGGCGTCTCAAGCGTCAATGAGGGCGGAAACGGCTTCTCGCTGAAGGGCCTGCTGAACGTGCCGGTGGTCAACGACCGCATCGCGATCCGCGCCTCGGGCTACTACACCAAGACCCCGGGCTACATCGACAACGTCACCACCGGCGAGAAGGACCTCAATGATGGTCTGGCCCGCGGCGGCCGCGTCGAGGCGCGCTTCCAGGTCACCGACGACTTCACCGCCGACCTGTCGTACTTCAAGCACCACTACAAGGACGGCGGCCGCCCCGAGGATCTCGAGCGCGTGCCGGGCCTCGCCCGCGACTACACCTCTAACGACGGCTACGACGACAAGCTCGACATCTACAACCTGACCCTCAACTACGACCTGGGCTTTGCGAACCTGGTCTCATCGACCTCGTATTTCGACCGCACCACGGTCAACAAGCGCTCGCTCGATGGACTGCTCGGTACGTTCCCGGGCGTGAAGCCGAGCCCCCTGGTCGACACCACGGATTCGACCTACTTCGCCCAGGAGATTCGCCTGGCCTCGCAGGGCGACGGCCCGTTCAGCTGGGTCGTCGGCGCCTTCACCGACAAGAAGGACATCTACTATCTGAACACCGTGCCGGTGCCGGGCTTCGATGCCGCCATGGGGATCAACTCGAACGACTTCGGCGCCCCGACCGACAACCCCTACTGGGGCTACGACGACATCGAGGTGAAGACCTACGCCCTGTTCGGCGAGCTGACCTACGAGATCGGCAAGTGGAACGTCACCGGCGGGCTGCGCTATTTCAACTGGGAACAGAAGTACAAGCTCTACGCCTCGGGCTTCTTCAACGGCGCGATCCCCAGCGACCCGCCGCGCCGCACCTCGAAGGAAGACGGCTTCAACCCGAAGTTCAACGTCTCCTATGACGTGAACGACGACTTCATGGTCTACGCCCAGGCCGCCCGCGGCTTCCGCTACGGTGGTATCAACACCCCGGTGCCGCAGGACGTCTGCGCCGCCGAGCTGGCCGATTTCACCCGCACCGGAACCGACCCGAACGCCTTCGCGGCCGACAAGGTCTGGAGCTACGAAGCGGGCGGCAAGGGCTCGTTCGCCGACGGTCGCGTCCGCGTCAACGGCGCCTACTTCCACCTGGTCTGGGACGACATGCAGACCCAGCGTCGGCTCGACTGCGGCTTCGGCTTCCGTGAGAACGTCGGCGGCGCGACCAGCGACGGTGTCGAACTGGAAATCACCGCCAACCCGATCCAGGGCCTGACCCTGACGGCCGGCGGCGCCTACATCGACTCCAAGCTCTCGACCGATGTCGTCAACCTCAAGGCCAAGAAGGGCGACAAGGCGCCGTTCGTGCCGGAGGTCACCTTCAGCGGTTCGGCCGAATACGTGTTCCCGGTCGGCGACGATCTCGACGGCTTCGTCTACGCTGGCTACCAGTACATGGGTGAGCGCTTCACCGAGTTCAGCCCGCAGCTGAGCACCTACCGCAAGATGGACGCCTACAACGTCGTCAACCTGCGCGCGGGCCTGACCCACGAAGGGGTGGAGTTCTCGGTCTACGCGAACAACGCGCTCGACAGCCGCGGCGTGATCCGCGCGCTGCCGGCCAGCCCGTTCGATCCCGAGGCGCGCATCCGCATCGTGCCGCGCACCGTCGGGGCCAACATCCGGGTGGCGTTCTAAACCTGCCGGCCGGCGGGGCGACCCGCCGGCCATCGACCTGACTAGGGGAGGGCCCGCCTTGGCCGTGACACTCGTTCGACGCGCCATGCTGGGCGCGGCTCTCACCCTGGCGATGGCGGGCTACGCGCTCGCCGCGCCGGCTGTTCCGGTGGTGATGACCACCGACCTCGGCGTGGTGGAGCTCGAGCTCTACCCGGACAAGGCGCCCATCACCGTCGCCAACTTCCTGCGCTACGTCGACGAGGGCCGCTTCGACGGGGCGACCTTCTACCGCGTCGTCCGCGCCGGGACCGACCCGAACCCCAAGGCCCCGATCCAGGTGATCCAGGGCGGCATCGACAGCGACGCCCATCGTGGCCAGATGCTGCCGCCGATCGCCCACGAGACCACCGCCATGAGCGGCCTCTCGCACACCGACGGCGTCATCTCGATGGCGCGCGACGGCCCCGGCACCGCGACCTCCGAGTTCTTCATTACGGTCGGCGACAACACCAGCCTCGACTTCGGCGGCGCCCGCAATCCCGACGGCCAGGGCTACGCCGCCTTCGGTCGGGTGACTCAGGGCATGGACGTCGTCCGCAAGATTCAGTCCCAGCCGTCCGACGCGCCGCCGCCGGTCGTGTTCGTAAAGGGACAGATTCTGGAACGTCCCGTCGAAATCCTGACGATACGGCGCAAATAGGAGCCCGATTGTGAAGTTCAGCGCACTTTCCGCCATCGCCCTGACGATAGCCCTGGCGGCTGGTCCGGCCCTCGCCGACGACCGCGCCGACGTCGCCAAGGTGCTGGCCGACGCCAGCGCCGGCTGGAGCCGCGGCGAACTCGACACCTTCATGGCCAGCTACGAAAAAGCCCCGCAAATCAACTATGTTAGCGGTGGAAAGGTCATCCAGGGCTACGACGCGATCCGGGCCATGTACGCCCCGCGTTTCGCCGACCCGAAGGCCATGCCCAAGCTCTCCACCGAGGTCGTCGACTTCGATCCGCTGGGCGCCGACTACGCCGCCGTGATCGGCAGGTTCAATCTCGACCTGCCGAATGGCGAGAAGGCCACCGGCCTGTTCAGCCTGGTGTTCCACAAGACCGCGGACGGCTGGCGGATCGTCTCCGATCACTCGGGCTGAGGCTTGGGCGATCCGGCCTTTCGGGCTCGGGCCACCGCCGCGTCCAGGTCGGCGTCATCCAGCCCGCCCTGGATGAGATAGGGGCCCACGAGGTACGCTGGCGTGCCCTTCAGCCCCAGGGCGAAGGCCTGGTTGGCGTGCGCCGCAAGTTGGCGGTCTATCTCTTTGTCGTATTGGACTAAATCAGCTTCCAGGCGGGCCGGGTCGAGGCCCGCCTCGGCGGCGATCCGGCGCACCTCGGCCGCGTTCAGAGGGGCGTTGTCGGCCATCAGCGCGCGGTGCATGGCGAAGTACTTGCCCTGCCGCTCGGCGGCGAGCGCCGCCCGTGCGCCGAGCATCGACTGCTCGCCTAGGATCGGCCAGTCCTTGTAGTGCACGCGCACCTTGGGATCGCGTGCGACCAGCCGCTCCAGCGCCGGATCGGTCCGCCGGCAGATCGGGCAGCGGTAGTCGGTGTAGAGCACGACGACCACGTCGGCGTCTGCCGGTCCCACCCGCGGCGTGCCAGGGTCGCCCAGCACGTCGGCGACCACCGGCGTCAGGGTGAGCGGCAACGCCGGCGGCGGCCGGCTTTGCAGGACGAACGTGATCGCCAGCCCGACCGCGACCGCAATCGCCAGGACCCGCTTGGGATGGGCGTCGGCCCAGTCGACGAGGGAATCGAACAGCCGCTTCATGCGCTCGGCGTAGGTCCGGGGGCCGGGCTCGTCTAGGGTTCGTCGAGCTCGACGCGCAGCCAGTCGACGAACACCTGGGCCTGCGGCGACAGCGGCCGCGTCCGGTGCGGCAGGGCGGCGAACCCGTCGGGGAGGCTCGCGAACTCCGCCACCGCCACCAGTCGGCCGGCGGTCAGGTCTGCGTCCGCCAGCCGCCGCTCGGCCACCGCCACGCCCATGCCCGCCGCCGCGGCCTGAAGGCAGAGGTGGGTATGCGGAAAGCTGACCTCGGTCGGCGCCTCGATCGACAGGCCCGAGACCCGGCTCCACTGCGCCCAGGCGCCGGCCGTGTGGTCGTGGGCGATCTTCCGGCCAACCCGCAGCACTTCGCCTCGCCGCGCGATCGGATAGTCGGGCGCCGCCACCGGCCCGAATGTGGCGTCCGCCAGCCGGATCGCCCGGGCACGGTCCTCGGCGGGGTAGGGCGCACGGTCCCACAGGATCACCAGGTCGGCGTCGCGCTCCTCACGCATCTCGCGGGCCGAGGTCATTGAGAGCTGCAGCCGAACGTCCGGATAACGCTTGGAAAAGCGCGACAGGCGCGGGGCCAGCCAACCCATCGCAAAGCTGGCGCTGCAGGCGATCCGCAGAGCCGGCGCACGCGCCTCGCGCACCACCTCGCCATACGCCTCGCCCAGGTCGTCTAAGGCCCGTCCCACCGCTTGCGCCAGGCGCTTGCCGGCGGCGTTGGGGGCCAGGCCCGTGCCGACCTTGTCGAACAGCGCCACTCCGGCGTCGAGACGCAGCGCCTGTAACTGCTTGCTGACCGCGCCGTGTGTTCGGCCAAGTTCCTCGGCGGCGCGGCCGACCGAGCCCAGCCGGGCGACCGCCTCGAAGGCGCGCAGGGCGGAAAGCGGCGGCAGCCGTCGGCGCATGACTAGAGCGTCCTAATTGAATTTGGCTCACCGATAGCACGACCCGAACTCGGTTTTGGCGAGTTCTGTCGAGGCGTACGTCTCCAGCCGTCCAATCAAACGTGAGGAGAAGTGGCGAATGGCCGTCGGTGGGGATGTCGATTACGAGCAAACGGGCGCCGGCTATGGCGCCCAGCGGCGGCCCGATCCCGTGTTGGCGCAGCGCATCCGCCAGGCCCTGGGGCCGGTGCGGACGGTGCTCAACGTCGGAGCCGGAGCCGGGTCCTACGAGCCGGAAGACTGCTATGTCCTGGCGGTCGAACCGTCGGCGGTGATGCGGGCCCAGCGGCCGCCCGGCGCCGGTCTGGCGATCGAGGGCTTCGCCGAGGCCTTGCCGCTCGACGACGACAGCGTGGATGCGGCGATGGCGGTGGCCACCGTCCACCAGTGGCGCGACCTGGCCAAGGGGCTGGCCGAACTGCGGCGCGTGGCGCGCGGCCCCGTGGTGGTCGCCGCCTTCGACGGATCGGTGCTGTCGCAGTGGTGGTTCAACGACTACGCGCCCGAACTGCTGGCGGCCGAGCAACGACGCTTTCCCGACATCGAGGCCATCGCCGAGGGCCTTGGCGGGCAGATCTCCATCGAGACCGTTCCCATCGCCGCCGACTGCGTGGACGGGATCACCGACGCCTTCTTCGCCCGGCCCGAGCGCCTGCTGGACCCGGCCGTTCGCGCCGCCCAGTCCTCCTGGGGGTTCGTCGCCCCAGAGGTCGAACCGAGGTTCGTGGAGACGCTGTCGGCCGATCTCGCCTGCGGCGCCTGGGACGCCCGCTATGGCCACTGGCGGCGCATGGCGACCTATGACGGCTCGCGGCGGCTGATCATCTCGCGGCCATAGGGGCGGGGGCCGTCTTGCGCCTGTCGCGAACCGATATGTAGGCTGTGGCGACAACGCCAGGAGCCGACGCATGAAGTTCAAGCAGCTTGGCCGGACCGGCCTCTACGTTTCCGAGATCTGCCTGGGGACCATGACGTTCGGCGGCAACGAGGACGCCGGCATCTGGAAGGCCATCGGCTCGCTGCCTCAGGCCGACGTCGACGCCATCATGGCCAAGGCCCTGGTCGCCGGGGTGAACTTCTTCGACACCGCCGACGTCTATTCGTTCGGAGCTTCGGAGCAGCGGCTCGGTCAGTCGCTGAAGAACCTCGGCGTCAAGCGCAGCGATGTGGTGCTGGCGACCAAGGTGTTCGGCCAGATGGGGCCAGGGCCCAACGACCGCGGCGCCTCGCGCGGGCACATCATGGACTCGGTCAAGGCCAGCCTGGACCGGCTGCAGACCGACCACATCGACCTCTACCAGATTCACGGCAATGACGCCGTGACCCCCATCGACGAGACCTTGCGCGCGCTCGACGACCTGGTGAGCCAGGGGATGGTCCGCTACGTCGGCGTCTCCAACTGGGCGGCCTGGAAGATCGCCAAAGCGGTGGGGCTGTCCGAAGCCAAGGGATACGCCCGTTTCGAGACCCTGCAGGCCTACTACACCATCGCCGGCCGCGACCTGGAGCGCGAGCTGGTCCCGATGCTGACCTCCGAACGGCTCGGCCTGATGGTCTGGTCGCCGCTGGCCGGCGGCCTGCTCTCGGGCAAGTTCGGGCCGGGCTCGAACAACCCTGAGAACGCCCGCCGCACCAACTTCGATTTCCCACCGGTGAACCTCGATCGCGCCTGGGCGTGCGTGGAGGTCATGCGCGAGGTGGCGCAGGCGCACGGCGCCTCGGTGGCCCGCGTGGCGCTGGCCTGGCTGCTGGCCAAGCCGCACGTGATGAGCGTGATCATTGGGGCCAAGACCGTCGAGCAGCTCGACGACAATCTCGCCGCCGTCGGCCTCGAACTTACGCCCGAGGAACTCGCGCGCCTCGACGAGGTCAGCGACCTGCCGGCCGAGTATCCGGGCTGGATGTTCGCCCGCCAGGGCGGCGCGCGCGTGCCGACGCCGTTCATGCCGAAGGCCTGACGTGGCGCACCCTTCAGCGCCGATCGCTGTCGTCCGAGGCGCGCCGACGGCGCAGGTCCAGGCGTTGTTCGCCGTGTTCGCCGCCCGCCTGGGGCCACAGGTGCGCGTCGCCGGCGTGGTCGAGGAGGAGCCCGAGCCTGGCCATGCGCAGCTGCGCAGTCTGGCCGATGGCCGCCGGTTCGAGGTTTTCCAGGCGCTCGGCCGCGGCTCCAGCGCCTGCAGCGTCGACGCCGGCAGCATCGTGACCGCCTGCCAGGCGGTGCGCGGCGACATCGCGGCCGGCTGCGACCTCGTGGTGCTCAGCAAGTTCGGGCGGCTTGAATCCGAGCGCACCGGCCTCAGCGACGCCTTCGTCGCCGGTCTCGAGGCCCAGGTCCCGATCCTGACCTCCGTGGCCCCCAAGTTCGACCCGGTCTGGACCGCCTTCGCAGCGCCGCTGTTCGTCATGCTGCCGCCGCAGTTCGAGGCGGTCGAGGCCTGGTGGCGCGCTCTGCAGCGGCAGGCCGCCTAGTCGCGGAGTCGTCGACGCAGCCGCATCGCTTCGCGCTCGTCCACCCCGGGCGGATACGCCAGGCAGGCGTCCCAGCGCCTCGCGCCGCACCGCGCGCAGTCCGCCTTGATCCGTGCCACCACGTCGGCCACCGGCGTCTGCAGGCCGCCGTCGCCCAGCGTGTAGAGCCGGTGCGCGATCCTCAGCGGATCATACCGCCGCCGCCACCCACATCCCCCGCAGGTCAGCAGGACGACGCATCCGGGAAAGTACCGGGCCTGCTCAAGGCGTGGTGTGGGCAGGGGGAGCCTGCGATCGAGCGGCGAGGGGAGCATGATTCATGAGAACAAAACAAGAACTTTGTCGCCATGGCCCTAGGGTGGCTGCGCGCGGCTCGGCGCCACCCTCCGTAGCGGTCGGGGGCGTCGGAACTGTCGCAGGCCGGGCCGGCGGGTGAAGGCCTGGAATTCGCTGGAATTCGCAATTGAGCTAGCCGTCACACTACGGCAGTCTTCGGTGTCGACAGGCGTCAAGGGTGTCCGGATGCGGATGATCTACCTGGTGCTCGTGCACGAAGGTCGAGAACAGCTCGACGCGTTAGTTGAACGGCTCACGCCGGAAGGCAGTTCGGACAAGGTCATCATTCACGCGGACCGCCGCTCGGCCCTGTGGCGAAGTCTGCGCGATGATCCGCCCGCCCACGAAGACCGGGTGCATATCATTCACAAACCGGTGGCCGTGAGATGGGGGCACCGAAGTCTGCAGTCGGCGATCGGTCTGCTGATCGACCGTGCCTTGGATTTCGAATTCGACTATGCGCATCTGGTCAGCGGTTCGGACTGGCCGGTCGCATCGCGGCAGGAGATCTTGCGAGATCTTGCCGCCGCTCATCCACCGCTTTGCTACATCGATGCCGAGTGCGGGCGCGAGGAGGATCGGATGCAGGGCTTCCGCATCGACGCTCGCTGGTTGCGAGCCGACCCCGTGCGTGAGCCGATGGCGGTCCGCCTGAAGCCGCACATTGAACGCCTGTCGCAATGGCTGGACGCGCGGCGGCGCGGCTTTGGAGATCGGTCCCGGCCCTGGGGACCTTGGTTCAAGGGCGAGACCTGGTGGTCCCTGCCGAAAGAGGCCCTGCAGGTGGTGGCGGTTGAGCTGCGCAAGCTGAACGGATCGAGCCGCCTTATCGGCACCTACATCTGCGAGGAGCACGTCATCCCGACCATCGTCGCCGCCAAATTTCCGGATCGACTGACCGACAGCCGGCGCTACATCGATTGGACAGACTGCAGCGACAGCCCGCGCCTGCTGGAGCAAGGCGATCAGGAGGCGATCGTCGGAAGCGGGGCGTGGTTCGCCCGCAAGGTCGCGCTCGCCCACGACGACTTCTTCCTGCGCCTGCCACCCTATTGCTGAGCGGCGGCCTGGGGCCCAAAGCCCGATGAAACAAGGAAGAAATGGTGGATGCGACAGGGATTGAACCTGTGACCCCCTCGGTGTGAACGAGGTGCTCTCCCGCTGAGCTACGCATCCGCCGCAGGAAGGGTGCGCCTATAGCCGCTAGCTTTGCGCCGGGCAAGCGGTCAGAAGCCGAACACACGCATTTGCCATCTGATCGAAGTGATCGACCAGGATGTCGGGGGCCAGATCGGCCGCAGGAATCTCGGTGTAGCCGAAGCTGACCAGGATCAGCGGAGCCTTGGCCGCACGGGCGGCGCCGGCGTCGGTGGAGGCGTCGCCGACCATCACCGCACGCTCGATCCGACCGCCCGCCGCCTCCACGGCGAAAATCAGGTGGCGGGGGTCCGGCTTAGGGGCCGGGGCGGAATCGGCGCCCACCACGGCGTCGAAGAATCGGGCGAGGTCGAGCTTTTCGAGAATCGGCGTCGACAGCCCGGTCAGCTTGTTGGTGCACACCGCCAGCCTGGCGCCGGCCGCCTTCATCTGGGCCAGGCACTCGACGACGCCGGGATAGGGGCGGGTCAGGTCGGCGCTGTGCTCGTTGTAATGGGCGAGGAAGCGCTCGAAGAGCGCGGGCATGTGGTCGGTCGACAGCGGCCGGCCTTGGGCGGCGAACCCGCGCTCGATCAGTCGCCGGGCGCCGTGACCGATGAACGGACGCGCCTCCTCCAGCTGCAGGGGCGCGACGCCTTCCTGCTGCAGGATGACGTTGAGCGTCCCGATCAGGTCGGGGGCGGAATCCACCAGGGTTCCGTCGAGGTCGAAGGCGATGGTCGCGCCGTCCAGCGCGCTGAGATCGGTCAAGGAAACGCTCCGTCGAAACCGCTCGCCGTTTCGGCTAAACGCCGCATGATTGCAACATCCGCCCGACTCGTAAGGACCTATCCATGACCAGACGCGCCGCTGTGATTATGGCCGCCGGACAGGGCACGCGCATGAAGTCGCCGACGCCGAAGGTCCTGCACAAGGTCGGCGGCCGCACCATTCTCGATCGGGTGATCGACACCGTGCAGGCCAGCGGCTGCGAGCAGATCGTGGTGGTGGTCGGCAATCACAGCCCCGGCGTCCGCGCCCTGGTCGAGGCGCGGCTGGGACCGGCCGCCGTGGCGGTGCAGGACCCGCCGCTGGGCACGGCCCACGCCGCCCTGGCCGCGCGCGAGGCGCTGGCTGACTTCGCCGGCGACGTGCTGATCCTCAACGGCGACTGCCCGCTGCTGGAAGCCCATCATCTGGAGCCGCTGTTCGAGTTGCGGGCCGCCGGCGCCGACATGGCGATGATGGCGTTCGAGCCGGTCGATCCGCTGCTCTACGGCCGCGTGCTGCGCGGCGCCGACGGGCATGTGCTGCGGATCGTCGAGGCCAAGGAAGCGACGCCCGAGGAGCTGGCGGTCAAGATCTGCAACGGCGGCATGATGGTCGCTGACCGGGCCCGGATGTTCGGCTGGCTCTCCCAGGTCACCAACGACAACGCCAAGGGCGAGTACTACCTGACCGACACCGTGAAGATCGCGGTCGGCGAGGGCGGTTTGGTCAAGGCCTCGATCGCGCCGGAGAGCGCGGTCATGGGCGCCGACACCGCGATGCAGCTGTCGCAGGCCGAGGCGATCTTCCAGCAACGCCGCCGCGCGCACTTCCTGGCCGAGGGCGTGCAGATGCTGGCCCCCGACACCGTCCACTTCAGCTGGGACACCCAGATCGCCGCCGCCGCGCTGATCGAGCAGTTCGTGGTCTTCGCGCCGGGCGTCAGCGTCGAGACCGGCGCGGTGATCCGCGCCTTCAGCCATCTGGAAGGCGCGGTTGTGAAGGCCGGCGCCCTGATCGGCCCCTACGCCCGCTTGCGGCCGGGCGCCGAGATCGGCGAGGAGGCGCACATCGGCAACTTCGTCGAGGTCAAGAAGGTCAAGGTTGGACCGGGCGCCAAGGCCAACCATCTGTCCTATCTCGGCGACGGCACCGTCGGGGCGAAAGCCAACCTCGGAGCCGGCACGATCTTCTGCAACTACGACGGCTTCGACAAGTTCGAGACCCATGTGGGCGAGGGGGCCTTCGTGGGCTCGAACTCGGCCCTGGTGGCCCCGGTGACCGTCGGGGCGGGCGCCTATACCGGCTCGGGCTCGGTGATCACCCGCGACGTGGCGCCGGACGCCCTGGCCCTGGAGCGCAGCGCCCAGGTCGAGAAGCCCGGCTGGGCCGCGCGCTTCCGCGCCGCCAAGCTGGCCAAGAAGGCGAAGAAATAGGATCGCGGCCCGTCCGCGCTTGGCCTATGTCACCGCCATGAGCTCTGCAGACGATCAGAAGCGCGCCGCCGGCGAGGCCGCCGCGGCTCTCGTGGAAAACGGCATGACCGTCGGCCTGGGCACGGGCTCGACCTCGGCCTGGTTCGTCAAGGCGCTGGCCGCCCGCGGCCTCGACATCGTCGGGGTGCCGACCTCGCTGGCGACCGCCGAACTGGCGCAGAGCCTGGGGATCCGCTTGGGCGAGCTCGGCCAAGTGAAATCCATCGATCTGACGGTCGACGGCGCCGACGAGATCGGCCCGGCGCTGTCGCTGATCAAGGGCGGCGGCGCGGCGCTGCTGCGCGAAAAGCTGGTCTGGGAAGCCTCCCGGCGCTGCGTGGTCATCGCCGACGCCGAAAAGCGCGTCGCCAGCCTGGGCAAGTTTCCGCTGCCGATCGAGGTCGTGGCCTTCGGGCACGAGACCACCGCCCTGCGGATCTGCGACGCCCTGGCGGAGTGCGACCTCGGGATCGCGCCGCGTCTGCGGCTCAAAGACGGCGCCCCGGTGAAAACCGACGGCGGCAACCTCATCTATGACGCAGCTTGCGGGCGTATCGAGGATCCCGCGCAGCTCGCCGACGCGCTGAAGAGCGTGACCGGCGTGGTCGATCACGGCCTCTTCCTGGACCTCGCGGACATGGCCCTGGTGGGCACGCCGGACGGCGTCGTCACCCTCGAGCCGTAAGGAGTTATCTGTGGCGAAGTACGACTACGACCTCTTCGTGATCGGGGCCGGTTCGGGCGGCGTGCGGGCCGGACGGCTGGCGGCGCTGTCGGGCGCCAAGGTCGGCATGGCCGAAGAACACCGCGTCGGCGGCACCTGCGTGATCCGCGGCTGCGTGCCCAAGAAGTTCATGGTCTACGCCTCCGAGTTCGCCAATCAGACCCAGGTCGCCGAAGGCTACGGATGGAGCGTCGGCGAGGCGCAGTTCGACTGGAAGCGCTTCCTGGAGGCCAAGGATCGCGAGATCGCCCGCCTGTCTGGGATCTATGTCACCAACCTCAGCAACGCCGGCGTCGAGATCGTTCACGCCAAGGCCCGGCTGAAGGACGCCCACACCATAGAGTTGGTCGGCAAGGGCGAGGTCACCGCCGACAAGATCCTGATCGCCACGGGCGGACGGCCCTGGACACCGACCGAATTCGCCGGCGCCGAGCACATCATCACCTCGGAAGAAGCCTTCCATCTCCCCGAGCTGCCCAAGCGGATCATGATCGCCGGCGGCGGCTACATCGCTGTGGAGTTCGCCGGGATCTTCGCCGGGCTGGGCGTCGACACGACCCTGGTCTACCGCGGTCCGAACATCCTGCGCGGCTTCGACGACGACATCCGTTCGCACGTCACCGAAGAGATGAAGAAGCGCGGCGTGAAGATCATGCTGGGCTGCCAGCATCAGAGCATCGAGAAGACCGCTAGCGGCCTCGTCAGCCATATGGACGGCTGCGGGAACATCGAGACCGATGTTGTGATGTTCGCGACCGGCCGGAGGCCGTACGTCGAGGGCCTGGGGCTGGAGACCGCGGGTGTGGCGCTCAACGACGCCGGCGCGATCGCGGTCGACAAGTTTTCGAAGACCAACGTCGACAACATCTGGGCGGTCGGCGACGTCACCGACCGGATCAACCTGACGCCCGTGGCGATCCGTGAGGGCGCGGCCTTCGCCCAGACCGAGTTCTACAACAACCCGACCACGTTCGATCACGACATGGTCGCCTCCGCCGTTTTCTCGCAGCCGCCGGTCGGCTCGGTGGGCCTGTCGGAGGCGGACGCTCGCCATCTTCATGGCAAGGTCGACATCTACCTGTCCCGCTTCAGGCCGATGAAGACGACCTTCTACGGGGGCGACGAGCGTTGCATGATCAAGCTGGTGGTGGAGGCGGGCACCGAGAAGATCCTCGGCTGCCACGTCGTCGGTCCGGATTCGCCGGAAATCATCCAGATGGCCGCGATCGCCCTGAAGATGGGCGTCACCAAGCCGCAGTGGGACTCGACCTGCGCCGTGCACCCGACTCTCGCCGAAGAGCTGGTGACGATGCGCGACAAGTATGTGCCTCAGGGCGCGGCGGCGTGACGGCGGCGCAGGTCGGTGCACCGCTCCGGGAGACCTCCTGGTACGGCTGGGTGCTGGCCTTCGCTTTCGTGCTGGCGCCTGTCGCCGGCTGGGTTGGGCCGCTGGCTTTCGCGCCGATCGTGAGCCTGTCCGGCCTGCTCAGCCTCGGCGCGCTGCGCATCGGCGAGCGCGATCGGCCGGCGGCCTTGGCGATCCTGGTGCTGTCGACCTGGGCGCTCGTCTCGATGGTGTGGAGCCCGTTTCATCCCACCAAGGCCGAACAGGCGACGGCGATGAAGCTGGTGCTGCAGGGCGTGCTCTACTGGGCCCTGTTCCGGGCGGCCGGGTCGATGACCGCCGACAGCCGCACCTTGGCCCTGCGCATCTTCGCCTGGGGCATGGCGCTGCTGGGCGCGCTGCTGGCGGTCGAGGCGCTGACCGGCGCTGGCGTCTATCAGGCGCTGCGCAACGCGATGAACGATCCGATCCGGCCGGACCTGGCGGTCAAGAACGTCGCCCAGGGCGGGTTCGTGCTGGCGGTGCTGACCCCAGCCGCGGCCCTGGCAGGCTGGCGCACCGGCGCGGGCGTCTGGCCGGGCGTGCTGATGGCGGCTGGGATCCTGGGGGCGAGCTTCGGGCTGGACGCCGACGCCCCGGTGATCGCCCTGGTGTTCAGCGCCCTGGCGGTGTGGGCGGTCTGGCGCTGGCCGGTCTGGGCGCCGCGGGTGATCGGCGGCGTCGCGGCGGCGCTGTTCCTGGCGGCCCCGGCCATCGTCTGGGCCACGCGCCAGCTCGGCTGGTTCCAGGCGCTGGAGCGCGAAGTGCCGCTCTCCTGGTCGATGCGGATGAGCTACTGGCGTCACGCGGCCGACTGGATCGGCGATCATCCGTTGCGCGGCTGGGGCATCGACGCCAGCCGCATGTTCGGCCCCGGCATCACCCTGCATCCGCATAACGGTCCGCTGCAGGTCTGGCTTGAGCTTGGCCTGATCGGGGCGATGGCGGCGGCCGTGTTCTGGTTCGTCGCCATCGCCAGCCAGAGCCAGGATCGTCGCGATGTCAGCCGCGGCGTTGGGGTCGGCACGGCGGTGGCCTACCTGACCTTCTCGGCCGTCTCGTTCGGGGTCTGGCAGGAATGGTGGTTGGCCGTGGGCGGCCTGGCGGCCGCTGGATGCATGGCCGTTCAGCGACAGGGCAGGGCGGAAAACGCCTAGCAGGGGCCCCAAGGCCTTCCTACGTCATCGACTGCGCAATCATTCTGGGTTTAGAAGCCCTCGGCCCGTTCCTCGTGCGGGCGCGGAGTTGAGCCATGACCGAACATTGGACGCCTGCCTCCTGGAGGAACAAGCCCGCCAAGCACGTGCCGACCGACTATCCGGATCTGGCCGAGGTGGCGAAGGTGGAACAGGTCCTGCGCGGGATGCCGCCGCTGGTGTTCGCTGGTGAAGCCCGTCGCCTGAAGAGTCTGCTGGGCGACGTCGCCGAGGGCCGCGCCTTTCTGCTGCAGGGCGGCGACTGCGCCGAGAGCTTCAAGGAATTCCACGCCGACAACATCCGCGACACCTTCCGCCTGATCCTGCAGATGGCGGTGGTGCTGACCTTCGCCGGCGGCAAACCGGTGGTGAAGGTGGGCCGCATGGCCGGCCAGTTCGCCAAGCCGCGCTCCTCTCCGGTCGAGACCGTGAACGGCGTCGAGCTGCCGTCCTATCGCGGGGACATCATTAACGGCATGGAGTTCGACGAGGCTTCCCGCCGTCCCGATCCGCAGCGCCTGCTACAGGCCTACGGCCAGTCGGCGGCGACGCTGAACCTGCTGCGCGCCTTCGCCGGCGGCGGTTATGCCGACCTCTACAACATCCACCGCTGGACGCTCGGCTTCGTCGCCGACAGCCCCCAGGGCGCCAAGTACCGGGAATTGTCCGAGAAGATCAGCGAGGCGCTGACCTTCATGGCCGCCATCGGGGTGACCCCGGAGAGCCAGCCCGACCTGCACCGCGTCGAGTTCTTCACCAGCCACGAGGCCCTGCTGCTGGGCTTCGAGGAGGCGATGACCCGCGTCGATTCCACTTCGGGCGAGTGGTACGACACCTCGGCCCACCTGGTCTGGATCGGCGAACGCACCCGTCAGCTCGACGGCGCCCACATCGAGTTCTTCCGCGGCATCAAGAACCCGATCGGCGTGAAGTGCGGCCCGACCATGGAGCCCGACGACCTGTTGCGGCTCATAGACGTGCTGAATCCGAAGAATGAGCCGGGCCGCCTGACGCTGTACGGCCGCTTCGGCCATGACAAGATCGCCGAGCGTCTGCCGCGCCTGCTGCAGGCGACCAAGAAGTCCGGCCGTTCGGTGGTCTGGGCGATCGACCCGATGCACGGCAACACCTTGACCGCCGCCAACGGCTACAAGACCCGACCCTTCGACCGCATCCTGTCGGAGGTGAAGAGCTTCGTGCAGATCGCCGAGGCTGAGGGCGTCCACCCGGGCGGCGTGCACCTGGAAATGACCGGTCAGAACGTCACCGAGTGCCTGGGCGGCGCGCGGGCGCTTTCCGAGGGCGACCTGGCCGACCGCTACCACACGCACTGCGATCCGCGCCTGAACGGCGAGCAGGCGCTGGAGCTGGCCTTCCTCGTGGCCGAGAAGCTCAAGGAAGAACGTCTGGAAGCGGCCCTGCGCGCAGCGATTTGAGCGGGGCGCCGCGCCCCGCCCGCGATGGGTTCGTGCGAGCCGGTTGAGCGCTCGCTTGCGCCCTGACGGGTGTCGGGCGCCTGGAAAATGAGCACGACGGCCAAGCCGCCTCTTGCGGCCTGTGTTGCAACGCGTCACGTTCCGCGCCTTCTTTGAAAACCGGTGAGATCATGGCCCACCCGGCCCAGGCTGCTCTTCCCTCGGAAGAGCGCGAAATCGACGTCGTGCGCAAGGAAACGGCCGAGCTCTGGAAGCTCTCGTGGCCAGTCGTGCTGTCGCGTCTGGGCATCATGGTCATGGGCCTGTCCGACGCCATCGTCGTCGGCCGCTTCTCGGCGACCCAGCTTGGCTATCACGCCCTGGCCTGGGCTCCGACCAGCGTTGTCGTGACCATGTGCGTCGGGCTGCTGACGGGGGTGCAGGTCATGACCGCCCGCCGGATCGGGCAGGGGCGGCGTGAACTCACCGGGGCGGTGCTGCGCCGCGGCCTGTCGTACGGCTTCTGGATCGGCATGGTCTCGATGGCCGTCACCCTGGCGGCCGGCCCCACCTTCTTGCATGTCATCGGCCTGGAGAAGGACCTGGCCGACGGCGCGGCCAAGGCGATGCTCATCTTCGCGTTGTCGCTGCCCGGATACGCCTTCAGCGTGGCCGCCAGCTTCTGGCTGGAGGGATTGGGCAAGCCCAAGCCCGGCGCGGTGATGATGTGGCTGGCCAACGGCGTGAACCTGGCCCTGCTGCTGGTCCTGGTGCCCGGCGCCTTCGGCTTGCCCGCGCTGGGCGCGGTCGGCGGTGCGTGGGCGACCACGGGGGCCCGGACCTTCCTGGCCCTGGCCATGCTGGCCTACATCTGGCGGATGCCCGAGGCCCGGGCGCTCGGCGTGTTCAACAAGCCCGAGCGCGACAAGCCCTCCGAGGTCGAGCAGCGCCGCATCGGCTACGGCGCTGGCGCCTCGAACTTCTTCGAGGTCGCGGCCTTCGCCTCGATGAACATCTTCGCCGGCTGGATGGGCGGCCTCAGCGTCGCGGCCTGGGCGGTGGTGCTGAACGTCGCGGCCCTGGTGTTCATGGTCCCGCTCGGCCTGTCGACCGGCACCGCGGTGATGGTCGGCCGCGCCTATGGCGCGCGCGACGCTCGCGGCGTGACCCGCGCCGGCCTGATCGGGTTCGGCATGACCGCCGCCTTCGGCCTGGTCATTTCGCTGGTCATCTGGCCGACCGCCGGCCTGATCAGCCAGGCCTACACCTCCGACAAGGTGGTCATCGCCATGGCGGCGGCGGCGCTGGTGCTGTCGTGCCTGTTCTTCCTGGTCGACGCCCTGCAGGTGGTCATAGCCCAGGCGCTGCGGGCGCGCGGCGACGTCTGGCTGCCGACCTTCACCCACCTGACCAGCTACGTGCTGGTGATGATGCCGCTGGCCTGGTTCCTGGCGATCCACCTGAAGATCGGGCTGAACGGCATCGTCTGGGCGGTGATCGCCGCTTCTTTCCTTTCGGCCGGCCTGCTCAGTGCGCGGTTCTGGATGCTGGCCCGCCGAGGGTTGTAGCAGAACTATTTTTCGCGCGGTGAACGGTCGATTCACGCTGATCTGCGAGGGTCTCGGCCATGGTTCTCTCGCCGAAGATCGCCGCCCGCTTTCTGCTCGTCGCCGCCGCCCTCGTGTGCGGCATCGGCATGATCACGCCTGGACTGCAGGGGGTGGAGAAGAACTTCGTGCCCGCCGACAAGGCCGCGCACTTCATCGCCTTCTATGGCCTGACCGCGCTGATGATGGTTGCGTTCCCGAAGAACCGGCGGCTTGAGATCACGCTGGCCGCGGTCATGTTGGGCGGCTCGATCGAGGTGGCGCAGATGGTCACTCACCGCGGCGTCAGCTTCAGCGACCTGGCCGCCGATGCGGCCGGCGCCTTCGCCGTCTGGATTCCGATGTGGATCCAATCCCTGCGCAGCCCGCCGGTGGTCGAGCGCCGTCGTCGGGCCGGCGACCGCGTTCCGGAGGTCTCGTCGGTCTGAGTCTCGGGCGCGAACGGTTTCGGCATATCGAGCCGCCTCGGGGCGTCAGCGCCAGCGCCGCGGCCGCAGGTCGTCGCCGGGGCGCGCCGCTTGTTCGATATCCCTATGGTTAGTCGGCAGCGGCTGTCTTGAGGTGAAGGATCGGCCTATTGCGGGGCGATGACGGCGACGACGGTTCCGGTCGGGCCGACTTGGGGGGGCTGGCGACAGGACGCCTTGGGCGCCTAACGACTGAGATAAAGGTCATTGGTGTTCCGTTGTTTGCGGCCAAGCGCCGGCGCACGCGAAGCGCGTGCGGGTGCTATCCGCGATGAAGGGAAAGGTTCGAGGCTGGCGACCGCGTGTGGGCCGCTCATGGCGCGCCCCGGTGGCCTGCGCTGTACTGCGCGGGCGAGGAGGTCGTCTTGGAAGCGGGAGTCTAAGTCCGCGGCTCGTCCGGTTGGGGCCGCCCTGGGCGCGATCAGAGCGCGCCCAGGCTTCCAATGCTTAGGCTGCCTGCAGTTGCCCAGCGGACGTCTTCCCGCTGCGCTGATCGCGTTCCAGCTCGTAGCCAAGCTTTTGGCCTTCGTTCAGCGAGACCATGCCCGCTCGCTCGACCGCCGAGATGTGGACGAAGACGTCCGGGCCGCCATTGTCGGGCTGGATGAAGCCGAAGCCCTTAGTTGAATTGAACCACTTAACTGTGCCGGTAGTCATGAGAAAATATCTCCGCGTAAGAGTAATCACGCGCTCAATTTGAGGCGTTTCTAAAGTTTTTCGAGAGGGTTCAAGGTGGGCCGAGATTTGACCCTAAGGTCAAGGTGTGTGCGCGGCCGCATTCAAATCGCAATTCGATCTCGCATATATTTCATATATTTTTGAGCGACGCCAGAGAAAAATAAATTAGGACTGCCTGACGTGACATCGGCGGGCTCATGCCTAATCTCGGATGGAGATTTGTGTTATGTTGCTTGATGCAACAGCAAATCGAAATCACGCGATTGATCGCCGATCTCCAGGCTCGATCAATTGTCCACCATCACATCATCATGCAGCTGGTTCGATCTAACGCACGGGAAACGGATAATCCGCGCGCCTATCTGTCGGGCCTTGCCGAAGAACTCACCCAAATCGTTGATCAGAGCCTTCCGCTCGACGACGTGCGCACCGCGGCAATGAGCATGCGGCAGTACTTTGACGAGTTCCTGGTCAACGTCGGCGCCGACCTGTTGATCAAGCAGCAGTCCGACAAGTCCTAGCTGGCCCCGGGCGTATCTCAAGCGGGAGCGACTTCACCGGTCTTGCTGCGACTTGGCGTCCTCGTCGCGATTGATTTGCGCCCGCTCGTTTCGCCGTGCTCGCTGGTTCTTCTTTTCCAGACGCAAAAACACCGCAAGCCCGCCCGCGAACCCAGCCGCCATCAGCCCGGCAAGGCTTTCGAGATTGTCGCGCAGGCGCCAGCCGTAGAAGCCCGAGATGATTGCATCCGCGGCCAGCAGCAAACCGGCGCCCGCAACGCCCGCCATGAAGAGCCCGCCAGTGGGGCGCGGCGCGTATTCTTCCGCTCTGCTGGCGGCTAGGTCGTTGCGTCTTTTCTCTTCCATGGGCGACGATATCACATGCATCGCCTGCGCGGGCTCACAATGCGGCGTCGACCGATGCGCGCTTGGCGATGCGGCCGTCGACTAGGCCTCGACGCCCAGAATCCAGCCTTCCTCGGTTTCGGCGTCGACGATGACGTCGGCGGCCGCGCTCTTCGCCCCGAAGATCGCCCCCAGCTTGCCGGTCTCGTCCAGCCGCGCGAAGTGCTCGGCGGTGACGCGCACCTGAGCTTGGTCCTTGATCTCGCCCGGCTGCGGCTGGGCCCTGTAGAGCGAGGGATAGACCTCGGCGACCACCACCTCGACGCCGGCCAGGTCGGCCTCGGTCAGCGCCTTGAAGCCGCCCTCGAACGGCCAGACCTTCACGGCCTCGCCGCGGGCGAGCTTTAGACGCCGCACGGCCGGGATGCCCAGGATCGCCTGACCGCCGACCGAACCGTTGTAGTAGAGCTTCCAGATCGAGGCCGCGCCCTTGGCCGCCAGATCCGCATGGCGGAACTCCGGCAGGTCGTCGGGGCCATGCGCGCGCGTGCGCTTGGGTTGCAGCGTGGTCAGCGCGTCCTTGGGCGGGCAGCCCCAGAACGGGAAGGGGCCGCCGGTCAGCCGGCGGTTGATCTCCGAGCCCACCCCGAAGCGATTATTCGTGTTGTCGGCCTTGTCCTTGACCATCTTGTCCAGCTGGTCCCAGACCGCACGCCACGGCAGGTCGCCGGGCAGGGCCAGCGCCTTGGCCAGCCCGCGCGGGAAGCCGAGCGGAAAGTCGAAACCGACCAGCACGCGCTCGCCGCGCTTCTGAAAATCGTCGAGGATGTCGGCCAGCTTCTTCTCGGCCTCGGCGCGGGTCGCCGGGTTGAACGCCTCGAACGTCAGCCGGAAGCGCAGGTCGCGCTTCATCACCCCGATCCAGACGGAGTCGGGGCCGGTCGCAGGTTTGGCGGCCGCGCTCCAGTCGACGATGACATAGGCGCTGAACAGGCGGGACACGGGAAACTCCGGCAGCAACTAACCCCTGGCTTGTAGCGGTTCGTTCCCCAGCGGCCAACGTCCTCAGGAAAGCTTGACCAGCATCTTGCCGAAGTTCTCGCCGGAGAACAGCTTGAGGAAGGCCTCGGGCGCGCGATCGATGCCGTCCAAGACGCTCTCACGCCACTGCAGCTTGCCGGCGGCGTGCCATTCGGCCAGGTCGTGGTGGAAGGCCTGTAGAAGGTCGTAGTGGCTGGAGACGATGAACCCCTCCAGACGGATCTGCTTGCCCACCGCCTGGGCGATGTTGCGCGGGCCCGGCGGGGGCGTGGTGGCGTTGTACATCGAGATCATGCCGCACAGCGCAAAGCGCGCGAAGGGCCGGGCCGAGTTGAGCGCGGCCTCCAGGTGCTCGCCGCCGACATTGTCAAAATAGACGTCGATACCTTCGGGAGCGGCGGCTTCCAGCGCTTTCATCAGGTCGGGCGCGGCCTTGTAGTCGATGACCTCGTCGATCCCGAGTTCGTCCTTGAGGAACCGCACCTTCTCGGGCCCGCCGGCCGACCCGATCACCTTGTGGCCCTTGAGCTTGGCGATCTGGCAGACCATTGAGCCGACGGCGCCGGAGGCCGCCGAGACGAACACTACGTCGCCGTCCTTCAAGGCCGCGACCCGCAGCAGCCCGGCATAGGCGGTCATGCCGGGCATCCCGGCAGCGCCGAGGAACGCCTGCGCCGGCAGTCCCATGGTGTCGAGCTTCTGGATCATCGAGGCGTGGGCGTTGAACGCCTCGCGCCAGCCGTAGTTGGACTGCACTAGGTCGCCCGGCTTAAAGCTCTCGTCGCAGGAAGCGATCACCGTTCCGACTGCGCCGCCATGCATGGCCTCCCCTAGCGCGAAGGGGGCGGCGTAGCTCTTGGCGTCGCTCATTCGGCCGCGCATGTAAGGGTCGACCGTCATCCAGTCATTGCGGACCTGGACCTCGCCAGGCGCGGGCGGGGGGAGGGTGACGGACGCCAGTTCGAAATTGTCGGCGGTCGGCATGCCGACCGGGCGGCTCTTGAGCCGGACCTCGCGCGAGGTGGTCATTGCGGCGTCTCCCTTGCCCGCCTGTCGTCTCTTGCAGCCCATGTTGGCGCTCGGCGCAGGTGGCGTCGAGTGGGGCTTCCGTGTAAGGCGCGGCGCTAGAGTTGGTTGCGGAGCGAATCCATGGGCGAACCCCTGCGAGGCGGCGTAATCGGCGCCGGCGTGTTCGGCGGCCATCATGCGCGCAAGTATGCGGGCGCCGAGGGCGCCGTGCTGTCGGCGGTGCTCGACACCCATCACCCGGATCGGGCCGCGGCCCTGGCGGTCCCGCTGGGCGGCCGAGCGTTTCACAAGCTCGACGAGTTTCTCGAGGCTTGCGACGTCGTCACAGTCGCCTCGCCCGCCAGCGCGCACATCGAGGGCGCGCTGGCGGCGCTGAAGGCGGGCAAGCCGGTCTACATCGAAAAGCCCATCGCCATCAGCCTGGCCGACGCCGACAAGATCATGGCCGAAGCGGCCAAGCAGAGCCTGGTCGTCGCCTGCGGCCACCAGGAGCGGGTGGTGTTCCAGGCCATGGGCCTGTTCGACATCCCGGAGCAGCCGCTGCGCCTGGAATCGATCCGTCACGGCACGCCGTCCGAGCGCAGCCTCGACGTCTCGGTCGTGCTCGACCTGATGATCCACGACCTGGACCTGGCGCTGTCGTTGTCGACCGCCCAGCCGGTGGCGGTCGAGGGCGAGGGCGTGGTCGACTTCTCCGGCGGTTGGGACCAGGCGCGCGCCGAGGTGACCTTTGACGACGGCTTCACCGCGGTGTTCGACTCCTCGCGCATGGCGCTGGAGCGCAAGCGCAGCATGAAGCTGGTCTACCCGTCCGGAGAGGTCGAGATCGACTTCATCAGCCGCAAGTTCCGCAACACCACTGGCTTTGCGCTGAACGAGGATTACGCCGACGCTCCGGCGGTGAAGGACACCCTGGCGACCAGCGTCGAAGGCTTTCTGGCCGCGGTCCGCGGCGACGCGCCTCGCCCGATCGTGACCGCCGACGAGGCCGCCCGCGCGCTCGATCTGGCCCTGGCCGTCGAACATGCGTTGGAGGATCGGGGCTTGCGGCGTTAGGCTGCGCAAGACCCCAGCGGTGGAGCACGGCCATGACCAAGTTCGCCTACGACTTCGAGTTCCACACCATCGAAGGCGGCCACCTGCCGCTCGAGACCTATCGGGACAAGGTGGTGCTGGTCGTGAACACGGCCTCGCAGTGTGGGCTGACGCCCCAGTACGACGGGCTTGAGAAGCTTTACAGCGATTATCGCGATCAGGGTCTGGTGGTGCTGGGCGTGCCCTGCAACCAGTTCGCTGGCCAGGAGCCGGGCACCGAGGCCGAGATCAAGGAATTCTGCGAGACCCGGTTCAATGTCGACTTCCCGCTGACCGGCAAGACCGACGTCAAGGGCGACACCGCTCACCCCTTCTATAAGTGGGCCAAGGAAGTGCTGGGCGAGCCCGCCGAGCCGGTCTGGAACTTCCACAAGATCCTCGTCGGCAAGGACGGCAAGCTGATCCGCGCCTTCGGCCCGCGCACCGAACCGCTCGACGACGAAGTCGTGGGCGCGATCAAGGCGGCGCTGTAGGCGCTCGCCCGTTTCGCCGCGGCGACACGGGGCGCGTCAATCAAGTCGGGGGTTCAATGCGTACGGTCGGACTGCTGGGCGGGATGAGCGCCGAGAGCACGACGCTTTACTATCAGGCCATGAACCGGCTGGTGCGCGAGCGGCTGGGCGGCCTGCACTCCATCCAGCTGCTGATGTGGTCGGTGGACTTCGCGCCGATCGCCCGGATGCAGGCCGACGGCGACTGGCAGGCCGCCGGCGAAGTTTTGGCCCAGGCCGCAGCGCGGCTGGAGCGGGCCGGCGCCGAGGCGATCATGATCGGGGCCAACACCATGCACCTCGTCGCCGACCAGGTGCAGGCGGCGGTGAGCGTGCCGCTGATCCATATCGCCGACTCCACCGCCGACGCGGTCAAGGCGGCGGGCTGCTCGCGGCCGCTGCTGCTGGCCACCCGCTTCACCATGGAAAAGCCGTTCTATCGCGAGCGGCTGAAGGCCCAGGGTGTCGAGGCGTCCATCCCCAACGACGCCGAGCGCGAACGCCTGCACGCAATCATCTACGACGAGCTGTGCCAGGGGGTGATTTCGCCGGCCTCCAAGGTCGAGGCGCTGGCCATGATCGCCCACGCCTCCGGCGCCGATTGCGTCATCTTCGGCTGTACGGAGGTCGGTCTGCTGCTTTCGCCGCAGGACCTGGACCTTCCGGTGATCGACACTGCGCTGGTCCACGCCCAGGCCGGCGTCGATTTCGCTCTGAGCTAGCGCGTCACAGCAGCCGCTCGTCGCTGTCCAGCTGGAACGGGGGCTCTTCGTCGTCCTCGTCGTCGAGGGTCGCAGCCATCGGCGCGGGCGTGGAGGCTGCGACGCGCGGGGCGATCGGGCGGCGCAGGATCGCCTCGGCCCGCGCCAGCCAGCGGTTGGCCTCCTGCATGGCGTCGCCGGGCGAATTGGCGCGGCGGCGCGTCTCGTCGCCGGCCAGCCACAGATCCACGTCGAAATCCGGGTGATGCGGATCGTCGAAGATTAGCCGCAGCGTCACCCGCGCGGCGTGTTCCACGGTCTGGTCTAGGGCGCGCCGCGGCTCGCCGCGATAGGCTCGCGCCACGACCTGGCCGTCGACGATGACCTCTGCGCCCATCAGTTCGTCCAGCCGGTAGATCAACAGCCAGGCTCCGGCGTCCCAGGCCACGGCCATCAGCCCTGTTGAGGTGTTGAAGCCGGCGCCGCGCCCGCGGCCGCGGGCGATGACAACCGCCTCGGCGGAGCCTTTGAGCACGCGCTTGAGCGCGCGCCGGATACGGCGTTCCTCGTCCATCAGCCAAGCCGCTGCGCTGCCCAGCAGCGTGACGACGACGCCCGCCAGCGCCAACAGCAGGAAAAGCCTGGGCCACTCGCTCATGTGCTGACGCTAGCGCCGTTCGCCATAGCCGAGAAGAGCGGCCGCCGGCCAATGATTGAAGTGTCACGCAGGTGGTGTCTCATATGCCTGAGGGCCTCATCGGTCACCACGACAGGAGCGCGACATGGGTCTGCTGGACAGCATTTTGGGCGGTGCGGGCGGCGACGGATCGCCGATCGGCGCGATCACCGACCTTCTTGGCCAACAGCAGGGCGGCCTCGGCGGCTTGCTCGGAGCATTCGAACAGGGCGGCCTGGGCGAGATCGCCAAGTCCTGGGTCTCCAACGGCGCCAATTTGCCGGTCTCGGCCGAGCAGATCCAGGCCGTGCTGTCTTCGGGCATGCTGGCCGACTTCGCCGCCAAGCTTGGCGTCGATCCGCAAACCGCGGCGAGCACGCTTGCCCAGGCGCTGCCGCAGGTGATCGATCACCTGACCCCGGGCGGCCAGGTTCCCGCCGGCGGCGGCCTGGGCGGACTGGGCGGGATCGCCGACATCCTCGGCAAGCTCAGGGGCTAGGCTCGTTCGACCACCATCGCTTCAGCCGCCTCAGCATGCGCCAGCTGACATAGATCACGCCGAGCGCGCAAAGCAGCAGCATGGTCGCCACCGCGATGGCGATGTGCGGCTGGCTGAGCACCAGCCACAGGCCGCCGGCGGTCATCACGTCCTCGAAACCGCTGACGGCGATGTTGCTGACGGGTTCGGGACTGGTGTTTACCGCCGCGCGCGCGCTGGCCTTGGCGCTGTGGCTCAGCAGGGCCGCGCCGCCGCCGAGCATGAACACCACCACCTGCCAGGCCGGGTCTGAGGCGTCGACGATGGCCAGGGCGAGCAGCGCACCGCCCAGCGGGCGGATCAGGGTGTGGGCGCCGTCCCAGAGGCTGTCGAACCACATCACCTTGTCGGCGACGAGCTCGGCGACCGCGCCCAGCACCGCGACGCCGATCACCCATGGATTGGCGAGCGCATCGAGCGCCTGGATCTTCTGCGGCAGGTCTATGAGCCCGAAGCGCATGGCCAGCCCCGCCGCAGCGATGCACGCATAGAGCCGCCAACCCGCCAGAAAGCTCAGGCTCGCCGCCACCCCGACCAGCTCGACCGCGCCCATCGCCCGATCTCCCAGCAGCTTCTCGCGGCCACGCTAGCCCCGAACTCCGGGCAGGAGAAGCTCAGCGCTGGAAGTTGAAGACGTAGGCGTCCTGCAACATGTTGTTCTCGCGCATGAACGCGGCCATCGACTCGTAGGTCGCGGTGCGGACCGTGGCGTCCTGGTCGTCGGTGCGCAGCCGCTGGTCGGCGATCGGGCCGAACAGCCGCACCACCGCGTTGGTCTTAACGACCGTGGGCTTGTAGTGGGCCTTGAGATTAGTGGTGATCCGCTGCGGATCGTCCGTCTGCCAGATCGCCGCGCCGATCACGTTCAGCATGAAGTTGTTGCAGTTCTGGTACTTGCGCGCCCAAGGGTTGGCGACCAGCGAGTAGGCCGGGTTATGGACCTTCTGGTAGGTCGGGCTGTCGATCACCGCCAGGATGCGGCGCTGCATCTCCGGGCTCGGGATAATCACCGCCATGTCGTCGACCGTGGAGCCGCGGGTGAAGTCCAGGGGGAAGTCCTGCACTAGCCGGCTTTCGGTCTTTGACCAGTCCGAACCGTTGCCGGCGTAGAGGTTGTAGACCGCATAGCCTTTGATCGAACCGCCGTTGGCGGTCTTGATGTCGCGATAGACCCAGAAAGCGCCGTGGGTATAGGCGATGCCCTCGGGCAGCTGGTCGCGCATGCGACCGGCGCGGAACACCATCGCCACCCGCGCGCCCTTCGAGGCCAGGTCGCGTTCGACCTGCTTGGAGAACGCGGCGGCCTGTTCGGCGCTGAGGTGCGGGGAGATGGCGCGGACCGAGCTGTCCTGCGCGCTCGCGGGGACGGCGGCGGCGCTGAGCGCCGCCGCGGCCAGGGCGGCCTTGAGAGCTTTCATTAGGGATTCGGCTTCTGGGCGTTGTAGGGCACGGCCGGCATCGGGTCGGGCGATACCACAACCTTGTCGTCGACTTTCAGGGGACCGGACGCGAAGTCGGCCGAGTGGCCGGCCGCTTCGGAGAGGCCGCCGCCGACCGCCGCCGATCCGGCGCCCGCAGTCGCTACCGCCGAACCGCCGACGACCGAGGCGCCTGCCGCGACGCTGACGGGCAGGGCGGCGACGCCGACCACAGCCTGGACGCCGGAAGCCGTGAGATGGCCCGCCACCTCGGAAGAGGCGCCGCCCGCGGCAGATGCGTTGGCCGTGCTGTCCTGGGCCTGGGCGCCGGACGCCGCCAGGGCGAGCGTCGCAATAATGAGAACTCGCATGGGGAACACCTCCGATGAACTCATGGTGCAGCTAGGATCGGGCCGGAATTGCGGCAACCGCTTTGCGACGAACTAGACCTCCAACTCGACGACCAGGGGAACGTGGTCGGACGGCTTGTCCCAACCGCGGACGTCCTTGTGGATCACGCAGCCCCGCAACAAGTCGGCCGCCTGGGGCGAGAGCAGGGCATGGTCGATGCGGATGCCGTTGTTCCGCTGCCAGGCGCCGGCCTGATAGTCCCAGAAGGTGTAGGCTCCGGGCGCGCCGTCGGCGCTCATGTAGGCTTCGGTCAATCCCAGCCATTGTAGGGCGCGGAACGCCTCGCGGCTCTGGGGCTGGAAGAGGGCGTCGCCCAGCCAGTTTTCTGGATGAGCCGCGTCGCGCGGTTCCGGAATGACATTGTAGTCGCCGACCAGCGCCAGCGGCTCCTCATAGCTCAGCAGTTCGCGGGCGTGGGCGTTCAGCCGCGCCATCCAGTTGAGTTTATAGTCGAACTTCTCGGTGCTGATGGGATTGCCGTTGGGCAGATAGATCGATGCGACCCGTACCGGGCGCGGCCCGCTGATCACCGCTTCGAGATAGCGCGCCTGTTCGTCGGAATCGTCGCCGGGCAACCCCTTGCGGACGTCTTCCAGCGGAGCCTTCGAGAGGATCGCGACGCCGTTGTATGTCTTCTGTCCGTGGACGGCGACGTTGTAGCCCAGGCGTTCGAACGCCTCGGCCGGGAACTTCTCGTCGACGCACTTGATTTCCTGCAGGCAGGCGACGTCCGGAGCGGCCTCCTCGAACCAGCGCAGCACCGTTTCGAGGCGTGCGTTGACAGAATTTACGTTCCAGGTCGCGATGCGCATCAACTGCTCCAGATTGGGGTTGGGACGCTAGAGGCGCTGCTTCTGTGGCTCAACCCCTGCGAACGTACGTGACCTCGTCGCAATGATGGTCTAGCTACCTGCGACCAATTGTCATTGCACGGGGGTATTCATGTCGCGTTTTGCAAAGCTGGCCATGGTCGGCGCAGCGGTGCTGACTGCGGCGCCGGTCGGCGCGTTCGCGCAGGGCCGTCCCGCGAAGGCGTCCAACGCTCAAAAAATGCAGGAGGCCGCGTCGGCCGAGGTGCCGCGTTGCACCCGCAAGCTCGGCACGCTGTCGATCACCAACGGCGACGATCCGCGCGGTTGGAACCAGTACAACCTCGCGCCGCCTGCCAAGCTTCTGCGCTCGATCGTCCAGCGCTCGGGCTGCTTCAACCTCGTGGACCGCGGCGCGGGCCTGAACGCCGCGCAGGCCGAACGGGACATCGGCTCGGGCCTGGGCATGCAACGCGGCTCGAACGTCGGCCAGGGGCAGATCAAGGCCGCCGACTACGTGCTCGTCGCTGAAGTACAGGCGGCCGACGGCAACGCCGGCGGCTCGGCCCTCGCCGGCATCGCCGGCGGCCTCATCGGCGGCACCGCAGGCGCGCTGGTCGGCGGCATCAAGACCCGCAAGCTGGAAGCCAACACCGTGCTGTCGCTGACCAACGTCCGCACTACGGAAACCGTGTCGGTGACCGACGGCTATGCGGTAAAGAACGACATCGGCTGGAGCGCCGGCGGCGGCGGCTTCGGCTCGACCGGCTTTGGCGGGGCCGTCGGCGGCGGCTACGAGGACACCGAGACCGGCCGCATCGTGACCCTGGCGTTCATCCAGGCCTACTCGAAGATGGTCAACGAACTTGGCCTGGTGGCCAACTCGGCCGGCTCGGCCCAGGCCTCGCCGACCAAGACCTTCACGGCCACCGCCCCGGTCAACATGCGCCGCTCGCCCGACGCCAAGGGCGCGCTGGTTCGCGCGCTGCAGCCGGGCGCGATCCTCTACCCGACCGGCCAGAAGGAAGGTCTGTGGTGGGAGGTCGCCGACGAGAACGACAATGTCGGCTGGGTGCTGAACACCAAGCTCGAGCCCTCGCGCTAAGGGCTCGACGGGGGCGGGGGCTTCGGCTCCCGCCCTTTTTTTGATTCGAGCTAGATCGAGAAGCTGACGCCGCAGCCGCAGCTGGACTTGGCGTTGGGATTGCGGACCTTGAATTCCGCCCCGGCCAGTTCGTCGACGAAGTCGATCTCCGACCCCTTCAGCAGCACCAGCGACATCTCGTCGACGAGAGCCGCCGCGCCGTCGCGCTCGATCTTCAGATCGTCCGGCTCGGCGGCGTCGACCAAGTCGAACTGGTACTGGAAGCCGGAGCAGCCGCCGCCCTCCACCGCAATGCGCAGCATGATCGGCTTGCCTTCGACGGCGCCGATTTCGTGCAGCCGTTGGGCGGCGGCGGGCGAGAGCGTGAGTTCGGTCGTAGTCATACTGCGGAAAACCTCTGCCTGGACTATATGAGATCGCCAAGCCCTTCGTCCAAGAGGGCGTCGTAAAACCGAGACCCGATGATCCTTCCGCCCCGCGCGCCTTACGCCGAAGATCCCACCAAATCCCTGGGCCGTAAGGTTTCCGAGCCGGAGAGCCGCACGCGCACGCCGTTCGCGCGCGATCGCGACCGGATCATCCACGCCACGGCGTTCCGGCGACTCAAGGAGAAGACCCAGGTCTTCGTGGCGCATGAAGGCGACCATTTCCGCACCCGCCTGACCCATTCGCTGGAAGTGGCGCAGATCGCCCGCTCGGTCGCCACGGCCCTGGGCTTCGAGGCCGATCTCGCCGAGACCATCGCGCTGGCCCACGATCTCGGCCACCCGCCGTTCGGCCACGCCGGCGAGGACGAACTGCAGATCCAGATGGAGAAGTACGGCGGCTTCGACCACAACGTGCAGACGTTCCGGGTCGTCACCAAGCTGGAGCGCCGCTATCCCGGCTGGGACGGGCTGAACCTGACCTGGGAGACGCTGGAAGGGATCATCAAGCACAACGGTCCGGTCGCCGATAAGCTGGACCGTCCGTCATGGGCCTCGATCGCCGAATTCGACAAGGACTACGACCTGCGCCTGTCGACCTGGGCGTCGGCCGAGGCCCAGGTGGCGGCTCTGGCCGACGACATCGCCTACAACAATCACGATGTCGACGACGGCGTCTCCGCCGGCCTGTTCACGCTCGACGATCTGCTGGACGTGCCTCTGATCGGACCGATCCTGGCCGGTGTCTACAAGGACTATCCCGGCGTCGATCCGGTGATTACGCGTCTGGAGGCCGTCCGGCGCATGATCGGGGCCATGGTCGACGACGTCTTGGCTGAGACGCATCGCCGCGCCCTGGAAGCCAAGGTCGCCACGCCCGAGGACGTGCGCAACATGGACCACGCGCTCGTCTCCTTTTCGCGGGACATGCTCGAGGACCTGTCGCGGCTGCGCGAGTTCCTGATGAACCGCATGTATCGATACTGGAAGGTCAATCGAACGCGCAGTCAGGCCCGCCGCATTCTTGCCGAGATGTTCCAGTTGTTCATGGCCGAACCCGACGTCCTGCCGACCGAGTGGTTCGCTCGCTCGCAGAACCGCGACGAGGCCGGGCGGGCGCGAGTGGTGTGCGACTACATCGCCGGCATGACCGACCGGTTCGCCATCGAAGAGCACCGCCGACTTTTCCACCTCGACGTCTGGAATTAGGCGTAGGGCTGGCTTCGAAGCCCGGTTCCCTTCGGTAAACTCACCGAAACGCCGCGCGCGATTCGCGCTGCGGCCACCGAGTCCTTTTCGGAGCCTTCCATGTCCGACCCCGATCGCGGCGCCTATACGCCCCCGACCGACGCGCCGCTGTCCTTCGACGCGCGCCAACCGGTGCGGGGCGGGGGGCCTGCGCCCGTCATGCTGATCTTGAGCGCCCTGGTCCTCATCGCGCTCGTGGTCGCCATCGTCATGTTCTACCGCTCCGGCGTCCGCGAGGCCGGTGAAGCGCCGCGCACCGTCGGAGCGCCGGTCGCCGAGATGAAGGCTGCGCCGCCGGCCGAGGCCCAACCCGCCGATCCGGCCGCGGGCCTGCAGATCTATCATTCGGAGGATGGCTCGGAAGCGCCCGCCGCGCCGAACTTCACCGCGCCGCCCGAACAACCCCAGGCTCGTCCGGCCCCTGTGACCGTACAGCCGCCGCCGCGTCCGGCCCCGACCTCGCCGGTCTCCGCCGCGCCGATCGCTCCGACGACGTCCGGCGGCCTGCGTCCGGCCGTGACCCCGCCGGCCGCGCCGGTGACCAAGGTGGCCCCGCCGGCCGCTCCGGCGCCGAAGTCGATCGATGCGGCCCTGGCCCAGGCGCCGGCGCCGAAACCTGCCGCCGCGGGGGGGGCGGCCGCGGTGCAGATCGGCGCCTTCTCGTCGCAGGCGCTGGCGGATTCGGAGTGGAGCAAGGCCGTCGCCGGCGCGCCCGGCAAGGGCAAGAAGGTCGAGGCGGTCCAGAAGGGAACCTCGACCCTCTATCGCACCCAGGTTACCGGCTTTGCCAGCCGCGCCGAAGCTTCGGCCTTCTGCGACAAGCTGAAGGCGGCCGGCAAGAATTGCTTCGTGAAGTGACCAGCGCCGCGATCCTCGGCTGCAGCGGCCTGACGCTTTCGCGGGAGGAGGCAGCCTTCTTCCGCGACGCGCAGCCGTGGGGGTTCATCCTCTTCTCGCGAAACGTCGAGACGCCGGACCAGGTGCGCAAGCTGGTTGACCAGTTGCGCGCCACGGTCGGCCGGCCCGACGCGCCCGTGCTGATCGACCAGGAGGGCGGCCGGGTCCAGCGTCTGGGGCCGCCGCACTGGCGGCGCTACCCGCCGGGGCGCGCCTACGGCGATCTGCCGTCCAATGACCCGCTTTTGCGTCGAGAAATCACTCGTCTCGGCGCGCGCCTGATGGCGCACGATCTCGCCGCGCTGGGCATCAATGTCGATTGTGTGCCGGTCCTCGACGTGCCGGTGGCCGGCGCTCACGACGTCATCGGCGACCGCGCCTACGCCAAGACGCCCGATGGCGTCGCTTTGCTCGGCCGCGCGGCCTGCGAGGGCCTTATCGCCGGGGGGGTGCTGCCGGTGATCAAGCACATCCCCGGTCATGGACGCGCCATGGCTGACAGTCACCACGACCTGCCGTTGGTCGACACGCGTTACGACGAACTCGACGCCTGGGACTTCGCGCCGTTCAAGATGCTGTCGGACATGCCGATGGCGATGACCGCGCACGTCGTCTACTCGGCCGTAGACCCCAAGCTGCCGGCGACGACGTCGAAAAGAGCCATGCGCCAGGTGGTCCGAGGGGCGATCGGCTTTGACGGACTGGTGATGAGCGACGACCTGTCGATGAAGGCGCTCGGCGGTGAGTTCGCCGATCGCGCCCGCGCCTCGTTGGCCGCTGGCTGCGATGTCGTCCTGCACTGCAACGGCGACATGGCGGAGATGAAGGCCGTGCTGGCGGGAACCAAGCCGCTGTCCGGTCAGGGCCTGCGCCGCGCCAAGGCGGCGCTCGGCCGGCTGGCCAAGGTTCCCGAACCTTTCGACCTCGACGAGGCCCGCGCCCGGTTTGACGCCGCCTTCGACGGCAGGTGGGCCGCGTGAGCGGCTTCCAGCCCACGCTGGACTTCGAGGCGGCCAATACGGCGGCCGAGGACGGCGACGCGCTGGTCATCGACATCGACGGCTACGAGGGGCCGCTGCATGTCCTGCTGGCCCTGGCCCGCAATCAGAAGGTCGACCTGCTGCAGTTGTCGATCACCAAGCTGGCCGATCAGTATCTGAGCTTCGTTCAGCAGGCCCGGCGCGTGCGGTTCTCGCTGGCCGCCGACTACCTGGTGATGGCCGCCTGGCTGACCTACCTGAAGTCGCGGTTGCTGCTGCCCAAGCCAGAGAAGGCTAAGGCCGAAGAGCTTCCGGCCGAGGAGATGGCCGCCCAGCTCGCCTTCCGCCTCGCCAAGCTCGACGCCATGCGCAAGGCCGCCGACGCCCTGCGCGACGGGGCCCAGCTTGGTCGCGAAGTCTTCGTCCGCGGCGACCCGGAAGCGATCAAGGTCGTGCCCTCGACCCGGCTCGAAGGCGACCTCTACGGCCTGATGAGCGCCTACATCGACCAGCGCCGCAAGGAACAGGGCCGCCACTACACCCCCCGGGTCCAGCAGGCCTATCCGCTGGAGGACGCCCGCGACCGGCTGCGGCATATGCTGCCGGACCTTGAGCGCTGGACGCCGCTGACTGGCGTTGCGCCGCTGCGGCCGAGCGGCGAAGGCCCCAGCCAGGCGTCCTATGTCGCCTCGACCCTCTCGGCCAGCCTGGAGTTGGTGAAGGAGGGCGCGCTGGAAACCCGCCAGCTTGAGGCCTTCGCCGACATATACCTGCGGGCCCGCAGGGAGTTGCGGCCATGAACGGCGACACCGAACGCCAGATCGAGGCGCTGCTGTTCGCCGCGGCCGGTCCGCTCAGCGTGGAAGATCTCGCCAAGCGGATTCCGGCCAACGCCGACGTGCCGGCGGCGATCGCCGCATTGCAGAAGACCTATGAGGGCAGGGGAGTGGAACTGGCCTGCGTCGCCGGCCGCTGGCGCTTCCAGACGGCCGAGGATCTGGCCTTCCTGATGACCGAGGAGCGCGAGGAGCCGCGCCGCCTCTCGAAAGCCGCCCAGGAGACCCTGGCGATCATCGCCTATCACCAGCCCGTCACCCGCGCCGAGATCGAGTCGGTTCGCGGCGTCCAGGCTAGCAAGGGCACGCTCGACGTTCTGCTTGAGCTGGGTCTGGTGCGGATGCGCGGCCGACGTCGAACGCCCGGCCGCCCAGTGACCTATGGCACCACCGACGCTTTCCTCGAGCACTATGGGTTGGCGAACCTCGCTGATCTGCCTGGCGTGGCGGAGATGAAGGCGGCCGGGCTGCTCACCCTCGACCTGCCGCCGGATTTCAACGTCCCCAACCCCGCCGGGCTCGGAATGCCCGACGAAGATCCGCTTGGAGACGACGAGGCGCCGGAGTTCCACACCGATTTCTTGGGCGAGGACGATCCGGCGCAGTAGGACGCGTTGGCGTCTTGCAGCGTGACCGACTATATTCCGTTCTCAACAGGGGGCGGGCGCGCGGCCGCGGGTGGCCGCCGACGTTAAGGAGTTTGGCCTGATGGGCTCATTTTCGATTTGGCACTGGCTGATCGTTCTGGTCGTCGTGGCGCTGCTGTTCGGCGGCCGCGGCAAGCTTTCGGGCATCATGGGCGACGCCGCCAAGGGCATTCGCGCCTTCCGTGACGGCTTGAAGGACGAGCCGACCTCCGCGGAAAGCAAGCCGCTGCCGAACACCGAGCGCGAGAAGGACGAAGCGCGCGGCTAACCGCGCCCGTCCCGTCCAACATTTCGCCCGCGCCGGTTCCGACCGGCGCGGGCTCTTACGTCTAGGCTGCCTCACGAATGCTTCCCGAGATCGGCGGGCTTGAACTCCTGGTCATCGCGGCGGTCGCTCTGATCGTCGTGGGGCCCAAGGACTTGCCTGTGATGCTGCGCAAACTCGGCCAGTTCACGGCCAAGATCCGCGGCATGGCCAACGAGTTCCGCGCCAGCTTCGACGAGATGGCGCGCCAGTCCGAGCTGGACGAGCTGCGCAAGGAAGTCGAAGCCATGCGCAGAGGCCAGCTGGCCGATGTGGCGGCGGCCGACGCCTCCAAGGCCCAGGTCGACCAGGTCTTCAAGGAGATCGGCGACAGCCTCGAGGGCGGCGGGGTGCGGTTCCCGCCGTCCGTCAGCCCGGCCTATGAGCCGCCGGCGCCGGCCATCGAGTCGGCGCCTGAAACCGCTCCCGCGCCGATCGTCGAGGAAGCCAAGCCGCGCGCCCGCCGCGCGGCCAAGCCGAAGTCAGAGACCGCCGCCAAACCGAAGGCCGCCGCCAAGTCGACGAAGGCCAAGCCCAAGGCGGGAGCCAAGGCGTGAGTTACCAGGACGACGACGCCGAGATCGAGGCCTCGCGCGCTCCGCTTCTCGATCACCTGGTCGAGCTGCGTTCGCGCCTGATCGTTTGCGTACTGGCCATGGCGGTCGGCTTTGCGATCTGCTTCGGCTTCTCCAAGCAGATCTACATGTTCCTGCTGCATCCGTTCGCCATCGCCGCCCAGTTGCTGGCGGCCGAGCAGGCGGCTCACGCCCAGCAGGCCGCGGGCTTCGACATCGCCAAGTTCCTCTCTGGGACCAAGGACCTGTTCCTGGCCCTGATCGGCGCGCGCGAAGTGCCCGACGTCGCGGGCGCTGAGAAGCTGAAGCTGGTGTTCACCGCGCCGCTCGAATTCTTCTTCACCAAGCTGAAGCTGGCCGGCTTCGGCGCGGTGGTGCTGACCTTCCCGGTGCTGGCCTGGCAGGTCTACGGCTTCGTCGCGCCCGGCCTCTACAAGCGCGAGCGCAAGGCCTTCCTGCCGTTCCTGCTGGCCTCGCCGACCCTGTTTCTGATGGGCGCGGCGCTAGTCTACTACGTGATTTTGCCGTTCGTGCTGTGGTTCTCGTTGTCCCAGCAGATCGTCGGCGACGCCGGCGTCACGGTCGAGCTGCTGCCCAAGGTCTCGGATTATCTGAGCCTCGTGACGACGCTGCTGCTGGCTTTCGGCCTGTGCTTCCAGCTGCCGGTGGTGCTGACCCTGCTGGGTATGGCCGGGCTGATCTCGTCCAAGGCGCTCTCGTCCGGCCGGCGCTACGCCATCGTCGGCGTGTTCGTCGTCGCGGCCATCGTCACGCCGCCCGATCCGATCAGCCAGACGATGCTCGCGGTGCCGATCATCCTACTCTACGAGATCTCGATCTGGTGCGTGAAGCTGATCGAGATCCGCCGCAAACGCGAAGAGGACGAGGCGGGCACAGACGTGGCGGTGGTCTGACGGCGCGAGGGGTTGGCCCGCCAACCAACGCGCTCTAGAGAAGTCCGCTTACTCCCACCTGCGGCGATCCCATGCACGATATTCGAGCCATTCGCGAAACCCCGGAGCTTTACGAGAAGGCGTGGGCGGCGAAGGGGCGATCGGGCGCCGCCGCGCAGGCGATCGACCTGGACGCCAAGCTGCGCGCTGCCAAGCTTGCGCTCGAGACGGCGCAGAGCCGTCGCAACGAAGCCTCCAAGCTGATCGGCCAAGCCAAGGCCAAGAAGGACGATGCTGAGGCCCAGCGCCTGATGGCCGAGGTCGAGCAGGTGAAGGGTGTTCTGGCCGAACAGGCCGAGATCGAACGCGCCGTCTCGGCCGAACTGCACGACCTGCTCGCAGCCCTGCCGAACATCCCGCTGCGGGACGTGCCGGCCGGCGCTGACGAGCATGAGAACGTCGAGGTCCGCCGCTGGGGTGAGCCTTTCGCCATCTCCAACCCCAAGGATCACGTCGATCTCGGCGAGGGCCTGGGCTTCGTCGACTTCGAGGCCGCCGCCCGAATGAGCGGAGCGCGCTTCGTGGTGCTGAAGGGCCAGATCGCGCGGCTGGAGCGGGCCATCGGCCAGTTCATGCTCGACCTGCAGACCCAGGAGCACGGTTACACCGAGGTCTCGCCGCCGCTGCTGGTCAACGACGCGGCCGCCTATGGCACCGACAAGTTGCCGAAGTTCGCCGACGACCTCTTCAAGACCACCGACGGCCGCTGGCTGATCCCGACGGCCGAGGTGCCGCTGACGAGCATGGTCATGGACCAGATCGTCGCCGAGGAAGAACTGCCGCTGCGGATGACCGCTCTGACGCCGTGCTTCCGCTCGGAGGCCGGCGCCTCGGGCCGCGACACCCGCGGCATGATCCGCCAGCACCAGTTCTACAAGGTCGAGCTGGTCTCGATCACCGCTCCGGACAAGTCCGAGGAAGAGCACGAGCGTATGGTCGGCTGCGCCGAGGCGGTGCTGAAAGCGCTGGAGCTGCCGTTCCGCACCATGCTGCTCTGCACCGGCGACATGGGCTTCGGCGCCCGCAAGACCTACGACCTCGAGGTCTGGATCCCATCGGAAGGCCGTTATCGCGAGATCAGCTCCTGCTCGAACTGCGGGGACTTCCAGGCCCGCCGCATGAACGCGCGGACGAAGAGGGCCGGCGAGAAGGGCACCCGCTTCGTGCACAGCCTCAACGGCTCGGGCCTGGCCGTCGGCCGCACGCTTGTGGCTGTCATGGAGAACTATCAGGACGAGAAGGGCCGCATCGCCATTCCGCAGGCGCTGCACCGCTATCTTCCGGGCCTGACGCATATCGGTGGCGAATGAGAATCCTCCTGACCAACGACGACGGCATTCACGCTGAAGGCCTCGTCGCCCTGGAGAACATCGCGCGTGCGCTGACCGACGACGTCTGGATCTGCGCGCCGGAATACGAGCAGTCGGGCGCCAGCCGCGCCCTGACCCTGTCCGACCCGGTGCGGGTGCGGAAGCTCGATGATCGCCGCTACTCCACCACCGGTACGCCGACCGACTGCGTGATGCTGGCTGTGACGGAGCTCATGGGCGGCCTGAAGCCTGACCTGGTGCTGTCGGGCGTCAACCGCGGCGCCAACCTCGCCGAGGACGTCACCCTGTCGGGCACCGTCGCCGGCGCCATCGAGGGCATGGCCATGGGCATCCCGTCGATCGCCCTGTCCCAGACCGGCTGGCCGCTGATCGATGGCCAGGACATGTTCGCCCCGGCCGAGCGCTTCGGCCCGGGCGTCGTCAAGCGGCTTGTCGAGATCGGCTGGCCCAAAGACGTGGTGATGAACGTCAACTTCCCATCGCGGGACCCGGACGAGATCACCGAGGTCGAGGTCACCCGCCAGACATTTCGCGACGTGGCCGTGCGCCATGCCGAGAAGCGCACGGACCTGCGCAACCGCGACTATTATTGGATGGGCTTCCGCCACGAAATGTCGCAGCCGGCCGACGGGACCGATCTGCGGGCCATCTACGACGGTAAGATTTCCGTCACCCCCTTGCATATCGACCTGACTCACGCCGAAACCGTCTTTCGCCTGAAGGGCGTGCTCGGGGGCGCGCCGCCGAAGGCCTGAGGCGGATATGGGCAAGCAAGACGACAACGGCGAAGAGGGGCGGGACGTCCAACTCGCACGACTGGTGCTGTCGCTGCGCGCCCAAGGCGTCAGCGACCCGGCCGTGCTGGCTGCGATCGAATCGACGCCGCGCGAGCTGTTTACGCCGGACCTTTTCAAGGAACGGGCTTTCGAGGATTCGGCCCTGCCGATCGCCTGTGGTCAAACGATCAGCCAGCCGTTCATCGTCGGCTTGATGAGTCAGGCGCTGCAGGTCGAGCCGCGCTCGCGCGTGCTGGAGATCGGCACCGGCTCCGGCTACCAGACCACCATCCTCTCGAAGATCTCGCGGCTGGTGTACACGGTGGAACGCTACCGGACCCTACTGGGCGAGGCCGAAGCTCGCTTCAAGCAACTGGGCCTGACCAACATCATCACCCGCTTCGGCGACGGCGGACTCGGCTGGCCCGAGCAGGCGCCTTTTGACCGCATTTTGGTCACAGCGGCGGCGCCGGATGAGCCCAAGGCCCTGCTTTCGCAATTGAAACCGTCGGGCATCCTGGTGGCGCCCGTCGGCAAGGGCCCTGTGCAGAAGCTGATCCGCTATCTCGGCGACGGGGCGGGCGGCTTCCGGGCCGAACACATGACCGACGTCCGCTTCGTTCCTCTGCTCGACGGCGTCGCCAAGGAGCCGTGAGGTACGACTAATGGGTGGCTTGGGCGTCGGCCGTAACCCATCATTAACCCTGACGCCTCGACTGATTCCGATCCAATGTTCTCCGGAGCGGCGATGACGCTTTCTCTTTCGCGTACGGTTTTGTTCCTCCTGGCCGGCACGGCGCTGACCGCCTGCACCACGGTCGAACCCGTGCGCCCGAACTTCCCGACCCGGCCTAATCCCGCGCCGAGCCAGCCGCCGCCCTCGGCACCGCCGGTCGTGCGTCCGGCCGAGCCGCTGCCCGAGGCGCGGCCGACGCCGCCGGTATCAACCACGCCGCTGCCCAGCATCCAGCCGGCGCGTCCGCTGCCGCCGCCGACCACGACTCCCGCCCTGCCGCCGGCGCCGCCGGCCATGCAGACCGTGACCCGCACGACCGTCGCCGGCCGCGTGGTCGACACCGCTGGTCCGGCCAAGGACTATACGGTCAAGAAGGGCGACAACCTCGACGCCATCGCCCGCATGCTGGGCACCGACCGCAAGCAGCTCGCCGAGGACAACAACCTCAAGGCGCCCTACGCGCTGCGTCCAGGCCAGGTGCTGAAGGGGCCGCGCACCGCTAACAGCAAGGCCTACGTGGTGGAGTCGGGCGACACCCTGTTCGCCATCGCGCGCCGCTTCAGCGTCACCGCGGCGGCGATCGCCGAGGCCAACGAGCGCGATGTCGACGCGCCGCTGTCGCCCGGCCAGCGGCTGATCCTGCCTGACGGTTACAAGGACAAGGGGCCGACGGTCGTCCGCACCCAGGTTCCGGTGGCCTCTAGCTACGAGCCGCCGCCCGCGACGACCCCGCCCTACACGCCGCCGCGCGCGACCCAACCCGCGCCGTCGCCGCCCGTCGTCGACCAGCCGGCGACGACCGTGCGCATGCGCGTCACGGGCAAGGTGATCGACACCACCGGGAAGCCGAAGAGCTACACGGTCAAGAAGGGCGACAACCTCGACGCCATCGCGCGCAGCCTCGACACCACCCGTAAAGACCTTGCGGACGACAACAAGCTGAAGGCGCCCTATGCGCTGCAGCCTGGTCAGGTGCTCAAGGGGCCGGCCACCAAGGCCAAGGCTTACGTGGCCGGGCAGGGCGACACCCTGGCCCTGATCGCCCGCCGCTTCGGCGTCACCCAGAAGGCCCTCGCCGACGCCAACGGCCTGCGGGTCGGCGCGTCGATCAAGGCCGGCCGTCAGCTCATACTGCCGGCCGGCTACCGCGATCGCGGCCCGATCCGCGAGGAGGTCGCCGCGCCGCGTCCGGCGCCGGCCCCGCCGCCGCCGCCTTACACACCGCCGCCCGCGCCGTACACGCCGCCAGCGGCCACGACCCCACCGCCTTACACGCCGCCGCCGGCGACCACGCCCGCGCCGGCCTATCCGACGCCGGTCCGGCCCGCGCCGCCGCCGCCGCCGCCGCCGCCGAAGCCTTCGACGCCGGCCCCGACGCCCAGCAGCCCGGCGCCAGCCAGCGGTGCGCCGACCGACGCGCAGATTTCCAGCTTCGGACGAGGCCGTTTCGTTTGGCCGGTTCGCGGCGACATCGTCTCTGACTACGGACCAAAGGGCACAGGGCAGCGCAACGACGGCATCAACATCCGCTCTTCGCAGGGCGAGACGGTCCGCGCCGCCGCGGCCGGCGACGTCGTCTATGCCGGCGACCAGGTGCCAGGCTTCGGCAACCTCGTGCTGATCAAGCACGCCGACGGTTGGGTCACCGCTTACGGCCATCTGGCGCGCGTCGAGGTGAAGATGCAGCAGAAGGTCGTGCAGGGGCAGCAGGTCGGCCAGGTCGGCTCGACCGGCGGCGTCTCCGAGCCGCAGCTGCACTTCGAGGTGCGCTACGCCCCGACGCCGCAGGAGCGCGCGCGGCCGATCGATCCGAAGCTGGTGTTGCCGAAGTGATGCCGTTCCCTCCCCGTCGAGGGGAGGGAAAGCCTAAAGGGGCAGATGCTTGCCCTGTTCGCCGGCCAGATCGCGTATGAACTGGTAGGCGACGCGCCCCGAACGCGAGCCGCGCAGCTGCGCCCATTGCAGGGCCCGGCGGTCGAGGTCGGGATCGGCCAGTTCATAGCGCTTCGCGTAGGCGTTGACCGCGGCCAGATATGTCGCCTGGTCCATTGGCGGGAAGCCGATCCACAGACCGAAGCGGTCGGAGACGCTGACTTCTTCCTCGGCGTCCTCGGCCGAGGCGACCAGGCCGCGGTCCTCGGTGTTCGTGCGTGGCATAAGGTGGCGGCGGTTCGAGGTCGCGACGAACAGCACGTTGCTCGGCGGGCCGGAGACGCCGCCTTCCAGCGCGGACTTCAGGGCCTTGGCGGCCGCCGCGCCTTCCTCGAACGACAGGTCGTCGCACAGCACCACGAAACGCTCGGTCCGCCCGCGCAACTCGTCGAAGAGGGAGGGAAGCTCCGTAACCTGGTCGCGGTCGACTTCGACCAACTTAAGGTCCGGCGTGTCCTGCGAAACCTGCATGAACGCGGCCTTGGAGATGGAGCTCTTGCCGGTGCCTCGCACGCCCCAGAGCAGGACGTGATTGCTGGGCAAACCCTTGGCGAAGCGCTGCAGGTTCTCGAGGAAGCGATCCTTCTGGCGTTCGATGCCGAGCAGGGATTCGAGCGGCAGCGGATAGTCAGGCGCTGGATGGAAAGCCCCGGTCACGGGATCGTGGCGGAACAATCGGGCGGCGTCGAACGAGGGGGCCGCCGTGGCCGGCGGGGCCAGTCGCTCAAGGGCCTCGGCGATGCGGAGGAGAACTGGTTTCAACGCGTCTTCCATGGCGAAGGTGCTTAGCCGCACGGCGCTTCCATTGCAAAACGAAGACGCAGCGCATAGCTTCCGCCGACCTGAAAAACCGGGCCGAGACGCGCCCGACTGTTGAGCTTCGGAGCGCCATGTTCGCCACGCCCGCCTTCGCCCAGACCGCCGCCGGCGCCCCCACGGGCGGCCCGCAGGATCTGCTGATCCAGTTCCTCCCGCTGGTCGGCCTGGTCGTCCTCTTCTACTTCCTGATGATCCGGCCGCAGCAGCGCCGGATGAAGCAGCACCAGCAGATGATCACCAACCTGAAGCGCAACGACACGGTCGTGCTGAACTCGGGCGTGATCGGCAAGGTCGTGCGCGTCGAGGACAAGGAGATCGGCCTCGAAATCGCCCAAGGCGTCACCATCAAGGTGGTGAAGGGCATGATCGCCGAGGTGCGCGTCCGCGGCGAGCCGGCTCCCGCCAACGACTCCAAGGCCTAAGGGCTCGACCTAAACATGATCAATCTTTCGCGCTGGAAGGTGATCGCCGTGGTGTTCGCGGCGATCTTCGGCGTGGTGTTCACTCTGCCGAACGTGCTGCCCGCCAACGTGCGTGACAGCCTGCCGGGCTTCATGCCCAAGCAGACCCTCAATCTCGGCCTGGACCTGCAGGGGGGCTCGCACCTCCTGCTGGAGGTGGACACCGCGGCGCTCAAGCAGGAGAAGCTCTCCAACCTGCTGGAAGACGTGCGCACCCAACTGCGCGAAGCCAACATCCCGTTTGCGGAGCTGCGCCTGGTCAACGACCAGGTCAGCGTTCTGATCAACGATCCGGCTCAGGCCAACACCGCGGTCAACAAACTGCGCAGCACGGTCGCGGCGGCTACGGCCGCGACGCCGGGCGGCAGCGGCATCTCGGTTTCCTCGGCCGGCGGCGGGCGCATCGTGCTGTCGCTGTCGCAGGATGCGATGAACGCCGAGGCGGGCCGCGCGGTCGACCAGTCGATCGAAATCCTGCGCCGCCGGATCGACGAACTCGGCACCAAGGAACCGACCATCGTCCGTCAGGGCGTCAACCGCATCGTGGTCCAGGCCCCGGGCGAGAGCGACCCGCAGCGCCTGCGCGACGTGATCGGCCAGACCGCCAAGCTGACCTTCCAGATGGTCGATGAGACCGTGACCCCGGAAGACCTGGCCGCTGGCCGCATTCCCCCTGGTTCGCAGGTCTATCCGGCCGACGACGGCTTCTCTCAGTCGTACGTGCTGAAGAAGCGTGCGCTGGTCACCGGCGAAATGCTGACCGACGCCCAACAACAGTTTGACCAGCAGTCCGGCCAGCCGGTCGTGTCGTTCCGGTTCAACGGCCAGGGCGCGCGACGCTTCGCCGACGCGACATCCCAGAACCTGGGCAAGCGCTTCGCCATCGTGCTCGACGGCAAGGTGATCTCAGCCCCGGTCATTCAGAGCGCCATCACCGGCGGCAACGGCCAGATCAGCGGCAGCTTCACGCCGCAAAGCGCCAACGACCTGGCGATTCTGCTGCGCGCCGGCGCCCTGCCGGCTCCGCTGAAGGTCGAGCAGCAATCGACCGTCGGCGCGGAGCTCGGGGCCGACGCCGTGAAGGCGGGGATCATCTCTCTGGTCATCGGCGGCATCGCGATCATCGTCTTCATCATCCTGGCCTATGGGCTGTTCGGGGTGTTCTCGGCCATCGCGCTGATCGTGAACGTGCTGCTGATCCTGGGGATCATGTCGCTCACACAGGCGACGCTGACATTCCCCGGCATCGCCGGTCTGATTCTGACATTGGCCGTGGCCGTCGACGCCAATGTGCTGATCTACGAGCGGATACGCGACGAAGCACATGCCGGGAGGTCACCGATCGCAGCGCTAGAGCACGGCTATTCGCTGGCCCTGGTCTCGATCATGGACGCCAACATCACCAGCGCCATCTCCGCGCTGATCATGTTCCAGTTCGGCTCCGGCCCGATCCGCGGCTTCGCCTGGACCCTGCTCATCGGGGTCGTCACCTCGGTGTTCACCGCCGTCGTCATCACCCAAGTGCTTATCGGTCTGTGGTTCCGCGCCACCCGGCCGAAGGCGCTGCCGATCGTCTAGGATTTGAGAACATGTGGCCTCTGATCCGAATTCTGCCGCGCGAGTTCCACTTCAACTTCGTGCGTCTGGCGCCCTACGCGGCGATCTTCTCGGCGATCCTGATCGCGCTCTCGGGCGTGTCGTTCTTCACCAAGGGCCTGAACCTGGGCATCGACTTCATCGGCGGTTCGATGATCGAAGTGCAGACGGTGGGCCCTGCCGACATCGGCGCTCTGCGTCAGACGATGATGCGGGTCGGCGGCGAGGATGCTCAGGTCCAGCAGCTGGGCGCGCCCAACGGCGCGATGCTGCGTTTCCGCACCGCCGAGGGCGTCGATCCGGTCGAAGGCGCCGAAGCCATCAAGACCGAACTGACCAAGTCCTTCCCGGGCATCACCTTCAAGAAGGTCGAGGTCGTCGGACCGAAGGTCTCGGGCGAGCTGATGACCGGCGGCTTCATGGCGCTGGGCGTCGCGGTGTTCCTCATGCTGCTCTACATCTGGTTCCGCTTCCAGCTGCAGTTCGGCCTCGGCGCCGTCGTGGGCGTGTTCCACGACGTGCTGCTGACACTGGGGATGCTGTCGCTGACGCACCTCGAGTTCTCGATGACCTCGATCGCGGCGCTGCTGACCGTGATCGGGTACTCGATGAACGAAAAGGTCATCACCTTCGACCGTCTTCGCGAGAACCTGCGCAAGTACAAGACCGCGCCGTTGGCCGACATCATCAACAAGTCCGAGAACGAGCGTCTGTCGCGGACCCTGATCACCGGCACCACCGCGATCCTGGCCCTGTCAGGCGCGGTGTTCTTCGGCGGCCCCGTGCTGCTGCCGCTGGTCGTGACCATGGTGTTCGGCGTCGTCGTCGGCACCTACTCGTCGATCTACGTGGCCCTGCCGATCATCCTGCTCTGGGGTGTGAAGCGCGGCGACGAGCCGGCCGAGCCGCTCAAGCCCATGACCGCCCGCTAGGCGCGCCATGGCCAGGGACGCGCCTCAGATCGACGCCTACGGGGACGGCGGCTTCCGCCTCTCCACCGGCCGCCACGAGGGCTCCCTGTTGATCGTGCGCGACGAGGCCAGGCCCTGGCCCGTCCGCACGATGGGCGAATTGTCGCCCGACCACTTCGCCGAGATCATCGCCGCGGGCCGGGGCGAGGTGGAGTTTGTTCTGCTGGGGGCGGGGATCAACAACGCATTGCCGCCGCGGGCGGTGCGCGAAGCCCTGCAACGGGCCGGCATCGGCCTGGAATTCATGGACACGCCGGCCGCCTGCCGGCTCTACAACATCCTCACGGCTGAAGGCCGCAAGCTCGCGGCTGCCCTGATCGCCGTCTAAGCTTGGCTTTTCGACAGCTGCGAACCGCCCTATACCTTGTCCCCAAGGGCTGGGAACAAGAGGGGCATCGACATGCAGGGACTGCTGTCTAACTTCCGCAACACCATGATTGTGAGCTTCCTGCTCGCGGTCATAATGGTCGTTGGTTACATGAGCCATTACGGCTCGGCTGACGCGATCTTCTGGCAGGCTGTGTTCCGCTGGATGCACACCTTCTTCGGCATCCTCTGGATCGGGCTGCTGTACTACTTCAACTTCGTCCAGATTCGGAAAATGCCGGACATCCCGGCCGAGCTGAAGCCCGCCGTCTCCAAGTACATCGCGCCTGAGGCGCTGTTCTGGTTCCGCTATGCGGCCTTGGCGACCTGGATCATGGGCGTGATCCTCGCCTTCAACCGCGGCTACTTGTTCCAGGCCTTCACGCTGGGCGCCCTGGACGGCTTCTCGGTGCCGCAGCACACCTTCATCGGCGTCGGCATGTGGCTGGCGACGATCATGTTCTTCAACGTCTGGGTCTTCATCTGGCCGAACCAGAAGATCGCCCTGGGCATGGTCGACGGCGACGCCGACGCCAAGGCCAAGGCCGGAAAGGTGGCCATGTTGTTCTCGCGCACCAACACGCTGCTGTCGCTGCCCATGCTGGTCACCATGACCATGAACCAGACCATCTTCGGCTAATTCCCGAACACGTCTAAGATCGGAAGGCCCGCCCCACCCGGCGGGCCTTTTGCTTGTGTGTGATGTCCGAACCCCAACCCGCCGCCGACCTCGACGACCAGGCCCGCCGCCTCGATCCCGAGCGCTGGCTGTCCAGCCGCTTCATCGCCGACCCGGCCGCCCGGGCCGACGCCATGGCGGTCTACGCGTTCGACTATGAGCTCGCCCGCGCCCCGAAGGTCGCCTCCAACGCCCTGATGGGCGAGATCCGGCTGACGTGGTGGCGCGAGGTGCTGGATGAGGTGTTCGAGGGCCGTCCCGTGCGCCAGCATCCCACCGCCCAGGCGCTGGCCGCCGCCATTGTCCGCTATTCCCTGCCGCGCGAGCCGCTGGAGGCGATGATCGACGCCCGCTACCGCGAACTCGACCCTGCGCCGATGAATCTCTCCGACGCGCTGGAATGGGCGCGGGGCTCGGCAGGCGGCGCCGCGCGCGCTGTGGCGCTAATCCTGGATCCCAAGGCCGACCTGGCTCGCGCCGAACGCGCAGGAGAGGCCTGGGCGATCGGCATGCTCATGGGCACCGCTGGCATGGAGGGTGAGGCGGCCCAGGCGGCGCTGCGTGACGCCCTCGCGGGCGGGCAGGGGATGTCGGTCGCCGCGTTCCCGGCCGTCGCCCACGCGACCCTCGCGCGGGTCAGGGCGCAGGGCCGGCGAGCCTCCGACCTGGAGGCGCGCCTGCGGCTGTTCTGGGCCAGCGCCCGGGGGCGGCTCTAGCTACTCCGCGGCCAGCGCCGGAGCGCCGGCGACCCAGGCGTCGAGGTCGGCCAGCGCGCGTTCGCCCATGGCCAGCTTCTTGTTGCGGCCGCGCTCCTTGGCGCCGATGCGGCTGCCGTCCTCGCGCCGCTTCGGGCCGGCGGCGTCCAGCGGAGGGAGCAGGCCGTAGTTGATGTTCATCGGCTGGAACGAGCCCTTGCCCGCGTCGATGTGGCCGCCGGTGATGTGGCCGATCAAGGCGCCCAGCGCCGTGGTCGCCGGCGGCGGCTCGATCGCGCGGCCCAGGCGCTCGGCGGCGGCGAAGCGGCCCGCCAGCAGGCCGACGGCGGCGCTCTCGACATAGCCTTCGACCCCAGTCACCTGCCCGGCGAAGCGCAGCCGCGGCTGGTTCTTCATCCGAAGCTGGGAATCGAGCAGCTTGGGGCTGTTGAGGAAGGTGTTGCGGTGCAGGCCGCCGAGGCGAGCGAACACGGCTTTCTCCAGACCCGGAATGGTGCGGAATATCTCGGTCTGGGCGCCGTGCTTCAACTTGGTCTGGAAGCCGACCATGTTCCAAAGCGTGCCAAGCGCATTGTCCTGGCGCAGCTGGACGATGGCGTACGCCTTGACCTCCGGATTGTGGGCGTTGGTCAGGCCGACCGGCTTCATCGGGCCGTGGCGCAGGGTCTCGCGGCCGCGTTCGGCCATCACCTCGATCGGCAGGCAGCCGTCGAAATAGGGGACGTTCTCCCAGTCCTTGAACTCGGACTTCGGACCGGCCAGCAGGGCGTCGATGAAGGCCTCGTACTGATCCTTGTCCATCGGGCAGTTGATGTAGGCCGCAGTGTCCCCGGCCGGACCGGCCTTGTCGTAACGCGACTGCCGCCAGCAGACGTCCATGTCGATCGAGTCGAAGTTCACGATCGGCGCGATGGCGTCGAAGAAGGCCAGCTCACCTTCGCCGGTCAGCTGCAGGATCGCCTCGGACAGGGCGGGCGAGGTGAGCGGGCCGGTGGAGACGATGACATTGTCCCACTCGGCCGGCGGAAGGCCGGCGATCTCTTCGCGCTCGATGGTGACGAGCGGGTGGGCTTCGAGCCGGGCCGTGACGGCCTGCGAGAAGCCGTCACGGTCGACGGCCAGTGCGCCGCCGGCCGGCACTTGGTTGGCGTCGCCGCAGCTCATGATGATCGAGGAGAGCTTGCGCATCTCCGCGTGCAGCAGCCCCACCGCGTTCCCGGTCCAGTCATCGGCGCGGAACGAGTTGGAACAGACCAGTTCGGCCAGGCCGTCGGTCTGGTGCGCGTCAGTCTTTCGGACCGGACGCATCTCGTGCAGGACGACCGGAACTCCGGCCTGGGCGACTTGCCAAGCGGCTTCGGAACCGGCCAGGCCCCCGCCGACGATATGAACTGGTTTGATCGACATGCGTGACTAACTAGCAACGATCGTAACACTTCGCGAGCGGGGCCTTGCGAAGGTTGCACCCGCCCACCAGAATCCGCAGCCAAACAGAGGCCGACTCGTTATTAGCGACGGCTTGGCCAGAGGATTGAGATGAGCGCGTTTTCGGCGACTGACGCCGCTTTCGAGGGTTTCCGACTGACGCGCGAACGCCCAAGGACGGTTCTCGTCTGGGCGGTCCTATGTTTCCTGGTCAGCATCTGCAGCGCCATCTACCTGACCACCGCGGGTCGCGAGGCGAGCGCCGTGCTGGAAGCGGGCCCGGCCGACACGCCTGATCCCGCCGCGCTGGGCCAGATGGTCACGGTGCTGTTACCGATGATGATCTTCGGCCTGCTGTTCCAATGCCTGATGGCGGCGGCAGTCTATCGGGTGACCCTGCGCCCCGACGATCGCGGCTTCGCCTTTCTCAAGGTAGGCATGGACGAGGTTCGACTCGTTCTGCTGACCTTTGTCTACTTCCTGTTGGCGCTCGCCGCGATCATCGCTGCAGTGTTGGTGGCCGGGCTGATCGCCGCCCTCGTAATGATGCTGGCCGGTCAGGGCGCAGGCGCGATGATGGGCATCGTCATCGAGTTCTTCATCCTCGGCGTCCTGTTCTACACCGCCGTGCGGCTGTCGCTGGCCCCGGCCATCACCTTTGCTGAGCATCGGCTGGCGATTTTCGACTCTTGGCGGCTGACCAAGGGACAGTTCTGGAAGCTGACCGGCGCCTACGTCCTGGCCATCTGCGGCATCATCGCCATGTCTCTGCTGGTGCTCGTGATCTTCACCGCTGCGGTGGCCATCACCCAAGGCGGCGACATCCAGGCGGCGGGCAAGATGTTCAATCCGGACAGCACGTCTGTGCAGTCCTACTTCACCCTGACCACGGTGCTGTATCTGCTGGTCTCGGGCTGGTTGACGGCGATCTACTACGCCGTGGTGATCGCCCCCGCCGCCGTGGCGTATCGGGGGCTCACCAAGGCGACCGCCGCCTAGGCGTCGGCGCTCGGTCGGGCCTTCACCCGCTCACGCCAGGCCTTGAGGTTGGCGAATTCGTCCTCGACCGGCAGGCCGATCCATTCGGCGAAGTCGACCGTCGAGAGCAGGCAGATGTCGGCCATGGTGTAGCTGTCGCCGACCAGGAACTCACGGCCATCCAACTCGCGGTCCAGGTACTTCTGGGCGCCTTGGTACGTTTCCTTATTGGATTCGCCGAAGTCCTTGAACTGGGTCAGCAGCGCGGCCGTGTAGGGATGTGCATGGCGCCAAAAGTTGCCGACCGGCATCATCACCGCGAACTCGACGCGGCGGATCCACTGGTCGACGAGAGCCTTCTCGACCGCGGTGCGCCCGAACAGCGGCGGCTCGGGATGGGTCTCTTCGAAGTAGCGGCAGATGGCGACGGTCTCGGAGATGCAGGTCCCGTCGTCCAGTTCGAGCGCGGGAAGTTGGCCCATGGAGTTCTTGGCCCGGAAGTCGGCGGACTTGTGCTCGCGCTTTCTCATATCGACCGGCGTCTCGGGCAGGTCGATGCCCTTCTCAGCCAGGAAGATCCGCACGCGGCGGGGGTTCGGCGCCGGCATCGGCGCGCCGTAAAGTTTCATTGGATCGCTCCCTAATCTCTAAAATATGGACGCGAGGCTATTTCGAACGGGCGTTTGAATGCAAGTCTCATCGAACCCCCTGACGTGAGAGTCCGAAAGCCGCGAGCGGGGGGTAGGGGCGAGTGCTAGGATCGTCCAATGAGTGATGGCTTCGCCCTCTTCGACACCGCCATCGGCCTCTGCGGCGTCGCCTGGAACGCGCGCGGCCTCGCCGGCGTCATGCTGCCGCTCAGCGAAGGCGGCGATCCGCGCGGGCGCATGACCCGTCGCCATCCTGAAGCTGACGAGGGCGAGCCGCCGCCCGCCGTGGCCGAGGCGATCGCCGGCATGCAAGCCGTGCTGCGCGGGGAAAAGCGCGACCTGCTGGAAGTGGCGCTCGACGACGGGGCGATCGCGCCGCTGGCGAAGCGGGTCTACGCCATCGCCCGGGCGATCCCGCCGGGCCAGACCCTGACCTATGGCGACATCGCCCGCCGTCTGGGCGACGTCAGCCTATCGCGCGCCGTCGGCCAGGCGCTGGGCGCCAACCCCTGGCCGATCGTCGTGCCCTGCCACCGCATCCTGGCGGCCGGCGGCCGCAAGGGCGGCTTTTCGGCTCCCGGCGGCGCCGACACCAAGCTGCGCATGTTGGAGATCGAGGGCGCGCTGGCCCCTGACACCCTCCCGCTGTTCAGCGGTCGCTAGGCCCGCAGCTTCGCCCGCCGCTCGTTGCGGCGCTTATCGTGCTTTTCGAGGATCTCGGCCAGGTAGCGGCCGGTCCAGCTATTGTGACTGGCCGCGACTTGCTCGGGACTGCCCTGGGCGACGATCTCGCCGCCGCCGTCGCCGCCCTCGGGGCCGAAGTCGACGATCCAGTCGGCGGTCTTCACGACATCCAGGTTGTGCTCGATGACGACCATGGTGTTGCCCTGGTCGGCCAGCTCGTGCAGCACCTCGAGCAGCTTCTTGACGTCTTCGAAGTGCAGGCCCGTGGTCGGCTCGTCGAGGATGTAGAGCGTCTTGCCGGTCGCCCGCCGCGACAGCTCCTTGCTGAGCTTCACCCGCTGGGCCTCGCCGCCCGACAGCGTCGTGGCCGACTGCCCGACCTGGACATAGCCGAGGCCGACGCGCTTCAGCGTCTCCATCTTGTCGCGCACCGGCGGCACGGCCTTGAAGAAGTCGGCGGCCTCTTCGACGGTCATGTCCAGCACGTCGGAGATCGACTTGCCCTTGAACAGAACCTCGAGCGTCTCGCGGTTGTAGCGCTTGCCGTGGCAGACGTCGCAGGTGACGTAGACGTCCGGCAGGAAGTGCATCTCGATCTTGATCAGCCCGTCGCCCTGGCAGGCCTCGCAGCGGCCGCCCTTGACGTTGAAGCTGAACCGGCCGGGCCCGTAGCCGCGCGCCTTGGACTCCGGCAGGCCTGCGAACCAGTCTCGGATCGGCTGGAAGGCCCCGGTGTAGGTCGCCGGGTTCGAGCGCGGCGTGCGCCCGATCGGCGACTGGTCGATGTCGATGACCTTGTCGAAGTTCTCCAGCCCCTCGATCTTGTCGTGCGGAGCCGGGGCGTCCGAGGCGTTGTGCAGCCGCCGGGCGGCCGCCTTGTAAAGCGTTTCGATCGTGAAGGTCGACTTGCCGCCGCCGGACACGCCGGTGATGCAGGTGAAGGTCCCGACGGGAATCTCGGCCGTCACGTTCTTCAGGTTGTTGCCGGTGGCCCCGACGACGCGCAGCACCTTCTTCTTCGAGATCGGTCGGCGGTCCTCCGGGATTTCGATCTCGCGGACGCCGGACAGGTACTGCCCGGTGATGCTGCTCGGATTATCCATCACCTGCTGGGGCGTGCCCTCGGCCACGACCTCGCCGCCATGGACGCCGGCGGCCGGGCCCATGTCGATGACGTAGTCGGCGGTCATGATCGCCTCTTCGTCATGCTCGACCACCAGCACCGAGTTGCCGAGGTCGCGCAGGCCCTTGAGGCTTTCGAGCAGCCGGGTGTTGTCGCGCTGGTGCAGGCCGATCGACGGCTCGTCCAGCACGTACAGCACGCCAGTCAGGCCCGAGCCGATCTGGCTGGCCAGGCGGATGCGCTGGCTTTCGCCGCCCGACAGCGTGCCTGAGGCGCGGCTCATATTGAGGTAGTCGAGCCCGACATTGACCAGGAACCGCAGGCGGTCGTTGATCTCCTTCAGGATCCGCCGGGCGATCTCCATCTGCTTGTCGGTCAGATGTTTGTCGAGCGCGGTGAACCACTCGCCGGCGTGCCTGATCGACAACCGGCTGACCTCGCCGATGTGCTTGCCGTCGATCTTCACGGCCAGGGCTTCGGGCTTCAGGCGGTAGCCGTTGCAGGCCTCGCAGGGCGTTTCGGACTGGTAGCGGCCCAGTTCCTCGCGCACCCACGACGAATCCGTCTCGCGCCAGCGACGCTCCAGGTTCGGCAGCACGCCCTCGAAGGTCTTATTGACCTCGTACTTGCGGGCGTTGTCGTCATAGACGAACTTGATCTTCTCGCTACCCGATCCGTAGAGCACCACAGTCTTGGCGCCTTCGGGCAGCTTCCACCACGGCATATCCATCGAGAAGCCGTAGTGGGCGGCCAGCGCCTGCAGGGTCTGGGTGTAGAGCGGCGAGGGACCCTTGGCCCAAGGCGCGATGGCGCCCTTGTGCAGCGTCTTGTCCTTGTCGGGCACGACCATGTCGGCGTCGAAGGCGAGCTTGGCGCCCAGGCCGTCGCAGACCGGGCAGGCGCCGTAGGGATTGTTGAACGAGAACAGCCGCGGCTCGATCTCGCTGATCGTGAAGCCGGAGACCGGACAGGCGAACTTCTCCGAGAAGATCAGCCGCCGCGGCTCATCCTCGCCCTCGGCCTTGTCGGCCCATTCGGCGGTGGCGATGCCGTCGGCCAGCCGCAAGGCGGTCTCCAGGCTGTCGGCATAGCGGGTTTCCATCCCGCCCTTGGTGACCAGGCGATCCACGACAACGTCGATGTCGTGCTTGAACTTCTTGTCGAGCGCCGGGGCGTCCTCGATCGGATAGAACTCGCCGTCGATCTTCAGCCGCTGGAACCCGGCCTTCTGCCATTCAGCGATTTCCTTACGGTACTCGCCCTTGCGGCCGCGCACGACGGGGGCCAGCAGGTAGATGCGCTCGCCGTCGGGCAGCGCGGTCAGCTTGTCGACCATCTGGCTGACGGTCTGGCTCTCGATCGGCAGGCCGGTCGCCGGGGAATAGGGAACGCCCACTCGCGCCCACAGCAGGCGCATGTAGTCGTGGATCTCGGTCACCGTGCCGACGGTGGAGCGCGGATTGCGGCTGGTGGTCTTCTGCTCGATCGAGATGGCTGGCGACAGGCCCTCGATCAGATCCACGTCCGGCTTGCTCATCAGCTCGAGGAACTGGCGCGCATAGGCCGAGAGGCTCTCGACATAACGGCGCTGGCCCTCGGCGTAGATCGTATCGAACGCCAGCGAGCTCTTGCCCGAGCCGGAAAGTCCGGTCAGCACGACGAGTTCTCCGCGCGGAATGTCCACGCTGACGTCTTTCAGATTGTGCTCGCGGGCGCCGCGGACACGGATGAAATTGAGCTGTTCGGCCATATTTTTCCGGAAAACGCTTGCAGCCGCCGATGCCCTCAGCGGCTCTCGTCCAATGTAGTTCCGAGACTCACCGATAACACGGGAACATTCAGAGAACAAACCCGCTGCGGCGATATCACCGGCAGGTTCTAGCGCCGCCCTTGCACAAACCTGTCAGCAATGTTGTCAGCAGGGCGGCGATTTCCCCTGGACTTACGCGGCGGAGGGGCAAGCAGCGTTTCGTCCATAAGACGGAGGAAGCCCATGGACCTGACCCCACAGCGGCGCTTCGTGACCCCGCTGGCGGGCGAGCGCGTCGAGGATCTGGCCGCCCGCGCGCTGCCGGACGAACCGCTCGACAGCGCCGTCGACAAGATCCGCAGCTGGAACCTGCACATCTTCGCCATGCGCAAGCCGGCCGGCCTGATCCTCGGCAGCGACGTGGTGTTCGTGGAGCCGCCGCGGCGATGAACGCCGAGGCCGTGATCGCCGGGGCGGAGATCGCCGCCGGCCATGACGGCTCGGCCGAACTGGTGCTGCGCTTGCGCTACCCAAACGGCGGGCAGGGCGTGGTGGTGCTGGAGGCCGACAAGGGCCTCGAACTCATGGCCGCCTGCGGGGCGGCGCACCTGGACGAGCTGGCCGGGCATTCCTGGCGCAAGCTGCTGGAGGGAACATGTTCGACGTGATCGTGCGTAACGGGCTGGTGGTCGACGGCTCCGGTGAGAAGGCCTTCAAGGGCGATGTGGCGGTGAAGGACGGCCTGATCGTCGCGGTCGGCGACGTCTCGGGACCCGCGCGGCGCGAGATCGACGCCGGCGGGCGGGTCATCGCGCCAGGCTTCATCGATCCGCACACGCACTTCGACGTCCAACTGCTGTGGGACGGCGCGGCGCGCCCGGCGCTGGAGCATGGCGTCACCTGCATTGTCCCCGGCAACTGTTCGCTGTCGCTGGCGCCGCTGAAGGCCGCGGACCGGCCCAAGGTCGTCGGCATGTTCCAACAGATCGAGGAAATGCCGCCCGAAGCCTTCACCCAGGCGTTCGACTGGAGTTGGGAGGACTTCGCCGGCTATCGCGACGCCATCGCCCGCAACCTCTCGATCAATGTCGCGCCGCTGGTCGGCCACAGCGTCATCCGCCTCTGGGTGATGGGCGAGGCGGCCCAGCAACGCACGGCGACCGCCGACGAGATCGCCGCCATGCAGGAGCTGCTGCGCGAGTGCCTGGCCGCTGGCGCGGTCGGCCTGTCCACCAGTTTTGTCGATCTCGATGAGCACGGTCGCCCGGTGCCGAGCCGCTTCGCCGACTTTGCAGAACTGGACGCGCTGTCGGCGGTGCTGGGCGAGTTCGGCCGCATGCTCCAGTGCGTGCCGGAGTTCTACGATGTCGACATCACCATCGCCCGCATCGACCAGCTCTCGGAGCTGTCGCTGAAGCACGCCATTCCGACCACCTTCTCTCCGGTGTTCGACAACACCTCGACGCCCGACAACGCTCCGCGGATCCTCGCCCGGGTCGAGGAGCAGTTCGCGCGCGGCGCGCGGGTCTGGCCTCAGATGCAGACGCGGCCGATCGACATCAGCTTCTCGCTGCTGCGACCCAGCCTGTTCTTTGCGCGGCTGCCGCGCTGGGTGCGGGTGCTGCGCCAGCCGCTGGAGGCGCGGCTGCATTCGCTCAACGACCCCGAGACCGTCGCCAAGATGGTCGAGGACCTCGGCCCCGACGGCGGCCGCAAGATGATGGGCAGGCTGATCGTGCGCGGCGGCGACGCTGCGCCAGCCGAGATGGTCGGTCGCACGCTCGGCGAGATCGCCGCCGAGCGCGGCCAGGTTCCGGCCCAGGCGCTGATCGACATCTCGCTGGCTCACGGCCTGGACGTCGCCTTCCTGGCCGCCGACATGGGCCACGAGGACACCGACCGCATAGGCCCGATGCTCGCCCATCCGCTGGTTCACATCGGGGCCAGCGACGGCGGCGCTCACATCGCCTCGTTCTCGACCTACGGCGACACCGGCTATCTGTTCAGCGAGTTCGTCCGCAAGGGGCTGATGAGTCTGGAGCATGCGGTCCGCAAGATCACCGCCGAGACCGCCGACATCTGGGGCCTGAAGGGCCGCGGCCGGCTGACGCCCGGCCACGCCGCCGACATCGTGGTCTTCGATCCGGCGACCATCGACCGGGCCGAGGAACGGCCGGTGTTCGACATGCCAGGCGAGGGGATGCGCTACGTCCGCGACGCCCGCGGCGTCGACGCGGTGCTGGTCAACGGCGAGGTGGCGTACCTGGGCGGGGCCTATACCGAGGCGCGGTCTGGGGTGGTCTGCGTCTAGGCGCCTTTCGGTTTTATCCCAGTGTGCGAAGCAAGACCGGGATCCATGGCCGCTGCGCTTCGCCCGTCGCCAGGTGCTGCCGGGCGAGGAAAAGCAGCGCCTGCGCCGGCTGCTCGACGAACGGGACCGCGAGTAGGCTTTAGCCTTCCCGCCGCTCGTAGCGGGGCGGGCGCTTCTCCAGGAAGGCCGCGACGCCCTCGCCGAAGTCGCCGTCCAGGCTGGCGAGGATCTGGTTGCGGTCCTCCATGGCGATGGTCGCCTCCAGGCCCTGGGCGTCGATCGCGTGGTTCAGCGCCTCCTTGGTCAGGCGCAGGCCCAGCGGCGTGGCGTGCAGCATGTCGGCGGCGAAGCTCTGCGCCTCGGCCTGCATCGCCTCAGGCGCGACGACCCGGCTGACCAGGCCCAGTTGATAGGCGCGCTCGGCGTCGATGAAGCGGCCGGTCAGCATGTACTCCGCAGCCACCGAAGAGCCGACCATCCGCGGCAGGAAGTAGCTGACCCCGATGTCGCAGGCCGACAGCCCGATGCGGATGAAGGCGGCGTTCATGCGGGTCTTCGGCGTGGCGATCCGCACGTCCGAGGCCAGCGCCAGGGCGAAGCCGCCGCCGCTCGCCGCCCCGTCGACACAGGCGATGATCGGCTGCGGGCAACGGCGCATGGCGATGACGATCTCGCTGATCTGCCGCTGGCCGGTCAGGCTGGCGCCGACCGAGCGGCCGCCCGGCGCGGCGGTGTTGCGCTCCTTGAGGTCCAGCCCGGCGCAAAACGCCCCGCCGGCGCCGCACAGCATCACCACCCGCACGTCGCGCCGCCAGTAGAGCCCGACGAAGAAGTCGCGCAGCTCCTCGACCAGCTTGCGGTTCAGAGCGTTCAGCCGCTCGGGCCGGTTCATGGTCGCCCAGACGACGTCGCCGTCCTGGCGCAGGTCGAGGTGTTCGTACATCGCAGGCCCTCCGAGGTTTCGAAGGAGTCTGCGCCCGCCGCCGCCGCGTCAGGCAAGCGATGGGATCAGTCGGAGAGGTCCTTGGGGCTGCGAAGTCTGCCGACCAGATCGCGGCGCTTGGCCGTGTCGTAGAGCGCGGCTCCCATCATCGCCCCTCGAGCCCAGACCATGAGATGATAGCCGGCTGTGATCGCCGTCGCGAGAACTACGCCGCGGACGGCGCCCTCCAGCGACAAGCCCTCGGTGCGCGCAGTCAAGGTAAGCAGCGCTGCGGAGCCGATCGCGGAGTACGTGAAAAGACTCGTCAGGCGCTTGGGGCGCGCCACGGCGTCCCAAGCGATCGCCGCGACGTAGAGCAACAGGAACAGCGCAATCAGAAGGCCATCAACCAGTGACAACGTGGTTGCTCCCGGGATGCGCGGCTACTTCGCCTTCAGCTCGTCGGCCTGCTTCAGCACCCGCAGGGCGTTGCCGCCCCAGAACTTCGCCAGATCGTCCTTGGTCCACCCGGCCGCGACCAGCCGCTCGGTCAGGGCCGGGAAATAGGTGATGTCGTCGAAGCCCTCGATGCCGCCGCCGCCATCGAAGTCGCCGGAGACCCCGATGTGGTCCTTACCGGCGACCTGAGCCGCGTGTTGGATGTGCTTCATCAGGTCGTCCATGTTGGCGCGCGGCATCGGGTATTTGTCCTCGATGGCCTTGCGCGCGGCGCGGTAAGCCTCGCGCTTCTCGGCGGGCACGTCGCGCGGCGAGCCCCAGGTCTTGTTGAGTTCGGCCAGCGCCGCCCGGCGCTCCGGAATGTCCGGCATGTCCTTCATGTAGCCGGAGAAGGCGTTGATCTGGATGACGCCGCCCTTCGCCGCCAACTTGCGCAGCAGGTCGTCGGGGACGTTACGCGGGTGGTTGTAGATCGCCTTGGCGCCAGAGTGCGACAGGATGATCGGCGCCTTGGACAGATCCAACATCTGGTCCAGCACCTGGTCCGAGGCGTGGCTGGCGTCGAGCAGAATCCCCAGCCGGTTGGCCTCGGCGACGAATTGCTTGCCCAGCGGCGAGAGGCCGCCGTGAATCGGGCCCTTCGGATCGGTGGCGCTGTCGGCCAAGTCGTTGTTGGCGAAGTGGACCGGCGACATCATCCGCACGCCCATGTCGTAGAAAGTCTTCATCAGCGTCAGGTCGCCGGCGACGGGCGAGCCGTTCTCCATGCTGATGTAGACGAAGCGCTTGCCGCTCTGGCTGATCGCGGCGGCCTCGTCGGCCTTGGTCGCCAGGGCGAAAATGTCGTCGTTCTTGGCGACCATCTCGTGGATGACCATGGTCCGCAGCAAGGCATGGTCGCGCGCGGCGATGTTGCCTTCCTTGGTGTTGGCGCCTTGCGGCGTGAAGACCACGAAGAAGCCGCCGTCGACGCCGCCCTCGACCATCCGCGGATAATCGACCTGGCTGCCGTCCTCGACCCTGTTGCGGGCGCGGATGTCGAAGCTGGGGTTCGCCTCGTTCGCAGGGGTGTCGAAGTGGGTGTCCAGCACGATCAGGTTTTCGTGCAGGATCTTGGTCTCGGGCTTCACCTTGGGAGCCTGGGCCAGGACAGGCGAAGCGCTCGCCAACAGAACCGCGAGCGGAAGACCAAACTTGAACACGAACACCACTCCCCGAAACCTGAATGGCGCGAACCTTCAGCATTCCGGAGAGTCTGCGCAAGCCTCAGTTGTCCCGCGTCGGCGCGGCGCCTGAATTTCAGGCGCTCGCGGTCATGACGCGTCGTGAAAGATGACGCCCAGGGTGTGGCGCTGGCCGCTGCGCAGCTGGCTGACACCGTGACGCATAACGACGCGATAGCTGCCGCGAGTACCGCGCACCGGCCGGTGGTGGACCGCGAAGATCAGTCCGTCGCCCTGGCGCAGCGGCGCGACCTCGGCCCGCGACTGCATCCGCGGCCGCTGCTCTGTCAGCACGAACTCGCCGCCGGTGAAGTCGCGCCCCGGCTCCGACAGCAGGACCGCCAACTGCAGCGGGAAGACATGCTCGCCATAGAGGTCCTGATGCAGGCAGTTGTAGTCGCCGGGCCCGTACTCCAGCAGCAGCGGCGTGGGCCTCTGCTGGCCGGCGGCGTGGCAGCGCGCCAGGAAGGCGGCGTGGTCGTCGGGATAGCGCGCCGCGATCCCCATGGCCTCGTTCCAGCGGTTGGCGATCGGAACCAGCCGCGGATAGAGCCGGGTCCGCAGCCCGCCGACCAGGGCGGGGAGGGGATAGGCGAAGTACCGATACTCCCCGCGCCCGAAGCCGTGGCGGCTCATCACCACTCGGCTGCGGAAGCCGTCCTCGCGGCCATAGAGGCCTGAGATCGCCGCGCACTCGTCCGGCGTCAGCAGGCCGGGCAGGAGAGCCGAGCCCTGGGCGTCGAGGTCGCGCTCGACCTGGGGCCAGTCGAAGGACGCCAGGCGCCCTTCACCGGTCGGAGGGGAGGCCAGGGCGCTCATGCCGCGGCCTCGCGGTCCAGCAGGGCGCGCTTGCGCTCAACGCCCCAGCGGTATCCCGACAAGGCGCCGTCGTTGCGCACCACCCGATGGCAGGGGATGGCGACGGCCAGGGCGTTGGCCGCGCAGGCCTGGGCCACGGCGCGGACCGCGGCCGGCTTGCCGATCTTGGCCGCGACGTCGGCGTAGCTGGCGGTCTGGCCGGCCGGGATCTCGGCCAGCGCCTGCCAGACCCGCTGCTGGAACGCCGTGCCGCGCACGTCGAGCGGCAGGTCGAGGCCCAGCCGCGGCTGTTCGACGAAGCCGACGACCGTGGCGACCAGCGCCTCGAAGTCCGCATCGCCGCCGATCAGCTCGGCCTTGTCGAACCGGTCCTGCAGGGCGCGCAGCAGGCTGTCCGGGTCGTCGCCGAACAGGATCGCGCAGACGCCTTTGTCGGTGGCCGCGACCAGGATCGAGCCCAGCGAGCACTCGCCGACCGCAAAGCGGATCTGCGCGGCCTCACCGCCCGCCCTGAACCGGGTCGGGGTCATGCCCAGCACCTTGTCCGACTGCTCGTAGAAGCGGCCGCCGGAATTGAAGCCGGCGTCGTAGATCGCGTCGGTGATGGTGCCGGCCTCGCCCAGCGCCTGGCGGACCCGCTCGGCGCGCCGCGCGTCGGCATAGGCCTTGGGCGTCACGCCGGTCACCGACTTGAACACCCGGTGGAAGTGGAACGGGCTCATCCCCGCTTCCGCCGCCAGCGCCTCCAGGCCCGGGGCCTCCTCGGCGCTCTCGATCAGCTGGCAGGCTGCGGCGACGGCTGCGGCGTTGCGCTGGGCGAGCGGCGCCTGGTCGGGCTTGCATCGCTTGCAGGGTCGAAAACCGGCGGCCTCGGCGTCTGCGGTCGTCGCGTGGAAGGCGACGTTCTCGGGGCGCGCCGGCCGCGCGGCGCAAGAGGGGCGGCAGTACACGCCGGTGGTGCGAACCGAATAGAAAAACGCGCCGTCGGCGGCGGCGTCGCGGGCGGCCAGCGCGGCCCAGCGGGCGCTCTCGGTGTCGAATGCGATCTGCATCTCAAATGCTCCATCGATCTGGTGAGCGATGGGATAGGCCCGCGGGCGGGGGCTGAAACTCCGGCTCTTGCTTTCAAATCCGCATCCCGGGGCCCGCCTGCAAGCGCGGCCGCAGCGACAGGTCCGGAAACCGCGATTTGCGAAGCTGCGCGCCGGCCCCTATATCGGACGCTCACCGCAAGGAGACGGCCCACCATGGACATCGCGACGGACACCCACCTCGTCCTGAACGCCAATCTGTCCACGGTTTCCCATGTCCGCCTTCCTCACGCTCGACGGCCTTTCGTACAAAACGCCTGACGGCCATCCGCTTTTCGATGATCTGACCCTCGCCTTCGGGGCCGAACGCACCGGCCTCGTGGGGCGCAACGGCGTGGGCAAGACCACGCTGATTCGGCTGATGCTGGGGGAGATCGCGCCCGCGGCCGGCGCCGTCGCCGTACGCGGCCGCGTTGGCGTCCTGCGCCAGGCCCTGGCGCCGCCGCCGGGCGCCAGCGTCGCCGATGTCCTGGGGCTCGCCGGCGACCTCGCGCGCCTGGACCGCATCGAAGCCGGCGAGGGTGATGGCGACGACTTCGACCAGGCCGACTGGGCCTTGCCCTCGCGGCTCGAGGCGGCCTTCGCCCAGGTCGGCCTGCCTGGGCTCGATCCGGCCCGTCCGGCGGCCGAGCTCAGCGGCGGCCAGGCGACACGCGCGGCGCTGGCCGGGCTGCTCGCGGGCGAGCCGGACCTGCTGATGCTCGACGAGCCGACCAACAACCTCGACGCCGAGGCCCGCGAACTGATCGCCCAGGTGCTGGCCGGCTGGAAGGGCGGGGCGGTGGTGGTCAGCCACGACCGCGCCCTGCTGCGCCAGATGGACCGCATCGTCGAGCTGACCAGTCTGGGGGCCAAGGTCTATGGCGGCGGCTACGATCTCTATGCCGAGCGCAAGGCCCAGGAGGAGGCGGCCGCCGCCCGCGATCTCGCCGACGCCGAACGGACCCTGGCCCGGGTCGAGCGCGAGAGCCAGGTCGCCCGCGAGCGCAAGGCCCGCCGAGACGCCGCCGGCCGCAAGTTCGCCGCCAAGCGCAGCGAACCGAAGATCCTGCTCGGCGGCATGGCCGAGCGGGCCGAGAACTCCGGCGCCCGCGAGGGGCAGGTGGCCGAACGGCTGCGCGAGCAGGCCGCCGGGGACCTGGCCGAGGCGCAGGGCCGCGTCGAGCGGCTGCGGCGGCTGGCCTTCGAGCTGCCGCCGTCAAGCCTGGCTGCCGGCAAGACGGTGCTGGCCTTCGAGGAGGTCGACTTCGCCTATCCCGGCGCGCCGCCGGTGCTCCGTGGGATATCGCTGCGTGTCACGGGCCCCGAGCGTGTCGCGATCACGGGTCGAAACGGCGCCGGCAAGTCAACGCTGATCGGGCTGGCGACGGGCGAGCTGGCGCCGAGCTCCGGCCGGATCACTCATGGCGCCCGCGCCGCCCTGCTCGACCAGAAGACGGCCATGTTCCGGTCCGACGAGACCCTGGTCGCGGCCTTCCAGCGTCTGAACCCCGGCGCGACGCGCAATGACGCCCATGCTGCGCTGGCCCGATTCCTATTCCGTAACACCGCGGCGGAGAAGCCGGTGTCGGCGCTCAGCGGCGGCGAGCGCCTGCGCGCAGCCATGGCTTGCATGCTGATGTCGGAGACCCCGCCGCAGCTCCTGGTGCTGGACGAACCGACCAACCACCTCGACCTCGACTCGATCGCGGCGGTGGAGGCGGCGCTGCGCGGCTACGACGGGGCGATCCTGGTGGTCAGCCACGACCGCGATTTCCTGGGCGCCATCGAGGTTGATCGCGAAGTGCGGTTGGCCGGGGACTAGGCCTGGCTCGCGTCGACGGTGACCGCCGCGATCAGTCCGTCGGGCGCCAGGTCGCGGACGACCGTCGCCAGCCCGATGCGGACCGGCAGTTCGCCGCCGTCCTTGACCAGCAGGGTGGTGGCGATCTGGCTCGGTTGGCCGCCCTGCAAAATCGCTTCGAGCGCTGCGGTCAGTTCTGCGCGGTCGCGCGGCCGGGCGATGTCGGGCAGCCGGCAGGAGATCAGTTCGTCGGCCGAGAAGCCGAGCATCTTGGCGAACCCTGCATCGATGGTGGTCAGCACGCCGCGCACATTGAGCCGCAGCACCATCACTTGCGGCAGCATCGACAGCGCCGCATCCAGCGCGCGCGCCTCGTTGAGCTGGGCCTGCATCTCGCGCTCGGCCGTGCGGTTCTGTATGAGCACCGCGACGCCACCCGGATAGGGAAACGCGCGGAAGGCGTACCTCCGCACGCCAGGCGCGTCGCCGGGCGCCTCGAACTCCAGGGTCTCGCCGGTGCGCAGGGCGCGTTTGAGCTGTTCGCCCATCAGCGAGCGGGCGGTCGGCGGGAACAGGTCTTCCCAGAAGCGGCCAACGAGCTGCGAGGCGCTGTGGCCGACCAAAGCCTCCAACACGTGATTCACCTCGGTGATATGCAGCTGGGCATTCAAGGCCATGAAGGCCTCGGTCACATGGTCGAGGATCGCATGCTGGCTGGTCTCATAAGAAGGCGCGTTGTCTTCGGACGAGTGGAGGGAGGCGCCCCCCTTAAATGCGGAGTAGTAGTCAGCTGACACTAGGACAACCCGAGGTCGTCCATGGTGGGTGACTATGACCGGACCGCCCAATGCTCGGTCCTGCCACTGTCCAAAATTTCGGCTGATCTCACCGGCCGTGACGACCGAAGGTTCTCCGTGGCCGTTGCTCATCGCTCTTCGAGCTTCGCGTGAATTCCGCGGAGTGCGCAATTCCCGGAAGGCTCGCCCCCAAGCCCACTACGCTTAACCAAACGCTTGCGTTGCTTCGTGGCTGAATGCAACTCAAAAACGACTCTGGAAATGAACATCGTCTTTTCGCAAAAGTCGCGCATATTGCGTACTTTGCGCGATTACTCTCCGCAAACGCGAGAGGTCGCATGATCCCCGAACGACAAGGCTCAAGAATTGAGCAAGAGGTGGGGATATGCGGGCTTCAGACCGCAGGAACAGCTTCAGGAAAGACCAGCGTGGCGTAGCGGCGATCGAGTTCGCCTTCGTTGGTCCGATACTTATCGTGCTGATGTTCGCGATCGTCTGTTATGGCGGATACTTCTGGATCGCCCACGCCGTACAACAGTTAGCGAACGACAGCGCTCGTGCTGCGATCTCAGGTCTGGACGACACGGAGCGACGCACCCTCGCACAGAGCTCGCTGACAGCGGGTATGAACGACTACGCCTATCTCAATCCGACCGGTACAGCGGTGACCGTCGTGCGCTCTTCTGACCGGCTGTCGGTCAAGGTCGTCTACGACGCGTCCGACTCCGGCTTCTGGGGCATGGCCAAGCTGGTTCCCATGCCGTCGCCGAAGATCGAGCGCAGCGCCGCCGTGCGGCTGGGAGGCTACTGATGCGGCTGCGTCCGACGCCCCTGCGCGGACTGGCCGAAGACACTGGCGGCAGCGTCTCGATGATGATGGCGATGAGCTTCATCACCCTTCTGGGCGCCGCCGCGCTCGCCGTCGACGTCGGCTCCCTGTTCCTGCAGTCGCGAAAACTTCAGGGGATCGCCGATCTCGCCGCCATTTCAGCCGCCCGGGACGTGGGCCGCGCGACCACCGCCGCGCAGGCGACTGCGGCTGAAAACGGCTGGGGCCGGCCGTTGAACGTCCAGGTCGCGCTCGGCCGGTACGATCCGGACCCCGCGCTCGCGCCCAGCGCGCGGTTTCAGACCGGGGGGAGCAATCCCAGCGCCGCGCGGGTCACCGTCAGCGGCGAGGCGGACCTGTTCTTCGGCCGGCTGCTGCTCAACCGGGAGACGGTCACTCTGACTCGGCGGGCGACGGCCGCCCGCGCCGACATGGCCAGCTTCTCCATCGGCACGCGCCTGGCCTCGCTGCAGGGCGGAATCGCCAACCAGCTGCTCAGCGGCCTGACCGGCAGCACCATCTCGCTCAACGTCATGGACTACAACGCCCTGGCCGGGGCCAAGGTCGATCTCTTCAAGTACTCCGATCTGCTGCGCCTCAACGCCAATCTCGAGGCCGCCTCCTACGACAAGGTGCTCGGGACCGACATTTCCACCGGCAAGGCGCTGAGAATCCTGGGGGATCTGCTGCAGGGCAGCGGCGACATCCAGGCCGCCAGCGCCGCGCGCAAGCTGGCGGTGGCCGCCGGCGACGGCAAGAAGATCAAGCTCGACGCCCTGTTGGACCTTGGCCCTTACGGCGCCCAGGACCACGTCGCCGGCGGCAGCGGCGCGAAGATCGAGCTCGCGGCCCAGGACTTGGCAAACGCCCTGGTGGTGCTGGCGGGCGAGGGACGGCAGGTGAAGCTGGACCTCGGTGCAAGCGTTCCCGGGGTCACCGACGTCGATGTCTGGCTGGCGATCGGCGAGCGGCCAAACAACTCGCCGTGGCTGACCGTCGACCGCGACGGCCAGGTGGTGGTCCGCACCGCCCAGACCCGTCTCTATCTGAAGGCCCAGGCGCTGAGTGTGCTCGGCCTGCTTGGGGCTCAGCCGATCACGTTGCCCGTGCTGGTCGAGGCCGCGTCGGGCGAGGCCAAGCTGGCGAGCATGGAGTGCCCGGCAAGCCTCTCGGCTCAAGCCGCGACGCTGTCGGTGCGGCCGAGCGTCGGGCGGATCGTGATCGGCGAGATCGACACGGCCAAACTCAACAACTTCAAGCAGAACCTGACCGTTTCGCGAGCGAAGATCGCCGACCTCCTGCTGGTCAAGGCGACGGCCAAGGCGGACGTGCAGATCGGCGGTCAGAGTTGGAAGACCGCCCGCTTCACACGCGCCGACATTCAGGCCGGAACCATCAAGACCGTCGCCACCGACGACATCGCCAAGGCGACCGTCTCCAGCCTGCTCGGCAATCTGGACCTCGATGTCGACATCCTGGGGATAGGCCTTGGGCTCGGCCCGATCACCTCGGCCCTGTCGGGGACGCTGGGCGCGATCGCCGCGCCCCTGGAGGGGGTGCTCAACGCGCTGACCGGCCTGTTGGGCGTGCGGCTGGGCGAGGCGGACGTACAGTTGAACGGTCTGCGGTGCCGCGACGCGGCGCTGGTGGCCTGAGGGGAGGGGAAAGCAAAATGATCGGCCCGCTATATGACGAGGTCGAGGGGCCTGACGCGGGCGGCGGTGCGCCGGATGTCGGCCCGATCGACGTTGGCTTGCCGAAGGTTACGCCGGGATCGGGACCGCCGACGCCCGCCAGCATTCGCAGCCGCCTGCACGTGATATGCGCGCTCTATGCGCACACCCCGCAGCCGGACCGCCGCCTGGCGCTTCTCGACCACCTCGAGCGGATGACCCTCGAGGCGGCCGAGTCGTTGGCGGCGCACCTGCTAGCCAGCGGGTGGCGACCCCGGAACGACACGCCCGAGGCCGCCTGACCCTGCTCTAGGCGGCGGCCTTCCGCACCACGCGGAAAGTGCCGTTGGCCCGCGCGCAGGGTTCTCCGTCGGCGGTGACGAAGGCCTGAGCGAAGGCCAGGGTCGAGCCCGGCTTCACGAACACGGTGTCGAACTCCAGCCACTGGCCGATCTTGGCCGCGCCCAGGAAATCGAGGGCGAGGTTGACCGTCACCAGGCTGGCGTCCGGCCCCAGTCGATGCGCGCAGGAGAGCCCCATGGCGTTGTCGGCCAGGGCGCTGATCAGTCCGCCGTGCACCATGCCGCGGCTGTTGGTGTGCGCGGCCTCAGCCACCAGTCCCAGGATGACGGCGTCGTCGGTCCTGCGGCTGTAGATCGGCTCCCACGGGTCGGTGACCGGACTTTGCCGGAAGTGACGCTGGAAGCCGGGCGGGATGCGGACGATCTCCTGCATCATCCCATGCCTCACGCCGCCGCGGCGAGCTTGGCCAGGCTGGCGATGGTCTTGGCCACCGCCTGGGCCGCCTCCGCGCCCTTGGTCAGGAAGTGCTCGCGGAAGAAGGTCTGATGCACGTCGTGCTCATGGAAGTGATGCGGGGTCAGCACCACCGAGAACACCGGCACTTCGGTCGAAAGCTGGACCTGCATCAGGCCCGAGATCACCGTCGAGGCGACGAAGTCGTGGCGATAGATGCCGCCGTCGACCACAAAGCCGGCCGCGACGATGGCCGCGTACTTGCCGGTCTTGGCCAGGGTCTGGGCGTGCAGCGGAATTTCAAAGGCGCCGGGCACCTCGAACCGGTCGATAGCGCTCTCGGAGAAGCCGAGGCCGCCGATCTCCTTGAGGAAGCCCTGATAGGCGTTGTCGACGATCTCGCTGTGCCAGCCGGACTGGACGAACGCGATGCGGGCCAGACGGAAGGCGCCGTTGGCGGTGGGAACTTCGAAGTGGGTGACAGTCATGGTCAGATCCCTGAGTGGGGGTGAAACCACGACTCAGGGAGACGCTAGGCCCCAGCCAGGGAATCCCCACGCACGGCGTGCGCGAAGACTGGCCGTCGCCAGCGGTTCTCATAACCGGACTCTAACCGTCGGCTCCGGGATCACACCGGAATCTGCTGTCCCTGTCGGCCTATCAGCCGTCAGGCGCCCGCGGGCTCGTGCGGCCGAAGCCGCCATTACCGCCGGTGGGGACTTTCACCCCGCCCTGAGAACGCGGTCGCCGGAACAGCCCGACGACCAGCGCAAACTAGGCCCATGACCCAGGGTCAAACAAGCGTTTAATTTCTAAGGCGGGCCGCCAGAAGGGCTGACCACCAAATTGATCCGAGACGCCGGCAGATTCGTCATACCCGTCCGCGCATGCGTACCGGGCATCCATAAGCCCAGCGCTTTCCAGGGCGGCGGCCACGACGAGCCATGGTGAAAAGCCGGCGTGACGCCTAGGCCCGCTTGTTCAGCGTGATCGAGGTGGCCGAGGCCGCCGGCGAGGCCGCGCCGCCGCGGCCGTAGCCCGAGCCGGTGTTGCGCTTGGAGGCGACTTCCTCGGCGATCGCCCGGACCAGGCCCTCGGTGACGGTCTTGGCGGCGTCGAGCGCGCGGCCCTGGCGGGCCAGCACGGCGTCGAAGGCCTCGGTGGCGCGGATCAGCCGGGTGCGCTGCATCAGCGGCGCGCCGGCCACCAGGTTCGGGTTGGCGCGCACGCGGGCCGACTCGTGGCGGTAGATGTTGGCCAGCTTCGAGGTTTCCTCGATGTGCAGCGCCGCGTCCTGCGGCCGGCGCTCCTCGAACGCCAGCGCCTCGTGGGCGATCAACTCGGTTAGGCGCTCGGTCAGAACGATCAGTTGTTCGACGCGGTCGGTCGCGTCCGTGGCGGAGATCGCCATGCCAAACTCTCCTAACTCAAACCTTGAAGCTTCAACATTTCCTGGGCGACCCGGTCGGACAGGCCCACGCCCCCGGCCTTGGTCACCTGCTTGGCCATGGCGTCGCTCATGAACGACTTGAACGCCGCCTCGCCGTGGCCGCCGTTGAAGGGGGCCTCGGCGCCGACGTCCTTGAACATCTGGGTGAACATCACCGACAGGAACGAGCTCTCGAAGTCCTTGGCGGTCTTCTCGATCTGACCGCGCTTGGCCAGTTGCTCGGCGGTCAGCTGCGGCGTCCCCTGAGGCGGGATGCTGAAGGTGGAGCCCAGGTCCATCACATCACCTCGATGTCGGCTTGCAGCGCGCCGGCCGCCTTGATGGTCTGCAGGATCGAGATCATGTCCCGCGGGGTGACGCCCAAGGCGTTCAGCCCGGCGACCAGGCTGGCCAGCGAGGCCCCATCGCGCACGGTGATGAACTTCTTGCCCTTCTCTTCGTCCACCTGGACGTCGGACTGCGGCACCACCGCCGTCCGGCCCTGGCTGAACGGGGCCGGCTGGCTGACCGCCGGGCTCTCGCGCACGGTGATGGTCAGGTTGCCCTGGGCGATGGCGACGGTGGAGACGCGGACGTTCTCGCCCATGACGATGACGCCGGCGACCTCGTCGATCACCACCTTCGCCGGGCTGTCGGTCTCGACGCTCAGGTTTTCGACCTGGGACATGAACGAGACCATGTCCTGGCCCCCTGGCGAGCGGAGGGTGACGATCGTCGGGTTGTCGGCTCGCGCCGACCCCGGGAAGCGGGTGTTGACCGCGTCGGCGATCTTGCGGGCGGTGGAGAAGTCGGGGTTGCGCAGGGTCATGCGCAGTTCGCCCATGTTGGCCATCTGGAAGCCGATCTCGCGCTCGACGATGGCGCCGCCCGCGATCCGACCGGCCGTGGGCACGCCCTTCGAGACCGACGAGCCCGACGCGCCGCCGGCGGAGATCGAACCGGTCTGCACTGTGCCCTGGCTGACCGCGTAGGCCTGGCCGTCGGCGCCCAGCAGCGGGGTGACCAGCAGAGTGCCGCCCTGCAGGCTTTTCGCGTCGCCCATCGCCGAGACCGTGGCGTCGATCGGCGCGCCGGCGGCGACGAAGGCGGGGAGGCGGGCGGTCACCATCACGGCGGCGACGTTCTTGGTGTTGAGGTTGGTGTCGCGGGTGTTGACCCCCAGCCGCTCCAGCATGGCCTCCAGGCTCTGACGGGTGAACGGCGCGTTGCGCAGGCTGTCGCCGGTGCCGTTGAGCCCGACCACCAGGCCGTAGCCGACCAGCATATTGTCGCGCACGCCCTCGAACTCGACGATGTCCTTGATCCGCGACTTGGCGAGGGCCGGCCCGGAGACCAGGGCGGCGGCGATGAACGCGGCGCTGAAGAGGCGGAAGGTTCGGCGCATGGGACCTCGACGCAATACGGACGGCAAAGAGTTTGCTGGTCCCTTGCGACAGGCGTGCCAGTTCAATTAGCCAGCAAAATCAAAGGTGAGGGTTGGCGCCGCGCCGCGCGGCAGGCGCCTGGCGGCAGAAATTGCCCGGCATTAACCATACCATAAGCTTGCCCCGAGAGATTTGGGGCGAACCATGGTAGAGGGCCTTTCATGAAGGTCAGCGGAACAAGCGGCGTTGGATCCGCCGCCGGACCGGGCAAGGCTAAGCCCGCCGGCGGAGGAGGTTTCCAGATCGCCCAACCCCCGGCGGCGGCTGGCGCAGCGCAGGTCGCCCGCGCCGGCGGGGTGGGCGGCGTGATGAGCGTCGATGCGATCCTGGCCCTGCAGGACATCGGCGGACCGCTGGAACGCCGCCGCCGCGCGGTCGGCCGCGCCGGCAAGATCCTCGACGTTCTCGAAGACGTGAAGATCGCGCTCCTTTCCGGCGACGTCTCGATGGACGATCTAGAGCGCCTGAAACGGGCGGTCGCCGAGGAGCGTCAGGGCTGCGACGACGAACGCCTGGAAGGTGTATTGAACGAGATTGAAACCCGTGCTGCCGTGGAGCTAGCAAAACTCGAACGCGCGAATCGTGCGGCGTAATCGCCTACGGCGAGCAAGGTTCGTTGAAAGCGGATTTCTATTTGGTATAAGCAGCCCGCGTTTCGTCGGGTTGATGTACCGAGGGGGCTTGAGGCGTCTATGAGCACGGCCACGATGTTGGCGGAAAAGCCTGAATATCGTCCTTCCGAGGACGAGGAATTCATGAATGAGCGGCAGCTCGAGTATTTCAAACAGAAGCTGCTGAACTGGAAAGAGGACATCCTGCGGGAGTCCCGGGAAACTCTGGCTCACCTCCAGGCTGAGACAGAGAACCATCCTGATCTGGCGGATCGGGCGACGTCGGAAACCGACCGAGCCCTGGAGCTCCGCACCCGCGATCGCCAGCGCAAGCTGATCTCCAAGATCGACGAAGCGCTGCGGCGTATCGAGGACGGGTCGTACGGCTACTGCGAGGACACCGGCGAGCCGATCGGGGTCGCCCGCCTCGAAGCCCGTCCGATCGCGACGCTGAGCCTCGAGGCCCAGGAGCGGCACGAGCGCCGCGAACGGGTCCACCGGGACGACTAGATTTCAAGGGCGGTCTTTCGGGGCCGCCCTTTTTCTTTGCTGGCCGGTGATGGTTTCGCGGCGGCGAATTTGACCGCGCGCACGTCCCGGCTCTAGTCCAGCTCGATGACGGACGTTACATGACAGGCATGTCCACGCGCCTCGTCATCGCCGCCATTCAAGCCAACCCGACCGTGGGCGCGATCGCCCATAACGAGGCGCTGGCCCGTGAACGCCTGGCGCAGGCCAAGGCCGCCGGCGCCGACGTCGCGGTCTTCTCCGAGCTGTTCATCAACGGCTATCCGCCTGAGGACCTGGCGCTGAAGCCGGCGTTCTGGGCCGCCGGCAAGGCTGCGGTGGAGCGCCTGGCCCTCGACACCAAGGACGGCCCCGCCGCCCTGGTCGGAGTCATCTGGCCCAACGCCAAGGCGGGCGGGCGACCGCACAACGCCCTGGCTTTTCTCGCCGAGGGCGAGATCAAGGGTCTGGCGATCAAGGGCGACCTGCCCAACTACGGGGTCTTCGACGAAAAGCGCGTGTTCGAGGCCGGGGCCTCCGCCAGCGTCTTCGAATGGAAGGGCGTCAAGCTCGGCGCGCCGATCTGCGAGGACATCTGGTCCGACGCGATCTGCGCCGATCTGAAGGCCAAGGGCGCCGAGATCCTGCTGGTGCCGAACGGCTCGCCGTTCCGCCGCACCGCCGACCACGAGCGGATGGGCGTGGCCAAGGCGCGCGTCGCCGAGACCGGCATGCCGATGCTCTACGTCAACGAGGTCGGCGGCCAGGACGAGCTGGTCTTCGACGGCGGCTCCTTCGCGCTCTCGGCCCAGGGCGAGGTGGTCATGCGCCTGCCGATGTTCGAGGAAGCCTTCGCCCTGACCATCTGGGAAAAGGGCGCCGACGGATGGGCCTGCGTCGAGGCGCCGATGGCCGACTGGGTTTCGGGGCCTGAGGAGGTCTACCGCGCCATGGTCCTGGGCCTGCGCGACTATGTGAATAAGTCGGGTTTCCCGGGCGTGCTGCTGGGCCTCTCCGGCGGCGTCGACTCGGCGATCAGCGCAGTGGTCGCGGCCGATGCGCTCGGCCCGGATCGGGTCCGCTGCTTCATGCTGCCCTCGCGCTACACCAGCCAGGACAGCCTCGACGACGCCGAGGACTGCGCCAAGCGGCTGGGCGTGCGGCTGGACGAGATCTCCATCGTTCCCGCCATCGACGCCTTCGCCCAGATGCTGACCCCGCACTTCGAGGGCAAGGCCCCGGATCTGACCGAAGAGAACATCCAGGCCCGCGCCCGCGGCCTGTCGCTGATGGCGCTCTCCAACAAGCTCGGCCTGATGCTGATGACGACAGGCAACAAGTCGGAGATGGCGGTCGGCTACGCCACGCTCTATGGCGACATGTGCGGCGGCTACAACGTCCTCAAGGACATTTACAAGACCGAGGTCTATGCCGTCTGCGACTGGCGCAACGCCAACGATCCGTACGGCGTCGCCGCTGATCCGATACCCGAGCGCATCCTGACCAAGGCGCCGTCGGCCGAGCTGCGGCCCGACCAGAAGGACCAGGACAGCCTGCCGGAATACGCTGAACTCGACGCCATCCTGCACGGGCTGGTCGAGGAGGAGGCGACCCTCGACGAGATCGTCGCCCGTGGCCATGCGCCCGAGACCGTCGAGCGCATCCAGCGGCTCCTCTACAACTCCGAATACAAGCGCCGCCAGGCTGCCCCGGGCGTGAAGGTCGGCGCCCGCGCCTTTGGCCGGGACCGCCGCTATCCGATCGTCAACGGCTTCCGGGACGTGGTCAGCAAGTGATCGCACCCGTCATCGAGACCGAGCGGCTGATCCTGCGGCCGCACGCCAAGAGCGATCTCGACGACTGCGCCGCGCTGTGGCGCGATCCTGACGTCATCCGCCACATCGGCGGCCGCGCCTTCACGCGGGAGGAGTCCTGGGCGCGGCTGCTGCGATATGTCGGGCACTGGCGCGAGATGGGCTTCGGCTTCTGGGCGATCTGCGAGAAGCCGTCAGGCCGATTCGTCGGCGAACTGGGCCTGGCCGACTTCATGCGCGACTTCCAGCCCGGGTTCGGCGACACGCCGGAAATGGGCTGGGTGCTGAGCCCCTTGGTGCACGGCAAAGGCTACGCCAGCGAGGCGATCGCCGCGGCCCTGGCCTGGGCCGACGCCAATCTGGCCGGCGGGCGGACGGTCTGCATGATCAGCCCGCAGAACGAGCCCTCGCTGCGCGCCGCGGCCAAGGCCGGCTTCCGGGAGTACGCCCGCGCCGACTATCACGGCGAAGTGGTGCTGCTGGAGCGCTTTCGGCCTTAGGTCAGTTGGGCGACGTCGGCCGCGGCGTCGGGGCCGGCGGGCACGCCGCGGCGCAGGGCCGGGATGATCTCATCGATCGTGTCGACCGCGACCCAGCTCTCCATGAAGCTGGGCGGCGTCAGGTGCTGGTCGACCGTGTGCTGGAACAGGTGGAACAGGGGCTCCCAGAAACCGTCGGGATTGTAGAACACCACAGGTTTGCCGTGCAGGTCCAGGCGCCGCCAGGACAGCAGTTCGACCACCTCTTCCAGGGTGCCGATGCCGCCAGGCAGCACGACGAAGCCGTCCGAACGCTCGAACATCATCATCTTGCGCTCGTGCATCGACTCGACGGTCACCGTCTCGACGACGTCCAGCCGGCGCTCGCGCTCCTTCAGGAAGGCCGGGATGACGCCCAGAACCTTGCCGCCGGCCTCGTGCGCGGCGATGGCGCAGGCGCCCATCAAGCCGACCCCGCCGCCGCCATAGATCATCGTCAGCTCCGCGGCGGCCAAGCCGCGGCCGAGCTCGGCCGCGCTGGCCAGAAGGGCCGGATCGGCGGCATCCGAAGAGCCGCAGAAGACGCAAACGGAGTCGAGGCGGTCGGGCGCGTCGCCCATTTGATGAAGCTCCTGGAGAATCGACGCGGCGCGCTTGCGAAGGCGTCGGGAAAGACCGATTAGCTAGGCCGAGAGCCAAGGAGTTTCAAGCTGACCCGACGCCGCGCCGCCTTCTGCTTGCCGCTGTTGACGGCGATCGCTCTTGGGCTCGCCGCCTGCGGCCAGGAGCCGGCGCCCCGCGCGCCGACCGCTGCCAAGAGCGCGCCGATGCAGGCCGACGCCGGCTACCTGACGCCGCCGGTGGTGAGCCAGGTGCGGCTCGACGGCGAAAGCCTGCAGATCAGCGGCGCGGCGCCTGCGTCATCACGCGTGCGGCTGGCGACGCCGGAGGGCAAGGCGCTGTTCGCCGATGCTGATTCCAAAGGTTTTTGGGGGCTGACGACGCCGCGCGGGACCCAGCCGCAGATTTACGGCCTGTCGGCGACCACCGGCGGCCGCACGGTGCAGAGCGAGGGCTACCTGTTGCTGACGCCCGATGGCGAGGCCGCCCTTTTGCGGGCCGGAGCCGGTGCATTGCGCGTCGGGCGGGCGGGCCGGAACGATATGGATGCGGTCGATTTCGACCGCGAGGGCGGGGCGGTGGTCTCTGGCCGCGCCCCGGCTGGCGCGGCGCTCAGCGTCCATGTCGACGGCCGCAAGCTGGCCGAGGGGCGCGCCGACGCCCGCGGCCGCTACGTCCTCTCGCTGACCCAGGCGCTGCCCGCGGGACGCCGCCAGATCGACGTCTTCGGCGACGCAACCGAAAATCCTGTCGAGATCGATGCGACGCCGGCGGCGGCCCTGTCCAGCGGACCGTTCCGCGCGGCCGCGACGCCCGCCGGCTTGCGCATCGACTGGATGACGCCGGGCGGCGGCGTTCAGTCGACGATCCTTCTAAAGTGAGCTGTTCATGACCCCGGCCATGGCTGCGCGCCGCCAGCCTGACGCGATTGCTCCAGCATCTGTGAAATTCGACTTCTGGCGTTCGATGGGCGACCTGGCTGCGCTGGTGATGCGCTCCGGCGCGCCGGGGCTGCGCTGGCGCGTGGCTGCGTCCCTGGCCCTGGTGTTCGCGGGCAAGGCGGCCGGTGTCGCCGCTCCCGTGGCGCTCGGCGACGCGATCAATCGCCTTGCGCCCGGCGCGGGGCAGGCGGCGCAGCTCGGCTTCGACTTTCTGTTGCTGGCCCTGGCCTTCGCGGGGCTGCGGCTCGTCGCGGCGTGCGCGCCGAATCTGCGCGACATGATCTTCACGGTGGTCGCCCAGACGACGATGGCGAAAGCGGCGACCGAGACGTTCGCCCACACCCTGGCGCTTGGGCTCGACTATCATCAGGGCAAGCAGACCGGGACGCTCGCCCGCGTCATCGACCGCGGCGCGCGCTCCACCGACTTCCTGATGCGCAGCGTGGTCTTCAATCTGGGGCCGACCGCGATCGAGCTGGTGCTGGCCATGGCGGTCATGGCCATGCGGCTCGACTGGCGCTTCGCGGCCACGGCCTTCGTCACCATCGTTCTCTATGCGACCCTGACCTTCAAGATCACCGACTGGCGTCTCAGCCACCGGCGCGAGCTGAACGAGGCCGACAGCCGCAGCGCCGGTCTCTCGGTGGACGCCCTGCTGAACTATGAGACGGTCAAGACCTTCGGGTCGGAGGAGCGCACCGTCGACCGCTACGAAGCGGCCATGGCAGACTATGTCCGCGCCGGCGTCCGCGCCAACGCCTCGCTGGCCATGCTCAACGCCGTCCAGGCCCTGGTGCTGAACCTGGGCCTGGCGCTGATGACGGTCATGGCTGGATACGAGGTGATGAACGGCCGCATGCGGATCGGCGACGTCACCATGGCGATCCTGCTGCTGATCGGCATCTACGGCCCGCTCAACATGCTGGGCTTCAACTATCGCGAAATTCGCCAGGCCTTCATCGACATGGAGCAGATGGTCCAACTGCGCGCGGTGAAGCCCGACATCGTCGACGCTCCGGACGCCCGCCCGTTGCCGCCGGCCAGCGGCCGAGGGGCCGACATCGCGTTCGAGGACGTCGAGTTCCGTCACGACGCCCGATCGACCGGCCTGATCGATGTCAGCTTCCATGCCCCGCCGGGCGCGACGGTGGCGTTGGTCGGCCCGTCCGGGGCCGGCAAGACCACGGCCATCCGCTTGGCCCTGCGCCTGATCGATCCGCAGAGCGGCCGGATCACCCTGGACGGGGTCGACCTGCGCCAGGTCCAGCAGAGCTCCCTGCGGCAGGCGATCGCCCTGGTGCCGCAGGACGTAGCGCTGTTCAACGACACCATGGCCGCCAACATCGCCTTTGCCCGGCCAGGGGCGAGCCAGGCCGAAATCCGCGCGGCGGCCGATGCGGCCGAACTCGGCGGATTCATCGACAGCCTGCCGAACGGGCTCGCCACCCTGGTCGGGGAGCGCGGCCTCAAGCTCTCGGGCGGCGAGCGCCAGCGCGTCGGCATCGCCCGCGCCCTGCTGGCCGATCCGCGCCTGCTGATCCTCGACGAGGCGACGAGCGCCCTGGACGGCCCGACCGAGGCCGCCATCCAGGAGACGCTGCGCAAAGTCCGCGCCGGCCGCACGACCCTGGTCATCGCCCACCGCTTGTCGACCATCGTCGACGCCGACCTCATCCTGGTCCTGCGCCGCGGTCGCATCGTCGAGCGCGGCCGCCATGCCGAACTGCTCGAAAAGGGCGGCGAGTATGCGGCCCTTTGGCGTCGTCAGACCCGCGAGGCGTGACGGGCCCACTAGACTGGGTCTAGGGTCCGCCTCCCGAGGTCCTCAAGGCGCGCGCCGATGTTCAATTCCAATCCCTGGCTGAAGCTATCGATGGACGCCTTCTGGCTCGGGGCCGAGTCCAGCCAGGTGGTGGCGCTGCGGATGATGAAGCTGGCCGGGGGCGGGGCAGGGGCTGCCGCGGAGGCCCAGCGCATGGTCGCCGAGAAGGTGTCGGCGGCGATGGCCGCCCAGACCGAGATCGCGCTCGGCGCCATGAGCGGCGCGCCGCACGCCGGGGCGGCCAAGGCCATGGCGCTCTATCGCCGCAGGGTGCGCGCCAACCGTCGCCGGCTGACGCGCGAGGTCTGAGGACCTACTCCGCGGCGTTGGCGACTTCGCTTTCTGCGCCGGCGACGACGTCATTGCTGCGGCGCTTGCGACGACGCAGGCCCAGTCGATCGGCCAGCGCGCCGAACCGCTGACCGTAGACCTTCGGCGCAGCCAGCATCACCGGCGTCAGGATCAGCGTCAGCAGCGTGGCGAAGGACAGGCCCCAGACCACCGCGCCCGACAGCTGCACCCACCACTCGGACCCAGGGGCCTTGTACTCCATGTGCATGCCGTGGAAGTTCGGGTGCAGCTGGAACATCAGCGGCAGCAGGCCGACGACGGTCACCAGCGTGGTCAGCATGACCGGCCGGAACCGCTGGGTCGCCGCCCGCACCGCCGCCTCGTCGGCCGGGAAGCCGGCCCGCCGCAGCTGGTAGTAAGTGTCGACCAGCACGATGTTGTGGCCGACGACGACCCCGGCCAGGGCCACGACGCCGGTCCCCAGCATGATCACCGAGATGTAGTCGAAGGTGTGCGCGACGTTCACGACCACGCCCAGCAGCACGCCGACCGTCGACAGCGCCACCGCCGAGAGCGTCACCACCACGCCGTAGAACGAGTTGAACTGCCAGAGCAGGATCACGCCCATCAGGAACAGCGACACCGCCATGGCGACGACGAAGAACCGGGCCGCCTCCTGGCCTTCCTCGTCGGCCCCGGTGAACTTCCAGCGCACGTTCGGGTCGATGTTCGCCTTCTCGAGCCAGGGCCGCAGCTCGCCGATCTTGTGGCTCGCCGCCACGCCCTCGACGGTGTTGGCCTGGATCACCGCCAGCCGCTGGCCGTCCCGCCGCTGGATCGTCGTCACCTGCTGGGCCGGGGCCAGCTTGATGAAGTAGCTGGCCGGCACCGGGCCGAACTGGGTCGGGATCTTCAGAGTGTCGAAGGCGGCGACATTCCGGCTCTCGGGCGGGAACCGCACGCGGATGTCGAGCTCGTCGTCGGCGTCGTCGGGACGGAAGCGCCCGACAAGCACCCCGCCGGTCACGAACTGGATCGCCTGGCCGACGGTCAGCACGTCGACGCCGTAGCGCCCGGCGGCCTCGCGGTCGACGGTCATGTTCCATTCGATGCCGGGCGAGGTCCGGTTGTCCTCAAGCTCGTGCAACTGGCGGTCGGCCGCCAGCTTGGCTTTCACGAGATCGGCGGCCTTGTTCAGCGCCGCCGGGTCCTGGCTGCGCAGCTCGACCTGCACGTCCTTGCCGACCGGGGGGCCGCCCTGCGGTTCGCGCACCTCAACCTCGACGCCGGGGATTCCGGCGACGCGCTTGCGCACCTCGTTGGCGATGTCCTTGCCCACCAGGCCCAGTTCCAGTCGGTCCTCGTAGTCGACGAAATCAAGGCTGATGCGCCCGATCGTGTCATTGGGGATCGAGTTCGGCCCGCCGCCGGGGCTGGCGGTGCCCGACCGCACGAAGATCGAATTGACGCCTTTCAGGCCGATCAGCCGGTTTTCGACCTGCCGCACGATCTGGTCCTGGGCCTGCGGCGAGAGGTTGCCCCGCGCCTTGACGTAGACCGACACGTACTCCGGGTCCTGCTGCAGGAAGAACTCGGTCGGCTTGTTCTCGGCCCGGAATGCGATGACCACCAGCACGATGATCGCCAGCGTAGCGAACATGGTCGTGGTCGGGTGCCGGCCTAGCGTGTCGACGGTCCGCGCGTACCAGCCCATGAAGCCGGTCATCTCGCGCGGGTCGCCGCGTTCGGACTTCTCGATCTCAGCCAGATGCGCTTCGTCCACCGCGGCCTTGCGGCCGAAGATCGAGCCCAGCGCCGGTGTGAAGATCAGCGCGATGAAAATCGACGCGCCCAGCACGTAGAACAGGGTCATGGGCAGGAAGCTCATGAACTTGCCCGGGATCGAGTTCCAGAACAGGAACGGCAGGAAGGCGCACAGCGTCGTCAGGGTGCCGTTCAGAACCGGCCAGAACATGCGCTTGCCGGCTGCGGCGAAGGCTTCCTCCTTGGACATGCCCTCGGCCATTTTCCGATCGGCGTACTCGACCACCACGATGCCGCCGTCGACCAGGATGCCGACCGCCAGCACCAGGCCGAACATGACCATCTGGTTCAAGGTCACGCCGGTGGCGTTGAGCATCAGGAAGGCCAGCATGAAGCAGGCGGGGATCGCCGAGCCGACCATCAGCCCCTGGCGGATACCCAGGGTCGCCACGATGATCAGCATGACCAGGATGGTGGCGATCAGCAGACCGCTCTCCAACACCACCAGGGTGCGGCCGATGAAGTCGCTTTCGTCGAAGATGTAGGAGACCTTGACCGTTTCGGGCCAGCGCTTCTGCTCCTCGGCGACGACCTTTCGAACCTCTTTCACGGTGTCGAGGACGTTGGCCCCCGAGCGCTTGGCCACGTCCACCGAGAACGCAGGCTGGCCGTTGAAGCGCGTGATGTAATTGGCTTCCTTGAACGTCCGTCGCACGTCGCCGATGTCGCCGACGGTGATCAGCCGGTCGCCGTTCTTCTTGATCGGCAGGGCCAGGATGTCGCCCGGCTGATTGACCACGCCGGGGACCTTGACCGCGAACTTGCCCGCCCCCGATTCCAGGTTGCCGGCCGGCACCAGCTGGTTGTTGCGGCCGATCACTTGAGCCAGTTCGCCGGGCGAGACGTTGGCCGCCTCCATGCGCACCGGGTCGATGGTGACTTCCAGAAGCTCTTCGCGTCCGCCGTTCAGATAGACCTCGAGTACGCCGGGCGTGCTTTCCAGCCGATCCTGAAGGTTGCGCGAGATGTGGAACAGCGTGCGCTCGGGGGCCGCGCCGGACAGCACGATGCCGATTATCGGCTCGCCGGACGCGTTGGCCTCCTCGATGATCGGCTCCTCGGCGTCGGGCGGGAACTTGCCGCGGGCCAGGTCGACCTTGGCGCGGACCTCGCCCAGGGCCTTGTCCTTGTCGAAGTCGGCCTCGAACTCCAGGTTCACGATCGCCATGCTCTGGCGGGCCACCGCGTTCATCTCCTTGACGCCCTCGATGGTCTGGAGCTCGGTCTCCAGCGGCCGAACGAGCAGGCGCTCGGCGTCCTCGGGACTGACGCCAGGATAGGGCACCACCACGGTGATGAACGGGAAGTCGATGTTCGGGTTGGATTCCCGCGGCATCGACAGATAGGCGAAAAACCCAAACAGGCTGGCGATCAGGGTGACGGCCAGCACCACCTTGCGCCGTTTGATCGCGCCGTCGATCAGAGGTCCGATCATAGCCTCGTCTCCTGATGAGCAGGGGCGCGCTTAGCGCGCCGCGGCCACTCGAACCTTCTGACCTTCGGCCACGTACGATTGGCCGACGGTGATCACGCGGGCGGGGCCGCGCAGGCCCGTCACCCAGATGCCCTGCGGGGTCTCTTCCAGCACCTTGATCGGCGCGAACGCGACCTTGTCGTCAGCCAGGACGTAGCGCACGCCCTGGCGACCGGCTGCGTCGAGCACCAGCGAGGACAGCGGCACCAGGTGAGCCGGGCCCGACCCGGCGTTGATCCGCACCGCCGCCGACAGGCCCGAGCGGGTCATCTGCGGGTTCGCGGTGGTGATCTCGATACGATAGGTGCGGGTCTGAGCATCGGCTTCGCGCGCAGCGTAACGCACCTTGCCGGCCAGGGTCTCGCCGGAGGTCAACTGGGCGTTGGCGGTCGAGCCAACCTTGACCTTCGAGGCTTCGGTTTCCGGCAGATCGCCGACGATCAGCAGCGGATTGAGCTCGATCATCGTGCCGCAGGGCTGGCCGGGGGACAGATAGGCGCCGACCTCCGCGTCGCGCTTGTCGAACACGCCGTCGAACGGCGCGCGGATGCTCATTTGCTCGACGCCCAGCTCGGCCTGGCGGACCGTGGCCGCGGCGGCGTCCAGGTTGGCCTGGTCCTGCAGCACCTGGGTCTGTGAGCGATAGCCCCTGGCCGCAAGGTCGGCCGAGGCCTTCTGCTGCAATTGGCGCGAACGCAGGTTGGCGCGGGCCTGGTCCAGCGTGGCTTGGCGGGCGTCGACGTTCAGGCGGCACAGGACCGTGCCTTTGCGCACGAACGAACCTTCAATCGCGGGTGTGGCGGCGACGACGCCGGCGGTCTCCGAACGGACCACCACGCTGCGGGCGGCCTCCGTCCGGCCGCGAATGGCCACGACGTATTCATGCGTGGCTTCCGGGGTCATGATCGCCTGCACGGTCGGCAGGGCGTCGGCGGTCTTCGCCTCGGCCTTTCCGGATTTGCCTGCGCGGTTCGCGACCGTGCCGACGGTGAAGGCCAGCACCAGCACCACGACCACCGCGATCACAAACAGATACTGTGATTTGATACGCATTCAGTTGTTTCCCCCCGGGCAGCAACGAAGTCGCGACCACATCTGAATCGCAGTCGTATGCCCGGACCGCAGAAATCAGCTTTTGACGTCTTCTGATGCCGCCGTTCTGCGACTGCAAATGAAATCGCGGACAGACAACCTAAAGGGCGGATAATGTGCCCCCGGCGCCGCAGGATTGCAGCATGGCCTTGCTTGCTCTTTAACGCCGCCGACGCTCCAATATCCGCCGTCTGCAAGGAAAGTACGCCGCCGTGAAATACCTGCACACTATGGTCCGGGTGACCGACCTCGACGCCTCGCTCGACTTCTATTGCAACAAGCTCGGCCTGGTCGAAGTCTCGCGCAGCGAAAATCCGGGGGGACGATTCACCCTGGTGTTCCTTTGCGCCCCGGCGGACCGCGAGGCGGCGCTGGCGGCCAATGCCCCGATGGTCGAGCTGACCTACAACTGGGACCCGGAGGATTATCAAGGCGGCCGCAATTTCGGCCATCTGGCCTATGCGGTCGACGACATCTACGCGACGTGCCAACGGCTGGCGGACGGCGGGGTGACGATTAACCGGCCGCCACGCGACGGCCACATGGCTTTCGTCCGTTCGCCCGACGGCATTTCGATCGAACTGCTGCAGGCCGGTCCGCGCAAAGAGCCAGCCGAACCCTGGGCTTCGATGCCGAACACGGGGGCGTGGTGAGCGGCCGTCTTTCGGGACGCTCGGCGCTAATCACCGGCGCAGCCGGCGGCATCGGCCTGGGCTGCGCCCGCGCCTTCGCCGCCGAGGGCTGCGACCTCGTCCTGCTCGACCTCGACGAGGCGCGGGTGATCGCCGCCGCCGAACAATTGTCGGAAGCTAGCGGCCGCCAGGTCCATGCGCTCGCCTGCGATCTCGCCGACGCCGACGCCGCCCGACAGGCGGTGATCCGGGCTGCGGCGCTCCTCGGCAAGGTCGACGTGCTGGTCAACAACGCCGGGATGCTGGTCCCGGGCGATATCCTCGACGCCGAGTTGGAGGACTTCGACCGGGTGATGGCGGTGAACCTCCGCGCCCCGTTCGTGGTCGGCCAGACGGTCGCCCGCCACATGGTCGACGCCAAGATCAAGGGCTCGATCATCAACATGTCCTCGATCAACGCGGTGCTCGCGATCCCGGGACAAGTCGCCTACGTCGCCTCCAAGGGCGGTCTGGCGCAGCTGACCAAGGCCATGGCCTTGGGTCTGGCGCCGTACGGCGTGCGGGTGAACGCCATCGGCCCGGGGACGATCGTCACCGACATCCTGAAGGGCGTGCTGGAAAATGACGACGCCCGCCGCCGGGTGCTGCAACGCACGCCGCTGGGCCGCTTCGGCGAGACCGACGAGATCGGCAAGGTCGCCGTGTTTTTGGCCAGCGACGACAGTTCCTACATCACGGGCCAGACCATCTATCCCGATGGCGGCCGCCTGGCGCTGAACTATACCGTGCCGGTGGCGGACTGAATTTTCCCTCCACCCTCCCCACAGGAGGGAGGGAAGGCTACAAGCCCCCGATGCTGCGACTGACCGAAATCAAGCTGCCCCTGGGCCATCCGCCGGAGGACCTGCGCACGGCCGTGCTGGCCAAGCTGGCCGGTCCCGAGGCCGAACTCGTCTCATTCGAGGTGTTCCGCCGGGCCAATGACGCGCGACGCAAGTCGGCGATCCTGATGGTCTACACGGTCGATGTCGTGGTGACCGACGAGGCCGCGGTGCTGGCGCGTCACGCCGGCGACCGCAACGTCCAGCCGACGCCCGACATGGCCTATCGTCACGTGGCCCAGGCCCCGGCCGGGCTCGCCAAGCGCCCGGTGGTCATCGGCGCCGGACCCTGCGGCCTGTTCGCCGGCCTGATCCTGGCCGAGATGGGGTACAAGCCGATCATCCTTGAGCGCGGCAAGGTCGTGCGCGAGCGCACCAAGGACACCTGGGACCTCTGGCGGCGCGGCAAGCTGCATCCCGAATCCAACGTCCAGTTCGGGGAGGGCGGCGCCGGCACCTTCTCCGACGGCAAGCTCTACAGCCAGATCAAGGATCCACGCTTCCTCAGTCGCAAGGTGCTGACCGAGTTCGTGGCCGCCGGCGCACCGCCTGAGATCCTGACCGAGGCCCATCCGCACGTCGGGACCTTCCGGCTCGTGACCATGGTCGAGGCCATGCGCGAAAAGGTCGAGGCGCTCGGCGGCGAGTACCGGTTCGGGCACAAGGTCGAGGACTTCGACGTCGTGGAGGAGGGCGGCCAGCGCCGGCTCGTCGGCCTGCATCTGCAGGACGGCGGCTACATCGAGGCTGACCACGTGGTCCTGGCCCTCGGCCACAGCGCCCGCGACACCTTCCGCACGCTCTACGACCGCGGCGTCCACATCGAGGCCAAGCCGTTCTCGCTCGGCTTTCGCATCGAGCATCCGCAGTCCTGGATCGACCGCGCCCGGTTCGGTACCAGCGCCGGGCACAAGGACCTGGGCGCGGCGGCCTACAGCCTCTCGCACCACTGTTCCAACGGCCGCACGGTCTACAGCTTCTGCATGTGCCCGGGCGGCACGGTGGTCGCCGCCGCCTCCGAGCCGGGGCGCGTCGTCACCAACGGCATGAGCCAGTATTCCCGCAACGAGCGGAACGCCAACGCCGGCATCGTCGTCGGCATCACCCCGGACGAGGACTATCCCGGCCACCCGCTGGCCGGGATCGAGCTTCAGCGCCATTGGGAGTCCCAGGCCTTCGTCGCCGGGGGCGGGACCTACGCCGCGCCCGGCCAGCGGGTCGGCGACTTCCTGGCCGGCAAGCCCTCGATCAGCCTGGGCGAGGTCGTTCCCTCTTACCGCCCGGGCGTCACGCCGACTGACCTGTCGACCTGTCTGCCGGACTTCGCCATCGCGGCGATCCGTGAGGCTCTGCCGGCCTTCGCCCGCCAGATCCCCGGCTTCGACCATGCCGACGCAGTGCTGACCGGCGTCGAGACCCGCACCTCCTCGCCGGTCCGCATCACCCGCGGCAAGGATTTCCAGAGCCTCAATACGCTCGGGCTCTATCCGGCCGGCGAAGGCGCAGGCTACGCCGGCGGCATCCTCTCGGCCTCCATCGACGGCATCAAGGTCGCCGAAGCCGTGGCGCGGAACATCGTGGGCTAATTCGCCGGCAGGCTCCGCTTGGCGAACCAAGCGACGATCAGGCCGAAGGCCAGCATGGCCAGGCCGTTCTTGATCACAGCCTCGACGCTGAACTTCGGAACCCGGCCGATCGCTGACAGCGGCATGACCACATAGTTCATGACCGCGTAGATCACGACACCGTAGCCCAGGCCCGAGATGACCCAGGCCCGCCGCAGCGCCGGCGCAACCAGGCTCGTCAGAACGAACACGGCCGCGATGATCAGGCCCATCAGCTCCTGCAGCGCCGCGCCCAGCACCGCCGTGGCGGCGCCGCCGTCGAACGCGGCCTTACCGATCAGGCCGCTGGCGATGAAGTGGAGGATCGTGGTCAAGCCGGCGCCGCTGATCATCATGGCCGCGCCGATGTCGAGGGTGGCGGCGACGATTCCGCCCAGGGCGATCGCCGTTAGGATCGAGCGTTTCGAAGCCACCTGCGTCCCCCGGCCCAGCCTCGGATAGGGGACGCTAGGCCAAGATCGGCGTTCGCTCAATCGGCGCGCGGCGGATAGGCGTGCAGTGCGCCGTTCGGGTCCTCGACGCTGGCCTCGCCGACGTAGTTCGGGCCGACCGGAACCTTGCCGTGGCCGCCCGGGATGTCGAGCACGTAGGTCGGCTGGCAGAGCCCGGAGTAGCGGCCGCGCAGGGCCTTCATCAGCGCGCGGCCCTCGGCGAGGCTGGTGCGCTGATGGCTGGTGCCCGGCGCCAGGTCGCCCTGGTGTAGATAGTAGGGCCGTATGCGGTTCTCGACGAAGCTTCGCATCAGCGCGCCCAGCGTTTCCGGATCGTCGTTGACGCCCTTCAGCAGCACGGTCTGGCTCAGCATCGGCAGTCCTGCGTCGATGATCTTGGCGCAGGCGGCGCGCGCGGGCTGCGTCAGCTCGCGCGGATGGTTGGCGTGCAGGGCGACATAGACCGCCTTGCCCTCGCACCGGATCGCCGCGACGAGTTCGTCGGTGACGGCGGTCGGATCCACCACAGGCACGCGGGTGTGGTAGCGCACCACCTTCACGTGCTCGATCGCAGCCAGCCGCGCCGAGATGTCGGCCAGCCGCCGCGGCGACAGCACGAACGGGTCGCCGCCGGTGACGATGACCTCCCAGATCTCCGGGCGCTGCGCGATGTACTCGAACGCTGCGTCGAGCTGGGACGCCGTCAGGTTCGACAGGCCCTCGGGGCCGACCATCTCGCGTCTGAAGCAAAACCGGCAGTAAACCGCGCAGGTATGGGTCGGCTTCAGCAGCACGCGGTCGGGGTAGCGGTGGACGATGCCCTCGACAGGGCTATGGGCGAAGTCGCCGATCGGATCGGGACTTTCCTCGGCCAGGGTCTCCAACTCCGCCTCGCTCGGCATCAGCTGGCGCGCGATCGGATCGGCCGGGTCGGCGGCGTCGATGAGGTCGGCCATGTCAGGCGTGATCGCCAGCGCATAGCGCGCGGCGACGCGCTCGAGCTCGGGCAGCCGCTCCAGCGGCGCCAGCCCGGCCGCGACCAGGTCGCCAGGTTTGCGAAGCGTGCTCATGGCGCCCGCATATGGCGCATGCGGGCGGCGGCGGCAAATGCGGCCTAGGGCGCTACGTCGGCCACCGGCGTCCAGATCACCTGCTCGATGCGGCGGGCGCCGGTCGCCAGCATCACCAGGCGGTCGAAGCCGAGCGCCGAGCCGCAGGCGGCGGGCATGTGGGGCAGGGCGGCGAGGAAGTCTTCATCGATCGGATAGCGCTCGCCATAGACCCTGGCCTTCTCGTCCATTTCACACTGGAAGCGGCGACGCTGCTCGACCGGGTCGGTCAACTCGCCGAAGGCGTTGGCCAGCTCGACGCCGCAGGCATAGAGCTCGAAGCGCTCGGCGACCCGTGGGTCCGAAGCCTTTGGCCGGGCCAGCGCCGCCTCGCTGATCGGGTACTCGCAGAGGATGGTCGCGCGCCCCATGCCCAGGTTCGGCTCGACCCTCTCGACCAGGACCTTCGAATAGACGTCGGCCCAGACGTCGTCGTCGGCGATCCGCACCCCGGCCTGCATCGCGGCGCGGGCCAGTCCGTCGCGGTCGGTCCGCCCGTCAGCCTCGACCGTGGCCAGCAGATCGATCCCCGCATGGCGCTGGAAGGCCTCCTGCAGGCTCAACCGTTCGGGTTCCTGGAAAGGATCGCTGGATAGCTGCCGATAGGAAAGCGTCTTGGCCCCCACCGTCTCCGCCGCCAGCCGCAGCAGGTCCGCGCAGTCGGCCATCAGTTGTTCGTAGGGCTCGTCCGTTCTGTACCACTCCAGCAGGGTGAACTCGGGATGGTGCAACGGCCCGCGCTCGCGGTTTCGCCAGACGCGTGCGAAATCGAAAATCCGCGTCTCCCCGGCCGCCAGCAGCTTCTTGCAGGCGAACTCGGGCGAGGTGTGCAGGTAGAGCGGCGAGGTCTCGCCGGAATTGCCAATGATTTCCGTGGCGAAGGCGTGCAGATGCGCCTCGTTTCCGGGCGAGACCTGCAGCGCCGCGCCTTCGACCTCGGTGAAGCTTCGGTCCTCGAACCAGCGGCGCACGGCCCGGGTGATCGCGCCCCGCGCCTCCAGATACGGCCGGCGGTCCTGATGGATGTCGGCCCGCCACCAGGGCGATTGTGAAGTCATCGGCGCAGGCGTCCCTTATGCGGCCATTTCGATCATGACTGGCGAATTTCGCCTTCATCGTATAGGTGCGCGGCAAGACCGCCGCTCGGCGGAATCGCGCGGGGCCGATGGCCGGCCTCCCCAATAGGCTTGAGGACGAACTACGTGAAGGTCGCTGCCAGCTCGCTCAGGAAAGGCGCCGTCGTCGACATGGACGGCAAGCTCTATGTCGTCCTGACCGCCGAAAACATCCATCCCGGCAAGGGTACCCCGGTCACCCAGCTCAACATGCGCCGCATCGCCGACGGCGTGAAGGTGTCGGAGCGCTGGCGCACGACCGAGCAGGTCGAACGCGCCTTCGTCGACGACCGCACTTACAACTTCCTCTATCAGGACGGTGAGGGCTACCACTTCATGCAGCCCGAAACCTACGACCAGGTCGTGGTGTCGGAGGAAACTGTCGGCGAGAACGCCCCGTGGCTGACCGACGGCCTCTCGGTGATCCTTTCGGTGCACGAGGGCGTGCCGATCGCCATGGAACTTCCGCGCACCGTCACCTTCGAGATCGCCGACACCGAACCGTCGGTGAAGGGCCAGACGGCCTCGTCGTCGTACAAGCCGGCCATCCTGACGAACGGCCAGCGCATCATGGTCCCGCCGTACATCACCGCCGGCACCCGCGTGGTCATCCTGACGGAAGACTGGAGCTACTCCGAACGGGCCAAGGACTAGGACTTTGCAGCGGGCGTCAGGCGAACCGCCTGGCGCCCGCCACGCACAGCACCACCGCCGCGGTGACCGCCGCCATCGACCAGCCCACCGGCTCGCCCAGCAGTCCGGCCGCCAGGGCCAGCCCCATGAACGGCTGCAGCAACTGCAGTTGCCCCACCGCCGCCACGCCGCCCGCGGCCAGGCCGCGGTACCAGAACACGCATCCGATCAACATGCTGAACAGCGCCACATAGGCCAGACCCGTCCAGGCTGGCGCGCCGACGGCTGCGAGGTCCGCCGGACGGCTCAGCAGCGCGGCCGGGGCCATCAACGGCAGGCAGAGCAGCAGCGACCAGCAGACCGCCTGCCAGCCGCCTAGGCGTCGCGAGACGCGCCCGCCTTCGGCATAGCCCAGGCCGCAGACGACGATGGCCGCGACCATCAGCAGGTCGCCCTGTATCGCGCCCTCGCCCCCTTGGCTGAAGGCGAAACCCGCGACCACGCCCGCGCCGATGACTGCGAAGATCCAGAACGAGCGCTTGGGCCGCTCGCCGCCCAGCAGCACCGCGAAGATCGCCGTGGTCAGCGGCAGCAGGCCGACGAACACGATCGAATGGGCCGCTGTGACATGCCGCAGGGCCAGAGCGGTCAGCATCGGAAAGCCGAGCACCACGCCCAGGCCCATCATCGCCAACGGAGCCAGGTCGCGCCGCTCGGGGCGTGGAGCCCGGAACGCGGCCAGCAGGGCGATCGCCAGCAGGCCGGCGATTGTCGCGCGCGCCGCGGTCAGGAAGGTCGGCGACAGGTCGGCCACGGCCACCCGGGTTGCTGGCAACGAGCCCGAAAAGATCGCCACCCCCAGAAAGCCGTCCAGCCAGCCGCGCGCCTTGGCGTCCATGCCCATGTCTCCGTTCGTGACCGGTATGCGCTGCAGGGCGCTCGCTCAGCCAGGAACGGTGCGGTACAATTGGGCCGAACTGTACTGAGCAGGATAGCGATACAGATGGCGTTTGAGGGCGAGGGGACGCGCGTCGAGCAAGTGATGGCGGCGATCCGCCAGCGCATCGCCGGCCGGGCGCTGCAACCTGGCGCGAAGGCGCCGTCGATCCGCGCGTTCGCCGCGGCCATGGGGGTGTCCAAGTCGACTGTCGTGGAGGCCTATGACAGGCTGACGGCCGAAGGCGTGATCCAGGCGAGGCGCGGGTCTGGCTTCTACGTCGCAGGCCGTGCGCCGCCCTTGGCGTTGGCGGACATCGGGCCGCGGCTGGACCGGTCCATCGATCCGCTCTGGGTCTCGCGCCAGTCCCTGGAGGCGCGACCCGACGCTCTGATGCCGGGCTGCGGCTGGCTGCCGACCGACTGGATGCCCCAGGATGCGGTCCGCCGGGCTTTGCGCGGCCTCGCGAGGGCTGCGCACGCCAACCTCACCGACTACAGCCCGCCGTTGGGCTCGCCGGCACTGCGCCAGCTCCTGTCGCGACGGTTGGCCGAGCATGGGGTCGAGGCGCCGCCGGGGCAGATCATGCTGACCGAGTCGGGCACGCAGGCGATCGACCTCGTCTGCCGGTTCCTTCTCGAGCCCGGCGATACGGTGATCGTCGACGACCCCTGCTACTTCAACTTCCACGCCATGCTGCGCGCGCACCGCGCCAAGGTGATCGGCGCGCCCTGGACGCCGTGCGGACCAGATCTCGAGGTCTTCGAGCAAAGGCTGATCGAGCACAGTCCGCGCCTCTACATCACCAATTCCGGGCCTCAGAATCCGACGGGCGCGCAATTGTCCCCCGTGGTTGCTCACCGCATGCTCAAGCTGGCCGAGCGGCACGGGGTCGCCATCATCGAAGACGACATCTACGCCGACCTGGAGATCGAGCCGGCGCCCCGCCTGGCGGCCTTCGACGGACTGGATCGGGTGGTCCATATCGGCAGCTTCTCCAAGACCTTGTCGGCCGCCGCCCGCTGCGGCTTTATCGCGGCGCGCGGCGGTTGGATCGAGGATCTGGTCGACCTCAAGGTCGCGACCTCGTTCGGCGGTGGCCAACTGGCTGCCGAGCTGACCCGCGCCATCCTTACTGACAGCGGCTATCGCCGCTATCTGGCCAGTCTGCGCGAGCGGCTCGCGCGGGCTCGCGGCGAGGCGTTGCGGCGTCTGCGGGCGCTTGGATTCGAGCCGTGGCTCACGCCTCAGGCCGGCATGTTCCTCTGGATGGCCTTGCCGCCCGGGTTGGACGCCGCCCCGGTCGCCCAGCGGGCGCTGGCCGAGGGCGTCGTGCTGGCGCCGGGCGACGCCTTCAGTCTCTCGCAATCCGCGCGGGGGTACATGCGCTTCAATGTCGCCCAATGCGCCGACGGCCGGGCTTACGATGTGCTGGAACGCGCGATGGCTCTCTAGGGCGTCTCGCGGCGCGCCGTGATGATCCTCACTGGCTTGGCCAGCATTTCGCCCTTCATCACGCCTTCGCCAGCGGTGGGGGAGGTGGGGGCGGCCAGGATCTTCTTCACGGTGTCCATGCCGTCGACGACCTTGCCGAACGTCGCAAAACCCAGGTTGTCGCCGGGCTGCTTGGGGTCGGCGTCCATATAGGTCATGTCGCCGACGCAGATGAAGAAGTCGGACGTCGCCGTCCCTGGATCGGTACGCCCCATCGAAATGGCGCCGTTGACGTGCGACAGGCCGGTCTTGGTGGTCGGCTCGTGGGCGATCGGCTTCAGCACCCGCTTGGGGTCGTTTTGCAGGCCGCCCTGGACAAGGCCGTACTCGGGCGCGTTCGGGACCTTGGACGCGCGATAGAAGGTGGCGCCGTCGAAACGCTTTTCGTCGACATAGCGAAGGAAGTTGTTCGCCGTGACCGGGGCCTTGTCGGTGTAGAGCTCGAGCACGATGGGGCCGTCGGCGGTGTCGAGCCGGACCTTGACCGGCCCGGCGGCCGTCTGGGCCGCGGCGCTTGAAGCCGCCAGCGCCGCCACTGCGCCTAGAAACATCCGCCGCTTCATCGTCTGCCTCCCGGTTCGGCGGGCAGCTTAGCGCCCGGCGTGGCCATGGCAACGCGCCGGCATATGGTCTCCAGTGAAACTATATGCCCAGTTCAGAGTGCGTCGTTCAGTGGGCGCGCTCAACTATGTGAAGTCGAAATTGTCACGCTTGAAATACGGATTGGTCCAGGTGGCGGCACTGTGCGTGCCGCTAGGTCTCTAGATTGTCATGTTTGCGTAGTTGGATTTCGAGTTATGCGTGGTGAGGGTCCATCGGGTAACCAGGGTTGCGCCGGATACCTTGAGGTGAAGGCCAGGCCCTTGCTGAGGTCTGAGGCGGGCGTGGTCGCCGCCAAGCTGGCCGAAGCGCTGGCGCTGAATTCAACCGACCATATTTCACTGAACCTGGCCCTGCTGGGCGACTATCGGCACGCCAAGACCTTGGCGGCGCGGCTGGTCGGAGCCGAGTGGTCGATCGACCCGTCGCCTGAAGGCTTGGGCGGAAAGCAGCGGGCGGCGCGCTTCACTGTGACCATCGGCCGGGCGCGCGCGACCGGAGCCGTGCCGGCGCTCGTGCTGCTGGCGGCTGTGCTCAGGCGCGCGGGGCGCTGAACGGATGCAGTCTGGGGCTTGTGGGGGGAAGGGTGGCTCTGCGCCCGAAATCCAAGTGGCTCCCCGAGCAGGACTCGAACCTGCGACAAGTCGGTTAACAGCCGACTGCTCTACCAACTGAGCTATCGGGGATCACGTTGGAGGCGGCGATATACCCAGCACGGGCCGGGTGTGCAAGCGCTCAAATCGACTTTGTCCACAGAGCAAAAAAAGAGCCCGGCCGGAGCCGGGCTTGAAACGAAGTTCGGTGATGGTGGGGTGTCTTCAAGGAAGACGCCGCCATGGTCCCGCTCTGATGGTTAAGTGGCGATTAACGCTCCTGGCCGCCAATGGACGGGCGCGACGCCGAGACACCTCGACGTGCCGCGTGCTCGCCGCTACCAGGGGCGAAATCGTGAGACTTAGGGCGGAAATGCGTATCCATTTCACCGGCATAGCTGGGGCGGGCATGAGCGCCGTGGCCCTGATGATGCGCGACGCGGGCCACGAGATCTCCGGATCAGACGAAGACGTCTTTCCGCCCATGTCGACCTATGTCGAAGGCCTCGGCTTCCCGTTCCACCGACGATTCGACGCGGCGAACCTGCCGGACGGCCTCGACGTGCTGGTGCTGGGGACCAGCGCCAAGCTCGGCGCCGAGAACAATCCCGAAGTCGTCGCCGCCCGTGCGCGCGGCGTGCGAGTCACCACTTTCGCCGAGATGCTGGGCGAGGCGACTCGCGATCGTGCGGTCACCGTCGTCGCCGGTTCGTTCGGCAAATCGACCTGCACCGCCCTGATGGCCCATGTGCTGCAACAGGCGGGGACCGGCCCTGGCTGGATGGTCGGCGCCATTTCGCCGTCGCTGCCGGCCACCGGTCAGTGGGGGAGGGGCGAGGTGGTTCTGGAGGGCGACGAGTACATCGTCTCCTCGGCCGATCCGCGGTCCAAGTTCGAACTCTACCACGCGAACCACCTGCTGCTGACCTCGCTGGCCCACGACCACGTCAACGTCTTTCCGACCTTCGAGGCGTACGAGGCGCCCTTCCGTCTGCTGCTGCGCAAGCTGCCCGCCGACGGTCTGGCCGTGTTGCGCGACCATCCGGCCACGCGGGCCGTGGCCGGCGAGACCGCCGCGCGCGTCGTCTGGTACGACACCAAGCCCTGCGACGGGTGGTATGCGGCCAATGTCGTGTTCGGCGAAACCACCGCCTTCGACCTGATCGGTCCGGGCGGCCGGACGATCGCGCTCACCACCCAGCTGCTCGGGGCCCACAACGTCGAGAACGTGGTCGGCGTCGCCGCCTATCTGCTCGAACGCGGCCTCGTGTCCGAACAGGCGCTGGCGGCCGGCGTGGCCAGCTTCGCCGGCATCCGTCGCCGCCTCGACCGCCTGACCATCACCTCGCGCATCCCCGTGATCGAAGGCTTCGGCAGCTCCTACGAAAAGGCCCACTCGGCCATCGACGCCATGCGGCTGCACTATCCGGAGCGCCCCCTGGTCGTGGTGTTCGAGCCGCACACCTTCAGTTGGCGCAGCCGCGACGCCTTGCCTTGGTACGACACCGTGTTCACCGGCGCCGCCCGGGTGCTGATCTGCCCGCCGCCGGTTCACGGCGCCGGCAGCCACCATCAATCGACCTTCGAAGAGATTTTGGCCCGCGCCCAGGCCGCCGGCATCGCGGTCGAAGGCGTTGCTGACGCCCAGGCCGCGACGCAGGCGCTCTCGCACCTGCGCGGCGACGAGGTCGTGCTGCTGCTGTCCTCCGGGCCGCTGCTGGGCCTGCCCGACAGCCTGCCGGCGCTGTTCGACCGCCTCTACGGAGCGCCTGCCTACGCCTGAGGCGCCCCGCGACGGGATCATCCTCGGCGGTTTGTTCGACCGCGGTAACTGGTCGACCGGCGGACGGCGAACTCACCTCGCGGATCCTCGCGGACCACAAGGCGATGTTCGCCAAGCTCAAGGCGTGAGCTACTCGGCCGCTTCCTTGAACTGCGCCCGGCGCGGGCCGAGGTAGCCGAACAGGAAGGCGGCGACCTTGCGCATCTGGATCTCTTCGCTGCCCTCGGTGATCCGATAGCGGCGGTGGTGGCGATAGATGTGCTCGAACGGCTTGTGGCGCGAATAGCCGATGCCGCCGTGCACCTGCATGGCCCGGTCGGCGGCCTCGCAGACCAGCCGGTTAGCCCAATAGTTGCACATCGACACCTTGTCGGAGAGCTGCTTCTCGACCTCCTTATGGGGCATGCGGTCCATGTCCCAGGCGGTCTTGCGGATCAGCAGGCGCAGCATCTCGGCCTGGGTCGCCAGCTCTACCAGCGGCCACTGGATGGCCTGGTTCTCGGCCAGCGCCTTGCCGAACGGCTTGCGGGCGCGGGCGTACTTGACGCTTTCCTCGATGCAGTAGACCGCCGCGCCCAGCGACGAGGCCGCCTGGCGGATGCGGTTCTGGTGCACGAACGACTGACCCAGGCCCAGCCCGCGGTCGATCTGGCCCCAGTAGCTGTCCTCGGGCACCCACACGTCGGTGAAGCTGACCCGCGGGTGGTCGGTCGGCATGTTGAAGGTCCAGAGGTACTCCTCGACCTTCACGCCGGGCGCGTCGGCCGGGACGATGAAGCAGGTGATCCCGGCGGCGTCGCCGTCCTGGCCGGACGTGCGCGCGAAGACCATGACGTGGGTGGCCACGTGCATGCCCGTGGTCCACATTTTTTCACCGCGGATCAGCCAGCCCGGCTGGCCGTCCTTATCCTGGCGGACAGCGGTGGTCTCCATGAAGGTGGCGTCGGAGCCGTGGTTGGGTTCGGTCAGGCCAAAACCCGTCCGCATCCCGCCGTTCAGCAGCTTGTCGCCATCGCGCTCGTACTGAGCGTTCGTCGCAAACTCCTTGAACATCAGGATGAAAGGGTTGTTGCCGACGATCGAGTGCTCGTTCTGCAGGTCGTTGTGCAGACCTAGCCCCTTGGCCGCGAGGTGCTCGCGGATCACCGCCATGTCGAGGTTCGTGCCAGCCTTGCCGCCCATCTCCTTGGGCCAGGCGTAGCGCAGGTGGCCGGCTTCGTCGGCCAGCTTGCGGGCCTTTCCCAGCAGCTCTTCCCATTCCTTCTTCGGCAGGCCGCCGGCGTCCCAGTCGGTGCGCTCGTACTCGCGGCGGTGGTCGAAGAACCGGATGTTGTCGTCCTGGTTCTCCAGCGGCTTGATCTTGGCCTCGATGAAGGCGTCGAGCTCGTCCAGATAGGCGGACAGTTCGGGCGGCAGGCTGAAGTCCATCGCGTCTCTCCCTGTTTTGCGAAGCAGCCTAACCCAGGTTTGCGCTTCCGCCGGGTCAGGGCGTTTCGGTCGTTCCGTCGCCGCCACGGCGCGATCCGTCGCGCGCGCCTCGAACGGCCACGGTTCGGCGGCTAGGCGAGCGGAGTTCCAATTTCGGAGGTCCGCATGCGTCTTCTCCTGCTCGGCGCGCTGGCGTCGCTCTCGCTCACCGCGCCGGCCCTCGCCGGAGTCCCTGCCGGTTCCTGGTCCCAGAAGTCCGACGGCCAGGAGCTGACCCTCGTGCCCAAGCTGAAGATCTCGCCCAGCATGTCGGCGACCGGCATGGTCCTCGGTACGAGCGGCTACGGCGGCAATTCGACCACCACGACCCTGCAGAGCGAATTCGTGCCGATGCGCACCCAGCGTGCGATGTCGCTGGTGATCAAGCCCGACGGCGCCTTCACCTGGACTATCGACAAGAGCCGTCCCGCATCTGCGCAAAGCGCCGACTGCAAGCTGCTGATCCGTGAAGAGAAAAGCGGCCGCGTGCGGGCCGAGGGCGACCGCTTGGTGTTCGATGTCACCGCCGGAGTTCAGAGCTCGCGCGACAGCTGCGACCCGGCCAAATCCTCGCGCGGGCCCAAGGCTGCGGCCAGCGAGAGCTACGGCTTCCGGCTCTCCGGCGGCGCCCTGAACCTGACCGCCGCTGGCGGGGTGAACTGGACTTTCAAAGGCGGTTGACGCGGCGAGAGCAGTTTACAGCCGCGCAAAACCCCTCCCTGATCGCGGAAAAGCCAAGGGAGGCTGCGCGGCGGATGTCGGATCAGGTGCTCGAGGGGCTGCAGAGGCTGGCGCCGGAACTGGCCGGCGAGGGGGCGAGCGTCGAGGGCCTGCAACGCCTGTCCGGCGGCGCAAGCATGGAGACCTGGGCCTTCGCCCTGGTTGGCGGCCGCAACGGCCGCGACGAACTGGTCCTGCGTCGCCGCACAGCGCCGATGGCGCCGGAGGAGGGCCGTTCGGTCTCGCTCGCCACCGAGGCGGCGCTGATCACCGCCGCCCACGCGGCCGGGGCGCCGGTGGCTGAGCTGGTGCATCTGGCGCGGCCCGCCGACGGCCTGGGCGAGGCCCATATCACCCGCCGCGTGGCCGGCGAGACCCTCGGCCGGAAGATCGTCTCCGACCCCCGGTTCGAGGCCGTAAGACCAAAGCTCGCCCGCCAGTGCGGCGAGATCCTCGCCCAGATCCACGCCGTCCCGCCGCCGGCCGGCCTGAAGACCGTCGACGCGCTGGAGGAACTGGCCCGCTACGAGGAGGTCTACCGCAAGTCCCGCGCGGAGCGGCCGATCCTTGAGCTGGCCTTCCAGCACCTTAAAAAGATCGCCCCGCCGCCCCATGAGCCGGTGCTGCTGCACGGCGACTTCCGGAACGGCAATCTGATGATCGACCCGGAGCGTGGCGTCAGCGCCGTGCTCGACTGGGAGCTGTCGCACTGCGGCGACCCGGCCGAAGACCTGGGCTGGATCTGCGTCAATTCCTGGCGCTTCGGCCGCGCCGATCTGCCGGTGGGCGGCTTCGGTCATTACAAGGACCTGCTGGCCGGCTATGCCGCCGCCGGCGGCCGGGAGATGCCGCTATCGAGGGTGCTCTACTGGCAGGCGCTGGGCTCGCTGAAGTGGGGCGTCATGTGCCTGATGATGTACGCCAGCTACGCCTCGGGTGCGGAAAGCTCCGTCGAGCGGCCGATGATCGGTCGGCGCGTGTCCGAAACTGAAATCGACCTGGTGACCCTGCTGGAGAACGGGCTGTGATCGAACATCCGAAAGCCGAGGAACTGGTCGAGGCCGTCGCCCGCTGGATCGACAGCGTCCGCCCCCAGCTCGCCCCTCGCGACGCCTTTCTGGCGCGCGTCGCCGCCAACGCGCTCAGCGTCGTCAAGCGCGAATTGCAGCATGGTCCCGCCGCCGAAGCCGCTGCTGTCGAGCGGCTCTCGGCCCTGCTGGGCCGCCAGGGATCGCTGGCGGAGCTGAACGCGGATCTCTGCGCACGCCTGCGTGGGGGCGAGATGGATGCGGCTACGCCCGGCTTGCTGACGACGCTGCGGGCGAACATCACCGAGCAGATCGCCATCGACCAACCAAGCTACGCGCCAGAGCCCCGCTGACGGGATGATGCCCCCCTGGCGGAGGGCACCGTTCGCGGATAGAGCGGCGTCATGTTGAGCCGCAATGACTGTCTGGAACTTGACGCCCGCGACCCGCTCGCGGCGCGGCGCGAGATGTTCGACCTGCCGGCCGGGGTGATCTACCTCGACGGCAATTCGCTGGGCGCGCTTCCCCGCAACGTTCGGCCCCGCCTGGAGGCGGCGGTGCAGAACGAATGGGGCCGCGACCTGATCAAGAGCTGGAACACCGCCGACTGGATCAATCTTCCGTCCCGCGTCGGCGACCGCATCGCCCGCCTGATCGGGGCCGGCGCGGGCGAGGTGATCGCCGCCGATTCCACTTCGGTGAACCTCTTCAAGCTGGCCGCCGGGGCGCTGAAGGCGCGACCGGGCCGCAAGGTTATCGTCACCGAGCCGGGCAACTTCCCGACCGACCTCTACATTCTCCAGGGCCTGCGCGCCCTGCTGGGCGACGTCGAGTTGCGGGTGGTGGAGCGCGCGGATCTGGCGGGGGCGCTGGATGAGAACGTGGCCCTGCTGCTGCTGACCCACGTCCACTACAAGACTGGCGCGATCCACAACATGGCCGCCCTGACGGCCGCCGCCCACGCGGTCGGCGCCCTGGCGCTCTGGGACCTCAGCCACTCGGCCGGCGCCCTGGCCGTGGACCTCAACGGCTGTGGCGCGGACCTCGCGGTCGGCTGCGGCTACAAGTACCTGAACGGCGGCCCTGGGGCCCCGGCGTTCCTGTTTATCGCCAAGCATTTGCAGGCCGACTTTCAGACACCGTTGACCGGTTGGATGGGACACGCTGCGCCGTTCGCGTTCGGCGACGACTACACGCCGGCGCCCGGCGTGCTTCGCGGCCTCTGCGGCACGCCGGCAGTGCTCGGCCTGAGCGCGCTCGAAGCCTCGCTGGAGGCGTTCGACGGCGTCGACATGGATCAGGTGCGCGCCAAGTCGATGGCGCTGGGCGACCTCTTTCTCGATCTGGTTCTCGAGCATTGCGAAGGCTTTGGCCTCGGATGTTCGCGTGACGCGGCGGCCCGCGGCAGCCAGGTCGCGCTGACCCACGAAAGCGGCTACGCGATCATGCAGGCCCTGATCGCCCGGGGCGTCATCGGCGACTTTCGCGCCCCCGACGTGCTGCGCTTCGGCTTCACCCCGCTTTATGTCCGCTATGTCGATGTCTGGGACGCGGCGGACATCCTTTCCGACATCATGGCCCGCGGCGAGTGGCGGCAGGCCCGCTATCACGAGGTCTCGGCCGTCACATGAGCGAGAAGCTGCACACTCCGCCGGCGATGAGCTACGGCGACTATCTCGGCCTCGACACGCTGCTCGCTTCGCAGAAGCCGCGCTCGGACGAGCACGACGAGCTGCTGTTCATCATCATCCACCAGGCCTCCGAGCTGTGGCTGAAGCTGTCGCTGCACGAACTGCAGGGCGCCCGCGCGCATATCCGCGCCGACGACCTGGGGCCCGCCTTCAAGATGATCGCCCGGGTCAGTCGCATCCAGGGTCAGCTGATCCAGTCCTGGGACGTGCTCGGCACCATGACCCCGAGCGACTACCACGCCCTGCGCCCGCACCTGGGGCAGAGCTCGGGCTTCCAGTCGTTTCAGTACCGCATGCTGGAGTTCGTCATGGGGGCCAAGGACGCCTCCATGCTGCGCGTCCACGAGGGAACGGACGTCCATGCGGCGCTGGTTGCGGCCCTGGCCGAGCCCAGCCTCTACGACGAGGCGATCGCCCTGCTGGCGCGCCGCGGCTTCGACATCCCGGCGGCGGTCCTGAACCGCGACTGGCGTCAGGCGCATGTCGCCGATCCGGCCGTCGAGACGGCCTGGATCGCGGTCTATCGCGATCCTGAGAAATACTGGGATCTCTATGAGTTGGCCGAGAAACTTGTCGACCTCGAGTTCCGCTTCCAGCAGTGGCGCTTTGCGCACTTGAAGACCGTCGAGCGGATCATCGGCTTCAAGAGCGGCACCGGCGGCAGCGCCGGCGCGGCCTATCTGGCCAAGGCGCTGGAAGGCTCGTTCTTCCCCGAGCTCTTCCGGGTCCGCACCGTACTCTAACCTGGCGGCGGGGCGGTCAGCGCGCGGTTGATCGCTTCGCCCAGGGTCTCGGCCAGCAGCGGCTTTTCGACGATGTCGACCCCGGCGGCCTTAGCGCGGCTGCGCACCTGCGCGTTCGGGTGTGTGGTGATCAGCAGCGCCGGCAAACGCACGGCCCGGCGCCGCAGCACCTCGACCAGTTCCAGCCCGTCCATCCCCGGCAACTGCAGATCGACCACCAGACAGCCCTCCGCCGGGAGCCGTGGGCAGGCCGCGAGGCTCTCGGCGTCGGGGAAGGTCTCGACCTCGTAGCCGTCGATCTCCAGGGCGAACTTCAGCGCCGTGCGCACGGCCGGATCGTCATCCACCAGAAGGAGCGGGGCGGGGCGCACGGCGGTTCCCATGGTCAGGCCGCGGCCTTCCAGGTCGGCTCGAGCTGAGCGTGCGGCGGGCACGGAGCGACGGGTGTCTGCGGCAGGCCGACCATCTCGTTGGCGAAGCCGTGGTTGACGTCGCGGTGATGGGCCTCGTCGGCCCGGACGACCAGGACTACGTCGCGCAGGGTCGCGGTGTCGGGCAGACCCCAGTAGCGCTTGGCGATTTCAGGCGCCGGCACGTTCGGGCTGCGTCCCTCGTCGATTTCGGCGAGGTAGTGCGTATAGCTGATCACCGCCTCTTCCTCGAAATAGCCGACCACACGGTGGGCGGTCTTGGCGGAGACGAGATAGAGGCCGAAGAAGAACAGGTAGAACACCCACTGCACGGCCACGACGACAAACCGTTCGAACAGCGTCGGCTTGCTGACCTCGATGAAGGTCATCAGGTGCATGCGCTCGTTTTCGGCCTCGTCCATCAGCGTCTTGATCCACCCCTTGTCGTCGCACATGCGGCGCAGACACTTGAGGTGGGTCAAGGTGGCGCCGACCATGCCGGGCACGGCGGCGACGGTCTCCAGCACCACGGCGCGATGGCCGTAACGCTTGGCGAAGAAGGTGTCCGCGCAGAACCGCAGCAGCTTCACGAAGCCGAAGGCGACTCGGTCGGACACGCCCTGCGGCTTGTGATGGACGTTGGTGTCGACGAGGGGGGCGGTCATGTTCGGGCTCCTGCTCCGATGATGGGACACAGGTAACCGCGCAGTTCCTTGGACAGAATCCGTGTCTTCCTCTTAAGGGGTATCCCCTAGCTTCGCCGCGCGCGCCGGTGCGGTAGTTGGACAGGCGGCGCAGCAGGTTCATGAAAGGCCAGGCTCTGCAGTACGGCTCGTCCAACGTTTGGATCGGCGCGGCGGTGGCGATCCTCGCCATCCTGGCCGGCGTCGCCGCCCACGTGCTGCTGGCTCCCGTCGTCGGCGATCGTGTCGCCTTCCTGGTGTTCGTGCCGGCCGTAGTGTTGGCCTCGGCCCATTCGGGGCTCGCCCCGGGCGCGCTGGCGGCGATGCTCGGCGTCTGGTGCGGGCTATTCCTGGCGCAGCGGCACGGGCCGATCAGCGACGCTGACATCGCCAGCGCCATCGTCTTCGCCGGCGTCGCCGCAGCCATCGTCGTCGGCGGCGAGTCTTTCCAGCGCTCGCGGCGCGAGGCTGCGGCCGTCAACCGCGATCTGGCGGCGCGCGAGGCGCACCTCAGCTCGATCCTCGACACCGTTCCCGACGCGATGATCCTGATCGACGAGCAGGGGATCATGCAGTCGTTCTCCAGCGCCGCAGAGCACATGTTCGGCTGGACCGCGGCCGAGGCCCTGGGGCGCAATGTCAGCCTGCTCATGCCGGCGCCGCACAGGGAGGCGCACGACGGCTATCTCGAGCGTTACTACCGGACCCACGAGCGCCGGATCATCGGCCTGGGCCGCGTTGTCGTCGGTCTCCGCAAAGACGGCTCGACGTTCCCGATGGAGCTGTCGGTCGGCGAGATGCGCACCGCCGACGGCCGCTTCTTCACCGGCTTCGTCCGCGACCTGACCGAGCGCGAGCGCACCGAGGCGCGGCTCAAGGAGTTGCAGTCCGAGCTAGTCCACATTTCCCGGCTCACCGCGCTCGGCGAAATGGCCTCGGCCCTGGCCCACGAGCTGAACCAGCCGCTCTCGGCGATCGCCAACTATCTGCGCGGCTCGGTGCGGCTGCTGGCGGGCGATCCCATCCCGCGCGAGAGGCTCAGCGAGGCGCTCGACAAGGCGGGTGAACAGACGCTGCGCGCCGGCCAGATCATTCGCCGCCTACGCGATTTCGTGGCCCGCGGCGAGACCGAGCGGCGGGTCGAAAGTCTGCCCAAGTTGATCGAGGAGGCCGGCGCATTGGCCCTGGTCGGCGCCAAGGAGCATGGCGTGCGGGTAGCGTTCGACCTCGACCCGGCGGTCAAGCACGTGCTGGCCGACAAGGTTCAGGTCCAGCAGGTGATCCTCAATCTGATCCGCAACGCCATCGACGCCATGGACGAGTCTCCCCGCCGCGAGCTGCAGATCATAACACGGCCTGCCCCGGACGATCTGGCCCAGGTGACGGTGTCCGACACCGGCCCCGGCATCAGTCCGGAAGTCGCCGAGCAACTCTTCCAGCCTTTCGTCACCACCAAGCGGCATGGCATGGGGGTGGGGCTCTCGATCTCGCGTACGATCGTCGAGGCGCACGGGGGCCGAATCTGGGTGGAGACCACGCCCGGCGGCGGGGCCACCTTCCATTTCACGCTGCGCAGCGTTGCGGACGAGGAACTTGATGGCTGACGAACTGGTGCATGTGATCGACGACGATCCGGCGGTTCGCGATTCCCTGGCCTTCCTGCTGGAGACGGCGAACCTTTCGCCGCGCACCTACGATTCGGCTGTAGCCTTCCTGGAGGCGCTGCCGGAAGTGACCAGCGGCTGCGTCGTCACCGATGTGCGGATGCCCGAGATGACCGGCATCGAACTGGTGCGGCGGCTGAAGGGGCAGGGGTTCCGCCTGCCGATCGTGATGATCACCGGCCACGCGGACGTGCCGCTGGCGGTCGAGGCCATGAAGGCCGGCGTCGCCGACTTCATCGAAAAGCCATTCGACGACGATGTGCTGCTGGCGGCGATCGGTGCGGCCTTGCGCGACGGCGAGAAGGACCGCCAGGGCGCGGCCGAAGCCGCGGAAATCACGGCGCGCATGGACACCCTGTCGGGCCGCGAGCGCGAAGTGCTGGGCGGTCTGGTGGCGGGCCATGCCAACAAGGTGATCGCCTTCGATCTGGGGATCAGCCCGCGCACCGTCGAGATCTATCGCGCCAATGTCATGACCAAGATGAAGGCGGCCAGCCTGTCGGAGCTGGTCCGCATGGCCATGCTGGCCGAGCGAGGCTGAAGCTCAGCGCTTCTCGCCGCCCGCCGCGCTCCAGATCGACACGCCGCCGAGCGTCAGCGCGAAAGCGGAAAACGAGACGACGACCATGGCCAGGTAGAGAGTGTCGAACGACATTTGAGTGGGCTCCTGTCTGATGGGCCCACGGTGACGCTATCAACCCCGCCGGAACATTCGTGAGTGCTCCTTAAGGGCTTCTACGGAACACCCTAGATCGGAAACTCGACCCCCTGAGCCAGCGGCAGGTCCGAGCCGTAGTTCACAGTCTGGGTCTGCCGGCGCATGTAGGCTTTCCAGGCGTCCGAACCGGATTCGCGGCCCCCGCCGGTTTCCTTCTCGCCGCCGAATGCGCCGCCGATCTCCGCGCCGGAGGTTCCGAGATTGACGTTGGCGATGCCGGTGTCGCTGCCCAGCGCCGAGGTGAACAGTTCGGCCTCGCGCAGGTCATTGGTGAAGATCGACGCCGACAGGCCCTGCGGAACGGCGTTGTTGCGCGCGATCGCGTCGGCCAGATCGGTATAGGGCAGGACGTAGAGGATTGGCGCGAAGGTCTCTGACATCACGTTGGCGTCCGCCGCGGCGTGCTCGACGATAGCCGGCTGTACGTAGAAGGCCTCAGGATGGAGATCGGCCAGCACCCGGTCGCCGCCGGTGACGCCTGCGCCATGGGCCTGCGCCTCGTCCAATGCGCTCAGCATGCCGTCGAAGGCGGCCTTGTCGATCAACGGTCCCACCAGCACCCCATCGTCGAACGGATCGCCGATGCGCAGCGAGCCATAGGCCCGCTTCAGCCGGTCGACGAACTCGGGGCGCACTGTTTCGTGAACGAACAGCCGCCGGGTGGTGGTGCAGCGCTGGCCTGCGGTGCCGGCGGCGCCGAACACGACCGCTCGCAGGGCGAGATCCAGGTTGGCGCTCGGGGCGACGATGACGGCGTTGTTGCCGCCCAGCTCCAGGATCGTCTTGCCGAAGCGCGCGGCCACACGCGGGGCCAACTCGCGGCCCATGCGGGTCGAGCCGGTGGCGCTGATCACCGCCAGGCGGCGATCGTCAGCCAAGGCTTCGCCGGCGGCGCGGGCCCCGATCACCACCTCCAGCAGGCCTTCCGGCGCCTCGGCGAAATCCCTGGCCGCCTGGGCGAACAGGCTTTGGCAGGCCAGCGCCGTCAGCGGGGTCTTTTCCGACGGCTTCCAGACCACGCTGTCGCCGCAGACGATGGCCAGGGCCGCGTTCCAGGCCCAGACCGCCACCGGGAAGTTGAAGGCGCTTATCACGCCGACCGGACCGGCCGGATGCCAGGTCTCGGCCATGCGGTGGCTGGGACGTTCGGAGGCGATGGTCAGGCCGTACAGTTGACGCGACAGGCCGACCGCAAAGTCGCAGATGTCGATCATCTCCTGGACTTCGCCCAGGCTCTCGCTCAGCACCTTGCCGCATTCAAGCGTCACGAGCTGAGCCAGGTCGCGCTTGGCCGCGCGCAGGGTCTCGCCGAAGCGGCGGATCAGTTCGCCGCGGCGCGGGGCCGGGACCTGGCGCCAGGCTTCGAAGGCGAGGGCCGAGCGGGCGATCTTGGCGTCGATCTCGGCCGCCGAATCGGACTTCAGGCGCGCCAGCACCGTCCCGTCGACCGGGCTGGCGACGGTCAGGTCGCCGCCCGGCTGCTCGCCGAGGAACGCCCGCAGAAACGCCGCACGGCCGGCTGGGCGCGAGATATCGACATTGGCGGGGAGGGGGGCGTAAAGGGCTTGCGACGCGCCGTTGGACATGAACTCGATGATCCGGGATGTGGCGCGAGCCGCGCCCTCTCTTGTCAGATTGCTTCTACATGCGGCGTACGGCTTTGCAAATTGCAAATTATTTGGCCAAATCGTCACGCGCGATGGATGGCGCTTTTCCGTGATGGAAATTGCGGACTAGAAAGGACTCGCGCGCGGACGCCGCGCATGAGGCACAGCAGGAACACGGCCCCTTGATGACGACTCTCTCCAAGCGCGAACAGGAGCTGCTGCAGCTTCTCCGCGAAGACGCGCGCAAGAGCGTGACCGATCTGGCCAAGGAGCTGGGGGTGAGTCGGCCCACTCTGCAGAACATGATGAAGAAGCTCGAGGAGGTGGCGATCAGCCGCTACACCGTCGAGCTGAAGCCCGCCTTCGCCAACGCGCCGATCCGCGCATACGTGCTGCTGAACCGCGAACCTCGGAAATCCAACGAGATTCTCGACGTCATCATGAAGTTCCCGACGGTGCGATATGTCTGCACCATCACCGGCGAGTTCGACGTCATCGTCGAACTGGAAGCCGGCCAATACGAAGATCTGGAAGCGATTCTCCACGGCATCGAACTGATCGACGGGGTGGTCCGCACCCAGACCTACATGGTGCTGTCAGAGAATTTTTCGCAGAAGGATCTGCCCTTCCTGCCCGCCAATTTGGTCGAGCCTGCCGGGCGGTAGCTTTCAGATTGGCAGTGCGATCCCTGCCAATCTTTACATTTCCGCATAACGGGCTTGCCAAAAGCGAAAGTCACCCTTCTAATATGTAAAGAAGGGCGGGGCGTTCAGCTTACAGATTGCCGTCGGCGCCGCCTTCGACGGGGCGCACTGCGCGTCCAGCACGGGGAGGGGGCTCCATGGCGACGCGACGGGGATTGCTGCAGGCTGCGCTGGCGGGCGCGGCATTCGCCTCCGCTCCGCGCGCCTTCGCCGCGGAGCCGGCGGTCGTCTTCGACGCCCTCGGCGAGATGCGCACCGTCTACACGCCGGAGTTGGTCGAGCAGATCTTGGCCAGCGGCACCCGCGCCATCGCGGTGACCGTCACCGACCCCAAGGTCGAGGCCGCCAAGTCACTGGCCCAGACCAACGCCGACATCGACCTTTATGATCGCTACTACGACGGGCTGCCGGCGCAGTTCATCCGCACGATCCGCGCCGCCGACGTCGACCGCGCCGCCGCCGAGCGCAAGATCGCCGTCTTCTACAACCTGCAGAACTCGACGCCCGTCGAGGCTGATCCCGGCCAGATCGCCGTGCTGCGCGCGCGCGGCGTCACCTCGATCCAGCTGACCTACAACGACCTCAACCGATCAGGCGCCGGTTGCTTCGTCGACGCCGATCCGGGCATCACGCCGTTCGGTCGCGAGATGGTCGCGCGGCTGGAGGCCGAGCGCGTTCTCGTGGATCTCTCGCACGCCGGCATGAAGACCATGGCCGGGGCGATCGAGACCTCGAAGCGGCCGCTTATCGTGTCCCACACCGCCTGCAAGGCGCTCTGGGATCATCGCCGCAACACCACCGACGCCAATATCCGCGCGGTCGCCGACAAGGGCGGTCTGGTCGGGATGACGCAGATCCGCACCTTCCTGACCCGCGAGAAGACCAATAACCGCCACATCTACTTCGACCACATCGATCATGCGGTGAAGGTGGCGGGCATCGACCACGTCTGCATCGGCAGCGACCGCGACCACCGTGTGATCCCCGATACGGCCGAGGAACTGCGCATCCTGCTGCACGAGGAAGGCTCGCAGATCTCGGCCGACGACTGGCCGCTGTACCTCGACGGCATGAACGGTCCGCACCGCATGGGCGTGGTGCGCGATGAGCTGCGCAAGCGCCGCTACAGCCAGGCGCAGATCGACAAGCTGATGGGAAACAACGTCCGCCGGCTCTACCGCGATGTGATCGGGTAGGCCGTCCCTTCGGACGCATGTGTGTGATTATTTTGGGAGATTTCCGATGAGTGGTTTCAGGTTCGCCCTGGCGGGCGCGGTGGCGGCGGTCGCCCTGGCCGGCGCCGGCGCGGCCAGCGCCCAGGCTGACAGCTATCAGGGCAAGGATCTGTTCGGAAACGCGCTCTACGCCAAGGGCCGCAATCCGGTGAACGTCGGCTCGGGCGACGATCTCCAGAAGGCCGCCGACGCGGCGAAGGTCGCCTACGAAGCCAACATGACGGTCGACAGCGCCACCTGGTACGCGCGCCTGCTCGGCTATCAGGGCCTGCCCAAGGACGCCATCGACGTCCTGACCGTCGCCCTGAAGAAGTACCCCGACGCGCCAAAGCTGCTGCGCCACCGCGCCCACCGCTATTTCAGCATCCGCGAGTTCGACAAGTCGATCGAGGATGGCCTGCGCGCCGCCAAGCTTTACGAGAACAAGCCGCTCGAGCGCGAGAAGCTCGGCCCGTTCCCGGCCAGCCCGGACGTGGTCCAGTTCTACACCTACTACCACCTGGGCCAGGCTTATTTCGCCAAGCATGACTTCGACAACGCCGCCAAGTGGTTCCGCCGCGCCGGCGAGATCGGCGAGGGCACGGGCGGTCCGCCCGACGTCACCGCCTCGCTGTACTGGGAGTACCTGTCCCTGGCCCGAGGCACCCGCTACGCCGAAGCCAAGCAGCTGCTGAAGAACTACGACGTCGACCTGTACGACCTGCGGGACAATCCCGAAGGCAACAACTACTTCGACGGCATCCAGCTGTTCAAGAAACTGCGCGACCCGCTCGACTTCTATTCCGAGCGCGACACCGGCAAGGCCTTCAGCAACTCCGACGGTATCAAGTCGTCCACCAGCTACAGCCTGGCCCAGTACTACATCCTCCGAGCCGAATACGACCTCGCCAAGCCGCACCTGCGCAAGGCGATGGAGATTTCGACCTGGTCGTTCTTCGCGCGGATCCAGGCCGAGTCGGACTGGGTGCTGCTGTTCGGCAACGAGAAGCCCTAAGGCCGCCAGCCGCCGGGGCGGCCACGACAAACAAAAAGACGGGGATTAGACAGATGCAGAATTACGGGCGTAGCGCCTTCTTGAAATGCGGCGTCGCCGCCATCGCCATTCTGGCGGCGGCTACGCCGGCCATGGCCCAGGACGCGGTCGAGGAGGTGGTGGTCACCGGCTCGCGGATCGCGCGCCAGGACCTGGTGAGCTCCAGCCCGGTCACCACGGTGTCGGGCGAGGACATCAAGGTGGTCGGTTCGGCGAGCGTCGAGGAGTACCTCAACACGCTGCCGCAACTCGTGGCCGGCGCGACCAAGTCGACCAACGTGACGGGGCAGGCGGACGCCACCGCCAACCTCAACCTGCGCGGCCTGGGCGCCAAGCGCACCCTGGTGCTGGTCAACGGCAAGCGGTTCATGGCCTCGAACCAGCAGGGCATCGTCGACGTCAACAACATCCCGGCCTCGCTGGTCGAGCGCGTTGAAGTCGTCACCGGCGGCGCCTCGGCCGTGTATGGCTCGGACGCCATGGCCGGCGTCGTGAACTTCATCCTCAAGGACAAGTTCGACGGCCTCCAGGTCGAAGGCCAGTACGGCCTCTCGGGCCAGGGCGACGCCCAGGACTGGTCGACCTCGCTGACGTTCGGCGCCTCGGGCGAGCGCGCCAGCGTCATGATGTACGTCAACTACGAGGACCGCGCGGCTCTGCGCGGCAACGAGCGTGAGCTGTCGCGCTACTCGACGATCGACTCCAACGGCGTCTTCGTGCGCAGCGGCACCGCGGGCCGGGTCGGCGGCACCCTGATCGGCATCCCGACCCCGAACGGTACGGGCGGCTTCACCAACCGCGACTATGCGCTGGACAATCTGATCCCGCGTCCGTTCATCGCCGCGACCGACACCAACTACGAGCTGCAACAGGACTACGCGATCCAGACGCCGCTGCAGCGGACCAACGTCTACGGCCGCGGGACCTACGACTTCACCGACACCATCCAGGGCTACCTGGAGTTCGGCTACAACAATGTGAAGTCCAGCGCGATCCTGGCCCGCACGGCGCCGAACATCCGCGAGACGACGAACGTCCCGGGCCTGCCGTACAACGCTTCGTTCGTCAGCCCGCAGATGGCTGCGCTGCTCGCCGCGCGCTCGAATCCGACCGCGCCGTTCGCGCTGCGCTTCGAAGCGCCTAGCCAGTTCCCGAAGCGCGAGATCGCCTTCGCCCGCGATCTCTACCGGGTGATCGGCGGCTTCGAGGGCAACCTCGGCGACTGGAAGTGGGACGCCAGCTACAGCTACAGCCACCTTGCGACCACCGAAGTTCAGAAGGGCGACATCTCGCGCCGGATGTTCGTCGAGGCCTCGACCCCCAGCGCCACCGATCCGACCAAGTGCGCCAGCGGCAACCCGCGCTGCGTCCTGGTGACGAACCTCACCGACTGGTCGCCGGCCCTGGTCAACTTCCTGCGGGTGGACAACCTGTCGACCACCGAGCTGACCGAGAAGATCCTGCAGGGCAACATCTCCGGCTCGCCGTTCTCGCTGCCGGCCGGTGAAGTGGGTCTGGCCTTCGGCGCCGAGCACCGCTCGGTGTCCAGCGCCGACAACCCCGCGCCGGTGCTGCTCGACTTCGCCTCGGCCGGCTTCGGCGAGCGCAACGCCACCGCCGGCGAGTACGACGTCACCGAATTCTATGGTGAGGCGATCGTGCCGCTGCTGGCCGACATGCCGGGCGTCGACTACCTCGGCCTGGAACTCGCCGCGCGCTACTCGGACTACTCGACGGCCGGGAAGGTCGAGACCTACAAGGCCGGCGGCGAATGGCGGATCAACAGCGACGTGCGTCTGCGCGCCCTGTATCAGCGCGCCGCCCGCGCCCCGAACATCGCTGAACTGTTCGGCGGGCTGGTCAACACCTACCCGGCGATGATCGACCCCTGCTCGCGCTCGGCCAATCCGAGCGGCCAGGTGGCCGCCCTCTGCATCGCGCAGGGCGTCCCAGCCTCGGCCATCGGTTCGTACCAGCAGAACGGCGCGGCGATCGAAGCTCGCCTGGTGTCCAACTCGAACCTGCAGGTTGAGACGTCGGACACCATCACGCTCGGCGCCGTCTGGACGCCCAGCTTCCTGCCGGGCTTCAACCTCACGCTCGACTACTTCGACATCAAGATCGATGACGCCATCGAACGTCTGGGCGGCGGTCCGCAAGGCACGCTGGCCTCGTGCTTCGCCAGCAACGACGTGAACAGCCCGTTCTGCCGCACGTTCACCCGCTCGCGCTCGACCTACGAGATCATCGACTGGGGCGTGCCGCTGGCCAACGTCGCCAGCCTGCAGACCTCGGGCCTCGATGTTGCGGCCAACTACGGCTGGACGATGGACAACTGGGGCATCGCCGGCGAACCGGCCCGCCTGCGCGCCTCGTTGTTCCTGACCTGGGTGGACAAAAACACCTTCCAGGCCAACGCCACCGCTCCGGTCGTCGATCGCGTCGGCACGGTCGGCGGCGACACCCCGGCGATCCCGGAATGGCGCTGGACCGGTCAGCTCAACTATTCGAGCAACGGCCTGGAAGTCTCCTGGCAGACCGAGTTCCTGTCGTCGGTGAAGGACCGCAAGTACGCCAACGCGATCCTGGCCGGCTCGGCCAATCCGAAGGCCGGCATCGCCGCCCCGGAAGTCGACGCCTACTTCTACCACAACGTCCGGGCGGCCTATTCCTTCGACCGCTACACGGTCTCCGGCGGCATCCGGAACCTGTTCGACAAGGAGGCCCCGCGGCTGTCCTCGCCGATCGAGGGCAACACCGATCCGAACACCTACGACGTGATCGGCCGCTACTTCTTCGTCGGCGTGCAGGCGAAGTTCTGACCCTGAGGACCATTGGAGCGCCGCCTTCGGGAGGCGCTTCAACTGGCGGCAGCCCCCCGGCCGCCCCTGGAGCGACCGGCGCACCCCACGCGCCGGTCGCTTTATTTTTGTCTGTTGCTAGAAATCCTAGTGATCGCTAGGAAAAGCCGAGCGATCACTAGAGAATGAGTGAATTGAGCCGGCGTCTTCTCATCCGGTTGGACAGCGGCGGCGCCAAGACGGCGGCCTTGCTCTGCGGTGAGACGGGGCGTGTGCTCGCCCGCGTCCGCGACATCGGGGCGCCCATCATCGGCTTGCCCGACCTGCGCTTCTACAAGGTCGTCGGCCGGGCGCTGGCGCGGCTGTGCGAGCAGGCGAAGGTGGCCTGGCCGACGTCGAGCAGGTCGCCATGGGCCTCAGCGGCGTCGACGATCCCGACGAGCAGGCCGAGCAGCACCGCCCGACAACGTCGCCATCGAGACGGTCTGTCATGTCGACGCCTCCGGAGCGCGAGCGCTGCCCGTGGGCGAGATCCCGCTGGCCTATCGCGGCCTCGTCCAGGCGGTGAAGGCCGACGAGTGCCTCACCGTCCAGGCGGCGGTGACGCGCAGCCGCGACGTGGCCGTGCAGGCGCTGCTGGCCCACCCGCTGGTCGGCGACATCGATATCGCCGCACCGATGCTCGATGAGATGCTCGCCGCGCACGATCTGAACTACAAATAACGTCCAGGGGGGGCGCCATGGAGCCTGCAAAGAGTCTGGTCGAGCGTCTCGGCTACGGCGCCGGCGAGCGGCTACTGATCATCAACTGCGACGACGTCGGCTCCAGCCACGCCGCCAATCTCGGCTGCTACGAGGCGATGACCCAGGGCGTCGCCACCAGCGGCACGCTGATGGTCCTCTGCGCCTGGGCGCGCGAGGCGGTGGACATGTTCGCCGATCTCGACCTTGGCGTGCACCTGACCCTGACCGCCGAGTATCCCGGCTATCGCTGGCGCTCGCTGACCGGGGGCCCCTCGCTGCACGACGCCGACGGCTTCCTGCCCTCGACCGCCGCCGCTGTGGTCGCCCGCGCCAACATCGACGAGGTCCGCGCGGAGTGCCGGGCCCAGATCGAGCAGGCGCTGGCCTGGGGCGTCGATGTCACCCACCTCGACTCCCACATGGGCGCCAACCAGATCGATCAGCGCTTCGTAGAGGTCTATGTCCAGCTGGCGCAGGAGTACGGCCTGCCGCTTCGCATGCTCGGCGCCAAGCTTGAGGCGCGTCTCGGCGTTTCCGGCCGCCAGCTGGCCAGCGCCGCCGGCGTCGTCTGCAATGACGAGTTCGTTTCCGAGTGGGGCCGCCCGACCGGCGAACTGTTGCAGGCGGCGCTGCCGCGGCTGGCGGCCGGGGTCGCGGAGGTCAACGTCCACCCGGTGCTCGATGGCCCCGAGCTGCGAGGCTATGACAAGAAGGAGCCGCTGATCCGCATCGACGACCATGTGGCGGTCATGGATCCGGCGACCCGACGCTTTCTCCAAGACCAAGGCTTCCGGATGATCAGCTTCCGTCCTCTGCGCGACCTGCAGCGGAGCGCGCCATGAGCGCCCCCGGAACCCGTCAGTCGCGCGGCCGGGCCCGCCGGGCGGCGGTGCTGGAGGCGGCGCGGCGGCTGTTCGCCAGCCAGGGCTTCAAGGGCTCCAGCCTGGCGGCGATCGCTCAGGAGGCCGGCATCACCGACGCCGGGCTGCTCTATCATTTCCCGACAAAGAACGACCTGCTGCTGGCGGTGGTCGCCGAGGGCGACCGCGAGCAGGACGAGGCGCTTGAGAAGGTCCGTGACGTCCAGGGTTTGCCGCTGCTCGAGCGCATGGCCGAGTTCGGCGCCGACCTCGAGGCCGATCCGATCCTGACGGCGCTGGACGTGACGCTGTCGGCCGAGAACCTCTCGGGCGGGTCAGAAATCAACGCCTACTTCGTCGGCCGTTACGACCGTTTCCGGGCGATGCTGGCCCAGGCCTTCGAGGAGGCGCGCCGCGCCGGCGACTTGGTCGGCGACTTCGATCCGGCGGTGGAAGCGGCGAACATGACCGCGGTGCTCGACGGCCTGCGCCTGCAGTGGCTGCTCAGCGACGGCGCGGTGTCGATGGCTGGCGGCATGCGCGCCTATGTGGGCGGCGTCATCGCTCGCCTGTCGCCCAAGGCTTAGGATTCCGGCGGCAGCTTGCGGGCCCGCGCTTCGGTCCAGAGATAGAGCCCCAGCACCGTCAGCGCGACGACGCCAGCGCCGAACCACATGGTCTGTTCGGGGAACGCTTCGGGCGCCACGGCGATGGGCGAGGGATTGTTGGTCGCCACGATCAGCCCGGCTAGCGCCACGTTGAACAGGCTTTCCCCGACGATGAAGCCTGAAGCCAGCAGCACGCCCAGCCGCTGGGCCGCGGCTCCATGCGGCTTGCGGCTCACCCAGCGGTCGTAGGTCCAACCGACCACGGCGCCCAGCACCACGGGTAGGGTCACGGCCGCCGGCAGGTAGATGGCGATGCCCACGCCCAGCGGCGGCAGGCTGTACTTCCCAGTCCGCCGCAGCAGCTCGTCGACGACGACGAGAACCACACCCAGCGCCACGCCGACGCCGATGTAGATCCACGGCAGGTCGCCTTGGATCACGCCCTTGGCCAGGGTTGAAATCAGCACCGCCTGCGGCGCGGCCAGCGGCTGGTCGGAAATGGCGTGCAGGTTCGGCGCGCCGGCGAAGCCGAAGGCCTTGTTGAGGATGTCGAGGATCGGCGGGATCACGCAGGCGCCGGCGACGACGCCGACGATCAGCGCCGCCTGCTGCTTCCAGGGCGTAGCGCCGACCAGCTGGCCGGTCTTCAGGTCCTGCAGGTTGTCATTGGCGATGGTCGCCACGTTCAGCAGAACTGCGGTCACGAACAGGGCGTAGGCGACCAGGGCGGCGTGCCCGGTCGGGCCCACGGTGTTCGCGGCCAACAGCACCAGCAGCAGCGAGGCGCCCAGCACCGAAAGGATGGCGAGACCCGAGACCGGGCTGTTGGACGAGCCGATCAGGCCGGCCATGTAGCCGCAGACCGCGGCCACCAGGAATCCGGCGATGACCACATAAAGCACCCCGCCGGCGATCAGCGGCCAGATCACGGTTTCCAGCGGGCCGGCGGTAAGAAAACTGTAGAGCAGCACGGCCAGCGGCGGCAGGCTGCCCAGGATCACCGCCCCGACGATCCAGATCGGCATGTCGCGTTCGGTCAGCGGCAGGTCCGCGCCCTTGCCGGCGGCGCGCAGGCCTGAGGCGCGGATCGCGCCTGCCAGGCCGATCCATACCGGGGCGGCCAGCTTGGCGAGCGTCCAGATCGCAGCCGCGCCGATCGCCCCGGCGCCGATGAAGCGCACGTTCGGGGCCCAGGCGGCCTGCGCGATCTCGGCCGCGGTTCCCGTCGCGGCCGGGTTCAGGTGGGTCATGATCGGCACCGCCACGCCCCAGGCGATGATCGTGCCGACCAGCATGGCGACGCCGACGGCGATCCCCATCAGGTGCCCGGCGCCGATCAGGGCCAGCTGCAGCCCGCCGGCCAGCCCGGTGGCGGTGGTGGGCGTGGGGCGGAACCAGACCGCGATCTCGCCGGCCAGGGCGCGCATGCCGACCGCGGCCGAGATGGCCGCCGAGCCCAGCGATCCGAACACCACGGCGGCCAGTCCGGCCTTGGCCTCGGCCCCGCCGGACGAGTCGCGTGAGCCCGATCCGACCTTCAGGACCTCCGCGGCCGCGCGGCCTTCGGGGTAGGGCAGGTCGGAATTGGTGACCAGGGCCCGGCGCAGGGGGATCGTGTACATCACCCCCAGGACCCCGCCGATCACGCAGATCCAGAACGAGGTCCAGAACGGAAAGCCTGTCCACCATCCGACCATCACCAGGCCGGGCAGCACGAAGATGATCGACGACAGCGTCCCGGCGGCCGATGCCACCGTCTGGACGATGTTGTTTTCCCAGATCGTCGAGGTCTTCAGACCCCGCAGAATCACCATCGAGATGACCGCCGCCGGGATCGACGAGGCGAAGGTCAGCCCGACCCGCAGGCCGAGATAGACGTTGGCGGCGGTGAAGACGACCGTGATCAGACACCCCAGGGCCAGGCCCCGGAGCGTCAGTTCGACCCGCTTGTCCCCGCTGGCCATGCCCAAATCCCCCGGTGCGCCGTGTTCGGATCAGTTGTGACCGAACACTTGCGCCCCCGCCAGGGGATCAGGCCGACTGGGTGTTGTCGGGCAGGCCGAGGATGCGCTTGGAGATGATGTTGTTCTGGATCTCGGCCGAGCCGCCATAGATCGACATCGCCTTGCCGCCCAGCCAGCTGCGAACCGTCTCGATCTCGTCCTTGCTGAAGGCCTCGCCCTCCCAGCCCAGGCCCTGGTGGCCCATGATCTCGACGGTCAGCTCGGCGCGGGTCTGGGCGACGTTGGTGGCCGAGTTCTTGAGCACCGAGGCGGCGTTGGTCGCGCCCGAGGCGCCCTTCGATTCGGCCGCCGCGCGGGCCAGGGTCAGGCGGTGGATCTGGGCGTCCATCAGGTGCTGGGTCAGCCGCGTGCGCAGGTCGGTGTCGGCGATGCGCCCGTTGACGTCCAGTTCCAGATAGCGCTTGGCGATCTCCGGCATCGGGGTCGCGCGTGGGCCGTTGGCCGCCCCGGTCTGGCTGGCGCGTTCGTGCTGCAGCAGCCGCTTGCCGACCGTCCAGCCGACGTTGAGCTCGCCCAGCACGGCGTCCTTCTCGGCGCGGGCGTCGTTGAAGAATGTCTCGCAGAAGGGCGAGGCGCCTGCGATCAGCGCGATCGGCCGCGTCTCGATGGCGTCCTGCTGCATGTCGATCAGCATGAAGGTGATGCCGTCATGCTTCTTGGCCTTGGAGTCGGTGCGCACCAGGGCGCCGCACCACTGCGAATACTGCGCGCCGGAGGTCCAGGTCTTCTGGCCCGTGATCACCCAGTGATCGCCGGCGTCGGTCGCCTTGGTCTGCAGCGAGGCGAGGTCCGACCCGGCGTTGGGCTCGGAATAGCCGACGCACCAGCGGATCTCCCCGCGCACGATCGGCGGGATGTGCTTGCGCTTCTGCTCTTCGGTTCCGTAGTCGAGGATGGTGGGGCCGACCATGGTCACGCCCATGCCGAAGGTCAGCGGGTTGAACGCGCCGATCTTGGCCATCTCCTGCTGCAGCACGCGCGCCTGCTGGCCGCTGAGACCGCCGCCGCCGTACTCGGTCGGCCAGGTCGGGGTGCCCCAACCCTTTTCGCCGATGCGCTTCATCCACAGCAGGACGTCGCCCTCGGGCTTCTCGCCTTCCATCAGCGCAGAGGCGATGCCGGGCTTGCCGCGCAGCGAGGCGGGGAAATTCTCCTCCAGCCAGGCGCGGGCCTCGGTGCGGAATTCCTCGAGCCCCAGCTCGCTTCCGAAATCAGCCATGTTCATTTCTCCGCTCGTTGCGGACAAACTATTGGCTGGCGCAGGCGCGGCAAGGCGCCCGTCGCGTAACCCTGCCCACAATTCTTCGCCGTCCAGCCGACGGGGCGCAGAAGCGTGCACGAAAAGCAATTGGATACGCTGCGAGCGTTCGCGGTCGCAGCGGTCTTTTACGCTCACTTCGCTGACGAGAGCGGCTGGGTCGGTGTTCTTGGCGTTCGCGTCTTCTTTGTTGTCTGCGGATTCCTGATCACCCGCATCCTGATTCAGGCTCCGCCGGAAGTCGGCGGGGGGGGGGCAGGTGCTGGCGGCTCTCTATGCGCGGCGCTTTCTGCGAATTCTGCCGATCTACTTTGTCACGCTCGGCCTTATGGCGCTGGCCTTCTGGGACGAGGTGCGGCCTTCGCTCGCCTGGCACGCGCTGTTCGGATCGGACTTCTGGTTCGCCTTACACGATGACTGGAGCCCCTGGCTCCTCGCGTATCTGTGGTCGCTGGGCCGCATCAGTTATGGGCTCTACCTTTTCCACATGCCGGTGTTCGCGCTGGTGATGGCCCTGGTGAACCGCGGACTGGCGCCCCACAGAATTATTGAGGCCGGTCTCATGCGGCTGGGCGTGGTCGGCGGGCTGACGATTCTGGCGGCGAGCGCGTCCTGGGTTCTGTTCGAGCGGCCGATCAACGACTTGAAGCGGCACTTCCGCTACCGCGCCGACACCCCGCGCCGCAACCGGTTTCACATCCGCGCCCTGCGGTCGGAATCAACGTGAAGGTCGAGGGAAATTTGGAGGCCTGACCGAGAATCGAACTCGGGTTCACGGATTTGCAGTCCGCTGCGTCACCACTCCGCCATCAGGCCGCCGCCGGCCGGAGCCGGGGAGGGCGGATCGCTAACAGAACGGGCCGCTCCCTGCAATCCTCTCTCGCCTCTCTCATGGGCCGATTGCCTTCACGTCAGCCCCGGACCTATAAGCGCGCCAAAGTTTCTTATTCCGCGTCTGCCCCGTCGAGGATTCATGGCCGCCGATTTCGCCGCCGCCCGGCTCAACATGGTCGAGAGCCAAGTTCGCACCAACGACGTCACCGACGTGCGGCTGCACGACGCGATGCGCGCGATTCCCCGGGAGTCGCTCATCCCGGCGGACAAGGGGTTCCAGGCCTATGCCGACGTGGACGTCGAGTATGCGCCGGGCCGCTACCTGCTGCGCCCGCGCGAGGTGTCCAAGCTGCTGCAGGCGGCCAAGCCGCTTGAGGGGGAGCGGGTCCTGGCGATCGCCGCGCCCTACGCCGCGGCGGTTCTCGAGGCGATCGGCCTCGACGTGACCCGTTTCGACGCTGAGGAACTGAAGGCCGTTCCCGGCGGCGACTACGATCTCATCGTAGTGGAGGGCGCTGTCACCCACGCGCCTCAGACTTGGCTCGACGCCCTGGCCCCTCATGGCCGTTTGCTGGTGATCGAACGGAACGGACCTACCGGCCAAGCTGTTTACTATGTCCGCGCCGAAGACGGCGTCGGCCGCCGTACGCTGTTCGACGCCATGGCGCCTGTTCTACCGGGCTTCGAGCCGAAGGCGGGGTTTGCGTTCTAGGTCGAGGCGATCCTCGCGTGCAGATGGCGCACGTGAAACATGGCCGAAACCTTGGGGTGAAAAAAGCTTAAGGTCGCGCCCACTAGTCCGGCGCTGAATAGCCGGTCATATAGGATCCGGTCTCACTACGCCGTTTCGGGGATAACCATGTTCAATAGTCGTCGCGGAGGTTTGTTGGCCGCGGTCTACAGCGCAGGACTTGCGCTTGCGATCGCCGCGCCCGCGTCCGCCGAAACCTTGGCCGAGGCTATCGCGCTCGCGTACGAATCGAACCCGACCCTCCAGGCGCAGCGCGCCACGCAGCGCGCGCTCGACGAGAACTGGGTGCAGGCGCGCACCGGTTATCGCCCGCAGGCGTCGGTCAGCGGCACGGTCGCCTGGGCCGATATCCGCACCCCAGGGCAGGGCGACTACATCGACACCAACGGCGATGGGATCCGCGACACGCTCGTGGCCGGTCGCCGCGACGACAATAGCGCCAGCGCCACACTGCAACTGAGCCAGCCGCTTTACACCGGCGGCCGTGTCGCCGCCGCGGTCAACGCCGCCGAGGCCGACATCCTGGCCGGCCGCGAGCAACTGCGCCGCACTGAGGCCTCGGTGATGCAATCGGTCATCCAGGCCTACGCCGACACCCGCCGCGATCAGGAAGGCCTGCGCATCCGCGAGGAGAACGTCCGCGTCCTCCAGCGCCAGCTCGACGAATCCAAGGCGCGCTTCGAGGTCGGGGAAATCACCCGCACCGACGTCGCCCAGTCCGAAGCGCGTCTCGCCGCCGCCGAGGCGCAGCTGTCCCAGGCCCAGGCCCAACTCGCTTCGAGCCGCGCGGTCTACGCCTCGGTCGTCGGTCAGAACCCGGGCGACCTGGCCCCCGAGCCGCCGATCTCGGCCCTGCTGCCGGCCGACGTGGCCCAGGCCTACGAGGCCGCCGAGGTCAACAACCCGCAGATCCGTCAGGCCCAGTACACCGAGCAGGGCAGCCGTGCGCGCCTTGCCGCGGCCCGCGCCGAGCGCATGCCCAACCTCGGGCTCACCGGCTCGGTCGGCTACAGCGGCACCGCCGATCCCTGGCAGGGGGAAGACTCTTCTCGGGCCGTCCGCGCCGGGGCGACTCTCACCGTGCCGTTGTTCACCGGCGGCCTGGTGTCTTCGCGCGTCCGCGCGTCGATGGAGCGCAACAACGCCGACCGCATCAACGTCGAGGTGGCGCGTCGCTCGGTCATGCAGAGCCTGACCCAGGCCTGGAACCAGCACCTGGCCAGCAAGGCCAGCATCAGCTCGACCGATCAGCAGGTGAAGGCGGCGCGAATCGCCGCCGAAGGCACCAAACAGGAGCAGCAGGTCGGACTGCGCACCACCCTCGACGTGCTGAACGCCGAGCAGGAACTGCGCAACGCTGAACTCTCGCAGGTCAGCGCCCGGCGCGACGAGTTCGTCGCCAGCTCGCTGGTCCTGGCCCAGATGGGCCAGCTCGAAGGTCCGATGCTGGAGCCCAGCATCACCCGCTATGACCCGAGCGCCAATTTCCGCAGCAACCGGATCACCTGGGGCTGGGTGCCCTGGGAAGAGCCGATCGCGGTGATCGACGGCGCGTTCACGCCCAAGACCGTCGAGAAGCCGACGGCCGCCGCCCCGCCCGCCGCACCGAAATAGGGTTAAAGTTTTTGGTGCACGGTTTCGCCTGTGAGGCGATTAGGCGCTTGCGCGTTCTGGCGGAAATTGCAGGATCACACCGTCGCGCCAAGCTTGGCGTGACGGATTCTCTTTCGCACCACCGGCGGCCCTGAAATGTCTGAACAGACCTCGCAAGAACCGACGATGGAGGAGATCCTGGCCTCCATCCGACGCATCATCTCCGAAGATGACGCGCCGGCGGACGCCGCGGCTCCTGAGCCGGAGCCCGAACCGGAACCCGTCGCGGCGGCCGCTCCGGTGTTCGAACCGGAGCCCGAGCCCGCTGTCGAGGAAGACGACGGCGTGCTGGAGCTGACCGAAAAGGTCGAGTCGCTGGGCGATCTCGACGTCTACACTCCGTCGGTCAGCGAAGAACCTGAGATCCCGGCGTACGAACCGCCGCCGCCGGCGCCCGCTCCGACGGTCGAGATCGGCGACGGCCTGGTCGGCGCGGTCGCGGCCAGCGCGGCGGCCTCCGCCTTCGGTCAGCTGTCACGCTCGATCCAGATGCCGGCCGAAGGCCGCACCCTGGAAGACGTGGTCCGCGAACTGCTTCGTCCGCTGCTCAAGCAGTGGCTCGATGAGAACCTGCCGGGCATCGTCCAACAGACCGTCGACAAGGAAGTCGAGCGGATCGCCCGCGGCGTACGCTAGGCGAACACAAGCACCGCTCGCCCGGTCCGCCTGGGCGCCAAGCCGGGTCTGCATTTTCGTCTTCGCGAGTCCGCTTGGATCCCCGCTGGCGCGGGGATGAGCGGATTTCCATGTCATCGCGCTTCCACGCCGATGTTCGAAAATGTATGCAGCCCCCCAAATGCTTGAAAAGAATTTCGACCCCAAGACCGCCGAACAGCGCCTCTACGACATGTGGGAGGGCTCCGGCGCGTTCGCGCCCAGCGCCGATCCGGCCGCCGAGCCGTTCTCGATCGTCATCCCGCCGCCGAACGTCACCGGCTCGCTGCACATCGGCCACGCGCTGAACAACACGCTGCAGGACGTGCTGATCCGGTTTGAGCGGATGCGCGGCAAGGCCGCCCTGTGGCTGCCCGGCACCGACCACGCCGGCATCGCCACGCAGATGGTCGTCGAGCGCCAGTTGGCCGCCGCCGGTAACATCGGCCGCCGCGACATGGGCCGCGACGAGTTCATCGCCAAGGTCTGGGAATGGAAGGCGCAGAGCGGCGGAACCATCACCAACCAGTTGCGCCGCCTGGGCGCCTCCTGCGACTGGAGCCGTGAGCGATTCACCCTCGACGACGGCCTGTCGGCCGCGGTCCGCAAGGTCTTCGTCACCCTGCACAAGCAGGGCCTGATCTACCGCGACAAGCGGCTGGTGAACTGGGACCCGCACTTCCAGACCGCGATCTCGGACATCGAGGTCGAGCAGAAGGAAGTCGACGGCGCCTTCTACCACTTCGCCTATCCGCTTGAGGACGGCTCGGGCGAGATCGTCGTGGCCACCACGCGGCCCGAGACCATGCTCGGCGACACAGCCGTAGCGGTCCACCCGAGCGACGAGCGCTACCAGGGCCTGATCGGGCGCGCCGTCCGCCTGCCGATCGTGAACCGGCCGGTGCCGATCATCGCCGACGAATACGCCGATCCCGAAAAGGGCTCTGGCGCGGTGAAGATCACTCCGGCTCACGATTTCAACGACTATCAGGTCGGCAAGCGCAACAATCTGCCGATGATCAACATCTTCACCGAAGATGCGAAGATCAACGAGAACGCCCCGGCCGAGTACCAGGGCCTCGACCGTTTTGCGGCACGCAAGAAGGTCGTCGCCGCCTTCGAGGAACTGGGCCTGCTGCGCGAGATCGAGAAGACACGCCACGCGGTCCCGCACGGCGACCGCTCGGGCGTGGTCATCGAGCCCTACCTGACCGACCAGTGGTACGTTGACGCCAAGGTCTTGGCCCAGCCGGCGATCAAGGCCGTGGAAGAAGGCCGCACGGTCTTCGAACCGCGCCACTGGGAGAAGACCTACTTCGAGTGGATGCGAAACATCGAGCCGTGGTGCATCTCGCGTCAGCTCTGGTGGGGACACCGCATCCCGGCCTGGTACGGCCCGGACGGCAAGATCTTCGTCGCCGAGAGCGAAGAGGGGGCCAAGGCCGCCGCCCGCGAGCACTACGGTCACGACGAGCCGTTGCGCCAGGACGACGATGTCCTCGACACCTGGTTCTCGTCGGGGCTGTGGCCGTTCTCGACGATGGGCTGGCCTGAGAAGACCAGCGACCTGGAACGGTTCTATCCGACCAGCACCCTGGTCACCGGCTTCGACATCATCTTCTTCTGGGTCGCCCGGATGATGATGATGGGCATCCACTTCATGGGTGAGGTGCCCTTCGACCGCGTCTTCATCAACGCCCTGGTTCGCGACGCCGAGGGCAAGAAGATGTCCAAGTCCAAGGGCAACGTCATGGACCCGCTGGAGCTGGTCGACGACTACGGCGCCGACGCCCTGCGCTTCACCCTGACCGCCATGTCCGGCCAGGCGCGCGACATCAAGCTCTCGCGCCAACGCATCGAAGGCTACCGCAACTTCGGCACCAAGCTCTGGAACGCAGCCCGCTTCGCCCAGGTGAACGGCTGCGCGCGGGCCGAAGGCTTCGACCCCGCCAATGTGAAGGGCGTGCTGAACCGCTGGATCGTCGGTGAGACCGTCCGCACCGCCCATGCCGTGACCAGGTCGCTGGAAGGCTGCAGCTTCGACGGCGCGGCCAACGGACTCTATCGCTTCATCTGGAACACCTTCTGCGACTGGTACGTCGAGCTCTCGAAGCCGCTGCTCAACGGAACTGACGAGGCGCTGAAGGCCGAAACCCAGGCGACCGCCGCCTGGGCGCTCGACGTCATCCTGAAGCTGCTGCACCCGGTCATGCCATTCCTCACCGAGGAGCTGTGGGCCCAGACCGCCGACCTCGGCGCCGCGCGCGGCGAGGGGATGCTGATCACCGCCCGCTGGCCGCAGCTGGCCGACACGCTGATCGATCCGGACGCCGACGCCGAGATCGGTTTGATCGTCGCCGCCGTCAGCGAGGGACGCTCGGTGAAGGCCGAACTCAACGTGCCGCATTCGGCCCGTCCGCCGCTGCTGGTGATCGACGCCACCGACGCTCAGCGCGGGGTGTTCAAGGCCAACGCTGCGGTCATCGCCCAGACCCTGCGCGTGGCCGAGGTCAGCTTCGTCGACCAGGCCCCGCAGGGCGCCATTCCCTTCGTGGTCAACGGCGCGACCCTGGCCCTGCCGGTGGCCGAGTTCATCGACCTGACCGCCGAGCGGGCGCGTCTGGCGAAAGAGATCGCCGGTCACGCCTCCGACATCGCCCACGTGATGAAGAAGCTCGGTAACCCGGCCTTCGTCGCAAACGCGAAGGAAGAGGTGGTCGAGGAGAATCGCGAGCGTCTGGCGGAGTCCGAGGCCGCCAAGACCAAGCTCGAGCACGCGCTCAGCCTGCTTGAGGCCGTGGTCTAGCCACCCGCGTTACGCCGCTTCGTCGATGATTGGTCGACGGAGCGGTGTTCGTCCAGCTTTGGTGCGATTACCTGCCGTCGCGTCAAACGCACGTTTGCACCGGGGGCTAGGTTATGCTTGTTCACCTACGACGACGCGGGCGCGTTCAAGGCCCGCGCGAGCATTAGGAGAACGCCTATGTCCGAGGCTGTGCTGCCCGCTGGCTGGCCCGCCATGTCCATCGCCCAGGCCCATGCGCTGATCACCGCGCCTGGCTCCCCGGCCGAGATCGAGACGGTGGAGATCCGCGGCATTCCCACCCGGACCTGGAAGAACCTGCCGCCGTCGCTGCGTTCGATCGTCGAACTGGGCCGCGCCCACGGCGAGAAGGTGTTCCTGGTCTACGAAGACGAGCGCGTCACCTACGAAGCCTTCTATCGCGCCGTCTCGGCCCTGGCCCGCCGGCTGCAGGCTGACGGCGTCCAGAAGGGTGACCGCGTCGCCGTGATCATGCGTAACCTGCCCGAGTGGGTGGTTGCGTTCTACGCCGCCGCCTCGCTCGGCGCGATCGTGACCCCGCTGAACGCTTGGTGGACCGGTCCGGAGCTGGAGTATGGCCTGACCGATTCGGGCAGCAAGGTCGTGCTGATGGACGCCGAGCGCTACGAACGCCTGACCGAACACCTGCCCAACTGTCCCGACCTGGTTCGCGTCTATGTCAGCCGCTCGCGCGAAGAGATCGCCCATCCGCAGGTCACCACGCTGGAAAGCGCGCTGGGCGGCGCCAACGAGTGGGCCAACCTTCCGGACCAGCCGCTGCCGCCGGTCGATATCCATCCGGACGACGACGCCACCATCTTCTACACCTCGGGCACCACGGGGAAGCCGAAGGGCGCCCTGGCCACCCAGCGTGCGGTCAACTCCAACATCATGGCTGGCGCCGTGGCCGGCGCGCGCGCCTTCCTGCGCCGCGGCGAGAAGCCGCCGGAGCCGGATCCCAACGCCCCGCAACGCTCGTCGCTGATTTCGATCCCGTTCTTCCACGTCACCGGCTGCATGGCGGTGCTGAACCCGTCCCTGGCGGGCGGCGCCAAGCTTGTGATGATGCACAAGTGGGACGTGATCCGGGCGTTCGAGCTGATCGAGCGCGAAAAGATCCAGTCGGCCGGCGGCGTGCCGACCATCGCCTGGCAGCTGATCGAGCACCCGGCCCGCGCCAACTACGACCTGTCGTCGCTGGAGTCGGTTTCCTACGGCGGCGCGCCGTCGGCCCCGGAACTGGTCCGCAAGATCAAGGAAACCTTCCCGAAGTCGGCCCCCGGCAACGGCTGGGGCATGACCGAGACCTGCGCCACCGTCACCACCCATGGCGCCGAGGACTACGCCAACCGTCCTGACAGCTGCGGCCCGGCTGTCCCGGTCAGCGACCTGGAGATCCGCGACCCGGCCGATGGCGTCACGGTGCTTGCTCCGAACCAGGTCGGCGAGCTCTGGGCCCGCGGCCCACAGGTCGTGAAGAACTATTGGAACAAGCCGGAAGCCACCGCCCAGACCTTCGTCGACGGCTGGGTCCGCACCGGCGACCTGGCCCGTGTCGACGAGGAAGGCTTCTGCTTCATCATCGACCGCGCCAAGGACATGCTGATCCGCGGCGGCGAGAACATCTACTGCATCGAGGTCGAGAACGTTCTCTACGACCACCCTGCGGTGATGGACGCGGCTATCGTCGGCATCCCGCACCGGACCCTGGGCGAGGAGCCGGCTGCGGTCGTGACCCTCAAGCCCGGCGCTTCGGCGACGGAGGAGGAGCTCCGCGCCCACGTCGCCGAACACCTGGCGGCGTTCAAGGTGCCGGTGAAGGTGAAGTTCTGGCACGAGACCTTGCCTCGCAACCCGAACGGCAAGATTCTCAAGAACGAGCTGAAGAAGCTGTTCGTTGAGGAGCAGGCCTAACCCGCCTGAACAAGGCTTGGGCAAAAAGCGCGCGGATGTCGTCCTGGTCGAACGCGGCCTGTTCGACAGCCGCGCCAAGGCTCGGGCGGCCATCGAGGCCGGCGGCGTCAGCGTCGCCGGCCGTGTGCTTTCCAAACCTTCTGAACTGATCGAGGCGGACGCGGACATCGCCGCCGTTGCGGCCCATCCCTATGTCGGGCGCGGGGCGCTCAAGCTTGTTCACGCCCTCGACCTCTGGCCGGTCCAGGTTCAAGGCCGCACCGTCGTCGATGTCGGGGCCTCGACGGGCGGCTTCACCGAGGTCTGCCTGTTGCGGGGCGCCGCGAGGGTCTATGCCGTCGACGTCGGGCGCGGGCAACTGCATGCCAAGCTGGCGGGGGATCCGCGCGTGGTGGGGCTGGAGGGCGTCGACGCCCGCACCCTCGACCCGCAGCTGATCCCAGTAGCTCCCGACCTCATCGTGACCGACGTCAGCTTCATCGGCCTGGCCAAGGCGCTGCCCGCAGCCCTGGCGCTCGCCGCCGGCGGGGCCGACCTGGTCGCGCTCGTCAAGCCGCAGTTCGAGGTGGGCCCGGAACACGTCGGCAAGGGCGGGCTGGTCAAGGACGAGGCGGCGCGTCGCCGGGCGCTGGACGAGGTGGCGGCCTTCCTGAGCGCCTCACGCTGGGCCGTGCGCGAAGTCGCCGACAGCCCCATCGCCGGCGGCGACGGCAATCTCGAATATCTGCTCTGGGCCCAGCGGGCCTGATTCCAAAAAGGAGAAGCCGCCCGCGCGGGGCGGCGCGAGCGGCTTCCGTCCGTCGAATACGCCGACGGGCTCCCCCTTGGGAGGCTTAGTCGACGACCTGGAAGTTCCCGTTCGCGTCGGGGCAGACGCGGACGAAACGCTTCTGGGTGCGGCCGTCGGGCAGATAGATCGGGCTTTCGGCCAGGGTGCAGCCGTCCGTGGCGGCCGGACGCTCGACCACCCGATAGGGCTCGCCGCGGTCGTAGTAGCGGCGGTCGTCATACGAACGGGCGTAGTAGCCGTTGTCGGCCGGCTGGCCGTAATAGCCGTTGTAGGTCGTCTGCGGAGCGCGATACGTGCTCGTTCCGCCGCAAGCGGCCGAGTTCTTGCCGACCGCCGCGCCGCCCAACGCGCCCAGCGCGCCGCCCAGCAGGGCGCCTTCGGTGCGCGCGTTGCGGGCCGCCGCGTTCGAGCCGATCGCCGCGCCGAGCGCGCCGCCGACCAGGGCCCCGACCGTGCTGCGGTTGGTGGAGTCGCGACGGCAGGGGTCATAGTAGGTGTTGCCATAGCCGCCGCCGTAATACGGCGCCGACTGGGCCGCCGCGAAGGTGGGAATGGCGGCGGCCGAGCCGAGCGCCATGACGCCGGCCACGCCAGCAAGCGCGCTCTTGGCGAAGGTCGAACGGAAGTTCATTGCGGATTACCCCTTGAGACTGATGCGAGCTTGTTGTCGTTGATTTAGCTGCGGCCGCTCGGACGCCAGACGCCGTCACGACCCCGGCAGACCTCGTAGCTGTGGTTGCGGCCGCCGTAGTTGTCCTGCACCCAGCGGCAGTTGCTGGGCTGGCTATAGCTGCTGCGCTGGTAGTTGCTGCTCGAGCGGTAGGCGGCCGGGCGCGGGGCGGGGGCAGGGCGGTAGTTGCTGCACTTGCTGTTGCGCTTGCCGATCTCGTGGCCGGCCACGGCGCCGACCGCGCCGCCCAGCAGCGCGCCTTCGGTCTTGGCGCCCTTGGCGGCGACGCCGCCGCCGGCCAGCGCGCCGACCAGGCCGCCGACGATGGTGCCCTTGTTGGCGCTTTGACGTTGCTGGTCGCGGCACGGGTCATAGGACTGCGCCGACGCGATGCTCGGGAACGTCACGGCGGGCACGGTCACGGCCATCATCCCGGCGGCGGCGAGAGCAAGAGCACGTTTCATCGGCTTCTCCTTCATTCGAACTCGGAGGCGGCGCCGAAGCCCCGCCTGCGCTATGGAACTTGGCTGAACGAGTCTGAACGGTGCTTGAGCGCTCCGTTCATGTTCGTTCATCTTCGTTGACGCCTTATCCCGCTTGGGATTTCGGGGTCGGCGCCATCAGCGAGTTTTGAGCATGCGACGTCCCCGACCCCACCGGGCCCGACCCACCGACGCTCCTTCCGGCCCGCCGGTGGAGGTTCTGATCGAGGCCGTAGGCGGCGAAGGCGACGGCATTGCGGCAGGTCCGCTCTATGCGCCCTTCACCCTGCCGGGGGAGCGCGTGCGTCTCGCCGCCGGTCCGCAGCGGCGCGAGGTCGAGGCGATCCTGCAGGCCAGCCTGCAGCGCGTGACCCCGCCGTGTCCGCACTTCGGGATCTGCGGCGGCTGCGCCCTGCAGCACTGGGAGCACAACGCCTATCTGGCCTGGAAGGTCGAGCGGCTGATCGGCACCCTGGCCCGAGAGCGCATCGAGACGGAGGTGCTCCCGGCCTTCGCCGCCAAGCCGCACACCCGCCGTCGCCTGGCGCTCCACGCTCGCCAAGGAAAGAGGGACGCCGCGCGCCTGGGCTTCAAGACCCGCAAGTCCTGGGACGTCGTCGACATCAGCGCCTGTCCGATCGCCGACCCGGCTCTGGAGGCTGCGCTACCGGCGCTGCGCCGCCTGGCCGCGCCATTGTTCGAGCATCCGAAGTCTGCGCCGACCCTGCACGTCACGCTGACCGCCACCGGCATCGATGTCGACATCAGCGGCGTCGAGCGCAAGAGCGGCGGGCTGTCGGCCGACGCCCGCATGCGCATGGCCGAATACGCGGCGGCGGCCGATTTCGCCCGCGTCACCATGGACGGCGAGGTCGCCTACATGGCGCGTCAGCCCACCGTCCGTATCGGCGCGGCGACCGTCGCCCTGCCGGCCGGCGCCTTCCTGCAGGCGGTCCCCGAGGCCGAGGCGGCGATGGGCGCCATGGTCGTCGAGTCCGCCGTCGGCGCCGAGCGCATCGCCGACCTGTTCTGCGGCGTTGGGACCTTCACCTTCCGTCTCGCTGGAGTCGCGCCGGTGCTGGCCGCCGACGGCGCCGCACCTGCCGTCCGTGCGCTCAGCGCAGCGATCTCCACGGCGCCGGGCCTGCACGGCATCACCGCCGAGGCCCGCGACCTGACGCGTCGTCCGCTGCTGGCCGAGGAGATGAAGCGCATCGACACGGTCGTGTTCGACCCGCCCCGGGCCGGCGCAGCCGAGCAGGCCGCCGAAATCGCCCGCTCGGGCGTGGCCCGCGCCATCGGCGTCTCCTGCAATCCGGCGACCTTCGTGCGCGACGCGCGCACCCTGATCGACGCCGGCTTCACGCTGGAGCGGGTGCTGCCGGTCGATCAGTTCCTCTGGTCGCCGCACGTCGAACTGGTCGGGGTGTTCACGCGGTAGATCAGCCGCCGAACAGGTCGCCCTGGTCGCCCGACTTGGCCGGGACCTTGAACTGCGACAGGTCCAGGACGGGCAGCTTCGCGTCCAGGCCAAGGCGCTTCTTGGCCGCCTGGAAGCGCTGCGACATCAGTTCGGCGATCGGCCCTTCGCCGCGCATCCGCTTGCCCCACTCGGGGTCGTAGTCGAGGCCGCCGCGCATCTGGCGCACCAGGGACATCACCCGCCGCGCCCGGTCCGGATGGTCGGTGTCCAGCCACTCGCGAAACAGATCCTTGATCTCGCGCGGCAGCCTCAAGGCGACATAGCCCGCACCCCTGGCGCCGGCCTCGGCGGCCCGTTCCAGCACCGCCTCCATCTCGTGGTCGTTGAGGCTGGGGATCGCCGGGGCGAACATCACCACCACCGGCACCCCGGCGTCGGAAAGCGCCTTGATCGCGCCGATCCGGCGCTCGGGCGTCGCCGCCCGCGGCTCCATGCTGCGCGCCAGCCTGCGGTCCAGGCTGGTGACCGAGATCGCCACCCGGCAGAGATTGCGCCGGCCCAGCGCAGCCAGCACGTCGAGGTCGCGTAGGATCAGAGCCGACTTGGTGATGATCGAACAGGGGTGGCCGAAGCGCTCCATCACCTCCAGCACGCCGCGTGTAATCCTCGTCGTGCGCTCGACCGGTTGGTAAGGGTCGGTGTTCCCGCCGATGTGGATGAATTCGGGCCGGTAGCGCGGAGAGGAGAGCTCCTTCTCCAGCAGCCTGGCGGCGTCGGGCTTGAAGAACAGCTGGCTCTCGAAATCGAGGCCGGGGGACAGCCCCATATAGGCGTGCGCCGGGCGCGCGTAGCAGTAGATGCAGCCATGCTCGCAGCCTCGGTAAGGATTGATCGAGCGTGAGAAGCCGACATCGGGACTGTCGTTCTTGCTGATGATCGTGCGCGCGTTCTCGGGGCTCAGCGTGGTCTTCAACTGCTGAGGTTCGGCGTCCTCCACCGTCCAGCCGTCGTCGAACGCCTCGCGGGCCTGGCTCTCGAACCGCCCGCTGGCGTTCGACCGCGCCCCGCGGCCGCGGACGGTGATCTGCTGGGTGAAGGTGCTCACGGCCCGCAGCATAGGATCGGGAGCGAACAAAACAAGAACAATGTTGACGCGGCGCCCGAAGCGTCACCTTTGGATACGCATGATCTCCGTCGTCGTCTCGACCGCCAATGCCGACCGCGACCTGGCCGCGCTGCTGTCAGCGTTGGTGCCCGCCGCCGTCGACGGCCTGGTGCGCGAGGTGCTGGTGGCCGATGCCGGATCGACCGACGCCACTCTGGCGATCTGCGAGGACGCCGGCGCCGACGTCGTCGCCGATTTCGCCGCCGCCCTGCGCCGGGCCAGGGGCGACTATGTGCTGGTGCTGCCGGTGTCGCTGCGCCTGCGGCCAGGCTGGGACGAGAGCGTGCGGCGTCACCTGGAGGAGGGCGGCGGGCCGGCCCTGCTGGTCTCGCGCGAGCCGGGACTCCTTGAGCGCCTGACCGGGCCGAAACTGGCAGGCGTGCTGACACGGACGCAGAGCCTGGATGGCGTCGGCGATCTAGCCGCCCTGCGCCGCCGTGTCGGCCGCGCAGCGGTCCTCAGCTAGCGGTCGAGACGGGCGTCGACGAAGCGCGCGCCCTGGGCCAGGGCGTCGAGGGTCTTGGTGTCGAGGCCGAACTTCTTGCGATAGGTCCAGTAGCCCGCCATCACCTTCTCGACGTAGTTGCGGGTCTCCTGGCTGGGCAGGCTCTCGATCAACATCAGGCTGTCGGCCTCTTCGCCGACCATCTTCGCGGTCTTCAGCAGCGTGCCGGGGCCGCCGTTATAGGCCGCCACCGTGCGCAGGATGTCGTAGCCGACGCCGCGCTCCATCAGCCAGGTCACATAATCCTGTCCGACGCGCAGGTTGAACGCCGGGTCGAACATCGGGCTCATATCGGCCTTCAGCTTGTCGTCGCCGGCCGCACGGGCGGCCGCTTCCGGCATCACCTGCATCAGCCCGACCGCCCCAGCGGGCGAGACCGCCTGCGGATTGAAGCGGCTTTCCTGACGGACGATTGCGTAGACTAGCGCTCGGTCGATGGTGAAACCCGATTTCGGCTCCAGCAACGGGGTCGGATAGTCCGGCTCGGCGAACGAGCGACCGGCGGGCAGCGAGGCGGCGACGTCGGCGTCCGAGGTCAGCGGCGCGTTCAGCGCCAGGATCAGCGACATCCATTGCGAGCGCTCGGCCTCGGTCTTGGCCATTGCCAGCCCGGCGCGCAACTCCAGCCCAGCTTCGACCGGCATGCCGATCTGGGCAAGCGCCGTGGCGCGGTGGGCGCGGGCGTCCTCGCGGATGAACGGGGTCAGGTGGGCGCTGGGGGCTGAGGCGAACGTCGCCGGCACGATCTCGCGAGCGACGGGCGGGGGCGGGGCTTCCGAGACGCGGTCCAGCGCCTCCAGCCGCACGCGGCGCTCGGCGATCATGCCGTAGAAGGTGGTCGGATGGCGGGCTGCGAGCTTCAGGAAACCCTGGGCGCGCGTGGTGTCGCCGGTCTCCTCCAGCGAGCGCGCCGCCCAATAGGCCGCCGCCGAGCGCAGCCAGGGGTCTTCCTGCTCGTCGCGGGCGACCTGGCTGAAGAAGGTCTGGGCGACGGCGTAGTTCTTCAGCCGATAGGCGGCCAGGCCGGCGATCCAGCGCTCGCCGACGGCGGGGGCCAGATCCATCGCGGTCTGCACGTCGCCGGAATAAAAGGCCTCTCGCGCCTTGCGGGTGCGGTCGGCCGGAGCCTTGCCGGAAATTCCCTGGGCGGTGACCTCGACCCGTCGCCAGTCGGCGCCGGCCAGCAGCGGGGCCTTGAGCGGCTTGGCCAGCGCCGGCTTACGCTTGCTCGCCAGGGTGTAGATCCGCTCCGCGCCCGGCAGATCGCTGTATTGGTCCAGCCACTTGGCGAGGTCGTCATAGGTCGCGACGTGTCCGCCCGGGTGCATCAGCTGGCGGAACGCCAGGTGGCCGGTCAGGGAACGATCCTTGATCTCGGACGTCTGCATCTCGGCGTCGATGAAGTCGCCGCGGTCGACAGCGTCGAACGCAGCGGCGTAGCGCTTGGCGTCCCACGGGCTCAGGGCCTGTGGCGCAGCGTTCGTCGTTCCGGCGATGGCGGAGCAGATCATGGTCAAGACCGCGATCCGCATGCCCTTGCGTGCCCGCATGCGATCTCCACGTCGCCGCCTCTGCGCGCGGCCGACGTGACCCTCAGTTCTCGTGACGGCTAAGTCTTAAGCGCCACGGTCAGGGCGATCAAGCCGTTCGGTCAGGGTCAGAAGGTCGCTCCAGGCCTTCTTCTTGGCCCCTGGCTGGCGCAGCAGGAAGGCCGGGTGCAGGGTCGGCATGGCCGGCAGCTCCAGGTTTCCCGCCTCCGAGCGCCACTCGAACCAGCGGCCGCGCAGCGACAGGATGCCCTCGTCGCGCTTGAGCATCGACTTGGCCGACGGCGCCCCGACCAGCAGCAGCATCTTGGGCGAGACCAGCTCGATCGCGCGCTCGAGAAATGGTTGGCAGACAGCCTGTTCCAGCGCTGAAGGGGTGCGGTTGCCGGGTGGACGCCAGAACACCGTGTTGGTGATGAACACCCGGCCGTCGAGCCCCGCAGCGGCCAGCATCTTGTCCAGCAACTGGCCGGCGCGGCCGACGAAAGGTTCGCCCCGGGCGTCCTCCTCGGCCCCTGGGCCTTCGCCGATCACCAGCAGCGGCGCATCGGCCGCGCCGCGTGCGAACACCGCCTGCCGGGCGCCTTCAAATTTCAGAGAGCAGCCGTCGAATCCCGCGATGGCCGCCTTCAGCGCCTCAAGGTTCTGGGCGCCCGCGGCGAGCTGCCGCGCCTGGGCGACCGCCCCGGCGACGTCCGGACCGCCCCCAGCGCGGGATGGCGCGGGCGCCGCGGCAAGCGGCTTCTTCTCTGGCGGCTTTGGCGGCACGAACTTGCCCGCCTCGATGCGATCGATGGGCGTATCATGCAGCATGGCGTCGACGCCTGCTTCCGCCCAGAAGGCGAGGAGGCTTTCGGCGACACGATCGAAGGGCGCAGCTTGGCTCATGGTGTTCTTTAAAGAGCGTCTATAGCCGAGTTCGCGCTTGACCGCCCTTGTACAAGCTTCGGATAAGTCGCCCGACGGATCAACGCCGCGTGAAACAAAGGGGAGGGGAACCCCGGCGCGGCCATTTTGGGAGTTACGGGGATCATGAGCGAGACCATCGCCACTGATACGATTGAGCGCGAAGCGATGGAATACGACGTCGTGATCGTCGGCGCCGGGCCCTCGGGGCTTTCAGCGGCCATCCGCCTCAAGCAACTGGCCGAAGCCGCCGGAACCGAAGTCTCGGTCGCCGTGCTGGAAAAGGGTTCGGAAGTCGGCGCCCACATCCTCTCGGGCGCGGTGATCGATCCCAAGGGCATCAACGAGTTGCTGCCCAACTGGAAGGAACTCGGCATCCCGCTGGAGACCAAGGTCACCCGCGACAAGTTCGTGATCCTCGGCCCGAACGGCGACCTGGACATCTCCTGGCTGCCCTTCCCCAAGTGGATGCTGAACCACGGCAACTACATCGCCTCGCTCGGCAACGTCTGCCGCGCCCTGGCGACCCACGCCGAAGCGCTCGGCGTCGAGATCTATCCGGGCATGGCCGCCTCGGAAGTCGTCTACAACGAAGACGGCTCGGTGAAGGGCGTCGTCGCCGGCGTGTTCGGCATCGACAAGGACGGCAACCCGGGGCCCGACTACCAACCGGGCATCGAACTGCACGCCAAGTACACCTTCATCGGTGAAGGCGTCCGCGGTTCGCTGGCCAAGCAGCTCCAGGCCCGCTTCGGCCTGACCAACGGCCGCGACGCGCAGAAGTTCGGCATCGGCATCAAGGAACTCTGGCAGGTGCCGGACGAGAACTTCGAGCCGGGCCTGACGCAGCACACCTTCGGCTGGCCGCTGGACAACGCCACCGGCGGCGGCTCGTTCATGTACCACTTCGGGGACAACTACGTGGCCATCGGCTTCGTCGTGCACCTGAACTACAAGAACCCTTGGATCTCGCCCTTCGACGAGTTCCAGCGCTTCAAGACCCACCCGACCATCCGCGGCTACCTGGAAGGCGGCAAGCGCATCGCCTACGGCGCCCGCGCGATCACCGAGGGCGGCTCGCAGTCGCTGCCGCAGCTCTACTTCCCGGGCGGCGTGCTGCTCGGCTGTTCGGCCGGCATGGTCAACGTCCCGCGCATCAAGGGCAGCCACAACGCGGTCAAAAGCGGCATGATGGCCGCTGAGGCCGCCTTCGAAGCGATCCAGGGCGGCCGCTCCAGCGACGAGCTCTCTGGCTACGAGGACGCCTACAAGAAGTCGTGGGTCCACAAGGAGCTGTGGGCGGTCCGTAACTTCAAGCCGCTATGGTCGAAGTTCGGCACGATCCCCGGCATCGTGCTCGGCGGCGCCGACGCCATGATCGCCAACATGTTCGGCGGCTGGTCGCCCTGGGGCACGATCAAGCACGGCAAGTCCGACGCGGAGTCCACCGGCTTGGCCAAGGACTACAAGCCGATCGTCTATCCGAAGCCGGACAACGTGTTCAGCTTCGACAAGCTGTCGTCGGTGTTCCTGTCCTCGACCAACCACGACGAGAACCAGCCGGCGCACCTGAAGCTCAAGGATCCGAGCATTCCGGTGAACGTAAACCTGCCGCGCTACGGCGAGCCGGCGCGTCTGTTCTGCCCGGCCGGCGTCTACGAGGTGCTCTACGACGAGGCGGGGAACAACCCGAAGTTCCAGATCAACTTCCAGAACTGCGTCCACTGCAAAACCTGCGACATCAAGGATCCGTCGCAGAACATCAACTGGACGACGCCGCAGGGCGGCGACGGGCCCAACTACCCGAACATGTAAGACTGAAGGGGGCCCTCGCGGCCCCCTTTTTCTTTGGGCTGGCGAATTCATCCAAGTTCGTCGAGCACGCCTTGAACTCGCCCCCGAAAGCGCCGAGTTTCCCAGCCATGCGCCGTCTGCTTGTCGCCCTCGCTCCGCTGCTCCTCGTCACCGCCTGCGCCACCGCGCCCCAGGACGTCGCCTGGACGCCGCCCGTCAATGACGGCATGGGCGGCTCGGCCTACGGGGCCTTCCTGGCCGGACAGGGCGCGCTCAACGATGGGGCCGGCGCCGAGGCGGCCGCCTATTTCGAGCGCGCGGAGCTTGAGGGCGGGTCCAGCGACCTTTTGCGCGACCGCGCCTTCACCGCCGCCGTGCTGGCCGGCGACATTCCCAAGGCCGCCGCTCTGGCGCCCGACGGCGTCGACGCCTCCGAGGCCACCAAGCGGCTGGGCCAGCTGGTCATCGCCGTCGAGCTTATGGCGCAAGGCAAGGGCAAGGAGGCGCACGCTGCGCTGTCGGGCGACGCCATCGGCTTCCCGCACCGGGGCGCAGCGGCGCTGCTTGCCCCATGGGCCGCCGCCATGGCCGGCGACACCGAAGGCTCGCTCGTGCGGCCTGAGATGCGCGGCGATCGCGTCGTCGATTACTTCGGCCAGCTCGGCCAGGCCTGGCTCTACGAGCGGGCCCGCCGCTACGACGAGGCCGAGACCGACTTCAAGGCCCTGACGGGCGGCGACGCACCCGGCGACATCGCCGTCCAGGCCTATGGCGCCTTCCTCGAACGCCGCAACCGCCGCGCCGACGCGGTCGCGCTCTACGATCGTTCCTTGGCTGTCACCCCCAACAACGAGAACCTGATCGCCGCCCGCGCCCGCGCCGCGGCCGGCAAGTCGGCCCCGGCTGCGCCGAACCTGCGCCAGGGCGCGGCCCAGGTGCTGGTGGCCCCAGCCGCGACCATGCTGGCGGCCAAGCAGGAACAGCTCGGCCTTGCCTATCTGCGCTTGGCCTTGCGGCTCGACCCCGGCCGCGACACCGCCTGGCTCATGGTCGGCGACATCATGGAGGCGGCCGGCGACGTCGACGGCGCCCGTGCCGCCTACGGCAAGCCAAAGCCCGGCTCGAACGAGTACAGCGCCGCGCGCAGCAAGCTCGCCTGGAGCTACCAGAACGCCAAGCAATCGGACGTGGCGCTGAAGATGGCCCAGGAAGCCGCAGCGAGCGGCGACGCCGAGGCCAAGCTCACCTATGCCGACCTGCTGCGCGCCAACGAGCGCTACGATGACTCCGCCCAGGTGCTGAGCGGATTGATCGAGGCCAGCTCCACCCCGGACTGGCGCTTGCTCTACATGCGCGGCGTCGCGTACGAGCGCGCCGGCCATTGGCCGGAGGGCGAACGCGACCTGAAGGCGGCGCTGGAACTGCGCCCGGATGAGCCGGAACTGCTCAACTATCTCGGCTATACCTGGATCGACCGCGGCGAACGCTTGGCCGAGGCCCTGGGCATGGTCGAGCGGGCCGTGGCCGCCAACCCGCAGTCGGGCGCGATGGTCGATTCGCTCGGCTGGGCCCACTATCGGCTCGGCGACTACAAGAAGGCCGTCGACCTGCTGGAACAGGCGGTCGAACTCGAAGCCGGCGATCCGGAGATCAACAACCACCTCGGCGACGCCTACTGGCGCGTCGGCCGCCGCATCGAGGCCGAGTACCAGTGGCGGCGCGTGCTGACCCTGGATCCCGATCCGAAGATCAAGGCCGATGTCGAGGCGAAGCTGGCCTCGGGCCAAGGCCCGAAGGGCCCGTCGGCCGCGCCGCGCATCGCCGGCCAGTAACCGATGAGCCGGATCGCCTTCGCTCCGGCGAAGATCAACCTCTTCCTGCACGTCGGCGCGCCGGGCGGCGACGGCTACCATCCGCTGTGCAGCCTGATGGCCTTCGCCGACGTCGGCGACCGCGTCGTGCTGCACGAAGCGGATTCTTTGTCTGTCCGTGTCCACGGCCCGTTCGGCGGCATGCTGGCGGGCGAGGGCGACAACCTCGTCCTGCGCGCCGCGCGCGCCCTGCTGGCCCGAGCGCGCGGCCCCCAGCCGCTGGTCGGACTGTCCCTCGAAAAGCTGCTGCCGGTCGCCGCCGGCCTCGGCGGCGGCTCCAGCGACGCCGGCGCGGCTTTGCGCCTGATGCGCGCCGCGCTCGGTGTGCAGGTCGACGATGTGGAGCTTGAGGCGATCGCCGCCTCGCTCGGCGCCGACGGCGCGGCCTGCCTCTGGGGCCGCCCGGTGCTGGCGCAGGGGCGGGGGGAGCTGCTGACCCCGGCCCCGCAGATGCCGACTATCGAGGCGGTTCTGGTCAATCCGCGGGTCGAGGTCTCGACCCCGGCCGTCTACCGCGCCTTCGACGCGCTCGGCGAATTCGGCGACGTCGCGCCGCCGCCGATGCCGGCCGCCTTCGAGAGCGTCGAGGAACTGGCCGCCTGGCTCGGCATGATGCGCAACGATCTCCAGGTCCCGGCCGTCGGCCTGGCGCCGGAGGTCGGCGACGTCCTGGCGACGCTCTCTGAGGAGCGCGAGACCCTGATCGCCCGCATGTCCGGCTCGGGGGCGACCTGCTTCGCCATCTGCGCCAGCGACATCGAGGCCGACGCCCTGGCCGCGCGGGTCGACGCGCTGCGTCCGGACTGGTGGACCGTCCGCTGCCGGCTCGGCGGACCCTGGCCGGACGCCTGATCCGTCGACGCTGAAACGAAAACGGGGGACCCGAAGGCCCCCCGTTCCCGTCTCCCCATTTGAGGCGATTAGTCGTGCAGGGCTTCGCCGTGCTGCGACATGTCCAGGCCTTCGACCTCGGCCTCGTCGCTGACCCGCAGGCCGATCGTGAACTTCACGACCATCAGGATCAGGAAGGTGGCCACCGCGGTGAAGGCGATGGTGACGCCGACGCCCCAGGCTTGGGTCATCAGGTTCGCGCCTTCGCCCAGGCTGTTGACCTTCGGGTCTGCGAGGACGCCGGTCAGCAAGGCGCCGACGATGCCCGCGACGCCGTGCACGCCGAAGGCGTCCAGGCTGTCGTCGTACTTCAGCAGGCGCTTCAGCCAAACCGCGCCGAAGTAGCCGGCCGCGCCGCCCAGCAGGCCGATGATCAGCGCGCCCTGCGGGTTCACGAAGCCGGCGGCCGGAGTGATGGCGACCAGGCCGGCCACGGCGCCGGAGGCCAGACCCAGCATGCCGGGCTTCTTACGCTCGACCCATTCGATCAGCATCCAGGCGATGGCCGCAGCGGCGGTGGCGACCTGGGTGTTCAGCATCGCCACGCCGGCCAGGGCGTTGGAGCCGACGGCCGAACCGGCGTTGAAGCCGAACCAGCCGACCCACAGCAGGCTGGCGCCGATCATGGTCAGCACTAGGTTGTGCGGCGCCATGTTCTCGCTGCCGTAGCCCTTGCGGCGGCCGAGCACGAGCGCGCAGACCAGGCCCGCGACACCGGCGTTGATGTGGACGACCGTACCGCCGGCGAAGTCGAGGACGCCGTCGCCGCCGAGGAAGCCGCCGCCCCAGACCGCGTGGGCGGTCGGCGCATAGACCAGCAGGGACCAGAGCACGGTGAACACCAGCACGGCCGAGAACTTGATTCGCTCGGCGTAGGCGCCGGCGATCAGGGCCGGGGTGATGATCGCGAAGGTCATCTGGAACATCACGAACACCGATTCCGGGATCGTGGCGGCCAGGCTGTTCGTGCTTTCCATGGTCACGCCCGAGAGGAAGGCGTTCCCAAGCCCGCCGATGACCGCGTTCAGGCCCTCGTTGGAGTTGGTGCTGAAGGCCAGTGAGTAGCCGGCGACCATCCAGACCACCGAGATGACGGCGGTGATGGCGAACGATTGGGCGACCGTCGCGATGACGTTCTTGCGGCGAACCATGCCGCCGTAGAACAGCGCCAGGCCCGGAATGGTCATCATCAGGACCAGGGCGGTGGAGGTCAGCACCCAGGAGGTGTCGCCGGTGTCCAGGGCCGGCTTTTCTTCTTCGGCCGGGGCTTCGGCGGGCGCTGCTTCGGCCGGCGCCGGCGCCGCCTCAGGTGCGGCCGCCTCAGGCGCAGCGGCGACCGGCGCCGCCGCCTCGGCTGCGGCGGGGGCGACCGGAGCGGCCTCCTGGGCGAACGCTGGGGCGAGCGAACCGCCCGCCAGCGCCGCGGCGAGCGCCAGGCCCGCCAGCTTGTTGAATCTCGTTGTGTTCATTGTCGTTATCCCCTTGTCCCGATGAGTTCGGCGCGCGTCACAGCGCCGCCGTGCCGGTCTCGCCGGTCCGAATGCGCACAGCGTCCTCGACGTTGAGGACGAAGATCTTCCCGTCGCCGATCTTGCCGGTGGCGGCGGCCCCCTTGATGGCCTCGACGGCCTTGTCGGCCGCCGCGTCGTCGACCACCGCCTCCAGCTTGACCTTCGGGACGAAGTTCACCTGGTACTCGGCGCCCCGGTAGATCTCCGTCTGGCCCTTCTGGCGGCCATAGCCCTTCACTTCGGAGACCGTCAGGCCTTCGATGCCGGCGCCCACGAGCGCTTCGCGCACGTCGTCCAGCTTGAAGGGTTTGACGACCGCTATGATCAGTTTCATCGCCTGCTCCTGCGCGTCCCCAGCCGGGGGGCGCGCGTTCGATTGACCCGCATCCGCCGGAAGATGCGGCTGGCATCCCCCCTCCGACGGCTAGGGCGACGCTATCGACGCACGGCGCGCTGAACGGCGCCCGGTAACTTCTGATCAATGAAAAGGCGCGGGCGGCACGATTGCTGTGCAGAACCCGGGTGCGGCGCCCAAATTTCAGGCGGAATGTCGCTCCAGCGGGCGTTTGCGTCCGTCCCACCTGCGGTTTGGAGCGGAACAAAAGCGCGGCGCCGAGCGCTAGAACGGGACACAACCTGGCAGTGGGGGCCAGGTGGATTATTCGGAGGCGATGACGATGACCATGAAGACCCTGCTCACAGCCGCAGCCGCTCTGGCCCTGATCGGCGGCGCCGCCCACGCCGGCGAAGGCGCCAAGAAATCCAAGCCCGCCGACTCCGCCCAGATGCAGGACGAGACCGGCAAGGCGATGACCACGCCCGGCGCTGACGCCTCGGCGACCACAGCCATGCCCGGCGCCGCTCCCATGCCCGACACCAGCGTGAACCCGCCTTCGGACGAAGCCGCGGTCATGCCCCCCGCCAGCGCCGATGCTTCGGCGCAAGGCGTTCCGGCCTCGGCGACCGTGGCGACCAACGTCGTCACCAACGGACCGGTGGCCGACACGCCCGAGAACCGGGCGAAGTTCAAACCGTTGTCCCGCGCCGGACGGGCGACCTCTCCGCGCGGCAATTAGAACAAGGCATTCCGCCTTGAAGCGAAGGTCGGCGGGCCCTATGGTCCGCCGACTTTTTTTGCGCCTGCGAAACCCCTGCCCATGCCAGCCGATAAGCCGCTTTCGTTTCAGGGTCTTATCCTGAAACTGCATGACTATTGGAGCCGCCAGGGCTGCGTGATTCTGCAGCCCCACGATGTTGAGGTCGGGGCGGGTACGCTTCATCCGGCTACGGTGCTTCGCGCCCTGGGACCCAAGCCCTGGCGCGCGGCCTACGTGCAGCCCTCGCGCCGCCCGGCCGACGGCCGCTATGGCGAGAACCCCAACCGGCTGCAGCACTACTACCAGTACCAGGTCATCCTGAAGCCGAACCCCGACAATCTGCAGGAGCTCTACCTGGGCAGCCTGGAGGCGATCGGCCTCGACACCCGCATGCACGACATCCGGTTCGTGGAAGACGACTGGGAAAACCCTACCGTCGGCGCCTGGGGCCTGGGCTGGGAAGTCTGGTGCGACGGGATGGAAGTCACCCAGTACACCTACTTCCAGCAGGTGGGCGGCCTGGACGTCTGGCCGGTGGCGGGCGAACTGACCTACGGGCTCGAGCGCCTGGCCATGTATCTCCAGAACGTCGACCATTTCACCGACTTGGCGTTCAACGATCCGGACGGCCCGCTGCCGATGACCTATGGCGACGTGTTCCTCGAGAACGAGCGCCAGCAGTCGGAAGCCAACTTCCACCTCTATGACGTCGACACCCTGAAGCGTCAGTTCGAAGACATGGAACGCCAGGTGCCGCGCATCCTCGACGGCCGCGGCCCGCAGGGCCAGCGCACCGTGCTGCCGGCCTACGACCACGTGCTGAAGGCCAGCCACCTGTTCAACCTGATGGACGCCCGCGGCGCGATCGCCGTGGCCGAGCGCCAGAGCTACATCGGCCGCATCCGCGACCTGACCAAGATGTGCGCCGAGGCGTGGGTCGAAAACGAAGGCGGCAACGCGTGAAACGCGCTCTCCTTACGACTCTCGTCGCCATTGCGGCATCCGTCGGTCCGGTTCTATCGGCGTGCGCGCGGGAGACGGAGCGGTCGCCGGAGCAAGAGGTCATCTTCTCTGACGAGCATGACGCGGCCCTCGCTGCGGCGTCGAGCGAAGCCCGCAAGTCGTTGCCGCTGTTTTGGGCGAAGTTCGACGCCAAGCCGGCTGGCTACGGCCACTACGCGGTCAAGGCCGCGTTTCAGACTCGCGCCGGCGCCACCGAGAACATCTGGGTGAACGTGATCGGCCGGACCGATGGCAAGGTGATCGGCGAACTCGCCAATGAGCCGTACGATCTGGGCGGCCTTAAGGTGGGCGACCAAGTCGAAGTCGATGAGGCGGCGATCACCGACTGGCAGTATTCCAAGGCCGACAAGCTCTATGGCCATTTCACGACGCGAGCGCTGAGCGCTCGCGCCAACGCGGCTCAACGCGCGCAGTCGGCGGAGCTATTCTCCCCGCAACCGCTTGAGGCCGGAGCTAACTGATGCCCCAGCTTCTAATTGAACTGTTCTCCGAAGAGATTCCCGCGCGCATGCAGGTTCAGGCCGCGCGCGACCTCGACCGCATGTTCCGCGAGCGGCTGGCCGAGCAGGGCCTGCTGCCGGAAGGCCTGAAGACCTTCTCCGGTCCGCGTCGACTGACCCTGGTGGCCGAAGGCCTGCCGGAAGCTCAGGGCGACCGCCATGAGGAGCGCAAGGGCCCGCGCGTCGGCTCGCCCGACGCCGCCATCGACGGCTTCCTGCGATCGACCGGCCTGACCCGCGACCAACTCACGGACAAGGACGGCGTCTGGTTCGCCCACATCCATCGCAAGGGCCGCCCGACCGCCGAGATCGTCGCCGAGATCCTCGATCACGTGATCCGCAACTTCCCGTGGCCGAAGTCGATGACCTGGGGCCGCGGCACGCTGCGCTGGGTTCGGCCGCTGAAGCGCATCGTCTTCCTGTTCGATGGCGCGGTCGTGCCGTTTAACGTCGACGGGATCGAGTCCGGCGACGTCACCGAGGGCCATCGCTTCATGGGCTCTGGCAAGCCCTTCAAGGTGAAGGACTTCGACAGCTACCGCGACAAGCTGGCCGCGCACTTCGTGATCCTCGATCCCGAGGAGCGCAAGGACCGCATCATGGACGGCGCGCGCACCCTTTGCTTCGCGCGCAACCTCGAGTTGGTCGACGACGACGGCCTGCTGGACGAGGTCGCGGGCCTGGCCGAGTGGCCCACCCCGGTGCTCGGCGACATGGACCCGGCCTTCCTGGACCTGCCGCCGGAGGTGATCCGCACCTCGATGCGCACCCACCAGAAGTACTTCGCCGTCTCCGATCCCAGCCGCGGCGACGGCAACGGCGGGCGCAAGCTGGCCCCGAACTTCCTGACCGTCGCTAACATCGAGGCGGCCGACGGCGGCAAGGAAATCGCCCGCGGCAACGCCAAGGTGCTGTCGGCGCGCCTGAACGACGCCCGCTTCTTCTGGGACGAGGACCGCAAGGTCACCCTGGAAGAGCGCCTCACCAAGCTGTCCGGCGTCACCTTTCACGCCAAGCTCGGCACCCTGGCCGAACGCGTCGAGCGCCTGGAGCTGCTGGCCAAGGCCATCGCCCCGCGCGTCGGCGCCGATGTCGCCAAGGCCGTGCTGGCCGCACGCCTGTCGAAGGCCGACCTCGCCACCGGCATGGTCGGCGAGTTCCCCGAGCTGCAGGGCTTGATGGGCGGCTACTACGCCCGTGAGGAAAAGATCAGCCCGGTCGTCGCCGACGCCATCCGTGACCACTACCGTCCGGTCGGCGCCAAGGACGAGGCGCCGGACACTCCGGTGACCATGGCCGTGGCCATCGCCGAGAAGCTCGACACCCTGGTCGCCTTCTTCGCCATCGATGAAAAGCCGACTGGCTCGCGCGACCCTTACGCCCTGCGCCGCGCCGCGCTGGGCATCATCCGAATCCTGCTGGGCTCCGAGGCCCGCGCCCCGGTGCGCGAGCTCGTGGCCGACTGGTACAGGTCGCTGCGCTGCTACGTCGATCCGGGCCGCGCGCTCTACGTCTCGACCCGCCGCACGACCGGCTATCTCGGCCCGGCCTACCGCTCGCCGTCGGAAGTCTTCGAGACCTATGTCGAGGAATTCGAGAACGCGTTGCTCGAAGGCGTCCCCTATGTCGTGTCGACGACCGAGGATTTCGACATCCGCTTCGACCGTTCTGCGCCGGCCGGCGATCCGCCGGAGGGCGAGGTCCAATATCAGTTCCGCCCCTATGGCGTGGTCGCCGACGAGGTCCTCGGCTTCCTGGCCGATCGCCTGAAGGTCGCGCTGCGCGACCAGGGCAAGCGCCACGACCTCGTGGACGCGGTGTTCGCCCTCGGCGACGACGATCTGGTGCGCATCGTCGCCCGGGTCGAGGCTCTCGACCACTTCCTCACCGGCGCCGACGGCCAGAACCTGCTGGCCGGCTACAAGCGCGCCGGCAACATCCTCAAGGCCGAGGAGAAGAAGGGCGAGCTTCCGGCTGGCCCTGCGGTCGGCATGCCGGGCGCGCCGAAGGAGGAGGGGGCGCTGATCGCGGCTCTCCAGGCCGCCGAACCGGCTGTGGCGCAGGCTTTGCAGCAGGAAGACTTCGCCGACGCGATGCGTGCCCTGTCGGGACTGCGCGCGCCGGTCGACGCCTTCTTCGAGGCGGTTCTAGTGAATTCTGAAAACGCGGCGGAACGCGAGAACCGCCTGCGTCTTCTCGTGCAGGTTCGCGACCTCATGGAGCGGGTCGCGGACTTTTCACAAGTGACGGGCTAAGGAGGCCTTAGGAATGTCGACCGATACGCTGACCAAGTCGCGCTGGGTCTATTCCTTCGGGGGCGGCAGCGCCGATGGCGACGCCTCGATGAAGAACCTCCTCGGCGGCAAGGGCGCGAACCTCGCCGAGATGTCTTCGCTGGGCCTGCCGGTCCCGCCGGGCTTCACCATCACCACCGAGGCCTGCGTCCACTACTACGCCAACGAAAAGCAGTACCCGGCCGAGCTCAAGGAACAGGTCGTGGCCGGCCTGGCTGCGGTCGAGCAGATCACCGGCAAGAAGTTCGGCGACACGTCTAACCCGCTGCTGGTCTCGGTCCGGTCGGGCGCCCGCGCCTCGATGCCGGGTATGATGGACACCGTGCTCAACCTCGGCCTCAACGACGAAACCGTCGAGGGCCTGGCCAAGCTGTCGGGCGACCGCCGTTTCGCCTTCGACAGCTACCGGCGCTTCATTCAGATGTACTCGAACGTGGTGCTCGACCTCGACCACCACATGTTCGAGGAAATCCTCGACGAGCATAAGGAACGCCTCGACGTCACCGTCGACACCGGCCTGTCGGCAGAGGACTGGGAAAAGGTCGTCGCCGACTACAAGGCCGCCGTCCAACAGGAACTGGGCCAGCCGTTCCCGCAGGATCCGCATCAGCAGCTGTGGGGCGCCGTTGGCGCCGTGTTCGCCAGCTGGATGAACGATCGCGCCAAGTTCTATCGGCGTATGCACGACATCCCGGAAAGCTGGGGCACCGCCGTCAACGTGCAGTCGATGGTGTTCGGCAACATGGGCGACTCGTCGGCCACGGGCGTCGCCTTCACCCGCAACCCGTCGACCGGCGAAGCCCGCCTCTACGGCGAATTCCTGATCAACGCCCAGGGCGAGGACGTCGTCGCCGGCATCCGCACGCCCCAGGCCCTGACCAAGGTGGCTCGCGAGGAGATGGGCGAAAAAGCGCTCTCCATGGAAGAGGCGCTGCCCGAGGTCTTCGCCCAGTTCAAGGCCGTCGTCGAGAAGCTCGAGAAGCATTATCGCGACATGCAGGACATCGAGTTCACGGTCGAGCAGGGCCGGCTCTACATGCTGCAGACCCGCAACGGGAAGCGCACCGCCAAGGCCGCGCTGAAGATCGCGGTGGATCTGGCTAGCGAGGGCTTGATCACCCAGGACGAGGCGATCATGCGGGTCGAACCCGCCAGCCTCGATCAACTGCTGCACCCGACCATCGACCCGGCCAGCCCGCGCGACGTGGTCACCACCGGCCTGCCGGCTTCGCCCGGCGCGGCCACCGGCAAGATCGTCTTCAACTCCGACGAAGCCGAGCGCCTAGGCTCGGCGGGCGAGGCGGTCATTCTGGTCCGTGATGAGACCAGCCCGGAAGATATTCACGGGATGCACGCGGCCCGCGGCATCGTCACCGCCCGCGGCGGCATGACCAGCCATGCGGCCGTGGTCGCCCGCGGCATGGGCCGTCCCTGCGTCTCGGGCGCCGGCGAACTGCAGATCGACGGCAAGGCCGGCGAACTGCGCGTGCGCAGCCGCGTCTTCAAGGCCGGTGACATCCTGACCATCGACGGCTCGCGCGGCGAGATTCTCGCCGGCGCCGTCCAGATGATCGAGCCCGAGCTGACCGGCGATTTCGCCGCCCTGATGGAGTGGGCCGACAAGGCCCGCCGCCTGAAGGTCCGCGCCAATGCCGAAACCCCGCTCGACGCGCGCACCGCCCGTCAGTTCGGCGCCGAGGGCATTGGTCTCTGCCGCACCGAGCACATGTTCTTCGACGAGGACCGCATCGCCGCCGTGCGCGAAATGATCCTCGCGGACGACGAGGCCGGCCGTCGAGCCGCGCTCGCCAAGATCCTGCCGATGCAGCGCAACGACTTCGTCGAGCTGTTCACGATCATGGAAGGGCTGCCGGTCACCATCCGTCTGCTCGACCCGCCGCTGCACGAGTTCCTGCCGCACACCGAGGCCGACCTTCAGGCCGTGGCGGACGCCACCGGCATCGACGCGGCCAAGCTGATGCGCCGGGCCAAGGAACTGCACGAGACCAACCCGATGCTCGGCCACCGCGGCTGCCGCCTGGCGGTCTCGTACCCCGAGATCTACGAGATGCAGGTCCGCGCCATCTTCGAGGCGGCCTGCGAGATCGCCGAGAGCGGCAAGGCCGCGCCGATCCCCGAGATCATGCACCCGCTGGTCGCCAAGGGTGAAGAGATGCGCTACCTGCGCCAGCTGACCGACAAGACCGCCCAGGCGGTGCTGAAGGAACGCGGCCGCGAGATCGAATACCAGGTCGGCACCATGGTCGAGCTGCCGCGTGCGGCCATCCGCGCCGGCGACCTCGCCGAGAACGCCGAGTTCTTCTCGTTCGGCACCAACGACCTCACCCAGACCACCTTCGGCATCAGCCGCGATGACTCCGGCCGGTTCCTGGGCGCCTATCTGGAAAAGGGCATCTTTGAGAAGGACCCCTTCGTCAGCCTCGACCAGGAAGGCGTCGGCGAACTGATCCGCCTGGCCGCCGAGCGCGGCCGCGCGGCGCGCCCGAACGTCAAGCTCGGCATCTGCGGCGAACATGGCGGCGACCCGGCCTCGATCGAGTTCTGTGAGAAGGTCGGCCTCGACTATGTCAGTTGCTCGCCGTTCCGGGTGCCGATCGCCCGTCTCGCGGCGGCCCAGGCCGCTGTTGGCGGCATCGAGAAAGACCGTTAGGCGCTAGCAGGCGCGCGTTCCGGCGCGCGCCTGTCAGTCTCGACCACCGGGCCTTCGGAGCCGGTGACAGCCCACGAAAAAGGCCGCGCGGATCGCGCGGCCTTTCTTGTCTTGCGGCTCGGTCAGGCGAGCTAGGCGGTCTTGGCGTTGGCCCGCTCGGCGGCCCGCGAGCGGCGCACCATGCTGCCCAAGCCGAAGAACCCGACGATCATCATCAGCCAAGTACCGGGCTCGGGGACCGGGCTGGTGGGCGGATTTCCGCCGCCAGGCGGATTTCCACCGCCGGGCGGGTTGCCGCCGCCAGGAGGGTTGCCGCCGGGCGGGGTGAGCGGAGGCTCGCCGCCGCCAGGCGGGTTGGTGCCGGGCGGGTCGCCGCCGCCGGGAGGTGTCGAAGGATCGCCGCCGCCGGGCGGATTGGTGCCGGGCGGGTCGCCGCCGCCGGGAGGCGTCGAAGGATCGCCGCCGCCGGGCGGATTGCCGCCGCCGCCGCCGCCACCGCCGCGCGGACCGAAGAAGGTCGGCAGTCCGCCGCCGGGGCCGCCCACGGGCAGCGAGGCGAGGGTCATCGGCGGCGAGGCGTCGGCCGCGTCGGCCGGCGGTCCGGCGACTTCGTCCAGCAGGCGCTGGGCGGGCGGACGCGCTTCAGGCGGCAGGGCCGCCATGATCGACGGCTTGGTGTCGCACTCGGTCGAGGGCGCCGCCAGCGCGGCGTCGGTACGCATCGCGTAGGACGATTCCGGCAGCTTCTTCATCGGGGCGGCCGGCTTGGCTGCGGCCACTGTGGTGCGCGGCTTGGTCGACGGCTTGCGCGCCTGGGCGCTCGCGGCGGGCTTGGCCTTCGCAGGCTTCACCGCGCGGTGCGGCGCAGCGGCCTTGGGCGCCACGGGCTTGGCGACGGCCGGTCGCGAGACCTTGATGAAGCAGTCTTCGGCAGCGGCAGGTGCGGCGGCCGCCGTACTCAGTATCGCACCCATGACGACATATTTGGCGACAGCCATGTCGTTCCCCCCAGACTAACGAGCGCTCGACGCTTCGCGACGCCGCTCAAAGGAGGCGCTTTCGCGCCGGGCCCGCCACCATTCAAAGGCGAGCGTTTCAATGTCGATCATATAGTACAGCCGCGCTCAGGGAAACGCGCGTAATCAATTGTAAAGCACGCTAACCCTTTGGCGTTGCACGATTGCTACGCCTCGGACGAAGATTAAACTTCGCCCGTTAGGAGAAAAGGCGTGACGAGATGCTGGACTGATTCGGTCCACCGACTATTCGTCGGCCGGGCGAACCTTGTCGAGTTGGGCCGTGATAATGCGCGGCGAGGGGGCGGCGCTGAAGTCCATCACGCACATGGTTGAGTAATCGCGATGCGGGCCGCAACTGACGCCCACGACCTTGAAGGCCCCGTTGAACATGTTGGTGCGGTGACCGCGGTCGGGAACGCCGCTGTCGATGATCAAGGCGCGCACGACGTCCTCAGGCGAGGGCGGACCATAGGCGATGTTTTCTGCGGACAGGGCCGCCGCGGCGCCGTGCCGGCGCACTCGGTCGTAGAACCGCTCGCCGTTCGCGCTCGCGTGGCCGATATGGCCGGATGGGCCTTGCATGGAGACATGCTCGAGCGCCGCCGAGGTCAGCATGTCATCGGGGCGCAGCGGCGACAGCGGCCGTTGACGCTTGAGAAACTCGACCGCTTCGATGTAGGCCGCGTGATCGGCGGGCTCGCCGGCGTCGATCAGCGCCTGTTCCCAGCGGGTGACCGGTTCACGCTCCAGACGCCGGGCGTATTCCTGGGGATAGGCGCGGGCGAAGTTGATCTCGGCCAGGATCGCGTCTTCCATCGGCCCGGCGCTCGCCAGGGTCGGGGCGCACAGGGCGGTCCCGAGTGCGGCGGCAAGGACGTGATGTAGGAAGCGCAGTTTCAACTGTTTCGCCCATCAATTTCCTGGGCGAAGACTGCAGTATCGCGATGTATTTCAATTTAAGAGTAATGGTTACAATCCTGGTTACCTTAACGCGAAGTCAATATCCGGCGCGGCCTGACAGCGGGTGTCAGTGCCTATTCGAGGGGCGGGCGTGGTGAGATTGAAACCCCTGATGGCAGGCCTGGGCCTTCTTGCCCTGGCTGCCTGCGAAGCGCCCCAGAAGGGCGCCGTACGGAACGACGCCGCGTTCGAGCGCGAGCTGCGCGCCTATCTGCTCGAACACCCCGAGGTGATCCGCGAGGCGGCCGCCAAGCTGCAGGCGAAGAAGGCGGCTGAGGCCCGCGCCGTGCTGGCGCAGGCGAAGTCCGCGCTAGAACGCGACCCGCGCGACTTCGTCGCCAATCCGGGCGGCCGGGTGACGGTCGTGCAGTTCTTCGACTATCGCTGTCCCTACAGCCGCGCCGTTGCGCCCGACGTCGACCGCCTGATCGCCGCCAATCGCGACGTCCGCTTCGTCTTCAAGCAGTACCCGGTGTTCGGCAGCGCCTCGGACTACGCGGCCCGCGTAGCCCTGACGCCCCAGGGCAAGGCGAGGGGCTTGGCGCTGCACCGCGCCCTGATGGCGCAGAAGGATCTCAACGTCGTGCGCACCGATCGCATTCTGAGCCAGCAGGGCCTGAAACCGCGCGAGGTCGACGCCGCCGCCCGCGATCCGGCCCTGGCCGAGCAGATCGCCGACACCCGCGAACTGGCGTTGAAGCTCGATCTGAAGGGCACCCCGACCTTCGTCGTCGCCGGCGAAATCATCCCGGGCGCCGACATCGTGCGGCTGGAGGCCGCCATCGCCCGGGCCCGCGCTTCGAACCTGTCCAGCGTCGGCGAAGCCCTGACCCGCAACCCGTTCGGACACTGACCTGCGTGGGACGCCCTTGGCGGAGCGCTCGCCATGCCCCACCTTTGCACCCGACATGCCGCAATCTGGCGGGCGTCTCGCTCGCCCGCCCGCCTGGAGCCCGCTGATGACCGACTACACTCCGCCGAAGGTCTGGACTTGGAACAAGGAAAACGGCGGGCGCTTCGCCAACATCAACCGCCCGATCGCCGGGCCGACCCATGACAAGGAACTGCCGGTCGGCCGCCATCCGCTGCAGCTCTACTCCCTGGCCACGCCCAACGGGATCAAGGCCACGGTGATGCTTGAGGAGCTGCTGGCCCTCGGGCATACGGGCGCCGAGTACGACGCCTGGCTGATCAATATCGGAACCGGCGACCAGTTCAGCAGCGGCTTCGTCGACATCAATCCGAACTCCAAGATCCCGGCGCTGCTCGACCGCAGCGGCCCGACCCCGATCCGGGTGTTCGAGTCGGGCGCCATCCTGGTGCATCTGGCCGAGAAGTTCGGCGCCCTGCTGCCCACCGATCCGGCCAAGCGAGCCGAGGCGTTTTCCTGGCTGTTCTGGCAGATGGGCAGCGCGCCCTACCTCGGCGGCGGCTTCGGCCACTTCTACGCCTACGCCCCGACCAAGATCGAATACGCGATCGACCGCTTCGCCATGGAGACCAAGCGTCAGCTCGACGTGCTCGATCGCCGGCTGGCCGAAAGCGAGTACCTCGGCGGCGACGAGTACACGATCGCCGATATCGCGGTCTGGCCCTGGTACGGGGGCCTGGCCAAGGGCGTGCTCTACGAGGCTGGCGAGTTCCTGGCCGTGCACGAATACAAGAACGTCCAGCGCTGGGCCGACCAGATCGCCGAGCGGCCGGCCGTCCAGCGCGGGCGCATGGTCAACCGCACCTGGGGCGAACCCTCGACCCAGCTCTGGGAGCGGCACGAGGCCAGCGATTTCGACACCAAGACCCAGGACAAGCTGCAAGCGGCGAAGTAGGGCAGGGCATGAGCTATCCGTTCACGCCCGCGTTCCGCGCCGAACTGACCGCCCGCTGCCAGGCGTTCCCGCGGCTGGCCTATGAGGGGCCCCAGCTCAAGCACGCGGCGGTGGCCATCACTCTGGTGGACGCCGGCGACGGCTCGGGCGAGACGGCCTTTCTGCTGACCCGCCGCTCGGCGAGCCTGCGCGCCCACGCCGGTCAGTGGGCGCTGCCGGGCGGGCGCTGCGACGATGGCGAGACCTTGCAGCAGGCGGCCCTGCGCGAACTGCACGAGGAACTGGGCCTGCACTTGCCGCCGTCGAGCATCCTTGGCGTGCTTGACGACTACGCCAGCCGTTCGGGCTACGCCATCGCCCCAGTCGTCACATGGTTGGACGACGCCAGCGCCCTGGCGCCCAATCCGGACGAGGTGGCGTCGGTCCACCGCTTCCGGCTCGATCAGATCGCCGGCGACGACGCGGTGGCCTTCGAATCCATTCCGGAGAGCGAGCGGCCGCTGATCCGCCTGAACCTCGGCGAGCACCACATCCACGCCCCGACCGCCGCCCTGATCTATCAGTTGCGCGAGATCGTCGCCGGCCGGGTCACCCGCGTCGCCGATCTCGACCAGCCGGTGTTCGCCTGGCGCTAGGGCCTATGCGATCAGGGTGTTGAACACCGCCGTGACGCGCTCGACGAACACCTCGCGCTCGCGGCCTTCCAGCGCCTCGCCGCGGATCAGCCGCTCGACCAGGAAGCCGATATAGACCCCGGCCAGCACCCGGGCGCGGGCCTCGGCGTCCGCTCCGCCCATCCAGTTGCGGATCGGGACCAACAGGCGCTCCTGCACCAGGGTGTTCAGCAACGGCGCCGTCGCCGGCGAGGTCGCCGCCCGCAGCAGGAACTGGAACCGCTGCGTTCGAGCTTCGTCGGCGTGCGGCGTTCCGGCCAGCATCACCGCCATCTCCCCGGCGAAGGCGGTCCGGTCCCAATCCAGCTGCTCGTTGGCACGGAATGAGTCCTTCAGCGCCTCGACGAACAGCGCCTCCTTGCCGCCGAAGTAGCGCTTGACCAGCGCGACGTCCGCACCCGCCTCGCCGGCGATGTCGCGCAGTGTGCAGTCATATCCGACCCGGGCGAACTGCTTCTTCGCCGCCTTCAGGATGGCCGCGCGGGTGGCCTCGGCGTCGCGCCGACGGGGGGCTGGGCGAACAAGCGTCTCTGTCATCGCCCCTGGTGTACACGACCCCGGCGGGGCGGTCAGGTCCCTCGCGTCAGCCGCGGCGGGCCGCGTCGATGGCGGCCACGTCGATCTTGCCCATGGTCATCATCGCATCGAAGGCCCGCTTGGCCTCCGCGCCGCCGGCCGCCATCGCCTCGGTCAGGGTGCGCGGTGTGATCTGCCAGGAGACGCCCCAGCGATCCTTGCACCAGCCGCAGGCGCTCTCGGTCCCGCCGTTGCCGACGATGGCGTTCCAGTAGCGGTCGGTCTCTTCCTGGTCGTCGGTGGCGATCTGGAACGAGAACGCTTCATCCTGCTTGAAGGCCGGGCCGCCGTTCAGGCCGATGCAGGCGACGCCCGCCACCGTGAACTCGACGGTCAGCACGTCGCCTTCCTTGCCTGACGGGTAATCGCCGGGCGCGCGGCGCACCGCGGTCACCTCGCTGTCGGGAAAGGTCTGCGCATAAAAGCGGGCGGCGGCTTCGGCGTCGCTGTCGTACCAGATGCAGATCGTGTTCTTGGCCATGGCGTTCCCATACGGTCGCGTTCCCGGGTTGCGCTGATAACGTCGCTGGACGCGCTACGTTCGGCAAGGGCGCCCGATCGATAAGTCAACCGCGGTTGACATGGCCCCGGACTGCGCTCAACCTCCCTTTAAGTCCGCGCGTCCGGCGGGCGATGGCTGCCGGGCGAAATCAAAAGATGGCGGGCGCGACCTGGGAAGGAAGCCATGAATATCTCCGCCAAGATTCAAGCTGCCGACGCGGCCGCCGAAATCGCCGCCATGCCGCTCGAGCAGCTGAACCCCGCCAAGGTGTCGCGCTTCTACGACGACACCATCTGGCCGGTGTTCGAGCGCCTGCGCCGCGAAGACCCCGTACATTTCACTCCGGACAGCGAGTTCGGCCCCTATTGGTCGGTCACCAAGTGGAACGACATCATGGCGGTCGACACCGACCATGAGAGCTTCTCCTCGGCCGACGGCATCACCCTGATCAATCAGGTGGCGATGGCCGAACAGGAGCGCGTCATGGGACCGCGCCGCCGCGGCGGCGCCGGCTTCATCACCATGGACGAGCCCGAGCACACCCCGGCCCGCAAGGCGGTCAGCCCGACGCTGGCCCCCAGCAACCTGCACGCCATGGCCCCGCAGGTGCGCGAGCGGGCTGGTCAGATTCTCGACTCCCTTCCGATCGGCAAGGAGTTCGACTGGGTCGACCTGGTGTCCAAGGAGCTGACGGCCATGACCCTGGCCACGCTGTTCGACTTCCCCTTCGAGCAGCGCCGCAAGCTCACGTGGTGGTCGGACATGGTCACCAACCAGCCCGGCCACGGCCCCGTGGAGAGCTGGGAGCAGAAGGGCGCGGCGATGATGGAATGCTTCGCCGCCTTCCAGGAACTGTGGAACGAGCGGGTCAACGCCGAGCCGCGCGGCGATCTGATCTCGATGCTGGCCCACAACCCGGCCACCCGGGACATGCACATCGGCACCTTCCAGGGCAACGTCATCCTGCTGATCGTCGGCGGCAACGACACCACCCGCAACACCATCTCGGGCAGCGTCTACGCGTTGAACAAGAACCCCGAGCAATACGCCAAGCTGCGCGCCAACCACGACCTGGTTCTGCCGATGGTCTCCGAGACCATCCGCTGGCAGACCCCGCTTGCCCACATGGCCCGTGTCGCCACCCGCGACGTCGAGCTGGGCGGCAAGACCATCAAGAAGGGCGACCGCGTCGCCATGTGGTACATCTCGGGCAACCGCGACGAAGAGATGGTGGACCGGCCGAACGAGTACATCATCGACCGCGAGCGTCCGCGCCAGCACATGTCCTTCGGCTTCGGCGTCCACCGCTGCGTGGGCAATCGTGTCGCCGAGATGCAGCTGACCATCATCTGGGAAGAGATCCTCAAGCGCTTCCCGGAGATCAAGGTCGTTGGGGAGCCGACTCTGAACTGGTCGGCCTTCGTGCACGGGTTCGAGACCCTGCCGGTGGTCATTCCGTATCGGAACTAACCCGGAGACGGGGAGGGGCGCGCCGCCTTCGCGGCGGCGCGGGGAGGCGGGTGCCGAGCGTCTGGAGCGCTCGGCCCCTTTTTTATGTGCGCCCTTCGGCGCGCGCGGGGCATGTCCGTGCCTTCTGTGGCCAAATGCCGGCATGTTGTTTCAATGGTTACATTTGAAACTTATCGGTATCGACCAAGAAAAAGTTGATCTTCCGGCAACAGTGCGCCGGTTCCGTCACTCCCGAGTCGACTAGATCGCTTGGCGAGTCGGGAACTTGTCTGTAGCTCCGCTGTCGCGGCGCCGTGAGCTCCGCCATCGCGAGCTTTCCGCTCGCGCAAGACAGTAATACGAGCGCCGCTCTCCGGGAGTAAAAATGTCCGACCAGTTCGACCTTCCTTCGACCGACCGTCGCAGTTTGATGGCCGGGGCCGCTGCTGCTGCGGCCGGCGCCTTCCTCGCGCCCGGCCTGGCCGTCGCCGCGAGCGCCGACCTCGCCGTGATCCGCAAGGCCGCCGAGGCCGACAAGGCCGACGCCATCAAGCGCCTGCAGGAATGGATCGCGCTGCCGACCGTCGCCGCCGAGGGGATGAACGTCGTGGAGGGCCCGGCCTACATGGCCAAGATCGCCAAGGAGGCGGGCTTCCAGACCGCCGAGATCATCCCGACCGACGGCGTCTCGGGCGTGTTCGCGACCCTCGACGTCGGCGCCCCGCGCTGGATCGGGGTCTACTTCATGTACGACGTGAAGCAGTACGACCCGAAGGAATGGTCGAGCCCGCCGCTCGAGGGCCGACTGGTCGAAAAGGCGCCGTTCGGGACGGTGATGATGGGCCGCGGCGCGACCAACTCGAAGGGCGGCCAGATCGCGCTGCTCAACGCCCTGCGCGCGATGCGCGCGGCCGGCAAGAAGCCGCCGGTCAACATCGCCCTGATCTGCGAAGGCGAGGAGGAGATCGCCTCTCCGCACTTCCGTCAGATCGCCACCCACCCGAAGGTCCTGCCGGTCCTGCAGAAGTGCGAGGGCATCTATGTGCCTGGTCCCTCGCAGGATCGCACCACCGGGGAGGTCTCCTTCACCCTCGGCGCCAAGGGCCCGGTCGAGCTGCAACTCATCGTCGACGGCTCCAAGACCGGCATCGGTCCGAAGACCGACATCCACTCGTCCGAGAAGGCCCGCATCGACAGCCCGATCTGGCGTCTGGTCCAGGCCCTGGCCACGCTGACCAGCCCGGACGGCAACACCCCGACGCTCGACGGCTTCATGGACAAGGTCCGGCCGCTGTCGGCGCGCGAAAAGGAGCTGATCGCCCAGCTCGCCCAGAAGACCAACGAGGCCGCTCTCAAGCAGGCCTATGGCAACAAGGCCTGGATCGACAACCTCAGCTACGAGAAGTCGATCGAGCGCCTGCTCTCGCAGCCGACCATCAACCTGCAAGGGCTGGTCGGCGGCTACACCGGCCCGGGCGGCAAGAGCATCCTGCCGAGCCGCGCCGAGGCCAAGCTCGAGATTCGCATGGTCCCGAACCAGACCTACGACGACACCGTCCGCCAGCTGCGCGAACACCTCGACAAGCGCGGCTTCCAGGACGTCCAGATCAACGTCTCGGGCGGATATGACCCCACCGAGACCGCCGAGGACGCCCGCGTCGTCCAGGCTGCGCTCGGCGCCTACAAGAAGATGGGCATCCCGGTGACGCTCTCGCCGCGCAGCGCCGGCTCCTGGCCGGGCTCGCTGTTCACCCAGCCGCCGGTGGCCAAGCCCGCGATCCATTTCGGCGTCGGCTTCGGCTCGGGCGCGCACGCGCCGGACGAGTTCATCGTCATCGACTCCGCCAATCCGAAGGTGGCCGGCTATGTCGACGCCACCATGGCCCAGGCGCAGTTCCTCTACGCCCTGGCGGAAATGAAGTAGCCGAGGCCGCTCTCCTGGCGAGGGCGGCCCTCACGACAAGCAAGCGTTTTTGACGATCGCCGCCGAGCCCGCTGGGCCCGGCGGCACGACACTTGGGGGAAGTTCACACAGTCATGTCAGTCCAACGTTCCAGCGGCCTTGGCCGCTCTTTCCGCGGCGCCCTGCTTGGCGCCTCGGCGACCGTCGCCGTGGCCAGCCCGGCCCTGGCCCAGTCCACCCAGCCGCCTGCGGTCGAGGAAGTGGTCGTCACCGCGCTGAAGCGCGCGACCAACCTGCAGGATACGCCGATCTCGATCTCGGCGGTGACCTCGGAAACCATCGCCAATTCGGGCGTGCAGTCGATCGCCGACCTGGGCGCGACGGTTCCCGGCCTGACCTTCGTCAACAGCGGCCCGTCGTTCAGCCGCGTCGTGATCCGCGGCATCAACGCCGCCGGCGAGCCGACGGTGGGCGTCTACTATGACGAAACCCCGGTCACCGGTTCGATCGGCGCGGGCAACAACGCCGGCGGCTCGACCCCGGAGCTGCGCCTCTTCGACGTCGAACGGGTCGAAGTGCTGCGCGGCCCGCAAGGCACGCTCTACGGCTCCGGCTCGATGGGCGGCACCCTGCGCACCATCTACAAGAAGCCGAGCTACGTCTTCGAAACCGCCCTCGACGGTTCGCTCTCGAAGACCGAGGGCGCCGGCGACTGGAACTACGAGGCCCAGGGGATGGTCAACATCCCGCTGGCCCAGGACAAGGCCGCCCTGCGTGTCGTCGGCTTCTACCGCGAGGCCGCCGGTTACATCGACAACACCTACCTCAATGACAGCGACGTCAATGAGATGGAGACCTGGGGCGGCCGCGCGCTTCTGCGCCTGGAGCCGACCGAGAATCTGACCATCGACCTGGCCGCCTACATCAACCGCACCGAGGCCGAGGCCCCGAGCTGGTTCCCGGCCGTCGGCGAGTACAAGTCTGACGCCCGCACCCAGCTGCCGCAGACCGACGACCTCGACCTTTACAGCGCCACCGCCAACCTCGACCTCGGTCCGGTGACGGCCGTGGGTTCGGTCGCTTACATGCGCCGCGAGCTGATGAGCACCCAGGACGTGACCCAGTTCATGCAGGGCTTCCGCACCCCGGCCCGCTGCCAGGCGCTCTACAACCGCGGCGCGGCCTGCAGCACCGGTCAGCTCTCGGCCTACTATGCTTATGTGGACAGCCAGTACCCGTCGGTGCTGAAGCCGCAGCAGAAGATGGACACCTATACGGCCGAGCTGCGCTTCACCTCGAACTACGAGAGCGCGCTGCAGTGGACCGCGGGCGGCTTCTTCTCGGACCGCAAGACCGTGGTCTGGAACCCGCAAGTCGGCGTCGATCCGCGCAACGGCGCGCTCTACGAGCCTGAGGTCGTCCTGACCGGCCGCATCATCGACGACACCCTGAAGCAGTATGCGGTGTTCGGCGAACTGTCCTTCGACGTAAACGAGCAGCTCAACCTCACCGCCGGCGCCCGCTACTTCAAGTACACCAAGGACATCATCGGCGAGACGCTGGTCCCGTCGATCCTGGTCGGCGCTGTCGTCACGCCGCCGACGACCGTGCAGTCGGAGGAAACCGGCTGGGTCTACCGCTTCAACGGTTCCTACAAGATCACCTCGGACGTCATGCTCTATGCGGAAGCCTCGCAAGGCTACCGTCCGGGCGGCGCCAACCAGGTGCTGGGCCTGCCGGGCAACCTGACCCCGTACGCCTCGGACCAGCTGTGGAACTATGAAGTCGGCGTGAAGTCGGCCTTCTGGGATCGCCGCGCGACCCTTAACGCCGACGTCTTCCAGATCGACTGGAGCGACATGCAGGTTCGGATCCTGACCCCGAACGGCGCCTTCAGCTACATCGGCAACGCCGGCAAGGCGCGTATCCGCGGTCTGGAAGTCGAAGGCGCGGTCAACCCGATCTCGGGCCTGTCGATCACGGGCAACTTCTCGGTCATGGAAGCCGAGCTGACCGAGGATCAGCCGGGCGGCGGGACGACCATCCCGAACGCCGGACTGAAGGGCGACCGCATCCCTTACGTGCCGAAGTTCCAGGGCGCGATCTCGGCCCAGTACGTCTGGCCGCTGACCGAGGGCCTCAACGGCTTCGCGCGCGTCGACTACAACCACATGGGCAGCTCCTACAACGAACTGCGCACCAGCTACGTCTATGCCCGCAAGATCGACGCCTATGACCTGGTCAACACCCGGGTCGGCGTCGAATCCGACGGCGGCGGCTGGGGCGCGTACCTCTTCGTGACCAACCTGTTCGACGAAGCGGCGATCTTCTCGAAGAGCGTCGGCGCCACCTCGGCGGGCCGCACTTCGGTGTTCTCGGCTCCGCCGCGGACCATCGGCGTCAACCTGCGCAAGACGTTCCAGTAACGCCTCGCCTGCACAGGCCGAAGCCGGGCGCGCCGCGTCCGGCTTCGGACGAATTGTCGCCGGACATGGAACCAGCGCAGCGGTAGTCCGTAGGAAGAGGACGCCGACAGCGCGGTCCGAGGCGGGATGTGAACGACGGCACGGCCAATGACGACGGCATCGAGGGCCGCTATCGCGCGGTCTTCGACAACATGTCCGAGGGTTTTGTCGTCTGCGAAGCCATTCTCGGACCCGACGGCCGGCTGATCGACTACTGGATCCGCGAGGCCAATCCCGTTTTCTGCAGCCGCGTGGCGGGCGCGGCCGACATCATCGGCCGGCGCCAGCTGGAGGTGCGCCCCGACACCGATCCGCGCTGGATCGCCGCCTGCGGCCGGGCGTTCGCGGGCAAGCCTGTCCGGTTCGAGTTCGCCGATGTGGCGGGCGGCCGCTGGTACGACGTCAACATGATGCGGTTGTCGGACACCCAGTTCGGACAGCTTTTCATCGACGTCACCGCGCGACGCCGGGCGGCCGATCGCCAGTCCGAGCTATTCGTCGACCTGAACCACCGCGTGAAGAACAACCTCGCCATCGTCGCGTCGCTGCTGATGCTTCAGGGCCGGAGCGCGGGGCCCGAGGTCGCCAACGCCCTGGCCAAGGCCGCGGACCGGATCGGTTCGATCAGCGACCTCCACACGATGCTCTACCAGCAGGACGCGCACGAAGCTGTCCAGCTGCAACCCTATCTCTGCAGCCTGGTCGAACGCCTGTCGTCCAGTCTGCTCGACGGCGATCGTATCGCGATCGATGTCGCCTGCGACCCCGTGGACGTGAGCGCCGAACAGGCCGTCAGCATCGGCCTCATCGTCAACGAGCTCGTCACCAACTCGGTCAAGCACGCCTTCAAGGACGGCCGGCGGGGCAGGGTGAAGGTCACCGGACGCAATGACCCCGCTGGCTATCTCCTTCGGATCGAGGATGACGGTTCCGGCATCGACGGCGTGGCGGAGGAAGGCCTGGGCATGCGTCTGATCAAGTCGCTGGCGTCCGGCCTGGGAGACGTAAGTTGGTCCGCTGGGAGCGGCGGCGCGGCCGTCGAGCTGCGGTTCCGCGAACTCGCCGCCAAGTCGGTGTGAGATTTTCGAACAAGCCTGGACGGTCTGGTCGCTTGCCTCAAATCGTCGCCGGTCGCATGTCGGCGGGCGTTGCAGGTCAAGGACGCCATGCTCAGTTTCTCCGAACGCTTCACCGCTCTCGCCTCGGCGCGCTCGCCCCTGTGCCTGGGGCTTGATCCGTCGGCCGAAGTCTTCGCCCATTGGGGGCTCGCAAGCGACGCCGCCGGCCTGCAGCGCTTCTGCGGAACGGTCCTCGACGCGGTGGGTGACAGCCTAGCGGTGGTCAAACCCCAAGCCGCCTTCTTCGAGCGGTTCGGCCCTGCGGGTATGACCCAGCTCGCGCAGGCCGCCGCCCAGTTGCGTTCTCGGAACGTGCTCAGTCTCATCGACGCCAAGCGCGGCGACGTCGGCGGCACCATGCAGGGTTACGCCAGCGCTATGCTGGGACCCGACAGCGGCTTCGGCGGCGATGCGGCGACCGTGACCGCCTATCTCGGCTTTGAGGCGCTTCAGCCGATGTTCGACCGCGCCGCAGCGACCGGAACGGCGGTGTTCGTCGTGGTCCACTCGTCAAACCCCGAAGGGCGCGCCTTGCAGTCGGCGCGGATGGCGGACGGCCGGACCGTCTCGCAGGCCCTGGCGGACGCCGCGACGGCGCAGAACGCCGCGACCCCCGGCCTTGTCGGCGCGGTGATCGGGGCGACCGTTTCGCAGCATGATGCGGCCATCGTCGAGCGGTTGCCCGGGGCCCTGATCTTGGCCCCCGGCGTCGGCGCGCAGGGTGTGGATCTGGCGACGGTCGGGTCGAGGTTCGCACATGCGCAAGGCAGGGTGATCCCATCGGTGTCCCGCGACATCCTTCGCCACGGGCCCGGAGTCGCCGACCTGCGCGCCGCGATCGACCGCTGCCGCGACCAGGCCTGGGCGGCGTTGGGCTAGGAGGCCCACCGTCCGGCGGGAGGGCCTGCGCGCGGCTTCAGGCTTTCGGCGCTCTCACTTGACGATCGTGGCCATCTGTTCGCTGGCCTGCTTCAGGCAAAGGTTCGCCTGAGCGTTCTTCTCTTCCGTGCTCAGCTTGTTGACCGCGCTGTCGACCTCCTGCCTGGTGGCCCTGGGCTGGAGCTGACTGGCGCGGCCCATATAGAAGCCGAAGGCCATCGACAGGGCGGCGACCGCGCGCGGCTCGGCAGGTTGCGCGGCCGAGGCTCCGGCGAGACCCGCGCCGATCAGTCCGATGCAGGTCAATTCGCTCTCACGGCTGCCGGCGACCGGTGCGGAAAGGGCGTGCGTCGACACCAGCCAGAGTGCTGTCGCCGTCGTCCAGGCTGCGAGTTTCATGGCGTCCTCCGCAAGTTGAACGCCTCAAAACGGAATCAGGCGTCCAGATTTGCGGGCACGTCCACGGTCAGCCCATAGGGCCGGCCGAGTTCGATGAGCTTCCCGATATCCGGCGCCGTCGGCGACACCTCCCGGTCGAAGTCCTCGAACATGTGCGAGGCCCCTTCGCGCGAGGTCAGCGAGACCATCTCGCCGCCCCCCTTGCCGAACCGGAACCAGTGGGTTGTGCCGGCCGGCAGGTGGACGAAGGTGCCGGCGTGGGCGAGCAGTTCCTCATCGCCGATGCCGAACGCGATCTCGCCGGCGACGACATAAAACGCCTCGTCCCAGGGATGGCTGTGCGGCGGCGGGCCGCTGCCCTCGGGCCCGATCTGGTGAAAGACCTCGTAGCTGCCGGTGCGCTGGCCCGGCGCGAGGACCGTGATCTGTTCGCCCACCACGTTCAGAGGGCGCACTCCGTCCGACAGCTTGACGACGATTGGCTCGGCCATGACGGCGCGCTCCTCCTGTGCGCCTTTACGATAACATCGTTATTAATTCCCCGCCATGACGTCGGCGATGCACGGGGCTATTCAGGCGCGATGTCGCATCCGCTTGATCGCCCCGTCTGGTCCGCGCTGACCGGCCGTCAGGCCCACCTCGCGCACCAGCACGGCGCCGCCGTCCGCTTCGGACCCGAGTTCGGGCTCTTCGCCGCGCTGCCGGACGCCTCGCCGCAGAGCCTCGCCGACCTGGCGGCCCTGGTCGCCGTGCACGGCGACGTGGCGGTGGTGGAGGAGGGGCCCGCCCCGCCGGTTCCGGGTCTGGCCGTGCGCAGCCAGGCGGTCTGCTGGCAGATGGTCGCAGAAACGCCGAACCCGGTCGGAGAGCCGGCCTTCCCGATCGAGGTCCTGACCGCGGCCGACGCCCCGCAGATGCTGGCGCTGGCGACCGCCACGGCGCCAGGCCCGTTCTTCGCCCGCACCCATGAGCTCGGCCGCTTCGTCGGGGTCAAGGAGAACGGCCGCCTCGTGGCCATGGCCGGAGAGCGGATGCAGCCGGCCGGCTACACCGAGGTCAGCGGCGTCTGCACCGACCCGGCCTACCGCGGCCGCGGCTTCGCCGCCGGCCTGATGCTTGAGGTCGCCGCGCGTATCCGGGCGCGTGGCGAGATCCCGTTCCTGCACTCCTACGCCCACAACACCGGCGCCATCGCGCTCTACCAGGCGCTCGGCTTCGATTTCCGCTGCGAACTGGTGATGACCACCCTGACGCGCGGCTAGCGCTCGGGGCGGCCGCGAGGTTAGGCTCCCTTCAAGCCGAAGGGAGAGAGACATGGCCTTGGAACTGCGCGCGCGTCGCACCCCCGTCGCCCTTGCCGACTCCGCGCCGCGGCGGCTGCGGGCCGTCACCCCGGTCTATGTCGCCCCGCGCGCCACGCCCGCCGGCGCCGTCGGCTTCGGGGCGATGGGCAGCGTGGCGCTCGGCGCCATCGCCTTTGGGGCCGTCGCGGTCGGCGCGCTGGCGATCGGCAAGCTCGCCGTGGGCCGCATCTCGGTCGGCCGGGCGCGGATCAAGCGCTTGGAGATCGACGAACTGACCGTGCGGCGTCTCACCGTCCTCGACGATGGCGAGCCCCCCCGCTGAGCATTTTCCGCCGAAGTGGAGGCCGGTTCGGCGAAGAAAATGCGCAAAAATCAAAACTAGGGGAGCAGATCGCGATCCAATCGGATCGGGATTTGCTCTAGTTTCCGGGCAAACGCCGCCGTGAAGGCGGTTTCTCGGAGCTAAATCATTCACATGCGTAGGTTCGTTGCGCCGCTGATCGCGGCCCTTTGCCTGCCCGCGGCCGCCATGGCCGCCGCCCCCGTCGCCAACGAGGGCCTCGCCCGCATCGAGATGCAGGTCGAGACCGGCTTCCTCAGCGCAGAGGAGCGCCAGGTGGTCAATCTGCTGATCCAGGCCGCCGACGAGATGACCGCCATCTACAAGCGCCAGGCGGCGGGGCCGGGGCCGGGCCACGGCTTCTATCCAGATGGCCTGACCAAGGCCGAGCTCGACGCCTACATCGCCGCCCATCCGGCGGAGAAGGCCGCGCTGATGGACGGCTACACCGTGGTCAAGCGCCAGGGCGGCAAGCTGGTCACCGTACCCTACAACGTCGAGTACAAGGCCGAGCTCGACCGCGCCGCCGCTCTGCTGGACAAGGCCGCGGCGATCACCACCAACCCCAGCCTCAAGAAGTTCCTGACCCTGCGGGCCCAGTCGTTCCGGACCAACGACTACTTCGAGTCCGAGATGGCCTGGATGGACCTGACCGGCACCCCGATCGAGGTCGCGATCGGCCCCTACGAGACCTATACCGACGAGCTCTACGGCCAGAAGACCGCCTTCGAAGCCTTTGTAACCCTGAAGGATCCGGCCGAGAGCAGCGCGCTGGACAAGTACAAGGGCTATCTGCGGGCCATGGAGGAGAACCTCCCGGTCGACGCCAGGTACAAGAACTTCGCTCGCGGCGGGGAGTCGCCCATCGCGGTGGCCGAACAGGTCCGCGGCGGCGGCGACAACACCGTCGGTCCGCAGACCATCGCCTTCAACCTGCCCAACGATGAGCGCGTGCGCGAAGCCAAGGGCGCCAAGAAGGTCGTGCTCTCCAACGTGCTCGGGGCCAAGTACGACCGCATCCTCAAGCCGATGGGAGAGCGCGTGCTGGTCGCCGATCAGGCCGCGCTGGTCAGCAAGAAGTACATGACGCTCGAGACCCTGTTCCACGAGCTGTCGCACAGCCTCGGCCCGGGCTCGATCGTCGTCGACGGCCGCCCGACCACGGTCTCGGCCGAGCTCAAGGAGATCGCCGGCGCCGCCGAGGAGGCCAAGGCCGACGTCATGGGCGCCTACAACATCCTCTTCATGATGGATAAGGGCGAGCTGCCGAAAGCCGAGCGTTCCCAGCTGTTTGCGAGCTACACCGCAGGCGTTTTCCGGGCGGTCCGCTTCGGCGCCGGCGAGGCTCACGGCCGCGGCGCGGCGCTGCAGTACGGCTATCTGAAGTCCAAGGGCGCGCTGGTATGGGATCCGGCGGCCAAGCGCTTCAAGGTCAATGACGACGCCATGCAGGACGGTCTCACCAGCCTGCTGGCCGAACTGATCAAGCTGCAGGGCGACGGCGACTACGCCGGGATGAACGCGTTCTTCGACAAGTACGCCAAGCTGGATCCCGAAGCAGAGACCGTGATCGCCACCTTGAAGGATATCCCGGTGGACATCGCGCCGGTCTACCCGGACAAGATCTGAGCATGAACAGCGAGATCGCCGCCGACCTCCAGTCCCTGATGGCCTTCGAGCTTGTCCGCCTGGGCAAGACCGTGATCACCATCGGCGGGCTGGTGGCGGCGATCCTTATCGTCGCGGTGTCGCTGCTCGCCGCGCGGCTGGCGGCCGGCGCGATCCGTCGCATCCGCGGGCGGGTCGACACCGACGCCGCCCCCTCGATCTACATCTTCGAGAAGCTCAGCACCTATGGCCTGGTGATCTTCGGGATCATCGCCGCCTTTTCGACCCTCGGGCTCGACCTCTCGTCGTTCACCCTGTTCGCCGGGGCGCTCGGCGTCGGCCTCGGCTTCGGCATGCAGGGCATCGTCAAGGAGTTCATCTCCGGCCTGGTGCTGCTGTTCGACAAGCTGATCCGCATCGGCGACTACATTGAGTTGCAGACGGGAGAGCGCGGCGTTGTCGCCGAAATCGGCCCGCGCGCCACCCGCATCCGCAACAACGACGACCTCGACGTCCTGATACCCAACTCTCGGCTCATCGAGCAGCCGGTCACCAACTGGACCCACCAGAACGGCGCCCGGCGGATGCACATTCCCTTCCGCGTCGCCTACGGCGTCGACAAGGAGGCGGTGCGCGAGGCCGTGCTCCGCGCCGCCCACGCCGTGCCCTTCACGCTCAAGGATACGTCCGTCCGCAAGACCCAGGTCTGGCTGATCGGCTTCGGCGAGAGCGGTCTGTCCTTCGAGCTCGTCGTCTGGCCGGCGCTGGAGGCGGTCAAGCGGCCCAACGCCACACACGCAGCCTACACCTGGGCGATCGAGGACGCCTTGCGAAACGGCGGCTTCGAAATCCCGCTGGCCCAGCGCGAACTGCGCGTCCGCTCGGTCTTCGGCGAGGAGGGCGAGGACGCTCTTCAGACCCTGGGCCTGGCCGGCCACGCCGGCGTGGTTCGTCCCGATCTGGCGCGGGCCAGCACCAACGATGCGGCCGAAGATCTGGCCCGCGGCGCCGAGCTGGACGCCGCGGCCGAGGTCGGCCGGCAGAAGGCGCGCTGACAATGAAGCCGCTCGCCACCATCGGCTATGAGGCAAGCACGCACGATGCGGTCATCGCCCGTCTCAAGGCGGCCGGCGTCGAACTGCTGGTCGACGTGCGGGCCGTGGCCGCCTCGCGCCGCGCGGGGTTCTCCAAGACGCTGCTGGCCGCCAGCCTGGCCGAGGCCGGCATCGGCTATGTCCATCTGCGCCAGCTCGGCACGCCCAAGCCGGGCCGGGAGGCTGCGCGCAAGGGCCGCATCGCCGAGATGACCGCCATCTTCGAGGACCACCTGGTCGAGCCCGCAGCCCAGCTGGAATTGGCCGCCGCCAAGGAACTGGCGGCCGAACGCAAGATTGCGCTGCTCTGCTTCGAAGCCGATCATCGCGGCTGCCATCGCAAGATCCTGGCCGATCGCATCTGTGAAGACCTTGGCTGCGCGGTCGAGCACCTTTAGAGCACGCCCATGAGCAACAACCGTATCGTCCTCGCCAGCGACCACGCCGCCATCGGCCTTCGCCAGGCGATCGCCGCCCACGTCTCGGCCCTTGGCTGGGACGTGCTCGATCTTGGCCCTGATACGCCCGAAAGCGTGCCCTATCCGCAGCAGGGCGAAGCCGCGGCCCGCAAGGTCGCGTCGGGCGAATGCCGGTTCGGCATCATCGTCTGCGGCACCGGCCAGGGCATCATGATGGCCGCCAACAAGATCAAGGGCGTGCGCTGCGGCGTCTGCTCGGACACCTTCTCGGCCCGCATGATCCGCCAGCACAACGACGCCAACATGCTCTCGATGGGCGCCCGCGTGATCGGCGAGGGCCTGGCCCTCGACATCGTCGACGCCTTCCTGGGCGCAGAGTTCGAAGGCGGCCGCCACGCCCCGCGCGTCGACATGATCAAGGCGTTGGAGGGTTAGCCCCCGAACGCGCGGCGCAGCTTGTCCAGCGCCGGGGTGATGGTGTCCCAGTAGGGGCGGGCGCATTCGCCATGCCAGGGGCCGCTGAGGCCGCGGGCTCCGTCGGGGTCTTCCTTGAAATGCATGTTAGTGCTGGGCTCGCCGGCCTTGATCGGCAGCTTGCACTTCGGGCACCAGCGACCGCGCGGGTCGCCGCCGGGAACGTCGTCGTAAGCCATGTGGTTGATCCCCCGAGGAACTTTTAGGCCTCAGCCTAGCCTTCAGCCCCCGGGGAACCGACGCGGCACGTGGCCGCGCTAGCGTTTGCGGACGAACACCGTCCCGGCGGAATAGCCGGCCCCGAACGAGCAGATCAGGCCCGTCTCGCCGGTCTGGAAGTCTTCATTGGCCTTGTGGAAGGCGATGATCGAGCCGGCCGACGAGGTGTTGGCGTACTCGTCGAGGATGATCACGTTCTCGCCCGGAGCAGGTTCGCGCCCCAGCACGCGCTTTCCGATCAGCTCGTTCATGTTGATGTTGGCCTGGTGCAGCCACATGCGCTTCAGGCCCGTCGGGTCGATGCCCAGGTCGCCGGCGTGGTCGACGATCATTTCCGAGACCATCGGCACCACCTCGCGGAACACCTTGCGGCCTTCCTGTACGAACAGCTTGTCGGCCCGGCCGGCGCCCTCGGGGGCGGCGCGGTTCAGGAAGCCGAAGTTGTTGCGGATGTTGTTCGAGAACTGCGTCTTCAGCCGCGTGCCCAGGATGTCCCAGCCGTCGGTCGCATCCTCGGCGCGCTCGACGATCACCGCGGTGGCGACGTCGCCGAAGATGAAGTGGCTGTCGCGGTCGCGGAAGTTCAGATGGCCCGAGCAGATCTCAGGATTGACCATCAGCACCGCGCGGGCCGAGCCCGAGCCGACGAAGTCCGCTGCGGTCTTGATCCCGAAGGTCGCCGACGAGCAGGCCACGTTCATGTCGAAGGCGAAGCCCTCGACGCCCAGCGCCTGCTGCACCTCGATGGCCATGGCCGGATAGGCGCGTTGCATGTTCGAGGCTGCGCAGATCACTGCGCCGATCTGACTGACGTCCTTGCCCCAGCGCTCGATCGCCTGCTTGGCGGCCTCGACCGCGATCTCGGCCAGGACGGAGATCTGGTCGTTCGGCCGTTCAGGGATCACAGGTCGCATAAGGTCAGGGTCGACCAGGCCGCTCTTGTCGACCACGAACCGGGATTTGATGCCCGAGGCCTTCTCGATGAACTCGGCCGACGACGGGGTCAGGGCGGCGACTTCGCCTGCGGCGATCGCCTGCGCGTTGGCGGCGTTGAACCGCTCGACATAGGTGTTGAAAGTCTCGACCAGCTCGGCGTTCGAGAGGCTGTACGGCGGGGTGTAAAGGCCCGTGGCCGCGATCACGGCTTGATGCAAAACGCTGTCTCCGACGACCGCTCCTCTCGTTGCACGGGGAGCTTCGGATCACATTGATAGCACGTTCGCCTAAGGCGTCAGCGGTCGATGTGGCCGCAAGGCAACAGACATAATTCGTCTTCTGATTGTCCCGGCAGGGGCCATTTCTCGCCCTGTTTGAGCGCGACCAAGCTCACGTGGCTGGAGATCGCCACGCTTAGTTCGGAGTACAAAAACATGAACAAGAACATTTCTCTCATCGCCGCCGTCGCCGCTGTCGCCATGGTCCCCGTCGCCGCCAACGCCCAGGCCGTCACCGGCTACGGCTCGGTCGGCTACAGCCACCACGATCTGGAAGGCGCCGACGTCGGCGCGATCCAGGGCCGTCTCGGCGCCCGCTTCAATCCCTATCTCGGCGTCGAGGGCGAGCTCGGCTTCGGCGTGAAGAAGGACGACGTCAACATCGGCGGCGTCAAAGGCAAGGCCGAGCTGAAGAACCAGGCCGCCATCTACGGCGTCGGCTTCCTGCCGGTGGCCCCGAACGCCGACCTTTACGCTCGCGTCGGTTATGGCAAGAGCGAAGGCAAGATCTCGGTCCCAGGCGCGATCGCCAAGGCCGACGGCAACAGCTGGAACTACGGCGTCGGCGGCCAGTATTTCCTCGACGACAAGAACGGCGTGCGGGCCGATTACACCCGTCACGACTTCGAGGACGACGCCGGCAAGGCCGACGTCTGGTCGGTCGGCTACGTCCGCAAGTTCTAAGTCGGAGGTAGGGGAGCGCGATCGCTCCCCTCCCTTGAACACGAGCCCAAATGGAAAGGGCCGCCTCCTTGCGGGGGCGGCCCTTTTTTCATGGGCGTGCGCGCCGGGCTTATGCGGCGGCGCTGTGCAGGAATCGGCCAGCCAGGTCGCCGTTGCGCAGGAAGATCTGCACTTCGGCCGCGCTTCCCGAGCGCGCATAACGGTCGGCTAGCGCGCGGGCGGCGGCTTCGGCGCGGCCCCCGGCTTCAAAGATAAGTTCGTTGTCGAAGGCTTCTGAACGGACAGCCCAACCGTCGCCGACGGGCGCAACCAAAATCTGAAGAGCCATGTGAGCTCCTTTTTACTCTACTCACTTTCGGGGGTCGCGAACGCCCCATTCTGGAGCTTCACGATTGAGCATGCGGACGGCCATCGCATGGCGCCCGCTGGGCGAGGTCAGGCCGGCATTCGGCCCTGTTTAAGATGACATCGACACATGTGCGTCGCTCGCTGGCTCACTTCCGATAGCTGCACAGATAGGTCCCCCGCGTCATTTCGCCACCCCAGAAAGCGCGAAACTTGCGTGAAGTTTCCCTGACAGCTGCGGAGAATTGCGGGGAGGGCTAGGCGCCCGGTCCTGACCAGATCGGCCCGGCCAGGATGGCTCCGCTGGTGAAGTCCTGCAGGTAGACCTCCAGCCCGCCTTTGGAAGCCTCGTCCTCCTCGCGATAGGCCTTGGGCGCCAGCCGCGCCGCGCGCCAGCGCAGGACGTCGAACTGCAATCTTGCGACCTTGACGTCGCTCTCCTTCGCCTCCGAAGCGATCGCCCAGGCCAGGTCGCCCAGCATCTCGGCCTGCATCCGCCGCGCCTGCCGGTACATGGCGGCGAAGTCGTCATGGGCGCGCAGCCATTCATAGACTGTGCCGGTGACCGGCATGTCGGCCTCGCCGCAGATTTCCAGCAGGCTGCGACCGCTGGCCAGCCGCCGACAGATTTCTTCGCCGACCTCGGTCCGATAAGCGTCCGGCCGCGCCCAGGGACGGGCCCGTTTCCAGGCCCGGTCGGCGGCGCGCGCCAGAAATGCGTCCCGTCGCGCAGCCTGCGCCTCGGCCTGAGCCTTGCGCAGCGCTGCTCCGAACGGCGGCCGGATCGCGGCCCAGCGATGGACCGTCGCCGCGCCCGGCATGTCGCGCGGTTTGCAGATCGCCCGCAGGCTCTCGCCGGCCGCGACCCGCGCGCAGATCGCCGCCGCTATCTCCTCGCAGAACGGCGTCGCCGCGCGGTTGCGCGGGCTGTCGGTCTCGATGGTTTCGTGCATCTTTCCAGCTTATCGAATTGCCGGAACATAGCAAGAACAAATAGCGGCTCTCCCTGCGCGCTGAGACATATGCGCCACAAGCGGAAAAACTTGCCGGCCGCGGCCTGGCGCCCCCTCGCGCCCGCGCAGACGTGGGCCCATATCGGGCTCCTCCCATGGAAGCGTTCATTCAGAGTCTCGCAGATTTCATCGCCCGGCATGCGGCCTGGGCTGGCCTTGTGCTGGGCCTCGTCACGCTCCTGGAATCTCTGGCCCTGATCGGCGCTTTCATTCCGGCCACCGCCCTGATGGTGATGGCCGGCGGGCTCATCGCGGCGGGCGTGCTTGACCCGGTCCAAGTGGTTCTCTGGTGTGTCGCCGGCGCGATCGTCGGCGACGCGGTCTCGTTCGAACTCGGCCGTCGGCTCGGCCCGCGCGCCCTGCGCCACCCGGTGTTCAAGGGCCATCGCCGCAAGGTCGCCCGCACCCGCCTGTTCAACCGCCAGTACGGCGCGGCCTCGATCTTCATCGGCCGCTTCTTCGGCCCGCTGCGGGCTTTCGTGCCGCTGGTCGCCGGTCTGCTGCAGATGCGCCGCCGCACCTTCCAGGTGGCCAACGCCCTGTCAGCCGTGATCTGGGTGCTGGCGATCCTTGCGCCGGGCTACTTCGCCGCCAAGGGCCTGGCCGAGCTGGAAGCCCTGGGCGAGGCGCATCTGACCACCATCGCCGCCATCACCCTCGGCGGCTTGGTGATCATTGGTCTGGTGGTGCGCGAGGTGCTGCGCCGCCGCGCCGCGGCCGGGGCGCCGCCGGTGTTTGCAAAGCCTCGCGCCTAGATAGCTGTCACTTGACGGTCACGTTGCGCGGGCGGACCCTGCCCGCGGGGAGGACCGTACGTGTCGCAAGCATTCTTCGTGCAGTTCGCTGCATCGGCGGGAGCGATCGCCGTGTTGGTGGGCTTGGCCGCCTGGGCCAAGATCGCCAAACCGATGACGCCGCTCACTGACGCCAAGGCCCTCGACCTGATGGCGCAGGAGTTTCCGGGCCGCCCGATCGACCGCATCTGGGTGGCCGTCGACGGCCGTGGGGCCCTCGCCAAGTCCGGGGCTGCGGCCTTGGTGCTCTGCGAGGTCGGCGACGGGTATGTCGCCCGCCATATCCCCTGGACCCAGGCGGTGGCTGCGTCGTTCCGAGACGGCGTGGTGCGGCTCGATCTTTCCGACGTCGCCGCTCCGGTCGCCCGCCTGGCGCTGCCGAACTGGCCGCCGGCGCCGGGCCCTGGCGAGGACCGCCGCGCCGCATGAGCCTCGACCCCGTCACCCTCGCCACGCCGTTCTTCATCCTGGCGATCATCCTGGAGGTGGCGCTGGCGCGGCTGGGCCGCACCCGCACCAACTACGAGGCCAAGGACACGGCCGCCTCGCTCGTCATGGGCCTGGGCAGCACGGTCGCCGGCCTCCTGGTCGGCGGCGTCGTCGCCGCCGCGACGCTTTATGTCTACCAGCACCGGCTGTTCGACATCCCGATGACCGCGGTCTGGGCGTGGATCGCGATCTTCCTGCTCGAGGACCTGACCTACTACTGGTTCCACCGGCTCAGCCACGAGCGCCGATTCTGGTGGGCCGCGCACGTCAACCACCACTCCTCGCAGCACTACAATCTGTCGACCGCGCTACGGCAGACCTGGACCGGCGGGGTCGCGGGTACGTGGGCCCTGTGGCTGCCGCTGGCCTTCCTCGGCTTTCCGCCGGCGATGATCGCCATCCAGAAGGGGATCAGCCTCGTCTACCAGTTCTGGATCCACACCGAAGCGATCGGAAAGATGCCCCGCTGGTTCGAGGCGGTGTTCAACACGCCCTCGCACCACCGCGTCCACCACGCCCGCAACCCGCGCTATCTCGACCGCAACTACGCCGGCGTCCTGATCGTCTGGGACAAGCTGTTCGGCACCTTCCAGCCGGAGCTGGACGAGGAGCCCTGCCGCTATGGCATCGTCAAGAACCTCGGCGACTTCAACATCCTGCGGGTGGCGTTTCACGAGTGGGCGGGGATGCTGGGCGACGTCGCGCGCCATCCACGCCACGCGCTCGGCTACCTGTTCGGTCCGCCAGGCTGGAGCCATGACGCCAGCCGGCAGACCAGCTGCGACCTGCGCGCCGAGTGGCAGGCCGGTCAGGCCAGGCAGACTGAGCCGCCGCCGCGATCCAAGGTCGCCTAGCGCCCTGGCAGAACCGTCAGGTTGCTCGCCCGTTTAGCTCCTCGCCAGGCTGCGGGCAGGCGGACGCGAGGCGAGATGAGCTTGGAGACTTCCACACGGGCGGCGCTGCGCGCGCCCGGCGCCGGCCTGGCGAGCGCGCTCGACCGGCGGATCTTCGGGCCGTCGCGGGTCGACTATTCGCAGCCGAGGGGCGATCCGGGCCTTTACGGCCCCGACTCCGTCGCCTGGCGGGTGCACGCCAATCCCATCGCCTTGGCGATCGGCGGCGTGGCCGCGGTGATCCTCGAACTGGCCGAGCCGCGGGTCCGCACCGGCGTCTGGGAGCACTCGATCTTCGCCCGCGATCCGCTGACCCGCATGCGCCGCACGGGCGAGGCGACGATGATCACCACCTACGCGCCGACGGCCGAGGCCGACGCCCGCATCGCCATGGTCACCCGCATGCACGAACGCGTTCGCGGCCGGACGCCGGAGGGGCAGGCCTATCACGCCCTCGATCCTGACTTGGCCGACTGGGTCCATCTGACGGCCGCCTACGGCTTCCTCAACGCCTACATGCGCTACGTCGACCCTGGCCTCAGTCCCGCCGACCAGGACCGCTACTATCTCGAGGGCGGCGCTGTGGGCCGCGCGTTCGGCGCCCGCCACCCCTCGACCTCGGCGGCGATGACCGCCGAGCGGATGCAGGCCATGCGGCGACGCCTCGTGCGCCATCCGATCATCGACGAGTTCCTCGCCATCGTGCGGCGCACCTCGCCGATGGGTGCGGTCGGCCGCGCCTTGCAGCCGCTGGTGGTCGAGGCCAGCATCGACCTGCTGCCGCCCGGCGTCGCCGCTCAGCTGGGCCTCGTCGCCAATCCCGTTCGCCTCGCGGCCGCCAAGGTCGCGCTGTCGGCGCTCGGCCGCGCCGCGCGGCTGGCGCCCGGCCCGATCCCGCGTCAGGCCTACGCCCGCATGGGCCGGCGGCCCTAGGGGGCGGCGAGGGCGACGCCCAGCGCCGCTCAGCGATCGTCCTGGCTGCGCGCAAACGCTAATCGGCGATATGGATCAGCATCTTGCCGAGGTTCTCGCCCTTGAAGAGGCCGATGAGGCCTTCGGGCGCCCGGTCGAAGCCTTCGAGCACGGTCTCTTCGTACTTGATCTGGCCGGACTTCACCCAGGCGGTCATGTCGCGCAGGAAGTCGGCGTTCAAGTGGCCGAAGTCGCTGGCTACGAAGCCCTCCATGCGAATGCGGCCATAGATCAGCGAGAAGAGGTTGTGAACGCCCTCGCCGCCGCCGTTGTACATGGAGATCATGCCGCAGACTGGGATGCGCCCGCGCACATTCATGCGGGGCAGGGCTGCGTCGAGGTGAGAGCCGCCCACATTCTCGAAATAGACGTCGATGCCCTTGGGCGTGACTTGGGCGAGGCGTTCGCCGATGGGCTCTGCCTTGTAGTTGATGACCGCGTCCAGCTTCAGCTCGTCCCGTAGCCAGGCGGCCTTTTCCGCCGAGCCGGTGGAGCCGACCACGTAGCAGCCTTTGATCTTGGCGATCTGGGCGGCCACCGAGCCCACCGCGCCGGCGGCGGTGGACACGAAGACCTGCTCGCCGTCCTTGAGCGCGCCGATGTCGAGCAGGCCGCCATAGGCGGTGATGCCGGTCCCGCCCAGCGCGTGCAGGTAGACGCTGAGCGGCAGTTCAGGGTCGGGGGCGAGCAGGGCGAGGCCCTTGCCGTCGGACACGAACCGCTTGCGGAAGCCCGCGCCGTGACGGACGAGGGCCCCTTCGGGGAACTTGGGATTGAGAGACTTGATCACGCGGCCGATGCCGCCGCCGAGCAGTGGGGCGTTCAAGGGCTGATCGGCGTCGAGCCGCGGGCGCATATAAGGGTCCACCGACATCCACAGCGCCTCGACCAGAACCTGGCCTTCGGTGGGCTCGGCGAGCGGCGCCTGGACCAGTGCAAAGTCTTCCCGCGTCGGCATGCCGTCGGGTCGGCGGACCAGGTGGATTTCGTCGGTCATGGGCATAGCGGAATCCTAAGGCGTGATGAGGAGTGAATGCGCACCGGTACAGCATGCTCGCCATGCGCGGGACCCCTGCCTGCCCGATGAGCTTGCCGCTCGCCGCGAGAAATGCCGGCGTCTGGCAAGCCTCCCTCGCTCGGCCAGACGCTTGGCGCAAGAGCGGCGGCGAGCGGAGCCCATGAGCAGACCATCCCAGGTGTCCGCTTTGCGCCGCGGTCCGGATGTTCCCTAGTGGCGCTCAGCGGGCGAAATGCGGACATGGATGTTGCGGGGAGCCTGCTACGGTGGTCCCAGGGTGCGATCGCGCTTGAACGGCGGCCTCCTCCCGACAGAACTACCGAACAGAGTGAAATTGAAAGGACGGCGTCATGGCGTTGCTTGACGAGCTCAAAGCTGACCAACTCGCGGCGCGTAAGTCGAACGACCGCCTGAAGGCCGACCTGCTCACCACGCTGATCGGCGAGGCGTCTCAGATCACGACCGAAGAGTTCAAGCGCGGCGTGACGGAAGTCACCGATGAAAAGGTCGCCGCGACCGTCGCGAAGTTCCTGAAGAATACGAAGCTGACGCTGGAGAACCTCGCCAGCGAGCGCGCCCGCCTGATCGACGCCGGCGCCGATGCGTCCAAGGTCGGCCAGCGCATTGAGGCCGCTGAGACCGAGCTGGCGATCCTCTCGTCCTATGGCCCAAAGCAGATGACGGAATCGGAGCTGCGCAAGGTCATCGACGATTTCCGGGCCCAGAACCCCGACGCCAACGTCGGGACCATCATGGCCCACCTGAAGACGAACTTCGGCGGCCAGTATGACGGCAAGACCGCCAGCGCGTTGGCCAGGGGGTAGGGCGGGAGTTAAGCCCTTCAGGCACTGAGGGCGCGCGCCGATGGCCGGGAGGGGCTCGTTGCGGTTGATCGCGACGTCTGCTTCCGGGCGTCAAGCCTGGTGCGGGTCGTCATGAGTGGCCTTGGCGCAGAACTGACCTCCCTCACTGTGAAGTCTTTCTGAGTGGCTGTAGGCCAGGGGCAGGGCTTTCCTGGGAGGCCGCTAACCCGATTGGGCTGAGTGGTGAAAACTAAGAAGCCCGGCGGTCAGTGCGAACGACGCAGCTATGGCGAGCCCCAGTTTCGGCGCATCGGCCCCGACCGTCAGATTAAATAGCAAGGTCATGATGAGGGCGCCGATGATCTGGCCGGCGACGCGGGCGGTGCCCTGCATGCCTCCGGCTGCTCCGCTGCGTTCCGCAGGGGCAGACAAGAACATGTTTCGATTGTTCGGCGTCTGGAACAACCCAAAGCCAATTCCGCATAGAGCGATCGCGGCGATGAGCGCAGGGGGCTGTTCAAGCAGGGCGCAGGTCGCGGCGCCGGAGAGGCCGGCGGAGAGGCTTAGGGCCCCGATGACGCAAAGCTTACTTGTCGGCACGCGATCTGCCAGGCGACCGGCGACGATGGCGGTCGCGGCGACGCCCAGCGGCCAGGGCGTGAGGTAAAGTCCGGTCGCGAACGGGGTGAGCTTCAGTTCGTGTTGGAGGTAGAAGGGCAGCGCCAGGAGCCCGGCCGATTGCCCGGCGAAACAGCTGACCGACGCAAAGACGGACGTTCGAAATGGCCGGGCGCGCAGCAGGTCCAACGGGAACATCGGGGCGCGCTTCTTCGCCTCCCGCTGGACGAGCAGCGCAAGCCAGGCGATAGCCAGGGTTAGAGACGCTGCCGCCCAGAACGGGGCGCTAGTGGCCAACTCGGTCGACAGGATGAGCAGCGCAAACATGCCGGCGTTCAAGGCGATGCTCATCGGATCCAGCGACGTCGAGCGCTCCGGCGACGCCGGCATTGCGCGGGTCGCCGCGGCCGCCACGATCGCGAGAGGGAGCGGCGCTGCAAACAGCCACGGCCAACTCGCGTGGGCCAGGATGGCGGCGCCGAGACCTGGCGCCGCAGCCGAAGCGATAGCGACGGTGAGCGCATTCCATCCGATCGCAGCGCCAAGGCGGCTGTTGGGAACCGCGAGGCGAAGGAGCGCGACGCCCAGCGCCATCACCGCGGCGCCGCCAATCCCCTGAACCAACCGGGCCGCCACTAGCCACTCTAGAGATGGAGCCTTTGCGCATAACACCGATGCTGCGGCGAAGGTCGCAACACCGAGCGTGAACACCCTGCGAAAGCCAAACCGCTCGCCGAGCGCACCACACGGCAGCAGCGCCATGACCAGGCCCGCCTGGTACGCAGTGATGATCAGGACGGACTTTGCGGGTGTCACATTCAGGGCGCGGCCGAGGCTCGGCAGGGCGACATTGGCGATCCCGGCGTCCAGCACGACCAACGCCATGGCCGACAGAACGCCCGCGATGGTGACGCCGGAACGCAAGCTTGAGAGCTGTGGGCTCGGCGTGGCGGGACTGGGGGCAAGAGCGGTCATCTCGCGGCCGGCGCCCAGACGCCGCTCTGCTCGACATAACGGGTCAGCCTGCGTTCGATGCGATCCTCGACCCGAAGATCACGGTCCGTGAACCTGAAGAGCAGGGCGGACTGCGAGCGGCATCGCGTGTCGTGGACGTCGCCGGGAAGATAGACCTGCACCTGGCCGCTTTGAACGACGGTGCTGTTGCGCTGAACCAGTCGGATTGGCCCGTTCTGATCCTCCACAGGAGCATAGGTCCGCATTTCGATCTCACCATCCTGGATGGCGTAGATCACCCACCCTCGACCGTGGTCATGGGGCGCGCGGTAGAGGCCAGCCTGCTCTGTGTGCGCCAGCAGCACGAAGCCATGTTCGGGATCGCGATAGAGTTCCTGGTTGGCCGGTGCGGTCCGGAGAAGCTCCGCCAGCCAAGCTTCCGAGGCAGGTGTCTTCACGAGCTCAGTTAGGTAGCTTTGGCATTCCGTGACCAGTTCCGTGGTCAGCGGACCCCAGGCGGCTCGCACCTGCTCGACAAACTTCTGAAGGGAGTTGGTAGGCATGAATTCATCCTTCGCGGTTGACGGATGAAGCGTACGGGCCTTCAACGCATGGCGGAACGCGCAGCGATTGCACTCTAATAGTGCGTCTGACGCCATGTATTGGAAGCCGCCATGTCGACGCCCGACCTCAATCTGCTGTTCGCCCTGGACGTGTTGCTGGCTGAGGGAAGCGTTGCGACGGCAGCGCGGCGCCTTCGGCTCAGTCCATCGGCGATGAGCCGCACGCTTGCGCGATTACGAGAGACGACTGGCGACCCTCTCCTTGTGAGGGCCGGGCGAGGGCTTGTGGCGACTCCGCGTGCGATCGCGCTACAGCCGCAAGTCAGTCAGATCGTAAAGGAGGCCGCAGCATTGCTTGCGCCGTTGGAGGGCCTGGATATCGCAACCTTGGCGCGGACCTTCACGCTGCGGACCAGCGACGGCTTCGTTGAGTGTTTCGGCCCTGGTCTGATCGCCAAAGTGAGCGCGGAGGCTCCGAATGTCCGCCTCAACTTCCTGCAGAAGCCCGACAAGGACAGCGGGCCGCTGCGTGAAGGTCGGGTCGACCTCGAAACGGGCGTCGTCGATGCGTCGCTGGGCCCGGAGCTGCGCACCCAGGCGCTGTTCCTCGACCGTCTCATCGGAGTTGTGCGGGCGGGGCACCCCCTTGCGAACGGCGAGGTCACGGCCAAGCAGTACGCGGCGGCGCGTCACGTCATTGTTTCGAGGAGCGGCTTTGAGGCGGACGCCGTGGATCGTCCCTTCCTGCCGGAGGATCTGACACGCCAGGTGGCGAGCGTCGTGGGCGGCTTCGCGGTCGCCTTGTCGTTGGCGCGCACCTCCGACTTGGTAGCGACGGTTCCCGAGCGCCATAGCGAGATCCTGCGCGAGGGGATGTTCAGCTTCCCAATCCCCGCAGACACCAAGCCATTCACGGTGGCGATGCTTTGGCATCCTCGCCTTGACGCCGATGCCGCGCATCGCTGGTTGCGGGGATGCGTGCGCGAGGTCTGTTTGTCCACGGCGGGCAGCTCAGGGCCAGCCTAGGGCATTCTTCATCCGCTATATGGCATGTCCGATTGCGGCGCCCTTCTAAAGTTCCGCTTCTGGCGCTGAGCCGACCTCGCCAAACTCACCCCGCCACCACCAACGCCTCCATCCCCCTGAAGAAGGGCAGCGCCCGCCACGTCGGCTCGTCGCCGGCCAGGCGCAGGTCGGGGAAGCGTTCGAACAGCCGCACCAGGGCCTGCTTGGCCTCGATCCGCGCCAGCGGCGCGCCGATGCAGATGTGGCTGCCGCCGCCGAAGGCGACGTGCGGCACGTGCTTGCGGGTGATGTCGAAGCGGTCGGGGTCCTCGAACACCTCCGGGTCGCGGTTGGCGCCGTGCAGCGAGGTGATCACCGACTGGTGGACGTGCATCGGACAGCCGCCGACCTCGCGCTCCTGCGAAATCACCCGGTTCGTGATCCCGACCGGCGATTCATAGCGCAGGATCTCCTCGACCGTGGCCGCCGCCAGGCTCGGATCGGCCTTCAGCTTGGCCAGCTCCTCGGGGTGGTTCAGCAGCAGCCAGACGCCGTTGCCGATCAGGTCGGTGGTGGTCAGGTTGCCGCCGATCAGCAGGGCCGAGAGATTGACCCGGATCTCGTCGTCCGACAGCGGCGCGCCCTCGGCCTGGAGCTTCACCATGTCGCTGATCAGGTCGTCCTGCGGGGCGGCGCGGCGCTGCGCCATCAGGTGCGAGAAGTAGTCGGTGAGCTTGCCCGAGCCCCACTCCATCTTCTGCGTCTCTTCCGGCGTGCGCAGCGGGTTGAGGCCGAGGATCGAGGCCTCCGACCACTCGCGGAACTCGCGGAACCGCTCGCGCTCGACGCCCAGGATCGTGGCGATGACCAGGATGGGGATCGGAATGGCGACGTCGCCGATCAGGTCGAAGGGCGCCCCGTGCGGGGCCGCGTCGATCACCTCGTCGATGATCGCCTCGATCTGCGGCTTCATGGCGTTGATGCGGCCGTAGAAGGCCTTGGCCAGCGGCAGGCGCACGCGGCTGTGGTCGGGCTCGTCCAGCAACAGGATGCTGTCCTGCCGCGGGGCGTCCGGATCGCGGTCCATGCGGCGCAGGAGGGCGCCTTCCTCGGCGCGGCTCCAGTGGCGCCACAGGCTGCGGTCGTTGACCGTGTCGCGCACGTCGCCGTAGCGGGTCAGGAACCAGGTCTTCACGCCCTCGTCGCGGTGCACCGGGCATTGCTCGCGCAGGTCCTTCAGCCGCTCGTGCGGGCTGACCCGGGCGACGGGGTCGAAGGCGGAAGTCTCAACGATGCTCCAGACACGCTGGCCCGCATGTTGATCGGTCATCGGCGTCACTCAAATACCTTTGTTTCGAAGCATAGTGAGCCCATCGCCGCACGCTGCAAGGGGGCGCCGCAGGGGAAACTGAACACTGATCACATTATTTTTGCGGAGGGCGGTCCTGCAACCCTCAGTCGCGCAGCCGCAGCCGCAGCCGCAGCCGCCGCCGTCATCGTCGGCCGTCCCCGGGCCGGCGAGGGGATCAGTCGCGCAGCAGCGGCAGGGCCAGGCCCGAGACCGGGCGCGCGCTCAGCGCCTCGCGGCGGAAGCGGAACAGCTCGGCCGGACGGCCGCCGGTCTCCGAATCCACCCGGCCCAGGCCCTCGACCAGTTCGGCCCGTTCCAGGGCGCGGCGGAAGTTCTGCTTGTGCAGCGGCACCCCGGCGATCGCCTCGACCGCGCGCTGCAGGGCCGAGAGGGTGAAGGCCTCGGGCATCAGCTCGAACACCACCGGGCGGTACTTGAGCTTGCCGCGCAGACGCGAGAGGGCGGTGGCCAGGATCCGCCGGTGGTCGGAGGCCATCGGCTCGCCGAGCGCCGCGGCGAGGGCCGGCGACGGGGCGCCGGGGGCCTCGGCCCGGTCGCGGGCGGCCTCGGGCGCCAGGCCCGCCTCGTAGAGCAGCTCGTAGCGCTCCAGCACCCGCTCCTCGTTCCAGGGGGCGCCGTCGAGCGCGAACAGCAGCCGGGCGCGCGACAGCTTCTCGATGCGCCCGCCGGCCCAGCGGCGCAGCGCCGGCTCGAGCACGTCGAGCGCTTCGGGCCGGCCCTGGCGCCAGTCCTCGTAGGGGAAGAACCGAGACCAGTCGGCCCAGGCGGTGTCCGGGCCCGTGGTGTCGACCGGGGTAGGGGTCAGGGCCAGGTAGCCGACCGAGAGCACGCGGGCGGCTGCGCTGGAGCCTTCCCCCATGTCGGCCAGCGGGGCGTCGCGGCCGCGGTCGCCGAAGGTGTAGAGCTGCTCGACATAGCCGAGGTCGAACCGCGTCTGGGCGGTCACGAAGGCGCGCAGGGCCAGCTCGAAGGTCCGGTGGGCGTCGGGGTCGAAGGGGCCGAAGGGGAGGCTGGCCAGCTGGCCTTCGCGGCGCACGGTCAGCACCACCGCGTCGCCGTCGCGCACGGCTACGACCACGGCCGACAATCCGATGACGATCGACGCCTGCTCCATCAGTGGGCGGCCGCGAAGTCGAAGGGCACGCCGTAGCCGCTGTATTCGTAGTCGCCCATCGCCTCGACGGCGTCGACCATGCGGCCGCGGCGGCCGAGGATGTCGTCGGCCAGGGCGATGATCTTGCGGTTGGGATAGGCGTGCTTGGCCGCGCGGCGCATGCGCATGGCGATCAGGCGCTCGTCGGCGTCGGGGTTGCGGTCGCAGGCCAGGATGAAGGCGCTGGCGCTCGAGCGGCTGATCCCGGCCCAGCAGTGGACGATCATCGGGGCGCTGGCGTCCCAGGCGCGGCCGAAGGCCAGCAGCTGGTGGACGAGGTCGGCGCTCGGCAGGATCAGGCCCTCGGTGGGCTGGGCGATGTCGTTGACCGACAGGCGCAGGTGATGGGCGGGGGGCAGGCCGGCCGGGGTCTCGATCATGCTGGCGGCGTCCAGCAGGGTGATCATGTGCGACGGGGCGCGGGCCGCGATGATCGCGGGCACCTCGGCCAGTCCGCAGACAATCAGGGTCATGGCGCTACTCGGTGTCGAAGGCTGCATCGGCCGAGGCTGACGCGAATCCCGCCGCCTCGGACAGCACATTGTAACGCTGAATATATCGGCTTTGCGCCTGGGCCGGCGGCAGCGGGTCGATCGTGAGTTCGTAGCCGGCCGGCGGGGCGCCGAAGAACTCCAGCGCCTCCTTGTGGCTGAAGCCGGCGAGCTGGGTGGCCTCGAAGAACGCGCAGGCGCGGTCGGCTTGCTTGATCAGCTTCTTGATCGGGACCGGCGTCTTGGCCGGGATGCCGAAGCGGACGTGAATGGCCGTTTCCAGCCGCTCCTCGAATTTCTTATAATCCATCCCCAGCGCCGCCTTGAACGGGCTGATCATGTCCCCGATCACGTACTCCGACGCATCGTGCAGCAAAGCCGCCAGCCGCCAGCGCGGTTCGAGGTCCGGCTGGATGTGCGCGCAGATTTCCTCGACCACCACCGAATGCTGGGCGACGGAGAAGGCGTGCTCGCCGGTGGTCTGGCCGTTCCAGCGCGCGACCCGCGCCAGGCCATGGGCGATATCCTCGATTTCGATGTCCATCGGCGAGGGGTCGAGCAGGTCGAGCCTGCGCCCCGAAAGCATCCGCTGCCAGGCGCGCGGTTCCTTCCGCGATATACGCAGCCCTTTGCTCACCGATGCGTTCCTTCCATGGTCAAGGTCGTGAACTGACCCAGGACTTGCCAAAGATCAATGCGCGGCGTGGGATGGAGGCTCCAGATGGCCGGCAAGCCGGGTCGAGAAAGGAACTGCGATGAGTTGGGCTAGGATCATGGCGCCCTTGTCGGGAGGCGAAGGCGACAAGGCCGTGATAGCCGCCGCGGCCAAACTCGCCGAACCGTTCGGCGCCGAGCTGGCGGGAGTCTACACGCCGGCCGACGTCGCCGACGTCATGCCCTGGATGGGCGAGGGCTTCCTGGGCGGCGTCCAGACGACGGCGCTGGAATCTCTGAAGGAGGCAGCCGTCGTCGGCGAGAAGAACGCGCGCGCGGCCATGGCCGCGACGGCCTACGCCAAGGGGCAGTTCGTGGCGCTCCAGACCCCCGTGTGGGCCGGGCTGTCGGCCGAGAGCCGGCTCTCGGACGTGGTGGTGTTCAACAACGATTCCGCCCGTGGCCGCGGACCGCTCGCCGAGGCGTTCCAGCAGATGGTCGCCGACGAGCAGCGCCCGGTCCTGGTGGCCCGCGACGGCTTCGCCGTCGGCGGTCCGGTCGCGGTGGCTTGGGACGGCGGCAAAGAGGCCTCGCGCGCGGCGCGTCTGGCGATGCCACTGCTGGAGAAGTCGAATCACGTCGTGATCCTGGCCGCGCCGAAGGCCACCTCGCGCAGCTTCGATCCGCATCGGCTGCAGGCCTACTATGCCGCCCGCGGGGTGAAGGCGGAGGTAGACATCCTGCCCGACAGCGGCGACGCGGCGCCGTTGCTCCTCTACGCAGCCAGCAAGGCCGGGGCTGGAATCCTCGTCGCGGGCGCATTCGGTCACCCGCGGCTGCAGGAGTTCATCTTCGGCGGCACGACCCGAACCCTACTGTCGGCGGACCAGCCGTCGCTCTTCCTATCTCACTAGAACTAGAGGCTCAGGATATGACCCTGTCGCGTATCGTGATGCGGCTCGCCCGCAATCCCGGCACCGAATTCGCGGGTGGCGATGACCACCGAGGCTACGCCCTGACCGCGCCGCTGACGCCGGACGGCCTGCTCGACGCCGACGCCTACGCCAAGGCGCGCTCAGAGTGCGTCGTGCGCCGCTTCGCGCCGGACGAGGACGCCGCGGACGGCCGACTGTCGCGCCGGGGTACGCGCTGGTTCTTCGACTACGACGACGCGGATTCCTCGGATGACGAGCCGGTGCATCGCCTCGGCGAGCATCGATTCGCGGTCGGCGAGTACGTCACCGTCACCGACGAGGACGGCCGGCCGCTGACTTACAAGGTCGTCGAGGTGCAGGCCGCCGGCTAGACGCCGCCATTACGGCGCACCAGCTCCTGGACGTCGTGATAGATCTTGTCGCCCGACTCCGTGTCGCGCTTGGAACGGACCTTGGCCACGGTCAGCGGGCCGCCCTTCGGTCCGCCGGCCTCGAAGCCGACGTAGCGATACCCGGCCGGCAGATCCTTGCCCGTGTAGATGAAGGTGGCGCGCAATCCGCGCTTCTCGCGTGAGAGCGCTTCGCCCCGCATCCGGACGTCGCGATAGATGTTTACGGTCGTGTCTTCGCCGTCCGCGTCGACACGCAGCGGACCTATGCGGACATTCGCGCCATCGCCTGACTCCGACACATGGACGCCCGGAAGATCTATGCGATTGCCGCCAGCATCGCCGATCTTTGATGAGGCCGACGCAGGAAGGCCGGCGTCCGCGGCCGCTTCAGCATGGACCCGCGCGACCTCCGCCGCGACAGCCCCGACATTCGCCTTCGCCGCTGCGACCTCAGCTATCTTGGCCCCGGTATCGGCCTGCGCGGCCTCGTTCTCCGGCGTCATCGGTCCGGGCGTGCTGCGCAGGTCGGCTTCGATCTTGGCGAGGGTCTGTTGCGCCGTGCCGGTGATCGGGGTGAGTTCGAGGCTGACCTCTGCGCCGTCGGACGATCGGTAGGCGCAGGACTTGCCATCGGCGGCGATGCTGATGCGCGTCAATTCGCCCTCGGTGCTCGGGCAGTCGAGCTTGGTCACCGCGCGTGGGGCCTCGCGGGCGCACGCGGCCAGCGACAGCGCCGATGCAGCGAGCAGAAATGCAGCCTTCATACGAAAAACGCTCCGGTCATGTCATCTGACGGTGACCGGAGCGCTTTGAAACGTCGAGTGAATTCGCCGTAAACCTATTGTTGGCCCGGGCGGCTCCCCGCGCCCTCGCGGCGAGCAAGGAAGGCGAGGCGCTCGAACAGATGAACGTCCTGCTCGTTCTTCAGCAGCGCGCCATGGAGAGGCGGGATCAGCTTGGTCGGATCCTTTTCCTTCAGCGCGTTCTCGTCGATATCCTCGACCATGAGCAGCTTCAGCCAGTCGAGCAGTTCCGACGTCGACGGCTTCTTCTTCAGGCCCGGCACCTTGCGCATGTCGTAGAAGATGCGCAGCGCCTCGGCGACGAGCTTCTGCTTGATGCCCGGATAATGGACCTCGACGATCTCGTTCATCGTGTCGGCGTCAGGGAAGCGGATATAGTGGAAGAAGCAGCGGCGCAGGAACGCGTCCGGCAGTTCCTTCTCGTTGTTCGAGGTGATGATCACGATCGGACGCACCACGGCCTTGATGGTCTCGTTCGTCTCGTAGACGTAGAATTCCATCCGATCGAGCTCCTGCAGGAGGTCGTTCGGGAACTCGATGTCGGCCTTGTCGATCTCGTCGATCAGGAGGATCGGGCGCTTGTCGGAGGTGAAGGCCTCCCAGAGCTTGCCCTTCTTGATGTAGTTACGCACGTCCTTGACGCGCTCATCGCCGAGTTGGCTGTCGCGCAGGCGGCTGACCGCGTCGTATTCATAGAGGCCCTGCTGGGCCTTGGTGGTGGACTTGATGTGCCAAGTGATCAGTTCGGCGTCGAGCGCCTTGGCGATCTCATAGGCCAGCACGGTCTTACCGGTGCCCGGTTCGCCCTTGATCAGCAGGGGCCGTTCCAGCGCAACAGCCGCGTTGACGGCGACCTTCAGGTCTTCAGTGGCGACGTAATTGTCGGTGCCTTCAAAACGCTGGCTCATTCGCGCTCCCTGGGACGGGCGAGTATGGCGCCCGCTTTCGAACAAATGTTTCAACCTGGGTCCAAACTAAAGACCCAAGCGGGACATTCAAGCTGATTGAGCGTTGTTCCGCGGCGTTTGTCGCAAAAGATCGCGGTGCTTCCCTAGCGTCGGGGGCGCGTGACCGAAACGGGATCAGAGGCAGGAAAGCTGTCTTTAAGGCCGATTTCCAACGCGCTTTCGTCACTGGCGTCCGACCCGCCCGGCGCCGCGTAGCCCATGCGGCGCAAATCTTCATCGCTAACGGCCTTGGACTGGAAGTTCGTGAAATCGTCCTCACCGCCGGCCACGAGGTCGGCGTCGGCGACTTCGTCGAGACCATCGATCGAATCAGAATCAACCTCGTCGTCATCGAACGCGTCGGCATCTTCCTGATCGGAGTCGTCCGCGGCCGCCCGATAGTCGAGCTCATCGTCCTCCTCAAGGCTCTCTTCGTCGAACTCGTCTTCGTCGAACTCGGCCGCATCGACGGAGCGGCCTTCTTCGTCATCGCGATCGCCATAGGCGCGGGTCGCGTCGAACAGGTCGGGCATCTCCTCGAAGGTGCGCATCTCGCCGATCTGTTCGCGATCGTCGAGGTTGGCTTCGTCGAACGTTTCGGCGTTGTCCTGGTCGTCGTATCCGTCGTCTTCTCGCAGGCCCGGCATCATGGGTCTCCTAAACTTCGGGCGCCCGCGGCGGACGCGCGTCGTCGGATCAACCCGCTGCGACGGCTCGCGTTCCACCGTTGGCGGCCTGGTTAAGGTCGGTTGCTATGGCGGCCATGACCGAGGTCCAGTCGCCAGGAGCCTCCGGCGAGTAGGCGCGCACCTGACTATACCAGGGATAGTTGTCGGTCCCGAGCCGTGTCCAGGCCGACTCTACGGCGATCAGCCAGGCCGGCGCCCCGCTGGCGGCGGCCAGGTTGAAGCTGGCGTTGGAGAAGCCGACGACGAGGTCCAGCGCCGCCGACAGCGCGGCCACGTCGTCAAGGTCGTTGCGCAGGTCGATGCCGGGCGGCTGGTGAATTTCGACGCCGAACGCCTCGCGCGCATGGGCGATGGCCTGAGACTGGTCGCCATACTGCAGGTTCACGAAGGTCACGCCAGGCGTCTGCAGCACGGCGCGCCAATCGTCGAAAGGTGCGAAGTAGAGGTGGCGGCTGGAGTCGATGACCAGGCTGGTCCACAGCACCCCGACCTTGAGCCCTGGGAGCATCGCCAGCCTCTCGCGCCACTGCTGCACACGCGCGGGATCGGGCTTCATGTAGCCCGACGGGCGGATCGGGAACTGTGACAACTCGGCGCGATGAGTCTTGAGCATCGCTCCCAGCGGCGCCCAATAGTCGATCTCGTTCCAGTCCTTGATGAACTGGGCGCCGCGGAAGGCGCGTCCATCGCCCTTCAAAGTGGCGTGCGGTCCGAAGCGGACGCTCGGATAGCTCCGCTGGAACAGGGGCAGCAGACGGTCGGTGACAGCCACTGTCAGACGGCCTTCCGGGCCTAGTTCGGCCAGGACGTCGTCGAGCACGTTGGCGAAGAGAACCTCGTCGCCGAGCCCCTGTTCGCCAAAGAGCATCATATGGCGGCCCCTGATGTCCGTTCCCGGCGTCCATCGCGGCCGGTCCACGACGAAGTGGATCGGCTCGGCGTAGGTCGGCTCAAGCCGCGCATCATAGTATCGCCAGCCCTCGGTCAACTCGCTGCGCGCAAGAAGCATGGTCGAGAGCGCGAACCGCATCATCGAGGTGTCCTGCGGGACGTCGGACAGTTCGATGGCCCGGCGGCAGTGGCTCAGCGCCTCCTCGTGTCGGCGCTTGGTGAATAGGATGTTGGAGAGGTTGTAGTGCGCCTTGGCGTAGTCAGGCTCCAGGCGCAGGGCTTCGCAGTAGAAGATCTCCGCCTGGTCGATGTCGCCTTTGTCGCCGACGATCGTGCCGAGTGTCAGCCACAGCATGGCCGATTCCGGTTCGGCCATCAGCGCCGCGCGCAGGACTTCGATGGCCTCGTCGAAGCGCATCTGGCGGCGCAGCAGGGCGCCAAGGTTGTTCGACGGCTCGCGGGCGCCCAGCTTGAAACTCAGGCAGTGACGGAACAGCGCCTCGGCCTGAGGCAGCATGTCCATCTTGAAGGCGAGGCGACCCAGATCGTGGGCGATGTCCGGATCCGCGGGCGAGAGGGCGAGGGCGCGTTCGTAGGCGTCGAGCGCCGGCGCCCGCTGGTTGAGCTTGTCGCGAGCGATCCCCAGCAGATGCCACCCAAGCACCAAGTTCGGGTCGTGCGTCAGGGCCTCCTCGGCGGCCGTGCACGCTTCCGCGAAGCGGTCGCCGTTGGCGTGCTCGAGGGCTACCCGCAGCGACTTCAGAGCCTCGCGGGTGGCTTTGGCCGATGCGATCTCGGCGCTGAGGCGGGCGAGTTTCTCCGGCGCAGCGGCGTCGCCGACGGGGCCGGCGTCAAAAATCGCCATGCTCAGGCCCCCACAGCTGTTGCGATCGGGGCGTCGGCCCGGGCGTACTCGCCAAGCGCTGCAGCGAGATCGCCCATCAAAGCATCCCAATCGGCCGCCACGCGCGGCCAGAACATTCGAACCTGACTGTACCAGGCATAGTGCTCGGCCCCCAGACGCGCCCAGTTGTCGGAGGAGGTCAGCAGCCAGGTCGACGCGCCACAGGCCGCGGCGAGATTGAAGCTTGCGTTCGAGAACCCGACGGTGAGATCGAGGGCGCAAGCCAGGGCGGCGACGTCGTCCAGGTCGTTCTTCAGGTCGATGCTTGCCGGCTGGTGAATCTCGACGCCGAATTCCTTCCGAGCCCGTTCAATGCTCTGGCTTTGATCGCCGTACTGGAGGTTGACGAAACTGACACCAGGCGTTTGCAGCACCGGCGCCCACTTTTCGAACGGGGCGAAATGTCGGTGGCGTGTCGAGTCGATCACCATGCTGGTCCAAAGCAACCCGACCTTGCGGCCAGGTAGACCCGAAAGGGCGTCGCGCCAGTATAGAACGCGATCGGGGTCGGGCGTCATGAAGCCCTGCGGACGGTGGGGGTACGCGTCGATGGAGCGACGGAAGTGGCGCAGCGCTTCGCCGAGCGGGGCCCAGGCGTCGATCCTGGACCAATCCTGCTCCAAGAACGGGATGCGACGGGCCGTGCGGCCCTGCACCTTCTGACTGGCATGAGCGCCGACTTCGGCTTGCGGGAAGGAGCGAGCGAAGAGCGTCCTCAACCGATCGGTCACCGCAAGGGTCAGACGACCGCTGCAGCCCAAGGCCTGCTCGACGTCCGCGACCACATTGGCGAACAGGACCTCGTCGCCAAGCCCTTGTTCGCCGACCAGCAGCAGGCGGCGGCCGGCGAGATCGGTCCCAGGCTCCCAGCGTGGCACGGGGACTACGAAATCCACGGGGTCGTAGTATGTCCGCTCCAGCCGTGCCGCATAGGCGTCCCAGCCCTCACCAAGTCGCCCGGTGGCCAACAGCATGGTGGCCAGAGCAAAGCGCATCATGGTCAGGTCTTCTGACGTACGCGCGCCGTCCATGGCTTCACGACACTGATTGATCGCTTCGTCATGCTGGCCAGCCGCGAACATCGCGTTGGCCAGATTGTATCGCGCCTTGGCCTGGGTCGGGTCGAGTCTCAGCGCTTCCCCGTAAAACAGGCCCGCCTGCTCGGTTTCCCCCATATCCTCCATGACGGTGCCCAGCGTGTTCCACAGCATCACCTTATCGGGATGCGCCTGGAGCGCGGGCTTCAGGACCTCGATGGCCTCGTCGTAACGCATCTGGCTGCGCAGCACACATGCGAGGTTGTTGGTGCTCTCAGGAGCATTGGGGCGGAAGGCGAGATAGTGGCGGAAGAGCGCCTCGGCCTGGGGCAACATTTCCATCTTGAAGGCCAATCGACCAAGGTCGTTGGCGATGGGCGGATTGGCCGGGTCCAGCGACAAGCCGCGCTCGTAGGCTTGGAGCGCCCCGGGCCAATCGCCAAGCTGCTCGCGCGCGATCGCCAGCAGATGCCACGCATGGATCAGGCTCGGGTCCCGGTCGACAGCCTTTTGGGCGGCCTCGCGCGCGGCCGCATAGTCCTTGCCGGCGATATGGCCGAGGGCGCGTTTGAGGAAAGGAAGGGCCTGTTTGGCGGCCTTCAGGGCTCCAAGCTCGCCGCGCAGCCGCGACACCGACTCCCTGGAAGCCGAATCCCCGGCCGGCCCGCCGCGGTGCGTCTGGATGCGGCGAGGGGGCGCAGTCGCTGGGTCCGAAGTGTCACTCATTACGCCGCCCCAGCATCCCGCATGCTGCGATCTTGAAAAATCATGCTTAACGGTCTGCTAATGCCCTGGGGCGACGAGGGCGTCGCAAGGTCCGGTTAACCCCTCGCATCTAGCCTTGCCCAATCGGACTGCTGAGCGCAGGCAGGTTGGGCGACACGCCTCTATTGGAGACTGAGGAATGCCGCTTAAGCTGTCCCTAAAGCCTGGCGAGAAATTCGTTCTCAACGGGGCGGTGGTGCAGAACGGCGATCGCCGTACGACCCTTGTTCTGCAGAACAAAGCGTCGGTTCTTCGCGAGAAGGACATCATGCAGCCCGAGGACGCCGCCACGCCGGCCCGTCGCATCTATTTCCCGATGATGATGATGTACCTCGATGATGGTGCAGCGAACCGCTACTATGACGAGTTCGTCCAGCGCCTGACCGAGTTCATGGGCGTCATTCGCAATCCGGAAGTGTTGGCGGAATGCGTCGCCATCTCAAAACACGCCATGGCGCGCGAGTACTACAAGGCGCTCATGCTGTGTCGGAAGTTGATCGAGTACGAAGACGAGAGGTTGGGGAATGTCGCTTCGAGCTTACCAGCAGGCGGCGAGCCGGGCTGAGGCCCCTAAGGACGCCGAGTACCGGCTGTTCGGCCAGGTGACGCGGGCGCTGATCGTGGCGTCCGAGGCTCCGGCTACGGATTTCGCGGTGCGGATCGACGCTATCGACTGGAACCGTCGACTGTGGTCGACGCTGGCGCGCGATTGTTCCGAGCCGGACAACAAGTTGCCGCCGCAGATTCGCGCCGGGATCATCTCGCTCAGCCTGTTCGTCGGGCGTCACTCCAGCGAGGTGATGCGCGGCGAGGACAACTTCGACACCCTCATCGAGATCAACAAGATGATGATGCAGGCGCTGTCCCAGCGCGCCGACGCGCCCGCCGCGGCCTGACCGCCGCCAACAGGTTAACTTCTGACGCGATTTCAGCGCCGGCCCTCGTGGCCGGCGCTTTGCGTTTGAGCTCGCGGCCTTGCGTGGGCGATATCTGCCGATCGGCAATATTTGCCGGCCAAAGTGGGCAAATATTGCCGGCGCGGGCGGTTGTGGGAACGTCAGGGCGTGGTTTACCCCCGGTAAACACAAAAAATACAATTAAAACAACATGTTGCGGTGATGGCGGCGTGGCCCCGCACTTGCTTTGTGTTGGGAGGGCAAAATGCCTCCGGCAGTCAAAACGACGCCGGTCTCCGAGAAAAGGAACCACGCGTATGGCCATGAATTCGGTTAATACCAACCAGGGCGCGATGATCGCCCTGCAGAACCTCAACACCACCAACAAAGAGCTGGGCGTCGTCCAAAACCGGATCAACACCGGTCAGAAGATTTCGTCGGCCAAGGACAACGGCGCCATCTGGGCCATCGCCCAGAACCAGCGCGCTGAATCGGCCTCGCTCAACTCCGTCGTCTCGTCGCTGCAACGCGGCCAGTCGGTGGCTGACGTCGCCATGTCCGCCGGCACCGCCATCTCGGACATCCTCGTCCAGATGAAGGAAAAGGTCCTGGCGGCGACTGAAGCGGGCCTGTCGACCGCTTCCAAGCAGGCGCTCAGCGATGAGTACACGGCGCTGCGCGATCAGATCAACACGATCGCCAACAACGCCACCTTCGACGGCGTCAACCTGATCTCGGCGACCACGGTCAACAGCTCGAGCATCAAGTCGATCGCCAACGCCGACGCCACCGCGACCATCGACATCGACCACGTCGACCTGTCGAAGTCGAACGCCAAGATCGCCGCGACGCTGACCTCGCTGACCGGCGCCGTGGGTTCGGCGGACGTGAAGGACGTGGAAGACGCCATCCAGGACGTCTCTTCGGCCCTCTCGAAGCTCGGCACCGGCGCCAAGGCGCTCGACACCCACATGACCAACGTCATGAAGCTCCAGGACACCCTGGACGCCGGTGTCGGCAACCTGGTCGACGCCGACCTGGCGAAGGAAAGTGCGCGGTTGCAGGCGCTGCAGACCAAGCAACAGCTTGGCGTGCAGGCCCTCAGCATCGCCAACCAGTCGTCGAGCACTCTGCTCGGCCTGTTCCGATAGGCCAAAAGGGGCGCGGTCCCGGCCGCGTCCTGCGTCGGCGGCGGGGAGGGAGACCTCCCCGCCGTCATCGCGCAATTGGGGGCCGCCCCGGCGTGAGAGCCTCGGGCGGATGGGACCATGGAGAACAAGCTTTCGGTCGTGGCGGCTTACCCCGACATCGAGTCCGTTCAGGCGCCGATCAAGCCGGTCGCCGCGCCGCCGGCCGTTCCAGCGCCATCGCCGGAACCGGATTTGCGGCTGGTGATCGAAGAGGGGCAGGCGGGCGGCTTCGTCTACAAGACCATCGACCGCCGTACCGGCGAGGTGGTGCTGCAGCTGCCGCGTGAAGAGGTGCTTCGTATGCGGGACGCCGAGGCCTATGTGGCCGGAACGGTGATCGCGACACAGGCCTGAGTCTCGGTTGGCCCGCGTCGCGGGCTCGGAAAGCGCGTCCATCCAAAGGGCGCAACCGCAGCCAGGCAAAGGGTCTGCGGCTATCGACGCAGCGTCGTTAATCTTTCGGAAACCATGCGCTTCCTAGCGTTAACCATAGTTTCGGCGTGCGAGTCGCGCGTCATTCATGGGTTCTCTGAAGGAGATTGGCGCCATGGCGATGAGCGTGAATACGAACAAGTCGGCGCTGATCGCGCTCCAGAACCTCAACAGCACCAACGAAAAGTTGGAGCAGGTTCAGAACAAGATCAACACCGGCCTGCGGGTCGCTAACGCCAAGGACAACGCGGCGGTTTATGCGATCGCGCAGAAGCAGCGCGCCGACTTCAGCTCGCTCGGCGCGGTGAAGATGAGCCTCGACCGCGCCACCTCTATCACCGACGTGGCCCTGAGCGCCGGCCAGCAGATCAGCGACATTCTCGTCCAGATGCGGGAAAAGGTCGTCGGCGCCGCCGAAGACTCGGCCTCGCCCTCGACCCGCAAGGCGTTCGACGACGAGTATCAGACGCTGCTGCAGGCGATCAGCCAGTTCTCGTCCTCGGCCGAATTCGATGGCGTCTCGGTGCTCAACGGTTCGTTGACCGCCAACCTCAACTTCCTCGCGAACTCGGACGGCGACAGCTACATCGCGCTCACGCCGCAGGATTTCACGATCTCCGGCTCGATCATCAACCTCGACGGCACGGGGCTGACGGGCACGACCACGGCCACCAAGTCGGTGCTCGCCTCCCTCGACCTGGCGATTGGCAAGGTGACCGCTGCGCTCGCCGAGATGGGCGCGCAGGCCAAGCAGATAGAAAAGCACGTGACCTTCGTCTCGAAGCTGCAAGACGTGCTGGAGACCGGGATCGGCAACCTCGTCGACGCCGACATCGCCAAGGAAAGCGCGCGCTTGCAGGCCCTGCAGGTCCAGCAGCAGCTCGGCGCGCAGGCGCTGTCCATCGCCAACTCGCAGCCGCAGGTCATATTGCAGCTGTTCAAGGGCTGACGCCCGACCGAGGAGAGCGTACCCGGCCCCGGAGCCTCTAGGTTCCGGGGCCTTTTATTTGTTCAGGCGGGCGCGGCCTTAACACCTCGTCAGCCCTTGTCGCGCAATCTGCGGTTGGGAAATTCCGTGAGTCGGTGGGCTAGGTGATCAGCCTCGATACCAATCTGCTGCTGGGCTACTATCAGGCCAAGAACGGCCTGAGCGCCGCCGTGGGCGGAACCACGACGAATGTCGCCTCGTCAGTGAAGAAGGCGCCGACCCCGCCTTGGAGCACCCTGTCTGCGGCCCCGAAGGCCGACGAGATGCTCAAGAGCGTCATGATGGGCCGCAAGTTCATCGACGAGTACCAGACACAGCTCGACGTGAAGGGCGCCAGCGAGGATTACCGGCAGCTCTTCGCAATCCACCAGGGCCTGTCGACGCTTGAGGCCTTGGCGAAGAAGGCCGACGAGAAGGACACCACCGCCGCTGAGCTGAAACGAATTCAGGCCGCCTTTACGCGCGGCATGTCTGAGGTCTCGGGCTACATCGACGATACGAACTTCGACAAGCTGCGCCTGACCTACGGCGACGTCGCTGATAAGGCCAAGACGACGGTCGGCGTGCCGAAGACCGTGCCGAAGTACATGACCTCGCCCCTGCACCAGGGAACGGCGACCGACGCGGTCGACGCGTTCCAGGGCGACATGAAGTTCAGCGTCAAGATCCGGCTGCCGAACAAGGTCGAGACGACGATCGACTTCGACCTCGCCGAAATGGGCTCGACGACCCGTTCGATGAACGAGGTGGTGAAGTACATCAACGCCAAGCTCAGCTCAGCTGGCTTTTCCACGCGCTTTGCGGTCGAGAAGATCGCAGGCGCCGAGAAGACCACCGAGGTCAATGGCCGGACGATCAAGCTGGGCGCCGAGCCGGACAGGTTCGCGCTCAAGATTCAGGGCGACACCACTGAAATACTGACGTTTACCGCGCCGGCGACCTCGCCGGCCGTCTACATCACTCAGACCGCCGGCGATCCGAAACCCGCCAAGACCACCAAGGTCGAGAACGGCAAGGTGGTGACGGTCACGCCCGATCCCAAGTTGACCGAAGAGCTGATCAAGTTCGAGACCGGCACGACATCGGACGCCGTGCGCCGCCCCGGCGACGTGAACTGGGTCGAGGGGCGCGTCTTCAACGTCGCGTTGCCGGAAGGCGTGGAGAAGGTCCACAAAACCGTCACCGGTCCCGACGGCTCGCTTTATCTACTGGCGGACGTCAACGACACCGTCGATGGCCAGACGATCAAGGGCGCCGGCGACGTCGCGCTGATGAAGTTCGATTCGGCCGGCAAGCTCGTCTACGCGCGCACGCTCGGCGCATCGGCCGATGCGACGGGCCTGGGGCTCGCGGTCGGTCCGGATGGGCAGATCGCGGTGTCGGGCTCGGTCACCGGCGGGTTCGCCGCCAGCGGGGTGCCGATCGGCACAGGGACGCTGGAGACCATCCCCAAGGTCCTGAAGGCCGACAACGGCGTCGACGAGACCAAGCCCGACAGTTTCGTGGCGGTGTTCAGCGCGGCCGGCGACGAAATGTGGTCGCAGCGGATGGGCGCGCGCGACGACGACGAGGCGACCAGCGTCGCGTTCGGCGCCGACGGTTCGCTCTATGTGCTCGGCCGCACCAAGGGTGCGATGCCGGGACAGACGTCGAGCGGCAACTGGGACAACTATCTGCGCGCCTTCGACGCCGAAGGCCGCCTGAAATCGACGACCCAGTTCGGCGCCTCCGGCGAGGACAAGCCTGCCGGCCTGGTGGTCGACGGGACCAATGTCGTGGTCGCCTCGATCGAAGGCGGCGAGGTCAAGCTGCGCCGCTACGACATGACCGATCCGAAGGTCCCGACGCTGTCGGCGACCCGCAGCCTCGGCACGCTCGGCGGCGGCTCGATCGCGGGCGTCACCATGGACGGCGGCAATATCGTGATCGCCGGCTCGACCGGCGCCACCCTGGGCGTCGCGAACACGACCCGGCCCTCTTCGGGCAGCGTGGACGCGTTCGCGGCGCGGATATCGATGGACCTGTCGGGGAGCGCCGACGCCATCGCCTACTATGGCGGCAGCGGCGATGACCGTGCGACGGCGATGACCGTCGCGGACGGCAAGGTCTGGCTCACCGGCACCACCAAAACCGACCTGCCGGGCATGGACAACGCCGTCGGAAAGGTCGACGGCTTCGCGGTCGGCCTCGACATCGGCTCCGGCGTGGTTGCCTGGGCGCAGCGCTTCACGGGCTCTGAGAAGATGACGACGCCGACGTCGATCGCAGTGGATCCGGCAGGCGCCAGCGCGCTCGACCGGCTCGGGCTGCCCAGCGGCAAGGTCGCGTATTCGGACTCGCAGCTCGTCACCTCGGCCACCTCGGCGAGACCGGGCGACACCTTCCAGATCCGCCGGCGGATCGGCGGCCCGGCCGTGACCATCACTATCGAGGCGACCGATACGCTCGAGAGCCTGGCCAAGAAGATCCAGCGAGCGACCTCTTTCGGTGTGAAGGCCGAGGTCGTGTCCGACGGCGACGTGCGCAAGCTGCAGATCCGACCCCAGAATAGTCGTTCCAGCCTGGAAATCCTGGGCGGGAAGGGCGGACTGGACGCACTTGAGGCCTTGGGTCTTCACGAGGGCTTCGTGCGTAGCACGGTGATGAAGGACGAGAAGATGGTCCCCGGCGACGGCGGTTCGGCCATGTACGGCCTGAAGATGCCGCGCGACCTCTCGCTGTCGACTAAGGAAGACATCAAGGCGGCCATCGACAAGCTCACCATGGCGATGTCGGTGCTGCGCGGCGCCTATCGCGACCTGGAGCAGGGCATGAAGCCGGCCAGCGAAACGAAGAAGGCGACCGGCGAAGTGCCCGCCTATCTCAAGAACCAGCTGGCCAACTATCAGGCGGGCCTGAACCGCCTGACGGGCGGCTGACCAGACGCGCGCGCTTGAAACCGTCACTCGCACGGTCTAGCGAGGGCGCATGGAGTTCCTGAAAGATCGGCGCACGCTTCTGGCCCTCGTCGGCGGCGCGCTTGCCCTGTTGGCCGGGGTGATCATCGCAAGCGTGATGGTCAACAAGGGCAAGGGCGAAAGGCCCGCGCCGCCGCCGGCCTCGCAAGGCGGGCTTGTCGTCGAGACGGGCGCGCCGGACGACGGCCGCCTGGACCCGGCAAAGCCGCTGCGCTGCTTCGTCGCCGGCCAGTACGTTGGTGAAATGACCTTGGCCGAATGCGCCAAGCGCAACGGCGTGGCCACCGGCGCGCTCGACGTCGGCGTCGACGAGGCGGGCAATCTGGCCGCCGCGGATCAGGCCGGTACGATGCTGACGCCGCTGCCGCCGCGTCCCGAAGCCGTGACGCCGCTTGCGCCGGCTCCGGCCGCACCGACCCAGACGCCCGCGACCGCCAATGCCCCCGCGGGCAGCTGCTGGCGCTATGTCGACGGCGGCTGGCGCAAGCTTCCCAACGACCTCACGCTGAACGCCTGCGTCCAGACGCTGTTCGGCGGCCGCTGCGAGCGGCCCGGCGGGGCGACCTACGGGCGCTGGATGCAGCAGACGCTGCGCCTGGTCCCTGGCAAGGTGGAGGTGTCGGGCGACAATCGCAGCTTCCGTCCGCTGGCCGAACAGGCGCAGAACTGCTCGATCTCTTCCATCGGCTAGGGATTCGCCCTGCCGCCGCCGCAATCGCGACTATAGGCTGATCCCATGCTGCTCCGCTTCGCCCTCGTCGCTGGCCTTTCCGTCGTCGCGCTGGCTGCGTGCTCCAAGCGCACCTTGCCGCCAGGCGGGGAGGGGATCTGCTGGAACGTCACCCGGACGGCGGACGGCGAACTGAAGTACCACAAGCTGAAGTCTGACGTGCCGACGCTCGAACATTGCGCCGCCGAGCTCGAGAGCATGCGGGTTCGGTTCTTGCGTATGGGCGGCTCAGTCCGCGAGGTCACCGGCGCCTACAAGGGCAGTTTCATCTTCGTGGACAAGCGCGGGATCTTCACCGCGCCGTCGCTTGAGGAGCATCCCTATCTCGCCCTAGTCCGCACCGGCGACGGGCGCCTGGCGATCCCCGGCGCGATGCCGCAGCAGCCCGCGCAATAGTCCGACGCCGCGACCAAATCGCTGTGGACTAAGCGTTAACGTCGTGAACATATAGCGAACATCGACGTTGATCCGTGCGGCGCGGTCGTCTAGCGTCCCGCACTTGGGCGAAGGCCCGCAAGCACGGAAAGCAAGGGACAAGCTCATGGCGGGCAGCGTCAACAAGGTCATTCTGGTCGGCAATCTCGGCGCCGATCCTGAAATTCGCAGCCTGAATTCGGGCGATCGGGTCGCGAACCTGCGCATCGCGACGTCGGAAACCTGGCGCGACCGGAGCTCGGGCGAGCGCAAGGAAAAGACCGAGTGGCACCGGGTGGTGATCTTCAACGACAATCTCGTGAAGGTCGCTGAGCAGTACCTGCGCAAGGGCTCGAAGGTTTACATCGAGGGCTCAATCCAAACCCGCAAATGGACCGACCAGTCGGGCCAAGAAAAGTACTCCACCGAGATCGTCCTGCAGAAGTTCCGTGGTGAGCTCACCATGCTGGATGGCCGCAACGACAACGCGGGCGGCGGCGGCGATTACGGCGGCGACTATGGCGGGGGCAGCGGCGGTGGGGGCGGCTACGGCGGCGGCGGCGGCGGCTTCGGCGGCGGTTCGCGCAACCAGAGCTCGGGTCCGCGGGAAGACTTTTCGGCCGACCTCGACGACGAAATCCCGTTCTAGGCGCTGCGCCATCAGAACAAGGGCCGGCCGTAGCGCCGGCCCTTTTTGATTCCGGCTGTGATTGGCCTTTGCGCGGCGGCCAAGCTAGACCTGCGCGCGTCCATTGTTCGCTACAGTTCTCGGGGGCTTTCCATGAAGATGCTGACCTGCGTCGCCTCGGCGACAGTCCTCGCCCTGGCGGTCGCGCCGGCCATGGCCGCGACGCTCGACGTGCCGGCGGCCAAGGCGCAGGTGACGCAGACCCTGGATCGCGACTACGCCCAGCTGGACGCGCTCTACAAGGATCTGCACGCCCACCCTGAGCTCGGCTTCCAGGAGATGCGCACGGCCGCCAAGCTCGCCGCCGAGATGCGCGGTCTTGGCCTGGGGGTGACTGAGGGCGTAGGCGGCACGGGCGTGGTCGCCATCCTGAAGAACGGCCCAGGGCCGACCGTGCTGGTGCGCACTGAGCTCGACGCCCTGCCGATGGAGGAGAAGAGCGGGCTGCCCTATGCCAGCCGGGCGCAGGCGACTTGGAACGGCAAGGAGACCTTCGTCGCCCACTCCTGCGGCCACGATGTCCATATGGCCGCCTGGGTCGGCACGGCGCGCGCCCTTATTGCGGCCAAGGCGCGCTGGAGCGGGACGGTGATGTTCGTCGCCCAGCCGTCTGAGGAGACCGTCAACGGCGCCAAGGCGATGCTGGATGACGGCTTCATCAAGCGCTTCGGCAAGGCCGACTACGGCTTTGCGTTGCACGTGGGGCCAGGGCTCGCCGGGCAGATTTACTACAAGCCGGGCGCGGTGAGCTCGACCTCCGACAGCCTGGACGTGGTGTTCGCGGGCCGCGGCGGCCATGGTTCGATGCCGGCGGCGACCATCGATCCGGTGATGATGGGCGCGCGGTTCGTGGTCGACGTGCAGAGCGTGATCAGCCGCGAGAAGGACCCGGCGGCCTTCGGCGTCGTCACCATCGGCTCGTTCCAGGCCGGCAGCGCCGGCAACATCATTCCCGACAGCGCCCAACTGCGCGGCACCATCCGCACCCAGGACGGCGCGGTTCGCGACAAGATCCTTGCGGGCGTCGAGCGGACAGCCAAGGCCGTGGCGGACATGGCCGGCGCCCCCGCGCCGACGGTCAAGATCGTTCCCGGCGGCAAGGCGGTGATCAACGACGCCGCGCTGACCGAACGCACGGCCAAGGTGTTCCAGGCGGCGTTCGGCGCCAACGCCGTGGTCCAGCCGCAGGCGGGTTCGGCGAGCGAGGACTATTCCGAGTTCATCATCGCCGGAACGCCGTCGGTCTACTTCGGCATCGGCGGCTACGACGCCAAAACGATCGCCGAGGCCCAGAAGAACGGGACGGCCCTGCCGGTGAACCACTCGCCGTTCTTTGCACCGGCCGCTGAGCCCTCCATCCGCACCGGGGTTATGGCGATGAGCCTGGCGGTGATGAACGTGACCGCGAAGTAGGCGGCGCTCAGGCGACGCGCCCGCCGTTGCGCGCCCAGCCGTCGAGGTGGGCGCTGAGCACCGAGAGCGGCATGGCGCCATAGAGCAGGCCCGCGTCATGGAAGGCGCGGATGTCGAAGGCGTCGCCGAGGCGCGCCCTGGCCGTCTCGCGCGCCTTCACCCAGATCTCGTGGCCGAGCATGTAGCTCGACGCTTGACCGGGCTGGACGCAGTAGCGCTCGACCTCGCGGGTGACGCTCGTCTCCTTGTCGCCGAGCGTTTCGACCATGTAGGTGATCGCCTGTTCGCGGCCCCAGCGCTTGTGGTGAAGGCCGGAGTCTACGACCAGCCGCGCGGCGCGGAACAGCAGCGAGGCGAGGTAGCCAAGTCGTGCCAACGGATCGTTCTCGAAGGCGCCTATCTCGTCGGAGAGCTGCTCGGCATAGAGCGCCCAGCCTTCGGAATAGCCTGAGAACAACGGCATGCGGCGCATCAGCGGCAGGCCATTGGCTTCCATGGCGAGAGCGATCTGCAGATGGTGGCCTGGCAACACCTCGTGGTGCACCAGGGTCAGCAGGTCCAGGCGCGGCTGTTCGGCCGTATCGCGCAGGTTGATGTAGAATATCCCTGGCCTTGAGCCGTCGACCGAGCCGGGCTGATAGGAGCCGCCGGGGGCGCCGGCCTCGATCGTGGCGGGCACGCGCGCGATCTCCACCGGCGCCTTGGGGAGCGCGCCGAAATAGCCTGGCAGCCGCTTTCGCATGGCTTCGGCCATGTCGTTCATGTCGACCAGGAGTTGCGCACGTCCGGCGTCGGTGTTCGGGTAGATCTGGTCCGGTCGCCGCCGCAGGGCGGAGATGCGCTGGCCGACCGACCCCTGGCTGAGGCCTTGTTGCTTGAGGATCTCGTCAGCCTGCGCGGTCAGTTCGGCCACGCGTTGCAGACCTAGGCGGTGGATATCGTCGCCGCCCATGTCTGTGGTCGTGAACGAGCGCACCGCAAAGCGGTAGTAGGCTTCGCCCTGCGGCAGCCGCCAGCAGCCGGCGTCGTGCGAGGCGGTCGGCAGGGCTTGCTGTTGAAGCGCCAACTGGCGGCGGAGAGCCGGATAGACGGTGGTCTCGACGATCGCCGCGGCGCGGGTCGCCCAGTCGCCATCCAGGCCATTTTCCGACGTGCGACGGGTTAGGTTGGTTACGAGTTCCGATGCCGTCGGCGCCGGGGCCAGCATGGCAGAGAGCTGACCAGATGTGGCGCGAAGGATGAAGTCCGGCGGCGTCGCCCCGAGCGCGAAGTCGGCGCTAGCGCGTTCGGTCTCCTGGTCGAGCGAAGGGCCGAACGCGGCCAGACGGTCCAGATAGGCCTCGGCGTCGTCAACGGTGGCGATGGTGTGCTGGGTGCCGAGGAAGCTCGGAATGCTGCGGTAGTTTCCGCTGAGCTGGGAGACAATATAAGGGATCGCCCCGCCGACGCCCGGATCGCCATAAGGGAAGGCGTAGCCCTGCAGGGTGACGTCGGCGAGGTAGGCTGCAGTCTGGTAGTTGAGCAGGTCGCCGCCCCGCAGCGCCGTGGGATCGAACGGCCGCAGATCGGCGGCCATCCGCTCGAACAGCCCCTTCATCTTCGCCAAGCTGACCTTGGAGCGATCGTCGAGTTGGTGCTTGGCGGCCGCATTCGCGCCAATATCGAGGCCGGTCAACGTCATCAGCTGAGGCGATGCGGCGAGTGCAGCCTGCATCGCCTGGTCCATCAGCGCGGTGAGCCGGCGGCCGTCGGTGCTCTGCGCCGCGGCGGGGGTGGCGGTCAGGGTGGCGGCGCCCGCCAGCAGGAGGTGTCGGCGGTTCAGCATGGCGATGATCCGAAAGGGGCGTCGGCCGCCGCGAGCCAGGCCCGCGGCGGCGCAGTCAGGGTGTTCCGCGGGCGCTTAGCCGCCGGCGATGACGCCGCAGGCGATGCGCGCGCCGGCGCCGCCGATCGGCTGGGTCTTGTGGTCGTCGGCGTTGGCGTGGACGACAATGGCCGAGCCGTCCTTGTCGGTCAGGTCCTGGCGACCGTCGACGCCGCCGAGCGAGACGAAGGTGGTGAAGATCTCGGCGTTCGCCGTGCCGTCGGCGGCCACGAAGACGTTCGGCAGGTCGCCGGCCTCGTTGGCGTCAGGGTTCAGCAGGCCATGCACCATGGTCGGGCCGCCGTGGACGTGACCGCCGGCGGAGGTGAAGTCGGACTTCGAGCAGTCGCCCTTCTCGTGGAAGTGCAGTCCGTGCCAGCCCGGAGCGACGTCCTTCAGCTCGATGCGCATCAGCACGCCCTTGGGAGCGTTGGTGAGGGTGGCCGATCCGACCGCGGCGCCGGCCGAATTCTTCAGTTCGATCCGTTGGTTGGCCGGTGCGTCTGCGGCGATCGCCGTCCCGGCGAAAAGGGTGGCGGCGAGGGCGACGAAGGCATATTTCATGAGATCTAGCACCTGGGTTCGAAACTCTACGGACATTTGGCCTAGCGGCCTCCGGGATGGTAACAACAGAACCTAGCTTTGTGTCCGATTCTAAACGGCTAAATCCTCTCCTTGACCGACGAAACCCATACCCCGCCGGACGGTGATCGGCGTGGGGGCATCGCCCCTATCGCCATCGAAGACGAGCTGAAGCGCTCCTATCTCGACTACGCCATGAGCGTGATCGTCAGCCGCGCGCTGCCTGATGCGCGCGACGGCCTCAAGCCCGTGCACCGCCGCATCCTGTTCTCGATGAACGAGCAGGGCCATACGCCCGACCGTTCCTACGTGAAGTCGGCCCGCGTGGTCGGGGACGTCATGGGTAAGTATCACCCGCACGGCGACGCCTCGATCTACTTCACCATGGTCCGGATGGCGCAGCCGTTCTCCATGGGCCTGCTGCTGATCGACGGCCAGGGCAACTTCGGTTCGGTCGACAACGATCCGCCGGCGGCCATGCGCTACACCGAAAGCCGGATGAGCAAGGCGGCGATGTCGGTCGTCGCCGACCTCGACAAGGACACGGTCGACTTCAAGGAAAACTACGACGGCACCGAGCAGGAGCCGGTGGTCCTGCCATCGCGGATTCCGAACCTGCTGGTCAACGGCGCCGGCGGCATCGCCGTCGGCATGGCGACCAACATCCCGCCGCACAATCTGGGCGAAGTCGTCGACGCCTGTCTGTCCTATGTGGACAATCCCGAGGTCAGCCTCGAGACGCTGCTCGACATCGTGCCGGGGCCGGACTTCCCGACCGGCGGCGAGATCATCGGCCGTTCGGGCGCCCGCAACGCCCTGATGACCGGCCGCGGCTCGGTCATCATGCGCGGGAAGGCGGACATCCAGGAGATCCGCAAGGACCGCGAAGCCATCGTCATCACCGAGATCCCGTATCAGGTGAACAAGGCGGCGATGGTCGAGCGCATCGCCGAACTGGTGCGCGAGAAGAAGATCGAAGGCATCGCCGACCTGCGCGACGAGAGCGACCGCGACGGCATGCGCGTCGTCATCGAGATGAAGCGCGAGGCCTCGCCGGACGTCGTCCTGAACCAGCTCTATCGCTACACGCCGCTGCAGTCGTCGTTCGCGGTCAACATGCTGGCCCTGGATCGCGGCCGTCCGCGCGAGATGAACCTGCGCGACCTGGTCGTCGCTTTCGTTGACTTCCGCGAGGAAGTGGTCGTCCGGCGCGTCAAGTTCGAGCTCGGCAAGGCGCGCGACCGCGGCCACGTCTTGGTCGGTTTGGCCATCGCCGTCGCCAATATCGACGAGTTCATCCACATCATCCGCTCGTCCAAGGACCCGGCCGAGGCGCGCGAGCGCCTGGTGGCCCGCGACTGGCCGACGGGCGACATGATGCCCCTGGTCGAACTGATCGCGGACCCGCGCACGGTCGTGATCGAGGGGAGCAAGATCCACCTCACCGAGGAGCAGGCGCGCGCCATCCTCGCCCTGACCCTCTCGCGCCTGACCGGCCTCGGCCGCGACGAGATCTTCGGCGAAGCCCGTGAGCTGGCCGACACCATTCAGAGCCATCTGACCATCCTGTCGGACCGCGCCAACGTCATGGCGATCGTCCGCGAGGAGCTGGTCGCCGTGCGCGACGCCTTCGCCGTGCCGCGCCGCACCGAGATCGTCGACGGCGACGCCGACGTCGAGGACGAGGACCTGATCGCCCGCGAGGACATGGTCATCACCGTGACCCACGGCGGCTACGTAAAGCGCACGCCGCTGGCCACCTACCGCACCCAGCATCGAGGCGGGAAGGGGCGCGCGGGCATGGCGACCAAGGACGAGGATGCGGTCACCCGCGTGTTCTCGGCCAACACCCACACGCCGATGCTGTTCTTCTCGTCGGGCGGCAAGGTCTATCAGCTGAAGGTTTGGCGTCTGCCGGTCGGCAACCCCAATTCGCGCGGCAAGGCCTTCGTGAACCTGCTGCCGATCGAGACGGGCGAAAGCATCACCTCGATCCTGCCGCTGCCCGAGGACGAGGCCGCCTGGGATCAGTACGACGTGATGTTCGCCACCCGTTCGGGCAACGTCCGTCGCAACAAGCTCAGCGATTTCCAGGGCATCAAGCGCAACGGCAAGATCGCGATGAAGCTGGACGACGGCGATGCGATCATCGGCGTCGGTCTCTGCAACGCGCAGCAGAACGACATCCTGCTGACCACGGCGCTGGGCCGCTGCATCCGCTTCGCGACCGAAGAGGTGCGCGTGTTCGCCGGCCGCGATTCGACTGGCGTGCGCGGCATCCGTCTGGCCGACGGGGACAGCGTGATTTCCATGGCGGTTCTGCGGTCTGTCGAGGCGAGCCCGGCCGAACGCGCTGCTTATGTGAAGCAGGCCAATGCGCTACGTCGGGCGACCGGCGAGGACGTCGAGGACGCCGGGCCGGCTGACGACGAGGAGGCCGAGGGCGGCGACGTCGACCTGAGCCAGGAGCGGTTCGTCGAGCTGGGCGCGGCGGAGGAAGTGATTCTCACGGTCTCCACCGAGGGCTTCGGCAAGCGCAGCTCAGCCTACGAGTTCCGCCGCACGGGCCGGGGCGGGCAGGGCCTGCTGGCCCAGGACCTGACCAAGAAGGGCGGCCGCCTGGCCGCCTCGTTCCCGGTCGAAGAGGACGACGAGATCTTGCTCGTGACCGATCAGGGGCAACTGATCCGCACGCCGGTCAATCAGGTCCGGATGGTTGGCCGCAACACTTCGGGCGTCACGATTTTCCGGACCAGCAAAGACGAACACGTCGTATCCGTTGAGCGCCTGGCCGACCAGGGCGGCGGGGACGACGTCGAGATCGAGGATGACGCGGCGGAATAGAGAGGCCGCGTAACGCCTGACGCCCGCAACCGTTGGTTCATCAATCGGTTGCGGGTGAGATTTGGGCTTGCATTCGTGGCTCGCGCCGGTGAAATCCTGCTGCACCGCAACAGGGGGAGACGTCGAATGACGCGTGTGGGGCTCTATCCGGGGACCTTCGACCCGATCCACAATGGCCATACCGACATCATCGGCCGGGCCGTGAAGCTGGTCGACAAGCTGGTCATCGGCGTGGCGATCAACGCCGGCAAAGGCCCCCTGTTCGAGCTCGAAGAGCGCGTCTCGATCCTGCGCGAGGCCACACAGCACCTTAATGATCGGGCCGAGATCGTCGTCCAGCCGTTCGAAGGGCTGTTGATGCACTACGCCCGCGAAATCGGCGCCCAGGTCATCGTTCGCGGCCTGCGGGCCGTGGCCGACTTCGAGTACGAATTCCAGATGACGGCGATGAACCAGCAGCTCGACCGCGAGGTCGAGACCGTGTTCCTGATGGCCGACCCGCGCCACCAGGCCATTTCCTCCAAGCTCGTGAAAGAGATCGCCGTGCTGGGCGGCGACATCAGCAAGTTCGTGAGCCCGACGATCAAGGACGCGCTGATGGCCAAGGTCGGCCGCGGCTGACGACGGCGGACGGGCTGGCGGTGTCGCGCGTTGCCCGCTACGAGGGGCGCATGATCCGAACCCTGTCGCTCACCGCCGCCGTCCTGGCCATGGCGGCTCCGGCCGCCGCCCAGGCGCCTGCCGCAAAGCTCCCTGCAACTGCGCCCGCGCCCTCGGCCGCGGATTGGCGCACCCCCAATCCGGATGACCTGCTGGTCATCGACACCAACAAGGGGCGGATCATCGTCGAGATGCTGCCCGAGGCTGCGCCTGCCCATGTGCAGCGTCTCAGGGAACTGACCCGCGCCGGCTTTTATGACGGTCGCAGCTTCTTTCGGGTCATCGATGACTTCATGGCCCAGACGGGCGATCCCGAGGACCGCGGCACCGGCGGCAGCGACAAGCCGGACCTGACGCAGGAGTTCCAGTTCCGTCTGGGACCCGACGCCGGCTTCGTGCAGGCCGCCGACCAGAATGTGGCCCAGGTCGGATTCATCAAATCGCTGCCGGTGAAGAGTCAGAGCCCGATGCTCATGGCGATGACCGCCGATGGCAAGGTCTCGGCATGGCCGCTGTTCTGCCCTGGCGTCGCAGCCATGGCCCGTGGGCAGGGCGAGGACAGCGCCAACAGCCAGTTCTTCCTGATGCGTCAGACCTATCCGTCGCTCGAGCGACGTTACACCGGCTGGGGTCGGGTGGTGGCGGGTCTCGACGTCGTGCGCGCCATCAAGGTCGGCGAGCCGGTGGCTCCGCCGCAGGACAAGATGGACAAGGTCCGCATCCTGGCCGATATCCCCGCGTCTGAACGCCCCAAGGTGCGTGTGATCGATCCCAGCAGCGCCTGGTTCAAGGCCGAGATCGAAAGCGTTCGCGCCCGAATGGGTGAGAATTTCTCGGTTTGCGAGATCAAAGTCCCATCGGAGGTGAAGTGATGGACCCGGAAAACACCCTTATCCTGACCCTCGACACGGGGCCCGTGACGATCAAACTCCGCCCCGACCTGGCGCCCGGCCACGTCGAGCGCATCAAGGAGCTGGCGCGTGAAGGTTTCTACGACGGCGTCGTGTTCCACCGCGTCATCGACGGCTTCATGGCCCAGGGGGGCGACCCGACCGGCACCGGCACCTCGGGTTCGGACAAGCCGAACCTGAAGGCCGAATTCTCGCGCGAGCCGCACGTCCGCGGCGTCTGCTCGATGGCCCGCACATCGGCGCCGCACTCGGCCAACAGCCAGTTTTTCATCTGCCTGGATGACGCCACCTTCCTCGACGGCCAGTACACGGTCTGGGGCGAAGTGGTCGAGGGCATGGATGCGGTCGACGCCCTGCCCAAGGGCGAGCCCCCGCGCGCTCCGGGCAAGATCCTGTCCGCTCGCGTCGCTGCCGACGCCGCGTGACGCCGTCCCTGGAAGCGGCGTATGCGCAGCCGCATCGCCGCTACCATACACGGGCCCATATCGAGCAGTGCCTGGCGCTGCTCGATCAGGTTCCCGACCTGACCGACACTGAGCGCCAGATCCTGACCTATGCGATCTGGTGGCACGACGCCGTCTATGATCCCACTGCCTCCGACAATGAGGCCAGGAGCGCGCAGATGGCCAAGGCCGATCTGCGCGACTTCGAGGTCTCGATCCACGCCCGCGAGGAAGTCGCGCGGCTGATCATGCTGACGGCCGGCCATGAGGTCGAAGAAGAAGACCGGCTCGGCGAGCTGCTGGTCTCCATCGACCTGGCGATCCTCGGCGCGCCCGCCGACCGCTACGACGCCTACGCGCAAGCCGTCCGGGAAGAATACGCCCACGTCCCCGACGAGCTTTGGCGCAAGGGGAGGTCCGGCGTGCTGCAACGCTTTCTCGATGCGCAGGTTATCTTTCCCGATCCGGCGTTCGCCGAATGGCTGGACGCCCAGGCGCGGGAAAACCTGACGCGGGAGCTCGCGTCGCTCAGCTAGGAGGCTCCGGTGGCGCGGCTGAAGGTCTTCGTCACCTCGGACGGCTTCACCGACTACGTCGTGGCGGCGACCTCGCGGGCCAAGGCGCTCGCGGCCTGGGGCGCCCATCAGGACCTCTTCCAGTCCGGCGGCGCCCGCGAGACCGACGATCCCGATCTTGTGGCCGCGGCCATCGCTGAGCCCGGACATGTACTGCGGCGACCGTCGAAGGTCACACCGCTGGTTCCCAAGCGCCGGCCGGCGGTCAAGCCGGCTACGCCGACGCCTTCAAAGGCTGCGCCTTCCAAGCCACGTGGACCTACCCCCGCACAGCTACGCAGGATCGCCGACCTTGAGGCCGAACTGGAGGCCGCCGCCGAACGTCACGCCGCAGAACTGGCCCGGATCGCAGTCGAGAAGCGAGCGCTCGAACTGCGACGCGACGAGAGCGAGAGCAATTTCCTGAAACGCCGCACCGAACTGCGCGAGGCGCTGCACAAGGCTCGCCTAGTCTTACGGTAAAGGCGCCAGGGTGACGATCACCGGGTAGTGGTCCGAGCCCAGCAGCGGCCCGCGTTCGACGCGGACCGTGCGCCACCCGGGCCCGGCGTAGACATGATCGATCGGCAGCAGCGCGAAGGGGAGGCCCATGCCCGCCGGGCCGCGGTCGGCTGGCCAGGTGAACAGCGCATGGGTCCGACGCTCCAGTCCGAACATCGCATCTTCGTGGCGGCGGCTGAACGACCAGGGCGTGGAGTTGAAGTCGCCCGACAGGATCAGGCGCTCCTTCGGGAAGCGGTTCAGCAGGTCGGCGACCACCCGGCCCTGGGCCTGCTGCCAGCCGCCGTAGATCGGCCAAATGTAGTGGGTGCCGAAGACGCTGAACTCGCCGTGGGCGTCTCGGAACGTGGCGCCGGCGATCGGCGGACGGACGTGATCCACTCCGGGCGGGACTGGGACGTCGTTGGCGACAGGCTTGGCCTTGGAGAAGATCATCACGCTGCAGTCGCCGCAGCTGACATAGTAGCCGTCAAAGGCGCGCTTGAGGGCCGGAGCGATGACGCTGGCCTCTTCGACCACCAGGAGGTCCGGATCCTGGGCGCGCAACCAAGCGACGGTCTCGACCTCGCGGCGGTTGCGTTCCCAGGCGTTGAACTGGATCAGCTTGATCTGGCCCGCCGCATCGTCAACGGCCGGCGGACTGGCTGGCCGCATATACTCGGGGACGAGGAGCGCGCCAAAAGCCGCGATCGCGATGATCGAAACACCGGTCAGAAGCAGGCGCGCGCCGCGGCGCGCGAACACCAGGCCGTAGATCGCCGGAACCAGAGACAACGCCAGCAGCATCGGCGCGAAGTGGGTCAGGACGTCGAGCCGAACACTCCAACGCCCGCCGTGCGCAGCCAGCGCCCAGGCCGCGCAGCCGAACGCCGTCAGGACCATCAGGCTGGTGATTAACAAACGCAGCGAACGCATCGGCTACTTCGGTCTTGGGCTGAGGACGGCGACGACGGGGTAGTGATCCGAGCCCAGCCGCGGCCCCCTGGTGATGGAGACCGTGCCCCAGCCCGATCCGGCATAGACATGATCGATCGGCAATACGGCAAGGCCGAACGGCCCGTTCGCCGGATAGGTCGGCAGGGCTCGCGTGCGCCTTTCCAGCCTGAGCGCGGCGTCTTCGCGCCGGCGCGAGAACGACCACGGGGTCGAATTGAAGTCGCCCACCAGGATGACCCGCTCGGGCGGGCGGTCCTTCATCAGTTCCAGCAGGCGGGCGCTGTTCTCGGCATGGGTCTGGATGTCGGTGGGCCAGACATAGTGGATGCCGACCACGGTGTATTCGCCGCCGATCCCGGGCAGGTGAGCGATGGTGACGGCCGGGCCCAAGCCCTTGCGGCCGCGCCGCGGCGCCTCGATCTGCTTGGCCGGCGCGCGCGTGAAGATCGCGACTTCGCAGGTCTTGCCGCAGGCCATCTGTCGCCCGAGCCGCTGGGTGACGGCAGTCTGGAAGACGGCGCGGGAGTCCTCGACGACAAGGACGTCGGGATCCTCGGTCGCCAGCCAGGCGAGGCGCTGCTCCAGCCCCTGGCTGTCGCGGGCCGCATTGAATTGAATGAGCTTGATCTGGCCCGCCGCGCCGGGCGCGAGAGGCGGGCTTTGCGGCCGCAACAGTTCCGGCAGCATCAACGCCAGGCTGCCGATCACCGCGGCGGCGCCGAGCAGGGCCGGAACCAGCCGGCGATGGGCGAAGATCGCCGCCGCCAGCGTCACCGTGCCGCCTGCAAGGTAGAGCGGCGCGAAGTGGGTCAGGACGTCGAGGCGGTCACTGAAACGCCCGCCCTGCGCGGCGATGGCGGCCGCGGCGGACAGCGCGCCAAGCGGCAGGACGACGCCGCGGAGGACGAATCGCACGAGGCTCATGGCGCGAGCTTACACGCGGCCACGCTTGACGGGTGCGCCGGCCCGTGCGCTTCAAGCGCGTCCATGCAGCTCTCCGACTTCGACTTCGACCTTCCCGACGACCGCATCGCCCTGCGGCCGGTCACGCCCCGCGACGCCGCGCGCATGCTGCTGGTCTCGAAGGGCTCGCCGCTGCGCGATCTGACCGTCGCCGATCTGCCGGCGCAACTGCGGGCCGGCGACGTGCTGGTGCTCAACGACACCCGGGTGATCCCGGCGCGCCTGAAAGGTCGGCGTGTTCGCGAGGGCTCGAACGTCGCCGTCGAGGCCACCCTGCACAAGCGTCTGTCGCCATCGCGCTGGTCCGCCTTCATGAAGCCGGGCAAGAAGCTCGCGCCGGGCGATCGGGTGCGGTTCGGCTCGACCGACGATCGCGCCTGCCTGCTGGGCGCGCTCGACGCGACCGTCATCGAGAAGGGCGAGGGGGGAGAGGTGACACTCGGCTTCGACCTCGCCGGGCCGGACCTCGATGCGGCCATCGCCGAGCGCGGCGCCATGCCGTTGCCGCCCTATATCGCCGCCAAGCGCGGCGAGGACGCCCAGGACAGGGCAGACTATCAGACCGTCTACGCCGACGAGGAAGGCTCGGTCGCAGCGCCGACCGCGGGCCTGCACTTCACGCCGCGCCTGCTCGACGAGCTCAAAGCCATGGGCGTCACGCTGCAGTTCGTGACGCTGCACGTGGGCGCCGGCACATTTCTGCCGGTTAAGACCGAAAACCTGTCGGAACACCGCATGCACGCCGAATACGGCGAGGTCGACGCGGCGACGGCCTCGGCCCTCAATGCGGCCAAGGCGGCAGGGGGGCGCATCGTCTGCGTCGGCACGACGTCTCTGCGCCTGATCGAGAGCGCCACCGGCGAGGACGGCGTCGTGCGCCCCTTCGCCGCCGAAACCGCGATCTTCATCACCCCGGGCTATCGCTTCCGCGCGACTGACGGGCTGATGACCAACTTCCACCTGCCGAAGTCGACCCTGTTCATGCTGGTCAGCGCCTTCGCCGGCCTGGAGACGATGCGAGCGGCCTACGCCCACGCCATCGCCGACGGATATCGGTTTTATTCCTACGGCGACGCCAGCCTGCTGTGGAGAGCCAACTAGTGGCCGCATTCCCCTTTGAGATCGCCGCCACCGACGGCGCGGCGCGCACAGGCGTGCTGAAAACCACACGCGGCGATATCCGGACCCCGGCCTTCATGCCCGTCGGGACTGCTGCGACGGTGAAGGCGCTGACGGTCGAACAGGTGCGCTCGACCGGCGCCGACATCATTCTGGGCAACACCTATCACCTGATGTTGCGTCCGACCGCCGAACGGGTCGCGCGTCTGGGCGGCTTGCATAAGTTCATGCGCTGGGAGCGGCCGATCCTGACGGATTCCGGCGGCTTCCAGGTCATGTCGCTGTCGAAGATCGCGAAGGTCACCGAAGAATCGGTGGCCTTCCAGAGCCATATCGACGGCTCGAAGCATGTGCTCACCCCGGAACGTTCGATCGAGATCCAGGCCGACCTGCTGGGCTCGGACATCGTCATGCAACTCGACGAGTGCGTGGCGTGGCCGGCGGAGGAAGGGCGTGCGCGCCAGGCGATGCAGCTTTCGGCCCGCTGGGGAAAGCGTTCCAAGGACGCCTTCGGCGCGCGCGAAGGCCAAGCCCTGTTCGGGATTCAGCAAGGATCGACCTTCGAACATCTGCGAAAGGAGTCCGCCGAACGCCTGATCGAGATCGGCTTCGACGGCTATGCGCTGGGCGGACTGGCGGTGGGCGAGGGTCACGAGGCGATGTGCGAGGTGCTCGACTACGCGCCGGCCATGCTGCCGGTGGACCGGCCGCGCTACCTGATGGGGGTCGGCAAACCGATTGATCTCGTGGAAGCCGTCGCCCGCGGCGTGGACATGTTCGACTGCGTGCTTCCGACCAGGTCAGGCCGTCATGGCCAAGCGTGGACCTGGGAGGGCGCGATCAACCTGAAAAACGCTCGCTTCGCCGAAGATGATACGCCGCTCGACGAGACCAGCGACTGTCCGGCCTCGTCGCATTATTCGAAGGCCTATCTGCACCACTTGGTGAAGGCCGAGGAGATCCTCGGCCAAGTGCTGCTCTCCTGGCACAACATCGCCCACTTCCAGGCACTGACAGCCGCCATGCGCGGGGCCATCGCCGAGGGGCGGTTCGAGCAGTTCCGTCGCGAGTTCAAAGCCCGTCAGCGCACCGGATAGCGGGGCTTCAGTTCCTGCGACTTCACCGGCGCGCCGGTCAGGATGTGCGACGGCGTGGCCGGCGGGGGGCAGCCGCGGGCTTCGCCCAGGCCCTTGAGGTAGGCGCGCCGGACGCCGCCGGCGGTGATGGCGGCCGTGACCAGACTGTCGTGGCGCTCGGCGCCGGAGAGCTTGCGCACCCATCCGCGGAAGGGAATCACGTCCGAGGCCAGGCCCGCGACCGCTCCCAGGGCCGCGCCCTTGCCGCGATCCATCAGGTCGTCTTCGTCCACGACGGGTTCGTCCAGATCCGCGCCTAGCGCGCCGTTCAGCGGCAGGATCGCCGCGGCGATGGCTTCGCACGTCGCCGCGTGCGGCCGCTGATAGGGGTCGGCCATCGCCTCCAGCAGCACGGTCGGAATCTTCGTCTGCAGCAGATTGACGTCGCGCAGCGGCGCCGAAACGGCCCCCTGCATGCTTTCGCGTTTCGCCTCCGACGTCGTCTGGATCTTGGCCGAGCCGTCCGCCGGCGCGGTGACGCAGCCGCCGACGAGCAGAAGCGGAATCAGGACAGGAACGAAATCGCGCATTGGCCGATGCTAAGGGCAGGGAGAACCTGTTGGAAAGCTGCAGCAGCGCTCTTGCTCCGCGCAAGCCGCCCGCATATGGTCCGCGCCTCTTCGCCGCCGCCCCTCGGGGCGGGGCGACGTGGGCCGGTAGCTCAGTGGTAGAGCATTCGACTTTTAATCGAATGGTCGTGAGTTCGAACCTCACCCGGCCTACCAATTCCTCTGCATCCCAACATCTGCCGCCCCACGCGCTCGCAGCGCCTGTTCAAGGCTGCTCAGGCTTTCGTTCAGCGATGTAAGAAAAACTATATTGTCTATGGGCGCTGTAGGAATTAGCCAGGCCCCCTGCTGGACGCAGCGAACCTCGCGTCTCGGCGTTATGCGTCTGAACCGGGGCTGTAAAGATGACGGCGACCACGCCGACCGATCGCGTCGCGTCAAGAAGGCCGCTGATCCGGCGGCGCTCGGCGATTCCTGGCTTCTCGCTCACCATGGGCCTCACGCTCGCGCTCTTGTCACTGATCGTGCTGATCCCCTTGTCGGCCGTTGCGCTAAAGGCCTCCGAGCAGTCGGCCGCGGAATTCCTGCAGGCGGCGTTTAACGAGCGGGCCCTGACCGCCTATCGGCTGTCGTTCGGCGCGGCGCTAATCGCCGCGCTGATCAACGGGCTTTTCGGCCTGCTGACCGCATGGGCGCTGGTCCGCTATCAGTTTCCCTTCAAGAGCCTGGTGAACGGCATCATCGACCTGCCGTTCGCCTTGCCCACTGCCGTGGCCGGCATCGCCCTCGCCACCCTATATGCGCCAAACGGCTGGATCGGGGCGCTGCTCGCCCCGGCCGGGATCAAGATCGCCTATACGCCGCTGGGCGTGATCGTCGCGCTGACCTTCATCGGTCTGCCGTTCGTCGTTCGCACGCTGGAGCCCGTGATGCGGGACCTCGCCGCAGACGTCGAGGAAGCGGCCGCAAGTCTTGGCGCCACGCGCCTCGACACGATCGCAAGGGTCATTCTGCCGGCCCTCGCGCCGGCCTGGCTGACCGGCTTCGCCCTGGCTTTCGCGCGCGCGGTCGGCGAATACGGCTCGGTGATCTTCATCGCCGGCAACATGCCCTACAAATCCGAGATCGCGCCGTTGCTGATCATCATTGAGCTCGAGCAGTACGACTACGCCGGCGCGGCGACGATCGCAGTGGTCATGCTGTCGGTCTCGTTCCTGATGCTGTTCGTCATCAACGCCGTTCAGGCCTGGGCGCGGAGGCTCGCCGCATGAGCCGGCTACGCCACCCCACCGAAGATTCGCCCTGGGCCAAGGCGCTGATCCTGGCGATGGTCGCGGCCTTTCTCGCCTCGGTCCTCGTGCTGCCGATGGTGTCGGTGTTCTTCGAGGCCCTGCGCAAGGGACTGCCCGCCGCCCTGGAGGCGATCGGGAACGAGGACGCCCGCGCGTCGATCAGGCTGACCCTGATCACCGCGGCGATCACCGTGCCGTTCAACATCGTGTTCGGGGTCTGCGCGTCGTGGGCGATCGCCAAATTCGAGTTCCCGGGCAAGCCCTTCCTGATCACGCTGATCGACCTGCCGTTCTCGGTGTCGCCGGTCGTCGCCGGCCTGATCTACGTGCTGGTGTTCGGCGCTCAGGGTTGGTTCGGCCCCTGGCTGATCGATCACGACATCAAGATCATCTTCGCCGTTCCCGGCATCGTGTTGGCGACGATCTTCGTGACTTTCCCGTTTGTCGCCCGCGAACTGATCCCGCTGATGCAGGAACAAGGCGTCGATGAGGAGGAGGCGGCGGTCTCGATGGGCGCCTCGGGTCTGCGGACCTTCTGGAGCGTGACGGCGCCGAACATCCGCTGGGGCCTGCTCTACGGCGTCCTCCTCTGCAACGCTCGGGCGATGGGCGAGTTCGGCGCGGTCTCCGTGGTGTCTGGGCACATCCGCGGCCTGACCAACACGATGCCGCTGCACGTGGAGATCCTCTACAACGAGTACGATTTCGTCGGCGCATTCGCCGTCGCGGCGTTGCTCTGCTTCCTGGCGGTCGTCACCCTGGTGCTGAAGACCCTGCTTGAAATCGCTCAGCCGCCGTCGCGGCCGGGCCGTCATTGATCGCGAGACGCTGCAAATGACCATTTCCATCCGTTCGGTGGAGAAGACCTTTGGGCGGTATCCTGCGCTCAACAGCGTCAGCCTTGAGATCGCCGACGGCGAACTGCTTGCGCTGCTCGGTCCGTCGGGTTCGGGCAAGACCACGCTGCTTCGGGTTATCGCCGGGCTGGAATTCCCGGACAGCGGCCAGGTTCTCTACGGCGATCAGGACATGACTTACGCAGGCGCCGCTGTGCGTCGTGTGGGCTTTGTGTTTCAGCAGTACGCGTTGTTTCGGCACATGACGGTCGCCAAGAACGTCGCTTTTGGTCTCGACGTGCGCAAAGGCGCGTCCAAGCCGAGCAAGGCCGAGATCACTCAACGGGTCCACGAGTTGCTGCGGCTGGTCGAACTAGGCGATCTGGGCAAGCGTTTCCCCGCCCAGCTATCCGGCGGCCAACGCCAGCGGGTCGCTCTGGCCCGCGCGCTGGCGGTGAATCCGAGCGTGCTGCTGCTCGACGAGCCGTTCGGCGCGCTCGATGCGACCGTCCGCAAGTCCCTCCGAAAGGAGTTGCGCCGCATCCACGACGCGACCGGCGTCACGACGATCTTCGTGACTCACGACCAGGAAGAAGCGCTGGAACTGGCTGACCGCGTCGCGATCCTGAACCAGGGCGCGATCGAGCAGGTGGGCGCGCCGCAGGAGATTCACGACAACCCACGTGGCGCGTTCGTGGCCGGCTTTGTGGGCGAATCCAACCGCCTCGAGGGCGAGGTGAAGGACGGGCGTTTCCGCCGCGGCGAGGTGCAGTTCGTCGCCGCCGGCGTGGCCGACGGCGCGGCCGTCGCCTATGTGCGGCCGCACGAGCTGGTGCTGTCGCCGACAGCCGGCGAGGGGAGCTTTGGGTTCGTGGCCAATCATATCGCTCCCCAGGGCGCAGTGGCGCGGATCGACGGGATCACGCCGAGCGGCCTGCGCCTGGAGGCGGCCTTCGCTCGCCAGGCCGTCGCCGATCTGCGCCCGGGCGCACAGCTCAGCCTTTCGGTTGGGCGCGCCTACGTTTTCCCGGCCTAGCGACGCGGGGCGAACCCATTGTTCGCTTTTTGGGATCAGGCGACCTGAGGGTGCTGGGGCGGGTCGCAATCGACGTGTTCGACCGGGCGGTTGATCCGGCGCTGTGTTCCGAGGCCTGGGTGCTGACCGACGAGAGCAACACCGCCGCCCGCGCCGCCTACTGGGCGGCGGGCGGCGATGCGACCACGGGTGTGGTCATGGCGACTTTTCCCTTCGACTGACGGGCTACTGCTGCTGCTGCTGCTGGTCGTAGCCTGGAACCCCGGCCGGCCGCCGCCGTCCGCCGCGTGCGAACGAGGGTTGGGCCATTCGTATGAACTCGGGCTCAGTCGGGGCCGCGCGGGCGCGGCGGACAGATACGCCCACCGCCAACTGGCTCTCGGCGTCGCCCTTGTAGACCCCCCGCGAGGGCGGCACGTCATTGTAGTCGCGGCCAACGGCGGCGGCGATGTGGCGCTCGCCGGCCAGCACGTTGTTGGTGGGGTCGAAGCCGACCCAGCGCAACGACGGCAGGAAGACCTCGACCCAGGCATGGGTGGCGTCCGGATCTGAGCGGTCGCCGGACTGGCGGTCGGTGAAGAGATAGCCGGAGACGTAGCGAGCCGGAACGCCCCAGCTGCGGCAGATCGCGATCATGATGTGGGCGAAGTCCTGACAGACGCCGCGGCCGGCGCCGAGCGCCAGATCGATCGGGCTGTCGGCGTGGGTGACCCCCGGCTCGTAGTCGAACGAGGTGTAGATGGTCTCCGACAGCGCCCGCACCGCGTTGAGCGGGTCGCGTCGGCGCAGTTCGTCCAACTGGTGCTCGGCGACGTAGGTGCGCAGGGCGTCGGTCTCCACGGCGAAGCCGCCGAAGGACAGGAAGTCGAAATTCTCGCCGCGCACGAAATCGCTGCGCAGGCGGTCCCATTCGCCATGATCAAGCCCGTCGGGCAGGACGGGCGGCGCCTGAGTCTCGACCGCGGCGTTGGCGACGATGCGCAGTCGGTCGTGTGGGTGCGGGACGTCGAAATGATAGACCGCGTTGCCGAACGGGTCGGCGTAGGAAAACAGCTGCGCCGCCGGATCTACATCCAGATCGAAGGAAACCAGGCGCTGGCGGGCGGCCTTCTGGGGCTGCATCCAAACCTCCATCACGCTTTCGCGCACGGGTTCGGCGTAGTGGTATTGCGTGACGTGCCGGACTTCGAGAAGCATGGGACGGTGGGTTCCTAGGCCGGGAGCCGGGTTTCCAGGGAGTAGGCCACAAAGGTGTCGTAGATCGAGCGATGCAGCGCGGCGCAGTCTTCCAGCACGCTGGAGATCAGGCCGCTGGCGCCGTCGTACTCATCCATGTCGGCGTACTGTAATCGCGCGCGCAGGCGTCCAGCGAGGCGCTCGGGCGGCGAGTGTCCGCCGGCGTCAGCATGGCGCGCGGCCGAGCTTAGGTATTCTTCGATCCGCGCCGTGCAGAACCGCATCGAACGGGGAAACTCCTCGTCGAGAAGCAGGAACTCAAGCACTTTGCGCGGCTGAACGTCTGAGGTGAAACGGCGCAAGTACGGTTCCAGCGCGCAGCTCATCCGCAGCACGCCCATGAGCGCCATGTGGTCCTCAGGCGCGCGGCGCAGACCGAAACAGGCCTCCAGCAGGCGGCCGATAAGCTGAGCGCGTTCCAGGTGCACGCCGAGCAGCAGGAAGCGCCATCCCTCGCCATGACTCATGGTTGCGTCTGCGGCACCTTTGAACAGATGCAGGTCGGCGATGATCTCGTGAAGGAACGCCGAGGGGCCGTCTTCGAATGCTCGCGGCGCGTCGCTGGCCGTGACCCGCAGGTGCAGCATGTTGAGCCGCTCCCACGTCTCTGTCGTGATCTGGTCGCGGACCTGCCGGGCGTTTTCTCGGGCGAGCGCCAGTGAGGAGACGATCGACCCGCTGTTGTGGCGGTCCAGCGCCAGGGCCAGGGCGAGTTGATAGGGATCATCCGCATTGTGCAGTTCAGCGTCGCCTACGGCCGACAGTACGATGTGCGAGACGAGGCCCGCCGCCTCGTTGCGGTCCAGCGTCGCGTTGAGCATCACGTCGCTCAGACGGCACAGGTGTTCGGCGCGTTCGACGTACCTGCCGATCCAGTAGAGGCTGTCGGCTACGCGGGCGAGCATCATGGCCGGGCTCCTTTCGGCGTCGATTCCAACACCCAGGTGTCCTTCGAGCCGCCGCCCTGACTGGAATTCACGACCAAGGATCCCTTTTTGAGCGCCACCCGGGTCAGGGCCCCCGGCGTCACCGCGATCTTCTCGCCCGAAAGGATGAAGGGGCGCAGATCGACGTGGCGCGGCTCGATGACGCCATCGATCAGGCACGGGGCGGTCGAAAGCTGGATCGTCGGCTGCGCGATGTAGTTGGCGGGATCGGCAGCGATCGCCGCGGCGAAGGCCTCGCGTTCTTTGCGGCTGGCGTGCGGTCCCACCAGCATGCCGTAGCCGCCCGATGCGCCGACCGCCTTGACCACCAGCTTGTCTAGATTGGCCAGCACGTGCGCCATCTGCGTCGGTTCGCGGCAGAGATAGGTCTCGATGTTCGGCAGAATGGCGTCCTCGCCCAGGTAGTAGCGGATGATCGCGGGGACGTACGCGTAGACCGCCTTGTCGTCGGCGACGCCGGTGCCGGGCGCGTTGCAGATGACGACGTTGCCGGCCCGGTAGGCGTTGAACAGGCCCGCCGATCCCAGCGCCGAGTCGCGGCGGAAGGTGAGCGGGTCGATGAAGTCGTCGTCGACCCGCCGATAGATCACGTCGATGCGTCTCAGACCGGTCGTGGTGCGCATGTAGACCATGTTGTCGTGCACGACGAGGTCGCGGCCTTCGACCAACGGGCACCCCATCAGCCGCGCCAAATAGGCGTGCTCATAGTAGGCGGAGTTGTAGACCCCCGGGGTCAGCACCACGATCTGGGGGTTGGGCCGCCAATCTGCGGCCATACTCTTCAGGGTGCTCAGCAGCAGGTCGGGATAGCGATCGATGGCCCGCACGCCAGCTTCGCGAAAGGATCCCGGGAAGGTGCGCCGCGAGGCTTCGCGGTTGGCCAGCATGTAGGAGACCCCGGACGGGACGCGCAGATTGTCCTCGAGCACGGCAAAGGCGCCGTCCGGTTGGCGGATCAAGTCCGATCCGCAGACGTTGGCGTAGGCTTCGTGCGGCACGTAGAGGTTCTGCATTTCCCGCCGGTACGAGGGCGCGCCCAGCACCAGTTCGCGCGGCACCACGCCGTCCATCAGGATCTGCTGCGCGCCGTAGACGTCGGCCAGGAACATGTTCAGCGCGCGCAGACGCTGGGTCAGTCCCGCCTCGATCCGCTCCCACTCCGCCGCCGGAATGATCCTGGGCAGGAGGTCTGTCGGAATGATCCGCTCGGTGCTGCTCTGGCCGCCGTACACGGTGAAGGTGATGCCTTGGAGCAGGAAGTAGCGTTCGAGCGTCCGCTGACGCTCGGCCATTTCAGCCGAGGCTAGGGTCGCTATGCGCTGGTGCAGTCCCGCGTAGTGTTCGCGCACCTCGCCGGCGCCGGTGAGCATTTCGTCATACGGGGTCACGGACGGTGGGGCCGCCTGCGCATCCGCTGTGCATTCAGGGTCCTGGGTCGCCACGCCGTACTCCACCCGCCAGCCCTTTCCTGCGGTTCGCTGGGAAAGCTTAGGAAAGGCGGGAGCAATTGAGGCGAGAAATCCGATCCAGCCGCAGCGCCCTGCGCGGGCGCCCACGAATTGTGCAGATTGGCGCCTGTGCGTGTGGCGCCTTCATCTATCGGTGGTGGGTGACAGGCGAGCGCGACGCGGGCTACACCCATGGGCGGGGCGCATGTGAAAGGATTGGCGTGGGACGATTGGTCGTCGCGGTCGCCGCCTCGGCGGCCATTTGTGCGTCTGGGACGGCTCGAGCCGAATCCCCACGTGCGACCATCGAAGGGCAGCTCGACGGCCAACTGCGCGAGGCGATCGTCCGCGCCATCGGTGAGACCGACAAGCCGATCTCCAACCGCTTCGAAGCAAGGCGTCGGGCCAACGAGGCCGGCGAGGACGCGATCGCGGTGCTGCGGTCCGAGGGATACTACGCCTACGAAGTGGAGCCCGACGTCGGCGATGGCGATCCGCCGACCGCCATTGTCCGCGTCACGCCCGGGCCGCTGTTCACACTGTCCGACCCGCAGATCGACTGGATCGCGCCAGAACCCCTCGAGAGCGTTCGCCAGTCGGGCGAAGTGGTGATGGGTCTGGCCACCGGCGCCCCAGGCCGCGCCGTCGACGTCATCAACGCCGAAGGCCGGATCGTAGCGGCGGTCCAGAAGCGCGGCTATGCGGACGCCGCTGCTCAGCCTCGGGAGGTCATCGTCGATCACGCTGATCGCACCGTGCAGCCGACCTACAAGATCGCGGCCGGCGAGCTGGTGCGTCTGGACGGACTGAAGATCGTCGGTGAATCCGGCCGCAGCCGCCCAGGCTGGCTGGAAAGCCTGGCGCCATGGAGACCTGGCGAAGTCTACGATCCGGAGGATGTCGGGGAGCTCGAGCGCCGGCTCCTCGACACCGGCGTCTATGATTCCGTCACGGTGTCGCTGGCCCCAAGGGATCAGGCAGAGCCCGATGGCCGCCGGCCGATCCTTCTGAGCCTGGCCGATCGTAAGCCGCGGACCCTGGAACTTGGCGCGAGCTACTCGACCACCGAGGGCTTCGGCGCCGACGCGCGCTGGACGCGCTACAACGTACTAGGCAGGGCCGACACGCTGACCTTGCTCGCGCGCGCGTCTAACATCGACAGTCGCCTTGGGGCGGAGTTGACCCTCCCACACTGGCGGCGACCGCAGCAGACGTTCAAGGCTGGCGGCGGGGCCTACTCTAACCGTACAGACGCCTATGACGAAACCGGCGTCGGCGTTCGCGCCGACGTCACGCGGCGCTTCCGCAAGACATCGTACGTCACGCTCGGCGGCTCGCTCGACTACGGCAAGGTCGAGGAAAAGCAGACCGTTCTGGTGTCGTCGCTGGGCGAGGACCTGATGACCATCGCCGGGCTCGCGGCCGGGGCGCTCGACCGCTCCGACGATCCGCTGGATCCCAAGCGGGGCTGGCGTCTCGACGTGCGGGCCGAGCCTACCTACCTGATCGGCGACGAGAGCATGGCCTATCTGAAGGTCCAGAGCCAAGGCACGATCTACGTCCCATTCGACGCCAAGGCGCGCACGGTGCTCGCCGGCCGCGTCAAGGCCGGCGCCATGATCGGCGGCAGCATCCCCGAAGTCCCGGCGTCCCGGCGCTTCTATGCCGGCGGCGGCGGCTCAGTCCGCGGCTACGCCTATCAGGCCATCGGGCCCCGCGACATCGACAACACCCCGGAAGGCGGCATCTCGCTGCTTGAGACGTCGCTCGAGCTCCGTCAGAGGGTCGGTGAGCGGTGGGGCGTCGTCGCTTTTGTGGACGCAGGCGCTGTGGGCGCCAATGAGTTCCCGACCGGCGACGACTTCAGCGTCGGCGTCGGCGTGGGCGTTCGCTACGATCTCGGGTTCGGCCCGATCCGCGCCGACATCGCCGTTCCGCTGGACAAGCGTGAAGGCGACCCGGCCTTCCAGATCTATCTCAGCATCGGGCAGAGCTTTTGACCGAGACCCCGAACGAGATCGAACAGGCGCCGACCGCGCCGAAGAAGAAGGTCCGCAGGCGCTGGGGCCTGGTTGTGCTTATGACCTGCGCGCTGATCGTGGCCCTGGCCGCCGGCGCGCTGCTCGCCGGACGCTACGGGGCGCTTTCGCCGCAGGGCCGGTCGATCATCGAGACACGGGCCAACGGCCTGAAGGTCGGCCGGTTCGGCAGGCTCTACATCGAAGGACTGAGCGGCGACGTCTGGCGTGACTTCAGCGTCCGGAAGGTCGAGATTCGCGATCCCAAGGGGATATGGCTTGAGGGCCGCAACCTACGCCTGAAATGGGCGTTCGGGGACCTCCGGCAGCGGAGGTTCCACGCCACCGACGTGACGGCCGAACATCTGATCGTCTATCGCCGGCCAGTAACTGAGCCCAAGCGCCCCTCTGCGGGGATGCCGATCGACATCGTCATCGACCGTGCGAGCGGCCGGGTTGAACTGATGCCGGAATTAGCACGGACACGCGGCGTCTACGACGTCGAGGCCGCTGTCGAGCTCATGCGCCGCAACGGCGGCCAAAAGGGCGCGGCAAAGGCGGCCAGCGTTCTCCATCCCGGCGATCATCTGGCCGCCAAGTTCGATTTCGGCGGCGGACGTCCGCTGGTTCTGGAAGCCGACGCGCGCGAAGCGCAAGGCGGCGCTCTGGCCGGGGCGTTGGGCCTTGCGCCGGACCAGCCGTTCCTGCTGCACGTGCGCGCCAAGGGCGAGGCCTCGACCGGCCGGTTCTCGGCCGTCGCCGAGAGCGGCGTGACGCGGCCGGTGGACGCATCGGGCGTATGGGGACCGGACGGTGGATCGGCCCAGGGGCGCGTCGAGTTGGGCGCCTCGACCCACACGCAGGCGCTCGTGGCGAGGCTCGGGCCGCAGGTCCAGTTCGTGGTGACGGGCGCCAAGGCCGAGCAGGGCCTGTTCAACTTGGAGGCCGACCTGACCTCCGACAACTTGGTGGTCGCGGCCAAGGGCAAGGCGAACCTCGGCGAGCGCCGGACGGGACCGAAGGGCGTGGCGCTGACCGCCTCGGCGCGGGAGTTGTCGAAGATCACCGGCGGGCCCTCCATGGGCCTCGGGCGCATCGATGGCGTGCTCGCCGGGACGCTGGATGATCTGCGGTTCGCAGGCACGGCTGATGTCGCCCGCCTGAAGCTCGGCCAGTATGACCTGGATCGAATCTCCGGCCCGTTCGCGCTGACTCGTAAGGACAAGGTGCTGGCGATCGAAGGGCGGCTAGCGGGGGCGGGGGGGCGCGGCTCCGGGCTGGCCGCGGCGCTGCTGGGCGCGCGGCCGACGGCCGTGATCGATGCGGCGCGCCTGGCCGACGGCCGCCTGTTGCTGCGCAAGGTCGAGGCGACGGGCGCCGGGCTGAAGGTCGACGCGAGCGGCCGCCGCAGTCTGCTCGGCGGTCTCAATTTCAAAGGCAGGGCGGCGTTCTCCAACCTGGCGGCCGCCCGCGCCGGCGCCAGCGGCGCGCTCACCGCCGATTGGTCGGCTAGCCAGGGCGGGGCCGGTAAGCCTTGGGCCTTGACCGTGGACGCCAAGGGCGCGCGGTTCGCGTCCGGCTTTTCGGAGCTCGATCGTGTGCTCGGCCCCACGCCCAGTTTGCAGGCTCGGGCGGACGTGGCCGGCCGCAAGGTCTCGATCTCCCGCGGCTCGCTTGACGGTGCGGCGATCAAGGCGACGACGGCCGGGGTGCTCGATGAAGCCGGCGACATGCGCTTCAAGCTCGATTGGTCGGCGAACGGTCCGTTCCGCGCCGGCCCCGTCGAGATCACCGGCAAGGCCAGCGGCACGGGCGCCATCACTGGGAGACCTGCGTCGCCGCGCGCCGACCTGCTGGCGGACATCGAGGCTATCGACCTCCCGCGCCTGCCGCTGAAGGACGCCAAGCTGACCCTGAGTTTCATGCGCGGCGCCAACGGCTCCAGCGGCGTCGTCGCGATGACGGCGGCCAGCGAGTTCGGCCCGGCGGCGGCGCGCTCGGCTTTCAGCTTCCCACGCGGCGGCGTCGATCTGTCGGAGCTATCGCTCGACGCTGGCGGGTTGACCGCCAGCGGCGCGGTATCGCTGCGCAAGGCGACACCCTCGGCGGCCGACCTGAAGGTCCGGGTCGCCAAAGGGGCGTTCCTTGATGGCGGGGTGATCGCAGGGGCGGTGAAGATCGTCGATGCGTCAGGCGGGCCGCGCGCCACGCTGAATCTGACCGCCAACGACGCGGTGCTGCCCGGGTCTCGCTTCGCGGTGCGCAGCGGTGCGGTGACAGCAGACGGACCCTTGGCGCGGTTGCCTTATCAGGCCCGTCTGCAGGGCGTATCGGCCAGCGAGCGCTGGCGCCTGGATGGCGGCGGGACGCTCGCGGCGCGGGATCAGGGATACGAGCTGACCTTTGCAGGGGATGGGAGCTACGGACGCCGGAACATGAAGACCATCGAGCCGGCGGTCGTAAGGTTCGGCGGGGGCGAGCGCAGCGCGCACCTGCGGCTGGTCGCCTCGGACGGCGGACGAATCGACTTTGACGCGAGCCTCGAAAAGGACGCTTCTGACGTCCGCGCGAAAGTGCAGAACCTCGGGCTTGGACTCGTGAACGCCGACCTGACGGGCCGGGCCGACGGCACGCTCACCCTGACCGGACGCGGCGGCCAACTGGCGGGTACGCTGGAGGCCAATCTCGACGACGCCCGCGGCCGCGGGTCGCCTCGCGAGCAGGGCCTGGACGGGGTGCTTAAGGCCAAGCTGGCCGGAGATTTCCTCGAACTTGACGCCGCAGTGACCAACGAGCACGGGCTGCGCGCCAACGCCCAGGTGACCCTGCCGACAGAGAGCAGCGCCAGTCCGTTCCGCGTCGCGATCGTCCGGACGCAGCCGATGCGCGGCAAGTTCTTTGCGGATGGCGAGGTGAAGCCGCTGTGGGACCTGCTGGTCGGTGGCGAACGCGAACTGGCTGGACACGTCCAGATGCAAGGTACGCTCAGCGGGACCCTTGCCGACCCGCGCGCCGTGGGGCAGGCCGAGGTCGACAATGGCCGCTTCTCCGACGGTGCGACGGGTCTGGTGCTTACCGACGTAACGCTGCGCGCGACCCTGGCCGACAACGCGGTCAACATAGTGCACGCGACTGGCGCCGATGGGCATGGCGGCTCGCTGGCCGGTGCCGGCCGGCTCAGCTTGCTCCGCAACGGGGCCTCGACCTTTAAGCTCGACCTGAAGAATTTCAGGCTGATCGACAACGATCTGGCCACCGCCTCGGCGTCCGGCCAGGCCACCCTCGACCGCGCCGCTGACGGCAAGGTGCGGCTGGCGGGCGACCTGATCATCGACCGTGCCGACGTGGCCGCCAAGTTGACCGGCGGTTCCGGTGTCGTGAACATGGACGTCATCGAGCGCAACAAACCTGTCGACATCTCGGGTTCGCTGCAGCCGGTGGCGCGCCGCGGGGCGGCGATAACTCTCGACGTCACGCTCAAGGCCCCGCGGCGAATCTACCTGCGCGGCAAGGGGCTGGACGTGGAACTGTCGCTGGACGCCAGGGTCGGCGGAAGCACGGCCCGGCCCACTCTTTCTGGAACGGCGCGTGTGGTGCGTGGCGAGTACGACTTTGCAGGCAAGCGCTTCGAGTTCGACGACCGTGGTGTGGTCTATCTGGCGACCTCGCCACAGGCGATCCGCTTGGACCTGTCGGCGACGCGGGACGATCCCTCGCTGACCGCCGTCGTTCGCATTCGCGGCACTGCGGCCAAGCCCGAGATCACCCTGACCTCGGTGCCGACTTTGCCGAATGACGAGGTGTTGTCGCAGGTTCTGTTCGGACGCTCGGCCTCCCAGCTCTCGCCGCTGGAAGCCGCGCAACTGGCTTCGGCGCTATCGTCACTGGCGGGTGGCGGAGGCTTCGACGTAGTCGGCAACCTGCGCACGTTTGCGGGCCTCGACAGGCTGTCCCTGGCGGGCGGCGACGAGTCGGGGGTCACCGTATCGGGCGGCAAGTACTTGACCGACGACGTCTATCTCGAAATCACCGGGGGAGGGCGCGAGGGGCCTTCCGCACAGGTAGAGTGGCGACTCGGCCGCAGCCTGTCCATCATCTCGAAACTGGCCAGCCAGGGGGACGGCAAGCTCGCCGTTCGCTGGCGCAAGGACTACTGACGATGCGACGGCTGATCCCACTCATTCTGGCGCCTCTGGCGCTGACGGCATGCGAAAAGCCGCTCACGGCGCCGAGCAATCCGGGCGTGTGCTGGCGCATGGTCGAGGGCATGAACGGGAAGCCCGACTTCCGCCCGATCGCGCCGGACATCGACACGCTGGAAAACTGCGCCGTTCGGCTGGAAGGCTTGCGGATGACGACCGGTCTGCCGATGACGGGCGCGTTCCAAGGACGTTTCATCTACGTCACTGACGAGGAGATCAGCGTCGCCTCCGGGCCCAAGGCTCAGCGCTATCGCGTGTTCACGCCCGCCGCGCGGCTCGAGGTTCAGAAGGGCATCCAGACGCTGCTCGACCGCGAGAAGGCGGGCGCTTAGCCGGCGGCCAGCCGGCCGCCGCGCTGCGCATAGGCCTGCGTGCCGCACGTGAAGATGCGGTCGCCCGGCGCCATTGCATCGATCGCGATGTCCTCAGCCCCGTCCAGCCGGGCGTAGATGGCCGAGAAGTCGGCCAGCGTGGCTTCGCGCAGCGCCTTGAGTGACGGGATTACGAAATAGACCTGCTGGAAGTCGTCAATTCGATAGGGGGTGCGCATCACCCGCTCCAGGTCGAAGCCGATCCGGTTCGGGGAGGGATCATCGAGCGCAAAGATCGACTCCGCCCGGCTCGACACGATGCCAGCCCCGTAGATTCGCAATCCCTGCGACGTTTCCATCAGCCCGAACTCAACGGTGTACCAATAGAGCCGCGCCAAGTTGTGGAGTTGGCCGCGGCCAAGCGCCTTCAGTCCGCCCTCGCCATAGGCCTGCATGTAGTCGGCGAAGATCGGATCGGTGAGCATCGGCACGTGGCCGAAGACATCGTGGAAGACGTCGGGCTCCTGCAGGTAGTCGAGTTCATGCGGCTTGCGAATGAAGCGTCCGGCCGGAAAGCGCCGGTTCGCCAGGTGTTCGAAGAAGACGTCGTCGGGCACCAGGCCCGGAACGGCGACCACGGACCAGCCGGTCAGCCTGCGCAGTTCCTCGTTGGTGCGTTCGAATTCGGGGATGCCGCCGCGATGCAGGTCCAGGGCGTCCAGCCCCTTCAGAAAGGCGTCGCAGGCCCGGCCGGGCAACAGTTGCGCCTGGCGCTCATAGAGCGTCGTCCAGACGTCGTGCTCGGCCTGGGTGTAGCTCGCCCAGTCCTGGTCGATCGTCCAATCGGCCCGGGCTCCGGGCGGCGGCGTGGTGCTGAAAGCGTCTGCGCTCATGGCATTACAATGGGCGCGTCGACGGGAAACTTCCGTTCGAACTGTGCCGAAAAATCTGGATCCTGCGGATAAAGATTGCGTCGCACGCGCTCGGCCGGAAAGGCTCTTGCCGCGAGGCTAGTGGCTGATCCTCGGCCGAAGCACGTAGTGTCCTTCCTCGAAGGATTCGAAGATCAGCGAGGCCTGCGGGTGACCGACCGGTTCGCCGCTGTCGTCAGGCATCAGATTCTGCTCTGAGACATACGCGACGTAGGCGTTCTCATCGTTCTCGGCCAAAAGGTGGTAGAACGGCTGATCCTTGCGGGGGCGGATTTCCTCCGGGATCGACAGCCACCACTGCTCGGTATTGGCGAACGTGGGATCGACGTCGAAAATTACCCCGCGGAACGGATAATGCCGGTGCCGGACCACCTGTCCGATGGCGTACTTGGCCAGACGCGCCTCGGTGAGCACCGTCGGGGGCGCCACCAAGTCTCGTCCGCTTTTTTCAATACGAGCGTCCATAAAACCGACTCTAGACCCCGGCGCCTAACTGGGAGGTGAACGTACTGCTCATCGATCGCAGTGCAAGTGCGCGCCTTCCGAGAGGCGAAGAGCCTTGCTACAGTCGCCTGTGAAACGAGGCGCCGGCGTCGGCGCCTGCTAGGGACGGATGTCGGTCCATGAGGGTGGCGCTGTTGAGCGCGTTCGGGCGGAACGCGCTCCAAGGCCTTGAAATGCAAGCGTTCTGGTCGCCGTCCCGGTGACCGCTACGCTTGATAGGATTGCGGATCCCCGGCCCCGGAAAGCCCCGGTCGCGCCCTCGGCGGATTCGCCGTGCTATGGCGCGCTCGATCTGGGTACGAACAATTGCCGCCTGCTAATCGCAACCCCTATGGGGCGAGGATTTCGCGTCGTAGAGGCCTATTCGCGGATCGTGCGGCTCGGTGAGGGGCTGTCGCAGACCGGGCGACTATCTGACGCAGCCATGGAGCGCGCGCTCGCCGCGCTCAAGGTCAGCGCCGAGAAGGTGCGCCGCCGCAAGGTGATCAAGCTCAAGGCGATCGCCACCCAGGCCTGCCGCGCCGCGGAGAACGGCCCGGAATTCGTGGAGCGTGTCGCGGCTGAGACGGGGCTGAACCTTCAGATCATCACGCCGCGCGAAGAGGCGCACCTGTCGGTGGCCGGCTGCCTGAACCTGCTCGACCGCCAGGCGCAGGCCGCCCTGGTGGTCGATGTTGGCGGCGGTTCGACCGAACTGTCGTGGGTGGACCTGACCGGCGGCGGCCTGGACACTGAGCTTGGGAAATTCTCCGCCGCTCAACTGCCGATCAAGGCGTGGCTTTCGATCCCGATCGGCGTTGTCACCTTGGCCGAGCGCTTTCCGGAGGGAGAGCGGGCGACCGAGGGGTGGTACAGGGCGATGGTCGACGCAGTGAAGGCCGAACTGGCCGACTTTCGTCACGCCGACGAGCTGCGGCCGGTGTTCAACGCCGGCGCGGCGCATCTGGTAGGCACGTCCGGGGCGATCACCAGCTTGGCGGGCATGCATCTGGGGCTGCGCCGCTACGACCGCAGCGTCGTCGACGGGATCTGGATGAGCCGCGCCGAGTGCGACGCCGCCGCCCAGATGCTGCTGGAGCTCAGTCCCGCCGAACGCGCCGGCCAGCCTTGCATCGGACCTGAGCGCGCTGACCTGGTGCTGGCCGGCGCCGCGATCCTTCAGGCGGTCCAGGAGCTCTGGCCCTGCACCCGCGTGCGTGTCGCCGACCGTGGCCTGCGCGAGGGCATTCTGATGTCGCTGATGTCGGGGGGCGGAAAGCGCAAGCGTCGGCGGCGTCGGCGGCGCGGCCGTGGATCGGGGACCGGTTCCACTGTAAACGCTTCGGAATGAGCGAACCTCCCCGCAAGCGTATGGTCAAACCGCCGTCCGGCGGACTGGAAGAGGGGCGGGGCAAACCCGCCCGCCTGAAGACGGCCAAGGATCGCACGCCGTCCCAGCAGGCCTGGCTGAACCGCCAGATCAACGACCCATTCTCGGCCAAAGCCCGCGCGCATGGCTATCGCAGCCGCGCAGCCTACAAGATGACCGAGCTCGATGACCGGCTGAAGCTGTTGAAGCCGGGCGCGCGGGTCATCGACCTCGGCTTGGCGCCTGGGGGCTGGACGCAGGTGGCGATCGAGCGCGGCGTCACCAACATCGTCGGGGTGGACCTGCTGCCGGTTGATCCGCTGCCGCCGGCGCACATCCTCGAGATGGACTTCACCGACCCCGAGTGCGGCCCCAAGCTCATCGAACTGCTCGGTGGGCTTCCCGACGTCGTGTTGTCCGACATGGCGCCCAACACGGTGGGGCACAAGCGCACCGACCACCTGCGGATCATGGGCCTGATCGAGGCGGCGGCGGACTTCGCCATTACCGTCCTGCGGCCAGGCGGCGCGTTTGTCGCCAAGGCCTTCCAAGGGGGCGAAACGGCGGACGTCATCGCCTTGTTGAAGCGTCACTTCACCGAGGTGAAGAACCTCAAGCCCAAGGCCAGCCGCGCCGACTCTTCGGAAGTCTATCTGATCGCGACGGGCTTCAAGGGCTGATCGGGGCCGGAGGGGTTGCGGCGCCCTCGGACACAAGCCAATCGCGGAAGCGGTCGAGCGCGCGGCTGGAGACGCCTGGCGTGGTGATCATCGCGAACGCGCTTTCGGCCTTTCGAAAGCCCATCGGCGCCACCAGTCTTCCGTTGCGCACATAGTCGGCCACCAGCGGCCAGGGCATCACAGCCGCGCCCAGTCCGGCGATCGCCGCGTCGATCGCAAAGTGCAGATGGGCGAAAGGCTGTTCGGGCCCTGGCGGCAGTTCGACGCCGGTCAGGGCCGCCCAGATGGCCCATCCCTGCGGGTGGGTTTGCGCCATCAGGCGTGGCGCGGCCTGCGGTGCGCTGGCGAAACGCTTGGCGAGGGCGGGGGACATCACCAGGCCCAAATGGTTGGCGATGAAACCTGTCGTCTCCGGCTCACCGAGGCGGCCGCTGGGTACGATCCGCACAACGGCGTCGGCGCCCCGATAGGACGTTGCATGGGACGGCAACTCGGCCAGTTGCAGGTTCACGTGGGGAAGGGCGGTCGTAAATCGGGCGAGCCGCGGGATCAGCCATTTCACTGAAACGCTCGCATTGACGGCGATCAAAAGGTCTTCGCCGCCGGCGCGGACCTGCCCGACGGCGGCGGCGATCTGGTCGAAGGCCCCGGTTAACGCCGGCATCAATCGGCGGCCCGCGTCTGTCAGTTCCAGCCGATGCTTCGGGCCGCTGAAGAGCCGTACGCCGAGGTGGTCCTCTAGCGCCTTGACCTGGCGGCTGACCGCACTGTGTGTGACGTTCAACTCCTCGGCGGCCAGAGTGGCGCGGCCGGTGCGCGCCATCGCCTCGAACGCTCGCAAGGCGTTCAGCGAGGGCATCGCCCGTGATGTGAGATTTTCGAACATCACGGACCGAATATATCGGTTTCCTCAAAAGGCCAATTGCCTCAGAAGCTCGCCATGTCAGGAGAGCCCACCCAGAATCGACCGCCGAAGCTGCTCGTCACGCTGGTTCTGGGCCTTGGCCAGATCGTCGCCTTCGCCTCCAGCTACTACCTGATGGGCGTCCTGGGCGATGCCATCGCCCGCGATCTGCGACTTGCCCCGACGGTCTTGTTCGCCCTGACTTCCGCGTCCCTGGCGGTGTCGCCGATCCTTTCCACCGCCGCCGGCCGTTGGATCGATCGGCGAGGCGGCAAGGTCGTGCTGCTGGCTTCGAACGTGATCTTCGCATCGGCGCTGGCTTTGCTCGGATGGGCGTCCGACGCAATCGGGCTCACCCTCGGCATGGCGATCCTCGGCCTGGGCATGACCATCGGCATGTACGGCACGCCGTTCGCCATCCTGGTGGCGCTCTACGGCGAGGACGCTCGCCGGCCGATCACCGGCGTGGCGGTGCTGGGCGGCTTGGGTTCGGCGGTCGGATGGCCGGTGACGGCCTGGCTCGCCGAGACCTGGGGGTGGCGGGGCGCGTGCCTGGCCTGGGCGGCGGCGCACCTGCTGGTCTGCCTGCCGCTAGTCGCCGTGGTCACGCCAAGGATCCTCTCACACGCCCGCCAGGCCACGGACCAGGTCGCCGAACCCGTGGTCTGGGACCGTCGCATGGTCCAACTCGCTACAATCTTCGCCTGCGCCTGGTTCGTATCCAGCGCCATGGCCAGCCACCTGCCGCGGATGTTGGCGAGCTTCGGCCTGCCTCCTGGCCGCGCGGCGGCCGCCGCCGGCCTCGTCGGTTTAGCCGCAGTTGGGGTGCGCCTGGCCGAGTTCACGATCCTTCGTCAGGTTCCGATCCTGATCTCCACCCGACTTGCGACCCTGCTGCATCCGCTCGGTGCGTCCTGCCTGGCGGCGCTCGGCGCCAAGGCCGCGCCGCTGATGGCGCTAGGGCAGGGCGGCGGCAACGGCATGATCACTGTCGCCAAGGGCGTGTTGCCGCTCACCCTCTTCGGTCCCGCAAACTATGGCTATCGCTCGGCCCTGCTGTCGCGCCCGGCGCTGGTGCTCCAAGTGGCGGGTCCCGCCCTCTACGGCGTGGCGCTGGCCGAGTCGGCGACGCTGGCCCTGGCGCTGTCCTCGGGGCTCTGCCTGGTCATGTTCGTCATGACTTTCGGTCTTCAAACCCGTCCCAAACCCCAACAGGAGCACGCTGCGGCATGATTACGCTCGAACCGGCCCTTGCCGGAAGCGCCCGAGAGGGCTTATACGCGGCTCGCAAAATGGAGCCTTACATGGACATTCGCGAAGGTCTCACCTTCGACGACGTTTTGCTGGAACCGGGTGCGTCCGACGTGATGCCCACCCAGGTGGACACCGCCACCAAGTTCACTCGCGAAATCAGTCTCAACATCCCCCTCGTGTCCTCCGCCATGGACACGGTCACCGAAAGCCGCCTCGCCATCGCCATGGCCCAGGCCGGCGGTCTGGGCGTGCTGCACCGGAACCTCACCGTCGAGGAGCAGGCCGATCAGGTCCGCGAGGTGAAGCGTTATGAAAGCGGGATGGTCATCAACCCGTTGACCATTCACCCGGAAACCACGCTGCGCGAGGTCCGCGAGATCAAGGCGCGCCGCAAGATCTCGGGCTTCCCGGTCGTCGAGCCCGGCACCGGCAAGCTGGTCGGTATTCTGACCAACCGCGACATGCGCTTCGAAGGCAGTGACGCTATCCCGGCCAGAGAGCTGATGACCAAGGACAACCTCATCGTTGTCAGGGAAGGCGTCAGCCAGGCCGAGGCCCGCGTGCTGCTGCGCAAGCATAAGATCGAACGCCTGATCGTCGTCGACGAGGCTTACCACGCCGTCGGCCTGATCACGGTCAAGGACATGGAAAAGGCCCAGGCCTATCCGTCCGCGGCGAAGGACGTTCAGGGCCGGCTGCTGGTCGGCGCGGCTTCGACGGTCGGCGACGCCGGCTACGAACGCTCGATGGCCCTGGTCGACGCCGGCGTGGACGTGGTGGTGATCGACACCGCCCACGGCCACAACGCCGACGTCGCCAAGGCCGTCGGCCGGTTGAAGCGCGAGACCAACCGCGTCCAGATCGTCGCCGGCAACGTCGCGACCTATGAAGGCGCGCGGGCCTTGATCGACGCCGGCGCCGACGCCGTGAAGGTCGGCATCGGGCCTGGTTCGATCTGCACCACCCGCATCGTCGCGGGCGTGGGCGTGCCGCAGCTGACCGCCATCGCCGATGCGGTTCGCGCCGCCAAGGGCACCGACGTTCCGGTGATCGCCGACGGCGGCATCAAGTACTCGGGTGATCTGGCCAAGGCGCTCGCCATGGGCGCCCAGGTAGCCATGATGGGGTCGGCGTTCGCCGGCACCGACGAGGCGCCGGGCGAGGTCTTCCTCTACCAGGGCCGTTCCTACAAGGCGTACCGCGGGATGGGCTCGCTCGGCGCTATGGCCAACGGCTCGGCCGATCGCTACTTCCAGAAGGAAGTCTCGGCGCTGAAGCTGGTGCCCGAGGGCATCGAAGGCCAGGTCGCCTATAAGGGACCGATCGGGGCCATCCTGCACCAGATGGTGGGCGGCCTGCGGGCGGCCATGGGCTATGTCGGCGCGCCTGATCTCGAGACCTTCCGCAACAAGGCGCGATTCATCCGCATCACGGGCGCCGGGCTCCGCGAGAGCCACGTCCACGACGTGATGATGACCCGCGAGTCGCCGAACTATACGAGCCCGGTCTGATGATCATGGCCGTCGAACTGAAGCTGCTGGGCGTGGCCGTGATCATCGGCCTCATCCAAATGCTCTGGGCGGCGGCCGCGGCTCGGCGCCAGCAGGGACTGAAGTGGGCGGCCGGCTCGCGGGACGAGCCTCGGCCGATCGCCGGGGCGGCGGCGCGGCTCGATCGCGCCTTCGCCAACTTCAAGGAGACGTTCCCGCTGCACGCCGTGGCGGTGATCGTCGCCTATCTGGCGGCCAAGCTCGGCGACCTGACGCTGTGGGGCTCGACGCTCTACGTCGCCGGGCGCGCCCTGCATCCGATCGCCTATGTCCTGAACGTCCCGTACCTTCGGACCCTCGTCTGGTCCGTCGGGTTCGCGGGCACCTTGGCGGTCGTGGCCGCCATTTTCCTCTGACTGTGAGAACAGCCCTTGCGTGACGGCGGACGCCTCTCCGCAGCCATCGAGATTCTCACCGACGTCGAGACGCGCCACCGGCCTGTGAAGCTGGCGCTGAAGGCGTGGGGCGATGCGTCTCGTTTTGCTGGCTCGAAAGACCGCGCCTGGGTCTCGGGCTTGGTGCTCGACGTCCTGCGTCGCCGCCGTTCGTTGGCCTGGCGCATGGGCGACGACAGCCCGCGGGCTGCGGTTTTCAGCGCCCTGCACGTGTTGTGGAACTGGCAGGTCGAGCGGATCGCCGAAGCCGCGGCCGACGCGCCTCACGGACCCGGCGAGCTGAGCGAGGCTGAACGCTCGGCGCTGGTGCAGCCCCGCGATCTAGCTGACGCCCCTCCCTCGATCCGCGGCGACTATCCCGAGTGGCTGCAGCCCTCGTTCGCCCGCGCCTTCGGCCATGAGGCGGCCCTCGAAGGCGCGATGTTGTCCGAACGAGCGCCCGTGGACCTGCGGGTCAACACGCTGAAGACCGACGCCGAACAGGCGCTGAAGGCGCTCGCGCCGCTTAACGCCGCGCCGACCGGCGTGTTGCCCAACGCTTTGCGCATCGCCGCCCCCGATCCCAGCCAGCGCAGCCAGTCGCTGGAGGCGGTTCCCGCATTTTCCAAAGGCTGGTTCGAGGTTCAGGACCTAGCCTCGCAGATCGCCGCCGAGTCGGCCGGGGACATCGCCGGCAAGCAGGTGCTCGACCTCTGCGCCGGGGGCGGGGGTAAGACCCTGGCCCTCGCCGCGGCCATGGCCAACAAGGGCCAGATCTACGCCTACGACAGTGAGGCGCGGCGGCTGGCCGACACCGTCCGTCGCTCGGAGCGCGCGGGCGTGCGCAATCTCCAGGTTCGCTCGCCGATCTATCCGGATGCGTTGAAGGGCCTGGACGGCAAGATCGATGTGGTCTTCATCGATGCGCCCTGCACCGGCACCGGCGCCTGGCGGCGCCATCCTGACACCAAGTGGCGCCTGAAGCCCGCCACCTTGGCCCAGCGAACGGCCGACCAGGACGGCGTGCTCGATCACAGCGTCCAGTTCGTCAAGCCGGGCGGGCGGATCGTCTATGTCACCTGCTCGGTGCTGCCCGAGGAGGACGAGGACCGCGTCGCGGCCTTCCTTGAACGCTGGATGGACTTCCGCGTGATCCCGGCCACCCAGAACCCGCACCTCGTTTCCCACCTTACGGCGGAGGGTTACCTCCGCCTCTCGCCCCGCAGCTCGGCCACCGACGGCTTCTTCGTCGCCGTGCTTGAGCGCGCTAAATGGACACCGCAATGACCCAGCCCGCCCACGAGAAAGTCCTCATCGTCGATTTCGGCAGCCAGGTGACCCAGCTCATCGCCCGCCGGGTGCGCGAGAGCGGCGTCTATTGCGAGATCCATCCCTTCGACAAGATCGACGATGTGCTCGGTGGCTTCTCGCCCAAGGCGGTGATCCTGTCGGGCGGCCCGGCCAGCGTGCATGAGAACGAGAGCCCGGCGGTGACCAAGAAGGTCTTCGAACTGGGCGTGCCGGTTTTGGGTATCTGCTACGGCGAGCAGACCATGTGCGCCGAGCTGGGCGGCCGGGTCGAGCCGGGCACGACCCGCGAGTTCGGCCGCGCCGAGATCGAGATCGTCAAGGAAAGCCCGCTGCTCGACGGCCTGGGCGGGATCGGCCATCGCGAGGTGGTCTGGATGAGCCACGGCGACAAGGTCACGGCTCTGCCGATGGGCTTCGAAGCGGTGGCGGTCTCTGAGGGCTCGCCCTTCGCGGTGATCGCCGACGAGGGGCGCCGCTACTACGGCATTCAGTTCCACCCCGAAGTTGCGCACACCCCGCGCGGGGCGCTGATGCTGCGAAACTTCACCCACAAGATCGCGGGTCTGAAGGGCGACTGGACCATGGCGGCGTTCCGTCAGGAGATGGTCCAGAAGATCCGCGACCAGGTGGGCGAAGGCCGGGTGATCTGCGGCCTGTCAGGCGGCGTCGACAGTTCGGTCGCCGCGGTGCTGATCCACGAGGCGATCGGCGACCAGCTGACTTGCGTGTTCGTCGACACGGGCCTGCTGCGCAAGGACGAGGCCACGCAGGTCGTGACCATGTTCCGCGATCACTACAACATTCCGCTCGTACACGTTGACGCCGGTGATCTTTTCCTCGGCGAGCTGGCCGGCGTTTCCGACCCGGAGACCAAGCGCAAGACCATCGGCAAGCTGTTCATCGACGTCTTCGACAAGGAAGCGGCCAAGATCGACGGGGCCAACTTCCTCGCCCAGGGCACGCTCTATCCAGACGTCATCGAGAGTGTCTCGGCCCGCGGCGGCCCGTCGGCGGTGATCAAGAGCCACCACAATGTCGGCGGTCTGCCGGACTATATGAAGCTGAAGCTCGTCGAGCCGCTGCGCGAACTGTTCAAGGACGAAGTGCGGGTGCTGGGCGTCGAGCTCGGTCTGCCGCCGCAGTTCGTGGGCCGCCATCCGTTCCCCGGCCCGGGTCTGGCGATCCGCATTCCGGGCGAGATCACCCGCGAAAAGGTCGCCGTCCTGCAGCAGGCCGACGCCATCTATCTTGAGGAAATCCGCAAGGCCGGGCTCTACGACAGCATCTGGCAGGCGTTCGCCGTATTGCTGCCGGTTAAGACGGTAGGGGTGATGGGCGATGCGCGCACCTACGAGGACGTTCTGGCGCTGCGGGCGGTCACCTCTACGGACGGCATGACGGCGGACTTCTTTGAATTTCCTTGGGAAGTTCTCGGCCGCTGCGCCACGCGGATCATCAACGAGGTGCGCGGGGTGAACCGCGTGGTCTACGACGTGACGTCGAAGCCGCCGGGCACGATCGAGTGGGAATGATTTTTGCCCATCCGGGCGTATCCAAAAATACGCTATGATGCGACATAAGTGACTGAAATATATAAATAAATATCTCAGAATCTTTCGGCGTCTATCGCTGGGTTAGCCTCCGGAATGACGGTATGGCTGACGGTATGGCGCATCTTGTCTCATCCGAAAATCGCATATACCGTCAGGGCTAAGAGAGCTTCTGACGGTATATTTGTTGACGTAAATCTCTGTAAACACAGGGAAAATATCAGATCGGAAGGGCCGTTTTTGGCCTGACGGTATAATTGGGCGCTCTCCGGCATATTTTGACCAATCTGGAGGGTGTGGATGTTGACCGACGCCGCCATTAAGGCCCTGAAACCGAAAGAGAAATTATACAAGATCGTGGACCGTGACGGTATGTATGTCGTGGTCCAGCCCTCGGGTGCGATCGTCTTCCGCCTGGACTACCGACTAAACGGCCGCCGGGAGACGTTGACGCTGGGGCGCTACGGTCCCGCTGGCCTCTCCTTGGCTCGGGCGCGTGAGAAGGTGGTCGATGCTCGACGCGCCATTTCGGAGGGCCGCTCGCCGGCGCAGGAAAAGCAGCGCGAGAAGCGTCGCCTCCAAGAGGCGAAGAGCTTTGGCCAGTTCGGTGAGCGCTGGCTTCAGGAAGCGCGAATGGCGGACAGCACGCGCGCCATGCGTCGATCAATCTTCGAGCGCGACATTCTTCCGGCGTTTCGCAACCGGCTGCTGCCGGAGATCCTGCCGGAGGATCTGCGCGCGCTGTGCGCGAAGGTGAAGGAACGTGGCGCACCGGCAACGGCGGTCCACGTCAGAGACATCGTGAAACTGGTCTTCGCTTTCGCCATCTTGCATGGCGAGAAGGTCGCCAACCCGGCCGACGAAGTTGGCCCGGCGTCGATCGCGACCTTCGTACCGAAGGACCGATCCCTGTCTCCGGCGGAGATACGCATCATGCTCGGCCAGATCGAGCATGTGGCGACGTTGCCGACGATCCGGCTCGGGATAAAGCTGATCCTGCTGTCGATGGTACGAAAGAGCGAATTGCAGGACGCGGTTTGGGATGAGGTCGATTTCGAGAACGCCGTCTGGTCGATTCCCAAGGAGCGGATGAAGCGCTCGAAAGCGCACAACGTCTATCTGTCTCAGCAGATGCTCGACATCTTCATCGCTCTCAAGACCTGCGCCGGCAATTCCAAATACGTCCTGCCGTCGCGCTATGACGCCGACGCGCCCATGTCGCGGGCGACGTTCAACCGGATCACGACGGCGGTGGTGGAGCGAGCCAAGAAGGAAGGGCTGCCGCTGGAGTCCTTTACGGTTCACGATCTCCGGCGCACCGGCTCGACCCTGTTGAACGAGTTGGGCTTCAACAGCGACTGGATCGAGAAGTGTCTGGCGCATGAGGACGGGCGATCCTCACGGGGCATCTACAACAAGGCGGAATACGAGCATCAGCGCCGGCATATGATGCAGGAATGGTCCAACCTGGTCGACGCCTGGGTCGCCGGCCAAAAATACACGCCGACCCTCTATCCGCCGACGATGGACCTGCTTACGCCCGAGCCGGATGTTTGATGGGGCGGGTCTTGCGGAGCTGGACGTCCGGAATGGGCGCACGCTTCACCGCCTTGGCGCGTGAAGCTCGGCGCCGTTCTTCCAACCAGGCCTCGACCTCGGACAGATCCCAGACCACGCAGCGGGACGTGAGATAGAAGCGCTGGGGAAATTCGCCGCGCTGTTCCATGTCATAGATCGTGGTGTCGGCGAGAGGGACCATTTCCCGGAGTTGATGCCGCCGGATGGTGCGCTTCATAACGGGTTCGACTTGCTGCCTCACTTCAACTTCCTTCAACCGCCTATCCAAGAGGATAGAAGGCGATAGATGATGCTGAAGGAAGCTCGAATATACGGGCGTAGCAGTGCGTCGTATCGTGGCGTGCAAATCGGACAAGCCCGAAGAGCACCGCGACCGCATCTCATCCCCGGCAATCATGCAGCGACTGTCCCTGAATGCGGCTCCTGCTATCCTGGCGTCCTACGATACCGTCCTTTCCGCCGCGATCCGACATAGCTGATGAGGTTTGCTGCTTTGAGGATGGCGATGTCTCGGCGCGCGGTTTTCAGGCTCACCGTCCAAGCCGCCGCGATCTCGTTGGCGCCGCACCGGCCATTCGCGACTCGGTCCAGAAACCAGCGTTGTCGCTCGTTGAGTTCCGCCCGATCAGGGACATTTATAGGGTCGCGTTCAGGGACACGTTCAGGGTCATTATTTTGCGCACCTGTTGCCGGCTTTCCGCCGGCGGCTTCGCCGGCGACATAGGCTTCCCGGGCTCTCGCGAGCGAAAAGCGATCGATCGGATCGGTCAGCGGTGTTGCCGCAGGCCCTTCGATCAGGCCGAGAACGAAGGCCCTGATGACCTGCGACGAAACCACGAGACGAAGGAAATATACCGTATCCGGCCCGTGTTGCCCTGAGAGCCAATGCTTGACGGTTCTCTCACTCGCCTCAGTCTGGCGCATGAGCTGCTTGATCGCCCGATGGCTGTCGCCATGCTCCTTGCGCAGCAGCTCCGCGATGGTCTGCGCGTAGATTTCTCGCCCTCCGAGGACACCTGTCCATAGGGGTAATTTCCTGCCCTTTTTCGGCAACATCTTCCGTTTTCTCCGCAGTTACACTGGTTTCAGTGCGGAGTGACGGCTGAGGTCCGTCATGCGCTGCGGCGGTAGGTCGCCCGGACCGCCGCAGTCGATTTCAGGAGGGCGTGATGTGACGAGCCGGAGACTTCACGACGACGATCGGTCCGGGCAGCCTGAACGTCCTCTTCGGGCTGCCGAATACGTCCGCATGTCGACGGACCATCAAAAATATTCGACCGAAAACCAATCCGACGCGATCAAGCAATATGCCGAAGCTCGTGGGATAGAGATCGTCCGGACCTATGCGGACGCGGGAAAGAGCGGCCTGAAGATTGAGGGGCGCGATGCGCTCAGGCAGCTCATCGAGGACGTGCAGTCCGGGAGCACTGATTTCACATTGGTGCTCGTCTATGACGTCAGCCGTTGGGGCCGCTTTCAGGATGCCGACGAGAGCGCCTATTACGAATATATCTGCCGACGCGCCGGCATCGCCGTGGAGTATTGCGCCGAGCAATTCGACAACGATGGCAGCCCGATCTCCACCATCGTCAAAGGCGTCAAGCGCGCGATGGCCGGCGAATACAGCCGTGAACTCTCAACCAAGGTGTTCGCGGGTCAGGGCCGGCTGATCGAGAAGGGCTATCGTCAGGGTGGGCCGGCAGGATTCGGCCTGCGACGGACCCTGATCGACGAGCATGGCGCCACCAAGGGCCTCCTCGAACGGGGTGAGCAAAAAAGCATCCAGACCGATCGGGTGATCCTAACGCTTGGCCCGGCGGAAGAAGTCGATCTGGTGCGCGGCATCTACCGCGCCTTCGTCCATCAGGGATACAGCGAGCGGGAAATTGCGGCTGATCTCAATGAACGGGGCATTCCGACCGATCTCGGACGCCCTTGGACCAGGGGGACCGTCCACCAGATTCTGATCAATGAGAAATACGTCGGCGACAACGTATGGAATCGCCGGTCCTTCAAGCTGAAGAAAAAGCGCGTCCAGAACGATCCGGAGATGTGGATCAGGGCGCAGGATGCTTTCGCGGCCGTCGTCGAGCGCGAACTGTTCGAGGCGGCAAGGACCATCATCGGTGCGCGCTCCTTTCGTTTGAGCGACGAGGAGATGCTGCAATCTCTGAGGAAGCTGTACCAACAAAGGGGTTTGCTATCCGGCATTGTCATCGACGAATGCGATGGGATGCCGTCCAGCAGCGCCTACAGCTCACGCTTTGGCAGCCTACTTCGCGCCTACAGCCTCGTGGGTTTCACGCCGGATCGCGATTACCGCTACGTCGAAATCAACCGAGAGTTGCGTAAGCTCCATCCCGGCATTCTCCGTGAGGTGCTCGACGGATTGCAGGCTACGGGCAGCGCTGCCTGGCAGGATCTTGAGACAGACCGGGTGATCGTCAACGGCGAGTTCAGCCTTTCCGTGGTGGTGGCCCGGTGCATCGAGACGCCGACCGGGCTTTTGCGCTGGCAGTTGCGCTTCGATACCTCGCTCGCGCCTGACATCACCATCGTCGTGCGGATGGACAGCGCCAATCGCGCGCCGCTCGACTACTACCTGTTCCCGCGCATCGACATGCTCTCCGAAAAGCTGCGGCTGGGAGAGGACAATGCGCTCGGGCTCGATGCCTACCGCTTCGACGGCCTCGACCTTCTCTACGACATCGCTACGCCCATTCCTCTTGCGGAGGCTGCTTGATGCCTGCCGTTCGACCGAACCGGATCGAAATGATCCCCATCTCCCGGATCACGGTTCTGAACCCACGCGCGCGCAACAAGCGCCAGCATCGGGAGATCGTGAACAACATCGAGGCCATCGGCCTCAAGCGGCCGATCACGGTGAGCCGCCGTGATGGAGCTGGCGGCCCACGATATGATCTGGTCTGCGGTGAAGGCCGGCTGGAAGCCTTCCAGATGCTGGGCCAGACTGAGATTCCGGCCGTGGTGATCGAGGCCAGCGAGAGCGAATGCCTCGTGATGAGCCTGGTCGAGAATATCGCACGACGCACGCCGCGCCCCATCGACCTTATGCGTGAAATCGGTGCTCTACGGTCCCGCGGCTATAGCGATGCGACCATCGCCGAGAAGATCGGCGTCGGGGCATCCTGGGTAAACATGATCGCTTCGCTCCTCGAGCGCGGCGAGGAGCGGCTGGTGGCCGCGGTCGAAACCGGACTCATTCCGATCACCCTGGCGATGGAGATTTCCAAGGCCGAGACGGAAGAGGCGCAGAATCTGCTTCTCGACGCCTATGAGACCGGGAAACTCAGGGGCAAGAAGCTCGCCGCCGTCCGCCGCCTGCTCGACATGCGTATGCGGAGTCAGCGCAAGGGCGGATTGCCCGTCGGACGTTTGGGCCGGAAGACGAGCTGTCGACGAATGACGGCCGCCGATCTTATGCAGGTCTATCAACGCGAAGCCGAAAAGCAGCGTCTCCTCGTCAAAAAGTCGGATTTCACCCAGATCCGGCTGCTGTTCGTTGTCGAGGCGCTGAAGGATCTGCTCGCCAATGATGGCTTCATCAATCTGCTGAGGGCGGAGGGGCTGGCGACCATGCCGCGGGCGCTCAAAGCCCGCGTATCGGGCGACGATCATGGCTGATGAACCGAACGACCGGGAGGACGGTCGTATTCACCTCGCCTTCGACCGGGATTTTCTGACGATTCCCGTTGCGGCGATCGTTCCGCTCAAGGCGTTGCCGGATGGCGCCCGGGCGAGCCGGTCCTATTCGCAGGTGCTCAGTTCGATCAAGGCGATCGGCCTGATCGAAGCGCCCGTCGTAATGGCGGACGCAAAGAACGCCGGAACCTGGTTCCTTCTGGACGGCCATCTGCGGCTGGAGGCACTGAAAGAACTCGGCATCGCCGAGGTCGAATGCCTGCTGGCCGCTGACGACGACACCTATACCTATAACAAGCGCGTCAACCGCATCCCCCCGATCCAGGAGCATCGGATGATCGCGCGCGCGATGGATCGGGGCGTTTCATCCGCCGACATCGCCGCCGCCCTGAACCTTCAGGTTGAGTCCGTGCTGCGGCGTTTCCGGCTTCTGGAGGGGATCAGCCCGGAGGCCGCAGAGATGCTGAAGGACACGCCTTGCTCGATGAAGGTGTTCGACATTCTGCGTCAAATGACGGCCGTCAGGCAGATTGAAGCCGCTGATCTGATGATCGGTCAGAACAATTTCACGGTCATGTTTGCCCGCGCTCTGCGCGCAGCCACCTCCGAGAACCAGCTCGCTGCGACAAAGAAGGGCAAGGGCGCCGGGAAGCCGACGCCTTCGGGTCAACAGATTGCCCGTATGGAGCGCGAGCTGGCGACGCTTCAAACTCAGGTGAAATCGGTCGAGGAAACCTACGGTATCGACAACCTGCATCTGACCGTTGCGCGCGGATACATTGCTAAGCTCCTCGCGAACAACCGAGTGGTTCGGTGGCTGGCCACCTACCAGCAGGACTATCTCAGCGAGTTTCAGAAGATCGCCGAGATCGACACGCTCGGCCCAATCGGGGAAGCGCCGGGCGCCTGAACAGAATGGGGACCCGGACCCGAAAAGCGCGGGGACCATGGGAGAAGCCGCACGGTGGGGCGGATCAAGCATGGTGGTGGGAATGGCGGCGAACCCGCATGAAGCCCACTAGGCCGGTCGTCATATGATCCGGCCGCGTGAGGGGCTGCTTGCCCCGCATGAACAGGACGGGCGTGCCGGGAGCGCCGGCCGGCACGCCCGCTATTCATCGAGGCGCTTCTCTCGTGAGAATGCGGACAGATCGAGGGTCAACGCCTGCAGCAACCGCGTCGTTTCCACGTCGTGATGCGTCAACAGCTCGACCAGGTCCTCCTGGTCCGGCTGTCCCAAAGCAAGGCGATAGAGCAGCCTTTGCGCCCGCAACTTCGCGAACCGATCAATGTCGCGACTTTGGGGAAGCGCGAACAAATGCCGCTTTAGGTCCGCGCCTTCCATCGTCCACCACGGGCTGAGGCCGGTTTTGTCATCCTCGAACGCCTTGTCGGCGTCGCGTGCGATGATGTCCCATGGTGACGATGCTTGGCCTCGTGCCTGCGCCAAGGCTTGTTCGCCTAGCTTTCGGGCGAGTGGTTGGCGCACAGTCAGCCCACCGAAGCGCTGAACGCGGCCTTCTCGTTGCTCCAGGTCAACCGGGCTGGAACAAAGATCCCAGTGGCCGAGCCTGTCGCACCAGCTATGAAAGTCGAGACCTTCCTGTCCGACGGAGGTCGTCGCCAGGACGTGGGGCCAGAACGGTGTATTGAACGCGCTGCGGATTTCCTCAGAGCGCGCTGGTGGCGGTTCATCGACATCATGGTCCTGTCGATGCGTCTCCGTCTCGGTGCCGCCAAACGGCACCGCGGCGTGACAGCGGATACGGATCTTGTCCTTTTTCTTCGCGCCCTTGAACCCGAAGGTGCCGACGCTTGCTGCGAGCGCGGCCGACAAGTCCTCGATCAGCCCATCGGGGTTGACCTTGGATTTGCGTAGCCAGAAATGTTCATCCAGGACGGCTTCCAAGCAGCCATCAACGCACGCATTCTGATATTTCTGCGTCGCGTCTTCGCCGGGCAAAACAGACCAGAAAACAGGGCGGTCCAGATAGGTGCGCAGCCGCGTCCAGCAGAAGTTCACAAGCCGCGCGAAATGCTGCTCCTGGAAATCGAAAAGCTCTGGAAGGTGGCGATAGAGTGCACGGCCCGTCACCACCCCGGGAGCGCCGAGAGCCAAATCGACCAGGGCGTCGAGTTCCCATCGGCTCAACCAGGTAATCGGGTCGGCCTCTTGGCGCTGTTTGAGCAAGGTTTGAAGCGTTGCGTCCTTCGGCGCGACCCGACCCCAGCTCCTCTGGACCGCTGCGAACTCCCGCGCCAGCGGCGCCTTCTGCGCGCGTTCTATGGCCGCGAGGATTGCCCAGGCCGGTTTGCGCCGCCGGTTGCTGCGCGCATTCGGCGCCTCGGGCGCAATTGACGCGGGCAGCGCCCTAATAATCTGCTGCCGCGTCCTGCCTCTGATCTGCTTCACGGTCGCTTTCCCCTTCACATCGAGGGGATCGACAGCTCGGATTAGGAAGGGACTCGGGTGAAAAAGGGCGAGCGTCGGGCCTTGGTTAGGCTTCGGGTTAAGGTGCCGCTTCTTCCACGCGGCGGTGTAGGGAAGATTGCTCTTTCCAACGCATTTGCGCTCGACCTCGAGGCTGACGAGGGCTGCCAGACTTTGTGGTGTTGCCCTGAACCTACTGAAGATCAGCATCTTGGGCGATTGCGTCATCTTCGCCCATGGGCCTGAAGGCGTCCACCAGGTCAGCGATGGCAACACCCAAGGGAGCGCAAGCACCTCTGTCGGTACAAGGCTATTGAGGGCTCGCAGCTTGGCGCTCCCCCAGCCATCTTTTGGCGGCTTGAAGCAATTGGTGACCCCGAGGCGGGGAACGCTGCGTGTGGCGGGAAAGTCTATATTGCGAGAAATCTGATAACGGTCCCCCAGCGCCTGCGCAGGGAGCGGGACTGAAAGCCAATAGCTGACTGCGCTGCCGGCAAGCTTGGGCGATACGTGGTCGGTAAAATGGCGATAGACGTCGAGATCGTGGGGCTCGATCCTTACGGAGGGCGGCGCAGGCTCTCCGGCATGGTCGGAAACCGGGCGCTCGGTCCGCGACATGAGCGGTGTGAGGAGCCTCTCCAGATGATGCTTGAGTGCTTGGGCCTCTTCGATCGCCGCCTGCCGACTGTCGGCCGGCAGATGACCGATCAAATGCAAGAGATCACCAAACCGACGAAATTGGGTTTCGGCCTCTGCGCGTGCAGCCGACCCGCCCAGAAACTCGATAATCTTGAAAAATTCGACATGGGGAGCGGCTCCGACGCCATTTTCCCAGCGCTCCGCATAGAAGCGGTAGGGCGTGGCTGACAGGAGGAGGATCGGCGGCGGCGTTCCATTGTTACCCGCCAGCAGTTGGCGCGCTAAAGGGTTATCCGTGCCTGCGTCGAGCAACTCGCGATAGCATTGGAACTCGTCGAAAATCACGAGGTCGGGCGGGGCGGAATCCAAAGCGGCTTGAGCGAGCGCCTTTCGCATCCGGCCTAGGCTCTGACCATATTTGCTCGTCTCGATCGCACGCAGAATGTTCTCGCGGGCAGGCTTGCCAAATTCCGTACGTAGCGCTCGGCCATAGGCCGTCTTGAAGAGGGCGGAGACGTTGTCGAATTTGCCCTGAGCCTCCTCGCACGCCCATGGCCAGCCGGAGGTCGCGCCATATTCGATATAGCCTTCAGGAAAGGCATCGGTCAGGCCGGGGTACAGCTCATCCAACAGCAGCTTGATGAACGCACGCTCGACAGCCTTTCCGCCGTAGAGGCGCTGCGAACTGGAAAATGATGTGGTGGGCGTAAAGGCGTAGAGCCGTATCTTTTCCTTGCGCCGTTCCTCAAACGGAATGAGGCCGACGCGGTCGATGGTGGAGAGTGCGTCCTTGGCTTCGTTCTTGTCGAGGAAGCGGAGCAGCTCGACCTTGTTCTGGTCCGCGACCTTGAGCCCGCTCGTAATATAATAGACCGTGAACTTGCGCGCTTTGCTTGCCAGGGCTGCCAGCGTGTCACGGGCAACGACGGTTTTGCCGAGGCCGACCTCGTCCGCGACCAGGAACCGGCGTAGCGGGTTGCCTCCTGACAGCGCAGCGGTTGCAGCCCTGACCGTTGCGGACTGGAAGGGTTTCGATCTGGCGCTCATGAGGCAAGCCGCGTCCGCGCGATGGCCCAGATCTGCACAAGTTCGTTCAAGTCAGCTTTTTCCCTTTCGCTCAGATTCTCACCGTGGGCGAGAAGGGCGTCGACATAGGGCGCAAAATGACGATCGGCCCGACCGAACGCCTTGCGGTCGCGTGCCCAAGCCGTGAGGATATCCTCGAGCGTGAGGCGGTCGTATCCCAAGCTCTGGGGGCGGTTGCTCTGCACCCCGGCGTCTTCATCCCATGCGCCACCGCCGACGGGCAGTGTGTCGCCGCTGAGAATCGCGCGCATCCAGTCATGAAATGCACGAAGCCCCATGTGGCTGGCCAGCGCGGCCAGATCACGCTGTTCTTCGAGCGGCGGATCGACGGTGACACGCTGCATCCATCGCAAAGCGCCGTCCGGTCCGCTGATCCGAGCCTGAATGAAGGCGGACTGGAGTGACAAGGGGATCGTGCCAAGATCGAGGCGGACGGCGTCCGTCTGCCAAGCCAGTAGGTCGCCATTTGCAGGTCCGGCGTGCAGCACGTGCTCGGGATAGGCAAGCAAGGGAACTGCCCCCGCATCGATCGAGAAGCGTTCCCCGTCTCGACGCAGAACCGGGTTCCAGGATGCCATCAGCACTTTGCGCGACTCTTCCAGGGCATCGGCCGCGCTCGTGCTGGGCGGATCGGCGACGGCGAGTTCCTCGATGGTGACCGGCGTCGCTTTACCGATCAGGAATGCCAGGCCGGAGCCGAACGCTTCGCCGGCCTCGAGTTCGACCATGATTTCCGCGTTGCGCCCCGACCAGGCCCTCTCGGTCGCATTGGCGCTCCCCACTCTCAAGATGGTCTTCTCGCCCGAGTGGAAGCAAAAAATCTTGGCATGCAGAGCAAGGGGGGCCGGCTCCGCATCATCCTCGGACGCGGGCTCGACGCCTGGCAGCGCGAGCGGAGCTTCGTCAACGAGCACGTCTGGCGCAGTATAGGCGAGGATTTTGGAGAATCCGTCCAGCGGCTTGCCGGGCCGCCTCGCCATGTCCGTGAGGGCCGGCATCGACGAAATCAGCGTTCTGGATCCAGCCTTGCCCCAGCCACCTGCCTTCTTCACAAAATCGGGCGACAAGAACGGACTGATGATGGTTATGCCATCGACCGCGCCGGCTGGTGGTTCCGATGGCAGAGCAACGCCTTCATCCAGTCCATTGAGCAGGCTGCGCAACTGAAACCCGTCTGGGGCGTCCCACCAGACCGCCTCCAGTTGCTCTGCGATGCCATCGGCATCCTCGCGCGACGCGGAGCGCGCGAGGATGGCCCCGAGTGCTCCGATGCCTGGGAGCCGAACTCGTCCTTTCGCGCGCTTTTCGCTGCCGTCCAGCAAAACGCCCGCGTCGAGATCCTGCGATCGGGTGAGGTTCCGGCTGCCAATCCAGAGCTTCCAGCGGGTTTCCCCTTTGGGACCGTTGTAGGCGACCAAAGCAATCTTTGGATGCCAGCTGCGCTCTAGTTCATCGTAAGGCTGCTCGACGATGAACTGATCGAGGATGCCCGCGATACGGGGAAGCGCTATCGGCCGCGCTATCCGACCGCGCTGGATTATGATCCTGACGCGATCGCGCAGCTTGTCGATCGCCTCGGCAAAATCGACCGCCGTGCCGCTGCCCTTGTCGTTGTTGCGAGCAATCAGGGCGAGCAACGCCGCCGCGACCGCCGACAGATCGACTGAGTAGGTCGCAAACAATGCGAGCTTGACCGTCTCCAGTCGCCCAGGCCGCATCTCGTCGAGATAGGGTTGACCGGACCATGCCTGAGGATCGCTCATGCGACGTCTTCCAGATCGCGCAGGAGCCGCTTCACATTCCCCCAGCGATAATGGAGCGGCTCGGCGCGGCCATGGTGCTCGCCTTGCCATTCCATACGCCGATCGACCCCGAACTGATTGCTGGCGAGACGCGCGCGATTGTCTTTCCTGCTGACTTCCGCCCGCGCGTACACCTCGAGAAGCTGCATGGGGTCCTTGCCATTCGCCCTGACCCAGGCCGAAGTTTCTTTCAACACACCCTCCACCGCAGGCGGGAGGTGGCCGATTTCGGCGAGAAACAGGTCCATATCCAGCCGAGCGGCCTGCTTGCCCCATTGCTCGATCGCGTCGTTCAGTTCGGCGCGGTGCAAATTTGGCTGTGGCCGCTTGTCGCGGGTTTCCTTGAGCGTCTCGACCTGAGCCGCATAGATCGCCCTGCCGATGGCCGAAAGCGCGGCAGCCTGGCCGGCCCGCTTCAGCATGGCGGCTTCCCTGCCGGCGAGGGCTAGGATTTCGTTGTCCCAGCAGTGATCCGCCCCGCCGAGTGGTTTTCCAACCAATTTCGACAAGAGCGACGGCTCACTTGGATCGGTCGGCGAGCGAACGGCGCGGAGTTTGGTCGCGAGATAGATCTGCTCTGGGGGTAAAAGGTCGAGCGCTAGTTTTCCTTGGTCATCCTGGGAATACCGGTCATTCCAGTCACCCCAAGAATCCCAGTCCCTGGGTGCATCGATCAGCCCCGAGATGGGCCAGGCGACTGTTTCTAGGGGCTTTCCGTCATCGTCATGGTGCGCGCGCTTGCTGGACGCTGCCAGGAGCTTCGCCATGTCCGGGCGGCTCCACGGCCGGCCATCGGGGCGGGCGCCGATCAGTCCCCATTTGGTGAGCGCCGTCCAATAGACATAGGCTGGCGGCTGACTGATCGTGCGGGGGAAGACCTCCCCTCCGATCACGCCATCCTTCTCGCCGCCCACGCCCTCGACATATTTGAGCCGGCCGGTCAGCTCATGTTCGAGATCAGAAAAGGCTTGGCCAAAATCCTTGGGAACAGGGCGTTTCGTCCGCAGGCTTTGGTAAAGCCAGGGGATGAGAAGCGCGTAGCGCAGCCGTGTGTGCAGAACCGATGTGCCGGGGAAGAAGTGATCTGCGTAGCGCTGGTGGACGATGAGGAAACCAACCTCATCGCGCACGCCCGCCGCGCCGCCGAACATCATCTGTTCGGCCTGGCCCAGCGCTTTGCGCGATAAAAAAGTGAACCCAAAAGTTGACACGAAGCCTGCCCCCAAGGCTTGAGAAAATTCACAGCATAAGAAGATTTCCGATGCCCCTAGGCATCATTCATTTCCAATAACTTTCAGCCTCATGGCGCGGGTTTCGAGTAGGTAGGTTTCGACGCCGGCGAGCAGATGCAGGCCTTCTTCGCCGATGGCTTGTCGGGATAGCCCCGGCTGCACAATGCGGACGTCGAACTCGAAGCGGTGATCTTGCCACCCGACCTTGAGCTTCTTGATCGCGGCGGCTGAGCCCTGCTCGATTCGCGAGCTGAGACCACGGTCGCGGCGCATCTTTTCGCGTCGCAGCATGTGTTGAAGCATGCGGTTTGGCCGGTCGCGCCACCGAGCGGATTTCTGAGCCTGTCCGCAAACCTCATAAAGGTCTCCGAGGCGCGCACCTGGCGTATCCGCCCCTGAATATTTGCAGTGGTACAGGGTCACGGAAACGACGCTGTCAGTTATGCGCAGCGCCACGACATCGGCGATTTCGCCTTTGCCATCATCGTCGAAGATCACGTCATAGGGATCTGGGTCGGCCAACAGGGTGTCGATGACCAGACGCTGGACAGAGTCAGCGCGCTTGTCCGTGCCCTGGGATTCGACGCGAATATTGGCCTTTGACCAATCCCATGCCTCGATCTTGTCTGACGGGTACGGCTCGATCGTTTCGCCCTCGGGCAGGGTGTAGAGATGGCTGTAGATGAGAAGCGAGCCATCACCGAAGTCGATCTGAGGTGAGTCCTCGCCGAAGGATTCCGAGAGCGTCTGGACCTTGCCGCCGATCTTGATCGTCGCCTTGGGGCCGGCGCGTTGGGGGTAACGGGCGTGGCCGTCGCTGAAGACGATCTCGAACTCGGCCGCGTGGTCGTCGCTTCGCACGGCGAAGCGCAGCGGCCCGGTGCGCGCGTTATCGAGCAACTCGATATCGCATTCGGCGAAGGTTACCGGCACATCGCCAAACGAGATCTCAATCCGCTCCTCGAACTGCGTGATCAGAGATTCAGGCCAATGGATCGCCACGGGCGGAACAGCCGGTCGTTGGCTGATCTGGTGGGGGCGCATCGCGCTCTTGAAGACGCCGTCGGTCGTGATGCTGGGATCGTTCACGGTGCGGCCGACATCCTGGCACCAGTCCACCCAGTCGGTCAGGTCATGGACTTTGGCGCTGGACCAGAACTTGCCCTTGGCCGAGCATCCCCGTGAAGCAGGAAGGCCTTCGAGGAAGCCGGTGGCGAAGATGTTGTTCTTGATCCTCGACTGGGACTTCGCGCTGTCGAGGCCATCGGCGACATCCACGCCCATATACATCGAATAGCGGACGCCTCGTCCCTGATGGTGGGTGAGGCCGAGATTGCGCAGGATGAGCCGCTTGAACCCGTGGAGGCTGCGGAACACTTCCTCGCCTTCCACGCGGCGCGTCGTATCGCCACAAACCGCCTTTGCGAGCCGGTCAAACGGCCCCTTTGCAGAACTGCTGATATAGAGCACGCCGCATGCCTGATCCCAGTGAAGCATGTGCAGGTCCCAGGTGACGTTCACCGCCTGCTGCGCGGAGGTCCAGCGTGCCTGCTCCTCCGCCCGCGTCACGAAGATCGCGACCCGTTGATGCGGGTTGAGCTTCATGCCGAGATAGACGCCGGGGTCGTAGAGTTCTTCAGCGCGAAAGGGATCCCAAGCGTCGCAAGAGGTCCGGTACAGGACCGCGTTCATTTTCGGTTCCAGGGTCTGGAGCGGAATGTCGCTCAGATCTCCCGAAAAGCCCTTGAACATTTCCGCGCGGCGAACCTGGCGTTCGATCTTTGCGGAACTGAGCGCCTCCACCAACGCATTCCAGTCGGCGTCTTCAGCGTAGAGCTTGGCCAGCGCGCGATCGACATCGTCGATGCCGGTATTGGCGATCACCGTAGCATCACCCAGCCTCGGGTCCTGGCGGGTGAAGCGGCCGACGAACTGGATCGTCACCGCAACGCTCTTGTGATGATCGTGCAATGCAGCGATCTTCAGCTCGGGCAGGTCGAAGCCCTCGCCGAGCATATCGACGCAAACGATGATCCGGCTCTCAAAACGGCGTAGCGCGGCAAGATTTTCGCGCCGTTCCTTCAGTGATTGCTGGCTGTGGACTATGACTGGCCGAAAGTCTGGATAGATCGCCGCATAGAGCCTGTGCAGGTGCTTGGCGCGTTCGATCGTGTTGCAGCGGGCCATCGCAAGATGATTGAGGCCAGCATCCAGGTCGGTGGCGAGCACTTCGCCGAGCTTGTCGATGATGGCCTGGTCCGCGTCAGGCTGGTCCAGACCGAAGACTGCTTCGAAGCGGATCGGCTTGAAATAGCCCTCCTGCTGCGCCTTTTTTAGCGGGTAGGTGTAAATGAACTCGCCATCGACGCGGCCTCCGTCCTCGCGAAACGGCGTAGCGGTGAACTGGATCACTGGGATTGGTGGCTCGTGCTCGACGAAGAGCCCGCGGAAGGACTTCCACGTCCGTGCCCCGATATGATGCGCCTCGTCGATAAAGAGCGCTGAGGCGCGGGCCGCCATCCGCTCCTGCACCGGTGCCTCGGCGCGGCCAGCGATCTGCATCGTGGTGACAATGACATTGGCGCTGTCGAAGATTTCGTCGACTTCGGCCTGGCTGGTCGGAATATGCGAGAGCCGCATGACCAAAGGGAAGGCTGCGGTCTCATCGAGGCATTTCTGCTGCTTCAGGACGCCGAAGGTCTCGAATTTGCTCGCGATCTGCTCGCGTAGCGCGTCGGTCGGCACCACCACCAGCAGGCGTTCGAACCGCTGGTTGGCATTGAGCGCCAGCATTGTCTCGGTCTTGCCCGTGCCCGTCGGCATGACGATGGTGGCCGGATCGGTCGATCGCGTCGCGTGGGCAAGCGCGGCATGAAGCGCGCCGACCTGTGGACGCCGCAAGCCAGGCTGCGCCGGCTGGCCGTCCGCCGCGGCTCGCCCCTCGCGCAGATGAATCGCGTCGATCCAGGAAGCGGAGACAGCCTTCAGGCGCTCGCTGCGCGCGGAACGATCCAGCGTGTCGATGCTGGTGGGCGGTACATTCATCCACCGGCCTTCACCCAGTTCGAGCGCCGCAGCGATCCGTTCCGGCTCCGTTGCGCCGGGCACAAGGAGAATGAGATCGGCTTCCAATGGCGTGGTCGTCTTCGCGCTGATGATCTTCAGAATCTCGCCGGATTCCAGGGTCGTCTCGTGACCATTGACACGGCGGATGGCGAAGGGACGCAGTCGGCACCGCACACGCTTCGCCGGAACAGCCAACTGACGCACAGGGCTTCCCAGCACCTTGCCGTCAACGGCAAGCCGAGCCGGCAGCAGGAGTTCGATCTCGGGGTTGAAGAGATCGTCCTGGTTGGAGCCGGTGGGGCGCTTGCGGGAGGCCATCGTTTCTCCCTCCGTCAGGCTGCCACGGTCTGTGGCGAGGGCGAGACGACGATGACCGTTCCCTTCGTCATCAGGACGATGAGCCCGCGCTCGGCGCTGGTCATGTCGAGATAGGCCCGTACCTGAGCCCGATAGTGTTCGAGCGCCTTGTCGTCAGGGTTCACGTCGCTTTTCCAGTCCACCACCACGACCGGCCGGCCGTCGACGTCGACGGTCAGGGCGTCGGCGATCCCGGCCGTCACGGTCTCCACGCCGTCGGCCTCTTCTGCGGCATAGACAGGAAGCTCGGCCAGAAGATCGGGCCGTAGAGCTGCGATCTCGGGCAGCGCCAGGGTCCGGGCCACACAGGTCGCCAGCTCCTGCGCCGACAGTCCCGTTGCCGGATCGGCGACCGGGGATTGGCCGAGGGCGCGGATGAGGTGGCCAGCCCGTTCGACCAGGGCAGCTTCCGCTTCCGGGGTTTCGCCGGTCAGCACCTCTTCCATCAGTTTATGCAGGATAAGCCCGCGCTCGCGGCCGCCCTGCACGAGGGCGGCGGCTTCGAGCTCGGGCAGCTCGTCGTCGGCCGCCCCCGGCCAGAGCGCGACTTCCTCCTCTCGCAGCACGGTCCCGGTGGCGTCCTCGTCGCGGCTGGGGGCGAGCCAGGTCAGCCGGGTCTGTGCGGCGGCGATGCTTTCGGCTTCGGCGGCGAAGCTCGCCCGCGTCTGGCTGTTGCCCGCGCCGGCGCTGCTCGGCGTGAGGTCGGCCGGCAGATGGGAGAGGTCGATGCCCGGCAGATCGGCGAGCGACAGATCGACGAGACCGATCCATGCGGATTTGGCGGGGGTGGTGTCGAGTCGGGGCAATACCAGCAGTTCGCGCGCGCGGGTGGCCGCAACATACCAGAGCCGGACGCGCTCGCGGTCCAGCTCGTTCTTTTCGGCCTCGCGCGCGGCTTCGTAACCCTCGGGCTGCACGCCGAGGACCGGGCAATAGAAGGTTTCGGTCTGCCGATCGATGACCGCGCTCTCGGGCGCCATGACGCCGGTCATGGTGTTGACCGGAATGACGATCGGCCATTCGAGCCCCTTGGCCGCGTGCATGGTGAAGAGCGCGACCGCCTCCTCCTGCGCGTCCGGTCGGCCCTCGACGGCGCGCGCCTCGTCCGACCAGGCAGCCGTCATGGCTTCTGCGAAGGCACGCAGGCCGCGCACGGCATAGCCGGTCGACAGGCTGAGATAGAGATCAACATTGGCGAGCGCTCGCTCGGCTTGGCCGCGATGGCGCTCAAAGAGAAGCGGGCGGACGCGCATGACATCCACTGCCTGCGACAGCAGTTCGTGCGGCGTCGTGCTGTTGCCACGCCGGGAGAGCGATTGCAGCCGCTCGATGACCTCGCGGGCGAGCGGATGGGCGATCACGGCGGGGTCGATGCTGAGATCCAGACGCGGAATCCGATCCGGCTGTTCTTCCGAGCGCGGCAGGCTCCAGATGATGTCCAGCAACTCTTCTTCGGTCAGGCCGACCAGAGGTCCGCGCAGCAACGCGCCGAGCGCCAGGGTGTCGCGGCGATCGGCCAGGGCGCGGGTCAACGCGATCAGGTCCTGGATTTCCTGGCGGCGGAACAGACCCTTGCCGGCCTGGGTCGCCACGGGGATGCCGCGGCGCTCCAGGGCTTCCTCGTAGCGCCACAGTTCCGCGCCGGTGGGCGCCAGCAGGGCGATGTCGCCTGGCAGACAAGGCCGCTTGGCACCGCTGCGACGGTCAACGATCGGATGGCTTTCGATCAGCCGGGCGCACAGCTCGGCGATGGCGTCGGCTTCGGCGTCCCGCTGTTGCTCGGCGCTGGCCTTGCCGTTTTCATCGGCTACGGCGATGTCGAGGGCCGCCACGCAGACTCCGCCGCGATCGTCATGGAATGGGTCCAGTGCGGTGAAACCCGGCTGTCCATCGGCCGAGAGCACGGCCTCGAAGCGCTCGTTGACGAAAGTCAGGATCGAGGCGCAGGAGCGGAAATTGGTCGAGATCGACAGCAGGCTGTCGGGGGCCTGGGCGCGAAAGGCGTCGCGCGCCTGGACATAGGCGCCGACGTCGGCGCCGCGAAAGCGATAGATCGCCTGCTTGGGATCGCCGACCAGGAACAGCGCGCCAGGCCGGATGTGAAAGCCCGTCCAGTCATTGGCGTCGTCGACGGGCTCACCGCACAGACGCCAGAAGATCTCGGTCTGCAAGGGATCGGTGTCCTGGAACTCGTCGACGAGGACATGGGCGAAACGCTGCCCGAGTGCGCGACGAACAGCATCATGGTCGCGCAGCAGATCGCGGGCGGCGAAGATGAGGTCGTCGAAGTCCAGTTGGGCGCTGGCCCGTTTGTGATCACGGTAGCGCTGCAGGATCGGGCGAGCCTCCTCGATCAGCGCCGCCAGAGCGTGGCCGGCGGTGGCCTGCATGAGCGCCCCCCAGGCATTGCAGGAGGTGGTGTAATGCGCTTCGGCCGCGTCGTTCAGCCGATCGCCGTCGGCCTTGGAGAGGCCCGCTTGTTTGGCTGCTGTCGCCCATTTGCCCTTCTTGCGGTAGGAAGCGAACGCGCCAGCCTTGGTGCAAAGGTCAGGATGGGGCCGCGAAGTCAGGAGCCGGACGAGGCCGGCGGGCGTCGCGGAATCAGGCGCGTTCGCAAGGGCCGTCGCCATTTCGGCCAGACGCTTCACGATCGTCACCGTTTCCGGTTCAGCCGCCGCCGTGCCGTTCATGAAGTCCGCAAAATCGGCCGTCGCTTGCCGGAACGCTGTCATGTGGCCGTCAAGGGGAGAGATTGGCGGGGCTTGGAGCGTGCGGCGGCGGCGCAGATTCTCGGCGATCTTGTGGATGAGCGCCACGGTCTCGCCGGGGCTGTGCAGCACCATTTCGGCCAGGAGGCCGCCCTGGCCGCCGGACAGGCGCTCGCGCAGCCAGCCATCGACGATCTCGAGGAAGGTGAGGTCGGCCTGGTTGCGATCCATGACGCCCGCGCCGGGGTCAATGTCGGCCTCCGCCGGATAGGGCTTGATCAGGCGTTGGCAAAAGCCGTGGATGGTCGAGCAGGTGATTTCGTCAATCGCGGCGCTGGCGGCGGCGAGATTGGTCAAATGAGTCTCCGACAGCCCATCGGGCAGCGCCACCCGCAGTTCGGTCGCGATCTTGCCGGCCGAGAGGTCGGCGACGAACTCGCGGACACGGGACAACAGCTCGCTCGCGGCAAGCTCGGTGAAGGTGACGGCGGCGATGGAACGCGGCGCGACGCCTTGCGCCAGCATGGCGGCGATGCGGCCGGCCATGACAGCGGTTTTGCCCGAACCGGCGCCGGCCTCGACCAGGATCGAGCGGTCGTGCAGGCTGATGGCATCGCGGCGGGCACCGTCATCCTTCAGCATCTTGGATACGTTGCTCATCATTCCGCCTCCCAGACCTGAGCGACTTCGCCCAGCCGCTCCGTCGCGGCCGGCATCTTGCGTTTGCAATAGGTGGCGCCGGCATTGGCCGGCAGGGCGAAGGCGAGATCGTCGTAGTCGCCGCCCGTATCGGGACCAGGCAGGGCTGCGCCGCCGGCGAGACTGGTTCTCGCGGCGCGCAGATAGCCAGTGATCTCGGTGAGCACAGCCTCGGGATCGTCGAGCTGGAGGTCGACCGGCTCGCGCGGATAGAGCAGTGAGGCGCTGATGGCGACGTCGTCGCCGAGGAGCGCCTTCACCGCGAACGCGTAGAGGCAGCGCTGAAGCTCGCGTCCGCCGTTCAGGCGGATGTCGCCGCGCGGCGGCCGGCCCGTCTTGTAATCACGGACGAGGGCGCGCTTGCCGTCGCCCGAGATGTCGAGTCGGTCGATATAGCCGGCGATGTTGAAGCCGGTGTCAGGAATCGTGACCGGCAGGCTCACATCCCAGGGTACGTCAGCGTTGGTCTTCGGCTCCGAGCCGCCGAAGGGCACCTCGCCATAAGCGCGCGCGCCGGGCAGTGCATCGTCGCCATAGATGAGGGCGCGGCCTGCCAGCACGCGGGCATCATCGAGGGTGCGCCCCCAGATGACGGCCGGTGGAACCGGACGTTCGCTTTCCCAGTCGGTGGCGACGGCTTGGGCCGCCCGGCCCACAGCCGCCTCGATGGCTTCAGTGGCGGCGCTGGCCAGCCCGCCTGCGGCTTCGAGATCGCGCAGGGCTCGGTCGAGTACCATGTGGACAAGATCGCCGATTCCCAGCGCATCGAGCACGAGGGGTTCGGCGCTGCTCTGCGGCTCGCGCCACCCGAACCCGTAGACCCACACGAAACTGAGCGGGTTGCGTAGCAGGCGGCGCAGTGAGCTGGCCGACTGGGTGCGGCCAAGAATGGCGAGCATGAGCGGATGATCCGCGCGCACCAGCCCGTCATGGGCGGTAATTTCCGCCTGCCGCCAGTCGCGCCAGCAGCCGATCGCGCTAGTCGCCTGTGGATCGGCGGCGAACTCCTGGGGCCGCGCCATCAGCCGGTCGCTCTCACTGAAGGCGTGGGCCGGAGTCGCGTTGCGGCGCAGATAGGTTTCGTCGCCGTGCCCGGCGAGGAGGGGACTGCGTCCGAGGAGACGGCCATCGCTGTCGCGCCGGGCGCGCGAGAGAACGACGGCATCGCCTGTGGTGGCGAGGATGGTCTCGAAGTCACGGCGGTCGGCGAGGTTCACCGGCAGGGGATCGAGAATCGGTGTCGGAATGATGTGATCCGGGATCAGCCGGTCCTCGGCGATGCCGCGCGGCCAACGCGAGGAGTTGAGCCCGAGGAGGCGCACGAAGCGACGGGGCGAGGCCGCGAGCGCGCTCGCCGGCATCCAGGCGACACAGGCGCACGCCTCTAGGCCGTCATCCTGTTTCATGGTCTCCAGCGTCGCGTCGACCGAGGCGGCGGGGCCGGCGAGCAGCGCCTTGCGCCAGATCGCAAGCGCGCGGCCCTTGAGGAAGGTCTCGCCGATTTCGCTGGCAGCTTCGGGGCCTTTTGCCAGCATCTCGATCGCCGCGCGTAGCGCCGGAGTGTGATCGGCGGCTTCAGGCCAGTCTTCCGGCGCCAGCCGGGCAAACAGGCGGTTCCAGGCGGCCAGCGTCGAAAGGGGCGCATCGGTCGGCAAAACCCGCAGCCAGCCTTCAGGCAGAGCCTGGAATGCCCCACCGTCGCGGCAGAGTGTCGCCAGGCGCCGCAGACGCGATTGCGACAGGCCGCGCACGACGATGTCGGCCAGCGCAGCTGCCGCCTGTCCCTCGCGAGTGGTGACGGTGCGGACGCCGTGGACGAAGTGCAGGTCGATATTGGCGTCGGCGCGCAGGGCCAGGAAATGATCGTCATAGTCGGCGGGCGAGGCGGTCGCGATAGCGATCTTTGAGGCCGAGACGCCCGAGGCGAGCAGGTGTCGCGCCCAGCGCATCGCCTCGATAGCCTCGTGATAGGCCGTCGCCGCGCTGACGGCGCCGACCTCCGGCGCTTGCCCCGGTGTGCGCACGATCGCGACGCCTGTGCCGTCGAGCCATGCGGGAACACTCCTTGGGCCGGCGGCCCACCGCACGGGGATGTAGGCCGTGAGGGCCTGAAGTAGCGGCCGCCAGCACGGCGAAAGCTCGGTAAGGCCGGCGATCTCCATGGGGCCAAGGACGGCGGTGGCATGATTGATGCGGGCGGTCGCAGTCGCGACGATGTCGACAGGACGCATCATGCCAGCCGGAAGCCGCTCGATGACCGCCGCTTCCAGGCGCGCGATGGCGGCAAGGCGCGGATGGTCGGCCGCGCGCATGGCCAGATCGATACCCGCGCGCCAGGCTTTGTGCAGCGTGTCGACGGCTGCGTCGATCATGCCAGGAAGATCCTTGATGCTCTCCAGCTCGCCCATCGGCGTCGCCGGCAGGGCCGCCTGGATCGCCGTGCGCAAGCTTTCGTCGTCGATGGGACGGACGAAGCCGCCGGCCAGTCGCACGGCGGCTTGCTCGAAGGACATGATCTGAAGGCCTTGGCGCTTCTCCCGTCCAGCCGCCAGACGGGCCTCCCGCATGGCGAGGCGGCCATGAACGACCAGGGTGGATCGATGTGCGATGGTCATGGACGCTCTCCTTCCGGGCGCTGCTTAGGCTTGCGGCGCCGCGCCAGCGGCGGTGACCGCCGTCCGCGTGCCGCTGATTTGAGGTTCCGGCCGGCGCGATTGCGCATCCTGCCCCTCCGAGTGCATCTGATTATCCATTGACGAAACCTCGCAGTGTGAATAATAATTACACGGACTAGATCGGGTTGTCCATCTAGTTTTTATGCTCATCTACACGAGGCTGAGGCAATGGCAGAGGCCGCGACGGCATTGAAATGGGGGGTGGGGCGCCGGCTCGAGTTCATCGAGTTCCGGCTTTTTTGGGAGGGGTCGATCAACCGCGCCGACCTCGTGGAGGTATTTGGCGTGTCGGTTCCGCAGGCGTCGAAGGACCTGACGCTCTATCAGGAGCGGGCGCCCGGCAACATGGAGTACGACACCCGCGCCAAGCGCTATGTCGCCGCCGAGCACTTCGTCCTGCGCTTTCTCGAGCCGGACCCCTATGTCTATCTCGCGCAGCTTCGCTCGGTCGCCGAGGGCGCTCTTCCCGCCCATGATTCGTGGATTGCGGCTCTGCCCAGCGCCGATGTGGCGCTGACCCCCAGGCGGGACATCGACATCAAGGTTCTGCGTAAAATCCTCGACGCCACCCGCGAGGGCGTTTCCGTCGACATCTTCTATCAGTCAATGAACAAGGTGCGGCCGGACCCTATCTGGCGGCGCATCACGCCTCATGCCTTCGGCTATGATGGCTTTCGCTGGCACGCGCGGGCTTATTGCCACCTGGAGCATAAGTTCAAGGACTTCCTGCTGCCGCGCATCCTCGATGTCGGCGCGAAAGGCGAGCCGGGGGAATCGGGCGACCGGGACTGGCTCTGGAACAACTATTTCGATGTCGTCATCGGGCCGCACCCTGCGCTGACGGCGAGCCAGAAGAAGGTTGTCGCCAAGGATTATGGGCTCGATCAGGGTAATGGCGTGCTCGCAGTCCGCTATGCGATGCTCTTTTATGTTTTGAAGCGTCTGGGTTTGCTGGGTGACGCCACGAAGCAGAGCGCCCATACGCAGCATATCGTAACAATAAACCGCAAAGAAACTGAAGCTGCGCTTGAGCGAGCGGAGCTTCAGCTATGAAAGACCTGGGGAGCGCCGGCTGATGGCGGTACGGCTTGAAGACATAAAGAATGGCGCATCGGTGCGGGGCGTGGCCTCGGCTCAGGCTGTGCATGTGATCTCGGTGGACTGGATCGGCGATCAGGCGATCAGCGTCGTTTACCGCGACCACAACGGCTCGGTGGCCGAGGCCGTTCTTTATCGGGATGACGAGCACCGGCTTGAGGTCGAGCAGAGCGGGCGGGCCTGGTCGTTCGACGCTGACGGCGCGTTGCTGCGGCTGGTGACGGAAGCCAACCGCATCAAGCTGGCGCACTATTTCGATCCGTATCTGGCGATCCACACGAGTCTGGTCGATCCGCTGCCGCACCAGATTTCGGCAGTCTATGGCGAAATGCTGCCGCGACAGCCGCTGCGCTTCCTGCTCGCCGACGATCCCGGCGCCGGCAAGACGATTATGGCCGGGCTGCTGATGAAGGAACTGATCGCCCGTAGCGACCTGGAGCGCTGCCTCGTGGTCGCGCCCGGCAGCCTGGTTGAACAATGGCAGGACGAACTCGGCCAGAAATTCAATCTCGAGTTCGACATCCTTTCCCGCGACATGATCGAGAATTCGCGGTCGGGCAATCCGTTCAGCGACCGGGACCGGCTGATCGTCCGTCTCGATGTGCTGGCGCGCAACGAGGAGCTTCAGGAGAAGCTCATGAGCGCGCGCGAATGGGACCTCATCATCTGTGACGAAGCCCATCGCATGTCGGCCACTTATTTTGGCGGAGAGGTGAAATACACCCGCCGCTATCAGGTCGGCCAGAAGCTCGGCCAGGTCTGCCGGCATCTGCTGTTGATGTCGGCCACACCGCACAATGGCAAGGAAGAGGATTTCCAGCTCTTCATGGCGCTGCTCGACGGCGATCGGTTCGAGGGTCGGTTCCGCGATGGTGTCCACTACGCCGACACCGAAGACATGATGCGGCGGCTGACCAAGGAGGAACTGCTCAAATTCGACGGTCGGCCGCTCTTCCCTGAGCGGCGGGCGCGCACGGTCAAATATCAGCTCTCGGAGGGGGAGGCCGCGCTCTACACCGCCGTCACTGAATATGTGCGCACGGAGATGAACCGCGTGCAGCGCTTCGCGGAGGGCGACGGTAAGAAGCGTAACAATGTCGGCTTCGCATTGCAGATCCTCCAGCGCCGGCTCGCTTCGTCACCGGCCGCAATTTACCAGTCCCTTAAGCGTCGCCGCGAGCGGCTGGAAAACGAACTGGGCGAAGCTCGCCTTGCCGCCAAGGGCCGCCGGGCAGGTACGAGCGAGCCGACGATCAATGCCGACATGCTCGGCAACATCGAGGAATATGGTCAGGAGGAGATCGACGAGCTTGAGGACCTGATCTCGACGGGCGCGACGACGGCCGAGACGGTCGAGCAACTTGCCCTGGAAGTCGAGACTCTGAAGGGCTTGGAGACTATGGCGCTCGGTGTTCTCCGTTCTGGCGTGGATACAAAGTGGAGTCAGCTCAACCGTATCCTCGATGACGATTTGATGGTTGACGCCGCTGGCAATCGCCGCAAGCTGATCATCTTCACCGAGCCCAAGGACACGCTGCACTACCTGCTCGACAAGGTCAGGGCGCGGCTCGGCAATCCCGAGGCGGTCGAGGTGATCCACGGCGGCGTGTCGCGCGAAGAGCGGCGTAAGGTCGTCGAGCGCTTCATGCAGGACAAGGACATGCTGGTCCTGATCGCCAACGACGCGGCCGGTGAAGGCGTGAACCTTCAGCGCGGCCACCTGATGGTCAATTACGACCTGCCGTGGAACCCGAACAAGATCGAGCAACGGTTCGGCCGCATCCATCGCATCGGTCAGACAGAGGTGTGCCACCTGTGGAATCTCGTCGCGGCTGATACGCGCGAGGGCGAGGTCTACGCCCGGCTGCTCGAAAAGCTGGAAGCTGCGCGCGAGGCGCTGGGCGGCCGCGTCTATGACGTGCTCGGGGAATTGTTCGACGGCGTGGCGCTCAAGGATCTGCTGTTCGAGGCGATTCAGTATGGCGAGCGGGAAGAGGTCAAGGCCCGCCTGTTCCAGCAGGTCGATGGCGCCGTCGACCAGGCGAACCTGCTTGAGCTTCTGCGCCGCCGCGCCCTGACCAACGACACGATGCCGGAGGCCAAGGTCGAGGAACTGCGGCTCGAAATGGAGCGCGCCGACGCGTTGCGCCTGCAACCGCATCACATCCAGAGCTTCTTCGTCGAGGCGTTCCAGCATCTGGGGGGCCGGATCAAGCGCCGCGAGGAAGGGCGCTGGGAGATTGCCCATGTGCCGGTGCGTATCCGAGAGCGGGATCGTCAGATCGGTAATGGCGCACCGCTCCAGACGCAATATGAGCGGATCTGCTTCGAGAAGGACAAAATCAACCAGCAGCCGGTCGCAGCTTTCGTCTGCCCGGGCCATCCGCTGCTCGAAGCTGTAATCAGCCTGATCCGCGAGCAGTATGAGCAAATCATGCGGCAGGGCGCGATCCTGGTAGACGACACCGATGCTGGAGACGCGCTGTCGGCGATTTTCCTGCTGGAACACACCGTCCAGGACGGTCGCGTCACCAGCGCCGGCAAGCCGCATGTGATTTCGCAGCGGCTCCAGTTCGCCGCCATCGACAAGGCCGGAAACACCGTCAACGCCGGCATCGCGCCGCATTTGAACCTGCGGCCTGCCAAGCCGGAAGAGATCGCCAGCGTGCGTGATCTTCTGGAGGAGAGCTGGCTGACTACCGATCTGGAAAAGGCCGCGATCCGGTTCGCGACGGTCGAGCTGGCGCAGGGCCATGTCGCCGAGGTTAAAGCGCGGCGCTTGCCCGAGATCGAAAAGGTCGAGCAGGAGGTTCGCGCCCGGCTCAAGAAGGAGATCAATTACTGGGACTCGCGCGCCTTCGAGCTGAAGGAAGAGGAGCGGGCCGGCAAGAAGACTCGGGTGAACTGGCAGAACGCGCAGCGCCGGGCCGAGGATCTGGCGGATCGGCAAAAGCGCCGTATGGACCAGCTTGAACGGGAGCGGTTTATCTCCTCGCAGCCGCCGCGCGTGCGGGGCGGCATGGTCGTCATCCCGCGTGGGCTACTGGAAGAGCGTCAGGCGCCAAGCGTCCCGAACCATTTCGCGGAAGACCCCGTTGCGCGCCGGGTGATCGAGCTTGCTGCGATGGAAGCTGTCATGGAGGCCGAGCGGGCGCTGGGCAACGAGCCGGCCGACGTCTCCGCCCAGAAGATCGGCTATGACATCGCCTCGCACGATCCGAAGTCGGGACATCTGCGCTTCATCGAGGTCAAGGGGCGCATCGACGGAGCCGACAGCGTGATGGTTACGCGGCAGGAAGTCATCACATCGCTGCACGAGCCGGAGAAGTTCATTCTCGCTATTGTGCCGGTTACGGCCGGCTTCGCCCATGCGCCGCGCTATGTGCGTGGCCCGTTGGTCGAGCGGGAGCCGTCGTTCCTTGAAACCGCAATTCAGTTTGATCTTCGCCGATTGTTGGAACGGGCGGAGGCCGCACACTGATGGTCTTGCCGCTTGTAAATATGTCTAGTTGGGGAGCCGCCTCCAGGCAGGTCGTTCGTGCACTTCGCGGACGCAGTTGCCTGCCTCTCCATGAATTGACGAAAGCCAAGGTAGAGAAGCCCCACGGTCGAACACGGCCGCTGCCTAAGGCATCGGGGAGCGTTGAATTCAGCGCTTGGCGCTTAGCTCATGCGGTCAAGAAGGCCGATTGCTTGCGATGGCCGACCACCCCGATTCGATGGCTGGGGGCTACCGGGTTTCTGCTCGAAAATGGCCACTTGTTTGATTGGACGGCGAACGAGTGGTGCCTGCTAGACGGCATGTCGAGTTTCTACGCCGACTTCTCAGGGTCGGGCTTTGCGGGGCGGATCGCACAAGGCATGGCTCTGCTGTTCCTGGAGGACAAAGGCTACGCCTACGTCGGTCGCTTTGAAACCGAGTGGACGCAACGCGCCGCCACGCAGAACCGACAATGGCCGGCGGACAAGTCCAAGGCGCCTGATTTTATCGCCGAAAATAGCCAAAGAGAATGGGTCCTCGCTGAGTCGAAGGGCGGATTTTCCTCCCCGGGCAAGATGCCACCCATCAAAGGCGCTTTGAAAGATGGACTGAGCCAACTCGACGGTTGGGACAAGTATATCAATCCCCAGCCAATCAAGAGTTTTGCGATCGGCACCTTCCTGCGGGAGGCCAACGATACCTCTGGCGAGACATCGCTCATCGCCTTCGTCGACCCCGAGCCGGAGACCCCAGAAAGTCCGGTCGAGTTTCCCCCGGACGTGGTTCGCCGGGCAAACTATGCCTCATGGCTGTCGGCTATGGGCTTGGACGAAGCGGCTGCTCGGCTTCGTGCGGGCGACGGAGAGCCGCAGCGGTACGAGCTTCCTGTTATCTCCGTTGCCGGGCGTCGGTACGCCGTCAGCATAGCCTCAGTGATGCCAAGGCACCCCGAACTATCCAGCCGTGAATTCTGGCGTGATTTTAGGGACTGGCCCTTCTGGCCTCTCCCCTGGTTACGGGATGGCGTCGACATCGAGCTAGTCGGTCTCGATCTCAAAGTCCTCAACGCACTGAGCTCGGCGACACAATCTGCCGCCGCTTCAGAGTTGATGGCACTTGAGCCTTCCGAGTGGCGAGACACGCCTGCTGACCTGGATGGTGGGGCGTTTTACGGCAGTGTTTTTTCGGATGGTTCCTTACTGGGCGAGCTGAGATTGCAGCGTCCCAGCCAGCCATTTCCGGATTTTGAATGGATCGAGGTGGAACTGTGACAAAATACAAGAAAAAGCTCATCGAAGTCGCGATTCCTCTTGAGAAGATCAATGAGGCCTCAGCGCGCGAAAAATCGATCCGGCACGGGCATCCGTCCACGCTGCATTTATGGTGGGCGCGGCGGCCGTTGGCGGCGTGCCGCGCCGTGCTGTTCGCCCAGCTTGTCGATGATCCGTCGAGCGACCTCGAAAAATTCCCCACGCATGAAGCGCAGGAGGCCGAGCGCAAGCGCCTGTTTGGCATCATTGAGGAATTGGTGAAGTGGGAGAACTCGACCAACGAGGAGGTGCTGGAACGTGCCCGCGCCGAAATCCGCAAGAGCTGTGGCGGCGATCTGCCGCCGGTCTATGACCCGTTCTCGGGCGGTGGATCGATTCCACTGGAGGCGCAGCGTCTCGGTTTTCCGGCCTATGGGTCTGATCTGAATCCGGTCGCGGTGATGATCGGCAAGGCGATGATCGAGATCCCGCCGAAGTTCAAGAACGAGGAACCGATTCATCCAGGCCCAAAGGACCGGCAGTTTTACCGCAACGCCGAGGGCATTGCGGAGGACGTCAAATACTATGGCGAGTGGGTGCGTGAGAAGGCGTGGGAGCGCATCGGGCATCTTTATCCACAAGTGGATCTACCGAAGGAGTACGGCGGTGGCAAAGGGACGGTGATCGCTTGGATTTGGGCAAGAACAGTACCCAGCCCCGACCCTGCCTTTTCCAGCGTGCAGGTTCCTATCGCATCGAGTTTCCTGCTCAGCACTAAGGCCGGGAAGGAAACGTGGGTAGAGCCGATTGTCGACAAGCAAGCCAAGGCCATCTCTTATCGGATCAGGCAAGGTGGCACGAAAGCCGAACTCGCTGCGGCCAAAGAAGGGACGAAGGCCGGTCGCGGTGCAAATTTCCGTTGCCTTATGTCGGATACGGCGATCACACCTGACTATGTGAAAAGCAATGGCCGCGCCGGCAACATGGGTCAAACCCTGATTGCGATCGTGGCGGAAGGCAATCGTGGCCGGGCGTATGTCGCACCTGCGGAGGCGCACGAGCATCTCGCTTTTTCGGCAAAACCCGACTGGAAACCAGGAACCAGTTTGCCGAATGATCCACGGAATTTCTGGACCGTGGACTACGGTTTGGCGACCTTCGGTGATTTGTTTACCGACCGACAGTTGGTAGCGCTGAACACCTTCAGCGAGTTAGTCCAAGAGGCGCGAACACAGATTCAGACTGACGCATTGGTTGCCGGGCTCGCTTCTGATCCGACCCCACTGCGCGATGGCGGCAAAGGTGCCAAAGCCTACGCCGAAGCTGTCAGCGTGTATTTGTCGTTTGCGATTGACCGGCTTGCGGATGCTGGCAGTTCGATCGCCACATGGTCGTCATCGGAGTTCATCCGTTTCACGTTTGCTCGGCAGGCGATCCCGATGACTTGGGATTTCGCTGAATGCAATGTCTTCAGCGATAGTACTGGAAACTATCTCGGTGCCGTCGATTGGGTCTGGAAGGCTCTCTCTGGGCTGAGTCCAAACGCGGCCGGCACTGAGATCCAGCACGATGCGCAGAATGTACGTTTGCCGAATGGAGCAGTCGTTTCGACTGATCCGCCATACTACGACAATATAGGATACGCGGATCTATCAGATTATTTTTATGTATGGCTCAGGCGTAATATCAAGGATGTTTATCCTGATCTTGGAAGCACTATTTCCGTTCCTAAAGAAGAGGAGCTGGTCGCGACGCCTTATCGGCACGGCGGGAAAGCGAATGCTGAGGAGCATTTTTTGACGGGTATGACGGCGGCTATATCTAGCCTCGCCCGCCAATCATCTTCATCATTTCCCGCGACAATCTACTATGCCTTTAAGCAAAGCGAGGTCGAGCAAGACGGCCTGAGTTCAACCGGCTGGGCAACCTTCTTACAAGCTGTGATTGAAGCAGGTTACGCGATTGTTGGAACGTGGCCTGTTCGAACGGAGCGTTCAGCCCGGACAATTGCGACTGGAACCAACGCTCTCGCAAATTCGGTCGTCTTGGTGTGCCGGAAAAAGGAGATCACAGCCGAGGTCGTTACCCGTGCCGAATTTATCCGTGCCCTGAAACGTGAATTGCCGCCGGCGATCTCAGAGCTTCAGGCTGCTACCATTGCACCAGCAGATATGCCGCAATCTGCGATTGGACCCGGCATGGGGGTATTCTCGCGTTATAAGGCTGTACTGGAGTCGGACGACAATCCGATGAGTGTGAAGACCGCACTACAGCTGATCAACAAGGAACTGGACGAATACCTGGGCGGTATCCAGGGGGAGTTCGACCCAGACACGCGCTTCGCTATCACCTGGTTCGAGCAGAATGGGCTGAAGACCGGCGAGTACGGGACGGCCAACAGCATCGCCACGGCGCGCGGCATCTCGGTCGAAAGCGTCAAGCATGCCGGGATCGTGGACAGCGCGGCCGGCAAGGTCCGCATCCTCGCCCGTGATGAACTCGACGAGGATTGGGACCCGGAGGAGGACCGACACCTGACGGTGTGGGAGTGCCTCCAGCATCTGGTCAGGCGGCACGAGAAGGACGGCATCTCCCACGACACCGCTGTCCTGTTGAAGAAAATCAACACCCAGGCCGAGGCGGTGAAGGATCTCGCCTACTGCCTTTACGACATCAGCGCCAACAAGCGGAAGGATGCGAAGGAGGCCACGGCCTACAACGCCCTGATCGCCGATTGGACCGAGCTGACAAAGGCTGCGGCAGCCATCCACGACACAAGCGGCGATCGTCAGATCCGGCTGGACATTTAAGGGGGGAACGGACCGTGGCAAAAAGTACGCGCCAATATGTGTTTGAAGGGATGGAACTGCTGCCGGCGGCGCTGATTCCCTTCGTCGAAAAGCGGCTCGAAACCTCGCTCAAGGGGCACTGGCAGGTCCAGGTTCTTGAGAAGCTGCCGGGCCTGCGCCCAAACAGCAATGGCGAGGTCGGTTGGGATCAGGCCGCGCTCTTCAATGCGATGGATCGTTTCTGGAGCGAGGCGTTCAAGGCGGTTCTCGGCCGCGCCGAACGCTCGTTGGTCAACGAACTGGGCGACGTCCGCAACAAACTCTCGCACAACGAGACCTTCACCTACGACGATGCCGAGCGCGCGCTCGATTCTATGCGTCGTCTAATGGAGGCGATCAGCGCCGGCGAGACGGCCGAGCTCCTTGGCAAGATGCGCGATACCATCCTCCGCACGAAATTCACTGAACTTCAGCGCAATGAGGAGCGGCGGAAAACCCAGCGCCTCGAGATCTCGGTAGAAACGGTGGCGGGGCTTTTGCCGTGGCGCGAGGTGGTCGAGCCGCACCAGGATGTCGCTACCGGCGAGTTCCAGCAGGCTGAGTTCGCGGCCGACCTCGCCAAAGTCCACTCGGGCAGCGCGCCGCCGGAGTACCGCGATCCGCGCCAGTTCTTCAGCCGTACGTATCTTACCGAAGGTTTGAGCGCACTTCTGGTCGGGGCCGCGAAGCGGCTGTCAGGCACCGGCGGCGATCCGGTCGTCGAGCTTCAAACCAACTTTGGCGGCGGCAAGACGCACTCGATGCTGGCCCTCTATCACATGGCGGGACCGACGCCGGTCCAGGACCTGTCCGGCCTGGACCAGTTGCTCGAGAAGCAGGGGCTCAGCGTGCCGAAGGCCATCAACCGGGCCGTGCTCGTCGGCACGTCACGGGGGCCGCAGGACTTGCTCCTTGCGGAGGGCGACCGCAAGATTCGCACGACCTGGGGTGAACTTGCTTGGCAGCTCGGCGGCGCTGACGCTTACGCGATGGTGGCGGAAAACGACGCCAGCGGCATCGCGCCGGGCTCACACCTCCTAGAGGCGCTCTTCAAGAAATACGCGCCGTGCCTGATCCTGATCGATGAATGGGTCGCTTACCTGCGGCAGATCTACAAGGTCGAGGGGCTGCCTTCGGGATCGTTCGACGCGAACCTGTCCTTCGTCCAGTCGCTGACCGAGGCGGTCAAGGCCAGCCCTGGCACACTACTCGTCGCGTCCTTGCCGGCCTCGCAGATCGAGGTCGGCGGCGAAGGCGGTCAAGAGGCGCTTGCGCGTCTCAAGCAGACCTTCAGCCGCGTGGAATCCTCGTGGAGACCGGCTAGTCAGGAAGAGAGTTATGAGATCGTCCGGCGGCGGCTGTTCAAGGACATCCCGGGAGACAAATTCCACCACCGCGACAACACGCTGAAGCAGTTCGCCAAGCTCTACCGCGAGAACGCCAACGATTTCCCGCAAGGCTGCGCGGATGAGGATTACCGGCGCAAGCTGGAAAAGGCTTATCCGATCCATCCCGAACTGTTCGACCAGCTCTACACAAGTTGGGGATCCCTCGAAAAATTTCAGCGCACGCGCGGCGTGCTGCGCCTGATGGCGCAGGCCATTCACGAGCTTGGGATGAATGCCGATCCGTCGGTGATGATTATGCCCGGCAGCGTGGCGGTGAGTTCGCCGCGTGTGGAGCCGGAATTGCTCCACTATCTCGACGTGAGCTGGCAGTCGATCATCGCCGGCGATGTCGATGGCACTGCGTCGACTCCCTACAAAGTCGATCAGTCGGCGCCGAACCTGAACCGGTACTCGGCGACCCGCCGCGTTGCCCGCGCGATTTTCATGGGAACGGCGCCCACTGCCCAGCAACAGAACACCGGCCTCGACGATAAGCAGATCAATCTCGGCGTCGTGCAGCCGGGCGAGCGCCCTGCGATCTTCGGCGATGCGCTGCGCCGGCTGACCAACCAGGCTAAGTTCATGCACGCCGATCTTGGTCGGTACTGGTATTCGATGTCGGCGAGCCTCAATCGCATCGCCGCGGACAAGGCTGCGCAGATCGAGGCGGCGCTTGTCGACGTGACGATCGACGCCGAACTCGGAAAATATGTGAACGGCCTCGCCGACCGCGGGCATTTCGATGCCGTGCAGGTGGCACCCGCGTCATCAGCTGAAGTTCCCGACGAGGCGGGCGGCGTGCGCGCCGTCGTGCTGGGCGTCAAATATCCCCACAACGGGCGCGATGGCTCGGATGCACTGGTCGAAGCGAAGGACATCCTCACTCAGCGGGGCAGTACGCCGCGCGTCTATCGCAACATGCTGGTGTTCATCGCAGCGGAAGCCCGGCAACTCGACCATCTGCGGGATGCCGTTCGCGCGTCCCTGGCTTGGGGCGAAATCGTCCGCGACAAGGAGCGCCTTGAACTCCGGCCGAGCGACCAGAAGCTCGCCGAGGCGAAGCAAGCCGAAGCGAGAGAAACGATGAAGACCCGCCTCAAAGAGGCGTGGTGCTATCTGCACTATCCGGCCCAGGAGAGTGCCCAGGCCGATTGGGAGTGGGTGTCGGGCAAGATTCCGGCGCAGGACGGGCTGCTGGCTCGGGCTAGCAAGAAGCTGGTGGCTGAAGAGGGCTTGCTGATGGAGTTGGGGCCGTCGCGCCTCGACCGCGATCTCCAGAAATACATCTGGAACGACAAGCCGAGACTGTCGCTCAAGGATCTGCGGGAATATCTGAACCGCTACATCTATTTGCCGCGCCTGAAAGGGCAGGATGTGCTGGTCAAGGCGGTGCATGCGGCGATCAGCGGCATCCTGCCCGGTCCTTTCGCCTATGCCGAGCGGTGGGACGAGAAGACGGACACCTATGCGGGGCTTGCTATCGAGCGGGCGGGCAATACGCCAGTGGTCATCGACAGCGACAGTGTCATCATTAAACCGGATGTCGCCGACGCACACCGTCCGGCGCCAGTACAAACCGATGCTGGCGGCACGCTAGGGGGCGCTGGCGGTACTCTGCCGACGCCGGGCGAACCTGTCATCGGTGGCGGACCTACCACGTCGCCGACAGAAAAGAAGCCGACGCGATTTATTGGCGCGGTGATGATCTCACCTGAGCGGCCAGCGCGGGACATCCATCAGATTGTCGAGGCGATCGTCGAGCAGCTCACAACGCTTCCGAATAGCGCCGTGAAACTTCGTTTGGAAATCGACGCTGATGTTCCATCAGGCCTAGATCGAGCAAAAGTGAGAACGTTGATTGAGAACGCGAACACCCTCGGGTTCATCGAGAAGTCAGTCGAATGAAAGTAGAGTTACCTAATTCCTCAAACTGCAGACGGCGATTGGCCCGAATCGGAGAAGAGGCGGAGTTGCTGCGTTGCCCTTTGAAATTCGGCACATTCGTTATGTGATTGCCGCTGCCGATCACGGTAGCTTTCGCCGAGCAGCTGCCGCACTGGGCATACAGGAATCAGCTATCAGCCGCCGAATTCGTGATCTGGAAGATCGGCTTGGCGCCCCCTTGTTCACGCGATCGGCAGGTGGCGTGCAACTCACCCAAGCAGGCAGGCAATTCGTTCAACGCGGTCGAAAGGCACTGTCGCAAATCGGGATGGCGCGAGCGGAAGTGTCTGCGATCGGCCGCGGGGAAGATGGCGAAGTTCGAATCGGCATCTTTTCGTCGCTGGCCTCTGGCTTTCTGGCTGACCTCTTCCAAGCCTTCGGGCAGCGCTACAAAGCGGTGAAGTTGAGCTTTGCCGATGGTAATCCCGCTGAACACGTCGCCGCCGTGCGGCAGCGTCAACTCGACGTTGCGTTCTTGACTGGGCTCACGAGCTGGCCGGATTGCCAGAGCCAGCACCTTTGGACGGAACGCATCTTCGCGGTGTTGCCTTTGCATCACCCTCATGCCGACGACATGGAAGTCACCTTCGGCGATCTGGCTGGCGAGCCCTTCATAGTCAGCGAGAGCGCGCCCGGCGAAGAAATCCACGACTATCTCGTCCAGCGTCTCGCCGACCTCGGACACCATCCCGAGATCCAGCAGCAGGCGGTAGGACGAGATAATCTGATGCAGCTTGTGGCGCTCGGACGCGGACTCACCGTGACCAGCGAGGCCACGACGGGCACGCAGTTTCCCGGCGTGGTGTTTCGCCCGATCGTCGGCGAGATATTGCCATTTCGCGCCGTCTGGGCGTCGCGCAATGATAATCCGGCATTCCTGCGACTGCTCGATCTCGCGCGTTCAATGGCGCGAGTGGATCAGTCTTTCGGGATCAACGGTTCCGCGAAGTCGGCAGCATTGCACGCCGGGCCTTCACAAACTCCCGATCCGTCGCGATGAAGCGCTGCAGCATTGGCACGATCAGACGAACAGGATCGCCAACAGCCTGCCCGGCGTCGCTGGCGAGGATGTCTGCATAGGCAACAAGTTCGCGGTGCAGACCGGCCGGCAGTTCCAGCGTGACTTTGACCGGCTTGTCGTCGGTTATGGGGCCGAGTTTCAGCTTCGCCATGTCAGCCTCCGTAGGGTTCGAGTACAAGATCGCGCGTGACGATCACGCGGACGGGGAAGCCCGGCCGGATGGTGAGCGTTGGTGCGATATTGAGCTGGCGCTGGACGATCTGCTGGCCGGTCTGGCTGATGCTGTTCGATGCGCCGTTACGCAGGGCCCGCACAATGTCGCTTTCGCCGCTCGACGAACCAGATTCTGCGCCGACGCTGAGCAGCGTGGACAAGGCCGCGGCCTTGAACAGTTCGCCCCAATGGTAATCGACGCCATCCTCCAGCCCGGCATAGCCCTCGGCGTCGGCGCCGGGTTGGCGTTCCAGTACGATCGAGTGGCCATTCGGGAAGATTAGCCGGCTCCAGACGAGCAGGATGCGGCGCTGTCCGAACCCGACGCCGCTATCATACTGGCCGATGACGCGGGTGCCCTGCGGCACGAGTAGGATCTTACCCGTCGGGCTGTCATAGACATTCTCCGTCACCTGCGCCGTGATCTGGCCTGGCAGATCGGAGTGGATGCCGGTGATGAGCGCGGCGGCGATCACCGCGCCAGCCTGAAGCACATTCTTCGACGCGGGCGCTACAACGCGATCCGGGGAGACGGTGCGCTTGTCGGGCGTCTGGTTGAGGAAGGCGAGTTGCCGATCCTGCGCCGAGGGTGTGGCTGGCTGCGGCGCGAGGCCGAGACTGGCGAGATCGGGTTGCGGTACGGTCGCGGTAGTCGGCGTTGTGGCGGTGTTCCCCGGCCTCGTTTCGGTGTTGGCGAACAGCCTTGCGGTCCGCGCCGATTCCAGTTCCTGCGCCCGGCGTTGTTCCTCCGGTGTTGGTCCGACAGGCCCCAAAGGGGTGGCAATCCCCGGCGTCGGTACGGGCTGACCGGCATTCTGTGCGTTGAGGATCGGACGGCCGAGATCGCCGGGCAGCGGCGGGCCGAGTTTGGGGACGCCGCTATAGTCCTTGGGTAGTCCGGCGAGGCCATCCGGCGTGGTGCGGTTATCGGTTGAGATCAGTTCCTGGCCTTGTTCGCCGCCATGACGGGTCTGGAGCGCATAGATCAGCGCGCCGCCGACGCCGACGCTGGCGGCAAGACCGAGACCTGCGAGCACCTTGCGCGACAGGCGGGTGATGCGCGGCGGCTCGGGCCGCAGCCGCATCGGCGCGACCGGCTCGCCGGTCAGCGGGCGTGCATTATCTTCAGTGGGCTCGACAGGACGCCCAACCTCTGGCTCGCGCCCTTCTTTCTTGTCGGGATCATCCTGTTTCACGACGCTGGCCTCCCATCGGTGCGGGAGATGCGGACGCGCTTCTGGTTCTTGTCGGCTCCGAAGCGAAGCTCGGCGGCGGCGAACAGCCGATCGACGATCATGTAGTTGCCGCGCACGCGGTAGTTCACGAGTTCGGATGTCGCGCCCTCCGGCCCGACGACGAACAGCGGCGGCATCTCGCCCTGGCCGATGCCGCGCGGAAACTCGATGAACACCTGCCGGCCGTCGTCGAATGCGCGGAGCGGCCGCCACGGCGCGCGGTCGCCCAACACCTCGTAGCGGAAATTTACACGGGAGAGATCGATGCCGTTCGCGATCGGTTGCTGGGCCTCGGCTTGGCTGTTCTGGCGACGCAGCGCGATGAGCTGGTCCTGCGGATATTGCCAAGACACTGACGCCATATAGGTCGAAGGCGTCGAGCGCAGTTCCATATGGTAGGTGCGACGATCAGTGTTGATAACCAGGTTGGTCATCAGCTCGGCGCGCGTGGGCTTCACCAGGATATGCACGACCTTCGCCGCGCCTGTGCCGCTCTCGGTATCGCCGATTATCCAGCGCACCGTGTCGCCAGCGGCGACCGGGCCGGAGCCGACGAGCTGTTCTCCGGGCTGGAGCGAAATGTCGGTGATCTGCCCCGGCGAGGCATAGACCTGATAGAGCGCGCCATCGACGAAGGGATAGACCTGCATCGAATTGATGAAGCCGTTACGCACCGGCTGCATCCGCGCGGCGGCATTGGCCTGGTTGACGCGCACGGTCGGATCGGCGGCTTCTGGCTCGGGCTTGCCGTCCTTGCTGACCGGTTTCAACTGGCCGGGAAGCGGCAGCGGCCTGGGCAGCTCGACGACCTGCACGGGCTTGGGCGGATCGGCGGCGATGACGGCCGGAGCCGCATCGTCATAGGAAATCTCCGGCGGTGGGGTGTGCCCCGCACAGCCCGTGAGGGCGCAAGCGGAAAGCAGGAAAGCCGCGAGTGAGGCATTGCGGAAAGCCGGCCTCCCAGCTTTGCGGAAGGTCGGTGTCATTGTCCAAGCTCCTTCGACCAGTTGATGGCGTTGATGTAGATTCCCAGCGGGTTCTTCCGCAGCGTGTCGGCATCGCGGGGCGGCTGTACGGCGACGGTGAGGATCGCGGACCAGCGTTCGGAGCTGGCGAGCGAACCGTCCTGATAGCGGCGCTCGATCCAGGCGACGCGGAAGCTCGATGGCGAGGCGCGGATCACACTCGACACCTCGACCGCGACCTGCTGCCTGCCGACCTTGGCGAACGGATCGTTCGAGCGCGCATAGTCGTTGAGCGCCAGCGCGCCGGCCTGCGTGGTGAAGTCATAGGCGCGCAGCCAGTTCTGCCGCACGATGATGGCGTCGGCCGGAATGCCCCGGACCTGCTCGATGAACCGCGCGAGGTAGAAGGCGATCTGCGCGTCGTTCGGCTGATAGTCGGCGGTCGCGGGCGCAATCGCCTGCGCCTGTCCAAGCCGATCGACCTGCACCACCCATGGCACGATCGAACCGTTCATCGACTGCCAGAACACTCCGGCCGAGAGAGCGGCGGAGAGCGCCAGCGAGCCGAAGGCCATCAGCCGCCAGTTCTTCGCCTGTACACGGGCCGAGCCGATGCGGTCGTCCCAGACCTGGGCGGCGCGCTGATAGGGCGTCTCGGGTTCGGGGGATTTGCCGTAGTGGGTGGAAGGTCGCTTGAACATGGTCAGTCGCTTTCGGAGAGGTTGACGGAAGAGCCGCCGCCATGGGCATCGCCGGATTTGACGGCGTGGGCAGCGGCCTGGACGCCATGCGTCATCTGCTGGCCGCGCTTCATGCGTTTGGCCCAGGCGGGCGGGCGGTCGGCGGACGATGGCGTGGCGGAGGCGGCGGGTGCAGATGCGGCGGAGCTGGCATCTGCCTCGGCCGCGCCCGCATCACCGGATACGGCGCGGCCACCCGCTTCAAAGCTCTCGCGCATCGAGGCGGCGGCACGCCGGAATGGGCTGGCGATGGCAGAGCCGGCTTTCGATGCGCCGGTCGATGCGACATTGCCAAGACCGGAGGCAACGCCGGATGCGCCGGACTGGCCGGCCGCGCCAAGGCTGTAGGCGGTGGACGCGCCACCCGCGAGTGTGGCCCCGCCACGGGCGGCAGCGGCAGCGCCTCCGGCAAGGGCAGCTCCACCAGATGCCACGGCGCCGACCGTCGCTGCACCCGCCGCGACCATGCCACCGGCGGCGAGACCCGTGCCGACCGCCGCGCCCGCACCAAGCTGCGGGCCGCCGGAAACGAGACCGTTGGCGATGCCGGGGCCGAAGATGCCCAAGCCCAGCAGTGCCAGGGCCGCGAGCACGATGGTCATGGCGTCGTCGATCGAGGGCGTCGCGCCGTTGAAGCCGGCGGTGAACTCGGAGAACAGGGTCGAGCCGATGCCGATGATGACGGCGAGCACCAGGACTTTGATGCCCGACGAGATGACGTTGCCGAGGACGCGCTCGGCCATGAAGGCGGATTTACCGAACAGGCCGAACGGGATCAGCACGAAGCCGGCGAGCGTCGTCAGCTTGAACTCGATCAGGGTGACGAAGAGCTGGACGGCGAGGATGAAGAAGGCGAGCAGGATCAGCGCCCAGGCGAACATCAGGCAGGCGATCTGGATGAAGTTCTCGAAGAACGAGACCCAGCCCATCAGGTCGGAGATGGAATCGAGCAGCGGCCGGGCGGCGTCGAGGCCGGTCTGCGCGACCTTGCCGGGGCGCAGGAGATCGGCGGTGGTGAACCCCGTGCCTGACGCCTTCAGCCCGAGACCGGCGAAGCTCTCGAAGACGATGCGGGCGAGGTTGTTCCAGTTGCCGATGATGTAGGCGAACACGCCGACAAACAACGTCTTCTTGACCAGCCGCGCGATGATGTCCTCATCGGCGCCCCACGACCAGAACAGCGCCGCCAGCGTCACGTCGATGACGATCAGCGTGGTCGCGATGAACGCCACTTCGGGGCGCAGCAGGCCGAAGCCGCTGTCGATATAGCGGGTGAAGACATCCAGGAAATGGTCGATGACGCCGGCGCCCTGCATCTCAGCGGCTCCCGTTCTGGTCTGGTATGGACGGGGTTGGAGCGGTCGGCTCCGGGGACGCGACCGGCGCGGGCTGGCCCAGGAAGCGGCGACGGTTTTCGGCCCAGGCGTGAAGGCAGGACGGATCGCGCCCACCGGCTTCGCCCATTGCGCCACACCGCGCGAGTTCCACGCGCAGCGGATCTCGCGCCGGTGCCGGTCGCACCTGCGCGACCGGATCGTCCGCCCGCTCGGCGGGCCGGTTTATCTCGATTGCGGTGGCGGTGATCGCCAGCGCGACGAAGACGATGGCGCCGATACGCGCGAGGGTCTTGCCGTCCATCACGCCCCCGCTCAGTTGTTACCGTGGAACATCTGCGCGTTGCCGGGCTGGTAGCCCGATCCCGGCGTCAGGAAGCGGCGGCGCTGTTCCTGTCCCTGTGCGGCGGCGGCAGCGCGTTCGGCATCCGTCAGCGCCTGCGCCCGGCCGTTGGCGGCAACGAGCGCGGTGAGGTCGGCGAGTTGCTGGGCCTGGAGCGCGAGAAGCTGGTTACCGGCCTGCGTCGCCTGCAACGCGCCGGTCGCCGACTGGCTCGACCCGACCAGCGCCGACATCTGCGTGCGGTTGGTGTCGATGTTGCCGACCACGGTGGCCTGCACGCGCATCGCGTCCTGCAAGCCGCCGACCGTGTTCTGCCAGCGCGATTTCGCGTCGGCGACGAGCTGCGCGTCCGACGCCGACATGGAAGCGGTCGAGTATTTCTGGCTGAAGACCTGATCGATCTTCTGGACGTCATAGGCGATGTTCTGCGCCTGGCTGAGCAGTTGCTGGGTGCGCTGCACCGACTGCTGCAACTGCTGGAGTGACGAGTAAGGCAGGCTCGCCAGATTGCGCGCCTGATTGATGAGCGACTGCGCTTCGTTCTGGAGCGAGGTGATCTGGTTGGTGATCTGCTGAAGCGAGCGCGCGGCGGTCAGCACGTTCTGCGCATAGTTGGACGGATCAAACACGACCCATTGCGCCTGCGCTGGTGTCGTGATGATCGGCGACAGGGCCAGCGGGACGGACAGGATGGACGCGGCAAGCAACGCCGCGCGTGAACGGCGCAGTTTCATTGGGACTTCTCCTTGTTGGTGAGGTTGGGAATGAGATCGGCGGCCCAGCCGACGCCGCGATGGCGCAGCCAGGCGTCGAGGAATCCGTCCGTGCCATGCTCGGCGGTGACGCGGGCGATGGCGGCCTGATCGGTCTTCGAGGATGCGGCGCAGAGCGCTAGCGCCACCTCCGACAGGCCCAGCTCGAACAGCCGGTTGCCGCGCCGCGACTGGCAGTAATAGTCACGCTTGGGCATGGCCCGCGCGATGATCTCGATCTGCCGGTCGTTGAGACCGAAGCGGCGATAGATGGCGGTGATCTGCGGCTCGATCGCGCGCTCGTTGGGAAGCAGCAACCGGGTCTGGCAGCTTTCGATGATGGCGGGCGCGATGGCGCTGCCGTCGATGTCCGACAGCGACTGCGTGGCGAAGATGACGCTGGCGTTCTTCTTCCTGAGCGTCTTCAGCCATTCGCGGAGCTGGCCGGCGAAGCCCTCGTCGTCGAGCGCGAGCCAGCCCTCATCGACGATGATGAGGGTCGGCGATCCGTCGAGCCGGTCTTCGATGCGATGGAACAGATAGGCCAACACGGCGGGCGCGGCTTCGGTGCCGATCAGCCCCTCGGTCTCGAACGCCTGCACCGTCGCCGTGCCGAGATGTTCGGCCTCGGCATCGAGCAACCGGCCCCACGCCCCGCCAATGCAATAGGGACGCAGCGCCTGCTTGAGGTCGTTGGACTGCAAGAGGACGCAGAGGCCGGTGATCGTGCGTTCCTCGATCGGCGCGGAGGCCAGCGAGGTCAGCGCTGTCCAGAGATGCTCTTTCACCTCCGGCGTGATGGCGACGCTTTCGCGGGCGAGGATCGCGCCGAGCCAGTCGGCCGCCCATGCCCGTTCGGCGGCGTCATCGACGCGGGCGAGCGGTTGCAGCGATACGCTGTCGGCGCTGCCCTCGGTCAGCCCGCCGCCGAGATCGTGCCAGTCGCCGCGCATGGAGAGCGCCGCCGCGCGGATCGAGCCGCCGAAGTCGAAGGCGAAGACCTGCGCGCCGGCATAGCGCCGGAACTGCAAGGCCATCAGCGCCAGCAGCACCGACTTGCCCGCGCCGGTCGGGCCGACGATCAGCGTATGGCCGACATCGCCGACATGAAGGGAAAACCGGAACGGGGTCGAGCCTTCGGTCTTGCCGAACAGCAGCGGGGGGGCTGCGAAGTGCTCGTCCCGTTCCGGCCCCGCCCACACCGCTGACAGGGGAATCATGTGGGCGAGATTGAGCGTGGAGATCGGCGGCTGCCGGACATTGGCGTAGACATGGCCGGGCAATGATCCCAGCCAGGCGTCCACGGCGTTGATGGTCTCGGCCATCGCGGTGAAGTCGCGGCCCTGAATGACCTTCTCGACCAGCCGCAGCTTCTCGTCGGCGATGCGCGGATCGGCGTCCCACACCGTCACCGTCGCGGTGACATAGGCGATGCCGGCATAGTCGGCGCCGAGTTCCTGAAGCGCGAGATCGGCGTCCGCTGCCTTGTTCGAGGCGTCGGTATCGACCAGCGCCGACGCCTCGTTGGTCATCACCTCCTTCAGGATCGCGGCGATCGACTTGCGCTTGGCGAACCATTGCCGCCTAATCTTCGTCAGCAGCTTCGTCGCGTCCGTCTTGTCGAGCAGGATCGCGCGGGTGGACCAGCGATAGGGAAAGGCCAGCCGGTTCAGCTCGTCGAGCAGGCCCGGCGTCGTGGCGGTCGGGAAGCCGGTGATGGTCAGCACGCGCAGATGCGCCGACCCCAGGCGCGGTTCCAACCCGCCGGTGAGCGGCTGATTGGCGAGCAGCGCGTCGAGATAGACCGGCGTCTCGGGGACGCGGACGCGATGGCGGTGTGTCGAGACGCAGCCATGCAGATAAGTCAGCGTTTCGCCGTCATCGAGCCAGCGGCATTCCGGCATGAAGGCTTCGACCAGGCGCAGCAGCCGGTCGGTGCGGTCGGCGAAGCCAGCCATCACCTCATGGGGATCGATACCGGTCTTCTCGCGGCCCTCATAGAGCCAGGTCTCGGCGCGCGCCGCGTCCTCGGCCGGCGGCAGATAGGTGAAGGTGAGGAAATAGCCCGACTCGAAATGCGATCCGGCTTCCTCGAAATCGGCTTTCCGTTCCGCATCGACCAGCGCCGACGCCGAATCCGGGAAGGTGCTGTTCGGATAGGTCGCGGCGGCATGGCGCTGCGCCTCGACGAAGATCGCCCAGCCCGAACCCAAACGGCGGAAGGCGTTATTGAGGCGGCCGGCGACGGCCACCAGCTCGGCCGGCACGGCCGAATCCAGATCGGGACCGCGAAACCGCGCGGTGCGCTGGAAGCTGCCGTCCTTGTTGAGCACGATGCCGGGAGCCGCCAGCGCCACCCAGGGCAGGAAATCGGCGAGCCGGGCTTGTCTGTCGCGATATTCGGCGAGGTTCATCATGGCCGCGCCCCCTCAGACCGAAAGGTGCGCGGGGATGCGTAGATGGCGGCGGCCGACCTCGACGAAGAGCGGATCGCGCTTCGCCGCCCACACCGCCGCGAAATGCCCGATCGCCCAGATGAGGATGCCGGCCAGCCAGAGCCGCAGGCCGAGCCCGACCGCGCCGGCCAGCGTACCGTTCATGATGGCGATGGCGCGCGGCGCGCCGCCGAGCAGGATGGGTTCGCTGAGCGCCCGGTGCAGCGGGACGGTGTAGCCCGGCACCTCTCCGCCCTGATCGACGACGCCCATCAGACCAGCGCCCCGCCGCCGAACGAGAAGAACGACAGGAAGAAACTCGACGCGGCGAACGCGATCGACAGGCCGAAGACGATCTGGATCAGTCGGCGGAACCCACCGTTGGTATCGCCGAAGGCCAGCGTCAGGCCGGTGGTGATAATGATGATGACGGCGATGATCTTGGCGACGGGTCCTTCGATCGACTGGAGGATGGATTGCAGCGGCGCTTCCCACGGCATCGATGAGCCGGAAGCATGGGCGGGCGCCGCCACCATCACGCTGAGCGTGGCGACCGAAACGGTCATGGCGAGGCGCCGGCGCGACAGGCGCAGGCGGTGGACAACAGGCATCATTGGGAGGCTCCTTCAGGCTGGGGGTGATGGTTGACGGGCGCGATGCGGTAATCCCCGTCCGGGCCGAGGCCCGCGACGCGGGCGAGTTCGGACACGCGCCGCGCGGAACCGCGGCCGGACAGCACGGCCACCAGGTCGATCGTCTCGGCGATCAGCGCGCGGGGTACGGTGACGACGGCTTCCTGAATGAGCTGTTCCATCCGCCGCAAAGCGCCAATGGCGCTGCCGGCGTGGATCGTGCCGACACCGCCGGGATGGCCGGTGCCCCATGCCTTCAGGAGGTCGAGAGCTTCCGCGCCGCGCACCTCACCGATGGGGATGCGGTCGGGGCGCAGGCGTAAGCTGGAGCGGACGAGATCGGAGAGCGAGGCGACGCCATCCTTGGTCCGCATGGCGACGAGGTTGGGTGCAGCGCATTGCAGTTCGCGGGTATCCTCGATGATGACGACGCGATCGGAGGTCTTCGCCACTTCGGCCAACAGCGCATTGGTTAGTGTGGTCTTGCCGGTCGATGTACCGCCGGCGACGAGGATGTTGGCGCGGGACGCGACACCCTCGCGCAGCGCATCGGCCTGGGCCGCCGACATGATCCCCGCCGCGACATAATCGTCCAGCGTGAACACGGCGACGGCGGGCTTGCGGATGGCGAAGGCCGGGGCCGCGACCACGGGTGGCAACAGCCCCTCGAACCGCTCTCCGGTTTCGGGCAGCTCGGCCGAGACGCGCGGGGCGCCGGCATGGACCTCGGCGCCGACATGGTGGGCGACCAGGCGGACGATCCGCTCGCCATCGGCGGGCGACAGCCGCTCGCCCGTGTCGGACAGTCCTTCGGAAGGCCGGTCGACCCAGATGCGCCCGTCCGGGTTCAGCATCACCTCGACGACGGACGCATCTTCCAGAAACCGGGCAATCGCTGGCCCTAGCGCCGTGCGCAGCATCCGCGCGCCGCGTGCGAAACCTTCTCGATTGTGTTGTGAAGCCTTCATGTCACCCCGAGTTCAGCGGGGATCGACAGACCTTCCCCTTGCGGGGTTGATTAAAAGAGCCGGATTTTGGGCGGTTACAACAAGTATTCAGCGTCGTAGTAGTGTAGCGTGCAAATACAGGAGAACGGCGGAACGCCATGTCCTATTGCTGACAACAGCTTCGAGGTTGACGAAGAACGCGGTGATGCGCCGTCGGCGATTCGCTGAGCAGACATAGTGCCTCAATCGAGGCTCTTGACGCCGTAGGACAATCGACCTAGAAAATTAGGTCAAATGTCCTACGGCGCGGGTCAGGTTGGCTTGTCTCTGCGCCCTGATCGTGGAAGCCGTATATGAGTGCGAGCAATACACGCCGGCAGATCGTCGATGTCGCCGACCGTCTCTTTTACGAGCATGGCTTCGAGGCGTCGTCGTTTGCCGACATCGCCAGGGATGTCGGCCTGTCACGCGGCAACTTCTATTATCACTTCAAGACCAAGGACGAGATCCTCGCCGCGGTGATCGCGCAGCGCATCTCGAACACCCGCGCCATGCTGGAAACGTGGGAGCAGGATACGGAATCGCCTTCGGATCGCATCCTGAGCTTCGTGCATATCCTGATCGCCAACCGCACGAAGATCATGGCGTATGGTTGCCCGGTTGGAACGCTGTGCAACGAGCTGGCCAAGCTCGATCATGTGGCAAAGGATGAGGCCGCTGGCTTGCTCACGTTGTTCCGCAACTGGCTCGCGGGCCAGTTCGCGGCGCTCGGGCGTGATGCGGATGCGGATGCGCTGGCCCTTCATCTCTTGATGCGAAGCCAGGGCGTCGCAACACTCGCCACTGCCTTTCGGGACGAACAGTTTATCCGCCGCGAGGTCGCGGACATTGAGGCGTGGCTGCGTACAGAATGTTCGGCCGCCTTAGCCGCCGATTCCCGCCACCCCGCTTGAGGATGCCAGCATGTTCATCATCACCCTTCGCTTCGCCGACAAGACCAAGGCTCCGCAGTTCATGGACGGGCATAATGCCTGGATCAGGCAGGGCTTCGACGATGGCGTCTTCCTGCTGGTTGGAAGTCTCCTGCCGAACATGGGCGGCGCGATCATCGCGCACAACGCTTCGGCCGAAGAGATCGAAACGCGGGTGCGCGACGATCCCTTCGTTGCCGAAGGCGTGGTCAGCGCCGATATCCTCGCCGTCACGCCCGGCCGCACCGATGACCGGCTCGCCTTCCTCAAGGTTTGAGCTATGAACGCAACCATTCCCGGTCCCGACGATCGCCCGCGCTGTCGCTGGTGCGCGGCGGCGCCCGAGTTCCTGCACTATCATGACACCGAATGGGGCTTCCCGGTCGCTGATGATCGCCGTCTATTCGAGAAGTTGTGCCTCGAAGGGTTCCAATCGGGTCTGAGCTGGCGGACCATCCTTGCGAAGCGCGAGAATTTCCGTGCCGCGTTTCACGGGTTCGATTTCAACCGCATCGCACGCTTCACCGATGCGGATGTCGAACGCCTCCTCGCCGACGCCGGCATTGTCCGACATCGTGGCAAGATCGCCGCTGTCATCAACAATGCCAAGCGGGCGCAAGAGATGGTGAAGCGGGAAGGCTCGATCGCCGCCTATATCTGGCGCTTCGAGCCGAAGGCGGACGAACTGGCTGCGCCGCAAACGGCGTCGACCACGGCCGCTTCCATCGCATTGTCGAAAGACCTCAAGAAACGCGGCTGGGCCTTTGTCGGCCCGACCACCGTCTATGCATTCATGCAGGCGATGGGCCTCATCAACGATCACGTCGTTGGATGTGTGATCCGCGAAGAGGCGGAACTCATGCGAGCAAGGTTCAAGCGTCCGTGACGCTATGTGACCTGATACCTACCCAGACTCGTTTGACGGCACGTCCTCCGAGATTTCCTGCCGCAGATTCGGTCCTTTGGCGAGACGGCGGCCGAGCGCGGTGACGAACTGATCGTAGCGCTCGCCGGCCGTGGCGCGTGCCGCAAGCGGATCGGCGCGGCTGCGACGGTTGGCGGCACTCGGTTCACGCACGTTGCGCGTTGCTTAGGAGCCGGGGTCAAGGATCATGACGCTGACGCAGACCAGCAGAAAGACTGGGATCAAGTTAGCGACGCTGATCGCCAATGCGCATCGTCTCGCGCCACGCGCCCGAACGATGCCGATAGCAGCAATGAAACAAAGAAGGACCACGGCCGCATACTGGCCGAATATCATCCGTTCCCGGATGTGCGTGCCGACCGCATGATGGTCTATCACGAAAGGACCCAAGAAAATCGTGAGACCCCACGGTATGATCATGAACAATAAGGCATTCAGACGACGCCGTACCTCCGGTGCCTTCGGAAAGGAGCGGACGACGATCACAACGGATCCGATCCACGCGAGAAGCAAGACCCAAATAAACATAGGGAGTTGTCGCCTTCCTGTCCTGGCGATCGTCCATAGACCACCAGGTATCGGCCTTTTAGCGATGTGGGCAATCAGATGATTGCTGCTCACCGCTTCGCATACATTGCTCTTAGTGCGTCAAAAAGCCGTCCGAGAGCCTCGCGGTTGGCGACAGGCTCGCTGTCGTCGCGGCGAATGTAGGTGGTCAGCAGCAACCGCTTCGTGCTGTTGGCGGTCATGGTGCAGATGCCCTCGCGTGACACCTTTATCGGAAACGCGATGCACCACGCCGCGGGGCCTTTGCCCGTGCTGCTCGTGCGCGCCAGTTCTCCGATCGGCATGTCGATGAGCCGGTCGGATTTCCACGCCAGCATCGACGCCGCATCTTCGGGCGCGGCGTTGGCGGGAACAACCGGGTCATCGAACAGATAGACTTCGATCGGCCTTGCACCCGCATAGACGACCCGTGACCGCGCGATCCATTTGGCATCCCGGGGCGGATCGAGATTGACCTCGTGCTGCACCACGCGTTCGGGTCCATCACCGCTGCCGACTGGCGGGAGGGTGCTGGCGAGCGCGCGTGCGGTGAACTCCCGCTCGCCCTCGGACATTCCGGGCGTTTCCTTCCTGACGCCCGAGGCACCGGAGAGATTGCCAAGCGCGAGCGCATCCTTCGCAAGCTCGACCGTGCGGTTGTAGCTGTCGATATCGGCGCGGGCGTCGAAGCCGCCTGCAAGGGCATTGGTCGCGGCAAAAGGTTCGGTCGTTTCCTGCGATCGGTTCTCCCCTTCCAACTGCGTCGCGGTGTTCGAGCTGTCCGATGGCCGATTGCATCCCGACAGCAACGCGATGGTCAGCAGCGCTAGACGCATATTCATCCGACTCGTCCCCTGTCTCTTTTGACAAGAATATTGTCGCAAGAAGCGAGATATACGGCAAGGGAGAATGTGCGCACCGTCACCGACCGAATTGCTTTTCACAAATCATGTGTTAAAAGGGAGCAACGGCGATGCTGGAATTCCTGGGTCGCCCACGGACAGGTCGATATGCTGATATCCCATGAAACTCGATGACCTGGCCGCCGCGACAGGCGCGACGGTTCGCCAGATCCGGTTCCTGATCGGCGAGGGCTTCGTTCCTTCGCCGGATGGCGGGCGGACCTATGCCCGCTACGGTGACGCGCATGTCAAGGCGATCCGGCGGTTCCAGCGCCTCAAGGATCTTGGCTTTCCCAACGCGGCGATCCGGTTGCTTCTCGACGCCCGCGAAGGCGTACCCGTTCCGGTCGTGGATGGCGTGACGCTGGTCATCGCGCCCGAGCTTCTGGGCAGTGATGCGGCGGTCGATCAGATCGTCGAGCGGACGGAGGCGCGGTTGCGGTCCGCCCTGTCCAGCGGGGCATCGAAGCCGCGCCGGCGCGCAGCGGCCGGGGGGGCGGGATGATCGAGCCGACCGGCCCCGGGCTGACCGATCCGCTGCTGCCGCTGTTGCGGCCCGCGGCGACACCCCGCCCGCCGTTGCTGCTCGATACCACCGACATCCGGCTCCGCATTGTGCCGCCGATCGCCCGGCTGATCCTCGTGCGCACGTTTACCAATCGAGAACACGTGCCGATCGAGGTGGTGTTGACGATGCCACCAGCGCTGGCCGGGGCCGTCGTCCACGACATGGCGGTCAGCATCGGCGACCAGCGCTGGAGCGCGCGCGCGCGCGCGCGTCGTCGCGCCGAAGGGACCTATGACGGCGGTGCGATCGACGGGAACCGAGCGATCCTTCTGGAAGAACTGAAGCAGGGCTGGCAGGCGCTGTCGGTCGCCGGCGTCCGGCCGGGAGAGTCGGTCACGCTGCGTTTCGAAAGCGTGATCGGTATCGGGGAGACCGGCGCGATGCTGCGGCTGTGCCCGGGCGTGGATCCGGACCGCGCCGTTCCGGCGTTGCCCGATCATTTGCTGCCGCGCCACAGCGGCGTGTCGCATCCGGTCACGCTGACCATTGAGGGCGCCGACGCGATCCGGGTGCTCGCCGCCGGACGCGATCTGCCGCCGAAGCAGCGGATCGACGGGTCGCCGATAATGCTGGAGGTCGTCGTCCCAGCCGGCTTCAAGGGGGCGCTGACCGATCGCTCGGCCGACGACGTGCGCGCGGAAATGGCGCTGCATTGCGCGACCGAAATCGCGGCGCTGCTCACGGCCGGCGGCAAAGTCGATCGCGCGCGGGTGCGCGACCTGGCGGTGAAGGGCAATCTGCTGACGACGGAAACCAGCCTCGTCTTCGTCGGCCCGGAGGGAGAGGCGTCCGGCGTCCTGCCCGCGATGCGCAAGCTCGCGCTGGTCGATGCGCGGGCGGCCGAGGTCCAGCCCGTCCCCGCCGCGATGCCGCCGGTCGCGGAACCCGTCTCACCGGTCATTGAAGCGCCGCCACTGGATGATGGTGGCGACATCCAGCCCGGCCGGCGAGGCAGGACATTGCCGAGGCTTCCGACCCCCAACGCCCGCGCGCCGTGGACCGTCCGGCTTGGCAACTGGCTGCGCGATCATCTGCTGCCACGGACACGGCCGCTCAACCTGCCGCTGCTCGGCCGCCGTCTGCGGTCGGCGGCCGGACAGGTGCTGTGGCGTCAGGACGGGATGCTGTCGCTGCGCTCCGGCGATCCCGCGCACCTGCCGCCGGCGGCGGCGGCGCTGGTGCGCGAGGTCGCCGCCGTGCCCGTCGTTCGCGATACGGCAGCCGCGTTGCATCTGACGCCGGATCACCTCGCCATCGCGCTGCTCGCGCGGGCGGCGGCGCGCGATCCGGCGACACCGCCGGAACTGCTCGATCAACTGTTCCCCGATGCGGTGCCGCAGCCGTTCGAGCGGCTAATGACGATGATGGAGCTTGGTGCGTGAGGTATCTGCTCCCGGTGGCGCTTCTGCTCGCCTCACCACGGCCGCTGCTTGCGCCGTGGGGCGCCGAACGCGCCGAGCGTTTCGCGTCCGACGATACGCGCGGCCCCTGGGCGCGGCGCTGGGTCGGACGCAGCGACGGCGCGCGCATGATGCTGACCTTCTACCGATCCGCAGAGGATGCGCGGCGGGTGGCGCTGCTGTCGCGCGGCCTGGGCGATGGACCGCAAGGCGATGACGATCGCGCGTTCCTGCGCGGCTTCCTGCCGTCGGGCTGGCTGGCGAGGGTCGGTCCGATCCGGTCGGTCGCCTATAGCGACGTCGCGCGCGGCCTGTGTGTGGTGGTCAAGATACGGAACGAGGCATCGCGGCTTTGCATGGCGAGCCGTCCGGACAGCGCCGTGGTCGCGACGGTGATGACCGGGATGCGACGCGATACCGCGCAGGCGGCGGCGATGCTGCTCGCCCGCCATGCCGCGCGCCATCCGCTGCGCATGGCGCGCGTCACCGCTGAACGTTCGAGCGATTCATCTCTTGCAGGCGCCGGTCCAACAGGTCGCGCGCCTCGGGGCTGAGACCCTGATCCTCGTCGCCAGTGGCGGTGGTCGGTGTGGCGCCCGGCGTCGCGGCCCGGTTGCCGGAATGCTCGGCCAGGTAGCGATCGAGATAGCGATGCCCGACCGGCGAGCTGGTTATGGCGTCGAGCGGGTTGTGCCCGTTTTTCACTACGCCACCGACGCCGGGAAACGCCTCGCTCCGAAACGCCTCGCTCCCCCTCCAAACGTCGTCGGAGATATCGACCGTGACCTTGCCCTGCATGATGCCGATGACGCCCGGTTTGCACGGGATCGGTTCGGCGCGCGTGCCGTTGATCCAGTGAAGCGGCCAGTCCCACCCGGTCGCGATCCAGTCGAAGAAACCGAACGCCTCTTCCTGGGTCGCCTTCACCGGATAGCAGTGACGGTCGCCCGCCTGCCGGCGCGCGCCCCAGACCCAAACTACCAACAGGACCATCAGTCCGACCTTGAGCAGATTGCCCGCCACGCTCGATACTTTCCCCATCATCGCCTTTCCCGCACCACGGTTCCAACGTCCCGGTTGACTTCATTGCACCACGGTCTTCGGTCCGCCGTCCCAGCATTGATCACCGGGCGCGAATCCGCCCCGCGCACACGGGGGTAGGAACCAGCCGTTCGCTTCCCCTTCTTGCAGCGGAGACGGCGCAGGCGGTCGCGCACGTGCGCGTCTGACTTGGGCAGCGCGCCGTTCGTAATCGGCGACATCATCGCCGAACAGCGCCCGGCAGTCCCGCGTCGTGCCCTGCTTCACATCATAGCAAATGTCGCCGCGACCACTCGCGGTCATCGGGCGCCCGAACACCCACCACAGTCGCGCGGCGTCTCCGTCTCCCCACCAGCGCAAGACAGCAGGGCCGTCGTCGCGACCGCCGCCCGCGACCGCCGGCAGGCCTGTCGCCGCGGCCGGGATGGCGTGCGCCGTGCCGGTCGCATCGCCCGGATAGGTCCGGCCGGACGGCAGTTGCCCCTTGGCGGGATCGAACAGCATGACCATCGTCACGTTCTTCTGCGGCGAATAGAAGGACGGGACGATGACCGGGTTCGTGAAATCGCCATCGTGCGGTCGCGCCTCCAGCGCGCGCAGTTCGGCGTCGGGCGACCAGGTGTGCGCGACGGCCAACGCCAGCGCGACGTTGGAGGCCATGTCCTTGCCCGTCGTCGCCACGCTGTCCGCCACGGTCCGTACCTGTCGGCCGGCAATCGGCCCGATCGGTTGAAACAGCAGGATGCGCTGTAGCATCATCGCGACCATGCCACCGCCCTTGACCGGCAACCATTGTCCCTCGTCGTTCCAGCCCTGATCGGAAACGAAGCGCAGACCGCGCTCGCTCGCCGCCAGTTGCCCGCGATCGATGTGGAACTCGTAGCCATCGTCCGCCAGCCCGTCACGGACCAGCGCGAAATAGCTGCCGTCAGGCATCACCGTCAGACCGATGGTCCCCGAACGACTATCGGCATCGGGCTGACGCACCGTTACCAGCCAACTGCCGCAGAAATGCCCGATGCCGGACCGGTCGCCGGCGTCGGCGGGTCGCGCGACGCCGCGGCGCATCCGATCGACCCAGAAATCGAAGCGCTGCCAGCGTATATCGTCGAGCGCGATGCTCTCGGCTTCTGCCACCGGGGAAACGATGCAATCGCCCGACTGTGCGGGCTTCCCGGCCGATGCCTGCACCTGCTCGGCATTCGTATCTGGTTTGGCGCTCTCATGCTGAGTGCTTGCATTGGAGCCGCAAGCCGCTGGCAAAAACGACAGGAGAGCGATCACCGCCGTCTTCCATCCGAATCGCCGCATCGCCGAGCGCCCCTTTCCGAACTTCCTCTATCAGGACAGCTTTCTTTTGCCAAGACATCTGTTAAAAGATTGGAGCGTCACGACGTGACTGCGCCAGGAGGCAGCGATGGGCGATTACGGACACACTGACGAAACGAAGGTCTACTTCGTTCGCATCAAGGATACCGGCGCGGGCGTCGGCATCTTCTGGGCGGACTGGAGTGGCCTTGATCTTCTGATCCAAAATCGGGTTGATCCATGGAAATGCGAAGCCGCCGAGATCGGCCGGTGGGTCCAGCCGTCCGGGGGGATCCTGTTTGCCCATGGTCCGGTTCTGCACGAAGGCATCGTCGAGAATCCCGGTCCGCATCTCTGCATGTTGACGAGCGGACTGGCCCAGTTGCTTTTCGAGAACGGTCAAGGCGATGACCCGACACCGCTGGACTTCGAGCCGCTTCATGTTTCAACCCCGATACGGGTCAGTAAGTCAGGCGATTAGACACCTTGTGCCGCGAGGGCTAACGTCGTGCGTAGGAAGACTTAATCTGACCCGTTTCCCATTATGTCCTCCGAGATTTCCTGCCGCAGCTTCGGTCCTTTGGCGAGACGGCGGCCGAGCGCCGTGACGAACTGATCGTAGCGTTCGCCCGCCTTGGCGCGGGCCGCCTGGGCGGCTGGCTCCGGCAAGGTCGGCGTGGTCGAGACCCAGTATTTGATGAAGACGGCAAGGCTCTCCACGGCGATGCCGACATCGCGCTCCAGCCTCGTCATGCGTCGATCGAGCTGGTCGAGGCGCTTGGCGATGACGGCCTCCTGCCGTTCGGCGGCATCGGGCGAGAGGAAGGATTCGATCGCCGCTTCCGCCACCAGCGAGCGCGAATGGTCGCGGCGCGCGGCATGTTCCGCCAGGCGGCTCATGATGGAGGGATCGAGATAGACGGAGAGGCGCTGCTTACGGGGCGGTTTCGTCATCGGTCCCTCACAGTTCCATTCCATCACCGGGATCGAGCGAGACCTGGCGCGCCACGCCCTGCATCAACCGGCTCATCCTGCTGTTGCGCGCTGCATCGTCCTCCGTCTCGTCGCGGTCGGCGTCGATCTCGAACGGATTGTCGATCGGCATCTTCTTCTCGGGCGACAGTACCCGGTTGAGTTCCGGCTGCTGGCGGCGTTCGGATTCGGTGGGATCGTCATCCCCGGTTTCAGCGGCTGCCGTCCCCTCGGCGATCTGCGGGCCGGGTGGCAATGGCAAGGCGGTCCAATCGTCAGGCCGGGCAATTTTGGGCGCGGCAAGTGCCGGCGGCGGCAGGATGCGTTCCTTGAACCTGGCGTCCTCATAGTAGCGCGCCTTCTTCGCCCGGATCGGGGCAAGGCCGGCGACCATGACGATCTCGTCGGTCGGCGGGAGCTGCATCACCTCGCCGGGCGTGAGCAGCGGTCGGGCGGTTTCCGAGCGCGACACCATCAGATGGCCGAGCCAGGGCGAAAGCCGGTGCCCGGCATAGTTCCGCATTGCCTTCATTTCGGTGGCGGTGCCGAGGGCGTCCGACACCCGCTTGGCGGTGCGCTCGTCATTGGTGGCGAAGCTGACGCGGACATGGCAGTTGTCGAGGATCGAATTGTTGGCGCCATACGCCTTCTCGATCTGGTTCAGCGACTGGGCGATCAGGAAGCTCTTGAGGCCGTAACCGGCCATGAAGGCCAGCGCGCTCTCGAAGAAGTCGAGCCGTCCGAGCGCCGGGAACTCGTCCAACATCAAGAGCAGGCGATGGCGGCCGCCTTTCGCCTGCAGATCCTCGGTCAGGCGGCGGCCGATCTGATTGAGGATCAGGCGGATCAGCGGCTTGGTGCGGTTGATGTCGGAGGGCGGCACGACAAGGTAAAGCGTGGCGGAATGCTTCCCACCCACGATATCGCCGATCCGCCAGTCGCAGCGGCGCGTGACCTCGGCGACGACGGGATCGCGGTAGAGGCCGAGGAACGACATGGCGGTTGAGAGCACGCCCGATCGTTCGTTCTCCGATTTGTTCAACAGCTCGCGGGCGGCGCTGGCGATGACGGGGTGTGGCCCTGCTTCGCCCAGATGCGCGGTCTTCATCATCGCCGCGAGCGTGGATTCGATCGGCCGCTTTGGATCGGACAGGAAGGCGGCGACGCCAGCCAGCGTCTTGTCGGATTCGGCATAGAGGACATGCAGGATCGCGCCGACCAGCAGGGCATGGCTGGTTTTCTCCCAGTGGTTTCGCTTCTCAAGACTGCCTTCGGGATCGACCAGGATGTCGGCGATGTTCTGGACGTCGCGCACTTCCCATTCGCCGCGGCGCACTTCCAGCAGCGGATTATAGGCCGAGGATTTGGCGTTGGTCGGATCGAACAGCAGCACGCGGCCATGCTTCGACCGGAAGCCGGCGGTGAGCTGCCAGTTCTCGCCCTTGATGTCGTGGACAATAGCCGATCCCGGCCAGGTCAGCAGCGAGGGCACGACCAGACCGACGCCCTTGCCGGAGCGGGTCGGCGCGAAGCACAGCACATGCTCCGGCCCGTCATGGCGAAGATAGTCGCGATCATAGCGGCCGAGCACCACGCCATCGGCGCCGAGCAGGCCGGCGCCCTGAACCTCCCCCTTCTCGGCCCAGCGCGCGGACCCATAAGTCTCGACATTCTTGGCCTCGCGCGCCCGCCAGACCGACATGAGAATCGCGACGGCGGCGCCGATCAATCCACCCGAAGCGGCGATATAGGCGCCCTCAATGAAGACCTGTGGCGCATAGGCATCATAAGCGTACCACCACCAGAAGAAGGACGGCGGCAGGTAGAAGGGAAAACCGAGCAGCCGGAACCACGGTGCGCCCAATTCGGGCTGGAAGGCGAGACGCCAGGCGACCCATTCGGTCGCGCCCCAGACGCAGGTCAGGACAATGGCGGCGACGACAAGAATCTGGCCCCAGAGTATTTTGGTAGCGGACATCGTCGGGTCTTTCTGCATGGGATCAAAGGCCGAGGCCGCGCTTGCGGCCGAAGCTCCAGTCGATGCCGCCATCGCTGCGGGCGATGCCCGAGACATGGCGGCCCAGGTGCTTTTCGAGGGAGGGCGTCCAGGGCACGAGTTGGAAGCCAAGGCCGTCGTCCAGCATGGCGAAGCGGCCGGAGGCGAGCGTGAAGCGCTGGCGATAGGAGCCGGCGACATATTCGCCGCTGGCGGCGCGGTTGAAGGACTGGCCGGTCTCGGCCGCCAGCTTCTCCCCCAGCGCCTCCAGCTCCCGGGCACGCAGCGTGTCGATCAGGTTCCGGGTGAAGATGACGCGCTGGCCGCCGCGTTCGGCGAAACCCTGCTCGACCAGATGCTCGGCTCGGCGGTCGAGCGCCTGGCGGACCTCGGCCCCGAACCCGCCATCGGACAGCGCGACCGGTTCGCGCGCGATGTTCTGCCGGTCGAGCCAGGTCGCACCCGATGCTGTGATCTGGCGATCGATGTCGAGATCAGAGCGGATGGCGATGGCGACCCGGCGCTGTCCCTTGGCGTCATCGAACCGACGCAGCTCGACGATCGACCCGGGCGCGCTGTCGCCGGCGGCATCGAGATCGGGCATCTTGATATGGTGGGTGCGCCCGTCCACACCATCGACCACGGCGTAAGCGGTGCCGCTCAGCTCGTCGTCGAGACCGCGCGTCACCAGCCGGCCTATGATGGGCACGTCAAGGCTCTCGGCGGCCAGCACATAGCTCGCCGATCCACGCTCGATGCCGCGCTCGGTCAGTGCGCGGTGCATCCGCTTGATGATGTCACCGCGCTCACCCAGTTCTCGAAGCACCGCCTCGGCCTTGTCGTCGATCGTCCATTGGCCGGGACCGACTTCGGCGGCGAGACCCAGCCCTTCGAGTTTGCGCAGCCGTCCGACCTTCTGGGCGTGATACGCATCCGGTTGCTCGCCCGGTCGTGGGGCCAGATCGATGACACCGGAGTCTCGTGCGTCGCGGACAAGCTGGCGATCGAGCTGCGTCCAGCGCTCCGCATCGACCTGGCGTTCCAGCCCGCGGCGGATGTCGAGATCGGTTCTCGGCCCCAGCTCCTGAGTGATGAGATCGCGGGCGCGGTCGCGCATTCCGTCCTTGATGTAATCGCGGGAGATGACGAGATCCTGGCCGTCGTCGCGGACGCCGCGCACGATCAGATGGACGTGCGGATGCTCGGTGTTCCAGTGATCGACGGCCACCCAGTCCAGACGGGTGCCAAGATCCTTCTCCATCTGACCGACGAGATCGCGGGCGAAGGATTTGAGGTCCGTCATCTCCGTCGCGTCGTCCGGGGACACGATGAACCGGAAATGGTGGCGATCACCTTCGCAGCGTCCGGCGAACGCTTTGGGATCGACGTCCTCCCCGCCGGGGCCGAACAGCCGGGCCTTCTCCCCGTCCCGGGTCACGCCCTCGCGGCGCAGATAGGTGAGATGGGCGGCGAGCGGCGCCGACCGGGCGCTATGACGCACCACCCGCGCCTTGATAACCGCGCCGCGTGTACGGGCCGTAATCAGCCGATTTGCCTGGACGCTGGCGCGCTGTCCCCGGCCGAAGCGGGAGCGATGACCGGAGACGATCCGCCCTGAGCGGGAGACGCCGGCCCCGGCCTTTTTGGCGGCGGCGAGCGCCTGGGCGATGAAGGGCCGTGCGCGCTGCGCGCCGGATGAGCGAATGCGGCCGGGACGGATGCGGAAATTGATCTCGTCTGTCATGGCTGAGGCTCCGCACATCTCGCCAAGCCCCGGAACAGATGAGAAAATCGGCATGGCCGCGAGGTGCGCAGCAACGCCGCACATCGCGAAAACGCCTCATAAGTCCTTGAAACAACACGACCGGCCAAAGCCGCACATTGCGGCCTTTTATCCTGCCATCCTTCGGTCGTGTTGCCTGTGCTCCACCTCTGCGCTCTCCGGAATACGCCAGCGCCCGCTATCGTGCGATCGGGAACTACGGTGCTCATCGCATCGTCCCCGTATCAGCGCGGGCGACGAACAGCCCGCCGGATTGCGGCACGATGGCAGAAACGTCGCGCACTGCTGGCGTCTGTCCCGTATCGGTCGAGGAGCGCTCGGCCTGCACAGGATCGGCAGCGGGGCGGCGATCCGGCTGTCCGATGAACAGCGGCGCACGGGTCCACGCCAGCGGATCGACGGCCGCCACGACGGTAGGTCTGGTCGCACCGTTGCCGTCCAGCGCTGGTGCCACATTGGCGAGATAGGCGCGGGTTTCGGATGGCAACGGACGGCCGCTCAGCGACGCCTCATAGCGACCGGGACCGGCATTGTAGGCGGCGATCCAGCCAGGCGAGCCGTAGCGGTCGAACAGCTCGCGGATATAGGCCGCGCCCGCGATGATGTTGTCGTGCGGGTCGTATGGGTCCGCGCCGAGACGGTGACGGACGCGCAGGCCCACCCAGGTCTGTGGCATGATCTGCATCAGGCCGATCGCCCCCTTGGGCGAGACGGCGCGCGGATCGCCATTGCTTTCCGCGCGCAGCACCGCCCAGATCCATGCAGCCGGAAGCTCGAAGCGCTGTGCCGCTTCCGCGACATGATCGGCGTAAGGATCGCGCGGCGTTGGCCGGGCGGTCGCGACGGGATCGGCGAGCGACGGCACGGATTGAACGCAAGCAAGCGCGAGGCCGGAAAGGAGGAGGAGGACGGTGCTGCGCATGGCGTCAGTCCTTCGCGTCGCGCTTGGCGGGACGGCTCCAATGCAATGACCAGTCCTTGCCGGCATCGTCGTTGCGGAACAGGTTGGCGCGGACCGGCTGCGGCAGTGCCGGATCGTCGATCACCACAGCAATGTATCCGCCCGCGCGCTCCCCGGTGCGCTTCCAGCCGGCGCCGATCTCCGCGCCCGCTTCTCCGGTCTCGCCATCGACGATATGGACGCGGTACTGGGGCGCGTTCTCGGCGTCTGATGGCTCGGCCGGGACGATGAGAATGTCCTGAGCCAGCATCAGTGTTGTCAGATGTCCGACGAAGCCAATGCCGTCTTCGTCGTGCGTAAATGTCCCGATCTGTGGCATGGTGGTTTCCTTAGCGGTGGCGTTGGAAGACCCATCGGCGAGCACCGCTCCCGCCGATGGGAAGCGGGTCAGTGCGTGGTCGTTGAGGTTTGGGCCCGCCAAACGAAACGGCTATCGCCGGCCTCGTCGGTGTAGATCGGCGTCGCCTTGCCGATGACGGTGCGTGCCGGCATCGGGCCGAAATAGCGGCCATCAAGGCTGTCGGGGACGGACGGATTCATCAGGAAGATGTCGCCATCCGCGATGCGGCGGCAGCCCTGCCAGACCGGCAGCGGACGGCCATGTCTATCACGGTCGAGCGCGCCGCCGATCGGCACGGTATCGACCGTCACGGCATCGCCGGTGCGGCAGACCTGTTGACCGGGAAGTGCGGCGACACGCTTCATCAGCGGCAAGCCGCGCCCGATATAGCCGCGCTCGACCATGAAATCGGCGAGCGGCTTGTCCGGCATGACGGCGACCAGATCGCCGACCGCCAGATGGCGGGGCGGATCGAGGTCATAGAGGCCGATTGGCACGCTGGCCGAGGCGTTCCACACGAGGCGTAGCGGCGTCGGAACGAACGACGCGATGGCGACGCCCATGATAGAGAAATACGTCACCATGACATAGCCGAAGCGGGTCATCGCTCGATCTCCCGCCGCTTGAGCCACGCCTGATGGCGCTCGGCCGTGTAGGGACGCGGCTCATGTCCGGCGCTCAGACGGTTGGCGACATGGCGCCAGTGATCGGCGCCGACCTCGCAAGGGTCGATCCCAGCGGCTTCCACCGCATCGATATGGCGGAGCACCCGTTGGACATTCGGCCAGCCCTCGATCTTGAGCAGGATGTCGCCGCCAGGGCGCACGAAGGGCAGCGTCTGATAGGCATCGCCGGGTCTGACGGCGCACACGATGTCGATGCGCGAGATGATCGTGCCGAAGTCATTGGACGCCCAACGGACGAAGGCGAAGGTGCTGCCGGGCCGGAACGACAGCACGCGGCGGCGGCGGTCGAGGATGGTTTCTCGCGCCTCGCGGCCGAACCTGATCCAGTTCTCGATTCTTTTTTCCACCCAGGTCAATTCGACATGGGTGAGGTCGTCGGATGCGTGTGCGATCGGCACGGAGCCGCCGAGCACGCGAGGAGCCGCGTTGCCGGTCATGGATGGTCTCCATCGGGGTCAAGGGGAAATTCACGCGCGAGCAGCTCGCGCAGCATGTCGGCGACGGTGACGCCGCGCCGGAAGGCGGCGATCTTGATCCGGCCGCGCAGCTCTGGCGTCACGTCGATGGTGAGCCGTGCGTAAAAACTGCCGGCGTCGCTGTCGCGCGGCGCACTATCTGCCGCCTTGATCCACTGCTCCGGATCGGCTGGGCGTGAGGCGAATCCGCGACGGGTCGGGCGTTCGCTCATGGCGTCGTCCTTCCTGTGTCGAGTGCATCGATCGCCGCTACCAGCACCGCGATCTCGCGCGCGGCGGGCGTTTCGTCGTCCAGTTCGGACACCAGCCGTCCCGATTGCGCGGCGACCGCGAAGGCGACGCGCTGACTGATGGTGGCGGTGAGCACCGGCGGATCGTGATCGGCCAGCGTCTCGGCCGTTTCGCGGGCGAGCACAGTGCGCGCGCCGCAGCGGTTCAGCACGAAGCGGGCGGTGAGATCCGGTCGGTAGATGCGCGCTTCCGCAAGAAGCGTCAGCATCTCGGCGGAAGCCCAGCCATCGAGTGGCGACGGCTGCACCGGAATCAGCACCAGGTCGGCGGCGAGGAGCGCCGAGCGCATCAGCGCTGCGACACGCGGCGGACCATCGATCACGATCACGTCGGCGGTGCGCCCCAGTTCCGGCGCTTCCCGGTGTAATGTGTCGCGCGCCAGGCCGACGACGCCGAACAGACGCGGCAGTCCTTCGCGCGCCCGCTGCTGCGACCAGTCCAGCGCCGATCCCTGCGGGTCGGCGTCGATTAAAGTGACCCGCTTGCCTTGCCGTGCCCATTCGCCGGCGAGATTCAGGGCCAGGGTCGTCTTGCCGACGCCGCCCTTCTGGTTGAGGAGCGCGACGATCATGGCTTCTTCCCCGGTGACGGAAGGGGAAGCAACGGCGCGACCAGGGTTTCGGCGGTTGGCGCTGTCGGCCGCTTGCGAGCACCGCGAAGGGCCTTTGCGGCGCCGCGGATGAGATTTTCCACCTCACGCGTCCGCTCTACAGAGTTAGATTCTCTGTTAGACTCTAAGTTAGGGGAGCAAATTCCGCTTTTCGTGCCGAGGGTTAGGCCTTGTTTAGGTTCCCGATGGCACGAGGGGGTGGTTCCCGATAGCACGCGCCTGCCGGTTCCCGATGGCACGACGCTATCCACAGTCTGTCCACAGGCCGGAATCGGCTCGAAGGCGAGCAGCATCCGCCCGCCGATTTCGGCTTCGAGAAACAGCGTGTAGCCGGGCAGTGGCTGGCGTCGAATGATGTCGCGCAGCTCGAAGGCAAAGCGCTTGAAGGGCGACAGGCTACCCGACTTCTGGTGCAGATGACGGAAGTCGAAACGCCAACCATTGCGTTGCCGGCCGCCATGCTTGCGCACGATGCGGTATAGCCAGCGATCGAGGCCGCCGGTGAGATCGAAATAAGCGCGGTCGATGGTCAGCACGAGCGCGTCGTCGAGCACGGCCTGGTAGAACCAGTCGGGAACGATCAGTTCGATCCCGTCAGGCCGCCCGTTGCGATCGGTGCGTTCCTTCCACTCGTTGATCCACGAGAAGCGATGCCGTCGGCCCTCGGCGCGCTGGCGGATCGTGGTCGAAATGGTGGTGGACTGGAGCCGATCGAGCGCCGCCTTCAGGCGTTGATAATCGCGCAGGCTCGTGCCGCGGCCGATGAACCGGAGAATTTCATACGGGGTGGCGGCCATCAGCCGTGAGGTGCGAAGCCTCGCGTCGCGGGCTTCGACGATCTGACTCGCCGCCCAGATCAGGATGTCGGCGTCCCATATGGTCGCCATGCCGTGATCGGGGACAGCCTCGACCCGGATCGCGATCTTGCCGGCGCAAAAGTCGATCGGCGCGACGCGATGGGATTTGGAGAGGGAGAAGAACGGATAGGCCATGAGATCCTGCGCGTCTCGTGGCGCGAAATCGCCGGGGAGCGCCCGGAACAGGTCGAGCTGTCCGCGCTCCGAGAGGGACTGATGCCGCGCCGCCATTCTGAAACCGCGATCAGCGTGCGAAGCGGCCAGGCTGCGCCACAAGCGGCTGCACCTGACGCTTGGCAGGCAGCACGTTGCCCCGCGGATCGGAGGTCGAGGTCACCGCGCCACGCGCGGCCCAAGCTTCGAGATCGTCTACCGAATAGACGACGCGCCCGCCGAGCTTGCGATAGGCCGGGCCAGTCCCGTAGGTGCGATGTTTCTCCAGCGTGCGGGCGGAAAGGCTGAGGAATTCAGCCGCTTCCTTGGTGCGCAGAAAGCGCGGCGGCAAAACGGCGAGGTCGGGTCGCATGGATCGGCCTTTCGTGATCTTCGGTGGGGCCGCCGATGATCGGCGGCGGACGAAGGTCACGATGGCGAAGGGCGAGTGTCGGGATGGAGGGCGAAGTTGGGGGGTATCGAAATCGCCCACCGGGCGAGCCATCTACGCCTAAAAAGCGCGGCGATGCCGAAGCAGTTTGCGATAGCCACCCGCGATCATAGTTCGGGCATCGCGGATCAGCGCCTTGACGGCATACCGCACTGAAGAAGTTTGCCATTCGCTGCGGTCCAGTGCGCCGGTTCTGAACATGACCTGCGCGATCTCGCGCCCGGTCGCGCCGGCCCGATGACCGTCGAAAGCTTGCAGCATTCGGCGCATTCGTGCCCGTTGCTGGGCAGTCAAACGTGTGTCGGGAGGAACCGCACGGCCATGCAGAGCAGCCAGAAGCCGATAAACGGCTTCGAGGCGATCGAACCCATCCACACCGAGCGGAATGATTGCTGCTGTAGCTGCAAGACCCTGGTGAATGAGTTGAAGTTGTTGGCCGCTGCCGAGGTCAAACAGCAAGTAAGCAGTGTTGTTTTCGGTCACTGAGACCGCTGCATCGATAACCGGTGGCGGATCGACTGGGCCCAACTCGGCTGGCGAAGCTCCGAGCACCAGGATGCTGGTGTCATGCTGCGGTAGCCAAAAGACGGGGGCGTTTGGTGGGGCGCGCAGAGGATCGACAGGGAAATCGTAACCCCCATTGCTGACGGATCTTACCTGTCAGCTCTTGTCGATCGACATGCGCGTCATCAAACGCTTCGTAGTCATGGTCATAAGCATCGTTTCGGCGCAGCCACTCCCAGGCAAGGTCGGATGCGGTGAGATCATCGATGTGATCGTAGTGCGCGGGCGAGCGCCACAGGGATGCGTCCGGCGTCATCGCGTTCCTCCCATCGATTGACCAAATTGCGGGAGCGATATGATTTCCCGGAAAGGTTGATTGAGGGAAGAGGTCTTGACGGCAGAGAGCGATGCCGGGGCGGCATCACTCCGTCAGTGCCTTTGACTGTCGCGGACCAGATTTCGATAGCCGCGGTCGGACATCCAGCGCGCACGGGCAAGATGCGAGTCGTGGATCAGGCGACAACGTCTTGGATCGAGTTCGGGATCGAGACCGAACAGAATCCGTACAGCCTCGCGCCAGTCGGCACCATCGCGAGCGGCGTCGAGCAAGCGGAGATACAAAGTCATGTGCTTTCGGTCATAGGGCGTCAGACCCTGGCCGGGAGGTGGTTCGTCAAGAAACTGCGGGGCTGATCGTGTCACCGGGCCATCCTATTCGCCTGACGCGATCCTGTTAACCAAATCCGCCGCCGTCATTGACGCAGGACATGCGGACCGTGGAAAAACAGGCAGGATCGCCGCCGCGTGGGCGCGACGGCTAGGATGGGGATCGTCGCTGGTGTTCGTCATGAAGCCGCAGCACTCCTTCGCCCTTGTCGGTGGACAGAAGGACGACGCCAGCGGCTTCCAGTGCCCGCCTGACTTGATCGCGCGTCGTCTCATACACATCAAGCCCGCTTTCGGATTCGAGGCGTTTGAGAGCGGTCAGCGATACTCGGGCCTTGTCAGCGAGCGTCTCCTGCGTCCAACCCAGCAACGCGCGTGCGGCCCGTGATTGTCGGGCGGTGATCATGCATGATCACCTCCCACCGGCCGAAACGCACTTGCCAGAACTACGGCTATTTTAGTCGTTCTTGGAGTGAGCGCCACCACAATTCGGTGTTTGTGGTGCTCAACTTCTGGCCCGTCGCCGCTCTACGTGCCGAACTGATTCGGTTTTGGCGGGTAAGCGGCCCCGGCCTTTCGACCGGGGCCTTGCTCCGGGGGCTCAGTCGCCCCGGCGCCCGTTGGGACGGGACCAGATCAGCGAGTAACCTTCGCCATCCTCATCGTCGAAGAGATTGGCGTAGATCGGGGCGTTGAAGCTCGGATCGTCGAGCTTGAGGCCCAGATAGTCGCGGCCTTCGTTGGAACGCTTGGACCAGGCGGCGCCGATCTCGGCGCGGCCGACCAGAACGCGGTGGCTGGGGGCGTTTTCGCCGGTGGCGCGCAGGTCGGGAACGATGCGCACGCCCTTGGCCTGGACGCTGAGAGTGACGATTTCGCCGGTGAATTCGTTCGAGCCGGTCTTCTTGAAGGTGCCGATGGTCGCCATGGTAAGTCTCCTTTTTTTGCGTTTTCGAGCCCGCACCATGCGGCCTCGATGGCGATCGGTGGGCCGGAGGCGACCGACGACGCATCGCTTGCGACCGAAGCGGAGCGGAGGACGGCGCAGGCGCGACTTTCTTGTCTCGCGAGGAATGGGTGAAACCCAGGGGAAGAAAGTTGCGACACGCCGTTGCGGCATAGGCGGTCGAGGCGAAGCCGGTCTTCGGCCAGATCAGGCCATTGGAGAGGCCGTGAGGTGCGCTCGTTCAACGGGACAGATGAAGGAGACGCACGGCGACATCTCGCGATCGGCAAGAGAACAGGACCGGCGGTTCACCGGCATCGTTGCATCTTGCAGGACAGGCAGGTTGTGCTCCCTCCCGTGCCCGGCCACCACAGAACAAACCCGTCACCCATGTTCGGGCTTTGCCGCCATTCGTGTGTGCCGCTGATCGAAGCTCCCTCGAGGGTGCGGGCCTTGGGGCGCGGCTCCGATCCGTCGCTCCTGCCCAACACCCACGCGATCTCTGGCGACAGGGATGGCGTCTATCCCCGCTGTTCGGGCGTTGCCGCCCACGGTGTCGGGGCCGCCTAAGCCCGCGCCAGCCCCTGGTTTACAGGGTCGGGCGCTGCCATGCCCGCAATGCGCAGAAACGCCGTGATGCCCACCGCAATCGAGCCGAGGACCGAGAAGACGATCTGCCAAGTCTCCGAAGGGATGGTGTGTTTCACGATTCCGTGGACGGCGTGATAACCCGCGATGACGGCGGGCGCGACGAAGATCGCGGCGATCGCAAACTTGGCCCAGAGCGGACGGACGGTTGCAAGCAAGACCTGGCCGAAGCCGAGCGTCAGCCCGGCCGCGACCGTGCCGATGAGGATTGCGCCCAGCCAGCCTGCGCCAGTGTGATAGGCCCAGCCGCCAGCGGTGACACCTGCGAAGAAAGGCAGCGCGAAGACGGCGAGCGTAAACAGCAGCCAGCAGAAGAAGCCGATGGCTGCGATGGACAAGATGATGCCAAAAATGAACATGGTGGTGTCTCCGAGACAGAAAGGTCTGAAGGTCGCGCCTCCACCACCACCGCGGCGCGGCCGGAACCATAGCAGAACATCGCCGTCGGCGGGAGCGGAAACCAGCAGGGTTTCGGCATCGCGCGCGGTAATTTTCTGCCGGTCATGGGGCGAAAGGGTCGATTTCATCGACGATGGCCACGCTGTCGCCGTCATATTCGCTGGCGGGCATGACCGAGAGCGTGCCGTCACCGGCGCGGAAGATGACGATGACGGCCATCAGGGTGGTGGCGAGGCTGAAGGCGAAGGCGTGTGCGTCGTGGAAGGACATTGATCCAGCTCCTGTTTCGAGCGGAGGTCCATCCCCCGCTGACAGGCGCCCGATGTGTTCGGCCGAGGGCCGCAATCACCGCGACAGGCGCAGCCGAAGCGGCGGCACGCGCATGCGTAGTCCGACCCTTTACGGGTTGATGGCGTCAGGCCCTCGGCCGGACCAAGGATCAGCGCATTTGAAGCGGGGGGTGGCTCTGCTCTGCATGGGCCGCTGATAAGTCCATAGATGTCATGCCCTCCGTCGTGCGAAGTCACTGTATGTCGGCTATGTTGGCATTGGCTGACTCGGATTCTGCGTCTTCAGCCTTGAGGCAGTCATGGTGACACATGCTTCAGTAAGAGAGCGAGGATCTACCGCATGGGAGAAATTAATATCCCTCGCGATCAGCAGACTGCCATCACGGCGATCGACGCCAGAGAATTGGACAGGCTGATCGACCAGGCAATCCGGGAGGAACGATCGGGCGAATTGCACCGTCTCCCTCTCGCGGCCTGCGGCTCCCACATCGGAACAAAGCTCCATTCCTTCGACCGGGCGTTGGCGAAACACCGCGAGGCCAAGGCGCCGCGAAAGCGGGCGGAAACAGGGGATGCCCTTCGACGCGCAGGCCATGATTTGTCCTTTGCCGTTGGGGCTATGAAGCAGCGTTTGGAAACCGAACAGAAGGACGCCCAATTCTTCATCGTCGATGACCAGATCGTGCCGCCCTACCGCTTCACCACGCAAATGAGTGTCAGGGTGAGCTATCGGTGGCGGCGAACCATCGAGGACGAATGGCAATGGGGTAGCATTACCTTTGTCCATCACCACGACCCGCGCCCCAACTACGCGGTGCCGGTGCCCACGCGGAAGCCAAGCGCCGCCAAACAGGAGCAGGAGCTTCAGAACCGACTTTATCAGACCTGGGAACACCTGATGCGCGGCGCGCTTTATTCGGTGAGAGATTATTTCAGGGACGGCGGTGACGGTGCCAAGATTCCAGAGACGTTCCAGGTAACGGTCGATTCCTACAGCCGCGATCTGAACAACTACAGCACGCAATTCTGGCGCCAGCAGCCCTGATCGCCTTCGCCCTTACGGAAGTGAAATAAGGGATGGCGGCGCTTACGCGCCGCCCGTGCCGAACCGATAGACCGGGATGCCGAGCTTCCTGGCTTTGTCGGCGAGGTTGTCCTGGATGCCCGTGCCGGGGAAGATAAGGACGCCGATCGGCATCACCGCCAGCATGGCGTCGTTGCGCTTGAACGGGGCGGCCTTGGCGTGCTTCGTCCAGTCGGGCTTGAAGGCGACCTGCGGCACCTTGCGCGTCTCCGCCCATTTGGCGGCGATCTTTTCGGCCCCTTTCGGGGAACCGCCGTGCATCAGCACCATGTCGGAGTGCTTGGCGTGAACCTGGTCGAGTTTGGCCCAGATCAGCTTGTGGTCGGCGGTGTCGCCGCCGGAGAAGGCGATCTTCGGGCCGGCTGGCACGAGCACCTCGGTGTCAGCGCGGCGTTTGGCGGCGATGAAGTCACGGCTGTCGATCATCGCAGCGGTGAGGTGGCGATGGTTGACCCTCGATCCTGTGCGCTGGGACCAGGGCGAACCGGTGGCGCGGTGGTAGTGGTCTGCGGCGCTGTCGCGGAAGACTTCCAGGCTGTCGCGCCGTTCGATCAATGATTGCCCGAGTTCGATGAGACGTTCGAGCTGGACGGATTTGACCTCCGATCCGTCCTGTTCGCGCTGGAGCCGTTTCTGCGCCTGCTCGTTGTCGTCGAGCTTGCGGTCTGCCCGTTCGACGGCGCGGTGGAACATATTGACGGTGGACCAGAGGAGGTCGTCGAGGTCAGGATCGAGGCTCGTATCGGCCACGGTGGAGATCAAGGCGTCGAAGATGTCGGCGACGGCGCCTTCGATGATGCGGTCCTCCGGCACGGGCCTGGGATCGGCTTCGTCTTCCGAAGGTCGGTAGCCGTAGAGCTGAAGCTCTTGTGCGATCTGGTCGGTCGGCGATGCAGCGTGTTCGGGTTCGTAGTCGTCGTGCTCGCTCATGGGATGCTCCGTCGGTTGGACCGCGACCGTCGCGGCCTTCATGGCGACGAAGCCGTCGGGCGGGACGGACCTGCACCCGGAGCGAAGCGAGAGGGCCGAAGCGCAGCGAAGGATGGCGAAGGCCGGCGATTTTGCTTCGCGATGGAAAGCGGCCCCCCTTTCTCTTCTTTGGGGGCCGCGCCGGAAAATCGTTGGCCGCAGCCATTGCCGATCCGGCTCGGCTGACGGCCGATCGCCCTCTCGAAGGCCGAGGCGCGGCCCTCTCCGAGGGTTGGACGCATCCGGGCGGGCATGATGATTGCGGCCCTGACACTCCTTGCCGGCGACTATCCCGCTTCGAGCCAGAAACGGGCGACGTCTGCCGGTGCGAGCTGCACCCGCAGATTGGCGCGGAGCGCGTCGATGCCGAGGCGTCGGAGATCCTCGTTGAAGTCCTCCAACACCGGCGAGAGCACGATGGCCTCGATCCCGGCCGTGTTCGCCCGTTCGACCAGGCTATCCCGCGCGCTGTCGCCCGCCGGGTCATTGTCGCGGACGATGTAGAGCCGGCGCAGGGGCTCGGGGAACAGGAAGGCGGCCAGGTGGGCAGCGGAGAGCGCCGCCGCCATCGCCATGTGCGGTATCGCCTGACGTGCTGACAGGACGCTTTCGATTCCTTCGCCTGCCGCCATCACCTCGCCGGCGATCCCGAAACGGACGGCGTGACCGAGCAGGTCGCCCATTGCTTTACGCTGCGTGTCGATCGGCGCCTTGTCGGAGCCGTCAGGAGCGATCCAGGTCCGATGCGCGCCGGTGATCGTACCCCTGAGATCGGTGACGGCGGCGATCATCGCCGGCCAGGTTTCGGTCTGGCCATGATCGTCGGGCCGGTAGTAGCAGCGTGGATGGAAACGGAGGTTTCCGGTTCCGTGCAAAGCCGCAATGCCGCGATGACGGAGATACGCCTCTACGGGGGTACAACCGATCGGCTGTGACATGGCGAACAATCGTCTCGCCGCTTCGGTCGAGCCTAACGGGGCTGGCGTGCGTGGTCGCTTCTTCGTTGCCGGCGCGGGTTCGGGACGCGGCAGGCTGAGGAAGGTGCGGGCTTCCGCGACGACATCGGCGAAGTCGATGAGACCGCAGCTTTCCCGGATCACGTCGAGCAGATCGCCATGCTCGCCGGTGGCGGCGTCGGTCCATTTGCCTGCCGGTCTCTTCGCCGTCGCCTTGAGTCGAACGAACATCGAGCGGCCGGGCGCGTTGCGGGCATCGCCGACCTGCCAGTAATTGCCCTGGCGATGGCCGGCGCCGAGATATTGGCGGCATACCGCCTCGGCCTCCCGGCCGAGACGGTTCGCCAGATCGGAAGCGTCGAGACGGGTCATCACGCCGCCTCGCGTTCGCCGATGCGCTGGACCGGATAGCGGTCCAGCACTCGCTCCAGCACCACGGGGCCGGCGGCATCTGTCGGCACGAACATCCTGAGCTTCCAGGATATGATCTCGTGGAACAGGCCGTAGGCGTTGAGCCGCTCGCGCATCGTGTCGGTGAAGCCCGACAGCTCGATGCGCTCGGCGCCCATGATGCGGACGCGGCGAAGTTGAAGCCCCTCGGCGAGGTCGAGGATGGTGCGGCCATCCATTAGCGCCACGAAAGCGTCGGCGGGCGTGAGCGTAGCTGCGCCGGTCGTGGCGGCGTTGGCCGCCCAGGCCGGCGAGACCTTGCGGCCGACGATCCGCTCGCCCTCGTCGGTCTGGAGCCGATAGACACGGGTGGACTCGTTGGGCAGCCGCTTCCAGATCGGCAGCAACAGACCGGCGACGACATGGATCGTGCTGTCGGAGAACTCCGGCACGTCCGCGACCTCGGCAGCCCAGGCCGTGGCGAAGGCGTCGCCATCCGCGTCGGTCCAATGGGTCTCACCCATCATCTTTACCGGAACGGTGTGCGATTCCATCGGCCGGATCAGCCGGACGCGGCGTTCGATCTCACCATCGTCGAGCATGATCGAGGTGGCGGGGATCTGGACGGCAGAGCGGCCCGAGCGTTCGTTGATCAGCAGCCTGGCGCCGGGTTCGCCGAGATAGGCGAGCGCGTCGTCCTGCGTGACCGGGCGGTTGCGCGTGCGCTGCGCGATGGTGAGCAGCCGGGTCTCCGCGCCCGTGCCCGGATGGGTGTAGATCGTCTGGCGGCCGGTGACGGTGAAGCCTTCCGCTGTCAGCGTCTCCAGTCCGACATCGTAGATGCCGGCGGCGATGGCGCCCTCGATCTTGGCGGTGAGAAGCTGCTCGAAGGCGGTAAACAGCACGCCCTGAAGCTCGATGGTCAGCGCCAGCAGCCGGTTGAGGAAGGTGGTGATCGGGGGCAGCTCGTCCTTGATGCCGTTCGCGTCCATCAGCTTCAGGCCGGTGGCGGACTCGAAGCGGTCGAGCGAGCAGCCTTCGACCTTGCCGCGCACCAGCAGGAGATAGAGCTGGCGCAGCGCATCGCGGGCGTAGGGGCTTTCCAGATTGTCCTCGGGGCGGAACAGGCCCTGGCCGCCGGTTTGGCGCTGGCCGCGGGTGATAGCGCCCAGCGTGTCCAGGCGGCGGGCGATGGTGGAGAGGAAGCGTTTCTCCGCCTTGACGTCCGTGGCGATGGGCCGGAACAGCGGCGGCTGCGCCTGGTTGGTCCGGTGCGTGCGGCCGAGGCCCTGGATGGCGGCGTCCGCTTTCCAGCCGGGTTCGAGCAGATAGTGGACGCGCAGCCGCGTGTTCCGCGCCGAAAGCTCGGCGTGATAGCTACGGCCGGTGCCGCCGGCGTCCGAGAAGATCAGGATGCGCTTGCTGTCATCCATGAACGCCTGGGTTTCGGCGAGATTAGCGGCGGCGGCCCGGTTCTCGACGACGAGACGGTCGCCGCCCGAAGGCGTGCTCTTGCGGACGATTCGCCGCGAACGGCCCGTCACCTCGGCCACCAGCTCCGTCCCGAAATGCTGGACGATCTGATCGAGCGCGCCGGGCACAGGCGGCAAGGAGGCAAGCTGCGCGATCAGCTCGTCGCGGCGCGCGACGGCCTCGCGGCTTTCGACGGGCTGGCCATCGTGCGTGACCGGCCGCGACGACAGATTGCCCTCGCTGTCGGTGAACGGCTCGTAGAGCTGCACCGGGAAGGAATGGGCGAGGTAGTCGAGGACGTATTCCCTCGGCGTGATGTCGACGCGAACGTCGTTCCATTCCTCGGTCGGCAGCTCGGCCAGCCGGCGCTCCATCAACGCCTCGCCCGTGGAGACGATCTGAATGACGGCGGCGTGGTCGGCTTCCAGGTCGCTGGTGATCGACCGGATCAGGGTCGGCGTCTTCATGCTGGTGAGCAGATGGCCGAAGAAACGCTGCTTGGCGCTCTCGAAGGCCGAGCGGGCGGCGGACTTGGCCTGCCGGTTAAGCGTGCCGGACGCGCCGGTGATATTGGCCGCCTCCATCGCCGCGTCGAGGTGGTTATGGATGATGGCGAAGGCCCCGGCATAGGCATCGTAGATGCGGGTCTGCTCGAGGGTCAGCGCGTGCTCGACCAGTTCGTATTCCACGCCGTCGAAGGAGAGCGAGCGGGCGGTGTAGAGGCCGAGCGCGCGCAGGTCGCGGGCCAGCACCTCCATCGCCGCGACGCCGCCGGCCTCGATCGCCTCGACGAACTCGGCGCGAGTGCTGAACGGAAAATCCTCGCCGCCCCACAGGCCGAGCCGCTGGGCGTAGGCGAGGTTGTGGACCGTCGTGGCGCCGGTCGCCGAGACATAGACGACGCGGGCGTTCGGCAGCGCGTGCTGGAGCCGCAGACCCGCGCGGCCCTGCTGCGAGGCGGCGACGTCGCCGCGTTCTCCCTTGCCGCCACCGGCGTTCTGCATTGCGTGCGCCTCGTCGAAAATGAGGACTCCGTCGAAGTCGGAGCCCAACCATTCGACGATCTGCCGGACGCGCGAAACCTTCTCGCCACGGTCGTCGGAGCGTAGCGTGGCATAGGTCGTAAACAGGACGCCTTCTGGCAGCGTGATCGGCCGCCCCTGCGGGAAGCGCGACAGCGGCGTGACCAGCAGGCGCTCCATGCCGAGCGCCGACCAGTCGCGCTGCGCGTCCTCGATCAACTTGTCGGACTTCGAGATCCAGACCGCCTTGCGGCGGCCCTGGAGCCAGTTGTCGAGTATGATCGCGGCGGACTGACGCCCTTTGCCGACGCCGGTGCCGTCACCGATCATGAAGCCGCGCCGGAAGCGCGCGGCGTTCGTCGCATCCTCGCGCGCGGCGGTGACGACATCGAAGGTGGCGTCCACCGTCCACGATCCGGCAAGATGATCGGAGTGAGCCTCGCCGGCATAAATGACGGTCTCGAGCTGCGCGTCGGAGAGCAGCTCGTGGATATTGACCGGGAGGTGCGGCCGATAGCTCGGTCTGGGCGGGGCGACCGAAGCCATCGCCGCCGATTGCACCAGCCTGGTGGGGTGCGCCTGAGAACCGGCAATACGGATCGCCTGCAATCCGTATTCTTCATAGATGCCGTCCGACAAGCGGCCGCCTTCGCCCGCTAGGCCGTCCTGGGTCTCGTATGAGAGTGGCAGGCCCTCCGGCTCGGCCATCGGCACGGCAGCGGGGACGGCCTTGGCGGTGCGGTTGATATAGCCGCGCACGCTGCGAGGGACGGAAGCCGCGACGGTCGGGACCGTGAGGGAGGGGGCGACGGCGAGCCGTGTCGGCAGATGATCGTCGAGCCAGCCCAGCAGCGTGGCGGCGTTCGAGGCAACGCCGGGTGCGGCCGGGAACACGGCCGGATCGTCGGCGGGCCGCTTGTCGATGACGGTCAGCCGCGTCGGAAACGTCGTGCCGTGTTTGGCATAGACCGCGCCGTCGATGGCGGCGGAGAAGACGATGCGCCCGCGCTCCTGCAGGCGAATGAAGGCGTCCCGCCAGGCCAGATTGTCGGGCGCGAAGTTGGCGCCGGTGATCGTCACCAGTCTTCCGCCGGGAGCCAGACGCGCCAGCGCTGAGGCGACATGGCGATATGTGGTGTCGGCTATGCGGCCTTCGACATTGGCCATTGCGGAGAACGGCGGGTTCATCAGCACGACGCTGGGCGTGACGGCGGGATCGAGATGATCATCGATCTGGGCCGCGTCGAAGCGGGTGACGGGAATGGCCGGGAAGAGAAGCGACAGCAGGCCGGCGCGGGTGTCGGCCAGCTCGTTGAGGACGAGCGCGCCGCCAGCGATCTCGGCGAAGATGGCGAACAGGCCGGTGCCGGCCGAAGGCTCCAGCACCCGGTCGGCCGGAGTGATTGCCGCGGCGTGGGCGGCGACGAGGCCGAGCGGGATCGGCGTCGAGAATTGCTGGAAGGTCTGGCTCTCCGTCGACCGACGTGTATGCGTCGGCAGAAGGTTGGCGATTTTCGACAGCGCGGACAGCCGCGCAGCCGGAGACCCGGCTTTGCGGAAAAGCGCACGTCCGTATTTGCGGAGGAACAGGACGGTCGCCGCCTCGCAGGCGTCATAGGCCGTCTTCCAGTCCCAGGCGCCGGTGGCGTCCGATGCGCCGAAGGCGGTCTCCATCGCCACACGCAGGGCGGCGGCGTCGACGCGCTCGCCGCGTTCGAGATGGGGCAGCAGCAGACCGGCGGCCGTGAAGATGGCGCCGGCGGGTTCGGGATTGGAGCCGAGCGGAAGCGGCGCGGCGGCGGACGCCGCCACGGATGCGGAAATCAGGGTCATGATGTGAGCCTTAAGGAGAGCGGAAACGGACGAGCCGCGCGGCGCTCTCTCTCGACCGCACCGGCTCAAACCCGTTCCGGCCGCCCTCTCACTCTCGGGACGCCGGCATGGAAAAAGCGCCCGACCGTTAGGTGGGGCGCTTTTCCGGGGATCAGTTCCAGTGTCCGTCCGCAATCTCGCAGGCGACGAGCGCGCGGGCCTTGCGGATCAGGTCATTGCCGCAGGTGTCGACATGGCCGAAGAACCTGGCGCGCGCGCCGTTCTCGGCCCAATCGGCATAGGCGCAATATTCGCGAGCCTCGGATCGGAAGGCTCGCATGTCGTTGGCCCAGTGCGGCTTGGGCTCGATGACCACGGTGATGCCGTCCCTGGTTTCCGGCCAGGGCAGAGACCGTTCGTGCGGCGGATGCTGGCGATCCGCCGCGAAGATGGCGTCGATGTCGGTCATGGCGCCTCTCCCGGCTCGGGGCGCACGAAGCCTTCGGGATCGCCGGGATCGGGCGGTAGATAGGCGTCATAGGGATTGCCGTCGGCGAGATGGCCGAAGGGCGTGAAGACGTAATCGCCATCGTCCCGCCCCACGACGCAGATGACGTAGCGCGGGCTGCCCGTCACCGCGTCGAGGCATTCCATGAGGGCGAGATTGCCGTCGCCCGCCGCGCGCAGCAGGGTCTGGAAATTGGTCCGGGCGTAGGAGGGGATGCTCATAGCGGGCCTCCCTCGCCGGAGATGGTCTGATCGAGCCAGCCATCGGTGTAGATCCAGTCCACGGTCTCGCCGGTGGTGAGGTCGAGGACATGCGCGCCCCCGCCGAATCCATCGAGCCGGGGCTTCGAGCAGGTGTTGGCGTATTGGAAGCCCCATCTGCCTTTGAGGCCGAACTCGGCGGCGCAGTGCTTCACGAAGTGGATGAGACGCTCGGGATCGCCGGTCACGTCGTCACGCATCCAGAGCTGGCTGCCGCCATGCTCCGGCTGGATCGAGAGGAGGAAACCTTCGGAGGGCGGTTCCTCCGATGCGCCGTCCTCGGACAGGCGGTTGTAGAGATCGAGCGCGCGGGCGGCGTTCTCGGGCGTGCCGACGTCGAGCAGGCACGAGAAATGGGTGAAATAGTCGGCCATGTTAGGCTCCTGAAACGAGCAAGCCCGGCGCGATGGCCGGGCTGCGGTTGATCTGAGAATGTGCGGGACGGCCGGAGCCATCCCGCGTTGAAGCAGCTATTCGGCCGCGATCGTCAGGGTGTCTTCGTCCTCGATCTCATCGGTTTCGTCGTCGCCATCCCCGCTGAGGAAGTCCGGCAAGGCGGCATCGTCTCCGGCGTCTGCCTCCGTGCCAGGTTCGATGGTCTGCCCATCGTCGAGGTCGACCAGGCGCAGCGGCTCCGGCAGCCAGCCGGTGTCGGCCAGCAGGCGCTCGGCCTCCTTGGCCATGTCGCCCTTCTTCAGATGGTCGATGAGCTGGGCAGCCCGCTCGCCCGCACCTTCGCGCACGGCTTCGAGGATGCGGGGCTTGGTGACGCGGCCGAGATAGTTGCCGACCGTCGGCCTCCAGCCCGCCGCCACCATGTCGAGGCCGGTGGCTCGTGCCAGCCGGTCAGCCTGCGAGAGGCGCACGTCCAGCCCATGCTGGCTGACGCCCGATCCGCTGTAGGGATTGGGCCGCTCGAACAGGGCGTTCACACCGTAGCTGACGCAATGGGCGAGCAGATCGAGGCGCGTGCCGGGGTCGAGCAGGGAGAGCCAGTCCCACAGAGCCTGGTCGTCGTCGGGAACGTGATTGCCCCAGCGCTCCTGTCGCTCGGCGACCTCGCGTGCGGGCGGGCTGTCCTTCAACTCCTCGGACTGTGCCGAGAAGAAGATATGATTGACGCGGGCCTCAAGGCAGCCGGCAGGTGCGGTGCGCCGGAAGGTGTCGCTGACCAGCTTGTGCAGCAGCATGGTCAAGGCGACGTCGGGATGTTCCGCAACCGCGTTGCGCAGCGCCAAGGTGCGATGCGCGGTCAGCTCGATAACGAGGCGCTCGGGTAACGGCTTGATGCCGTCCTCCTCATCGTCCTCCGGATCCGCGGGCTGGCCGCCGATGGTGATGACTGCGCGTTGAACGGCAGGCGTGGCCTGCTGGCCCGCTTCACCGTCAACCTCGTGCGCATCGCTGCCATCGGTCTCGACGGGACGTTCATCCTCGGGACGGACATAGCCGCGATCCACCGACAGCGAGCCGTCGGCATCGAGGCTGATGAAAACGCCGGCCAAGGCGATGTCGGCCGGATCGTAGATCGTCGGGCGCTGCTCGATGGCGTCGAGCGCCTGTTCAATCTCGCCGAGACGTGCGTCGATCTCGTCCGGCAACTCGTCGGCTTCGGCGTATTCGGCTTCGAGTCGGTCGTATTCGTCGCGCAGCGCTTCGCGGGTGGCGCTCTCCTCCTCGGTCAGGTCGACCGTTACGCCAACAAGCGCCCGAAGTCCGTGCTGGTGGCCGTAGGGAAAGCTCAAGGCGGCCTCGACCCATTTCCAGCCTTCGCTTGCGATCTCGTCGGCGGTGGTCTTCAGCTTCTCGGCCACCAGGCGGTCGAGCAGGGCCGGATCTTGCAGCCAGCCACCATCGTCCGACTGGAACAGGTCGCGCAGCACGACGCCGCTGGCCGCCTCGTAAGCCTCGACGCCGATGAAGACGGCCCTTTTGTCGGAGGCGCGTACCGAGGTCTCGGTCAGCATCCGACGGATCTGATAGGGCTCCTTCTGCCAGCTATCCTTGACTGCCTCCCAGACCTGTTCCTGACGGGCATGGTCGGAGCTGACGGTGAAGGCCATGAGCTGTTCGAGCGTCATGCCATCCTCGGCATAGATATCGAGCAAAGTCGGCGAGACGGAGGCGAGGCGAAGGCGCTGCTTCACGACATTGACACCGACGAAGAAGGCGGCGGCGATGGCTTCCTCGGTCATGCCCTTGTCGCGCAGCCCCAAGAAGGCGCGGAACTGGTCGAGTGGATGCAGCGGTGCGCGCTCCATGTTCTCGACCAGCGACACCTCGTCGACCAGGATGTCGCTGTTGGCGTCGCCGACGACGCAGGGCACCGGCGCGGTCTTGGCCAGGCGCTTCTGCTTCGCGAGCAGTTCGAGCGCCCGATAGCGACGGCCGCCGGCGGGTACCTCGAACATGCCGGTCTCGGCGCCATCGGCGTCGAGGACCGGACGGACATGGAGGCTCTGGATGAGGCCGCGCCGGGCGATGGACTCGGCCAGCTCCTCGACCGAGACGCCGGCCTTGACGCGCCGGACATTGGACTGGCTCAGCACCAGCTTGTTGAAGGGGATGTCGCGCGCCGACGATAGGATGATTTTCTGAATGGCAGTCGCCATGTTCGTTACTCCGCGACGGGCGGCCGGGAGCCTCTCTCTCGACCTCCAACCCGTCACGAAGCGAAGCGCCGCCCTCTCACTCTCGGAGTGCAGCGCCAGGCGGGCGGCAAGGCGCAAAGCCGGAAGCCCGCTTCTCCGCCTTTCCGGTTTTCAGGCTCGTTACGCCGCCCGCCGTTCGTGGTCGGCCGCATCGACGTCGGCGCCCGGCAGGAACCCGAGCAGCCAGTCGGCCGCCTTGCTGGCCTGGGAAGCTGCGCGCACGATGGCGCGATTGTCCTCGCGCAGCACCTCGAGCCAGGAGCCGATATAGTCGGCATGGCGGACGGTAGGGGTGATGCCGAGCGAGGCGCAGCAGAAGGCCGCGTTGATCTCGGCGACCAGCTCCTCGAAGGCGTATTTCTTCGAGCCGAACGAACCCGAGAAATCGCGGTTCAGGCGCGAGGGGTGGCCTGTGGCATGTCCCAGCTCGTGCAAGGCCGTCCTGTGCCAGTTGATCGGCTCGAAATATGCCTGGGGCGGCGGCACCTGCACATAGTCGAGCGCAGGGACATAGAAAGCGCGGTCCCCGCCGATGCGGAAGTCGATGCCGGTGGCCCGGATCAGGGCCTCGACCTGCGGCTCGATGAGGCCGGGCGGAGGCGGTGGAGACACAATGGCGACATCCTCCGGTAGGCCGTCACATTGCGCCGCGTTGAACACCGTGAAGCGCTTGAGGAACGGGATCGCGGCCGCTTCCTCGCCGGCCTCGCGGGCGCGGCGCTTCTCGTCCTCCGGCGTGAAACGGTCGGCATAGACGACGGTGGTGCCGCGTTCGCCCCGGCGGACATTGCCGCCGAGTGACAGGGCCTGGCGGAAGGTGAGCCAGCTCTGGCCGGGAAAGCCGTGCTGGATCACGGCACCCCATAGGATCAGCACATTGATCCCCGAATAATGCCGCCCGGTCGCGGCGTTCCTCGGCATAGCGAGGGGCGCCTTGACCGAGGCCGATCCCCAGGGCTGGACCCAGGGGAAGCGGCCTGCCTCAAGCTCGGCTATGATCTTGCAGGTGATGTCGTCGTAAAGGCTCGCCCGATCCGAGGCGAGGTGTGCGCTGGCGTCTTTCCTGAACATCGCGGTTCTCCGCGACGGGCGCCGGAGACCCTTCTCCAGTCCTCAACCCGTCACGGAAAATCCGGTCTGCACTCTCACTCTAATGGGGGCGTTGCGGGGCTCTCCCCGCAGAAGGGGTGGGCCGAGACCCTGGCTCGGCCGCAGGGGAAGGCCTTCCGCCCCTTATCCGGTCCTGTCCCTTCAGAAGGGTTGCTTGAAAACTGTCAGAAAATTGCGTATTTTTCTAACACGAAAAGACCATGACCCGGCTGACCGAACAGATTTTGTCGCATGCGGCGGGCTTGCCCGAAGGCGCTCCTGTGTCCGCCAAGAGCCTGCTGCACCTTGGAAACCGGGCGGCCGTGGATCAGGCGTTGTCGCGCCTGACGGAGCGCGGGCAACTCATCCGCGCCGGTCGTGGCGTCTATCTGCGCCCCATCACCGGCCGGTTCGGCACACGCACGCCTTCGGTCGAGCAGGCTGTAGAGGCCCTTGCCATTCAAAAGGGGGAGGTCATCGTCTCGAACGGCGCCGCCGCGGCGAACGCCCTTGGCTTGACGACGCAGGTGCCCGTCCGCTCGGTCTATCTGACCTCCGGGCGCAGTCGAAAGATGCACCTTGGCAAGCAGGTCGTGGAATTGCGGCACGCGCCGCGCTGGCAACTGGCCTTGGCCAACCGGCCGGCAGGGGAGGCCGTGCGGGCGCTGGCCTGGCTCGGCCCGGAAAAGGCAGAGGCCGCGCTCAAGACATTGAAGCGGAGTATGCCGCCTGGTGCGTTCGGCGAACTGGTCGCCGCCGCGCCGCAGCTTCCGACATGGCTCGCGCAAAGCGTTGGCAGGGTCGCGTATGAACCGAGAGAAATGACGAAATGATGCCTAGAAAGATCGAAATTCGCACGGGAGGGTGCAATGGCTGAAACTCAAATAGAATGGACGGACGCCACATGGAATCCTGTTGCCGGCTGCTCGATCATCTCTGCCGGCTGCACCCATTGCTATGCCATGGAGATGGCTAAGCGCCTTGAGGCCATGCACATCCAGAAATATGCCGGCCTGACCCGCAAGAGCGGGCAGAGAACGGTCTGGAACGGTGTTGTGCGTGAGGATCGGGATGCGCTTGCGATTCCCTATGCTTGGCGCAAGTCGCGCAAGATTTTCGTCAATTCGATGAGCGACCTGTTCCACGAGCAGGTCACGGACGCCTTCATTCTCGATGTCTGGAAGGTAATGCGTGAGACGCCACGCCATAATTATCAGATTCTGACGAAGCGGCCCGAGCGCATGGCGGAACTGGTCGCCACCAAGATCGGAGAGGTGCTGCCGAACGTCTGGCTCGGCACGAGTATCGAAGACGGGGACGTGGTGGGCAGGATCGATGCCGTCCGTGCTGCGCCGGCCGCGATCCGTTTCATATCGTTTGAGCCCTTGATCGGGTCTGTGGGGACCGTCGATCTGCGCGGCATCCATTGGGCTATCGTGGGCGGGGAAAGCGGGAAGTCAGCCCGTCCCATCCGGGAGGAATGGATCGACGAGATTTATGTCCAGTGCCTGTCGGCTGGTACGGCCTTTTTCTTCAAGCAGTGGGGGACCTGGGGCAAAGACAACAAGAAGCGATCGAAAAAGGCGAACGGCCGCGAATATCGCGGTCAGACCTGGGATGAAATGCCCACGGCGGCGCAAGCGTTTGCGTGATCGTCAGATAGGCTTGGGGGGATGCTATGGTTGAGAAGCGATACGAGTGGGCTGACGGCGCAAAGCTTGAGGAGCATTCGCGGCGCAAGCACAAGATTCTCCGTGAATATTGCTTCGATTACCTGACCGTTCGCTGCAAGCTGCCGCAGCAGGAACGTTTTCGGCTGGCCATCGTCGATGGCTTCGCCGGGGGCGGCCGCTACCAGTGCGGGACATCGGGCTCCCCGTTGATTTTCATCGAAGAGTTGAAGCGAGCCACCGAGGCAGTGAACACGCATCGCGCGGCACAGGGCTTGAACGCGATCGAGGTCGAGTGCCTGCTGGTCTTCAACGATGCCAGCCGTGATGCGATCGAACTTCTAAAAACGCATGTGGCGCCGCTCCAGGCCGACATCGTCGCGACCTGCCCGAAGCTCCATCTGCGCGTCGAGTATCTCAACGAGTTTTTCGAAACCGCCTATCCCAAAATCAAGCGTTTCCTGGAGCAAGGGCGCTATCGCAGCGTGATCTTCAACCTGGACCAGTGCGGCCACAGCCATGTCGAGCGGAATACGATTCTTGACATCATGCACTCGTATCCTGCGGCCGAGATCTTCTACACCTTCGTTATCAGTTCGTTGCTGGCGTTCCTCCAGAAAGACCAGCCGGAGCGCCTGCGTGCGCAACTCGATCATCTCGGTCTCGCCAGCGGCGATGTCCAGGCACTGGACGGGTTGATGAGCCAGAAGGATTGGCTCGGAACCGCAGAGAAGATCGTCTTCGACGCTTTCCGGCTTTGCGCGCCCTATGTGAGTCCGTTCTCGATCAACAACCCTGGCGGCTGGCGCTATTGGCTGATCCACTTCGCCAACGCTTATCGGGCACGGCAAGTTTACAACAATATCCTCCACGACAATGCCAGCCTTCAGGCCCACTTCGGCCGATCGGGCCTCAACATGTTGTCCTATGACCCGCGCCATGATGAGGGGATGCTCTATCTCTTCGACGACAATGGCCGTGCCTCGGCCAAGACCCAGCTTCTCGATGACGTGCCCCGTCTCGTGACTGAAGCTGGTGATGCCATGTCGGTGATGGAGTTCTATGAGAGCATCTACAACGTCACGCCGGCGCATGCCGATGACGTCCATGCCGCGATCATCGAGAACCCCGATCTTGAGGTGATCACGCCAGCCGGTGGCGAGAGACGCAAAGCGAACACGATCGGCGTCAATGACATCATCAAGGTGAAGACCCAGCGCAGCTTCTTCCCGATGTTTCTGGATGCCGGAAAGAGCCCGCAGGGGCGGAAGGAATAGTTCTCGCCATCATCCTGAGGCCAGCCGAGGTTGGCCAGGCGCTAGTCAGATTTTGCCTTCTACCGGGAGAAGGGTAAGGGATGTTTCCGGTTATTCCGCGTTCACATGGCCACCACAGCCTTGACATAACTCATCAAATATGACAAATATGGTACCATAATTCACCAGATTTGGGGCATTGTCATGGGCTCGCCAAAGGTCGGACCAGCCCTCGAAAGGCTTGGCCAGGACATTCGAAATGCGCGGCTACGGCGCAGTATTGCGGTTGCGGACCTGGCCATGCGCGCCGGAACATCGGCCAGTTCGATCGCGCGGCTCGAAAAAGGCGACCCTGGCGTTGCTATCGGGACGCTTGCGGATGTGCTGGTGGTCCTTGGGCTTCTCGAGCGGCTGGCCGATCTGATCGATGTCCGCAAGGATGATCTGGGGCTTGCGCTTTCTAACGAGCGCCTGCCGCAGCGAGGCAAGTCTTTCACGACGAGGATCAGAAGGCAAAAGGCCAAGTCGGATCCGACGCGCGCGCTCGATGACGTGGTCGATCCTGACGGAGCGTCGTTCTGATGGCGGAGTTTGCTGCCCAGGTTGTTCTTGGCGACCGACGTGTGCCCGTCGGTCAGCTGCGTTTCACAGCAGCGGGGCCGCGGCAGTTCTCGACCTTTGCCTATGACGCTGCCTGGATCGAAAATCCCCGCGCCTTCGCCGTGCAGCCGGATCTTCCCCTGGAAGGCGGCCCTTTTCATGCATCGGGCCAGCCAGGGAACACGCGTGATGCGCTCGCAGGCGTCTTTGCGGATGCCGCGCCGGACAGTTGGGGACGGCGCCTTCTCGAACGTGCCTATGGCAATGGTCTGACCGAGTTTGAGTATCTGACGCTGTCCGACGACGCTTGTCGTCAGGGCGCACTGCGATTCCAGGGGGACGATGGAGAGATCATCCGTGGTAAAGCAGGTGACGCCGTGCCCCGCCTCGTCGAGCTGGAAGCGATAACGGCCATAGCCCGCGCCTATGAGCAGGGTAAGGAGATATCTGCTGAAGAGATGCAGGCATTGGCGGGCGCGGGCGGCTCGGGCGGCGCCCGGCCCAAGGCCAATGTCCAGGACGGCGATACGCTATGGTTGGCCAAATTCACCTCGGTCCACGATCAGCAGCCGATCGAAAGGGTCGAGGTCGCGACGCTCCGGCTAGCCCAGGCTTGCGGCATTCGCACGCCTACAGCCAGGCTGGAACTCGCCGACACTCCCTTTCCGGTCGCGCTGATCCAGCGGTTCGACCGGCGAGGCAGTTCCCGGATTCCCTATATCTCGGCGCGCACGGCACTTGGGAAGACCGGGACGGAGTTGGGCTCTTATACGGAGATCGTCGATTTTATCCGTGCCTATGGCGCCGATCCCAAAGCCGATTTTCGCGAGCTTTTCGTGCGCCTGATTTTCACGATCCTCGTGTCCAACAAGGACGATCATCTGAAAAACCATGGCTTCCTTTATGTTGGAGGAGGCCAATGGCGGTTGTCGCCCGTGTTCGATGTGAACCCCGCACCGGATCGAAATCCGCACCTGGAAACTGCTATCCTGGAGGGCGGCGCGCATGATCGGTCCATCGCGCTCGCGCTTGAAGCCTGCGAGTTTTTCGAGATCCCGCCCGAGGAAGCGGGGCAGATCATCCGCGATACCGCACGGCACATATCGGAAGGCTGGCGTGAGACTCTGCGTCAGGTGGGCGTGTCAGGTGCATTGGCGCGGGATTACGAACCGGCGTTCATGAACGCGGAGACCGAGCTCGCGCTAGGCATGTAGTCAAATATGAACGACAATCGATCAATATCGGTCAGATATGGAGATTTGAAACGATGCTGCTGTTGGGCCGGCTTAACGGCGGGTTGAAATGGTAGATCGAAGCGGCGGTTTGACGTGCTTGGGGGCCAAGAGCGCTTAAGAAGGAATCCTTCTACGAGGATGGCAAACCGGCTCATGAATCGATACGATAAAGTTGTTGCGAGCATGTTCGCCATTCGTACTGCTCAAATGGCATCGGCTTCGTCACCGGCGATAGATGGCGAAGTCTTTCCCATGCCAATGAGCCGAAAAAAGCCAATGTTTTCATAAGCGGTAGCTTTTCGACGGTAAGGGTGACGGTATAATCATTCTTGAAAAAATTTTTTTGCTTTGTTCTTCAATTAGATAGGCCATTCAGCCGATAATTGAGTGGGAATAGGGGGCTAGCGGCAGGTTTGGCCTGCCGCCTTCCACAAAGGCGCCGTCAGCCGGGCTTAGACCAGGTCGAGAGGACGACCTCCTGCTCGGCCGGCTCGTCGTTTCTCAGCATCAGCGTCCAGGTTCCAGCCGCGACCGCTCGCTTGGCGTAGATGGATCGGAACAGCTGGCCGGCTGCGGGCGTGTCCTTGAGGTTTTCGCCCACGATGGCTCCGTGGTCGTCGCTCACGCTTGCCGAAACCCTGCTCGCCGCGATGAAGGTCATGCCGAAGTCGCTCGCCGTCTTGACGGGAAGCTCGACGTTCAACGTCTGGCCCGGGGCGAGCTTCACGATCTTCGAAAAGTCCGGCGTGAAGGCGTCGGTCTGTTCGGCGGCGTCGAGGCTGAAGGCGGTCGCGTCGAGCGCCGAGAGCTTGATCGGCTTCTGCCTGGCCGGGCCGATCGCAAGGCGCGGCTTGGCGAACGAGGAGAACACCTCGGCGGTGGCCATGTCGGTGTGGAGCACGCTCTGCTGCTCGGTGTCGGCGATCGCCCAGGTCGCCGACGGCACGGTCACCACGCTGTCGTTCTCGTCGTACATGTAGCAGACGGCGGGAAGCGGATTGCCAGCGAGCACCGAGAATTCTACGCCTTTGCGCTCGGTGTGGACGGCGTTGAACTGGGCGACCACGCTCGGCCGCAGTTCCCGCAGAGCATCCATCGAGCGTCCGGCGGTCTCCAGCGGCGCACTGATGATGTCGGCGCAGCGGCTGCCCATGTTCGGAGTTCCCAGCATGACGAGGTGCGCCACCTGCGGCTTGCCGTCCGGATAGGTCGGCATCGTCGCGTGGATGTAGCGCCGGCTTATCAGGCCGCCCATCGAATGAGCGACGATGTCGATGTGCCAAGCGTTGCGGTCCTGCTGGGCGTACTTGACGTACAGGCCGAGCTCGACGGCGTTCTGGGCGATGGTGTTGGTTGGCTCGGTGTTGGCGAGTTTCTCGCCAGTGCGCATCCGGCCGTGCTCGGGCTTCTCGCCGACCGGGAACGCCTTCCAGTCGTAGGAGTGGCTGGTGGTCAGGATGTTCTGCCAAGCTTCCCAGGCGTTCCAGGTCGACCATAGGCCGTGCACGAGCACGAGCGGCTTGGGCGCCACCTTTAGGTTCTGGGTCTTGTCGTCGACCTTCTTTCCAGCGTCCTCAAGCTCGGTCCTGATGCGCTGAACGAGGCGCGGCCGGCCATCGTCGTACCAGGCGTAGCCGGAGGAATCCCATTTGAACGACACTTCGCGCTGCTCGCCGGCCGGGACCAGGACCGACAACTCGTTGAGCAGGCTGTCAGGCTTGGCGCTGTCCCACTTGTCGCCCTTATAGGTCTCGCGGAACTTGATCGTCGCCGACTTTTCGTCGGGGCCGTCATTGGCGACGGTGGCCGTCACGCGGACGATGTTGCCGTCGATGGTGCCCTTTTGTTCGGAGATCTCCTGCCAGGCCTCCCAGGTCGGGAACCGCATGTCCTCGAACTTGACGTCGACCAGGCGCAGGGCGCCGCCGCAGCGCCGGAGGTTCCACTTCAGGGTTTCCGTTACACCGTAGGCCGACGCCGAGTAGCTGCCGCTCAGCCGATCGGGGTCCGAGGCGAGAACGCGGTCCTGGCCGCTGCTGCTGAAGGTGTAGCCGGTGATGGTCGTCGGCACGTCGGCGATGGACTGGTTCACGCCCTGCTTTGGCGTGCACTGGCCGCTGTAGCTCGACGAGTTCGAGCCGGACACGGTCCCCTGGATATCCGGCAGGCCGACACTGACGCGATAGGTTCCGTCGGAGTCCAGGCCGACATGTACGTCCGCCTCCAGCCCTGCGCCGTTCCCTCGGGTCTCGGTCTTGCTGATGAAGCTCCCGGACATGGCGCGAGGGGTGCGCTCATGGGGACAGATGTAGCGGTCCTGTGCGGACTTTGTTTCGGTCGAGACCGATGTCAGGCTGATGGTGGCCTTGCCGATGCTGTCGTCCGCCTCAGCCGCCGGTCGCACGGAGACCTGAGCGACATAGTCGTAGGTCATGGACCAGTTGGTCGTCTCCGTGCCTTTGCCGGTGACGCGCTGCTCGGTCTTGGCGTTGCTGTTGGACTGGTTGCGGCTGTACTGAATCGTCCCGGCCCACCCGCTCGAGCACTGGGCGGCTTGCGCAGCCAGTGGGATGGCCGTCGACGACAGCAAGGATGCGATTGCGAGGGCCGGCAAGATACGCAAGGCGCTTCTCCAAGTTTCCGTATCCGCGGAATCGCGCGGGCTGCGGCGAAGCTGAAGCGGCGTTCTACGAACCAGGCGATCGACGGGACGAAACCGCTCAGGGCCGACGACGGAGGGTCAAGCACGCCCGAAGGCGCCCGGCCCGAGGCTCAGCTGGCAGGCTTGCGACGCGTGGGCCGCTGCTGCAGGACGTTGCGCATCGCCAGGCTGGAATGGATGCGCGCCACGCCCGGCAGCCGCGACAGGATGTCCGTGTGGATCGCCTCGTAGTCGGCGGTGCTCGCGCCGGAGACCCGCAGAATGTAGTCGACGTCGCCGGTCATCAGGTAGCACTCCTCGATCTCGGGGTGCTCGCGGACGGCGGCCTCGAACCGGCGCAGGTATTCCTCGGTCTGCTTTTCGAGGGTCAGGCGCACGATGGCGATGATCCGACCTTCGGACTCCGGCGCGGCGACGATCGCCGTGTAGCCGCGGATCACGCCGCGTTCCTCCAGCATGCGGATGCGCCGAAGGCAGGCCGAGGCCGACAGCCCGACCTCGGCGGCCAGCTCGCTGTTGGGCCGGCGGCCGTCGAGCCGAAGGAGTCGGATCAGGCTGCGGTCGATGTCGTCCAGGGCGATGGTCATGTGTTGCGTATTTGCGCAAGAAAAATGCGCGGTGGGCCTCGTGGTTACGGAATATACGACGATGAGGCGAAACGTTCGAATAATATACGAGTATCCTCTAGCGCGCCGACAGACGGGAGGCGGGCGATGGCGAATTTCGAGGATCCGGCTGAGGCCCTGGCGGGCGGGCGCCTGACCATCGACCTTGCCGCGCTACGCGCGAACTATGTGCTGATCGCCGAGCGCGCCGCGCCGGCCCGAGCCGCGGCGGTCGTGAAGGCCAACGCCTACGGCCTCGGCGCCGAGCGCGTCGTCCGCACCTTGGCGGAGGCCGGCTGCCGCGACTTCTTCGTGGCCGTGATCATTGAGGCTCTGGCGCTCGTCCGACATGCGCCGGGCGACGCTCGGATCTATGTGCTCAATGGTCTGCCGCCGGGGGCCGAAGCCGTCTGCGCCGGCGCGGGCGTCGTGCCGGTTTTGAATTCACTTGCTCAGGTCGAGCGCTGGCGCGCTGAGGCCAAGCGACGGCGGGTTCGGCTGGCGTGCGTCCTCCAGGTCGACAGCGGCATGTCGCGGCTGGGGCTGGCTGCGAGCGACATCGATCAACTGCAGCCCGGCCTGACCGACGAGGTTGAGGTGGTGCTGGTGTTGAGTCACCTGGCCTGCGGCGACACGCCGGGCGCGACGGCCAACCAGGAGCAACTGGCGCGCTTCGAGGCGTTGGCCGATCGCATCGGACCCGCGCTGCCGCGCTCGCTGGCCAATTCCGCGGGCGTGTTCATCGGCCCGGAGTTCCAGCAGGACCTCGTGCGCCCGGGGCTGGCGCTTTATGGCGCGGCGCCGATCGAGGGCGCGGCGAGTCCCGTACGGCCCGTCGTGCGGCTGGAGGCGCGGGTGATTCAGCTACGCTCGGTCGATGCGGGGGCTGGCGTCGGCTATGGCCTGACCTATGTCGCGCGCGAGCCCCGGCGGCTGGCGACGGTGAGCGTCGGCTATGCCGACGGCTGGCCCAGAAGGCTTGGCGGTCGGGCCGCAGCCTATTTCGGCGATGTGCGGCTGCCGATCGTCGGACGGGTCTCGATGGACAGCGTGACCCTGGACGTCAGCGACCTGCCGTGCGGGACGCTCGCCGAGGGCGACTTCGTCGAACTGATCGGGCCGCATCAGACGCTGGAAGCGGTCGCGGCCGGGGCCGACACCATCGCCTATGAAATCCTGACCGGGCTGGGGAAGCGTTATTCGCGGACCTACCTGACCCAAGACGCGTGCGTGGAGATCGACGCATGAAGGTGGCAGTCCTGGGCGGCGGCGTGATCGGCGTCACCTCCGCCTACTATCTCGCCAAGGCCGGTCACGAGGTGACGGTGCTCGAGCGTCAGCCCGGCCCGGCGCTGGAAACCAGCTTCGCCAACGCCGGCGAGATTTCGCCGGGCTACGCCTCACCCTGGGCGGGGCCGGGCGTCCCGGCCAAGGCGGTGAAGTGGCTGTTGATGGAGCACGCGCCGCTGATCTTGCGCCCCAAGCTCGATGCGGCGACGATCGGCTGGCTGCTGTCGATCCTGCGCAACTGCACCGAGGCGCGCTACGCGCTGAACAAGAGCCGCATGGTGCGGCTGGCCGAGTACAGCCGCGACCTGCTGATCGCGCTGCGCGCGGACACTGGCATCGCCTATGACGAGCGCAGCCGCGGCACGCTGCAGCTGTTCCGCACCCAGGCGCAGATGGACGCCATCGGCAAGGACGTCGAGGTGCTGAAGTCCTACGGCGTGCCTTACGAGGTGCTCGACGCGGTCGGCTGCGCGGTCGCCGAGCCTGGCCTGGCCAACGCGCTGGAGCCGATCGTCGGCGGCCTGCGGCTGCCCAACGACGAAACCGGGGACTGCTTCAAGTTCACCAATGCGCTTGCCGAACTGGCCAAGGGCCTGGGCGTCGAGTTCCAGTTCGACACCGCGATCACCGGCCTGCGCAAGGAGGGCGACCGCATCGCCGCCGTGCGGACCAGCCGCGGCGAGGTCACGGCGGACGCGTTCCTGGTGGCGATGGGCAGCTATTCGCCGGCCCTGGTTCGGCCGTTCGGGATGAAGCTGCCGGTCTATCCGGTGAAGGGCTATTCGATTACAGCCCCGATCCTCGACGCCGAGCGCGCGCCGGTCTCGACCCTGCTGGACGAGAGCTACAAGGTGGCGATCACCCGGCTGGGCGACCGCATCCGGGTCGGCGGCATGGCCGAGATCTCCGGCTTCAACAACGACCTGCATCCGCGCCGGCGACGGACGCTGGAGCATTCGATGCAAAGCCTGTTCCCCGGCGCGGGCGACGCAGGCGCCGCCAGATTCTGGTCGGGTCTGCGCCCGATGACGCCCGACGGCACGCCTGTGGTCGGGGCGACGCCGATCGGCAATCTCTACCTTAACACCGGGCACGGGACGCTCGGCTGGACGATGGCCTGCGGATCAGGGCAGGTGATCGCCGACGTGATCAGCGGCGCTGCGAGCGCCATCGACACCCGGGATCTGGCGATCTCGCGATATTCTAACTGAGAAGGAATTGAGCCCCATGGCCATCGAACGCATCGAATCCGGCCCGCGCATGAGCCAGGCCGTGGTCCACGGCGACACCGTCTATCTGGCCGGCCAGGTCGGCGCCCCGGGCGAGAGCGTCACGGTTCAGACCCAGCAAGTGCTGGCCCAGATCGAAAAGCTGCTGGCCGCGACCGGCAGCGACAAGTCGAAGATACTGACCGCCACGATCTGGATGGCCGACATGGCCGACTTCGCCGAGATGAACGCGGTCTGGGACAAGTGGATCGACGGCAAGGACGCCCCGGCCCGCGCCACCGGCGAGGCCAAGCTGGCGACCCCCGACTACAAGGTCGAGATCATTATCGTCGCGGCCCGCTAAGGGCTCGACGATCGAGGCGAGAGGCCCGGCGGATCCGCCGGGCCTTTTCTTTTGCGCGCCGACCGAGTGGCGCTAATTCAGGGTTCAACCCAACGGCGGATTCGACCGATGAGCAACACGATCTACGGCATCAAGGCGTGCGACACGATGAAGAAGGCGCGCGCCTGGCTGGACGATCATGGCGTGGCCTACGCTTTTCACGACTACAAGGCGGCCGGGATCGACCGCGCCACCCTGGAGCGCTGGGCCGGACAGGTTGGCTGGGAGGTGCTGCTGAACCGTTCGGGCACGACGTTCCGCAAGCTGGCCGAGGCCGACAAGGCCGACCTGAACCAGGACAAGGCTATCGCGCTGATGCTGGAGCAGCCGTCGATGATCAAGCGGCCGGTCCTGGACGTCGATGGTCAGCTGCTGGTCGGCTTCAAGCCAGACGCCTACGCGGCGAAGTTCAGTTAGGTTGAGAGCGGGGGCGTTCTTCAGCCAACATGAAGAACATTTCATGCGCCCGCCTGCATCCGTACGCTTAGGCCGGCGCCTCTTCCCATCAGACGGGGCCGATGAGCCACCCGCACTGAGAGAAGGAAGAGCACAATGGAAGACATCCTGGTCCCGCTAGGGTTCTTCGCCATGATCGCCGCGATCGTCATCGTGCCGCGATACCTGAAGAGCCAGGAGCGTCAGAGGCTCCAGGAGACGCTGCGCGCTTCGATCGAGAAGGGCGCCGAGCTGCCGCCGGAGGTCGTCCAGGCGCTGACCAGCGACGCCAAGGCGCCGCCTTCGTCCTATCGAGATATGCGCGCCGGGATCATCTGGCTGGGCGTGGCGATCGGTTTCGCGTCGCTCGGCGTGGCGGTGTCGTTCAACGAGCCGGACGCGCTCTACCCGATGCTGGGCGTGGCGGCGTTCCCAGGCTTCATCGGCCTGGCGCTGATCGCGCTGTCGTTCATCTCCCGCGGCAAGTAGCCGGCGAAGGGGAGGGGAAAGCCCCTGATGTCGGGCTCTCAAAACACCAGGCTCGCAAGCGCCCATGACGTGGAACTGGCCGCGCTGGCCGCGGCCGGCGACCGCTCGGCGTTCGGCGAGCTGGTCCGTCGGCATGGCTCGGCGGTGCGCGGCCTGCTGCGCCGGATGGGCGCGCCGGCGGCCGAGGCGGACGACGTCGCGCAGGATGCGTTTCTGATCGCCTTCGAGAGGGTCGGCGAGTTCCGCGGCCAGGGGACGTTCGTCGCCTGGGTCCGCAAGATCGCGGCGCGGGCCTATCTGCGGCGGCTGCAGCGCGAGCGGAAAATCGCGGCGCTGACGGCGGCGGACGAGGCCGAGGACGTCGCCGCGACGCCTGACGCGGCCGGACGGATGGACCTGGATGACGCCTTGCGGGGGCTGGGCGCGGCGGAGCGGATCTGCGTGTCGATGTGTTACGGCGCGGGGCTGTCCCATGCGGAGGCCGCCGACGCCTTGAATCTGCCGCTTGGAACGGTCAAGTCGCATGTCAAACGTGGTCTGGAGAAGCTCCGAGCGCGACTGGCGCCGGCCGACGGCGCTACGCTGGAAGGGAGGCGCGGGAATGGCTGAGCTCGAATTCGAGCGGCGTCTGGAACGCCTCTTCGCAGAACCGCCGGCCTTCTCGGACGAGAAGGCCTTCGCCGTGTCGGTGGAGCGCAAGCTGAACCGCGGCTGGAACATCCGGCGTTGGATCATCGGGGCTGCGGGCCTGGCCGGCGGAATCGTCGGCGCCAGCCAGCTGATCATGTCGAACTTCGTCCACCAGGTGGAGAACGCGTCGGAAGGATCCACGCGACTGCTCCAGGCCGGGGTGCAGCAATTGGCCCCGCGCTCGGATCTGCTCGCAGCGCTGCCGGCGGGCTCTTCCGTGGTATGGATCGCCAGCGGAATGGCGGTGCTCGCCATCGGCTTCGTGGTGACCCGAGTGTTCGAGGAGTTTTAGCCATGTCGGCTCAGCGTCAGGAAACAGTCCGGCGGATCGCCGCCCCAGACATCGCCGCTCGTAAGGGCGGGTCGCCCGTGGTGTGCCTCACCGCCTACACCGCCCCGATGGCCGAGATCCTCGACGACCATTGCGACCTGCTGCTGGTCGGCGACTCCGTGGGCATGGTCGTTCACGGCCTGCCCAACACGGTCGGCGTGACGCTGGAGATGATGATCCTGCACGGCCAGGCGGTCATGCGGACCTCGAAGCGGGCGATGGTGGTCGTCGACATGCCGTTCGGCTCGTACGAGGGCTCGCCGGAAGTCGCTTACGCCAATGCGGCGCGGGTGATGAAGGAAACCGGCGCCCAGGCGATCAAGGTCGAGAGCGGCCCGACCGTGGTCGAGACCATCGACTACCTGGTCAAGCGCGGCATCCCGGTGATGGGCCACGTCGGTCTGCGCCCGCAGGCGGTGCACGTCGACGGCGGTTTCAAGGCCAAGGGCAAGGCGGGCGATGAGCGCGCCCGCATCCTGCAGGAGGCCAAAGCCACCGCTGCGGCCGGCGCCTTTGCGGTCGTGGTCGAGGGCGTTGCGGAGGGCCTGGCCCGCGAGATCACCGAGGCGATCGCGGTTCCGACTATCGGCATCGGAGCTTCGGCCGGTTGCGACGGCCAGATCCTGGTCACCGACGACATGCTCGGTCTGTTCGACTGGACCCCGAAGTTCGTGCGTCGCTACGCCGATCTGCGCGGCGAGATCAGCAAGGCGGTCGCCGGCTATGCCGACGACGTCCGGGCCCGCCGTTTCCCGGGGCCGGCCGAGATCTACTTCGCCAAGGCCGGCTAGAGCCGGCGCAATCCCGTAACGTCCAGCCCCGGTTCGAACAGAATCCGGGGCGAGACGTGCAGCGCGGTGATCAGCGCGTGCATCTGCGCCGAAGGCAGGCGCAATCGCCCATGCTCGGCCATCGACAGCTGTGTGTACGGGATCCTCGCCTGGTCGGCGAGATCGTCCAGCGCCAGACCTCTGGCCTCGCGGACGGCTTTCAGTCTCCGGCCGACGGCTTCGAGGTCCGCGCTGACCGGAGGCAGCGATATGATCATGCCGGTCCTCCCTGATGGGTGGAGCTTAGGATCAATTGGGCGGCCGGCTCAATCAACTTATCCTATTGAATAGATAGATGGTTTCGATGTTGCGGCGCCGTTCTGAGGCGAGATTTGGCGGCGTGTAAATGCTTCAATTGTGGGGCCAAAAGTTCACAAAAACAAATTTCTATGCGGCAATGCTAAAGTGACGTGCAGCGCGGGCGATCGACGCCGAACTGACGGGCGGTGCGCGCTTCGCTCATCGCAGAGACGCGAAATCCGGTTTCGCGGGCGCCCGAACGCGCACTAGTTTCCGGGCGATGGCCAAGCTTCTCAACGTGATCCGGGCGGCCGGCGCCCAGACGACCGTACGTATCCTGCTCGCCCTCGCGGCCGGCCTGACGGTCGGCGCCGCGTTGGCGGAGCATCCCTCGATCGACAGGATCATCGCCGTTGCAGACCCGATCGGCGGACTGTGGCTTGACGCTCTGCGCATGACCATCGTGCCGCTGGTGTTTTCGCTACTGGTGGTCGGCGTGTCGGCGGCGGCGGGAACCGCGGCGGCGGGCGGGACCGCGGCAAGGGCGCTCGGCCTGTTCGGCGTCCTGTTGCTCACCAGCGCGCTCTTCTCAGCCCTGGCGGTGTCGGGCGTGTTGGCGGCCTGGCCGGCCCCGCAGGCGGCGGTCGCCGGCCTGCGCGAAGCGGCCGGGAACTCGACGCAGAAGGTCCCGGACTTTCCGACCATGGGCGCGTGGCTGCGCGCCTTCATTCCGACCAATCCGATCGAGGCGGCCGCGGAGACCAACATGGCCCCGCTGGTCGTGTTCGCGCTGCTGTTCGGGCTGGCGCTGACCCGGATCCGCGCCGAGTTGCGCAGCGGGCTGACGAACGTCTTCCAGGCGGTGATGGACACCATGCTGGTGCTCGTCCAGTGGGTGCTGCTGGTCGCGCCGATCGGGGTGTTCGCGCTGGCGCTGATCGTCGGGGCCAAGGCCGGCTTCGGCGCGGCGGGGGCGCTGGGCCACTACATCCTGATCCTGTCGGGCGTTTGCATCTCAGTCGGGCTGCTCTCCTATCTGATTGCGCTGGCCGCCGGCGTACCGCTTCTGGCGTTCGCCCGGGCCGCGGCGCCGGCCCAGGCCGTGGCGTTCTCCACCCAGTCCTCGATCGCTTCGCTGCCGGCGATGATCGCCGGGACGCGCCAACTGGGCGCGTCGGAAGCGAGCATCGGCGTCGTGCTGCCGCTGGCGGTCTCGCTGTTCCGCATCACCAGCCCGGCGGCGAACCTCGGCGTGGCCATCTATTGCGCCCATGTGTTCGGCGTTCCGCTGAACGCGGCGCTACTGACGGCCGGGATCGGCGTGGCCACGGTGATCAGCCTCGCCTCGGTCGGACTGCCTGGCCAGATCACCTTCTTCACGACCACGGGGCCGATCTGCCTGATCATGGGCGTGCCGCTCGAGTTGCTGCCGATCCTGCTGGCGGTGGAAACCATCCCCGACATCTTCCGCACGGTGGGCAACGTCACCGCCGACATTGCGGTCACCTGCCTGGCCAAGGGCGTCGAAGGGCGCGCCAGGTGACCCGTGCGGCCAAGCCTGCGCCGATGACGCGGGGCCGGCGCAAGAAGGGCGATGGCCCCGATCTGCGCAAGGCCATCCTGGACGCGGCTGAGCAGTTGTTCGCCGCGCACGGCTTCTATGGCGTGACAACGCGCCAGGTGGCGGCGGAGGCCGGCGTCGATACGGCGCTGATCCACTACTATTTTGGAGCCAAGCGCGACCTGTTCGACGCGGTGTTTGCGCGGCGCGCCGAGATCCTCAACACCGTGCGGGTCGAGGCGATGGCCGCATACGAGGCGCAGGGCGGCGGCGACATGACGCCCCGCGGCGTCGTGGCCGCCTTCATCGACCCGCTGATCGAGATGTCGCTGACCGGCGAGCCCGGCTGGAAGAACTATTTCCGGCTCGTAGCGCTGGTGAACAACACTCCGGCCTGGGGCGGGGAGACGATGCACCACTACTTCGATCCCGTGGTTCGCCAGTTCATCGACACCCTGCGCAAGGTGATGCCGCAGGCGCAGCTGCCGGATCTCTACTGGGGCTACCAGTTCCTGACCGGCTCGATGATGCTGGCGCTCTCGGAGACCGGCCGGATCGACCAACTGTCGGAAGGCCTGTGCCGCTCGACCGATCTGGCGGCGGTGCGCGCCCGGCTGTTCGACTACTGCGCCGCGGGCTTCGAGGCGATCGTGGGACCGCGACCCTGAGCACGTCGCGGGGCGACGGTCCGGCGTTGCAGCCGCGCGCCCACCGCTATAGGTTCCGCCGCTCTGAACACTAACGCCTATTCGCGCGGAGTCCCCCGACGTGGTCGATGTCTTTGATGAAGTCGAGGAGCAGCTTCGCTCCGAGCGCTACAAGTCGATTGCGCTGAGGGTCCTCCCGATTCTCGGCGGCGTGCTGGTGGTGGCGCTGGTCGCCGCCCTGGCGGTCTGGGGCTATCAGCACTTCCGCAGCCAGGCCGCGGCCGAAGCGTCCGAAAAGTATGCGCAGGCGATCGACGCGTTCAACGCCGGGCGCCGCGACGACGCCATCCGGCTGTGGGGCGAGGTGGGACAGGGCTCCTCCAAGGCCTACAAGTCGCTGGCCCTGCAGCACCTGGGCGGTCTCAAGATCGCCGACAACAAGACCGCCGAAGCGGTGAAGCTGTTCGACGAGGCCGCCGAGGCCGCGCCGAACAACATCATCGGCGACGCCGCCCGCCTCAAATCCGCCTTCGCCTTGCTGGACACGGCTCCTTACAAGGACATGGAGGCGCGCCTGACCCCGCTTACCGAAGAAGGCCGCCCGTACCGCGCCGAGGCGCGCGAGGCGCTGGCCTTTTCCAAGCTGATGGCTGGCGACCTGGCCGGCGCGCGTAGCGACTTTACGGTGATCGGATTGATGGCCGACGCCGGCGAGTCCACGCGCCAGCGCGCGGAAGCGGCTAAGGCCCTGATCGAATCCGGCTCGGCCAAGGCCCTGCCGGCGACCGTGAAGGCCGCCATGGCCCTGCCGCCGCCGGTGCAACTGCCGGCTGGCGCCCTTCCGCCGGGTCTCGCGCCCCAGGCCGCCCCGCAACAGTCCGCCCCCGGAGCCCAATGACGTCCATGCGCCGCACCAGCCTCCTTGCCTTGTTCCTGGCGGCGAGCGTCGCCCTGACCGGCTGCTCGACCGTCAATCGGCTCAACCCGTTCAACAAGGGCGACGAAGGCCCGCAGGAAACCGCGTCCGAGGGCGAGCGCATCGCCATCGTCGCGGCCGACCAGACCCTGGAAGTCGCCGAGGCCCTGAAGGGCGCCGATTTCTTCCTGCCGACGCCAGAGATGAACGCCAGCTGGTCGCTGCCGGGCGGTTCGCCCGAGCAGTCGATGAGCCATGTCGAGGCTGGCGGGGGCCTGTCGATCGCCTGGAAGCGCGGCTTCGGCCAGGGCTCCGACCGCGGCGCGCATGTGACCGCGACCCCGGTCGCGGCCAACGGCAAGATTTACGTCATGGATGGCGAGGCGACGGTGACGGCGTTCGACGCCCAGTCCGGCTCGCAGCTGTGGCGGACCAACCTGCGTCCCGACTCCAAGCGCGACAAGGAAGCCTTCGGCGGCGGCCTGGCCCTGGCTGACGGCAAGCTCTACGTGACCTCGGGCTATCGTTTCGCCGCCCAGCTGAACGCCGACACCGGCGCGGTGACCTGGCGAACGAACACCGAGCAGCCGATCCACGCGGCGCCGACCGTGTCGGGCGGGCGGGTGTTCGCGGTGGCGGTCGACAACACCCTGCTGACTTTCGACACCGCGACCGGCGCGACGGGCTGGACCTATCAGGCCCTGTCTGAATCGGCTCGCATCCTGGCCGCGTCGAGCCCGGCGGTGTCGGGCGATACGGTTGTAGCCTCGTTCGGTTCGGGCGAACTTGTGGCCCTGCGGGCGGGCAACGGCAACGACCTCTGGAACGAGGCGCTCAGCCGCGCGAACCGCAACAACGCGCTGTCGGAAATCCGCGACATTCCGGGGCGTCCGGTGATCTACCAGGGCGACGTGTTTGCCGTAAGCCACTCGGGCGTGTTCGCCGCCACCGACCTGCGCAGCGGGCAAGCGCGCTGGAGCCTGCCGGTGACCGGCATCACCTCGCCGTGGCCGGCGGGCGATGTCGTCTATGTAGTCTCCAAGGCGGGTGAAGTGATCTGCGTGGCCCGCGAGAGCGGCCAGATCTACTGGATCACCGACCTGGGCAAGGACCGCGAGTCGAACGGCGGCGGCTTCATGGGCATCGGCAAGAAGAAGTTCACGACGCGGCCGATCTGGTCGAGCCCGCTGCTCGCCTCCAACAAGTTGATCGTGGCCGGTTCGACCGGTGAGCTGGTTGCGCTCAACGCCAAGACCGGCGCCGTCGAGAACACGGTGAACCTTGGTTCGCCCACCCTGATCAGCCCGATCGCCGTCGCTGGTACCGTGTATGTTGCGACCGACAAGGCGCAACTGATTGCGCTGCGCTAAGCGGAAGAAGCTGACTTAAAATGCCTATGCGGCTCGCTATCGTCGGACGGCCCAATGTCGGCAAGTCGACATTGTTCAACCGGCTGGCGGGCAAGAAACTCGCGATCGTCGACGATCAGCCCGGCGTCACCCGCGACCGGAAATTCGCGGTCGGCCGGATCGGTGACATCGACCTGGAGCTGATCGACACCGCCGGCTTCGAGGACGTCACCGACGACAGCCTCGAATCGCGCATGCGCCAGCAAACCGTGACCGCCATCGAAGAGGCGGACGTGGCGCTGTTCGTCATCGACGCCCGCGACGGCGTGACGCCGATGGACGAGGTGTTCGCCGAGCTGCTGCGCAAGCACGACAAACCGGTGATCCTGGCCGCCAACAAGGCCGAGAGCAAAGCGTCGGAAATCGGGGTCAACGAGGCCTTCGGCCTGGGCCTCGGCGAGCCGGTGGCGATCTCGGCCGAGCATGGCGAAGGCATGGCCGACCTTTATCAGGCGCTGCTGGCTGTCTGGCCTGAGGTCGACGACGAGCACGAGGACGAGGACGGCGAAAAGCCGATCCGCATCGCCATCGTCGGCCGGCCGAACGCCGGCAAGTCGACCCTGGTCAACAAGATGATCGGCGAGGACCGGCTGCTGACCGGCCCCGAGGCCGGGATTACGCGCGACGCCATCCCCGTCGATTGGACGTGGGAAGGTCGCCCCGTGCGGCTGGTCGACACCGCCGGCCTGCGGCGCAAGGCCAAGGTTCAGGAAAAGCTCGAGAAGCTGTCCACCGGCGACACCATCCGTGCGATCACCTTCGCCGAGGTAGTGATCCTGGTGATGGACGCCACGCACCCGTTCGAGATCCAGGACCTGCAGATCGCCGACCTAGTCGAACGCGAAGGGCGCGGCCTGGTCTACTGCCTGACCAAGTGGGACCTCATCGAAGACCAGGGCGCGACCCTGAAGGAACTCACCGAGGAAGCTGGACGGCTGCTGCCGCAGCTGCGCGGCTCTCCGGTCGTGGCGCTGTCGGCCGAGACCGGACGGCACCTGGACCGGCTGATGCCGGCGGTGTTCAAGGTGCACGGCGACTGGTCGACTAAGGTGAAGACCCGCGACCTGAACGACTGGCTGAAAATGGCGCTTGAACGGCATCCACCGCCCGCCGTCGGCGGCCGCCGCGTGAAGCCTAAGTACATGGCGCAGATCAAGGCGCGCCCGCCGACCTTCGTGCTGTTCGCCAGCCGGGCGGACCAGCTGCCGGACCACTATCGTCGCTACCTGATCAACTCGCTGCGCGAGAGCTTCGACATGCCGGGCGTGCCCATGAGGCTGACCGTCAAGTCGAACAAGAACCCCTACGCCGAGGGCGAGGAGAAGGGCGGCCCGGCGCCGCGCTCGTCCGTGCCGACCTTCGCCCCCAAGCTGGGCAAGAAGGTGGTGACTCCCAAGGGAGTGGCGGCCGTGCGCGCCAAGGCCGCGGGTGCGCTGGCGGAGGCAGAGATGCCGAAGCCCAAGGTCAAGCCGAAGACCAAGCAGGTCGCGCCCGGCAAGCCGAAGGTCGGCGCGGGCCCCACGCCGAAGGGCCGCGCCGCCAAGCTGAACCGTCCGGGGGTCAAGCCGAAGCGAGCGTCCCGGCCGACTTCCACGCGTCGAAGCGGACGTTAGTCTTCGGCAGGCCCAGGTTCGCCTGGGCCAGTTCCACGATCAGCGGACCGATCTCCGACGGGTGCGGCAGGTCCATCGGATCCTCGCCGGGCATGGCCTCGGCGCGCATCTTCGTGCGCATGGCGCCCGGATCGATCAGGGCGGCGCGGACAGACGTGTTCTCGAGTTCATCGGCCCAGGTGCGCACCAAGTGTTCGACGGCGGCCTTGGTCGCGCCGTACGCGCCCCAGAACGCCTTCGGGCGCTCGACACGGCCGGAGGTGAAGAACAGGCCGCGGCCGGCGTCGGATTCGCGCAGCAGCCGCTCGGTCGAACGGATCAGGCGGTAGGTCGCCGTGAGGTTGGCGCTCACCACCCGATCCCAGATCGGCGGGTCGATGTGGGAGACCGGCGTCAGGCCGCCGAGGATCGCCGCGGCGTGCACGAGGATGTCCAGGCGCTGGAAGCGCTGGTGGATCGCCAGGCCCAGGCCGTCGATGTCGTCGCCCTTCAGCAGGTCCAGCGGCACCAGTGTGGCCGGCTTGCCCGTGGCTTCCTTGATTTCATCGTCAAGCGATTCCAGCGCGCCTTGGTTGCGCCCCACCGCGATGACGTGAGCGCCGGCCTTGGCGAGCGCCAGGGCGCATTCGCGGCCGATGCCGCGGGTCGCGCCGGTCACCAGCGCGATGCGGCCGTCGAGGGGGGGGGACTCAGTCATGACTTGGCTCTTGAAGCGGACGTTGGGCGTAGCGCTGCGCCAGCACGGCGCAGAGCATGAGTTGGAACTGGTGGTACAGCATCACCGGCAGAAGCACGAACCCTACCGTGGCGGCGGGAAACAGCACGCCGGCCATCGGCACCCCGGCCGCCAGGCTCTTGTTGCAGCCGGCGAAGGCGATGGCGATCTCGTCCTCCTTGGGGAAGCCTCGGACGCGGGCGATCCAGATCATGAAGCCCAGCGAGATCGCCAGCAGCGCCAGACAGACGAGGATGATGCGGACGAGGTCGAAGGCCGAGACCTTCGACCATATGCCGGCGACCACCGCGCCTGAGAAGGCGTTGTAGACGACCAGCAGGATCGAGAACTTGTCGACTAGGCCCAGCGGCTTGGCGTGGCGCGAAATCCAGCCGCCGATCCAGCGGCGCAGCACCTGGCCGGCGAGGAATGGGGCCAGCAGCTGCAGGAGGATCGCCTCGAAGGACGACAGCGACAGGCCGCCGCCCTCGGCGCCGAGCAGCAGCCCGACCAGCAGCGGGGTGATGAACATGCCCAGCAGATTCGAGACCGAGGCCCCGCAGACCGCGGCGGCGACGTTGCCCTTGCCGATGGCGGTGAAGCCGATCGCCGACTGGATCGTCGAAGGCAGGCAGGCCAGGTAGATCAAGCCGGGCGCCAGCGCGGCCGGTACGATCCAGCCCGGCAGCGCCGAGGCGCCGAGGCCGATCAGCGGCCAGAGCACGAAGGTGGTCGCCAGAACCAGGCCGTGCAGGCGCCAATGCAGAAGGCCCTTGATCACTGCCTCCTGGCTGAGCTTGGCCCCGTGCAGGAAGAACACCAGGGCGATGCCGGCCTTGGTCAGGTCCGAGACGACGGGCGCGGCGGCGCCGCGCGCCGGGAGGATGGAGGCGAGCACCACCATCCCGACGATTGCGGCGATATACCAATCCAGGCCGAGGGACTTCAGCCGGCCCTGGAGGCTGGTGCGCGCAACGGCGGCCTTGGCGTCAGTCACGCCTCAACTCTTTGCGTAGGAGCCTTTCCCGGAGGAAAGGCTGCAATCGCCGCTCACGCGTCGACCAGGAACGATAGCTGACGGTCGGCGCCGTCGTTGCGTCCCTCGGCGATCTCGCGATCCAGCAGGCGGGTCGGATAGTCGCCGGTGAAGTAGTGGTCGGTGAACTGCGGGTTGGCCGGATCGCGCGGAGCGGCCTGCATCGCCTCGTAGAGGCCTTCGACCGACAGATAGCCCATCGAGTCGACGTCGAGGATCTTGGCGATCTCCTCGACCGACTTGTTGGCGGCGAGCAGGTGCTCGCGGTCGGGCATGTCGATGCCATAGTAGTCCGGCCATTTGATCGGCGGCGAGGCCGAGCGCAGGTGGACCTCGGCGGCGCCGGCCTCGCGGACCATGCGCACGACGCGGACGGAGTTGGTGCCGCGGACGATGGAGTCGTCGATCAGCATTACCCGCTTGCCGGCCAGGACGTTGCGGTTCGGCGAGAGCTTCATGCGCACGCCCAGCTCGCGGGCGCCCTGGGTCGGCTGGATGAAGGTGCGGCCGACATAGTGATTGCGGATGATGCCCATTTCGAAGGGCACGCCGGTTTCCTGCGAATAGCCGAGCGCGGCCGGCACGCCGGAGTCCGGCACCGGCACGACGACGTCGACGGGCACGTGACTTTCCTGGGCCAGGCGACGGCCCATGCGCTTGCGCACGTCGTAGACCGAGCGGCCGTTCACGACCGAGTCCGGACGGGCGAAGTAGACGTACTCGAAGATGCAGGGACGCGCGCGGGCCGCTGGGAACGGCTTCATGCTGCGGATGCCCTTGTAGTCGATGACCACCATCTCGCCGTGCTCGACGTCGCGAACGAACTTGGCGCCGATCATGTCGAGGGCGCAGGTCTCGGAAGCCAGGACCGGCTTGCCGTCGAGGTCGCCCAGCACCAGCGGGCGGATGCCCAGCGGGTCGCGGACGCCGATCAGCTTCTTATTGGTCAGGGCCACGAGGGCGTAGCCCCCTTCGATCTTGGTGAGCGCGTCGACGAAGCGTTCGACGAACTTGGCCTTCCGCGAGCGGGCCAGCAGGTGAAGGATCACTTCCGAGTCCGAGGTCGACTGGAAGATCGCGCCCTCGGCGACCAACTGCTCGCGCAGGGTCAGGAAGTTGGTGAGGTTGCCGTTGTGGGCCAGGGCGACGCCGCCGGCCTCGAGGTCGGCGAACATCGGCTGGACGTTGCGGATAAAGCTGCCGCCCGCGGTCGAATAGCGGGTGTGGCCGATGGCCGAGTGGCCGGGCAGGCGCTCGACCAGATCTGGGCCGGCGAAGGCGTCGCCGACATGGCCCATGTGGCGCTCGGTGTGGAAGCGCTGGCCGTCGAAGACCGCGATGCCGCAGGCCTCCTGGCCGCGGTGTTGGAGGGCGTGCAGACCCAGCGCGGTGACGGCCGCGGCAGCGGCGGTGTCGTAGACGCCGAAGACCCCGCACTCGAGCCGCGGAGTATCGTCGTCAGGATCGCGAAAGGTCGGCTGGCGCCATCGATCTTGATCCTGAGTCATCGGGATTTCTCCACCAGATCGTCGAGCCTGCGTCGTTCGCGCGGGTCATAGCCTTGGGCGTCCGCAGAGTCACCCCGGTCCGTCGCCGAACCTTCACGAACTGCGTCTCCAATCGAAGGCGCAAGTTTACCAGCCATGTCTAAGCCTTTGGGCGCGAAGGCTTTTAGCGCTTTGGCCGCCGCGCTGGTCAGAGGATAAAACGCCGCACCCGTCATCCATCCCGGAACCCGGTCCGGCGGAGTCGCCGCCTGGAAGGCCAGAAGCAGGGCTCCCAGGACCACGAGCGCGCGCACGAGGCCGAATCCGAGACCGATGGTGCGGTCCAGAACGCCCAGTACATGGGTGCTGTGCACGCCGCGCACCATGGCCCCGCCAGTGACGCGCAATGTCGCATAGACCACGACGAAGGCGGCGAGCCCGGCGACCACCGCTCCGGCCCACGGAGGATCCTCGAGCAGGCTGCGGCCAATGGGGGCCGTCCAGCGCAGGCCGAACACCGCGATGACTGCGGCCAGAACGAAGGACAGCGCCCGCACCATCTCGCGGGTCGCGCCGCTGAAGAAGCCGACCGCGGCCGAGATCAGCAGGATCGCCAGGACAATGATGTCGAACCAGGGCAAGCCGGCTACTCCCACTGACATTCGCCGATGCGGCGGATGGCGTCGGCTAGCCGCGTCGCGCCGATGGCCTTCATGGCGCCGCCGCCGTCGAGCCCTTGCGGCCCGAGCACGCGATTGAAGCCGAGCTTGGCGGCCTCCTTCATGCGGGAATCCATGCGGCTGACCGAGCGGATGTCGCCCGACAGCCCGATCTCGCCGAACACCACGCAGTCCTGGGGCAGGGCCTCGTCGAGCGCCGAGGAGGCGAGGGCGGCGGCGGCCGCGAGGTCGGCGGCCGGTTCTGTGACCCGCAAGCCCCCGGCGACGTTCAGATAGACGTCGCGGTCGCCGAGCGAGAGCCCGCATCGGGCCTCGAGTACGGCCAGCACCATCGCCAGACGGCCGGAATCCCAGCCGACGACCGCGCGTCGCGGCGTGCCGTAGGCCGACGGCGCGACCAGGGCCTGGAACTCGACCAGAACCGGGCGCGAGCCCTCAATGCCGGCGAACACCGCGGCGCCGGCGGCCCGCTCGCCCGAGGTGTCGAGGAACAGGGCCGAGGGATTGCGCACCTCGCCGAGGCCGGCGTCGCCCATCTCGAAGACGCCGATCTCGTCGGTGGCGCCGAAGCGGTTCTTGGTCCCGCGCAGGATGCGGAACGGATACCCGCGCTCGCCCTCGAACGTGAGGACGGCGTCGACCATGTGCTCGACCACGCGGGGACCGGCGATGGCGCCGTCCTTGGTGACGTGTCCGACGAGGATCATGGCCACGGACTGCTTCTTGGCCAGCCGCACCAGTTCGCCGGCGGCGGCGCGGACCTGGGTGACCGATCCGGGCGCGGCCTCGTGCGCGTCGCTCCACATGGTCTGGATGGAGTCGATGACGACGAGGTCGAACTTCTCACGCTTCAGGCTGTCGAGGATGTCGCGCAGCGAGGTCTCGGCAGCCAGCCGCACGGGCGCGTCGGCCAGACCCATGCGCTGGGCGCGTCCACGGACCTGCTCGACCGCCTCTTCGCCCGAGATGTATGCGCAGCGCACGCCGCGGCGGGCGGCGTTGGCGGCGACCTGAAGCAGCAGGGTCGACTTGCCGACCCCGGGATCGCCGCCCAGCAGGATGGCCGAGCCAGGCACGACGCCCCCGCCGCAAACGCGGTCGAACTCGTCGACTCCGGTGGAGATCCGGGGCGGGGCGGGGACCTCGTCCTCCAGGCCCTGGAAGTTGACGCCGCGGGCGCGGCTGGCCTTGCTGGGCGCGAGGGCCCCCGGCGGGCGGCTCTGCACCTCTTCGACCAGGGTGTTCCAGGCGCTGCAGGCCGGGCACTGGCCGGCCCACTTACTCTGCACTGCGCCGCAGGACTGGCAGACATAGACAGCGCCGTCGCGGGCCATGCGAACTCCGTGATTCGTAACAAAATCGCAGTCTAGCGATGGTCGCGGTGCAAGTCCGTCGCCCCGAAGTTGGCGTCCGTCGCATGGCGTGAGATAGATTCCCGTTACGCGGGTAGGGCGATAGGTTTTCAAGGGCTGGAGGGGTAAAATGAGCGCAGTTGAACCGGGGTCCGCAACGTCGGGTCTGGTCGAGCGAGTTAAGTCGATCCTGTTGAAGCCGGGCGCGACCTGGGACGTGATCGACACTGAGCCGGCGACGACCGGTGGGTTGTTTCGGAACTATGCAGCCATTCTGGCGCTGATCCCGGCGATCTGCGGCCTGATTGGCGGCGCCGTGATCGGCGGCGCGTTCGGCATCAAGATCCCGATCCTGTTCGGAATCGTCGGCGCGGTGGTCGGCTATGTGCTGAACCTGGCCATGGTCTTCGTCATGGGCCTGATCATCGACGGGCTGGCGCCGTCGTTCGACGGCCAGAAGAATCAGGTCCAGGCGATGAAGGTGGCGGTCTATTCGAGCACCGCCGGCTGGATCGCCGGCGTGTTCGCGCTGATACCGATTGTCGGACTGCTGGCGGTGCTTGGCGCGCTCTATGGGCTTTATCTGCTCTACCTCGGCCTGCCCAAACTGATGAAGGCGCCGCAGGAGAAGGCGTTCGGCTACACGGCCGTCGCCGTCGTCGTTGCGATCGTGCTGTCGATCGCGATCAACGCCGTGTTGGGTGCGATCACCACCTTTGGCCTGGTCGGCATGGGCGCGGCCGGAGCGCTAAGCTCCAACACCGTGCAAATCGGCGACAAGTCGGTGGACCTAGGGAAGCTTGAGGAAGCCTCCAAGCAGATGGAGGCGGCCGCCAAGCAGATCGAGAGCGGCGAGGCGCCGGAGGCCGTGCAGCCCGACGTGTTGAAGGCCTATCTGCCCGAAGGGATAGCTGGTTACGCGCGCACCGAACTGACCACGGGGTCGGGTGGCGCGGCGGGCGTCGCCGGTTCGCAGGCCGAGGGTGTCTACACCAAGGGCGACGCCACGATCCGGCTCAGCGTCACCGACCTGGGCGCGGCCGGCGCCCTGGCGGGCATGGCCAGCGCCTTCAACATGCAGTCGTCCAGCGAGTCGAACGGCAAGTACGAGAAGATCGGCAAGGTCGACGGTCGCATGACCCAGGAATCCTACGACAGCGCCACGCGGCACGGACAGTACAGCGTCCTGGTCGGCGATCGCTTCATGGTCGCCGCCGAAGGCGACGGCGCCAGCGTCGATGATCTGAAGTCGGCGGTGGCGGCGGTCGGCCCGGCCAAGCTGGAAGCCCTGTCGAAAGGCTAGGCCGCGCCGAGATAGACGCGCTCAGCCCGGCCGCCGAGGCGCACGAGGCATTCGTGCGCCACGGTGCCGGCGGCCGTGGCGATATCGTCTATCAGCACGTTGGGGCCCAGCAACTCCACATACTCGCCGATGGCGGCCGGAGACTGGCCGAGGTCGACGCCGATCAGGTCCATGGTGACGATCAGGACCTCGCGGCGCGCGCCGCCGTACCAGGCGTAGCCGCCGCGCTGGGAGGCACGGATGACTCCGTCGGCGTAGCCGGCGCCGACCACGGCCATGCGGATCGGGCGGTCGGCGACGAGGCGCGAGCCGTAGCCGACGATTTCGCCGGGCAGGATGTTCCGGATGTAGAGGATCTTGGCCTCCAGCCGCGCCACCGCCTTGAGCCGTGGATCAGGCCGTTCCTCCGGGCCGCCGCCATAGAGGCTGATGCCAGGCCGGATGATGTCGGCGCGGTAGTCGGGGGCAAGCATGATTCCGGCCGAGGCGGCGAAGCTGGTCCGCGCTTCCGGGAACAGCGGCCGCACCTGATTGAAGCGTTCCAGCTGCAGCGCGTTGCGGGCGTCGGCCGGATCGGTGGCCGAGCCGAGGTGGCTCATCAGCACTTGGACGTCGAGATGGCGCAGGCGGTCGGGCGAGGCGGCGAGGGCCTTGGCCTCGTCCAACGTGACGCCCTGTCGGTTCATGCCTGTGTCGACCTGGAGCGCGATCGGCATACGCCCAACCGAGGCGGCGTAAGTGTTGGCCGCCTCGATCTGGGGCAGGCTTTCCAGCACGGGGGTTAGTCCGGAAGCGGCCAGCCGCGGCCCGTCGCCGGGCAGGAAGCCGTCCAGCACGTAGATCGCCGCGGGACGATCGGGCCCGAGTTCGTCGCGCAGGGCCTCGCCCTCGGAAAGCCGCGCGACGAAAAAGGCGCGGGCCCCCTCGGCCCACAGCCGGCGACCCACCGGGCCGGCGCCGAGGCCATAGCCGTCCGCCTTGATGACGGGCGCGGCGTCGGCCCCGGGGGCGGCGGCGCGCAGGACCGCCAAGTTGTGCGCGAGGGCGTCGAGGTCGATGGTCAGGCGCGCGGGAGGGGAGGAAGACATCGCCAGTCCCATAGCCGAGCCCGGCGGACGGCGCGAGGCCGGGCCTATTCCGATCGGTGAAGAGGGCTTGCCCGACGGGTTAGTCGTCGGACGTGTAGAAGTGGCTGTGCGCCAGGTTGCCGAACTTGGTGATATCTTCGTTGAAGGACAGCTTCACTGTGCCGATCGGGCCGTGACGCTGCTTGGCGATGATCACGTCGGCGGTGCCGCGGACCTTGTCCATCTCCTCCTGCCAGGTCAGGTGCTCGGGCGTGCCTTCGCGCGGCTCGGAGCGGCCGAGGTAGTAGCTCTCGCGGTAGATGAACATGACCATGTCGGCGTCCTGCTCGATAGAGCCCGATTCCCGCAGGTCGGAGAGCTGCGGCCGCTTGTCCTCGCGGTTTTCCACCTGACGGGAAAGCTGCGAGAGCGCGATGACAGGCACGGCCAGTTCCTTGGCCAAGGCCTTCATCGACTGGGTGATCATCGAGACTTCCTGCACCCGGTTGTCGCTCTTGCCGTCGCCGCCCGTGACCAGCTGCAGGTAGTCGATGACGATGAGGTCGAGACCGTGGGTCCGCTTCAGGCGGCGGGCGCGAGCGGCGAGCTTGGCGATGGTGATGCCGCCGGTGGCGTCGATGAACAGCGGCGCGTCCTGGATCTCCAGCGCCGCGTCGCGGATCCGGCCGAATTCCAGGGCGTCGATCTCGCCCTTGCGCAGCTTGTCGCCGGAAACGCCCGAGACTTCGGCGAGCAGACGCATCGCCAGCTGGTCCGCGGACATTTCAAGCGAGAAGAATGCGACGACGCCGCCCGATACGGTCTTGCGGGTGCCGTCCGGCTGCGGTTCCCAGGCATAGTTGCGGGCCACGTCGAAGGCGACGTTACAGGCGAGCGACGTCTTACCCATCGACGGACGGGCCGCCAGGATCAGAAGGTCCGAAGGGTGCAGGCCGCCGATCTTGCGGTCGAGGTCGATCAGACCCGTCGAGATGCCGGCCAGGCCGCCGTCGCGGGCATGGGCCTCGGCCGCCAGGGTGACGGCGCCGTGTACGGCTTCGGAGAACGGCACGAAGCCCTGATTGTTGCCGCCCGATTCAGCCAGGGTGAACAGCTGGGCTTCGGCGGCTTCGATCTGATCGCGCGCGGATCGGTCGGTGTCGCCCTGCTGGGCGGCCAGGGCGATTTCCCCGCCGATGCGGATCAGGTCGCGCCGCAGGGCCAGATCGTAGACCGCGCGGGAGTAATCCGGAGCGTTGGCGGCGGGCGGGGCGCGGTCGACGAGGTCGGCGAGGTAGCGGATGCCGCCGAGTTCCTCAAACGCCGGATCGCGGGTGAACTGCTCGGCCAGCAGGATGGGTTCGGCCAGCTGGCCCTTGCGCACCGCGGATTCGATCGCGGTGAACAACCGCTGGTGAAACGGTTCGTAGAAGTGGCGGGCCTGCAGGAAGTCGCCAAGGCGCTCGAAGGCGGCGTTGTCGTAGAGCAGGACGCCGAGCAGGGCCTGTTCGGCCTCGATGTTCGCCGGCGCATGCGGGATCGCGGCGTCGTTCTGGGCGGGGCGGAGATCGAGTGCGGGAACGATGGACATCGGTTTTACAGATACCTAACCCGGAGGGGGGTGGTCTGCGCCGATGTCAGGGGAACCCACAGGAGAAATGTCGCCCCTGTGGATAGCTGTAGAATGACAGCGGCGCAGGGCCGAGATAGCCCTGCGCCGCGTCAATTCCGGACGTAAGTCTTAGCCTACCACTTGTAGGCCAGGCGGCCGTAGACGAAGCGGCCGTTGAACCCGAACGGCGAGAACGACGAGAACGGCGCAGCCGAGGTCGTGTTCTGGTTCGGGGTGATCTGACGCGGATAGACGTCAAAGACGTTGTCCGCGCCGACCGAGGCGGTCAGGCCGATCGGGAAGGTGTAGCGGGCTTCCAGGTCGACCAGGCCGCGCGTGCCGGTGTGGTTGTCGCCGCTTCCGTCCAGCGCCGCGCCCGGCGAAAGGACGTCGCCATAGATCGTGGTGCGCACGGTCGCGCCCCAGGCTTCGCGGTTCCAGTCGCCCTGCAGGGCCAGCTTGTGCTTCGGCGTGCCGTCCTCGAACCGCATGGTCGCCTGGCGTGCGAACAGCGAGGTCGGGGTCGGCAGGATCGAAGCCTTGGTCACTGGGGTCTTGGTGACATCGACGTCGTTGTAGTTGGCGGCCGCGGTCAGATCGAAGGTCCCGGCCTGTTCGTCGACGATGCGATAGCGCGCCACCACGTCGACGCCCACGGTCTCGGTGTCGACGCCGTTGATGAAGAAGCGGGCCGCCGTCGCGCCAAGCGGCGAGAGCAGATCGTAGATCACACGTGCGTTAGTCCCGGGCGCGGCGGTCGGGCTGCCGGTCAGGGTTTCCGAGAGGACGATGCGGTCCTTCACGTCGATCTTGTAGCCGTCGACGGTCAGTTCGAACGCCCCGCGGCGGAAGACGAAGCCGAGCGCGTAGTTATCGGAGCTCTCGGCCTTCAACGGCTCGGCGCCCAGGGCCCGGGCGACCGGGCTGGTGGCCGGGTAGGTGCCGGTCTCGTACGGGACGTTGTCGATGTAGAGGATCGACGTCGAGGTGAAGTACTGCTGCTGCAGCGCCGGAGCGCGGAAGCCGGTCGAGATGGCGCCGCGGATGGCGAACTCCGGCGTGAACTCGTAGCGCGCCGCGAGCTTGCCGGTCGTGGTGTCGCCGAAGTCGGAATAATCCTCGTAGCGAACCGCGGCCGACAGGGTCAGCTGCTCGGTGACCTTGCCTTCCAGGTCGACATAAACCCCGACGTTGTCGCGATCGACATCCACTTCGTTGGACGGGGTGAAGCCGGTGAAGCCGCGCGAGCCGAACGTCACGCCGGCGACGGGACCGCGGGCGTAGGACGCCACTTCGCCCTGGTTGACCTTGTAGGTTTCCTTGCGGGCCTCGAGGCCGAAAGCGACGTTGAGCGGGCCGGCGAGGCCGACGTCGAATTCACGGCTGAAGTCGGCGCCGAAAACCAGTTGGTCGTAGGTCAGGCCGCCGGCCTGGAACGAGGTCGGCGAGGTGGGGCCGTACGAGGGGTTGATGGTGTTCTGGACCCCGAAGTCGATGTCGTTCTTTCCGTAGACGATATTGAAGTCGGCGTTGAAGCCGCCGATCTGGCCGCGGACGCCAAGGCCGGCGCTGTTGTCCTCGGTGTCGGTCGTCAGATACGGCAGGTAGCCGTTCGGATAGACAGACAGGATGTTCTGCTGGGTGTCGGTCGGCAGGCGGTAGGTGGCGGCGCTGGAGGCGTCGCGATGCTGGTAGCCGTACCAGCCGTAGAGGTCCCAGACGTCGTTCAGCGACTTGCCGGCGTTGGCATAGAACGAGATGTCATCGACGTCGGCGTCGCCGAACCGCGAGGTGATGCGGTTGGGGGTGACGCGCTTGTCGATGTCGCTGCGGTTGGTGTTCTCGCGCGAGCGGTACTCGGCCGACAGCGTCAGGAAGCCGTCGCCAAGGAAGCTCAGGCCCTGCCAGCCGGACACCGTGGTGGTGGCGCCGTCGCTGATGTCGTCCTTGCGACCGTAGTAGCCGTCGAACTTGGTCAAGTACGAGCCGTAGGTCACCGACAGGCCGCCGCCGCTGGCGGCTTCGCGCAGGCGCATGTTGATCACGCCGGCGATGGCGTCCGAGCCGTACTGGGCCGAGGCGCCGTCACGCAGCACTTCGATGCGGTCGATGGCCGTGGACGGTATGGCGTTGAGGTCGACCGCGGCCGAGCCGCGACCGACCGAGCCGTTGGTGTTGACGAGCGCGGTGGCGTGACGGCGCGTGCCGTTGACCAGCACGAGGGTCTGGTCCGGGCCCTGGCCGCGCAGAGTCGCGGGGCGGATGGCGTCTGTGCCGTCGGTGTTGGACGGGCGCGGGAAGGTGATGGAGGGGACCGACGTCGCGAGCGCGGTCGCCAGTTCGGTCGTGCCGCGCTGCTGCAGCGCATCGGCGCTGATCACATCCACGGGAGCGAGGGTTTCGAGCCGCGAGCGGCCTTCGGTCCGGGTGCCGGTGACAACTAGCTCTTCGACTTCACCGGCGCCCGTTTGAGCGTAAGCCACGCCAGAAAACAGACTCGCGGCGGAAGTCGCCGCAAGCAGCAGTACGCGATACGTCATTGATATCCCCAGTTTATTTTTCCCGCCATTCGGCGGACGGATTATGGCCCTAGAGAAATGGTAGGAATTGCTGACGGCTTCCGAAAGCACATAATTGCAACGCTTCGCGGAAAACGCTGGGTAGAAGCGGGCCTGCTATGCTCAAGGGTCCGCCCTGATCCACGTCCAAGCTTGGAGTCGACGGCGTCTGATCCTGGCCCTAAACATCAAGGATCGGTTGTTCCGGGGTGGCGATGCAACGAGGCGTGGATGCAGGCGCCCCTGTCGGCAAGGCGGGCGATCCGCTTGCGGCGGCGCATGCGGAGCTGACGAGGGATCGCGGCTTCCAGTTCGACCGCGTCGACTTCCGGCCCCCCAAGATTCCGAAGTGGTTCGAGTGGATCGCCGAGGCGTTCCAGGCGATCGCCCCGCTGCTGAAATGGGTGTTCTGGGTCGGCGTGGCGATCATCGCCACCCTCGTGCTCTACGCGCTGGTGCGGGAGGTCCTGCGCCTGCGGATGCCGGCGGCCAGGCCCAAGACGGTCGCCGCCGAAACGGCCCCCGAATGGCGGCCCGACGCAGCTGCGGCGCGCGACCTGTTGGCCGCCGCCGACGCGCTGGCGGCGCAGGGCCGGTTCGCCGAGGCCGCGCACCTAATCCTGCTGCGCAGCGTCGCGGATATCGAGCGGCGGCGCCCAAGGTCCGTGAGGCCGGCCCTGACTACCCGTGAAATCGCGGGGCTTTCGGCGCTGCCGCCGTCCGCGCGGCCCGCGTTCGCCCAGATCGGCCGAGTGGTCGAGCGCAGCCTGTTTGGGGGCGCGCCCGTGGAGGCGGCCGAATACGCCGAGTGCCGACGCGAGTACGAAGCCTTTGCGCTGCCCGCGGGGTGGCCATGACGGGGGATCGCAGCCGGGCGTTCTCGCCCATGGTGATGCTGGTGCTGGTGCTGGTCGGCTGCGTGTCGCTGGCTGGGCTAGGCCTGCTGGCGGCCTACGAGCCTGAGCTGCGCTCGGGCGACAACGGCCAGGGCCACGCCCTGTCGCGCTCGGCGGTCGGCTTCGCCGCCGTCGCACGGCTTCTAGAAGCCTCGGGAACCCCTGTCGTCATGCGGCGCGGGCCGCTGTCGGCGACGGCCGCCGATGGCCTGTTGGTGCTGACCCCCGGTCCGGGGACGAGCGGTAGTCGGCTTAGCGACATCGAGCATGTCGGTCCCAAGTTGGTCGTCCTGCCCAAGTGGGTGACCATCCCGCATCCCGCCCGTCGCGGCTGGGTCCGCGTCGCTGCGCCGGTTGGCCAGGACGTGGCGCTGAAGGTGATGCCGGCAGCCTGGCGCAGCGGGCTGACCCTGCAGACGGGGGCTGGAACCGCGGCTGTGCGCCTGGCCCGACCAGACGGGCGAGCGGTGGGCGTGCAGCCGTCGATGGAGAACCTGCGAACCCTATCCGGTCCCGGCTGGATCCCCGTCGTGGTGGACGAAGCGGGACGGGGCGTCCTGGTCATGAACGCGAAATCCGGCGTCTATGTCCTCGCCGACCCTGACTTCCTCGACACGGCGGGCTTGAAGAGCCTCGGCGGCGCCCGCGCGGCGGTCGCCATGCTGTCTGTGATCCGCGCCGAGGATACGCCCGTCGTGTTCGATCTGACGCTGCACGGGTTCGAGCGCTCGCTCAATCCGTTGCGCCTGATGCTTGAGCCGCCGCTCCTGGGCGCCACGCTAAGCCTGTTAGTGGCTCTCGCTCTGGTCGGCGTCCAGGCCGCGGTGCGGTTCGGGCCGGCGCGGGCGCAGGCGCGAGCTGTGGCCCTGGGCAAGCTGGCGCTCGCGGACAACACCGCGGGCCTGGTGCGCATGGCCCGCCGCGAGCACCGGATGGCGGCGCCTTATGGCGAGGTGGTGCGAGCAGAGACGGCTCGCGCCGTTGGCGCGCCGCGCGGGCTTGAGGGCGATGAACTTAATCGGGTTCTCGACCGGCTCGGCGCCGCGGGCGGAACGAACTATCGGATTTCGGCCCTGATCGAACGCGCCCGGGCGGCGCGCACCAAGGGCGACCTGATGGAGGTCGCCCGAGACCTCTATCGCTGGAGACAGGAGATGACGCGTGAACGTCGCTGAAGTGAAGGCGCTGGCCGACGACATACGCGCCGAGATCGGCAAGGCGGTCATCGGCCAGGACGCGGCGGTCGATCTGCTGCTGACAGCATTGTTCGCGGGCGGCCACGTACTGCTGGAGGGCCCTCCGGGTACGGCCAAGACGCTGCTGGCCCAAGCCTTCGCCGCGAGCCTTGGGCTCGACTACGGCCGCATCCAGTTCACGCCGGACCTGATGCCCGGCGACATCATCGGCGCCAATCTGTTCAATTTCCAGACCAGCACATTCACCCTGAACCGCGGGCCGGTGTTCTGCGAGCTGCTGCTGGCCGATGAGATCAACCGGACACCGCCGAAGACCCAGGCTGCGCTGCTGGAGGCGATGCAGGAGCGGAGGATCACGATCGACGGGCAGTCGCATGAGCTGAACGCCCGGTTTACGGTCGTGGCGACCCAGAACCCCATTGAGCAGCAGGGAACCTATCCGCTGCCGGAGGCCCAGCTCGACCGTTTCCTATTCAAGCATGTGCTCGACTATCCGACGCGCGACGACGAGCTGGGGATCGTGCTGGGGCATGGTTCGCGTGCCGGCCTGCCGAGTCCTGCCGACCTAGGCGTGAGAAAGGTGCTGGACCGGGCCGGCGTCGACGCGGCGGTCGAAGCGGTCGCCCAGGTGCGCCTGACCGAGGAGGTCGCGGGCTATGTCGTCGACCTGATCCGGGCGACGCGCGAGTCCGCCGACATCGAGACTGGCGCCTCCCCGCGGGCGGGCGCGATGCTCGCGCTCGCGGCGCGGGCGCACGCGGCGCTGGACGGACGCGACTATGTCATTCCTGACGATGTGAAGACGCTTGCGCCGCCGGCGTTGCGCCACCGCGTGATCCTGTCGCCCGCGGCTGAGATCGAGGGGCGGCGCGTGGACCAGGCGTTGGCCGCGCTTGTCGATCAGGTGGCGGCCCCGCGGTGATCTATCCGACGCGACGCGCTGTCCTGGCCGTCGCGGCCGGAGCGCCCCTTGCGCTGATCGCGGGGAGCGTGGCCGAGCCCCTGTGGGCGGTCGGGCTGGTCTGGGCCGGCGGCCTGCTGCTGCTGATGGCGCTCGACGCGATGCTGGGCGGCGCGCGCGACCGTCTGACCCTGGACCCGATTTCCCCGTTGAGCGCAGCGGTGGCGCGGGCGGGCGCAGCGCGGTTCGTCGCGAGGTTCGAAGGGGGGGCGCCGCAAACGATCGAGGCGGCGCTGGCGGCGGGCGAGCGGCTAGGCCTGGAGAGCCGCACGTCGATCGCAGAGGTTCGCGATGGCGCTGCGGAGATCGTCGTCGCCTTCACGCCGCACCGGCGCGGACTGGCTAAGCTGGAGTCCCTGTGGCTTCGCTGGTGTGGGCCCCTGGGCCTGATCTGGAAACAGAAGACCTTCGAGCTCGACTACAATCTGGTCATCACGACGGACCTGCAATGGGTTCACGACGAGGCGGTGCGCCTGTTCGCACGCAACGCGCTGTTCGGAGCCAAGGCGCAGATAGAGGTCGGCGAGGGATCGGAGTTCCACGCCCTGCGCGACTTTCAGGCGGGCATGGATCGCCGCGCCGTCGACTGGAAACAGTCGGCCCGGCACGCTGCGCTGCTCGCCAAGGAATTCCGCACCGAACGCAACCACAACGTGGTCATGGCGGTGGACTGCGGCCGGGCGATGAGTGAGCCGGTGGACGGCGCGCCGCGGATCGACCGGGCGATCCACGGGGCGCTGCTGCTGGCCCACGCGTGCCTACGATCGGGCGACCGGGCGGGGCTCTTCGCCTTTGATTCAGCGCCGCGGCTGTCGACCGGGGCCGTGGGCGGACCGAACGCGTTCATGGTCCTGCAGCAGATGGCCGGGCGCATCGACTACTCCGCCGAGGAGACCAACTACACCTTGGGGCTTTCGGTGCTCGCCGGGGAACTGCAGCGGCGCTCGCTGGTCGTCGTATTCACCGACTTCACCGACCAGACGGCTGCGCAGTTGATGATCGAATCCGTCGGGCGGCTGGTCGGCCGGCACCTCATCATGTTCGTGGTGCTGAAAGACGAGGAACTCGAGGGCATGGTGGCCGCCGAGCCGAAGGCGCCGGAGGACGTCTCCCGCGCCGTGTTCGCCGCCAGTCTGCTGCGCGAGCGCGAGCTGGTGATCTCGCGGCTGCGACGGCTGGGCGTGCATATCGTCGAGACGCCGGCCGATCGGATCGGGCCCGAGGTGATCAACGCCTATCTGGATCTCAAGCGGAGGGACCTTCTGTGAGCTCGGCCCTCAAGAGCCAGCGGTTTCGTGAAGAGCGGGAAGCCGATTGGAAGCGGCTCGAGCGGCTGATGGACCGCGTCGAGAAGCGGTCGGCGGCGAGCCTGACCGACGACGAGTTGCTGGCGATCCCCGTCCTCTACCGCTCCACGCTCTCGGCGCTCAGCGTGGCGCGTGAGACCTCGCTGGACCGCAGCCTGATCGACTATCTGGAGGTGCTGTCGGCGCGGGCCTACTTCTTCGTCTACGGCTCGCGTTCGACCTTGCTGGAGCGGTTGGGCGGGTTCTTCCAAGGGGACTGGCCGGCCGCCGTGCGCAGCGTCTGGCGCGAGACGCTGGCGGCCGCGGCGCTGACGGCCCTGGGCGCGGTCGCCGCCGCACTGCTGATTGCGCACGACGCCCAGTGGTATCACGTGTTCGTCCCTGAGGGCCTCGCCGGAGGTCGCGACCCGGCCGCAGCCACCGAAACTCTGCGTCAGATGCTTTACGACGGCGGAGGCTCGGGCGACGGCCTGTCGGTATTCGCGACCTTCCTGTTCACCCACAACGCCCAGGTGGCGCTGCTGGCCTTCGCGCTCGGCTTCGCGTTCTGCATTCCGAGCCTGATGCTGCTGATCTACAACGGCGCGACGCTGGGGGCCTTCCTGTCCCTCTACTTTAGCCGCGGGCTCGGCTTCGAACTGGGCGGCTGGCTGCTCATCCATGGCGTGACCGAGCTGTTCGCGGTCATGCTGGCGGGAGCCGCCGGAATCCGGGTCGGTTGGAGCCTGGCGTTCCCGGGCGCCCTGTCGCGCCTCGACTCGCTGGCCGCGGCGGGCCGCACGGCGGGGGCGGTGATGGCCGGCGTAGTGGTCATGCTGTTCTTCGCCGGCATTCTGGAGGGCTTCGGCCGCCAGCTGATCAACCATGATCTGATCCGCTACGGCGTGGCGCTCGGGACGGCGCTGCTCTGGGGCGCCTACTTCTACGGCCCGCGCCGGGAGATCGCCTCGTGAGCGACGCCCTCGACAAGGTCACGCGGGCCTTCGTGACGCCCGAGGGCGTCGACCTGCGGCTGCAGATCGGCGACGGCGGGCAGCGGGCGGCGGCCTTCTTCATCGACACGGTGATCATCCTCGCGGCGCTGCTTGGGCTGACCATCCTGGCCATTGCAACCGGCGTGACCAGCGGCGGGCAGACCGGCATGGAAATCGCCGCGGTCATCTGGCTGCTGGTCGCCTTCCTGCTGCGCAACTTCTACTTCACCGCCTTCGAGCTGGGCGCAGCGGCGGCGACGCCCGGCAAGCGGATGCTGGGTCTGCGCGTCGCCGCGCGCGACGGCGGGCGGCTGCGGGCCGAGGCGGTGCTGGTCCGCAACGCCATGCGTGAGCTGGAAGTCTTCATGCCGCTGTCGGTGATCGCCGTGCGCGCCCAGGAGGGCGGCGGCCAAGCCTGGATGTACCTGCTGGGCATGGTCTGGGTGGCGATCTTCGCGTTGTTCCCGCTGTTCAACCGCGACCGGTTGCGGATCGGCGACCTGGTCGGCGGGACCTGGGTCGTGCGCACGCCGCGCCGGGGGCTGGCGCGCGACATGGCGGTCGAGGGTTCGGAGCGGCTGACCCGCTATCCGTTCACGCCCGCGCAGCTCGACGCGTATGGCGAGAAGGAACTGCATGTGCTGGAGGAGGTGATCCGCCGGCGGGACCGGCGCACGGTGCGGGCGGTGGCCGAACGGATCAGCATCAAGATCGGCTGGACCGCGTCGCCCGATCAGGACGACTACGACTTCCTCAGCGCCTACTACGCTGCTCTGCGAGGACGGCTGGAGGGACGGCTGCTGATGGGGCGGCGGCGGCGCGACAAGCACGCCGCCTGACGGATCAGTCGAAGACGGCAGCGAGTTGGGCGGCGCCGACGCCTTCCTTGATCATCCTCAGCTCGTAGTAGATCGACGAAATCCCAGCGGACGTCACGACGCCGGAAATGGCGCCGAGTAGGGCATTGGCGATTGTGGAGGTGATCTGCAGGCCGTTGAGGTCCCCGGCGATCATCGCGGCGGCGACAAAGATCCCACCCAACACGGCCGAGATGACGAAGTAGGCGACGAAGTAGACCACCGAGAGGCCGAAGATCGGCCAGCGGTGTCCGCGGGTGAGATTGCGGCTGCGGCCGAGGGCGCCGAACACCCCTGGGCGTTCCATGACGTAGGCCGGCGTCGCCACGATCCACATCACCGCCAGGATGATGCCGGGCACGATGAGCAGCAGCGTTCCCAGACCGATTCCGAAGCCTGTCACGATCGCCAAGCCGATGATCGGCAGGATGACGCCGTATGATCGGCTGAGCTCGCGGAACGCTGACGGCTTGTCGCCATTCAGAGTGGCGACGGCGACGCGAATGGTCGCGGCCTGAAGCAGCACCGAACCGATCATCAGGGCGATGACGCCCAGTGAGAACACGGGCAGCGCCACGGCGAAGTTCGGCTCGGCGCCAGTTCCGTCGATCGTGCCGCCCAGCAGCGCCTGGCCCCAGCCCATCATCGCCGCCGGCACGCCGGCCAACAGCAAGGCGACGATCGACAGCTCACGAAGATTGGAGCCGACAACACGGAGGGTGTTCGAGACCACCCGTCCGAAGTCGAAACTTGCGCTGGTCGCTTGCGCTGCGGTCATGCCTTCCCCCCGTCGGTCGTGGCCGAGCAGAACATCATGGCGCGTGCAGGGTTGGAACTACATTCTTGAGTGCAGTTCAAAAGAAACGGCGCGGATCCGAAGACCCGCGCCGCTCCTGAAGTCTTAGGACTGCGTCCGGCGATTAGTGGTCGCCGTATTCGCCGTCCTGTTGGCCAGCGCCGCCTTCCAGCATGTCCTGGGCGGCTTGCTCATCGGCCGCGCGATCTTCCTCGAACTGCGAGGCGATCACGTTTTCACCGCGGGCTTGGCGCTCGGCCTCGTCCTGGCTGCGGGCGATGTTGATGTTGACGCTTACCGTCACTTCCGCGTGCAGGCGAACCTTCACGGGGTGGACGCCAAGGGTCTTGATCGGCTTGTCGAGAACGACCATCGAGCGGTCAATCTTGCCGCCTTCGGCGTTGACCATGTCGGCAACGTCGCGACCCGAAACCGAACCGTAAAGCTGGCCGGTCTCGCCCGCCTGACGGATCAGGATGTACGAGGTGCCGTCCAGGGACTCGCCAGCCTTGCCGGCGGCGTCCTTGGCCTTCTGGTTGCGGACTTCGATCTCGGCGCGTTGCGCTTCGAAGACCTTGAGGTTGGCGGCGGTGGCGCGCAGGGCCTTCTGACGAGGCAGGAGGTAGTTGCGGGCGTAGCCGTCCTTGACGGTGACGACATCGCCGAGGCCGCCACGGCCTTCGACGCGTTCGAGCAGAACAACTTTCATGTGTCGGTCCCCCTTACTTCACGACGTAGGGCAGGAGGGCGAGGAAGCGAGCGCGCTTGATGGCGCGAGCCAGTTCGCGTTGCTTCTTGGCCGACACCGCGGTGATACGCGACGGCACGATCTTGCCGCGCTCGGAGACGTAGCGCTGCAGCAGCTTCACGTCCTTGTAGTCGATCTTCGGAGCGTTGGCGCCCGAGAACGGGCACACCTTGCGGCGGCGGAAGAACGGGCGGCGGGCGCCGCCAGCGGCGGGGGCCGACGGAGCGGCGGAGGTTTCGTCAGTCATGGTGATCCCTCCCTTTCTTAGCTTTGGAATTCTTCACGGCGCGGTTCGCGTTCGCGATCGCGGCGAGCCAGAACCGGGGAGAGCTCAAGGTCGAGTTCCTCGACGCGAACGGTCAGGGTGCGCAGAACGTCTTCGTTCAGGCCCAGCTGACGCTCCATCTCCTTCACCGCCGCCGGGGGGGCGTCGATGGCGAGCAGGGAGTAGTGCCCCTTGCGGTTCTTCTTAATGCGGTAGGTCAGGTTGCGCAGACCCCAGTACTCGATCTTCGCGACGGAGCCGCCGCCTTCTTCGATCAGAGCCTTGATTTGGTCGTTGAGGGCTTCAGCCTGTTGCGGCGAGATGTCCTGCCGCGAAATAACAACGTGCTCGTAGAGCGCCATATTTCCTTTTCCCATTTGGAGGGCGGCGCGCCCGACACCGGGTAAGTGTCGGAAACGATGGCTCTTGTGGCGCGGCGACCGGGAGTTTCCCGATCCTTTCGCGTTCCGGCCCAAGACCGCCTTCCGTGAAGAGGCGGGCTAGTACGGGAAAAGCGGTTGCAGGGCAAGGCTTTTCCCGTGCGGCAGCCCCTTAGGCTACTTCGGGTTCTTGGCCCGCCACGCCTTCACCGCGCTGAGGGTCTCGGTAACGTGGTCATTGGCCTTCATGTCCGAATAGGCGTGGATCACTTGGCCGGACGGCGAGATCACGTAAGAGGTGCGGCTCGACCAGCCGGGCTTGACCGCCAGGCTGGCGTCATAGGTGGCGGCGATCTTGGCGCTAGGGTCGGCGGCGACCGGGAACTTGCCCGAGCACTTTTCGGTGTCGGCCGAGAACGACGCCAGCTTGTCGAGGTTGCCGGCGGTGACGCCGATGACGGTGGCGCCCTGCGCCTTGAACTGATCGATCGATTCCGCGAACAGGCGGGCCTCGAGGTTGCACCCAGCCGTCTCCGCAGCCGGGAAGAAGTAGAGCACCACCGGGCCGTTCTTGCGGGCCTGGGCCATTGAAAAGGTTATCGGCTTGCCGGCCTGAAAGCCCTGGGCGGTGAAGTCAGGGGCCTTTGCGCCCTCCTTCAGCGCCGCGAAGGCGGGGGTGGCGGCGAGCGCCGCGAGGGCGGCGGCGAGGGCGAGACGGCGCATGTGGGATCCTCCGGAATCCGTTATACTATAGGCGGCCGGCGCCAGCTTGTCTGCGCGCCGAATGGCGCGCGCGCCTCATCGAACGTTGGTCGATTCAGGCTTGGCTTTAGTTGACGCGGTGTTGACCGTCTTTGTTACGGTTATCGAAACAGCGGGCCCCCTAACTCATTGATGTTGCGTAGCATCCAGGGGTGGGGCGATGCGTGTTGGGACTTTGGTGAGCTTGGGCGCGTCGGCCGCGCTTGGGCTGGGGGCGCTGTTCGTGGCGAAGGTGGCCCTGCCGGCGCACGGCAATGTCGCCTCCGCCGCGGCTCCCGCGCCAGTCGTAAGCGGCGTGCCGGTCGTGGTCGCCGCCAAGGACATCAAGTACGGCGAGCGCCTGGACGCCAGCCACCTCAAGCTCGTTCAAGTTCCGCGCGATGCCGCGCCTGCGGGCGCCTTCGCCACGCTCGACCAGGTGCTGGCCCAGGACCATGGCGGCGCGCCGGTCGCGCTGTCGCCGATCCTGGCGCGCGAACCCCTGCTGCCGACCAAGCTCAGCGGACCCGGCGCACGGCCCTCCGTCGCCGCCGAGATCGGGCCGGGAATGCGCGCCTATACGATCGGCGTTTCAGATGTCTCCGGCGTCGGCGGTCATGCGCTGCCCGGCGACCGCGTCGACGTGGTGCTGATGCGCAATCTGTCGGACGACGACACGCACAAGATGCTGCAGGCCGAGGTGGTGATCCAGAACGTGCGCGTGCTGGGCGTCGACCTCAACGCCGACCCGACCTCGAACAAGCCTGAGGCGCCGAGCACTGCGACTCTGGAGGTTAGCGTCCGCGACGCCCAGAAGCTGGCGGTCGCCGCCGACCTCGGCTCGCTGTCGCTGGCGCTGCGGGCGGTCGGTCAGGCAGAGGTCGAGCCGGCCGCGCCTGTCGGCGCGCGCGAGGTGGTCGGCGGTGCGCCGCGGGCCGCCGCGACCGCCAGGCCCTGGCGGGCGCCGCAGTCCGGCGGCGGCACGGGCCGTTCGCTGATCACCATCGTCGAGGGGGAGGGCGGGGCCAAGCACCCCGGCGAGTGACCCCTATGAAGAGCGTCCATCCGATGTCGCGTGTGATCCTGGCCGTCCTGACCTGTCTATTGGGGCTTGGCTGCCTGCCGGCCCAGGCCGAGACCTTCGTCAGTGAAGCCGTGCGCAGTCGCACGATCAACGTGCCGAAGAACAAGTCGCTTTCGTTTCGGCTGGATGGTCCGGCCTCAAAGATCGTGGTCGCTCAACCCGACACCGCGCAGATCGTGGCCACCACGGATCGCAGCTTCTATGTGCGCGGCAAGGCGTTGGGCGCCACGAACCTGTTGATCTACGGCCAGGGCGGCGCGCTGCAGGAGGTCGTCGACGTGCGCGTCGGCTATGACGCCGAGGCGCTGCAGGCCGATTTGGCGGCCGCCATCCCCGGCGAGGTCATCAAGGTTCGGAACCTGGGCGAGGGCCTACTGCTGACCGGCGAGGTCTCGACGACCGCCGTCGCCGCCAAGGCCAAAACGCTCGCCGACAAGTTCGCCCCGGAAAACGTCACCAGCGCCCTGACCGTCCGCGCCTCGCAGCAGGTGATCCTGGAAGTCCGAGTGCTGGAGGCCGGGCGTTCGGACCTGAAGGACGTCGGATTCAACATCACCGCCACCGACGGGATCAACTTCGCGCTGGCCAGCGGTTCGGGCCTGATCGGCCCCAGCACGCCGCAGGGCGCGCTGCAGGTCCGGGGCTCGATCGGCTCGGTGGACATCGATCTGATGCTGCAGGCGTTGGAGGAAAAGGGCGTGGTCCGCACCCTGGCCCGCCCGAACCTGGTCGCGCTGTCGGGCCAGAAGGCGAGCTTCCTGGCCGGCGGCGAGTTTCCATTCCCGGTGCCGAACGGCCGCGACACGGTGACGATCGAGTTCCGCCAGTTCGGGGTGAAGCTCGACTTCGAGCCGGTCGTCCAGGACAACGGGCTGATCCGGCTGCTGGTCGCGCCCGAGGTCAGCGCCCTCGACAACAGCGCCAACCTGCGTCTGAACGGCATGGAAGTGCCGTCGCTGACGGTGCGGCGCGCGGCGACGACGGTGGAGCTGAAGTCCGGCGAGAGCTTCGCGGTCGCGGGACTTTTCCAGCAGGACTACAGCAACGCCGTCCGACAGTTGCCGGGGATCGGGCAGGTGCCGGTGATCGGCGCGCTGTTCCGCTCGGCCCGTTGGAAGCGTCACGAAACCGAACTGGTCATTATCATTACGCCGCGCCTCGCCACCGCCAACGATCTGACCGGCGACACGCGGATCATGGCTGGCCGTGAAACCAATCCAATCGACCTGATCCTGATGGGCATGTCGCTGGACAAGCCGCTGTCGGCGCCGGTCGGCGCCGGCCCGGCTGGACAGTAAACGCGTGAGTTCGAGGTCGCTGTCATGACCCATTGGAGCCTTCTAGGCCGACGCGTGCTGGCGGTCGGGCCGAGCCTGGCGCCGCTGGCCCGCGGTCCGCTGTTCGGCGCAGCGTTGGAGACGGCCGGACTTGAGCGGTTGGCCGAGGCCCGCAGCACGGCGGTGGACCTGGCGCTGGTCGACGTCGACAGCCTGGAGCCTCAGGCGCTGACCGCCGCGCTGGAGGCGATGGCCGCCTCCGGCCAGGCGCCGCCGGTGCTGCTGGTCGGCGAGAAGCTGCCGGCCGGTCTGGTGCGCGCGGCGATGCGTCTGCCCCAGTCGGACGTACTGGAGCCCCCCTTCAACGACGATCAGGTGCGCGAGGCGGTCTTCGGGTTGCTCGACGCAGCCGGCGCGCAGGCCCCGGCGTCGAGCGACAGCACTTCGCGCTGCTGGTCGGTCGTGGGCGCGGTCGGCGGGGCCGGGGCGACGACCTTGGCGATAGAGTTTGCGGCGCTGCTGGCGGCGCGCGCCAACCGCGACCATGCAGTGTGCCTGATCGACCTGCATCTCGCCGACGGGGCCGCGGCCGCCTATCTGGGCGCGACCGCGGCCATGGGATTGGCCGAGTTCGGACCCGCGGCCGAGCGCATGGACGCCGCGCTGCTGGCCGCCTTCACGACGCCCATCGCCAAGGGCCTAGACTTGATGGCCTGCCCACGCGATCCGCTCGCCTTCGAACAGATTTCCAAGGAAGCCGTGCTGCGGATCCTGGAGATCGCCTGCGAGGCCTATGAATTCGTGATCATCGACATGCCGCGGCATCGACGGCCCTGGACGCTCGAAGTTCTGGCCGGGTCAGACGAAGTCTTCGTGGTCTCGGAACTGACTGTCCCCGCCCTCCTGGCGGCGCGGGCGCTGGCCGGAGAGATCGAGGCCGGCCTGCCGGTCGGGGTACGCACTCGCATCGTGCTCAATCGTCTGGCCAGCCGGATGTTCGGACCTGCACCTTCGGTCGCGGAGGCCGAACGGGCGCTCGAACGCAAAGCCGAGGCGGGGATCAGTTCGGACTGGGAAGCGGCCGCAGCCTCGGTCAACCTGGGCGGGCCGATCTGCCAGCACCGCCCAAAGTCGAAGATCGTTCGCGACGTTTCGGCGGTCGTCGACCGGCTGCTGGGCGTTCAGACGCCAGCGTCCCGCCGCAGCGGTTGGCGTCCGAGGAGGGCCGCCTGATGGCCCGCTTCACGCTTGCGCCGCGGCCCGAGCCGCCCGTCCGGGAAACACGGCAGATCGAGGCCGCGCCGCCGCCCGCTCCGGCGGCCACCGACCACCTGCTGGACATCAAGCTCAAGCTGCACGCCCGCCTGATCGACGAACTGGACCTGTCCAAGTTGGAGAGCTTGTCGGAGGCGGAACTGCGTCGGCAGGTCATGGCTCTGGTGGCCGACTTCGCCCGCGCTGAACGGCTGGTGCTCAATACGACCGAGTTGGAGGAACTGGGCGCCTCGGTCCACGATGAGATGGTGGGGCTGGGGCCGATCGAGCCGCTGCTCAAGGACGACAGCATCAACGACATCCTGATCAACGGCCCGTTCCAAGTCTATGTCGAGCGGCGAGGGGAGCTGGAGCCGACGCCGGTCCGGTTCCGCGACAACGATCACCTGTTGCGGATCGTCAATCGCATCGTCGCCGGGGTAGGCCGTCGCATCGACGAGAGCCAGCCGATGGTCGACGCCCGTTTGCCGGACGGCAGCCGCGTGAACGCCGCCATTGCCCCGATCGCCATCGACGGGGCCTGCGTCTCTATCCGGAAGTTCTCCAAGAAGCCGTACACCCTGGAGAAGTTGGTCGAGGTCGGCGCGATGCCGGCCTGTGTCGCCGAGTTCCTGCACGGGGCGATCAAGGCCCGGGTCTCGACTGTGATCTCGGGCGGGACAGGCTCGGGCAAGACGACCCTGCTCAACGCCCTGTCGTCGGCGATCAGCCACAAGGAACGCCTGATCACCATCGAGGACGCGGCCGAACTGCAGCTGCAACAGCCTCATGTCGTGCGCATGGAGACCCGGCCGCCCAACATCGAGGGCAAGGGCGAAATCCGCCAGCGAGAACTGGTCAAGAACGCCCTGCGGATGCGTCCCGACCGGGTGATCCTGGGCGAAGTCCGGGGCGAAGAGGCCTTCGACATGCTGCAGGCCATGAACACGGGCCACGAAGGCTCGATGGCGACGATCCATGCGAATACGCCGCGCGACGCGATCACCCGCCTTGAGCAGATGGTGGCGATGTCAGGGATGAAGCTGTCGCCTGAAGCTGTTCGCGGCCAGATCGCTTCGGCGGTCGGGATGATCATCCAGATCATGCGGATGTCGGACGGCAAGCGGAAGATGATGAGCGTCAGCGAGATCGTCGGCATGGAGGGCCAGGTGGTCCAGATGCAGGAGATCTTCGCCTTCCACCGCAGCCACACGACCGCCGACGGCGTGGTGCACGGAGAGTTCAGGGCCTCGGGGCTGCGGCCGCGATGCCTGGACGAGATGATGCGTCGGGGGATCGCCTACGACACCGCCTATTTCGATCCCAACCGGGTGCTCGGCTGATGTCGTTCGACGCGACGTCGGTCTATCTGGTGCTGGTGTTCGCCGCGGTGTTCGCCGCAGTTCAGGCGGCGGTCGGCCTGCTGAGGACCGCCAAGGTCAAGCAGCAGGTCAATCGCCGACTGTTGGTCGCCGAACGGACCGGCGGCACGATCGCAGAACTGGTGATCGAACTGCGCAAGCAGCGCGGACTCAACGCCGCCGGCGACGCGCGCGGCGGCTGGATGTGGCTGAGCGAGCTGATCGTCCGCTCCGGCGTGCCCTATGACGGGCGGCGCTGGCTCGTCATCGCCGTGGGACTGGCGCTGACGGGCGCGATTCTCGCGTTCGCCTGCACCCGGCAACTGCTGGCGATCCCGCTCGGCGCGGTTCTATTTGGCGTTTTCGGTCCGATCGCGTTTCTGAAGGTCAAGGCCGGCCGCCGGGCGGTCGCGCTGGGTCAGCAGCTGCCGCAGGCGCTGGAGATCATCGTCCGCAGCCTGGAAGCCGGACACCCTGTGCCGACAGCCGTGGCCCTGGTCGGGCGTGAAATGCCCGATCCGATCGGCTCGGAGTTCGGCATGGCCGCCGACGAGATCGCCTATGGCGCAACGATGGAACAGGCGGTCAACCGTATGTCGGTGCGTTGCCAGCATCCCGACGTCGACCTTTTCGCCGCGACCGTCCGGTTGCAGGAAAAGGCCGGCGGAAACCTGACAGGCCTGCTTAAGCTCAACGCCGCCACGGTTCGCGACCGGCTTCGCATGCGCCTGAAGATCAAGGCGGCGACCGCCGAGGGCCGCGCCTCGGCTTTGATCCTGACCGCCGCGCCGTTCCTGGCGGCGGGCGCGATCATCCTGCTGTCCCCGGAGTTCTATGGCGACGTCATGCACCTGCCGATGGTGCGCATCGGGCTGATCGTAATCGGCGCCTGGATGGTCATCGGCAACCTCGTGATGCGTAAGATGATCGACATGCGGATCTGACCATGGACGTCGCGCAGATTCAGAATCTGATGACCTTGGCGGCGTTCGGCCTGCTGGCCGTCGCCGTGATCGGCGGCGCCGCTGTGCTGGCCGGCGAGATGCGGCTTCGGTCGCAGCGCCGCGCCCGCTTCCAATCCCCGGGGGGCGCGATCTCGACGGCGGGTGTCCAATCGCTGGGACAGGCGCAGCTGGTGGGCCGGCTGGCCGACGGTTTGCGGAGGCTGGGGCAACAGGCGGCGATCCGCGATCCTTCGCAGATCTCTGAGTTGCGGATGCGGCTGACCCGTGCCGGGTTCTTCAGCCGCGATGCGGCGATATACTATCTCGGCGCGAGGGCGGCGGCGCTCGCCGCAGCGACCCTGGCCGTGATCACCGTGCTGCCGTTCGCCCTGAAGGGCGGCGGCGTGGCCGCGGTGGCGGTGGCGTGCGTGTTTGCTGGGATCGCGCTGCTCGGTCCCGACCAGGTGCTGAAGGTCCGCCAGAAGAGTCGCGAGCTGGAGTACGCCGACGGCTTTCCCGATCTGCTGGATCTGCTCGTGGCCTCGGTCGAGGCCGGGCTCAGCCTGGACGCGGCGGTCTCGCGGGTCGCCGACGAGCTGGTGAGGCGTTATCCGCGCCTGACGATCCACCTGCGGATGCTGACCCTGGAGCTGAGGGCCGGCAAGGCGCGCAAGGACGCCTGGTCCTCGTTCGCCGACCGGCTTGGGATCGACGATGCCCGTGCCCTGGCCACCATGCTGCGCCAGGCCGAGGAGATGGGCACCAGCCTGGGTGAGACTCTGTCGGTGTTCTCGCTGGACATGCGCGCCAAGCGCATGCTGCGGGCCGAGGAAAAGGCGCTGGCGCTGCCGGTCAAGCTGACGGTGCCGCTGATCCTGTTCATCTTCCCGTGCCTGATCGGCGTCCTGATGCTGCCGGCGATCGCCCGGATCATGCAGACGATGGGCGCGGGCCAGTAGCGTTCCGGGCGCGCAATAGGCTAGAGAGCCGCTTCAAGTCTCCGGCGCGGATACCCCCATGGACAAGACGGCCCTGGCTCGCAACGCTCACCGCGTTCTGCGCGACGCGATCATTCCCGAGCTGCCGAACCCGTACTACGGCAAGGTGCGGGACAATTACGATCTGCCGGACGGCCGGCGGATCATCATCGCCAGCGACCGGATCAGCGCTTTCGACCGCATCCTGGCGGCGATACCGTTCAAGGGTCAGGTGCTGACCCAGACCGCGCGGTTCTGGTTCGAGAAGACCGCAGACATCTGCCCCAACCATGTGCTGGCCTATCCTGATCCCAACGTCGTCGTCGGCCGCCGGCTGGACATCCTGCCGGTCGAGATCGTCGTGCGCGACTATCTGGCGGGCACGACCGGCACTTCGATTCTGACGCTCTACAAGAAGGGCGAGCGGGAGATGTACGGCCACCGTCTGCCGGACGGCATGGCCGACAATCAGAAGCTGCCGCACCCGATCATCACCCCGACCTCAAAGGCGTTCGATGGCGGCCACGACGAGCCGCTGACGCCGGCGCAGATCGTAGAGCAGGGACTGCTGACCGCCGAACAGTGGGAGACGCTGTCGAAATACGCCCTGGCGCTGTTCGCGCGCGGGCAGCAGATCGCCGCCGAGCGCGGGCTGATCCTGGTCGACACCAAGTACGAGTTCGGCGTCGACGCCGACGGTCAGATCATCCTGGCCGACGAAATCCATACGCCCGACTCCAGCCGTTACTGGTTCGCTGAGAGCTATCCGCAGCGCTTCGCCGCCGGGCAGCGTCCCGACAGCTTCGACAAGGACTTCGTCCGCGCGTGGGTCGCCGAGCGCTGCGACCCGTACAAGGACCCGATCCCGGAGATCCCGGCGCAGATGCTGGTTGATACGGCGGCGGTCTACATACAGGCCTTCGAGACCATTACCGGCCAGACGTTCGTGATCGACGAGACCGACGAACCCGTCCTGGAACGGGTCCGCCGCAACCTCGCTGAGTTCTTCTAGCGCTAGCCAGCGACGCCGAGCATCACGACCGCCGCCAGGAATAGCGCCAACGCCAGGCTGCAGAACAGTAGCAGCATGCCGGTGCGCCAGAGCGCCGAGAAGGTCGACAGGCCGTAGGCGCCCTTCACCTGGGCGAACATGTGCACAGGTGCAATGGCGGTTGCGGCGAGCAGAGAGACGGCTGCGATCGCGCCGCCGAACCGCATGAGCCCCGCGGTCAGCATGATCAGCATCGCCATGAAGGTCAGCGAGTAGAGAACGAAGACCCCGTGGTCGTAGAGCGTAAAGCCGCGCTTCCACAGGAACAGCAGGGCCACGAAGGGGATCGAGATCGGAATGAGAAGGAAAGAGAACTTGTAGAAGGTCTGCTGCAGCTTGTAGAGCGTGAGCTCCGGGTTCTGCAGTTTTTTCATAAGCTTCTTGTCTAGAGCCTTGTCGCCGGTGTTGACCTTAAGGTCTCCGTTGGCGGCTGCGGTGCGCAGGGTGTCAGCCAGGTTGACGCCCATGACCGCGACGTTGGGGGCCGTGGGTGATTCCGACATCGCCGCATCGGCGGCCTTCTCCGCCTCCTGAGCACGGGCGAGCCGCGCCTGTAGCTCGGCGCGCCTTGCGACTGAGGCTGGGGCGTCGTCCTTGAGGGCGTTATCCAGTGCGGTCTCGGCCTGCACCAACTCGTTGGTGGCCATCATGTAACTCGTGCCCGTGGAAGCCGGGCCGCTGGCGGCGTCGCGCACGGCGGTCTCCGCTGCCTGGATCTGGGTGTTCACCGGCAGGAAGCTGAGGATCATGAACATCACGAAGACAGTGAACAGGTACATGGCCAGCGGCGAGACGTAGCGCGTTCGCTTGCCCAGCACCCATTCACGGGTCAGCCGGCCCGGGTTAGCCGCCAGCAGCGGCAGGGTGCGCCAGATCCGGCTGTCGAAGTGCATCACTCCGTGCAGAATCTCTTCGCCCAGATGCAGCAGGGTGCGGTGCGTGTGGGTCGGCTGGCCGCAGTTCGAGCAGTACCGGCCGCTGACCTCTGCGCCGCAGTCGTCGCAGTTATGGCTGTGATCCCCGGCCTTGCCGGTCGGCTTTTCGACGGCGGCCGCCATCATCGCGCCCGTCACCGCTCCACCGGTCGAATCCACGTCCATAGTCCGCTCCAAGTCCACAGGAGCGAGAGTTAGACCGGATCGAGCCGGCGGCGCTAGGCCGCCAGTTCCTCCTCGACCTGACCCAGGCGCTCCTTGCCGAAGAACATCTCGTCGCCGACGAAGAAGGTGGGAATTCCGAAGGCGCCGCGTGCGGCGGCGCGCTCGGTGTTGGCCAGCAGTTCGGCCTTGACCTCGGGCTCCTGGGTGGCCGCGAGGATCGCCTCGGCGTCGAGGCCGGCTTCGGTCAGGGCGGCCGCGACCACCTGCGGGTCGTCCATCTTCAGGCCGCGTTCCCACATGCCGGCCATAACGGCGTCTAGATAGGCCTGCTCGACGCCTAGCCGCCGCGCGGCGACCAGCCCGCGCATGATCAGCAGCGTGTTGACAGGGAAATGCGGGTTGAACTGATAGCGGTCGAGCTTGTGCTTTGCGACGAAACGTTTCGTCTCCAGCGCCTCGTAGGCCAGCTTGCCCTGGATTCCGCCGAATGCGGTCATCGGAGCCTGATTGCCGGTGATCTTGAACAGGCCGCCCAGTAGGCACGGCGTGAGTACGACCTCCGCGCCGGTGCGGGCGGCTATGTCTTTCAACACCCCGTAGGCCAAGTAGGCGTTGGGGCTGCCGAAATCGAAGATGAACTCGACGGTCTTGGTCATGGGGCGTTCCTCACCAGGACTCGGTCCAAGGGCGCACATCGAGTTCATGCGTCCAGGCCGAGCGTTGTTGTTTGTGCAGCCAGACGTAGTTGCGGGCGATCTCCTCGGGCTTGAGGATGCTGTCGCCCTGTAGCCGGGCCTCAATGTCGGGGATGTTCGAGCGGGAGAAGACCCCGTCGATGGCGCCGTCCACCACCACGTGGGCGACGTGGACGCCTTGCGGTCCGAGCTCGCGGGCCGCCGCCTGCGCTACGGCTCGCAGACCATGCTTGGCCGACGAGAAGGCCGAGAAACCCTGGCGGCCGCGTAGCGAGGCCGAGGCTCCGGTGACCAGGATCGTGCCGCGCCTGCGCGGCGTCATCACCCGAGCCGCTTCACGAACCGTCAGGAAGCCGGCGAAGCAGGCCATTTCCCAGACCTTATGGAACACGCGGCTCGTGGTCTCGGTCAGGCTGAAGCGGACGTTAGCGCCGATGTTGAAGACCACGACTTCCAGCGGTCCTACCTCGGCCTCGATCTTGTCGACGAGGGCGATCATCTCGTCCTCTGAGCGGGCGTCGACGCCGTAGGCGCGGGCCTTACCGCCGCCGTCGCGTATCGACTGGGCCAGCTCTTCAAGCTGCTCGAGATTTCGGGCCCTGCGCGTGATGCAGACCTCCAATCCCTCCGCCGCGAAGGCGCGTGCTATCGCTCCGCCGACGCCATCGCCGGCGCCGACCACAAGACAGGCGGCCATGGCTCGTCCCCTTCAAGTTTATTTTCTGGACGGACCATGGTATCGAATCTGGACTTGGTCAATGGCGGATGGAGCCGGCGATGAAATGGGACGAACTCAGCCGCGAGCCGTGCTCTTTGGCGCGTTCGGTGGCCGTGATCGGCGATCGCTGGACGCTGCTGATCCTGCGTGACTGCTTCCTCGGCGTGCGGCGGTTCGAGGCGTTTCAGGAACGCCTGGGCATTTCACGCACCATCATCGCCGACCGGCTGAAGGTGCTGACCGATGAGGGGGTGTTGGCCAAGGTCGCCTATCAGGACCGTCCGGTGCGGCACGAGTACCGTCTGACCGAGAAGGGCCTGGAACTCTACCCAGTGATCCTGGCGATCGTCAGCTGGGGCGATCGGCACTACGACGACGGTCGCGGTCCGCCGATCCTGCGGCGGCACAAGGCCTGCGGCTGCGACTTCCAGCCGGTGATGACTTGTTCCGAATGCGGCGAAGAGGTGAACGCCCGGGGGGTGGAGGCCCGCCCGGGGCCGGCCTTCAGTCCATCAGCTGTTGGCTGAGATAAGTGTATTCGAGCGCCTGCCGCTTGGCGGTCTCGTTGAGGTTGGCGGCGGCGGCGTGACCGCCGTCGATGTTCTCGTAATAGAGGTAGTCGTAGCCGAGCTCCTTGAGCCGGGCAGCGGCCTTGCGCGCGTGGGCCGGATGCACGCGGTCGTCCTTGGTCGAGGTTTCCAGGAAGACACGCGGATAGGGCTGGCCCTTGGCCAGCTTCTGGTAGGGCGAGTAGGTGTCGATCACCTTGCGCTCCTCCGGAACGGCCGGGTCGCCGTATTCGCCGACCCACGAGGCGCCGGCGCCGATGTGCGTGTAGCCGATCATGTCGAACAGCGGCACCTGGATGACCACAGCGTTGTAGAGTTCGGGCCGCTGGGTCAGGGCCACGCCCATCAACAGGCCGCCGTTTGAGCCGCCCATAATGCCGAGCTTGGCCGGGCTGGTGATCTTGCGGGCGATCAGGTCTTCGGAGACGGCGAAGAAATCGTCATAGACTCGCTGGCGGTTCAGCTTCAGGCCGGCCTCGTGCCAGCGCGGGCCGAACTCGCCGCCGCCGCGGATGTTGGCGACGGCATAGGCGCCGCCGCGTTCCAGCCACAGCTTGCCGACCGTCGCGGCGTAGCCAGGCGTCTGCGAGACCTGGAAACCGCCGTAGGCGTAGAGCAGGGTCGGCGTCGAGCCGTCCAACTTCATGTCCTTCGAGCGGACCAGGAAGTACGGCACCTTGGCGCCGTCCTTCGAGATGGCCCAGTGTTGCTCCACGACCTGTTGTGAGGCGTCGAAGCGCGCGGGCATGGTCCGCAAGGTTTCGCGCGCGCCGCTGGCGGCGTCGGCGAGCAGTTGCGTCGACGGCGTCAGGAAGCCGGCGACCTGGAGGATCAGCCGATCGTCGTGATCCGAAGCTGACGCGATGCTGACCGAGATGTCCGCCGGCAGGTCGAGCTTGGTGGACGTCCAGCCCTTGTCGTCGTGGCGGAAGCTGAGCACACCGCCCTTGACGTTGTCGTACAGCGCCATGACCAGCCGATTGCGGGTGGTCGCCACCTGCTCGACGGACTGGCTGTCGGTCGGGCGCAGGACGAGCGCGGCCTTGGGCTCGTCGGCCTCCGACTTCAGTTCGGCGAGATTTAGCGCCATCAGGTCGCCGGACTTGCCGGACTGAGCGGTCCAGTCCTCTTCCAGCGTGAGCAGCACCTGGCCGTCAAGCAGGCCCTGGATCGACGAGCGGAGCGGCAGCGGCAGCCTCTTTGCGCCGGCCTCGGTGATCAGGTGATGCTCGGCGTTGAAGGTATCCAGCGGACGGTGGGCGATCAGCGCCTGCAGCTTGCCGTCGGCGTCGCGCAGAGCGATCGGGCTGACGCCGTAACCGCCGTCGTCGGCCTTGCCGCGGAACACTTCGCTGGCGTCGGCCAGCGCCTGGCCGCGTTTCAACAGCTTGATCACATAGGGGTAGCCGGAGGTCGTGACCTCGCCTTTGGTCCATTCGGTGGCGACGGCCAAGGTGTCTGCGTCGACCCAGTCGACGCGATGTTTGCCCTCGGGCAGCAGGAAGCCGCCTTTGATGAACTGACCGGTCTGGATGTCGAATTCGCGGACCTCGACGGCGTCCTTGCCCCCGTCGGACAGCGAGATCAGGCACAGCCGGTCGTCCGGCGGCAGGCAGGTCGAACCCTTGTAGACCCAGTTTTTGCCCTCGGCCTTCGCCAGGGCGTCGACATCTAGAATGTTGCGCCACTGGGGTTTGCCGGTTCGGTAGCTGTCCAGGGTGGTGGAGCGCAGCAGACCGCGGACGTGCTCGGCGTCCTGCCAGAAGTTCCGCAGCGTCCCATCGCCGGCGAATCCGACGACGGTGATCCGGTCCTTGGCCGTGGCGATGGCCAAGGCGTCGTCATAGAGCTTGGCGTAGCGTGGATCGTTCTGCAGTTGCGGCAGCGAGCGTTCGTTCTCGGCTTTGGCGAAGGCCATGGCGCGGGCGCCCTCGATCTCCTCCATATAGACGTAAGGATCGTTCGGATCGGGCAGGGCGGCGGCGGGAAGCGTGGTCATGCCGCTCAACATGGCGCCGGCCGCCAATTTTCCAAGGAACGGGAAACGCATCTGGGAACTGCCTCTCGGAGTGATCTTGCCAAGGTCGAGCTTAGGGCAGCCGGGTTGCGGCGAGCAAACGCGGCGCGACGAAATGAAATGCGTCGCCTCGCCGCCACGCGGGGAAAGGCCTTCCAATGTCGCCCAAAACTAGGCTGGGCCATGGGAATCCGTCATGGTCCCGCGCCATGACGAACGAACCCTTTTTCAAACGGGACGGTCAATATTACGTCCCAACCCCCGCTGGCCGCGGTCCCTGGAATCCCAACTCGCTCCATGGACGGGTCATCATCGGTCTTCTCGGCTTCGTGCTCGAGCAGAAGCACGGCGATGCGGACTTCATTCCCGCTCGCCTGACCGTGGACATGTACAAGCTGCCGGGCTTCGATCCGATCGAGGTCACCACCAAGGTGGTGCGCGAAAGCGGCCGGATTCGTGTCATCGACGCCGAGTTCATTTCCGGCGGCGTCAGCATGGCCCGCGCCACCTGCCAGTTCCTGAAGCGCACTGAGAACTCGGAAGGCAATGTCTGGAAGCCGGGGACGTGGAATGTCCCGGCGCCTCTGGACATTCCCGAACCGGAGAACCGCGGCGGCATGGGCGGCATGTGGGCCTCTCGTCCGATCAGCGGCGGGCTCGCCACGGCCGAGCAGCGCCGGACCTGGATGAGCGAAGTGCGCGACATCGTCGAGGGCGAGCCGCTGACCCCGTTCCCGCGCGTGGCGGTGGCCTGCGACTTCGTCAGCCCGCTGACCCACGTCGGCGACCAGGGCCTCGGCTACATCAACTCGGACGTGACGCTCTATCTGCACAAGCTGCCGGACACCGAGTGGGTCGGCTTCGAGAGCGTCTATCACGGCGCCGACGACGGCGTGGCCGTGGGCGACGCCCGCGTCTACGACGAAAGCGGCCCGATCGGGGTGGCTTCCTGCACGGCTCTGGCCCAGCGCAGGCTGGCGCCGCCTCCGCCCAAACCATCCTAGCTCAGAAGGGCGCGGTTCAGGCTAGGATGACGCCGATGACCGCGCCCGTTCTGCAGATTTCGAACCTCGCCAAGTCGGTTCCCGGCGGACGGGTTCTGTTCAAGGGCCTGAACCTCCGGTTGGCCGCTGGTGAGTTCGTGGCGATCATGGGCGAATCCGGGGTCGGCAAGTCGACCCTGCTGAACTTGATCGCCGGCCTCGATCAGGCCGACGCCGGGACCATCGTCATCAACGGCGTGGACCTTGCCGGTCTCGATGACGACGCCCGCACGCTGCTGCGCCGGGATCGCGTCGGCTTTGTCTTCCAGGCCTTCCACATCCTGCCGCACCTGACGCTTGGCCAGAACGTCGCCCTGCCGCTGGCGCTGCAGGGCCGGCGGGGCGAGCCGGCGCTGGAACGCGCGGAGCAGATGCTCGCCGCCGTCGGTATTCCTGGACGTGGCGGCGACTTTCCGCGTCAGCTTTCCGGCGGAGAAATGCAGCGCGTGGCGATCGCCAGCGCCTTGATTCACCAGCCGGCGTTGCTGCTGGCGGATGAGCCGACCGGCAATCTCGATCCGGAGACGGCGAACCGCGTCTTGCAGGTGTTCGCCGAAGAGGTCCGGCGCTCCGGCGCCGCCGTGGTCCTCGTCACACACTCGGAGGTCGCGGCCGCCGCCGCAGACCGCACGCTCATCCTGGGACGGGACGGCCTTGTCGAACGCCCGCGCGCCTGAGCAGCGGGGCCTGGCGGCCCGTTGGATGATCTTCGGCGAATGGCGGGCCCATCCGATGCGGGTGATCACCGCCGCCGCGGCGATCGCGGTCGGCGTGGCGCTCGGCCTGGCCGTGCACCTCGTCAACGCCTCGGCGCTCAGCGAGTTTTCCAAGGCCGTCAGCGCGGTGAACGGCGAGGCCGAACTTCAGGTGCGCTCGACGACGACGCTTGGGTTCGCCGAGGCGCTTTATCCCCGAGTTGCGCGGACCGAGGGCGTCGCCGCGGTCAGCCCGGTCGTGGAACTTGAGGCAGTGACAGACCGGCCGGGGGAGACGCTCACGGTCCTGGGTCTCGACGTCCTTCGCGCGGCCTACGTGACCCCCAGCCTGATCGGCCGCCCGCTGGCGGCCGAGGGCGACGAGGCGAGGGGCCCGACCATGGAGGCGGCGTTTGACGAGAACGCCGTCTTCCTCTCTCCCGCGGCGCTCGAGGGGCGGGCGGTCGGCCAACAGATCGAATTGAGCGCCGGCGGGCGGCGAGAAGTGTTCCGGATCGCCGGCGTGCTGCCGGGAGTCGGCGACGAGCGCCGGCTGGCCGTGCTCGACATCGCCGCGGCGCAATGGCGGCTTGGCACGCTCGGCCGGCTGCAACGGCTGGATCTCAAGCTCGCTGAGGGGGCCGACGTCGCCCGCGTGGCCGATGAACTGCGCGCGGCGCTGCCGAATGACGCGCAACTTGTCAGCCAGGAGAGCGAGGCGCGGCGCAGCGACAGCCTCAGCCGGGCCTACAGGGTCAACCTCGACATGCTGGCGCTTATGGCGCTGCTAACCGGCGGCTTCCTCGTCTACTCGGCGCAGTCGCTGTCGGTGGCCCGCCGCCGACCACAGTTCGCGCTTCTGCGGGTGTTGGGCGTTCGCAGGCGCGCGCTGCTTTCACAGGTGATGGCGGAAGGCGTCGGCGTCGGTCTGGCGGGCGGTGTCGTTGGCATCGGCCTGGGTTTCGCGCTCGCAGACGTGGCGTTGACTCTGCTCGGCGGCGACCTCGGCGGGGGCTATTTCAGCGAGACGAAGCCGCAGCTCGTTCTGACCCCGGGCCCGGCTCTGCTTTTCCTGGCGCTCGGCCTGGCGACAGCCGTCGTCGGGAGCCTCGCACCGGCGCGCGAGGCCGCTCGCGCCCCGCCGGCCGTGGCGCTGAAGAACGCCGGCGACGCCATCGATCCGCGAGCGACGCCCCCGATCTGGCCCGCGGCTGTGCTGCTGGCCTTCGGCGCGGCGGCGGCTTTTGCGCCGCCGATCGGAGGCGTCCCGCTGCTCGGCTACGCCTCGATGGCCCTGCTGCTGGCAGGCGGCGTGGCCGCAATGCCGCGACTGGCGCGGGTGTTGCTGGCGGGGCTCAAGGCCCGTTCGTTCGTCGGCGCCGCTCCGGACCTGGCGGTCAAGCGGCTGTGGGGCGCGCCTTCGCAAGCCGCCGTGGCCCTATGCGGCGTCGTCGCCAGCACCAGCCTGATGGTGGCGATGGCGGTGATGGTTTCCAGCTTCCGGGGCTCGGTCGAGGATTGGCTGGCCCAGGTCCTGCCGGCGGACCTCTATTTGCGGATCGAAGCGGCGGAGAGCGGCGGAGGCTTCGACCCCGAAGAACAGGGCAGGCTGGCCGCGACGCCTGGCGTTGCGCGGATCGCGTTCATGCGGACGACGACCCTGCGGATGAGCGCCGACGCTCCGCCCTTGGCCCTGGTCGCGCGACCGGAGGGCGGGCTGGACGCCGGCGCGCCGCCGATGATCGGGCGAACCGCGGAGGCGCCGGCCGGCACGATCCCGATCTTGGTGTCGGAGCCGGCCGCCTGGATCTATGGCTGGAAGGTGGGGCAGCGCATCAGCCTGCCGATCGGCGGCGCACCGCCTAACGGGTTCTTCGTCACCGGCGTCTGGCGCGACTACGCGCGGCAGCATGGGGCTGTGACACTGGAGAGCCGTGACTACACCGCCATCACCGGCGACCGCACGCGCAGCGAGGCGTCGGTGACCCTGAAGCCGGGCGCCGACCGCAAAGCGGTCGCCCTCGCTCTGCAATCCAACGTGCCGGAGCGGCTGGCGGGGCGGGTCACTGTGGCTGAGCCGCGGGCGCTGCGCGACATGGCGCTGCGGCTGTTCGATCGCAGCTTCGCGGTGACTTATGGCCTGGAAGCGATCGCCATTGTCGTCGGGCTGGCCGGCGTGGCGGCGACGATCTCGGCCCAGACCTTGGCGCGGACCAAGGAGTTCGGGATGCTGCGACACCTGGGCGTGACGCGTGGACAGATCGTAGCGATGCTGGCGACCGAGGGCGCCTTGCTGGGCATGGTAGGCGGCCTGGCCGGGATCGGACTGGGGCTGATCATGAGCCAGGTTCTGATTCACGTGGTGAACCCCCAGTCGTTCCACTGGACGATGGAGACCAAGCTTCCCTGGGTTCTGCTGGGCGGCGTCGGCGTGGCGTTGGTGGCCTCGGCCGCCGGCACGGCGTTGCTGGCCGGACGTCAGGCGGTATCGGCGGACGCGGTGCGCGCCGTACGGGAGGACTGGTGATGCGCCGCGTGATCCTGGCGCTGCTGGCGCTGTTCGCCGCCTTGGTCGTCCCCGCACGCGCCCAGGCGCCCGGCTATGCGGTCGTGAGGCCAGGGGTGGCCCTGCGCTTCCCGTCCGATCATGGCGCCCATCCCAGCTTCCGGACCGAGTGGTGGTACGTGACCGGCTGGCTGAAGACCGCCGATGGCAAGGACCTCGGCTTTCAGGTGACCTTCTTTCGCTCGCGCCCGCCGGTCGCGACGGCCAACCCCAGCGCCTTCTCCCCGCGCCAGATCCTGTTCGCGCACGCGGCGATCTCGGATCCATCGGTCGGGAAACTGATTCACGGACAGCGGATCGCCCGAGCTGGTTTCGGCTTGGCGGAGGCGGCCGTTGGCGACGCCGATCTCGTCATCGACGATTGGCGGCTGCGACGTGAAGCCGACGGACACTTCACCACCAAGGTCGCCGGAGAGGGCTTCGACCTGGACCTCGCCTTCACGCCAACCCAGCCGGTGCTGTTGCAAGGCGAGGGTGGTTTCAGCCGCAAGGGCCCGCTGGCGACCCAGGCCAGCTACTACTACAGCCTGCCGCAGCTGAAGGTCGCCGGGACGGTGCGTCGGGGCGGCAAGGCCGTGAAGGTCACAGGGACGGCTTGGCTGGACCGAGAATGGTCGTCGACTCTGCTCGATCCGGCGGCGGTCGGCTGGGACTGGGTCGGGCTCAATCTCGACGACGGCGGGGCGCTGATGGCCTTCCAGGTCCGCGACGCGAGCGGCAAGCCGTTGTGGGCGGGCGGTTCGCTTCGCGGCCCGGACGGCCGGACGGTCCGGTTCTCTCCGTCGCAGGTGCGCTTTACGGCGCAGCGCAGCTGGCGCTCGCCGCGGACGGGCGCGGTCTATCCCATCGAGCGGACGGTGGCCGTCCAGACGCCCGGCGGCGAGCGGAACTGGACCCTCAAGCCGCTGTTCGACGACCAGGAGCTGGACAGCCGCGCCTCGGGCGGCCCCGTCTATTGGGAGGGGGCGGTGCGCAGCGAAGGCGGGCGCGGCTATCTGGAGCTGACGGGCTACGCCAGCCCCATGAAGCTCTAGGGCTGGACGAGGATCTTCACGTGCGCCTCGGGATCGCCGAGGTCCTTGAACGCTTGGGCGACGCCGTCGAGCCCCACCGTGCCGGTGACCACATTGCTGACGTCGATGCGGCCCTCGGCGATGTCGTGCAAGGTGGCGGCGAACTCCTCGGGCGAGTAGCCGAACACGAAGGTCAGTTCGATCTCCTTGGTGATCGCGATCGCCGGCTCGATCCGGTCGGTTTCCATGCAGACGCCTGCGACGACGATCTGCGATCCGGCGGGCGAGGCCTCGATGAGGCTCTGCAGCACGCCGGGCGAACCGACGCATTCGAACACCACGGGACGACCGAAGCTGCCGCCCATCATGCGGACCATGTTCTGGGCGGCGCGCGCGGTGGGGACGCCGAAGCCTTCCCAGCGGGCGTGCGGGCTCTCGACCGCCGGGTCGATGACCACGTCGGCGCCCAGCATTTCGGCGGCGGCGCGGCGACGGGGCGAGAAGTCGGCGGCGATGACGGGGCCGTGGCCGCGCGCCTTGAGCCCGGCGATCACCGCTAGGCCGACAGGGCCGCAGCCGACGACGAGGGCGACGCTGTTCGGATCGAGCCGCGCCTTGGCGACGGCGTGGGCGCCGACCGCGAACGGCTCGGTCAGCGCGGCCTTGTCGGTTGGCAGGCCGTTGGGAACGGGCAGCAGCAGCGCCTCGGAGAGGATCATGCGCTCGGAAAAGCCGCCAGGCAGCTTGTTCGAGAAGCCAAGCATCTCGACGCCGCCGACCGGGGTGAGCGTGGCGGGAATCGACACTACCCGCGTGCCTGCCTTGAGCGCGCCGGTCGTACCGGGGCCGTGCTCAAGAATCTCGGCGCAGAACTCGTGACCGAACACGGTGTCGGCGGTGGGATCGAAGCCGTTGGTCATGCCGCCATTGGCGCGGCTCGTCAGGTCGATCATGTGCTCCATGTGGTGCAGCGCGTGCAGGTCGGAGCCGCAGATTCCGCAGGCAAGGGTGCGCACCAGCACCTGGCCCTGATCGGGCTTCAGGTCGGCGATCTCGTCGCAGACCAACTGCTTGTTCCGGCGGATCACCGCGCGCATGACGTCCTCCCGTTATCGATCGCCGCCTTGCCGGGGCTTGGCTTATCCCCTAACCCTCCCGGCTCGGAATCGTAAGTGCGTGGGAGACGCGCCATGAGCCTCGCCTTCATTTTTCCTGGCCAGGGCAGCCAAGCTGTCGGGATGGGCGCGGACCTCGCCGAGGCCTTCGCCTCGGCTCGTGAGGTCTTCCAGGAAGTCGACGACGCCCTGGGCCAGAAGCTGTTCGCGCTGATGCGCGAGGGCCCGGAAGGGGATCTGACCCTGACCGAGAACGCCCAGCCGGCGCTGATGGCTGTCTCGGTGGCGGTGACCCGGACCCTGGAGAAGGAATTCGGGGTCGGCATCGACAAGGCCGCCTTTGTGGCCGGTCACTCGCTCGGCGAATATTCGGCCCTGGCGTCTGCGGGCGCGATCAGCCTGGCTGACACGGCCCGGCTGCTGAAGCTCCGCGGGCAAGCGATGCAGCGCGCTGTGCCCGTCGGCGCCGGCGCAATGGCCTCGCTGATCGGCCCGAAGACCGACGTGGCGCTGGCCGAAGCCGCCGCCGAAGCCGGCGCCAAGGTCGGCGTCTGCGTCGTCGCCAACGACAACAACAACGGCAACGTGGTGATTTCGGGCGACAAGGCCGCGGTCGACGTGGCCATTGAAAAGGCCAAGGAATTGGGCGCGCGGGCCATCCCTTTGAACGTCTCGGCGCCGTTCCACTGTCCGCTAATGCAGCCGGCCGCCGACGAGATGGCCCAGGCCCTGGCTAGCGCGACGATCATCGCGCCCCGTGCGCCGGTCGTCGCCAACGTCACCGCGCGCCCGACCCTGGATCCGGAAGAGATCCGCCGCCTGCTGGTGGAGCAAGTCACCGGCCGGGTGCGTTGGCGCGAAAGCATGATCTGGCTGGCCGGCGAGGGCGGGGTGACCCGCTTCGCCGAGGCCGGCGCCGGCAAGGTGCTGTCGGGCATGGCCAAGCGCATCGCGCCCGACGCCGAGGCGACGCCGCTGAACACGCCCGCCGACCTTGAAGCCTTCGCGAAGGGACTCTGAGATGTTTGACCTGACGGGAAAGACCGCCCTGGTCACCGGCGCGACCGGCGGCATCGGCGGCGAGATCGCCAAGGCCCTGCACGCCGCCGGCGCGACCGTGGTGCTGTCCGGCACGCGTGAGGCCGTGCTGCAGGACCTCGCCCAGCAACTCGGCGGACGCACCTTCGCTGTGCCGGCCAACCTCTCGGATCCGGAATCGGTCGACAGCCTGCTGTCGCGCGCCGAAGAGGCCGCCGGCGCCGGGGTCGACATCCTGGTCGCCAATGCCGGAATCACCCGCGACGGCCTGCTGATGCGGATGAAGGACGAGGACTGGGACGCCGTCCTGAAGGTCAACCTGGAGAGCTACTTCCGGCTCAGCCGCTCGGCGATGCGCGGCATGATGAAGCGGCGCCATGGCCGAATCATCGGCATCACCTCGGTCGTCGGGGTGATGGGCAATCCGGGGCAATCGAACTACGCCGCCTCCAAGGCCGGCATGATCGGATTCTCCAAGGCGCTGGCCCAGGAGGTCGCCTCCCGCGGGATCACAGTGAATTGCGTGGCGCCGGGCTTCATCGAAAGCCCGATGACCGATGCCCTGAACGAACAGCAGAAGGCCCAGATCATGGGCACGATCCCGGCCGGACGGCTGGGTTCGGGCTTGGAAGTGGCCGCCGCCTGCGTCTATCTGGCCAGCGACGAAGCCGCCTACATGACGGGTCAAACCCTGCATGTGAACGGCGGCATGGCCATGATCTGAGCCCGCTGGCGTGGCCGTGGCGAACATGCTACGTCGCCGCGCGAACCGGCGAGGCGAAGGTCTCTACCCGTATGTCCGCAACGGTTGACATCCCGTCGGCCGTCGCGGATGGATTTAGCGAAACACAAGGGACTTAAGCGAATGTCCGACATCCTCGAGCGCGTGCGTAAGATCGTCATCGAACATCTGGACGCCGACCCCGAGAAGGTCACCGAAAAGGCGAGCTTCATCGATGACCTGGGCGCCGACAGCCTCGACAACGTCGAGCTGGTCATGGCCTTCGAAGAAGAGTTCGACATCGAGATCCCGGATGACGCCGCTGAGCACATCCAGACCGTCGGCGATGCGGTGAAGTTCATCGGTGAGCGCCTGGGCGCCTAAGGCGAGTCCACGGAATTCATTGAATATTTGACCGCCGCGAAGCTCTTCGGAGTTCGCGGCGGTCTGCGTTTGGAGGCCCGCTAATGCGTCGTGTCGTCGTCACCGGCATCGGTTTGCTGACCCCGCTCGGTCAAGGAACCGACATCACCTGGAAAGCCATCCTGGAGGGCAAGTCCGGGGCGGGCCGCATCACCACCTTCGATCCCACCGACTATGCCTGCCAGATCGCCTGCGAAGTGCCGCGGGTCGATGGTCGCGGCGGCGGCGGCGAAGGCGTCCCCGGTTCGTTCAATCCGGACGACACGCTGGCGCCCAAGGATCAGCGTCGGGTCGACGACTTCATCCTCTACGCGATCGCGGCGGCCGACGAAGCGGTGAAGGATTCGGGCTGGGTTCCGGAATCCGAAGACGACAAGGAACGCACCGGCGTCATCATCGGCTCGGGCATCGGCGGACTGGCGACGATCGAAAAGACCAGCGTCGAGCTGCACGAGAAGGGCCCGCGCCGCGTCAGCCCGTTCTTCATTCCCTCGGCCCTGATCAACCTGGCCTCGGGCCAGGTCTCGATCCGGCATGGCTTTAAGGGCCCGAACCACTCCGTCGTCACCGCCTGCGCCACTGGCGCGCACGCGATCGGCGACGCGGCCCGACTGATCAAGTACGGCGACGCCGACGTGATGGTCGCCGGCGGCGCCGAGGCCTCGATCTGCCCTGTGGGTGTCGCGGGCTTCATCGCCTGCCGCGCCATGTCGACCGGCTTCAACGACGCGCCGGAAAAGGCCAGCCGGCCTTACGACAAGGACCGCGACGGCTTCGTCATGGGCGAGGGCGCCGGCGTGTTGGTGCTGGAAGAGTACGAACACGCCAAGGCCCGCGGCGCGAAGATCTACGCCGAAGTGGCCGGCTACGGCCTGGCGGGCGACGCCTATCACATCACCGCCCCGGCCGAGGACGGCGACGGCGGCTTCCGCGCCATGCGCGCGGCGATCAAGGACGCGGGCATCACCCCGGCCGACATCGACTACATCAATGCGCACGGCACCTCGACGCCGCTCGGCGACGAGATCGAACTGGGCGCGGTCACCCGCCTGCTCGGCGACGCGGCCAAGGACTTGACCATGTCGTCGACCAAGTCGGCCACCGGGCACCTGCTCGGCGCCGCGGGCGCCATCGAGTCCGCGTTCACGGTGCTGGCGATCCGCGACCAGATCGCGCCGCCGACCATCAACCTCGATAATCCGTCGGTTGAGACCGAGATCGACCTGGTCGCCAACAAGGCCAAGCCGATGAAGATCGACATCGCGCTGTCCAACAGCTTCGGCTTCGGCGGCACCAACGCGTCCGTGGTGTTCAAGAAGGTCTCGTGAGCCGCAAGCCGCGCAAGTCGGCCGCCCGCGGGCGGCGCAAGCCGTCGGGCGCTTTGACGCCTGCGCGCAAGTTCAGGATCATCCTGGGCAGCGCGGCGGCGACGCTGGGCGTCGTCGCCGCGCTGGTACTGGCCTGGGCCCTGTGGTCCTACCAAGGTCCAGGGCCGGCCACTGACGGCGGCGAGACCCGCGTGGTCATGCTGCGAAAGGGGGCCGGCCTGACCGAGATCGCCTCGACTCTGGAGCGGTCCGGAGCGATCCGCTCCAAGGCGCTGTTCGCCGCCGCCGCCCAGTTCACCGGCGCGGCCAAGTCGCTGAAAGCCGGCGAGTACGAATTCAAGAGCCGCGCCTCGCTGGCTTCGATCCTGCGCGACATCCGCGACGGCAAGATCGTCATCCACCAGGTGACCATCCCCGAGGGCATGACGTCGGAGGCAGCGGTCGCCGCGCTGATGGCGCGCCCCGATCTGAGCGGCGTCGTGGCCGCCCCGCCCGAAGGCTCGATCCTGCCCGAGACCTACCAGTACGAGCGCGGGGAGGACCGCTCAGCGGTGCTGAAGCGCATGATGGACGCCCGGGACGAATTGCTCGCCCTGCTGTGGGAGAAACGTCAGCCGGGCCTGCCGATCAAGACGCCCGAGGAGGCGGTGACGCTGGCGTCTATCGTCGAGAAGGAAACCGGGATCGCGAGCGAACGGCCGGAGGTCGCGGCGGTCTTCGTGAACCGGCTGCGCAAGGGCATGCGGCTGGAGAGCGATCCGACGATCATCTACGGGCTTAATGGCGGCAAGCCGCTGGGCCGCGGGCTGCGCGCTTCGGAAATGGCGCAGCCAAACCCCTACAACACCTATCAGATCGACGGCCTTCCGCCGACGCCGATCGCCAATCCAGGCCGCGCGGCCCTGGCGGCCGTGCTCGATCCGCCCGCTAGCGACAATCTGTTCTTTGTCGCCGACGGCAGCGGCGGGCACGTCTTCGCGGTGACTTACGACGACCACCTAAAGAACGTCGCCAAGTGGCGGGTCGTGGAAAAGCAGCGCGCTGCGGCCGCGCTTCAGGAAAAGGCCGGCGCCCTTCAAGAGAAGGCGGCGGAGCAGGCTGGCCGCTAGTCGGTCGTGGCGCGGCTGCGAGTAGCGGCCAAGCGAGGCCGCAGATTCCTAAGGTAAATCCATCCGCCCACTCCGCAAACGGCCCTAGCGCCCGCATCTCGCCATGGCCCTATCGGTGAGAGGTCGATCCTGGACGCGACCCCTCGCGCGCCCGTTCGACGCCCGTCAAACGGATCGGAGGACAGGCCATGGCGGAAGACTGGGCCATCGACGTCAGGAAGTACGTTCCCAACGCCGATTCCAAGGTTATCGATGCGATCGTGCGGTATTGCGGGATCGCCCTGCATAACCGGGACTCGTCGCTGGTTTCCTTCACGGAGCCCGAGGAGCTGCGTCGGATTCGCGAGAATTACCTGAGGAAGAAGCTAGGTCTGGCGCATAGCGACGCCGAGCTGGATGACGCGATCATAGGCGTCGGCGAGCGGATGAGCGCGGATCGAACCAAGAACAGGGTGACCGTCTACTATCTGCTGGCCGAGCATTTCCGGAAACTGTCGGTGTTCGGCGGCACGGATGTCGCCGGCGGGATCGGCAAGGCGTCGATGGCGGCCGGCGCTGTCGGGGTCGGTGCTGGAGCCGCGTCCGTGGCGAGTGCGGCGACTGACGCCTCGGCGACCGTGGCCGACTTCGGCGATAGAGCCCACCGGGGCGAGGATCGGCCTCCGCCGGCCGCGCCGGTCTATGCGCGGAGCGCCGCCGCCGCGCCGGCCCGGCGTTCAGGCATGGGCGCATGGTTGCCATGGCTGCTGGGGGTGGCGGCGTTGGCGTTGCTGGCGTGGTTCTTCCTGGGCCGCCAGGCGACCGCGCCGACCGCGCCTGTCGCTGAGGTGAGGCCTGTAGCGCCAGCCGTGGCCCCGCCGGTCCGGACTGCGCCGGCCGAGACTGTCGCGCCGGTTCCAGTCACACCTGCGCCGGCGCCCGCGCCAGCGGCGATCGTCGGACTGCCCGCCAATGTGCATTTCGCCCTCGGCTCGGCGGCCATCGGTCCTGACGACGGCCGGCTGATCGAAGAAGCTGCGGCTGCGATAAAGCAGGATAACCTGCGGGTCGGCATCACCGGCTACACCGATCGCACCGGTAACCTGGCGCTCAACGAACGCCTGGCGCAGCAACGGGCGGAGGCGGTTCGCGATCGGCTGGTCGCGTCCGGAGTTCCGGCCTCCAGCATCGAGATGGTGGCGCCTGTTGCTGTCGAGAACGGTCCTGCCGCAACGCCTGACGTCGACGCACGGCGCGTCGAGATCGTCCGCCGCTAGGGACGAGCGCGCATGCGGCCCGCGCTAGTCGCGCGGGTCGCGGCGTGCGCGGAACACCGGAAGGATCGCAGCGTACAGCAGCAGGCCGAGTGTGGTCCAGGCAGCAATGCGATCATTGGGCTGGGCCAACTCCGCCGTGAATAAACGGCGGAAGAAGGTGAGTTCGACAACTGCCAGCACGAACAGCATCAGCACCGCGCCAGCCCCGACCGCTAGCCGCTGTGGGATCGAGGGCGTGATGCCGAAGGCGCGCACCGCAAATCCGGCCCAGGGCAGCAGGGCGAAGGCGACGATGAGCGCCCCGGCGATGACCCCGAACGCCGGCTCCACTCCGACGAGATCCACCACGTCGCGGACCAGCCGTGCGACGCCCAGCGCCGTAAACAAGGCACAGAAGTAGATCGCCGCAGCGCCCGCGATGCGTCGGACCATGTCCATGGCCGCCTCCGTCCAGTTTGGAGCGCAACTTGACGCTGATGCGCGTGGGGAGTCGACCCTGGACATTGGAAGCGCCACTCGCGTTTCGGTTAGCTTCGGGGTCGGTAGCCTGTGTAAACTGCCGGGGATTGTGCAGCTTCGAGGATTTTCATGCCGCTGTCTGGGATGACGGGCTTTGGCCGGGCCGAGGGTGCGGCGGGCGACTGGACTTGGGCGGTCGAGGCACGTTCGGTGAACGGGCGCAATCTCGAGGTTCGGTTTCGTGGGCCGCCGGGCTTTGACCAGTTGGAGCGCGCCGCGCGCGACGGCGCCCAGGCCCGCTTCGCCCGTGGTCAGGTCAATGTCGGCGTCCAGGCAAAGCGCACCGACAGCGGCGTCGAGGTGCGGATCAACGAAGACGTGCTGGCGCGCTACTTGGCGATGGGCGAAGGGTTGATCCTGGGCGGAAAGGTTGGACCGCCCAGCCTGGACGGGCTGTTGGCGCTGCGCGGGGTTATCGAGGCGGCGGAGGGCGACGGCGATCCGGACGCCCAGGCGGCGCTGCAGGCGGCGATCGCGCTGTCGATCGGCGCGGCGCTTGAGGCGTTGGCCGCCTCGCGTCGCGAAGAAGGCCTGGCGCTGACCTCAGTGCTGATTGGACTTGTCGACAAGATCGAAGCCCTGGTTGGCGATGCCCAGGGCCTAGCCGAAGGGCAGCCCGTGGCGATCAAGAATCGCTTCGCACGACGGATGGCCGAACTGGTCGGCGAAGCAGCCGGCGAGGACAAGATTGTCATCGAGGCGGCCGCCATGGCCGTGAAGGCCGACGTGCGTGAGGAACTGGACCGGCTGCGCGCCCACGTTGACGCGGCGCGCGCGCACATCGTCGCCGAGGGCCCGCAGGGACGACGGCTGGACTTCCTGACCCAGGAATTCATGCGCGAGGCCAACACCCTGTGCTCGAAGTCGGCGCTGGGCGTGCTGACGACCGTCGGGCTGGAACTCAAGGCGACGATCGAGCAGTTCCGAGAGCAGGTTCAGAACGTCGAGTAGGGCCTGTCCGTCCGCTCCAGTCGCTTGGCGGTGTCGGGAGCCCCTTCCGCCGAAAGGGCGGTATCTGTTAAGCGGCGCTCCGAACGTGCGAGAGTGACGAATGACTGACGGACACGACCATCCCAGGCCCTGGGAAACAACCCGCCGCGGGATGATGCTGCTGGTGTCCTCGCCGTCGGGCGCGGGCAAGACGTCGCTATCGCGGCGGCTCGTCGCCGATCACAGCGACCTGATGCTGTCGATCTCTTGCACCACTCGCGCGCCGCGCCCGGGAGAGGAGGAGGGCCGTGAGTATTATTTCGTCGACCGTCCGACCTTCGACGCGATGATAGAGCGCGGCGAGTTCCTGGAGTGGGCCGATGTGCACGACAATCGCTACGGCACCCCCAAGGCGCCGGTGATGGCGGCCCTGGAGGCTGGCAAGGACGTGCTGTTCGACATCGACTGGCAAGGCGCAAAGCAGGTCGCCGACAACGCGCCGGACGACAGCGTGCGGGTCTTCATTCTCCCGCCGTCATGGGAAGATCTGTCGCGCCGACTGCACGCTCGCGCTCAGGACAGCGAAGAGGTCATCCAGAAGCGCCTGCTAAAGGGCAAGGACGAGATCGAGCATTGGCGGCTCTACGACTATGTGATCGTCAACAAGAACTTCGACCGGGCCTATGCCGACCTCGGGCACATCTACCGTTCGGAGCGTATGAAGCCGGGCCGCAATCCATGGTTGCCGGACTTCGTCGAGGCGCTGCTGGCCGAGTAGCCCGCGCGGCTCCTGGAAAACAGGCCGTTCACAGGATTTCGCCCCCTGTGGATGACTGCGCGGTTTTGAGAACCCGCGACTCTTCCGATGCTTGCGGTTGGTTGCTCTCGTTTGAGTTGGAGGGCGGTCTGGCCGATCAACCTGAACGGAGTCGCCCGTGCCTGCGTGTTCTGTTTTTGTTCTGCCGCTGGAGGCGAACATGAAGCATGAGGAATGGAACGACGTGCAGCGCGAGCCGCTGCTGGCGTGCGTGGGACTGGATCGGCACCTGGTGGCGCGGTGCGCCTCGCCGGGATGTGAGCGGGCTGCGCCGTGCGATCCGACGCATTGGGTGGCGCAAGGACTGGGCGGTTTGCCCCTGCGAGCGTTCACCGATCGCATGCGCTGCGTGTGCGGTGGGCGGCGAGCGCAGCTGACGATCGCGGCCGGGCCGCTGCCTGAACGCGCAGGTGGGGACGTCTACGTCTTCCGCTGATCGCGGAACGACCCGTGTCGCACAGACGGCGACGATAAAAGGAGGAGCGCGCCCCGACTGGAGGTCCGGGGCGCGCTCGAAGCGGCTTACTTCTTCAGCATCGACTTCAGTTCGTCGGCCGTGGCGTTGATCGTCGCCGAGCCGTCGGCGATCGCCAGCTTGCTGGTTTCGACCGCGAAGGTGTCCGAGCCCATCTTGATCGTCGCGACTTGCTGGCCGGCGGCGTCGGGCTTCACTTCGGTGACCGTGCCGATGCTGGCGCCGGTCTTGTCCTTCACGGTGGCGCCGACGGCCAGGGTGGCGGCGGTGGCGCTGGCGTCCTTCGCCGGCGGGGCGGTCGGCTCAGAAGCGTCTTGAGCAAAGGCCGGAGCGGCGATGGCGAGGGCGAGGGCCGCAGCCCCGTAGGTGAAGATGGAACGCATGAGGTCTCCCGTACATCTGTGAGGCCTCCCCCGAGGCATCTCCAAGCTGACCTGGCAATTCGGCCATCAAAGGACCGTGGCAAGGCGTAATCGTGACATTGGTATGCGGCACGTGGCCTATAATGCAGCGCTTTGGGAAATAATTATAGTTATGGGTATGCATGCGAGGCCGCGCTCCGTGGGGAGCCGGCCTGACGGACGCCTAGCTTTACCTTGCAGCCTCCACGCGCATTGAGCGCGCTCAGAACAACCCGGGAGACAGGGTGGTGAAGCGCAGCCAAACCCGTTTGGTTGCAGGCGCAGGTGGGGCGTTTTGGCGCAGGGGTCAGACGCTGACCGGATGCGCGTGGCGTCCTGCCGCTCCGAAGACACGGAGATAGCGGGCGATTTCGGTGGGATCGCCGGTGGCTTTCTCGGGATTGTCGGATAGCTTCACGGCGGGACGGCCGTTCGCCTCGGTCACCTTGCAGACCAGCGAGATCGGATCGAGGGCCTCCCCGCCGCCGGGCAGGCATCCCTTGAAATCGTTGGTCAGGTTGGTGCCCCAGCCGAAGCTCATTCGCACGCGGCCGGCGAAGTGACGGTGGGCCTCTTCGATCGAGTCGATGTCCATGCCGTCGGAGAACACCAGCAGCTTGTCGCGCGGATCGCGGCCCTTGGCCTTCCACCAGGCGATGATCTCCTCGCCGCCTTCGATCGGTGGGGCGCTGTCGGGACGGAAGCCCGTCCAGTCGGCGACCCAGTCAGGGGCGTCGGCCAGGAAGGCGCGAGTGCCATAGGCGTCGGGCAGGGCGACGAGCAGGTTGCCGCCGTAGGTGCGCCGCCATTCGTCGAGCACCTTGTAAGGCGCGGCGCGCAAGGCTTCGTCCGTATCGGCCAGCGCTGCGGCGACCATCGGCAGCTCATGAGCGTTGGTTCCGACCGCCTCCAGATCCCCGTCCATGGCCAGGAGGACGTTGGACGTGCCGAGCACGGCGTCGCCTAGCCCTTCCTTCAGGGCTTCCACACACCATCGTTGCCAGAGGAACGAGTGGCGGCGGCGGGTCCCGAAATCGGAGATCAGCAGGCCGTCGAACTTGCGCAGGCGTTCGACCTTTTCCCAGAGCTTGGCCTTGGCGCGGGCGTAGGTGATGTCCAGGGCGAAGCGCCCCTGGCCGCGCAGCACGCTGCGGGTGCGCAGTTCGTTGATGATCGCCAGCGCGGGGATTTCCCACATGGTGGTGTGGGTCCACGGGCCGTGGAAACTGAGCTCGTACTGCCCGTCGCGCCGCGCCAGTTCGTAGGGCGGCAGGCGAAAGTCGGCGAGCCATGCGATGAAGCCCGGCTTGAACATCTGGGTCTCGCCGTAGAACGTGTTGCCGGCGAGCCAGATCAGCTCCTTTTTCGAGAACGACAGGGTGCGGGCGTGGTCGAGCTGGGCGCGTAGTTCGGCCTCGTCGACGACCTCGGCCAGACGCACGTGGCGGGTGCGATTGATCAGCGAGAAGGTGGCTTGGACTTCGGGATGCAGGCTCCAGATCAGCTGCAGCATCAGCAGTTTGTAGAAGTCGGTGTCCAACAAGCTGCGGATGATCGGATCCAGCCGCCAGCCGTGATTGTAGGTCCGCGTCGCGAGGTCGGTGTTCGCCATGCTGCGACAATGGCAGCCGACGCGAATTTTGCGAATATAGTTGAGCCATGCATCAGATCCGCACCGAAGCGATCATTCCCGCTATGCCCGATGCGGTCTGGGCCGTGCTCGCCGACTTCGAGCGGTACGGCGAGTGGAACCCGCTTAACCTGGAGGCCTATGGGGCGGCCAAGGTCGGGGCCAAGGTGAAGATGGTGTTCCGCAATCTGGCCGGGAAGGGCGTGATCCGCCAGACGACCCGGATCGTCGCGGCGGAACCAGGGCGAGAGCTCGCTTGGTCGGGTCACGTGCCGTTGGTCTTCGCCGGCCGGCACGGGTTCCTTCTGACGCCGCATGCGGAGGGTACGCACGTTCTGCACACCGAGGTGCTCGGCGGCCTGCTGCCGGCGACCTGGAGCAAGGCCAAGATCGCCCGCGATTTCACGCCGGCCTACGAGGCTGTCAACGTCGCCTTGGCGCAGCGTCTCGCAGATTTGGCGGCCTGACCCCTATCGCCGCAGGCGCTTTTGAGAGAAGTTCTCAATTGGCATGACGCGCGCGCTTTATCTGGTTTTGGGGTTGGGGTTCACGGGCCTGGGCATCGCCGGGGCGTTCCTGCCGTTACTGCCGACCACGGTGTTCCTGATCCTCGCGGCGGGCTGTTTTGCAAAGTCCTCGCCGAGGCTGGAGGCTTGGATCCTGGACCATAAGCAGTTCGGGCCGTTGGTGCGCGACTGGCGAGCGCATGGGGCGATCCCGCGCAAGGCGAAGGTGCTGGCCTGCACGGGCATGGCGGTCGGGTTCGCAGTCTTCTTCCTGTCGGTGCATCCTGATCTATGGCTGGCGCTGGCGGTCGCCGCCGCGCTGGCGGCTTGCGCGGCGTTCGTGGTCAGCCGGCCGAGCGGCTCGCGTCCAGGCGGGTAGGCGCCGCGCGACGGACTTGGTAGGCCAGGGGCGATCACGGAGGCGATCATGGCCGAACCCAAGGGCAAGCGGGATTTCCGCGACAATGTGCGGCTGGACGTCCGCGAGCGTCATGAGGTGGCGTTCTGGGCTAAGCGCTGGGGCGTGAAGCCAGAACAGGTCATCGCCGCGCACCGCAAGGTGGGCCACAACGTGAAGGACATCGCCGCCGAACTCGGCAAGCGGAAGTAGAGCCTCCTGCTCACCGATCCCTTCTTCTACGCCGTCGCGATCCCGGCGGTGATCCTGCTGGGCCTGGCCAAGGGCGGGTTTTCCGGCATCGGTGTCATCGCGGTCCCGATGATCGCGCTGGCGGTGTCGCCGGTGCTGGCCGCCTCGATCACCCTGCCGATCCTGATCGTGCAGGACGTCGTCAGCGTCTGGTCGTTCCGCAAGACTTGGGACAGAAACGTGCTGGCGGTCATGCTGCCGAGCGCGGCGGGCGGCATCGTCGTGGGGTACGCGCTGGCGGCGTTCGTGAAGCCGGGCGCGGTGGAACTGGCGGTCGGGGCGATCTCGATCGTCTTTGCAGTGATGCGACTGTGGGCCGAGCGCGGGTCGGCCTCGGCCAGGCCGGCCAAGCCGGAAAAGCTGCCGTGGCGCGGCGTGCTGGCGGGCGTCACGGCTGGATTCACGAGCCAGATCGCCCACGCCGGCGGGCCGCCGTTCCAGATCTACGTGATGCCCAAGAACCTGCCGCGTGACGTCTTCATCGGCACCAGCGCCATCTTCTTCGCGGTAGTGAACTGGATGAAAGTTCCGGCCTACTGGGCGCTGGGGCAGTTCACGCGCGAGGCGATGATGACGGCTCTCGTGCTGCTGCCGCTGGCCATCGCCTCCACTTGGGGCGGGGTGTGGCTCGTCCGTCGGGTCCCAGCGGGGAACTTCTATCGGATCATCTACGTCTTGTTGATCGCAGTCGGGGGCAAACTGGCCTGGGACGGGGCGACCTCGCTGCTTGGATAGCGCCTTACGAGCGCCCATATCCGCTGCTTAAGCTCGGGCGCGCTTGGAGGCGCCATCTGACATGCGTACGCGTACCGTTCTGGCGGCCTGGGCCGCGCTGGTCCTGACAGCGGGGACCGCCGAGGCCCAGGAGGCGATGAGCACCGCCGGCGCTACGGGCGTCGCGCCGTCAGAAATCAACTTGGCGGCCGCTGAACCGGCGACGTCGGTGACGATCGCTCCGAAGGCCGAGGCGCTGGACACCGCTGAGCAGATCAGACGCTGGCTGGCCGATTCCCCGGCCGCGGCGACTGAAGAAGCATATGGCGAAGGCGTGCGGCTACCGCGAGATCGCCAGATCCACGGCGAGGTCGGCGTTGCGGTCGGCACCGGCGGCTATCGCAGCGGCTACATCACCAGCGTCATGCCGATCGGCGAGAGCGGGACCCTGGCCCTGACCATCGGCCAGGAGAAGAACGGCGTTTGGCGCTATTGGAACCGAGCCGGTCGGCCATACGGAGCATTCGACTACGGCTACGGCCTGGCGCGCTGACACGCGGTTGTGACCGAGGCCCCGACGGTTTCACGGCTCGAAGTTATCGGGGCGCCCCAAATGGGGGATGCGGCCACCGACCGACGTCCACCATTTTGACCTGACGGAAGTCGGGCGCTTGGGGCGGACGAATGAAAGCAGCTTTGTTGGCTCTGGCGGCTGCAGCCGGGCTCGCCGCTTGCGGGGAGCGTGAGGCCGTGATCGAAAGCCCCGCCGCCGACGCGACGTCGACCGGCGTGATCAAGACCGCCGACGCTCGGGGCAGGATCGTAGCCGAACTGCCTCTGAAGCGCGGCTACTACGTGGCGGCCGACACGCCGTGCGCCCAGGCATCGAACGCCACCGTCGTCCTGCTGCGCCGTGAGGGCCTGGGCGGCTCGCAGGACTTTTGCGAGTTCAAGAAGATCGAGCAGACCGCTTCGAGCACCTATCGCGTGACGCAGAGCTGCGGCGACCTGCGCGGCGGCGGCGAAGAGACAAGCATCGTCACCTACGAACTGCTGGGCGACGCGGGCTTCAAGTCCAAAACCGAGTTCGGCTGGGAGCACAGCGCCCGGCGCTGCGAGCAGTCGAGCATGCCCGCCGACTGGCGCGAAAACGACATCAGCGACGTCATCGGCTGAGCGACGGCGGCCCGCGCGCCGTCCTGCGGGGAAACCAGAAGGGGGCGCCGCGGCAAGGCCGCGGCGCGAGCGGAATGAAGCAGAAGTCCGAGTACGTGAGGTCAGAGCGGGGCGGCGACACGCTGTTTACGGTGACGCCCGCTCCGGCGCCGAAGTTCATCTATCTGGGGGTGATCGGCGCGATCGCCGTCGTCATGGGTCTGCCGATGCTGCCCTTAGGTATCGTTCTGATCGGTATCGGTGGACTTGCGATCTGGGCCGCGTTCATTCGAGACATGCGGCCGCCGGAACATCGGGGGACGTCGGTCATCATCGTGGGGCCGGACCGCATCGAAGCTGCGGGACGGACCTTCAAGGCTGAGGACATCCATCGCCTGCTGATCCGCAATGCTGTCACGGGCCAGGAAGGCGACGTGACGATCGTTAATCCAAGCGTGAGCGTGGCCGCGGGAATGGGCTATCGGGCCAAGGTGGCGCAGATCGCCAACGCCCTGACCCTGGAAGGCGGCGGTAAGGCGACGGTGCTTGCCGGCGGCATGGACGAGGTCACCGCCTACGGCCTGCTGCGCGACGTCAGCCGGGCCATCGGCTTCGAGCGGGCGGCCTGACCGCATAACGCTCCCATATAACGCCGGTCTCGAATGACGTGTTAGATAACGACGGTGTCCGCGACCCAACATTACGACGCACGTCTCACGGAGCTTATCGCGCATCTCTACGATGCGGCGCTGGATGACGCGCTTTGGCTCGGCACAGCCGAGCGCATGGCGCGCGCCTTCGAATCCTCGAGCGCAGTCGTGAAGCTGCACGGCGTAGCTGACAGCGTCGAGCTTCTGGAGCGCACCGAGAACCTCGTAGTGGCTCAGGCGCGTGAATCCTGGGCCCAGGATTGGCATCGCCGGGACCTCTGGGTCGAGCGTTCGATCGTCCGCGGCATGTCGCAGATCATCACCGGCGACGACCTGGTGACGGCCGAGGAGCAGGCGCAAAGCGGCTATTATCAGGAGTGGCTTGCGGAACTCGATATCCACCACATGCTCGGCGCCGTCTTCCCAGCTGTCGATGGAGCGGTCGGGGTTATGGGCATCCACCGACCGCGCGCCGCTGAACGATACGGGTCGAACGACCGCCGCAGGGCGGCGTTGCTGTTGCCGCACCTGCGGCGGGCGCTTCAACTGGGTCAGCGCCTGTCGCTCAGCAGCGTCCAAAACGTAGCGTTGCAGGCCCTAGATCAGATTGCGGCCGGAGTGATTGTGCTCGATGGGGCCGGACGAGTGATCCACGCCAGCGGGCCTGCCGAAGCCATCCTGCAGACCAACCGGGAGCTGGCGGTGAAGGGCGGGAGGATGTGGTGCAGACGGCCGGCGCTGAACGAAAGGCTCCAATCCCAGATCCGTGACGCCCTTGAAACCGCAGCTGGGAGGCCGGCGCCGGCAGGTGCAGCCTTGGCGGTGGCGCGCGAGGGGCGGGCGCCACTGACCTTGACGGTGGCGCCTCTACGGCCGTCGGCGACCGGACTGGGCGACCAGAGGCCGTGCGCGTTGGTCTTCGTGAGGGAGCCAGATGCGGCGCTTGCCATAGAGCCGCTCTGCGAGCTCTTTGGACTGACGCCGGCCGAGGGGGCGGTAGCGGCAGATCTGGCGCGGGGGCTGTCGCTGGATCACATTGCGCGGCTTCGGGGCGTGCGCATTGCAACCGTCCGCTCGCACCTCAAGCAGATCTTGAGCAAGACCGGGACCCACCGGCAGGCCGAGTTGGCCGCCCTGCTGGCCCGTAGCGCGTAAGCATCGTTCAAACGCTTGTTTGAGGCGCCCTTGCATGCGTCTATATCGCGCTGCGCCCGGCTGGCGGCGGGCGCGCGATAGAGAGGAGAACGCCCCATGACCTTCGATACGCCCCTCAGCCTTGCCGGCCCGTTGCGCAAGCCGGCGCAGATGTTGGCTGACCAGGAATATGGCGGGCACACCTCGATCCATGATGACGCGATGGCCGAGAAGCTGGGCTTCCGGGCCGGGCCGATCGAAGGGCCGACGCACTTCAGCCAGTTCCAGCCGCTGCTGGCCAAGATCTGGGGGCGGCGCTGGCACGAGACCGGCTGCATCTCCTCCCACTTCCTGAACATGGTGGTCGAGGGCGAGGAAGTCCGCGCCTTCGCCGAGATCCCAGCCGAGGGGGCCACGCGCACGCGCGTTTGGGCCGAGAAGGCCGACGGGACCCCCGTGCTCGAGGCCAGCGCCAGCGTCGGACCGCAGACCGAGCCGAGCCTGCTGGAGGCGCGGATGGCGGCGCTGCGACCGCCCGGAAAGCTGCTGATCCTGGAAGACCTGAAAGTCGGCATGACCGGGGTCAAGGAGGAGCGGGTGCGGATGGACCCCGACCAGAACATGGGCGCGCTCTATCCCTTCAGCCTGAACCAGAAGCTGGCCAAGATCACCGAGACCTCGCCGTGGTACGTCGATGGTTCGGACTCGCCGTGGGGCCGAGCGATCATCCCGTTCGAGATGCTGAGCGTGCTGTTCGAGTATTCGAGCCGGGAGGCGGCGTTTCCGGTGAAGGGACCCGCCGTAGGGCTGTTCGCCGATCAGGAGATCAAGCTCATCGACGGTCCGCTGTTCGTCGGCGAGGAGTACGTGCTGCGTCGCGAGATCGTCGCGCTGGCCGAGAGCAAGCGCACCGAGTCCTACTGGGTGCGCACGCAGGTGTTCGACGCCAAGGGCGAGAAGCAGGTCGCGCAGATGCTGCTCAATCACGCCAGCATGAAGAACTCGTACGCCGGCTACGCCGACGCGGCCCAAGCCTGATCAAGAGGACGGATTTCGATGGAAGTTAAGGGCAAGGTCGTCGTCGTCACCGGCGGCGCCGAGGGGATCGGCGCCGGGCTGGCGCGGCGCTTCGCGCGCGAGGGCGCCAAGGCGGTGATCGTCGCCGACCGCAACGGCGAGGGCGCGGCCGCCGTCGCCAAGGAAATCGGCGGCGAAGCGGTGACCCTGGACGTCAGCGACGGCGCGGCGGTGGCGGCGATGGTCGCCGACATCGAGGCGCGGCATGGCGGCATCGATCTCTTTTGCTCCAACGCGGGCGTCGGCGACGGCGACCCGGACAAGCAGAGCGCGGCCTCGTCGCCGGATGCGGTCTGGAACCGGGCGTGGAACGTCAATGTCATGGCGCACGTCCATGCGGCGCGCGCGGTTATCCCCGGCATGCAGGCGCGCGGCGGCGGCTATCTGCTGAACACGATCTCGGCGGCGGGGCTGCTGTCCCAGATCGGCGGGGCGGTCTACTCGACCACTAAACATGCCGCGGTCGGCTTCGCGGAGTCGTTGGCCATCACCCATGGCGACCAGGGCATCAAGGTTTCGATCCTGTGCCCGCAGGGCGTCGACACCGCCATGCTGCGCCAGGGTGACGCCGCCTCTCAGCCGCAGAACTTGGACGGCGTGCTGACCCCTGACGACGTCGCCGAAAGCGTGGTGCAAGGGTTGGCGGCGGAGAACTTCCTGATCCTGCCGCACCCGGTCGTGCTGACCTATATGCAGCGTAAAACCGCGGACTACGACCGCTGGATCGGCGGCATGCGCCGGCTTCGGGCCAAGATGTTCGGCGGCGGCTAAGACGCTGCGCGGAGCGCGTCGGCAAGGGCCAGGAAGCCCGCAACGTCGATCGTCTCGGCCCGGGCGTCCGGCGCGATTCCGGCTGCCTCGCAGAGTTCGGCGCCGCCCAGAACCTTGAGGCTGGAGCGCAGCATCTTGCGGCGTTGTCCAAAGGCGGCGGCCGTCACGCGCTGCAGGGCCTCGAGCCGCTCAGGCGCCGGGCGGTCGGCACGTGGAGTCAACCGCGCCACCGCCGAGGAGACTTTGGGCGGCGGCGTGAACGCACGGGCCGGCACGTCCATGACCACGGCCGCGTGGCTCGTCGCCTGGGCGATGACCGAAAGTCGGCCATAGGCCTCCGATCCAGGTTCCGCGGCGACTCGGTCGGCGACTTCCTTCTGGAACATCAAGGTCATGGACGCGGGCGTGAAGGCCCCAGTCAGCCACTTGATCAGCAGCGGCGTGCCGACGTTGTAGGGCAGGTTGGAGACGATGTGGGCGGGCGCGCCGGCGGCGACGGACGCCTCGTCGGTTTTCAGAGCGTCCTCCAGGCGGACGGTAAGCGCGCCTCCCGAGGCGACGGAGAGTTCCTCCAGCAAAGGCGCAAACCGGGGATCCGCCTCGACGGCGGTGACCTTGGCGCCGGTCTCCAGCAACGCACGGGTAAGACCGCCGGGACCAGGACCGACCTCGATGACATGGTCGCCTTCGCCGACCTCGGCCAGGCGGGCGATCTTCCGCGTGATGTTCAGGTCCAGCAGAAAGTGCTGGCCGAAGCTCTTCTTGGCGAGGAGGCCGTGCTCGGCGAGGGTTTCGCGCAGGGGCGGGAGCTGGTCGAGGGTCATTACGCCGCCCAATAGCAGGCGCGGCGTGCGAAGGGCAGGGGGCGGCTAGGGCCGCTTAGGAGTAAGGGCGTGCAGCCGCTGATAGAGGGCGTTGGCCTCCTCGTCCTTGGGCGAGATCGCCCAGGCTTGGGCCGCGCAGGCGAAGGCGTGCTCGAGATGTTCGGCGTTGCGGCGCTGGGCTTCGAAGAGGTCGGCGTGGGCGGCCCCCTCCATGGTGGCGACGATAGCCCGTTGTCGCCCGCTCATGGACGGACGGGCGAAGCGGAGATCGGCGAGGGTGGCCAGAGAGCCGCGGGCGTCCTTGGCCTCGCGCTGAAACCGCGCCAGGTGAATGGCGATGTCGCCCTGGGGCCAGGCGCCGGCCGCGACCGCCGCGTCGCGCCAGCCGCCCGCGATGGCGACGCCGGCGCTCCATGCCCCGCTGCGCTTCAGCGCCTTGGCGCGGAGGTGACGCGCATCGCGGTCCGGCGTCAGACCGCGTCGATGGTCGCGGACCGCCTCCAGGATGACGAAGAGATCCTCGCGGGAGGGCGGCCGGCGCGGGACCAGATCGCGGATTTCCTCGTACGCGGCGTTCTCCTCTCGTACGCGGGCCGGGATCGCGGCGAACACGGCTTTGCGGAGGGCGTCGCTGGGAACGACCGCGCCGTCGGCAAGTCGAGCGAAGGGAACCGAGCGGGTCGCCGCGCGGGTCGCATAGGTGATGCGACGACCATCGAGATCGACGGCGAGGATCGACAGGAGGTCCTCGTGTTCACCGTCGTCGAAGCCGCACCCGACGAGCAGTTCCGGCTCCGCGCCCGGGCTGTCGAGCCAGCGGACGATCTCGGCGCCAGCTATGTCTGCGTCCGCCATGGGGATCTCCATGTTGACCGGATCACACCGATCTTAAGCCGAGCTTCACTCCCGGCCGGTAAGATGTCGGCAACTTTTGGCAAGTGAGTCGCTCGTGTCGATCACGCCGATCCAAGGCCCGCTGACGCCCCAGGTGGCGATACCGGTCACGCCGGTGCGTCCGGTGATTCCGGTGACGCCCCCGGCTGCCCCCTCGATAGACATCGACCCAGGCCAAGTTCAATCCCAGATACTTGCCCAGACCGCGCAGCAGGCGGCCGCCCGGCAGGGGGGCCTGGCGCCGCTGATGGCCGACCTGACCCGAGCCGCCGGCAATCCGGCGCTGCCGAGCCCTGTCCGCTCGGCGGCAGCGCAGGTGCTGGCCCAGGCGACGCCGTTCGATGCCCGGGTCGGCGGCGCCGACGTCGCCAAAGCGCTGTCGCAGTCAGGTCTGTTCCTCGAAGCCAAGCTGGCCGCAGCGCCGCAGGTCTCGCCGATGGGCCAGGACATGAAGGCCGGGCTGCTGGTGCTGCGCCAGGCGCTGAGTGCGTGGCTGGCCGGCGTCCCCCGCACGCCCGACGCCAGAGCGCCGGCGCGCACACCGCCGCCGCCCTATCGCGCGGGCGGACCGCGGGCCCAACCGGCGGCCGCTCCCAGCCTTCCGCTCGACGCCGCGCCAAGTCAGATCGGTCAGCGGCTGCTGGCCGAGACCGAGAGCGCCGTCGCCCGCCAGGAACTGCTGCAGATCGCCTCGATGCCGGCCGGCGAGCCTGTCGAGGCGCAGGTGACCCGCTGGATGTTCGAAATGCCGTTCACCACGCCGCAAGGTGCGACGGTGGCGCAGTTCGAGATCAGCCGTGACGGCCGCGGCAAGGGCGGCGAGGCCCAGCCCACCTGGCGGGCGGCGTTCTCGCTCGACATCGAGCCGTTGGGGCCGATCCACGCACGGGTCTCGCTGGCCGGCGGCCAGGCGATCGTCGGACTGTGGGCCGAACGCGAGACCGGGCTGGCGCGGCTTGAGGAAGGTCGCGAACTGCTGGGCGCGGCCATGGCGCGCGCCGACTTCCGGGCCGAGATCGCGGTGCATGCCGGGGCTCCGCGCATCGCCGAGCCCGAGGCCGGCCGGCTTGTGGACCAGACCTCATGAGCGAGGAACCTCGCAAGACCCTGGCTGTGGCCCTGACCTACGACGCCCCCCACGCGCCGCGGGTCGTTGCTAGCGGCCGCGGCCATATCGGCCAGAAGATCATCGAGGCGGCGCAGGCGCACGGCGTGCCGATCCAGAAGAACGCGGCGCTCGCCGAAGCGCTGTCGACCATTGAGGTTGAGACCGAGATCCCCGAGGGGCTCTATGTGGCGGTGGCCGAGATCCTCGCTTTCGTCCTGCGCGCCGCAGAAGACGGGCAGCGGCGCTGAGGCCGTGCTAAGCGGAGCGCATGCACGCGATCCTCTGCGCAACGCCTGAAGAGATGGCCGCCCTGCGCCGCGTCCTGCACGCCGGTCCGCAGCCGGAAATCCATGGGCCGACCAAGGTCTGGCGCGCGCTTTATCGCGGCGAACCCGTCGTGCTGGCTCAGGCCGGCATCGGGAAGGTGAATGCGGCGGCGGCCGCGACCCTGCTGCTTTCGGCGTTCGGCGCGCGCAGCCTCATCTTTTCTGGGGTCGCCGGCGGGCTGAACCCTTCCTTGAGCGTCGGCTCGGTGCTGCTCGCTGAGCGTCTGGCGGTGCACGATTATGGGATCGTCACCGCTGGCGCCTTCACGCCGACGGCTTACGGCGTGATCCCGGTCGGGGCGCCGGTGCTGAGCGCGCCCGAACCGGTGGACGAGGCCGTACGGGCGATCCTCGCGCAGTTGTCGGCGGCCATGGGCGGCCGGCTCGACGCGCGTCTCGGCGGCATAGTGACCGCGGACTACTTCCTGAACTGCCCGGCGACACGCGACGAGTTGCACGCCCGGTTCGGGGCAGATGCGATCGACATGGAGTCAGGCGCGGTGGCGGTCGTGGCGCGGGCCTGGAACACGCCGCTGTACGTGATCCGCACGCTGTCGGACTTGGCCGGGGAAGACAGCCACCTGACCTATGACGAGATGGTCGAGGCCGCGGCCGCGAACTCAGCCGCTTGCGTGGACGTGCTGTTGAGCCTGCTGGCCGAAGGCTAGTCGGCGACGCCGCCCCGGAGCGGGTCAACGCCGTCGAGCATCAGGATGTGACGCCGTTGGCGGCGGACGCCCTCGATGATCTGCTCCAGGCTGCGGCGCTGCCGCGCCGCCGATTGCGCCGAGCGATCACGAACGGGCGTCGGGTTGGTCTTGAGTGGCGTCATGGCTTCTCCTTCCTGGCCGTCGCCCGAGGCGGGCGGCGAAGTCGAAGGACAACACTTAAGCCGTGGATCGGTTCGCCAGCGGGTCCCGCCCCGACATCACTTGATCGAGACCACCTCAACTTCGGCGCCGTTGATCTCGGCGATGTCCCCGCAGGCCTTGCCGAGTAGGGCTTGGGCGAGGGGCGATATGTATGACACCGTGCCACTGGCGGGATCGGCCTCGTCCTCGCCGACGATGGCGTAGGTCTGGCGCCGGCCGTCCTCGCGCTCGAAGGTCACGCTGCGCCCAAACTGAACGGTGTCCAGCGACAGGTCGGGTTCGATCAGCTGGGCGCTGGCGCGACGCGCTCCGTAGTAGCGCAGGTCGCGGGTGGCCCTGGCCATGGCGGTGCGGTCAGCGTTGACGTCGCCGCTGGCCTGGGCGGCGCTGTAGGCGGCCCGGGCCTTTGCAAGTTCGTCCTCGAGCTGAGCCAGGCCCTTGGCGGTGACCAGGTTGGGGTGCGGGGAGATCGGACGATCGGGCAGGTCCGCAGCGGCGGACTCGCTATCCTCTTCCTTGGTGAAGGCGACGCTCATGGGGCCATTCTCTCAGGAAGCGGCGGTCATGAAAACGTCGTAGCGCAGGGTCTTGCCGACGATCTGGTGCGACGGCGCGCGCAGGCCCGGCATCGGCGGACCCTTGCGCGGCCATTTCAGGACCACGCGCTTGCCGGCGCAGGCCAGCGCGGCCTGCATCAGTTCGAGCTGGTCGGGATCGGTCCCCACAAGGTCGCGGAGCAGGCGCATGTCCTTCTTCACCAGGGCGCTGGATGTGCGCTCGGGATGCATCGGATCAACTATGACCACGTCGGCCGCGAGGGTCGGCAGCAACAGCCGTGCGTCGCCGTGCAGCAGGGTCATGCGGGCGACCACCTCAGCCGTGCGCCCATCGGCGGCTGCAGCCTCTAGTCCGGCGGCAAGACGGGCGTGGACGTGCGGCGAGCGCTCGATCAGCGTCACCTGCGCCCCCAGCGAGGCCAGCAAGAAGGCGTCGCGCCCGAGCCCGGCCGTCGCGTCGATGACCGTGGGGGTGACCCCCTTCACGAACCCGGCGGCGCGCGGCAGATCCTGGCCGCGGCCGCCGCCGAACCGGTGGCGATGGCCGACCGCGCCGCCGACAAAGTCGATGGTCAGTTCGCGGGCGAGATCGGCCGGGTCGCTCATCAGCGCTGGGACACTGTCCATTGGTCGACGACGCGCTCGAGCACGGCCAGCGGCAGCGATCCACCGAGCAGGACCGCATCGTGGAAGCCCTTGATGTCGAACTTCGGGCCCAGGGCGGCCCTGGACTTGGAGCGCAGGCGGTCGATCTCGGTGTGGCCGATCTTGTAGCCGCACGCCTGGCCCGGCCACACGACATAGCGGTCGATCTCGTTCTCGGCCGCGCCGAGCGGCAGGCCGACGGTCTCGCGCATGTAGGTGATCGCCTGCTCGCGGCTCCAGCCCTTGCCGTGGATCCCGGTGTCCAGAACGATCCGCGCAGCGCGGTAGAGGAAGGATTGCAGCCAGCCGATGCGACCGGCGGGATAGGCGTCGTACATGCCGAGCTCGTCGCCGAGTTGTTCGGCATAGAGCCCCCAGCCTTCGCCATAGGCGGTGAAGCCGATGTTCTTGAACAGCATCGGCGAAGCGCCGGCTTCCTGCACCAGCGCTCCGTGGAACAGGTGACCGGGAACCGCCTCGTGATAGGTGAGGGTCGGCAGCGCCCACTTCGCCCACTCGGTCGTGTCGCGCAGGTTGATGTAGTAGGTGCCGGGACGCGAGCCGTCGAGCGAGCCGCTCTCGGCATAGCCGCGCGGGGCGCCGATCTCGATAGACGGCGGCACGCGGCGGATGTCCATCCCGTCCTTGGGGATGGTGTTGAACATTTTCGGGGCGGCGGCCTTTACCTCCGTCATCTGACGGTTCAGTTCGGCGAGCAGCTCCTGCCGGCCCGCGTCGGTGTTCGGATAGAACTGGGCCGGATCCTTGGCGAAGGCGTCCAGGCGGGCGGCGACCGAGCCCTGGGTCAGGCCCTGCGCCCTCAGCAGCGGGTCGAGGCGGGCGGTCAAGTCCGCGACTTGTTCGAGGCCGATCTTGTGGGCGGCGTCGGGGGTCAGGTTCGTCGTCGTGTGAAAACGCAGTGCGTACTCGTAGTAGGCCGCGGTGATCGGCTGGCGCGAGACGGTGGCGTCATGCACGGCGGTGCGGCGCTGCTCAGTCAGCAGCGCGATCTGGCCGGCTAGGGCTTGGGCGACCGGACCATCGACGATCGCCGCGGCCTTGGCGCCCCAGTCGGTTCCCAGGCCCTTCTCGGCGGCGCGGCGGCCCACCGAGGCGGCGAGGCCCGAGCTCTCGCCCTTCTGCGCCGCCAGGGCGTTCATCTGGGCCAGGGCCTTGTCGAGGATGAAGTCCGGCGGGATCAGGCCCACGGCGGCGTTGTCCTTGGCGCGTGCGGTCTCGTCGTTCATCGCCTTGGCGAAGTCGGTGAGGCGCGCAAGGTAGGCTTCGGCGTCGGCCTTCGTCTCGATCACGTGCTTGGTGTCGAGCCCGTCCGGGACCTTCTGGTAGCAGCCGGTCAGTTGGCTGAGCACGTAGGGCACCGGATAGTCGTAGGACTCGACGCCGACGAAGGCGAAGCGCGCGCCCTCGGCGCAGCGGTCGGCGTACCAGGTGACGGTATCGTACTCGGTGACGCTGCGGCCCGAGAGCGCCGAACGGTCGACGGCCTTGAGACTATCGCGGGCGTCTATCAGCGGCTGGAACGAGCCCATGCGGCCGGCCTGCGAGCGATCGCCGACCTTCGACTTCAGGGACGCGCGGGCCTCCTTGTCGAGGCCAAGGCCGGAGGCGTTGAGCGGATCGGACGCCAGCATGCCCTCGAAGATGCGGTCGTAGAGCGCTTCGGCCTGAACCTGGGCGCCGCCCTGGGCGTGGGCCGACCCGAAGGCCCCAAGGCTGGCCACGCCGGCGGAGGCGGCGAGCAGGCGACGGCGATTGAGCATGTGGATTTCCCCCGGATCAGACGGCGGCAAGAGGACATGTCCGGCTGGAGTCGGCAAGCCGGCGGCGACGGAACCGATCGCCGGCGCGCCGAACTCAGGCGGCGCGATTGGCGGCGATCTCGGCGGCCATGCGGATGGCGGCGATCAGGCTGTCCGGGCGCGCCAGGCCGCGGCCGGCGATGTCGAACGCCGTGCCGTGGTCGGGCGAGGTGCGGACGATCGGCAGGCCCAGCGTGACGTTCACCCCACCCCAGAAGTCCAGCATCTTCACCGGGATCAGCGCCTGGTCGTGATACATGCAGACGGCCGCATCGAAGCGGGCGCGGGCGGCCTCGTGGAAGAGGCTGTCGGCGGGGGTCGGTCCGCTGGCGGCGACGCCTTGGGCCCGCAGCGCCTCGACGGCGGGGGCTATGATCTCGACATCTTCGCGGCCGATGGTTCCGTCTTCGCCGGCATGCGGGTTGAGGCCTGCGACCGCGAGCCGGGGCTCAGCGATCCCGAAGTCGCGGCGCAGGGCTTGGGCGGTGACGAGCCCGGCGTTCACGATCGCCTCGATGTTGAGTAGCGCGCCGACCCTGGAAATCGGCTCGTGGACCGTGACCAGGGCCGTGCGCAGGCCGGGCACGGCCAGCATCATGATCGGGCCGCGGGCGCCCTCATGGGCGGCGCCAGCCGTGAGCTCTCCGAGGAACTCGGTGTGACCGGGGAAGCCGAAGCCGGCGGCGTAGAGCGGCGCCTTGGCGATAGGGGCGGTGACTACGCCGCTGACTGCCCCCGAAAGGGCCAGCCCGACCGCGGTTTCGATCCAGCGGATGATCGCCGACGCCGCCGTCGACGACGGCTGGCCGGCGATCACCGGGCTGCGCAGCGGGATGTCGAGCACAGGCAGCGCCTCGCCGAAGACTGCGACAGCCTCCTTCGGCGTCGTCACCCGGCGTACGGTGCGCATGCTGGCGCCGGACGCCGAGGCCACCGACTGGGCGTCGCCCACCACCATGAAGGACGGCCCTTCATGGCGCAGCTGAGCCCAAGCCTTGACCACGATTTCGGGGCCGACCCCGGCGGGATCGCCGAGGGTGAGGGCGAGCGGCGGCTGATCGGGCGGGGTCACCGGGTCTCGATCGTCGCCGACGTCCGGAGGTCACGCATGTACCGGCGCGCGATCATGCTGAGTTGCTGGCCATAGAGGCGACTTTCGATCTGCTCGGCGGTCAGGCTCTCTGCCCCGCCCGCGCGCTTGCCGCAGACCGCCAGGATGTGCAGGCCGGCGTTGGTGCGGATCGGTCCCGAGATCTGGCCGGCTTCCAGGTTTTCGACCGCTTGGCGGAACGCCGGAGCCAGGTCCTTGATCTCGGTCTCGCCGAGATCGCCGGCGACGACTCCGTTTACCCGGCCAGCCTTGGCCTCGATGTCGTTGCAACTCGTGACCTGGCTGCGCACGGTTTCAAGCGTGGCGGTGGCGGCCGCGATCTGGGCCTCGGTGGCGCTTTGCGGCAGCGCCACTGCGGCCTGCTTCAGATGGACCACGGAAGCCGTCGATCCCGAACGCTTGTCGCGCAGGAAGATAATGTAGACGCCGTCGCGGACCGGGATCGGCTGCGACAGTTGGCCGGGCCGCATTTGATCGAGCGCCGCGTCGATCTCCGGCGCCATTTCGCCTGCGCTGACCCAACCGGCGTCGCCGCCGTTGGCTGCGGTGGCCGAGGCCGAGAACTGCCGGGCGACGGCCGGGAAGGGCGCGCCTTGCTGCATCTGGGAAATCAGCTGTGTAGCGCCGTTGACGGCCGTCTCCATGCCGCCGACGCGGTTGGCGTCGATGAACACTTCGCTGATCTGGTACTGCGGCTTGGACGCAGCCGCGGCCATGCGCTGCTGGACCGCCTTGACCTGATCTTCGCCGACCCGCAGGCGCGAGCCGTAGCGTCCGCGAATCCAGCGCTGCCAGCTGATCTGGGCCTGGACCTGCTCGCGCAGGGTGTCGATTCCGATCCCCTGGCCGGCGAGCGAGGTCGTGAACTGCTGGAGCGACATGTTGTTGTTGCGCGCCATGTCGGTCAGCTCTTCGTCGATCTCGGCGGAGTCGGCGATAAGCGAGATCTTCTGTTCCCTCTCCTGGCGACGCAGCTCCTGAATCTGGAGACGCTCGTCGACCAGCGAGACCAGGGCCTCGCGCTGGAACTGGGCGATGTTCTGCTGGGTCGGCTGGATGCCCGAGGTGGCGATCAGCAAACGCATCCTCTGGGCCAGATCGTAGGTCGAGATGATGTCGTCGTTGACGACCGCGGCGACCGATTCCGACAGCCCGCGCGGCGCGGCGGGCGCGGCGGGCGCGGCTGCGGCCGGAGCCGCGGCGGGGGCCTGTGCGAAGGCGTATTGCGGCACGGCCGCGGCGGCGAAGGCGGCGGCCAAGGCGACGCCGCGCGCCGCAAGGCCCGTGACTTTACGCGCGCGGATCATGGATGAGGTCTTCCTTAGCGTAGCCGTAGCGGGCGGCGCCTCGGGGCGGCCGCGGTTGTCAGTTGCCATATATCGGTTCGCCCAATGTGGCGAGGGTTAGGCGGAACCCGACAGACTCCGTCGCGCCCAGTCGATTGCCGATGGCGTCTTCGCGCCGATAGTAGACGTCAAGCCGCAGGCATTCGTCGCGATATGCGACGCCGATGTCTCGAACCACCCAGGCGTCAGCCTGCAGATCGCGGTTGCCGTAGGCGGTGAACGACCAGTTCTTGGAGACATAGACCTCGCCGCCCAGGTCCAGATTCTCGACGCGGCCGTTCGTGTTCGTCGCGATCGGGCTGGACCGGTCGCGAAGATAGCGAACGTAACCGAAGCCCCACTTAGAGTTCACGTTGGCCCCAGCCTCGGCGCGCGCGAGGTCGAAATCCTCGGAATCAAGGCGGGCGCGGGTGAAAAGGGAGAGGCCACGAAGCGGCTCGGCCGAAGCCGCGACGATCCAGTCCGACGACTTCGTGCGCAGGCCGCTGGCCTGGGAGAACACGTCGTTATCCTCGGTGCGCAGCGAGCGGCCGATCAGCAGGCTGGCCCGGCGGCCGTCATCCCAGAGGATCGAGGCCCGGCCGCCGACATTGGCCCTGATGCCGTCCTCGTAGAGGTCATAGCCGGGGAACTTGTTCGGCCGGAAGAGATTGGTTTCGTCGAACTCGAAGGCGAGGCCGTCCTCGTTCAGATAGATCGGCGCGCCCGTCGTGTCATAGCCGAGGACGACCTGCTTGACGTTGGGCGACAGAGCGACCTGAGCAATAGGCTCAAGAACCGCCGTGAAGTTGTTGTAACGCTTGAAGAAAGGATAGCTCAAGTCAGCCCCGGCGACGCCGAGGCCGCGCATGAGACTGTCCGAGCGCGAACCGTTCGACAAAACGCCCTGCAGGTTGTCGTCGATCGAATAAGCGTCGATCCGCGCCTGAACGTAGGGCGAGACGACCACGCCGCCTTTGGAGACGAAAGTCGTGCGCCAATCGACTTCGCCGGTGGCGCGGCGGCTATCGAGCCCCTCGAGCCTCAGAGGCGGCGCGTTCAGCGGCGACTGGTCGCGGGTCAGAGCGACGGCGCTGGCGCGCACCCGCAGCCGGCCGCCCAGGACTGCCGGTTCGGCTTCCCAGCGCGATTCAATGAGCGGCGCGACGATCGGGAAGGTGCGGTCGTTGTCGTCCGGGCGCAGGCCTTGGATGGTGAAGGCCGCTGCCGAGAAGTAGGACCGCTGGTCCTCGCGGATCGTATAGACCTGACTGATCAGGCGGCGGTCGTCGGCGACGTAAGGGCCGCGCGCCTCATAGACGCCGCCGATGTCGTACTTGTCGAACAGCAGGTCGTCGGACGTGCGCTCCGCCGTGAAACCCCAGCGCCACTTCTCGTTAATGGCGAAGGCGCCCGACGCAAGGATGTAGCTGTGCGAGGTCTCGTCGCCGCTCTGGCCCTGAGGCGCGGCGATGTCGTCGTCGTAGGTGTAGCCGAACCGCGCCTCGAGCCCGCCGGAATAGAACCGCTTGCGTAGCTTGCCGTTGAGCAGCGGGTTAACTTTCGTGTTGATCTGAGGGCTTAGCGTCAAATCTGCAGAGGGCGAGAGCACGAACAGGTATGGCTGCTCGTAGGAGGCGCCGCGGCGGTCCGAGAACGAGATCTCCGGGGGTAGCAGGCCAGACTTGCGCTGCGCCTGCGGATCCGGGTGCCAGAAGATCGGCAGGTAGATCAGCGGCACGCCTTTCACCTGAATGACGGCGTTCCGGTAGTATACGAGCTGGCGCTGCTTATCCTGGACGACCTTGTCGGCCTTGATCGACCAGGTCGGCGACTTGGCGGTCTTGGTGTCCGGGGCGCAGATATCGCACGGAGTGTAGATCGCGCGGTTTAGCTCATTGACGGTGTCGGAACGGTGGACGGCGCTGGCGGCCGCCATCTTCACGTTCTGCTGCAGGCGTGACGAGAACCCGGTCGCGACCCCGGCCTTCATCTCGTCGTCGAGCACGATCTCGTCGGCGTACTGCACCGAGCCGTCGGCGTTGATGATCGAGGTGTCGCCCCGGGCGCGGATAAGGCCTTTGGCCTCGTCGTAGATCAGTTCCTGGGCGTGCAGCGTGCGGCCCTGGTAGCGGACCTCGACCTCGCCCTTGGCCGTGGTGATCTTGTTCTTGTCGTCGCGAATGACCAGGTCGGCTTCCATATAGAGCTGACCGGGCGCGAGACCATCGGGCGAGGCCGGGGCCGCCCGCGCGGCCTCCTGCGCCTGGGCCGCGCCGCAGAACACCATCAGCGCCACGCCCGCAAGCAGGCCGCGCTTGGCTGAGGCTGAACGCCTGCCGAGACTCATGAACTCCCCTCGCGCGGACCCTGAAGCGTGATGCATAGCCGGTCAGTCCGGCGATTCAACCGTCTTCGGTGTAGCAGAGCAGCGCAAGGCCTGACAGCAACGCCACCAAAGGCGGCGCCCAGGCGGCCGCGAACAGCGGGATGATGTCGGCGCCGGCGAGCGCCCCGGAGAACTCGTTGAAGAAAAAAACGATGAATCCTAGGCCGACGCCGGCCCCGGCGAGGCCCGCCAATCCGCCCAGCCGGGCCAGGCGCAGCGAGAACGCCGCAGCGAGGATCGACATGGCCGCGAACAGCACCGGCGTGGCCAGCAACTGTTGGAAGCGCAGGCGATAGCCGTTGCCGGAGAACCCAGCCGCTTCCGTCAGTCGGATAGCGTCGGGCAGCCGCCAAAAGGCGACGGACTGCGGCGCGGCGTAGCGCTCCATGGCCGACTCTGCGTCGAGGGTCGAGCGGATCGACAGGGAGTCGGAGCGCACCGAGCTTTCGCCCGCGCTGGCCTCGCGCACATCCCAGAGCTTCCAGTAGCCGGGATAGAGCTGCGCCTCGGCCGCTTCCAGGCGGCGCTTGAACTCAGGCCGCCCGGCGCTGTCCTTCTGATAGACGAAGACCGAGACCGAGCGCAGTCGCACGCGGCCCTGCTCTGTGTCGCGCTGCTTGGCGTGGATGACCATCTGCGTCCGCTCGTCGCCCTGGCGCAGCCACACCTCCTTGGGTGCGTCGGTCAGGTAATTCTCCATCAGGTTCGCGCGGTCGGATTCGTACCTGGCGCTGAAGGTCGCGGCGAGCGGGTTGAACACCAGCACGACGGCGACGCCGATCAGAAACGCCACCGCCGCCGACGGCAGGATGAAGCGCCAGGCCGATACGCCGGCCGCACGCATGGCGACCAACTCGGAGCGTCGGTTGAGGCCGACATAGGCGGCGATGCCGCCGAATAGGAACACGAACGGCAGCAGCAGCAGCACGACCGACGGGGCCTGCAGCAGGGTCAGGCCGAACAACTGGGCGACGCCGACGTCGGCGCGCACGGCGACCTCGCGCGAGAGGTTCACGAACGAAACGAGGATGATCACCGCCGAAATCACCGCCAGCGCCGCGCCGACGCCGGCCAGGGTGCGGCCCATCACATAGCGCTCGAGCTTGCCGGCGCCGATCATGCGGCGGCCTCCCCGTGGCGGCTGATTCGGTGAGGTTTCAGGCGCATATCTATGAAACGAGAAACTTTTTCGCGGAAGATTCCCCGCAATCCGACATAGGTCGCGGCGACTGGCACGAGGTACTGCAGCACGTTCAGCCAGGCGGCTTCCTCTGACGCGGCCTGGACCACGAACCCGAGGATCCTAAAGCCCACCGCCACCGCGCTGATGATCGCGATGCGCCGCCCATAGCCCATGCGGCTGAAGCCGCCGCCGATGATCGCGGTGAAGGCCAGCGCCATCAGCGCGATGTTGTAGAGCGGACTGGCGATGCGGTTGTGGCCCTCGGCCAGCAGCTTCAGCCGGTTTCGCTTCTCCCAATCCTGCGTCAGGTCGGGGAACAGCAACTCGTGCAGGTAGCGGTCCGAAGGCTTGAAGTGAATCAGCTCGTCGCTGCGCATGAACGGCGCGAGTTCGTAAGGATAGTCGTCAAAGGTCAGGTAGTTGAGGACGTCCGCCTTGTCGAATTCCTGCATCGAGCCGCGATGCATGGCCAGCACCGGCTTGCCGTTGCGCTTCTCGATGCGTCCTTCCTCGGCGGTGTAGGTGGTGGCGCCGCCGCCGTCCTTCTCCTGGTGAATGAAGAGGTTGTGGATCAACCCTGTCGCGTCGACCGACTGGGCGTAGACCGTCAGACCTGGGGCCGGATTGGTGAACTCGCCCTCGCGGATCAAGGTCGAGGCGAGATCCGTACGCACCTCGAACAGCGTTTCCCGCATCTCGCGCGCAGCCAGCGGCTGAACCCAGAGGTTCATCACCAGAGCCAGCAGCGTGATCATAGAGGCCAACCGCAGGCCCGGCGCGATCACCCGCCAGCGGCTCATCCCCCCGGCGAAGCAGACCACGATCTCCTGCTCAGTGTGTAACCGGTTCAACGACACCAGGGCGGCGACGAACACCGCGATCGGCAGGACCATGTTGACCAGCTGGGGCATGGCCAGCAGCGTCACCTTGGCGAAGACGAGGGCGCTCTGCCGCTGCCCGACGATGAGGTCCAGCGCCGACAGGCTCTGCGAGAGCAAGGCGACGGCCGCCAGCGCGGCCGTGGCGAGCACGGTCGGTCCGAGGAGCTGGCGGAGCAGATAACGGTCGATCAGCAGCATGGGCAGAAAAGTGGGGTTCGCCGGGGATTTTGCGCGCCCTGGACGTGAACCTGCTCTAAATCATGCGTCGCCGCGTCACACAACCGCCGCAAGAACGGCCAAGCTTGCGAGCCAGATGGGCGCGGACCCAAATTCTTTTCGGAGTTCGAGACTGATGGAGATCGAGTTCATCGCGGCTGGCGCGGCGCCTGCTGATAAGAGCGCCCTGGCCTTGGTGGTGTTCGAAGGCGCGGTGCTGGACGGCCCGGCCGGCCAAGCCGACGCTCAGGCCGGCGGTGCGCTGGCGCGTGCGGCGACCGCTCAGCGCTTCACCGGCGCCAAGGGGCAGGTCCTGGACGTGCTGGGCGCCGCGGGAGCGGCCAGCCGGATCCTGCTGGTGGGCGCGGGCAAGAAGGACGGCTTCGACGACGTCGGGGCCGAGCACGCCGCCGCCAGCGCCTATAACGCCGTAAAGACCTCGGGTCTGACGACGCTGCGCGTCGAACTCCCTGCCGGCGGCTCGGCTGCCCATGCGGGCCTGGGCGTTCGCCTGGCCTCCTACCGCTTCGATCGCTACCGAACGAAGGAACCGGCGGACAAGAAGCCGTCGATCACGAAGACCCAGATCGTCGCCGACGACGCCGACAAGGCGCTCGCGGCCTTCGCCCCGCTCGCGGCGCTGGCCGACGCGGTGGCCTTCTCGCGCGATCTGGTCTCCGAGCCGCCGAACGTCCTCTATCCGGCCGAGTTCGCGCGCCGGGTGAAGGCGCTGGAGAGCCTCGGCCTCGAGGTCGAGATTCTCGGCGAGGCCGAGATGGAGAAGCTCGGCATGGGCAGTCTGCTTGGCGTGGGGCAGGGCAGCACCCGCGAGAGCCAACTGGCGGTGATCAAGTGGTACGGCGCGGCCGATAAGTCGGCCCAGCCGATTGCGTTCGTCGGCAAGGGCGTCTGCTTCGACACCGGCGGCATCTCGATCAAGCCGGCCGACGGCATGGAAGACATGAAGTGGGACATGGGCGGCGCCGGCGCCGTCGCCGGCCTCATGCACGTGCTGGCCGGCCGCAAGGCCAAGGTCAACGCCATCGGCATCCTCGGGCTGGTCGAGAACATGCCGGACGGAAACGCCCAGCGTCCGGGCGACGTGGTCACCTCGATGTCGGGCCAGACCATCGAGATCATCAACACCGATGCAGAAGGCCGCCTCGTGCTGGCCGACGCCATCTGGTACTGCCAGGACCGCTTCAAGCCGAAGTTCATGGTCGACCTCGCCACCCTGACCGGCGCCATCATCATCAGCCTCGGCAATGACTACGCCGGCCTGTTCTCGAACAACGACGAATTGTCGGCCAACCTGCTGGCGGCTTCGGGCGCCGAGGGCGAGCCGCTGTGGCGCATGCCGCTGCCGGCTCAGTACGACAAGAACATCGACTCGATGATCGCCGACATGAAGAACACCGGCGGCCGGCCGGGCGGTTCGATCACCGCGGCGCTGTTCATCCAGCGTTTCGTGAACAACGTGCCCTGGGCGCACCTGGATATCGCCTCCACCGCCTGGAAGAAGCCCTCGACCGTGCCGACCATCCCGGACGGCGCGACCGGCTTCGGCGTGCGGCTGCTGAACCGGATGGTCCAGGACAAGTACGAGGGCTGAGGCCCACGCGGCGGAGGGGAGATGCTCCCTCCGCCGACCTTTCGGCTCGGAACAGCTCGCTTCTGGGCTAGAACACGCCGATGCGATTCATCCTGCTTCACAGCCCGTTGACGGGCGCAGCGGCCTGGGGGCCTGTCGCGGCCGAATTGGCCGCACGCGGGATCGAAGCCACGCGCCCGGTGATCCCTCCGATGGCGGCCCTGGCCGCGCCTCACTACGAGAGCGCCGCGCGCGCCGTCGCAGCCCAGGTCCTGAGCCAGGGCGGCCCGTTCGTGTTGGCCGTGCATTCGGCGGCCGGCGGCCTCGCGCCTTCGGTCGTCGCGGCGGGCAAGAGGCAGATCCGCGGCGTGCTCTATGTCGACGCCATCCCGCCGCATCCTGGCCGCTGCTGGTTCGAAACGGCGAGCGATGGGCTGGTGGCGAGCCTCAAGGCCAAAGCCGAAGACGGCATAGTACCGGCGTGGGACCAGTGGTTTCCCCCCGGCGCGCTGGAGAGCCTGCTGCCGGAAGGCGCGCTGCGCGAACGGTTCATAGGAGAACTCTGTCCCACGCCGCTGGCTTGGTTCGAGGAGAGCGCCCCGCAGACGGACTTGCCGAATGACGTCGGCTGGGGCTTCCTGCGCCTCTCGAAGGCATATGAGCGCGAGGCCGGCGAGGCGCGACGGCTGGGATGGCCGACCCTGCGGCGCGACCTGCATCACCTGTCGATGGCCACGCACCCGAAGGAGGTCGCCAACGCCATGCTCGCCCTCACGCGGCTCCTGGGACTGAAGGCAGGCGCGTGAGCGAAGCCCCCTGCGAGGTATGGTTCTACCACCTAGAGCGCTCCGGGCTGGATCAGGTGCTGCCCGACCTGCTCGAGCGTACGCTGGGACGCGGCTGGAGGGCGATCGTGCGCACCCGGGAGCCAGACCGCATCGAACATCTGGACGGCTGGCTGTGGGCGTACCGCGATGACAGCTTCCTGCCGCACGGAACCGACGACGAGCCGCAGAAGGCCCGCCAGCCGATCCTGTTGACCCTGGCGATGGATAATCCGAACGAAGCCGACGTGCTGTTCGTCGTCGATGGGGCCGATCCGGGAGACCTTGCCGGATACGCCCGATGCATGATCGTGTTCGACGGTCGCGACGACGCCCAGCTGGCGGTGGCGCGCAGTCAGTGGAAGACGATCAAGGCCAAGGGGCATCCCGCGGTCTATTGGAAGCAACAAGAGCGGGGATGGGAGAAACAGGCATGAAGAAGCTCATCGTCCTTGGCGCGGCCCTGATGGCGCTGGCGGCCTGCGCCGACAGCCCGCCGGTTCCGCCGCCCGCTCCGCCGAAGCCCGCGCCGGCCCCCCCGCCGCCGCCGAAGGAGCCCGATCACTGCGGCGCGGACGCCGCTCAGAAGTACGTCGGCCGCCCCCGTTCGGAGATCCCGGTTCCGGTGCAGCCGAACCTTCAGCGCGTGGCCTGCACGACCTGCCCGGTCACCATGGACTTCAACGAGCGGCGCCTGAACTTCTTCTACGATGCTGCGACTGGCATCGTGAAAGAGGTCAAGTGCGGCTAGAACCCCGCGTAAGATGACCTCGACGCTTGGGGCGATGATCCTGACGGGCGGCGCCTCCAGTCGAATGGGCGTCGATAAGGCGACGCAGCTCTGGGAAGGAATTGCGGCTGTGGAGCGTGTCGCGGCGTTGGCCCGCGCGGTCGGGGCGAGCCCAGTGGTCACCGTTGGCGGTCGATCGCACGGCCTGCCGCATGTCCGCGATGAACCGGCGCTCGGCGGACCGGTGGGCGGCGTGCTGCGCGGAGCGGAGGCCTTGCGGGAGGCAGGCTGCTCAAGAGCGCTGATCCTGGCGGTCGACGCCCCGACCGTGCAGGCGGCGGATCTCGCGCCGCTGCTGAGGGCTGACGGGCGAGGTGCGGCTTACAAGACCCTTCACTTGCCGATGGTGCTGAGCCTCTCGGCGCTGCCGGCTGACGCTGAGGCCGGATGGCCCCTAGCGCGCCTTGCAGAACGGGCAGGGTTGGCGAGACCCTCATGTACGGCCGAGGTTGCGGCGCGAATCCGCGGCGCGAACACGCTGGACGAGCGCAATGCGCTGTTGGCGTGCATCCCTCGGGACGATTCTGCCGAGAAACCGGGCGCCGGCTGACCGATCGTCGGGCGTTTCAACGTTGCAAACAGCCGAGAAGGACCTCCCCCCCTGATCAAAGGCTGCGCCTCGCTCTTAGTCGAGCGGCATGCGCGTGCTTGTCATCGATCCTGATCCTGCCCGGGCCGCCCTCGTCGCCGAGGGCCTGGCCGGCGTCGAACCGTTGGAGGTTCGGCGGGCCTCGGTATTTGACGAATTGGAGGTCGCGCGCTTCGGGCCGGACGTCGTGGTCGTCGCCGCCGATAGCCCCGATCGCGACACGCTGGAGAGCCTGCGCGAGACCAGCTTGGCCAATCCGCGGCCCGTGGTGATGTTCGTCGACCGCTCGGAGCCGGGCTTGGCGGAGGAGGCGGTTCGCGCGGGCGTCGCCGCCTACATCGTCGACGGCCTGGCGGTCGGCCGGGTCCGCGCAATCCTGGAGGTGGCGATGACCCGTTTCCAGTTGATGAGCCAGCTGCGGCAGGACCTTGAGCGGGCCAAGGCCGACCTGGCCTCGCGCAAGACGGTCGAGAGGGCCAAGGCGCTGCTGATGAAGGAGCGCGGTCTGGAAGAAGACGCGGCCTATCGGCTGCTTCGCAAGCTTTCCATGGACACCGGCCGACCGCTAGGAGCGGTGGCGGCGGACCTGCTCGCCTTCGCGGGCGTGCTGAAGGGAGACGGCGCATGAGCCGCAGCGAGGTCCTGAGGCTGGGCTTCGTGCCCCTGACCGACAGCGCGCCGCTGGTCGTCGCCAAGGAGCGGGGATTCTTCGAGGCCGAGGGCCTGAAGGTCGAGCTGAGCCGCGAGGTGTCGTGGGCGACGATCCGCGACAAGGTCGCCGTCGGAGCGCTCGACGGCGCCCACATGCTGGCGCCGCTGGCGCTGGCCGCGACGATGGGGGCGGGCAGCGAGCCCACGCCGATGATCGCTCCGATGGCCCTGAACCTGAACGGGGCGGCGGTGACGCTGTCGACCCGGCTCACCTCGGCGCCGGGGGAGAACGGCGAGGCGATGGCGCTGGCCAAGCTGATCGCGCGACGCCGCAAGGAAGGGGCGAGCCTGCTGACCTTCGCGGTCGTCTATCCGTACTCGGTGCACAACTATCTGCTGCGCGACTGGCTGGCGGCGGCGGGCGTCGATCCCGACAACGACATCCGCCTGACCGTCGCCGCGCCCTCGCGCATGGCCGAACTGCTGGCCGACGGAATTATCGAAGGCTTCAGCGCCGGCGAACCCTGGAGCAGCGTCGCGGTGGCGTTGGGAGCTGGGCGGGTCGCGGTGCGTGCTTCACAGCTCTGGGGGCGGGCGCCCGACAAGGTGCTGGGCGTGACCCAGGAGTGGGCCGACGAGAACGGCGAGGTCCTGACCCGGCTCTTGCGGGCGCTGATCACCGCAGCGGCCTGGTGCGACGCCCCCGAGCATCGCGGCGAACTGTCGGGCCTGCTGGCCGGGGCCCCATACGTCGACGCGCCACGCGCGGCGATCGCCGCCAGTCTGGACGACGTGATCTTCCACCGCGACGGGGCTAATGCGCCCCGTACGGCCCAGGCCGCCTGGCTGCTCGGCCAGATGGCGCGCTGGGGACAGGTCGCCGCTGACGCCGAGACCTCGTCGGTGGCCGGGCAAGTCTACCGCCTCGACCTCTACGAAGCGGCCCGCGCCGGCCAGAACGCCTAAAATCCAATCACGCGCCCTGGTCGGCGCCGAGATTTTGCGCTGCAGCAAAGACCTCGCCACTCACCGCTGATTTGCAGATGACGCCTCAGCCAGGCCGGGTTCTCCTGGTCTTGGCCTCAGGACAACGGCGTTCGCGGCCCCTGGAAACCGCCCGATGACGGGCGGACCTCCGCCTTCGGCGACGCCGCCTCTTCCGTCCATTCCTGCACGGGGCCAATCAGCCATGCTGAGCCGTTCTTTCCTCAAGTCGGGCCACACGCCGACCCTGCTCTCGGCGTTCCTCTATTTCGACCTCAGCTTCATGGTCTGGGTGATCCTGGGGCCGCTGGGCGTCGCCATTTCCAAGACCCTGCATCTCGATCCGGGCCAGAAGGGCCTGATGGTCGCCATCCCGGTCCTGTCCGGGGCGATCCTGCGGCTGGTCGCTGGCGTGATGGTCGACCACATCGGTCCCAAGAAGACCGGCCTGATCGGCCAGGTCATCGTGATGGCGGGCCTGGGCCTGGCCTGGTTCCTAGGCATCAAGAGCTACGATCAGGTGCTGATGCTCGGCGTGGTGCTGGGCGTCGCCGGCGCATCGTTCGCCGTCGCCCTGCCGCTCGCCTCGCGCTGGTATCCGCCGGAGCACCAGGGCCTGGCGCTCGGGATCGCCGGCGCGGGCAACTCGGGGACCGCACTGGCCGCTCTGTTTGCGCCGGGCCTGGCCCAGACCTTCGGCTGGACCAACGTCATCGGCCTGGCGGTTCTGCCGTTGGCGGTCGCCTTCGTGGTCTATCTGATCTTCGCCAAGGATGCGCCGAACCGCCCGCCGCCTAAGCAGCTGTCGGAGTATCTGGGCGTGCTGCGCACCGCCGACGCCTGGTGGCTGATGCTGCTCTACGGCGTGACCTTCGGCGGCTTCGTCGGCCTGTCGTCGTCGCTGACCATCTACTTCAACTCCGAATACGGCCTCTCGGCGGTCACTGCCGGCTTCTTCACCGCCGCCTGTGTGTTCGCTGGTTCGTTCATCCGCCCGGTCGGCGGAGCGCTGGCCGACCGCTTCGGCGGGGTCCGCACCCTGACGGCCGTCTACATGCTGGCCGCCGTCGGTCTGACCCTGGCGAGCTTCGAGGCGGCCAATCCCTACATCGCGCTCGGCGTGCTGATGTTCAGCATGATGGCGCTGGGCGCCGGCAACGGCGCGGTGTTTCAGCTTGCCCCCCAGCGGTTCGGCAAGGAGATCGGCGTCGTCACCGGGCTGGTCGGCATGACCGGCGGGATCGGCGGCTTCTACCTGGCCGCCAGCCTGGGCTGGGCCAAGCAGGCGACCGGCAGCTACCAGTCCGGCCTGCTGGCGTTCGCGGGGCTCGCCCTGCTGGCCCTGGCCTGTCTGACCGGGGTCAAGGCGCGCTGGCGCCAGACCTGGGGCGCCCAGGCCGCCGGCGCCCAGCTTCGCCTTTGATTTCCTCTGTGACCGGGAGCGTTGCGATGCCCAAGGAAAAGCTCGTCGTCATCGGCAACGGCATGGCCGGCTGCCGGGCGGTGCAGGAAGTGATCAAGCGCGACCCTGACCGCTACGAGATCACCATCTTCGGCGCCGAGCCGCGGGTGAACTACGACCGGATCATGCTCTCGCCGGTGCTGGCGGGGGAGAAGGCCTTCGAGGACATCGTCCTCAACGACGAGGCCTGGTACCGCGACAACGGCATCGCCCTGCACGCCGGTCACGCGGTGACGCAGATCGACCGCGAGGCGAAGGTGGTTCGCACCGCTTCGGGTCTGGCCGAGCCCTATGACCGGCTGCTGCTGGCCATGGGTTCGGACCCGGTGCGGCTGCCGCTGCCGGGCTCGGACCTCAAGGGCGTGGTCACCTTCCGCGATCTGGACGATGTCGAGGCCATGGTCGCGGCCGCCGCCAAGCCGGGCGCGAAGGCCGTGGTGATCGGCGGCGGGCTGCTCGGCATCGAGGCGGCCTACGGCCTTGTTCGCCGCGGCATGGCGGCCACCGTCATCCACCTGATGGACGTGCTTATGGAGCGCCAACTGGACGCCTCCGCCGGCTTCCTGCTGGTCGAGGCGATGGCCCAGCGCGGCGTCGACACCGTGCTCGGCGCCCAGTCCGAGGAGATCGTCGGCCAGGACGGCAAGGTCGCCGGCCTGAGGCTGAAGGACGGCAGGCTGCTGCCGTGCGACATCCTGGTGATGGCGGTCGGCATCCGTCCGAACGTCGCGCTCGGTCGCGAGGCCGGCCTGGAGATCGGGCGCGGGATCGTCGTCGACGACGCCATGCGCACCTCCGACCCGGCGATCCTGGCCGTGGGCGAGTGCGCCGAGCACAGGGGCCAATGCTACGGCCTCGTCGCGCCGATCTGGGAGATGTGCAAGGCGCTGGGCCAGACCCTGACTCAGGGCGAGGGCGCCTACGAGGGCTCGGTGCTCTCGACCCGGCTCAAGGTCTCGGGCGTCGACGTGTTCTCGGCCGGCAAGTTCGGCGGCGGGACGGAGTGCGAGGACATCGTGTTCCGCGACGCCGGGCGCGGGGTCTACAAGCGCGTCGTGCTCGAGAACGGCAAGGTCGCCGGGGCGGTGCTGTTCGGCGACGCTGCGGACGGTCCCTGGTACTTCGACCTGATGAAGTCGGGGGCCGAGGTCGCGGACATTCGCGAGACCCTGATCTTCGGCCAAAGCGTGACGGAGGGCCTTCGGGGCCTGGACCCTAGCGCCGCCGTTGCCGCCATGGCCGACGAGGCCGAGGTCTGCGGCTGCAACGGCGTCTGCAAGGGCGAGATCACCGGCGCGATCACAGTTCAGGGGCTTTCGACCCTGGACTCGGTCCGCGCTGTCACCAAGGCCTCGGCATCGTGCGGTTCCTGTACGCCGCTGGTCGAAAAGCTGCTGAAACTGACGCTGGGCGACGGCTTCCAGGTGCAGACGGGCCCCAAGCCGGTGTGCGGCTGTACACCCAAGGGCCACGATGAGGTCCGCCGACGCATCGTCGCCGAGGGTCTGAAGTCGATCCCGGCCGCCATGCAGGGGCTGGAATGGGCCACGCCCGACGGTTGCGCCTCGTGCCGGCCGGCTTTGAATTACTACCTGCTGTGCGCCTGGCCCGGCGAGTATCGCGACGACAAGCAGTCGCGGTTCATCAACGAGCGCGCCCACGCCAACATCCAGAAGGACGGCACCTATTCGGTCGTACCGCGGATGTGGGGCGGCATGACTAGCGCCGCCGAACTGCGCGCCATCGCCGACGTGGTCGAGAAGTTCGAGGTCCCGGCGGTGAAGGTGACCGGCGGCCAGCGCATCGACCTGCTGGGCGTCAAGAAGGACGACCTGCCGGCGGTCTGGGCCGACCTCAACGCCGCTGGAATGGTCAGCGGCCACGCCTACGCCAAGGGCCTGCGGACCGTGAAGACCTGCGTCGGCTCGGACTGGTGCCGGTTCGGGACCCAGGACTCAACCGGCCTGGGCGTGCGGCTGGAGAAGTTCATGTGGGGCTCGTGGGCGCCGGCCAAGGTCAAGCTGGCCGTCTCCGGCTGCCCGCGCAATTGCGCGGAGGCGACCTGCAAGGACATCGGGGTGATCTGCGTCGACAGCGGCTACGAGATCCACGTCGGCGGCGCGGCGGGCCTGCATATCCAGGGGACCGAGGTGCTGACGAAGGTCGCCACCGAGGACGAGGCGGTCTGGACCATCTGCGCCGTCACCCAGCTCTACCGCGAGAACGGCTGGTACCTGGAGCGGATCTACAAGTGGATGGCCCGGGTCGGCCTGGAGAGCATCAAGGGCCAGGTAGAGGATCCCGAGGCCCGCAAGGCGCTCTACGACCGCTTCTCGTACTCGCAGCGCTTCTCGCGCATCGACCCCTGGGCCGAGCGCGTCGCCGGCCGCCACGCCGAAGAGTTCAATCCGCTTAGCCGCCGTATGGAGTTCGCGCCGTCATGAACGTGCTGGTGAAAGATCCGATCGCCTGGACCGATGTCGGGGCGGTGACCGACATCCCGCTGCGCGGCGCCCGGCGGGTGCCGACCCCGAGCGGCGATATCGCCATCTTCCGGACCGGCGACGGCAAGGTGTTTGCGCTGAAGGACGCCTGTCCGCACAAGGGCGGGCCGCTGAGCCAAGGCATCGTCCACGGCCACGCGGTGGCCTGCCCGCTGCACAACTGGTCGATCGACCTGGCGAGCGGCGAGCCGATGGGGGCCGACCGAGGCAAGGGCTGTACGCCGGTCGTGCCGCTCGAAGTCCGCGACGGCCGTCTGCTGCTGGGACGGAGCTGAGGCGATGAGCCGGGCCGCGGTTCGCACGGCTTGCCCCTATTGCGGCGTCGGCTGCGGCGTCGCCGGACGACCCGAAGGTCGCGCGTTGGAGGTCGCCGGCGACGCGGCGCATCCCTCGAACTTCGGGCGGCTGTGCTCCAAGGGCTCGGCGTTGGGGGCGACGGTCGGACTGGAGGGCCGACTGCTGAGCCCGATGATCGGCCGGCGTGCGGCGAGCTGGGACGAGGCGACCGCCCTGGTCGCCCGGCGCTTCAAGGAGACCATCGCCCGGCATGGCCAGGACTCGGTGGCCTTCTACGTCTCGGGCCAGTTGCTGACCGAGGACTACTACGCCGCGAACAAGCTGATGAAGGGCTTCATCGGCTCGGGCAACATCGACACCAACTCGCGGCTCTGCATGGCCTCGGCGGTCGTGGCGCACAAGCAGGCGTTCGGCGCCGACCTGGTGCCCGGTTGCTACGAGGACCTCGACCTGGCCGACCTCGTGGTGTTCTCAGGCCACAACGCGGCCTGGACCCATCCGGTGCTGTTCCGGCGGATGGAGCAGGCTCGAACCCGCGGGCAGCGCCACGTGGTCATCGACCCGCGCCGCACTGACACCGCCGAGGTCGCCGACCTGCATCTGGCGCTGGCCCCGCAGAGAGATGTGCGACTGTGGAACGGCCTGCTGGCCGAGCTGGACCGGCGCGGAGCGCTGGACAGCGCCTACATCGCCGCGCATGTCGCTGGCTTCGCCGAGGTGAAGGCGGCGCTGTCGGCAGACGATCAGTCGCCGGCGGCGGTGGCGGCCGACTGCGGCGTGCCGCTGGCGGACCTGCAGCAGTTCTTCGATTGGTTCGCCCAGACGCCGCGGACAGTCAGCCTGTTCTCGATGGGGGCCAACCAGTCGGCCCAGGGCGTCGCCAAGGGCCTCGCGATCCTCAACGTGCACCTGGCCACCGGCCGGATCGGCAAGCCGGGCGCCTGTCCGTTCTCGATCACCGGCCAGCCCAACGCCATGGGTGGGCGCGAGACTGGCGGCATGGCCACGACCCTGGCCGGCCACATGGACTTCGACGACGTCTCGCGGGCCCGTGTGGCGCGGTTCTGGGGCGCGCAGAACGTCGCGCCGCGCCCGGGCCTGAAGGCGATCGACATGTTCGACGCCATCGCCGACGGCAAGATCAAGGCGCTGTGGGTGATGGCGACCAACCCTGCGGTCAGCCTGCCGAACGCCGACAAGGTCCGTGCGGCGCTGGCGGCGTGTCCGTTCGTGGTGGTCTCGGACTGCATGGCGCAGACCGACACAATGGACTTCGCGCACGTGAAGCTGCCGGCCCTGGCCTGGGGTGAAAAGGACGGCACGGTCACCAATTCGGAGCGGCGGATCTCGCGCCAGCGGCGGCTGTTCGACCCGCCGGGCGAGGCGCGCGCCGACTGGCGGATCATCGCCGATGTCGCCAGCGCGATGGGCTGGCGCGAGGCCTTCGACTGGCGCTCACCGGCCCAGGTGTTTCGCGAGTGGGCGCGACTGACCAACTACGAGAACCAGGGGCGGATGCTGGCGCTGGGTCCGCTGGCGGGGCTGACGCCTCAGGCCTACGAGGCGCTGGAGCCCGTGCAGTGGCCGGTGACGGCGGCGGGCGGCACGGCGCGGCTGTTCGAGGACGGCGTCTTCCAGACCGCGGACGGCCGGGCGCGGATGGTGGTCACCGAGGCCAGGGGGCCAGCGCAGGCGACCGATCGGTCGTTCCCGCTGGCGCTCAACACCGGCCGGGTGCGCGATCACTGGCACACGCTGACGCGGACGGGGCTTGCCCCCGACCTCTGCCGCCACACGCCAGAGCCCTATGTCGAGATGCATCCAGCCGACGCCGAGCGCCTGGGTGTGATCGACCGCGCCTTGGTTCGGGTGCAGACCATGCAGGGCGAGGCCGTGACGCTCACCAAGTTGACCGACCGCCAGCGACAGGGATCGATCTTCATGCCGATGCACTGGACGCAGGCCTTCGCACCGAGCGGCCGGGCCAACCCGCTGGTCGCCGCGGCGGTGGATCCGAAGTCGGGCCAGCCGGAGTTCAAGCACACGCCGGCGCGGGTGAGGCCTTATCGCGAGACCTGGCGCGGTTTCTTCATCGCCCGAGCCGGCTGGTCGCCGCCGGCCGGGCTGGACCTCGTCTGGCGGCGCATCCCGCAGCACGGCTGCCAGTTGCACGAGTTCGCCGGGCGCGGCGACGAGACAGAGCGCGAGGCGCTGCGCCGGGCGCTGAGCAAGGGCGCGCGGGGCGAGCCGATGCGGTTCGAGGACGCCTCCGCCGGCAGCCTGCGTGAGGCCTATCTGGCTGGCGAGGCGCTGGATCGCGTGCTGTTCACGGCCACGAGCGGCGCGCTGCCGCCGCGCGACTGGCTGGCCGAACTGTTCGCCAAAGACGCGCTGAGCGCGCTCGACCGCACCGCCTTGCTGATCGGGCGGGCTCCGGGTCGCGTCGTAGAGAGCGCGCCGCTGGTCTGCGCTTGCCGCGGCGTGCGGGCCGACAGGATCGGCGCCGCTATCGAGGCCGGGGCCGGATCGGTCGACGCAGTCAGCGAGGCCACGGGCGCCGGTTCGTCCTGCGGCTCCTGCCGGCCGGAGATCGTCTGGATCATCGCCCAGACCCAAAGCAAGAAGGTGCGCCATGCCGCATGACCCTGGACGTGTTCTGCTGGTCGGGGCGGGGCCCGGCGCCGCCGACCTTCTGACGGTGCGCGCGGCCCGGGCTGTGGCCGAGGCCCAGGCGCTGCTCTACGACGCCCTGGTCCCGCAGGAGATCCTCGACCTGGCTCCGGCCAGTTGTCTGAAGATCCAGACCGGAAAGCGCGCAGGCCGCACCAGCATGGCGCAGACGACGATCAACCGGCTGATGGTGCGGCTGGCCCGGCGTGGGCTCGACGTCGTTCGTCTCAAGGGCGGCGATCCGTCGGTGTTCGGTAGGGTAGGCGAGGAGATGGCCGTGCTGAAGGCGGCCGGCATCGAGGCACAGGTCATTCCGGGCGTGACGGCGGCGGCGGCGGCGGCCGCGCAGTTCGGCTTCCCGCTGACCCATCGCGGCCAGGCCCGTCGCGTGGTGCTGACCACGGCGCGACTGGACCAGGGCAGCCTGGCCGAGGACTGGCGCGCGGCGGCCGATCCCGAAGCGACCCTCGCGATCTACATGGGCGGAGCCGCGGCTGGCGCGATCCGCGATCGGCTCATTGCGGCCGGCCGGTCGGCGGCGACGCCGATCCTGGCGGTCGAAAACGCCGGACGCCCTGCGGCACGGCTGTTCACGGGGGTGTTGGGCGGGTTGGCTGAGACCGTGCCGGCCGATCTCGACGGGCCCGTCCTGATCGTGGTCGGCGATGTGGCGGCGCAAGCCGTCGAGGCGGCGCCGGCCCTGACTGAGCTGGCGAGCTAGCCGGCTTGGCCGCGGCGGCGGACGAGGCGCACACTGGCGCCGATTCCAGTTGGTCGTGGTGAAGCCGATGAGCGTGATTGCCGCCTATGTGTATGGCGAGGGCCAGCGGGTTCGGGAGATAGACCTTGGGGACCCCGCTAGCCTCGAGCTGCAGCCCGGCCAGTTCGCCTGGATCGGACTCCTCGAGCCGAGCGAGGCCGAGCTCGACGTCCTGAAGCGGCGCTTCAACCTCCACCCGCTTGCTGTCGAGGACGCGCTGAAGGCAGACCAGCTGCCAAAGGTCGACGTCTATGGCGACCAACTGTTCGTGGTCGCCCGCACCGCGCATCTGCAGGAAGAGAAGATCGGCTACGGCGAAACCGACATCTTTGTTGGTCCGAGCCACATCATCACCGTTCGCCACGGCTCGGCGCGCGCCCATCTGGAACTTCGCCAGCATCTGGAGGCGGCGCCGGCCCAGCTCAAGCACGGCGTCGACTACATCCTTCACGCGGTGCTCGACTTCATCGTTGACGGCTACTTTCCGATCGTCGATGCGATCGAGGAGAAAGTGCTCGAGATGGAGCGCTACGCCCTCGACTCCTTCCTGAGCCGCGCCGAGGTCCTGCGGATCTTCGCTTTGCGTCGCGAACTGATGCGCTTCAAGCGGGTGCTCGGCCCCATGGAGGAGGTGGCCAGCCGTCTCGAGCACCACGAATTGCCCTGTATCGATTGGGATGTTCGGCCTTATTTTCGTGACGTCTACGATCACGTGCGGCGCGTCGCCTCGTTGGTCGAGACGCTTCGCGAGGTGCTATCGTCGGTGTTCGAAGCCAGCAGCCTGATGGAGCAGCAGCGCCAGGGTGCGATCACCCGGCGACTGGCGGCCTGGGCCGCGATCCTGGCGGTGCCGACAGCCATCGCCGGGATCTACGGCATGAACTTCGAGGTCATGCCGGAACTGAAGTGGCGCTACGGCTATCTGATGGTGGTGATCGCCATCACGGCGATCTGCCTGGTGCTATATGCCCGGTTCAAGCGCTCGAAGTGGCTGTGATGATCGAAGCTGTCGTCATTCCCCTGGACCCCGAGCGCAGCGTCTCCGGCCTCTGGATCCGCCCCGAAAACGCGCGCGCGGCGCTCGTCCTGGCGCACGGCGCAGGAGCTGGCATGGCCCACAAGGCCATGGCCGCCACCGCTGAGGGACTGGCCGAGCGAGGCGTCGCAACCCTTCGCTACAACTTTCCCTACATGGAGCGCGGTTCGAAACGCCCGGATAGCCCAGCTCTGGCCCATCAGGCCGTCCGCGCCGCGGTCGCCAAGGCGGGTGAACTGGCCGCGGGCCTGCCGCTGTTTGCTGGCGGTCGGTCATTCGGGGGGCGGATGACGTCGCAGGCGCAGGCCGGACTGGCTTTGCCCGGCGTCCGAGGGCTGGTCTTCTTCGCATTTCCCTTGCACGCCCCCGGCAAGCCGGGTGTCGAGCGCGCCGCGCATCTGTCGGAGATCAAGGTCCCGATGCTCTTCCTGCAAGGAACCAATGACGAGTTCGCCCGCCTGGACCTGCTGAACGAGACCATCGCGGGGCTCGGCGCCGGCGCAAGCCTGACCTTGGTGGAATTCGCGGACCACTCCTTCCATGCGCCCGCCAAGAGCGGCCGCAAGGACCCGGAGGTGCTGGCCGAGGCTCTGGACGCTTGCGTAGACTGGATGGCCGAGAATTGGGTGCGGAGCCTTCCGGAATGAAGCCGCGCCGCCTGCTGCCGGGATCGGACAAACTGGCGAACCACGCAACCGCGGCTGGGCGGCCATCGACGCTTCTGCGGCTCGGCGATGGGCTCGCTCCTCCCAGGGCGAGCCGATAGGCTGGCGTCTATGATCCAGGGGGCGCCCGGATGGTTGGGAAAAGCGCGGCGCGCGGCCGTGAGCCTTCGCGCCACGACGCGTGGAGCGTCGGGCGCCAAGCAATCGGTGTATGTCGTGCTGCTCCACGACGACCGGCGAGCCGATCCGTGGGGCCTCTATGTCGGTCAGACGTCCCGCGATCCCGACGTGCGGTTCGACCAGCACAAGGAGGGGTATAAGGCGAGCGGTCCAGCGCGCCGCTTCGGCGTGAGATTGCTGCCGGACCTCGTAGCCCACCTCAACCCCATGCGCCGCTGGGAGGCGCTGGAGTTGGAGGCGGCCCTGGCCGAGGCCTTTACTGCTTCGGGCGTGCCCTGGGTCGAGGGCGGCCACTAGGCGTCTAGTGGCCGTCGACCATCTGGTGCAGGAAGGCGATCTTCGCGACCGGCTCCAGCGGGCCGGCGTCCTTGACCACCTTGAAGGCGTCGTCGGCGGCGTTCAACGTGTCGTCGATGTCGGCCTCAGTCATCGCCGCGCAGATGAACATGTTGTGCCAGGGGTGGAAGTAGACGCCGCGCTTCAGCAGGGCGTTGTTCCATAGGTAACCCTTGGCCGAGGTCGGGTCGTCGTCGAACATGATGAGGGGCAGTTGGGCCGGACCGGTCTGGCGCAGCGCGAAGCCGTGACGGCCCGCTGCCTCGTCCAGGCCGCTGCGCAGCCGCTCGCCGAGCGCGATGGTTCGCTCGAGGTAGTCGGTCTGCGCGATCAACTTCAGGGTCTCCAGGGCCGCGGCCATTGGGGCGGCCGAGAACCAGTAAGAGCCGGTCGCGTAGATGGTCGCCGCTGCGAAGCGGCAGACGTCGGACCCCAGCAGCGCCGAGATCGGGTGGCCGTTGGCGACCGCCTTGCCCCAGGTGGAGAGGTCGGGCTTCACGTCGACCAGCGACCAGCTGCAGTCGCGGGCCAGACGGAAGCCGGCGCGGACGTCGTCGACGATCAGCAGAGCGCCGTGCTCGTCGCACAGCTCCCGGGCCCGGCGGGCGTATTCGGGGTTCGGCAGTTCCTGGTCGATGAAGGTGTCGTGCTTTATCGGCGAGGCGAAGATCGCCGCCAGGTCGGACCCGGCGGCCTTCACCGCCGCCTCAAGGCTCTCGACGTCGTTGTATTCATAGAACACTTGGTTCGCGCGGTCGGAGGGGGCGACCCCGTTCTTGACCGGCGTGCACCAGGGCGCGGCGCCATGATAGGCGCCCTTGGCCAGGACGATGGTGTTCTTCTTGGTGTGATTGCGGGCGATCATCATCGCCATGGTCGTGGCGTCGGTGCCGTTCTTGCAGAACATGGCCCAGTCTGCGTGACTGACCTGGGCGGTCATCGCTTCGGCCAGCAGGACCATGGCCTCGCCGGGGCCGGTCATGGTGTCGCCGAGCTTGGCGCGGTCGAAATAGGCCTGGTCGATGCCCGCATGCGCATAGCCGAACAGGTTGGGCCCATAGCCGCAAAGGAAGTCGACGTAGCGGTTCCCGTCCATGTCCCAGAGGTAGGCCCCCTGGGCGCGGTCGAAGAACTGCGGGTAGTCGTCCGGAAGAAGCATGACCGACTGGTGGCCATACATGCCGTTGGGGATGACGGCCTGCGCCCGTTCACGCAGTGCGCTGTCCTTGCTGTTCGTCCAAACCATGTCGGCCCCTGTAAGATAGTTTTGACTATCCTACCGAGCCGGACTTACTAATCAAGGCGTAGGGGAGAGAACCGATGAAGTCCGGACTGCTGACCATTGGACTGACGACGCTGGACGTTGTCGCGCGGCCGATCGACGGCCTGCCAAGCGGCGAGGGCACGACCCTCATCGAAGGCATCGCCTGCGCTCCGGCCGGGACCGCGGCAGGCGCGGCGATGGTCGCCGCGACGCTGGGCGTGCCGGTGAAACTGGCCTCGGCGGTCGGCGGCGACCTGATCGGACGCTTCGTGCGCATGGCCCTGGACGAGGCCGGCGTCGACACCTCGCTGCTGGCGACCATGGACGGCGCGCCGACCTCGACGACGGTGCTGGCGGTCGACTCGCAAGGTCGGCGGCCGAACTTCCACGCCCTGGGCGCAGGCATGTTCGCCACCGTCACCGACAATGTTCTGGCCGCCGCGCGCGAGACGCGTTTCCTCCACTATGCTGGCGTTGGCGGGCCGAAACTGGACCGCGGACCGGGCGCGGAGCTGCTGCGCGCGGCGCACGAGGCCGGTGCGATCATCACCTGCGACCTGATCTCGCCGCAGCCCTCGGCGTTGCAGGAGCTGGAGCGGCTGCTGCCTTATGTCGACTATTTCATGCCGAGCGCGGCCGAGGCCCTGGCCCTGACCGGGACCGAGGATCTGGACGCCGCGGCAGACGCCTTCCTGGCGCTGGGCGCCAAGGCCTGCATCATCAAGAACGGCGGGCAGGGGTCTTACATCGTGCTGCCGAGCGGCCGGTTTACACTGCCGGCTCACAGGATCACGCCGGTAGACACGACTAGCTGCGGCGATTCCTACTGCGCCGGTTTCATCGCCGCGCTGAACCGCGGCTGGGAACCGCTGGAAGCCTGCCGGTTCGCGACCGCGACCGCCGCGCAGGTGGCGCAGGCCTTGGCGACCCTGGGCAAGCTGGAGAGTTTCGAAGCGACCGAGGCGGCGATGACCGCGGCGCGCACGGCGGAGAGCGCCTGATGGCTCAGAAGCTGGACGAAGGTCAGCTGCGCGAGCGCATGGCCTATGTGATGCGGGCGATGGATGCGCGCGGGCTCAACCGCGGCACCTCGGGGAACGTCTCGGCGCGCTTCGGCGAAGGCATGCTGGTGACGCCGAGCGGCGTGGTCCCCGCGCAGTTGAGCGCCGAGCAGGTGGTCTATGTGGCCCCCGACGGTTCGACCCCGGAGGGCAGCCTGAAGCCCTCCAGCGAATGGCGGATGCATTGGGGACTGCTGGAGCGACGCCCCGACGCCAACGCCGTCGTCCATTGCCACTCTCGGCACGCGACGATCCTGGCCTGCGCCGGACTGGAGATCCCGCCCATGCACTACATGGTGGCGGTCGGCGGCGGCTCCAGCGTGCCGGTCGCGCCCTACGCCACCTTCGGGTCGGCCGAACTGGCCCAGTCCGTGGTCGAGGCCTTGGACGGCCGAGCCGCGGCGCTGATGGCCAATCACGGCCAGATCGTCGTCGCCCGCAACCTCGACGCCGCCCTGGCGATCGCCGAGGAGGTGGAGGAACAGTCAGCGGTCTATTGGGGCACGCTCGCCATCGGCGGCCCCAAGCTGCTCGACAAGCAGGAGATGGACACCATCCTCCAGCGCTTCAAATCCTACGGCCAGAAGTCGTGACCGCGGCCCTCAGCGTGGCGGGCGCTCCCGCCGCCAGCCGTCGGGACGTCACGATCGCGCTGACCGTCGGCGTCGTCGCCCTGCTGATCGCCGGCCTGCAACCGGTCGTCCTGGGTGGGCTTGAGTCCGAGGGACGGCTCACGGCCTCGCAGATCGGGCTGGCCGCCACCGTCGAGCTGCTGGCGCTTGGCCTGACCTGTGGCCTGGCCGCAGCGTTCCTCAAGCCTGACCGGGTTCGGCTGAAGCTGGCCCTTGCGTGCATGGCCCATGCCGGCGCCATGTTCGGCACCTGCCTGGTCGCCGGCGTCGCCGTGATCGCCATGCGCGGCGCGGCCGGGGTGTTCGCTGGCCTGATGCTGTGGGCGGCGATCAGCACCATCACGCGTGCGGAGCGCCCCGAACGACTGTCGGGGGTTTTCGTGACCGTGCAGACGCTGGCGCAACTGGTCCTCGCCGCCGTGCTGCCGGCGACCGTCGTGCCGTGGTTCGGCATCAATGGCGCGCTGGAGGCGCTGGGGGTCATCTCGCTGCTGACCGCCGTGGCCGCCCTGGCCGGCGCCAACAGCTATTCGCCGCTGCCCAAGGCGGCAAAGGGCGGGGGCGGCATCGGCCTGCGCCCGCTGCTGGGCCTGGCGGCCTGCTTCCTGTTCATGGCCTTCATCGTCGCGCTCTGGGTCTATCTGGAGCCGCTGGCCGAGCTCTCGGGCATGTCCGCCAAGCAGGCCGGTCTGGCCGTGGCCGTGGCGCTGGGCATGCAGGTGGCTGGCGGCGCGGCGGCGACGCTGGCGGCGCGGCGCTGGCGGCGGCCGGGGGGCGTGCTGCTGGCGGTCGGCGCGCTGAACGGCGGCATCCTCGCCATCCTGTTCGGCCCCCCGCAGGCGGCGCTGTTCATGGGCGCGGTGGCGGTGTTCGGTTTCCTCTGGCTGTTCGCCCTGCCGTTCCAGACCCTGCTGCTGATCCAGCTCGACCCGACGCGACGCGCGGCCATGCAGCTTGGGACCGCCCAACTGCTGGGCAGCAGCTTCGGCCCGCTGGTCGCCTCGTTCGTGGTGAGCAACGACGAAGTGAGGGGCGCCGTCGGCCTGTCGGCCGCACTCCTCGTGCTCGCGCTGATCGCTATCGGCCTGCTGACGGCGTTCCGGCCCGCTTCCGCAGCTGTTGGTAGTACAGGCTGACCATCCAGCTGACCTCCTCGGCGACCCTGTCGTCATCGAGGCTGGGGTCTTCGATGATCATCTCGACGGCGGCATAGGTCATCTGCTCGGAGAGCCGCATGGCGGTCCGCAGATGATCGTCGCTGACGTTCGGATAGGCCCGGCGCAGGAACTCGTACATCCGGTCGAGCACCTTGTTGCGCGAAGCGGTGCGGACCTCCTGGAAGGCCGGGACCGCGCGGATCGCGCGCAGGATCCACAGACCGCCAGGCTGACGGCGGGTGATCTCGATCTGACGTTTCTGAAGGCGCAGGTTCTTTTCGACCGCTTCTTCGAGGGTGGTCGAGATCGCCCCGCCCTCGTCGAGCCATTCGAACACGGCCTCGTCCTGCGCCTCCATCAGCCGGCGGGCGAGTTCGGAGACCAGGGCGTACTTGTTCGGGAAATAGCGATAGAGCGCCGGCGGCGTCAGTCCCGCGCGCTCGCAGACCAGATTGGTGGTGAGCCGCTCGAACCCGACCTCGGCCAGCACCTCGCCCGCGGTGGCCAGCACGGCTTCGTATGTGTTCTTGCCGCGCGGCCGCGAGGGCAGGGACTTGGCGTCGAGCGAGGGAGCCGCGCTTGCGGCGGCTGAAGCTGGTGCGCGTTTCGCCATTTGATTCCAGGTTCTCGCCGGATCGACGATCGCGATTTGTATAGCAGGGCCCGGACCCTCGGCGAAAGCGTGGCTAAGCCCTGGCGTACGCAGACGCCAGGGCCGCCAGGGCTCATTCGCAGGTCTTAGTAGTGGTAGCGCAGGAAGACGCCCAGGCTGCGCGGCTTGTTGTAGGTCAGCAGGTCCTGGCCGAGGCTGTCGATGTTGGAGATCGACACGAAGTAGTCCTCGTTGAACACGTTGCGGGCGAAGACGCCGGCCTCGATCGAGGTGTCGGGCGAACGCCAGCTGGCCTGGGCCCCGGCGATCCAGACGCCGTCCTGCGACAGACGCTCGGCGTTGGAGTTGTCGAAGTAGATCTTCGACGAATAGGCCGCGTCCGCGCTGGTCACGATCGAGGCGCCCGACGCCAGCGGGAAGGTGTAGTTGACCGCGGCGTTGAAGGTCACCTTCGGCGACTGCGGCAGGCGGTTGTCGGTGAAGTCGTCGCCGTCCGACTCGTACTCGCCGTACTTGGCGTTGAGCAGCGACAGACCGGCGGTGATCAAGAGGTTCTCGGTCGGGCGCGCGGTCAGGTCGGCCTCGGCGCCGTAGACCTTCGAGCTGGCGGCGTTGTCGAGCACCAGCACGGTCAGGCCGTTGCGCAGGGCCTGGGCGAACACCTGCTGGTTCTGGTAGTCGTAGTAGAAGGCCGACATGTTCAGGCGCACGCGGCGATCGAACAGCTCGGACTTCACGCCGACCTCGTAGGCGTCGAGCGTTTCGTTGTCGTAGGGCTCGAGCTCTTCCGGCGTGGTCGCCAGGCCGCCGAAGAAGCCGCCCGCCTTATAGCCGCGGCTGTAGGTGGCGTAGACATTGACGTCGTCATTGACCTCGTAGCGCAGGCCCAGGCGGCCCGACCAGTCGGAGAAGGTCTTGCTCTGCTTGGATTCGAGCAGGACGATCGAGCCCTCGGCGGTGCTGCGATAGTCGAAGTCCTTGTCGTCGGCCGACCAGCGCAGGCCCAGCGTCGCCGTCAGACGGTCGGTCAGCGAATAGTCGGCCTGGCCGAAGATCGCATAGCCCTTGGTCTTCTGGGTGTAGGGCGTGCCGAACACCGCGACGCTGTTCTCCAGGCTGACGCCGGTCGGATTGTCCGGGGTCGTGAACAGCGGACGCAGGTCGCGCAGAATGTCCTGCTGCGTGGCGTTCTTGATCGTCTCGTCCATGTAGTAGAGCCCCGCGACCCACTTCAGACGCGCGGCCGGGTCGTTGGACTGCAGGCGCAGCTCCTGGGTGAACTGCTGCGAGCGCGAGAGGTAGTTGATCTCGATCATCTGCAGCGGGCTGGAGTCGGTGTTCTCCAGGGCGTTGCGATGCGCCCACTGATAGGCTGTCACCGAGACCAGCGAGACCGGCCCGAGGTCCCAGTTGGCTTCCAGCGACGAGCCGAACAGGTCGACCTTGTCCTTGCCTTCGAGGTTGTAGTCGCCGGCGTAGCGGTCGTTGTCGGTGTCGGCGTAGCCGAGCAGGTCGGTGCACAGGCCGCTCGAATAGAGCGCGCTGGCGCAGAAGCCGGTCGGGCCGGCGGCCTCGGGCGCCGCCGGGAAGAGGGCGCGGTGCTGCGGGGCGGTGGCGTCTCCGCGGTTCACGAAGCGGTTCACCTGGGCCAGGACCTCGAAGTCCTCGGTCGGGGTGAACAGCAGTTGCGCACGGCCTGCCCAATAGTCGGTGGCGTTCACGTCGTTGCCGGTGACCCGGTTGTAGGTGAAGCCGTCGTCGGCGACGTACTGGCCGGCGACGCGGAAGGCGAGCTTGTCCTGCACGATCGGGCCGCCGACCGCGGCGGTCAGGTTGACCGCGTTGTAGGTCGCGTATTCAGCCGCAACGTCGGCGGTGAAGGTCTGGGTCGGGCGCTTGGTGGTGACGTTGATCGCCCCGCCATTGGTGTTGCGGCCGTAGAGCGTGCCTTGCGGACCGCGCAGCACCTCGACCTGGGCCAGGTCGAAGAAGCCGGCCATCTGGGCCAACGGCGAGCCGATGTAGACGCCGTCGACATAGACCCCGACGCCGCTCGACGAGTTGGGGTTGAAGTCGCTGAGGCCGACGCCGCGGATGAAGATCTTCGGGTTGGCGGCGGCGTCCCCGCTGCTGACGCGGAGGCCGGGCGCGAGATTGTTCAGGGCCACGACGTTGTTGACGCCCTGGTTGGCCAGCGCCTGGCCGGTGATGGCGGTCAGCGCGACCGGCACGTCCTGGAGGTTTTCGGAGCGCTTTTGCGCGGTGACGACGATCTCCTCGACCGTCGCCGTGCTGTCCTGCGCGTGAGCCGCGCCCGTCGAAAGCGCCGCCAGGGCGCAGCCCATCAGCCAGAACGTCTTCATCTTCATCCCCGTGATCTTCTTGTCGCAAACGCGATGCGAGCCCTTGAGATAGCAAAAGCTATCATAGCGCAAGAGGGGCGCTGCGGCTGGACGGCATGTGGGCGGCGGTGCGTGTTCTGGCGGCGACAGCGGCTCAAACCGCGTGCATCAAGGCCTGAGGGAGATTGCGGGTTGGCGAACGCCTCGGCCCCCTGCAATAATAAAAACTATCACAACGTCGTGGCCATTGGGAGGGTGTCATAATGCTGGGTTGCTACACCGATCGTCTGAGCGTGCGGCCGCTGGAGCGCTTCACCCTGCTGGCGAGCGCCGAGGGCCCGAGCCGGCTGCAGATCACCCGGATCGGCGGGACCGAGGACGTGGTCCTGTCGCAGGACGGTGTGGCCACGCAGCTGCAACCCGTGCCGGAAAACGTCGACCGTGACGGCTGCGGCTGGGCGCCGACGCTGGAGATCGAGGTCGGCGCCGATTGGCGCTCGGGCTACTACGACATCAGGCTGACTGACGCCGCCGGGGCCGAGACCCACCACTTCGTCTGCGTGAAGCCGCCGCTTCGCGCGGCGAAGTCACGAGCCGCCTTGGTCCTCGCGACCAACACCTATCACGCCTACAACTGGTGGGGCGGGGCCAACGCCTATTCCAATGTGACCGGACTGATGAGCGGGCAGGTTCCGTTCGATCAGGCGATGGACCAGGCCATCGGTGTCCTCTCCACCGAGCGCCCGTTCGCGCCGCTGATCGCCGCCGCGCCGGACGACGCGCCGCGGCTGGTCAACACCCGCAAGCGCGGCTTCAAGGAGCGGCCGTGGGCAAGCGATCCGGCCTGGATGGCGGCCCATCGCGTCTCGCCCTACGACGGCTCGGCCGGCTTCCTCAACAAGTGGGAGCACGCCTTCCTGCAGTGGGCCGAGCGCGAAGGCTACGTCTTCGACGTCTTCACCGACTATGACCTCGAGGCGGAGCCGGACGTCCTGAAGGACTACGCCTCGGCGTTCTTCGTGGGCCACAGCGAATACTGGTCGGGCGGCCAGCGGGCGCAGGTCGAGCGCTTCGTGGACGCCGGCGGCAAGGTCGGGATCCTGTCGGGCAATACCTGCTTCTGGAAAGTCCGCTGGGAGAACGACGGCAAGACCCTGATCTGCCACAAGTGGCGCGGCTTCGAGGCCGAGGACGTCCCGGCCAGGGACGCGACGCACCTGTGGTCGCACGCCGCCTTCGAGCAGCCGGAAGCGGCGCTGACCGGCCTCAGCTTCGTGTTCGCCGGCTATCACCGCCTGGGCATGTGCGTCTCGCGCGGGCAGGGCGGCTTCACCATCTACGACGACAAGCACTGGGCCCTGGAAGGCTCGGACCTGTTCTACGGCGACATCCTTGGCGGCGACCTGCCGCTGATCGGCTACGAGAGCGACGGCTGCAAGTTCGAGTTCGGTCAGGACGGCCTGCCCAAGGCGATCCCCAGCGTCGGCGTCCCGGCCAACTTGGAGATCATCGGCATCGCGCCGTGCGCCTTCGGCGAGGAGGCCGGTCGCGGCTACAACCCGATCATCCCCCCGGAGAAGCTGGACGTGATCGCCAACGTGGTGTTCGGCGACACGAGCGCGGAGGCTCAGGCCGCCGTCCTGCGCGGCCACGCTGTGCTCGCCAGCTTCAAGCGCGGCGAGGGCGAAGTGTTCAATACCGGCACCACGGAGTGGGCCCACGGCCTGAAGGCCCAGGACCCGTTCGTCGCGACCATCACCCACAACGTTCTGCGACGCTTCGGCGTGACCCGGACGGCTTAGGCGGAGACCTCGGCTCGGGCGGGGATCGGCGGCGCATAACCGGCGGCCTTAGCCCGGGCCTCGCCGCGGACGATTTCCTTCAACAGGTCGGCGACGTAGACGCCGAAGTCGACCTGGATGGTGTGGCGCTTGGACCGGTAGTACTGACCCAGATGCGCCTCCTCGTCGCGCGCGGTCGTCTCGGTCATCTCGGCCGACGAGGGCGGCAGGTAGCGACCGCTCAGATAGGCCGCCGCCAGCTTGGCCTGCTGTTCGGCGAAGTTGACGAGGGTCGGCAGCGGCTGGGCCAAACCCATGTAGAAGAGGTTCGGCACGGCCGGGTTCATCATCCGCTTGAACAGCGGCAGCCGATGGTCGGCGTCCGGGACCAGAGCCGGATCGTCGAAGAACGGAAAGCGCATGTCGTAGCCGGTGGCGAAGATGATGGCGTCGACGTCCTCGACGCTGCCGTCGGCGAAGCGGACCTGGTCGCCCTCCAATCGCTCGATCGCCGGCTTGAACTTCACGTCGCCGCAGCCGGCCCGGGTCAGGAACTCGCCTGAGACAGACGGATGCGCCTCCAGCGGCTCGTGGTCGGGCTTGGGCAGGCCGTAATCCTCCATCTTGCCGATCGACTTCTTGATGGCGGCGCGGGCCAGGGACAGCCCGAGCTTGCGCGGCATCCAGGACGGCATGGCCGATTTGTCGGCAGGGCGGCCGTTCATGTACTTGGGCAGCACCCAGACGCCGCGGCGGGCCGAGACCCAGAGGTTCTTGGCGATCGGCCGCTGGGAGAGTTCGGAGGCGATATCCATCGCCGAATTGCCCATCCCGACCACGACGATGTTCTTGCCGCGCATGTCGACAGGATCGAACGGGTCGCGATAGGCATGACTATGGAACGCCGCGCCGTTGAACTCGCCCTCATAGTCGGGGACGCGTGGGCTCCAATGGTGGCCGTTGCAGACGAACAATACATCGTAGAGCCGGGTCTCGCCGGTCGAGAGGCTGACCTCCCAGAGGCCGTCGTCCCTGCGCCGCGCCTTCTCGACCGCGGTGTTGAACGTGATGGTCTGACGCAGGCCGAAGTGGTCGACATAGTTCTTGAAGTACTGGAAGAGCTGGGCGTGGTGCGGGAAGTCGGGCCAGTCGGCCGGCACAGGATAATCCTCGAACGCCAGGCGCCACTTCGAGGTGTCGATGTGCAGGCTCTCGTAGCAGGCCGAAAGACCGTTCGGGTTGCGATAGTACCAATTGCCGCCGATGTCGTCGGAGAGTTCGAAGCAGTCGTAAGGGATGCCGTGATCCTTGAGGCGCTTGGCGGTCGTGAACCCCGAGCAGCCTGCGCCGATGATGCAGGCTTTTGGCGGCTGAGCCACGGTTCTCTCCCTCGAATGACATTGTTTGAATGAAGGCTAGCGCCGGACGGTCGGCGGCGCCTAGATTCACGTGGGGGAACCCGACGCGGCGGCGGCCATTAGCCCTCTACGGGGCGATAGTCCGCAGTAGGGTCAGTCGGGCTATGGGGGAAGAAATGAAGCAGTCCGTCGAGACGCCGCCAGCGGCGGACGACCGCATATACGAGCGGCTGATCCAGTCGGTCGTCGACTATGCGATCTACATGCTCGACTTGGAAGGTCGCGTCATCAGCTGGAACGCCGGGGCGGAGAAGATCAAGGGCTATGCGGCCGCCGAGATCATCGGCGACAACTTTGCGCGGTTCTACACGCCCGAGGAGCGCGACGCGGGCGCGCCGCAGAACGCGCTGCGGCTCGCCGCCGCCGAAGGCCGCTTCGCAGCCGAGGGCTGGCGACTGCGCAAGGACGGCACCCGTTTCTGGGCGATGGTGGTCATCGATCCGGTTCGCGCCGACGGCGAACTGATCGGCTTCGCCAAGATCACCCGCGACATGACCGAACTGCGGGAGGCTCAACTGGAGCTGGAGCGCTCGCGACAGGCGCTGTTCCAAGCCCAGAAGATGGAGGCGGTCGGCCAGTTGACCGGCGGCCTGGCGCACGATTTCAACAACCTGCTGACCGGCGTGACCGGCAGTCTCGACCTCATGCGCCGGCGTCTCGACCAGGGCCGGATCAGCGAGCTGGACCGGTATATCACCGCCGCGCAGGGCGCGACCTCGCGGGCTGCGGCGCTGACCCACCGGCTGCTGGCCTTCTCGCGCCGCCAAACCCTCGAGCCGAAGGCGGTCGACGCCAACAAGCTGGTCGCCGAGATGGAAGAGCTGGTCCGCCGCACTGTCGGCCCGAGCATCCTCGTGCAGACCGATCTCAGCGACGAACTCTGGACCTGCTTTTGGGACCCAAATCAACTTGAGAACGCGATCCTCAACCTCTGCATCAACGGCCGCGATGCGATGGGGGACGGCGGCCGGCTGATCGTCGAAACCGCCAACGCCGTGATCGACGCCGACGCGGCCGCCCAGCGCGACATGCCGCCCGGCGAGTATGTCGCGGTGGCGGTCAGCGATACCGGTCGCGGGATCAGCCCCGAGCTGCTGCCGCGGGTGCTCGAGCCGTTTTTCACCACCAAGGCGGCGGGGAAGGGGACGGGACTTGGCCTGTCGATGATCTACGGCTTCGCCAAGCAGTCCGGCGGTCAGATCCGCATCTACTCTGAAATCGGGGAGGGGACGACCGTCCGCCTTTACCTGCCGCGTCACCGAGGCGATGCGCAAGCCGAACAGCCCAAGGAGCAACCGGCCAAGCCCCCGGCGGGGCGCGGCGAGACGGTGCTGATCGTCGATGACGAGCCGACCATCCGGATGCTGGTCAGCGACACGCTGGCCGACCTCGGCTACCAGGCCATCGAGGCGGCCGACGCGCCGACCGGGCTGAAGCTGCTGGAATCGGACGTCGCCATCGACCTGCTGATCACCGACGTCGGGCTGCCCGGGGGGATGAACGGCAAGCAGATGGCCGACGTCGCCCGCCGGCGCCGCCCGGACCTCAAGGTGCTGTTCATCACGGGCTACACCGAGAACGCGGCGATCTCCAACGGGCGGCTGGAGCGCGGCATGCATGTGCTGAGCAAGCCGTTCCCGATGGAGAAGCTGGCCACCCGCATCCGGGCGATCATTGAAGGCTAGAGCCTGGGCAGGCCGTCCATGATCGCCGTCAGCGCCAACGCGGTCTCACGCTCCATGGCGCTGTGGCCGGCGTTGGTCATCACGAACGTCGCCGGCGGCGCGCCGAGCTCTGCGAGGGCGGCGGCGAGGCGCGAGGCTTGCGGCAGCGGACAGACCTGGTCGAACCTGCCATGGACGATGTGGGTGGGCACGCCCGCGATCGCTGCGGCGTTGCGGATGATGTAATCCGGCTCCAGGAACAGCTGGTTCGCGAAGAAGTGGGCCTCGATCTGCGCAAAGCAGAGCGTGAAGTCGGCCTCACCGAACTTCCCCGAGTCCGCGTTGTCCGGGATCATGTTCGAGATCGTGCCTTCCCAGACCGACCAGGCCAGCGCCGCCTGCAACTGGCGCTCGCGTTCGGCGTCGCTCGCCGGGGTCATATCGAAGATCGCCTTGTAGGCGCCCATCATGTCGGCGCGATCAGCCGGAGGGATGATCTCGACGAAGGCCTTCCACTCATCCGGATAGGTCACGTAGGAGCCGGGCTCAGAGAGCTCGAACGGCGTCTTCTCGAACACCGCCGCGTTGCCCTGGTACATGTAGAGCAGGTCCTCTCGCGTCCCGAGAAAGATCCCCCGCAGGATCAGCGACGCGACGTTCTGCGGATGGCGGATGGCGTAGACCATCGCCAGGGTGCTGCCCCAGCTGCCGCCGAACACGTGCATTTTCCCGCTGATCGACAGCGCCTCGCGCAGCGCGTTGATGTCGTCGACCAGGTGATCGGTCGTATTCTCGGCCAGAGCGATCTTCGGACCGGCCGAGGCGACGGTCGGCTCGCTTTTCCCGCAGCCACGCTGGTCGAACAGGATCACCCGGTAGCGCGCCGGATCGAAGAACCGCGACATGACCGGCGCGCAGGCGCCGCCAGGCCCGCCGTGCAGGAACATCACCGGTTCGCCGTCCGGGTTTCCGTATTCTTCCCAATAGAGCTTGTGGCCAGGCGAGACGGCCAGCAGGCCCGAGCGATTGGCCTGCGCCTGCGGATAGGACCATTCGTCGGTGATCTTGCTGGTCGCCTGCAGTTTCGAGAAGTCCACGGGGGTGCTCCGGATCCGTCGCTTTCGATGCGCCTTGGACCCGCACATGCCCTGAGGTCAACCCGTCCGTGCGGAAGCTCGGCCGGGTGGTCCGCGGCGCTGGGGTCGTGGATGCGAGTGTCCGCGCGGGGGCTGCTGAACGTCGGAGCAGGAGGACACGCATCGCTCAACAAGAACATCGCCTAAGGAATATTATCGGCAATTAATAGCTCCGGTCTGTTGGCCCGGGACGCTACATCCTTAGGCCGACGCTGACGGATTCGCCCCAGAGCGAGAAGCCGACTTGATCGACAGGCCGGTGCGCGGTGTCTTGGCGGTTCTGGCCAGAATCTCCTGGCCCAGGCGCAGACGGAAGCCGGGTATGACGACGCGAAACCTTGATGCGCTGTTCCATCCCAACGCCATCGCCGTGATCGGCGCCAGCAACGCCCCGGGCTCCGTCGGCCAGGTCCTGTCGCGCAATCTGCTGGAAAGCGGCTTCTCCGGCCCCGTGCTGCCGGTGTCGCTGAGCGCACGCGCGATCCGCTCTTCCATCGCCTATCTCAGCGTCGCCGAACTGCCGATGGTCCCGGACCTGGCCGTGATCGCCACGCCGGCGCCATCGGTTCCTGGCATGGTCGCCGAACTGGCCCGGGCCGGCTGCCGCGCGGCGATCGTGATCAGCGCCGGCGTCGATGCGACGCTGCGCCAGCAGATGCTGGACGCCGCCAAACCGACCCTGATGCGGATCCTAGGGCCCAACTGCCTGGGATTTATGTCGCCGCGCCAAGGCATTAACGCCAGTTTCGCACACCTGTCGCCGGCGCCTGGCGGCTTGGCGCTGGTCTCCCAGTCCGGCGCGGTGGCGGCCGCGGCCATTGACTGGGCCCACGCCCGCGGCGTCGGCTTTTCGCACGTCCTGACCATCGGCGACGCGGCCGACATCGATTTTGGGGATCTGCTCGACTATCTGGCCCTCGACTACGACACGCATGGCGTTCTGCTCTATGTCGAGAGCATCACTGATGCGCGCAAGTTCATGACCGCCGGCCGCATCGCCTCGCGCGCCAAGCCGGTCGTCGTGGTCAAGGCCGGCCGCAGCAAGGCCGGCGCTCAGGCCGCCTTCTCGCACACCGGCGCGCTGGCCGGCGCCGACCTCGTCTATGAAGCCGCCTTCCGTCGCGCCGGGATGCTCCGCGTCGGCGGTCTGCGCGAGCTCTTCGATGCGGTGTCGACCCTCGGCGCCGGCATGCGGGTCTACGGCGACCGCCTGGCGATCCTGACCAATGGCGGCGGGGCTGGCGTCATGGCCGCCGACGCGCTGGAAGCCCGCGACGGCCGGCTGGCCGAACTGTCGCCCGAGACCATGGAGAAGCTCGCCGTAACCGCGCCGAAATATTGGTCCGGCGCCAATCCCGTCGACATCCTGGGCGACACGCATGCCCCGGTTTATGCCCGGGCGCTGGAGATCATGCTGGAGGACCGCAATGCCGACGCCGTGCTGGTGATGAACTGCCCGACGGCGGTCGAAGACAGCACCGCAGCGGCCGACGCCGTGGTCGAGGTGCTGAAGGCCAAGCGCTACCATCGCCCCGTGCTCAGCGCCTGGATGGGCCAGACCGCCGTCGCCGAGGGCCGACGCCGGCTGGCGGCCGCCGGCGTGCCGGCCCACGAGACCCCGGACGAAGCGGTCCGCGCCTTCATGCACCTGGTCGATCACCGCAAGAACCAGGAAGCCCTGATCCGCACCCCCGGCGCCACAGCCGCGCCCAACGGCGCCACAGCACGCGCGGTGATCGCCAATGCCCGCGCCGATGGGCGCCTCACCCTCACCGACCCGGAGGCGCGCGAGGTGCTCAAGGCCTACGGCGTGCCAGCGCTGGAGGGCCGTGACGCGGCGACGCCTGAAGAGGCGGGCCGCATCGCCGAGGAGATCGGCGGTCCTGTGGCGCTGAAGATCCTGTCGCCGGACGTCAGCCACAAATCCGAGCTCGGCGGCGTCGTGCTCGGCCTCGAGGGCGCGCTGGAGACCCAGATCGAGGCCCAGGCGATGATGGCGCGGATCGCCAAGGCGCGGCCCCATGCGCGGATCGAAGGCCTGGTCGTCGAGCCGCTGGTGCATCGGCCCGAGGCGCGCGAGCTGCTGGTCGGGATCGCACAGGACAGCCTGTTCGGACCGATCGTGATGTTCGGCGCCGGCGGGATCAGCGTCGAGGTCACCGCCGACCACGTGATCGGCCTGCCGCCGCTCGACGACGTGCTGGCCCGCGACATGGTCGGCCGCACGCGGGTTTCAAGGCTGCTGCAGGGCTTCCGCGACCACACCGCCGCAGACCTCGACGCCATCGCCGACGTCATCGTCCGGGTCTCGCAGATCGCCGCCGGCGAACCGGAAATCGCCGAACTCGACATCAACCCCCTGCTCGCCGACGCGTCCGGGGCCCTGGCCCTGGCGGCCCGGATCCGGCTGCGGGCGCCTGACGAGCCGTCGCGGAGGATGGCCATCCTCCCCTACCCCGACCGTCTGCAACGCCAAATCGAGGTTGGCGGCCAGCAGGTGACGCTGCGCGCGATCCGCCCGCAGGACGGCCCGGCGATCGCCGCCATGGTCGAGGCCAGCAGCGCCGAGGACGTGCGCCTGCGCTTCCGGTCCGGCTTCCGGACCTTGCCCCCAGGCTGGCCCGAGCGCCTGTCGCAGATCGACTATGACCGTGAAATGGCGTTGGTCGTCGATGACGGCGAGAAGATCATCGGCGTCTCGCGCCTGGCCGGCGATCCCCAGGGCGAAACCGCCGAGTTCGCGCTGATGGTCCGCACCGACCAACAGCACAAGGGCCTGGGGCGGCTGCTGCTCGGCGAAATCCTCGACTACGCGGCGGCCAAGGGTCTGTCGGAGGTCTGGGGCGACGTCGCGCGTGAAAACACCGCGATGCTCACGACGGCCAAGTCCTTCGGCTTCGAGCGGCGTGCGGCCGAGGACTTCACGCGAGTGAAGATCGTGAAAACCCTGGCGAAGGACGCCGGCTAGTCCGGCAGTCGCAGGTCGCCCGAGGCGATGCGAGCCAGGGTCTCGACGAAGAACCCCGGCTCCATAGCCGCCACCCGCGCTTCAAGCGCCTCGGCCGTGTCGCCGGGCAGCACCGGCACGGTCCGCCGCTCGATCACCGGACCGTGGTCGTAGATCTCGTCGACCGCATGGATGGTGGCGCCGCTCTCGGTGACACCGGCGGCGATCACCGCCTCGTGGACGCGACGGCCGTACATCCCTTCCCCGCCGAAGGCCGGCAGCAAGCCTGGATGTATGTTCAGGATGCGGTTGCGATAGCGGCCCAGGGTCCGTGGTCCCAGGTGGCGGAGATAGCCCGACAGGATCACCAGTTCGACGCCCGCCGCCTCCAGCGCCTCGCAGAGCGCTGCATCTGCGGCGGCAGGATCCGACTGGGTCGGGATCAAGAGGCTCGGTACGCCGCGCTCGGCAGCGAACTCCAGCGCCGCGGCCTTGCGGTTGTTGCTGACGACCAACCGAGGCTCGGCCGGCAAAGCTCCGGCGCGGGCGGCGTCCACGATGACGCGCATGCTAGTGCCGTTCTTAGACGCCAAAAAGCCAAGCTTAAGCGGCGAGGAAGTCATGACAAATCGCCACTCAGTTCATGTTCGAAGCGCAGGCCGTCGAAAGCTGGCTCGACCCCCTGCGGCAGCTTCGCAGCCAGCTCGGCGTAGTCGAGGTCGATGTGCATGTTGGTCAGGATCGCCCGGCGCGGGCGCACCCGCGCGATCCATTCCAGCGCCAGGTCGACATGGGCGTGGGTCGGATGCGGCCGCCAGCGCAGCGCATCGAGGATCCAGACGTCCAGGCCGCTTAAGGCCTCGAAGGCCGCCTCGTCCAATCCGACCACATCGCTGGAATACGCCACGTTTCCAAAGCGATATCCGATAGACCTCACACCGCCATGGTCCTGATCGAAGGTCTTCACCGGGATCGCGCCGGACGGGCCGTCGATCGCCCAGAGCTGGCCGTGGGGCGCCAGCGGGGTGATGTCGCCGATGGCCGGATAGCCGTTCTCGCCCTGGAACACATAGCCGAACCGGCGCTGCATGCTGAGCGCGGTCGGCGGGTCCATGTAGCAGGGGATCCGCGCCCGCTGGCGGATGAAAAAGGCGCGGATGTCGTCGATGCCGTGGGTCTGGTCGGCGTGATCGTGCGTCAGCAGCACCGCATCCAGCCGCTTGGCGCCCGCTTCCGACGTCTGCCAGACCAGATCGGGCGAGGTGTCGACGATAAGGGTGGTGTCGCTCTCGCGCCCCTGCCCCAGCCGCCGCACCAAGAGCGAGCAGCGGCGACGACGGTTCTTCGGCTCAGCTGGATCGCACGCGCCCCAGTCGCCGTCCGCCCGCGGCACTCCGCCGGACGATCCGCAGCCCAGGATCGTGAACTCCAGCCGCCCGCTCATGGCCGCGGGATCCGGTCGAACAGGGCGAAGAACGCGTCCTCGGTCCGCTTTTCGGCGTCGTGCTTCGACCAGCCGCGGATCTGCGCGAGCTTGTTCAGCACGTCCGGCAGGAAGGCCGGCTCATTGCGGCGTCCTCGGTGCGGCACCGGGGCTAGATAGGGGCAGTCGGTTTCGACGATGATGCGGTCGGCCGGCATCTCGCGGACGACCGCGCGAACATCCTCGGCGGCCTTGAACGTCGCGATGCCCGACACCGAGAACCAGGCGCCCAGCGCCGCCGCCCGCGCCGCCAGCTCCGCGCCGGACGTGTAGCAGTGCATCAGCATCTTGAACGGGCCGGCGGCGTACTCCTCCTCGAGGATGTCGCCTATCAGCTCGTCAGCCTCGCGGGTGTGAACCACAAGCGGCAGGCCGGTTTCGCGCGCCGCAGCCACGTGCTGTCGGAACACCTTGGCCTGGATGTCGCGGGGGCTGAGGTCGTAGTGGAAATCGAGCCCGGTCTCGCCGATGCCGACCACGCGCGGATCGGCGGCGATGGCGATCAGGTCGGCCGCCGACAGGTCCGGGTTCTCCTTGGCCTCGTGCGGATGGGTGCCGACCGTGCACCAGATGTCGGGATGGTCGGCCAAGGCGCGCACGGCGGCGAAGCCGGAGACCTTGTCGCTGATGTTGACCATAAGCTCGATACCGGCGGCGCGCGCACGGGCGATCACCTCGTCGCGGTCTTCGTCGAACTGGTGCGCGTGCAGGTTTACGTGGCTGTCGATCAGCATCCGGATATTTCAGGCGCGCGCGGCGGCGCGAAGCTCAGTGAGGGCCGTGAAGAACGCGTCCGCACGGTCGAGATTGACGGCCTCGACCTCCCGCGGGAGGCGCTGCAGCGTCTCCCATGCTCCGGCCCAACGATCAAGTCCGCCATAGCCCTCGGCCGCCAGGCGCATGGCATGGCCGTGCACGCGCTCGGCGAGCCGCTCCAGCAGCAGATTGAACTGAGCCGCGCCCTCCGCGCCGCGGAAGCGATCGGCCAGCGACAGCGCCAGGCCTTCGTCGACGTTCGGCAGCGACAAAAGGATCTCCTTCGCCGCGTCGTCGACAGCAACCGCGCCAGCGAGGGCGAGCGCCAGAGCCTTGCCAGGCGCGCCCTTCGACATCCGGGCCAGTCGGATGGCGTCCTCGGCGTTGGCCGTCGTTCGGGACTCCACGAACGCGGTGACCGCGTCTTCCGGCAACGGCTGGAAGCCCAGCCGCCGGCAGCGCGACTTGATCGTCGGCAGCAGGCCGCCCGGCGCATGTGAGACCAGCAGGATCACGCCGCGCGGCGGCGGCTCCTCCAGGGTCTTGAGGACCGCGTTGGCGGCATTGACGTTGAGGTCGTCGGCGGCGTCGATGATCGCCACGCGATGCGGGGCCGAGGCCGGCGACTTGGAGAAGAAGTCGGTGAGCTTGCGCGCCTCGTCGACCGGGATCAGCTTCCGCGGCTTGCCGTCCTCGCCGATTTTCTCAAGCACCATCAGGTCCGGGTGCGAGCGGGCGATGATCTGGCGGCTGACGGGATGGTCCGGCGAGGCGCCCAGCACGCCGTAGGCGGCGTTCGGCGGCGCACCCAACAGCCGACGCGCGGCGCGGAAGGCGAAGGTGGCCTTGCCGACGCCCTCGGTCCCAGTGAGCAGCCAGGCGTGGTGCAGCCGGCCACGGCCTCTTGCCTCCTCGAAGGCGATTTCGGCCGCTTCATGGCCTTTCAGATCGAAGACCTGGCGTGGATGGGGCGCGGCGTCAGCCATGGACCAGCCGGCTCTCGACTGCGCGCCAGACCTGGCCCTCCACCTCGTCCATGTCCTGGGCGGCGTCGATCAGCGTGCAGCGGTCGGGTTCGGCCGCCGCGATGGCGCGGAATGCGGCGCGTAGCCGCTCATGGAAGGCCACGCCCTTGGATTCGAAGCGCGTCTCGGCATGGCCTTCGGCCTGAGCGAAGGCCTCTGCGCGGGCCAGACCGACATCCACCGGCAAATCGAACACCAGCGTCAGGTCCGGCCGGACATCGGCCAGGACAAAGGCCTCCAGCGCGGTGATGAAGGCGGGATCGACCCCGCCGGCCCCGCCTTGATAGGCGCGGGTTGAATCGGCGAAGCGATCGCAGACCACCCAGGCGCCGCGCTCCAGCGCCGGCAGGATGGTCCGCTCGATATGGTCCCGGCGCGCGCCGTACATCAGCAGGGTCTCGGTCGCCGGGCTCCAACGGTCGGCGTCGCCCTTCAGGACCAGGTTGCGAATAGCCTCGGCGCCCGGCGAGCCGCCCGGCTCGCGCGTGGCGACCACGTCGTGGCCGGCGGCCTGCAGGCGCGCGACCAGGCGCCGGACCTGCGTCGACTTGCCCGCGCCCTCGCCGCCTTCGAAAGTGATGAACCGCCCACGCGTCACGCCGGCCAAAATGGCCGCTTCGGTCCGTTTGTCCAGCGCTCAACTGTCGCCGGCGGCGATGGGGCTCAGGCGCCCGGCCGCACCACCCGCGCCTCGGTGAAGCCGTAGGCCGCGACCCGGTCGCGCAGATCGAAGGCCTCGCCCTCGTCCGCCGTCCCGTCGACCATCACCCGATAGAGCGTCATGCCGTCGGCGCGCTGGAACGGCTCCACCTTGGCGACGACGGCCGAGCCGAGTTGGCTGACCACGCGCTGCGCATTGGCCGGGTCGGAGAACGCGCCGGCCTGGACGCGATAGATCAGGCCGCCGCTCGCCGGCGGCGGCTGAACCGGGACCGAAGCGACCGGAGCCAGCGGCGCCAGCGGCTGCGACGCCACCGGCGTCTCGACTGGACCAGGGTTCAGGCCGGCGTACGGCGTCGGCGCCGGCGGCAGCTGCGATGGCGCGGGCGCCGGCGTGTAGGCGGAATGGCGCAGGCCGGCGTCCGGCGCGCCGAGCGGAGCCGGGCCGACATAGCGGACGCGCACGCGCGCCGTGCCCTGCTGCTCGAAGCCGAGTTGGCGCGCGGCCTCCTGCGAGACGTCGATCACCGCCCCGCCTTTGAACGGGCCACGGTCGTTGACCCGGACCTGGACGGTCCGGTTGTTCTCGAGATTGGTCACCTCGACGATCGACGGGAGCGGCAGCGTCGTGTGAGCGCCCGACAGCGCATAGCGATCGAACACCTCGCCGTTGGCCGTGGTCTTGAGGTGGTGCGATTGGCCGTACCACGTGGCGGTGCCTTCCTGGTCATAGCCAGGCTCCTCCTTCGGCACGTACCAGACGCCGCCGACCTCGTAGGGCGAACCGACCTTGTAGCGTCCTCCTGCCCCGTTCGGCAGCTGGCCAGGAGTCGGCCCGGCCGTAGGATGCTTGGCGGCGTAGCGCGGTTGCGGCGTGGCGCAGGCGGCGAGCGCCGCCGTTCCCATAAGCACGACAGCGACGCTGCGAACCGGCGTGCGCGAACGGATGCGGGCCATGGCCGCCCCCTCTTTCAAACCTACGCTCCCCAGCGCTGGCGGCCATGTTCGCGCGCGAGACTTGAGCCATGGTTAACGCCAGGGCGAATTTCATTAAGCATCCACGATGGGTGGAGACGTCGCGCGACGCCTGCTATAGCCCCCTCGTTCCGGAAGGGTGGCCGAGTGGTTTAAGGCAGCGGTCTTGAAAACCGCCGTAGGTGAAAGCCTACCGTGGGTTCGAATCCCACCCCTTCCGCCACTTTGGAACCCCTCTGGGCACGCCAGCCACCGCCGATTGCCGCACTTGGCCAGCAATAAGCGTCCTTAGCAGCTCCGTCTTCGATCCCATGATGCGAATTGCGTCGTCGGCGACCTCGACACGCTGCGCCAGTGAGCGCAGATGATCCCGCCGATAGCCGCCCTCGCTGCCCCGGATGCGCTCGCGTGCGCGACGCGCAAATCCCCGGATCATGGTCGGGGTGATGGCGCTGTGGCCGGGGCTGTCGAGCAAGGCTTGCGCCCGGTCGGCGTCGGCCCTGGCCTGATCGCGGATGACCTTGAGGCCGGCGATGCGCTCCTTGAGCGCCGGGTCGTCAAGATCGGCGACGCCCGCCTCGATGGCGTCGTAGAGGCGCTTGAGGCGCAATTCCGATTCGGTCGAGCGCCGCTCCAGTTCGGCGATGTGCTGCCGGCGACGCTCGGCCTGATCGTCGCGACGGCCGAGCACGGTGCCAAGCAAGTCCTCCAGCCGGTCGGCATCAAGCAAGCGTTCCTCGATATGCCCGACCACCATGCGGTCGAGCTTATCCATCGGGATCGCGCGGCCCTTGCAGCCGGTTTCGCCCTGCCGGGCCTTGATCGAGCACGCATAGTAGCGATAGCGCCCGCCCTTGCCGGTGCGGATCGTCATAGCGCCTCCGCAATTGCCGCAATAGCAGATGCCCGTTAGCAGCGTCGGCCCGATCACGACGCGCGCGGGCAGCTCGGTCTTGGGATTGCGGGCCTGCAATAGCTTCTGCACCGCGTCGAACGTCTCCCGCTCGATAAGCGCCGGCACCTGAACGGTGATAACCTCATCCTCGAGCTTCACCTCTCCCTTGTTGGAACGGCGATTGAACCGATGCTCGCCGATATAGGTGCGCCGGGTCAGGATGCGGTGAACCTGACCGATGCCCCAACGCCCGCCGTCGCGCGTGAAAATGCCCTTGCCATTGAGATACTTGACGATGGCCTTCACGCCCATCTGGCCGGATGAACCTTCACCCTCCAGCGCAAGGCGATAGATGAGCCGGATCGTCTCGGCGTGCAGCGGGTCGATTTCCAGCTTCTTCTTGACCTTCGCGCCGCGCTGCTCGGCCGCGACGACGCGGTAGCCGATGGGCGGCAGCGAGCCGTTCCAGAAGCCTTGCCGGGCGTTTTCCTTCAAGGCGCGCAGGACGTGCTTGGCGTTCTCCTTGGACTGGTATTCGTCGAATAGCGACATGATCCGTCGCATCATGTCGTGGATCGGATCATCGCCAAGCTCCTGCGTGATCGAAACCAGCTTCACACCGTTCTTCGCCAGCTTGCGGTAATAGAACTCCATTTCAAATTCGTCGCGGAAGAAGCGTGAGAAGCTGTGAACCACGACGACATCGAACGATGCCGGCTTAGCGGTGGCAGCCTCTATCATCCGCTGGAACTCCGGGCGGCGGTCGTTGGTCGCGCTGTTGCCCGGCTCCACGAATGTTTCGACAAGCTGATAGCCGCGCGCCTCGCAATAGGCTTCGCCCTGGCGCTTCTGGTCGGGGATCGACACGTCATGCTCGGCCTGCCGCGTCGTCGAGACGCGCAGATAGAGGGCGGCGCGCAGCGTGACGTTGGGATTGTGGACGGTGGGACTATGGACGTTCATTGCCGGCCTCCTGCCGCCTTGCGCGGCCCTGCGCGCTCGGTCAGCGGCAGGTCTAGTTCTACTCGGTCGTGGATGACCTTGGGCGTGAGCTTGCGGCCTTCGCCCTTCTCCATGCGGACAAGGCCGTAACTGGCCATCCGTTTCAGAGTGCGGGACAGGTTGGACTTGGCCCGGCCGGTGATCTCGGCCAGTTCCTCCAGCGAACCCGGCGCTTGCTGGTCGATGACGCGCAGCAATTCGCGATTGCCCGCCGACAGCACCTTGGCGAAGGATTCCATGGATGTGAACCACACCTTCGGATCGCCGGGCGCGGGCTTTTCCTCGCCCTTGGCAATCCGCATGGTGCGGGCCTTCATTTCGTCGTAGCCGGCAATCCCGACTTTCAATGTGGTCATGTTACGCCTCGCTCCTTCAACACCGCGTCCACCGCCTGCCAGAAGTCGGCCAGCAGCGTGGCCGCACCCTCGTAGGCGTAGGGCTTCACGGTCTGGAGGCGGTGCCGATGGTCCATCGGCTCGCCGCGCCTGCCTCGGCCGACTGGATGGGCGTTGTCGAAGCCGACCAGCCGTTCGCCCGAAGGCCCGTGAAGCGTGAGCGAGTAATCGAGGCCGTGCGGCTTCTCCGGCGATGCCGGAACGCGGGTGACGATGAACTTCACCCAATGGCCGCCCTCGGGATCGACAACGAGCACCTGGCCGTCGAGGTCCAGAAGCGTGTCGAGGTTCGGATCACGATCCTCGCTCATGGCTTTTTGTTATCAGATGAAGATAACTTAGTCAAGCCCGGCACGGTTGGAAGTGGGCCGAACATCTCGTCGAAGACATCGGCAAACCATCGCTCGAACACCTGAATCTCTGCCTCGGTGATCGGCACTTTCTCCGGCCAGTCGTCGATGACGGGCAGCTTCTCCACGTCGAAGGCATCGGGCGGGCTTCCGCGCGCCGGGCTGATACGCGGCGCGGGATCGTCGTCATAGTCGTAAAGGTCATCGGGAAGCGTCTGCGGAGCCGGCTGTCGTGGGCGGCCCCTTTGGGTATGGCGGCGTCTCGCGCACATGGAATCCTCCGTGGTTCGTTGCTGGATTCCGGGTGGCTGGAAGCCCCGGAATTAGGCGAAGCATGGAGGGGGATCGGCGGCCTGTAGCGTGCCGCATTTGCGCTCACGCGCTGGCGGCACCCCTGCTGTCGGGTGCCGCCAACTAGGTTAGCTGGCCGCGCGGCGGGCCTTCTGAAACTCTCGATCCGTGGCGAGGAAGCGTTCCAGCATCGGCACAATCAGCTTTTCCGGCTCTATTGGCGGCTGCCCTGGCTGCGCCAGCAATCGGCCATAAAGTTGCAAGTCCCGAAAGAGTGTCGCGGGAAACTCGCGCGACACCTTGACGGGCTTGTCGTCGGCGAGCGTGCCGAGTTTCAGCTTGCTCATGGTCAACCTCTGTATGGTTCGAGCACAAGGTCGCGGGTGACAATCACGCGGACGGGGAAGCCCGGCCTGATCGTGAGCGTCGGCGCAACCTGCAACTGGCGGCGGATGATCTGCTGGCCGGCGTCGTTGATGGTGTCCTGCGCCCCGTCGCGGATGGCGCGCACAAGGCGGTCCTCGTCGCTGACGGCCAGCTCCGTGCCGACCGCAAGCAACGTCGAAAGGCCGGCGGCCTTCGCCAAATCCCACCAATGATAATCGACGCCATCCTCAAGACCGGCGTAGCCCTGGCTATCCGCGCCCGGCTGGCGCTCCAGAACGATAGAGCGGCCATTGGGGAGGATCAGCCGATTCCAGACGAGCAGCACGCGGCGCTGGCCGAACTGAACGCTATTGTCATACTGCCCGATGATCCGCGTCCCCTGCGGGATCAGGAGCAGGCTGCCGGTCGGGCTGTCATAGATGTGCTGCGTCACCTGGGCGGTGATCTGGCCCGGAAGATCGGAACGGATGCCGGTAATGAGCGCAGCCGGGATCACGGCCCCGGCCTGGAGCACGAAGGGCGAGGCTGGAGCCATGACGCGATCCGACGACGTGGTGCGGCGATCGACGGGTGCATTGAGGAACGCAAGCTGCTTGTCCTGCGCGGTCTGCTGGCCGGGCTGCCCTGTCAGGCCGGCAAGGTCGAGGCCGGGAAGTCCCGGCGTGGTCGCGCCGCCCGGCGTTGCGGCCGGGCTGCCGGTGCGGGCCTCGGTCTGGAAGAACACGCGGCTGACGCGCGCGGCTTCTTCCTCGGCAAGCCGGCGTTCCTCGGCGCGATCCACGGGCGGCGTGGTGATCGTCGGCGGCACGACGGGCTGGCCCCTGTTCTGCGCGTCCAAGATGGGTCTGCCGAGGTCGCCCGGCAGCGGCGGCCCCAGGACCGGGCCGGTATAGTCGCGCGGCAGGCCGGCAAGCCCATCGGCAGGCTGGCGGTTGTTGGTGGAAAACAGTTCTTCGCCGCCCGTGCCGCCGTCACGGGTCTGGAGCGCGTAGATCAGCGCGCCGCCGACGCCGACCAGGGCGACGGCCGCCACGCTGGCGAGCACCTTGCGGGACAGGCGGGTGACGCGCGGGGCTTCCGCGCGAAGCCGCATTGGCGTGGCGGTATTGGTGTCATTCTCACTCATGACGATGGCCTCCCGTCCGTGCGGACAATCCTGACGGTCTGTTGGCGGTCGCCGCTGCCAAGGCGCAGCTCGGCCGCGCCGAACAGGCGGTCCACGATCAGGATGTGTTGATGGATGCGGCTGTTGACGATCTGCGCCTCGCCGTCCGCGCCGAGCACGAAGATCGGCGGCATTTCGCCTTGAACGATGCCGCGCGGAAACTCGACATAGACGCGCCTGCCGTCGTCATAGACGGCGACGGGCTTCCAAGCTGGATTGTCGCCTGTCAGTCCATAGCGATAGTTGCGCGCGGCGACGGCCGGGATGACCGGCGTGGCCGGCACCGCCTGCCGCTGCCCGGCCGGCTGCTGCGGATAGGCCCAGGCAACAGCCGGCATATAGGGCTTCTCGCCCGAGCGCAGCTCGAGCATGTAAACGCGCCGGTCGGTCGTCACGACAAGGTTCGTGGTGATGTCCGGCCGGCTTGGCTTCACGAGGATATGGACGCGGCGCATGACGCCCGAACCGGATTCCGTATCGCCGATAATCCAGCGTGCCGTGTCGCCGGCCGCTATCGGCCCCGCGCCGGTCAGGCTTTCGCCTGGCTCCAGGGCGATGTTCGTGATCTGGCCCGGCGCGGCATAGACCTGATAGAGCGCGCCGTCGCTCCACGGGTAAATCTGGATGGAGTTGTAATAGCCCTCGCGGCGCGGCTGCACGCGGGCGGCGGCATTGGCGTTCTCGACGCGCGCGGTCGGTGTGCCAGCGGCGGTGCCGCCGCGTGCGACGGTCCAGGCGGGCGGGATATGGATCGGCCGCGGCCGGTCGTCGGTGACGGCCGCGGGGACGGCCGGCAACGGCGGCACGCTCGCATCGTAGCTGATCTGCGGCGGTTTGTAGGTCGCGCAGCCGGCAAGCATGGTTGCGGAAAGTAGGACGGCGGGAATCGCCGGGGTGCGGATGATCGTCCTCATTGGCTCATCTCCCGCGACCACGAAATTGCATTGACGTAGATTCCCAACGGATTGGCGCGCAGCCGTTCGGTATCGCGCGGCGGCTGGATTGCGATGGTCAGGATCGCGGTCCATCGCTCGGTTGTTGAAAGCTGGCCGGATTCGTAGTGGCGTTCGGTCCAGGCGACGCGGAAGGAATCCGGCGAGGCGCGAATAACGCTCGACACCTCGACCGCGACCTGTTGCTTTCCGACTTTGGTGAACGGGTCGTTGGCGCGGGCATAGTCGTTGAGCGCCGCCGCGCCCCTGTCAGTCGTCCACTCGTAAGCGCGTAGCCAGTTCTGGCGGACGATGATGGGATCGGCGGGGATGCTCCTGACCTGTTCGATAAAGCGCCCAAGGTGCCATGCCACTTGCGGATCGGTCGGGCGATAGTCGGCCGTGGCAGGCGCGACGGCCTGCGCCTGGCCGAGCCGATCAACTTGGACTACCCAGGGCACAACGGTCCCGCGCGCCGATTGCCAGACAAGCGCGGCGGCGAAGCCGGCCGAAAGGATCAGGCTGCCGAACGCCATGTAGCGCCAGTTCCTCGCCTGCACGCGGGCCGAGCCTATGCGCTCGTCCCAAACCTGCGCGGCGCGCTGATAAGGCGTTTCGGGTTGTGGGGTCTTGCCGTAATGCACGGCGGGTCGCTTGAAGATGCTCATGTGCGGTCGCTTTCAGAGAGGTTGACGGAAGAACCAGAGGCGTGGCTGTCGCCAGAGCGGACGGCGTGCGCGGCCGTCTGGACGGCATGGCCGGTGTGGCCGGATTGGCGCATCCGCTGCGCCCAGCCGGGCGATGTGCCAGCGGCCGGCGCGGATGCGGATGTGCTGCCGGCCGATCCCATGGAGGATGTGCCGCCGGTCGCGCCGAACCCGGCTTTCACGCCATCGGAAAAGCTGGATTTGACGCTTGCCGCCGCGCGGCGCAGCGGCGATGTGGCTGTGCTGCCTGCCGCCCGCGCCACGCCGCCCAGGCCGGACGCGACGCCCGCCGCGCCGGACTGGCCGAGCGAGCCAAGGCTATAGGCGGCGGATGCTGCGCCGGCTGCGGTCGCGCCTCCGCGCACGGCGGCAGCGCCTCCCTTTGCGGCAAGCCCGGCTGCACCGCCTGCGGCCAGCGCCGCGCCACCAACGGCAAGGCCGGTGCCGACCGCCGCGCCCGCGCCGAGCTGCGGGCCGCCGCTGACAAGGCCGGAAGCGATGCCGGGTCCGAAGATGCCCAGCCCGACGAGCGAAAGCGCCGCGAGCACGATGGCCATGGCGTCGTCGATGCTAGGAGTCTGACCGCCGAAGCCTTGCGTGAATTGCGAAAACAGCGTCGAGCCGATGCCGACGATGACGGCGAGCACCAGCACTTTGATGCCGCTGGAAATCACATTGCCAAGCACGCGCTCGGCCATGAAGGCGGTCTTGCCGAACAGGCCGAACGGGATCAGCACGAAGCCTGCCAGCGTGCTCAATTTGAACTCGATCAGCGTCACGAAAAGCTGGATGGCGAGGATGAAGAAGGCTAGGATGACGAGCGCCCAGGCGAACAGCAGGCACGCGATCTGAATGAAGTTCTCGAAGAAGGCGACCCAGCCCATAAGGTTGGAAATGGAGTCGAGCAGCGGACGCGCTGCGTCGAGGCCGGTTTGCGCCACCTTGCCGGGCCGCATCAAATCCTGCGCGGTGAAGCCCGTGCCGGATGCTTTCAGGCCCAGGCCGGCGAAACTGTCGAAGACGATCTTCGCGAGGTTGTTCCAGTTGCCAATAAGATAGGCGAAGACGCCGACGAACAGCGTCTTCTTCACCAGCCGCGCAATGATGTCGTCGTCTGCGCTCCAGCTCCAGAACAGCGCTGCGAGCGTCACGTCGATGACGATGAGCGTGGTGGCGATGAACGCCACCTCGCCACCCAACAGGCCGAAGCCGGAGTCGATGTATTGCGTGAACGTGCCGAGAAAATTGTCGATGACGCCTGCGCCGCCCATGCGTCACCGCCCTTCCGGTGCGGCCGGCGCGCGCGTCCGGCCGAGAAAGCGGTCACGGGTTTCGGCCCATACACGTAGGCATTCCGCGTCGTCGGCGGCTTGCTGGCCAAGCTGCTGGCACCGGCGCTGCCCTTCGCGCAGCGGGTCACGTTCGGGCTGGAGAAGACGCGGCGGTGATGCCGGCGCGTCTTCCTTGCGGGTCATTTCGATGGCTGTCGCCGTGATGGCGATGGCCACGAATACGATTGCGCCCAGCCGGGCCAGCATCTTGCCGTCCATGGCCGCGCCCTCAATTGCCGTTGTTGAACATTTGCGCGTTGCCGGGCTGGTAGCCGTTGCCGGGCGTGAGGAAGCGGCGGCGCTGCTCGCGCCCCTGTTCTGCTGCCGCTGCGCGTTCGGCCTCGGTCAGCGCGCCCGCCCGGCCGTTGGCTGCGAGCAACGCAACAAGGTCGGAAAGCTGCTGCGACTGGAGGGCTAGAAGCTGGTTGCCGGCTTGCGTCGCCTGGAGTGCGCCGGTCGCGTTCTGGCTCTGGCCGACCAGCTCCGACATCTGCGTGCGGTTGCTGTCGATGTTGCCGACGACGCCGGCCTGAACGCGCATAGCGTCCTGCAAGCCGCCTACGGTGTTCTGCCAGCGCGTGCGAGCGTTGGCGACGAGCTGCTGATCCGTCGCCGACATCGACACGTTGCCGTATTGCTGCTGGAACGCCTGGTCGATGCGCTGCACGTCGAAGGCGATGTTCTGCGCCTGGCTCAAAAGCTGCTGCGTGCGCTGGACGTTCTGTTGAAGCTGCTGGAGCGACGAGAACGGCAGGCTCGCCAGATTGCGCGCCTGGTTCATCAACATGGTCGCCTCGTTCTGGAGCGAGGTGATCTGATGATTGATCTGCTCCAGCGTGCGCGCGGCCGTGAGGATGTTTTGCGCATAGTTCGACGGGTCGAAGACGATCCTTCCGAATTGCGCATGTGCCGGCGTTGCCAGCATGGACGAAACGGCCAGCGGGGCGGCGAGCATCGTTGCGGCCATGACGATGGCGCGCGAGCGGAAAACACGAATGGTCATGGTTGGGACTCCTTTTCGGTTTGGGGGATCAGCGTCGGGAAGTTCGGAAGAAGATCGACGGCCCAGCCGACATCGCGGGTCGTGAGCCAGGCCGCGAGAAAGCCGTCGCGGCCGTGTTCGGCGACAATCTGCGCAATGAGCGTCTGATCGGATTTGGCGGATGCGGCGCAGAGCGCGAGGCCGATTTCGGACAGGCCCAGCTCGAACAGGCGATTGCCGCGCCGCGACTGGCAGTAGTAATCCCGCTTCGGCGTAGCGCGGGCGATCAACTCTATCTGGCGGTCATTGAGTCCGAAGCGCCGATAGATGGCGGTGATCTGCGGCTCGATGGCCCGCTCGTTCGGCAAAAGCAGCCGCGTCGGGCAGCTCTCGATGATCGCAGGCGCAATATTGCTGCCGTCGATGTCGGACAGGCTTTGCGTGGCGAAGATGACGCTGGCGTTCTTCTTGCGCAGCGTTTTAAGCCACTCGCGGAGCTGGCCGGCAAAGCCTTCATCGTCGAGCGCAAGCCAACCCTCGTCGATGATGAGCAGCGTCGGCCGTCCGTCCAACCTGTCGCCGATGCGGTGAAACAGGTAGGCTAGAACGGCGGGCGCGGCTCCCGTGCCGACAAGCCCCTCGATCTCGAACGCCTGCACGTCGGCCGAGCCGAGATGTTCGGCTTCGGCGTCGAGCAGCCGGCCATAGGGACCGCCGACGCAATACGGCCGAAGGGCTTGTTTGAGGTCGTTGGATTGCAGCAGCACCGCGAGGCCGGTGATGGTGCGTTCCCCGACTGGCGCGGAGGCAAGCGAGGTCAGCGCCGTCCAGATATGTTCCTTCACCTCCGGCGTGATCGCCATGCCTTCGCGCATGAGGATGGCCACGATCCAGTCGGCGGCCCAGGCGCGTTCATAGGTGTCGTGAATGCGGGCAAGTGGCTGGAGCGATACGGAAGCGTCGGAACCTTCGGTCAGGCCGCCGCCCAGGTCGTGCCAGTCGCCGCCCATTGCGAGCGACGCGGCGCGGATGCTGCCGCCGAAGTCGAACGCGAAGACTTGGCTGCGGACGTAGCGCCGGAACTGTAAGGCCATGAGCGCGAGCAGCACTGACTTGCCCGCGCCGGTCGGGCCGACGACGAGCGTATGGCCGACATCGCCAACGTGAAGGGAAAACCGGAACGGGGTGGAGCCTTCGGTCTTTGCATAAAGCAGAGGGGGCGCACCGAAATGCTCGTCCCGTTCCGGCCCCGCCCACACCGCTGAAAGCGGGATCATGTGGGCGAGATTCAAAGTGCTGATGGGCGGCTGCCGGACGTTCGCGTAGGCGTGGCCGGGCAAGCTGCCGAGCCATGCGTCAACCGCGTTGACCGTCTCCACCATGGCGGTGAAGTCGCGGCCCTGGATGACCTTTTCGGCCAGCCGCAATTTTTCGTCGGCAATCCTGGGGTCCGCGTCCCATACGGTGATGGTGGCGGTGACGTAGGCCATGCCGGCGACATCGGCCCCAAGCTCCTGCAAGGCCATGTCGGCGTCGGCGGCCTTGTTGGCGGCGTCCGTATCGACGAGAACGGATGCCTCGTTGGTCATCACCTCTTTCAAGATCGCGGCGATGCTTTTGCGCTTCGCGAACCATTGCCGCCTGATCCTGGTGAGCAGCTTCGTCGCGTCGGTCTTGTCGAGCAGGACCGCGCGCGTGCTCCAGCGATACGGGAAGGCGAGCCGGTTCAAGTCGTCGAGCAGGCCGGGCGTTGTCGCGGTGGGAAAGCCGGTGACGGTCAGGACGCGGAGATGCTGGTCGCCAAGGCGCGGCTCCAGCCCGCCGGTCAACGGCTGGTCGGCGAGCAGCGCGTCGAGATAGATCGGCGTTTCGGGAACGCGGACGCGATGCCGGTTGGTCGAGACGGTGGAATGGAGGTAGGTCAGCGTTTCGCTGTCGTCGAGCCACCGGCAGGACGGCATGAAGCCGTCGAGCAATGCGAGCACGCGGTCGGTGCGGTCGATGAAACCGCGCAACACTTCATAGGGATCGACGCCGGATTGCTCGCGGCCTTCATAGAGCCAGGTTTCGGCGCGGGCGGCTTCCTCGGCCGGCGGCATATAGAGGAAGGTCAGGAAATAGCCCGACACGAAATGCGCGCCAGCTTCCTCGAAGGCGGCCTTGCGCTCGGCGTCGAGCAAGGCCGACGCGGGATCGGGAAAGGTGCTGTCGGGATAAGTCGCGGCTTCGCTGCGCTGCGCCTCGACGAAAATCGCCCAGCCCGATCCGAGACGGCGGAAGGCGTTGTTGATGCGACCGGCGACGGCAACCAGCTCGGCCGCAACGGCGGAATCCAAATCGGGACCGCGAAACCTGGCCGTGCGCTGGAACGAGCCGTCCTTGTTCAAGACGACGCCAGAGCCGACCAGCGCGGCCCAGGGCAGAAAGTCGGCAAGGCGACTGGCGGTGCGGCGATATTCGGCGAGGTTCATCATGGCCACGCCCTCACGCTGCAAGGTTTGCGGGGATGCGCAGATGCCGCCGCCCCACCTCGACAAAGAGCGGGTCGCGCTTCGCCGCCCATACGGCCGCGAAATGGCCGATGGCCCATATGGCGAGGCCCACAAGCCAGAGGCGCAGGCCAAGGCCCACGGCCCCGGCGAGAGTGCCGTTCATGATGGCGATGGAGCGAGGTGCGCCGCCGAGCATGATGTGCTCGGTCAGCGCCCGATGGACCGGGACCGAAAATCCCGGCACGGCGTCGAGTTGTTCGAGGACGGCGGCCATCAAACGAGCGCCCCGCCGCCGAACGAGAAGAACGACAGGAAGAAGCTCGATGCCGCGAACGCGATGGACAGACCGAATACGATCTGGATCAGGCGACGGAAGCCGCCCGACGTATCGCCGAACGCCAGGGTCAGGCCGGTTGCGATGATGATGATAACGGCCACCACCTTGGCAACCGGCCCTTCGATGGATTGAAGGACTTGTTGAAGCGGTTGCTCCCACGGCATTGACGAGCCGGACGCATGAGCGGCCGGGGCGAGGATCATGCTGATGAAAACAGCGGCGGTTGCGGTCGCCATGGTGCGGTAGCCGCGCGAAAGCGTGCGGATCATTTGGGTTCTCCTGTGCTGTTGGGGATTGCGGGGGTGATGCGGTAATCGCCGTCCGGCCCCAGCCCTTCGACGTGGGCGAGTTCGGCCAGCCGGCGCGCGGAACCGCGCCCGGAAAGGACGGCAACAAGGTCGATGGTTTCCGCGATCAGAGCGCGCGGGACCGTGACGACAGCCTCTTGAATGAGCTGTTCAAGGCGACGGAGCGCGCCGATGCCGGTGCCGGCATGGATGGTGCCGATGCCGCCCGGATGGCCCGTGCCCCAGGCTTTGAGTAGGTCGAGGGCTTCCGCGCCGCGCACCTCGCCGATGGGGATGCGGTCGGGGCGCAGGCGAAGCGAGGACCGCACAAGATCGGATAGCGTCGCCACGCCGTCTTTCGTCCGCATGGCGACAAGGTTGGGCGCGGCGCATTGCAGCTCGCGCGTATCCTCGATGATGACGACGCGATCCGCGCCCTTCGCCACCTCGGCGAGCAGCGCATTGGTCAGCGTCGTTTTGCCGGTGCTCGTGCCGCCCGCGACAAGGATGTTCGCACGCGATGCGACGGCGGTGCGCAACGTCACGGCCTGGTCGGCGGACATGATGCCGGCAGCTACATAGTCGTCGAGGCTGAACACCGCGACGGCGGGCTTCCTGATCGCAAATGCCGGTGCAGCGACGACGGGCGGCAAAAGTCCCTCGAACCGCTCGCCGGTTTCGGGAAGCTCTGCCGAGACGCGCGGGGATCGCGCGTGAACCTCTGCGCCGACGTGGTGAGCGACAAGACGGACGATGCGTTCGCCATCGGCCGGCGACATCGTTTCGCCCGTGTCGGCCAGCCCTTCGGAAAGTCGGTCGATCCAGATTCGCCCGTCTGGATTCAGCATGACCTCAACCACGGCCGGGTCTTCCAGAAACCGGGCGATGGCCGCGCCGAGCGCGGTGCGCAACATGCGCGCGCCGCGCTGTATCGCTTCCGGCTTATGGTGTGTGGATGTCATATCGGCCCCGATTCCTGACGGGGCGCGACAGACCGTCCCCGCAACGGGGTCGATTAAAGGAGCCTGAAATCAGGCTGATTCAACAAGTATCGAAGAGGATGCGGTGATCGGCGGCTATCGGCGGCGAATAGGACGGGTTGGAAATTCAGGTTACGCTGCCATCGGCCTCGAACTGATCTTGCGATGGACTATCGGGAAGCGAATCGACATCGCGCGACAACTCTTTGAGGAACCTGTCGCCGGTCGCAAGACGCCGGCCGAGCGTCTGCATGAAACCCTCGAACCGTTCGGCACCTTTCGCGCGGGCGGCGGCCTGCGCGCTCTCCGGCAGCGGCGGCGTGGCGGAAAGCCAGATGTTGACGAACAGCGAGACGGTTTCGCCGAGCACGGCAAGATCCTCGTCGAGCGCGTGGATCTCGCGGCCGAGCTTGTCGAGGCGGCGCGACATGGCCGCCTCCAGCCGATCCGAACTGTCGCCGGACAGGAAGGAAGCGACGGCTGCCTCGACGATGGCGGATTTCGACACTTGGCGGCGCAGCGCCAGCGCCTCGACCTGGGCGAGCAAGTCCGGGGCGAAATAGACGTTCATGCGGGTTCGGGTGGTCATGGGCGTATCCTCAAAGCTCGATGCCGTCGCCGGGGTCCAGCGACGCTTGCCGCGCGACCATCCGCATACGCTGGCGCAGCGCGCGGGCTTTGGCGGCGTCAACGTCCGGTTCATCGTCCAGAATGTCGAACTCCTGTTCGGGCGGACGTGGCGGCGCGACGATTTCCTCATGCTCCGGCAATTCCGGCTCGCGGCGGATACCGGCATTGGCCGGATCGCCTTCGGTCCCGCCGGCCGTGGCCGGGGCCGCTGCTTTCGTCGCCGCGACGATGCGGCTCGACCAATCGTCGGATGACGGGTTCGCGGCGGCGGGATCGGCTGCCGGATCGGGCGGGGTCAGGATGCGTTCCATGAACCGCGCATCCTCGAAATAGCGAGCCTTGGTCGCGCGGATGGGCGGCGTGCCGGCGACCATCACGATTTCGTCGCTCGGCGGAAGCTGCATCACCTCTCCAGGCGTGAGCAGCGGCCGTGCCGTCTCCTGCCGCGAAACCATCAAATGCCCTAGCCACGGCGCAAGCCGGTGGCCGGCATAGTTGGTAGAATCGCGCAGCTCGGTCGCGGTGCCGAGCGCATCGCTGATCCTTTTCGCCGTCCGCTCGTCGTTCGTCGCGAAGGCGACGCGGACGTGACAATTATCCAATACGCTGTTGTTCGCCCCGTAAGCCTTTTCGATCTGGTTGAGGCTCTGCGCGATCAAAAAGCTTTTGAGGCCATATCCGGCCATGAAGGCGAGCGCGGATTCAAAAAAATCGAGCCGGCCGAGCGCAGGAAACTCGTCGAGCATCAAGAGCAGCCGATGCCGCTTGCCGGACGTGTGCAATTCCTCCGTCAACCGCCTGCCAATCTGATTGAGGATCAGGCGAATGAGCGGCTTGGTGCGGTTGATGTCGGACGGCGGCACGACAAGGTAGAGGCTGACCGGCTTCTTGCTGCCAACAAGATCGGCAATGCGCCAGTCGCACCGCGCCGTGACGCGCGCCACGACGGGATCGCGATACAAACCCAGGAACGACATGGCGGTGGACAACACGCCGCTGCGCTCGTTCTCGCTCTTGTTCAACAGCTCGCGGGCCGATGACGCGATGACGGGGTGAACGCCGGCTTCGCCCAGGTGCGGCGTATCCATCATCGCGCGCAAGGTCGCCTCGACGGGGCGCTTCGGATCGGAAAGGAAGCTGGCGACGCCGGCCAGCGTCTTGTCGGGTTCGGCATAGAGGACGTGCAGGATTGCGCCGACAAGCAGGCTGTGGCTCGTCTTCTCCCAATGGTTTCTTCGATCCAAGCTCCCTTCGGGATCGACGAGAATATCCGCGATGTTCTGCACGTCGCGGACTTCCCATTCGCCTTGCCGGACTTCCAGCAGCGGATTGTAGGCAGAGGATTTCGCGTTCGTAGGGTCGAACAGCAGGACGCGACCGTGCTTCGCGCGGAAGCCGGCTGTCAGCGTCCAATTCTCCCCTTTTATGTCATGAACGATGCAGCTTCCCGGCCAGGTTAGCAGCGTCGGCACCACGAGGCCGACGCCTTTGCCTGACCGCGTAGGTGCGAAGCAAAGCACATGCTCCGGCCCATCATGGCGCAGATAGTCGCCGTCGTGCCGGCCGAGCACGACGCCGTCGGGACCGAGCAGACCAGCGGCGCGGATTTCCTTGTCCTCGGCCCATCGTGCCGATCCATAGGTGGCGACGTTGCGCGCCTCCCGCGCCCGGATGATCGACATCATGATTGCGGCGGCGATGGCCATAAGCCCGCCCGACGCTGCGATGACGCCACCCTCGACAAAAATCGAAGGCGCATAGGCGTCGAAGGCATACCACCACCAGAACAGCGCGGGTGGGTAGTAGATCGGCCAGCCAGCCAGCTCGAACCATGGATTGCCGAGTTGCGCCTGAAAGCCGAGACGCCATGCGGTCCATTGCGTCGCCGCCCAGGTCATCACCAGAACGATGGTGAAGACGACGGCGATCTGACCCCAAAGGATTCGGCCTCCGCGCATACGGGCTCCAGTCGGAAAAAGAGACGGAGCCGATCAGAGAGTAGGCAATTATGGGACAGGCAACAGTAAAGGTGGAGCGGGAGGGCTGTCGGATACTATCGGCGGCAAATAGGACGGGTTGCGTCCACTCATTTATCTGCGCGGATGTCTGTCGCGGGAAGACAGTAACGAATCGCGGACGAGACTCAATCCGCCGGGGTAGTTCGCCCCATTTCTCTTGCGAGGGTGAGCAAATTGCGAAGCGCCGCGCTACAGTTGAATGGCGACCAGACGGCCGAGAAAGGAACCGGCTCCGGTTCGTCCGCGACCGGAAGGAAAGTAACGTCGGAAGTTCGTAGCAGCGACGTAGCCGCGCCGACGATGGTGACGCCGAAGCCCTGTCCGACCATGGAAAGCAGCGTGCCGCGCTCGACATCGAAGCGTTGGATGGATGATGCCGGCCAGCGTCCGGCAAGGCGCAGCACGATATGGTCATGGACTTGTGGGCCGGTGCCGCCGTGCCGGGCAAGGAACGTCTCGCCCGCTAGATCGGCCCAGGTGACGGCGGCTTGCTTGGCGAGCCGATGCCTATCCGGCAGCGCGGCGACCAGCGGTTCGGTCCATATCCGCCGCGTGTGGCAGTCGGGTAGCTCGGGCGTGCCTGCCATGAATACGATGTCCAGACGGTCGGCGCGCAATTGCATAACCGCATCGCGTGCCGTGCCTTCCGTGATCTCGACTTCGATGCCGGGATAGTCTGCGCGATACTGTCCGATCAGTCCTGCGAGGAAGCTGCGAGGGATCAGGGCATGGACGCCGATGCGCAGGCGTCCGCACTCTCCTGACGCCGCCATGCCGGCGGTCTTCACGGCATGGTCGAGTTGATCGACGCCGGCAGAAACATGCTCGACGAACTGGCGACCGGCCTCTGTCAGCCGGACGCCTCGCGCATGGCGCTCGAACAGCAAAACGCCAAGGTCTTGCTCCAGCGTCTTCACGCGAGCACTGACGCTCGACAGGCTGACGCCGAGTGCGTTCGCAGCGTGCCGGAAGTTCAGATATTCGGCGACGGCGAGCGTTTGAATGAGGGACGCGAGGGGAATGCGTGAACCCAACGAGGTCGGCACTCCCCATTTGCGGTCGATCATGGGTGTTGAACGCCGCCGCCGCACCGTTTCACCTGTGCTCGGTCAATCGACGGCGACCGTCGCGCCGGACACCGGGAACATTGTGAATGTCTGACCGGAAAATCAGTGGCAGACCGATCATGAGACGGCGGCCTCCCATCCGCCCCCTAGTGCCTTGTAGAGAGCGACAACGGCCATCAGTTCGCCGACGCGAGCATCAAGGCTCGCACGCTCCGCAGCGCTGTATGCGGATTGCGCGTCCAGCAATATCGTTAGGTCGTCCTCGCCAGCTTGGTAGCGCTGGCGGGCAAGATCGACCGCAGCGGCCGCCTGCGTTGTCGCCCCCTCCGCTTTCCGGCGCATGATCTGTGCGGCGGCATATCGGTTAAGCGCCGTCTCACTGTCAGTAAGCGCGCCCGTTACGCTCCGCTCGTAGCGGATCATGGCTGCATCGGCTCGGGCATCCGCCGCCCGAATCTGCGCTCGGATGCGCCCCATGGAGAATATGGGCCAATGGAAGCTCGGCCCAACTTGCAATCGTGTGCTCGCCCCCGATGCCAGATCGCCCGCGCTCTGAGCTTGCTGACCAATCGACCCAATGAGCGATAGTCGCGGAAAGAGGTGAGCCGTGGCCACGCCAACGTCAGCGGTGAACGCCGCCAATTCGCGCTCTGCCTGACGTATATCCGGGCGTCGCCTTAACAGTTCGGATGGAAGCCCAGCCGTAATCTGCGATGGAGCAACCGGAAGCGACCCAGGGTTCAACAGCCGAAGTGAAGTGGCCCCCGGTGCTTGGCCAGTTAGCAAGGATAAGCGATAGGCTGCCGCGCGCGCGTCGGCCTCAATCCCATCAAGGCTTACGCTGGCTGCCCGAGCCTGTGTGTCGGCACGAGCAAAGTCGAAGCGCGACGCCTCGCCGGACCTAAACCGTCTTTCGACCAGGCTGGCGATGGCCTGCTGTGCGTTGGCGTCTGCGCGAGCAACCAACAGCCTAGTTTGGGAGCCGCGTAGATCGACATAGCTTCGGACAACCTCTGCGATCACCTGTAAGATGACATTGCGCCGGGCTTCCTGCATTGCCTCTGCACGGGCGTCCGCCGCTTCGATGCTACGCCGTGTTCGGCCCCATAGGTCGATTTCCCACGACGCATCGAATCCGAAATCGAAAAGGGAAAATTGAGGATCGAACCCCGGAACATTGGCAACCGGCAATTGACCGTTTCCGCTGACGCGGTTCGCCGTGGCCGCGCCGGATAGTGCTGCATCTGGACCGGCGCGACCGCGTGCGGCGTCGCGTAGCGCCCGCGCTTCGCGTAGGCGCGCTTCCGCCTCCCGAACGTCGTGGTTGCTGGTTACAGCCAATTCCACAAGTTCAACGAGTTGTGGATCATTGAACGAGCGCCACCAATCTTCATCAATCGGATGTGGAGTGGCAGCGGAAATCCAGCCGGGCGCCACCGCCGGGCTGGATTCGACATAGCTTGGTCCGACCGTGCAGGCCGCAACGCTAAGAGAGGCTAGTAGTGCCGGGAACGGGGGATGACGCATGGGCTACTCCATCCGAGCGCGGAAAAGAATTGCCGAAACGGTCAGCGTGACGGACGCGATAGCCGCCAGCGGCCATGTGTTCGCGAGAATGACCGCCGCAGGCATGTCTTTCAGGAAGACGCCTTCGGAGACGACGAGGAAATGCCGACAGGGATTGGCGAAAGCGATCACCTGTAGCCAGCCGGGCATGTTATCGACTGGAGTGGCGAAGCCGGACAGCAGGATTAGCGGCACCGTCACCAGAAACATGCCGAGAAAGGCTTGTTGCTGGGTTTGCGACAACGTGGATACCAGCATTCCGACGCCGATCAGCGACACTACATAGAAGAACAGAGAGAAGTAGAACGACGCCACGGAGCCGGTAAGCGGCACTCCGAAGACCGTGGGGATAAGGATCACATAGAGCGTGGCATTGAAGAATCCGATCAGCAAAGGCGGTGCCATCTTGCCAATGAGGATTTCGTGGACCCTCAACGGCGAAACCATAAGCTGATCGAAGGTGCCTAGCTCCCGCTCGCGGGCAACGGATTGAGCCGTAATCGACAAGGTGCCGGTTGCGCCCAGGGTCACAAGCAACGCCGGCATCACGAACCAAAGGTATATCAGCGCGGGATTGAACCAGTTGGTGACGACGGTTCGGGTAGTGGGCTGCCCTGGAGTTGCGGCGGGGCGCGCTTCGGCTGCGACCTGGCCAATGATCTGTTGCAGGTATGAGGAAACGATCTGCGATGCGTTCGAGCGTCGCCCGTCTAGGACGATCTGAACCTCGCCAATCTGCCCGCCCTCGATAGCCGCGCTGAATCGCGAATCGAAACTGAGAACGGCGATGACCTGCTGATTGTTGATTGCCTCCCGCATGTCGTCGGGCGAGGCGAGCGGCACCATGCGGCCGACGTTGGGGCTGCCTGCCACCCGCGAAACAATTTCATGGCTCCAGATGCCGGAATCGCGGTCTAGCACGCCAACGTCGAAGTTGCGCACTTCCAGCGTCGCCGCGAATCCGAACAGGACGAGTTGAAGTAACGGAGGCGCAATAAGGGTGATGCGAGCCCTGGGGTCGCGAAAGACCGCCCATAGCTCTTTCACGATGATCGCAGATAGTCGCGCGAAGCTGGCGGAACTCATCATGCGATCCTCCGGCGCGTCACTCGGAAGGCGAGGCCGAAGAACAGGAGGCCGAAACCCAGCATCGCCAGGATGCTGCGAACGAACATCGGCCAAAGATCGCCCACCACGAAAACGCTGGTCAGGGGCGGGATGAAGTAGCGGGCTGGAACCGCATAGGTCATCCCCTGAATGAATTTCGGCATCGAGCCGATCTCGAACAGAAATCCAGACAGCAGCAGGCCCGGCAAAAATGCCGTTAGCAACGCAACCTGGCTGGCCACGAACTGATTCTTCGTCGCCGCCGAAATCAGCAAGCCTTGGCCCAATGCTGGCATGAGGAAGGCCGCGCCAACCGCATACAGCGCGAGGATCGACCCTCTAAAGGGCACGCCGAACAGGAAGACGGCGACGATGACGCAGAGCGTCATCGAACCGAGCCCGAGCACAAAATAGGGAATGATTTTCGTGGCCAGGAACTCGCCCATGCTGACGGGCGTAGCCATCAACGCTTCGAGCGTGCCGCGCTCCCATTCCCGCGCGACGACGAGCGCGGTCAGAAGCGTCCCGATCATCGTCATGACAATGCTGATCGAGCCGGGAATGAGAGCGAACCGACTTTCGAGGCCCGGATTGAACCAGAAGCGGGGCAGCGGGGCGATTGCGGGAGCTAGTCGCACGCCACGATCCAATGCACGGCCTTCCGCCCAGGTGGCCCGCACACCTTCGGCATAGGCGGCGACAAAGGATGCCGTGTTCGGCAGCGAGCCATCGGTAATCACCTGGATCGGCGCGTCGATCCCGGCTGCGACCCTCTGGCCGAAATCACTCGGAATGACCACGATGCCCCGGATATGCCCAGCGATCAGTTCATCCTTGAGCGAAGTCACGTCGCGCCGGGATTGAACCTCAAACCACCGGGATGATCGGTAGGCCCCCGCCAGGCTGGCCGCCGCTTCGCTGGAATCTTGAACCGCCAAGCCGATCCGCGTCCTCGCCGTATCGAGAGACACGCCGTATCCAAACAGGAAAAGCAGGAGCAGCGGCAGCACAAAGGCGATCAGCATCGTCGAGGGGTCGCGGAGAATCTGTAGCGACTCCTTGACGAGCAGGGCCATGAAGCGTCGAGGATAGAAGCGGTCGTTCATGCGGCCTCCCGCTTTCGATCCGTTTCCTCGATCAGCGCAATGAAAGCGTCCTCCATCGTAAGGTCTGTGCCGCCACTGATTTCAGCCGCGCGGATTTTGAGGTCTTCGGGCGTGCCTTGGGCGATTTCCTGTGCGCGATAGATCAGCGCTATGCGGTCGCAATATTCCGCTTCTTCCATAAAGTGGGTGGTGACGAGCACCGTCACGCCGCGTTGCACGAGGCCGTTGATGTGCAACCAGAACTCGCGGCGGGTGATAGGGTCCACGCCCGATGTCGGCTCATCCAAGAAAAGCACGGGCGGTTGATGGAGCACGGCGCAGGCAAGCGAGAGCCGTTGCTTGAAGCCTAGCGGCAATGTTCCGCTGTTCACCGGCAGATGACGTTCAAGCTGGAAAATGTCGATGACGCGCGCAACGGCCTCGGCCCGCTGGCGTCGATTCAAGCCATAGGCTCCGGCGAAGAAGTCCAGATTTTGTTTGACGCTAAGATCGCCATACAAGGAAAATTTCTGCGCCATGTAGCCGAGAGACTGACGCGCCTCCGCGCTGGCGGTGCGAAGATCATGGCCGGCAACGCGGCCTTCGCCCGCTGTCGGCGTGAGAAGCCCGCAAAGCATCTTGAAGGTCGTGGATTTGCCCGCGCCGTTCGGCCCGAGAAGGCCGAATATCCGGCCTTGCGGCACGGAGAATGTGATGTCGCCTGCCGCCGTGAACGTCCCAAACACCTTGGTAAGCCCTCGCGCCTCGATGGCCGGCGCGTCGGACTTTTCGATGGGCTTGTAGCTCGCGGCGAGTTGGCTGACGCCTTTCGGTCCTCCACCAAGGATGTCAATGAACGCATCCTCAAATCGCGGCTGCACGGCTTCGATTCGGTCGCCCTGCGACATTCCGAATCGTTCTGTGGTCGGCGCAGCAGCGCCTTCGTCCATGAGGACGCGAACGGAAGCGCCCTGAATGGTGGCGTCCTTTACATCGTCGCGAAGGACAAGGCTGGCGAGTAAAGACCGCCGGCTTTCGGAAGGACCAAACAGACGATAGGTCCGACCTTCGACACGGGATGTCAGCCGCTTCGGCGGTCCACTGAACAGCAGCTTGCCTTCGTTCAGCAGGAATACCGTATCGCACTTCTCGGCCTCGTCGAGATAGGCGGTGGACCAGACGACGCCCATGCCCTCCGTCGTGAGCTGGCGGACCATCGCCCATAGTTCCCGTCTGGCCACGGGATCGACGCCAACGCCAGGCTCATCAAGCAGCAGCACGCGAGGGGGCCGCACCAGTGCGCAGGCCAGGCCCAGCTTTTGCTTCATGCCGCCCGATAGACGGCCAGCCAACCGGGGGCGGAATCGCTCAAGGTCCGTGAAAGACAGGAGTTGGGAAAAGCGCTCCGTGCGTTCTTTCCCTGGGGGTAAACCGCGAAGATCAGCGTAGAGTGAAAGGTTCTCGATAACCGACAGGTCTTCGTAGAGTCCGAAGCGTTGCGGCATGTAGCCTAGTGCCGATCTATCGGCCGCGATGGCGGGCTCGCCGAGAAGGGTAACTTCCCCTTCATCCGGGTCGAGCAATCCAGCGAGCAAACGGATCAGGGTTGTCTTGCCCGCGCCATCAGGGCCGACCAAGCCCGTCATCACGCCGCCCATCACCTCCATGCTCACGGCATCAAGTGCCGGGGCTGCATTGGGCGCGAAGCGTTTGGTGACATCTACAGCGTGGGCAACTGCCTCTGTCATTTCACTGGCCCGCCCCTGGGTCCGGGCTCTGCTGGAGCCTCACGGTCACGGGCTGACCTTGACGGAGACGGTCATCGGGATCGGTGACGTTGATCCTCAAACGATAAACGAGGTCGGCGCGCAGTTGTTCGGTCTGAACCGTCCTCGGCGTAAATTCGGCGGTTGGTGAAATGAAGCCGATGACACCACGATAGACTTTGGGGTTGCCGTCAGTGGTTACGAACACGGTCATGCCGGGCGCGATCCGCCCAAGGTCGGGTTCGGCAACATAGGCGCGCACCCGGATCGGCCGATTGATGGTGAGCGTGAAGATAGTTGCGCCGGATTGGACGATGGCACCGGGCTCGGCCGCTCGCGTGAGGATCGTGCCAGCGTCCGGTGCTTTAAGCGTCGTGTCGGCCAGATTGGTTTTCACCCTATCGCGTTCCGCTATCGCGGCCGCGAGTTGCGCCTCCGCAGCCGCGATGTCTTCGACGCGAGAGCCGGCGCGCAGCAGCGCCAAGGCTTCCTCCGCCGCGCGAAGCTGCGCTTCGGCGGCGCGGTATTCAGCCTCGGCGGCCTCGAAAACCGATTGGGATACAGCGCCGGTAGCAACCAGCGCCCGGCGACGCTGGAAGGCTTTTCGGGTTCGCACCATGTCCGCCCTTCGGACGGCGACCGCAGCCTCCGCCTGGGCAATTTCCTGGGGTCGATTCCCGTTGCGCCGTTTTTCGAGTTCGGCGCGAGCGGTCGCAACCTGCGCTTCCGCACCCGCCAGCGCGTCGATGAATGGCTGTTGGTCAAGCTGCGCCAGAGTTGCCCCAGCCTCGACCGAAGCACCTTCATCAATCGGCATTTCGGCGATACGACCCGCAACGCGAAACCCGAGATTCACCTGACGAATATCGACATTCCCATAAAGGACCAGCCCCTCGTTGGGCTTGTCCAAGAAGCCGAAGCCGCGAGTGTAGTATCCCGCCGCTGCGACGCCCGCGATGATGACTGCCAGGATGATGATGCGGCGGGACACTATGCGCCCCCCACATTCGGGGAGGCAGGCGCAATGGACCCGACGAGTTCAACCACCAAAGCCTCAATGGCTGCGAGGCCCTTGTCGTCTATCGTCTCCCAATCGAGCGCGGCGAGGACCGAAGCGCGCCCCACCCTGAACATGAGGACGCTTCCAACCAATGCGAGGGTTCTGAGGCGCACATGCTCGGAAGCAGAGTCTTCGTCGAGCAAGGTTCCAATTAGATGGTCACATATATTGAGCAGCGGTCCCATCAAGTCGTCGTAGAGGCAACGAAAGGCCGTAGTCGGCTGCATCTGCTCGCGGATAATGAAGCGCGCCCAAGGCTCGGAACGGCTGCTCACGAATAGCGCCGCCATCCGCTGAATGATCTCGGTCAGCAGGCGGCGTGCCTCATCCGTGCCAAGCGGCGTTCCCGAGCGCGCTTCTTCGACACGGGCAAAGACGAGGCTTCGCAGCGGGGCGATATGATCCTTGATGCCATCCCCGATGGAGGTGGCCGCAGCGAGGTAAAGGCCCTCCTTGTTCCCGAAGTAGTAGGCGATTGCCTGCTGGTTTGCCCCGGCCTTCTCGCAAAGCATCCGGGTCGTCGCGCCGTCGAAACCGACACGCCCGAAAACATCCACGGCTGCGATAAGCAGCTTCTCGCGAGTTTGATCGCCGCGTTCGATCTTTCGTCCCGACATGACGCCCGTGCTCCATCCTTCATCTTGGGAACCGAAAGCCGCCCTGCGCTCCCTCGCGGCGAGTCGGCTCCATCCCACGATCAAACCTAGCGTGGACCAGAGACTAAATCAATCATCTGATTTAGTTAAGGCTTGATGGATAGACGGCTGCGAGAACTGTCATTGCGATCCAGCGATAATTCGCGCCGTCTGGTTGAACGGCCCTGACAGGAGGCGGCCTGTGGTGTCGAGCAGATAGACGCCAGCCTGTCGGACGCCGCTAGCAACATGACCATCTTGGGCAGCCGCGAAATAGCGTGCCGCGAAGGTGGCGAAGCGGTCATGGTTGAAGGCATTGCCTGCTGGTAGGGTCGTGATGTCGATGATCCGTATGCCACCCCGGCGAGAAATCTCCTGTATCTCCGGGTCATCGACGCGGGCCGCACCAAGGCGGGGCCTGCCATTGGCAAGCCGACTCGACGCGGCAAGTGCCCGGTCGTCTTCGGATACAAGGACAGTTAGCGGCGGTGACAGTCGGCCGACCAAAGCAGCCTGTGTGCGGAAGACATCCACATCAATATCAGGGGCGGCAAGCCCGACCTGTAGGCGAGAGATAACACCGTCCCGTCCCTGGAGGCGAAGCTGTCGAAGCGCTTCCATGACCAGCCATGCGCCCAAGCTATGGCCGATCATGATCACGCGCCGCTCTGTGCGTGAACGGCTCAACGTGGCGAGCAAATGAACTAGATCGTCCCGCGCATAGGTGGCGGAGTCCCGGTCGGCGACGTAGCCTCTAACGCTGGCCTGCGAAGGCCAAGAAAAGAGGATTGGCACAACTCGCCCATCGACCTCGGCGCTCAACTGCGCAAGGCGGAAAACCGCCTCCTGATAACTGTAGTTATAGCCATGGACGAACACCGCGACCGTGCCGCCAGCATCTTTCTGCATACGGTTGACGCTATCCTCGAACGCTTTTTCATCGAGTTCGCGCCGTCCGACTGTGATAAAGTCTTTTGAGGGATCGCTGCTGCGAGCGTTGACAACCGCGCCCGCTCTGCCGCCGTCCGCTGATGCCGCCTGCATTGTGAACTGTTCGTAGCGCAGGATGCCGCGCCCGCTTCCTAAGACGGGGCGCACCAAATCTGTCGAAGAACGATCTGTCGCCGTGAGGACCGTGATGCTGCTAGTGTTCCCTGCTGCGCGCCGGCCAGCGGGATCAAGCGTCTCTGGTCCGGGCCGCGCTGCGCACCCTGCAAGCGCAGTCGCGAGGACCAGAACCAACGGGATGAAAGCCGCTCGTGCTCGTGGCATCGTTCTGGTTCCGCACAAAGGTCAATGAGAGGGACAAGCCAGGCGCTTCCTGCCAGCGTCCAACAATCAGTCTAGCGTGACGTAAAAACTAAATCAATCATATGATTTAGTGCCTATCCGGTTCCTGCGTTGCCAGCGCCTCGGTTGGACAGCGCTACAGCCCCAAACCCTTCTGCCGGCCCAATTGCCACGACACCGAACCGCCCTGCACGACGCCCGCGATTTCACGGCCGAGCTGGCGGTCGATGACAGGTCGCCATGGGACAAGGGTAAACTCGTGCGCTTTCTCGACGATGGCGAACTTGCCGCTGGTTAGCTGCACGGTGCCAGTGAACTTGCCGCTGACGGTTTCGCCATCGGCGACGGCGCGGAACGGCAGCGACTTGTTCGCCGCCATCGCCGTGCCGAAGCTGGCAACCTCGCGCTCGCGCAGCGTCGCGAGAAGATTGCGCCGATAGAAGATTCGGCCGTCCCGGCTGCGCGTGGCGTCGCCATGCTCGACGTGATGCTCGCGGCGCTGGTCCATCGCCTCGCGCACCTGCTGGCCGAAGCCGGCCGATGCAAGGTCGGTTGCGTCGGGCGTAACCAAGCGCCGGTCGAGCCAGGTCGCGCCGTCCGCGCCGATCTGCTTTTCAAGGTCGAGCACCGAAAGGACGCGAACGCTGGCTTGCCGGTTGCGGCCGGCGTCGTAGGCAGTGGCGCGGCTCTCGAAATCCTCGGGGATGCGCCATTGGTCGGCGTCGATCCGCGCGACAATGCCGGCCCGGCGCAATGCCTCCAGCCGGCGCACATGAGCATCGACATATCCCTCATAGTCGCCGCCCGGAACGCGGCCCTCGAACTTCGCCTGTTCCAGATGGCGGCTCGGCCGATAGACGCCATCCTCGGCGATGGCGGCAATGGTCCGGTCGGACGGACGGCTTGCCGTTTCGGCCGGGCCGATCTCGACGACGCTGCCTATCCGCGCGTCCTCAACGCGGGCCGGGTCGATGCCGGCGACATGGTGGGTCCGGCCGTCGATCCCGTCCACCACGACGGTCAGGTTCTCGCCCAGCTCGTCGGACAGATACTTATCGACGACGCGGCCGACGATGGGCTTTTCGGGCGGCCCGTCATGGACTTGGAAGGTCAGCGGGTCGCGCTCCAGGCCATCGGCCTTCAACGCCTTGTGCATGTTGCGGATGATGTCGCCGCGCTCGCCCATCTCGCGCAAGGTCGGCTCCATGCGCTCGCTCATTTCCCAAACGCCCGGCGCGTGCTCGGTCGCCAACCCCATCTTGTCTAGCTTGGCGAGACGGCGCAGGCGCAGGGCGCGATTGAACTGGCGGCGCGGCTCGGCCGGCTCTTGGCGAAGGTCGAGGAACCTGTCGTCGGCTTCCTCGACCATCGCCCGGTCGATGCGGGTGAAACGGTCCTGGTCGATCTCGGCCGACAGCTTACGGGTCTGCTCGATCTCGGAGACGGGGCCAAGCTCCAGCGTGGTCAATTCGCTTGCCCGCTCGCGTATGCCGTTGGCGAGATAGTCGCCGTTGATGACAAGGTTCTCGCCCAGGTCGTCCTTGCCGCGCACGATGACATGCACATGGGGATGGCCGGTGTTGTGGTGATTGACCGCAACCCAATCCAGTTTCGTGCCAAGGTCGGCTTCCATCTGGCGCATGAGGTCGCGGGTATAGGCTGTCAGGTCCGACAGGTCCGCGCCGTCCTCCGGCGAGACGATGAATCTGAATTGGTGGCGATCCTCCTGGCCGCGCTCAAGGAATGCAGCGCCATCGGCGCGGTCCTCGGTCGCCGAATAGAGCTGCCCGCGCTCGCCGTCGCGCGATGTGCCGTCGCGCTGGATGTAGCGCAGATGGGCGGCCGCCCTTCCGTTCCTGCCCGCCTCCTTGACGTAGCGGGTCTTGACGACGACGCGGCGCATTCCGGGCGCGCTGTGACGCCAGCCGCCCGACAGGGTGCGAGCGCGCACGAAGGCCGCGCCGCGTCCGCGCCGGACGCCCGGTCCTCCTGACGAACGCGCGCCCTTGCCGCCCTTGGCGGTCGGGGTCTTGCCTGGGCGCGGCGACGATCTGGATGACGTGGTGCTGTGCTGCCGCGCGATCTTCTTCGCCTGCGTGAGAAAGCTCTTGGTCTTGCCGCCCTTCGGCGCGTCGGATCGGATGCGACCGGGCTTCGGGCGGAAGCGGGTTTCGTCGTCGGCGCTCATGGACGCGCCTCCGGCCAAAATCCAAGGAAATCGGGCACTCGGCGGTCATGGTGCCGGTCGAAACCCAGCAAAGCCAAGGCTTTGCGCAACATCGCGGCACGCGGGATTAAAAAGCATGGTGCCGCTCGCGGCTCCCCTAACCAGTGTGCAGACAACAACAATTTCAGAAATCCGGCCGACCTAGTGCCGGTTTCCTTTATCTTGCCCTCCGCTCTTTCGTCCTTCTCTGCCTCTCCGGCCCGGTATGCTGCCAGACGCGAACCCGCCTGACTGCACACCGGATCGTCCGCCGCCGAGCGCGGGAATGCCACCTTCATGGCGTATCTCCGACGCTCGCGCGGGCTACAAAAATGCTGCCGTCTTGCGGTTCCATAGCGGCGGGATCGCGCACCGGAACGGTCGCGCGAGCGTCGCCGGATTGCGCGTCGGACGGCTGCGCGGCGATTGCCCGGCTGTCATTCGGCCGCATGATAAAGAGCGGTGCGTCGCGCCAGTCGGGCGGCGGTGGCGGTGCCGATGACGGCGCTTCCGATGCAGCCGCACCGCCAAGGATCGGCGCGAGCGCGGCGACATAGGCGCGTGTCTCGGCCGGTAGCGGACGGCCGGTCGAACGGTGCTCGTCGTAGCGGCCGGGGCCGGCATTGTAGGCCGCGAGCATCGCGCCGACATTGCCGTAGCGATCCCACATCTCGCGCAGATAGGCCGTGCCTGCGAGGATGTTGTCGCGGGGCTGATAGGGATCGCGGCCGAGCCGGTGACGGGCACGCAGGCCCGCCCAGGTGTCGGGCATAACCTGCATCAATCCCATCGCGCCGGCCGACGAAATCGCGCGCACGTCGCCCGCGCTCTCGGCGCGCAGGACGGCGCGAATCCAGTGTTCGGGGATGCCGAACCGCTGCGACGCCTCGGTGATGTGCGCGGCATAGGGATCGACGGCAACCGGGCGCACGACCGACGCGGATTGCGCGACCGCGACGCCCGATCCGGCGCTGACTGATAGTGCGCCGGCCAGCAACAGGACGGCATAGCGCCATGGCTTCCTGTCGCCGCTATGACGCCAGCCTGCCAGCGTGCTCGCTACGGTAAAGGGTGCGCGCAAAGCGCCGGCCGGTGGCCGCCCTTGACCTTCGCTGCGCGCGCCGGCCGTCTTGTCGCCGAGCGGGACGAAGGGATGCGAGTGCGTTCCCGCGAACAAAGGGATGATCGGAACGCGCACCAATTAGCTCCGATCCTCGCGCGCCTTCGGCCGCTTCCACGCGAGCCGGAAGGTGCGTGCCTCGTCGTCGGCCTGGAACAGCGCCGGGCGAAACAGCGCAGGGAAAAGCGGGCTGTCGATCTCCAGGGCGATGTAATCCCCCGCGCGTTCGCCGACACGTTTCCAAGCCCCGCCGATCTCGGGGCCGTCCTCGTCGTCAAGGTGGATGCGATAGGCCGGCGTGTTCTCGCCGTCGCCCGGCTCGATGGCGACGAGCACGATTGCCTCGTCAATGCCGAACAGCCGGACGCGGCCGGCGTAACCGTTGGCGGTGGGTTCAAAGATATTGGCGGGCATTGTAAGTCTCCTTGCGATTGGTTGGGGAAGCGCGAAGTCAGTGCGTCGGCGCGCGCCACTCGAAGCGGCCGACGCCTTCCTCATCGGTCCAGAGCGGGACCGCTCGGCCGATGACGGAGCTTGCGGGGATGGGTCCGAAGTAACGGCCGTCTAGGCTGTCGCGGACATCCCAATTCATGAGGAAGATTTCGCCGGGCGCGATGACGCGGCAGCCCTGCCAGGCAGGCAGTTCACGGCCGATCCGGTCGCGCTCCAGCGCCTCGCCCATCTCGATCCCGTCAACCGTGATCGTGCGGCCGGCGCGGCAAACCCACTGCCCTGGAAGGCCGACGACGCGCTTCAACAGCGGCACGCCGCGTCCGACATAGCCGCGCTGCACCATGAAGGCGGCGAGCGGTTCGGGCGGCATGACCGCGACCAGCTCGGGCACCTCGATCCGGTCGGCCGGCTCGACGGTGTAGAAGCCTACCGGCGCGCTGGCCGTGGCGTTCCAAATGAGTTTCGTCGGCGTCTCGATGGCGCTTGCGACGGCAACGCCCATCGCGGCCAGCGCCGTGACGGCGAGATAGCGGCGGCGCGTCACGGGTCGATCCTCCGACGCCCAATCCACGCCGCATGTCGTTCCGGCGTGTAGTCGCTCGGCTCCAGATTGGCGGCTAGGCGGTTGTGCGCGTGTCGCCAGTAGTCCGGTGACACGTCGGCCGGGTCGAGTCCCAGCGCCTCCACGGCGTCGATGACGGCAAGTGCGCGCTGCACTTTCGGCCAGCCGTCCAGGCGTAAAAGGATGTCGCCCCCAGGCCGGACGAAGGGCAATGTCTGGAACGGCTCGCCCCGACCGATGGCCCGCGCGATGTCGATGCGTGAAATGATCGTGCCGTGCTCGCCGGCCGCCCAACGGACGAAGGCGAAGATGTTGTTCGGCGCGAAGCCGACGACGCTTCGGCGACGGTCGATGATCTGTTCGTAGCTCTTGCGGCCGAAGCGTATCCAGTGCTCGACCTTGCGTTTCTCGAAAGTCAATTCGACAAGCGTGGTGAAGGGCGCGGGTCCGTCCGGCAGCGGACGGCCGTGCGCGCTGCGATGGGCGCGACGGGTCATTGTTCGTCTCCGGTGATGGCTTGGGGGTTGCGCGGGCGCACCGCGTCGAGCGCGGGCGTCATGGTTCGCCTCGCTCGGCGGCACCGGCACCACGCCTCGCGTGTGCGCGCGTCAAAGAAGAAAAGTTAGATTCTCTGTTAGACTCTAAGTTAGCGGTCGGATTGCGCGTTTCAGGCCAAAGCGTTAGCTGGGGTTCGTGCGCCTGATCTGCCGATAGGGTTGCGCCTGATGTGCCGATACCCCGTGCGCCTGATGTGCCGATGGCATTCACACCGTTATCAACAGGCACTGTGGACAGGTTTACCGGGCAGATGCGAAGCAGCTCACGGCCGTCTTCCCGCTCGATCTGGAGTCGATAGCCAGGAAGCGGCTGGCGGGCCGCGATGCGGCGCAAGTCGAGCGCAAAATCGGACAGCCGTGCGAGGCTGCCGGATTTCTGATGAAGGTGCGCAAACTCGAACAGCCAGCCATGGCGCTGGCGGCCGGCGTGCTTACGGGCGACGCGGTAAAGCCAACGCTCGATGCCGCCTGTCAGCCGGAAATAGGCCGGGTCGATGGTCAGGACCAACGAGCGGTCGATGACGCTGTTGTAGAACCATTCGGGCAAGACAAATTCCATGCCCTCGACGCGGCCGGCGCGCGTCGTCATTTCCTCCCACTCGTTGATCCATGAGAATTGCCGGCGACGCCAATGCGGGCCGTTGCGGATGGTGGTGGCGATGACGGTCGATTGCAGTCGCGCCAGCGCGGCTTTCAGCAGCAGGTATTGATGGTTGCCGGTCGGCCGCCCGATGGCGCGCAGCAGATGGTAAGGCGTGAAGCGGACGAAGCGTGACGTGGTGAGGCCGTTGTTTTCGGCCGCGACGATCTGCGAGGCCGCCCATATCAGCACGTCGGCGTCCCATATCGTCGCCATGCCGTGCTCGGGCATCCCGAACACCTGCACCTCGACATCGGCGGCCTTGTAGAAAATAGGCTTGGTGCGCGGCGTCTTCGCCAGGGAGAAGAACGGCCGCTCCATCAAATCGCGCTGGTCGCGCGGTGCGGCGTCGCCGGTCGCGACCACGAAGGGGTCGAGTCGGCTGCGTTCGCTGGCGTCGGCCGGCTGCGCGGGGCTATGGTCGTCCTCGCGTAGCATTCAGCAATCGCCCAGCTCTTTGGGCGTGAGCGGACGCGCGGGAAAAACCGTGCCGGCGTTCTTGTCGCGCGTGGATTTGCGGGTGCCGACCGCGCTCCAGGCTTCAAGGTCGCGGACGGTATAGAGGACGCGCCCGCCGATCTTGCGATAGGTCGGGCCGGTGCCGTATGTGCGATGCTTCTCAAGGGTGCGGACGGACAGGCCGAGAAAGCGCGCGGCTTCCTGTGTGCGAAGCAGGCGCGGCGGCAGGTCCGCGTTGCGGCGGATGGCCATAAGATCACCTCTGGTTCGTCGGTTGATGTGGCCGCCGAAAACTTCGGCGGGCTGTGGCGAACCATGGCGAGGGATCGGCGGCGCGTAGCGTGCCGCATTTGCGCCTATGCGCTGGCGGCACCCCTTGGGGAGCGTCGGCAAGCTGAAAAGACGAAGAAAATCCGTGCGTCATGCCTGCCGCACCGAATTGGCGAAGACATTCGCGTGCGGGTCGGCTAAGACTGAACGCGGAGCAGACGCGCTGCTCCGGGGCGTAGTAACCCCTGGTTAGCGGTTGGTGCCGGCCGTGACGGCATCAAACTCCTTGACCTTATGGTCGGGGAGCCTGTGGCGTATACAACAGGCTCTCCGAGCTAAAGGCCATAGGGCCGTCTAACCACGGTTACTAACTCCCCGATCACCAGAGTCAGAGAGCATCGTTTGCGGGGGCGCACCGCGAACAAACCCTCTCGGATACGGGGAAACGGCCATGCAAGTGCCCGTCGAACTCGATCCCGATGTGGACGACGAAGCCCCAACGGGAAACGACATAACGCCTTATGACGAACGGCATTACGTCACCTATCTGCGCCTTCTCGACGCGAAGGCCGAAGGGGCGGACTGGATGGAAGTCGCGCGAATCGTGCTGCATCGCGATCCGGTCGGCGATGAAGCGCGGACCCGGCGATGCTGGGAAAGTCACCTTGCCCGCGCCCAATGGCTTTCACGCGAAGGCTATCGGCGAATCTTGGAACAGGCGGTCGCGGCCGGGCGCTGATCGTTGCCGGTTTTCACTCGGCAGGCGATTTGATCGGATAGTGCAGCAATAGGCGGTAGCCGCCCCTCATCATCTTCAGGCCGTGCGCGACCAATCGGCGGGCCTGGTTCTTGCGCGGGTCGGCTTCCCAATCCTCCTTGGTCCCGCGAAAGCCAAGCAGGACTTCCGCGATGGTGCGATAGCTTTCGCCTCGCAAGCGGGCGTCGAGCGCGCGCAGGGACAGGATATGAAACTTGCGGAGCTGCGCCGGCAGGGTGCGGAAGTCCGCGCCGGGCGCTCGCCCATTGAGGGACCGCCAAAGTCGGCGGGCGGCATGGGCGCGAAGCTCCATGAAAGAATCCATCGGAAGGGATACGGCATAGAAGGCCGCTGCGTCGGGCACGGCCTGGGGCAGCCAGAATTGATGCGCGACGCCATCCACATTCCAGATGCCATGCCACCCATCCGCTGCGTGCCGTAGGTCGAGGCCGGACAGGTGCGCCAGCGTCACTATAGGTTCCGTCGCCCCGTCGCGATGCTGCACCGGGGACAAGAGAACCGCTTGCGGCTGGAGACTTGGAATCCAGAACAGGGATTGCCGATCAGGCGGCGTTTCGGGATCGCACGGGAAATCGCAAACCCCAACGCTGCGAGAATCCGTCAAGCTGGTCGCCAGCCGGCTCCTTCACCTGGGATATTGTTTGGAAGTCGCGATGATAGTCCTCATGGCGACGAAGATACTCCCAGGCGAAACCGGCGGGGGGAATAGCTTTCGCGTGCCCGTAAGCCGCCGGCGCACGCCAATCAATGCTAAGCATGGCGTCACCTCCCTATACCGGACGGCGCAGGGCAACGCCCGGATAGAGAGTTTCCGGAATCGCCAACACTGGATATAGCTGGAGTTATACGGAATGTTGTTCGTGAAGGCCGCACATTTATAGTTATTTTCTTCTTAACAACATTTCTGTGATTTTACTAGTCTGCGAGGTCGTGCGTGTTGCCTTGCCCGCTGGCGCAGGCAAGGCAACCCAAGTCTCACCTGTTGGAAAAGACATGCACCTCGTCGCGTGCTGTTTCTATCGTGAAGAACTCGCCGCCCATTTCAGCGTCGCGGGCCATTGCCTCCCAATCGACATAGTAGCGCAGGGCTTCGGGGATCGTGACGCTCTCGGCGGTCAGCTCCTCCATGTAGTCCGCAAGGCTCGCGTGCTGTCCATGATAGCAATCCTGCAAGGCACTTTCGGCCTGGTCGATGTCACCGACGAACTGCTCCAGCAAACCCGCGCCTAGTGCGCCGTGCTCGGCGATGAAAGCGCCCATCCGCGCCACGCCCTCGATGCTGGCGTATTCCCTGACGGTGACGCCCTCGAAGCCTTCATAGTCATGGATGGCATATTCTTCCGCGCCCTTGATCGGGGAACGCGCAAGCATCGCGGCAATCTCGTCTCTGATGTCGTCGGCGTCCTGATCCGCGTCGATCCAGGCACCATGCAGATAGCCGTTGTTATAGGCTGCAAGGCAGGCAACATAGATGCGGGGATTGGTGTCGGTTGCGCTGGTCATGTCTCTGTTCCTTCGGGTGTTGGGTTCAGAGCAGCGAAGCGCCGCTCCTGAACCCCTGCCCGTCGGCGAGACTGGGGTAGTAAGGTGCCAGACAAGTCTTTGGCACCGTGGAATAAATGGAGGGGACCCGCTTGCGGGGAGCGGGCCGTTTATGCCGCGAAAGGGCAAAGAGTTTTCTTGCGCCGCGCGAGGGCAACGCCCTTAGCAATCTCTCGAACAAGAAAATCAGCAGGCCGGACTACCATGCGCCCGGTTCTCCATATTTCCAGGCGGTAGGTGTCGAACGACGCGGCGACAGCCGCGCCGACCCGGAGGCGAACGCGCTTCCAAATTGCGCCGTAGTGAGCCGGAGGGTCGCCAGTGACAAAGCCCCGGCGCTTTAGCGCCGGGTCAATTTGATATTACGCCGTTGGATTAGCGAACGGGCGTGGGTCCGCTGGCCGAAGGTGCTGCCAGTCGCAGCAAGGCCGAAATCCCGACAAAGCCGCCGCCGATGATGCAGAAGATTTGCCGCCAGATTTCGGATGGGACCGATTCCTTGGTGACGCCGTGGACCAGCGCATAGCCGGCCACGGCAGCGGGTGCAGCGAAGATCAGCGCCACGGCGAGGCGCAGGATCGGGGAGCGTAGCGAGTCAAAGAGAAGCGCCAGGACGCCGAAGGCTGCGCCGGCCGCGACCAAGCCGACCAAGCCCGCGCCGATCAAGCCGGAGCCGGTCTGATAGGCGAACTGCGCGGCCGTCAATCCGAGCATGAAGGGCAGCGCATAGACCGCGAGCGTATAGGCCGCGACGCAAAGCATTGCGATCAATACAACGCTCATTATCATTACGACGGCCATGGCTCTGCTCCTTTACGACTGGCGCGGTTCGCTCTTTCTTGCTCCTTCGCGTGGCGATGCGCCTATGATGACGGTCCTCGTTTATTCTGTCGACCGTGAACATGGCTTTCTCGCGCAAGCCTGCGAAACAAGCGTGATTAAACAGAAGCGGCCGGAAACCTGCTGAGATTTCAGCAGATTCCGGCCGATTTTCATGGTTCATTTTGGAGGGCTATGGAGTAAACGTAGTGCTCATCGGTATCCCGCACGTCCCGCCAAGCCTCATCCCGCCGGGGCGACGAGGACGAGCTCTAGCCCCTTGTAATCGATGATGGTGCGGTAGCGGCCCAACTGGTCCATGCCCAGGATCATCGCCGGCCTGTCGGCCAGCCCGACCACCTCGAACACCGGCAGGTCCGCAATCCGAAGCTCGGGCCTCTCGATGAGCGCCCCCGCCACCTCCAGCTTGCGGGCGATATGGACAGCGTTGGCGCTCGCATGGCTGCTGACGCCCTTCACGGCGCTGCCCGCGCGCAGGCCTTCGCTCTGCGGCGTCAAGCCGAGCAGGCTCGCCGCGCGCCAGTTGATGATCGTCGCCCGCGCGCCGGTGTCGACGACCGCATCGATCGGGTAGCTGTCGATCCAGACCGTCACCCGCGGCGCCAATGCGTCGTCGAGGGTGATCGCAGTCCGATGATTCTGGGCCGAAATCGGCAGACTGGGCATCGCATCCCGCAGCGCCCAGCGCCGCTGCGCCAGATCGACGTCGAGCACCCCTTGGGCGAGCACGTCCGCGCCAAGGATGCCGTGGACCTGCAGCGCATCGACGGGCCCGGCCGGCATGTCGAACGCGGTCAGCCCCGTGAACCGCCGGCCCTGCGTGTCCAGCGTCCGGATAGCGACGGTGGCGACCTCCGCACTCCCCGCTGCGCCGTTGACCTCCAATTCGCCCCTCTTCTCGAGCTTCACCGGCAAGGCGGCGTGCAGGCTGGGCAGCACGACGGTGCTGCTGGCCGCGGTGTCGATCACGAACCGATAAGGGCCGTGACCTTCGATCGTGACTTCGGTGACCGGCAGTCCGCTGCTGTGAACCATCAGCGGCGTGGTCGGCCGCTCGGCCAGCGCGCCCGCCGACGTCAGCGCGAGCGCCAGAGCGTAGATCGCATGCATCATTCTGAAGTCTCCAGCCTTGCGCCGCGGTGAAGACCCTAACGCCCAGGGCCGCCCAGGCGACGCGTCGTCGCCCAAAACTGATTTCATCGCGGCAAGCACGACCAAACCGACGTTCGGCGCGACGAAGGCGGACCTTTCAGGCGCGACCGGTGGGACGGCGCTCGCCGACATAGCCAAGCACCGAGGCGCGGTGGACCGCCTGCGGCCGGCCCGCCACGCCCATCTTGTCGGCGGCGTTGCGCATGTGGAAGCGGACCGTCGGCATCGAAATCTTCACGATCTCGGCGATCTCGCCGTCCGTCTTGCCCTTGGCCGCCCACTTAAGACACTGGATTTCGCGACGAGTCAGGTGGACGAGGCCGTTCGGGGACGGGCCGCGGTCATTGTAGGCGGCCATGAAGCGCAGTGAGAGGACCGACAGCTCGGCCGCGCGCTGTTCGAACACCGGCCGCACGTCGAAGACCTCGGGCGAAGCCCAGACGATCGCCCCGATCACCCCGCCGGGCAGATGCGCCGGCGCGATGATCGCCGTGCCGATCTCCACCGTCTCGGCGCTCTGCACCACGTCGATCGCCGCCAGTCGGCGCGACGGCCGCCAGGCCCCGAAGCGTCCGTCCTGAAAGTAGAAGGGCTCGGCCGTGTAGCGGCATGCGAGCACGAAGGTCGAGCGCAGGGCGAAGCCTCGATCCTTCCAGTACTGCAATCCAGGGTCGAGCCACTGAAACAGCGTCTCGGCGAACGGCCGGCCATGCCGGTCGCGCATCGGCTCAGGATCGCCGATGTCGGCGCTGACTGCGACATAGGGCAGGCCGATCTCGCGGCCACCGTCGCGGACCTGCCCCGCCAAGGCCTCGATCAGCTCGTACTCCTCGTGAGACTCAGCGCTCAACGCCACGACGGCCTGCCTCCCCTGCGGCGCCTATCACATCCGTTAGCTTGTCCCTCAAAGCCTGGTTCTGCAAGCATTCCCGCCTCGCCGCGACAAGACGGCGACGTGCAAGAACGCTTCGCCGGCGCGGCCGGCGACGGGAGGGATGATGAAACAAGCACTGACGACCGCCTCGTGGGCGGTGATCGCGCTCGCCTGCGCGGCAGGTCCAGCCATCGCACAGGAATCGGGGACCGTCGCCGAACTCGTGGTCACGGCCCAGAAGCGCGAGCAGAACCTGCAGGACGTGCCGATCGTGGTCACCACCCTTCCGCAACGGCAACTTCAGGATGCGGGCGTTCGGGACATCAAGGACCTGCAGGTCCTCGCCCCGGGCCTCAGCGTGACCTCGTCGACCAGCGAGGCGCAGACGTCGGCCCGGATTCGCGGCGTCGGCACCATCGGCGACAACCCAGGCCTGGAATCGTCGGTCGGCACGGTCATCGACGGCGTCTATCGCGCCCGCAGCGGCGTGGCCTTCGGCGATCTCGGTGAACTGGAGCGCGTCGAGATCCTCAAGGGTCCGCAAGGCACGCTGTTCGGCAAGAATACGTCGGCGGGCGTCATAAACGTCCTGACCAAGGCCCCCTCGTTCGACTTCGAAGCGGCGGGCGAACTGACGGTCGGCAACTATGGCGCGCTCGGCGTGGCCGGCAGCGTCACCGGCCCGATCGTTGCCGACAAGCTGGCCGGGCGCCTGTACGCGGCCAAGCGCGAGCGCGACGGCTTCGCCGACGTCCACGTCGCGGCCGGGCCGCGCACCCGCACCGACGACACCGACCAGAACTACTACACCATCCGCGGCCAGCTGCTGTTCACACCGACCGAGGCCCTCAGCATCAAGCTGCTGGCCGACTATTCGAACCGTGACGAGCATTGCTGCGTGAACTTCGTCACCGTCGCCGGCCCGACCGCCGCGCTGGTCGACGCCCTGGCCGCCGACGAAGGCGTCCTGCGCCCGCCGACCCCCGGCGCGCGGATCGCCAACGCCAACCGCGACATGGGCTCGAAGATCATTGACCAGGGCGTCTCGGCGCAGATCGACTGGGACATCAACGACGACATGGTCCTGACCTCAATCACCGCCTACCGCGACTGGCGGGCGGAGAACGGCTCGGACATCGACTTCTCGTCGGCGGACATCTGGTATCGCCCGGCCGACGGCTCGAGCTTCAATCAGATCAAAGCATTCTCGCAGGAAGTTCGCCTGGCCGGGGCCACCGAGACGGTGAACTGGCTGATCGGCGCCTTCTATTCGGACGAGGACCTGACGGCCGCCGCGGCCACCACCTTCGGCAGCGCCTACGAGCCCTATTTCGGCCTGTTGCTGTCGGCGGCGACCGGCAGCCCCAACCCGGCCTTCGTCTCGGCGCTGACCGGCCTGCCGTTCGGAACCAACTTCCCGGCCGGCGCGGGGCCGCGCGACAGCTATGACCACAGCTCCAAGGGCTGGGCGCTGTTCACCAACAACAGCTGGAAGGTCACCGAGGCGCTCGAGCTGACCATGGGCCTGCGCTACTCCGACGACGAGAAGTCGGTCCGCAGCCACTACACCAACTCCGCGCCGGCCAACGCCTGCGCCGCAGCGCTGGTGCGACCTATTCCGGCCGCCGCTCGCGGAGCGATCTGCGCTCCCCACTCCGACCCCGCCTTCAACAACGTGGTCACCAACCAGGACCAGAGCGAGGGCCGCTGGAGCGGAACCCTCAAGGCCAGCTATCGCTTCAACGAGGGGGTGATGGCCTACGCCTCCTACGCCGAAGGCTTCAAGAGCGGCGGCTTCAATCTCGATCGCGCGCGCTTGGCCGCCGGGGTGATCAATCCCGACACCAGCTTCCCGGCGGAAACTGTGGTCAGCTACGAGTTCGGCGTGAAGACCAACACCGCCGACTACGGCCTGGTCGCCAACGCCGCCCTGTTCCACCAGACCTACGAGGACTTCCAGCTCAACACCTACACAGGCATCAGCTGGCTGGTGGCCTCGATCCCGGAAGTGATCTCGCGCGGCGTAGACGTCGACCTGATGTGGCGCCCGCCGATCGAGGGCCTCAGCTTCTCGGGCGGTGCGACCTACGCAGAGACCCAGTTCGGCGACTTCGTCCCGCCAGCCGGCATCTCGCCGCGCCTGCCGAACACCCGCCTCTCCTACGCGCCGCTATGGTCGGCGGCCGGAACCGTCAGCTACGAGCGCCCGGTCAACGAGACCCTCGAATTCCGGGCCAGCCTTTCGGCCAAGTACACCTCGGAGTACAACACCGGCTCCAACCTCGACCCGCTGAAGTCCCAGCCGCCGCTGACCCTGGTCAACGCCCGCCTGGTTCTGGCCAGCCAGGATGAGCGTTGGTCGGCCGAGCTCTGGGCCCAGAATCTGACCGACGAGGACTACAACCAGGTCGTCGTCGACCAACCGCTGCAGACCGGCACCTTCGCGACTTTCCTTGCGCCGCCGCGGACTTACGGCGTTACCCTGCGCGGACGTTTCTAGGACGCCCGCCAAGTGAACCTGGATCTGACCGCCGAAGAACTGGCCTTCCGCGACGAGGTGCGCGCCTTCCTGGAGGAGGCGCTTCTCCCCGATCTGCGGGAGGCCGGACGCCGCGCCACCAGCGTCTTCATCGACAAGCGCTACAGTCTGCCCTGGCAGAAGATCCTGCACGCCAAGGGCTGGGCCGCGCCGAGTTGGCCCAAGGCCTACGGCGGCCCCGGCTGGAACGAGATGCAGCGGCACATCTTCGCGGCCGAATGCGCCCGGGCCGGCGCGCCCAGCCTCGCCCCAATGGGCCTGCGCATGGTCGGGCCGGTGATCATGGGCTATGGCAGCGAGGCGCAGAAGGCCCACTACCTGCCCCGAATCCTGTCCGGCGAGGACTACTGGTGCCAGGGTTATTCCGAACCCGGCGCAGGTTCGGACCTGGCCGCGCTGCAGCTGCGCGCCGAACGCGACGGCGACGACTACGTCCTGAATGGGTCGAAGCTGTGGACCACTCATGCGCATTGGGCAAACCGCATGTTCTGCCTGGTCCGGACGTTGGCCGAGGGCAAGCCGCAGGCCGGGATCACCTTCCTGCTGCTCGACATGCAGACGCCAGGGATCAAGGTCCGCCCGATCATCACCCTGGCCGGTGAGCACGAGGTCAACGAGGTGTTCTTCGAGAACGTCCGGGTCCCGGTCTCCGGGCGGCTGGGGGAGGAGAACCAGGGCTGGACGGTCGCCAAGTACCTGCTCGAGTTCGAACGCGGCGGCGGCTCGGCGCCGGGCCTGAAGGTCATGCTGGAACGGCTGCGCAAAACCGCCCGTGACGCCGGCCTGCTGGATGAGGCGAGCTTCCGCCGCCAGCTGGTGGAGACCGAGATCGCCGTTCAGTCCATCGAGGTCTCCGAGCAACGGATCCTCGCCGAGTTGTCGTCCGGCAAAAACCCCGGCCCCGCCTCCTCGATGTTGAAGACCCAGGGCGGCGAAGCCATGCAGCGCATCGACGAACTGCTGCTGCAGGTCGCCGGCGTCTACGCCGCGCCCGACCAGCCGGCCGCCCGCGAAGCCGGGTCGAACATTACGCCGATCGGGCCGGACGCCGTCCTGACCGCGATGCCCCGTTACCTGAATAATCGCGCCGCCTCGATCTACGGCGGCTCCAACGAGATCCAGCGGGACATCATCGCCCGCCTGGTGCTCGGGCTCTAGGGAGGCCGCCCGTGGCTCCAACGTCCGTGGACTTCAACGCCATCCCGACCCTGGCTGACGCGCCGCGCTTCCACGCCCGCGAGCGGCCGGACGCCGTCGCCCTGACCTTCGAGGGGCGGGAGACGACCTACGCCCAGTTCGACGCCGCCAGCAATCAGGCGGCCCAGGCGCTGCTCGCTGAGGGTCTCAAGAAGGGCGACCGCATCGCCTATCTCGGCAAGAACAGCGACCACTATTTCGAACTGTTGTTCGGCGCCGCCAAGATCGGGGTGATCATGGCCCCGATCGGCTGGCGGCTGGCCCCGCCCGAGGTCGCCTACATCGCCGGCGACGCCCAGGCTAGGATGCTGTTCGTCGGCCCCGAGGCTCTCGACACCGCCCGGAAGGTCGCCGCCGAACTGCCCGACATGAAGGTCGTGGCCATGGAGCCCGGCGCCGGCGAGTGGCCGACCTACGAGGCATGGCGCGACGCGCAAGCCCCCCGCGATCCGGCCATCCAGATCGACGAGCGCGACGTCGCCGTCCAGCTCTACACCTCGGGCACCACGGGCCGCCCGAAGGGCGCGATGCTCAGCCACCTCAACATCCTGGGCGGCCGACGGCGGGCTCAGGAGTCGCCGATGGCCTGGAACCAGTGGGACCCGGAAGACATCAGCCTCGTCGCCATGCCGGTGGGCCATATCGGCGGCACTGGATGGGGCATCGTCGGCCTGGTGAATGGCGCCAAGGGCGTCGTCGCGCGCGAGTTCGATCCGTTCAAGGTGCTCGACTACATTGAGCATGACCGCATCTCGAAGATGTTCATGGTGCCGGCCGCGCTGCAGATCGTGGTGCGCCAGCCGCGGGCGCGCGAGGTCGACTATTCGCGTCTGAAATACATCCTCTACGGCGCCAGCCCGATCCCGCTGGACCTGCTGCGCGAGTGCATGGAGGTGTTCGGCTGCGGATTCGTCCAGCAGTACGGCATGACCGAGACCTGCGGCACGATCGTCTACCTGCCGCCGGAAGACCATGATCCCGCCGGCAACGCTCGGATGCGCGCCGCGGGCCTGCCGATGCCGGGGGTCGAGATCAAGGTGGTCGACGAGACCGGTGCCAGCCTGCCGCCGAACACCGTCGGCGAGGTCGCCGTCCGCTCGGTCTCAAACATGGCCGGCTATTGGCGGCTGCCCGAAGCGACCGCCGCGACCGTGGCCGCCGACGGCTGGCTGCGCACCGGCGACGCCGGCTACCTCGACGAGGACGGTTACCTCTTCATCCACGACCGGGTGAAGGACATGATCATTTCTGGGGCCGAGAACATCTATCCGGCCGAGGTCGAGAGCGCCGTCTATGGCCACCCGGACGTCGCCGAGGTCGCGGTGATCGGCGTGCCCGACGACAAGTGGGGCGAGTCGGTGAAAGCCATCGTCGCGCCGAAGCCTGGGACCAGCCCCGATCCAGAGGACATCATCGCCTTCGCCCGCACCCGCATCGCCGGCTTCAAGGTCCCCAAGAGCGTGGACTTCATCGAGGCCCTGCCCCGCAACGCCTCGGGCAAGATCCTGCGCCGCGAGCTGCGCGAGCCTTACTGGGCCGGCCGCACCCGCCGTGTGAACTGACCTCCGTAGGAGTACGTAAGGGCGCACCCGTAAGGGACGATCCGAAATTTTCCGCCTGCCCGCCCCGTCCTAGTCAAAGGTCATCGGGAGTTGGGTATGATTTGCAGCGAAACGATCCTCCGTGAAGACCACGACCTGATCAGCCGGATCGGCGTGCCGATGACCTTCGCCAAGGACGAAGAGATCTATGGCCAGGGCGAGCGCGCCGATCTGGTCTATCGCATGATCAGCGGCACGGTGCGCACCTCGCGCTTCATGGCCGACGGCCGCCGCCCGATCGGCGACTTCTACTATCCCGGCGACGTGTTCGGGCTGGAGACGACCGGCAGCCACAGCATGGCCGCCGAAGCGCTCAGCGATTGCGTGATCCTGGCCGCCAGCCGGCAGGCGATTCTGGCCGCAGGCGGCGAGGAAGAGCTCAAAGACCTGATGTGGGACGCCACCGTGCGTGACCTTGAAAGCGCCCGCGAGCACCTGACCCTCCTGGTCCGCAAAAGCGCCAGCGAGCGGGTCGCCAGCTTCCTGCTCGGCCTGGCCCAGCGTCGCGGCGAGACCGCCGTCGAGCTGGCCATGGGCCGCCAGGACATGGCGGACTATCTGGGTCTCACCATCGAGACGGTGTCTCGGATGATCACCCAGTTGCAGTCCTCCGGCGTGGTCGAGTTCGAAAGCTGCCGCCGCTTCCGCGTCCGCGACCGCGAGGCCCTTGAAGACCTCGCCGCCGCCTGACTTTTCACCTCTACAGTTCTCCCCTCACAACGCCTTGGCGTGCCGGCCTTGCTGGGCGTCGAAGTAGGCGTCCACCGCCGCGCAGATCGAGCGGATGACCAGCCGGCCGTGTCCGACCACATCGACGCGGCCGGCTTCGGCCTGCAACAGGCCTTCGCGCCGGAACGGCTCAAGCCGGGCCAGGATCAGCGCCAGGTCGGCCAAAGAGCGGCCGTGCCGGGCGCACATGGCATGCAGGTCGACAGCGAAGTCGCACATCAGCCGCTCGATGATCTCGCCGCGGAACCGGTCCTCGTCGGTGATCGCCACGCCGCGGGCGACCGGCAACTCCCCGCGCTCCAGCGCCGCGCGCCAGTCGAGTTCTCTCGTTACATTTTGCACGAAGCCTTGCGGGAAGGCGCCGATGGCCGACGCGCCCATGCCGATCAGGGTCTTGGCGGCGTCGGTCGTGTAGCCTTGGAAGTTCCGGCGCAGCCGGCCCTCGGCCAAGGCGATCGCAAGTTCGTCGCTCGGCAGGGCGAAGTGATCCAGGCCGATGCGGACATAACCCTCGGCGATCAGTCGATCGGCCGCGGTCTCGCTCTGGTCGAGGCGCTCGGCCGGCCCCGGCAGCGCGTCTTCAGCGATCAGTTGCTGGTGCGACTTCATCCACGGGACGTGAGCGTACCCGAATAGCGCCAGCCGTTCGGGCCGTAGCCCCAGAACCGCGTCGATAGTCGCCAGCGTGTTGGCGGTGGTCTGGTGCGGCAGGCCGTACATCAGGTCGAAATTGATCGAGGTGACGCCGGCCTCGCGGAGCCAGCCGACGCAGCGGGCCGCTTCCTCGATGGTGCCCTTGCGGTCGACGGCGGCCTGGACCTGCGGGTCGAGGTTCTGCACGCCCAGGCTCGCGCGCCGCAGGCCGTGGCCGGCGCAGGCCATGACCCAGTCGCGGGTCAGCGCCGGCGGATCGATCTCGGTCGCCACCTCGATGTCGGGTGCAAGCTCGAACACCTCGCCAAGGGCGGCGAACAGCACGTCGAGTTCCTCGACCGCCAGCATGTTCGGGGTCCCGCCGCCGAAGTGCAGGGCGTTGGCCGGCAGCTTTGACGGCAGCGCTTGCCCCAGCAGCCGGAGCTCATCGAGCAGCTTGCCGACATAGGCCGCGATCGGCTCATGCCGGTTCACGGCCCGGGTGTTGCACCCGCAGTACCAGCACAGCCGCGCGCAGAACGGGATGTGCATGTAGAGCGAGACCGGATCACCCGCGGGCAGGTCCGCCAGCCAGCGCCGGTAGGCCGCCTCCCCGACGTCCGGCGTAAACTGCACGGCGGTCGGATAGCTGGTGTAGCGCGGGGCGCGGCCGTCGAAGCGGGCGACGAGGTCGGCCAGCGCCTGGGGGTCTCTGAGCGCGGTGAGTGTCACGGGCGGCTCCTGTCGTGTCTCTCAGGACTTCTCGCCTGCTCCGCCGCAGCCCGCCGTGATATCCGTCAATCGGGCTGATCGTGATCCACCAGGATCCGCGACGCGTCGCCAACCGGGTCTTCGTACTGACCGCTGCGCAGCGTCCACCAGAACGCGCCGAGACCGACCAGCGCCAGAGCCACTGAGGCCGGGGCCAGGAACATCAGGATATCCATCAGGGTCTCCCCGCCCCCGTGCGTAGGGCGTTCAGGGTCACGACCAGCGACGAGCCGGACATCGCTAGGGCCGCGACGAACGGATTGACGAAGCCGAGCATCGCGGCCGGCGCCGCCACGAGGTTGTACAGAGCCGCGAACGAGAAGTTCTCCAGCGCCCGCCGACGGGCCGAGCGCGCAACATCGATCGCCTCGACGACCGCCTCTAACCGTTCGCCCGAGAACACCAGGTCGGCGGCGTTCTGGCTGGCGTCGAGCGCTGTGCCCGGCGCCATGCCCGCGTGCGCTCCGGCCAACGCGGCGGCGTCGTTCAGCCCGTCGCCGACCATCAGCACCTTGCGGCCTTCCGCCGTGCGTTCGGCGACGAGCGCTGCCTTTTCGGCCGGCGTCAGCGCCGCGCGCCAGACCTCGATCCCGGCCTGCTCGGCCGCCCGCGACACCGCCGCGAAAGCGTCCCCCGACAGTATCTCGACGCTCAGGCCCCGCGCCTTCAGGGCCGCCACCGTCGCGGCCGCGTCGGCGCGCAACTGATCGGCGAACACGAAGCGGATCTTGGTCTCGCCTTCGATTCCGAACCAGAGTTCCGTCTCGCTGGCCGGCGCACCGGCGACGCCGACGAAACTCGCGCGGCCAAGCCGGGCGCGGCGTCCGCCGATCAGGCCCTCGACCCCCTGCCCTGGCGTCTCCACGACGTCGTCAGCCAACAGGGTCGGCCCCGCATAAGCGGCCAGCGCGCGCGACAGCGGGTGGGCCGAGGCCTTGGCGAGCGGCGCAGCCATGGCGATGGCGGCCGGAACCGGGTCGATCAGCTGCGGCCTGCCCTCGGTCAGCACGCCGGTCTTGTCGAGCACGATATGGTCGACCTCGGCCAGCCGCTCCAGCGCCGCGCCGGACTTGACCAGGATCCCGCGCCGGAACAGCCGCGCCGAGGCGGTCACCTGCACCGCCGGGACCGCCAGCCCCAGCGCGCAGGGGCAGGTGATGATCAGCACGGCCACAGCGCGCAACAGCGCCTCGCGCGGCCCCAGGCCCAGCGCCCAGACGCCGACAAAGGTCAGCGCCGCCGCCGTATGGATGACCGGGACATAGAGCGCCGCCGCCCTATCGGCCAGTTGCACGTACTTCGAGCGTGACTGCGCCCCGGCCTCGACCAGGCGGGCGATCGCCGCGACGGCGGAGTCTTCCGAGCGGGCCACCGCACGCAGCCGCAGCACGCCGCCCAGGTTAAGCGCCCCGGCCTGGCAGGGTTCGCCGGCCGCCACGCGAACCGGCAACGTCTCGCCGGTCAGCATCGACTTGTCGAGTTCGGAGACTCCAGCGGCGATCACGGCGTCGACCGGGATCCGCTCGCCCGGACGGACGATCAGCTCGTCTCCGGGCGCAACTTCGCTAAGCGGGATGCGGCGCTCGGCCCCGCCCTCTGCGACCAGGGTCGCGGACGGCGCCTGCATCGCGAGGAGGTCGGCGGCGGCGCTCCGCGCGCTGGCGCGCAGCCGGTGATCGAGCCAGCGGCCGATGAGCAGCAGGAACAGTAGCGTCACCGCCGCGTCGAAGTACGCGTCGCGGCCGCGCAGCACCGTCTCGATGAACGAGATCACCAGCGTCAGGATCACCCCGATCGAGATCGGCACATCCATGTTGGCGCGCCCGGAGCGCAGCGAGCGCCAGGCGGACTCGAAGAACGGCATGCCGGCGTAGACGGCGCACGGCGCGCCGATCACGCCGCTCATCCACATCATCAGGGTGCGGGTGGCCGGGCCGAGCTCCTGGCCGAACAGCCCGGCCCAGATCGGCACCGAGAACATCATGGCGTTGCCGGCCCCGAAGGCCGCGACGCCGAGCGCCAGGGTCAGCTTGCGGCCCTCGGCGTCCCGGGCGGCCGCGGCCTTGCCGGGATCGTAGAGCGTCGCCGGATAGCCGAGCCCGTCGAGGCGCTCGAGCACCAGGCTCGGGTCGCCGGCGCCCGGCGCGAAGCCGACGGTCAGCTTGCCGGTCGTCAGGTTCAGCCGCGCCGACTCCACCGCGGGCAGAGCCCGGACCTCGGTCTCGATTTTGGAGAGACAGGCCGCGCAGCGCGCGCCCTTGACCAGCAGTTCCAGCGAACGGCCGCCGCTCTCCGATGGGCGCAGGAAGGCGGAGTAGTCGTGGCGATCGGCGGCGGTCATGGCCATGTCAGTCGGCGCTCCGCTTGGAAGACCTGGCCCTGCGTCTGGACGTGTACGTCCCAGGCCCCCGCGGCGGGCTTGGCAGGAGCGCGATAGCGGCCGGGCGCGGCCTCTTCGAACTTCAGCGGCAGTTCGCCTGCCTCGGTGGCCGGCCGCCGCAGCAGCCCGGTCAGTTTCAGGCCGGAGACCGGCTGGCCCTGGGCGTCGGCGACCTCGACCACGACGCCTCTGGCGTCCGTCGCCGCCGTCGCGGTCCAGCCCATCGCCGCCTGGGCCCGGCGCTGCGCGACGGCGCGGTTGTAGGCCAGCCCGTCCTCATAGGGGGTCACCGACACCTGGCCCGGGTGCGAGCGATAGGCCAGCACAAGGAACAGACTGTCGACCGCGATCACCACCCCGAAGAAGGCGACGACGGAGAACAGCACGTGCCACCCGGTGACCCGGAACGGCTTCTTCACGGCGCGGTCGGTCATGGCGCGTTCGCAGCTCCTGACAGGAAGGTGGTCTCGGTGCGCGCCTGGGTCGCCGACGTGGCGACGACGAAGGCGGTGGACATGTTGGCGGCGTCGATGGCCTCCGGCGGCAGGGTTACGAACACGCGCACGGCGCGCACCTCGTTGGCCGGAACCTCGACCTTCAGAATGTCTCCGCTGGCGGCGTCGCCCGGCGTCTTCAGGATCGCGCCCTTGGGCCCGTCAAAGGCGACCGTGTAGGTCTGGGCCTGGAAGGTCCGGTTGGCGATCTTGATCGTGTAGCCGTTGCGCACCGCCCCGTCGTGCAGCCGCACGAACACGGGGTTGCGGTCGTGCAGGACGTGGACGTCCAGGCTCGGACGGTTCAGCAGACCCCAGGTCATCAGCGCGCCGACGACCGCCAGGGCGACCGCGTAGAACACGGTGCGCGAGCGGATCAGGCGATAAACCGCCGGCTTGCCGGCCGCCCGCGCCTCGACGGCCGCGTCGGTGTCGTAGGCGATCAGCCCCTTGGGCCGGTCGACCTTCAGCATGATCTCGTCGCAGGCGTCGATGCAGAGGCCGCAGTTGATGCATTCCAGTTGCGCGCCGTCGCGGATGTCGATGCCCATCGGACAGGCCGTGACGCACTGGTGGCAGTCGACGCAGTCGCCGCGGCCTTCCCAGCCGGCGCTCTTCTTGTGCGCGCCGCGCGGCTCACCGCGGTCGTAGCGATAGGTCACCTGCAGTGAGTTGGCGTCGAGCATCGCGCCCTGGATGCGCGGCCACGGGCACATGTAGATGCAGACCTGCTCGCGCATGGTCCCGGCGAAGATATAGGTCGTGAAGGTAAGCAGGACGCAGAACACGTACCCGGTGACCGGTCCCTGCCCGATCCAGAAATCCCGCAACAGGCTGGGCGCGTCGTGGAAGTAGAAGATCCAGGCCCCGCCGGTGGCGAACGCGATGCCCAGCCAGGTCGCGTGCTTGCCGATCTTGCGCCAGGCCTTGTTCAGCGACCACGGCGCGGCGTCCAGGCGCATGCGCGCGTTGCGGTCGCCCTCGAACAGCCGCTCCACATAGATGAACAGGTCGGTCCAGACCGTCTGCGGACAGGCGTAGCCGCACCACAGCCGGCCGAACAGCGCGGTCACCAGGAACAGCGCCAGCGCCGACAGCACCAGCAGGCCGGTGATGAAGTGCACCTCCTGCGGCCAGAGCTGGATGTCGAAGAAGTAGAACCGGCGGCCGGCGAAATCGACCAGCACGGCCTGGTCCGGCAGCACGCCTGGCCGATCCCAGCGGATCCACGGGGTGATGTAGTAGATCGCCAGGGTGACGATCATCACCGCCCACTTGATCGCGCGCCAGCGGCCGTGGACCAGCTTGGGATAGATCGGCGCGCGCGGCTTGTAGAGGCCGCCGCCCGGATCGGCGCTCTTGCGAGCCCGGGCGGCGGCCGAGACGGGACCCGCTTCGTGCTTGGGGGCGGAAGCTCGGGTCCTGTCTATGACGACGGTCATGGCCCTACTGGCCTCCGGCGTTGGCGTGGATGTAGACGGCGAGCGCCTTCAGGGTTTCCGGATCGAACCGGGCCTTCCAGCTGGGCATGACCCCGTTGCGGCCGTTCCAGATCTGGGCGTGGATGTCGGCCCGCGCGGAGCCGTACAGCCACTCCTGGTCGGTCAGATTCGGAGCGCCCTGCTTCTGGTCGCCCGTCCCGGTCGGGCCGTGACAGGCCACGCACTGGGTCTGGTAGATCGGCGCGGCGCGGCGCACGGCCGCGGCGTTGGCCGGCCGGCCGGACAGCGCCACGACGTACTCCGTCAGGTCCGAGACCTCCGCGGCGGTCAGCATCTGGTCGCGACCGAAGGCCGGCATCTGCGAGAACCGCGTCTGCGGATGGTCCGCGCGAATGCCGACCTCGATGGTGTGGCGGATGTCCTCCAACGAACCGCCCCACAACCAGACGTCGTCGCGCAGGTTGGCGTAGCCCTTGGTCCCGACGCCGCCCGTGCCGTGGCAGGTCGCGCAGTTGTCCCCGAACACCGACTGGCCGACCTGCTGGGCGTAGGCCTGCAGTTCCGGATCGCGCTCGATCTCCTCGAGGCTCGCGGTCTTCAGGCGGGCGGCCTGTTCCCCGCGCAGGGTCTTCAGGTCGTTAAGGGCGACGACCACATCGGCGCGGTCCGACTGCCCGAGCACGCCCTGGGTATAGCTGCGGACCCCGGGCCAGGCCGGCATCAGCACCCAGTAGACCGCCGCCACAGCGATGCCGGCCCAGAACATATAGAGCCACCAGCGCGGCAGCGGGTTGTCCAGTTCACGGATCCCGTCCCACTCGTGTCCCGTGGTTTCGACGCCCGTGACCTCGTCGGCTTCACGCTTGGACATCGGGAGCCTCATCATCTTGCAAGGGAAGGCTGGCGAGGCGGTTGAACGCCTCGCGGTTGCGCGGCCAGAGCGCGTAGACGACGCCGCAGGCGAAGATCAGCCCGAAGTAGATCAGGCCGCCTTGCTGGGCGAAGCGCGCGACGGTCTCGTAAGTCAGGTCGCTCATCGACGGTTCTCCGGGGCCTTGGCCTCGTAGGTGCTGAAGTCGACGAGCGTGCCGAGCATCTGCAGGTAGGCGATCAGGGCGTCCATTTCGGACAGCCGGTCCGGCTCGCCGTCGAAGTCGCGTTGGATGACCTTGCCGCCGTAGCGGGCCTGGAACTTGCTGGCCGCCGCGAACGGATCGGCCTGGGTCTCCAGGTCGTCCTTGGCGTTGTCGATCATGTCCTGGGTGTAGGGCACGCCGACCTTGGTCATCGCGCGGATCTTGTCCTGGATGTCGCGGTAGTCGAGCGCCTTCTCGGCCAGGAAGGCGTAGGGCGGCATGACCGACTCCGGCACGACCGATCGCGGATCGACGAGGTGATCCTTGTGCCAGCCGTCCGAGTACTTGCCGCCGACCCGCGCCAGGTCGGGGCCCGTGCGCTTGGAACCCCACTGGAACGGGTGGTCGTACATGCTCTCGGCCGCCAGGCTGTAGTGGCCGTAGCGTTCGACCTCGTCGCGCAGCGGGCGGACCATCTGCGAGTGGCAGGTGTAGCAGCCCTCGCGGATGTAGATGTCGCGCCCCGCCAATTCGAGCGGGGTGTAAGGCCGCACGCCCTCCACCTCCTCGACGGTGCTTTCGAGCCAGAACAGCGGCGCGATCTCGACGATGCCCCCGATGGACACCACGATCAGGATCGCGATGACCAGCGGTAGGGAATGCTTCTCAAGCTTGGTGTGGTGCTTCCACATGGTCGGCCTCGCCTTACTGCGCCGCGACGAGCGCGGGGGCGGGACCGCTCAGGCTCTGGGCGCTGGGCGCAGAGCTGGGCATGCGGATCGTACGCCACAGGTTGTAGGACATGATCACCGCGCCGGCGAGGAACATGGCTCCGCCCAGGGTGCGGATGACGTTCTCGATATGCTTGGCGGCGACGGTTTCGACGAAGGAGTTCGCGAGGAAGCCCTGCGGCGTGTATTCGCGCCACATGAGGCCTTCCATGATCCCGGAAACCCACATCGCGCAGATGTAGAGAAGGATGCCGAGGGTCGCGATCCAGAAGTGCCACTCGGCCAGCTTCAGCGAGTAGAGGCCGTCCTTCTTCCACAGCCACGGGACCATGCAGTAGACGGCGCCGAAGGTGATGAAGCCGACCCAGCCGAGCGCGCCGGAATGCACGTGGCCGATGGTCCAGTCGGTGTAGTGGCTGAGCGCGTTGACCTCGCGGATCGACATCAGCGGGCCCTCGAACGTGGCCATGCCGTAGAAGGCGATCGCGACGGCCATCATCCGGATGACCGGGTCGGTGCGCAGCTTGTCCCACGCCCCCGAGAGGGTCATCAGGCCGTTGATCATCCCGCCCCAGGACGGCATCCACAGCATGATCGAGAAGGTCATGCCCAGCGTCTGCGCCCACTGCGGCAGCGCCGTGTAGTGCAGGTGGTGCGGGCCGGCCCAGATGTAGATGAAGATCAGCGACCAGAAGTGGACGATCGACAGGCGGTACGAATAGACCGGCCGCTCCGCGCGCTTGGGCACGAAGTAGTACATCATCGCCAGGAAGCCGGCGGTCAGGAAGAAGCCGACCGCGTTATGGCCGTACCACCACTGCAGCAGGGCGTCCTGCACCCCGGCGAACAGCGAGTAGCTGCGGCTGTTCAGCGGACTAACCGGAACGGCCAGATTGTTGACGATGTGCAGCAGCGCGATGGTGACGATGAAGGCCAGGTAGAACCAGTTGGCCACATAGATATGCGGCTCCTTGCGCTTCCAGATCGTACCCAGGAAGACCAGGAAGTATGCGACCCAGACGATGGTCAGCCAGAGATCGACCAGCCATTCCGGCTCGGCGTATTCCTTGGATTGGGTGATGCCGGCCACGTACCCGACCGCCGCCAACACGATGAACAGCTGGTAGCCCCAGAACACGAACCAGGGCCAGACTCCGCCGGCCAGCCGGGCGCGACAGGTGCGCTGGACCACGTAGAAGGAGGTGGCGATCAGGGCGTTGCCGCCGAACGCGAAGATTACGCCGGAGGTGTGCACCGGACGCAGGCGGCCGAAGTTCAGCCAGCCTTGCTCAGGGAAATACAGCAGGTTCGGCCACGACAGCTGGGCGGCGATGAACACGCCGGCGGTCATGCCGACGATCGCCCAGAACATGGTGGCGATGACCCCTGCCCGCACCACGCCGTCGGCGTAGCGGTCCTGCGGCGATTGCAGGCGGCCGGAGTTGATGGCGACCGTCATGATCGACAGCGCGAGCAGGAAGGCGCCCAGGAAGATCCAGCCCTGGAGCCGGAACAGCGGGTCTTCGGTGAAGGCGGTGGCGAGGAGCGCTGCGAACGCGCAGATCCCCGTTGTGATGAACAGAAGGACCGCGTCGCGCGGCGTTCTGCTCTCTGGAGCCGGCAAGGTAGTCATGGTCCCCCAAGCGAGTCATGGTGACAGCACCTGGGAGATGGCCGGCCCCTGCCGTAGGGGCATTGATTTCGGTCAAGGCGCCGCTCGGACGGCTAGTTCTTATGGCTGCACGCCACCCAGTGAGGACGCTATGACACAGCTGAAGTCGGACCTGATCACCGCCGCTGGAGCGGCCATGCTCGTCGGCGCGGCCGTGAGCGCCGAGATGGCTTGGCTCGCGGCTCGCGGCGTGGCGGAGCTCGGCGTCATCTGCGGCGCCGCCGGCCAGCCGCACTGCCCCTGGATGATCGGCTCGGCCGCGCTGCTGGCCTCGGGAACGGCGACCCTGATCGCCGGCCGCCGCCGCATGAAGCCCGCGCCGGCTTCTTCGAGGTGAAGCCGCCGCAGCCTGGTCGCTTGAGACCAGGCTGCGGGCTCTACATTGTCAGTAGGTAAAGCGCAGGCCCACCGTGAACCGGCGTCCGACGATGTCGTGCGCCGCGCCGGAGTTTGGGCTGCCGAAGATGAAGGTGTTCGGCGACACCGGCGGATCGACGTCGAACAGATTGCTGATCACGCCAAAGGCTTCGAGCGAACGCGCACCGTCGTCCCTGATCTTCCAGGCGGCCGACGCGGTCGTCACGAACTGGCTGTCGACATGGGCGTCGTCATAGGTCTGCTCGACGTCGTAGACGCCTTCGCCGACATAGCGCCCCTGAAGGTAGCCCTTGAAGGGGCCGTTCTCGTAGGACGCGCTGGCGGTCCAACGCCAGTGCGGCCGGTTGTTGCCGACTTCGCCGGCCGTATCGAGCGACGTCACCCCATCATTGGTGACGTAGCGGTCGAGATAGCTGGCCAGGAAACGTAGGGTCAGGTCGCCATCGACGGCCTCGAAGATGTTCGATAGCGGCGTGGAGTAGCTGACCTCGGTGTCGACGCCGCGCACCTGAATGCTCGACAGGTTGATGAAGGTCCGCATCACCTCGTTGAGCGAACCGTCCGGGTTGCGCGTGATGAAGCGGCACAGGTCGGCGGCGCCGGCCGCGCAACGATTGACGATGCCTTGCCCGGTCAGCGTCGAGATCGCGCCCTGCAGGTCGATGTCGTAATAGTCGACCGACAGCCGAAGGCGCGGCGCGAACGCCGGCTCATAGACGATGCCGGCGGTGAAGGTGTCGGCCTCCTCCGGCTGCAGCGCCAGATTGCCCTGCTGTGGCGAGCGCACCGTCGACTGCCGGCCGGTGACCGGATCGGTGATCGACGAGAAGGTCAGCACGTAGGACGAATAGAGTTCCGAGAGGTTGGGAGCCCGGATGTCGCGCGAACGGGTCGCCCGGAACTTCAGCCCGTCGAACGGCTCGTAGGTGAAGCCCGCCTTCCAGGTCCAGACGGTGCCGCTGGTCGAATAGTTGGTCGCCCGCACGGCGCCGTTGAAGTCCAGCGATTGGGCGAAGGCCATGTCCTTGGCCAGCGGAATGACGGTTTCGACGAAGGCTTCTTGCACGTCATAGGAGCCCTTCATCGCCTTCGGGTTGCCGATCGAGAACAGGCTGGCCTGGGCCATGGCGTCGACGCGCTGCTCGACCGAGTCCTTGCGGTACTCCAGGCCCGTGGCGATGGACACCGGGCCGGCCCAGGTCGAGAACGGCTCGCCCGACAGGCTGGCGGCGGCCGCCTGCTGCTCGATGTTGGCGACCAGGTGCTGGCTGCCCGTGACGTAGTCGATCGCGGCGGCCGACGGCGAGCCCTCGCCGAACAGGTTGATCGGCACGCAGCCGTTGCCCGGCGCGCTCAGGGTCGAGCGGCAGACGATCTGGTTGTTCGCCGGGTTGATCACCGCATCCAGGGCGTTGGTGAAGTTGGCCGCGATCCGGTTGTTGAAGATTCGCGCCGCGTAGCGGTTCTGGCCGTACTGGTAGTAGGCGTCCCAGTTCCAGCCGTCGCCGAAGTCGCCCTTCAGCCCGACGACGATGCGCGAAGTGGCGTTCTTGTTGTCGACCACGTTGAAGGCGATGTCGCGGTTGAAGCGGCCCATCCGGAAGGTCGAGATGCCGTTGGCGTCCATCAGCGCCCCGACGTTGGCCGGCAGGTAAGCGTTGTCGCGGCGGATGGTCAGCGTGCCCAGGTCATAGGACGTCGAAAGGTTGAAGGTCGTCTCGGCATAGGCGACCGAGGCCTCCATGAACGCTTCGACGTTGTCGGTGACGTCATAGGTCGTGCGGGTGAACAGGTTGGCCCGGGTCAACGGGGTCATCAGGCTGATGATGTCGCCCGGATAAAGGCCGTCGCCGTCGGTGTGGTACTGGGTGCCGACGTTGTTGCCATATCGGAACGGGGCGGTGACGCCGCCGGACAGGAATTGCAGCCCCTTCAGCGGTCCGTCGGTGATCAGGCCGCCCAGGGTCGCGACCGAGGCGGTGACGTTGGGGACCAGCAGGTTCTGCGGCTGGCCGTTGCCGGCGCGATAGGCCGGGTTGGCGATGACCTGCTGGTGCTCTCGGAACCAGTCACGGTCGGCGCCGACGCCCTTCATGTCGACGAACTCAGACGCGGCCATGAAGTGACCGCGGCCGCCGGCGAAGCGGAAGCCGCCGGCCAGGGCGACGTTGAATTCCTCATTGTCCTTGTACTGGCTGGTGCTGCCCTGGACCTGGCCTTCGAGGCCCTCAAGGTCCTCGCGGAAAATCAGGTTCACGACCCCGGCCACGGCGTCCGAGCCCCAGGCCGCGGACGCGCCGCCGGTGACCACTTCGACTCGGCCTAGCAGGGAGGCCGGGATCACGTTGATGTCGACCAGACCGCTCGAGGTCGTCGGCACGTGGCGGCGGCCGTCAACCAGGACCAGGGTACGGTTGTTGCCCAGGTCGCGCAGGTTCAGGAAGTTGGCCCCCGCGTTCTGCGAGCTGTGCGAGGTTGTCGTGCCGCCGCCGAAGGTCGGCAACGTGTTCAGCATGTCGGCGACATTGGTCGCCGCAACCGCCTGCAGGTTTTCAGTCCCGACCACGGTGGTCGGGGTCGGGGCATCGAAGCCCGAGCGATTCACCCGGCTGGCCGTGACGACCAGTTCGTCGACCAGGTCCTGGGCGAGCGCCGGCCCCGCCGGCATCATACAGGCCACCGCCAGGCTGCTGGCCCCCGCCAGAGCCGTCTTCCGCAGCCGGCTGCCGGCCGCGGCCCGGCCGTTGGTAGTCGTAGTGTTTCGCATGGTCCCCTCGTCGATGCCCGTCGGCGCTTGCTGGCGCTCGTCGTCTTGTCGACGCGGACCTTTGGTCGGCGACCCCGTGACGCCAATGTCGAAGGCTTCTTCAGCCCATAACCAGAGCTCATGGGTGGCCGAGGTTGTCTAATTCCTCCGGGTGCTGCAGATGCCCCGTGCGGCGTCGTTGATTGATCGGCTATTCCGCAGTCGCGTTTTTCGCCCTCTCCCGACGCGTACGTCATTGCGCACCGGGGTTTCAGCGGCGTTGAGGGGAAATGGTCATGGTCACAGTTCCGGGTTCGTCGATGAACCTGCGCCACATCGAAGTGTTTCACGCGGTCTATCAATCCGGCTCCGTCAGCGCCGCTTCCCGCGCCCTCAACGTCTCCCAGCCGTCGGTCAGCAAGGTGCTCAAGCACGCCGAGAGCCGGATCGGCTTTCGACTGTTCCGCCTGGTGAAAGGGCGCCTCGTGCCTACCGATGAGGCGCACACCCTGTTCCGCGAGGTCGACGACATCTACGGCCGGATCGAATCTCTTCGGCAGACGACACGGAACCTGCGGGCCGGCGGCGATGGGCACATCAGGCTGGCGGTCCTGCCCTCGCTCGGACTCGGCGTCGCGCCGGCCGCCGTCGCCCGCTTTCGCCAGCAACGGCCTAATGTTTCCTTTGATATCCACACCCTGCACAACGACGACATCCTCAAGGCGCTGTACGAACGCAACAGTGATCTGGCCGTCGCCTACGACACCCCCCGCCACCCCCGCCTGGCCGACGTCCGCATTGGCTCGGGCGAACTCGTCATGCTCTATCGCAAGGACGAGATGCCCGACGCGCCGGAGCGTCTGAGCCTCGACGCCGCCCGCGACCGCGACCTGATCAGCCTTGCTGGCAGCGGCCCTGTCGGGGCACTTTTCGCCAGCGAAGTCGTGCAGGACGACCCTGGCCGGAGCGAGCGCATATTCGTCCAGACTTACTATGTCGCCGCCGCCCTTGTGCGGCACGGCGCGGGGGTCGCCGTGGTCGACGAGTTCACCGCCCGCGCCAGCCTGAGCCCCGAGCTCGATTTCCGCCCGCTGACTCCAAAAGTGACCTTCGGCGTCCACTGCATCTACCTAGAAGACCGGCCGCCCTCACGCCCTGCGCGAGACTTCATTGCGGTCCTGCAGCAGACCCTCGCCGAGCGGTACACATAACCGGCGGCTATATCGCAGCCCAGTCTTTGACCTATCGCGGGAGCGGCTGCACGACATGATCCAGCCCGCCGGGCGCGCCCCGGCTGGTCTGGAGCTGTTGATGATCCCCTCCCCGTTTCTCCTCTATCTCGGCGACTCCCAGGACGAGCTGTCGGTGAAGACCTCGCGCGGCGTCGCGGTCTGGCGTCCGCAGGCCTGCGTCGGGGAATTTCGCGGCCCGAAATGCAACCAGACCCTCGGCCTGCCTCCCCTGAGCTTCGAAGAAGCCAAGGCCCAGGGCGCCAAGACCGTGATCATCGGCGTCGCCAACGCCGGCGGGATCATGGGCCCGGGAATCGTCGCCGACGTGGTGGCCGCGCTGCGCGCCGGCCTCAACGTCGCCTCCGGCCTGCATGACCGGCTTCGCAACCACTCCGAAATCGTCGAGGCCGCGGCGGCGGGCGGACTTGAGCTGTTCGACGTGCGCGAACCGCCGGCCGATATTCCCGTTGGCAACGGCCGCCCTCGCGCCGGCATGCGTCTGCTCACCGTCGGCACCGACTGTTCGGTTGGCAAGATGTACACGACGCTGGCGCTGGAGAAGGAGATGCAGGCCCGAGGTCTGAAGGCCGATTTCCGCGCCACCGGCCAGACCGGCATCTTCATCGCCCAGTCCGGCGTCCCGATCGACGCGGTGATCGCCGACTTCATCTCGGGCGCGGCCGAGCAGATTTCGCCTGCCCGCCACGACGGCGGATGGGACCTGCTGGAGGGCCAGGGATCGCTCTTCCATCCCTCCTATGCCGGGGTCTCGCTCGGCCTGCTGCACGGCGCCCAGGCCGACGCCCTGGTCATCTGCCATCAGCCGGGCCGCGAGAGCATGCGGGGCCTTCCGGGCCGCGCCTTGCCCGACCTCAAGACCTGTCTGGAGGCCAATCTCGCCGCCGCCCGGCTCACCAGCCCCGACGTGATCGCCGTGGGCGTGGCGCTCAACACCTCGGGAATGACCCCGGAAGCCGCCCAGCGCGCCTGCGCCGAGGCCAGCGACCTGCTCGGCCTCCCCGCCCAGGACCCGGTCTCCATGGGCGTCCATCTCATCGTCGACAGGCTGATCGAATGCTTCGAACCTTCCAAGCTCGCCGCGAACACTGGCCGCTAGCCGCGCCGTTCCGCATCTCGCGCGGGGTGAAGACGGCGGCCGACGTGGTCGCCGTCGACGTCGGGCACGACGGCCATATCGGACACGGCGAGGCCGTTCCCTACGCCCGCTATGGCGAGACCCTCGACAGCGTGCTCGCCCAAATCGAGTCCGTCGCCGAAGCGGTTCGGGGCGGCATGACCCGAATCGAACTCATGCGCGCCTTGCCTCCGGGCGCCGCGCGCAACGCCATCGACTGCGCGCTCTGGGATCTGGAGGCTAAGCTCGCGGGACGCAGCGTCGCCGAGCTGCTGCACCAACCCGAACCGTCCCCGGTAGTCATCGCCCTGACGGTCAGCCTCGACGAGCCGGAGGCCATGGGCCGCGCCGCAGCGGCGATGAACGGCGCCCCGGTCATCAAGGTGAAGGTAGATGCGGTCCAACCCGAGGCCTGCCTGCGCGCCGTCCGCGCGGCGGCTCCCGACGCGCAGCTGATCGTCGATCCCAATGAGGGCTGGACCTTCGAACTGCTGCGCGACATCCAGCCCGTGCTGCAAGAGCTGAACGTCGCGTTGGTCGAACAGCCGCTGCCCGCCGAAGAGGACCACCAGCTCTCCGGCTTCAATCCCGCAATTCCGATCTGCGCCGATGAATCATGCCATGTCGCCGCTGATTTGGACGATCTCGCCGGCCGGTATCAGGTCGTGAACATCAAGCTGGACAAGACCGGCGGCCTGACCGAAGCCCTCGACCTGCTGGCTGCGGCCAGGTCCCGCGGATTCGGCGTGATGATCGGCTGCATGGTGTCGAGTTCGCTGTCCATCGCCCCGGCCCTGCTGCTGGCCGGCGAGGCGGAGTTCGTCGATCTCGACGGACCTTTGTGGCTCAAGGCCGATCACGTGGGGGGCGTGCGGTTGGAGGCCGGCAAGCTCACCCCCGCGGCGCCGGGCTTCTGGGGGACGCCATGCCCGCAGGCTATGGCCGCGCCAAGCGACTGACGATGGCGGCTGCGCCGACCCGGCGCGAGAGTGTGAATCGGCGCCGGCGGCGCATGAGTTTCGGGGGAGAGCTGTGATGAAGACGTCCAAACTAGTCGCCCTGGCGGGAGCCAGCGTCCTGTCGTTGTCGGCGGGCGCGTTCGCCCACGCTCAGCCGGGCCGGGCGGTCGACGTGCTGATCAAGGGCGGGACGGTCTACGACGGCGGCCAAGGCGCCGGCGTCACAGCCGATGTCGCGATCTCCGGCGGCAAGGTCGTCTTCGTCGGCGACGCCGCCAAGGCCAAGATCACCGCGACCACCTCGATCGACGCCAAGGGTAAGATCGTCGCCCCCGGGTTCATCGACCCCCACACTCACTACTTCGAGGACCTCTCGTCGACGGACGCCGACACGCGCCGCAACCTGGCTGCCGCCATGCAGGGCGTGACGACCGTCTTCGTCGGCAGCGACGGCCGCGCCGCGCCCGAGGTCAAGGACACTTTCGCCAAGCTCGAGCAGAACGGCGTCGGCACGAACGTGGCGACCTATGTCGGCTTCGGCACCCTGCGCCAACGCGTGCTGGGCGACTCCGACCGCGCCCCGAACGCCGCCGAACTGGAGCAGATGAAGGGCATGGTCGCCAAGGCCATGTGCGAGGGCGCGCTCGGCCTCTCGACCGGCCTGTTTTATCCGCCGCAGAGCTACGCCAAGACCGAGGAGGTCATCGCGCTCGCCAAGGAAGCGGCCAAGCGCGGCGGGACCTACGACAGCCACATCCGCGACGAGTCCTCGTACACGATCGGCCTGAAGGGCGCGGTGCAGGAGGTGTTCGACATCGGCCGCGGGGCCGGCATCCCGGTCCACATCGGCCACATCAAGGCGCTGGGCGTCGACGTCCAGGGCCAGGCCGGCGAGATCATCAAGATGGTCGAAGCCGCCCAGGCCTCCGGCCTCAAGGTCACAGCCGACCAGTATCCGTGGGCCGCGTCGGGCACCGGGCTTTCCGCAGCCCTGCTTCCCCGCTGGGCGCAGGTCGACGGCGAGGCGGCGATGCTCAAGCGCCTCTCCGACCCGACGCTCGGACCGAAGATTCGCGCCGAAATGGCCGAGAACATGCGTCGCCGCGGCGGGCCCGATTCCCTCCTGCTGACGCGCACGCCGGTCGACGAGGCCAAGGGCAAGACCCTCGCGCAGATCGCCAAGGCCTGGGACGTCGATCCGATCGAGGCGGCGGTGCGCCTGCTCCAGCGCGGCGACGCCGGCGTCGCCTCGTTCAACCAGAGTGAAGACGACATCAAAGCCTTCATGCGCCAGCCCTGGGTGATGACCTCGTCCGACGGCTCGGAGGGTCACCCGCGCAAGTACGCCAGCTTCGCCGAGAAGTACGCCAAGTACGTCAAGGCCGAGAAGACGGTCTCCATGGCCGACTTCGTTCACCGCAGCACTGGTCTTACCGCCGACACCTTCGGCCTCACCGGCCGCGGCTACCTGAAGCCGGGCTACTACGCCGACGTGGTGGTGCTCGATCCGGCGACCTACGCCCCCAAGGCCACCTACGTGCAGCCCGAACTGCTGTCGGTCGGCGCCGAGCAGGTGCTGGTGAACGGCAAGTTCGTCGTCCGCGACGGCAAGCCGACCGACGCCCTGCCTGGCGCGGGCGTACTGCACGCCCCGACCGCCGGCTCCTGCAACTGACCCTGCGGCCGCGCGGCGCACTAGCGTCCAGCGCGGCCGCAACTATCGTCGGCGGCCGACACGCCCCGCACCTTGGGAACACCTCATGGCGACCGAGCAAGACGCCCGCACCGCGGCCGACGCCAGCCCCGCTCCGCGCGGCGCCGGCGCCCTGCTGCGCCGCTACTGGTTCGGCGTGGTCCTATGGAAGCGAATCCTGATCGCCCTGGCGCTCGGCACGATCGTCGGCCTGGCGCTCGGCGAGGCGTCGGTGCAGCTGAAATGGATGGGCGATGTCTTCATCCGGCTGATCCGGATGGTCGTCGCGCCGTTGGTGTTCTTCTCCATCGTCTCCGGCATCGCCAGCATGGGCGATCCCAAACGACTGGGCGCCATCGGCTCCAAGACCCTCGCTCTATATCTGACCCTCACGGTCATCGCCGTCAGCGTCGGCATGGCGATGGGCGTGATCTTCCAGCCGGGCGTCGGCATGGACTTCGCCGGAGCCGCCCCCGCCCAGATCGCCAAGGCGCCGCCCAGCCTCGGCGAGCACCTGATCAGCATCATCCCTACCAATCCGATCGCCGCCCTGGCCGAAGGCAACGTCCAGTCGGTGATCTTCTTCGGCATCCTGGTCGGCCTCGGCATCCTGACCATCGCGCCGCGCGCCGAGCCGGTCGGCCGCCTGTTTCAGATGGGCGCCGACATCATGCTGCAGATCGTGCGCTTCGTGATGGAGGTGGCGCCCTTCGGCGTCTTCGCCCTGGTCGCCTGGGTGATGGGCACGACAGGTCCGAGCGCCTTCGTCCACGTCCTCAAGCTGGCCGCGGCGCTGGTGCTCGGTTGCGCCTTCCAGACCCTGATCATCCACGGCGGCCTGGTGCGGCTGGTCGCGCGGCTGCCGGTGCTGCCGTTCTTCCGCGACATCACCGACGTCGTCGCCATCGCGTTCTCGACCTCGTCCAGCGCCGCCACCCTGCCGGTCGCGATGCGGGTCGCCGAGAAGAACCTCGGCGTCAGCCACGCGGTGACTTCGACCGCCATGCCGCTGGGCGTCACGCTCAGCATGGACGGCACCGCCCTCTACGTCGCCCTGCTGGCCGTGCTTTCGGCCCAGGCGTTCGGCATCGACCTGCATTTTTCGCAGTACGTGATGCTGGCTCTGGCGACGACTGTCGTGGCGCTGGGCACCGCCCCGGTGCCCTCGGCCTCGCTGTTCATGCTGGCCGCCGTGCTGCAGGTCATCGGTCTGGGCGCCGAGCAGACCGCCCTGGTCGTCGGGTTCATCCTGCCCTTCGACCGACTGCTGGACATGACCCGCACCATAACCAGCGCCACCAGCGACCTCTCCACCGCCGTCACCGTCGCCAAATGGGAAGGCGAACTCGATCACGAGGTTTATCTGCGCAAGCCAGTCGAATAGGTCGTCCGCGCACCTCGTCTAGGGTCTTACCCGGACAGCATCGCCCGGCGGCATGGCCCAATCTCCCGGAAGCTTCGCCAGGAGACGCAAAATGCGCAGGATCGGGATACTCGCCTTGCTGGCCGCGACGGCCGGGCTTCCCGCCGCCGCTCACGCAGAGGACGACTGGACCGTCGCCATCACGCCCTATGTCTGGATCGCGTTCCCGACGGGCGATGTGTCTCTGGCCTCGGGCCGCGGCGGTTCGCGTCCAACGGTCAATCCCGACGTTCAGGTGAACTTCGACGACATCGGCTTGTCAGGCGCGTTCACCGGCTCGGCCGACGTCCGCTACGGCAAGTTCGGGGTGCTCGGCGACCTTACCTACTACGAGGTCGAGGCCGACAAGGACATCGCCGCCGGCCCCCTGCCCGACGCTGACGGCAAGGTGACAATCTCGGGGACCAAAGGCATGATCGTCGGCTACTGGCGCGCCTACGAGACCGACCGAGCCTCGGTCGACATCCTCGGCGGCGCCCACTACCTCGGCATCGACGCCGACGTCGCGGTCAGCACCCCGAACCGCCAGATCGACTTCGGCGCCAAGGAAGATCTCTGGGACCCGGTCATCGGCGTCCGCGGCAAGACCATGATCGGCGAACATTTCGGAGTGATCGGCTTGGCCGCCGCCGGCGGCTTCGGCGTTTCGTCCGAAAGCCTCTACGAGGTCCAGGCCTACCTGAGCTACCGGTTCAACGACCTGATCACGGCCGAGGCCGGCTACCGCTTCTACTCCACGAAGTGGGAAGGCGACCGCATCGACTACGACGCCTCGTTCAGCGGCCCGCTGATGGGCCTGACCTTTACGTTCTAGGCGCCGCCGCGATCACCAGAACCGACGCGGCGTCGCGCCCGGCGCCGCATCGTGGGCAGACGCCGCCTCCGGGGCCGCGGCGGACGCCGGCGCAGGCGCCGCGTCGCGGCCGTTCGCCGAATTCATTCCGGTGGCGACGACCGACACCCGCAACTTGCCTTCCAGCGACGGATCGAAGGCCGCGCCGAAGATGATGTTGCCGTCCGGGTCGACCTGGTCGGAAATGACGTTCGCCGCCTCGTCGACTTCCAGCAGCGTCATGTCGGTGCCGCCGGTGACGTTGATCAGCACGGCCTTGGCCCCGGCCAGCGAGGTCTCGTCCAGCAGCGGGTTCTGGATGGCGTTCTGGGCGGCCACGGCGGCGCGGTCCGCGCCGCTCGCCTCGCCCGTGCCCATCATCGCCGCGCCCATGCCGCCCATGACGCTGAGCACGTCGGCGAAGTCGAGGTTGATCAGGCCGGGCAGCACCATCAGGTCGGTGATCGAGCGGACGCCGGAATGCAGAACTTGGTCGGCCATCCCGAACGCTTCAGCGAAGGTCGTTTGCTCGGTCGCGACGCGAAACAGGTTCTGGTTCGGCACGATGATCGAGGTGTCGACGTACTGCTGCAGCTCCTGCAGGCCGGCCTCCGCCAGGCGCATGCGGTGACGGCCCTCGAATCGGAACGGCTTGGAGACCACGCCGACGGTGAGGATGCCGCGCTCACGGGCGCAGCGGGCCACGAACGGCGCAGCCCCGGTCCCGGTGCCGCCGCCCATGCCGGCGGTGATGAACACCATGTCCGCGCCGTCCAGGTAGCGGATGATATCCTCGGCGGATTCCTCGGCCGCGCTGAGGCCGGCGTTGGGGTTGGCCCCGGCGCCCAGGCCCTGGGTGACCTGCACGCCCAGCTGGATCCGTTGGCTGGCCAGCGACAGCGACAGTTGCTGGGCGTCGGTGTTGGCGACGACGAAGTCGACGCCCTCCAGCCCCTGCTCGATCATGTTGTTGACCGCGTTCACGCCGGCGCCGCCGACTCCGAACACGACGATCCGGGGCTTCAATTGGGCGACCGCCGGGCGCGTTCCGTTCGGGGCTGACACTGACATGTTGGCAAAACTCCTCGTACGTCCCTGCCGTGGCCGCCGGCGATTCCACAACCAAGCGCGGACCAGTTCCACAGGAATGTGGTGCAATCCGGACTCGCCCCCCGGGCACGGGCCAACGAATTGGCCCATTGCGGGACAAACAGCAAGCGGGGGCTTAGCGCGGCGCTTTACGCCGCAGCTGGAAGATTCCGCCGGGGCGTGGCGATCACCCCGCGCGCGCTGGACCGCATGAAGGCGATCAGCCGGCGGACATGGTCGTCCTCGGCGTCGCGTTCGGCCGCGGCCAGGCGCTCGGACAGGACGCCGCCGCCGTGGAACACCAGCTTGAAGGCCCGCTTCAGCGAAGCGAGTTCGCCAGCCGCCCATCCAGCCCGGCGCAGGCCGACCGCGTTCAGCGAGACCAGCCGCGCACGATCACCCTGCACCAGGCAGTAGGGCGCGACGTCCTGGGTCACGATCGCGCCGCCGGCCACGAAGGCAAGCTCGCCGATCCGCACGTGCTGGTGGACCGCGCAGAGACCGCTGAGCTGCGCCCGGTCGCCGATGACGACATGCCCTGACAGCGTCGCACCGTTGGCCATCACCACGTCGTCGCCGACCACGCAGTCATGGGCGACGTGCGCGGTGGCCATGAACAGTCCTCGCGCCCCGATCACGGTGATCGAGTCGCCGCCCGCATGGACCGTCACGAACTCCCGGAACACGTTGCCGTCGCCGATCTGCAGTCGCCCCGCTTCGACGGCGCGGCCGGTGATCTGCGCGCTGGCCCCGATTGAACACGAGGCCATGAAGCGATTGTCCGCCCCGATCTCGCTACGGCCGTCGAGCACCGCATGCGGCCCGACGACATTGCCAGGTCCCATGCGCACGTCGGGGCCGATCACCGCATAGGGGCCGATCTCGCAACTCGGGTCGATCTGCGCGCCGGGTGCGACAACGGCTGTCGGATGGATGCTCGCCATGCGAAGACACCTGAACCCGTCCGATGTCGCCGCCAACTCAACTTCGGTGTCCGATTGCGACGGGCTACAGATGCCGCAACAGATTCGACGATCCCCCGGACCCAGCCCTTGCCTTCAGCCGTCTACGGAAATCCGCCGCCCGACGTTATCGAGACGCCCAAGGGGGCCGCGCAGCTGTCGCCGCTGATCCCTGGATCTACGGACATCGTCAGCCTGGCGGACGCCAGCCAGGACGAGCTCGCCCTACTCGTCCCCGGCGGCGCCATCGAAGCGCGATACCTCCTGGCCCAGGCTCTGCGCGTCCTGCGTCCAGGCGGCGCGCTCGCTGCGGCCGCGCCGAAGGACCGCGGTGGGCTGCGGCTGAAAAAGACTCTTGCCGCGCTCGGCTGCGAGGTCGCCGAGACTTCCCGCCGCCACCATCGGATCTGCGAGGTCGAGCGCCCGGACGTCTCTCTCGCGCTCGCCCCCGCCATCGCCGAGGGCGCGCCCCGCATCCTCCCCAGCGGGCTCTGGTCGCAGCCGGGGGTGTTCAGCTGGGATCGACTGGACCCGGGCAGCGAACTCCTGCTCCAGCACCTGCCGGCGCTGAGCGGCCGCGGGGCCGATTTCGGCTGCGGCGTCGGGTGGCTGTCGCGTGCAGTGCTGACCTCGCCGGCCGTCGCCGCCCTGACCCTGATCGACATCGATCGCCGCGCCGTCGAGTGCGCCGAGCACAACATCGTCGACTCGCGCGCCAGCTTCGTCTGGGCCGACGTCCGGACCGCCGCCAAGGCCCTCTCCGACCTCGATTTCGTGGTCATGAACCCGCCATTCCACGACGGCGGCCAGGAAGACCGGCGGCTGGGACAGGCGTTCATCCGCGCCGCCGCCGACAGCCTGCGTACGGGCGGCCGCCTCTGGCTGACCGCCAACCGGCACCTGCCCTATGAGGCGGCGCTCACTGAAGCGTTCAAGGCCGTGACGCTGGTCGCCGACGGCGGCGGCTACAAGATCTACGAGGCGCGCAAATGAGCAAGACGCCGACCATGCGGCTCGACCGGTTGCTCTCCAATCTCGGCTACGGCAGCCGCAAGGAGATGCACGGACTGGTCGCCGCCGGCCGGATCGTGCTGGACGGCGTGGCGCTGAGCGACGCCGGCGCGCGGATCGCCATCGGCGCCGATCTGCCCGAGCGCATGCTGGTCATGGGCCGGCCGGTCGATCCGCCGCCGCCGATGGTGATCATGATGCACAAACCGCTTGGCGTGGTCTGTTCGCATAAGGAGTACGGCGACCGCGTCTACGACCTGCTGCCGCCGCGCTGGCGAGTGCGCGACCCGGCGCTGTCGACCGTCGGCAGGCTCGACAAAGAAACCTCCGGGCTCTTGCTGATCACCGACAACGGCGACTTCCTGCACCGGGTGATCTCGCCGCGCCGCCATGTGAAGAAAAGCTACATCGCTGACCTTGACCGCCCGCTGGAAGGCCACGAGGGCGAGATCTTCGCCGCCGGAACGCTGATGCTCGAAGGCGAAGAAAAGCCCCTGCTCCCGGCGACCCTGGAGCCGCTCGGCGAGCGCCAGGCCCGGCTGATCATCGAAGAAGGCCGCTATCACCAGGTCAGGCGGATGTTCGCCGCGGTCGGCAATCACGTAGCGGCGCTGCACCGCGACCGCATCGGCGGGCTGAGCTTGCCGGACGATCTGGCGGTCGGCGATTATCGGGTCTTGCCCGCCGAGACCGCCGAGCTGGTGTTCGCCGACTGACCATCCACACACCGGAAGACAGGCGATGACCACAGCCGACGACGCGTTCGAACACCTGATGCGGCTGGCCGGCCGCCCGCGACCCGCCTTCGTCCGCATCGAGGACGAACCGGCGGCCATGGCCACGCGCTTCCAGGCTGAAGCCGGCGCCGCTGCGGCGCTGGCCGCGGTCGGGGCTATGGCCGCCGACCTCTGGACGCTCCGCACGGGCCAGACACAGCAGGTGAGCGTCTCACCCCGGGAGGCTGGCGCATCCCTGATCAGCTTCGCTCTGCAGGTGTTCGAAGACCCCGACCGCGCCCCGCCTTCGCGGCCAGACGACGCCGCCGGCGGCGGCCGGGGCACGCCGGCCATGGGGTTCTTCCCCACCAAGGACGGCCGCCACGTCTTCCTGCATCCGAGCTTCCCTGACAGCGCCGCCAAGCTGCACCAGTTGATGGGCTCGCCCGCCGACACCGCCGCAGTCGCCGCCGAGGCGCTGAAGTGGAATGCGCTCGATCTTGAGAACGCGATCGCCGACGCCGGCGTCTGTGGGGCGATGGTCCGCACGCCCGAGGAATGGGACGCCTCCGAACAAGGCCGCATCCTCGCCGGCCGGCCCGTCGTCGAGATCGTGAAGATCGCAGACGGCCCGCCCATGCCCTTGCCCGGTAACGGCGAGACGCCGCTATCCGGGGTTCGCGTCCTGGACCTGACCCGGGTGCTGGCCGGCCCGACCTGCGGCAAGACCCTGGCTCAGCACGGGGCGGACGTCCTCTACGTCGCCTCCCCCAACCTTCCGGCCACTGAGTTCTTCGTCAGCGACGTCGGCCACGGCAAGTTGGCGGCTTGGCTCGACCTGAAGGACGCGGCCCAGCTCGCCCAGTTGAAGGCTCTGGTCGCGCAGGCGGATGTGTTCAGCCAGGGCTATCGTTTGGGCGCGCTGGAACGGCTGGGCCTCGGCCCGCTCGACCTCGCCAGGCTGCGGCCGGGGATCGTCTACACCTCGATCAACGCCTATGGGCACGAAGGTCCCTGGGCCGGCCGCCCCGGTTGGGAGCAGCTCGCACAGACGGTCACCGGCATGGTCCATATTCACGGCGGCGATGGTCCGCCCAAGCTGCAGCCGGCCGCGGTCGCCGACTACACCACAGGCTTCCTCGCCGCCTTCGGCACGCTGGTCGCGCTGGAACGGCGAGCCCGCTTTGGAGGAAGCTATCTTGTTCGCGTGTCGTTGGTGCAGACGGCGACCTGGCTGCGCGGTCTGGGCCTGAAGTCCGCAAGCGATCTCGCCGCCATTCATCCCGCGACACCCGCCGAGATAGACGGCTGGCGGATCGACTCCCCATCGGGATTCGGTGGCGTACGACATCTGCGCCCGCCCGTGCGAATGTCGGCGACGCCGGCGCGGTGGGCGCGGCCGACGACGGCGCTGGGCGCTGCGCCCGCGATCTGGCCCGACTAGGGCGCGTCGTCGAGCACCGACAGAGGCGGGGCGACTTCTTCCAGCGGCTTGCGCTCGGCTGCGACGCCCAGGAACAGCTCCACGACCGCCGCGCTCAACATCAGCACGCCCCCCAACAGGTAGCCCCAGAAGATCTGGCTGCGCTCGCCGCTGTCGATCAGGGCCCCGAACAGCGCCGGTCCCCCGACCCCGCCCAGCAGCGTCCCGAACGCGTAGAACAGCGAGATGGTCACCGCCCTCGTCTCTAGCGGGAAGCTCTCGCCCACCGTCAAGTAGGCGGCGCTCGCTCCGGCCGAGGCGAAGAAGAAGATCACCGTCCAGGCCGCGGTCTGCGTCGTGGCGGTCAGCAGCCCGGCCGAGAACATCCAGCCCGTGGCGCACAGCAGCGCTCCCGCCAGACCATAGGTCAGGGCGATCATCGGCTTGCGCCCGACGCTGTCGAAGAAGTGGCCGAGCAGCAGCGGCCCCAGGAAGTTCCCCGCCGCGAACGGCAGGATGAACCAGCCGATCGAGGCGGCCGGCACGTCGTAGAACTTCGTCAGGATCAGCGCGTAGGTGAAAAAGATCGCATTGTAACAGAAGGCCTGGGTGGCCATCAGCACCAGCCCCAGGACGGTACGCTTGGGGTGCCGCACCACCAGCGAGCGGGCGATGTCGAACCACGAGGTGCGCATCGGCCGCAGCCGCAGGGTCGGCAACTCGCTGGTCGGGCCGAGCGACCGGCCGGTGTCCCGCTCGATCCGCGCCTCGATCCCCTCGACGACCGCCAGCGCCTCCTCCGGATGGCCGTGGGTCATCAGCCAGCGCGGGCTCTCGGGGATGTAGCGGCGGACCCAGATCACGATCAGCGCCAGCAGGCCGCCGATGATGAAGGCCAGCCGCCAGCCCCAGGCCTGATCGACGAGGTTCGGGTCGAGCACGATCAGCGATCCCATCGCCCCCAGCGCCGCGCCCAACCAGAAGCTGCCGTTGATCGCCAGATCGGTGTACCCCCGCCGCCGCGCAGGGATCAGCTCCTGAATGGCGGAGTTCACCGCGCCGTACTCGCCGCCGATGCCGGCCCCGGTCAGGAACCGGAACAGCAGGAACGACCAGAAGTCCCAGGCGAAGCCGGTGGCGATCGTCGCGATGAGATAGACGGCCACCGTGATGGTGAAGAGCCGCCGCCGCCCGAACGTGTCGGTCAGCCGCCCGAAGACCAGAGCGCCGAGCACCGCGCCCAGGATGTAGGCGCTGCCCGACAGGCCGATCTGGGTCGTGGTGAGCCCCAGCCCCTCCGAGATCGCCGGCGACAGCGACCCGACCAGCGTCACCTCCAGCCCATCGAGGATCCAGGTGATGCCCAGCGCCGCCACCACCAGCCAGTGGAACCGGCTCCAGGGGAGCCGATCAAGCCGCGCGGGCACGTTGGTTGTGAAGCTGCCGGTCATGCGCCCTCCCCCGTCGTTTGGCGTAAGTGAGCGACAACGCGACGGCGCCGCTTGGGTTCAGCGCCTTCTGGCTGTATGGCCGCACAAGATGTTTACCGACGAGATCACCGTTGACGCCCGCGGCCACCGCTGCCCGGTGCCGACCCTGCGGCTGCGGCGCGCGCTGGAGGACGCCTCGCCGGGCGTGAAAGTGCGGCTGCTGGCCGACGATCCGCTGGCCCGGATCGACGTCCCGCACTTTGCGAACGGCGCCGGCTTCGTCGTCGTCGAGACTGGCGAGCGCGACGGCGTCCTTAGTTTTCTGGTCGCGCGGCCATAGTCCCGTTGGCGGGCAGACGCCGCTCGCGCTCGCGCAGGACGATCTCGATCTCGGTCGCGAAGGCGCCGCCGAAGAATACCGCGTTCACGCTCCACGACAGCCAGATCAGGAACACCACGACCGCGGCGACCGAGCCGTAGGTCGCGCCCAGGTGCGCCACCTGCTCGACATAGAAGGCGCTGGCCCAGGATACGAGCAGGCAGAGGATTGCGGCCGACACCCCGCCGAGGATCGACGGCAGCCACGCCACCGGCCGGCTGGACATGGCGAACCGGTAGATCAGCGTCATCGCGAAGGTCAGGCCGAAGCTCGCCCAGGTCCACTCGCTGTAGAGCCACGAGACCCCCGCCAGGGGCTTGAGGCCGAACGCCGCGGCGATGAATCGGAAGTAGAAGAAGATCGCCGAGAAGAACGCCAGCATCGCGAAGGCGGCGATCAGCACGGCCAGGGCCAGCAGGTTGAACTGAAGAAAGCTGCGCGGCGCCGCCTCGTCGTGAATGAACGACAATCCAGCCAGCAGCGCCTTGAAGCCGCGGTGCGCGGCATAGCCGCCGACGACCAGCGCCACCCCGCTTTGCGCAGACACTGAATGGAACGGCGTCTGCGCCAGCCGCTCCAGCTCGGCCTGGAAGATCGCCTGCGCCCCCGAGGGCATCAGCCGCGCCAGCGCCTCCGCCTGGTGCGCCACCTCGTTCGGATCGGCCAGAAGGCTGTAAAGCCCAATCCCGATCGCCAGCGCCGGGAACACCGCGAGCATGATGAAGAACGAGACGCCGCCCGTGTAGAGCATGACGTCCCGCCCCCAGAGGCGGCGCATGGCGCGGCCGGTGATCAGGACCGCCAGGCGCAGCCAGTGCGAGGGGTCCCAGTCCGCCTCGCGAACGCGCTGGATTCGTTGCCGTAGCGACATGGCGCGGAAGGTGCTGAAGCTCGCCCCGCGGCGCAAGCAATGATCTCTCCACACGAACGGCGCGCCGGTCCTTGCTGGGAACCGACGCGCCGCCGATGGGCGTGTCATGCCATCCGGTCGGTCGCCGTATCGAGGGACGGGAGTGACGACGATCGACCGTGCCTTACGATGCGCCATGCGGCCTGAACCCCCGCTGAACGCCGTTCGTAGAACCTGTTCAGCCCGCACGCGTTCGTCATTCGACCTTCACAGAACCGTCAAACAACAATGTTAGCGCCTCTGCCGAACCGGAGCGGAGCCAGACCATGAAGACTTTCGCCTATCTCGCCGTCGCCGCCGTCGCGCTCAGCGCCTGCGGTCAGCAAGCCCCCAAGGGCGGTGCCGAAAAGGCCGCGGGACCCAGCGCCAGCGGCCGCGATCAAGTGTGGGCCGCGGGCTCCTCTACCGTGTTCCCTTTCGCCACCCGCGTCGCCGAGAACGTCGCCAAGACCACGGGCGGGCGCCCGGCCAAGGTGGAGAGCCTCGGCACCGGCGGCGGCTTCAAGCTGTTCTGCAGCGGCACGGGCGCGGGCTTCCCCGACATCGCCAACGCCTCCCGCCCGATCAAGAAGTCGGAGTTCGAGCAGTGCGCCGCCAACGGCGTGACCGACATCGTCGAGATCAAGATCGGCTATGACGGCATCGTGATCGCCAACGCCAAGAGCGGCCCGACCTACAACTTCAAGATCGACCAGGTCTATCGCGGCCTTGCCGCCGAACTGCCGCAGGGCGAAGGCTTCGCCAAGAACGCCGCCAAGTCCTGGAAGGACGTTGACGCGGGCCTGCCGGCCCAGGCGATCCTGGTCTACGGCCCGCCGCCGACCTCGGGCACCCGCGACGCCTTCGTCGAGCTTGGCCTCGAAAAGGGGGCCCGCAAGCTTCCGGCCCTCGAGGCCCTGCGCGAGAAGGACGAGGACGCGTTCAAGGCCAAGGCTCACACGATCCGCAGCGACGGCGCCTGGGTCGACGCCGGCGAGAACGACAACGCCATCGTCCAGACCCTGACCAAGACCCCGAACGCCATCGGCGTGTTCGGTTACTCGTTCCTTGAGAACAACCTCGACACCGTGAAGGCCGCCACGGTCGATGGCGTCGCCCCGACCTTCGAGACCATCTCGAACGGGACCTATCCGGTGTCGCGCTCGCTCTACGTCTACGTGAAGAAGGCCAATATCGGCGTCATTCCGGGACTGCGCGAATACGTCAACGCGTTCGTCTCGGACGCGGCGACCGGCAAGGGCGGCTATCTGCAGCAGCGCGGCCTGATCCCGCTCGGCGCCGAGGAGCACGCTGCTCAGAAGGTCTCGGTGACGGAGCTGAAGACGATCGGCGCGCCGGAAAAGTAAGCTTCGCTCGAAGCCCAGTGAAGAAGGCCCCGATGCTCGCGCTTCGGGGCCTTTCTGTTATCCGGCCGTCTTATCCAGCCAGGGCGCCGGCCGCCTTGAGCTCGTCGATGGCGGCGGTCGAGAAGCCCCAGTCGCTGAGCGCCTCGCGGTCATGAGCGCCGATCGCCGGCGGCGGACCCTGGATCTCCCCAGGCGTGGCCGAGAACCGCGGCGCCGGCGCAGGCTGCACGACCCCGCCCAACTCCACAAAGGTCTGCCGCGCCACGTTGTGCGGATGCTTGGGCGCCGCATCGAGGTCGAGAACCGGCGCGAAGCAGACGTCGGTGGCGTCCATGATCTCGCACCACTCGGCCTGGGTCTTCTGGGCGATCACGTGGGCCAGCTTGTCGCGCAGGTCGTTCCAGGCGCCCCGGTCCATCTGGGCGGCGAAGGCCGGGTCGTTGATCCCGGTCTTCTCCAGCAGCAGCGCGTAGAACTGCGGCTCGATCGAGCCGATCGAGATCCACTTGCCGTCGGCGCACTGGTAGGTGTCGTAGAAGTGCGCGCCGCCGTCGAGCAGGTTGGCCCGGCGCTCGTCCTTCCACATGCCGCTGGCCTTGAAGCCGTAGAACATCGCCATCAGCGAGGCCGCGCCGTCGCTCATCGCACAGTCGATCACCTGGCCCTCGCCGGTCGCGCGCGCATTCAGCACCCCGGCCAGCAGGCCGAACGCCAGGTACAGCGCCCCGCCCCCGAAGTCGCCGACCAGGTTCAGCGGCGGGATCGGCTTGTCGCCCGTGCCGATCGCATGCAGCGCACCGGTGATCGCGATGTAGTTCATGTCGTGGCCGGCGGCGTTGGCGTACGGTCCAGTTTGGCCCCAGCCGGTCATCCGGCCATAGACCAGCTTCGGATTGCGCTTCAGGGCGACCTCGGGGCCCAGGCCCAGGCGCTCCATGACGCCCGGCCGGAAGCCCTCGAACACCGCGTCCGCGCCTTCCATCAGCTTCAGGCACGTCTCGATGGCGGCGGGATTCTTAAGGTCGAGGCCGATCGAGCGGCGCCCGCGGCTGGTGATGTCGGCGGGCGACGACCGCCCCTGCCCCTTGCGGTCGATCCGCACGACGTCGGCGCCGAGGTCGGACAGCAGCATGCCGCAGAACGGACCCGGGCCGATTCCGGCGAATTCGATGACCTTCAGCCCTGAAAGCGGCCCCTTACCCATACGACGTCTCCCTGTTTCCTTGCCCGAAGCTAGCGGCCCCAAACCTAGCGATCATGACGCGCCGTCAGCCAACGGCTTCAGCCGCCGCCCGGCAACGACTGGCCGTCGTCGATGGTGATCACCGTCCCGGTGATCGCCCGCGCTGCCGGCCCGCTCAGCATCAGCAGCGAGGCGTCCAGGTCCGCGGCGTCCATCAGCCGCCGCCGCGGGAAGCCCTTCATCTGCTTCAGGCCGCCCTCGGTCTTGAACCAGTCGGAATTGATGTCGGTCTCGATATAGCCGGGGCAGATGGCGTTGACCGCGATCCCCTTCCGCGCCCATTCGCGGGCCAGGCTGCGGGTCAGCATCGCGACCGAGGCCTTAGAGGCGCAGTACGCCGACAGCCCCGGCAGCACCGTATGCGAGGCGATCGAGGCGATGTTGACGATGCGCGCCTCGCCGCGCTCGGCGACGCCGGAGGCGATCATCCGCTTGGCCGCCTGCTGGGCTGCGAAGAACACTCCACGGACATTGACGTCGAAAGTGCGGTCCCACTCCTCGATCGACAGGTCCAGGGCCAGCCCCTCGCCGCCGACCCCGGCGTTGTTGATCAGGATCGAGATCGGCCCCAGCGCCGTCTCCACCTCGTCGAAAGCCGGCCCGATCGCCGCGGCGTCGGCGACATCCAGCTTCAGCGCCATCGCCTGGCCACCGTCTCCGGCGATTGCCCCGGCATGACTTTCGACCAGATCCAGCCGCCGCGCGGTCAGCGCCACCGAAGCCCCTGCCTGGGCCAACACGCGCGCGAAATGCGCGCCCAACCCGCCCGATGCGCCGGTGATCACCGCCACCTGCCCCTTCAGAATCTGCTCCATCCCGTCTCTCCTCCACAGGCTTGCGACTCGGCGTCGCTGTGCCATTCGCCTTGCGCCTGTATAGTTGTGGCGCACGTCGATTCCCGCCCAGCCTGGGCGGGCGCGCGACCGAGAGGCCAGGGTTTAAGCGAATGACGGCGGGCGTCCAGGCGCGAGTCTTGATCGTTGCACGGGACGACGCGGTGGCCGGACCGCTGGCCGAGGGCCTGGACCGGCTCGGCTGGCGCACTGTCACGGCACGTGGCCCCTACGCCGCCGTCGCTGCGCTGGCCGACCTCAACGTCGAAGCCGCCATCGTCGACCTGGCCAGCGGCGGTCACGAGGCCCTGACCATGGCGCGGCGCCTGAAGGCCGCCTGCGCCCCGCGCCGCCTACCGGTCATCGCCATCGGCGATCCCGGTCCCGAGCTTGACACCTACGACTTCGACCTGACCCTCGCAGCGCCGGTGCATCCGGCCCAGATGGTCATGCGGCTGGAGACTCTGGTGCGCACCGCCGTAGCCGAGGAAGAGTTCGAGCTCAGGCTGGAGACCTTCGCCGACCGCGGCCGCCGGCTGGACATGCCCGAGCCGGACTCCGCACCCTACCACGTCCTGGCGATCGGCGAGCCGGCGCCGCAGTTCCTCGCCCTGGCCAACGCCCTGACGCGTTCCGGGGCCGAGGTCGTGGGCGCGTTCACCGCCTATACCGCCTTCGACTACCTTCATGAGCGCCCGTTCGACGCTGTGGTGCTGTGGGCCGGCGACACCAGCCAGGAGGCGCTGTCCATCGCCGCCGGCATGCGCCGCAACACCCGGCTCTACCACACGCCTGCGCTGCTCTACATGCGCCAGGAGAGCTACGTGACGATGTCGGAGGCCTACCATCGCGGCGTCTCCGACGTGGCCTCTCCCGAGACACCGGAAACCGAGACGGCACGCCGCGTGCTCGAACTGGCGCGCAGCTATCGCCGCCAGACCGCGATCCGCCGGGCGCTGGAGATGGCGCGCACCTCCGGCCTGATGGACGCCGCCACCGGCCTCTTCACCCGCGATCTCTTCGCTCGCCACGTCGCCCGCCTGGCCCAGGCGTCCCGCGTCCGCGGCCGCCCGCTGTCGGTCTGCGTGCTCAAGGTCGCTGAGCGGACCGACGTCTCGGCCGCGCGCGCCGGCGGCTGGCTGGACCGCGCCATTCCACAAATCGGCTCGATGATCGGCCGTCTCGTCCGCGTCGAGGACACCGCCGCGCGCCTGGGGCAGGAAGTCTTCGCCCTGGCCCTGCCCGCCACCGGCAAGGCTGCGGCCCGCGCCGCCGGCGAGCGCATCGCCGCGGTCATCGGCTGCACCGCCTTCGAGGCTGGCGACGGCCAACCGCCGTTCGTGGTCGACTTCGACATCGGCGTCGCCGAAGTCACCTCGCCCGAGAGCGTCGGCAAGGCGCTTGAAGAGGCCGCCGCCAGGGCGCACCAGAAGGCGAGTTAAGCGCGCTGTAAACGGCGCCAACCGCAAAGCTCAAGCCATTGTATACAAATCTCTTTCGGCTGTCCGGCCTCGTGTCGGCCACCCAAAGGCGCCGCGTTGCACGGCGCGCCGTGGCGCGCCGGCGTTCACCCTGCTCTGACTGCGTTTATGGGTCTCCGGGACACGCCCGGCGATGACGATCCATAAGAGCTCCCGTCATGCAGAAGCCTCCGGTCAGCTGGGCAGCCCTAAGCCGCCAGCTTGGCCAGCTCGCTGAGGATGCCCTCGGCCGCCGCCAGGCGCTGCTCCGGCGTCTCCCACTCGCCCTTCACCACCACCTTGTGATCGGGGCGGATCTTCCAGGCGACTTGGTTCTTCTGGACGAAGCCGACCAGTCCCATCGGATTCTTGAACTCGTCGCCACGGAAGGTGACGACCGCGCCCTTCGGTCCGACGTCGATCTTTGCGACATTGGCCTCGCGGCACATGCCCTTGATCGCCACGACCTTGAGCAATTGGCCGGCTTCCGGCGGAAGCGGGCCGAAGCGGTCGATCATCTCGGCGGCCAGCGCCTCGCGGTCGCCCGCCTTCTCGGCGTCGGACAGACGACGGTAAAGCGACAGGCGCACGTTGAGGTCCGGCACGTATTCATCGGGAATCAGCACCGCCGCGCCGGTGTTGATCTGCGGCGACCAACCGCGGTCGGCGGCTTCGCCCGTGCCGGCCAGTTCCTTCAGCTCGTTGACCGCGTCTTCCAGCATCTGCTGGTACAGCTCGACGCCGATCTCGCGGATATGCCCTGATTGCTCCTCGCCCAGCAGATTGCCGCCCCCGCGCTGGTCCAGGTCATGGCTCGCCAGCTGGAAGCCGGCGCCGAGGCTGTCGAGCGACTGCAGAACCTTCAGGCGGCGTTCGGCCGAAAGCGTCACCTGCTTCTCGGCAGGCGTGGTGAGGTACGCATAAGCGCGGGCCTTGGCCCGGCCGACGCGGCCACGCAGTTGGTACATCTGGGCCAGACCGAACATGTCGGCGCGGTGCAGGATCATGGTGTTGGCGGTCGGGATGTCGAGTCCGCTCTCGACGATCGTCGTCGACAGCAGCACGTCGTATTGCCCCTCGTAGAAGGCGCTCATCACCTCCTCGAGCTGGGTCGGCGCCATCTGGCCGTGGCCGACGACGAACTTCACCTCTGGCACCTGTTCGCGCAGGAACTTCTGCAACTCGGGCAGGTCGCTGATGCGGGGGGCGACGTAGTACGCCTGGCCGCCGCGATACTTCTCGCGCAGCAGCGCCTCGCGGATGACGACCGGATCGAAGGGCGTGATGTAGGTTCGCACCGCCAGGCGATCGACCGGCGGGGTGGCGATGATCGACATTTCGCGAATGCCCGAAAGCGACATCTGCAACGTGCGTGGGATCGGCGTCGCGGTCAGGGTCAGCATATGCACGTCGGCCCGAAGCTCCTTGAGCTTCTCCTTGTGCTTGACCCCGAAATGCTGCTCCTCGTCCACGATCACCAGGCCGAGGTTATTGAAGCTGACCTGCTTGCTCAGCACGGCATGGGTGCCGACGATGATCTCGACCTCGCCGTTGGCCAGGGCCGCGCGAGTTTCGCTGGCTTCCTTGGCCGGCACCAGCCGCGACAGCCGACGCACCTTAACCGGCCAGCCCTGGAAACGCTCGGAGAAGGTCTTGTAGTGCTGTCGCGCCAGCAGCGTGGTTGGCGCGACCACGGCGACCTGCTGGCCGCTCATCGCCACCACGAACGCCGCCCGCAGCGCGACCTCGGTCTTGCCGAATCCGACGTCGCCGCAGATCAGCCGGTCCATCGGCTTTCCGGCGCCCAGGTCCTCCAGCACATCGCCGATGGCGTTGAGCTGGTCCTCGGTCTCTTCGTACGGGAAGCGAGCGCAGAACTCGTCGAACACTCCGTGCGGCGGCGTGATCGCGTCGGTGTCCTTTGTCGCCCGCTCGGCCGCGATGCGGATAAGGCCTATGGCCATCTCCCGCAGACGTTCCTTGGCCTTGGCCTTGCGGGCCTGCCAGGCCGCGCCGCCCAGACGGTCGAGCTGGACGTTCTCGCCGTCCGAACCATATCGAGTCAGTAGGTCGATGTTCTCGACCGGCAGGTAGAGCTTGGCCTCGCCGCCGTACTGTAACTCCAGGCAGTCGTGCGGGGCGCCCGCGACGTCGAGGGTCTTCAGCCCCTCGTAGCGGCCGATGCCGTGATCGATATGGACGACGAGGTCGCCTGGCGTCAGCGACGAGGCCTCGGCCAGGAAGTTCGACGCCCGCCGCCGACGGCGCGGACGCGCCAGTCGGTCGCCGAGAATGTCGGTTTCGGAGATAACCGCGAGTTTTTCGGTCTCGAAGCCCGACTCCAGCGGCAGCACTACGCGCTGGAATATCTTGGGGTCGGCCGACCTTGCGGCGTCCCAGTAGGGCGCCAGCGAGATGTTCTTCAGGCCGTGATCGGCGAGCATCGCGCCCAGACGGTCTGACGAGCCGTCCGACCACGAGGCGAACAGCACCCGCTTGCCCTCCCCGACCAGTCGCTTCGCGTGGTCGGCGGTGGCCTCGAACAGGTTCACTGAATCCTGCTGACGCTCGGCCGTGAAGGCCCGCCCCTGGCGCGCACCCATGTCGATGACGGTTTCGCCCTCGACCTCCTGGAAAGCGGAAAACCGCCGGGTCGGGCGAACCGCAAGCCGCTCGCGGTATTCTTCGGCGTCCATGTAGAGCCGCGTCGGCTCCAGCGGCCGATAATGAACCTTTCGGTCGGCCTGGGCGCGGGCGTCGTAGGCGTCCTCGATCATCGAGAGACGCTCGTCGCGGGCCCCGTCGGACAGGTGGTCCAGGGCGATCAGCGTGTCGGCCGGCAGATAGTCGAGCAGCGTCGCCATCTCCGGGTAGAAGAGCGGCAGCCAATGCTCCATGCCCGCCCGGCGGCCGCCTTCGCTGACCGTGTCGTAAAGCGGGTCGCCGCCCGGCGCCCCGAAGGCCTCGACGTAACCGCGACGGAATCGCGAGACCCCCTCCTTGTCGAGCAGCACCTCGCTGACTGGCAGCAGCGTGACGTCCTTGAGTTGACGAGTCGAGCGCTGGGTTTCCGGGTCAAAGGCCCGGATCGATTCCAGGGTGTCGCCGAACAGGTCCAAGCGCACCGGCTCGTCGGCGCTCGGTGGATAGACGTCGATCACCCCGCCTCGGATGGCGAACTCGCCGCGTTCCGACACGGTCGAGGCGCGCTGGTAGCCGTTGATCGCGAAGTATCGCTCGAGGTCGGCGATTTCGACGACGTTGCCGACCGTCGCTGAATAGGCGCCGCCCTCGACGGCCGACTTCGGCGGAGTCCGCTGGATCAGCGCCGGCACGGTCGTGACCAGCAGCGCCGGCTTCTTGGCGTCGAAGCCCTTGGCCAGCCGGGCCAGGGCGGTCATCCGCTCGGCGGCGACGCCGGCCGAGGGACCGATACGGTCGTAAGGCAGACAGTCCCACGAGGGGAATCTGACGACCTCGACGTTGGAGGCGAAGAACGAAAAGGCGTCGACGAACGCCGAAAGCCGCGAGGCGTCGCGGGCCACGAACATCGACAGGCCGCCGCGAGCCTTGACGATGTCCGCCATGACTAGGGCGTCGAAGCCCTCGGGCGCGCCGACCAGATCGAGCCGACCTGGGTCCTGAGCAATACGCCGGGTCTCCGCCGCCGTCGGCGCCCGGAAGCCGTCAGCCGCCACGGGGCCCTCCCCTGGCCTCGAAGGCTTCGAAGCGGAACGTCTTGATCATGCCCATGATTTCGCCGTCGAACTCAGCCGGGGTCGGGGTGCGCTCGACGATCCACTCGTAGAGATCCTGGTCCGGCTGCTCCATCAGCGCCTCGAAGGCGTCGAGCTGCTCCGGAGTGAGGGTGTGGGCGTAGGTGTCCGCGAACGGCCCCAGGATGAGGTCCGCTTCCCGGAAGCCCCGGTGCCAGGCCCGGAACTTCAAACGCTTCAGTCGTGTGTCATCGATGCTCATGGGAGAGCGGCCGATATAGGCCGCTACGCCCACCCGCGCCAGAGCGCGTTCGCCGAAAAGGCGTCAGCCCCAGTCGCCGCCCCGCCAGGTGAACGCCACGTCCTTGAACGGCGTGTCGCCGACCTGCAGCGCTCCGGTGGCGACGGTCAGGCCGTCCTTGCCCTTTACGCCCTTGGTCTTCTTCAGCGCCACGGGGTCCAGCTTCACGTCCAGCCGCACATCGCCGAGCTTCGGATGCTTGCCGACCAGCCGGATGCGCTCGTCCGTGACGGCGTAGGCGTCCGGCAGCACCTTGAGCTTCACCGAATAGACCACGTTGCCGAGCGCGTTCTTGCGGGCCGGGCTCGTGATGTCGACGAACTCCAGCATCACCGGGGCGTAGGTCTTGGTCCTCTGGCCGGTCTCCCAGTCGTTGAAGCCCATCTGGCCGGCGACGTGCAGGTTGTCGAGCCGGTAGTCGCCGACCTTCACCTCGTTGACGGGCAGGTAGTAGCCGAACTGCTCGTCGCCCCTGGGCCGCCGCATGCCGGTGAAGCTCGGATCGACCGGCACCGCCGGCTCGGCCACAGGGGCCTTGGCCTGATCGACTGCCGCATCTTCCGCCGCCGGACTGCAAGCGGCGAGCAACGCGACGCCGATGGTCGCCAGAAGCGCATTGCGCATATGAATCCCCCCTGGGTTTTGGAAAGTTCATCATGGGCGCCGCAGGCTGTCCATGGTCGCGCTATGTTCCGCCTATGCGGCCCGAGATTCTTTTTCCGCTCTATGCGCCGATCACGACCCTGAAGGGCGTCGGCGCGCGCGTGGCGCCCCTGTTGGAGAAGCTGGCGGGGCCTATCGTGCGCGACGTGGCGTTCCTGCGCCCGCACTCGGTGATCCGCCGCGAGCGGGCCACCGTGGCCAGCGCCGTCGAAGGCGCGGTGCAGATCTTCGAGGTCCAGATCGACGCCTACAAGCGCCCGCGCAGCCCCCAGCAGCCCTGGCGGGTCGAGACCTACGACGGCACGGGCGTGCTCAGCCTGGTGTTCTTCGGCAGCTTCGGCGGCCAGCTCGAGGCCAAGCACCCGCTCGGCTCCAAGCGCCTGGTCAGCGGCAAGGTCGAGCGCTTCGGGCTTGGCCTGCAGATCGCCCACCCCGACTACATCGTCGCCCCCGACCGCGCCGAGGACATCCCGGCCTTCGAGGCGGTCTATCCGGCCACCGCCGGGCTGCCGGCCCGCACCGTCCGCAAGTTCGCGCTCGAAGCCCTCGGCCGCGCGCCTGAGCTGCCGGAATGGCAGGACCCCGCCTGGCTGGCCCGCGAGCGGTTCCCCAGCTGGCGCGAGGCGCTGGCGCTCATGCACGCGCCCCAATCCGAGCTCGACCTCGCGCCGCAGACGGCCCACGCGCGGCGCCTGGCCTATGACGAGCTGCTGGCCCATCAGCTGGCCATGGCCCAGCGCAAGACCGAGCGCCGCGCCGAACCGGCCGCCCGCATCGCCGCCTCGGAGCTGGCCGCCAAGGTCCGCGATGACCTGCCCTACCAGTTAACAGGCGCCCAGAACCGGGCGCTGGCCGACATCCGCCGCGACCTTGAGGCCGGCGAGCGCATGAGCCGCCTGGTCCAGGGCGACGTCGGCTCCGGCAAGACCGTCGTCGCCATGCTGGCCATGGCCGACGTCGCCGCCGGCGGCGGCCAGAGCGCGCTGATGGCCCCGACCGAAATCCTCGCCCGCCAGCATTTCGAGACCCTCTCGGGCCCGCTCGCCGAGCACGGGATCACCGCGATCCTGCTGACCGGCCGCGACAAGGGCGCGGCGCGGGCCGAAAAGCTGCGGGCCCTGGCCTCGGGGGCGGCCCAGGTCGCGGTCGGCACCCACGCCCTCTTCCAGGACGACGTCGGCTTCCAGCGCCTCCAGCTGGCCGTCATCGACGAACAGCACCGCTTCGGCGTCGCCGAACGCCAGCGGCTGCAGTCCAAGGGCCAGGCCGTCCACCTGATCGCCATGTCGGCGACACCGATTCCGCGCACCCTCGAGCTGACCGTCTACGGCGACCTCGACGTCTCGCGGATCGACGAGAAGCCGCCGGGCCGCACGCCGGTCGCCACCCGCGCGGTGCCGACCAGCCGCCTGGACGAGATCGAGGCCCGCCTGCGCGACGCCATCGCCAACGGCGCCCAGGCGTTCTGGATCTGCCCGCTGGTCTCGGAATCCGAGCTGATCGACCTCAAGGCCGCCGAAAAGCGCGCCGCCGAGCTTCGGGCGAAGATCGGCCCCGGCGTCGGTCTGGTCCACGGCAAGATGACCGGCCCGGAGAAGGACGCGGTCATGGCCGACTTCGCCGACGGCAGGATCAGCCTGCTGGTCGCCACGACCGTCGTCGAGGTCGGGGTCAATGTCCCCAACGCCACCATCATGGTCATCGAGCAGGCGGAGCGCTTCGGCCTGGCCCAGCTGCACCAGCTGCGCGGCCGCGTCGGCCGCGGCTCGCGCGAGAGCGCTTGCGTGCTGCTCTACGATCCGCCGCTGTCGGAGACGGCGCAAAAGCGCCTCGACATCCTGCGCCGAACCGACGACGGCTTCCTGATCGCCGAGCGCGACCTGGAGCTGCGTGGGGGCGGCGACGCGCTCGGCCTGCGCCAGTCAGGCTTTCCCGCCTACGTCTTCGTCGATCCCGTCGCGCACAAGGACCTCATCGCGACCGCGGGCGACGACGCGCGGCTGATCATCGAGCGCGACCCGGAGCTGACTTCGCCACGCGGCCAGGCGCTGCGCGTCCTGCAGGAACTGTTCGACTGGCGGCCAGGCTCGCCGCTGAAGGACGCGGGCTAGGGACGCCAGCTAGACCTTGACCATCCGCTTGCCGCGGTTCTCCCCGGCCAACAGCCCGACCAGGGCCGCGGGCGTGTTCTCCAACCCCTCGATCACGTCCTCCTGGACCTTCAGCGCGCCGCTGGCGACCCAGGCCTGCAGCTCGGCCAGCGCGATGTCGCGGCGGTCATAGAAATCCGAGACGATGAAGCCGCGGACGTTCAGCCGCTTGGTGACGATCAGCCCCGGCACCCCGCGCGGTCCATTCGACGGCGCTGCGCCGTCGTACTGCGAGACCGCCCCGCAGCAGGCGATGCGGCCGAAGTTGTTCATGTTGAACAGCGCCGCCTCGAAGATGTCCCCGCCGACATTGTCGAAATAGATGTCGATCCCGTCGGGGCACGCGGCCCGCAGCGCCCGGCGCACGTCGCCGGCCTTGTAGTCGACCGCCTCGTCGAACCCGAGCTCGTCGGTCAGCCAGGCGCACTTCTCGGCCCCGCCAGCGATCCCAACGACCCGGCAGCCCTTGATCTTGGCGATCTGTCCGACGATCGAGCCGACCGACCCGGCCGCCGCCGAGACCACGACCGTTTCGCCCGCCTGCGGCCGGCCGCACTCCATCAGCCCGAAATAGGCGGTCAGCCCCGCCACCCCGTAGACGCTGATAAGATGGGTGAGCGGCTTCAGGTCGGGCAGCGGCGACAGCCCCTCGGCCGAGACCGCCGCGTACTCCTGCCAGCCGGTGTCGGCGAACACCAGGTCGCCGGCCTTGAGGCCCGCCGCCTTGCTCTCCACGACCTCGGCGACAGATCCGCCCGCCATCACGTCGCCGGCCTGCAGGGCCGATCGGTAGGTCGCGCCCTGCATCCAGGCGCGGTTCGCTGCATCCAGCGAGATGTAGCGGGTGCGCACCAGCACCCCGCCGTCGCCCGGCGTCGGCGCGGGCGTCGTCTGCAGTCGGAAGTGCTGCGGCGTCAGCTTGCCCTGCGGGATCTGCTCAAGAACGATCTGACGGTTGTCCATCGCGCGTCTCCTGTCCTGCGGTGACGCCGACGATGACCCCCGAAGCCCGCCAGGGTCAATCGACCGGCGTGCCCCTGCGTTCTGTCAGCGTCGCCACCCGAGCGCCGGCGTCGGCCTCAAGGTCGGCGAAGAACACGTTGTAGCCCGGAGCCCGCCGTCGGTCGGTCCAGGACCCCGATGGCTTCAGCGACGGCGACTTCGGCCGCGTCACCCGCAGGATGCCCTTGTCGCACCTGGCCCCGACTTGCCGGGTCAGGAAGGCCGGCCGGGCGCCCCACTCCAGGCCGGTGGCGTTGGTGGCTCCGAGGTTCAGCCGCGCCGGAGCCTCGGCGTCGACCACGGCCCCGAACAGCGGATTGAAGCAGATCGGCGTGCGGCCGCCGAGATTGACCAGTTGCCCGGCGTCGTTCCACACCAACGAGCGGTCCAGCAGCGCCTGGGCCCGCTCCGGCTCGCCCTCATAGACCGAGGCCCAGGCCGCCAGGCATCCGGTCTGCTTGGGCGCGATGCACGGCGGCAGCGGCGGCTTGTCGGACGGCACGATGGTCTGCATCAGGTAGGCGGCCGCGATCCGCGAACGCAGCGCCGGATGGGGCGCGACCTCCTCGGCGATCAGCCGCGCGGCCAGGGTGCCGCCCTGCTCCACCCCGACGACAACGAAGGGCCGATCGCGGTTGTAGTGAGCGATGTAGTAGCGGAACGCCTCCGCCACGTCGCCATAGGCGAAGCGGCGCGCCTCCTTGGCGTCGTCGCGCAGCGTCATCAGCGTGTAGAGACTGGCCTGGCGATAGCGCGGGGCGAAGATCCGGCCGACCCGAACGAACGGCCCAGCGTAGTTCGGGGCCATGACCTCGCGGAACAGGCGGTCGGCCCGTGCGTCGTCGATCGGCGCGTTCCAGTGGCGACCGCCGTCGAAAGTCGTCGGCGAGATGAAGAAGACGTCGGCCGGCGGTTCCTCGTCCGTCGGGGCATCCGGCGCGTTCGGCATCAGCGCCCAGGCCGAACGCTGCGCATAGTCCGGCGCCGGCGGCGGATCGTAGATCTGGAACGGCTCCTTGGGATCGAGCTGGGTTCGCAGGATGTCGTCGCGCCAGACATAGACGGCCGCCGACAGCACCAGCGCCACCACCACGATCGCGGCGGTCGCGAGACGCCGAAAACCCTTGGGACGATCGGCCATCCGCCCCTGCGCCTAGCGGTATGGGTCGGGCTGGGACAGGTAGCGCTTTACGTAGTCGCTCACCCCGTCCTCCAGCGTGGTCATGGGCTGGTTGTACCCCGCCTCCTGCAGGCGTTCCATGTTGGCCTGGGTGAAGTACTGGTACTTGTCGCGGATCGCCGGCGGCATCGGCGTGTACTCGATCTCCGGCTCGCGGCCCGCGGCAGTGAACACCGCACGCGCCAGGTCCTCGAAGGTCCGGGCGGTCCCTGAGCCCAGATTGTAGATCCCGTTGACCTGCTCGTTCTTGGCCAGCCAGCCGATCACGTCGGCGACGTCGCGGACATAGACGAAGTCGCGGGTCTGGCCGCCGTCCGGAATGCCTTCGCGATAGGACTTGAACAGCTGCACCGAATGGCCGTCCCGGACCTTCGGCCAGATCTGCGAGGCCACCGACTTCATCGAGTGCTTGTGCTCTTCGTTCGGCCCGTAGACGTTAAAGAACTTGAGGCCTACCCATTGCGGAGGCGCGTAGTCGCGCGCGGCCTGCCGCGCGGCGAACAGGTCGAACAGCGCCTTGGACCAGCCGTAGGTGTTGAGCGGACGCAAGCCCGCCAGCCACTCCAGATCGTCGCGATCCCGGAAATCGGTCGAGTCGCCGTAAGTCGCGGCCGACGAAGCGTAGATGAACCGGCGCTGGTGATCGGCGCACCAGCGGAACAGGTCGCGCGACAGCGTGAAATTCGAATGGATGATCTTGTCGGCGTCCGGCTCGGTCGTCGACGACACCGCGCCCATGTGGACGACCAGCTCGACGTCGCGCCAGCGTTTCTCCAGCCAATCGAACATCGCTTCCGGCGCGACGAAATCGCCGATTGGATGCTTGGCGATGTTGCGCCATTTGCCCAGTTCGGCTTCGCGCAGCCGATCACAGACTACGACGTCGAGCGACGGGTCCTCAGCCAGCTTGGCGACGATGTTCGAGCCGATGAAGCCGGCGCCGCCGGTGACGAAGATGATGCGACGGGTCATGCCTTCTCCTGCATCCGGGCGATGGCCGCGGTCGTGGAGTATCCGTCCACGAGCTGGGCCAGCCTGACCTCGCCCCCATAAGACTTCACAAAGTCGCCGCCGACCACCTCGCTCTCGGCGTAGTCGGCGCCCTTGATCAGCACGTCGGGCCGCGCGGCCTCGATCAGGGCGATGGGCGTATCCTCGTCGAACGGCGCCACCAGGTCGACCGAGCCGAGCCCGGCCAGCACCATGGCCCGGCTCTCCAGATCGTTGACCGGCCGTCCCTCGCCCTTCAGCGCACGGACCGAGCGATCAGAATTGACGCCGACGATCAGCCGGTCGCACCAGGCCCGCGCCTGCGTCAGATAGGCGACATGCCCGCGGTGAAGGATGTCGAAGCAGCCGTTGGTGAAGCCGACCTTCAGCCCCTTGGCGCGCCAGCGGGCGATCTCGTCGGCCATGCGCTGCGGCGTGGCGATCTTGGCTTCGGCGGGCGCCATGTGCGCGGTGATCGAGGCCTCGATCATCTCCTCGGGCGTCACGACCGCAGTCCCCGCCTTGCCGACCGCGACACCGGAGGCCAGCATCGCAAACTCGATGGCGTCGGAGACGTCGACCTTGGCCGCCAGGGCCACGCCCAGCGCCGCCAGCGTGGTGTCGCCGGCCCCCGAAGCGTCGAAAACCTCACGCGGCACGCCTGGGAAATGGCGAACCGGCTCGCCGCGGACCGCCAGCGAGATACCCTTCGCAGCGCGGGTCACCAGGATCGCCTTGGCCTCGCAAACCGTCAGGGCGTGGGCGAGCGCAGCCTCGACCTCGGCGTCGGTTTGGGTCGGCATGTCAGTGGCGTGGGCCAGTTCGGCGGCGTTCGGCTTGACGATGTCGACTGCGCCGTAGCGGGCGAACGAACGGGCTTTCGAGTCCACGATCATCAGCGCGCCGGACGCGCGGCAGGCTTCGATGACGGCCGCAGTCACCACGCCCTTGCCGTAGTCCGACAGCAGGATGACGCCGGCGTCCTTGGCCACGTCGCGCACCGTTCGGACCAGGCGTTGTTCGACGTCGCCGCTGGCCGGACCGCTGGTCTCCATGTCGACGCGCAGCAACTGCTGGCCGCCGGACACGAAACGGGTTTTCAGGGTGGTCGGTCGCGCGGCGTCGGTCACCACAAAGCCTTCGACGCCCTCCTCGGCCTTGACCAGACGCAGCGCTTCCACGCCCTCCGGATCGCCGCCGATCATCCCGACCAGGCAGACCTCGCCCCCCAGCGCCGCGGCGTTTCGCGCCACATTGCCCGCCGCGCCGAGCATCACCAGTTCACGCTTGCGCGCCAGCACCGGGATCGGCGCCTCAGGCGAGACGCGCGTCACGTCGCCGTAGACGAACCGGTCCACCATGAGGTCGCCGACGCAGGCGATGCGGGCGCCCGACAGGGCCGAAAGGATCTTTTGAAGGGCCGCCAGGTCCATGATGCTCAAAGCCTACGCCGATTGCTGGACCGCCGCATGAACGGCTTTGACGCTGGCCAGCAGGTCGCGCGCGCCGTCGAGCGGCAGACAGCTCGGACCGTCGCACAGCGCCTTGTCCGGGTCGGGATGGAACTCAAGGAAAACGCCGTCGGCGCCGGAGGCGACCGCGGCCTTGGCGATGATCGCGACGCCGTCGCGACGCCCGCCCGTCGAGGCGCCGGCCGTGCGCGGATCGGCGCCCGGCAGCTGCACCGCGTGGGTGGCGTCGATCGTTACCGGCGCGCCGAGCTTCTTCATTTCCGGGATCGCCAGCATGTCGACCACCAGATTGTTGTAGCCGAAGGAGGAGCCTCGCTCGCACAGGACCACACCGACGTCCGAGACTTCCCTGATCTTGCTGAGGATGTTCTTGGTGTCCCACGGGGCCAGGAACTGCGCCTTCTTGACGTGCACCAGGCCGCCGGCCGCGCCTGTCGCCTTCGCGGTCGCCACCACAAGGTCGGTCTGACGGCAAAGGAACGCTGGTATCTGCACGAGATCGGCGACAGCAGCCACCGGCTCGGCCTGTTCGACCTCGTGCAGGTCGGTGCAGATCGGTACGTCCAGCTGCGCCTTCACCTCGGCCAGGATCTTCAGGCCGTCTTTCAGGCCAGGACCGCGGAAGCTCTTCACGGACGATCGGTTTGCCTTGTCGAAGCTCGCCTTGAACACAAAGGGCAGGCCCAGTTCGCCGGTGACAGCCTTCAGATGGCGGCCGGTCGCGAGCGCCAGGTCCAGGTCCTCGATGACATTCAGTCCGGCGATCACGACCAGCGGCTGGCCGTCGCCGATCGAGAGATTCCAGCGATTAAGCGTCAGTGCGGTCATGATAATCTCGGATTTGGGTGATCTGCGGCGCGCTCGCGCAACGGCCTAAGTGGCGCGCGTACGCTCGGTTCACAAGCGCGAAAACGTGAACCCCTCGAACCAGCTCTACCGGTCTCGCGTACTGGAGTTGATTCCATTCAATCCCAAATGCAGTGTTGCAGGTGTGAAAATCGAGGGTTGCGACCATGAGCTTGGCGCATGAACCATCGCTGGCGGCCCTGGCCGCCTCACCCAGGGCCTTCGGCAAGTTGCCGGCCCTCGCCGGCGCGCCCGCCGCATTCCGTTTTATGGCGCGCCTCATGGCGCTGAATTGGAGGGCGGGTTCCCTGACCTTCGTCACGCCCTCCGGCCAGGAATTGCGGATCAAGGGCGCCGAACCCGGAGTCGACGGGCGGATCATCGTCCACGACTTCGGCTTCATGCGGCGGGTGCTCGCCGCCGGCGATATCGGCTTCGCAGAAGGCTACATGGCCGGCGAGTGGACCACCCCCGACCTCTCGGCGGTGCTCATCTCGGTCAGCATGAACTTCGATCGCTTGGCGCGCTTCTTCATCGGCAACCCGGTCGTACGCGCGGTGAACTTCATCGGCCACAGTCTCCACGCCAACACCCGCAAGGGTTCGCGCAAGAACATCCACGCCCACTACGACCTCGGCAACGCCTTCTATTCCCAGTGGCTAGACCGGACGATGACCTACTCGTCGGCGCGCTTTTCCCATGACGGCGAGGCGCTGGAGCTCGCCCAGACCAACAAGTACCGCTCTCTGGCCCAGGGCATGGGACTGGAACGCGATCAGAGCGTGCTCGAGATCGGCTGCGGCTGGGGCGGCTTCGCCGAGTATACGGCGAAGGAGGTCGGCGCCAAGGTCACCGGCATCACCATTTCGCAGGAACAGTTCGACTTCGCCCGCAGACGAATCTTCGAACAGGGCCTTAGCGAACGCGCCGAAATCCGGATCATCGATTACCGCGACGTCCAGGGGCAGTTCGACCGCGTCGCTTCGATCGAGATGTTCGAGGCGGTCGGCGAGCGCTACTGGCCCACCTACTTCGGCAAGATCCGCGAGGTGCTGCGGCCGGGCGGCCGGGCTGGCCTGCAGATCATCACCATTCGCGACGAGATCTTCGAAGCCTACCGGCGCCGCGCAGACTTTATCCAGAAATACATCTTCCCAGGCGGGATGCTGCCGTCCGAAGCCCGGCTCAAGGACGTAACAGGTCGGGCCGGTCTGGCTTGGACCGGCATCAGCCGGTTCGGACAGGACTACGCCGACACCCTGGCCGAATGGGGCCAGCGCTTCGAGAGCGCCTGGGAGGGCATCGCCGAGCTGGGCTTCGACGATCGGTTCCGCAAGCTCTGGCGCTTCTACCTGAGCTATTGCGAGGCGGGGTTCCGCACCGAAAGGACCAATGTCGTCCAACTCAGTCTTTCGCGGGCCTAAGCCTCAGAACAGCTTAGGTCGGTTCGACGAAAGCTGAGGCCTTTCCCACTGTTCTGCGCCTGCAGCCCGGCTTAAGTAGTCGGCTATGACTGTCGCCAGCAGCGTCCTAGACGCCATCGGAAACACGCCCCTGATCCGTCTTCGCCGAGCGAGCGAAGCGACAGGTTGCGAAATCCTCGGCAAGGCCGAGTTCATGAACCCCGGGGCGTCGGTGAAGGACCGCGCGGCCCTCTATATCGTACGCGACGCCGAACGCCGCGGGCTGCTGCGGCCCGGCGGGCGCATCGTCGAGGGCACGGCCGGCAACACCGGCATCGGCCTGGCCATGGTCGGGGCGGCCAGCGGCTACAAGACCACCATCGTCATCCCGCGCACCCAGAGCCAGGAGAAGAAGGACGCCATCCGCCTGCTCGGCGCCGAGTTGGTCGAGGTGGACGCGGTCCCCTACTCCAACCCCGACAACTATGTTCGCTACTCCGGCCGCTTGGCCGAGGAGCTGAACGCCAAGGAGCCGGCCGGCGCGATCTGGGCCAACCAGTTCGACAACGTCGCCAACCGACAGGCCCACGTCGAGACGACCGCCCCGGAGATCTGGGAGCAGACCGGCGGCAAGGTCGACGCCTTCATCTGCGCGGTCGGTTCGGGCGGCACCCTTGCCGGCGTCGCCGAGGGCCTGCGAGCCCGCAATCCGAACATCAAGATCGGCCTCGCCGACCCGCACGGCGCAGCCCTCTATTCCTGGTACGCTGACGGCGAGCTGAAGTCGGATGGGACCTCGATCAGCGAAGGCATCGGCCAGGGCCGGATCACCGCCAACCTCGAAGGACTGAGGGTCGATCACCCCTACCGCATCGACGATGTCGAGATGCTCAACGTGATCTTCGACATGGTCGAGCACGAGGGTCTGGTGATGGGCGGCTCGACCGGCGTCAACGTCGCCGGCGCCATCCGCATGGCGAGGGACCTCGGCCCCGGCCACACCATCGTGACGATCCTCTGCGACCAGGGCGCCCGATACCAGAGCAAGATCTTCAATCCGGCGTTCCTGGCGGAGCGCGGCTTCCCCATCCCCCGCTGGCTCTAGCCATGGACGATCCCGTCGTCTCCACCGCCTGGCTGGCCGAACGCCTCGGCTCCGTCCGCGTCGTCGACGGCAGCTGGCACATGCCCGCCGAAGCCCGCAACGGCGCTGCGGAGTATCTCCAGCGGCATATTCCTGGCGCCGTCTTCTTCGACATTGATCATGTCGCCGATCACGACACCGACCTCCCGCACATGCTGCCGAGACCCGAGGCCTTCGCGCAGGCCGCCGGCGCGCTCGGTCTGTCGCGCGAGACCGACATCGTCGTCTACGACGTCCACGGCATTCGCTCAGCGGCCCGCGTCTGGTGGACGCTCCGCGTCATGGGCTACGACAAAGTCCACGTTCTCGACGGCGGCCTGCGCAAGTGGCTCGCCGAAGGGCGGCCCGTCGAAGCCGGCGACGTAGTTCCGCAACCCGTCACCGTCGCCCCCAGGTTCGAGGCGGAACTCGTGCGCAACGCCCAAGACGTCCAGGCCATCCTGCAGTCCGGCGCGGCCAGGATGCTCGACGCTCGCTCCGCCGCCCGTTTCCGCGGTGAAGCTCCCGAGCCGCGCGCCGGCCTGCGGTCCGGGCACATGCCGGGCGCCGCGAACCTCCCGTGGGAGCAAGTCATCGCCGAGGACGGAACGCTGCGTCCGTCCGAAGAGCTCAAGTCCGTTTTTGATCGGGTCGGCGTCGATCTCGCCAAGCCGATCGTCACGACGTGCGGCTCGGGCGTGACCGCTTCAGTCCTGGCCTTGGCGCTCGCCCGCCTGGGCATTTGCGCCGCTGTCTATGATGGTTCCTGGTCCGAATGGGGCGGCTTGGCCGACGCGCCCATCGTCACCGGTCCCTAGCGCGCGGGCGGCGCATAGAGCAGTCCCGGTATCGGCGCGTTCCATAACGCGTTGTGTCCCCGCTCGAGGTTCAGCGCTGACTGCGCCCCGAGATTGCGTGCGAAGACCTCGTCATAGGCGCCGACCTGGATGATCGCCTGCAGCGCAAAATCGCGCCTCAGACCGAGGAGCGGCCCAAAGTCGCCCTCAGCTCCGAGCAGTCGTCGGACACGTGGATCGACCGAGCTCTTGGCGAGCTCCGCCGCCGTCTTGGAGTTCACCCCGACCTCCTCGGCCAGGATCAGTGCATTCACGGTCCAGCGCACGATGTCGGTCCAGGCCGGATCGTCCTGCCGAACCACGGGCGCCAACGGCTCCTTGGAGATCACGGTCGGCAGGATCACATGGGCGTTCGGGCTGTTCATCACCGAGCGGGCCGACGCAAGCGCCGAAACATCGGCCGTGAACGCATCGCAGCTTTCAGCCTGGTAGAGCGCGCGGGCCTCAGCCTCGGTATTGGTCACGACCGGCGTATACTTTAGGGCGCGCGCCTTGAAATAGTCCTCGACATTAGTCTCGCTGGCGGTGCCGCGCTGAACGCAGATCCGCGCGCCGTTGAGCTCGTCCGCGCTTGTCAGGTTCAGGGACTTGGGCGCGAGGAACCCCTGTCCGTCGAAATAGGTGATCGCGGCGAAATCGACGCCCTCGCCCGCGTCCCGCGCCAAGGTCCAGGAGGTGTTGCGCGAGAGCACGTCGATCTTCCCGCTACGCAGGGCTTCGAAGCGATCAGCGGCCTCCACCGGTGTGAACCGGACCGCCTTGGCGTCGCCGAGGGTCGCGGCGGCCACCGCCCGACAGATATCGACATCGAAGCCGCGCCAGGTTCCACGATCGTCGGCGAAAGCGAATCCGGGCAGGCCCGGATTGACCCCGCAAGAAACCCACCCGCGGGACTTCACGGCCGCCAAAGTCGCGCTGGGTTTCGGCTTGAACGCGCCGGCCGGCGCGGTCGTCTCGACCTTTGGCGCGGGCTGGGGCGGCGGCGCGGCTCGTTCCTTCCCGCAGGCGGCCAGCAACATCGCCGCGGCGATGCAGCTGGTGGTCTTCGTAGAAATACTGTGCCGAGAGATTGGCCGCCCTCCTTGATTGCATAGCTGTGGAGGCTCTAAGTGCCATGCGATCATGGCTCAAGTTCGCTCCACCTCGTCAACCCGCGTCGCCCCAGAAACACGTCTCATCCGAGCTGGGGCGCGCGACTGCGACTTGGTAAAGACCGTCGGCCCTCCGATCCAGAAGGGCTCGACCGTTCTGCTGCCGAATGCAGCGGCGCTATACGATGACGATTCGTTCCTGACCTATGGCCGCGCGGGCCTCGCCGCCCACGACGCGCTCAAGTGCGCGCTGGCCGAGATGGAGGGCGCCGAGGGAGTCTGCCTCTATCCGTCCGGCCTCGCGGCGGTGACGGGCGCGGTCCTGGCCGTGCTGCAGGGTGGCGACGAGGTCCTGGCCGCAGACAACATCTACAAGCCGAGCCGCCGGTTCTGCGACAACGTCCTGAAGCGCTACGGAGTCGCCGTCCGATACTTCGATCCGCGTCTGTCGCCGGAGGCGTTACTTGATCTAGCCGGTGAAAAGACGCGCCTGATAATGATGGAGTCGCCCGGTTCGCTGACCTTCGAGATGATGGACCTGGCCGCCGTCGCGGCGCTGGCGAAGACCAGGGGCATACTGACCCTGACCGACAACACTTGGGGCGCCGGCTATTTCTTCAAGCCCTTGGAGCACGGCGTCGACATCAGCGTTCAGGCGCTGACCAAGTATGTCGGCGGGCACTCGGACGTGTTCATGGGCTCGGCAGCGGCGCGCGATTCCGCCCTCGTTCGGCGCCTCGAGGATGGCGTTCACAATCTCGGCTGGTCGGTTTCCGCCGAGGACGCCTATCAGATGCTGCGCGGCCTGCGCACGCTGCCCACCCGCCTCAAGGCCCAGGGCGACGCGGCGCTTCGGATCGCGCAATGGTTGGCTGGACAGCCAGAGGTCGCTGAGGTCATTCACCCAGCCCTGCCGGGCGCTGTCGACCATGACCTTTGGGCGCGCGACTACAGCGGCGCCTGCGGCCTGTTCGGCTTTGTCTTGAGGGGGAGGACGCCTCAGGCGGCCGACGCCTTCCTGGACGCGCTGCAGCTGTTCGGTCTCGGCTTCTCCTGGGGCGGCTTCGAGAGCCTCGCCATCGTTAGCGACCCGCAGCTCGGCAAGCGCAAATTCGCGCCGACATACGACGGTCCCCTGATGCGGCTGCACATCGGCCTCGAAGCCGAGGACGACCTCATGGCGGACCTGCGCCGCGGCCTCGACGCCTTCGCCGCCGCCCGCTAGGGCCGCGCCATTCGGCTCATGAACAGCGGCGCGGGTCTGCTCTGCCGATCAAGGCTGCTGAGGTCCATAGTCTCGCCGGCCGCCGAACCGAACTTGCGGCGAGCAGGGGCGAACGCCGGCAGCGCCGCGCGGGAAGTCTGGATCCTGACCCGTCCCCAGACACCTGCCGCCAGTCCACGGCAGTCCGAGACCTGGCGCGCCCAGCAGGACTCGAACCTGCAACCGTCCGCTTAGAAGGCGGATGCTCTATCCGGTTGAGCTATGGGCGCCTGGCAGGCTGTTAGTGCGTCCAGGACTGCTTGCGATTGTAGGCGAAGTTGTCCGCGTAGGCCTTAAGGATGCGCTTGGGCGCCTTCGGCTCGGTGATCTGGAACGGAATGCCATGCGCCTGAGCGTAGGCGACCGCCTCTTCGCTCGTCTCGAATGACAGGCGAATCTGGCCGTTCATGTCGCTGGTCAGGGTCCATCCCATCAGGGGATCGGAGCGACGGGCCGAGTCCGGCTCGAACTCCAGCACCCAGTCCTTGGTCTTGGCCTTGCCAGACTGCATGGCGTTCTTGGCCGGACGATAGATGCGCGCGAGCATGCAAACCCTCGTAGAAATCTGACCGGCGTGGTCGGGGCGGCAGGATTCGAACCTGCGACCCTCTGCTCCCAAAGCAGATGCGCTACCAGGCTGCGCTACACCCCGAAGAGCCGGCGTGGGCGGGATATAAGGCTTTGGCCTTTCCCGCAATTGAACAAAGTCGCGCGCCGCCGCTTAACCGTGCCGGCGCATCAACTTGAACACGGCTGACCCGCGCACGACGTCCGTCCCAGCCACATGCGCACGAGCCTCGACAAAGGCCACGTCACGCGTTGCGCGCGTGACCCGCGCCTCTCCCATCACCCACTCCCCGACCCGCGCCATATGCAGGAAATCGATCGAGAGATGGATCGTCACCGCCGTCTGCCGCGCTGCGCGGTAGACCGCCGCGCCCATAAGGCCATCGAGAAAGGCCGTCAGCATGCCCCCGTGCACCAGACCCAGGCCGTTCGCGTGGCGCGGCAGGGCGTAGAAGGCCTGTTCGGTGACTTCACCCATTTCGGCGCGGTGGAAATAGGGGCCGTTATGGCTTGAGAAGGGACCTCGGCTGCCCGATGGGACAAACCCGGCCGGCGGCGCGGGCACGATATCCTTGTCAGTCACGCTTGAAGATCCGGTGCTCGATGCGATCGCCCGGCATCAGGCCGATCTCGCCAGCCCGTCCGCCGGCCAACTCCAGAACGCCCAAGATTGGCCCGCCCGACGGGATCGGCGCTTCCGACAGCGGCGTCGTGTTGCGCGCGATCGACAGGACGGTTCCGTCGGCACGGATGTAGATGATGTCGAGCGGGATCAGGGTGTTCTTCATCCAGAACGCCACCTCGCGCGGCGTCTTGAAGTCGAACAGCATGCCGCGATCGGGCGGCACTTCCTTGCGGAACATCAGTCCCTTCTCACGTTCAGCGTCGGTGTCCGCGATTTCGACGAAGAAACGGGCTCGGCCGGCCGGCGTCACCGTCTCGAGCGCCTCGAAACCCGCCGGCGGATTTCCGATGGCGCCGGCAGCAGGCGCCGACGCCGGGCCGGCTGGCGCAGCACGGGTCGCAGCCTCCTGAGCCGCCGGTTGCTGGGCGCAGGCCGCAAGGAGCGACAAAGCACCGGCAAGCGCTGTCAGGCCGCTCCGCAGCCTCATCTGACTGGGCACCGGAACCTCCGAGCTGTGGGTCCGGAGCGCGACGGGCGTCGCGCCCCAAGGTCGAGAGTCCCGAAAGACTCTAGGCCAGACCTACAGGCTCGATCTCGGCGACGACAAGCCCCTTCGGGCCCTCCGCGAACCGCACCATGACATCGTCTCCTGGCTGCAGGTCCTCAATTCCGGACCTGCGCAAGGTTTCAATGTGCACGAAGATGTCGCCGGTCTCCCCGTCGCGAACCACGAAGCCGTAGCCCTTGGCGCGGTTGAACCACTTCACCTTGGCGCGTTCCAGCGGACCGCGCGGGGTCAAGGGACGGCGCTGCGGCCGGGCGCCAAAGCCCCCCCGATCGAAGCTGCGTCCGTGATGCCCCTCGTCGTGTCGTCGACGGTCGGAGGGCGGCGGAGCCGAGCTCTCGTCCACCTCCAGCACCTCGGCGACCTGCCATCCCTTTGGACGTCGGATCACGTCGCAAACGATCACCGCACCTTCTAGGGCGCTCTCCCGCCCGGAATTGCGAAGACTTGTGACGTGAAGCAATACGTCCTTGAGCCCCGTTTGATTGGGGTCGTCAGGAACGACAAATCCATAACCCTTGCCGGCGTCGAACCACTTCACACGCCCGCTGATCCGCACGGCTTCTTCGTGTGGACCTACTCCCTCGAATTCGTAACCAGACATCTGCCCCTCTGGCCCGGTCTCCCCCCGATCCTTTCGGACATGGCCAACTAGAACAGTGTTCTCGTTACGCTAGTGCCGTCAATGGGGCATTTTACGAGCGCCACCCGCATAGGTCGTGCTTTTCGCGCCAGCGTCGTGAACGAGTGATTTTGGGGAGCCTCGCGGTGGCAGTCCCTAGGGGAGTCGAACCCCTCTCTCCAGGTTGAAAACCTGGCGTCCTAACCGATAGACGAAGGGACCGCGTCCGCGAGAGCGGTGTCTATATGGGCGAATCTTCGGGGGCGCAAGCGCCTTGCTCAAACCTTTTTCAGCACGCCGTTATTCGAACGCCGAACGGAGGGCTCAAGCCCTTCCGGCTCAAGGCTCAGGCGACCCGCCGGGGGTCGGCCGCGTCTTCGATTTCCAGCTCGACGCTTTCACGTCCCTGCCAGTCATCGGGCTTCAGACGGCCGGCGACGTGGATCGCTCCGGCCCCGGCGAGCAACGTCCGCCCCAGCTCGGTCTCTTCGGCACGCCAGGCCACCGCCTTCAACCGGCCGCCTGAGCCGTCGGTTAGCGTGACCCGCACATGGCCGCCGCGCAGCGCCATGGGCCGCTCAACGCGGACGTTGGCGGCCGCAAACATCGGCTCGGGATTTCCCGGCCCGAATGGCGCCATTGCCTGGAAGGCGCGCCATAGGCCCCTGTCGGCTCCGCCCGCCGTCACGAGGGCGTCGATATCTAAGGCATCTTCAGCCGCCGCGATTTCGGCCTCCGTGGCGATGCGATCATTCAGGAAGGCCCGCAGGTCGGGAATCACTTCGGGCCGCACCGACAGCCCCGCGGCCATGGCATGTCCGCCGCCCGCAAGAAGCAGACCCTCATCGAACGCGGCCTGCACGGCGCGCCCAAGGTTCACACCCGGCTGGGAGCGACCCGAGCCCTTGCCGATGTTCGCGGCGCGGTCGACGCCGATGACCATGGTCGGCTTGCGGTAGCGTTCGCGCAGTCGGCTGGCCACGATGCCGATGACCCCCGGATGCCAGCCGTCGGCGGCGACCAGCGCCATGGGCGCGTCGCCCTGGTTGCTCTCGCGCTCTACGATGCGCACCGCCTCGTCGAAGATGTCCTTCTCGACTTCCTTACGTGATGCGTTGAGGGCGTCGAGCTCCGCGGCCAAGGTGGCCGCCTCTTCGGGGTCGTCAGTCGACAGCAGCCTTGCGCCGAGATCGGAGCGGCCGATGCGCCCGCCGGCGTTGATGCGAGGCCCAAGGATAAAACCCGCGTGAAAGACGCTGGCGGGACCGGAGCCCTTGGCGATTTCCAGCAGCGCCTTGAGGCCCGGATTGCGCCAAGCCGACATCACCTTCAAGCCTTGGGCTGTCAGCGCACGATTGAAGCCGACAAGCTGGGTGACGTCACAAATCGCGCCGAGCGCCGCAAGATCCAGCCATTGGCGCAGGTCCGGCTCGGCGCGATCCTGGAACAGGCCCCTGCCCCTCGCTTCACGGTTCAGAGCCGCCAGCAGCACGAAGGCCACCCCCGCCGCCGCCAGGACGCCCTGCCCCGACTCGCAGCCCGGACGGTTAGGGTTCACGAGCGCGGCGACGTCGGGGATTTCGTCGCGCATCAGGTGGTGGTCGATCACCACCACGTCGAGCCCGATCTCCTTGGCGTAGGCGAGCGCCTCGTAGGCGGCCGCGCCGCAATCGACGGTCACGACCAAATCCATGCCGGACTCGCGGATCTTGCGGAACGCAGCCGGCGACGGGCCGTAGCCCTCGGTCATCCTGTCGGGGACGTAGATCGGCAGCTCCATGCCCATGACACGGAACCAGCGGACGAGCTGAGCGGCGCTTGAGGCGCCGTCCACATCGTAATCTGCGAACACGGTCATCGGCCTGTTCGCGAGCAGCGCATCAATCAGGATCGCGGCCGCCCGATCCATGTCGAGGAAGCTCGATGGATCGGGAAACTGCGCCTTGAGGGTCGGATTGAGATAGGTTTCGCCGCCATCGGCCTCGACCCCGCGCGAGGCCAGCGCCCGCGCGAGGGGTTCGGAAAGGCCGAGCGCCAACTGGTGGCGGCGCACGACGGCGGGATCGGCCGGCCGCTCGCGCCACGCACGCCCGGTGAGCGACCGCGCGACCCCGAGATAACCCGTCGCCGAGCCCCCGTCGGGCACAGACCTAGACCGGCCGCTTCATCCGCACTTCGCGCACCGTGCGGGTGGAGGAGTTCATCACCAAGGTGTGCGTGTGGACGAAGCCGTCCTCGTAGGCCACGCCATCGAGCAAGGCGCCGTTGGTGACCCCCGTCGCGGCGAAGATCGCATCGGCGCGCACCATCTCGTGCAGATCGTACTTCTTGTCGAAGTCGGTGATCCCGACCCGGGTTGCGCGCGCCTTCTCGTCTGCGTTGCGGAACACCAAACGCCCTTGGAACTGGCCGCCGACGCACTTCAGCGCCGCACAGGCCAGGACGCCCTCCGGCGCGCCGCCCTGACCGATATAGAGATCGACGCCGGTCGTCGGGTCCGACGTATTGATCACGCCAGCCACGTCGCCGTCGGTGATCAGATGGACGCGGGCGCCCACCGAGCGGACCGAAGCGATGATCTCAGCGTGGCGCGGACGATCCAGCACACAAACCGTGATCTCGGACGGATCGACTTCCTTGGCCTCGGCCAGCGCCTGCACGTTCTCGGCAGGGGTCTTGTCGAGGTCGATCACCCCTTCCGGGTAGCCCGGACCGCAGGCGATCTTGTCCATGTAGGTGTCAGGCGCGTTCAGCAGGCTGCCTTTCGGCGCCCAGGCCATCACGGCCAACGCATTGGCCATCGCCTTGGCGGTCAGGGTCGTGCCTTCCAGCGGATCGAGCGCGATGTCGATCGCCGGGCCTTTGCCGCGGCCGACCTTCTCGCCGATGTAGAGCATCGGGGCTTCGTCCCGCTCGCCTTCGCCGATCACGATCTCGCCGTCGATGTCGAGATCGTTCAGCGCCGTACGCATGGCGTCGACGGCGGCCTGGTCGGCGGCCTTCTCATCCCCGCGGCCGACCAGCTTCCAGGCGGCGATCGCGGCGATTTCTGTCACCCGGACCGCGTCCAGAACCAGACCGCGATCCAGATCTTGCGAACTCATCTGTCTCTCCCAGCACCTCGAAGGGCGCAGATTATCCTTGGATTCTTATATGCGCGCGATCCGCAAGAGGCGCGGTCTTTCCAGCACCACCGAAAGATTGGCGATGCGGTCGATCGCGGCCGTCAGGACCGACTCGGCGACGGCGTGCGTGGTCAGCACGATCGGCACGCCCTCAGCATTCTCCACCGGCTTCTGCAGGAAGCTCTCGATCGAGACCCCCGCTTCAGCCAGGGTTTCGGAAACCGCGGCGATGACGCCGGGCTCGTCCTTCACCAGGAACCGAAGATAGGCGCGGCTCAGGTTCCGAGCCGGGTCGACCGGCGTGAAGGGCGTCAGCGAAGTAGCTGGAGCCTGGAAGACGGGACGATTCGCGGCGGTCATCACGTCTGCGATGTCGGCCGCCACGGCCGCCGCGGTCGGCCCAGAGCCTGCACCGGGCCCCTGGATAAAGATGCGGCCGATCCGCGTGCCCTCGATGAAGAGCGCGTTGAGCGCGCCGCCGGCCTGGGCCAGCGGATGGCTCTGGGCCACGAGGGTTGGATGAACACGGACCAGCACGCCCTCGTCGGACCTGTTCGCCGACGCGATGAGCTTGATCTTGTAGCCGAGGTCCTTGGCGAGCTGGATATCGAGCAGTGCGACCTGGTCGATGCCTTCGATCTCGGCGGCCGCGTAGTTCGGCGCACAACCGAACGCCAGGGCGGCAAGGATCGAGATCTTGTGCGCGGCGTCGAAGCCGCCGACGTCCATGGTCGGATCGGCCTCGGCGTAGCCAAGCCGCTGGGCCTCGGACAAAACGTCGGCGAACGAGCGCCCGCTGCTGTCCATCTCCGAGAGAATGTAGTTGCAGGTGCCGTTGAGGATCCCGGCCACCGACTTCACGTCGTCCCCGACCATGGCCTCGCGCAGCATCTTCACCGCCGGCGTCCCGCCCATCACCGCAGCTTCGAACAGCAGCGGCACGCCCTTGGACTCGGCCAAGGCGGCGAGTTCGGCGCCATGCTCGGCGATCAGCGCCTTGTTGGCGGTCACGACCGGCTTGCCGACGTTCAACGCCGCCTCGACGGCGGCCTTGGCCGGGCCGTCGGATCCGCCGATCAGCTCGACGAAGATGTCGATGTCCGGCGACTTCGCCAGTTCGACAGGATCGTCAAACCAGGGCAGGTTCGAGATGTCGAACGGGCGCGGGCGAGACCGCGAACGCGCCGACACGCCGGTCACGACGGCCTTGCCTCCGGCCGGCGCGAAGCCGGCCCGGTCGGAGAGGAAGTTCAGCAGGCCGCCGCCGACCGTACCCAGGCCCGCGACGCCGACCCGCCACTCAGTTTTACTCATTGCGCCGCCATAGTGTTGTGGGCCCGGCCGAGGATTTCGTCGGCGTTGGCCAGAAATTTCTTCACGTTGCGGGCCGCTTGACGAATGCGGTGCTCGTTCTCGACGAGTCCGATGCGCACATAACCCTCGCCGTACTCGCCGAACGCCACGCCGGGAGCGACGGCGACGCCGGCCTCCTCGATCAGCAGTTTGGCGAACAGCATAGAGCCGGCCTCCTTGAACTTCTCCGGCAGCGGCGCCCAGGCGAACATCGAGGCGGGCGGCGCCGGGATGTCCCAGCCGGCGCGCTTCATCGACGACACCAGGGTGTCACGGCGGCTCTTGTAGATCGCGCGGATCTCGTCGACGCAATCCTGTGGCCCGTTCAGCGCCGCGGCAGCGGCGACTTGGATCGGCGTATAGGCGCCGTAGTCGAGATAGGACTTCACACGCGCCAGCGCCGCGCACATCCGAGCATTGCCGACGACCATCCCAACGCGCCAGCCGGCCATGGCGTAGGTCTTCGAGAGAGAGTTGACCTCGACAGCGATGTCCTTAGCGCCCTCGACCTGCAGGATCGAAGGCGGCGGGTTGTCCTCAAAGTAGATCTCGGAATAGGCGATGTCGGAGAGCACGAGCATGTCGTGCTTCTTCGCCAGCGCCACGGCTTCCTTATAGAAGTCCAGGTCGACCCACTGCGCGGTCGGGTTCGACGGGTAGGACAGGATGAGAACGCTGGGCGGCGGCGCGGAATGCTTCACCGCCCGGCTGATCCCGGCCAGATACTCTTCTGGGGACGGCGCTGGCACGTGGCGGATTACTCCGCCGGCCATGATGAAGCCGTAGGCATGGATCGGATAGGCCGGGTTCGGGCAGATCACGACATCGCCCGGCGCGGTGAGGGCTTGGGCCAGATTGGCGAAGCCTTCCTTCGAACCGAGCGTCGCGATGACCTCGGTGTCCGGGTTCAGATCGACGTTGAAGCGCTTCTTGTAGTAGCCCGCCATGGCCTTGCGCAGCCCGGCGATGCCCTTGGAAGCGGAGTAGCGGCCAGCCTTGGGGTCCCGCGCCGTTTCGATCATCTTGTCGACGATGTGCTTGGGCGTGGGCATGTCCGGGTTGCCCATACCGAAGTCGATGATATCGACGCCTTCGCCGCGAAGCCGCGCCTTGATGCGGTTAACTTCTTCGAAGACGTAAGGCGGCAGGCGGCGGATACGGTGGAATTCGGGAGTCATTTTGAGCTCTGGCCGCGACGCTCGCGGCGGTAAGGAGCCGAAGTCGCGCATGGATAGCCCCCGCGACGGGGCGAGCCAAGCAGGTTCAAGGTCATTTTTGCCCCCGCCTGCCGTACTATCGCGGCGACGGAGGCGGGGTAGCTCGCTCCCGAAGTTCCTTGGCGAACGCTTCGCTGGCCGGCGTCGTCGACGCGTCCGACCCGATATCCGGCCCAGCCTGCGAGCGGGCCCGCGCCACGAAGCGCTCGGTGCCGCTCAGCGTCCAGGTGTTCGGCGCTGTCGCTTGCTCGACCTTGGCGCCCGCGATCTCCAGTTCGTCGGCCGCCTTCCCCCATTCCGCGATCGGACGCTGCGCCGCCGGCATGGGCGGGATCTCAGCGAAGGTCGGAAACTCGCGCGACTCATGGGCCATGCGCGCCACGTCTTCGGCCACCGCCGATTGAGGGTCCACCTTGGCCTCGGAGAAGGGATTTGCGGCACATCCGGCCGCCAGAACGGCGAGCGAAGCGCAGCCAAGCAGCGCCCGGGCGGAGGCTCCAAGCGACGAACATGCAAAAAGTCGAAGCGGCGCGTTCATTTCCGTCTCGGTCTTATGCCACTATCGCTTCGGGCGGAAGAGCGTGGGCGCTTTCGCTCCAAATGAATGCGCATACGGGAGGACAACGGGCGATGAGCGATCAGGCCACGGCGCCGCCGAAAGCCAAGGCGAAGAAGAAGGTCAAGGCGGTCGGCAAGGCCGCCAAGACCAAGTCCGCCGCCATCCCGCCCCCGGAGGTCGCCGCCGAGGAACCGGCGCCGCCTGAAGCGGCCAGCGCCTCGAGCTTCGAGCAACTAAGCGCCGAGCAGCGGGAGATGATGGAGAAGCTGTCGAGCAACTTGGCTAGGGCAGCCCTGACCGCTCAGGGTGCGATCGCCGAAGCGGCGCTCCGTCAGGCCGAGCGCCCGGCCGGGCTGCAGCCCGACCCGTTCCACGTGGCGCCGGCTCTGACAGACGTGATGGGCCGACTTATGGCCCAGCCTGACCGTCTGGTCCGCGCTCAGGCCGATCTGTTCCAACGCTATCTCGAGCTTTGGCAGACCGCCGCCCGCCGCGCCGGCGGCGAGGCGGTCGAGCCCGTGGTCCAGCCTGAACGCGGCGACAAGCGGTTCAACGATCCCGATTGGGCCGAGAACCCCGTCTTCGACGTCATCAAGCAGTCCTATCTGCTGACGTCGAACTGGCTGAACGGCCTGGTCGCCGACGTCGACGGCGTCGACGCGATGACCAAGCGGCGGGTCGAGTTCTTCATGAAGATGCTCACCGACGCCTTCTCGCCGTCGAACTTCCTGGCTTCCAATCCGGCGGCGCTGCGCGAGGCGATGGCCAGCCGCGGCGAGTCGCTGGTCAAGGGGATGGAGAACTTCGCCGCCGACCTGGCCCGCGGCGGCGGTCAGCTTGCGATCAGCCAGACCGACTATCAGATGTTCAAGATCGGCGAGAACGTCGCCACCGCGCCTGGCCAGGTCGTCTTCCAGAACGAGATCCTGCAACTGCTGCAGTTCAACCCGACGACTGAGCAGGTCCACGAGATCCCGCTGCTGATCTTTCCGCCGTGGATCAACAAGTTCTACATCCTGGACCTGCGCCCTGAGAATTCGATGATCCGCTGGCTCACCGACCAGGGGTTCACGGTGTTCGTCGCATCTTGGGTCAATCCCGACTCCACGCTCGCGGGCAAGACCTTCGAAGACTACATGCACCAGGGTATCTATGCGGCCACGGACGCGGCGATGGCCCAGGCCGGCGTCGATCGCGTCAACACCGTCGGCTACTGCATCGGCGGCACCCTGCTGTCCTCATCGCTAGCCCACATGGCCGCCAAGAACGACAAGCGAATATCCTCCGCCACGTTCTTTGCGGCCCAACAGGATTTTGCTGAAGCAGGCGATCTGCTGCTGTTCACGAACGAGGACTGGCTGGCCGACCTGGAGAAGCAGATGGACGCTGCGGGCGGCGTGCTCTCGGGTCAGGCCATGGCCGAGACCTTCAACTCGCTGCGGGCCAACGACCTGATCTGGTCGTTTTTCGTGAACAACTACCTCATGGGCAAGGAGCCCAAGCCGTTCGACCTGTTGTTCTGGAATTCCGACCAGACCCGCATGCCCAAGGCACTGCACCTCTTCTACCTGCGCAAGTTCTACGGCGAGAACGCGCTGTCGAAGGGCGAACTTGTTCTCGACAACGTCAAGCTCGACCTGAAGAACGTGAAGACGCCGGTCTACGTGCAGTCGTCCAAGGAAGACCACATCGCCCCGGCCCGTTCGGTCTATCGCGGCGCGCGGCTGTTCGGCGGGCCGGTCACCTTCACCCTCGCCGGCTCGGGCCACATCGCCGGGGTCATCAACGCTCCCGTCGCCAACAAGTACCAGCACTGGACCAACAGCGACCTGCCCGAGAGCGTCGAGCAGTGGATGGCAGGCGCCGTCGAGACGCCTGGTTCCTGGTGGCCGCACTGGGCCGAGTGGCTGCGGGACAAGTCCGGCGGCCTGGTGCCGGCCCGCGATCCCGCGAAGGGCAAGTTCTCACCTATCGAAGCCGCTCCCGGTTCCTATGTGAAGGTGAAGTCGTAGACGGCTGAGCTTTCGGGGGCGTGATGATCAAGACGGTGTTGCTGGGGCTGGCCGCGCTGCTGGCCCTGTGGGTCGGCGCCGGCCTTGCGCTCGTCGCCCTATCGGGACCGTTTGAGCCAAGCGGACGCTATGTCGACATCGGCGGACGCAAGCTTCGCCTCGTCTGCGCCGGCCCGAAATCCGACCAGCCGGTGATTTGGATGGAAGCCGGAGCCTGGGGGCTGGCCGCCGACTTTGCCGCGATCCAGCAGCGTCTGGCCGCCGAGGGGATCCGGTCGTGCGCCTATGACCGCGCCGGCATGGGCTTTTCGGATCCTGGCCCCAAGCCCCGCGACAGCGCCGCGATCGCCGCCGACCTAGCTAGGCTGATCGCCGCGTCAGGGGAAACTGGGCCATTCGTGTTCATGGCCCACTCGATGGCGGGGCAGCACATCCGCCTCTACGCCGGCCGACATCCCGACCAGGTCGCAGGGCTGGTGCTGCTGGAAGCGACGACACCGGAGATGGCCGAAAGCCCGGGCGCACAGAAATTCCTCGATCGCGTGCAGATGGTGGCGCGCGCCAGCGCGATCGCCGGCAGCCTCGGCCTAAGCAAAATCGCCTACTACAAGGGCGATCGCATCGGCTTGCCGCCGCAGGGCCAGGCCGAGAAGCGCCACGCCTTCGTTTCCGGCCGACATGCGCGCACCGCCGCCGACGAGGTTCTCGTCTGGCCGCAGGGTGCGGTTCAGGCCACGGCGGCGCCGCTGGACCCGAACTGGCCTGTCGCGGTGATCACCGCCGGGAACGCAGAGCTCATGGCCGGGTGGAACTCGGCCCGCCGCGCTCCGGAGCGCAACTCACGCGCGGGCTACTATGAGAATGAGAGCAAGGCCGGTCACGCAACGCTGCTCGGACTCACGCACTCGGACGCCGTGCTGCGCGGGGTCGATCACGTCCTGGCCGCGATCCGCACGCCGCCAGCCCAGCCCTAGGCCTTGGCCGGCACGAACCGTAGGGCGTCGCCGTTGTTGCAGTAACGCAGGCCCGTTGGCCGCGGCCCATCCGGGAAGACGTGGCCCTGGTGCCCGAGGCAGCGCGCGCAGTGGTATTCGGTCCGTGGAACGCCGATCGCAAAGTCGGTCTTCTTGCCCAACGCGCCCTTGATAGCGGTGTAGAAGCTGGGCCAGCCGGTGCCGCTCTCAAACTTCCACTGGGAGACGAACAACGGCAGCGCGCAGCCGGCGCAGACGTAGGTTCCCTTCCGCTTTTCCTTGTTGAGCGGACTGGTGCCGGCCATCTCGGTCGCCTCCTTGCGGAGGACGTTGTAGGTCGCCGTATCCAGCCGCTTGCGCCAGTCTGCGTCGGACAGCTTGCGCCACGGCGAGGCGGCATAGGGATCGTCAGCGGCAGGCGCCAGGGCCGGAACGCACGCTAGGGCCGATCCCATCAGGAAAGCGCGTCGGTCGATCTTGCTCATGCCAGGAGATACGGCGCTCTCCTGCAGACGGATGCAAGCCTAGCGGCCGGCCCAGCGATAGAGCGCGTCCGGTGTCTTTTCCTCGTTGTCGGCGCCGTCCGTCAGCCGGATGAGTTCGAAGCCGCGCGCTTCGTAGAAGCGCCGCGCACGATCGTTCTGCTGGAAGGTCCAGAGCTCGCGGGGCGCGCCATCTTCCAACGCCTTGGCGAGAAGCTTCGGACCGATACCCTGCGCCTGGTGGTCTGGATGAACGTAGAGGTGGCTGACCCAGCCGGGCTTGAACGCCACGTAGCCGATGATCTGCCCATCCGCCTCGGCGACCCAGACCTCGTTCTCCGGGAACAGGCGCTCGCTGAAGAACCGGAGGTCTTCTTCAGGCGTGTGGAGGTCGGGGAGATAGGGTAACGACACGCGCATGACGTGCCGTTGCAGCCGGGCCACCTGTCCGGCGTCGGCGAGGGCGGCCCGGCGCAGGATCACAGCCCTTCACCTTCCGGCAAGCCGAGCATCAGGTTCAGGCTCTGCACGGCTGCGCCAGAGGCTCCTTTGCCCAGGTTGTCCAGAACGGCCACGAGCCGGGCCTGTCCCTTTTCCTTGTTGCCGAACACATAGAGCTTCATCTTGTTGGTGCCGTTCAGCGCCTCGGGGTCCAGATCGGCGTTGTAGCCGCCCGCGCCTGCGCGGGCCTTCTGCAAGTCGGCGCATTCCTCAGGCGTCGCAACCTGCACGAATTGCTCGCCGGCATAGGCCTCGGCCAGGACGTCCAGCAGCTGCGCCGGAGTGGGCGCGCCCGGCAGCGCCCAAAGCGCCAGCGGCACTTCGACGATCATGCCCTGGGCGTAGCGGCCTACGGCCGGAGCGAAGATCGGCTCGTGATCGAGCCCCGTGTTCAGCTTCATCTCCGGCAGATGCTTATGCATGAGCGTGAGACCGTAGGGCCGGAAGGCGTCGTTGGTCCCCGCAGTGACGGGCGCCTCGAACTCGCCGATCAGCCCCTTCCCGCCGCCTGAATATCCGGAAATGGCGTTGACGCTGACCGGATAGGCGCTCGGAATCAATCCCGCCGCCACCAGCGGCTTCACCAGTCCGATGAAACCGGTCGGATAGCAGCCCGGATTGCTCACCCGCTTCGATCCGGCCACTGCGGCGCGTTGATCCTTGGACATCTCCGGAAAGCCGTAGGTCCAGCCCGGCGCCGTCCGATAGGCCGTGGAGGCGTCAATGACCCGCACGCTGTTGGAGGTGATCAGACCGACCGCTTCCTTGGACGCCTCGTCAGGCAAGCAGAGGATCACCGCATCCGCGGTGTTCAGCAGCTCCGCGCGCGCGTCGGCGTCCTTTCGCTTTTCGGGATCGATCGACAGGATCTCCAAGTCGCGGCGACCTTGCAGCCGGTCCCGGATCTGCAGGCCGGTGGTGCCGGCTTCGCCATCGATGAAGACTGTATGGGCCATGGTCGGGGATCCAGAATTCTAGGCCGAAAAACAGAAAGGGCGCCTCGGTTGCCCGAAGCGCCCCTCCAAACGCGAGTGCTCGCGCGCGGTTAGCGCTTCGAGAACTGGAAGCTACGGCGGGCCTTGGCCTTGCCGTACTTCTTACGCTCGACGACGCGGCTGTCGCGGGTCAGGAAGCCGTGCGGCTTCAGGACCGGGCGCAGGGCGGGTTCGTAGTAGGTCAGAGCCTTGGACAGGCCGTGACGGATGGCGCCGGCTTGGCCCGAAAGGCCAGAGCCTTCGACCGAAACGATCACGTCGAACTGGCCGACGCGGTCGGTGACCTGCAGCGGCTGGGCGATCATCATGCGCAGCACCGGGCGAGCGAAGTACACTTCCTGGTCACGGCCGTTGATCGTGATCGTGCCCTTGCCGGGCTTGATCCAGACCTTGGCGATCGCGTTCTTGCGCTTGCCGGTCGCATAGGCGCGGCCTTGAGCGTCGATCTTCGGCTCAGCCGGGGCGGCTTGCGGGTTGGATGAGAGGCCTTGCAGGGCCTCGAAACCTTGGGTCTCGGACATCTGTCTTACAGGCTCCGCACGTTCTTGGCGTTCAGCGAAGCGAACGCGATGGTCTCGGGGTTCTGCGCTTCGTGCGGATGCTCGCCGGCATTGTAGATGCGCAGATGCGTCATCTGCTTGCGGGCCAGCGGGCTTTCCTTCGGCAGCATGCGCTCGACCGCCTTTTCCAGGATGCGCTCCGGATACTTGCCGCCGAGGATCTTGTCCGCGGTGCGTTCCTTGATGCCGCCCGGATAGCCGGTGTGCCAGTAGTACTTCTTGTCGGTCAGCTTCTTGCCGGTGAACTTCACCTTGTCGGCGTTGACGACGACGACATAGTCGCCGCAATCGACGTGCGGGGTGTAGTCCGGGCGGTGCTTGCCGCGAAGACGCATGGCGATGAACGAAGCGAGACGGCCGACCACGGCGTTCTCGGCATCGATCACGATCCACTTCTTCTCGACGTCGGCGGGCTTCAGCGAAGCCGTCGTCTTCATCATGGGAACGGGTCCGTTAGGTTGGCGGGACGAAAAGGTCCCGGCGAGGGCGCGGCTAGTACGGGGTTACCAACCGCCTGTCAACAGCAATTGCGCCTCCGAGACCGCAACGCGTTGCCACACAAGGCTTTGCCGCGATTGGTATTATAATACCGTCAATTTCAGCACTCAAGCTTCTATGGTCGCGGCTGATCCCACCCACGCTGGAAAGCACCCAATGTCCGCGTCGCGTCGCCAATTCCTTCAGACCGCAGCCGCTTCCGCCGCCTTTACTGGCCTCGCGCGCTACGCGAACGCCCAGGTCACGGCTGACGCCGAGGGCTATTCCAACCCCGGATACGCCAGCGAGATCGCCGGATACGGTCCGTTGCGCCGCGATCCGGCCGAGATATTCGACCTGCCTGAGGGCTTTTCCTACAAGGTGATCTCGCGCGCCGGCGATCGCATGGACGATGGGTTGATCGCGGCTGGCAAGATGGACGGCATGGGATGCTTCCCGGCCGGCCGCAATCGAGTGGCCCTGGTTCGGAACCATGAGATCAGCCCCCCTCCCCGCGACGTCCAGATCACCGCCTTCGGCGAAAACCGCAGCCTGGCCGGCAAGGTCGCCGCCGCCGATGTCTACGACACCGATAGCGAGGGGCTGCCGCTGGGTGGCGGGACCAGCACCTTGATCTACGACCTCAAGACCCGCGAGCTGAAGGCGCAACACCTCAGCTTGGCGGGCACAGCGGTCAATTGCGCCGGCGGCGTCACCCCCTGGGGCTCATGGCTGACCTGCGAGGAGACGGTCGTGAAGGCCGGCCAGGGCGTGAAGAAAGATCACGGTTGGGTCTTCGAGGTTCCTTCCCGCCTGCGCGGCCTGTCCGAGCCCTTCGCGATCACCGGGATGGGCCGCTTCAAGCACGAGGCCTGCGCCGTCGACCCGCGTACGGGCGTCATCTACATGACCGAGGACGAAATCGACGGCAAAGGGCTGTTCTACCGCTACCTGCCCAACGATCGGCGCCGGTTGCAGGCAGGCGGGCGGCTGCAGGCCCTTGCCGTGATCGGCGACGGCGATCCGCGCAACTGGGACGCGGTATCCTGGAATCAAGGCGACTGGCGCAACGTGCGCTGGATCGACCTGGATGGCGTCGACAACCCCAACAACGATCTGCGCCATCGCGGCCAAGCGGCCGGCGCATCCTGGTTCGCACGCGGCGAAGGCATGTTCTTCGGTCAGGGCGAGCTCTACTTCACCTGCACGAGCGGCGGTCCGAAGTTCCACGGTCAGGTCATGCGCTACGTCCCCAGCGCGCACGAGGGACAGCCCGGCGAGTCGGACGAACCCGGCCGACTGCAGCTGTTCGTCGAGCCCTCGGACGCGCGAGTGATGGAAATGGCGGACAACCTGGCCATCGCACCCTGGGGCCACATAGTCGCCTGCGAGGACAAGGTCGGAGGCACCAACTATCTGCGCGCCATGACTCCGCAAGGGCAGGTCTACACCCTCGGGCGCAACGCCCAGACCCTGGCCGGCGCGAAGATCCGCGGCACATCAGAGCTCGCGGGCGTCTGTTTCTCGCCCGACGGCTCGACCATGTTCGTGAACATCTACTCGCCCGGCTGCACGCTCGCGATCACCGGGCCCTGGCGGTCGTTCAAGGCTTAGGGCCGGCGCACCCGCCAGCCGAACGCCACCGCCAAAGACAGCACCAGGGCCGCCGTGACCTGGTGGGCCATGCCCAGCCACACGGGCACGCCGGCGACCAGCGTCACGACGCCCAGCAGCGCCTGGAGTACGATGGCCGCGCTAGTAGCCTGGACCAGCAGCTTGGCCTCGGCTGGCAGATAGCGCGAGCGTGAAGCCACCCAGGCCATCGCCAGCCCGACGATGGTCAGCAGGTACGCCACGATGCGATGGTTGAACTGCACCGCCGCTTGGCTATGAGCCAGCGTCGCCCAGAAGCCGTCGTTGGCGTAGTCTTGCGGGAACAGAGCGCCGTTCATCAGCGGCCAGTCGTTGTAGACGAACCCAGCATCGTTGCCCGCAACCAGCGCACCCAGCAGGATCTGGAAGAAGATCAGTCCGATCAGCGCCCATGCACCCCGCGTCCACGGGCTGGGCACGGTCTGACGCGGCGCGCCGGACCAGGCGTCCAGCGCGGTCCACACGAGGGCGCCTAGCAGGGCGAAGGCCAGCCCAAGGTGGATGGCCAGCCGCTCGGGCGCCACCGACACTCGGTCGACGAGACCGCTGGCGACCATCCACCAGCCGACCGCGCCCTGAAGCCCGCCCAGGACGAACAACCCCATGCAGCGAACGATGAGCCGCCGCGGCAGTTCGCGCCGGATTAGGAAGTAGGCGAACGGCAACGCAAAGGCGGCTCCCACCAACCGACCGAGCAGCCGGTGGCTCCATTCCCACCAGTAGATCGCCTTGAAGGCTTCCAGGGTCATGCCCTTGTTGACCTGCTGGTACTGCGGAATCTGCTTGTAGAGCGCGAACTCGTCCGCCCAGTCCTGCGCCGACATCGGCGGCAGAGCGCCCGTCACGGGCTTCCACTGCGTGATCGACAGGCCGGAATCGGTCAGGCGCGTCGCGCCCCCTACCACCACCATCGCCAGCACCAGGGCGGCCACGATGAACAGCCAAACCGCGACCGGACGCGACCGGTCGGAACGAAGGAACGAGGTCATGACTTAAAGTGCTGGCTCTTCAGGGCGTTCTTACGGCGACCCGCTATCGGAGATCGCGCCGCAGGTCCATGCTCGAGAGGCGGAACCACGGAAGCTTGACCGCATTTGGTGAGTGGGACTCAACCAGAGGGCAAAATTATGCAGGGCGTGGGTATCATCGGGTGGATCATCATCGGCATCGCCGCCGGCTTCGTGGCTGAAAAGGTCATGAAGCGCGACCACGGTTTGCTGACTAACCTGCTTGTCGGGGTGGTCGGCGCGTTGCTCGGCGGCTGGATCGCCGGACTGATCGGTTTCAGCTTCGGCGGCTGGATCGGCAGTTTCATCGTCGCCACAATCGGCGCGATCGTCCTGCTTTTCCTCCTCGGCCTTATCAAGAAGCGCTAGGGGCTTAACGGCGCGCGCGCTGGCGCCTATAGGCATGGCATGAGCGCGCGCGTCCGGAAGTTTATCGGTGGCATTGGTATCGTCTTGTTCCTGGGCTTCTACGCCTGGATCATGACGATGATCGGCGAGCGGCTTCCCGATCACTGGGCCGCGCAGCTCGCTTTCTACGGGATCGGCGGCCTCGCCTGGGGCGTGCCGATTCTCCCGCTCATCAGCTGGATGAACCGCGGAAAGTAATAAGGCCGGCCGTCTCTGGGCGGCCTCTTCACATCAGAACCCGGATCAACGCTGGCGTCTTGCGAGCCCGAAAGACGCGGCGTCGAGACGCTGAACTCGCTCTGGCCGGTTATGCACGAAGCGTCCCGCTTTGGCGGGACGCACATTCAGTTCGCGTGGAAAATGCGGCCACTAAGGCCAATTCGCCGATGGTCGGAGCGACAGGATTCGAACCTGCGACCCCTTGACCCCCAGTCAAGTGCGCTACCAGGCTGCGCCACGCTCCGACATCGGCGAGCGGCCCTTCTAACCACTTGGGCACGGCGGGCAAGCTGAATTTCGAAATCCGGTGACGATCTCGCCCTGCCGCGGGGCGTCAGCCCTTATCCAGCAACGAGTCCAGGCGTCGTTTGGCGCTCTGCAGGTCGTCGAGAGCGAACAGCAGACGTTCGCGGCCGTCCTCGGTTAGATCACTGTTGGCGAGGTCCAGCGCCAAGCCTTCGGGCCGCGGGCCGACATCACCGTCCGCTGCGGCGAGCAGCCGCTTCAGGCCTTGTTCCTTGTGGAGCTTCTGGACGCCCTTGATCGTGTACCCGGCGTCGTGCAGCAGGACGCGCACGCCGCGCAACACCGCAATGTCCTGCGGCCGGTAGAAGCGCCGGCCGCCCGCGCGCTTCATCGGCCGAATGAAGGAGAACTTCGTCTCCCAGAACCGCAGCACGTGCTGCGGAACGTTCAGCTCGTCGGCTGCTTCCGAGATCGTCCGAAAGGCGTCCGGGCCCTTGGCCACTTAGTCGCCTTCCTCACTTCGCCAGGGCGCGGTCCACCCGCGCCTTCATGACCTGGGAGGCCCGGAAGCCAATCACCCGGCGCGGCTCGATCGCCGCCGGTTCCCCGGTCTTGGGATTGCGGCCCATGCGGGCGCGCTTCTCGCGCACCTGGAACACGCCGAATCCGGAAAGTTTCACCTGCTCGCCCTTCTCGAGGGCCTGCGCCATGAGCTCCAGCGTCCGCTCGACCAGCTCGGAACAATCCTGCCGGGTCAGCCCCACTTCCTCATGAACCGCCTCGCACAGGTCGGCCCGCGTCACCGTCGCGCCTTTCATGAACGCCCCCACCCCGAAAAACACCGTTACTCTAATAGTTGACCCGCCGTCACTACCTGATTGTCACATCAGGTCAAAGACTTCACGGCTCATAGTCTGAAATGCACCCTCGCGCCTACACGCGCCAGACGCAAGCGTCTCGCAACAAACGTTACAGACGGACCACGCAGGCGCCCCAGGTCAGCCCACCGCCCATCGCCTCCAGAAGCAGCATCTGGCCCGGCTTGATCCGGCCGTCCTGCATCGCCGTCCACCACGCGAGGGGAATCGACGCCGCCGAAGTGTTGGCGTGCTCGGACACGGTAGAGACCACCTTCGATTCATGGATCCCGACGCGCTTGGCGACGCCCTCGAGGATTCGCTGGTTGGCCTGGTGAGGGATAAACCAGTCCACCTCGTCGATCGCGACGCCGGCGTCGGCCGCGGCGGCGAAGATCGCCTCGGATATGTTCACGACTGCGTGGCGGAACACCTGATTGCCCTGCATCCGCAGATGGCCGATCTGGCCGTTGGTCGAGACGCCGCCATCGACGTAGAGCAGATCCTGCTTGGCGCCGTCCGCGCGCAGGGCGAAACCCAGCAGACCGCGATCGGCCGTCGTGCCCTCGCCTTCCTGCGGCTCGAGCACGACCGCGCCGGCGCCGTCGCCGAACAGGACGCAGGTGCCGCGATCAGTCCAGTCCATCAGGCGGGTCATCGTTTCGGCGCCGATGACAAGCGCGCACTTGGAGCGCCCGCGCGCCATGAAGCCGTCGGCGGTCGAAAGCGCGTAGACGAAACCCGAGCAGACCGCTTGGACGTCGAAGGCGATTCCCACCGGACAACCGAGCTTGCGCTGGACGATGGTCGCGGTCGCCGGGAAGGTCAGGTCGGGCGTCGTCGTCGCCACGATAATCAGATCGACGTCGGCCGGCGTCTTGCCGGCCGCCTCCAGGGCCATGCGTGCGGCCTCGACCGCCAGATCGGATACGGGCTGATCCTTCGCCGCGCGATGGCGCTGTCGAATGCCTGTGCGCTCAATGATCCATTCGTCGGAAGTGTCGACGACCTGGGCCAGATCAGTGTTGGTGACGATCTCGTCGGGGAGATAACCCCCGACACCGGTCACGACGCTACGCAGAACTTTGGTCACTCAGGCGGCTCCATCCACGGCCGGCGGCTGCTGTTCGGCCACCGCGGCGGTGAGCCGCGTCATATTCCGTTCGATCTCCGCTGCGAAGTCGCTTTGAGCGAGTTTCGAGGCCATGCGGATCGCGGCGGCGATGTCCCGGTCTGACGCGCCGCCGTGGCTCTTCACCACCACGCCATTGAGGCCAAGCAGCGGCGCCGCCGCGTCTGGACTCAACTTTTCGCGAAACTTCATGAGGCCAGCCTTGGCGAACAACATGCCAAGCTTGGAGGTGAGGCTGCTGTTCAGGGCGGCGCGCAATTCGCCGCCGATGTAGCGCGCCGCACCCTCGGCGGTCTTCAACGCGACATTGCCGGTGAATCCGTCGGTGACGACCACGTCGACCTTGTTCTGAAACAGCTCGTCGCCCTCGACGAAGCCGCGATAGTCCAGATCGAACTTGCCGCTACGCAGAATACTGTGAGCCTGACGGACCTCTTCATGGCCCTTCATGTCCTCGGCGCCGACGTTCAGCAGGCCGACGGTCGGCTTGGCAACGCCGTGGGCGGCGCGATGGAAGGCCTCGCCGAGGATGGCGAACTCGACCAGGCGCTCGGCGTCGCAATCGACATTGGCCCCGACGTCGAGAACCGTGGTGATTCCCTTCACACCCGGCCAGCCGACAACGAGACAGGGCCGCTCGACGTCTACGCTCATGCGCAGGATCAGCAGCGAGATGGCCATCAAGGCGCCGGTGTTGCCGGCCGAGACGGAACCCTGGGCTTCGCCAGACTTCACCGACTCGATCGCGGACCACATCGACGTGCCCTTGCCCCGGCGCAGCGCCTGAGCGGGCTTCTCGTCCATCGCCACCACACGCTCCGCGTGGCGAACCTCGACGCGGTCCTTGAGGGATGGATGCTTGGCGAGTTCGGCTGAGATAGCCCTCTCGTCGCCATGCAGCAGGAAGCGCAATGCGGGCGCCTCGGTCGCCGCCAGGGCGACACCAGGGACCACGACAGAGGGGCCGTGGTCGCCCCCCATTGCATCAATTGAAATGGTCAGGGATCTCGTCACGGCGCTGTTTCACCCCTCACAGCGTGGCGCCGCAAGCATTTTCAGAATATGGCCCGAGGCGCCGTGATGCAAATGGAGAGCCGATCACGCACCATCGTCCTTCAAGCGCTTCAGAACCGCGAATGGAGATTCCTCCGCAACATCCGGCTGGTAGTCGAATTCGGCTCCGGGCTTGCGCGGGAAAGGATCGATATCGAGCGCCAAATGTTCGACCAGGTATCCGGCCAAGTCGATTTCATCCGAGGTGAGAACGTCGGGCGGATCGGGTGCATCAAGATCCATCTCAACCTCGCCGCCCTCCGATTCGGCTGGCGCGTTCGGGCTTCCCGCCGGGACAGCGCGAACCACGAAGTCCCCGTCGAGCGGCGACTCGAACGGATCGAGCGTCACCCCGCAGATCTGCTCCACCGTTGCGGTGAACCGCCCGCTGATCTCCGCCCCGTCCAGCCAGGCGCGAGCGGTGATCCGCCCCTGCAGGGCCGGCAAGGCGACTAAGCCAAGCTCCTTGGCGATGGCGGCGCGCGTCGCATCATCGGGCGCCAGCGTAACGCTGACAGGCCCACGAGCCAGATCCGCAAGTCGGACCATGTGGCGCCAGCCGCTCACGCCGCACCCCACTTTGCACGGCCCTCAAGCAGGCTTTCCAGCTTCAGCTGCGCCAAGGCGGCGCGCTGGCGAAGGACATACTCGCCAAGCTCCGCCACATGCTCGGCGCCGCCCTGGGCGTAAACCGTCCGGCCCAGCAGCGCGTGCAGATGATCCGTCTGCGGCAGGGCCGCAAACGCCGACTCGTAGGACTTCACGCGGCCGTAGAAGGCCTCGCCCAGCTTGCGCATCTTCTTGCCGACTGAGAGGTCGCCGACGCCCATTTCGCGCAAGGCGTCATCCAACGCGCCGAGATAGGTGTCGAACAAGGCCTGCGAAGTTTCGCCGGCGCGGGCGCCCTGCCCCCGCAGCCGATCCAGCAGCAGGAAGACGTGGACGGTGTAGAGTTCGAATCGGCCCTCGACAGTGTCAGGCACACCGTAGGCCTCGTAGAGCGCGGGCGTACGCGCCTGTGCGACGACGCCGGCGTACAACTTCTGACCCATGGCCAGGGTCGCGCGTGGGCGGAAGAAGCGGTCCAGGAACATCTCGGCCTCGATTTCGCCCTCAGGCGCAGATACAGGCGGCATTGAACTAAGGGGCGGCGAGCGATAGGTCAAAGCCTCGAAGAATTGAACAGGTCCGGTTCGCACATGTTTCGCCGCGTCGCCTATGCCGCACTCGCCGCCGGTCTGCTGACCTCCGCCACGGCCTGCGCGCCTATTACGACCTATTCCGGCTTCCAGGCCATCGAAGCCAACCCCAAGGACGTGAAGGTCGGAACGGACACCAAGTCCACTGTCCGCGCCAGCCTCGGCTCGCCCTCGGCGACCTCTACCTTCGATCCGAACGTCTGGTTCTATATCGACCAGGTGAAGGAGCGTGTGGCGTTCCGTCGCCCCGTCGTCACCTCGCGTAACGTGGTCGCGGTGACGTTCGACAAGGACTCCGAGGTCGTGAAGACCGTAGACACCATGACGCTCAAGGACGGCAAGGTCATCGCCTTCAACGGCCGCGAGACCCCGACCCGCGGCCGCGAGCTCACGATCCTCGAACAGTTGCTGGGCAACGTCGGCCGCGGCGGCATGCTGCCCAACGCCGACGACGAGGGCATCCCCGGCACGCGTCCGGGCGACCGTCGCTAACCACTCGCATGGCTGCAGAATCAAACAGGCCCCGGAGATCGCTCTCCGGGGCCTGAACTTTTTGGTGCGTTTCTGGCCTTAGCCAACCACACCGTGCGCCAGCACCGCCAGCAGCAGCAACGCCACGATGTTGGTGATCTTGATCATCGGGTTCACGGCCGGGCCGGCGGTGTCCTTGTAGGGATCGCCGACAGTGTCGCCGGTGACCGCGGCCTTGTGCGCCTCGGACCCTTTGCCGCCGTAATGGCCTTCCTCAATCAGCTTCTTGGCGTTGTCCCAAGCGCCGCCGCCCGAGGTCATCGAGATGGCGACGAACAGACCGGTGACGATCACGCCCATCAGCATCGCGCCGAGGCTGGCGAAGGCGTTCACCTTGCCGGCTATGGCGTTGATGACGAAGAACAGCACGATCGGCGAGAACACCGGCAACAGCGACGGAACGATCATCTCCTTGATCGCCGCCTTGGTCAGGATGTCCACAGCCCGCCCGTACTCAGGCTTCACCTCCCCAGTCATGATGCCGGGGTTTTCCTTGAACTGCCGCCGAACTTCGGCGACGACCGATTCCGCGGCCCGACCGACCGCCGTCATCGACATGCCGCCGAACAGGAAGGGCAACAGCCCCCCAATCAGCAGGCCGACCACGACGTACGGGTTGGAAAGGTCGAAGGCCACCGCCCCCAGTCCGTCGAAGAACGAGCCTGGCGTCGCATTGGCTGCGAAGTACTTGAGATCCTCGGTGTAGGCCGCGAACAGCACCAAGGCGCCGAGACCGGCCGAACCGATGGCGTAGCCCTTGGTGACCGCCTTGGTGGTGTTGCCGACCGCGTCGAGGGCGTCGGTGGTCACCCGAACCTCCGGCGGCAGGCCGGCCATTTCGGCGATGCCGCCGGCGTTGTCCGTCACCGGACCGAACGCGTCGAGCGCGACGATAAAGCCGGCGAGCGACAGCATCGCGGTCGTGGCGATGGCGATCCCGAACAGGCCCGCCAGCCCATATGTGACGATGATGCCGACCACGATGACGAGCGCCGGCGCGGCGGTCGATTCCAGCGACATGGCCAGGCCCTGGATCACGTTGGTGCCGTGACCGGAGACTGACGCCTTGGCGACCGACTTCACCGGGCGGAAGCCGGTGCCGGTGTAGTACTCGGTGATCACCACGATCAGGGCGGTGACGACTAGGCCGGTGATGCCGCACCAGAACAGGCTCATCGCGTCGAAAGTCTTGTCCCCGACAGTGACGGGACCCGTGACCAGCGACGTCACCACCCAGTAAATCGCCGCGACTGACAACACACCGGTGACGATCAGGCCCTGGTAGAGCGCGCCCATGATGTTGTTGGACTTGCCCAGGCGCACGCCGAAGGTGCCGATGATCGAGGTCACGATGCAGACGCCGCAGATGGCCAGCGGCAGCAGCATCATGCTGTCGACCACGTCGCTGCCGCGGAAGAAGATCGCCGCAAGGACCATCGTGGCCACCGTGGTCACCGCGTAGGTCTCGAACAGATCGGCGGCCATGCCTGCGCAGTCGCCGACATTGTCGCCGACGTTGTCGGCGATGGTCGCAGCGTTGCGAGGATCATCCTCCGGGATACCGGCCTCGACCTTGCCGACCATGTCGCCGCCGACATCGGCGCCCTTGGTGAAGATCCCCCCGCCGAGGCGGGCGAAGATCGAGATCAGCGATGCGCCGAAGCCCAGAGCCACCAGCGAGTCGACCACTTCGCGGCTGGTGTTCTCATGGCCCAGCGGGCCCACCAGGAACGCGTAATACCCAGCGACGCCGACAAGTGCGAAGCCAGCCACCAGCATGCCGGTGATGGCCCCGGACTGGAACGCCAGCGAAAGGCCTTTGGCCAAGCCTTCAGAAGCGGCCTGGGCGGTGCGCACGTTAGCCCGCACGGAAATCAGCATGCCGATGAAGCCGGCCGCGCCGGACAGGATCGCGCCGATCGCGAACCCGACGGCCGCGAGCGGACCGATCAGAATCGCCGCGGCGATGAGCACCACGACGCCGACAATACCGATGGCCGTGTACTGACGCCGCAGATAAGCCTGAGCGCCCTCCTGGATCGCCGCGGCGATCTCCTGCATGCGTGGGTTACCAGGTGAAGCCCGCAACAACTGCGCGGTTCGCACGATGCCGTAGAGCACCGCCAATAGGCCGGCGGCGATCACCAGCGTAAGCGTAAGACTCATGTTCTAAGCGCCCCTATCGATTGCGCGGAGACGTCGGCCGCCGCCCACGATTGGGCGGTGCTCGACGCTCCAGGCCCCTGTCGTTTTTCCCTCAAATGGAGCGCCGTTGGTCCGCCGCTCGTTATTGATGGGCGCGACGTTGCCAGTTGTAACGCACGGGTGCAACGCCCCGTTGACCATCGTTACGCAACGGGACGGCGCCGGCGCAGCGATCTCTAAGGTCGGATTTCGGTCCTGGCGGGGCGTGGGCCGGCCTTGGGCAAGCCGCGGCGCTGCTTCGGGGTTTGAGCCGTGATTGCGACGCCCTTGACGTCTTTCCCGGCGATCGCGACGGCCTCGCGCTGGAAGGCGGCCGTCAGGCGCGGCGCATCGACCGACGCGTAATCCTTCGGATCACCGAAGGTCCCACGGCTCCCCAAGCGCGCGAGGGCGTCGCGGAAATAAGGCTCCTTGCCGCGCCACTTGCTGGCGTTCGCCGCTGGCGTGAGGTTCACACGGATCGTCACGAATACGTAGTTGACCAGCCGGCCCTCGGCCAGGATCGGCACCGCGACTGGCAGGACGTCGACGTACTGTCCGATCGGCTCATCCTTAGACGGCGCGGCCGCCTTGGCCGCGAGCGCAGGTCCGGCGACAGCGGCGAACAGGCTGGCGATGATGGCGCGGCGGTACATGGGCCGATCCTTAGCGCAAAGGCGTTTCCGGAAGCTTGCAGCTCAACGGTGGCGCCAGCCGCCGGCGCCCGTCTCAACGATGCGCCCTTCGCAGGTCGGTTCGACGCCCTGGCCTTCCACCACCTCGCCGATCACGGTGAAGCCGACGATAGGCGATGCGCCCGTGCAAACGACCTCGTAGTCGTCGCCGCCGCAGGCCAACAGGACTAGCGCCGTCGTTCGATCAGGCTGTGCGCCGAGCCAATCCGCCGCCGCCGGCGAAAGCGGCAGCGCATCCAGGCGCAGCCGCAGGCGCACGCCGCTGGCGCGGGCTATGTGCCCAGCGTCTGCAACGAGGCCGTCCGAGACATCGGCGGCCGCGCTTGCACCTGCGCGCAGGGCATCGCGCACATCGAGCCGCGGCGTCGGCAGCCGAAACCGCGCGGTCAGATAGCCATTGGGATCGTCGATCTCGCCGCGGGCCGCGGCTAGGCCGAGCCAACCATCGCCGATCGGCCCAGACACCATCAAGAGGTCCCCAGGGCGCGCGCCGCGGCGAGGGATCATTCGGCCGGCGGGAACCCAGCCCAGCATGGTCAGAGACACGTTCAACGGACCAGGCGTCGATACCGTGTCGCCGCCAAGCAGCGCGAGCCCGAAGGCCTCGCCATCTTCCCTAAGGCCCGAAGCGAAGCGCTGCCGTTCGGCCCATCCATAGCTAGAGGGCCAAGCGGTCGCCAGGAAGTAGCCGTAGGGCTCAGCCCCCTTCGCCGCGAGATCCGACAGGTTCACCCGCAGGAGCCGGCGCGCCACTATGTCGGGCGCTTCGGCAGCGAGAAAGTGAACGCCTTCGACCATGGCGTCCTTGGTCACGACCAGGTCGTGTCCAGCCCTCGATGGTATCGCGGCCGCGTCGTCCAGCAGGTCGAAGGCCTCGGGCACGCCCCGCGTCAGGGGCCGATAGAGGCGGGCGATCTGCCCGAACTCGTCGGGCAGATCTTCAGGCGGCTTGTCAGCCGCGGACATCGCGGGCCACCGCGTCCAAGGTCCCATTGACGAACCCCGCCTCGGGACCGTCGAAGAACGACTTCGTCAGTTCAACGTACTCGTTGATCGCCACCTCGACCGGCACGTCGGGGCGATGCGAAAGTTCGAACACGCCAGAGCGCAGAATGGCTCGCACCGTGGCGTCGAGTCGCTCCAGGCGCCAGTTGGCGGCGAGGCGCCCGGCAACCGTCGCATCAATCTCGCGCTGGTGGCCTACGACCCCGCGAACAAGGTCGGCGAAGAAGGCTTCGTCAGCGGCCGCTAGGGTGGCGCCCTCACCTTCAGCATCGCCCTCCAGCGTCCGGTCGAACCGGTGGTCGGAGAATTCGCGGATCACCGCTTCGACCCCGACACCGGACACCTCCATCTGATAGAGGGCCTGGATCGCGGCGAGGCGGGCGACGGAACGTTGGCTGCGGCTCATCAGTCCTGTCCGAGCAGTTGACGCTTGAGGCCGATCATCGCGAGCGCCGCGCGGGCGGCGCCGCCGCCTTTGTCTCCTTCGCTCGCCTTGGCGCGCGCCCAGGCCTGATCCTCGTCCTCGACCGTCAGGATGCCGTTGCCGATCGCCAGGCGCTTGCCGACGGTCAGATCCATGATCCCGCGGGCCGACTCGTTGGAGACGATCTCGAAGTGGTAGGTCTCACCGCGGATGACCGTGCCGAGCGCGACATAGCCGTCATAGCGCTTGCCGGCCGGGCCCTGCCCGCCCTCCTCGGCGATCGCGATCGCGCCGGGGATCTCCAGCGCGCCGGGCACGCTCACGACATCGTACTCAGCGCCGTGAGCGGTGATCACATCGGCGGCCGCCTTCAGCATCTCGTCGGCCAGATCGTCATAGAAGCGCGCCTCGACGATGAGGATGCGGATTTTGTCTTCGAGCATGGGGCTCCAGTCTTTGTTTGGAGGGACCCTTTAGGCCGTTTCTCGCCAGCGGGCGAGATAGCGAGCGAGCATGTCGATCTCGAGATTGACCTTTGCCCCCGATTTGAGGCGTCCCAAGGTCGTCACGTCCCAGGTGTGCGGGATCAGATTCACGCCGAAAACATCGTCATCGACCTCGTTCACGGTCAGCGACACGCCGTCCACGGTGATCGAGCCCTTAGGCGCGATAAAGCGGTGCAAGGGCCGCGGGACCCGGATCTTCACGCGATGCGAGCCGCCTTCGGATTCGACCGAGATCACCTCGCCGACGCCGTCGACATGTCCCGACACGATGTGGCCGCCGAGTTCGTCGCCCACGCGCGCCGCGCGCTCCAGGTTGATCGGATCACCTTCCTTCCACGTCCCCAGCGTGGTCAGGCTGATGGTTTCGCCCGAAATCTCAACCGCAAACCAGTTGTCGCCCTTCTCGACGATCGTCAGGCAGCAACCCGCATGGCTGATCGAAGCGCCCATGTCGATCGTCGACAGATCAAAGCTGGTCTCGACCTCGAAGCGCAGATCGCGGTTGGTTTCGCGGACGGCGCGCAGCCGGCCCACATCGGTGACAATGCCGGTGAACATTCAGATCCTCTCGTAACGCTCCCAAAGGTCGTCACCGACCTCGCGGATTTCAACTCGCCGCAGCCGCGGCGCCTGCGCCAGCGCATCGAGCGCCAACGCTCCGATTCCCGGCCGCCCCTCCCCGCCGATCACTATTGGCGCGCGGAACCACTCCAGGCGATCGACCAGCCCGCAACGCAGGAAACTTCCCGCCACCTGGCCGCCGCCCTCGACAAACAACCGCTGCAGGCCCTCTTTCGCCAAGGCTCCGACCACCTCATGCAATTCCGCTCGTCCGTCACCCACGGCCTTGACCTGCAGCACCCGAACGCCCGCCGCTACGAGGCGGGCCTCAGGCGGCGTCGTCGCGACGATATAGGTCGGAACATCCCGAGCGGTGACCACGAGCTTACAGCTGTCAGCGAGGCGCTGGCGGCTGTCCAGCACCACGCGCGCCGGCGGCCGGCCTCGCCAACCTTCAAGCCTCACAGTCAGTTCGGGATCGTCGGCCAGGGCCGTCTCCACCCCCACCAGCACAGCGTCGTGCTCGGCCCTGAGGCCGTGCACCGCCTCACGAGCCTGCGGCCCAGTGATCCAGCGGCTTTCGCCGCGCGAGGTGGCGATGCGACCGTCCAGCGAGGTCGCCAGCTTGAGGGTGACGCTAGCGGCCATCCTCGTCGCCGTCGCTCAGGCCCTCCTGGCCCAGGAAAGTCGCGAACTCACCAGCTTCACGGAAGTCGCGATAGACCGACGCGTAGCGGACGTAGGCGACGTCATCGAGCCCCTTGAGGTGCTTCATGATCAGTTCGCCCACCGCCGACGACGGCAACTCGGTCTCGCCCATGCTCTCAAGCTGGCGAACGATCGTCGAAATCATTTTCTCGATCCGGTCAGGCTCGATCGGCCTCTTGCGGGTGGCCAAGGCGATGGATCGCGCCAGCTTGTCCCGGTCGAACGGCGCACGCCGCCCGGCGCGCTTGACGATCGTCAGCTCGCGCAGCTGCACGCGCTCGAAGGTCGTGAAACGACCTTCGCACTCCGGGCACATACGACGGCGCCGGATAGCCGCGCCGTCTTCCGACGGGCGGCTGTCCTTCACCTGACTTTCAGAGTGGCCGCAGAACGGGCACCGCATGATCTAGCCCCTTCCGGCCAACCAGACCCCTAAATACAGGGACTAGCTGTAGATGGGGAAGCGTTTCGTCAGCGCCAGCACTTCGTCACGAACCTTGGCTTCTACGGCGCTGTTGTCGCCGCCCTGCGCCAGGCCGTCGAGGACCTCGCCGATCCAGGTCCCGATCTGACGGAATTCTCCGGGGCCAAAGCCACGGGTCGTTCCGGCCGGCGTGCCGACGCGCAGGCCCGAAGTCTGCATCGGGGGAAGCGGGTCAAACGGGATGCCGTTCTTGTTGGTGGTGATGTGCGCGCGTTCCAGCGCCACCTCGGCGTCCGATCCGGAAACGCCCTTCGGGGTGAGGTCGACCAGCATGAGGTGGCTGTCGGTACCGTTGGAGACGATCTTGAAGCCGGCGGTCTGCAGGCTGTCCGACAGCGCTCGCGCGTTGTCGACGACCTGGCGGGCGTACTGCTTGAACTCAGGCTTGAGCGCTTCGCCGAACGCGACGGCCTTGGCCGCGATCACGTGCATCAAGGGACCACCCTGCAGCCCCGGAAACACCGCCGAATCGATCTTCTTGGCCAACTTCTTGGAGTTGGTCAGGATCATGCCGCCGCGCGGACCGCGCAGGGTCTTGTGGGTCGTGGTGGTCACGATATCAGCGTGCGGGAACGGGTTGGGATAAACACCCCCGGCGACCAGCCCCGCGTAGTGGGCGATATCCACCATCAGCAGCGCATCGACGCTGTCGGCGATTTCCTTGAAGCGCGCGAAATCGATGTGGCGGCTGTAAGCCGAGCCGCCGGCGATGATCACCTTCGGCTTCTCAGCAAGCGCGACCTCGGCGGCCATGTCGTAGTCGATCAGGTGATCCTGCTGGCGCACGCCGTAGGCGACCGGACGGAACCACTTGCCCGATTGGTTCACGTTCTTTCCGTGCGTGAGGTGGCCGCCAGCTGACAGGTCCATGCCCATGAAGGTGTCGCCCGGGCTCATGGTCGCCATGAAGACGGCCTGGTTCGCCTGGCTGCCCGAGTGCGGCTGCACGTTGGCGAATTCGCAGCCGAAGATCTGCTTGGCCCGGTCGATGGCGATCTGCTCGGCCACGTCGACAACTTCGCAGCCGCCGTAGTAGCGCTTGCCCGGATAGCCCTCGGCATACTTGTTGGTCAGGACCGAGCCCTGCACGTCCATCACCGCCTTGGACACGATGTTCTCGGACGCGATCAACTCGATCTGGTCCTGCTGGCGCTTCAGCTCGCCCGACAGCACGGCGGCGATGTCCGTGTCGGTGTCGGCGACGCCGGCCGAGAAGAAGGCGTCTGCGGGGGCTTGTGCGTGAACGGTCATGGGCGGGCCTTTCGGGAAACGTGGGAGGCGAATTGAGGGTGAGCGCCTCGTGCTGCGCTCTTTAGCGCCATCGGACCTGCGATCCAACGGCATGGAACGATCTTCTGCGTGCGGCGTTGCAACCCTCACGGAGGGGCGCGCGCCGATGCGCCCGCTTCGCGTGTCATTGCGTTCTCAGGGGGTCCTGAATGAGTATTGAAGCCGAGCCCGAGATTCGTTCGGGCGAGGAATTGATGCGGCTTGGCGCCGACATCGTGGCCGCCTACGTCAGCCGCAATGCCGTCGCCGCCGAAGCGGTCCCCGAGATTATCCGATCCGTCTACGGTGCGCTTGAAGGCCTCAGCAAGGGGCCAGCGCCGGCTCCCGAAGAGAAGCCGAGGCCTGCCGTCCCAGTAGGACGCTCGATCCAGCACGACTACATCATCTGCCTGGAGGACGGCAAAAAGCTGAAGATGCTGAAGCGCTACCTGCGCTCGCGGTACGACATGAGCCCGGAAGACTACCGCCGTCGCTGGGGCCTGCCTGCCGATTATCCGATGGTGGCCCCGGCATATGCGGCACGCAGATCCGACTTCGCCAAGCAGATCGGCCTTGGCCGGGGCGTACGTCGAGGAAAATAGGCGGGGCGGCTTAGCCGCCCTTGCTCTCGTTTGATCAGTGAACCCGGTGGGTCTCCAGAGAATCGAACTGGGGTGCGTATGCGCCCGCCCCGCGCCGGCGGCAAGGAAGGACCTTAAGCCGCCTGTCCGCCCACGCGGGCGACGTTGCAACGAACCCAGAGCTTTTCAAGAGCTTCAGCCAGGGCGTCCATCATGCCGTCGGTGTGCGCCGGCGACGGCGTGAAGCGCAGCCGCTCGGTTCCGCGCGGCACGGTGGGATAGTTGATCGGCTGCACGTAGATGCCGAAGTCGGTCAGCAGGATGTCCGAGATCATCTTGCAGTGGACCGGGTCGCCGACCAGCACCGGCACGATGTGGCTGACCGAGGGCATCACCGGCAGGCCGGCCTTGAGCAGGCGCGCCTTCAGCGCTTCGGCGCGCTCTTGGTGAGCAACGCGGACCTCATTGTGTTCCTTGAGATAACGGATCGAAGCCACCGCGCCCGCGGCCAGGGCCGGCGGGATCGAGGTCGTGAAGATGAAGCCGTCGGCGTACGAGCGGATCGCATCGACGATGACGGCGTCGGCGGCGATGTAGCCTCCCATGACGCCGAACGCTTTGCCCAACGTGCCTTCGATGATGTCGATCTCCGCCATCACGCCGTCACGTTCAGCGACGCCGGCCCCGCGCGGGCCGTACATGCCGACCGCGTGGACTTCGTCAAGGTAAGTCATGGCGCCGTACTTCTTGGCCAGCGCCACCGTGCCGGCCATGTCGGCGATGTCGCCGTCCATCGAGTAGACGCTTTCGAAGGCGATCACCTTTGGCGCGTCAGCCGGCGCTTCGGCCAGCAGTTGCTCGAGGTGCTCAAGATCGTTGTGTCGGAACACGCGACGCTGGGCCCGCCCGCCCGCGCGAATGCCCGAGATCATCGAGTTATGGTTCAGCTCGTCCGAGAAAATGATCAGGCCCGGAAGGATCTTGTACAGCGTCGAGAGCGAGGCTTCGTTCGACACGTAGCCCGAGGTGAACAGCAGCGCCGCTTCCTTGCCATGCAGGTCGGCGAGCTCATGCTCAAGTTCGACGTGATAGTGGGTGGTGCCCGAAATGTTGCGCGTGCCGCCCGAACCGGCGCCGGCTTCGTCGATCGCCTTGTGCATGGCGTCGGTGACGATCGGGTTCTGGCCCTGGCCGAGATAGTCGTTTGAACACCAGACCACGACGTCCGACTGTCCGCCGTCCGGCCGGGTCCAGGTCGCCTGCGGGAACTGCCCGCGGTGGCGCTTCAAGTCGGCGAACACCCGGTAGCGGCCTTCCGAACGGATCTGTTCGAGGGCGGTGCGGAAGGCGTTCTTGTAATCCATCGACTTGAACTCCGCCCGAGGCGTTCGACGATCTCGCGCCGCGGGAGCGGTCCCCTTGCAATTGCCCGGCTTATCGCGCCGCGGGCATCGATTGTCTACAATTCGTCATACGTAATCACTCAGATATCGATGACGTATCGTAAGCTCGCGCGTTCAGCCGTGCAGTTCGTCTAGCCGACCGCGCAGCATCTGCAGAACTCCGGAAAAGTCCGTAGTGCCGAACCCGAGGCGGTCAAATAGGGCATAAAGTCCCTCAGCCTGCGCGCCCATCGGAGCTGCAGCGCCAGCCATGGCCGCCGCCTGCTGGGCCAGCTTGAGATCCTTGAGCATCATCGCCGTGGCGAAGCCGCCCTCGTAGCCGCGGTTGGACGGCGCGGTCTCCACGGGGCCCGGCCACGGGTAGTAGCTGGTGATCGACCAACATTGGCCCGAGGACTTGGACGCGATCTCGAAGAAGCGCTCCGGATCCAGGCCGAGTTTCTCGGCGAGGGCGATCGCTTCGCAGACGCCTAGCATCGAGATGCCCAGGACCATGTTGTTGCAGATCTTGGCCGCCTGCCCGGCTCCATGGTCGCCGGCCCGAATCACCGCGCGCGCCATGGGCTGGATCGCCGTCTCGACGTCAGCGAAGTCGGCGTCGTCGCAGCCCACCATGAAGGCCAACGTGCCGGCGTCCGCGGCCGCGGTGCCGCCAGAGACCGGCGCGTCGGCGAAGCGGAAGCCCTGGTCACGAGCCATATCGGCCACGGCCCTGGCGCTGTCGACGTCGATGGTCGAGCAGTCGACCAGCAGGGCGGACTTCGGCGCGTTGGGGAGAATCTCTTCGGCGTAGACTTTTCGGACGTGGGGCCCGGCAGGGAGCATCGTCACCACCGCGTCCGCGTCGCGAACCGCCTCGCAGACCGATCCTGCCGGTGCGCAACCAGCGGACCTCGCGCGGTCGAGAGCCGCGGCGGCCAGGTCGAAGGCCGCGACCTGGCGCCCGGCCTTGGCCTGGTTGGCGGCCATGCCGCCGCCCATGTTTCCCAATCCGATGAAGGCGATACGCATGTCAGGTCCCTAATGCCGGTCGCCCTGAACCGAGCGATCCTTGTTTGCTGCCTCACGGTAGAGGCGACCACTCCTGGTCGGAAGGCAGCGGCGCGAAAATCTCGTCGAGCATCGCCTCGGTGACGCCTTCGGCGCTCGGCGGGTTCCAACGAGGCGCGTTGTCCTTGTCGACAATCACCGCTCGCACGCCCTCTATGAAGTCGTGGCGCTGCACGACCCGGGCGCCGATACGGTACTCCATCGTCATGTTCTCGGCGAAGGACTCCATCTTCCCGCCGAGACGCAGCTGGCGAAGCGCCACCTTCATGGTCTGCGGCGACTTGGTCCCCATGACTCTCAGTTGCTCGTCCGCCCACTCGGTCCCAGCGGCCTTCAGCCGCGTCAGGATCTCCTCCAGGGTGTCAGCGCCGAAGACCCGATCGATCTCATCCTGATGCGCCGCCAATGGTGGCCGGCCTGCATCTCCTTCAAACTCGGTCAGCACGCCGTCGATAGCGGCCGGATCGGCGACGATCGCCGCCTTCAGCGCCTCGATCTTGTCGCTCTCGACGAAGTCGGTGGCGACCCCGACCAACTCGCAATCGGCCGCCTTGATCCGCCCGCCGGTCAGTGCCAGCCAGGTTCCGATGTGGCTCGGCATGCGCGGCAGGAACCAGCCGCCGCCCACGTCGGGGAAGAGCCCGATGCCGGTTTCGGGCATGGCGAAGGTGGTCCGCTCGGTCGCGACACGATAGCCGGCTGGCATGGCCAAGCCCACTCCCCCGCCCATGGTCACGCCGTCCATAATCACCACGACCGGCTTGGCGTACTCGAACAGCAGGTGGTTCAGGCGGTACTCGATAAAGAAGAACTGACGGGCGTCCTTGCCGTCCGAAGCGCCGCTCTCGGCCAGCATCCGGATGTCGCCGCCGGCGCAGAAGCCGCGCTCGCCGCTGTGATCCATCAGCACGAGCTTGACCGCGGGATCGTACCGCCAGGCCAGCAGCGCCTCGGTCATGGCCTTGCACATGGCCGTCGTCAGGGCGTGCAGCGCCTTGGGCCGACTGAGCGTGATCCGCCCGACTTCGCCTTCGATACGGATCAGGACTTCATCGGTCGCCGCGGTCATTGCCGGAACATCTCCCGGGCGATGATCACCCGCATGATTTCGTTGGTGCCTTCGAGGATCTGGTGGACCCGCAGGTCGCGCACGACCCGCTCGAGCGGATAGTCTTTCAGATAGCCATAGCCGCCGTGAAGCTGCAGCGCCTGGTTGGCGACGTCGAAGCCGGCGTCGGTGGCGAAGCGCTTGGCCATGGCGCAGTACTTGGTGGCCTGCGGGTCGCGGTTGTCGAGGGCGTTCGCCGCGCGGCGCACCATCAGCCGAGCGGCTTCGAGTTCGGTCGCCATGTCGGCGATCTTGAACTGCAGCGCCTGGAAATTGGCGAGCTGTTTCCCGAACTGCTTGCGCTCGGTCATGTAGGCCTGGGCGGTGTCGAGGGCGAAGGCCGCCCCGCCGAGCGAGCACGAGGCGATATTCAGCCGCCCGCCGTCGAGCCCCATCATCGCAAAGCGAAAGCCCTCGCCCTCCCCACCGATCCGGTTCTCGACAGGGATGCGGACGTTGTCGAAGTTGACCTGGGCGGTGGGCTGGGCGTTCCAGCCCATCTTCTTTTCCTGGGCCCCGAACGACAGCCCCGGCGTCCCGTTCTCGACCACGATGGCCGAGACGCCCTTGGCCCCCGGCTCGCCGGTGCGCGCCATGACCACGTAGAGGTCGGAGACCCCGCCGCCGGAGATGAACGCCTTGGAGCCGTTGAGCACATAGTGGTCGCCGTCCAGCGTCGCGGTCGTACGCAGCGCCGCGGCGTCCGATCCCGAGCCCGGCTCGGTCAGGCAGTAGCTGGCGATCAGCTCCATGGTGGTTAGGCGCGGCAGGTACTTTCGGCGCAGGTCGTCGGAGCCGAACCGATCGATCATCCACGACGCCATGTTGTGGATGGTCAGGTAGGCCGCGACCGACACGTCGCCATAGCTCAGCGCCTCGAAGACGATCGAGGCGTCCAGGCGGGTCAGGGCCGAGCCGCCGACGTCCTCGCCGATGTAAATTCCAGCGAAGCCGAGCTCCGCGGCCTTGCGCAAAACGTCGGTGGGGAAATGCTTGTCCTCGTCCCAGCGCGCCGAGTTCGGGGCAAGTTCCGCCTCGGCGAACGCCTGGGCGGCTTCCTGTATTGCGCGCTGATCGTCGGAGAGGGTGAAATCCATTCGCTCGAACCCGGGTTTGAGAGGCTGACTTGAGCAAGTCGCTCCGCTGGCGCAACCTGTCAACGACGCGACGCGCGGGGGCGTGTCTTTCTCGGGGTCTTACGCATGGCGGTCCAAGCGGGCGGCGGGCGCATCGGCGAGTCGGCGCGTAATCTCGCCTTCATCAACTACGCCCTGTTGTTCTCTGCGGTGTTCTTCGCTGGGGTGCCGGCGCTGATCGCGGCGATCATCGCCTACTCTCAACGCGACGAGGCGCCGCCGCCGATCGGCTCGCATTACAGCTTCCAGATCCGAATCTTCTGGGTGGCGTTCGTGATCGCGCTTGCGGCGGGCCTATGTTTTCTGGGCGCGATCGTCAGCATCGCGGGGGAGCTTTTCCAGGTCACGCGACTGGAAGGGTGGAAGGTCCCCGACCAGGTTCAGGTCCGGCTTTCCGATGTGACCGTCGATCGAACGCTGATCGTCCTGTTCGCCGGCACGGGCCTGTTTTCGGCGATCGGCGGCCTTTGGCTGATCTTCGCGCCGGCTCTGGGCTTCATCAGGCTTGCGTCGGCGCAGGGGATGGGTCACAGCGCGCGCTCATGAGCATGCCCCCCCTCGCCGCCTACCCCGCCCTGCGTCTCCGCCGCTTGCGCCAGGCCGACTGGGTCCGACGCCTGGTGCGCGAAAGCGTCCTCACCCCTGCCGACCTGATCTGGTCCATTGTCGTCCACGAGGGCGAAGGCGATATCCCGGTCGCGTCGATGCCGGGGGTTTCGCGCCTGTCGGTAGACCTCTGCGTCCAAGCAGCCGTCGAGGCCCGCAATCTGGGCATTCCGGCCATCGCCATCTTCCCGCACATCGACGGAGCCAAGAAGGACGCCGCCGGCTCGCTGGCCGCCGACCCGAACGGCGTCGTCTGCCGCGCCGTGAGGGCTATGAAGGCCGCCGCCCCCGAGGTTGGGATCATGTGCGACGTGGCCCTGGACCCGTTCACCGACCACGGCCACGACGGGGTCATCGAAGACGGCAAGATCGCCAACGACGCCACCATCGACCGCCTGGTCGAACAGGCCCTGGTCCAGGCGCGAGCCGGCTGCGACATCCTCGCCCCGTCGGACATGATGGACGGCCGCTGCGGCAAGCTGCGTGCGGCGCTGGAAGCCGAAGGTCTGCAGGACGTGATGATCATGTCCTACGCGGCCAAGTTCGCCTCGGCCTTCTATGGTCCCTATCGCGACGCCATCGGCTCGGGAAAGCTCGGCACCGCCGGCCCTGCCGACAAGAAAACCTATCAGATGGACTCGGCCAACACCGAGGAAGCGCTGCGCGAAGTCGCCCTCGACATCGCCGAAGGCTCCGACATGGTCATGGTCAAGCCCGGAATGCCCTATCTGGACATCGTCAGCCGCGTGGTCCGCGAGTTCAACATGCCGACCTTCGCGTTCCAGGTGTCGGGCGAGTACGCCATGATCATGGCCGCCGCTCAGAATGGCTGGATCGACGAGGAACGGGCGATTCTGGAAAGCCTCGGGGCCTTCAAGCGGGCCGGCGCCGCCGGGATCATCACCTATTTCGCTCCGCGCGCCGCGCGGATGCTGGGGGCGTGAAGGCCGTCGAAATCGTCGCCGGCGTCATCCGTGACCATCGGGGCCGGGTCCTCACCGTGCGCAAGCGCGGCACGACTGCGTTCATGCTGCCCGGCGGCAAGCGCAATCCCGGCGAGGCCGACATCGACACGCTCTCGCGCGAGCTGGGCGAGGAGCTCGGCTGCGACCTGGTCAGCGCCGAGCACCTGGGCACCTACGACGCGCCAGCGGCCAACGAGCCCGACACCCGCGTCTACGGCGCGATCTACCTGGCCGAGGTCGCCGGGGGCGTCTTGCCCAAGGCCGAGATAGAAGAACTGCTCTGGATCGAACCGAAGTCCCCGCCCAGCGTGCGGCTCGCGCCGCTGCTGGAGCGCCAGGTCCTGCCGCGGCTGGGCTGAGCGATTGCTACTTCTCCAGCCGCGCAACGAGGCTGGACGTGTCCCAACGGTTGCCGCCGAGTTCCTGCACCTCGCTATAGTAGCCGTCGACCAGTGCGGTCATGTCGAGCCTGGCTCCGTTGGCCTGGGCCTCGTCGAGCACCAGGCCCAGGTCCTTGCGCATCCAGTCGACCGCGAAGCCGAAGTCGAAGCGGTTCTCGGCCATCGTCGCCCAGCGGTTGTCCATCTGCCAGGACTGCGCTGCACCCTTGGAGATCGCCGCGGCGACCTCCAGCGGGTCGAGCCCCGCGCGCTTGGCGAAGTGCATGCCTTCGGCCAGGCCTTGGACGACGCCGGCGATGCAGATCTGATTGACCATCTTGGTCAGCTGCCCGGCGCCCGGGCCGCCCATCAGGCGGGTGGCTTTGGCGAAGGCGGCGATCACGGGTTCGGCCCGGGCGAAGGCGGCCGGATCGCCGCCGCACATGACCGTCAGCTGGCCGTTCTCGGCCCCCGCCTGCCCGCCGGAGACTGGCGCGTCGACGAACCAGCGGCCGCCCTGGCCGGCCAAGTCCGCCATCTCGCGCGCCACCTTGGCGGAGGTCGTGGTATGATCGACGATGATCGCGCCCGGCGCCATCACCGGCAGCGCCTCCCCGACCACGCCACGCACGTCGTCGTCATTGCCGACGCACAGGAAGACGATCTCCGCGCCCGCGGCGGCCTCGGCGACGCTCGCGGCCGCCTTGCCCGGATGTTGGGCCGCCCAGGCCTTCGCCTTCTGCGGACTGCGGTTGAACACCGTCACTTCGTGGCCCGCCTTCGCCAAGTGCCCGGCCATCGGGAAGCCCATGACCCCCAGGCCCACGAACGCGACTTTCATTCCAACTTCCTTCTTAAGCTCAACGCCATCTTAACGGCCTCCCGCGCAGTTTGCCGGGAAATCAGGGCTTCCGGGGTAGAACACCATGGCGATGGGCGAAGCGCCTATCCTGATCAAGAAGGTCAAGAAGGGCCACGGGCACGCCCATCACGGCGGCGCCTGGAAGGTGGCCTATGCCGACTTCGTCACCGCGATGATGGCCTTCTTCCTTCTGATGTGGCTGATCAACACCACGAGCCCGGAGCAGAAGCGCGGCATCGCCGACTACTTCGCCCCAGCCAGCGTGTCCGAGAGCACGTCCGGCTCCGGCGGCATCCTCGGCGGCACCGCACTTGGCGACGACGGCGCCATGGCCGCCGGCTCGCAGTCGATGATCGAGGAAATGGCGCCTGAGTCGCGCAACCCAAACGACGGCACCCAGACCGACGCCGCCAAGGAAATGGCCCGCGAGGCCTCGACCGAGGCGCTGCGCGAAGCAGTGCTCCAGCGCGAACAGGCCGCCTTCGCCTCCGCCGCCGCCTCCCTGCGCCAGGCGCTGCAGGACATGCCGGAGCTGGCCGAGCTGTCGAAGAACATCCTGATCGACGTGACCCCGGAGGGCCTGCGCATCCAGCTGGTCGACCAGGAGGGCCGCTCGATGTTCGCCAACGGCCGCTCCGAGCCTAACGACCGCGCCAAGCTGCTGCTGCGCGCCGTGGCCCGCGTGGTCAATCAGCTTCCCAACCGCATCAGCGTTTCCGGCCACACCAGCATGTCGCCGAACGGCGTGAAGGCCGACGGCGACTGGCAGCTTTCGGCCGGCCGCGCCGACGCCTCGCGCCGGGTCCTGCAGTCGGCCGGGGTCGATCCGGACCGCGTCTATCAGGTTTCGGGCAAGGCCAACTCAGAACCCCTGTATCCTGACGATCCGACCCTGGCCGGCAACCGTCGCATCGCGATCGTGCTGCTGCGCGAGGCGCCCGTTCTGCCGCCGGATCATGGTCTGCAATGAGGAGTTCGCTTGACTGACGCATGGGACCTTGCGCCCGAGCTTCCCATGACGCCTAATCGGCCCAGGCGCACTGTTTCGAGAGCGGTCCGTGACGCAGCACTTTCCGACACGACAGCTCAGGTTCTTCCTGACCGCGCCCAGTCCGTGCCCTTACCTGCCGGACCGACACGAGCGTAAGGTCTTCGCGCACTTGCCGCTGTCCGATGGCGCCAGCGTCAATGACAGCCTGACCCAGGTCGGGTTCCGCCGCTCCCAGAACATCGCCTATCGCCCAGCCTGCGAAAGCTGCTCGGCCTGCGTTTCGGCGCGGATCCCAGCCGGCGACTACGAGTTCTCGCGCTCCGAGCGCCGGGTGCTGAATCGGAACGAGGACCTCGAACGCCATCTGGTCGAAGCCGAAGCGACCATGGAGCAGTTCGACCTGCTGCGCCGCTATCTCACCACACGGCACGCCGACGGCGGCATGGCCGAAATGACCTGGCCGGACTATGTGGCCATGGTCGAGGACACCGCAGTCCGCACCCACATCATCGAATACCGGCTGCGCTCGAAGGACGGCGGCCCCGGCGACCTGATCGCCTGCGCGCTCGTCGATCTGATGAACGACGGCCTGAGCCTCGTCTATTCGTTCTACGACCCAACGGCGACCCGGCGCAGCCTGGGTTCGTTCATGATCCTTGACCATGTGGTCCAGGCGCAGTTGACCCAGATCCCGTACGTCTACCTGGGCTACTGGGTCCGCGGGTCGGAGAAGATGGACTACAAGGTCCGCTTCTCGCCGATCGAACTGTTGCGCCCCGAGGGCTGGTCGCTGATGTCGGCCCGCGACCGCGCCCGGCCAGTCGAAGCCTGAGCCGCCACCGGAGCGTGCCAGCCTCTTTTGTCGCCATCGCGTCGCGCTGATTTCTCCAGTGAAAACCGCAAGTCATCCCCAAGGCCGGCTTGCCGATGCGTCGACTGCTCTCGACCAGCTTGGTAAATGAGCGACCTGTTTCAGTTGTCTGGACTTGGCGCATGACGCGGCAACTACGCCTGAAGCTGCGACGCCCTGCTTCGCACCGCCGGGAAGACTTCGTCGTCGGCCCCTCGAACGCCCAGGCCATGGCGGCGCTGGACGCCTGGCCTGCCTGGCCAGGCGGCGCGCTGGCGCTGATCGGCCCGATCGGGAGCGGTAAGACGCATCTGGCCCGCGAGTGGGCTCAGCGCGCCGGCGCGCTGATAATGGACCGTGTCGCGCCTGATGTCGCCGCCGCCGCCGGCCGCCCCGTGCTGCTGGAGGATGTCGACCAGGGCGTCGACGACGAGGCCCTGTTTCACCTGATCAACATGGCCGGCCGCGAGGGCGCGGGCCTGCTGCTCACCGCCCGCGAGGCGCCGGCAGCCTGGCGGGCCCAGCTTCCCGACCTGCGTTCGCGCCTGAACGCCCTGCTCGTCGCCGAAATCGAGGAGCCGGACGATGAAGTGTTGGAGGGGGTCCTAAGAAAATTCTTCCGAGAGCGGAGCATTCGCCCGCCCAAGGAGGTTTATCCATATCTGCTGCGTCGCATGGAACGGTCGATCCCATGCGCACGCGAAATCGTGAAGCGGCTGGACGAAGCCGCCGATGATGAACAACGCCCCATTTCGCGCATGCTTGCGCGACAGATTCTTGAAGATGATATGGAGAATCTTGACCTTTTCGAGTGATGACTTGCGGGACCCGAAGGGCTGGGCCAGAACCAGCCCATGTCTACGGAAGCGCCCTCGATGACCTACGCCGCCCCCGCGCCGCGGCCGGCCGACCCCGGCACGCTGGCCCTCGATCCCGAGCTGTTCGGCTCCGCTGATCGCTTCTTCAACCGCGAACTTTCCTGGCTGGCCTTCAACGAGCGCGTGCTCGACGAGAGCAAGAACCCGCGTCATCCGCTGCTCGAGCGCCTGCGGTTCCTTTCGATCTCGGCCAACAACCTTGACGAATTCTACATGGTGCGCGTGGCCGGCCTGAAGGCTCAGGCCCGCGAAGGCGTGCGCGTCGTCTCACAGGACGGCCTGACCCCGGTCGAACAACTGCTGCGGGTCAACGCAGAAGCCGCCAACCTGATGGCCGACCAGCAGTCGCAGTGGCGGGGCCTGCGCAAGGAACTAGCCGGCGAAGGCTTGACGGTCGTCATGTCCGAAGAGGTGACGCCAACCGAGAAGCAGGCGCTGGAAGAGATCTTCCTGTCGCGCGTGTTCCCCGTGCTGACGCCGCTGGCGATCGACCCGGCCCACCCGTTCCCGTTCATCCCGAACCTGGCGTTCTCGATCGTCCTGAAGCTCAAGGGCAAGTCGGACGGTCGGATGCTCTACGCGCTGGTGCCGATCCCGGCCCAGGTCGCGCGGTTCTGGGAACTGCCTGCGCCGCCCAGCCGACGCAAGCGCCCGGAGCGCCGCTTCATCAGCTTGGAAAGCCTGACGGCGCTGTTCCTTGACCACCTGTTCCCCGATAGCGACGTAGAGGCCCAGGGCGTCATCCGCCTGATCCGCGACAGCGACGTGGAGATCGAGGAAGAGGCCGAAGACCTTGTCCGCGAGTTCGAGGTGCGCCTGAAGCAGCGGCGTCTGGGTTCGGTCGTGCGCGTCGAGATCGAAGCGACGATGCCCCAGGACCTGAGGGCGTTCATCGTCGAGAACCTGCACGCCAAGGACGAGGACATCATCCTCATCGACGGTCTGCTGGGGCTGGATGAGCTGTCGCAACTCATCCCGTCCAACCGGCCGGACCTCAAGTTCAAGCCGTTCGAAGCGCGCTTCCCCGAGCGGATCCGCGACTATGGCGGCGACTGCTTCGCCGCCATCCGCGCCAAGGACATCCTGGTCCACCACCCGTTCGAGAGCTTCGACGTGGTGATCCAGTTCATCCGCCAGGCCGCGCGCGACCCGAACGTGCTGGCGATCAAGCAGACGCTCTACCGGACCTCGTCGGACAGCCCGATCGTCGCGGCGCTGATCGAAGCGGCCGAGAACGGCAAGAACGTCACCGCCCTGGTCGAGATCAAGGCGCGCTTCGACGAAGAAGCGAACCTGAAATGGGCGCGCGACCTTGAACGGGCGGGTGTCCATGTCGTCTTCGGCTTCGTGGAGTACAAGACCCACGCAAAGCTCTCGATGGTCGTCCGCAAGGAAGGCGACCAGCTGCGCACCTACTGCCACTTCGGCACCGGCAACTATCACCCGGTCACTGCGCGCATCTACACCGACCTGTCGCTGTTCACCTGCGATCCGGCCCTCGGCCGCGACAGCGCCAAGGTGTTCAACTTCATCACCGGCTACGCTCGGCCCGAGCATCTGGAAAAGCTGTCGCCCTCGCCGCTGACCATGAAGGCCGACCTGCTGACCTTCATCATGCGCGAGGTCCAGGCGGCCCGTGAGGGCAGACCCGCCGGCATCTGGGCGAAACTGAATTCGCTGGTCGACCCGGTCATCATCGACGCCCTCTACGAGGCCAGCCAGGCTGGCGTCTCGATCGACCTGGTGATCCGCGGCATCTGCTGCCTGCGCCCTGGCGTGCCCAACCTGTCCGAGAACATACGGGTCAAGTCGATCGTCGGACGCTTCCTGGAGCACGCTCGAATCGTCGCTTTCGCCAACGGCGCGGCGATGCCCTCGGCCGAGAACCGGGTGTTCATATCGTCGGCCGACTGGATGCCCCGCAACCTCGATCGGCGCGTGGAATGCCTGACGCCCGTCGAGAACCCGACGGTCCACCAGCAGGTTCTGCAGCAGATCATGGTGGCCAATCTGAAGGACGAAGCGCAAAGCTGGACGCTCGACGCGGACGGCCGCTATACCCGGGACCCATCATGGGACCACCCGGGCGCCTTCTCCGCGCACGAGTACTTCATGACCAACCCCAGCCTTTCGGGCCGGGGAGAGAAGGTGAAGGACATGCCGCGCGCGATTGATCATGTGGCCCCGCGCGGATAGCCGGGCTTCCCAAGGCGACCCTGGGGCCCATGCGTTTCAGGATCCAAGTTCGCGTCAGACCGCCGTCATAGACGTCGGCTCGAACTCCGTGCGCCTGGTCATCTACCGCCTGGAAGGGCGCGCGATCTGGACCGTCTTCAACGAAAAGGCGCTGGCCGGTCTCGGTCGCGACCTGCCCGCCACGGGCCGGCTGTCGCCGGAAGGCGTCGAAACCGCCATAGTCGCCCTGCGCCGGTTCCGCGCAGCCCTCAGCGGCTGGAACCGCGACGACATCTTCGCCGTGGCGACCGCCGCCGTGCGGGAGGCCTCGGACGGTTCGGCCTTCCTGGCGCGGGTCGAGGCGGAGACCGGCCTGCGGCTGCGGGTGATTTCAGGTTCAGAGGAGGCGCGCTACGCGGCGCTCGGCGTCGTCGCCGGCCAGCCGGACGCCGCCGGGGTCGTCGGCGACCTCGGCGGCTCGAGCCTCGAACTCGTGCACCTCAACACTGCCGCCCCGCGCGACGGTATCACCCTGCCGCTGGGCCCGTTCGCGCTCGGCGCGCCCCGCCCTCTGGAGGTCGACAAGGTCCGCAAGATCATCGACCAGCGCATTGACGGAGCTGGATTAGCCTTCCGGTCCCCCGAATTCCATGCGGTCGGCGGCGCATGGCGGAACCTGGCGCTCCTGCACATGGAGATGGCCGACTACCCGCTCCGCGTCGCCCACCAGTACGAAATGCACCGCTCCGACGCCGTCGACGTCGCGCGCTTCGTCGCCCGGCAATCCAAGAACAGCCTGGAGCGCATGCAGGGACTCTCCAAGAAGCGCTTCGACACCCTGCCCTACTCCGCACTGGTTCTCGACGCGCTGATCGAGCGCCTCGGCATCGAGCGCATCGTGATCTCGGCCTACGGCCTGCGCGAAGGACTGCTGCTCGAGGCGATGCCGCCCGAGGAGGCCGCCCGCGACCCCCTGATTGAAGGCTGCGAAGCTCTCACCACCGTGCGGGGGCTGTCAGCGGACCTGGGAGCGGCCCTTCACCGGTGGCTGCAGCCGGCCTTCTCGCAGCTCAATCCGGTGTTCGGCGCCCGCGACCCGACCCTGATCGCCGCAGCCTGCCGCCTCGCTGACCTGGGCGCGCGGCTGCACCCCGACCACCGCGGCGAGCTCGCGTTCGAACAGGTTCTGCGCGCGCCGATCGCCGGCATGAACCATCCCGAGCGCGCGTTCCTGGCGAGCGCGGCGTTTGCGCGTCACTCATCGGCGCCCAGCACTCCTGATCCCCAGACCGTCGCCAAGGTGCTCTCGAGCGAGCGCCGCCAGCGTGCTCGGGCGCTCGGCTCGGCGATCCGTCTCGGCTGCGACCTGTCCGGCCGCAACGCCAGCCTGCTGCCGCATTCGACCTTGGCGATCGACGGGGAGCGACTGGTGCTCTCGGCTCAGGACGGCTGGGGCGACATGTTGCTAGGCGAGCAGACGGCCAAGCGCGCCCAAGCCTTGGCGCAGGCCCTAAGGCTGAAACTGCAGATCAGTTGAGACGACTGCAATCAAGCTGTCATCGGCGCGTCACGGCGCTGTAGCCAATAACCACCAAGAGGACGCCCTACAGTATGGAGGGCGTGACGTTGGCGAACATGAGCGGCAAGTTGGCGGCGGGGCTCTGCGCCCTGGCCTTGGCGGCCGGACCGGCCGCGGGGGCCGAACGGGCCAAGAACGTCATCCTCTTCATCGGCGACGGCATGGGCGTTTCCACCCTGACCGCTGCCCGGATCTACGAGGGCCAGAAGCGGGGCGTCGACGGCGCCTCCAACCTGCTCTCGTTCGAGACATTTCCCGACCTGGCTCTGGTGCGCACCTATTCGGCCGACAGCCTGGTCACCGACTCAGCCGCCGGGGCCTCAGCGCTCCTCACTGGCCGACGTACGCTGAACGGCGCGCTGGGCGTGACCGACAAGATCAAGTTCGCCGATTGCGCGTCGGCCAAGGATCAGTCCGCGCCAACCTTGGCCGAACAGGCCAAGCAGGCCGGGTTGGCGGTGGGCGTGGTGACCACCGCCGCGATCACCGACGCCACTCCGGCCTCGCTTTATGCGCACACGCCGTCGCGCCGCTGGCAATCCGACGCCGACCTCCCGCCGGAAGCCGTCGAGGCTGGCTGCGTCGACATCGCCCGCCAGATGCTGGACGTCCCGAAGGCCAACCGCTTCGACGTCATGCTCGGCGGCGGGCAAGCCAACTTCGTGGCCGAGGACGGCAAGCGGATGGATGGCCGCGACCTGACAGACGAGTGGCGCACGGCCGGTGGACTCTACGTGCAGACCGCAACCGAACTCGCCGCCGCGCCAAAGAGCGGCGCGCCGCTCCTGGGCCTGTTCGCGCCAAACAACATGATGCGCGACACCGCCCGCCAGGCGACGGGCACGGACGCGCCGACCCTGACCCAAATGACCACCCAGGCGATCGAACGCCTGGCCGAAAACGAGAAGGGCTACTTCCTGATGGTCGAGGGCGCCCTGATCGACAAGGCGCACCATATCAGCCTGGCCGGCGAGGCCTTGAACGAGACCGTAGAGTTTTCCAAGGCGATCGCCGCCGCCGCAGCGATGACTGACCCCAAGGACACCCTGATTATCGTCACCGCCGACCACAGTCACGGTCTGACCATCAACGGCGGCGCGCGCGACACCTCGATACTCGGCGTGCTGCAAGGCAATGACGATGACCCGCCGGTAGCGCTAGACGGCCGCACGGTGCCGATCCTGATGTACGCTTCGGGGCCCGGCGCGCCCGCCGCCGGAGAGCCGCGCGCCGTCCCGACCAGGACCGACGTCGACGACCCGGACCGGCTCACCTACGCCGCCGTTCCACTGTTAAGCGCGGCTCACACCGGCGAGGACGTCGCGGCCTACGCTCGCGGTCCCGGCGCCTCGAAAATCCGCGGCCTGATGGACCAGCCGGGCGTCAACCGCGTGATGAAGGAGGCGCTGGGGCTCGAAAGCGGCCCTCGGCTATAGCCACGCGGGCGTACCTCCCCCTAGAATTCGCACAACAAGAATCGGTGGGGGAAACGTCATGAGCATCACACGCAAAGGCCTGCTTGTCGGGCTGCTGGCTTCGGCCGCGATCATCGCCGGGCCCGCTTTCGCCGAGGTCAAGCTGGCGAACCCCGCCGACGTCGGGATGTCGAAGGAGGGCCTCGCGGCTCTAGACAAAAGCTTCCACGGCCTGGTCGACGACGGGCGATTGGCCGGCGTCACCACACTGGTCGCTCGCCATGGCAAGGTGGTCCACTTCGACGCCTATGGCGTCCAGGACATCGCCACCGGCGCGCCCATGAAGCGCGACACGATTTTCCGCATCGCCTCGATGACCAAGCCGGTGACCGGCGTGGCCATGATGATCCTTTACGAAGAGGGCAAGTGGAAGCTGGACGATCCGGTCGCCAAATATATTCCCGAATTCGCCGATCTGAAGGTCAAGGGGCCGGACGGGACTCTCGTCCCTCAGACCCACCCGATGACCATGGCCGAACTGATGAGCCATACGGCGGGCTTTGACGTCTCGGGTGGATATGCGCCCGACGTCACCGACCGCAACCAGCCCCTGCAGGCGATGATCGACAAGCTCGGCAAGCTGCCGCTCGCGGTCCAGCCGGGCGCCGACTGGCGTTATGGCCCTAGCGTCAACATCCAGGGCTACATCGTCGAGAAGCTGTCGGGTCAGCCGCTCGACGTCTTCTTCCAGCAACGCATCTTCGCGCCGCTGAAGATGACCGACACCGGCTTTGCGGTCCCTGCCGCAGACGTCTCGCGGGTGTCGGCCATCCACTCCTACGACGCGGCCAAGAAGCTGATCGTCCCGCCGAACCCCGTCGATCCGTCGGTGAAGCCGGCCCTGCTGTCGGGCTCCGGCGGTCTGCTGTCGACGACCGAGGACTACTGGCGCTTTTCGCAGATGCTCCTCAACAACGGCGAACTCGACGGCGCCCGCATCCTCAAGCCTGAAACCGTCAAGCTCATGCGCAAGAACGTCCTGAAGGACGGCGTCCTGGTCGACCTCTACGGCCCCAGCATGCAGGGCGTCGGCTTCGGCATGGACTTCGCGGTGATCCTGGATCCAGCCAAGGCCGAAACGCCTCAGGGCAAGGACAGCTACTACTGGGGCGGGGCGTTCGGGACCTGGTTCTGGATCGATCCGACCAACGACTTGGTCTTCGTCGGCATGATCCAGAACCTGAACGGCTCGATCCCCGGCCGCGACACGCCGGAAGTCCGCTCGATTTCTTATCCGCTCGTCTATGGCGCGCTGACGGACGCGGGCAAACAGGACGCCCAATAGCAAGAAGGCGGCGCAGTGGTTTCCCGCCGCGTCGCCTCCTCATTCCAGACACGAAGGCCTGAAGGTCTAAGGTCGTCGACATCTCCGGCGGGCGAGATTGCTCTGGTCGGCCGTTTCCGTCGTCGTGACCCATTGATCTGCTGCTTTGGGTCGCCCCTCGGCTGCGTTTCTCAGAGCCTTTCGCTCGCTTTCCGATCCGGTCTCCCGCTTCGTTTGCGCCGCGTTTCCTTTCGACAACTCCACCCTCGCGCCGATCCGTCCGACGTGCAAGCGCAGCCTTAGACAAATATATCCGCGTTCGGTGGAAAGGCGGTGCGCAAGCCTGTCGACGAACCGCGGTACGCCAAGTGCTGTAAGCGGCCGACGTTATCCACAGCTTCGTCAGAACAATGTGGGCAGGCGGATGTTGGCGTCCAGAAAATCGATGAACGCCCGCACCCGCGCCGACACCCTGCCGCCCCGCCCGACAAAGACGGCGGGGGCTTGCAGAATATCGCCCGGATCGAACGCCTCGAGCACCGGGACCAAGCGACCGGCGCGGACGCCGCCGGCCATCCGCGCGCTGTCGTTCTCTGAGGGCGGCGGGGCTTACTCCGCCGCTTCGGTCGCCTTGGCCTTGGGCCCGCGACGGACTTCGACGACCCGCACGCGGGCGCCGTCCAGCACCAGGGCCAGTTCCCCGCGCTTCAGGCGCAGGGCGTCCTCGCCGAACGCCTCGCGCCGCCAGCCGGTCAGGGCCTGGGTCTTGGCGTTGTCGTCATTGGCGATCTGCTCAAGATCCGAGACCGTCGCGATGAGCTTCGACGCCACCCCGGCGTCTTCCGACCGGGCTTTGAGCAGCACCTTCAGCAGCTCGACCACCGCGCCTGCGGCCGGCGACGGCTGGTGCTTGGTCTTCTCGATCACCGGGGCATAGGCCTCAGGATCTTTCAGTCCTTCACGCACGGCAGCCAGCAGGTCTGGTCCGAACCGCGAGCCCGAGAAGCCCTTCGGCACCGAACGCAGGCGGTCGAGACCGTCGGCGTCCGTGGGAGCCTGGGTCGCGATCTCGTCGATCGCGTCGTCCTTGAGGATCCGCCCGCGCGGCTGGTCACGCTGCTGCGCGGTGCGCTCGCGCCAGGCCGCCACCGCCTTGAAGATCGCCAGGTACTTCGCCGTATGCCGGCGCGGGCGCAGGCGCTTCCAGGCGTTTTCCGGGCTGACGTCGTACATCGCCGGATCGGTCAGGCTCTGCATCTCGTCGACGACCCAAGCCAGGCGGCCGTCCTTCTCCAGGCGGGCGCGCAGCATCGGGTAGAGCTTGGCAAGATGCGTCACATCGCCCAAGGCGTAGACCAACTGGGCGTCGGTCAGCGGCCGGCGCGCCCAATCGGTGAAACGCGACGACTTGTCGATCTCGACCTTGAGCATCTGGCGAACCAGCGCGTCGTACGCGATCTGCTCGCCGAACCCGGCGGCCATGCCGGCCACCTGGGTGTCGAACAGCGGCGTCGGCATCGCATTTAGGTTGTTGAAGATTTCCACATCCTGGCGCGCGGCGTGGAAGACCTTCTCGATCTTCGGATTGCGCAGGATTTCCAGGAACGGCTCGAGGTCCAAGCCGTCGGCCAGAGGGTCTATCACGGCCTCGGCGTTCGGCGCTGCAGCCTGGATCAGGCACAGCTTCGGCCAATAGGTCGTCTCGCGCATGAACTCGGTGTCCACGGCGACGAAAGGCTGGTCTTTGATCTTGTCGCAGAACGCCTGGAGGTCGGCGGTAGTTGTAATCGGCGTCATCAAGTAGCTATACGCTCGCGCAGGGCCGAGTCTGCAAGCGCCCGATGCGCGCAGCGGCCAATTTCTAGTCGTCCTAGCACCAAAGGCGTCACATGACCGACCGGCCCAATGGCCTCACCTACGCCCAGGCCGGCGTCGACATCGATGCCGGAAACGCCCTGATAGAGCGTATCAAGCCTCTGGCCAAGGCGACGCGTCGTCCCGGCGCCGATGCGGCCCTCGGCGGCTTCGGCGCCCTGTTCGACCTGAAGGCCGCGGGTTACGAGGATCCGCTGCTGGTCACGACTACGGACGGCGTCGGGACCAAGCTGAAGATCGCCATCGACACCGACCAGCACGACACGGTCGGAATCGACCTCGTGGCCATGTGCGTGAACGATCTGCTGGCCCAGGGGGCCGAGCCGCTTATGTTCCTTGACTACTTCGCGACCGGCAAGCTGGACGTCGACGCCGCCGCGCGCGTCGTGGCCGGCATCGCCGAGGGCTGCAGTCAGGCCGGCGCCGCCCTGGTCGGCGGCGAGACCGCCGAGATGCCCGGCATGTACTCGGACGGCGACTACGACCTGGCCGGCTTCTGTGTCGGCGCGGTCGACCGCGCTGGCGTGCTGCCGAAGTTGGACGCCCAACAGGCCGGCGACATCCTGATCGGCCTCGGCTCTTCGGGCCCGCACTCCAACGGCTACTCGCTGGTCCGCCGCATCGTCGAGCGTTCGGGCCTGGCCTGGGACGCACCGGCGCCGTTCGAAGACGGCAAGACCCTGGCCCAGGCGCTGATGGCCCCGACCAAGATCTACATCAAGAGCGTTCTGCCCCAGATCAAGAAGGGCCGCATCAAGGGCTGCGCCCACATCACGGGCGGCGGACTCATCGAGAACCCGCCGCGCGCCATCGCCGAAGGCCTGGCGCCGAAGTTCGACTGGGACGCCTGGACGATGCCCCCGGTGTTCCAGTGGCTGGCCGAGGTCGGCGGCGTCTCCGAGCATGAGATGCGCCGCACCTTCAACTGCGGCGTGGGGCTGATCCTGATCGTCGATCCGCACGATCTACCCGACGTGCTCGACGGGCTGCTGCATGCCGGCGAGGAAGCCTTCGTCTGCGGCGAGCTCGCCGCGGCCTGAGGTCGCTCTAGGGGAGCTACTCCCCCTTGAACACCGCGGTCCGCTTCTGATTGAAGGCGGCCACGCCCTCGCGCCGGTCCTTGGTTTTGAACAGCCGATTGTACTCGGCCAGTTCGAGCGCCATGGCCTTGCCCAGCGGCAGGGCCGCCCCACCACGGACCACTTTCTTCAGCGCCTTGACCGAGAGCGGCGCCTTGGCGGCGATCACCCGCGCGCGCTCCAGCACTTGGGGCATGAGCTCGTCCGGCGGGGTCACGCGGTTGACCAGGCCGAAATCCAGCGCCTGGGCTGCATCGATCGGCAGGCCCGACATCAGGAGCTCGGAGGCACGGCGCTCGCCCGCAGCGCGGACGATGTACTGGGTGCCGCCCAATCCAGGGATGATGCCGAGCCCCACTTCGGGCAGCCCCAGGCGCGCCGTTTGCGAGGCCCAGGCGAAGTCGCAGGCCAGCGCCATCTCGCAGCCGCCGCCCATCGCAGCACCGTTCACCGCCGCGATGATCGGGAACGGGCAGGCCAGCTGCGCGCGGATCATCGCTTCGAACATGACGTGCTGATCCGACCACTGCTGGTCGCTCATACCGTCCCGCTCCTTCAGGTCCGCGCCCGCGCAGAAGAACCGCCCCGCCCCGGTCAGCACCGCTGCGCGGACCGAAGCGTCGTTGGACAAGCTCGTCCAGAGCGCCAGCAGTTCCTCGCCCATGGCCGTGTTGAGCGCATTGGCGGCGTCCGGTCGACAAAGGGTGACGACCTTTACGCCGGGGGACGGCTCGCTGACCTCGACTGTGCTGCTCATCGTCCCTCCGGGCCGGCGACCACGCCGGCGTCATGCAATTTGGCGATCTCGCCCGCCGACAGCTTCAAGACCTGCGCCAGGACCTCGTCGGTGTGCTCACCCAGCCGCGCCGCGCCGCTCGCCGGCCGGCGTTCATCCTGCGGAACAGTCCCAGCGAAACCTGCCGTCGGATAGGTGCGGCCGCTTGGATGCGTGGCGTCGGAGAAAACCGGATTGCCCTTGATGAGACGGGGATCTTCCGCGGCCGCGCTCATCGGCTGATACGGCCCCCAGCAGACGCCTTCCTGGTCGAAGGACGGCTTGAGGTCCTCCAGCGTCTTGCGGGCGAACGCCGCTTCGAAAATGGGGAACAGGCGCACGCGGTGATCGAAGCGAAGCCCTTCATCGGCGGCGAAGCTGACGCCCAGTTCCGCTTCCAGGGCTGCGACCGGCGCCTCGATCTCCAGCACCTGGATCAGCCCCTTCCACTGCCGCGGGGTGATCGCCACCAGCATGATCCGCCGACCGCCCTTGAGCAGGAAGTCACGCCCGAACGCGCCGAACAGGTCGTTTCCCATCCGCTGGCGATCCTGGCCGCCCAGGCTCTCGGCGAGATAACCGAGGTTGGCCATGGTCGTGGCGGCGATGTCCGACAGCGGGATGCGGATCTCTCGCCCCTTGCCGTCCCGCTGACGGGCGTGAAGCGCCGAAACCAGCGCGAAGGCCGCATAGGCGCCGGTCAGCAGGTCCCAGGCCGGCAGCACGTTGTTCACGGGCCGCGGCTCTTCCGGAAAACCGTTCAGCATCGGCACGCCGACGGCGCTGTTGACGGTGTAGTCGACCGCCGGTCCGCCGTCCGCCCAGCCCATGACGCGCGCGCAGATCAGATCCGGACGCAGCGTGCTCAATTTCTCATAGGAAAGAAAGCCTTCGACAGGAAAGTTCGTCACGAAGACCCCGCCCTCGTCGCCCGGCGCAGCCGCCAACCGAGCCGCCAGTTCCCGTCCCTGGGGCCTCGACAGATCGATGGCGATCGACTTCTTGGACTTGTTCAGCCCTTCCCAGTAGAGGCTCTCGCCGCCCTCGCTGAGCGGCCATCGGCGGAAATCGGGCCCGCCGCCGATGTTGTCGAAGCGGATCACCTCGGCGCCGAGTTGGGCCAGATAGAGACCGCAGGTCGGCCCTGCCACGAAGGCCGAGCCTTCGACCACGCGCAAGCCCTTCAGAAGATCATACATCCCCTGCCCTCAGAACGATTTCGGCATGCCCAGCACGTGGGTGCCCACGTGGCTGAGGATCAGGTTGGTGGAGATCGGCGCGACCTGATAGAGCCGCGTCTCGCGGAACTTGCGCTCGATGTCGTAATCCTCGGCGAGGCCGAAGCCGCCGTGGGTCTGGACGGCCGTGTCGGCCGCGAACCAGGAGGCTTCCGACGCCAGCATCTTGGCCATATTGGCCTCAGTGCCGCACGCCAGGCCGGCGTCGAACATGGCCGCGGCCTTGTCGACCATCAGAGAGGCGGCGGCGACCTGCACGTGCGCCCGGGCGATCGGGAACTGGACGCCCTGGTTCTGGCCGATCGGCCGGCCGAAAACTTCGCGTTCGGTCGCGTACTTGCTGGCGCGGTCGACGAAGAACCGCCCGTCGCCGATGCACTCAGAAGCGATCAGGATGCGCTCGGCGTTCATGCCGTCGAGGATGTAGCGGAAGCCCTTGCCCTCCTCGCCCACGAGGTTCGCCGTCGGAACCCGCAGCCCGTCGAAGAACAGCTCCGTGGTCGCGTGGTTGAGCATTGTGCGAACAGGCCGGATCGTCAGTCCCCTCCCCACCGCTTCACGAAGGTCCACGATCAGTACGCTCATGCCATCCGAGGGCTTGGCGGCGTCGTCCCGGGCCGTCGTCCGGCACAGCAGGACCATGAGATCCGAGTGCTCGGCCCGGCTGATCCAGAGCTTCTGCCCGCTGACGACATAGTGGTCGCCGTCGCGCTTGGCGAAGGTGGAGATGCGCGTGGTGTCTGTGCCGGCGGTCGGCTCGGTCACGCCAAAGGCCTGCAGCCGCAGTTCGCCCGACGCGATCTTGGGCAGGTAAGCCTGCTTCTGCGCCTCGCTGCCGTGCTTGAGGATGGTGCCCATGGTGTACATCTGGGCGTGACAGGCGCCGCCGTTGCACCCGGACCGATGGATCTCCTCGAGGACCGCGGTCGCGGCGGCCAGGCCGAGCCCCGATCCGCCGTACGCCTCCGGGATCAGCACCGACAGAAACCCAGCCTCGGTCAGCGCCGCAACGAATTCCTGGGGATAGGTGCGGTCACGGTCACGCTCGCGCCAGTATTCGCCGGGAAACTGGCTGCACAGTTTGCGCACAGCCTCACGGATTTCAGGAAAACTCTCTGTCCCGCTCAAGCCTGCCTCCGCGACGCACCAAGTCCGGCACCAGCTAGCCCAAAGCCTTCCGACGGGAAAGCCATGCCCCTACGTCAGCGAGCGGCCGAGCAAGCTTCAGTTTTCGCCTGCCGAACACTGAAGCGAACTCAAATACAACTTCCGGGAATTTGCGAATCGTTAACCACCTTCAGGCGGAACTTCGTTGCGATTGCATTGTTCGAACCGGCATGGACAGCATGAACCGCAATGAACGCTTGCATAAGGAGGCTGTCAGCCTCTGGCGCGCGTTGAGCGCCGATCCTCCACCGAGGGGCCTGCGCGGGGCGCGCCTGCTGGACGCGGCCCTGCATCTGAAACTGGCCGACCAGTACGACCGCATTCATTCCCCGCACCTGCGGGCCAGCCAGATCGTCCGCCCACGCTGATCCCTGGAACGAGAAGGCCCCGCCCGGCGAGCGCCGAACGGGGCCTATCATGCGTCTGGTCCGCATTCTTGACCGAGCGAGGCTCGTGGCCGCGCCTGTTAAACGCGACCGGAGCTTAGCCTTACCCGAAATCAGCCGACGATCTGGTCGTCGGTGAAGAACTGCGCGATCTCGATCTTGGCGTTGTCCTGGCTGTCCGAGCCATGAACCGAGTTTTCGCCGACCGACAGGGCGAACAGCTTGCGGATCGTGCCTTCCGCGGCTTGTTCCGGATTGGTGGCGCCCATGACCTCGCGATACTTGGCGACGGCGTTGTCGCCTTCCAGAACCTGGACCACGACCGGCGCCGAGGTCATGAACTCGACCAGCTCGCCGAAGAACGGACGTTCCTTGTGGACTTCGTAGAACTTCTCGGCCTGAGCCTGGCTCATCTGGATGCGGCGCTGAGCGACGATGCGCAGGCCGGCGTCTTCGATCACCGCGTTGACCTTGCCGGTCAGGTTCCGCTTCGTGGCGTCCGGCTTGATGATCGAGAAGGTGCGTTCGGTCATGTCTGTTGCTTGTCTTATTCTTGGGAGGCGCGGGGGCCCGCGCGGGTGGCGGGCTTATAGCCGCCCGATGTGACATCGCCAAGCGCACGACGGTCGCCTTTGGCGGCGGCCTCTGCTAAGGCCCCGCGCTCCCATGCTGCTGATCAACGACCTTACCTTCGACTCCTGGGGCCGCCGCTTCTTCGACCACGCGAGCGTCAGCATCCCCGTGGGAGCCAAGGTCGGGCTCGTCGGACGCAACGGCGTCGGCAAGTCGACCCTCTTCAAGCTGATCCTCGACCAGCTGCACGCCGGCGATGGCGAGATCGCTTACCCCAAGCAGGCCCGCATCGGCTCCGTCGACCAGGAGCACCCAGCCACGCCGGTCCCGCTCATAGACACGGTGTTGGCCGCCGATGAGGAACGCGCCCGGCTGCTGCATGAGCTTGAGACCGCCAATCCGGAGCGGATGGGCGACATCTATGGCCGCCTGTCCGAAATCGGGGCCGATCGCGCGCCCAGCCGCGCCGCAGAAATCCTGTCCGGCCTTGGCTTCTCGAACGCCGACCTGACCCGTCCCATGGCTGAGTTCTCGGGCGGCTGGCGAATGCGTGTGGCCCTGGCCGCAGCGCTGTTCGCCGAACCGGATCTGCTGCTGCTCGACGAACCGACCAACTATCTCGACCTGGAAGGCGCGCTCTGGCTCGAGAGCCGGCTGAAAAAGTACCCGCACACCGCGGTGATCATCAGCCATGACCGTGAGATCTTGAACAACAGCTGCGACCACATCCTGCACCTTCTGGACGGCAAGCTGACGCTTTATGTCGGCGGTTACGACCAGTTCGAGCGCCAGCGCGAGGAGAAGGCCCGTCTGCAGGAAGCGACAAAGGCCAAGGTCGAGGCGCAGCGCGCCCACCTGCAGTCCTTCGTCGACCGCTTCCGCGCCAAGGCGTCCAAGGCCACCCAGGCCCAGTCCCGCCTGAAAATGCTGGCCAAGTTGCCGCCGGTCTCGGCGGTGGTCATCGAGCACACCGCGCCATTCGTTCTGCCTTCGCCCGAGCGGCCGCTGGCGCCGCCGCTGGTGCGCCTTGAAGGGGTCGCCACCGGCTATGCCGACGGCCCGCCAATCCTAAAGCACCTCAACCTGCGGCTCGACCTGGATGACCGCATCGGCCTGCTCGGCGTCAACGGCGCCGGCAAGTCGACCTTCGCCAAGCTGGTCGCCGGCGCGCTGGAGCCGCAGACCGGCGAACTCAAGCGCTCGGCGCGGCTGAAGGTCGGCTGGTTCCACCAACACCAGATCGAGGCGCTGGACCCCAACGACACGCCGCTCGACATCATCCGCCGCGAAATGCCCGAGGCGTCCGAGGCCAGCCGCCGCTCGCGCCTGGCCCAATACGGCCTCGGGCACGAGAAGGTCGAGACGTCGGTCGCCAATCTGTCCGGCGGCGAGCGCGCCCGCCTGCTGCTGAACCTGGTCGCCGCCGAGAAGCCGCACCTGCTGATTCTCGACGAACCGACCAACCACCTCGACATCGACAGCCGCCGGGCCCTGCTCGACGCCCTCAACGACTACGAGGGCGCGGTCATCCTAATCACCCACGACCGCTCGCTGATGGAACTGGTCGCCGACCGGCTGTGGCTGGCCACCGACGGCACCATCGCGCCCTTCGACGGGGACATGGACGACTACGCCAAGTTCGTCATCGACCGGGCCAAGCAGGCCGGCAAGGCGCCCACCCAGGTGCGCGAGGCCGAGCCGGTCGCCGCGCCCAAGCCGCCGCCCGCGGCGAAATCCAAGGTCCCGACCGGCACGGCGCGCCGCCGCGCCGAAGCGGCGGAGGCGGCGCTCGCCCGCGCCAGCCAGGCGTTGGCGAAGATCGACGCGGCCCTGACCGATCCGAAGATCTTCAGCGAGAACCCCGCCAAGGCCGCCGAACTCGGCCGCCAACGGGCCGTCGCGGAGGCGGCCCTAGAAGCCGCCGAGCTGGAATGGCTGGAGGCGACCGAGGCTTATGAAGCCCTGAAGGCCGACAGCTAGAGCCCCCTTCCCCTGCCCGCATAGCCGCCTATGGTTGGGCGATGCCCGCCGACGCGCTCTCGCCGCCCGAACCTGGCCAACGCCGCCTGGCGCCCCGCATCCGCGCGCGGTTGCACGAACTCTACTTCGGCAAGTCCGACCGCTCGGTCCGCTTCCGGCTGACCGTCATCACGATCGATCTCGTGATGATCGCGTTCTTCATCGCCGCGCCGCTGATCCGCGAGACGCCGGCGTTCCTGTTCATCGACTACGCCGTGGCGTTCGTATTGGCGGCGGACCTGCTGGCGCGAGCCTTGGCCAGCGACAATCTCGCAGCGTGGATCAAGCGGCCCGTCACCTGGATCGACCTCTTCGTCCTGGTGACGCTGCTGTTCCCGCTGTGGCTGTTCAATCTCGCCTTCCTGCGGGTGCTGAGACTATGGACCCTCGTCCACTCCGAGTTCTTCTGGGACACGGTCGGGCGGCGCTACAACGAGACGCGATGGGAAGACGTGATCCGGGCCGCCTCCACCCTCATCACCTTCATCTTCATCATGACGGGCTTCGTCTATACGAGCTTCGCGCGGACGGAGGGCATCGGCGGCTATGTCGATGCGCTTTACTTCACAATCGCAACGCTGACGACGACCGGGTTCGGAGACATCACCCTGCCGGGAACATGGGGCCGGGTGATCTCGATCGTGACGATGCTGACGGGGATCACGCTGTTCGTGCGCCTCGCCCAGGCCCTCTTTCGGCCCTACAAGATCCGCTTCACCTGCCCGACCTGCGGCTTGCGCCGACACGACATCGACGCCGTGCACTGCAAGGCGTGCGGCGAATTGCTGAACATTCCGAACGACGACGAGGTCTAGGACCGTGCCCGAGGAAGCCCGCCTGATCTATATGCTGCTGGTGCTCGTGCTGCTGGCGCCCGCAGGCTTAGCGGCGTTGCGCCGCCTGCTCCGCAAGCGCCACAAGTAGCGGCCTTTACAGAGCGCGAGCCAGGCGCAGGTTCTCGGCGTGCTCGGCCTGGGCGCGGCGCAAGTTGATCTCCAGCGACTGGCTGTCCTGGGCCTCATCGGCGGCCGCATCGATCATGATATCGGCGACTTCGGCGTCGTCGAACGGGGACGCGACTTCGAACGGCTGGTTCGGCATCGGAGGACCTCCTTGGCTGGTTGGCGAAATTGTTAAGCAAAGCTTGACGTCAACCAACCCCCTTCGCGTAACAGGCGCGTGAAATTCGCCGGGCTTCACAGCAACTTGAGCCGGCCAACCTGCGGCTTGGCCATCAAGTCCCCTGATGCGGAGCCCACAGCACAAGTCGACGAAATCGAATGCCTAGACCTTGGGAGCCGCAAGAAATGTATTGGCTCACGCGACGATAGGGTCCTACCATCCTCTTGAACGCTGCGTCGCGGTAAGCCGAGTCTGCTTTCACTGACCCTCGTCTTCGCAACCGCGAAAGAATGGCGTGTGGGAAGGAAGCGATTGTGCACCGCACCAGTACCGAGGGGCCTGACTACTTTCATAAGGTCGTCGATTGCCAGTGGGCCTGCCCGGCCCACACACCTGTGCCTGAGTACATCCGCCTGATCGCCGAAGGCAGGTACTCGGACGCCTACATGGTTAACTGGAAGTCGAACGTGTTCCCAGGCGTGCTGGGCCGAACGTGCGACCGACCTTGCGAACCGGCCTGCCGACGCGGACGGGTCGAGGACGAGCCGGTCGCAATCTGCCGCCTGAAGCGCGTGGCCGCCGACAACAAGGACGACATCACCGGCCGCCTGCCCGCGCCCGTAGCGGTCTCGAACGGCAAGCGCATTGCGCTGGTCGGCGCCGGGCCGGCGTCGCTGACGGTCGCGCGCGACCTGGCGCCGCTGGGCTACGAACTCACCCTGTTCGACGGCGAGGCCAAGGCCGGCGGCATGATCCGCAGCCAGATTCCCCGCTTCCGCCTCCCGGAGGAAGTCATCGACGAAGAGGTCGGCTACATCACGGGCCTTGGGATGGACGTTCGTCTGGGCGCGCGGGTCGACAGCCTCAAGGCGCTCATGGACGAGGGCTACGACGCCGTCTTCGTCGGCACGGGCGCGCCGCGTGGCCGCGACCTGGACCTGCCCGGGCGCCAGGAGGCGGCAGCCAACATCCACATCGGCATAGATTGGCTCAGCAACGTCTCGTTCGGACACCTCGACAAGATCGGGCGGCGCGTGATCGTGCTGGGCGGCGGCAACACCGCCATGGACTGCTGCCGCACCTCGCGCCGGCTGGGCGGCGAGGACGTCAAGGTCATCGTTCGCTCCGGCTTCGAGGAGATGAAAGCCAGCCCCTGGGAAAAGGAGGATGCGCTCCACGAGGACATTCCGATCCTCAACTTCCTGGTCCCCAAGGCCTTCACGCACGACAACGGCCGGCTGACAGGCGTGACATTCGAGAAGGTTCGCCCCGAGTACGACGCCAAGGGACGCCGCAGTCTGGTCGCGTCGGGCGAGCCCGACGAACACTACGAATGCGACGACGTGCTGATCGCCGTCGGCCAGGAGAACGCCTTCCCCTGGATCGAGCGCGACATCGGCCTGGCGTTCGACGAGTGGGGGATGCCCACGGTCGATCCCCTCACCTTTCAGTCGACGGCTCCGAACGTGTTCTTCGGCGGGGACGCGGCCTTCGGCCCCAAGAACATCATCTGGGCGGTCGCCCACGGCCACGACGCGGCGATCTCGATCGACAAGTTCTGCAAGGCTGAGGATCTCACCATCCGCCCGCCTCCCGGCACGTCGATGACGAGCCAGAAGATGGGCATTCACGAGTGGAGCTACGACAACGATCCGGCCAACGACGCTCGCTACCGCGTGCCGCTGCTGGATAAGGGCGAAGCGCTCAAGGACGTGCGGCTGGAGGTCGAGTTGGGCTTCGATCGGGCCGTCGCCTACCGCGAGACCCAGCGCTGCCTGAACTGCGACGTCCAGACCGTGTTCGCAGAGGCGTCCTGCATTGAATGCGACGCCTGCGTCGACATCTGCCCGACCGACTGCATCACCTTCACCGAGAACGGCGAGGAAGACGACTTGCGCGGCCGCCTGAAGGCCCCTGCGCTGAACCTTGACCAGGCGCTGTACGTGTCGGGCGACCTTCCGACCGGCCGGGTCATGGTCAAGGACGAAGACGTCTGCCTGCACTGCGGCCTCTGCGCCGAACGCTGCCCCACCGGCGCGTGGGACATGCAGAAATTCCTGTTGGAAATGACCCATGCGGGGGGATCATGCCGCTAGAGGCGCTGAACGACTTCGTCGTCAAGTTCGCGAACGTCAACGGTTCCGGGTCGGCCAGCGCCAACAGCATGTTCGCCAAGGCGATCCTGCGCATGGGCGTGCCGGTCGCGGCGCGCAACATCTTCCCGTCCAACATCCAGGGGCTGCCGACCTGGTTCGAAGTGCGCGTGACCGAGGCCGGACATCTGGGTCGCCGCGGCGGCGTCGACCTGATGGTGGCGATGAACCCCCAGACCTGGGATCGCGACGTCGCCGAGATCGAGCCCGGCGGATACCTGTTCTACGATTGCACCAAGCCGCTGCCGCCCTCCAAGTTTCGTGACGACATCACGGTGGTCGGCGTGCCGCTGACGGCGATGTGCAATGCGGCCTACCAGATCCCGCGCGAACGCCAGCTGTTCAAGAACATCATCTATGTCGGCGCGCTGGCGACGCTCCTCGACATCGAGATCGGCGTCATCGAGCAGCTTCTAGCCGAGCAGTTCGCCGGCAAGGATCGGCTGATCGCCGCCAATGTCGCGGCCCTGCACATGGGCCGCGACTACGTCGCCGAGCATCTCTCGCCGTTGCGGCTCAAGGTCCGGCGCGCTGATCGGGTCGGCGACCGGATCTTCGTCGAGGGCAACGCCGCCGCAGCATTGGGCGCCGTCTACGGCGGCGCGACCGTCTGCGCGTGGTATCCGATCACGCCCTCGACCTCCCTGGCCGAAGCCTTCACCGGCTACTGCGAGGATCTGCGCACCGATCCGGAAACCGGCAAGGCGCGCTATGCGATCGTCCAGGCTGAGGACGAGATCGCCTCGATCGGGGTGGTGGTCGGGGCCGGCTGGAACGGCGCCCGGGCGTTCACCGCGACCTCCGGACCGGGCGTATCGCTGATGACCGAGTTCATCGGCCTCTCATACTTCGCCGAGATCCCGGCGGTGATCTTCGACGTCCAGCGCGGCGGCCCCTCGACCGGGATGCCGACCCGCACCCAGCAAGCCGACCTGCTCGCCGCCGCCTATGCCGGTCACGGCGACACCAAGCACCCGTTGCTGCTGCCCGCCGATCCCGGCGAATGCTTCGAGATGGGCGCCCAAGCGTTCGACCTGGCCGACCGCCTGCAGACCACGGTGTTCGTCATGCTCGACCTCGACATCGGCATGAACGAGTGGCTGACGAAGCCCTTCGAATGGGACGACAGCCGAAAGCTCGATCGCGGCAAGGTGCTCGGCTACGACGAACTCGAGGCCGGCGTGGAGTTCGGCCGCTACCTTGAGGTCGATGGCGACGGCATCCCATACCGGACCTATCCGGGCGCGCACCCGACCAAGGGCGGCTACTTCACCCGCGGCACCTCGCGCAATCCATATGCCCGCTACAGCGAGGAAGGCGCAGTCTATGTCGGCAACATGGAGCGGCTGCTGCGCAAGTTCGACACCGCGCGCCGGTTGGTGCCTGGGCCGATCCTTCGGAATGCGACGCGGGCGACCCGCGACGGCGTGATCTACTTCGGCTCAAGCACGCCGGCCGTCCACGAGGCGCTGGACAGCCTCGAGCACGCCGGGCTGCACCTCGATGCGCTGCGGGTCCGCGGCTTCCCGTTCGCCGACGAAGTCTTCAAGTTCATCGCCGCCCACGACCGCGTGTTCGTCATCGAACAGAACCGCGACGCCCAACTTCGGACATTGCTCGTCAACGAGGGCGAGATCGATCCGTCCCGGCTGACCGCGGTGCTGCACTACGACGGCACGCCGATCACCGCGCGCTTCATCACCGAAGCGGTCACCCGGCTGATGAGCGAGCGCAGGCCCATGCCGGAGGCGGCCGAATGACCTACATCACCAAGCCGCAACTGCATCATCCGCACCTCAAGCCCAACGCACTCGGCTACACGCGGCGCGACTACGAAGGCGCGGTGTCGACCCTGTGCGCCGGCTGCGGACACGACTCGATCTCCTCGGCGATCATTCAGGCCTGCTACGAACTGGATCTTCCGCCGCATCGGGTCGCCAAGCTGTCGGGCATCGGCTGCTCGTCCAAGACCCCCGACTACTTCCTCGGCAATTCCCACGGGTTCAACACCGTGCACGGGCGCATGCCCTCGGTGCTGACCGGCGCCAATCTGGCGAACCGCGACCTCATCTATCTGGGCGTTTCAGGCGACGGCGACAGCGCCTCGATCGGCCTCGGCCAGTTCGCGCACTCGATCCGCCGCGGCGTGAACATGCTCTACATCGTCGAGAACAACGGGGTTTACGGCCTGACCAAGGGCCAGTTCTCCGCCACTTCCGACAAGGGCTCGAAGTCGAAGAAGGGCGTCGTCAACCACGACGCAGGCATCGATCTGGTCAGCCTGGCCCTGCAGATGGGCGCGACCTTCGTGGCGCGCTCGTTCTCGGGCGACAAGAACCAGCTCGTACCGCTGATCAAAGCAGCGCTCAGCCACAAGGGCGCAGCCTTCATCGATTGCATCAGCCCCTGCGTGCAGTTCAACAATCATGCGGGCTCGACCAAGTCCTACGACTACGTGCGCGAACACAACGAAGCTGTGAACCGGATGGATCTGGTGCCGGCGCGCAACGCGATCACCATCGACTACGCTCCCGGGGAGACTGTGCCGGTCGCTCAGCACGACGGGTCGGTGCTGCACCTTCACAAGCTTGCTGAACACTACGACCCGTCCGACCGGGTCGGCGCGCTGGCCTATCTGCAGGCGCGCCAGGCGCTCGGCGAGATCGTGACCGGCTTGCTGTTCCTGGACCCCGAGGCGCGCGATCTGCATGAGAACCTCGGGACTGTCGACGTCCCGCTGAACACGCTGAGCGAACGCGAGTTGACGCCTGGAGCGGCTGCGCTGGCCAAGCTCAACGCCGCGCTACGCTGAACCGAGCGAAGGATCAGCCACCACAACCCCCGCTGGCATCTTCTTCCGTACGCGCTGCTAACCTATGGTCTATGCCCGCTGATTCATCGGCGGACCGAGGGGAGCGAGCAGGCATGTGGTTGCTGCGGGCGATGCTTGGCGCGCTGGCTCTGCTGAGCCTTGCCGTCATACTCGCGCCCGAACCTTCGGCGAGGCCGATGCAGGGCCTTTCGACCGAGATCGTGATGGGACGGCCGCACACCCAGCCTCTGCACGATGCTGTCGGTGTCGACGGCGCGCTCAGGGCCGGAACACCACGCGATTCCGCCATCCAGCGATCCTTGTCGCCCCGCGGGGTGCGTCCCATGGCGCTTGAGATCGGCCCGCTGGAACCTGTGGACTATGTCGGCGTCACCTATCAGGGCGCGGTCCGGGAGTACGAGACACGCAACGCCCTCTATCTGCGATGCTCCAGCCATGGCCGGATCAAGCCCATCGCTGGCGGCGCGACGGAAGGCACCTTCACCGAATCCATCGTCCCTCTCGGACCGAACTGGTGCCCCGACGGCAAGGTCTATCTGCGCCTTGTCGGAACCTCCGACTATCGCAACATCGGCGTGGCCCCGCCATATAGCGTCTCGACGCTGAGCTATCTCAAGCAGTCGTACCTTGGGTTTGTCGGCTATCTGCTCACGGCCTTCGCCGTGGTGTTCGCCGCGTTCTTCGCTGGCGGTGTTGTCGCGAGGGCCACCCGAAGCGGCGTCGACCCGGTGCTGGCTGGCTTCCTGGGCGTGGGCGTAGCGTCCCTAACGATCTTCTACGCCTACGCCTGGACCCCGCTGCCGCCTGGCGGCGGCCTCCTGTTCGTCGCGGCACTCGCCGGGACGGTTGCATGGGTCTGCTGGAAGACCCCGGACGTGGCCAGCTCGGTCTGGAGGGCCCAGAAATTCCCGGTCTGCGCCTGGTTCCTGACCGCGTTCCTGGTCTTCACGGTGCTTCACCTGGGTGGGACGGGATCGGGGGCGTGGGAGGCGGCGCGCAGGTTCGCTCCCGCCGTCTGGTCCTCCGATCATCTGCTGCCTGGAATATTCGCCGAGACCGTCCGCCTCGGCGTCCATCCGCTCCAAACCTTGCCGGGCGACTGGTCGCTCAGCGACCGTCCGCCGCTCATGGCCGGCGGCTACCTTCTATTCGCTGACCTCTTCGCGCTCCTCCAGGCGAACAACGACGGACCGCACCTGCATGCGGCCACGCTCGGCGTCGGCGGGATCACCCTTTCGGCGCTCTGGGCGGCGGCGCTCTACTGGGGCGTTCGCAGGGCCGGCAAGTCGCCGGCCGCTGTCGCGACCATCGGCGTGATCCTGGTCGCCCTCACCCCGTTCGCGCTGTTCAACACGGGATACACCTGGCCGAAGCTCATGGGCGCGGCGTTCAGCATCGCGGCGGCCGCATACGCCTTCCGACTGCGGGCCCCTAGGAGGGCTCCGTTCGGCGAAACCGCGACCTTTGGCGGCCTGGCGGGCTTCGCGATGCTCTGCCACTCGGCCTCGGCGTTCTTCCTGGCGCCCGTCGCGCTGATCTACTTCGCCACCCGCCTTTGGCGCTCGCCGAAGGCGCTGGTCGCTGGGGCGGCCGTGGGGCTGGCGCTGCTGGCGACTTGGTCCGCCTTTAAGGCGACCGCTCTGCCGAGCGATGACCCCTTGCTGGCCTACGCTCTGACTGGCGAACTGCATCTTGGCTCCCAGGAGCCTCTGCTGGCGCGGATCGCGGCGCGATACCAGGAGCACTCCGCGCGCGAATGGCTGCAGGCCAAGGCGGAGATCGCAGCCTACCTGTTCACCCCGACGCCGCCGCCCAGCCCCCAAACGCTGTCGCGTCCGATCCCGCCGCCGGAGACGAACCTCGCCGGACGCCTGCGATACTGGGACTTCTACGCGCTCAGCGCCGGGAACCTCGCCATCCTGCTGGTGGGCGCATGCGGGATATGGGGCGTCCTGCAGCCCCGCGCGGCCCGCAAGCCTCAGGCGGCGATGGCCGCTCCGCTGCTGGGCGCCGTCGCCGGGTGTTATGCGCTGTTCGTCGGCGTGGCTTTCCTGGCGCTGTTCGTCCACCAGTTCAGCTATGACGCAGTTCTGGCCTTGGCCCTAGCCGGCGTTGTCAGCGTCGGCGCCTGGCCGCGCGGGCGGCCGGTGCTGCTGGCGCTGACCGCGGCGACGGCGCTCTATACGGCGATCGTCTGGATCGCCGCGCCGCTCGACGCCCTAATCAACCTGGATCTCGCGGCTGTCGGCGCGTTGGCGCTCACTGGCGGCGGCCTCGCCCTCGCCCTTCGCCGGCCCACGCCCGGCAGGCCGGCTCGCACGGTGCTCGTCGCCCTGGCGCTCGCCCTCGTCACAGGCGCCGCCGTATGGCTCTGGCCGTCAGCGGCCATTCGCGAACTGCATCCGCCCGAGCTCGCCTATATGGCCAAGCTCGTGCCCGACCCGGGGATCGACCTGGACCGTTGCCGCGGCAGCCTCGACGGCATGGCGGCGCGCAAGGCCGGGGACTGGCGCATATTCGGTTGGGCCTGGGACGTCGCCTCCGGCGCCCCCGTAAGAGCTGTCTCGGTGCTCGACGACGGCCTGCTCGTCGGCGCTGCGAAGACCGGCAAGGCCCGCCCGGACGTGCCTCAATCGCTGCCCATGGTCACTGACGCGGCCGTGGGCTGGATCCTCGACCTCGCCAACCGTCCTTCGCACCCGCAGGTGATTGTGACGCTTGGGGACGGATCGACCTGCACGCTCGGAGGCGCGTCCTGATGCGACGCAGAATCGACCCATGCTCGCGGTCTGAGGCTGCGGCCAATCCGCCCGAGGTGCGTGTTCTTCCATGACCCAGCGTGTCCTCGTCACCGGCGCAGCAGGTCTTGTCGGCCAGAACCTGATCGCCCAACTGGCGCGCACGGGCGAGTTCGAGCTCGTCGCCGTCGACAAGCACCCGCAGAACACCAGCGTTCTCAAACGCCTGCACCCGCAGCTTCAGATCATTACGGCGGACCTCGCCGAACCCGGCAATTGGGAGGAAGTCGCCGCCGGCTGCGATGCCGTCGTCATGCTGCAGGCTCAGATCGGCGGCCTCGACCCGGAGGCGTTCCGGCGCAACAACATCGTCGCGACCGATCGCGTTCTAGCCGCCGCCGGCCGTGGCGCGCGGCCCTATGTGGCGCATGTCAGCTCGTCGGTCGTGAACTCCCAGGCGCGCGACCTCTACACCGAGAGCAAGAAGGCGCAGGAGGCGATCGTCGCAGAGTGCGGCCTGCCTCATGTGATCCTGCGGCCCACGTTGATGTTTGGCTGGTTCGACCGCAAGCACCTGGGCTGGCTGGCCCGCTTCATGCGGCGGGCGCCGGTGTTTCCGATCCCCGGCGACGGCCGTTATCTGCGCCAACCGCTCTATGCCGGCGACTTCGCGAGCATCATCGCCGTTTGCTTGCGGGAGCGGCGGGAGGGGACGTTCAACATCTCCGGCCAGGAGCGAATCGACTACATCGACCTCATCCGGCAGATCCGCGATATCGACGGATCGCGCACGCCTATCGTCAGGATTCCCGTCTGGCTCTTCAGGTTCCTGCTGAAGACCTACGCGATCTTCGACCGCAATCCGCCGTTCACCACAGCCCAACTCAAGGCGCTGCGAACGCCGGACGTGTTTGAGGTGATTGACTGGCCGGGCATCTTCGGCGTCCGCGCCACGCCCCTGCGCGAGGCGCTGAGCGCCACCCTGAAGGATCCCGCCTACGCCGATGTCGAGCTGACCTTCTGATGCCGCGGACGGACGACAGACTGCTGGTGATCGGCGCGGGGCCGATGGGGCTTGCCGCGGCCTATTACGCTGCCAAGGCCGGCTGGAAAGTCGAGGTGCTGGAGGCCGGCGACCGGCCCGGCGGCATGGCCGCGCACTTCGACTTCAACGGCCTCTCGCTTGAGCGCTTCTACCACTTCTGCTGCCGCAGCGATGTCGACACCACCGCCCTGCTGGCCGAGCTCGGCCTGCCGCCGATCTCCTGGGTCCCGACGAAGATGGGCTACTTCGTCGACGGCAAGCTGCATCCCTGGGGCGATCCGATCTCGCTGCTGACCTTCCCCGGCATGAGCCTGGTCGAGAAGGTCCGCTACGGCCTGCAGGCCTATCTCTCGACCAAGCGCTCGGACTGGCGACGGCTCGACCAGATCAGCGCCGCAGACTGGTTCCGCGCCTGGTGCGGGCCGAGGGTCTACGACAAGCTCTGGCGGCCGCTTTTCGAGCTGAAGTTCTACGAGCACGCCGAGAGCATCTCGGCCGCCTGGGTCTGGCAGCGGATCAAGCGGCTGGGCCGCTCGCGCCGCTCGCTGTTCCAAGAGGAGCTTGGCTACATCGAGGGCGGCTCCGAGGCCCTGGTCACGGCGCTGACGAACGCGATTGAGAAGCTGGACGGGACGATCCATCTGCGGACCCCCGCCAGCCGCTTGCTGATCGCCGAGGGCGCGGCGCACGGCGTGGAGACCGCAGACGGGCGTCGCTTCGAGGCGAGCCAGGTGATCTCAACCGTCGCCATGCCGTATGCGGCGGCGATGCTAGCCGACCACCCGGACCTGGCGTCCAGCTACGCGCAGTTCGAGAACGTCGGCGTGGTCTGCGTCGTCCACCAGCTGGCCCAACCCGTCACCCCGAACTTCTGGGTCAACATTTCAGACCCGACTATCGACGCGCCGGGTTTCGTCGAGTTCTCGAACCTGCGCCCGCTCGACCGGCACATCGTCTACGTGCCGTACTACATGCCGGCGGACAATCCGGCGTTCGGGCGGCCAGACGAGTCGTTCATTGAGGAGAGTTTCGGCTATCTGCAGCGGGTGAACGCGGCGCTGAGCGCCTCAGACCGCATCGCGAGCCACGTCGCGCGCCTGCGTTACGCCCAGCCCGTCTGCGACGTGGGCTTCGCCGACAAGATCCCCGATCCGCAGACCCCTGCGGCCGGTCTTCAGATTGCAGATACCTGCTTCTACTATCCAGAGGATCGCGGCGTGTCCGAAAGCATCGGCTATGCGCGACGCCTGGTGGAGAGCCTCCCGCGTGCATGAGCGCCTGCGCCCGCTGCTGAGCCGCCAGTTCGCCGCCTTCCTGCTGGTCGGCGGGACGGCGGCCGGGGCGCAGTGGCTGAGCCGTTTCGCCTTCAGCCATGCCCTGCCCTATGCCGCCGCCGTCGTCTGCGCCTACGCGGTCGGGGTGCTGGTCGCCTTCGAGCTCAATCGCCGGTTCGTCTTTCCGACCGCGCCGGGCGATCGCCGCGGCCAGTTCATGCGCTTCCTGGCGGTGAACGCCGTCTCCTTCGCCGTCGTCTGGCTGTTTTCGATGCTGTTGGGCGAATGGCTGCTGCCACGATTCATGGCGCGCCCGTGGGCCGAAGCCGTCGGCCACGGTGTGGGCGTGCTGTCCCCTGCCGTGCTGAGCTTCGCCCTGCACAAGCGCTACACGTTCCGAACCCAAGGGCCCACCGAATGACCCTGCAGCCTGACGCGCAACGTGCAGCCGCCAGCGTGCTGGTCGTCGACCTCGACGACACATTGGTCCGCACCGACACCTTGGCCGAGCAGTTCGTGGCGCTGGTGTTCAGCAAGCCATTGGCCGCGCTCATGGTGTTGCCGATGCTGTTGCGCGGCCGCGCCGCGTTCAAGGACCGGCTGTCACAAATGCAGCCGCTGGACCCGGCCGCCCTACCCTACAACGAGCCGCTGCTGGACTTCCTGCGGGCGGAGCGGTCGCAATCGCGGCCTATTCATCTGGTCACCGCCGCTCACCAGTCGGTCGCTGACGCCGTCGCCGGCCACTGCGGCCTGTTCGACAGCGCCGAGGGCAGCGACGCGGGCCGCAATCTCAAGGGCGCACGCAAGGCTGAACACCTGACTGAACGCTTTCCCGAAGGCTTCTGCTATGCTGGCGACTCCCGGGCCGACCTCAAGGTCTGGGCGCACGCCGAGAGCATCGTGCTGGCGGGCGCGAGCGCCAGCGTCGCGCAAGACGCGCGAAACCTGGGCAAGCCGCTCGAAGCCGAGTTCGACCGCGACCGCCCCCGCCTGAAGACCTGGCGCAAGGCGCTGCGCTTGCACCAGTGGACCAAGAACCTCCTGGTGTTCCTGCCGCTGCTGCTCTCGCAGAAGTTCACCGAGCCGCACGCCGTTCTACTCAGCTTGGTGGCGTTCGTCGCCATGGGACTGACCGCCTCGGCGACCTATCTGATTAACGACCTATCAGACCTGGCCTCCGATCGCCGCCACGCCACCAAGCGCAACCGGCCGCTGGCCGCGGGCGTGCTGCGCATCGAGCACGTGGCCGTCGCCGTTCCTCTGCTGTTGATCACCGCCGCCGCGCTCGCGCTGGCGACGTCTCCGATCCTGTTGCTGGGCTTGGCTGGTTACGCCGCCTTGACGCTGACCTACACCTTCCGCCTGAAGCGGCGGCCCATGCTGGACGTCGCGGCCCTCGCCTCGCTGTACGCGATCCGCGTGGCTATCGGCGCAGCGGTGATCGGGACGCCGCAGTCGCCCTGGCTGATCACGTTCTCGCTGTTCTTCTTCTTCTCGATGTCGCTGGCCAAGCGCTACGCCGAGATTCACAACCTGCGGGACGGCGAAGGATCCCGTGCCCTACCCGGTCGCGGCTACCGTACCGACGACGGGCCGGCGGTGCTGGCGCTCGGTGCGGCGTCCAGCGTCGCCTCGGTGCTGGTCGTGGTCACCTATCTGATGGAAGAGGCGTTTCCCTCGAACATCTACGAACAACCCGACTGGCTTTGGGTCGCGCCGTTCCTGCTGATGATCTGGGTCGGGCGGATCTGGCTGGTCGCGGGGCGAGGCGAGCTGGACGAGGATCCGATCGCCTACGCAATCAGCGACCGCTTCAGCTGGAAGCTGATGGTCCCCCTCGTCGCCGCCTTCGTCTTGGCCACCGTCGCATGGCCCTGAGCTTCCACAGCCAGGTCGTCGAGCCGTGGGGCCGGACGCCGCGCTTGCCGCATCAGGTCGCCCGCCCCCGGCACCAGGACCAGCTTCCTGGCCTGATCGCAGAAGCCTGCGCGGACGAAAGCCTGCTCGCGGCCGGCCTGCATCGCTCCTACGGCGACAGCGGTCTCAATCCTGACGGCCTGATGATCTCGATGCGCGGCCTCGATCGCTTCATCGCCTTCGACCCGGCGACCGGCGTCCTGCGCGCGGAGGCCGGCGTGAGCCTCGACGAGATCCTGCGCATGGCGACGCCCCACGGGTGGTTCCTGCCGACCACCCCCGGCACCCGGTTCGTGACACTTGGCGGGGCGATCGCCAACGACGTGCACGGCAAGAACCATCATCGCGCCGGCTCGTTCGGTCGGTACGTGCGCCGCATCGGCCTGATGCGCTCGGACGGCGGAGCCCTCGAGCTCTCGGCGCAGGAGCGGCCGGAGCTGTTCCACGCCACGCTCGGCGGGCTTGGCCTCACCGGCCTGATCGCCTGGGCCGAAATCGCTCTGTCGCCGATCCCGAGCACCTTCGTCGACGAGGAAACCGTCCCGTTCGCCAACCTCGCGGAGTACTTTCGGCTGAGCGCCGAGAGCGATCCGCGCTTCGAACACGTGTCCTCGTGGATCGATTGCACAGCCACCGGCGGCGCATTGGGGCGCGGGGTCATGTACCGCGCCAACTGGTCCTCGGCCGGCGGACTGGCGCCGCACTCGCCGCGACAGAAGCTGAAAGTTCCTGTCACGGCGCCGCCAGGCCTGATGAACCGGCTGTCGCTGAAGGCCTTCAACACCGCCTATGGCGCCCTGCAGCGGATGCGGCGCGGGACGGCCCGCAAGCACTATGGCGGCGCCTTCTATCCGCTGGACGCGATCGGCGGCTGGAACCGCTTCTACGGCCCGGCGGGCTTCTATCAGCACCAGTTCATGGCGCCCGTCGAGACCCAACAGGACGCCATGGCCGAGGTGCTGCGGACGCTCGCGGCCACAGGCCAAGGCTCGTTCCTGGCGGTGCTCAAGACCCTCGGCCCCCTGCGCTCAGGCGGCCTGGTCTCCTTCGAAGGCCCGGGCGCCTCGCTGGCGCTGGATTTCCCGAACCGGGGCGAAGCGACGCTGAAGCTGCTGGAGCGGCTCGACGCCATCGTCGTGGCGGCCGGCGGCAAGATCTATCCGGCCAAGGACGGACGCATGTCCGCGGCCACTTTCCGCGCGGGCTATCCGCGCTGGCGCGAGCTTGAGGCGTTGCGCGACCCCCTGTTTTCTTCACGTTTCTGGCGACGAGTGACACATGACCAATAACGCCTGGCGCGGCCGCGGCGTCCTCATTCTGGGTGCCGCCTCGGCTATCGCCGAAGCGGTCGCGCGCGACCTCGCCGCCCAAGGCGCCCAGCTGATTCTGGTGGCGCGCGACGGCGCGCGGCTGGAGGCGATCGCCGCCGACCTGCGGGTGCGCGGCTCTCCCAACGTCGCCGTGCGGGCGTTGGATTTGGTCGAGTCAGAACCCACCGACGAGCTGCTGCAGTCGCTCGCCGACGCCATCGGCGGCTTCGACACCGCCCTGATCGCTCACGGCCTGCTCGGCGACCAGACCCGCGCCGAACAGGACGCTGCGCACGCCGCGGCCCTGATCGACGTCAACTTCACCTCAGCCGGCCTGTGGGCGCTCGCCCTGGCGCGCCGGCTGGAACGCACTGACGGCCGCAACGGGGTGGTCGCGGCGATCGGCAGCGTGGCCGGCGACCGCGGGCGGAGCTCCAACTTCGTCTATGGCGCAGCCAAGGCCGGCCTGGCGGTGCTGATGCAGGGACTGGCGCACCGCAGCGCGCTGCACGGCGGCCCCAAGGCGGTGATCTTCAAGCTGGGCTTTGTCGACACCCCGATGACCGCCGAGATTCCGAAGGGCGGGCCCCTGTGGGCGACGCCCGACGCCGTGGCCAAGGTCATCGTCAAAGGCCTGGATGGGCGTAGCGCGATCGTCTACGGGCCCTGGTTCTGGCGCTACGTCATGCTGATCATCCGGCTACTGCCGCAGCCGGTGATCGCCCGGATCGACATCTAGTCGTCCGGGCTTCGCCTCTACCCCTTCGAGCGACCTTCACGCAGGCGCTCGATCGGGTCGAGCAGATAGGCGAAATCCTGGCGGCGGAAGCTGCGGAACAGCAGGATCACGCCGCTGAGCGTCAGCCAGGTCACGCCGCTGGCGATGGTGATGATCAGCGGGTGATTGAAGCTCTCGCGCTTGGTGTAGTCCATGATGTGGATCATCCAGAAGATGTCCCACAGCCGCCAAGTGTCGTTGCGCAGCAGCTGCATCTCGCCGGTGGCCGCCGACATGAACAGCGTCGTGCGCTCGGCGTCGGCGAACTCCACCCGCCAGGCCGGCAGTTCGGCGGTGCGCGACTCGACGTCCGGCGTCTCGATCTTGCGGATCGAGGTCACGCCCTCCGAACCGGCGAAGGCCGCGGCGGCCAACGCGCCAGCCCGGGCCGCGTCGATGACCACCGGCTGGCCGCTCGCCGCGTCGAGCAGCTTGATCCCAGACGGGGTCGTCGCCTGGTAGACCTGAGCGCTCCCGAGGGTCTTGAGCTGCAGTTTCAGCACTGGCTCGCCCAGCGCGGCGGCCACTTGGGCCAAGGGCAGCGCCTGGGCGGGCAGCATCGGCGGAGCGGCTTGGCGAACCGAGCCTTCGCCAGAAACCTTGTTATGGTCCAGCAGGGCCATCATCGCGCCGCTGATCGACCAGAGCAGCATCTGCAGGCCCAGCACCAGGCCGAACCACTTGTGAAGCGTGCGGATCAGAAACATCGGGCGATCCCCTAGGCCGCTTTGCGCGCGCGGCGCCGGCGGCGGAAACTGTAGAGCAGCAGCCAGCCGCCGGTGGCCGATGTCGCCACCGCCATCCAGGTGGCGACGCGCAGCAGCGTGTTGTTCATGTCCGTGCGATCTTCGTAGTCCATGATGTGGAACATCCAGACGAAGTCGAAGGTGCGCCAAAGGTCGTGACGCTTGGCCACGAGCTCGCCGGTCTGCGGCGAGATGTAGAGGGTCGGCTTCCACATGCCCTCGAATTCGACCCGCCAGATCGGGACCTGACGCCCCTTGATCTCGCTGGGCGCGACGTCGAGCAGTTCGACGTTCTTGACCGCACCCTCGCCGGCATAGAGCGCGATGGCGCGTTCACGCGCGGCCACCTCGTCGAGCGGCGAGAGGAGTTCGCCGCTGCGGGCGTCGAACAGCATCCGCCCCGGAACGGCGTCGACGACGTACACCGGCCGGCCGAGCTGGGTTTCGAGGCGCACCGACCGCGTGCCGCCCGGGACGAGCGACGTCGGCTCGACCAAGCCCTGCAGGGCGATCGGCTGTTGGCGCGGAGCGCGCACCAGATGGTCGCCATGGATGATGTCGATGTGGATCGCGGTCATGTAGAGACCGCTCAGCATCCATAACACCGCCTGGACGGCGATGATCAGGGCGAGCCACTTGTGGGTCTTCCGGGCCAGGGCCGGCAGGCGCATGTCGAACTCTCTTCAGCAAATAGCTGACGCTGGACGGGCCATGGGGCAGCCCGTCCAGCGTCGTGCGCCGACCTAGTTGAACTGGTAGGTCAGGCGCACATAACCGCGACGACCCAGAAGGTCGTAGGTCATGGTGTCGGTGTTCCCGTCGGTGAAGCTCTGGATGTACGGAGCCTTCTTGTCGAAGATGTTGTCCACGCCGACGGCGATGTCGGCGTTGTCGGCGATGCGATAGGCCACCTGGGCGTTGTGGTAGAACACCCGCGGCGCCTGATAGCCGATGTCCTTCGGCGCGGCGTTGAAGTCGGTCGCCTTGCCGATCATCTGCACCGAGTAGGTCCCGGTCCACTTCTCGTCGGTGACGGTGAAGCTGGCGTTGGACCGCCACTTCGGATAGCCGCCGTTGCCGCCGCCGATGTGACCGTCGAACCGGATCGGTTCGGCGCCGTCATAGGCGGTGATCAGGTACTCGCCGAGATAGGTGGTGTTCCAGTCGAAGCTGGCCCGGCGCTCGAACAGGTCGAAGTCGTAGTGGATGCCGATGTCGACGCCGCTCATCTCTTCCTTGCCGGTGTTCACCGGGATGGACGAGAGGTAGTTGACCTCGCCGGTCAGCGCGCTGCGGGTGAAGTTGCTGGGACCGCAGAACGGATGGGTCATCCCCGCCGAGGCGTAGCAGACCGCCAGCTTGGTCGAGCCCGGGATCGAGCGGATCGCGTCGGTGATCTCGATGTCGAAATAGTCGATCGTCAGCGACAGGCCGCTGAGCTGCGTCGGCGTGAACACCAGGCCGAGCGTCAAGGTCTTCGCCTCTTCCGGCTGCAGGTCGCTGTTGCCGCCGTTGGTGGTCAGGATCGTGGTGCCCAGTTGGCGGTATCCGGCCGGAACGCCCGAAGCCTGGCAGTTCGCGATCAGGGTCGCGTTGCCGCTGGCGCTGTACCCGCTGCAGGGGTCGGTGGTGGTCAGGTTCCCCTCGGCCACGCCGCCGAACAGTTCTGGCACGCTCGGAACGCGGAAGCCGGTGCCGTAGGTGGCGCGTAGGCGCACGCCCTCGATCGCCGTCCAGTTCAGGCTGGCCTTGTAGGTCACGTTGCTGCCGAACAGGTCGTAGTCCGAGTAGCGGACGGCCCCGTCGACATCGAGGCGCTTGATCAGCGGCAGATCGGCCAGCAGCGGCGCCGAGACTTCCAGATAGGCTTCCTTGGCCTTCATCGAGCCGGCGATGGAGTCCTGCTGGTTGGTGTTGCCGATGCCCAGCACGGTCAGGGCGTCGGGATCACGCCAGCCCTCCTCCTCGCGATAGAGCAGACCGACGGCCGCCCCGACCGGACCAGCGGGCAGCTCGAACAGCGTGCCGGAGAAGTCGAGCGTCGCGCTGCGCTGCTCGTTACCGCCGGTGTCTCGCGAGGTGTAGAGGATGTAGTCCAGCACCTCCTTGGTCAGGCTGCCCTCGCCCAGATAGTCGCCGCACGGCGCGCCGGGCACGCAGTTCATGCTCTTCTGGACGCGTTCCAGGTTGGCGATGTTGGTCATCGCGTCGATGCCGGTGTTGCGCCCCCAGTTCACCGCCGCTTCCCAGGTCCAGTCGCCGACCACCTTGCCGCGGGCGCCCGCGACCAGGCGGTAGGTGTCCGTTTCCTGGAAGAACTTGCGCGGGCCGCCCTCGCCGAGCCGGCGCGCCAGCAGGACCAGGTCCTGCCCCGTCGGATTGTTCGGATTCGAGGCGCGGATGGTGAAGTCCCGCAGGACGTCGGGCGTGCCGTCCGGGTTGGTCGGCCGATGGGTCAGGCCGCCGGGGGTGGCCAGTTGGTTGCTCTTGCGGTGGGTGAAGAAGAACTCGCCGAAAAGCTGGACGTCGTCGGTCAGGTCGTAGTCGGCCAGGAACGCCGTGCTGATCCGCTCGATCGGCGAGACCGCGTTCAGGAACGGGTTCGAGTTAAAGCCGTGCTTTGTCCCGTTGTAGAGCTCGAAATAATTGCCGTCCGGGCCAGGCGTCTGACGGAAGTTGACGACCCGGCCGTCGGCCAGCCGCGCGCGGCCGCCCAGCGTGTTGCCGCTGTACGAGCAGACCAGTTGGCCGCCGCTCTCGCCCAGGCTGCAGGGCGCGCGGCTCGCCATGTTGACGGCTTCGGTCTTCTGGTAGGTGAACGCGGCGGTGACGCCGCCGCGATCGCCGCGCATGCCCCACAACAGGTCGACGGTGTAGTCTTCGCCGTCGCTCTCGTCGGTGACGCCGTACTTGGCGGAGACCTTCAGGCCTTCGTAGCCGTCGATGGTGACGATGTTGACGACGCCCGCGACGGCGTCGGCGCCGTAGATCGCCGAGGCGCCGTCCTTCAGCACGTCCATCCGGCCGATGATCGAGGTCGGGATCATGTTGAGGTCGGGCGCGCTGTTGGCGCCGGTGCCGCCATTCACGACGCGGCGGCCGTTGATCAGCGTCAGGGTGCGGTTGATGCCGAGGCCGCGCAGGTTCACCTGCGCCGTGCCGTAGCCGTTGCCGGTCCAGTAGGCGCTGGTCTGGCCGCCGGCCGCGCCGGCCGAGGCCGGCAGGCGCTGCAGCAGGGTCTCTACGTTGGTGACGCCGGTGTTGGCGATCTCTTCCTGGCTGACCACGGTCGCCGGGCCCACGCCGCTGATGTCGACGCGCTTGATACGGCTGCCGGTGACGATGACTTCCTCAACGTCGTTGGCGCTCTGCGCCCAGGCTGGAACGGCGGAAATCGCGCCGGTGAGCATCGCGCTCGCCAGCAGCAGGCGCTTGGAAAAACGGTTCATACCTACCCCCTTTGGCAGAAAGCGCCCTGAGCCACCCTCCCGGCGTTACGGAGCGCTTCGGAGCCCTCGCGGCGGACCGGCGACGGCTAATGTCTATACATATCTGGCATTGCACGAGCAGGATCGCTGATCGTCGGCCGTTATCCCATGCATCGGCCGCACGCTGCCTCGACGCGTCGACATAAAGCCGTCGCGCCGCCTTCCAGGCGACGTGTATTGCTGAAAATATCCCCACCCATCCAATACCGCTTGGCGTGTATTGGGTCGTCTTGCGACTGCTCTTGACTTACCCCGTTCTCACTACGCTGATCCCCTCACCTCGGGCGACCTGATCGTCGCTCATTGGGGATACGCGCTGCCTCCCTCAACCCCTCAGATTTTTTCCGGGTACGGCCGGATTATTTGACGGGGCTCAAGGCGAGTCTCCGGGGCGGCTCGCCGCCCCGGAGTTCAAACGTCTATTGCGGGCGGATGGCGGTGATGGTCTGGCCGCTGAGGTCGAAGCGCACCTTCGCGCCAACCTTGACCTTGGCCAGCAGCACCTTGTCAGCGACCTTGAACGGCATCGTCATCGCCGGCCAGTTAAGGGCCTTGATCGGGTCATGAGCGATCGTCACCGACCCGGTCTTGGCGTCGATCTTCTTGACCACGCCCGTGCCCTCGACGCTGCCGGCGGCGGCGGGCGCGGCGTGGCCGGCATGCTCGCTGTGGTCCTGACCGTGGGCCAAGGCCCCGGTAGCGCTGACGCCCAGGGCCGCGATGGCCAGAAGCAGGGTCTTCATGTCTTGATCTCCAACGAAGCTCGCGCCGACGACGCGAGGACTAGAACCAGGCGCGGACGCCCAGAACGAAACGGGTGTCTTTGACGTCTTCGCCGGCAGCGCGGGCCTGATCGGCGGTGTCGCCGAACTTCCGCTCGTGCGAGACCCCGACATAGGGACCGAACTCGCGGCGGAACTCGTAGCGCAGCCGCAGGCCGAGCTCGGCGCTGGTCAGGCCAGTACCGATGCCCAGTTCGGAAACCTCTTGCGCAGCCAGCTCGACCTCTGCGCGGGGCTCGAGGATCAGCTTCTGGGTCAGACGCAGGTCGTAGGCGCCTTCGAACCGGGCCGACAGGTCGCCCTTCTCCGAAAGGAAGGCAGCGCCTTCAAACTCAAACCAGTAGGGGGCGACGCCCTCGAACCCGACGGTGGCGTAGGTCCGCGAAGGGCCCGGCTCGAAGTCGTGACGGACGCCGGCCTGGAAGTCGAAATACGGGCCAATGGCGCGCGAGTAGAGGACCTGAGCCTCGGCCGAATGCAGGTCGCCGCCGAATTCGCCCTCGCCTGCCGACTTCAGGACCAGGCGGTTGATGTCGCCGCCGTACCAGAACTCTCCTTCCCAGGCGTAGGCGTCGTCGTCGGATGAGGGCCGGATCTCCGCGGTGCTCAGCATGATCTTCCACGCCTTGCCGCCGCCATGCTCCTTGGCGAGTTGCGCGCGGGCCGCGGCCATCGCCTCGCGGTCGAAGTAGCGCTCGGCCGCATAGTCGCCTGGGACTGGCGGCGCGGGCGCGTTGCCGGCAGGCGGGACGTTCGCCGGCGCAGGCATGACGTGACCAGAGTGGGGGTCGGCCGCGGGAGGCGCCGGCATCTCGTGGCCGGCATGCGGATCGGCCGCCGTCGGCGGCATGGCGTGGCCGGCGTGGGGGTCAACCGCCGGCGCGGCCGCAGGCGGCGCGTGATGCTCGTGCTGGGCGGCGGCGGGCGTGGCCAGGGCGAGCGGCGCCAGGGCGATCAGAAGCTGGCGGCTCACGCGGCGTCTCCTTCCAGGGGACGCACGGTCACCACGTTAAACATGCCCGCATGCATGTGGTACAGCAGGTGGCAGTGGAACGCCCAATCGCCGCGTTCGTCGGCGGTGAAATCGAACGCGACCTTGCCGCCCGGCAGCACGTTGACGGTGTGCTTGCGCGGATGCCGTCCCGGATTTCCGGTCACCACCTCGAAGAAGTGGCCGTGCAGGTGGATCGGGTGGGCCATCATCGAGTCGTTGACCAGCACCACGCGCACCCGCTCGTTGTAGCGGAACGGGATCGGGTCCTTCAGGTGACTGTAGGTCACCCCGTCGAACGCCCACATGAAGCGCTCCATGTTGCCCGTCAGGTGGATTTCCAGCTCGCGCGACGGCGGCCTGGGATCGGGATTGGCATCTAGCGACACGAGGTCCTTTAACGTCAGCACCTTGTGACCGACGTCCTCCAGACCTTGCCCGGGATCGCCGGTGCGATCGGCCGGCATCGGCGAGATCATCTGCACGCCAGGCCCCAGCTTCACCTGCGGCGCGTTGCGCGGGTCGAGCATGGACATGCCCGAGTGGTCCATCTCCATGCCTTCCATGCCGGGCATGGCCGAGTGATCCATCCCCATGTCGCGCATGTTGAGCACCGGCCGCTTCCGTAGCGGCGGAACTGGCGCGGTCATGCCCAGGCGCGGCGCCAGCGTGGCCCGGCCCATGCCCGAGCGGTCGGCCGCCTCGGCGACCAAGGTATAAGCCTCGTCGGCCATCGGTTGGACGATGATGTCGTATGTCTCGGCCGGGGCGATCTGGAACTCTTCGACCTCGACCGGAACGACATTCTGGCCGTCGGTCTGCACGACGCTGAGCTTCAGGCCCGGAATGCGGACGTTGAAGATCGTCATCGCGCCGGCGTTGACGAAGCGCAACCGCACCCGCTCGCCCGGCGTGAACAGGCCCGTCCAGTTGTCCTTCGGCCCATGGCCGTTGATCAGGAAGGTGTAGGTCGACCCGGTGACGTCCATGACGTCGGTCGGGTCCATCAGCATCTTGGACCACTCTTTACGGTCCTTGAACGACTGGTCCTCGCCCTTCAGCAGCCCGGCGACGGTCTGCTTCTGCATGTTGAAGTAGCCGGCGTGGGCCTTCAGCTTCCGGAAAATCTCGTGCGGATGCATGAAGCTGTAGTCCGACAGCACGACCACGTGCTCGCGGTCGGACTTCACGGGATCTTCGCCCGCAGGATCGATGACGATCGGGCCATAGTGGCCCATCTGTTCCTGCAGGCCCGAGTGGCTGTGGTACCAGTAGGTGCCGGCCTGCCGGACCTTGAACTCGTAGTGGAACGTCTCGCCCGGCTTGATGCCGGGGAAGCTGACGCCCGGCACGCCGTCCATCTCGAACGGCAGCAGCAAGCCGTGCCAGTGGATCGAGGTGTCCTCGTCAAGATTGTTGGTGACCGAGAGGCGGACCTGCTGCCCCTCCTTCAGGCGCACCAGCGGCGCAGGGACCGTGCCGTTGACGGTGATCGCGTGGCCGGCGCGGCCGTCCACCTTGAACGGGGTGTGCCCGACGGTCAGGGCGATGTTCTCGCCAGACACGGTCGGCAGAGTGCTGGCGATGCCTGGGGTTCCGCTCTGCGCCCAGGCCGGCAGCAGTGCGCTGAGGGCCGCTCCGCCGCCCAGGGCGGACGCCCCGCGCAGCAGTTGGCGTCGATCGAAATCCTTCATGGGCGGCCCTTCAAAGCATGTCCGTCAGGCGCGGGGGAGCGCCGACGGGTCGGGTACAAGTCGTGTCAGTCATGGTGGGAGAACAACAGGTTCCCATCGTGGGAGGGTCAAGCGGACGGTCAAAACGAGATACGCGCTGCCGATCGGTTTCCCTCAGGCCGGGCCCGCGAAATCTTCGGTCTTCAACAGTTCGGCGAGCCTGCGTCGGGCCCGATAGACCCGAGTCTCGATGGTTTTCGCCGACACGCCGAGCAAGTCCCCCGCCGCCTGCTGCGACAATTCCTCGAAGGCTGTGAGGATCAGCGGCTCCTTGAGCTTGGCCGGCAGCAGGGCTATGGCCCGGTCGAGCGCCCGGCGTCGTTCGGCGGCGATGAGGCTGTTGTCGGCAGCCGGCTGCGGGTCAGGCGCGGCCGCCACCTCCTCGCCGCCCGGATCGGCGCCGAAAAACACCCGCCGCACCGCCTCGCGTCGCCCCCGGTCGCGAGATTTGTTGAGCGCAATGGCGCGCATCCAGCTCGTGAAGGAACGCCCGGCGTCATAGCGAGCCAGGTTGCGCCAGGCGGCGACGAAGCTCTCCTGCACGACTTCGTAGGCGGCGTCGGCGTCGCCGACGTAACGCCTCACGAACCGGTACAGCCATCCCTTGTGGCGGCGCATGAGCAGGGTGAACGCGTGATCCTCGCCATCGAGCGCCCGACGGGTCAGCTCGACGTCGGACGCCTCGTCGGATTCGGTCACTTCGCGTCTTCGGTCAGGGCCTCCGACACGCGTCTGTCGAAGATCGCGGCCTGTTCCGGGGTCAGGATCGCCCGCATCTGCAGGATATGGACAACGGTTTCCTTCTGGAGCTCGCCCATCACGTCGTGGAAATGCTCGATCGCCGTCCGCACCTCAGGGGAATACTCGTGCTTGGCGTTGATCGCCCCGGCCAGCTCGGCGTTCGCCATACGCAACTCAGCCTCGCGCGCGCTGCGCGTGATCGAGAACTCCCGCTCCAGAGCCTGCAGTTGTCGGCCCTGTTCGTCGCTTAGGCTGAGCTTCTCGTGCATGAACTCATGCAGCGAGGGTTCCTGCTTGGCGTTGAGCACATAGGTGGCCCCGCCCCAGGCCCCGAGACCCGCGGCCAGCGCCGCGAGCAGCACCGTCAGGATCGCGCCTCGCAGTCCGCTCACCTGCGGGCTTCCAGCAGCGTGGAAGGCGCCAGCCGGCTATCGAGCGCGAAGACGGATGTCTCCTTAGGAGCCGCCGCCGCCGCCACGGCCGAAGCGCTGCCGACCGCGGCGCCCACGACCAGTGCCATGACCACGCTCGCCATGCGGACAGGCGCAAAGCCGAACGCAGGCTCGCGCTCGATGCGCGCGCCGCCGATCCGCCGCCAGACAGCCGGTTCGAGCTGGCTCAGATCACGGTCCGGCCCTTGGGATTTGAGCCCTTCAACCAGTTCATCCAGCGAGTGGTTCATCGACGACTCCGCATACGTCACGCTATCTATACGCGCCGGTTGCGCAAATCCCTCGGCATTCGCAGATGCATCACGCCCACAGGCGCGCCGGAGCACTGGCGCTGGACCTCGTCAAGCTATACGCAAGCGCGGACCCGCCGTGAGCCTTCAGCTCGTGGATGCGCATGGGCTAGCCCGGTTCTGCGCGCAATCTCCACAATCGCCCCGTTCGTGGCCCTCATGGACAACGCCCTCATCCTGATCGTCGAAGACGAGCCCGAGATCGCCGAGATTCTCGACGCCTATCTCAGCCGGGACGGTTTTCGGACGGTGCGGGCGGGCGACGGCGTGACGGCGTTGCAGCACCATCGGATGCTGCGCCCCGACCTCGTCGTGCTCGACGTCAAGCTGCCCAAGGCCGACGGCTTCGAAGTGCTGGCCGAGATTCGCCGCCGCGGCGACACGCCGGTGATCATGGCCACCGCCCTGGCCGAGGACCTCGACAAGCTCTCCGCGCTGCGGATCGGGGCCGACGATTATGTCGTGAAGCCGTTCAACCCGCTCGAACTCGTCGCCCGCGCCCGCGCGGTCCTGCGCCGCACCCAGGCCCGAGGCGTGAGCCACCTGCTGCGTCTCGGCCCGCTGGAGATCGACCCGCAGGCCTATTCGGTCGTGGTGATCGGCGAAATCGAAGCCAAGACGCTCGACCTGACGCTCACCGAATTTCGGCTGCTCGAACACATGGCGCGCGCGCCGCGCAAGGTGTTCAGCCGCGCCGAACTGCTCGACGCCTGCCTGCCCGACGGCGACGCACTGGAGCGGACTGTCGACAGTCACGTCTCGAACCTGCGCCGCAAGCTGGACGCGGCTGGCGCCGCCGATCTGCTGGAGGGTGTTCGGGGCGTCGGCTATCGGCTCGCCCACCTGCCATGAGTCGCCTGCGCCGCCTGCCGCGCCGCCCCTGGAAGCTGAGCGCTCAGCTGGTCGCGGCCATGACTGCTGTCGTCGTCCTGTCGGTGATCATCATGATCGGCGGCATGGCGCTGTACTATCTGATCCTCGACAAGGTCTTGCGGCTGCAGATGCCCCCGCAGGCGCTCGCCGCCTATCACGCCATCGAGGCCAACAAGATTCCACAGCCCGCCGATTTCCAGGTTCTGCTGGACGTCCATAAGGGACTGGAGACGCAGTTGAGCTTGATGGAGCTCGGCGCCCTGGCCGTCTGCGGCGCGGTGGCGCTGACCGCCGGCGTTGCTGCGGCGCTGTGGTTCGCGCGAAGCATCAGCGATCCGCTGCACAGGGTGGCCGCGACGGCGCGCCGCGTCGCCGGCGGCGATCTCGGCGCCCGGGTCCTGCAGCCGGAAACCGGCGGCGGCGCCGGCGAGACGCACCAACTGATCGCCGACTTCAACCGGATGGCAGACGAGATGCAGCGCGCCGAGCGCGACATGCGCGAGAGCGTCGCCGCCATCGCCCACGAGCTGCGCACTCCGCTCACCGTGCTGCGCGGCCGACTGCAGGGCATGTCGGACGGGGTGTTCGTGCCCGACAGCAAGGGCCTGGCCGGCCTGATCCTGCAGGTCGACTCCCTCACCCAGATCGTCGAGGACCTGCGCACCTTGAGCCTGGCCATGGCCGGCCGGCTGATGCTGCAGCCCGCGAGCCTCGATCTGGCGCAGGAGATCGAGGCCGCGGTCGATGCGCTGGCTCCGGATTTCAACGCCGCCGGGCTGACCATCGAACGCGACCTGCGTCCGGCCCCGGTGCGGGCCGATCCGGCGCGGCTGCGCCAGGTGCTGCTGGTGATGCTCGAGAACGCACGGCGCTACGCCCTGGCCGGCGGCGTGGCCCGGGTCGAGACCCGTCGCGGCGAGGGCATGGTCTATCTGCGGGTGCTGGACCGAGGTCCTGGTCTGCGCGTCGGCGACGAGGAACGCGTCTTCGAGCGCTTCTGGCGGGCCGACGAATCCCGTTCGCGCGACGCGGGCGGCACGGGCCTGGGCCTGGCCGTCGTCAAGGCCATCGCCGAGGCGCATGGCGGAACGGCGATCGCGTTCGCCCGACCTGGCGGCGGCGCCTGTTTCGAAATCCGCCTGCCGGCCTGAACGCGCTCCGTCTCGACCTCCCTCGCCGCTCGGCGCCGACGGCGCCCAAGCTCCACCTTGGCGGCTACCGCTTCTAACCTGCGCTTAACCGCGCGCGGTAACGAAGGTGCAACGCTGCCGCGAGCAATCTGATTGTGGGACAAAGCGCCCTGCTGACGCGCGCGTCAGCTCCCTTGGAACCGAGGCTTCGTCATGCCGCTGAACAGCGTCAATACGAACACCAGCGCCATGATCGCGCTGCAGAGCCTCAACGCCATCAGTGCGGAATACGCCCAGGTCCAGCGTCGCATCTCGACCGGCCTGAAGATCGCCAGCGCCAAGGACAACCCCGCGATATGGGCGATCGCCCAGAACATGCGAGCCGAATCCAAGTCGCTCGACGCGGTGATGAATTCGCTTCAGCGTGGTCAGTCGATCGTCGACACCGCGATGACCGCCGGCGAGACGATTTCCGACATCCTATCGCAGATGAAGGAAAAGGCGCTGGCGGCCACCGAGGCCGGTCTCAGCACCGCCAGCCGCCAGGCGCTCAACGACGAGTACGTCGCCCTGCGCCGCCAGATCGATCTGGTGGCCTCGAACGCAAGGTTCGACGGCGTGAACCTGATCTCGGCGGGCTCCACCGGCGACATCCGCGCCCTGGCCAACGCCAAAGCGACGGCGACGATCAATGTCGACCACGTCGACCTGTCCACCACGGGGGGAGCGATCTCCTCGACCTTGGCCGACCTCATGGGCGGCGTCACCTCCGCCGACATCAAGGCGCTGGAGGCCTCCTCCCAGCAGGTGTCGTCCGCCCTCTCAAAGCTCGGCGTCGGCGGCAAGGCGCTCGACCGCCAACTTGAGATGACCTCCAAGCTGCAGGACAGCTACGATTCCGGAATCGGCAATCTCGTCGACGCCGATCTGGCCAAGGAGAGCGCCCGGCTGACCGCCCTGGACGTCAAGATGCAACTCGCCATCCAGGCGCTCAGGATCGCCAACCAGGGCCCTTCGCTGCTGCTCGCCCTGTTCCGATAGTTGCGATCTTCGTCGGCTCGGGCGTTTGGCCCCTCCCAGCGGCGCAGCAAGCGCCTATATCGCGCTGATGGTTGATCTCTCGGTTCTCGATCTCTCGCCGATCGTCGAAGGCGGCAGCGCCGCCCAGTCGCTGCGCAACAGCCGCGACCTCGCCCAGCACGCCGAACGCTACGGCTACAAGCGCTACTGGCTGGCCGAGCACCACAACATGGCCGGCGTCGCCAGCGCGGCGACCTCGGTGGTCATCGGCTACGTGGCCGAGGGGACCTCGACCATCCGGGTCGGCGCCGGCGGCATCATGCTGCCCAACCACGCCCCGCTGGTGATCGCCGAGCAGTTCGGCACGCTCGCCTCGCTCTATCCAGGCCGCATCGATCTCGGTCTCGGCCGCGCGCCTGGATCGGACCAGGCGACCGCCCGCGCCCTGCGCCGGACCTTGGCCGGCGACATCGACGACTTCCCGCGCGATGTGATCGAACTGATGAACTACTTCGAGCCGGTGAAGCCCGGCCAACTCATCCGCGCGGTGCCCGGCGCGGGCCTGGACGTCGAGTTCTGGATGCTGGGCTCCAGCACCTACGGCGCGCAGCTCGCCGCGGCGCTCGGCCTGCCCTACGCCTTCGCCTCGCACTTCGCGCCGACCCAGCTGGAGCTGGCGCTGAACGTCTATCGCAGCCAGTTCCGACCGTCCGAGCACCTGGACAAGCCGCACGTCATGCTCGGCGTGAACGTCACAGCCGCCGACACTGACGCCGAGGCCCAGCGGCTGTTCACCTCGCTCAAGCAGGCCTTCATCAACCTTGGCCAGGGACGTCCCGGCCCGCTGCCGGCGCCGATCGACGATCCGGACGGCCGCCTCGACGAGATGGGCGGCGCCATGCTGCGCCAGAGCTTGAGCTGTTCGATCGTCGGCTCGCCCGAGCGTGTGCGTCAGGGCTTGGCCGATTTCGTGCGCCGCACCGGCGCGGACGAGCTGATGGTCACCGCCCAGGTCTACGACCACGCGGCCCGGGTCAGGTCGTTCGAGATCGCCGCCCAGGCGCGCGATGAACTCGCACGCCTGGCGGACGCATCTGCCTAGGCGTTATCTTCGACCGGCGCGTCCGGACCGTTCTTCTTGATGGAATCGATCGCGTTCTGGGCGCCCGCCTTCGACGAATAGCCTTCGGTCGAGAACAGAGTTTCGCTATTGTACTTGAAGCGAACCCGGAATTCTCCAGCCTTGTCCTTATAGATCTCGAACTTGTGCGCCACAGGTCGTCTCCGTTTGACGATTGAACATGCCATCCCCTGGCGGGCAGACTTGGGCGCCGCCCCCTTCAGGTCAAGCCTGATGCCGGGCTGCGCGCCACACTAAGGCCACGCTTGCGTGATCCCTTTGCGAAAGGCGGTCGTGCGCCCACCTAAGACTGTGTCGCCCTTTGGTTTGGAGCCAGTTATGCGCGCCCTGCTATTTACCGCATTCGCCGCCTTCGCCCTCGTCGGTTCAGCGTTCGCAGAGCCGATGCCGACCGTCGCCAGCGTCCAGGTCACGCTCAGCCCAGAGCTGCAGAAGAAGGCCGCAGAGGAATACGGCGTCCGTGACGTCGAGCGCCTGGCGACCGAACTGCGCAAGGACGTTGAGCGCGAAATGCATCGCACGGGCGTCCTGGCCGGCGGCCGCCTCGAGCTGACCCTCGTGGACGCGCGCCCCAACCGCCCGACCTTCAAGCAGCTCGGCGACAGGCCCGGCCTTTCGATGGAGAGCTTCGGCGTCGGCGGCGCCAAGATCGAAGGCCGCGCCATATCGGTCGACGGCGAGGTGACGCCGATCCGCTACGACTGGTACGAAACGGACATCCGCCAGTCGCGTCTCACCACCACCTGGTCGGACGCTGAGTACGCCTTCAACCGCTTCGCCCACCAATTGGGCCGCGGCAATGTGTACGCCCGGCGATAACGTCGATAGACCTTGCCACCCTGGGGCCTGAGGGTTCACATCGCGCCGCTCGCCGGACGCCCGTAGATCCGGAAGCGTCAGGGGATGAGTGAGATGACCGCGCAAGCGGAACGGCGTTCCAACTGGACACTTGCGGCCCTGGCCGCCCCGTGTCTCCCCCTGGCGGGCCTGGGTCTGCCGCTCGTGGTCTATCTCCCCGAGTACTATGCCAACGAACTCGGCCTCAGCCTCGGCGCTGTCGGCATGGCGTTCATGCTGGTGCGCCTGCTCGACATGGCGTTCGACCCCTATATCGGCGGGGTGATGGACGGCACCCGATCGCGGTTCGGGCGCTTCAAGCTGTGGTTCGCGATCAGCGCGCCGATGCTGATGCTGGCCTCCTACATGCTGTTCATGGCGAAGCCCGGCGTCTCCACGGGCTATCTGTGGCTCTGGCTGCTGGTGGTCTATGCCGGCGTTTCGATCGCCGGCCTCTCCCAACTGGCCTGGGCCGCCGTGCTCTCGCCGCAGTACGACCAGCGCTCTCGGATCTATGCCTGGTGGCAGGCCGGCAACGTCGTCGGCATGATCTTGGTGCTCACCCTGCCGGCGCTGCTGCCGCTGCTGGGCGTCACCGGACACCGCGCCGGCGTCCAGGCGATGGGCTGGTTCATCGTCATCCTCATGCCGATCACGGTGGCGCTGGCACTGTGGCGCGTCCCCGAACCGCCGGTCGTTTCCGAGGTGAAGAGGTCTGGCTTCCGCGAGTACCTGGCGCTGTTCAAGCGCCCGACCGTGGTGCGCATCCTGGTCGCCGACCTGCTGATCGGGACCGGCCCGGCGATCACCGGCGCCCTGTTCTTCTTCTTCTTCGGCCGCGTGAAGGGCTTCACCCACGCGGAGGCCAGCCTCCTGCTGCTGATCTACTTCATCGGCGGTCTGGTCGGCGCGCCGCTGTGGACCTGGCTGTCCTACAAGATCTCAAAGCACCGCGCGCTCGCCGTGTCGGGGATCGTGTACGCCGCGCTGACGCTCTGCTCGCTCCTCATCCCGCAAGGCGCGATGATCCCCGCCGCCACACTGATGTTCATGATCGGCGTGCCTTACGCGGCCGGCGCCTTCCTGCTGCGGGCGATGATGGCCGACATCGGCGATGAGGAGCGTCTGGCCAGCGGCGTCGACCGCACCGGCCTGCTTTACGCCATCCTGTCCGGCACCGTGAAGGTCGGCTCGGCCGCCGCGGTCGGCGTCAGCTTCCCGCTCCTGCAGGCCATGGGCTTCGATCCCAAGGGCTCGGGCGTCGATACCGGTCTCCAGGGCCTGGCCATTCTCTTCGCCGCAGCGCCGGCCGCGATGTCCATCGCGGCCAGCGTGATCGTCTGGGGCTTCCCGCTGACCTCAGAGCGTCACGCGGAGATTCGCGCAGCCCTGGCGGCCCGCGATATGAAGGACGCCCAACTTGCAGAAGCCGCCGAATAATCCATGAGTTCCACGCCCAGCGATCAGCGCCCCATCGACCGCCTGCTGTCCATCATGGCGAGGCTGCGCGACCCTGACGGAGGCTGCGCCTGGGATCTTGAGCAGACCTTCGCGACCATCGCGCCCTATACGGTCGAGGAGGCCTATGAGGTCGCCGACGCCATCGAGCGGGGCGACCTGAACGACCTGCGCGAGGAATTGGGCGACCTGTTGCTGCAGGTGGTGTTCCACAGCCGGATGGCGCAGGAACAGGGCGCGTTCGCATTCGACGACGTGGCCGACGCCATCTCCGAGAAGATGATCCGCCGCCACCCGCACGTGTTCGGGCAGGACGAGCAGCGCACCAGCGCCGAGCAGACCCGCGCCTGGGAGATTATCAAGGCTCAGGAGCGCGCGACGAAGGGCAAGAACCAGAGCTTGCTCGACGACGTGCCGACCGGCCTGCCCGCCCTCACCCGCGCGGTGAAACTGACCGCGCGGGCCGCGCGTGTAGGTTTCGACTGGCCGGACGTCTCGTTCGTGCTCGATAAGCTGCGCGAGGAGACCGCTGAACTGGAAGTCGAAATCGCCAACGGCCGCGACGTCGCGCGCATGCGCGACGAGTTGGGCGACATCCTGTTCGTCTGCGCCAACCTGGCCCGCAAGCTGGACCTGGAGCCCGAGGACGCGCTGCGCTCGACCAACGCCAAGTTCGCGCGCCGCTTCCAGTTCATCGAGGCCGAACTGGCGAAGCGCGGAAAGACCGCAGACCAATCCGACCTCGAAGAGATGGACGCCCTCTGGGACGCGGCCAAGGCGGCCGAAAAGGCCTAGAGCGGGGTCAGCTCCGCCTTCGGGAACTGCTGCTCGAACTGGCCCAGCGCCTGGGCGTTCAGCCGCACGGCGATGCGCGCCCCGCCGTCTTCGTCGTCGACCCGATCCAGCACCCGGCCATGCCGGTAAAGCCACGCCATAGCCGCGCCGTCCGCGGCCGTCAGCTTGACCGAAACCGGGGGCGCGTCGTCCACCAGACGCGCGATCGTCGCCAGCAGCGTGTCGCAACCCTCGCCGCTGACCGCCGACACCATCACCGCCGGCGGATGATGGCGCCGGGCGTCGCCGGCGATCTGCTCGCGATCCTCGGGCTCCAGAAGGTCGGCCTTGTTCCAGACCTCGATGACGTTGCGCTCTTCGACGTCCACGCCGAGGCGGTCCAGCACCGTGCGGACATCCTCGGCCTCGGCCTCGCTTTCCTCGCTGGCGATATCGCGGACGTGCAGGATGACGTCGGCCTCCTTCACTTCCTCGAGGGTGGCCCGGAAGGACTCGACCAGTTCGTGCGGCAGGTCGGAGATGAAGCCGACCGTGTCGGACAGGATCGCCGGCCGCCCATCGGGCAGATCCAGCATCCGCAGGGTCGGGTCGAGCGTGGCGAACAGCATGTCGGCCGCCATCACGTCCGCCTTGGTCAGGCGGTTGAACAGGGTCGACTTGCCGGCGTTGGTGTAGCCGACCAGCGCCACGGCCGGGAACGGGTGACGTTGGCGCGCGCCGCGCTGCAGGTTGCGGGTGCGTCGAACCTCGACCAGCTCGCGTTTCAGCTTACCGATCTTCTCGGCCAGCAGCCGCCGGTCGGTCTCGATCTGGGTTTCGCCGGGGCCGCCCATGACCCCGAAGCCGCCGCGCTGGCGCTCCAGGTGGGTCCAGGTCCGGACCAGGCGCGAGCGCTCATAGGACAGTCTGGCCAGTTCGACCTGCAGGATGCCTTCGCGGGTGCGGGCTCGGCGGGCGAAGATCTCGAGGATCATGCCTGTGCGGTCCATCACCTTGACCTGCCAAGCCTTTTCCAGATTGCGCTGCTGTACGGGCGTCAGGGCGTCGTCGACGACGGCGACATCGACGTCGAGCTGGGCGCAGAGCGCGCCGATCTCGTCGACCTTGCCGCTGCCGAACAGGGTCGCGGGCGTGCGTTTGCGCAGCGGCGCGATGATCGCGTCCCTGATCTCGAGGTCGAGCGCCAGGGCGAGGCCGACGGCCTCGTCCAGACGCGCCTGCGAGCTGCGCGCCGAATCGCGGCCGTCTCGCTGGGGATGAATGACGAGCGCCCCCTGGGGGGGCGCTTCACGATCGATGGACTTGGAGGTCAATCGCCCTCGTCTTCCGCCGGTTCATAGAGCTGAACGGGCTGAGCCGGCATGATGGTGGAAATGGCGTGCTTGTAGACCAGCTGCGACTGGCCGTCGCGACGCAGGAGCACGCAGAAATTATCGAACCAACTCACGACGCCCTGCAACTTCACGCCGTTCACCAGGAAGATCGTCAGCGGCGTCTTCGACTTGCGGACGCTGTTCAGGAACGTGTCCTGGAGGTTCTGTTTCTTTTCGTTGCCGGACATGGCTTGTCGCCCTTTTTTCTGTTCCGGGAGGCAACACGCCTCCCACACACATGCATGACGCTAGACCGGCCGGTATGACCGACGCAATCGCGCCGCTCGCTCAGACGGCGGTCGCCCTCGCGCGCTCGATATAGAGGCGTCGGAGCTTCATCGCCACCGGTCCGACCTCACCATTTCCAATTGGCGTGTCGTCGACGGCCACCACGGGCAGCACCAGGCTGCCGGCGCCGGTGATGAACGCCTCCTTCGCGGCGGCGGCCTCCGCGGGCGTGAACGGCCGCTCTTCGACCTTCATGCCCTCGTCGCGCAGGACGTCCAGCAGCGTGCGCCGGGTGACCCCGCGCAGGATGTTCGCGTTGGTGTCACGTGTCCGCAGCACCCCGTCGGCGTCGATGATCCAGGCGTTGGACGACGCGCCCTCGGTCACGAAGCCCAGATCGTCGACGAACCAGGCCTCGGCAGCGCCGCGCTCCTTGGCCGCCTGCTTGGCGAGTGCGTTGGGCAGCAGGCCGACGGTCTTGATGTCGCAGCGGCCCCAGCGGTTCTCCGGCGTGGTGATGACCTTCACGCCCTTGGCGGCCTTGGCCTCGCTCGTCGCCCGATCGACGGCGGACACCGTGATGACCACCGCCGGCGGGACCGGTTGGTCCGGAAAGGCGTGGCCGCGCGGGGCGACCCCGCGGCCGACCTGCAGGTAGAGCAGGCCCTCGCTGATCCGGTTGCGGCGCACCGCCTCGCGCAGGACGATGGTCAGGGCCGCGCGGCTCATCGGCATCGGGATGCGCAGTTCAGAGAGGCTGCGTTCCAGCCGCGCGAAATGGCCTTCGGCGTCCGCCAGCTTGCCGTCGAACAGGGCCCAGACCTCATAGACCGCGTCGGCCAGCTGGTAGCCGCGGTCCTCGATGTGCACCACGGCCTCGCCGTGCCGCACGAACTGCCCGTTCACATAGGCGATACGCCCCACCTTACGCGTCCTCTTCTTCCATAGGCCTGGCGCCCGACAGCCCCAGGGACTTCAGTTTCCGGTGCAGGGCCGAACGCTCCATCCCGATGAAGGCCGCCGTCCGCGAGATATTGCCCGAGAAGCGCAGCATCTGGGCGTTCAGGTACTCGCGCTCGAACACCTCGCGCGCCTCGCGCAGCGGCAAGGCGATGATCTTCTCAGCGCCCAGGCTGGACGGCTGGTCGTTCACCACCGCGTCGTTGGGCAGCATGTCGGCGCTGATCGGCTCGGCCGGATCGCCGGCCGCCAGGATCAGCATGCGCTCGACGTTGTTGCGCAGCTGGCTGAGGTTGCCCGGCCAGGCCCGCACCTGCAGCGCGGCCAGCGCATCGTCGGCCAGCCGCCGGCGCGGCATTCCGGTCGCCTCGCAGATCCGGTTCACGAAGTAGTCGATCAGCTCGGGAATATCCTCGCGCCGCTCCGATAGCCCCGGCACGCTGACCGGCACCACGTTCAGCCGGTGGAACAGATCCTCGCGGAAGCGGCCGGCATTGATCTCCTCGCGCAGATCACGGCAGGTCGAGGAGACCACCCGAACATCGACCTGCACGTCCTGCTCCCCGCCCACGCGGCGGAATCGCTGCTCCACCAGAACCCGCAGGATACGGCTTTGGGTCTCGCGCGGCATGTCCGCCACTTCATCGAGGTATAGCGTGCCGCCATGGGCCCGCTCGAACACCCCGATCTTGGCCGGGCGGCCGCCTTCCAGCTCCTCGCCGAACAGCTCGGCGTCAACGCGCTCGGGCGTCATGCCCGCGGCGCTGATCACCACGAACTCGTTGCGCGTTCGGGGACTGGCCGCGTGGATCAACCGCGCGACCGTCTCCTTGCCCGAGCCCGGCGGCCCGGCGATCAGCACCCGGCTGTTGGCCGAGGCCAGCTTGGCGATCAGGCCGCGCAACTGCTGCGTGACCACGGACTTGCCGATCAGGCCGTCGGGCTGGATCGTCTGGGCGCGCAGGCGGCGGTTCTCGCGCTTGAGGTTGCTGGTCTCGAGCGCCCGCTCCACGCAGAGCAGCAGGCGGTCGGACTTGAACGGCTTCTCCAGGAACTCGTAGGCCCCCCGCTTGATGGCGCTGACCGCCGTTTCGATGTTGCCATGTCCGGAGATCATGATCACCGGGATGTCCGCATCCAGCGTCTTGACCAGGTCGAGCAGCTCAAGCCCGTCCATCCCCCCGCCCTGCATCCAGATGTCGAGGATCAGCAAGGCCGGCTTGCGCGACTTGATGGCGGCCAGCGCGCTCTCGGAATCGTTGGCCGTGCGCACCGCATAGCCTTCGTCCGACAGGATGCCTGCGACGAGTTCACGGATGTCCGCCTCGTCGTCGACCACCAGTACATCAGCCGCCATCACATCACTCCTGCGTCTTGAGCTCTGGGCTCAGGTCCGGCGGCGGCGTCGGGCGAGGCCGGCGCCGCCGTGGGAAGTTTCAGCACTGCGCGGGCGCCGCGTCCGCCCGTCGCATCGGTCAAAATCAGTTCGCCGCCATGGTCTTCCAGGATGCGCTTGACGATCGCCAGGCCGAGCCCGGTGCCTTTTTCGCGCGTCGTGACATAGGGCTCGGTAAGTCGGTCGCGGTCCTTGTCGGGCAGGCCCACGCCGTTGTCCTCGACGATCACCTGCACGCCCAGCTCGTCCGAAATCAGGCGCACCGTGATCCGCCCCTTCGGCTCGGGCTCGACGGCGACGCGCGCGGCGATCGCCTCGGCGGCGTTCTTGAGGATGTTGGTCAGCGCCTGGGCGATCATCCGGCCGTCGGCCACCAGCGTCACCTGCGGGGTCGGATCGAGCAGCTCGACGTCGATATCCGGCGCGGCGACCCGCTGGGCGAACACCGCCGCCCGGACCAGCTCGGCCCCGTCCTGCGCCGCGAACTTGGGCGCCGGCATTCGCGCGAACGACGAGAACTCGTCGACCATGCGCCCGATCCCGTCGACCTGCCGCACGATGGTGTCGGTGCAGCGGTCGAAGGTCTCCAGGTCCTCCTGCGCCACGTCCTTGCGGAACTTGCGGCGCAGGCGTTCGGCCGACAGCTGGATCGGCGTCAGCGGGTTCTTGATCTCGTGGGCGATGCGCCGGGCGACGTCGCGCCAGGCCGCGTTGCGCTGGGCCGAAACGAGGCGCGTGATGTCGTCGAAGGTCAGCACCAGCCCGCCTTCCGAGCGGCTGGCCCGCACGCGCAGCCGGTGCGTCTCTCGGACCCGGGCCACGTCGACCTCGGCCTCCGCCTCCCCGACCGCATCGGCGCGGTCGGCGATAGCGACGAACTCGGGCGCCACCTCCGCCAGCCGCCGGCCGCTGGTCTGGCCTTCTACGAGATCGAGCAGGATGCGCGCCTGCCGGTTCACCGCCGAAATCCGGCCGTCCGAATCCAGGCCGATAACCCCGGCGGACACTTCGGCCAGCACGGTTTCGATAAACTGTCGGCGCTCCTCGGCCTCGTCGCCGGCCCGCTTCAGCGCCGCCTGCTGGGCCTGAAGATCATGCGTCATGCTGTTGAACGCGCGCGACAAGACAGCCAGCTCCTCGGGATCCTCGGACGTGTCGACCCGCGCATCGAGGTCGCCGCCCGCGACCCGCCCTGCCGCCTGCACAAGCCGCCCGACCGGGGCCGAAATCGCGCTGGCCGCCCCCATGCCCAGCCAGACCGCGCCCACGAGCACGAGCATCGCCGTCTCGATATAGGAAAGCGCGAAAACCCGTTGAATACGCGCACGACTTTCGGCCGCCTCGCGATATGCGGTCACCGCGCGGTCCGCCTCGTGCAGCTGATTGACGATGCCGGCCTGCACAGGCCGCGTCACATAGAGATAGGCGTCCGGATAGGCCGTCAACCTGGTCAGCGCCCGCGTCAGGTTCGGCGAGACCGAGATAGATCCCTCGTCCGCGGCCGCGAAGCTCGACGGCGGCGGCGCCTGGAAGCCGACCACGTCCACCGCCTCGGCTCGCGCCAGGATCCGCCCCTCGCGGTCGATCAGATAGGCGGCCGGGAACGCGTGATAGGACGCCTGATAGGCCAGGAAATGGCTGAACGTGACCGGACTGACCTGCAGCGCCGGCGCGGCGCGGTTCAGGTCGTTGGCCATCAGCGTGACATGCTCGTCGACGAACTGGCTCTGGTCGTCGACATACGAGCGCATCACCGTCGCCGAATTCTCGACCACCGTCTGCACCCGCTCGGAGAACCAGTTCTCGACGCCGCGATTGACCAGCACGGTGTAGAACAGCGCGACCACCATGGCCGGCGCCACAGCCGCCAAGGCGAAGAGGGTCACGAACCGCACGTGCAGCCGCGCCGCCGGATCGACCGACCGCGCCCGCATCAGCGTCGCCACCCGGAACCCGACTTGGGCCGCGAGCGCCAGGATTAGCACCAGGTTGAGGCCGAGGATCGCCAGGATGTTCTTTGACGCCGGCGCGAGCGGCCCGGTTTCAGGCGGCGAGGCTGCCAGCAGAATGGCCACCGCAGTGAGCAATGCGGCCAGCGCGTAGCCGCCGCCAAGCACGTAGCGTGATTGCAACGCCCGCCAGAACCGCGCGGCGGGCGTCGCGTGAGTTCCGCCATCGTGACTCAGAGACGCCATTGCAGCGGCGACCCTAACCACCTGTGCCCCAAATTCAACAGTGATGTTGCGCTCAAGCTTCACGGTTGCTTGGGGATGACAGCGGCGAGCGAGTGCGCTAACGGTGAAGGGATGATCCTCGCCACCAGCCAATATTCGTTTTGGTATTTTGGCTATTCCGATGCCGCTGGCGGAGGAAGGGGATCGCGCGACAGCACGCTGTCATAGGACGCAAGACCCGCCCAGCCGCCAGCACCTGGCGGCTTTTCTTTTGGGCCGCCGGGGACTGAAAAACACCCCGGAGCGCACCAGTGACCACCGACGACCTACGTATTCTCGACATCAAGCCCCTCGCCTCGCCGGCGCAGGTGATGGGCGACCTCCCGGCCAGCGACGCCATCGGCGCCCTCGTGTCGGATAGCCGACAGACCATCCATCGGATCCTGCATGGCGACGACGACCGGCTGGTCGTGGTCATCGGCCCCTGCTCGATCCACGACCCCGTCGCGGCTATGGACTACGCGCGACGACTGGCCGCACAGCGCGATCGCTTCGCGGGCCAGCTCGAGATCGTCATGCGCGTCTACTTCGAGAAGCCGCGCACCACCGTCGGCTGGAAGGGTCTGATCAACGACCCGCACCTGGACGGCACTTTCCGGATCGACGAGGGCCTGCCGCTCGCCCGCAAGCTGCTGCTCGAAGTGAACGCCCTCGGCCTGCCGGCCGCGGTCGAGTTCCTAGACGTGACGACGCCGCAGTACCTGGCCGACCTTGTGGCCTGGGGCGCGATCGGGGCCCGCACCACCGAAAGCCAGATCCACCGCGAGATGGCCTCCGGCCTCTCCTGCCCGATCGGATTCAAGAACGGCACCGACGGCAATCTGCGCATCGCGGTCGACGCGGTGAAGGCCGCCAGCCAGCCGCACCATTTCCTGGCGATCGGCAAGGACGGCCGCGCCGCCATCGCCGCCACCCGCGGAAACGACGACAGCCACGTGGTGCTGCGCGGCGGCAAGGCGCCCAACTACGACGCCGCCGGCGTCGCGGCGGCCTGCGCCGAGCTCGCCTCCAGCGGCCTGCGTCAAACCTTGATCATCGACGTCAGCCACGCCAACAGCGGCAAGAAGCCAGAGAACCAGCCGGCCGTCACCCGCGACGTCGCCGCCCAGGTCGCCGCCGGCGACCAGCGGATCGCCGGCGTGATGATCGAAAGCCACCTCGTGGCCGGCCGCCAGGACCTCGTCGAGGGTCAGCCGCTCACCTACGGCCAGAGCATCACTGACGGCTGCATCGACTGGGACACGTCCGTCGAGCTGCTGGAGGAACTGGCCCTGGCGGTCGAAGCCCGCCGCCGGGTGCGCGCCGCCCGGCTGGCCGGCGAGCCCGTACAGGCCTGACTTTGAGCGAGGAGCGCGCGCACCGGGGTGCGCGCTCCTCGCCATTCATGCGTCGTCGGGACTTGGCGCGCCCGGCCGGTTCAGGTCTGTTGACGGCTGCTTCGCCGTCAACGACCAGGACACGACATGGCCGATCCCCGTTCCCTTGGCTTCTGCCCCGACCGCCTCGCCAAGCTCGACCGCTTCATCACCGAAAAGTACCTGCAGCCCGGACGGATGCCCTGCGCCCAGGTGCTGATCGCCCGCCACGGCGAGATCGTGCACGAGTTCGTCGGCGGCCGACGTGATGTCGCCCGCGACCTGGCCAGCGGAGCCGACACCATCTTCCGCATCTATTCGATGACCAAGCCGATCACCTCGGTGGCCTTTATGATGCTGGTCGAAGAAGGCAAGGTCGCGCTCGACGATCCGGTCCATCGCTTTATTCCCGAATGGGCGAACCTCGGCGTGTTCAACGCTGGCGTCACAGGGGGTTTTCTGACCAAGCCGGTCGCCCGTCCGATGCAGATGGTCGATCTGCTGCGTCACACCTCCGGCCTCACCTACGGCTTCCAGAACCGCACGAACGTAGACGCCGCCTATCGCAAGGCCGGCGTCGGCGAGATCGGCAGCACCCTGCCGCTCGAGGCCATGATCCAGACGCTGGCGACCCTGCCGCTGGAATTCTCCCCGGGCGAGGCCTGGAACTACTCAGTCTCGACCGACGTGCTCGGCTACCTGGTCGGCAAGATCGCCGGCGTGCCGTTCGAGCAGTTCCTGCAAGAGCGGATCTTCACGCCGCTGGGCATGACCGACACCGGCTTCCGGGTCCGCGAAGGCCAGGGCGGACGTTTCGCCTCCTGCTACAACGCCACCCCGAAGGGCGGTCTGGACCTGCAGGACGACGCCACGACCAGCCCCTACTTGCAGCCGCCCTCATTCGTCTCCGGCGGCGGTGGGCTGGTCTCGACCGCCGCCGACTACATGAAATTCTGCCAGATGCTGCTGAACCGCGGCGAGTTCGGCGGCGTCCAACTGCTTGCGCCCAAGACGCTCGACCTGATGACCGCCAACCACCTGCCGGACGGCAAGGACCTGACCCAGCTGTCGCGCTCGCTGTTCTCGGAGGCGACCAACGCCGGGGTGGGGTTCGGCCTGGGGTTCGCCGTGGTGCAGGACGCCCCGCGCACGCTGGTGCCGTGCAGCGACGGCGAGTTCTATTGGGGTGGCGCGGCCAGCACCGCCTTCTGGGTCGACCCGGCCGAAGACCTTTCGGTCGTGTTCATGACCCAGGTGCTGCCCTCGTCGGCCTATCCCGTCCGGCGAGAGCTCCGCACCCTGGTCTATTCGGCCCTGATCGAACCGGCGGTCTGATCAGCGACGGCCGCGAGCCATCTCCACGCCCAGGTCCTGGATCTTCTTGCGCAACGTGTTGCGGTTGAGGCCCAGGATCTCGGCGGCGCGCACCTGGTTGCCGCGCGTGGCGGCCAGGGTCAGTTGGATCAGCGGCCGCTCGATCTCTTCGAGCACCCGATCATAGAGGCCAGGCGGCGGCACGCCGTCCGGCTGCTCTGCGAAGTAACCGCCCAGGTGACGCTCGACGAGCGTCGCCAGCGTCACCGGCCCCTCGTGGCCCGGAATGGCCGGCTGCTGGTCGGCCAGTTCACGCTCGACGATGCGGGCGGTGATCAGCTCTTCGCCATAAAGCGCGCAGATCCGGCGGATCAGGTTCTCCAGCTCGCGCACGTTGCCCGGCCAGCCGTGCAGCTTCAGCCGTTCCAGTGCGCTGGCGTCGATGGTCTTGGCCGGCAGACCCTCGCGGTTGGCGCGCAGCAGGAAGGCCCGGGCCAGATCCGGAATGTCCTCGGTGCGATCGCGCAGCGGCGGCAGGCGCAGCGGCGCGACGTTCAGACGGAAGAACAGGTCCTCGCGGAACAGGCCCTGCTGGATCAGCGCCCGCAGGTCGCGGTTGGTCGCCGCGATGATCCGCACGTTCGGCGGGCGGCCGGTCTTTGGGTTCACCGACTGTTCAGACCCGTCGATCACCCGAAGCAGGCGAGTCTGGGCGTCCAGGGGCATGTCGCCGATCTCGTCGAGGAACAGCGTGCCGCCGTCGGCCTCGACCAGCTTGCCATAGTCCCCGTCGTCGCGGCCGAAGAGCTCGGCCTCGACCCGCTCGCGCGGGACGGCGGCCAGGTTGATGACCACGAACTTGCCGTCCTTGCGCCGGCCCATGTCATGCAGGGCCCGGGCCACCAGTTCCTTGCCGGTGCCGCTCTCGCCGAGGATCAGCACCGTCAGGTCCGCGCCGACCAGTCGGGCGATGGTCCGGTAGACGTCCTGCATCGGTCCCGAGCGGCCGATCAGCGGCAGCCGCTCGTCGCGCACCGCGCGGGCCTGGGCCTTGGTGGCCTCGGTGTCGGCCGGCCGCGACAGCGCGCGCCGCGCGGCCGAAGTCATGTCGTCCAGGTCGAAGGGCTTGGAGACGTAGTCGAACGCCCCGGCGTCGGCGGCGTTGACCGCCGTCAGCAGCGTGTTCTGGGCGCTCATCACGATGACGGGCAACTTTGGGCGCTCCTTGCGGATGCGCGGCAGCACGTCGAACACGTTCTCGTCGGGCATCACCACGTCGGTGACGACCAGGTCGCCCTCGCCATCCGACACCCACTTCAGCAGCGTCGTGGCGTTGCCGGTGGCCCGCACCTGGTAGCCCAGCCGCGTGAACGCCTGGCTCAGCACCAGCCGGATCGAGGCGTCGTCATCGGCGATCAGGATCTTCTTGCTGGCGTTCGTCATCGCATTCATGCCGGCGTATCCTCTCCAGACGCGATCGGCAGAAGCACACGGAAGGTCGTGCGCCCCGGCTCGGATTCGAAATCGATCAGGCCGCCGTGTCCGGCGACCAGTTTGGCGACCAGGGCCAGGCCCAGGCCCGCCCCGTGGGTCTTGGTGCTGACGAACGGCTGGAACAGGCTCTCACGCAGGTGCGCGGGCACGCCCGGGCCGTTGTCCTGAATACGCACTTCCAGCGGCGCGCCGCGTAGGATGTGCCCCTTGGCGGCGCGGACCTTCACACCATGCCGATAGGCGGTGTGGATGGTGATCGCCCCGCGCCCATCGCCGCGCGCATGGGCGGCCTCGGCGGCGTTCTTCACGAGGTTCAGGAAGATCTGGATCAGCTGGTCCTCGTCGCCATAGGCCGGCGGCAGCGACGGGTCGTAGTCGTCGGTCAATTGCAAGCCGTCGGCGACGCCGTTGGCGGCCAGCGCCTTCACCCTGTCGAGCACCTGGTGAATGTTGATCGGATGGCAGTCCGGCAGCGCGTCGTCCGAGAACGCCTCCATCCGATCGACCAGCCGCCGGATGCGGTCGGTTTCATCGACGATCAGTTGGGCCAGCGGCGCATCCTCGACCTTGGCGCCCGACTTGAGCAGCTGGGCCGCGCCGCGGATGCCAGCCAGCGGGTTCTTGATCTCGTGCGCCAGCATGTGACCCAGCCCGACGATGGTCCGCAGGCCCGCCTGCTCGGCGCCGGTCCGCTCGCCGCCCAGCGCCCCGCCCTTGACGTGAAGGGTCAGCAGCACCGAGCCGTCGCCGAGCGGGGCGGCCGCGCCGTCCGCCTCGAAGGACGGATGACCGAACAGGCTGATCTCCACGCCTCGTTCGCGAACCCGAACGCCCTCCTCCCGGGCCCGGTCCAGCAGCGACACCAGCGCCGACCCGGGCGGCAAGGCCGCTCCGAACCGCCCACGGGTCAGCAGGCCAAGGCCCTGGCCGAACAGCGCCTCGGCGGCCTCGTTGACCGCGACCAGCGCCCCATCACGACTGACCACAAGAGCGGGCTCCGGAGATATGTCGAAGGCGCTCGACTTCAGAAGCTCCAGGTTCAGCCCGTTCGGCGCCGCGCGGGTTTGGTTGGTCATGCGGCCAGTCTCGGTTGAGGGTCACACCACAGGGCGGTCAGGCCAGCTTCGACCTCCGCCGGATCGTCCAGCCGGCACAGCGTGGAACGTGCGGCTCGCCGCGCTTCAGCCGTCCCGGGCCAGGGCGCGTTCTCGATGTAGGAGGCCAGGTGCTTGCGGAAGATTCGCAGGCCCAGCCGCTCGCCATAGAAGTTAAGGCTGTCGTGGAAGTGCTCCAGCGCGATCTCCAACCGGCGTTCGGCCAGCGGCTCTTCGAACACGCCGCCGGCCAGCTCGGTCTCGATTTGCGTCGCGACCCAAGGCCGCCCGTAGACGCCGCGCCCGACCATGACCCCGTCGGCGCCCGATGCGGCCAGTGCGCGACGCGCGCTCTCCCCATCGACGATGTCGCCGTTGACGATGACGGGAATAGAGACCGCCTCGGTCACCGGCCGCACCGCGCTCCAATCGGCCGCGTCCTTGTAGAACTGGCTGCGGGTGCGGCCATGAATAGTGACCGCCCGCGCCCCGCGGGCCTGCGCCCGCGCGGCGATGTCAGGCGCGTTCTTCGACGCAGCATCCCAGCCCAGCCGCATCTTCACCGTGACCGGCACGTCGACGGCGTCGACCGCGGCGGCGATTAGGCTCTCGGCGAGGTCAGGCTCGCGCATCAGCGCCGAACCCGACAGCACGCCGGTCACCTCCTTGGCCGGGCATCCGAAGTTCAGGTCGATGATCTGCGCCCCGGCCTGCGCCGCCAGGCGCGCGCCCTCGGCGATATGTCCGGGGTCGCGGCCGACCAACTGGACCACCATCAGCGGCAGGCCCTCGCCCACGGCCGCACGGCGCACCACATCGGGCCGGCCCTTCGAGAATTCGGCGCAGGCGACCATCTCGGTCGCGACATAACTCGCGCCCAGCTTGCTGGCGGCCTTGCGGAACGGCAGATCGGAGACGCCGGTCATCGGCGCGATCCAGGCGCGGCCGCCGACTTCTACATCCCCGATCTTGAGCGTGTTGCTCATTTTATAGTCACCCCTATCGCCTTCGTTTTAGGCAAATTGTGCACTGCCGTAAAGCCTAGACAGCGGGCGTACGCGGCCTAAACAGACGCCATGGATTTCTCAGCCGTCATCGTCGCCGCAGGTTCCAGCACTCGCGCCGGCCCTGGCGCGCCCAAGCCTTGGCGCAGCTTGGGCGGCCGCCCGATCCTCTCCTGGTCGATCGAGGCGTTCGCCGCAGCGGGGGCGCGACAGATTGTCATCGTAGTCGCCGAGGCTTGGCTGGATGAGGCGGCCGAACTTCTCCGCGGCGTGCCGGGCGCGGTCGCGGTGCGCGGCGGGGCGACGCGTGCGGATTCGGTCCAGCAGGGACTCGCTGCGCTGCAGGGCGAAAGCGCCGTCCTTGTGCATGACGCCGCCCGCCCCTTCCTGACGGCCACGCATATCCGGGGCTTGCTGGCGGCGCTCGAGAGCGCGGACGGCGCAGTCCCAGCTCTGCCCGTCGCCGACACCCTCAAGCGCGGCGGCGACGCCGTCGAGGAAACTGTCCCACGCGACGGTCTATGGCGCGCCCAGACGCCCCAGGCCTTTCGGCCGGGCGTCCTGCGGCCGGCCTACGCCGCCTGGCCCGCCGACGCCGAACCGACCGACGACGCCGCGGTCGTTGAACGAAACGGCGGCAAGGTCGCCATCATCGCCGGCGATCCGCGCCTTATGAAACTGACCTATCCGGAGGACTTCGCCATGGCCGAGCAACTGGCGGGCGGCGCGCGCGTCACCCGCATCGGCCAGGGCGTCGATGCGCATCGTTGGGGTCCGGGCGAAGCGGTGTGGCTCTGCGGGGTGAAGATCGAGCACGACCAGACGCTGATCGGTCACTCCGACGCCGACGCCGGGCTCCACGCCCTGACCGACGCCATCCTGGGCGCCATCGGCGAGGGCGACATCGGCGAGCATTTCCCGCCGTCCGATCCGCAGTGGAAGGGCGCGGCGTCTGACAGGTTCCTGCTGCACGCGGTCGAAATCCTGACGAACAAGGGCGGCCGGATCGTCAACGCCGACGTCACTCTGGTCTGCGAGCGTCCCAAGATCCGCCCCCACCGCGACGCCATGCGCCAGCGCCTCGCCGAACTCCTGGGCGTGCCGCTAGACCGCGTCAGCGTAAAGGCCACCACCACCGAGGGCATGGGCTTCACCGGACGCCAGGAGGGCCTGCTGGCCCAGGCGATCGTGGCGGTGGAGACCCCGTCCTAAGGCAGCCAGGGCCAGTTCACCTTCAGCTGCGTATACATCGCCCCGGCCAGGTTCATGTAGTCGTCGGTCCAGGGCCGGGCCGATGTCGGGTCGGTCTGCGACCAGCGCTCGTCCGCCTCGTAAGGCTCGAGCGCCGCCAGACTGCGGGTGACGATCATCGCGTCCTCGGCCGATTCCCATAGGGGCGGACTGCCCTTGGCGGGGCTATGACGCTGGATGAGAGCGAAGCCGCCGGCCGCCTCGGCCACCGCCATCGCCGGCGCGCGCAGCTCGAGATTGCGGTTCGACAGGTGTACGATCAGCACGCCGTCAGGCTTCAGCTTGGCGAGGTAGCCCTTCATCGCCTCGACAGTCAGCAGGTGCGCTGGGACCGCGTCGGACGAGAACGCGTCGATCAACAGCACGTCGAACGTTTCAGCCGGCTGCTTGGCCAGGGTCAGACGCGCGTCGCCGACCACATAGTCAATCACCCCTTTGGCGCAGGTCGTCGTGTAGCTGAAGTGCTGCGGATTGGTCGAAAGCCGGATCACCAGCGGATCGATCTCGAAGAAGGTCAGATGATCGCCCCTGCGGGTGTAGGCGGCCACCGCGCCAGTGCCGAGCCCCACCGCGCCGACGCGCAGCGGGCTCGGACGCTTGATCTCGTGGCTGAAGACCTGTCCGATCGGCGTCTCCGGGGCGTAATAGACCAGCGGGCGGCACATGTAGCGCGGATCCTGGGCCTGCGCGCCGTGCAGCGTCGTGCCGTGCGAGAGCATCTTCACGCGCCCGCCCATCTCAGGCACCGGCATCTCCGATTGCCGCAGGACGCCGAAGAAGCTGCGCCAGCTCTGGCGAACGTCCACGCGGTCCCCGACCAGCTCGGCCGATATCGAAAGCACCGCCACGAGCCCGAAGAACACGATCATCTGGCGACGGATGACAAAGGCGCTGACCGTCGCGACCAGCACCAGCGCAAAGACGATCAGCTTGTAGTGGTCGACCATTCCGAACTTCAGCGCGATGACCGGCGCCGCCGCAGCCGCGGCGACGCCCAGCGCAAAGGTCGCCCAGCGCCACAGTTCGACCGGCTGAAGTCCAGGCCGAGCTAGGCAGGCCAGCACCAGGGCCAGCGGATACTCCCAAACGTTCACGAAGATAACGGGCGCCAGGAAGGCGTTGAACGCGCCGCCGACGACGCCGCCGAACGACATCCACAGATAGAACTCGGTGAGGTGCGCCGGGTTTGGCCGCCGGGCGACCAACGCCTGGTGGCACATCAGCGCCGTCAGGAAGAAAGCCGCCAAATGTACCGACAACTGCAGCATGAAGTTGGCCGATTTGAACGGCAACATGGCCGCGCACGCCACCACCGCCGCGGCCTGCAGCGTCAGGGTCAATTCCGACGAGATGATCGGCTTGTCCGAGAAGGCGATGATGAACGTGACCAGATAGAGCGCCAGGGGAATGACCCAGAGGAACGGCGCCGAGGCCACGTCCGTGGTGATATGGGTCGTAACGCCGAGCATCAGGCTGGACGGGATCGCCGCCAGCCCGACCCAGATCGCCCGGTCGCGCCAGCTCGGCGCGGGGCCGGCGTCGGCGGCCGGCGCTTCAACCGTCGCGACGCGGGCGCGCGAGACGAACAGCGCCAGCGTCGCCATCAGCACCACAAACGCGACGTAGCCGGTGCTCCAGCCGGCCGTCTGCCCATGCAGCGTCGCCAGCGGCTCGACGAGGGCCGGATAGGCCAGCAAGGCCAGTAGACTGCCCAGGTTGGACGCGGCGTAGAGCACGTAGGGCTCGGCCCCGGTTTCCGCATGAATGGTGCGGGCGTGCCAGGCCTGCACCAGCGGAGCAGTCGCCGAGAGGATGGAGAACGGCGCGCCGATCGAGACGGCCAGCACTCCGAGCAGCCACAACGACGGGTGATCCGACGACGGCTCGCCCAGCAGGCCCGTCACGCGGAGCGGCAACGCCAGCGCCGCGACCAGAAGCGCAGCGACGTGCACGAGCGCCTGCACGCGCACTGAGCGAATCTTCTGCAGCGCGTGGGCATAACCGTAGCCGACGAGCAGCGCCGCCTGGAAGAAGGCGATCGACGTATTCCAGACCGACGAACTGCCGCCGAGCAGCGGCAGCACCAGCTTGGCCACCATCGGCTGCACGAGGAAAACCAGACCCGCGCTGGCGAAAGTCGTCACCGCAAAGAGGACCGGAGAGATCGAAGCGGTTGGCCGTTCGGCCCGTTCTAGCGTGGTCATGGATCGAATCGGCTTGTGTGGCGGGCTCCGGCGATGTTGTGGTCAGCCTTCGTCCTTGCCTAGAGCCAGCTGGAGTCGCCCATCATGTTTTCCCTGGAGATCGAAACCCTGGCGCGGCTGCTGATCGACGAGGCGCGCGAACGCTCGCTGCGCATCGTCACGGCCGAAAGCTGCACCGGCGGCCTGGTCGCCGGCGCGATCTGCTCGATCCCCGGGGCGTCCGACGTCTTCGAACGCGGCTTCGTGGTCTACACCAACCGCGCCAAGCAGGAGCTGCTGGGCGTCCCCGGCGACCTGATCGCCGACCTCGGCGCGGTGTCCGAACCCGTGGCGCGCATGATGGCCGAGGGGGCGCTGGAGGCGTCGAACGCTCACGTCGCCGTCGCGATCACCGGCGTCGCCGGTCCCGGCGGCGGCACGCCGATGAAGCCGGTGGGCACAGTGCACATCGCCACCGCGCGCTCGAACCAGGCGCTGATGCACCGCTCCGAGCTGTTCGACGGCGTCACACGCTCCGATATTCAGGAACAGGCGGTGCAGGCCGCGCTGCAGGCGCTGCGCGACCGGATGACCTAGGCGGGATAGAGCGCCCTCGCCCGCCCTTCGAAGCAGGCCATCAGCCGCTCGACCGCGTGGTTGAAGTTCGATTCCAGCAGGCCCGTCAGCAGCCTGGTCTTGAACTCGAAGTCGATGTCGAACTCGATTCGGGTTCCGCCCGGCGCCTCCACGAAACGCCAACGGTTCACCAGGTGCTTGAACGGCCCCGACAGCAGCTGCACGTCGATCTGGCGAGCGTTGGCGTCGCGCCGTACGCGAGTCGAAAAGGCCTCTTTCAGAAAGGCGAATCCGACCCCGACCTTGGCGTCGAGCTGGCTCACCCCTTCGGCCGGCGAGGTATGATTCCAGGTGCGCAGGGACTGGACCCATGGCACGAACTGAGGATAGGCCTCCACGTCCCCGACCAACGCGAAGAGCTGATCGGGCGCATACGGCAGCACCTTCTCGATATGGTGGCGCGGCAAGCGGTTAGGCCGCCGCGTCCTTCGCGAGCCGCGCGGCCTTGAGCCGCGCGAAGTCCTCCCCGGCATGGTGCGACGAGCGGGTCAGCGGGCTCGCCGAGACCATCAGGAAGCCCTTGGCCCGGGCGATCTCTTCGTAGGCCTTGAACTCTTCAGGCGTCACGAAGCGGTCGATGGCCGCGTGCTTGCGGGTCGGCTGGAGGTACTGGCCAATGGTCAGGAAGTCGACGCCGGCCGACCGCATGTCGTCCATGACCTGCATGACCTCTTCCTTGGCCTCGCCTAGTCCGACCATCAGACCGGACTTGGTGAACTGGTTCGGGTCGCGCTCCTTCACCCGCTCCAGCAGGCGCAGCGAGTGATAGTAACGCGCGCCCGGCCGGATCGAGAGATAGAGCCGCGGCACGGTCTCGAGGTTATGGTTGAAGACATCCGGCTTGGAGTCGATGACGATCTCGGCCGCGCTCGGCGCCTTACGCAGAAAGTCCGGCGTCAGGATTTCTATGGTGGTGCCGGGCGCCGCGGCGCGGATCGCGTGAACCACCGCGGCGAAGTGCGCGCCGCCGCCGTCGGCCAGGTCGTCTCGGTCGACCGAGGTGATGACGACGTGCTTCAGGCCCATCTTGCGCACGGCGTCGGCCACGCGGGCCGGCTCGGTCGGATCGAGCGGCAGCGGCTTACCGGTGCTGACGTTGCAGAAGGCGCAGGCGCGGGTGCAGATCTCGCCCATGATCATCATGGTCGCGTGGCTCTGGCTCCAGCACTCGCCGATGTTCGGGCAAGCGGCCTCTTCGCAGACCGTGGTGAGCCCGTGCTCCTTCACGATCGAGCGCGTCGCATTGTAGCCGGGCGAACCCGGCGCGCGCACGCGCAGCCACTCCGGCTTTCGCAGGATCGGCGTGTCGGGGCGCGACTGCTTTTCGGGATGTCGGGGCCGTGGCCCCCCGAGGGTGTCGATGACGGTCGCCATAAGGCCTAGATCGGCTTTCTGTCCCTTCGGATCAAGGCGTGATTGAGCGGCCCGGCGACGCATGGTCAAACTCGGCCATGGTTCGCGCGTGTCTGCTCGCCGCTCTGGTCCTTTCGCTCGCGGCCTGCGGGCGCGACGGCGGCCGCGAGCCGTTCGCGGAAAGCCGCACGCCCGGGTCGCTCGCCGCCCGGTTCTACCCGCCGGAAGGCTGGGCCTGGGGCTATGTCGGCGTTGGCGACCGACCGCTCCAGCGCTACGGCGTGGCCAGCACCAGACGGGTCCCCGTCGCCACCGTGGTCATCGTGCCGGGATATGGCGAAACAGCCGAGATATGGTTCGAGACCGCCTCCGACCTGATCGAGCGCGGCTGCACCGTCTGGATACTGGATCGCGCCGGCCAGGGCGGCTCAGGACGCTACGTCCTGCCCCGCGATCTCGGCTTTGCGCCTTCCTTCGACCCGGACGTGACGGCGCTGCGGGAGCTGGTTCGGGTGGTCGTCCGCCCGACGCCCGACTCGCCGCTCGTTCTGTTGGCGCACGCCGACGGCGCCGTCGTGGCGCTGAGCGCGGTGCGCTCGGGCCTCAAGGTCGACGGCGTGATCGCCAGTTCGCCGAAGCTCGCCGCCCCGCCGGAAAAGGCGCTGCTCGGTCCGGTCCGGCGCGCTTCGTCTCCTCCAGCAGGGTGGAAACCCTGGAGCCGCCAGACACCGGACGACCAGAAGGCCGGGCGCACGCATGACGAATGGCGCGGTCATGTCGGGCACGCCTGGATGACCGCCAATCCCGACTTGCGCCTATCCGGCCCCAGCCTCGGCTGGACCAACGCCTTTGAGGCCGCCAGCCGCGTACTGGAATCCGGCGCGCGGCAAGTACGCACGCCCGTGCTGATGCTGAACCCGGACAGGCCGGCCGCCGCCTTTTGCGCGCAACTTCCCGACTGCAGCACCAGCAGCTTGTCGGGCGCGCGCAGCGCCCTGCATCTTGAGGCCGACCGCTGGCGCCGCCCCTGGCTCGACGCGGTGGACGGCTTCATCGACGGCCGTCTGCCCCACGCCGCGCCTGCGACGATTTCGGCAGGCCCGGCAAGAACTTAAGCCGGCGTCTGGGCTTGACGGGCAGGCCGAGGCTCACGACCTGTTACACATCTTTTCAACCTCAGGCGTGGGCTATAGGCTCGCGCCCAACAATAATCGGCGAGACGTTCGGGGAGGTTTTCGCCTTTGTCGCGTTCTTTTGATCCGCGTTCGTGCGAGCGCTCACTGTTCGATGCGCTGGTCGACGCGCGCGCCACCTACGGCGCCAAGAAGCCGATCCTGGAAGACCAGGAGCGCAAGCCGCTCACCTACACCGACCTGATCCGCGCCGCGTTCGCGCTCGGCCGTAAGATCGCGGCCATGACCACCGAGGGCGAGCGCGTGGGCGTCATGCTGCCGGCCAGCGCCGGCGCCGTGGTGACCTTCTTTGCCCTGCACGCCTTCGGGCGCACGCCGGCGATGCTCAACTTCACGGCCGGCATCCGCAACCTCAAGGCGGCCTGCGAGCTGGCCGGGGTCAAGCGCGTGCTGACCTCGCACCGCTTCATCGAACAGGGCAAACTGCACGACCTGATCGACGCGCTCGAACCGCTGGCCGCGATCACCTACCTCGAAGACGTACGCGAGACGGTCGGCCTCTCCGACAAGCTGTTCGCCGCCGCCGCTGGGGCCTTCCCGAAGCGCTTCCGCGCGGCCACCAAGCCGTCCGATCCAGGTGTGATACTGTTCACCTCCGGCAGCTTCGGGGCGCCGCGCGGGGTGATCCTCAGCCAGGCGAATCTGATCGCCAATGTGGAGCAGGTCGCCGCTCACATCCCGCTCGATCCGTCGTGGGTGATGTTCAACCCGCTGCCGACCTTCCACTGCTTTGGCCTGACCGGCGGGGTGCTGCTGCCGCTGATGAAGGGCATGAAGGCGTTCGAGTACCCCTCGCCGCTGCACGTCAAGCAGATCCCGCCGCTGATCAAGGACACCGGGGCGTCTATCCTGTTCGCCACCGACACCTTCCTCAACCAGTATGCTCGCGCCGCCGAGCGCGACGAGTTGTCGGGCCTGCAGTTCATCGTCTGCGGCGCCGAGAAGGTGCGCGACGAGACCCACAACCTGATCCGTGATCGCTTCGGCGATACCCCGGTCTTGGAGGGCTACGGCGCGACGGAGGCCTCGCCCGTGATCGCCGTGAACAAACCGACCGACAACCGCCGCGGCACGGTCGGCGGCCTGTTGCCCGGCATTGAGGCCAAGCTCGAAAAGGTCGAGGGCATCCCGGGCGGCGGCCGCCTGTTCGTTCGCGGTCCCAACATCATGGCCGGCTACCTGACTGAAAACGGGCTCGAGCCGCCACCCGGCGGCTGGCACGACACCGGCGACGTCGTCGACATCACCTCGGACAACTGGATCAAGATCCTTGGCCGGGTGAAGCGTTTCGCCAAGGTCGGCGGCGAAATGGTTTCGCTGACCGCCGCCGAAGACATCGCGACCGCCGTCTGGCCTGACAGCCGCCATGCGGTGATCGCCATGCCTGATTCCAAGAAGGGCGAGCGCCTGGTGCTGGTCACCGACCGCCGCGACGCCGACACCGGCCCTCTGGTCGCCCACGCGCAGTCCATCGGGGCGCCGGAGCTGGCCGTCCCCCGCAAGATCATCCGGGTCACCGAGATTCCCGTGCTCGGCACCGGCAAGACCGACTATGTGGCGATCACGCGGATGGCGGAGGCTGACGGGCGCCGCGCCGCCTGATCCCCGACTGGATCGCGCCGCTTCGGCGCCGATTGGGAGGGACTGCTATGCCGAACCTGGAGGCCTGGGCGCCGCGGGTGCTGAGCCTGTTGCGGATCATCGCCGCCCTGCTCTTCATGGAGCACGGGCTGATGAAGCTGTTCCACTTCCCGGCGCCGCAGCCGGGCGCGCCGGACCCGCTGCCGATGATGCTGTTGGCGGCTGCATGGATCGAGGTGGTCGGCGGCGGCCTGCTGGTGCTGGGCCTGTTCACGCGGGTTGCGGCGTTCATCTGCTCGGGCCAGATGGCCGTAGCCTACTTCATCGCCCACGGCTCTCAGGGCGTCTGGCCGGCGCTCAACGGCGGCGAACCGGCGATCCTGTATTGCTTCGTGTTCTTGTACCTGGTCTTCGCCGGCGGCGGCGCATGGAGCCTCGACGCCACGCGTCGCGGCCGCCGCCGACGGCTGTAATCCGAGGGCGCCCGATACGGCGCCCCCGCCGTCGTCAGATATGTAGGACGCGTCCGTAGGCGTCGAGCGCGGCCTCGTGCATCGCCTCGCTCATGGTCGGGTGCGGGAAGACGGTGGCGAACACCTCCTCCTCGGTGGCCTCCAGGGTGATGGCCAGGGTGAAGCCCTGGATCATCTCGGTGACTTCCGCGCCGATCATATGCGCGCCGATCAGCGCGCCGGTCTTGCCGTCGAACACGGTCTTCACGAACCCCTCCGTCTCGCCGGCGGCGATGGCCTTCCCGTTCACCTTGAACGGGAAGCGGCCGACCTTGGCCTCGATCCCCTGCTCCTTGGCCTGCGCTTCCGTCAGGCCAACCGAGGCGATCTGCGGGGTCGAATAGGTACAGCCCGGGATCGGCGAGCTGAGATTGTTGGGCTTCAGACCGGCGATGTGCTCGACGCAGTGAACGCCTTCGTGGCTGGCCTTATGCGCTAGCCACGGCGGGCCGGCGACGTCGCCAATGGCGTAGAGGCCGGGCACGCCCGTCCCTCCATGGGCGTCGGTGACCACGTGGGTCTTCTCGACTTTCACGCCCAGCGCCTCGAGCCCGAGGTCCTCGACGTTGCCGACGATGCCGATGGCGACGATGGCGATGTCGGCCTCCAGCGTCTCAGCCTTGCCGCCGGCTTCAAGCTCGATCGACACGCCGGTCTTCGACTTGGCGAGCTTCTTGACGCTGGCCCCGACCCTGAACTTCAGGCCGCGCTTTTCGAACGCCTTGTGGGCGGTCTTGGAGACTTCCTCGTCTTCGACCGGCAGGATGCGCGGCAGCGCCTCGATGACCGTCACGTCCGAGCCCAGGGCCCGGTAGAAACTGGCGAATTCGATGCCGATGGCGCCAGACCCGATGACGATCAGGGATTTCGGCGCCGCCTTCGGAACCATGGCCTCGCGATAGGTCCAGATGCGATCGCCGTCCGGCTCCATGCCGACGGCGGGAACCGTGCGCGCCCGCGCGCCGGTGGCCAGGATCACGTGCTTGGCCTGCACGGTCCGCGAACCGCCGGCCTTCAGCGCCACGACCACCTTCGGCGCGCCCTGCCCTTTTTCGAGCTTGGCGACGCCTTCAATGACCTCGATCTTGTGCTTCTTCATCAAGAAAGCGACGCCGGAATTCAGCTGGCCGGCGACCTTGCGCGAGCGCTCGACGATCTTGCTGAAGTCGAAGCTCGCCTTCTCGACCTTGAGACCGTAGTCGGCCATGTGGCTGAGGTTCTCGTAGGCCTCGCCGGACTTCAGCAGGGCCTTGGTCGGGATGCAGCCCCAGTTGAGACAAACGCCGCCGAGCGCCTCGCGCTCGACGATGGCGGTCTTGAAGCCGAGCTGGCTGGCGCGGATGGCGGTCACATATCCGCCTGGGCCCGAGCCAATGACGATGACGTCGAAATCCATGACTTACTGCTTCCTCAGACGATCATCGTGATGGGGTCTTCGATCAGGGCCTTGAAGGCCTGCAGCCAGCGCGCGCCAGTCGCGCCGTCCACCACGCGGTGATCGCAGGACAAGGTGACGGTCATCACCGTGGCGATCGCCAATTGGCCGTTCTTGACCACGGGCCGCGGCTCGCCGGCGCCGACCGACAGGATGCAGCCCTGCGGTTCGTTGATGATCGAGCCGAACGACTTGATGCCGAACATGCCGAGGTTCGACACCGAAAAGGTGCCGCCCAGGAACTCGTCAGGCTTGAGCTTGCGAGTGCGCGCGCGCTCGGCCAGGTCCTTGGCCTCGACCGCGATCTGAGCCAGCCCCTTGGTCTCCGCCTTGCGGATGATCGGGGTGATCAGGCCGCCCTCGATCGCCACGGCCATGGCGATGTCGGCGTTGTGGTGCATCGCGATGCCTTCCGGCGAATACGACGCGTTCGCCTCCGGCACCTGCTTCAGGGCCACCGCGGCGGCCTTGATGACCAGGTCATTGACGCTGACCTTCACGCCTTGCTTCTCCAGCATGGCGTTGATCTTGGCGCGGCTGGCCAGCAGGCCGTCGATCTCCAGATCGATGGTGAGCGGAAAGTGCGGCACGTCGCGGAAGCTGTCGGTCATCCGCCGCGCGACCGTCTTGCGCATGCCGTCCAGCGGGATGAGATCGTAGCTGCCGTCCGGAATGCCCATCTGGGCCAGGGTCTGAGCCTGACGCGGCGCGGACGCGGCCGCCGCGGCGCCCGCGGCGGGCTTGGCCGCCTGGGGCGTCGCGCCCTCGACGTCGCGCTTGATGATCCGTCCGTGCGGGCCCGAGCCCTGCACCTGCGCGAGATCCAACCCCTTCTGCCCGGCGATCCGCCGCGCCAGCGGCGAGGCGAAGATCCGCTCGCCCGAGGTCCGGGCCGGCGCAGGGGCCGGAGCGGGCGCCTGGGCCTTGGCAGGCTCCGCCTTCGCCTCGGCCTTGGGCGCTTCCGTCTTCGGGGCTTCGGACTTCGCCGGTTCGGCCATGGGCGCCGGCGCGGCGGCGGCGTCATCGCCGCTCAGCCGGGCGATCGGGGTGTTGACCTTCACGCCTTCGGAGCCTTCCGGCACCAGGATATCCTCGACCACGCCCTCGTCGACCGCCTCGACCTCCATGGTCGCCTTGTCGGTCTCGATTTCAGCGATCACGTCCCCGGACGAGACTTTGTCGCCCTTCTTCACGTGCCACTTGGCGAGCGTGCCCTCTTCCATGGTCGGAGAGAGCGCGGGCATCAGAACATCAATGGACATCTTCAAGCTTCTCAGGCGCTGGGCGAGGCTTCGACAAGCACGGTGGGCGTCCAGCGCGCCTTTCGCCGGGCCAGCCTGTCCTCGTCAGTTTCGTCGTCATAGGCGACAGGTTCTCCAGCGCGGCCGGTAAACCCGTCGAGGGCGAACCCCGCCACGTTCAGCGTGGCGAGCATCTTGTCTTCGATCTGGATGACCGAGGCGACGTAGACGCCGCACTCGTCGCAAAGCAGGGCTTCCACCATCCGCCGACCGAACCGGTAGCGATTGAGCGAGCCCGGCGCCGCCTCGATGTTGAGCCGGCAATCGGGGTCGCTGGTGGTCTTGGCCCCGTGTCGCCGGCAAAAGCCGCATTGGCAGGACCGCAGGGGAAGCTCGCCGGCCGGCTTGCCGGTTTCGAGCTCCACCCGGATCGCGCCGCAGTGGCAGTGGCCGGCGAGCGTGGTCATGAGCGGCCGGTCATCACTTGTAGGCGACCGCCTTGGCCGCCTTCACGATGTCCTCCACCGAGGGCAGCGAGAGGGCTTCCAGATTTGCCGCATAGGGCAGCGGGACGTCCTTCTGGTGCACGCGGGCCGGCGGGGCGTCCAGATAATCGAACGCGTGCTCCAGCACCCGCGCCACGACCTCGGCGCCGACGCCCATCGGGCCCCAGCCCTCCTCGGCGGTGACCAGGCGGTTGGTCTTCTTCACGCTCTCGACGATCGTCTCGTGGTCGAGCGGGCGCAGGGTGCGCAGGTCGATGACCTCGGCCTCGATGCCCTCGGCCGCCAGCTCCTCGGCCGCCTTCAGCGCCAGGCCGACCATCCGCGAGTGGGCGGTGATGGTGACGTCCTTGCCCTCGCGGCGGATCTTGGCCTTGCCGATCGGCACGACCCAGTCGACGTCCTCGGGAACGTCGAACTCCTGGCCGTACATCATCTCGTGTTCGAGGAAGACGACGGGGTTCGGATCGCGTATCGCCGCCTTCAGCAAGCCCTTGGCGTCGGCCGCGTCGTACGGCGCGACGACCTTGAGGCCCGGGACCTGGGCGTACCAGGCCGAATAATCCTGGCTGTGCTGGGCGCCGACGCGGGCCGCGGCGCCGTTCGGCCCACGGAACACCACCGAACATTTGATCTGCCCGCCGGACATGTAGAGCGTCTTGGCGGCCGAGTTGATGATGTGGTCGATCGCCTGCATGGCGAAGTTCCAGGTCATGAATTCGACGATCGGCTTCAGGCCCGCCATGGCGGCGCCGACGCCGAGGCCGGCGAAGCCGTACTCCGTGATCGGGGTGTCGATGACGCGCTTGTCGCCGAACTCCTGCAGCAGGTCCCGGCTGACCTTGTAGGCGCCCTGGTATTGGGCGACCTCCTCCCCCATCAGGAAGACCTTGTCGTCCTTGCGCATCTCCTCGGCCATCGCGTCGCGCAGGGCGTCTCGAATGGTGGTCTTCACGAGCTTGACGCCCTCGGGCAGCTCTGCATCACGCAGCTCGACCTTCGGAACCACCGGGGCCGTCGCCTCGCCTTCGGGCCCGGGCTCGGCCTCCTCCGGCTGCTTCTTCTCGGGATCGCCGGCCGACTGCGCGGGCGGCGCCTCGGTGGTGGGCTTGGCCGACGCAGCGCCATCGCCCGACAGCCGGGCGATCGGCGTATTGACCTTCACCGCCTCGGCGCCTTCCGGCACGAGGATCTCCTCGACCACGCCCTCATCGACGGCTTCGACCTCCATGGTCGCCTTGTCGGTCTCGATCTCGGCGATCACGTCGCCCGAACGGACGGCGTCGCCCTTCTTCACGTGCCACTTGGCGAGCGTGCCTTCCTCCATGGTCGGGGAAAGCGCAGGCATAAGGACGTCGGTCACTGAGCGGCCTCCAGATAGACGTCCGTGTAGAGTTCGGAGGGTTCGGGCTCGGGCGAGGTCCGGGCGAACTCGGCGGCGTCGGCGACGATCGCCTTCACTTCCGCGTCGATCGCCTTGAGCGCGGCCTCGTCGGCCCAGCCGTTCTTTTCCAGCAGTTCCTGAACGTGATCGATCGGGTCTCGGGTCTTGCGCACCTCGTCGACCTCGTCGCGGGTCCGGTACTTGGCCGGGTCGCTCATCGAGTGGCCGCGATAACGATAGGTCTTCATCTCGAGGATGTAGGGGCCCTCGCCCGAGCGCGCATAGTCGGCGGCCTTCTGGGCCGCGGCCTTGACCGCCAGCACGTCCATGCCGTCGACCTCCTCGCCTGGGATCCGGAACGACGAGCCGCGCTTGTACAGATGGGTTTCCGACGACGAGCGCTCGATCGAGGTGCCCATCGCGTACTGGTTGTTCTCGATCACATAGACGACCGGCAGGTTCCACAGCCGAGCCATGTTGAAGCTCTCGTAGACCTGGCCCTGGTTCGCCGCCCCGTCGCCGAAGTAGGTGAACGAGACCTTCTTGTTGTCGCGGTAGTGGTTGGCCAGCGCCAATCCGGTGCCCAGCGCGACCTGCGCGCCGACGATCCCGTGCCCGCCGTAGAAGTCGGCCTCGGTCGAGAACATGTGCATCGACCCGCCCTTACCCTTGGATGAGCCGCCGGCCCGGCCGGTCAGTTCGGCCATGACCTCGCGCGGATCCATGCCGCAGGCCAGCATGTGGCCGTGGTCGCGATAGCCGGTGATGACCTGGTCGCCAGGCTCCTTGATCGCCTGCACGCCGACCGCGATCGCTTCCTGGCCGATGTAAAGGTGGCAGAAGCCCCCGATCAGCCCCATGCCGTAGAGCTGGCCGGCCCGCTCCTCGAAGCGGCGGATCAGCAACATGTCGCGATAGTACTTGAGCAGTTCGTCCTTGGTCACGCCGCCTACGGCGCCGCCGTCGGCGTCATTGCTCTTGCGCTTAGCTGCGGAGCTCGTTTGCCCACGCGCCATCTGTCTCTCCCGTAGGAATGATTTTGCGCGGTTAAATTCCACGCTTTCGGGTCGTTAATGAACGAACGAATCCGCCCTAGGGCTTCACGCGGACCACATAGTCGTTCGGATGCCCGAAACCTAGCAGGGAACGGGCACGTTCTTCCAGTAGGTCGGCGGAGAGGCTCGAATCGCGCAGCAGCTTGGCGCGGGCTTCTAGATCGCGGCGCTGGGCGCGCAGGTCGGCGAGTTCCTGGGACTTGGCCGCGAGTGTCGCATCCCGTTGCGTGGACGACAAAAGGCCACGCTCGCCCGTAAAGGCGTGGAACCCGAAATAGAAGATCAGGAGGACGAGCGCCGCGGTCGGCAGATATGGGCGGAAGCGCGCGAACACGGTCGAATCCAGGACTCCTGATCAGCGACATCTCACGCAAACGTGCTTAATTTCCGGTTACAAACACCGGATCGGCGGGCCGGATGCGAAAAATCCTGCCCGCCGAATGTGGCGCGTTTTAGAGCTGCTTCAGCGCCTTGGCGCCGAGATAGATCGCCTGGTCGCCCAGCTCTTCCTCGATGCGCAGCAGCTGGTTGTACTTGGCGGTCCGGTCCGAGCGGGCCAGCGAGCCGGTCTTGATCTGACCGCAGTTCATCGCCACCGCGAGGTCGGCGATGGTCGAGTCTTCGGTCTCGCCCGAGCGGTGGCTCATCACCGAGGTGTAGCCGGCGCGGTGGGCCATCTCGACGGCGTCCATGGTCTCGGACAGCGTGCCGATCTGGTTGACCTTGACCAGGATCGAGTTGGCCAGCCCCTTGTCGACGCCCATCGACAGGCGCGCCGGATTGGTAACGAACAGGTCGTCGCCCACCAGCTGCACCTTGCCGCCGAGAGCCTCGGTCAGCAGCTTCCAGCCTTCCAGGTCGTCCTCGGCCGCGCCGTCTTCGATGCTCACGATCGGGAAGTTCTTCACCAGGCCTTCCAGGTACTTGACCATACCGGCCGGATCGAGGGTCTTGCCCTCGCCTTCCAGCACGTACTTGCCGCCCTTGAAGAACTCCGTCGAGGCGACGTCGAGGCCCAGCTGGAAGTCCGAGCCGGCCTTGTAGCCGGCCGCTTCGCCGGCCTTGACGATGAAGGCCAGGGCCTCTTCGGCCGAGCCGATGTTGGGGGCAAAGCCGCCCTCGTCGCCGACGTTGGTGTTGTGACCAGCGTCCTTCAGGGCCTTCTTCAGACCGTGGAAGATCTCCGCGCCCATCCGCAGGCCTTCGGCGAAGGTCGGCGCGCCGGTCGGGAGGATCATGAATTCCTGGATGTCGATCGGATTGTCGGCGTGGGCGCCGCCGTTGATGATGTTCATCATCGGCACGGGCAGCACGCGGGCAGAGACGCCGCCGACATACTTGTAGAGCGGCAGGCCGGCGCTGATCGCCGCGGCCTTGGCGGTCGCCAGGCTGACGCCCAGAATGGCGTTGGCGCCCAGGCGGGCCTTGTTCGGCGTGCCGTCCAGCTCGATCAGGCGCTGGTCGAGGCGGCGCTGGTCCTCGGCGTCGAAGCCCGACAGCGCGTCGTAGATCTCGGTGTTGACGGCCTCTACGGCCTGCAGGACGCCCTTCCCGCCGTAGCGGCTCTTATCGCCGTCCCGCTTCTCGACCGCTTCGTGCGCGCCCGTGGAGGCCCCGGACGGCACCGCGGCGCGACCCATCGAGCCATCTTCCAGGACGACATCGACTTCGACCGTCGGATTGCCCCGGCTATCCAGGATTTCACGGGCTGTGATGTCGATGATTTCGGTCATGGGAGCTCCAGGTCTTTGGGCGGAAGGCGCGCGTTCGTTTAGCCACCTTCGCACGCGTGGGCAAATCGCCAGCCGAGCGGGCAAAGCAAAAGCCCCCGCCCGGCATCCCGGACGGGGGCTTTCGAAACTCGCCGGCGCGCTATGCGCCGGAACCTCGAAGGCTTAGTCGGCCTTCGGCGTGATGACCTGGCGGCCCTTGTACATGCCGGTCTTCAGGTCCACGTGGTGCGGACGCTTCAGTTCGCCGGTTTCCTTGTCCTCGACATAGGAGTTGGCGCCCAGCGCGTGGTGCGAGCGTCGCATGTTGCGCCGCGAGGGGGATACTTTTCGCTTCGGAACGGCCATCGGAAAATCTCGCAGGCGTAGAAAATGGAGAAGGCGGCCGAACGGGCGGCCGCCGACGTGAGCGCGGGTGTATGCCGGAAAACGTCCGCGGTTTCAACCGCCCTTGTGAATCCCGTTCAAAACGTTTGCCTGCAAGGTCTTAGAGGCCACCTGAGCCCAGGCCATGCGCATCAGTCCAGCCAGATCGGCCTCATCGATTCGCTCGAACCACACGAAGGTCGATCCATTCTTGCCCCAAAATCCCGGAACCGGCTCGACCACGCCCGGCCGGCCTTCCGCCAGATTGCGTTGGTCTTCAGGATCGAGCTTGAGCATCGTCCGTGGGCGGTCCTGGTGGATCGTGCAGAATATCTTCTTGCCGACGCGGAACGACGGCATGCCGTGATGATCGGCTTCGTAGGCCTCGGGCTGGGCGAGCGCGATACGGCGGACGTCATCCTGCGTGAGCATGACGACAGGCTAGCGCTCCCTCCCGCTGATGGGGAGGGAGTTCTGAAGCTAGACCAGCCGGCTCCGCTCCTTGGCGGCGCCGATGAAGCCGGTGAACAGCGGGTGCGGGTCGAACGGACGGCTCTTCAGTTCCGGGTGGAACTGAACGCCGACGAACCACGGGTGGTCGCTGCGTTCGCAGATTTCCGGCAGCACGCCGTCAGGTGAAAGGCCCGAGAACGCCAGCCCGGTGCTCTCGATGGCTTCACGATAGGTGATATTGACCTCGTAGCGGTGCCGGTGGCGCTCGCTGATGGTGGTGCCGCCATAGATGGCCTCCACCTTCGAACCCGGCGTCAGGACAGCGTCATAGGCGCCCAGACGCATCGTCCCCCCCAGGTCGTCGCCTTCCCTGCGGGTCTCGCGTTCGTTGCCGCGCACCCACTCGGTCATCAGGCCGACGATCGGCTCCGAGGTCGGGCCGAACTCGGTGGACGAGGCCTGCTTGATTCCGGCCAGGTTCCGCGCGGCCTCGATCATCGCCATCTGCATGCCGAAGCAGATGCCGAAGTACGGGATCTCGTGCTCACGCGCGAAACGGACCGCGCGGATCATGCCTTCCGAGCCGCGCTCGCCGAACGCGCCCGGCACCAGCACGCCGTGCACGCCGGTCAGGCGCTCGGAGATCAGCCCCTCTTCACGCTCGAAGGCCTCGCCCTCGATCCAGTCGAACTTGACGCGAACGTTGTTCGCGACGCCGCCATGCACCAGGGCTTCGACCAGCGACTTATAGGCGTCGGTCAGGCCGGTGTACTTGCCGACGACGGCGATGTTCACCTCGCCGTCCGGATGCGTCAGGATGTTGGAGATCGACTGCCAGCGCGAAAGATCCGGCGCCGGCGCGGTGTCCAGCATGCCGAACACCGACAGCACTTCGCGGTCCAGGCCCTGGGCGTGGTAGTCGAGCGGCACGTGATAGATGTTCGGCGAGTCCATCGCCTGGATCACCGCGCTTTCCCGCACATTGCAGAACTGGCCGATCTTGCGGCGCTCGCTGGCCGGGATCGGCTGCTCGCAGCGGCAGAGCAGGATGTCCGGCTGGATGCCGATCGAGCGCAGTTCCTTGACGGAGTGCTGGGTCGGCTTGGTCTTCATCTCGCCGGCCGTCTTGATGTACGGCAGCAAGGTCAGGTGAATGTAGCAGGCATGGCCGCGGGGCAGCTCCTGGCCCAACTGGCGGATCGCCTCGAAGAACGGCAGCCCCTCGATGTCGCCGACCGTGCCGCCGATCTCGACCAGCACGAAGTCGACGCCTTCGCCGGGATCGGAGAGCACGAAGTTGCGGATCTCGTCGGTGACGTGCGGGATCACCTGCACCGTCGCCCCGAGGTAGTCGCCGCGGCGCTCCTTCTCGATGATGGTCTTGTAGATCTGACCGGTGGTGATGTTATCGGCCTTGGTGGCGTTCACACCGGTGAAGCGCTCGTAGTGCCCCAGGTCGAGGTCGGTCTCCGCGCCGTCGTCGGTCACGAAGACCTCGCCGTGCTGATAGGGGCTCATCGTCCCCGGATCGACGTTCAGATAGGGGTCAAGCTTGCGCAGGCGGACCTTATAGCCGCGAGCCTGCAGGAGCGCGCCAAGGGCGGCGGACGCGAGACCTTTTCCCAAGGAGGAGACCACGCCGCCGGTGATGAAAATGTACCGGGCCATGGGCGTTCAGATTACCTCCGATTCGCGGCGGGCGCCCTGCGGCGTTTCGCCAAAGCCTGTGGATTGAGAGCAAAGTTCTGGGAGGAGCGGCGCGCACAAACGCCGAACGAGCCGCCGAAGCGGCTTTTCTGTCAGGCTCACGATCATAACTGGGCTTAGGGGTTGGACGGCGCCGCGGGGGCGGTCTGCTGCGCGGCCGGCGCGTCGAATGGGCTGCGAACCTGCGGGGTGGGCGCGGTCAGCGGCGCGGGCGCGTCGCTGGGCGCGGTCGGAGCCGCCGGTTGCGCCGGCTGGTTCAGTTGGTTCGGATCGAGGCCCTGCACCTTGATGCGGTCGACGACCGACGAGGCGCCGCGCTCCTGGCCGGCCAGAATCGTCAGCGCCAGGCTCAGCACGAAGAACACGCCGCCGAGAATCCAGGTCGTGCGGGTCAGCAGATCGCCGGCGCCGCGCGCCGTCATGAAGCCGGTGTTGCCCCCGCCCATGCCCAGGGCGCCGCCTTCCGACCGTTGCAGCAGAACCACAGCGATCAGAGCGATACAGACGATGACGTGAATGGTGAGCAGAATGCCGAGCAGCATGACGTATCCAATGACTTCGGGCGGTCCCCCGCTCCGAAATGAAGCGCGCGATCTAACACCAGGGAGCGCGTAAGGCCATAGCTAGCGCGTCGCATCGCCCGGACAAGGTCATGATTCTGGAAACCGAACGCCTCAGCCTGCGGCCGCTCGCGGCGCGGGACGCCGAACGCCTGTTTCCGCTGCTGAATGATCCCGAGGTCATGGCTCATTGGGACGTTCCCGAGATCGACGATCCCGACCTGGTCCGGGTGATCGTCGAAGGCCAGGTCGCTGAGGCCGACGCCGGCAAGGCCATGCACTGGACCATCCACACCCTCGCCGGCGACGAGTTCCTGGGAGCCTGCGACCTCTCAGAGATCGACCGCTGGCACAAGCGCGCCGAGATCGGCTTCATGCTGGGGCGCGGGGCCTGGGGTCAGGGCTATGCGCTGGAGGCGATGCGCTCGGTGGTCGGCTACGCTGCGACGCTGGGCTTGAGGCGGCTGTCGGCCCGCACGCATCTGGGGAACCTGCGCTCGGACGCCCTCCTGGAAAAGCTCGGCTTCGAGGAGGAAGGCCTTCTGCGCGGCCACGTCCTGCGCGATGGCGAGCACCGGGACTGCCGGCTGTTCGGGCTGCTGCTCTAGCAAGAGCCGGCGGCCGGCCTAACTAGGGTTCATGAGCCATCCGATCCAGACCACCGGCCTCGACCACATCGTCCTGCGCATCGTCGACAAGGAAAAGATGATCGCCTTCTACCGGGACGTCCTCGGCTGCCCGGTCGAATGGGACCGCCCGGACCTTGGCATGACCCATATGCGCGTCGGCGCTTCGCTCATCGATCTGGTCACCGTCGACGGCAAGCTGGGCCGGCAGGGTGGCCCGGCGCCCGGACCCGACGGGCGCAATCTCGACCACTTCGCGCTCGTGGTCCGGCCATTCGACGAGGAGGCCATCCGCGCTCATCTGGCCGCCCATGGCGTCGAGATCGGGGAAACCGCGCCGCGCTTCGGAGCCGACGGCGAAGGGCCTTCGATCTACATCCATGACCCCGAAGGCAACACCGTCGAGTTGAAGGGTCCGCCCGGCTGACCGCCTTAGATCGCGTTGATGATGCCCAGGAAGTCCTGGGCCTTCAGCGACGCCCCGCCGACCAGCGCGCCGCCGACTTCGGCCGCGGCGAGGATTTCGGCTGCGTTCGAGGGCTTCACCGAGCCCCCGTACAGGATGGCGACGCTCTTGCCGTGATCGCCGAACGCCTCGACCAGGGCCGCGCGGATCGCGATATGAACTTCCTCGATCTGCGGGGTGGTCGGCGTCAGGCCGGTGCCGATCGCCCAGACCGGTTCATAGGCGACGCAGAATGCCTTGCCCGCCAGTTCGGCCGGCAGCGATCCCCTCACCTGCCCGGTCACCACGCTCAACGCATCGCCCGCTTCGCGTTCGGCCAGGGTCTCGCCGACGCAGACAATCGGCTCAAGCCCCGCCCGCAGGGCCGCGCCCACCTTGGCGGCGACCACTTCATCGGTCTCGCCATATCCCGCACGGCGCTCGGAGTGCCCGAGGATCACCAGGCTGGCGCCGGCGTCGGCCAACATTTCGGCCGCGATGTCGCCCGTGAAGGCGCCCGACGTTTCCGCGCGGCAGTCCTGGCCGCCGACCAGCACCTTCCCGCCTCCCAGCGCTGCGGCCGCACGCGCGACCAGCGTTGCGGGCGGGCAGATCGCCACTCGCGCCTTGCTGTTTTCGATCCCGGCCGCGACCGCCTGGGCCTCGGCGAGCGACGCGGCGACCCCGTTCATCTTCCAGTTGCCGGCGATCAAAGGGGTCGGAGAAGTCATGTCTTGCCTCTAATTTCGTGGATCGCAGGGCCGTTAAGCTATGCAGCTTCTTCTGTCACGTGCTTGCGGGGGGGAAGCGGCCTCCACTATACCCGCCGTTCCACATTCGCTCCGAAGGGGCTCCGGTAGGGTCAAATGCTGTCCGCCACCCGACAATTCGCCAAATCCTGGGTCGCCGCCGTGCTGATCGGCCTGCTGGTCGTCAGCTTCGCGATCTTCGGCGTCAACGACGCCTTCCAGGGCAACTACACCAACGATGTCGTGAAGGCCGGCTCCCGGCATGTCTCCGGGACGGACTTCCGCCGCGAGTTCGACAACTTCCGCAAGGGCGCCGAAGAGCAGACCAAGCGTCCGATCAGCATCGAGGAGGCGGTCGAGGCCGGTCTCGACCGGCGGCTGATGGAAGAGATCGCCACCCGCGAGTCGTTCGGCGAGATGCTCCGCAAGATCGGCGTCCATCCGTCTGACCGGCTGATGGAATCGGAGCTGCGCAAGATCCCGGCGTTCTTCGACCAGGTGTCCGGCGCTTTCGACAAGGCCCTGTACCAGCAGCGCCTGAACGAGAACGGCCTGACCCCGGCCCGCTTTGAGACCCTGCTGCGCGACCAGATCGCCGAATCCCACACCGCCGCGGCGATGGTGAACGGCCTGCGCGTGCCGCGCGCCTATGGCGCACTGACCGCCATCTACGAGCTGGAAGCGCGCGACGTCGGCTACTTCATGATCGACCCGCGCAGCGTGCCGCAGCCGGCCCAGCCGACCGACGCTCAGTTGCAGGCCTTCATGAAGGAGAACGCCGACCGCATGACCCTGCCGGAGTTCCGGGTCCTGACCGTCGTCGCCTTCACACCGGCCCAGGTCGGAGAGGTCAAGGTCGACCCGGCCGAGGTCCAGAAGCGCTTTGACTTCCGCAAGGATACGCTGTCGCGCCCCGAAACCCGCACCCTCATCCAGATCCCGGCCAAGGACGCCGCCGCCGCCCAGGCGATCGCCGGGCGACTGACCAAGGGCGAAGATCCGGCCGCAATCGCCAAGTCGACCGGCGTGGAGGCGATCATCTACGCGGACAAGCCGCAGTCGGCGGTCGCCGATAAGCGGGTCGGCGCCGCCGCCTTCGCCCTGAAGGACGGCCAGGTCTCGGTCATCCAGGGCGACCTGGGCATGGCCGTGGTCAAGGTGGCCAAGGTCACCCCGGGCCAGGTCGTCACGATCGACCAGGTCCGCCCGCAGATCGAAGCCGAAGTCCGCAAGGACGCGGCCGCCGAGAAGGTCTACGCGCTCAGCCAGGCCTATGAAGACGCCCGCGCCGACGGGGCCAACCTCGTGGAAGCCGCCAAGAAGGCCGGCGTGCCGACCTTCACCATCGGTCCGGTGACCCAGCAGGGCCAGGGCCAGCAGGGCCAGCCGGTCGCCGGCGTGACCCCGAAGATGCTCGAACTCGCCTACAGCTTGCCGGCCGGCGGTGAGAGCGAGGTCCAGGACGCCGGCGAAGGTCAGTACTTCGCGGTCCGCGTCGAGCGGGTGATCCCCAAGGCGCTGCCGCCGCTGGCCGAGGTCAAGCCGCAGCTGACCCGCTTCTGGATGATGCGCGAACTGGTCAAGACGATGCAGACGCGCGCCGACGAACTGGCCGCCCGCGTGCGCAAGGGCGAGAGCCTCGACGCGGTGGCCGCCTCGGCCGGCGCCAAGGTGGTCAACGTGACCAACCTCGACCGTCAGAACGCGGCCCAGAACACCGCCCTGTCGCGCGACGCGCTGGGCAAGGCGTTCAGCGGCAAGCAGGGCGACGTCTTCACCGCCGAGGGCACGCAGTTCGGCCTCATCGTCGGCAAGCTGACGGCGGTCCGCGCCCCGAGCGGCCCGACCCTGGCCCGGATCACCGAGGACGTGCGCCCGCAACTGACCATGGCGCTGTTCCGCGACCTCGGCGCCGACGCCCGCAAGGCCGCCCGCACCGAGGTGAAGGCCAAGGTCTATCCGGACAAGGCGCGCGCGGCCCTGGGCCTGCCGCCGATCGAAAAGGGAAAGGCCGCTGAACCGGCGGCCAAGACGGAGAAGGCGAAGTGACGATCGATCCTGCGTTTGCGGACTTTGAGACCAAGTACTCTCAGGGCGCGCCGCAGGTCGTTTGGACCCGGCTCATCGACGATCTGGAAACGCCGGTCTCGGCCTATCTGAAGATCGCCCACGGCCGGCCCTACGCTTTCCTGTTCGAGTCGGTCGAGGGCGGCGCGCATCGCGGCCGCTACTCGGTCATCGCCATGAAGCCTGACCTCGTCTGGAGATGCCGCGGCGACCAGGCCGAGATCGCCGTCGGCCCGGACATCGCCGCCGACCGCTTCCAGGCCCAGGCGGGCGGCGCCCTGGATTCGCTGCGCGACCTGGTCTCCCGCTCGCAGCTGGACCTGCCGGAAGGCTTGCCGCCGATGTCGGCGGGCGTATTCGGGGCCATCGGCTACGACATGATCCGGCTGGTCGAGCGGCTGCCGAACGTCAATCCCGATCCGCTGGATTTGCCGGACGGGCTGATGATCCGCCCCTCGATGGTCGCGATCTTCGACGCCATCGCCCAGGAGATCATCCTGGTCACCACGGTCCGCCCCTCGGAAATCACCGCCCAGGCCGCCTACGAGGACGCCCAGGCCAGGCTGGCCGAGGTCGCCGCCGACCTGCGCAATCCGGCCCCGGCGCTGACAGGCGCGGCCCAGCCGGAGCCCGACCGCTTCACCACCCCGGTGAGCCGCGAGGACTATCACCGCATCGTCGCCCGCGCGAAGGACTACATCCTCGCCGGCGACATCTTCCAGGTCGTGCCCAGCCACCGGTTCCGCGCGCCCTTCGCGCACGACCCGTTCGCGCTCTACCGCTCGCTGCGCCGCATGAACCCCTCGCCGTTCCTGTTCTACATGAACTTCGGCGACTTCCAGCTGGCCGGCTCAAGCCCCGAGATCCTGGTGCGGCTGCGCGACGGCAAGATCACCATCCGCCCGATCGCCGGCACGCGGCCCCGCGGCGCGACGCCGGAAGAAGACCGCGCGCTGGAAGCCGAGCTGATCGCGGACCCCAAGGAACGCGCCGAGCACCTGATGCTGCTCGACCTCGGCCGCAACGACGTCGGCCGCGTGGCGATGCTGAAGAACCAGGGCTCCAACGAACCCCAGCAGGTCGCGCGCGGTCCGCGGGTGCGGGTCACCGACTCGTTCTTCGTCGAGCGCTACAGCCACGTCATGCACCTGGTCTCCAACGTCGAGGGCGACGCCCCCGAAGGCCTGGACCCGGTCGACGTGGTCATGGCCGCCCTGCCCGCCGGCACGCTGTCGGGCGCGCCGAAAGTGCGGGCGATGGAGATTATCGACGAACTCGAGCAGGAAAAGCGCGGCATCGCCTATGCCGGCGCGGTCGGCTACTTCGGCGCCGACGGGTCGGTCGACACCTGCATCGTGCTGCGCACGGCCTGCTTCAAGGACGGCCAGATGTACGTCCAGGCCGGCGGCGGCGTCGTCGCCGACAGCGACCCCGACGCCGAGTACGACGAGACTCTGCACAAGGCCCGGGCTCTGCGCCGCGCCGCAGAGGAATCCTGGCGTTTCGTCTAGTTCGCGCGATCGACCACGTGCGTGGTCGTCACGGGCGGGGCGGTGATCATGGCCGCGGCGAGCGCCAGCGCCGCCACGGCCGCGAAAGCCGCCGCGCCCAGGGCCGGCCAGGCCCGCTCGCGCTGGACGGGGGCCCGCAGCAAGCTGCGCGCATAGGCCATCTGGTCCGGGTCGAGGGCGGAATCGGCAGGCGTCATGGACACAGCATCCCGCCAAGATGCGACCCAGGCAATCGGGGCTTGGCGTCGGGGCGGGCCGAGCCTAGAGAACCCTTATGATCTTGGTGATCGATAACTACGACAGCTTCACCTACAACCTCGTTCATTATCTGAACGAGCTGGGGGCTGAGACGCTCGTCTACCGCAACGACGCGCTGAGCGTCGAAGAGGCGCTGGGCCTGAAGCCGCAAGGCGTCCTGCTCTCGCCGGGCCCCTGCACCCCCAACGAGGCGGGCATCTGCCTGGACCTGCTGGCCGCAGCGCCCGAGGACCTGCCGATCCTCGGCGTCTGCCTCGGCCACCAGTCGATCGGCCAGGCCTATGGCGGCCAGGTGGTGCGCGCCAAGGCGATCATGCACGGCAAGACCAGCCAGATCGAACACACCGGCAAGGGTATCTTCGCGGGCCTGCCCAATCCGGTGACCGCGACCCGATATCACAGCCTGTCTGTCGAGCGGTCGACCATGCCGGACGTGCTGGAGGTGACCGCCTGGACCGACGACGGCGAGGTCATGGGCTTCCAGCACAAGTCCAAGCCGGTGCACGGCGTGCAGTTCCACCCCGAATCCATCGCCACCGAAGGCGGCCACGCCATGCTGGCCAACTTCCTCAAGCTCGCGGGCGTTGCGCCCCTGGTCGACGCCTAAGACATGTCCGACGCCTTCAAGCCGCTCCTGGGCCGCCTCGCGGATGGCGGGACCCTGACCGAGGATGACGCCGGCGAGTTCTTCGCCGCCTGCCTGCGCGGTGAACCGACCCCGGCCCAGGTCGCCGCCGCCGTCACCGCCATGCGCATGCGCGGCGAGACGACCGGCGAGATCACCGCCTGCGCCCGCGCCATGCGCAAGGCCGCCGTCACCCTGGACCATCCGTTCCAGGTGATGGACGTCTGCGGCACCGGCGGCGATGGCCTGCATACCCTGAACGTCTCCACCGCCGTGGCCTTCGTCTGCGCCGGCGGCGGACTGAAGATCGCCAAGCACGGCAACCGCGCCGTCTCCTCGCGCTCGGGCGCCGCCGACGTGCTGACTGAGCTGGGCGTCAACCTGGCCGCCACCGCCGAACAGCAGTTGCGCGCGCTGGACGAGGCCAATGTCGCGTTCTTCTTCGCTCCGGCCCACCACAGCGCCATGCGCCATGTCGCACCGATCCGCACCGACCTGGGCTTCCGCACCATCTTCAACCTGCTCGGCCCGCTGACCAATCCGGCCAATGCCCAGCGCCAGGTGATGGGCGTGTTCGCCGACCGCTGGGTCGAGCCGCTGGCCCGCGTCCTCGGCGCGCTCGGCGCTGAACGGGCCTGGGTCGTGCACGGCGGCGGTCTCGACGAGATGACCACCACGGGCGAGACCAGCGTCGCCGAGTACCGCGACGGCCAGGTGCGCCTGTTCACGATCACTCCGGAAGCCGTCGGCTTGCCGCGCTCGGCGCTCGCCGACCTGACCGGCGGCTCGCCGGCTCAGAATGCGGTCGCCCTGCGTGAGCTGTTGGACGGCGCGACCGGCGCCTACCGCAACATCGTGCTGCTCAACGCCGCCGCTGCGTTCCTGGTCGGCGAGCACGTCGAAACCCTGCGCGAAGGCGTCGAACTGGCCGGCCAGATCATCGACGACGGCCGCGCCAAGGCCGCGCTCGACAAGCTGGTCGAGGTGACCGCGGCATGAGCGACATCCTCGACAAGATCGCCGCCTACAAGCGCGAGGAAGTCGCCGAGCGGAAAGCGCAGCGGACCCTGGCCGACCTCGAAGCCGCCGGCCAGGCCGCCTCGGCGCCGCGCGGCTTCCGCGCCGCCCTCGAGCGCGCCCATGCCCCCGGCAAGCTGGCCCTGATCGCCGAGATCAAGAAGGCCTCGCCGTCCAAGGGGCTGATCCGCGAGGACTTCGATCCGCCCGTGCTCGCCAAGGCTTACGAGTCCGGCGGCGCGGCCTGCCTGTCGGTGCTGACCGACGGACCGAGCTTCCAGGGCGCGGACGCCTTCCTGACCGCTGCACGCGACGCTGTCGCCCTGCCCGCCCTGCGCAAGGAATTCCTGGTGGATCCCTGGCAAGTCGTCGAGGCCCGCTCCCTGGGCGCCGACGCGATCCTGGTGATCATGGCCATGGTCGACGACGCGCTGGCGGCCGACCTCATGTCGGAAGCCGCCCGCCTGGGCATGGACGCCCTGGTGGAGGTCCATGACGAGGACGAGATGGTCCGCGCCGGCAAGCTGGGCGCGACCCTGGTCGGCGTCAACAACCGCAATCTGCGCACCTTCGAGACCGACCTGCGGATTACTGAGCGCTTGGCCGACGCCACGCCCGACAACGCCCTGCTGGTCACCGAGAGCGGCATCTTCACCCCGCTGGACGTGACGCGTCTGGAGCGCTGCGGCGCCCGCGCCATGCTGGTCGGCGAGAGCCTGATGCGGCAAGCCGACGTCACCGCCGCGACCCGAGCCCTGCTCCGCTGAGTCGGCTCACGGCTGCCTCAGGCGACCGAAAAAGCCTAGCTTTTCAAAGGCTCCGCGGTAACTTGACATTAACCTAGAACACCTAGAGAACATTCGTGACGTTAGCGCTTTGTTCTCAAGGGCTCGACAGCCATGCTCACCCGTAAGCAACACGAACTTCTCATGTTCATTCATGAGCGGATCAAGGAAACCGGGGTCTCGCCGTCCTTCGACGAGATGAAGGAGGCGCTGGATCTGGCCTCGAAATCGGGCATTCACCGGCTGATCACGGCGCTCGAGGAGCGCGGCTTCCTGCGCCGCCTGCCGCACCGAGCCCGCGCGCTCGAAGTCGTCAAGCTTCCGCAGCAGGCGACCACCGCCGCCCCGCCCAAGGGCCGCTCGCCGTTTAAGCCGCAGTTGGTCGAAGGCGCCGGGGACTCGCCGGTGATGCCGATCGCCAACGACACGCGTGAACTGCCGATCCTTGGCCGCATCGCCGCCGGCACGCCGATTGAGGCGATCCAGCAGGAACGCGACCGGATCCCGGTGCCGGAGACCATCCTGGGCGCCGGCGAGCACTTTGTGCTCGAGATCGCCGGCGACTCGATGATCAACGCCGGCATCCTCGACGGCGACTATGTGGTGATCCGCAAAACCGACACCGCCAACTCCGGCGACATCGTCGTCGCCCTCGTCATGGGCGAGGAAGCCACGCTGAAGCGCCTACGCAAGAAAGGCGCGTCGATCGCCCTGGAGGCTTCGAACCCAGCCTACGAGACCCGTATCTTCGGGCCCGACCAGGTGCAGGTGCAGGGCCGTCTGGTCGGCCTGATCCGCCGCTACCACTGACCCGGCGTCATCGGCTCCAGGGCCGCTGACCGCGCAGATCCTGCGCCCAGACCACCTGCCAGCCCTCGGCGGTCCGATAGAGTTCGGCTGAGCCGCCGCGCTGGAAGTCAGCCTCGGTGAGAGTGAGCGCCTTCGGACATGGCGCCGCCTGGCCGCGGATCACCACGACCTCGGCCCACTGGCAGAACAGCGGCTGCTTCTTCTCGATCGTCGAGGCTCGCCGCGTGAAGATCGCGGCGATACGCGCGTCCCTGCTCGACTGCAGCGGCGCGCAGGACCAGCGATCGCAGTCATATCCCCCGTCGCGGGCGTCCGCGTCCGCCACGATCAGGCCGCGCCGGCGCGACCAGAGCTCGGCCGCGAACAACTTGGCGTCCGGGCGCAGCAGGACCGCCTCGCCCCCTCGCCTTACCGCAGCCGATGAGCCGTCGGCGGATATCCAGGCGTCCGGAGCGGGCGGCCGCGGGCAGAGCCACACCGCCAGCGCCAGCGGCAGGCCGAGCCAGCGCAGCGGCCCTTTCCATAGACATAGCCACAGCACCCCGACGAAGGCCGCCGGCAGGGTCCAGGCCGGCGCACTGGCGAAGATGCGCTGGCTGCCCGGCATCCCGGCCACCCACGCGGCGATCATGTTCATCGTGTCGATCGCCAGGCCCGCGGCCGCCAGCGGGACGCCCCCAAGTCCCAGCGGCGCCAGCACGGCGCCGATCGCCAGCGCCGGCATCATCAGGAACGAGGTGATCGGCGCGGTCAGCAGGTTGGCGATCAAGCCAAAGGTCGAGACGCGGTTGAAGTGCTGCATGGCGAACGGTCCGGTCGCCAATCCCGCCACGAAGCTTGCCCCGATGCTGGCGGCGGTCCAGACCCCCAACGCCTGCACGATCCGGATCGGCCAGGGCGTGTTGATCTCGGCAGGCGGCCGCGGCCAGGCCTCGGCCAGGGCCACCAGCGCGGCCGTCGCGGCGAATGACATCTGGAAGCCCGGCGCGGCCACCGCTTCAGGCTGAAGCGCCAGGATCACCAAGGCCGCGATCGCCAGGGTGTGCAGGCTGATCGCCCGCCGGTCGACGAGAATCGCCAGGAACGCCGCCCCCGCCGTGATCGCCGCCCGCTCCGCCGGGGCTGGCGCACCTGAAATCACCAGGTACAGGCTCACCGCGAACAGGCCGGCCGCGGCGGCGACCTTCTTGGACGAGACCCGCACCGCCGCCCACGGCCAGGCGGCGATCCCGAGGCGCACCGCCGCGAAAGTGAAGCCTCCGACGATGGCCATGTGCAGGCCGGAGATCGAGATGATGTGCGCCAGGCCCGACGCCCGCAGATCCTCGACCTGATCCTTTGGCACGAAGGCCTCGTGGCCGCTGATCATCGCCGCGGCAAGGCCGCCGCTCTGGACGCCCATTTCTTCGACGATGCGCTTGGCCAGCGCCCAGCGTATCGCATTGATCTTCATCTCGAGGCCGAGCCGCCACGGCGGCGGCGCCGCGCGGATCGCTTCGACCGGTGTCAGTGCAAATCCGACTCCGCCGACGCCGTCGAAGAATGCGTCGCGGGCGAAGTCGTAGGATCCCGGGCTGGCCGGCGGCGGCGGCGCATTGACCATGCCCTTCAGCGAGATCGCAGATCCGGGCGTCGGCAGGAGGTCGTCGTCCCGCAGCGTCATACGGATCCGGATAGGCGTTTCCTCCGGCGCCAGGGCGCTGATCCGGATCGGGGCGATGAGCAGCCGCGGACCGCCTTGCCCCGGGCTCGCCACGTCTACGACGAACCCCTCGATCGCGCGGACCCCGCCCCCGGCCGGCGCGATCGGCGCGCGCACCGCCTGGGTTCGAAGCTTGGCCGCGGCGAATCCGCCCAGCGCGAAGGCCGTCAGCACGAGCAGCACGACCGCCGGCCGGCCGAGGCTGAGGCGCGAAACCGCCGCCAGCGTCAGCACCGCCGCGACCAGCAGCACATAGGCCACGAGCGCCAGCGGTTCACCCGGCAGCGTCAGATAGACCGCAGCCCCCGCTCCGAACGCGACAGGCGTCCAAAGACTGATCGGTTGCACGGAGGCTTGATCGACAAACCATGCTGCGATGCGGCGGAGGCTAGGACGTGGCGGAAAGGGCGTGTTAAGAGGCGCCGCGCGCACGTCAGGCGCGCCTGCTGCAGACATAGTTTCAATCTCGATGTCCGAACGTCCCGTCGTCACCCGGATCGCCCCCTCCCCCACCGGCTCCATGCACATTGGCACGGCCCGGACGGCGCTTTTCAACTGGCTTTATGCAAAGCACACCGGCGGCCAGTTCCTGCTGCGCATCGAGGACACCGACCGCGAGCGCTCAACCGAAGCGGCGGTGAAGGTCATTTTCGACGGCCTCGACTGGCTGGGCCTGAAGCCCGACGCCGAGCCGGTGTTCCAGTTTGCGCGCGCCGACCGCCATCGCGAGGTCGTGGCCGACATGCTGGCCCGCGGCGGCGCCTACCGCTGCTACATGACGCCCGAGGAACTCGAGATCGAGCGCGAGACCGCGCGCGCCGAGGGCCGCGTGATCCGCTCGCCGTGGCGCGACCGCACCGACGCCGGCAATTATGACGAGGGTCAGCCCTACGTCGTGCGCCTGAAGAGCCCGCTCGAAGGCGAGACGGTGATCGCCGACGAGGTGAAGGGCCAGGTCACGTTCCAGAACAAGACCCTGGACGATCTGATCCTGCTGCGCTCGGACGGCAGCCCGACCTACAACCTCGCCGTCGTGGTCGACGACCATGACATGGGCATCACCCATGTGATCCGCGGCGATGACCACCTGAACAACGCCGCCCGCCAGACCCTGATCTATCAGGCGATGGGGTGGGAGGTTCCGGTATGGGCGCACCTGCCGCTGATCCACGGCCCGGACGGGACCAAGCTGTCCAAGCGCCACGGCGCGCAGGCGGTCAGCGAATTCGACGACATGGGCTACCTGCCCGAAGCCATGCGCAACTATCTGGCCAAGCTCGGCTGGGGCCACGGCGACGATGAGATTTTCTCCGACGAGCAGGCGATCAGCTGGTTCGACGTCAAAGACGTGGTCGGCGCTCCCGCCCGCCTGGACTGGGACAAGCTGAACCACCTCAACAACCACTATATCCGCCAGGCCGAGCCGGCCCGGCTGGCCAAGCTGGTCGGCGGCATCCACAAGAGCCGAGACTTCCCGCTGCACGACGGCGACGAGGCGATCATCGAGCGCACCGTCCCCTTGGTGCGCGACGGCGCCAAGACGATGCTTGAGCTGGCGGACGCCACGGTCTTCGCGCTGAAGCGCCGGCCCCTGGAGCTGCCGGAGAAGGCTAAGGGCCTGCTGACCGACGAGACCCGCGCACGGCTTGGCCGCCTGCGTGAGCGCCTCGACGGCCAAGACGATTGGGCGGTCCCGGCGCTCGAAGCGGCGCTTCGCGGCTTCGCCGAATCCGAAGGCGTGGGCATGGGCAAGTTCGGTCCGGCCTTACGCGGCGTCCTCTCTGGAGGGTCTCCTGCCCCTGATCTGGCCGGAGCCCTTGTGAGCCTTGGGAAACCGGAAAGTTTGGGGCGCCTCGACGACGCGCTTTCACAGTCCGCATAACGCGCTATAAGGCGCGCTGAAACGGGCGTTTAACTCCTGCAAGACGGAAGGAATGGCATGGGCGATACGGCTAAGGTGAGTTTCGACGGCAAGTCGGTCGAGCTGCCGATCCTCAAGGGTACGGACGGTCCCGCCGTCGTGGATATCCGAAAACTCTACGCCGAGGCCGACGTCTTCACTTACGACCCGGGCTTCACGTCGACGGCGAGCTGCGAAAGCAAGATCACCTTCATCGACGGCGACAAGGGCGTCCTGCTGCATCGCGGTTACCCGATCGATCAGCTGGCCGAGAAGTCGAGCTTCCTCGAAGTCTGCTACCTCCTGCTGAACGGCGACCTGCCGAACGCCAAGGAGTTCGAGACCTTCGAGCACAACATCACCTATCACACCATGCTGCACGAGCAGTTCGATAGGTTCTTCATGGGCTTCCGCCGCGACGCCCACCCGATGGCCATCATGGTCGGCGCCGTCGGCGCGCTGTCGGCCTTCTATCACGACAGCACCAACATCGATGATCCGGAACAGCGGATGATCTCGTCGCATCGGCTCATCGCCAAGATGCCGACGATCGCCGCGCGCGCCTTCAAGTACTTCAAGGGCCAGCCGTTCGTGCATCCGCGCAACGACCTGTCCTACTCGGAGAACTTCCTGCGCATGTGCTTCTCGGTCCCGGCCGAGGACTGGAAGCCGAACCCGGTGCTGACCCGCGCCATGGACCGCATCTTCATCCTGCATGCGGACCACGAACAGAACGCGTCGACCTCGACCGTCCGTCTGGCCGGTTCGTCGGGCGCCAACCCGTTCGCCTGCATCGCGGCCGGCATCGCCTGCCTCTGGGGCCCGAGCCACGGCGGCGCGAACGAAGAAGCGCTGAACATGCTGGCCGAGATCGGCTCGGTGGAGAACATCCCCGAGTACGTCCAAGGCGTGAAGGATCGTCGCTATCGCCTGATGGGCTTCGGTCACCGGGTCTACAAGAATTACGACCCGCGCGCGAAGGTCATGCAGCAGACCTGCCACGAAGTGCTGGCGGAAGTCGGTCACTCCGACGACCCGCTGCTGAAAGTGGCGATCGAGCTCGAGAAGATCGCGCTCAACGACCCCTACTTCGTTGAACGCAAGCTTTACCCGAACGTCGACTTCTACTCGGGCATCACCCTGCGCGCCCTGGGCTTCCCGCCGGAGATGTTCACCGTGCTGTTCGCTCTGGCCCGCACCGTGGGCTGGATCAGCCAGTGGAAGGAAATGATCGAGGATCCGTCGCAGAAGATCGGCCGTCCGCGCCAGATCTACACGGGCGCTGGTCCGCGCGACTACGTCTCGGTCGACAAGCGCTAAGCTCGATCGACATCCAAGACATCAGCCCCGTCCGGTTCGCCGGGCGGGGTTTTTGTTTGGCGCCTAATCGTCGGGCCGGTCAACCCGACCTGGTCGGAGCTGCACGTCTGCGCCACGGCCCCGGAGATCCAGCAATTCGTGCTGGACGCCGCGCCGCTACGCTCGCGACCGGAGCACTTCCAGAACGGCGTCGGCCGCCACGTCTGAGGGATCGGCCCCGCCGCGCCCCATCTTCTGCAGGGCCGCGGTCTGGGCCGCGACCTGACGACCGCGCAGCGCCGGATCGTCGAGGCGCATTGCGACCTCGCGCGCGAGAGCCGGCCCGTTGCAGTCGTCCTGCACCAGTTCCGGCGCGACGAAGTCCTTCGCGGCGATGTTGAACAGGGTGATGTAGGGCGTGCGGATCAGCCGCTTGAGGATCGCGTGGGTCATCGCGCCCAGGCGATAGCCGACCACGATCGGCACGCCGGCCAGCGCCAGCTCGGTCGTGACGGTGCCCGAGCAGGCCAGCGCCACAGTCGCGGCCTTCATCGCGTCAAGCTTTGCGCTCTCCCCCTCGACCACATGAGCCCAGCCTGACGCCTGCTCCTTGACGGCTTGCGCCACCGTGGGCGCGGCCGGGATGATCACCTGCAGGTCGGGCCTCACGGCCTTGAGGATCGCCACGGCGTCTGCGAACGGCGGCAGGACGCGGCTGATCTCGCCCGGCCGGCTGCCCGGCAGAACCAGCAGCACCGGGGCGTCGGCGGCGATGCCGAGCTGCGCCCGCAGCCGCCCGCCGTCGGCCTGCGCAAAGTCGAGCGTCAGCGCCGAGTTGCCGACGAAGGTCACCGGCAGCCCCTCGGCCTCGAAGTACGGCGCGTCGAACACATGGATCGACAGCAGATGATCGACGGTCGCCGCCAGGGTCTTGGCCCGTCCCGGGCGCGTCGCCCAGACCTGCGGCGCGACGTACTTGATGAGCGGCAGTTGCGGGTCGAGCTTGCGTAGCTGCTGGGCGACCCGCAACGTGAAGCCCCAGGAGTCGATCAGCACCACCACGTCGGGCTTCTCGCGCTTGGCCAGGGCGACGGTGTCCGCGACCCGCGCCACCACCTTGCGATAGGCCAGCAGGCCTTCCAGCAGCCCCAGGATCGACAGCTGCGCGATGTCGAAGGGGCTCTGCACGCCCTCGGCCGCCATTCGCTCGCCGCCGACGCCTACGAAGCGGACGCCGTCGCCGAGACGCGCGCGCAGCGCCCGCGCAAGGCCCGCGCCGCGGTCGTCGCCCGACGCCTCGGCCGCGACCAGCATGACGCAAAGCGGCTTCGTCACGGCGCGCTCGGCGGCTCGACGCCGACCACGAAGAGACCGAGCTCGTCGGCCAGGGCGATCACCGCCTCGCGGTCCAGCACCAGCAGCCGCCCGACCTCGCCCGCCACCCCGGCCAGCCCGGCCTGCGCCGCCCGCTGGATCGTGCCCAGCCCGATGGTCGGCAGATCGATGCGGGTCTCCTGGATCGGCTTGGGCGCCTTGGCCAACACGCCGCGCGGCGCATCGGCGCTGCCGCGGATGTTGCGCGGCAGTTCGGCGACCCGGCGCAGCATCGCGTCGGTGCCTTCCTGCGCCTCCACGGCCAGGACCAAGCCCTCGCAGACGACCGCGCCCTGCCCCACGTCCAACTGGCCGATCGCGCGCGCCACGCGCAGCGCATGTTGGACGTCGGCCATCTGCTCGTCGGTCGGGGCGACCGCGCCCAACGGGCCGGCGGCCAGCGTCAGGTCGCCCATCACCTCGTGCGCGCCCTCGACGACGAAGCCTTCCTTCTCAAACTCGCCGAGCAACTGGCGCAGCAGCGCGTCGTCGCCCTGGCGCGCCGCGGCGATCACGCCGGGCAGAGCCATGAGGCCGCGTAGATCGGGCGTCAGGGACTTGAAATCGGGCCGATCGACCGTCCCGACCAGGGTCACGGCCCTGCAGCCGGCCCGCTTCAACGCCTTGAAGCACTTGCCGAGTTCGGCGATGCCGATGTCCTCGCCGGGAAAACGGGCGATCTCCTCGCCCGCAAAGCCCTTGAGCCGAACGATGAAGAACGGGCGGCCGGCGCGTTCGCAGTGCTGCGCGATCTCGACCGGCAGGTTCCCGCCGCCCGCAATCAGCCCGAGCTTCTGCACGCCCTAGACCTCCCGCTCCGGCAGGCAGAGCGGCCGGTTGGCGTCGGCGCGGATGAAGTCGATGATCTCCATGACTTCCGGCGATCCCGAGTAGGTCTCGACCGTGTCGTCGAGCCGCTCCTGGAAGGTGCCCTCGTCAGCGAACAGCATGCGGTAGGCCGCGCGCATGGTGTTGATCGTCTCGCGGCTGAAGCCGCGGCGCTTCAGGCCCAGCAGGTTCAGGCCCTCGAGGTGGGCGTGGTTGCCCCAGACCGAGCCGTAGGGGATGACATCCTTCACGACCGCCGCAAGGCCGCCGACCATGGCGTGCCGCCCCACGCGGGTGCGCTGGTGCACCGCCGCCAGGCCGCCGACGATGACGAAGTCGGCGATGTCGCAGTGCCCGCCGAGGGTCGCTTGCTTGGTCAGGATCACCTGGTCGCCGACGATGCAGTCGTGCCCGACGTGGCTCTCGATCATGTAGAAGCCGTCTGAGCCGACCTTGGTCAGCCCGCCGCCGCCGACGGTGCCGGTGTTCATCGTCGCGTGCTCGCGAATGACGTTGCGGTCGCCGATGACCAGCTGGGTCGGCTCGCCCTTGTAGGCGGTGTGCTGCGGCGGCCCGCCGAGCATGGCGAACGGATAGACCGCGTTGTCCTCGCCCAGCGACGTCACGCCGTCGATGACGACATGCGAGAAGAGTTTCGTCCGCGCGCCGATCTTTACATCGGGACCCACGGTGCAGAACGGGCCGATCACGACCCCTTCGGCCAGCTCGGCCTTGGGGTGCACGACGGAGCTGGGATGGACGTCGATGCTCATGGGGTCTCCACCAGCATGGCCGCGAACTCCGCCTCGGCAGCGGTCTTGTCGCCGACCATGGCCTTGCCTTCGAACTTGAAGAGCCCCCCACGCGCGCGCAGCACCTTCACATGCATGCGCAGGACGTCGCCAGGCCGCACGGGCTGGCGGAATCGGCAGTTGTCGACCGACGTGAACAGAATGGTCTTGCCGGCGCGATCGACGTTCAGCGTCTTAGACATCAACACCGCGCCGGTCTGAGCCATAGCTTCGACGATCAGCACCCCGGGCATCACCGCATAGTCCGGGAAGTGCCCCTGGAAAAACGGCTCGTTGATGGTCACGCACTTGATTCCGACGATCGACTCGTTCGGCCGATACTCTTCGGCGCGATCGACGAGCAGGAACGGATAGCGATGCGGTATCCGTTCCAGGATCTCCGCGATGTCGATCGAGACATCGGCTGTCGCCGCGTCGTTGCTCATTTGTCAGTCCCCTTGCGGTTAGCGGAGCGCGACAGCCACGCCACCTCCCGCATCCAGCGTCGAATGGGTTGTCCGGGCACGCCGCCCCAGGTTTCGCCGGCCGGAATGTCGCGAAATACGCCGGCCGCGGCGGCTACCTGGGCGCCGTCTCCGATATTCACGTGGTCGGCCACCCCGGCGCGGCCGCCGAACGCCGCTCCATCGCCGATCACGACGCTGCCCGAAATCCCGGTGTGCGCAGCCATGACGCAATTTCGTCCCACACGCACGTTGTGGGCGATCTGCACTAGGTTGTCGATCTTGGTGTTTTCACCGATCACCGTGTCGTCGAACGCGCCCCGGTCGATGCAGGCGTTCGCACCGATGGTCACCCCATCCTGCAGGATGACGCGGCCCAATTGCGGAATGTCGACGACGCCCGTGGCGCCTCCGGCCGCCCCGAAACCGGGCTCGCCGACACGCGCGCCGGCCAAGATACGGACCCGATCGCCGAGCAGCGCGAAACCCAGGGTGACATTGGCGCCGATCACGCAATCGCGCCCGATGGCGACGCCCGGGCCGATGACGGTGTTGGCGCCGATCTCGGTCCGCGCCCCGATGCGGGCTCCCGAGCCGACGACGACGCCGGGGGCCAGGTGCACGTCCTCCTCGATCACCGCGTCGACCGCAACGAGATCAGGCCCCGCATATCGGCGGGCGCGGTGCAGCCGCGTCGCGGCGGCTGCATAGGCCGCCTGCGGCGTCGGCGTGACCAGCGCTACGCAGCCTTGCGGCGCCAGATCCTTGTCGCGCGGCGTGACGAAAACTGCCGCAGCCTTCGCCGCGGCGAGGTCGGCCGCATACTTCTTGTCGGTCAGGAAGGTGACGGTGTCCGGCCGCGCGCTGGCCAGCACGGCGACGCCGTGGACCTGAACTTGGCCCTGGGCGGCGTCGGAAAGTTCGGCGCCCGTCAGGCTGGCCAGTTCGGCGAGCGTGACGGGACCGAGATCTTCAAAGAATCGGGGGTCGGGCATGGAAATCCTCAGCTCGACCCGCCTTTATCGCGAGTCGGCCCTACTTGCGGGTCGCAGGCGCCGCAGCCGGAGTCGCAGGCGCCGCAGCAGCCTGGTCGAGCCGTTCGCGGTCGAAGGTGAACTGCGTGATCTTCGCGTTCAGCGCGGTGACCACCGGCTGGCTGATGTCCATCGACGGGTTCGACAGCACGACGCTTTCGCGATTGATCAGCAGGCTGCACTTGTTCTGCTGGTACACTTGGCTGACGATCGGGGTCAGCTCCTGGTACACGCGGCCGAGGGCCTTCTGCTGCGTCGCCTGCAGTTCGCGGCCGCGCTGCTGCTCCTTGCGCTGATAGGCGTTGGCCTTGACCTGCAGGGCCGCCGCGCGAGTCTCGAACGTGTTCTGGTCGAGGGTGGCGCGCTGACCTTCCAGGGTCTTGGCTTCGTTCTGGATCGCGGTCTGCTCGGCCTTCAGCTCGGCTTCGACCTGGGTCGCGATCTGCTGCAGACGGGTCTGGACGTACTTGCCGACGGTCGAGGTCGCGATCGCCCCTTCCACCGAGACGGTGCAGACGCCGGGCAGAGCCGGGCCGTGGGTCACCGCGGGCGCCGCCGGGGCGGCCGCTTGCGCGAAGGCCGCGCTGGAAGCGGAAGCAGTGATGGCGGCGACACAGGTCGCCGCGACAAGGGCTTTGATCGTCATGTGGAGAATCTAGAACCTGGTTGAGGTGGAGAACCGGAACGTTTCGGTCTTGTCGTAGTCTTCTTTGGCCAAAACTTGGCTGAAGTCGAATCGGATGGGGCCCATCGGCGATCGCCAGAACACCGACAGACCGGCCGTCGCACGCAGCGACAGGTCGTCATAGATTAGCGGGTCGACGGTGCCGTCGGCTCTCAGCTTATCCTTGTCGTCCAGCAGGCCGAGCGTACCGACGTCGGTGAACAGCGCGGCCTTGATGCCGTACTGCTCGGGCAAGCCGGTCGGAATGGTCAGCTCGGCCGAACCGATGGCGTAGGCGCGGCCGCCGAGCGCATCGGAGCGCCCGAAGTTCGTGTCGCGCGGACCGATGCCGGCGGTTTCGAAGCCGCGGAAGCTGTTGCCGCCCTTGTAGAAGCGGCTGTTGACCCGGACCGTGTCTCCGTTCCAGCCGGCGATATAGCCGCCCTGCCCGGTCAGGCTCAGGATGAAGTCCTTGTTGAAGCCGTGGTACCAGCCGCCGGTCACTTCGGTGCTGATGTAGTTCACGTCGCCGCCGATGCCGGCGAGATCCTGGCTGACGTCGAATCGGAAGCCGCGCGTCGGATTGATCGGGTCGTTTCGGCGATCGTAGAGATAGGTGTAGCCGATCAGCGAGGTCAGGTACTTGCCGCGCTGCGCGCAGAGCGACAGCGACACCAGCGGCGCGGTCGGATCGCAGTAGGCGTCGTCGATCTGGACGTCTTCCTGACGAAGCGTATAGCGCGTCGACATCCGCGAGTTCAGCGTCAGCGGGAACGCCATCCGGATGTTGCCGCCGACGGTCACGGTCTTGTAGGCCGAGTATTCGGTCAGGTCGTAGCGGTACGAGTAAAGGTCGACGCCGGCGCCCAGGTCGCGGCCCAGGAACCGCGGCTCGGTGAAGCCGAAGTCGATCTGCTGACGCAGCGAGCCGACGGACACCCGCGCGCGCAGGCTCTGGCCGCGGCCACGGAAGTTCCGCTCGGTGACGCCGAGGTCGAGGATGAGCTGGTCGACCGACGAATAGCCGGCGCTGAACGAGAGTTCGCCCGTGGGCTGCTCTTCCACCTTCACCGCCAGACGCGTGCGGTCGGGCGCGCTGCCCGGCGCCTCGTCGATCGTAACGTCCTTGAAGAAGCCGAGGGCGCGGATGTTGTTGCGCGAACGGTCGACCAGGGCGCGGTTGTACGCGTCGCCTTCGACCAGGTTCATCTCGCGGCGGATCACGTAGTCCAGCGTGCGGGTGTTACCGGTGACGTCGATGCGCTCGACGTACACGCGCGGACCTTCACGGACCTGGAACACCACGTCGACGAGCCCCGTCTCGCGGTTCGGCGTATAGCGCGGACGCACGTCCACGGCCGCGAAGCCGGCGGCGCCCGCCGCGAAGGTCAGCGAGTCGGTCGCCGCCTCGATCTTTTCGTCCTGGTAGATCTCGCCCGAGCGGATCGGCACCAGCTGCTGCAGCACGTTCTTGTCGAGCTTCTGAAGCTCAGTTTCGACCGTGACCTTGCCGAACCGGTACTCCTTGCCCTCGTCGAGGGTGTAGGTGACGACGAAACCGTTCTTGTCGGGCGCCAGCTCGGCGATCGCCGAGACGACACGGAAGTCATAGAAGCCGCGGTTGCGATAGTGCTTGCGCAACTGCTCCTTGTCGTACTCCAGGCGGTCCGGGTCGTAGTTGGCGTTGTTCGAGAAGAACTTGTACCAGCTCGACTGCTCGGTCACGACAACGTCGCGCAGGTCGTTGTCCGAGAACTCGCTGTTACCCAGGAAGTTGACCCGCAGCACCCCGCTCTTGGGGCCCTCGTTGATCTCGAAGATCAAATCGACGCGCTTCTGCGGCAGTTCGACGATCTTCGGCGTCACGGTCGCCGAGATCCGGCCCGAACGGCGATAGAGCTCGACGATGCGCTGGACGTCCTGCTGCACCTTGGCGCGGGTGAATATGCCGCGCGGCCGCACGGTCACTTCGTCGCGCAGCTTGTCTTCCTTGAGGCCCGAGTTCCCCTCGAAGACCACCTTGTTGATGATCGGGTTCTCGACGACGGTCACGATCATGTCCGAGCCTTGCAGCTCGATCTTCACGTCGGCGAACAGGTCGGTGCGGAACAGGGTCTTCAGCGCCAGGTCGGCCTTGGCGGGGTCCAGGACCTCGCCCGGCTGGATCGGCAGGTAGGAGAGCACCGTCGACTGCTCGATCCGCTCGTTGCCGCGCACGATGATGCGCTGAACGACGCCGGACTGCTGACCGGCCTCCTGCGGCGCAGGCTGCGGCTGGGGCTGCGCCTGAGGCGGAGTCGCCTGTTCCTGGGCCAGCACGGCGCTGGGGATGACGATCGCCGTCGAGCCCATCAGCAAGGCAAGGCCGGAGGCGAGCGCGGCGCGGCTAGCGCGGGGTCTTTGCATCGTATCAGCCGTCAATGGAAAAGCGCGGGTTTCAGGAGAAAACGCCGCCGAGAATTTTGAACACACGCAGTTGCTGCAGATCGTTCCAGGTGGCGAACAACATCAATCCCAACAGCAGCGCAAGCCCCACCCGGTAGCCCGCCGCCTGGATCCGCGCCGCCAGCGGACGCCGCGCTACCGCCTCGTAGGCGTAAAACAGCAGATGTCCCCCATCCAGCACAGGGATCGGCAGCAAATTCATGAAGCCGATGCTGACCGAGACGAACGCAGCCAGCTGGAGCAGATTGACGCTGCTGCCGAGGATCATCCCCCCGACATCCGGCGCGCCTTCGGCTCCAGCCTGCGCAACCTTGCCGGAGATTCGGGCGATTCCGAGGGGGCCGCTGAGCTGATCGGGCGAAACCTGGCCGGTGATCATGCGCCCCAAATAGTAGACCGTGGTCTCCAGAGTGCGCCACGTACGCTGCACGCCGCCCGCCACCGCCTCGACAGGGTTGTAGCGGACGTGCTCGAAGTCGTCGCGCGTCTGGGCCGGAATCAGGCCCAGCATGCCCTGCCTGCGAGTGCCGGCGACGGAGTCGGTCCGCTCCACCCAGCGCGGCGTCGCCTCGAGAGTGATATCCGCGCCGGAGCGTTGGACCACGAATGCGGTCGGGACGTTGGCGCGGACCTGGACGATTTCGGCGACTTCGTCGAAGCCGCGGATCCGGCGGCCGTCCGCCTCGACGATCAGGTCGCCGGCGCGGAAACCAGCCTGCTCGGCCGGGCTGCCCGGCTGCACCGAGGCGATCTTGGCCGGCAGCACGTACTGGCCGAACGTCAGCAGCAGCGAGGCGAACAGCGCCACAGCCAGCACGAAATTGGCGATCGGGCCTGCTGCGACAACGATCGCGCGCTGCCAGAGCGGCTTGAAATGGAAATACCGGGCGACCGCCTCGTGTCCTTCGCGCCGCTCGATCGTGCGGCGCATGGTGTCGAGGTCTTCGGAGTCGGGGACGCTGGAGGCGTTTTCGTCGCCCGTGAACCGGACATACCCGCCCAGCGGAATCCAGCCCACGCGCCATTCCACGCCGGACTTGTCGGTCCACGATGCGATCGCCTTGCCGAAGCCGATTGAAAAGCGGTCTATGGCCACGCCAAACATCTTGGCGGCCAGGAAGTGGCCGAGCTCGTGGATCGTGACCACCAGCCCCAACACCAGAACGAAGGGAACGACGAAGGTCAGGGCGGTGAGGATGAAATCGAGCATCTGCTGTACTCCTCCGCGCGCCTAGCGCCTCAGGCCGCCGACGACCTCGCCGGCGACGCGACGCGCCAGCGTATCGGTCGCCTGAGCGTTCTCGAGCGTGTCGCCGTCCGCCGCCCCCGCGACAAGGCCCTGAGATTCGACGCGTTCGAGGGTCTCGGACACCGTTGCGGCAATATCGAGAAAGCCAATCTTGCGGTCAAGGAAGGCGGCCACGGCGACCTCGTTGGCGGCGTTCATCACCGCGGGCGCGGCCCCACCGGCCGCCAGAGCTTCTTTGGCGATCTTCAAGGCGGGAAAACGGCGCAGGTCCGGTTCTTCGAAGGTCAATTGCCCGATAGCCGCCAGATCCAGCCGCGGCGCAGGCCACGGGAGCCGATCCGGCCAGGCGAAAGCGCAGGCGATCGGCGTGCGCATGTCTGGCGCGCCCAGCTGGGCCAGCGTCGATCCGTCGCTGTACTCGACCAGCGAGTGGATGATCTGCTGATGGTGGATCAGCACCTCGACCCGTTCGTTGGTCATGCCGAACAGGTAGGCGGCCTCGATGATCTCCAGCCCCTTGTTCATCATGGTCGCGGAATCGACCGAAATCTTCGCGCCCATGCTGAAGTTCGGATGGGCGACGGCCTGCTCGGGCGTGGCGTGCGCCATCTGCTCGGCCGACCAGGTCCGGAACGGCCCTCCGGACGACGTCAGGATCAGTCGATCGACCCGCTGGGCGTTCATCGGGTCGAGCACCTGAAAGATCGCCGAGTGTTCGGAATCCACCGGGATGACGACCCCGCCGGCGAGCTTGGCCGCACGCAGCAGCGAAGGCCCCGCACAGACCAGGCTTTCCTTGTTGGCAAGCCCGATGACGGCCCCAGCCTGCGCCGCCGCCAGGGTCGGCGCCAGGCCCGCAAAGCCTACGATCGACGACATTACCCATTGGGCGTCGGCGGCCGCGGCCTCCACGACGGCGTTGTGTCCGGCCGCGGTCTTGATCCCCGAGCCGTCGAGCCGGTGACGCAGTTCCGCGAGCTTCGTCTCGTCTTCGACGACAGCGAGCGTCGGGCGCCAGCGCAGCGCCTGCTCAGCCAGCCGCTCGACGTTGCGCCCGGCGGTCAGAGCGGTCACCTCGACTTCGGCGCCGGCCTTCTCCAGGAGGTCGAGAGTGGATACGCCGACCGAGCCCGTGGAACCCAGAACGCTGACGCGGCGAGGCAAAGTCAATGCGCCCATCCCCAGTAGTTGATCAGTCGCGCGGCCGCCAGCACGACCACGGCGAACATCAGGCCGTCCACTCGATCCAATAAACCGCCGTGCCCTGGGATGAGGTCCCCGGAATCCTTCACGCCGAAGCGCCGCTTGAGCATCGATTCCCACAGGTCCCCAGCCATGGTGGCCAGGCCGCCGAGCAGGCCGATCAGTGCGCCGGCCGGCACGCTCAGCACGATGGCGCTGAACGCTGCCATCGCCGCGCCCGCGCCCGCCGCCGCGATCAGGCCGCCGACGAAGCCGGACCACGTCTTGTTCGGCGAGAACTTCGGCCACAGCTTGGGGCCTTTCAGGGCGCTGCCCACCGCGAAGGCGGCGATGTCGGCGGCCCAGGCCACCGCGAACAGCAGGATCGTCCACTGCCGGCCCTCCGGCATCCCGCGCAGCCACACCAGGCAGACGACCGGGATGGCCAGGTAGACCACCCCGAACGCCGCGTTCATGGGCCGCTCCGCCACGCCCCGGGCCACCAGGGCCGCCGCGACGGCGCCAAGTCCTGCTGCGGTCCAGGCGAGCGGCATGTGTTTCTGATGGGCGAGGAACGCCGCGGCCAGGATCGCCACGGTCAGCGCGGTGGAGACGCGGATCGGGGCCGTCGGGGCCGTCATCGCGCCCCATTCGATGGCCAACAGCGCGACGGCGACCGCCACGAGCACCAGGAACAGCCAGCGCAGTCCCGGCATGTCGGAAAACCACACGGCGCCCAGCACCGCGGGCACCAGAACGGTGGCCGAGGCGACCCGTACGCCCAGATTGGCCCAATCGAAACGCCTAGCCTGCGGCAAGGACGTCATCGGCCACGGCGCCGCCGTAGCGCCGCTCGCGCTTGTGGAATTCTTCGATCGCGGCCCGCAGATAGTCGGCGCCGTAGTCGGGCCAGAGCACGTCCTGGAAGACGAACTCCGAATACGCTGTCTCCCAGAGGAGGAAATTCGAGAGCCGCTGCTCGCCGCTGGTGCGGATCACCAGGTCCGGGTCCGGAATCCCGGCCGTCGACAGCCTGCTCTGAAGGAGGTCCTCGGTGATGTCCCCCGGCTGCAGACGCCCCGCCGCCGCCTCGGCGGCGAGCGCCCGGGCCGCGTCGGCGATATCGGCGCGGCCGCCGTAGTTGAAGGCCACCTGCAGGAAGAACTTGTCGTTGTGGGCGGTCTGGCGTTCGGCCCGCTCGACGATCTCAGCGACGTCGGGCGGCAAACCTGTCCGGCGCCCAAGGATCCGCACCTTCACGCCTTCGCGCGTCAGTTTGTCGAGATCCGAGTTCACGTAGAGCTTCAGCAGCCGCATGACCTCGGCCACCTCGCCCGCGGGGCGCCGCCAGTTCTCGGTCGAGAACGCATAGAGCGTCAGCCAGCGCACGCCCTGGGCGGGCGCGGCCTCGACCACCCGCCGGATCGCATCCACGCCCTTCGGATGGCCGACCTGGCGCGGCAGGCCGCGGCGCTTCGCCCAGCGGCCGTTGCCGTCCATGACGATCGCCACGTGCAGAGGCGCGTGCGGCGCGGGCTGCTGTTGATCGATCGTAGCCATGGGTTCCCGTTCGTCCTCGCTCCCGGTGGGACGATTAGACCTGCATGATCTCTTGTTCTTTGGTTTTCAAGGCTTCGTCGACGCGCTTGATCGCTTCGTCCGTAAACTTCTGGACCTCGGTCTCCATCCGCCGCTGCTCGTCCTGCGTGATGGCGCTGTCTTTCTCGGCCTTCTTCAGGTCGTCGTTGGCCTCGCGGCGCACGTTGCGGATGGCGATTTTCTGCTGCTCGGCGTACTTGCCGGCGATCTTCGCCAGGTCCTTGCGGCGCTCCTCGGTCAGCGGCGGGATCGGCACGCGCAGGCTTTGGCCGTCGACGACCGGGTTCAGGCCCAGGCCCGCGTTGCGGATAGCCTTCTCGACCGAGACCACCAGGCCGCGGTCCCAGATGTTGACGCTGATCGAGCGCGGCTCGGGCACGCTGACCGAGCCGACCGTATTCAGCGGGACGGTGGAGCCGTAGGCGTCGACCATCACCTGATCCAGCAGCCCCGCGGACGCGCGCCCGGTCCGCAGGCTCGAGAACTCGTCCTTCAGGGTCGAGATCGCCTTGTCCATGCGATCGCGATACTTGCTGAGAACCGGCTTTTCCGCAGCCATAGGATCTTCTCCTAAGATATTGGTCTAATTCGGCGAATGGTCAGGCGATCGTCGTGAAGACGCCCTGCCCCTTCAGCACTTTGAAGAAGTTGCCCCGTTCGCGGATCGAAAAGACCACGATCGGGATTTGATTGTCACGCATCAGGGCGATGGCCGAGGCGTCCATGACCCGCAGGTCCTTGGCCAGCACTTCCTGGTAGCTCAGCGTCTCGTAGCGCTGCGCGCTCGGATCCTTCTTGGGGTCGGCGGTATAGACGCCGTCGACGCTGGTGCCCTTGAACAGCGCGTCGCAACCCATCTCGGCCGTCCGCAGCGCCGCCGGCGTGTCGGTGGTGAAGAACGGCGCGCCCAGCCCGGCCGCGAAGATCACCACCCGGCCTTTTTCCAGATGCCGCAACGCGCGGCGTCGGATGTACGGCTCGCACACCGCTTCCATCGGGATCGCCGACTGCACGCGGGTGTAGACGCCGATCTTCTCGAGCGCGCCCTGCAGGGCCAGGGCGTTCATCACCGTGGCCAGCATGCCCATATAGTCGGCGTTGGCCCGGTCCATGCCCTTCCCGGCCAGCGAGACGCCCCGGAAGATGTTGCCGCCGCCGATCACCAGGCAGAGCTCGATGCCGTGATCGACCACTTCCTTGATGTCTTCGGCCACCGCCTCGATCGTCTTGGTGTCGATGCCGAAGAGCGCGTCGCCCATCAGGACCTCGCCCGACATCTTCAAGAGGATCTTCTTGTAGCGGGGCTTGGCTTCGGACATTGCGGCTTCCGTGGAGAATCTGGCTGGGTACTACATAAACCAAGGGCGCCGTACGCGTCGAACGTACGGCGCCCCCTGGGACGCTTATTTGGGCTTGATCAGCCTTGGCCGGTCATCGACGCCACTTCGGCGGCGAAGTCGTCCTGCTTCTTTTCCACGCCTTCGCCCAGGGCGAAGCGCACGAACGCCTTCACGGCGACCGGCGCGCCGGTTTCCTTGGCGGTTTCGGCGATCAACTGCTCGATGGTCTGATCCGGGTTCATGACGAAGGGCTGCTTCAGCAGCACCACTTCTTCCTGCCATTTGCGGATCCGGCCTTCGATCATCTTCTCGACGACGGCCAGCGGCTTGCCCGATTCCAGAGCCTGATCGGTCAGGAACTTCTTTTCCTTCTCGACGGCGGCCGGATCGAGGTCGCCCTCGTTCAGGGCCAGCGGCGGGGTCGGGGTGCCGGCGACGTGCAGAGCGATCTTGCGGCCGACTTCCTTCAGCACGGCCTGATCGCCAGCCCCTTCCAGGGCCACGAGCACGCCCAGACGGCCGACGCCTTCACCCTGCGCGTTGTGCAGGTAGAGGGCCACGGCGCCTTCGCTGACCGACAGACGGGCCGAACGACGCAGACGCATGTTCTCGCCGATCGTCGCGATCAGGTTGGTGATCACGTCGCTGACGACTTCGCCCTTGGCCGTCTTGGCCGCGGTGATAGCCTCGACGCCCTCGATGCTCAGACCGACGTCCGCGAAGTCGCGAGCGGCGTTCTGGAACAGCTCGTTCTTCGACACGAAGTCGGTCTCGGCGTTCAGCTCGACCAGCACGCCGGTCTTGCCGTCGGCGCTCAGCTTGCCGGCCACCAGGCCTTCAGCCGCAGCGCGGTCCGACTTCTTGGCGGCCTTCGAGAGGCCCTTGGTGCGCAGCCAATCGACGGCCGCTTCCATATCGCCGTTGTTTTCCTGCAAGGCCTTCTTGCAGTCCATCATGCCGGCGCCGGATTTTTCGCGCAGGTCCTTGACCAGCGCAGCGGTGATTTCCGCCATGGTCAGCTCCTTATCAGTCAGAATGGGTTTGACCGGACCCTGATAGGGCCCGGCCATGATCGTTTTTCGTCAAGCTGGGAAAGACGCCAAAAAGCGTCTTAGCCGGCTTGTTCCTGGTCCGCGGTCGGAGCCTCGGCGGCCGGGGCCGCTTCCGGCTCCGGCGTAAGCTCTCGGGCCAGGGTCGGCTCGACCGGCGCCACCGAGGCGCCCAGGTCCACGCCAGCGGCCGATTGGCCGGCGGCAAGGCCGTCGAGGACGGCGTCGGCCATCAGGTCGCAGTACAGCTGGATCGCGCGGGCGGCGTCGTCGTTACCCGGGATCGGGTAGGTGATGCCGTCCGGATCGCAGTTGGTGTCCAGGATCGCGATGACCGGGATGTTCAGCTTGCGGGCTTCCTGGATGGCGATCGACTCCTTGTTGGTGTCGATCACGAACATCAGGTCGGGAATGCCGCCCATGTCCTTGATGCCGCCCAGGCTGAGCTCGAGCTTGTCGCGCTCGCGGGTCATCTGCAGCAGTTCTTTCTTGCTGCGGCCCTGGCCCTGACCTTCGCCGTCGAGCAGGCCTTCCAGCTCGCGCAGGCGTTGGATCGAACCTGAAACGGTGCGCCAATTGGTGAGCGTGCCGCCCAGCCAACGGTGGTTCACGTAGTACTGGGCGCTGCGCTTGGCGGCCGTCGCGATCGGCTCCGAGGCCTGACGCTTGGTGCCGACGAACAGCACGCGACCGCCGCCGGCGGCGACTTCACGAACCTTCACCAGGGCTTGGTGCAGCAGCGGGATCGACTGCGAGAGGTCGATGATGTGGATGTTCGACCGCGAACCGAAGATGTAGCGGTCCATCTTCGGGTTCCAGCGATGGGTCTGGTGACCGAAGTGGGCGCCAGCTTCCAGGAGCTGACGCATGGAGAATTCAGGAAGCGCCATCGGCTTTTCGTCCTTTTTCCGGTTAACCGCCGCAGGCAAACCCTCCAGATGGAGGACCGGAATGGGTATGGCGGGATGTCTCCCCGCACATCGCCAAACACCTGCGTGTGGAATGAAGCGCCAAATAGGGGCTGAACGCAGAAAATGCAAGCCATCGCGCCCCGCCGGCTTGGCCGGCGCTTGCGTGAGCGCCCGCCCCGTCGCATCCTGAAGTCGCAGGAGGGGCCCATGACACCTATCATAGCGTTCGGTTTGGGCCTTGGCGTGCTGGCCCAGGGCACGTTCGGCGCAGGCGGCACGCTGAAACCTCAACCGGGGACATGGGGCCCTGCGCCGGCTGTCCAGCCCTACACGCCGCCGACGTACGGCGCTCCTGCACCGGCGCAGCGCAGCGCCCGGCCTAGCTCCGCGCCGCCGGCCTTTCCGGCGCCTCCGAAGCCGCCCAAGGCGCCGGAAATGTATCAGCCGCCGAACTTCAAACCCTACAAGCCGGGCGTCTCGCCCTACTCCGACCGCGGCGGCGTCAACGCCCACCCCAAGCCGGCGAAGCCGCCCGGCTATATCGAGCTGCCCTAGATATCTTCGACGAAGACCACGCCCGGCGCGGTCTTCAGGGCGCCGCGAACCGAGACGTCCAGGCTGAACCGCCCCGGCAGCTTGAGTTCGATCTCGCGGCCGCGGTCGATATTGGCGACCAGGATGATCTCCCCGCCCCGCGGGTTGGCCACGTTCTCCAGTCGCTTCTTCAGCGCCTCAATCTCGGCGCTGCGCGGCGCCACGTGCACGCGCAGACCGGCCACCGCATTCTCCACGGCCTTATCGACCGGCTCGGCGTCGTCGCCGAAGAACCGCACCTCCCCGTCCCGCGCCTTGGCCCGCACCTTGAGGGCGACGGCCTTGCCGGGCTCCAGCAGATCGCGGCACTTGCGCAGCGACTCCGGCGGGAACAGCACCTCGTACTCGCCCGTCGGATCCGACAGCGTCACGAAGGCGAACTTCTCGCCGCTCGACTGCGACGCCCGCTCCTGCTTGCGGCGTACGACGCCGGCCATCCGGAACGCCTCGGCGCCCGCTTCGGCCTTTGGGATCACATCGGCGAGCAGGTCCGTCCGCCGTCGGCGCAACGCGGTGACCATGTCGTCGAGCGGGTGGCCGGACAGATAGAAGCCCACCGCCGCGAGTTCCTCGTCCAGGCGCTGGACCGGGGTCCAGGGCTCAGCCTTGGGAATACGCGGCCGCTGCGCCTCGGCCTGGTCGCCTCCGAACAGCGAACCTTGCGACGACGCCCGGTCGGCGGCCATGCTCTGGCCGTGCCCGACCAGCACGTCTGCGGCCGCGACCAGCTGAGCGCGGTCCGGATGGATGGAATCGAAGGCGCCGGCCCGCGCCAAGGTCTCGAAGGCCCGCTTGTTGACCTGCTTGGGGTCCACGCGCTCCACGAAATCGAAGATATCGCAGAACGGTCCGCCCGCTTTGCGGACTTCGACCACGTGCTCCATCGCCTGCAGACCGACATTGCGGATGCCGCCCAGCGCGTAGAGGACCTCGCCGTTCTCGACCTCGAAGTCGGCGGAGCAGAGGTTCACGTCCGGGCTGCGCACCTTCACCCCGAACCGCTTGGCGTCCTGGTAGAAGACCGCCAGCTTGTCGGTGTTCGAGATATCGAGGCTCATCGAGGCCGCGAAGAACTCGACCGGGGTGTTCGCCTTCAGCCAGGCCGTTTGGTACGACACGTAGGCGTAGGCCGCCGCGTGGCTCTTGTTGAAGCCGTAGCCCGCGAACTTGTCCACCAGGTCGAAGATCGAACCGGCTTGCTCGGCCGGCACGCCCTTGGCCTCGGCGCCGGAGACGAACCTGGCGCGCTGCAGGTCCATCTCCTCCTTCTTCTTCTTGCCCATCGCCCGGCGCAGAAGGTCGGCTTCGCCGAGCGAGTAGCCCGCCAGGATCTGGGCGATCTGCATCACCTGTTCCTGGTAGACGATGATGCCGTAGGTCTCCTTCAGCACCGGCTCCAGGCTTGGGTGCATGTAGTCGATGGGCTTGCGGCCGAACTTGCAGTCGATGAAGGCCGGGATGTTGTCCATCGGACCCGGCCGGTACAGCGACACGACGGCGGTGACGTCCTCCAGCGAGCCCGGCCGCAGCTGGCGCAGGGTGTCGCGCATGCACTGGCCTTCAAGCTGGAACACCCCGACCGTGCCGCCGTTCGACATCACCTCGTAGGCGGCGGCGTCCGTCACCCCGAGCGTCGCGAAATCAACGTGCTCGCCGCGCTTGCGCAGGAACTTCACCGCCCTGTCGATCACAGTCAGCGTCTTAAGGCCCAGGAAGTCGAACTTCACCAGCCCGGCGCTTTCGACCCACTTCATGTTGAACTGGGTGGCGGGCAGCTCCGAGCGCGGATCGCGATAGAGCGGGGTCAGCTCGGTCAGCGGCCGGTCGCCGATCACCACGCCGGCGGCGTGGGTCGACGCGTTGCGGTACAGGCCTTCGAGCTGCAGCGCCGTCTCCAGCAACTGCCTGACCGCCTCGTCCTCCTCCTTGGCCTGGCGCAGACGCGGCTCGATTTCGATCGCCTTGGCCAGCGTCACCGGGTTGGCCGGGTTGGCCGGAACCATCTTGGCCAGGCGGTCGACCAGGCCCAACGGCAGTTGCAGCACCCGCCCCACGTCGCGCAGCACGGCGCGCGCCTGCAGGGTGCCGAACGTGATGATCTGCGCCACCCGATCACGGCCGTAGTGCTTCTGCACGTAGCTAATGACCTCTTCCCGGCGCTCCTGGCAGAAGTCGATATCGAAGTCGGGCATCGACACCCGCTCCGGGTTCAGGAAGCGCTCGAACAGCAGGCCATAACGCAGCGGGTCGAGATCGGTGATGGTCAGGGCGTAGGCGACCAGCGACCCCGCGCCCGAACCCCGGCCCGGACCGACCGGGATGTCGTGGGCCTTGGCCCACTTGATGAAGTCCGAAACGATCAGGAAGTAGCCGGGGAACCCCATCTGGGTGATGACCCCGATCTCACGCTCCAGCCGCGCTTCGTACTCCTCGACCGGCAGGGCGTCGGCCTGACCGCCGGCGATCCGCGCCTTCAGTCCCTCGCGCGCCTGGTGCGCCAGTTCATCGGCCTCCGAACGCCCGGCGCCGGTGTCGAAGCGCGGCAGGATCGGGTCGCGCTTCTTGACCATGAAGGCGCAGCGTCGGGCGATATCGAGAGTGTTGTCGCAGGCTTCCGGCAGGTCGGCGAACAGCGCCCGCATGTCGGCGGCCGGCTTGAACCAGTGCTCTGGCGTCACCCGCCGGCGCTCGTCCTGCATGATGAACGCGCCGTCGGCGATGCACAGCAGCGCCTCGTGCGCCTCGTACATGGCCGGCTTGGCGAAGTAGACGTCGTTGGTCGCGACCAACGGGATGTCGTTGTCGTAGGCGAACGCCACCAGTTCGCCCTCGGCGGCGGCCTGCGCAGGCAGGCCGTGCCGCTGTAGCTCGACATAGAACCGGTCGCCGAACACCCGCGCCATCTCAGCCAGCGCGGCCTTGCCCTCTGGGATCTTGCCCGCGGCCAGCAGCGGATCGACGGGGCCGTCGACGCCGCCGGACAACAGGATCAGGCCCTCGGCGCGCTCGGCCACCTTCGACCAGGCCACCGATACGTCCTCGCTGCCGTCGGCCTCCAGGTAGCAGAGCGACGAGAGTTCGCTGAGATTGAGGTACCCGACCTCGCTCTGGGCCAGCAGGACGATGGTCGGGATTTTGGCCCAGCGCTCGGTCTGACCGCCGCCGATGCCGGTGACCGGCAATGCGCAGCCGATGATCGGCTGGACGCCGGCGTCCTTGCTGGTGACCGAAAACTCGAGCGCGCCGTAGAGATTGGCCCGGTCGGTCAGCGCCACCGCCGGCATTTCCGAGGCCTTGGCCAGCCCGCTGACCTTGTCGGCCTTGATCGCGCCCTCAAGCAGCGAATAGGCGGAGCGAACCCGCAGGTGGACGAAGCCGTCGTTACCCGCGTCGCTCACTCTCGCACCTCCGAAGTCACGCCGCGTACTGGGCCACCGCGCACATCATCCAGACAAAGCCTGCAACCGACACAAAGGCCAGCGATTCCCGAGCCAAGCGAACCATCTGCGACGTCCTCACTGTGGATGTTCTATAATCGTTCTTATTTCCCTTTTTGTTCTCATCGTCAAGCGGTTTAGTCTCCCGCCCGCACGGAGGCTCGAATGGAACAGAGACTGTCCCTCATCACCCTGGGCGTGGACGACCTCGCCCGCTCGCGAACGTTCTTTGAAGACGGGCTCGGCTGGCGTCCGGGCACGGTGGCCGAAGGGGTCTGCTTCTATCAACTGCCCGGACTGGGTCTGGCGCTGTTCGGCCGCGAAGACCTCGCCGAGGATGCGCAACGGCCGGTGGACGGCCGCTTCTCAGGCATCACCCTGGCGATCAACGAACGCTCACGCGCCGAGGTCGACGCGACCTTCGCCCAGGCGCTCGCCGCCGGCGCCACGGCGCTCAAGGCGCCGCAAGAGGTGTTTTGGGGCGGCTATTCCGGCTACTTCGCGGACCTCGACGGCCACACCTGGGAAGTGGCGCATAATCCTGGCTGCACGATCAACGAGGACGGCGCGACGACCTTCGCCGCCGACTAGAGCTTCTGCTCTTCCAGATGGCCGTCCTTCAGCGCCAGAACCCGGTCCATATGCTTGGCCAGTTCGAGGTTGTGGGTCGCGACCAGCGCGGCGACGCCTTCCTGGCGGGCCAGGGCGTAGAGGCTGTCGAACACCGCGGCCGACGTATGCGGGTCCAGGTTGCCGGTCGGCTCGTCGGCCAGCAGCAGCCTGGGCGAGTTGGCCAGCGCCCGGGCGATCGCCACGCGCTGCTGCTCGCCCCCTGACATCTGCGCCGGCTGGTGATCGACGCGTTCGGCCAGCCCGAGGTTAGACAGCAAGCTCCTCGCCCGATCCCGCGCCGCCTTGCGCGAACGGCCGGCGATCATCTGCGGGAGGGCGACATTGTCGAGGGCGGTGAACTCGGCCAGCAGGTGGTGCGCCTGATAGACGAAGCCGATGGTCGCCAGTCGCACGCGCGTGCGCTGGCGGTCGCTGAGGTCCGAACAGTCGCGCCCCTCGATGACGATCCGCCCCTCGTCCGGGTGCTCAAGCAGGCCGGCGGCGTGAAGCAACGAGGACTTGCCAGACCCTGACGGGCCGATCAGCCCGACGATCTCGCCGGGGCGCACGTCGAGGTCGGCGCCGCTGAGGACGGTCAGGGTCTTGTCGCCGCTCTTGTAGGTCCGGCGCAGGCCCCGGATGGACAGCACGGGGTCACTCATAGCGAAGCGCTTCCACCGGATCGAGACGCGAGGCCCGCCAGGCCGGCGGCAGGGTCGCCAGGAACGACATGGCCAGGGCCCAGAACGTGATCACCGACACTTCCTGCCAGTCGATCTTCGCCGGAATGCGGGTCAGGAAGTAGATGTCCGAGTTGAACACTTCCGCGCCGGTCGCCCATTCCACGAACTGCTGGATCTCGCCGATGAAGATGCAGAACAGCGAGCCGATGAGCAGGCCGGCGATGGTGCCGAGCACCCCCACCGCGGCCCCTGACATGAAGAATATGCGCAGGATCGAGCCCTGCCCTGCGCCCATGGTGCGCAGGATAGCGATGTCGCGGCCCTTGTTTTTCACCAGCATGACCAGGCCGGAGATGATGTTCATCGCCGCGATCGCCACCAGCATCATCAGGATCAGGCGCATGACGTTGCGTTCGACCTTCAGCGCGCCCCAGTAGGCCGAGTTCTTCTCGGTCCAGTCGGTGACCAGCGCCGCCCCGCCGGCAGCCCTGGCCACCGCTCCCTTCATGGCGATCGCCTTGTCGGGGTCCTGCAGCTTGATCTCGAGATAGTCGATGCTGTTGTCGCGGCCGAAGAACAGCTGGGCCTGCTCCAGCGGCATGTAAATGAAAGCCTGGTCGTACTCGCTCATCCCGACGGTGAAGGTTCCCGCCACCGTGTAGGTCTTGCGCAGCGGCGTGGCGCCGAACGCGGTCGCGCCCCCGCTCGGCGAGATCAGACTGAGCTCGTCCCCCGGCCCGACCCCCAGCGCCTGTGCGAGCCTGTCCCCGACCATGACGTAATCGCCGCCATACTCGCCCTCGTCGAACCCGGCCATCGACCCGCGGGTGATGTTCTCGGAGACGATCTTCGTGGCCTTCAGGTCCTTGGCCGTCGTGCCCCGCACGATGGCGCCGCTGATCTGGCCTGCCCCCAGCGCCATCGCTTGGGCCTCGACGACCGGCGTCACCTGAACCACGCCCGGCAGATCCGAGATCCGCTTGATCACCGCCTCGCGGTCCGGGTCGGTCAGCACGCCGCCGGTGACATAGAGGTGACCGCTAAAGCCCAGCATCCGCGACAGCAGCTCGGCCCGGAAGCCGTTCATGACGCTCATCACGATGATCAACACCGCCACCGCCAGCATGATCCCGACGAACGAGATGATCGAGATCAGCGCCACCCCGCCCTGGCTGCGCTTGGCGCGCAGATAGCGGGCCGCCACGGAGCGTTCCCATTGGCCAAAGGGCGGCGCACGGCCATTCAGCGTCCCGTTGGTCGTGGTCACGCGGCGACCGCTCCGGCGGACGTAGGACTCGATAGATGCATGCCTGGGAAGATGTCCCGATCCTGTGCGGCCGTCACGGCCCGTTCGCCAGCTTTGCCATGTTAGCGGAGCGAAAAGAAGGCCGCCCAGTCAGCGGACGGCCTTCAAGTTATCGGGGAAAACGCCACGGACGGCCAGATGGCTGCCTGTGTCTGCGCCCAGGAGTAACCGAAGCTACGTCCCGTCCCCGCGTCCCTCGCGGCGGCGGCCGGCCAAATTTCTCATTCGCCCAAATCTTGTGCGAGCAGGCTAGCTCGCCGCCCAATCTCCGCTCGCGCCTAGCGCCAGCTGGCCGGCACCGGCGGCAGAGTGACCAGCTTGAAGTGAAGGACCAGGAACAGGATCACCCAGAGAATCGTCGAGACGATGGTCGTGGTGACGAATTTCTTCTTGAGCTTCGGATCCACCGGCGCGCCAGGATCGCCGCCGTCGCCCTTGTCGATCCCGGCCTCGGCGTGGCTGGTGACGCCGATCGGCAGGACGGAGAACAGCACGGTCCACCAGATGGTGAAATAGATCGCGATGCCGGTGAAGACAGTCATCAGTGCGCGTCCTTAGGGGATTCCATCAGCTCGACCAGCACCCCGCCCATGTTCTTCGGGTGGACGAAGATCACCGGAGTGCCATGCGCCCCAATCCGCGGCTCGCCAGTCCCCAGCACCGTCGCCCCCTTTGCCCGCATGTCGTCGCGCGCGGCGATAATGTCTGGCACTTCGAAGCACACATGGTGTTGGCCCCCGGCGGGGTTCTTCGCAAGGAAGCCGACAAGCGGCGAATCGTCGCCGAGCGGCTCGATCAGCTCGATCTGACTGTTGGGCAGGTCGACGAAGCAGACATAGACGCCCTGCTCCGGCATCGCCTTGGTCTCGGTGATGTTGGTCGCGCCAAGCACGTCGCGATAGAGCTTCACGGACTCGGCGATGGAGGGGGTTGCAACCCCGACGTGGTTCAGTCTTCCGATCATGACAGCCCTATAGACCTCTCCGAGACGCCGCGCGAGATCACGCTACGGCGCCCATGTCAGATCCGCAGGACCGTCGTCTCCACGACCGGCCGCTTGCCCCAGATCCGCTGACTGGCCTTCTTCACCGCCCGGGACATCACGGTCTCGACTTCGTCGTCGAGTTCGCGCTCCTCGCCTTGCAGCCGGGCCAGCGCCTGACGGGCTTCCTTGGCCAGATCGTCGAGCACCTCGTCCATCGGATAGTCGTCGTCGGCCGGTAGACCGAGCGCACGCACCTGGGGTCCTGCGGCGACCTTGCCGCGGCCGTCCAGCACCACGCTGACGGCCAGCACGCCGTTGTAGGCGGCGTGGCGACGCTCGCGCAGGGCGTCCCCGTTCTCCGGCGTCAGAACGCCGGCGTCGACATAGATCCGGCCTGCCGGCACTTCGTCGATGATCTCGGCGCGCCCCGGCGCCAGGCGCACCATGTCGCCGTTGCGCGGCGCCACCGACTGCGGAACCTGCAGGTCCTTGGCGAAGGCGGCGTGTTCCAGCAGATGACGGCGCTCGCCATGGGTCGGCACCGCGATCTGCGGCCGCGCCCAGGCGTACATCTGCGCCAGCTCGTCCCGGCACGGATGGCCGGAGACGTGGATCCCCGGATGGTCACGCTCGGTGTAGAGCCGCACTCCACGGTCGGCGAGCCGGTTTTGCAGGTTGCGGATCGGAATCTCGTTGCCCGGAATGACCCGCGAGGAAAACACGCAGGCGTCGCCGGTCCCCAACTTCACGTGCGGGTGCGAACCGTCGGCAATTCGCGACAGCGCCGCACGCGGTTCGCCCTGGCTGCCGGTGCAGAGGTACAGCACCTGGTTGTCCGGCATGGAGGCGGCCTGTTGCTCGGACAGGAACTCGCGCACGCCTTCCAGCAGGCCGACGGACTTCGCCGCGGCGGCCATGCGGTGCATCGAGCGGCCGACCAGGCAGACGCTGCGATCGGCCGCCTCAGCGGCGCGGATGACGCTGTCCATGCGGGCGACGTTCGAGGCGAAGCACGCCACCGCCACCTTGCCCGGCAAGCCGCCGATCAGACCGGCTAGGGCGTCCTTCACGTCAGCTTCCGAGCCGGACTCGCCGTCCACGAAGACGTTGGTGGAGTCGCAGACCATGGCCAGGACGCCCTCGTCGCCCAGCTTCTGGATCGCCGCATCGTCGGTGACCGAGCCCAGCACCGGGTCCGGATCGATCTTCCAGTCGCCTGTGTGCAGGACCGTGCCCAGCGGCGTCCGGATCGCCAGCCCGTTCGGTTCCGGGATCGAATGGGTCAGGGTGATCAGCTCGACCTCGAACGGTCCGAGCTGGATCGTGCCGCTCAGCGGGACCTCGGTGATCTCGGCGTCCGCGCACTCCTCGTTCTCGCGCAGCTTCTCGCGCAGGAGGAAGGCGGTGAACGGCGTCGCGTACAGCGGCGCGCGCAGCTGCGGCCACAGCCACGCCACCGCCCCGATGTGGTCTTCGTGCGCGTGGGTCAGCACGATGCCGACGATGTTCTTGGCGTACTCCCGGATAAACTCCGGGTCAGGCAGGATGATCTCCACGCCAGGCGTGGTCTGGTCGCCGAAGGTGACGCCCAGATCGACCACGATCCATTTGCGCGCATGCGCCGGACCGTAGCCGTAGAGATTGAAGTTCATGCCGATCTCGTTCGAGCCGCCGAGCGGCAGGAAGACGAGTTCGTCTTGGTCTTTTGCTTTCATTACGTCCTTGCCGCCGTGTTCCGGCGGTGAATTTCAAGTAGGCCTCGGATCGTCAGATCCGGGTCAAAATGGTCGATGGCCGTGGTGGCGCCGTGAAACAGCGAGGCGACGCCGCCCGTCGCGATAACGGTCATCGGCTTGTCGCGCTCTGCCTTGATGCGGGCGATCAGGCCCTCAATCAGGGCGACATAGCCCCAGAACACCCCCGACTGCATGGCCCCGACCGTATCGGTCCCGACAACGCGCTGCGGCTTCTGGATCGCAACCCGCGGCAGTTTCGCCGCCGCCGAGTGCAACGCTTCCATAGATAGGTTGATGCCCGGCGCGATGACACCCCCCTCGAAACCGCCGTCCGCGGCGATGACGTCGAAGGTGGTCGCCGTGCCCGAGTCGATGACGATCAGGTCGCCCGGATAGACGATATGGGCGCCCAGGGCGTTGACCAGCCGGTCGGCGCCCGCCTCCGACGGCTTGTCGATGCGCACCTGAATGCCGAGTTCGGCGTTCTCGCCGATCACCAGCGGTTCGACGTGCAGGTAGCGCCGCGCTAGGTTGCGCAGGTTGAAGATCGACTGCGGCACCACGCTGGAGATGATGCAGGAGTCGAGCACGCCGAACTGCAGCCCCGCCATGTGCAGCAGCTGCGAGAGCCAGACCGCATACTCGTCGGCCGTGCGGCTGGAGTCGGTAGCCGCCCGCCACTGAGCAATCCAGGACTCGCCGTCATGGACCGCGAACAGGGTGTTGGTGTTGCCTTGCTCGATCGCCAGAAGCATCGCTTCACGCCTCTCCGAAGAAAACGTCCCCGGCGGTGATACGCATCACCGCCCCGTCGTCCAATCGCAGCCGCAACGCCCCGTCCAGGTCGAGACCTTCGGCGATGCCCGTGTGAGTCTGATTGGGCAGACGCGCCACGCACGTCTCGCCCAGGCCCTGCGCGACCTCCGTCCAGCCGCGTGCGATCGGCGCGAAGCCTTCTGCCTGCCAGAGCGCGCGCCAGTGCTCGAACCGAGTCGCCAGGACCTCAAGCGCGTCGGCTGGCGACGGCGGTGGTCCGGCCATGTGATCTGCGAACGCCGTCGCCGGCCGCTCCACGTTGGTCGGCGCATGCGCAAGGTTGATGCCGATGCCGACCGCCAGCCATAGCGTCCCGTCGGGACGGCGGCCGGACTCGACCAGGATTCCGACCGCCTTGCGGCCATGGATCATCACGTCGTTGGGCCATTTCAACCGCGCGGCCCCAGGCCCCAGGCAGGTCTGGGCCAGATCGGCGGCGGCCAGCGCCGCCACGAACGACAGCTGCGCGGCCTCGGCGGCCGGCTTGTCGGTAGTCAGCAGCAGGGTGGCTGCCAGATTGCCGGTAGAGGTCGTCCACGGACGCCCCCTCCGGCCATGGCCGGCGGTCTGCCGCAGGGCGGTGATCCAGACCGGACCGCCCGCCCCCGCCTCGGCGCGCCTGCGCGCCTCGGCGTTGGTGGAGTCCAGTTCGTCGTAGGCTTCGATCGGGGGGTGGGCGCCCACCTAGGACGCGAGCCCGAACGCAGCCGCCGCGGCCTTGGCGAGCGGATCGATGAAGACCAGCGCACCCATCACGACGGGGAAGGTGAACAGCGCGGCGCTGATCGCCACCACCTGGGCTTCGCGCGGGAGTTCGTCGGTCCCGCTCGGCGCGTTGTCGAACCACATTACCTTGATCAAGCGCAGGTAGTAGAACGCGGCGATGACGCTGCCGACCAGGCCGAGGACGGCGGCGATCACGATCATCGGCTGGCCCACGCTCAGCGCCGCCTTGAAGACGTAGAACTTGGCCCAGAAGCCGGAGAACGGCGGCAGGCCGAGCGCCGACAACGAGAACGCCGTCATCGCGAGAGCGATGCCCGGGCGTTCCTTGAACAGTCCGGCCATGTCCGAGATCGTCTCCATCGGCCGGCCGTCGCGCGACAGCGCGGTCAGGCAGGCGAAGAAGCCGGTCACGTCGATCATGTAGAGGACCATGAACACCAGCATCGCCTGCATACCCTCGGGCGTGCCCGCGGCTAGGCCGAGGACGGCGTAGCCGACGTTGGCGATCGACGAGTAGGCCCACAGGCGCTTCAGGTTCTGTTGCGCCAGGCCGGCCAGCGCCCCAACGAAGATCGACAGCAACGCGATGACCACCAGGACCTGACGCCATTGGTCGACCGCCCCGGCGAATCCTTCGGCCAGAACACGGGCGAACAGCACCATGGCCGCCAGCTTCGGAGCACCAGCGAAGAAGGCCACGACCGGGGTCGGGGCGCCTTCGTAGACGTCCGGGGTCCACATGTGGAACGGCGCGGCCGAGACCTTGAAAGCCAGGCCGCAGATCAGGAAGACCAGCCCGAACAGCACGCCGGTGCTTGCGCCGCCCTGCACGACCAGCGCGATCTCATCGAACTTGGTCGAGCCGGCGAAGCCGTAGATCAGCGAGGCGCCGTAGAGCAGCAGGCCCGAGGACAGCGCACCCAGCACGAAGTACTTCAGGCCCGCTTCCGAGGCCTTGGCGTCTTCGCGGTGCATCGCTGCCAGCACGTAGAGCGCCAGCGAGTGCAGTTCGACGCCCATGTAGAGCGAAATCAGGTCGCCGGCCGAGGCCATCATCCCCATGCCGAGCGCGGCCAGGAGGATCAGGATCGGGAACTCGAAGTTGCGGATCGCCTTGCGCTCGAACCACTTCTGGCCAAGCACGATAGCGACAGCGCTGGCCAGATAGATCGCCACCTTGGCGAAGGCCGAGGCGTTGTCGGCGATCAGGCCGCCGGAGAAGCCGCGGCCGATCGGGCCGACCGCAGCGGCCCAGGCCGCGACGATCAGCGCGCCGACCGAGGCGAGCATCAGGGCCGTGGTGGCGCGCGGCGCGAACGCGCCGATCACCAGCAGGCCGAGGGCGCCGATGGCCAGGATCAGTTCCGGCGCGGCGAGAGCGAGGTCTTGGGAAAAGGTCATGTGACTTTAGGTCCTCACCCGCCGATGGCCGCGCGGTAAACCGCGGCGAGATTGTCGACCGAGGCTTGGGTCAGATCGAAGACGGCGGCCGGATAGACGCCGAGGTACAGGGTCATGGCGATCAGCGGCGCGAAGATCGCCACCTCGCGCCAGTCGAGGTCGGTGATGTCGGCCAAGGCCGGGTTGGTGATCTCGCCGAACACCACGCGCTTGTAGAGGGTCAGCGCATAGACGGCCGAGAAGATCACGCCGGTGGCGGCGACGACCGCGGTCCAGGTCGAGATCTCATAGACCCCGACCATGGTGGTGATTTCTCCGATGAAGCCCGAGGTGCCCGGCAGGCCGACATTACCCATGGTGAACAGCAGGAAGGTCGCCGCGTACCAGGGCATGCGGTTCACCAGGCCGCCATAGAAGGCGATCTCGCGGGTGTGCATGCGGTCGTAGACGACACCGACGCAGAGGAAGAGCGCGCCGGAGATCACGCCGTGGCTGAGCATCTGGAAGATCGCGCCCTGCACGCCGATGGCGTTGCCGGCGAAGATCCCCATGGTCACGAAGCCCATGTGGGCGACCGACGAATAGGCGATCAGCTTCTTGATGTCGGTCTGACGGAAGGCGACCAGCGAAGTGTAGACGACGGCGATCACGCTGAGCGCGAAGACCAGCGGCGTGAACAGGTCCGAAGCCAGCGGGAACATCGGCAGCGAGAAGCGCAGGAAGCCATAGCCGCCCATCTTCAGCAGGATGCCCGCCAGGATGACCGAGCCGGCGGTCGGCGCTTCGACGTGGGCGTCGGGCAGCCAGGTGTGCACCGGCCACATCGGCATCTTCACCGCGAACGAGGCGAAGAAGGCCAGCCACAGCCAAGTCTGCAGGTTCTGGTCGAACTTGTAGTTCATGAGTTCGGGGATCGAGGCGGTGCCCGCGACGCTGATCATGACCAGGATGGCCGCCAGCATCAGCACCGAGCCGAGCAGGGTGTAGAGGAAGAACTTGTAGGCCGCATAGACCCGGTTCTTGCCGCCCCAGATGCCGATGATCAGGAACATCGGCACCAGCCCGAATTCGAAGAACAGGTAGAACAGCACCAAGTCCAGCGCGCAGAACACGCCGATGACCAGGGTTTCGAGGATCAGGAACGCGACCATGTAGGCCGGCACCCGCTTGTCGATCGAGAACCACGAGGCCGCGATACAGATCGGCATCAGGAACGCGGTCAGCAGCACGAACAGGATCGAGATTCCGTCCACGCCCATGCGGTAGTGCAGGCCCGCGAACCACGCGTGGTCTTCCACGAACTGGAAGCCCGCATTGGCCGGGTCGTACTGCATCACAAGCAGCACCGACAGCGCGAAGGTCGCCAGCGTGGTCACCAGAGTGATCCACTTCACGGCGCGGATGGTCTGCTCGTCTTCGTGCGAACGGAAGAGACGCAGCAGGATGATCGCCGCCACGCCGACCAGCGGCGTGAACGTCGTCAGGGAGAGAATACCGGTCATGGGATCGCCCTCCCCCTTAAGCTTGCCAGGCCCACAGCGCGTAGGACAGCAGTCCCGCCACGCCGAGCAGCATTACGAACGCATAGTGATAGACGTAGCCGGTCTGCAGCCGCCCGGCCCGACGGCCGAGGGTGTAGGACAGCGCCGAGACCCCGTTCGGCCCAAGGCCGTCGATGATCTTCTGGTCGCCGACCTTCCAGAACACGTCGCCCAGGAACTTGGTGGCCCGCACGAAGGTCGCCTCATAGATCTCGTCGAAGAACCACTTGTTGTAGAGGAAGGTCCACATCGGGCCCTTCCGCGCCGCGATCGCCGCGCCCAGCCCTTCACGCATGATGTAGACGTAGTAGGCGCTGGCGAAGCCGATCGCCGACACCGCCAGCGGCGCCCACTTCACCCAGGTCGGGACGTGGTGCGCGTGCTCCAGGACGTGGTTCTCCGCGCCATTGAAGATCGCGCCGCGCCAGAACTCAGTCCAACCCTCGCCCACGAAGTGGTCGACGAACACGTAGCCGGCAGTGACGGCGCCGAACGCCAGCAACAGCAGCGGCACGAGCATGATGACGGGGCTCTCATGCGGCTTGTGGTCGTGGCCATGACCATGGTCGTGGTCGGCCAGCGGCTCGTCGTGGGTTTCGATCTGCGCCGAAGAGGCGTGATCGTCGTGGCCGTGACCGTGCGCATGGTCATCCGCATGATCGTCGTGATGACCCCACTTGGCGGTGCCGTGGAAGGTCATGAACGCCAGGCGCCACGAATAGAAGGCGGTGAGGCCGGCGGCGAAGATGCTGACCACGAAGGCGAAGTAGGCCACGCCGCCATGCAGTTGTCCGGCCGCGAAGGCGCTCTCGATGATGGTGTCCTTCGAGTAGAAGCCCGCGAAGCCCAGGTGCAGATTCGGAAGACCGAAGCCCGTGATCGCCAGGGTGCCGATGGTCATCACCGCATAGGTGACCGGCAGGTACTTCCACAGCGCGCCCATCTTCCGCATGTCCTGCTCGTGGTGCATCCCGTGGATCACCGAGCCGGCGCCCAGGAACAGCAGGGCCTTGAAGAAGGCGTGCGTGAACAGGTGGAACATGGCCGCCTGATAGGCGCCCACGCCCGCGGCGAAGAACATGTAGCCGAGCTGCGAACAGGTCGAATAGGCGATGACGCGCTTGATGTCGTTCTGGGCCAGACCGACGGTCGCGGCGAACAGAGCGGTGACCGCGCCGATGACCGTGACGATCTGCTTGGCGTACGGCGCGTACTCGAACATCGGCGACAGCAGGCAGACCATGTAGACGCCGGCGGTGACCATGGTCGCGGCGTGGATCAGCGCCGACACCGGGGTCGGGCCTTCCATCGCGTCCGGCAGCCAGGTGTGCAGGAAGAACTGCGCCGACTTGCCCATCGCGCCGACGAACAGCAGGGCGCAGGCCAGGTCGACCGCGTGCCAGTAGGAACCGGCGAACCACCAGCCCTCGTTGGCCATGGTCGGGATCTTCGGGAACAGCTCAGCGAACTGGATCGTGCCGAACATCCAGAAGACGGTCATGATGCCGAGCGCAAAGCCGAAGTCGCCGACCCGGTTGACCACAAAGGCCTTGATCGACGCGGCGTTGGCGGTCGGCTTCTTGAACCAGAAGCCGATCAGCAGGTAGCTCGCCAGGCCCACGCCTTCCCAGCCGAAGAACAACTGCATGAAGTCGGCGGCGGTGACCAGCGCAAGCATGGCGAAGGTGAACAAGGACAGGTACGCGAAGAAGCGCGGCTTGCTGTCGTCCTCGGCCATGTACCCCCACGAATAGATGTGGACGAGCGAGGAGACGCTGGTGACAACCACCAGCATGACCGCCGACAGACCGTCGAGGCGGATCGACCAGTTCGACTGGAAGTCGCCGATATTGATGAACGGCAGCAGCTTGATGGTGAAAGCTTCGAGCCCGCCCCAGGTCCACTGGCTGAAGATCGTCCACGAGAGGACGGCCGACAGCACCAGCAGGCCGGTGGTGATCGATTGGGACGCGACGTTGCCGATGCGGCGGCCGAAGAGGCCGGCCACGATCGCGCCGATCAGGGGCGCGAAAACGACTGCGGTGATGAGAGACTGCGGTGTCATGTTGTGGTCCGTCAGCCCTTCATCATCGAGACGTCGTCGACGGAGATGTCGCCGCGGTTACGGAAGAAGGTGACAAGGATAGCGAGGCCGACAGCGGCTTCTGCGGCCGCCACGGTCAGGACGAACATGGCGTAGATCTGCCCCACCACGTCGTGGAGATAGACCGAGAAGGCCACGAGATTGATGTTCACCGCGAGCAGGATCAGCTCGACCGACATCAGGATGACGATGATGTTCTTGCGGTTCACGAAGATCCCGAACACCCCGATGGTGAACAGGATCGCGGCCACCGCGAGATAATGGGTGAGCCCGATCATTGGTCGATCCCCTGCCCCGGCTTGATCTGAACGACGCGCATGCCGGTCTTCGGCGTGCGGGCGACCTGGTCGACGATGACCTGACGGCGCACGCCCGGCTTGTGGCGGAGGGTCAGGACGATGGCGCCGATCATGGCCACCAGCAGCACCAGCCCCGCGGCTTGGAAGAAGTAGACGTAGTCGGTGTAGAGCACCCGGCCGATCGTCTCGATGTTGGAGACGTCGGTGTAGACCTGAGGCGTATCGGCCTTGGGCTTGCCGCTGGTCGCGACCGCCGTGGCGACGACGATCATCTCGACCACGAGGACGCCGGCGACCAGGCCGCCCAGCGGCATGTAGCGGGCGAAGCCCTGCCGGAGCGCCGCGAAGTCGACGTCCAGCATCATCACCACGAAGAGGAAGAGCACCGCGACCGCGCCGACGTAAACGACGACGAGCAGCATCGCGAGGAACTCCGCGCCCATGGTCACGAAGAGGCCCGCGGCCGAGAAGAAGCTGAGGATCAGGAACAGCACCGAGTGCACGGGATTTCGGGAGGAAACCACCCCGAACCCTGCGCCTACGGTCACCGCCGCCAGCAGGTAGAATGCGATCGCCAAGGCCATGACGGCTTTTCTCAGCCCCTTAGTTTACTTGGTCCGCCCGCCGGAAGCCCGACAAAGCGAAGGTGGTCGTCTCACGGATGCGCCGGCGCTTACCGGTACGGCGCGTCCAGTTCCAGGTTCTTCGCGATCTGCCGTTCCCAGCGATCGCCGTTCGAGAGCAGGCGCTCCTTGTCGTAGTAGAGCTCCTCGCGGGTCTCGACGGCGAACTCGATGTTCGGGCCCTCGACGATGGCGTCCACCGGGCAGGCCTCCTGGCACAGGCCGCAGTAGATGCACTTGACCATGTCGATGTCGTACCGGGTCGTACGGCGGCTGCCGTCGTCACGCGGTTCGGCTTCGATGGTGATGGCCTGAGCCGGGCAGATCGCCTCGCAGAGCTTGCAGGCGATGCAACGCTCCTCCCCGTTGGGATAGCGGCGCAGCGCATGCTCGCCGCGGAAGCGCGGCGACTGCGGGCCGCGCTCGTGCGGGTACTGCACGGTGGCCTTCGGCTTGATCATGTACTTCATCGCCAGGCCGAAGGCCCCGACGAAGTCCATCAGGGCCGCGCCCCTGACTGCTTGTGAAATTCGCTGCATCATTTCGCGGTTACTTTCTCTTGCAGGCGTAGTCGGTCATGCGCTTGCCCGAGCCCTCGGGGCTGCGGACCAGCTCGCCGCCCTTGGCGGCGCAGGCCGCGCTGGCGGACTTCAGGGCGTCGTAGCTGGCGACGCCCCCGGTCACATCGGGGCCGCCTGCCGAACTGGCGCAGGACGAAAGGGAAATCAGGAGGATGCTGGCCATGACCGTCCTCATGCACCCCCCGGACCGAAAACGCGCCAGCCGGCGACCAGGACCACCGCGGCCAGCGAGGTCGGCAGGAAAACCTTCCAGCCCAGGCGCATCAGTTGGTCGTAGCGGTAGCGCGGCACGATCGCCTTCACCATCCCGATCAGGAAGAAGAAGAAGCAGATCTTCATGACGAGCCACATGAGCCCGTAGAAGCTCTGCACGGTCGGCGGCCAGCTCGCGACCCACGGCAGGTCGATCGGGGCCTGCCAGCCCCCGAAGAACATGACCGAGATCAGGGCGCACATCAGCACGATGTTCACCAGCTCGCCGATCATGAAGAGCAGGAACGGGCTGGACGAGTACTCGACCTGATAGCCGGCCACGAGTTCGGATTCGGCTTCCGGCAGGTCGAACGGCGGGCGGTTGGTCTCGGCCAGGGCCGAGATGAAGAAGATCACCGCCATCGGGATCATGATCAGCGCCATCGGCAGGTTATGCAGGCCCTGGCCGCCGAACACGTTCCAGTTCCAGAAGCCGCCGCTTTGCAGCTCGACGATCTTCTGCAGGTTCATCGTGCCCGAAAGCAGGATCACGGTGACGATGACGAAGCCGATCGAGACTTCATACGACACCATCTGCGCCGCCGAACGCAGCGAACCCAGGAACGGGTACTTCGAGTTCGAAGCCCAGCCGCCCATAATGATGCCGTAGACGCCCAGCGAACTGATCGCGAACAGGTACAGCACTCCGACATTAATGTCGGAGACGACCCAGCCCGGCGCGAACGGGATCACCGCCCAGCCGACCAGGGCCAGGACGAAGGTCAGCACCGGCGCCAGCAGGAAAACGAACTTGTCGGCCCCGTCGGGGATGACGATTTCCTTCAGCACGAACTTGATCAGGTCGGCGAAGGACTGCAGCAAGCCGAAAGGCCCGACCACGTTGGGGCCTTTGCGCATCTGCACGCCGGCCCAGATTTTCCGGTCGGCGAGCATGAAGAAGGCCAGCGCGACCAGCAGCGGCAGCACGACCGCCATGATCTGCGCGACCGTGATCAGGGTCCAGCCGCCCGGCGTAGCCCAGAAGTTGTTGGCGACAGCGTCCATGCCCCTACTCCGCCGCGATCTTGGCGGCGCCGGAAGCGACGGCGGCGCACTCGGCCATCGTCACGCTGGCGCGGGCGATGGGATTGGTCAGATGGAAGGTCTTCACCGCGCTCTCGAACGGAGCCTCGGAGACCTCGCCCTTCACACCCAGCGAACCGAAGTCCAGGGGCGCCCCCGACGAACCGGGGGCGTAGTCCACCTGACCGAAGGTCGGGTGGTCGGCGAAGAGCTTGGCCCGCAGTTGGGCCAGGGTGTCGTACGGCAGGGTCACGCCCAGGCGATCGGAGAGCGCCCGGAACACCGACCAGTCCTCGCGGGCCTCGCCCTTGGGGAACACAGCGCGGTAGCCGAACTGCACGCGACCTTCGGTGTTGACGTAGATGCCGTCCTTCTCGGTGTAGGCCGCGCCCGGCAGGACCACGTCCGCCGAGTGCGCGCCGGCGTCGCCGTGCGTGCCCAGATAGACCGTGAAGGCGCCCGAGGCCTTGGCGTCGATCTCGTCGGCGCCCAGCAGGAACAGCACGTCCAGCGCGCCCGGCTCCACCATCTCCCTGGCGCTCTTGCCACCCTCGCCCGGCACGAAGCCGAGATCCAGGCCGCCGACGCGCGAGGCGGCGGTGTGCAGCACGTTCCAAGTCATGCCGAAGCTCTTGGCGGCCGCGGCCGCGGCGGCGAGCACCGCTTGGCCGTCCTCGCGCGACAAGGCGCCGGCGCCGAGGATGATCGCCGGGTTTTTGGCGCTCTTGAGGGCGGCGACGAAATCGTTCTTGGCGCGGCTCAGGCCCGACAGGGTCGAGGCGCCCGCACCGAGGTAGTCGTACTTGTAGGTGAGGTCGGCCTGCTCGCCGATCACGCCGACGCGCAGCGCGCCCGCCAGCCAGCGCTTGCGCAGACGGGCGTTGAACACCGGCGCCTCGAGACGCGGATTGGTCCCGACCAGCAGGATGACGTCGGCTTCTTCAATGCCGGCGATGGTGGAGTTCATCAGCCAGCTCTCGCGCGGGCCGGCGCCCAGCACCATGCCGTCCTGGCGACAGTCGATATTGGCCGAGCCGAGCGCGGTGAACAGGTCCTTGGCCGCAGCCATGGATTCAACGTCCTGGACGTCGCCGGCGATGACGCCGATGCGTTCGCCGCTGGCGGCCTTGACCTTGGCGGTGATCAACTCGAACGCCTGCGCCCAGGTCGCCGGCTGCAGGCGACCGTCCTTACGGACGAACGGCTGGTCCAGGCGCTGGCGCGACAGGCCGTCGACGGCGTAGCGCGTCTTGTCGCTGATCCACTCTTCGTTGATCTCTTCGTTCAGGCGCGGCAGCACCCGCAGCACGGCCGGGCCGCGGCTGTCGACGCGGATCGCCGAGCCGAGCGCGTCCATGACGTCGACGCTCTCGGTCTTCTTCAGCTCCCACGGACGCGCATTGAAGGCGTACGGCTTGGAGGTGAGAGCGCCGACCGGGCACAGGTCGATGACGTTGGCGGACAGTTCCGACCCGACCGACTTGTCGAGATAGGTCGTGATTTCAACGTCCTCGCCGCGCGAGATGAGACCGATATCCGGCACGCCGGCCACTTCGGTGATGAAGCGGACGCAGCGCGTGCACTGGATGCAGCGGGTCATCACCGTCTTAATGAGCGGACCCATGTACTTTTCTTCAACGGCCCGCTTGTTCTCGGCGTAGCGGCTGTCGTCGCGGCCATAGCCCATGGCCTGATCCTGCAGGTCGCACTCGCCGCCCTGGTCGCAGATCGGGCAGTCCAGGGGGTGGTTGATGAGCAGGAACTCCATCACCCCTTCGCGCGCCTTCTTCACCATCGGCGTATTGGTGAAGATCTCCTGGCCTTCCGCGGCCGGCAGCGCGCAGGACGCCTGCGGCTTCGGCGGGCCGGGCTTCACCTCGACCAGACACATGCGGCAGTTGCCGGCGATGCTGAGGCGCTCGTGATAGCAGAAGCGCGGGATCTCTTCCCCAGCCAGTTCCGCCACCTGCAGAACCGTCATGCCGGGTTCGAACTCGACCTCAGCGCCGTTGACTTTAGCCTTGGGCATTAGGGGTTACTCCGCCGCTTGCAGGGACGCGCCCTGCACATGCGGCCTTCCGGCCCGGTATTGGGTGATGCGGTCTTCCACCTCGTGGCGGAAGTGGCGGAACAGACCCTGGATCGGCCAGGCCGCCGCGTCGCCGAGACCGCAGATCGTGTGACCTTCGACCTGGCTGGCGACGTCCAGCAGCATGTCGATTTCGCGCATTTCGGCTTCGCCGGTGACCATGCGCTCCATGACCCGCCACATCCAGCCGGTGCCTTCGCGGCACGGGGTGCACTGGCCGCAGCTCTCGTGCTTGTAGAAGTACGAGAGACGCGCGATCGCCTTCACGATGTCGGTGGACTGGTCCATCACGATCACCGCAGCGGTGCCGAGGCCCGACTTCAGCGCCGAGAGGCTGTCGAAGTCCATCAGCGCGGTCTCGGCCTCGTGAGCCGGGATCATGCGGACCGACGAGCCGCCCGGAATGACCGCCTTCAGGTTGCCCCAGCCGCCGCGAATGCCGCCGCAATGCTCTTCCAGCAACTGCTTCAGCGGGATCGACATCGCCTCTTCGACGACGCACGGCTTGTTCACGTGGCCCGAGATGGCCATCAGCTTGGTGCCGGTGTTGTTCGGCCGGCCAAAGCCCGCGAACCACTCGGCACCGCGGCGCAGGATGGTGCCGACGACCGAGATCGACTCGACGTTGTTGATGGTCGTCGGGCAGCCGTAGATGCCGGCGCCGGCCGGGAACGGCGGCTTCAGACGCGGCTGCCCCTTCTTGCCTTCCAGGCTTTCCATCAGCGCCGTTTCGTCGCCGCAGATGTACGCGCCGCCGCCATGGGTGACGTGCAGGTCGAAGTCCCAGCCGTGGACATTGCCCTTGCCGATCAGCTTGGCCTCGTAAGCTTGCTTGATCGCGGCCTCGAGGCGCTCGCGCTCGTGCACGTACTCGCCGCGGATATAGATGTAGCAGGTGTGCGCGCGGATCGCGTAGCTGGCGATCAGGCAGCCTTCGATCAGCAGGTGCGGATCATTGCGCATGATCTCGCGGTCCTTGCAGGTGCCCGGCTCGGACTCGTCGGCGTTCACCACCAGATAGTGGGGCCGCTCGCTCTCCTGCTTGGGCATGAAGGTCCACTTCAGGCCGGTGGAGAAACCAGCGCCGCCGCGCCCGCGCAGGCCCGACGCCTTGATCTGGTCGCAGAGCCATTCCGGCGTCTGCATCAGCATCTCACGCGTGCCGTTCCAGGCTCCACGCTTCTTCGCGCCCTCGAGGCCCCAGTCATGCAGGCCATAGAGGTTGGTGAAGATGCGGTCCTTGTCCTCGAGAATACCGACCAAGGCCCCTAAACTCCTCTGTCCGCGCCCGCCGGGCGCGTGATCGCATTCATTCCGCTCATTGGGCCGGCTCCTTCGCGCCCTTCGAAGGCTTGGGCGCATTGGGAAGCGACTTGATCGGCTTGGCGCGCGTGCCGTCGTACAGCGAGGCGTCGCTGAGCGTCAGCGGGCCGCCCTCAGGAGCGGAGCCCTGGCGGCCGATCACCGAGCCGGGGGCGCGCGGCGTGCCAGCAGCGAACTCATCAAGGATTTGGTCGAGCGTCTCGACCGTCAGGTCCTCGTAGTAATAGTCGTTGATGGCGGCCATCGGCGCGTTCGAACAGGCGCCCAGGCATTCGACTTCCTGCCAATAGAACTTGCCGTCCGCCGACAGGTGGTCCTTCGGGCCAAGGCGCTTCCTGCAATGGGCCATCAGTTCGTTGGCGCCGCGCAGCGCGCACGGCGTGGTGCCGCAAACCTGGACCAGGGCGTGGCTGCCGACCGGCTCAAGCATGAACATGGTGTAGAAGGTCGCGACCTCCAGCACCCGGATCTGGGCCATGCTCAGCAGCTCGGCGACCATGCGGATCGCCGGCTCGGAGACCCAGCCCTCCTGCTTCTGCACGAGCCACAGAATCGGAATGACCGCCGATTGCTGGCGGCCGGCCGGGAACTTGGAGATCCACCACTCCGCCGTCTTCTTGGTCTCCGCGGAGAACTCGAAGCTAGCGGGCTGGTTCGGAGAGAGGCGGCGAACGCTCAAGCGATCCTCACTTCACGAAGTCTACGCGGGCGATCTTGCCGCCTGCGATGGTGTAGATGGCCGCCACCTGGAAAGGCTGCGCATCGGGACTGCGGAACACGTCCTCGTGGTCGATGACCACTTGGCCAACCTCGATGCGATTGGTCCGGACCGCCTTGTTCTGCGGGAAATCGGCGAAAAGCTTCTCGTGCCGGGCGCGAATGGCGTCCAGCCCCTGGGCGGTGATTGCGCCGTTGAAGTCCGCAAGCACGGCGTCATCGGCGTAAAAGCCGCAGAAGGCTTCGATGTTCTGGGCGTTGTACGCGTCGAGCTGACCGGTGACGATCTCGCTGTTCGAAAGGCCGGCTTGATAGGTCAACGATCGATCTCCCCGAACACGATGTCCAGCGAGCCGAGGATCGCCGACACGTCTGCCAGCATGTGACCGCGGTTCAGCCAGTCCATCGCCATCAGGTGCGGGTAGCCCGGCGCGCGGATCTTGCAGCGATACGGCTTGTTGGTGCCGTCCGAGACCACGAACACGCCGAACTCGCCCTTCGGCGCTTCAACGCATGCGTAGACCTCGCCCGGAGGCGTACGGAAGCCTTCGGTGTAGAGCTTGAAGTGATGGATGAGCGCTTCCATCGAACGCTTCATCTCACCGCGGCGCGGCGGCGCGAACTTATTGTCTTCCGTCAGCACCGGACCGGGCGTTTTCTTAAGCCGGTCAGCGCATTGGATGATGATCTTCGCGCTCTGACGCATCTCCTCCATGCGGCAGAGATAGCGGTCGTAGCAATCGCCGTTGACGCCCAACGGGATGTCGAACTCGAAGTCGTCGTAGCACTCGTAGGGCTGGCTGCGGCGCAGATCCCAGGCGATGCCGGAACCGCGCACCATCACGCCCGAGAAGCCCCAGTTGATGGCCTCCTCCTTCGACACCACGCCGATGTCGACATTGCGCTGCTTGAAGATCCGGTTGCCGGTGATCAGCTTGTCGATGTCGCTGATCGGGCGCTCGAAGGCGACGGCCCAGTCGCGGATGTCGTCGACCAGCACCTCGGGCAGGTCCTGGTGGACGCCGCCCGGACGGAAGTAGTTGGCGTGCAGGCGAGCGCCGCAGGCGCGCTCGTAGAACACCATGAGCTTCTCGCGCTCTTCGAAGCCCCACAGCGGCGGCGTCAGCGCGCCGACGTCCATCGCCTGAGTGGTGACGTTGAGCAGGTGATTCAGGATCCGGCCGATTTCCGAGAACATGACTCGGATGATCGAACCACGGATCGGCACTTCCAGGCCCAGCAACTTCTCGATGGCCAGGCAGAACGCGTGTTCCTGGTTCATCGGCGCCACGTAGTCGAGGCGGTCGAAGTACGGAATGTTCTGGAGGTAGGTCCGGTACTCCATCAGCTTTTCGGTGCCGCGATGCAGCAGGCCGACGTGCGGGTCGACCCGCTCGACGACTTCACCGTCCAGTTCGAGCACGAGGCGCAGAACGCCGTGCGCAGCCGGGTGTTGAGGACCGAAGTTGATGTTGAACTTGCGGACCGGAGTTTCCGGGATCGCGACCGGGTTCGAAGCGTCGTCGGCCATTATTTCGCCTCCGCCTTTTCATCGCCCGGCAGCACATAATCGGCGCCTTCCCAGGGCGAGAGGAAGTCCCAGTTACGGAATTCGACCGACTTCACCGGCTCATACACCACCCGCTTCAGCTCGTCGTCGTAGCGCAGCTCGACGTAGCCGGTCATCGGGAAGTCCTTCCGCAGCGGATGGCCGTGGAAGCCGTAGTCAGTGAGGATCCGGCGCAAGTCCGGGTGTCCCTCGAAGAAGATCCCGTACATGTCGAACGCCTCGCGCTCGAACCAGTCGGCGCACGGGTAGACACCAGTGACGGTCGGCACCGGGGTGTCCTCATCCGTCTGCACCTTGATCCGGATGCGGCGGTTCTTGGTCATCGACAGCAGGTGGTAGACCACGTCGAAACGCTGGCCGCGCTCGGGATAGTCGACGCCGCACAGGTCGATCAGCTGATGAAAGCCGAACTGGTCGCGCAGCTGGGTCAACGCCTCGACGATGCGGTTGACCGGCCCGGTCAGGGTCAGCTCGCCATACTCGACATGAAAGCCGGCGATCGCACCGGTTCCCGAGGTCAGGATTTCGTTGCCCAGCGCCTGCAGGGCGTCTTCGGCGAGGGGCCAGCTCATCGCTCGATCGTCCCCGTCCGGCGGATCTTCTTCTGCAGCTGCAGCACGCCATAGACCAGCGCCTCAGCCGTCGGCGGGCACCCGGGGACATAGATGTCGACCGGAACGATGCGGTCGCAGCCGCGCACCACCGAATAGGAGAAGTAATAGTAGCCGCCACCGTTGGCGCACGACCCCATGGAGATGACGTAGCGCGGCTCAGGCATCTGGTCGTAGACCTTGCGCAGTGCCGGGGCCATCTTGTTGCACAGAGTGCCCGCGACGATCATCACGTCCGACTGGCGTGGGCTGGCGCGCGGCGCGAAGCCGTAGCGCTCCAGATCGTAGCGCGGCATCGACGCCTGCATCATCTCGACGGCGCAGCAGGCCAGGCCGAACGTCATCCACATCAGCGAGCCCGTACGGGCCCAGGTGATCAGGTCGTCGGCGGCGGCGGTGATGAAGCCCTTGTCGGCGAGCTCGCTGGAGACGCCGTCGAAGAAGGGATCATGAAGCTTGGGGTCGTAGCCTTCGACCGTCGTGCGGCCGGCCGAACCCGCGGGAACGATCACTCCCATTCCAGGGCGCCTTTCTTCCATTCGTAGATGAAGCCGACGGTCAGCACGCCGAGGAAGGTCATCATCGACCAGAAGGCGAACTGTCCGAGCTCCAGCGGCAGCTTCATGAGCGAGACGGCCCACGGGAACAGGAACGCCACTTCAAGGTCGAAAATGATGAAGAGGATCGAGACCAGATAGAACCGGACGTCGAACTTCATTCGCGCATCGTCGAAAGCGTTGAAGCCGCACTCGTACGTGGACAGCTTCTCGGGATCCGGGGCCTGCGGCGACAGCGTGGCCGAAGCCACGATGAATGCGAGGCCCAGGGCGGTCGCGATCCCAAGGAAGATCACGATGGGCAGATACTGCAAAAGAAAGGCGTTCATGGAATCCTCGAAGGAGTCGCGCGCCCTTCTAGACCAGCATTGCTCAGGGTTCAAACGGCGTGGTGCGACCGGTGGTATCGCAAATGCGCGCAACCTGCATCGTCTGTGAATTCGGACGCCGACGCCCGTGATCCAGGCTCCCCCCATCTTCGGGTCGATAGAATTGCGATTAATAATTACTCTCAACACTGAGGCCCCTCCCCCGCCCCTCGCGCAAGAAATTGCAGGCCAAGGCGGTTTATCCACAGCTGCGCGCAATTGGCCGTTGACACGATTCCGGGTCGGTCATATCAGACGCCCCTCGCGGCGACGTCGCCGTCACGCGGATGTAGCTCAGTTGGTTAGAGCGCCGGCCTGTCACGCCGGAGGTCGCGGGTTCGAGCCCCGTCATTCGCGCCACTTCTTCCTTAAAACTCAAATAGATAGCGCCAACCGGGCGCCGCCTGCGTTCGCGCTGTTCGGCGCGCAGGCCACACTGCGACAGGCGCACGCCAGCCCTTACAAAAACTTGGAACGGCTCAGCTTGACTTGAGGTGGAGCGCGGCGTCCGCTTCTCCCAATGAGGGAGTAAAGCAATGCTACGAGTCCATGTGCCTGTTCTCGCCTTTGCGGCGGCCTCCTGCCTCTGGTCCGGTTCGGCCCAGGCGGCCCGCTACTACGACGTCACGCTCAAGGGCGAGCTGGTCAACGAATTGGGCTACAGCCCTTGGGAGCTCAATACCGGGGTCGACCAGAACCTCGCGATCGGCGACATCGTCACCCTGACCGCACGTTTCAGCGCCGATCGCGCCTTTGAGCAAGGCGGCGGGTTCGTCGCTGGGCTGTACGGCCTGCCGGCCAGCGGCGCGGAGTTCTGGCGGCTGGACGTCGGCGGGCTGAGTTGGACCTCGACCCACGAAATGTACGACGGCTTTCCGATCTACGTGGATGACGAAAAGTTCTACGCCGATCCCTCGATCCGTTTCTCCGGCGGCAAGGTGACCGGGATCTCCGGCGAGATGGTGCCGACTTCGACCGACACGATCCCGGTATTCCGGCTCGCCGACTTCCGGATCGAGCCCGGCGAGGGCCTTTACGGCAACACCTACGGGACTCAAGGCTTCAAGGGGACCTGGGACTACGCACACTCTTCAGCCGTGCTCTCAGGCGTTCCCGAGCCTACTACCTGGGCGATCATGATCGTCGGGTTCGGAATGACCGGTGCGGCTATCAGGGCCGCGCGGCGCGCTCGCACGGCGACGGCCGCCGCCTGAACAGCCGACAAGGCGCTCCGCCCGGCGGAGCGCCTCTCGCCTTGGCGCTTGACCATTCCTGACGACGCGCGGTCCCCTGCCCCGTCGTTGGGAGGATGACGCCCGGTCGGGGTGGGCCTGGTGGTGCTCGACCGCCTCCTGCATCGCCGCGCCTAGGCGGACGCGTCGCGCATTCCCTTCAGCGCCAGGCCCCAGCGAGCCAGTTCGTCCAGCATGGCCTTCGCCGAGGCGAGGTGGATCTCGTTCGGAGTGAAGCGCTTCTCCTCGTCCAGGTGCTGGCTGAACATCGGGATCATGACCTGCTCGGGCAGCGGCATGATCTTGAAGCTGGTCATCATCAGCTTTTCCGCCTGCGTGGCGCGGATCCCGCCGGATACGCCGCCATAGCTGACGAAGCCGGCGACCTTGTTGTGCCACTCGAGCACCAGATAGTTCATCGCGTTCACAAGCGAGGGCGGCGGCCCGAAATTGTACTCCGGCGTCACGAACACAAAGGCGTCGGCGCTCTCGACGCTCTTGCTCCAGGCCTTGGTGTGGTCGTGCTCGTACTTGCGCAGGCGCGGATGGTGGGGCTCGTCGAACACCGGCAAGGCGTAGTCCGCCAGATCCTCCAGGCTCACATCAAAGCCGCCGTGAGCCTTGGCGTACTCCTCGAACCAGCGCCCGATCGAGATGCCGACGCGCCCCGGCCGGGTCGAACAGACTATGACATTGAGCTTGAGGGCCATGAGGAATCTCCGAGCGGCAAATCGGTCCCAGCATAGTCACGCCCGCGCGCCGAAGTCGCCCGGTACGACGTTTTTGCGCAGCTATAAGGGGTCCCCGCGCCCGAATGCGGGCAAGCCTGGGATCATCTGGCGGATAGAGTGGCGCGCCTCAGTTGGGAAAGACGCGCGATACATCCTGACCGCTGCCGCCCGGACCGATCTTGCGGCACGCAGACGGCCGAAGTTCGCCCTTCGCCCCCTAACGAACCAATTCGGCGCTCTCGGTGAGCACGAAGTCGTTGGGGTCGGGCGCCAGCGTCGCGCGCCAATAGTCCACCAGTGCAAAGGGCCAATTCTGGCTGACCCGGCCGTTCGCGCTCTTGTACCAGCTGCTGACCTGCGGCGCGCCCCACGCCATGAGGCTGTTGCCGGCGTCGACCCGCTCGTTGAACGCGTCGTGCACGTCGCGTCGCGGCTCCATCGCCACGGCACCGGTCTGGGCCAGCAGCTTCAGGCACCCGACGATGTAGCGGACGCTGCACTCCGAGAAGAAGATGATCGAGCCGTTGACCACGATGTTGGTGTTGGGCCCATAGATCATGAACAGGTTCGGGAATCCCGGCGTGGTCATGCCTAGATAGGCGCGCGCATCGCCGCCCCAGGTCTCGTGCAGGTCGGCGCCGCCCCGGCCCTTGATCTTCATCGGCCACAGGAACTTCGAGGCGTAGAATCCCGTACCGTAGATGATCACGTCGAAGTCGCGAACCTTCCCATCGGCGGTGACGACCCCGGTCTCGGTGATCTCGCTGATGCTGTCGGTGACCAGCTCAACATTCGGGCGCTGCAGCGCCGCCATCCAGACTCCGTTGTCGAGCAGCGAACGCTTGCCGCCCACCGGATAGGTCGGGATCACCTTCTCCACCAAGTCCGGCCGGTTGGGCGCCTGCGCGGCGATGGCCATGGCGATCATGTCGCGAAAGCCTTGGTTCAGTTCGCTGACCGCGGTCGGCGGGCCGTTCCAGCCTGGGTCCGCGGTGACCATGGGCAGCAGCCCGTCGGTGACCATCCAGAACATCCAGAACCGGTACCATTTGTCGTAGAACGGCACGTGCTCCAACAACCAGTTCATCCCCTCGGGGACGTCCTCGTGATAGTGCGCGACCGGGAAGCCCCAGGGCGGCGTGCGCTGGAAGACGGTCAGGCTGGCGACCTTGCCGGCGATTTCAGGAACGAACTGATAGGCGCTGGCCCCAGTGCCGATCACGGCCACCCGCTTGCCCGTCAGGTCGACGTCATGACGCCATTCCGCCGAGTGGAAGGCCGGCCCGGCGAAGCGCTCCCGCCCCTTGATTTCGGGGAAGCGCGGTCGATTAAGCTGACCCACTGCCGTGACGACAGCATTGGCCTCGACGTGCTCGACGCCCTCGGGCGTACTGAGGCGGACCTTCCAGACACCGCGGCGATCGTCCCAAACCATCTCCTCGACCGTGGTCGAAAAGCGGATGTGCTTCTTCAGGTCGTGCTTCGCGGCCACGCGGCGAAAATAGTCCAACAGAACCGGCTGGGTGGAGAAGTGCTGCGGCCAGAAGTGGTTAGGCTCGAAGCTGTACGAATACATGTGGTTGGAAGAGTCGACCCGACAGCCGGGATAGGTGTTTTCCAGCCAAGTACCGCCGACGTCCGCGTTCTTCTCCACCACCTGGAACGGCACGCCCGCCTGCTCCAGCCGCAGCGCAGTCAGCAACCCGGACATCCCGGCCCCAATCACCAAGACGTGCAGGCGGCGCGCCACCGTCTTCAGCTCGGGCGACCAGTTGGGATCCTTAGAGGAATGCCCGTCCAGCGCCAGCTCATCGGTCAGGAACTCGCCGTAGCCGTCCGGAATGTCTGCTCCGGCCACGAAACTCATCATCTGCCGGACCATGTCAGCCGACGGCGTCGGCGCCATTGGGACCTTGCCGGTCAGGTAGTCGGTGATCGCCGCCTTGGCGAGCTCGCGCATCTTGGCCTGCTCGGCCTCCGGCACGCCGGTCTCGCCGCGCGACAGCGGCGTATAGGCCGGCCGCCACTCGGGCCGCAGCCAACTGGGATCGCCGGTGAGGTGCACCATCGCCGCAGACAACGCCGGCAAGTGCGCCGTTTCCAACGCCTGGTCGAGAGGCCCGAGGTCCACGGCCATGACACGTCTCCACCCTGGTTATCGTTGTTATGCGAGAAGACTACGCCTCTCGCGGCCCAGGGAAAGGGCGCCGTTGCGTCAGCTAGGCATGAATGCGGACCGGCAGCGTCTCATAGCCCTTCACGAAGCTGGAGCGCACCCTGCGCGGTTCGCCGACCACCTCCACGTGCTTGAAGCGCTTGAGGATTTCCTCCCAGACGATGCGCAGCTGCATCTCCGCCAGGCGATTGCCGACGCAGCGGTGGATGCCGAAGCCGAAGGACAGGTGCTGGCGCGCGCGTTCACGGTCGATGACGAAGGCGTCGGGGTTGGCGATCACTTCGTCGTCGCGGTTGCCGGAGACGTACCACATCACGACCTTGTCGCCCTTGCGGATCAGCTTTCCGCCGACCTCGATATCCTCCAGCGCGGTCCGCCGCATGTGGGCCAGCGGCGTCTGCCAGCGGATGATTTCCGACACCATCGACGGGATCAGCCCGTGATCCGCCTTCAGCTTGTCGTACTGCTCGGGGTTCTGGTTCAGCGCCAGCAGCCCGCCGCTGATCGAGTTGCGGGTGGTGTCGTTGCCGCCGACGATCAGCAGGATGATGTTCCCGAGATACTCGTCCGGGTTCATGTTCCGCGTCGCCTCGCCATGCGCCAGCATCGAGACGAGATCGCCCGCCGGCGGCCGGTTGACCCGCTCGTTCCAGAGCTCGGTGAAGCTGGCCAGGCATTCCATCAGCTCGGCCTGCCGCGCCTCCTCGGTCTCGCAGAGCGCACCGGGCATCGGGATCGTGGTGGCGACGTCCGACCAGCGCGTCAGCTTGCGGCGGTGCTCGAACGGATAATCGAACAGGGTCGCCAACATCTGGGTGGTCAACTCGATAGAGACCCGGTCGACCCAGTCGAAAGTCTCGCCGACCGGCAGGTCGTCCAGGATCCGCCCCGCCCGCTCACGGATGATCGGTTCCAGCACCTGCAGGTTCGCGGGCGACACCACCGGACTGACAGTCTTGCGCTGCACGTCGTGCTTGGGCGGATCCATGGCGATGAAGCTGGGACGGCGCAGATCCGGACGCGCGTCACGGATTGTGATCCCGCCCAGCGCCGCCTCCGACGAGAAGACGCCATGGTTGGTGTCGACGGCCATGATGTCGTTGAACTTGGTGATCGACCAGTACGGCCCGAACTCACTGTCGCGGCACCAGTGCACCGGGTCCTCGCGCCGCAGCCGCTCGAAGTACGGCCAGTGGGTGTCGGTGCGGAAGAGATCGGGGTCGCCGGGGTGGAAGTCCTCCAGCGGCAAGGAATAGGCCCTGGCCTTGGCCTCGTCGGCCAGCTTCATGGCGCCGTCAGCCATCGCGCGATCTCCCTATGTGATCGACGCCTGGTCGCAGCTGCCGCCCGGCGCCGTTGAGCCGATGAAAGCTCAATCCGCACGCGGTCACAACAACCCTTTGAATCCAAACTAAGTTCGGTTCAGACCGGCTGGCGCGCCTTCCAGGCGGCATAGAGCGACGGCTCGCTGGTCGGCAGCGGATGATGGGCGATGTCGATCGCCTGCGCGTCCAGCGGCAGCGCCATTTGGGCGTAGACCCCCGCGGTCGAGAGACCGAAGGGTTCGCCATCATCATTCGAGTAGCAGAAGCGCACCCTGCGCACGCCGGTCATGTGCATGGCAGCAAGGCACATCGGACACGGCTGGCCGCTGGCATAGACCACGCAGCCATCCAGCCGCGGCGCGCCCAGCGCCTGCGCGGCGCGACGCATCGCCGTCAGTTCGGCATGAGCCGTCGGGTCGCCGGTCGCGCCGATCTCGTTGACGCCGGTGGCGATGACCACGCCGTCCTTGACCACCACCGCCCCGAACGGACGGCCCCCGTGGCCAACGACATTGGCCATCGCCAACTCCACGGCCTGCGACAGGAAATCCGCATCACTCGCCATCATCCCTACCCCGGCTCCTGGGCTTGGCGGATCCGCCGCAGCACCTCCGGCGGCAGGGCCATGCCCGAGGCCGCCAGATTGTCGATCAGGTGCGCCATCCGCGTCGTACCAACAACGGCGCAGGAGACGTTTGGATCAGCCAGCACATAGGCCAGCGCCGCCTGGGCCCCCGTCATCCCGTCGAGCGCCTGCAGGAAGCCGAAGCGTGCGCCTTTGACGACGTCGCTCCGATGGTTCTTGAGCGCCCGCAGCGCGTACCAGATGTCCCGCGGCGCGCGCAGGCGCAGCAACTGCCTGTTCGCGTGACCCATGGCCAGCGCCATGCCAGCCAGCACGCCTTTGCCCTGTTCCGCGGCTCCGGCGATCAGGGCCGCGCGCTCCGGTCGCAGCACGTTGTAGTCGACCATCACGACATCGAAGTCCGGCAAACCGATGATGTGCTCGATCACCACCGGATCGAAGCTGTTGGCGCCGACAGCACCCACCAGATCACGACGCTTGAGCAACGCCAGGGCGTCCAGCATCTCGCCGTCGAGCTCGGCCACGGCCGGCCCATGCAGTTGCAGCAGCGGCAGGCGCTCAAGGCCGAGGTTGCGGAGGCTGCGCTCCACGCTGGCGATGATCGCCGACGGCCGGAAGTCGCGCGCCACGCGTGAGCCGTCGTGATAGGTTCCCGCCTTGGTGGCGACCACGACGCCGTCCAGCGCCCTGCCCTTTAAGGCACGCCCCAACCTCGGCTCGGCCTCGCCACCGGAGTAGGCCGCGCCGGTGTCAAAGAACGTAACGCCGCGATCCAGCGCCGCGTGGACGAGTTTCGTCGCCTGGCGCTCGTCGAAGGCCTTCTGCCCCCACCAGCTCGCGCAGCCGAGGCCGATTTCGGAGACCGTCAGTCCGGTGCGGCCGAGGGCGCGATAGCGCATGGCGTTGGTGGTCGGTTGCAACATCACGTCCGGGACGACGCCTAGGGGTCGCTGCGGGGTCCGCAACGCCTGCGTCAGTCTCCGACTGCCTAGCCGCAGGCGTGACTCGTGCGCAAGCCCGCGCCTGCTCCAAATCGTCGACTGCGCAACGGTTTGCATGCCTGCTGGCCCACTGGACAAGATAGACTAATTCTCTTCCAATCCAGTTTTGTATGCACCTCAATTCCCACAATTGAATATTAGCGCAATACAATTGTGAATATTATATCTCAACCTAATTTAACAAGCGAGACTATTGGGGACGCTCATCGCGGCGGCATCTGCGGACGTGGCCACGCTTACCTCAGGTCGAAACCCCACAGAACCACCGTTCGCCTTGAACACGCATGCACCAGGTAATAGTAACAACGTTATCCGATGTCGACGCGTTCAGGCTACGGCCTCGGAGGGGGGAGAAGAAGGGACGAGGGCCTGCTGAGCCTTTGCGTGGAGGGCTACCCCCAATGCGTGACGTGTTTCCGGACGCCGTCATCGCGCTGATCCCGATGATGCGCGCCTACGCCATGAGTCTCACACGATCCAGGCCGGAGGCCGACGACCTTGTCCAGGACACCCTGGTTCGAGCTTGGCGCTTCCGCGCCGCTTACGAACCCGGAACCAACCTCAAGGCTTGGCTCTACAAGATCCTCCGCAACATCTTCTATTCGAACCATGCCCGCCGGCGCCTGGTCGTACAGGACGTCGACGGCCGTCTGACAGCCCAGCTCGCCTGCGCCGGCGACCAGGACTGGCAGGTCGAGTTCGGCGACCTCCTGCGCTCCCTCGACCGGCTGACGCCCGACACCCGGGACGCCTTGCTTCTGATCGTTGTCGCCGGACTGAGCTACGAAGAAGGGGCCGAAGTCTGCGGCTGCGCGACCGGCACATTGAAGAGCCGCGTCAGCAGGGCCAGGGCGCGTCTCGCCGAGCTGCTCGACTACGACCTGACCGCCGCACGCCGCCACATCGCCCGTCGCCCCGCACATACGCCGCCCCCCCCTGGAGCCTGAGCGCCCCTCAAGGCCCCGCCTGACACTCGGTCGGCGGGCGCCGGGATCTCCACAGTTCGGATCCGACCAGATGACCACAGAAATCGGCCTCTCCCGCTCGATAAGGCGTCTGACGCTGATCGGCGCAGCCATCATCACACTGGTCGGGGCGACGCCAGCCCGCGCCCAGGAGGACATATCCGCCAAGCTCCAGCGCATCGAAGCGTTACTGGACGACCAGTCGTCGCGGCTGAACACGCAGGAGCGAAAGCTGGCTGAGCAGGCCGCGCTCATTCAGCAGCAGGACATGGAGCTACGCGCCCTGCGCGCGACCCGAGACGAGGCGTTGGCCGAGATCCGCGCTGGCCGTGCGGCGGCTCCGCAGCAGGCGGGAGGCCTCAGCCCCCCGCTCGGCCCCGCGCCGATGACGACAGCGTCCGCCCAGACGCCCTCCGGGCCGGTCGGAGAAGCGCCGCCCCCGACGACCACCGAGCAGAAAGCGCGCGAGGTCGCCGCGATCCCTGAGCGCCTGGGCGTGCTCACCCCACCCGGCCGGTTCGTGTTCGATCCGACCGTCGAGTATGTGCGCGCGAGCACCAATCGCCTGACGTTCCGAGGGGTCGAAATCGTCCCGGGGATCAATCTGGGCCTGATCGAGGCCGGCGACGCCGACCGGGATTCCGTCGTCGGCACGCTGGCCGCACGCTATGGCCTGACCAACCGCCTTGAGGTCGAGGCGCGTGTTCCCTACGTCTATCGTCACGACCGCATAACCACTGTGGCTGCGGCCGATCGCGCCGTGACCCGCACCATGGAATTGGACGCCAACGACCTGGGCGACATCGAGGTCTCGGGGCGCTACCAGCTGAATGAAGGCGACAACGGCTGGCCGATCTTCGTGGCCGGGCTTCGCGTGAAGTCCGACACCGGCGTCGGCCCCTATGACGTCGACTTCGACGAATTCGCCGTGGCCAAGGGCCTCGCGACCGGCTCGGGCTTCTGGGCGACCGAGCTGGGGCTGACCATGCTCTATCCGAGCGATCCAGCGGTGATCTACGGCGGGGTCAGCTACCTGCACAACTTCGCCGGCGACGTGGACAAAGCGGTGGGCGACAACATCTTCGTCGGGAAGGTGGACCCCGGCGACGGCGTCAACGCCAGCATCGGCTTCGGCCTGGCGCTTAACCCGAAATTCTCGGTCTCGTTCGGCTATCAGCACCATTACATCTTCCCGACCGACACCGAGATCAACGGCACGACTCAGAGCTCGAACAGCCTCTCGATCGGCGCCCTGCAGATGAGCCTGTCCTACCGGCTGAACCGGCGGCTCACGCTGATCAACAGCTTCGAGTTCGGGGTGACGAGTGATGCTCCGGATATGCGGCTGACAATTCGCGCGCCCTACTCGTTCTGAGGATCTCAGGGCCGGGCGGCGTCGCCCAGCGCTGCGCCGACGGATTCCATCATGCGCATGTTCGCGCGTTCCTGGATCGCCGACTGCTGAAACTGCGAGAGCTCGGGAATCGCCAGGTCGATCTGCACTTCCTGGCGGATGTCGCGATTGTTCGCCGTGTTGACGACAACATTGGCGATCCTCGCTGCATTCAGCTCGTGTAGCACCACCGTAGAGCCGCCATCGCCGTTCAACGCCACCCCAGGCAATTGCGCCGCTCCGTCGGACAGGGTGATTTGGCCGTTCTGTCCTTGGGCCGCCAACGCGGGCGCTGCCTCCGATTGCAAGGCGCCCTGGTCCGTCCAGACCAGCTTGGTCTCCAACACCAACGCCCCGTCGACGAAGGTGCGCACCGAGGCGCCGAAGCCGACCTCCATTCCCGTCGGCAGCTGAATGCCGCCTCGCTCGCCAGCCAGCTCCTCATCGCTCAGCGGGCGGCCGAACACGCCCTGGGAGCTCGCCGCGCCGACACCTGCGACGAAACTCAGGAACAGCGCAGCCAGGAACGATACGCACCGCATGGCGTCAGAACCCGGCCGGCGGCCGGTTCTCCCAAACCACCTGATAGAGCGGGGGCAGCTGGAGCGTGAAGGCGGCCAGCGAGTCGTCCGTCAGCGGCTGACCGAAGGGAGAGGTAGTGGTCGCCGCCCACTCGTAGTCGGTGTTGTAAAGGCCGCGGGCCGGGCCCGAATGGATCCCGAACACGATGCCGTTCCAGATCTTCTCGAACTCGGCCTGACGATAAGATTTCAGCCCCAGCGCCGGATCGCCGACCAGCACCCGGCCGACGCCCGCACCCTTGACGACGACGAAGTGCTTGTAGGTTCCGACCGTGATCACCGCGATCGACGGCCATTTGGCGCGCACCAGCGCGTCGGCGTCGATGCGGTAACCGTCCGCCTTGTACCCCCGGGCAGCGAGGTACCGCTTCATGTCGAGCAGCGAGAAGCCGACTTTCTGAATCTGAGCCTGGTCCCCTCCAGCGTACATCGCCTTGAAGATATCGGCCTCGGTGACGTCCACCCCGTAGTGATAGCGCAGCAGCGTCGCCAGCGCGGCCGATCCGCAGCTGTAGTCGTACTGCTGGCGCACGACCGTCTTGAAGGGCATGTCACGGAAGGTCGTGACGCGATCGAGTGTGAACAGCGCGCCGCCCTCGGTGAAGGCGATCTGAGCCGCCGCCGGACCCGCGAGCAAGCACAGACCGCCGATCGCCGCCGCCAGGACATGTGGACCACGTGTCGGCATCACTCGCCTACGGTCCGCCCAGGGTGGCGACGTTGACGCTGATCACGCCCTGCAGATTGTTGTTGTTGCCGGTATTTACGACGAAGTTGCCGATGCCGGAGTAGTCGCCGGTCGAGAAATCGACATTGCCCGTGGCGACCTGATCGGCTTGGACCGACCCAGAATTACTGGCCGAGAGCTGCTGGTTCGAGAGCGCTTCGACGACCACGCCCTGCCCGCCGCTGATAGCCCCCAGCTCGCTGTCGCCGATCGGAGCAGCGTTGGGCGCATCGGCTACGGCCGGCGCCTTCGCAGTGGGCGCATCTTCGGCCATGACCGCGCTTGAGACGCCCAAGGCGACCAGGATGACGAGGCCGCCGAACTTCCAACTCGACATCGCTCCCTCCAAATCCCCAGAACCTCGAAGGCGAGTACGGGCCGGCGCCCAGGGGCGCCGGCCCGGATACGCTTACGGAGCGCCGAAGCTGATGTTGGCGTTCGCCGACAGCGACGTCGCGGCTTGGCCTTGCGAGTTGATGCCGGAGTTGGCGTTGGCGGTCTGGATCCCGCCGAACGCCGCGCCGTCAAACGACGCGTTCCCGGTGGTGATGGAACCTGTCGCGCCGTCGCCGCCGTTGTTCGAGACCGGAGCGCCGGTGACGGTCCCGCTGAGCGTCTGGGTGGACACCGCGCTGTAGGTCGACGTCGTCGAGTTGTCCGAATTATCCGAGTTGTCGGAGTTGTCGGTCGTCGAACTGTTCGAGTTGTCCGAGTTGTTCGAATTGTCGGTGGTCGAATTGTCGGAATTGTCCGAGTTGTTCGAGTTGTCCGAATTATTTGAGTTGTCGGTGGTCGAATTGTTCGAATTGTCCGTTGTGGAGCTGTTCGAATTGTCGGTGTTCGCTTGGGTCACCGTCGCCGTCGACGCATTGTCGGTCGTCGTATTGTCGACCTGCGCAATCGCCATGGTGCTCATGCCGAGGCCGATCGCCAAAGCGGCAGCCGATGTGAGAAGCTTGGATTTCATAAGGTCACCCTCCCAGGGTCGCTAAAAAACTGGAGGCGCCTGTCCTCCGGCCGCCAGAACCGCTGGAGCGTGGGGAGAGTTCGGATCACATGACCGTGAACCGCGCTTGGGCGGGAAATGACCGCCGCGTCGAAATCGATGGTGGGCGGCGAGGGGTTCGAACCCCCGACCCCCTGGGTGTAAACCAGGTGCTCTGACCAGCTGAGCTAGCCGCCCTCATAGAATGCGAAAAAGGGCGACCTCCGCGACAGGAGGCCGCCCTCGAACGAAAACCGATCGGACGGTTCTTAGTTCAGCGAGCCCTTCAGGCCCTCGCCGACGCGGAAGCGCGCCGTCTTCGAAGCCGGACGGCTCACGGTCTCGCCGGTGCGCGGGTTGCGCGCGGTGCCCGCAGCGCGGGTCACCGGCACGAAGCTGCCGAAACCGACGAGTCGGACTTCTTGGCCCGCCTTCAGCGACGCGGTGACGCTGTCGATGAACGCTTCCAGAGCGTCCTTCGCCTGAGCCTTGTTGAGGCCCGCCTTGTCGGCGATCGCCGTGACGAGTTCGGCCTTGGTCATTTCTTGTCTCTCCCAGCCCTTTATCTCAAACCGCGAACCTCTCGCGGAAGCGCGAGGCTGCTTCGCGTTGCGCGATTATGGCGGTCGATTCTCGCCCGTCAAACAAAGGCGGCGCGGAGAGGCTCCGCGCCGCCTTATTTTTTCTCAGTTTTCCACCGTTTAGTGGGTGATCATGGCCTCATCCGAGCCGTCATCGGCCGCAACGGATACCGCCGGTTGCTCGGCAGGGTTCCATTCGATCGGCGTCAGCGGCTGAATCAGCGCCCGGGCAAGGACTTCATCGACATTGGAGACAGGCACGATCTCCAGCGCCGACTTCACGTTGTCCGGGATATCGGCCAGATCTTTCACGTTTTCCTGCGGGATCAGCACGGTTTTGACGCCGGAACGCAGCGCCGCGAGCAGCTTTTCCTTCAGGCCGCCGATGGCCGTCACCCTGCCCCGCAGCGTGACCTCGCCGGTCATGGCGATGTCCTTTCGGATCGGGATGCCGGTCAGCACGGAGACGATAGCGGTGGCCATGGCCGCGCCGGCGGACGGACCGTCCTTGGGCGTGGCGCCGTCCGGCACGTGGATGTGCACGTCGGTCTTCTCGAAGACCGGCGGCTCGATGCCGAAGTGCGTAGCCCGGCTGCGGACATAGCTCGCCGCCGCCTGGATCGACTCCTTCATCACGTCCTTCAGGTTGCCCGTGATGGACATCCGCCCCTTGCCCGGCATCTTCACCGCTTCGATGGTCAGGATGTCGCCGCCGAACTCGGTGTAGGCCAGACCGGTGATGATGCCGACCTGATCCTCCTCGTCCGTCTCGCCGTAGCGGTACTTGCGAACGCCGGCGTACTTGGCCAAGCGCTCGTCGTCGACCGTGATCGAGGTGACGCTTTCGCGCCCCAGGTCACGCACCGTCTTCCGCGCCAGATTGCCCAGTTCCCGTTCCAGCGACCGGACCCCGGCTTCCCGCGTGTAGTAGCGGATCAGGTCGCGGATGGTCTCGTCCGGAACGATGAACTCTTCCGGCTTCAGGCCATGGTCCTTGGTCTGCTTCGGCAGGATGTGTCGCTTGGCGATCTCGACCTTCTCATCCTCGGTGTAGCCGGGGATGCGGATGATCTCCATCCGGTCCAGCAACGGCTGAGGCATGTTGAGACTGTTGGCCGTGGTGACGAACATCACCGGCGACAGGTCGTAGTCGACTTCCAGGTAATGGTCGCCAAACGTCGAGTTCTGCGCCGGGTCCAGCACCTCAAGCAGGGCCGAGGCCGGATCGCCCCGATAGTCGCTGCCCATCTTGTCGATCTCGTCGAGCAGGAAGAAGGCGTTGGTGGACTTCGCCTTTTTCATCGACTGGATGATCTTGCCGGGCATCGAGCCGATGTAGGTCCGGCGGTGACCGCGGATCTCAGCCTCATCGCGCACGCCGCCCAGGGAGACGCGCACGAACTCACGGCCGGTCGCCTCGGCGATCGACTTGCCCAGCGAAGTCTTGCCGACGCCCGGCGGGCCGACGAGGCAGAGGATCGGGCCGTTCAGCGAGCCGACCCGCGCCTGCACGGCGAGGTACTCCAGAATCCGCTCTTTGACCTTCTCAAGGCCGAAGTGGTCGCGGTTCAGGATCTCCTCGGCCTTCACCAGGTCGATGGACTTGGTCTTGGTCTTGCCCCACGGGATCGAGAGCAGCCAGTCGAGGTAGTTCCGCACGACGGTGGATTCCGCCGACATCGGGCTCATGTTGCGAAGCTTCTTCAGCTCGCCCTCGGCCTTGGTGCGGGCTTCCTTGGAGAGCTTGGTCTTCTTGATGCGCTTCTCGAGCTCGATCAGTTCGTCGCGCTGATCGTCCTGCTCGCCCAGCTCGCGCTGGATCGCCTTCATCTGCTCGTTGAGATAGTACTCGCGCTGGGTCTTCTCCATCTGCCGCTTCACGCGGTTCCGGATCTTCTTCTCGGTCTGCATGACCGAGATCTCACCCTCCATGAGGGCGTAGACCTTCTCCAGGCGCTTCACGACGTTGAAGATCTCGAGCAGGCTCTGCTTCTCGGCGATCTTCACCGACAGATGACTGGCGATGCGGTCGGCGAGCTCACCGGGCGCGTCGACCTGCGGCATCGAGGCCAGCGCCTCCGGCGGCACCTTCTTGTTCAGTTTGACGTAGTTCTCGAACTGCTCGACGACCGCGCGCGACAGCGCCTCGGCCTCGGGCGAGGCCGCGCCGTCTTCGGAAATGAAGGCGATCTCGGCTTCGTAGAACTCTTCTTGCGCGGTGAAACGGGAAATACCGGCGCGCGCCTTGCCTTCGACCAGCACCTTCACGGTGCCGTCCGGAAGCTTCAGCAGCTGCAGAACCGTCGCCACGACCCCGACGTCATAGATGGCCTCGGGCGACGGATCATCGTCGTCCTTGTCCTTCTGGGTCGCGAGGAGGATCTGCTTGCCTTCGCCCCGCATCGCCTCTTCGAGCGCGCGTACGGATTTCTCCCGGCCCACGAAGAGCGGCACCGGTTGATGCGGAAACACGACGATGTCCCGCAGCGGTAGAATGGGAAGGGTCTTAATCTCGGACATGATGCGTTCTTAACTCCTGCCGGCCTGTTGGGGGGTCAGGCTCGGCCCCCGGACCGCGGTCACTTCAGACGATGCGTCTGAGTCGGACGGCCCGTCCGCTTTCGAAGGCGGCTTATCGGTTCATTTATGTGGACGCTTCCGACCATCATTCAAGCGCAGCCGCAAATATGCCGACGATCTGTCGCGTGAAGATGACCCGCGATACTCAACCGCCGCCAGAATGAGCGGCGGCCTCGGCGGTCCTTTTCAACATGTCGTCCAGAGCTTTTCGGTCGAAGTACTGCCCCTTCATCACCACGCCGCCGATGGCGCGGGTAGCCGTGATGTCGGCGATCGGGTTGCGATCGAGGATCAGGATGTCGGCAGCCTTGCCCGCCGCGATCGCGCCGTAGCGGTCGGCATGGCCCAGGAAGCGCGGGCCGTTGATCACCGAGGCCTGCAGCGCGTGCAGCGGCGAGAGGCCGGCGTCGACATATATCTTCAGCTCGTCGTGCAGGCCGATGCCCGGATAGTTGAACGAGTTGAGGAATCCGGCGTCCGTTCCAGCCAGAATCGACACGCCCGCCTTCTGAAGCATCGGAACGAGCGCGGCGTTCTTCTCATAGACGGCGTGACGCCGCGCGATCGCCGCGGCGTCGTCCTTGGCGGCCCGCTCGACACGCCAGGCATAGGTCGCCTGCAATCCCTTGCCGATGTAGGCGAGATAGGGGTCGTTCCTGTGGTCGTCCTGGTCGAGGTAGGCTGTCGCCTTGCTGCCGTTCAGGGTCGGCGACACATAAGTCCCCCGCGCCGCCAAGCGGCTGAAGCCAGCCATCGCGGTCGCCTCGTCGAAGCTGGCTAGCGTCTGGATTGTGGCCTGCGCGCCAGTAATCTTGCCGCTGGCGACGTCGGCGGCGATCTGCGCCTCCTGCGGCGAGCCCAACCGCAGCGCATAGCCCATGTGCTCGATCGAGCTCAGCCCGGCCTCGCTCGCCGTATCGACCGTGATCGCGGCCGGGATGTGAGCCGAGGTGATCAGGCCCCGCGCCTTGGCCTGCTTGACCGTGTAGACGAACAGTTGCGGCGTCAGGGTGTTCTCGGTGATCTTCACGAAGTCGACCTTGAGGCTCTGGAGCTTGTCGAGCGCCGCGTCGGCCTCGGCCTCGGTCCCGACCTCGATCGTCCCCTTCCACATCGGCTTCACGCCCTCGATCTTCGGCCCCGACGAGAAGATCGTCGGGCCGAGCAAGGCGCCGGACGCCACCCCCCCGCGCCAGGCCAGAACCTGTTCGGGCAGGTCGCCTGAGGCGTCACGCACGGTGGTGATCCCATGGGCGACATAGAGCGGAAGCAGGGCCTTGTTCTCGTCGATGAGTTCGGGGCCGCCGCCGAAGTGGACGTGGTTGTCCCACAGGCCGGGCATCACGAAGCGCCCCTTGGCGTCCACGGTTTGGCTGGCGCTGAACTCCGCCTTGGCCTTGGCCGTCGGCTTCACCGCGACGATCGTGTCGCCGCGGACTGCGACCGCCGCGCCGTTTTTCAGCTGGCCGCTCGCCACGTCGATGACCGTCGCATCGACGATCAGCAGATCGACCTTCTCCGCCGCGTAGGCCGCGACGGAGCCGCCCATGAGCAGGGCGATGGCGAGAGGAGCTGCGAGCGTCAGGTTTCGCATAGGGACCTTCCAGAAAACTGATGGCGTGCTGTAGCGCCTCAGCCGTGTCGCGTCCCTGACATATCGTCGCGTGTCACCCGGTCTTGGGGGCGTACATGAAGGTCCCGCAGAGCTCGGCCTCCGGCGAGTTCGCACCAGGCGCCGCCTGTCCGCTGAAGGCGATGACGAACAGCCCCGCCGCCCCGCTTCCATCGACCCCAACATAGGTGACCAGATAGGTCGTCGGCGTAGCGCCGCATAACCCACCGTTGCGAGCCTTGCCGGGATCTTCCGCCATCACTTTGAAGAGCGAGAGGTCGGCGGTGTCCGGAACATCAATAAGGCCGGCGAAGCTGCCCTGGGTCGAAGCGTAGGCGCGGGCCCCTTTCAGGGTCGACACCCCTTCGAGGCGATAGCTCTGCCCCTGCGCGAACCTCAGCGTTCCGGCCGAGGCTGTCAGGTCGCCGGTAACGCCCACGGCGGTGTTCGAAATGGCGGCATATGCGCCCTCTAAGCCCACGACAGGCGCCGCCGGCGCCGGCGCTTCGGCGACCGGAACGCTGGCGGGGGGCGCAGCCGGCGGCTCGGCCGGCTTGCGGTCGCAGCCCGCAGCCAAGAGCAAGCTCAAGCAGGCCAGCGCCGCGCCGCGCATCAGTTCAGCTCCACGTTCGCATAGCGGCCGTCGTAGTCGCAGTTGAAGCTGTAGGTCACCGTCCGCGGGCCGACGTCGGCGGCCACATACCCCTGCACCGAATAGCCACGGCCCTGCGGCCGCGCATAGGTGATCCGGTCGATGCGGACCCGGCTGCCGTAGCGCGAAGCCTGGTTCATCGCTTCGTTCGAGCAGCTGTCGACCGCCTGGCGCGAGTCAGACGACGAACCGCCGCTGTTGTTGTCCTTGGACCCGGCCGCCAGCGCGCCCAGCAAAAGGCCGCCCAGCAACAGGCCGCCGACGACCGCGGCGGTGTTGTCCTTGTCCTTCTTGCCGTTGTCGCCGCTGTAGCGGTCCTCGACCCGGAAGCGGCCGCGGCAACCGCGGTCGACCCAGACCCCGCGACCGTCCCAGCCCCAGGTCTGGTTCTCGATGCAGGCGCCGTTGTTGTTGCTGTACTGGTAGTCCAGCCACACGCGGCCGCGCGAGTTCACCGGGCAGTAGTTCCGCCCGTAACCTGACGACGAACAGTCGATGTACGAGTCCGCATAGGCTGGCGTGACTGGGGCGGTCCAAAGGCCAAGCACTGACGCGGTGATCATCAAGCCGACACGCATCCCCGACCTCCGATGGCTCTTCGGCGTCACCCTAACGCCAACAATTCTCCATTGAGAATAGCGCTTGTTATCCGCCGACAATGGAATTCTCATCGCGATTGCAGCCAGGAGGGGTGATCGAGATGCGTCGCGGCTTGGTGATGGGCATGGTCCTCGGCCTCCTCGTGGGCGCCGCTCCAGCGATGGCCGATACGCTCGACGACGCGGCCAAGCGCGGCTCGCTGAAGATCTGTGTCGCCGAGGGCGCCCCCTATGCGCTCATGACGCCCTCCGAGCCACCGATTTCGGGCTCGCCCCGGAATTCGTGCCCGGCTCCTTGGCCGACGTGATCGGCCGCCTTAACAAGGGCGAGTGTGACCTTGTCGCCGCTTCGCTCGCGATAGAGCCGGATCGTCTCCGCCAAGCTTGGTTCACCACGCCCTACAGCGAGACCGACGTATCGATCGTGGCCGCTCGGAAAGGCCCCGTCCGGATCGCCGACCTCGACAAGGCCGGCGTCGTCATCGGCGCGGTCGCCGGCGCTCCGGCGATCCTCCTCGCCAAGTCGCGGCTCCCGGCCGCCACCATCGAGGTGTTCCCCGACTTGCTCGCCGCCGAACGCGCTCTGGAAGGCGGCGCCATCACCGGATTGGCGCACAAGGCCCCAATTCCGCGTATGGTCTCGGTGAGAGCCCCCGACAAGTACTCGCTCGTCGAGGGGGAGCCGCTGGCTCGCACCGCCGACGCGTTCGCCGTCCGCAAGGGCGACGCTGATTTGCTCAACACGTTGAACGGCTGGATCGAGGCCCGCAAGCGAGACGGGTTCCTCGACCGGACGAACAGCTATTGGCTTTCGACCCTGGATTGGACGGAACGGCTGAAGCCCCGCACGGGCGCGGCGAAGTAGCCTAGCCCTCCGTCGCCGCCCGCATCGTCAGCGCGCCCACCAGCCCCGCCGCGGCCGCAGCGCAGGCGGCCGCCGTCATCGCCATTCGGTAGGCCGCCGTCATCGTCTCGCCGCCTGCGCCGCCCGGAGCGAGAGCGAAGCCCGCCAACGCGACCGCCAGCAGCCCGCCGATCCTTGCCGTGGCGTTGTTGACGCCGGAGGCGGCTCCCTCGTAGGCGCTGGGGACCGCGCCGAGCACCGCATCGGTAAGCGGCGCCACCGCCACCCCCATGCCGAGCGCCACTAAGGTCAGGCCCGGAAAAACGCCGGTCCAGTAGTCGCCGTCCTGCGCGCTCCATGCCAGGCCAGCGAAGCCGGCCGCCGCCAGCAGCGGCCCGATGGTCAGCATCGCCCGCACCCCGATCCGCGCCGACAGCGCCCCAGCGAGCGGCGACAACACCGCCAGACCGATCGACAGCGGCAGCAGCGCCGCGCCGGCCGCCGTAGCTGGATAGCCGTGGACCCGGATCAACTGGAACGGCAGCAGGAAAAGCGCGCCGCCGAACGCCGCGTAGAGCAGCAGGGTCAGCGCGTTCGCTCCCGAGAACGCACGACTGTGAAACAGGGTCAGCGGGACCATCGGGCTGGCGGCGTGACGTTCGATCCGCAGAAAAAGCGCCAGCAGCGCTGCGCCCATGAAGCCAAGCGTCCAGACTGCGGCGGACGCACCGCCGCTAGAGGCCTGGGTCAGGCTCCAGGTTAAGGCGCTGAGCCCCAGAGTCGCGCAGGCGGCGCCGCTCCAGTCCACCGGGCCCGCGGCCGGCTCGCGGCTTTCCCGTGCGCCGGCCAGGATGAACCAGACCGCCAAAGCGGCCAGCGGCAGGTTGATCAGGAATACGGCCCGCCAGGAGACGGTGTCGGTCAGCCAACCGCCCAGCACGGGACCGATGGCGCTCATCAGGCCGCTCGCTCCTGCCCAGACGCCGACGGCCCGCCCCCTGCCCTTTTCGTCGAATGATGCGCCAAGCAGCGCCAGGCTTGCGGGGACCAGCAACGCCGCGCCGACGCCCTGCAGCGCCCGAGCCATGATCAGCAGCGCTAAGTTGGGCGCTGCGCCGCAGAGCGCGGAGGCCGCCGAGAACAGCACCACGCCGACGACGAACACCCGTCGCCGGCCGTAGCGGTCAGCCGCCGCCCCTCCCGCCAGCACCAGCGCGCCAAGCATCAGCGCGTAGGCGTTCATGATCCACTGGGCGCCGGCGGCGTCGCCGCCGAGCTGCTGTTGGACCACAGGCAGGGTGAGATTGACGGCCGATCCGTCGATGAAGGCCAGGCTCGAGCCTAACACCGTCCCGGTCAACACGAGCCGCCGGTTCAGCGGCCTCTCGGCAGGCTCGGTCGCCGCCACCACGCCGCGATCGCAGGGCGTCGCGCCGATCTGGCTCACGACCGCCCCCAAAAGAAAAGGGCCCCGCGGCGCATGTCCGCGGGGCCCTTGATCATCGCTCGCTCAACCGCCTTTAGGCGGCGCCGCCCTTGTCGCGGCGCTCGGCGTAGATGACCAGCGGCTGAGCGCGGCCTTCGACGACCTCGGCGTTGACCACGACTTCCTCGACGCCGTCATAGGTCGGCAGCTCGTACATGGTATCGAGCAGAATGCCCTCCAGGATCGAGCGCAGGCCCCGCGCGCCGGTCTTGCGCTGAATGGCCTTGCGGGCCACGGCGCTGAGCGCGTCGTCAGTGAACGTCAGGCCGACATTCTCCATGTCGAACAGGCGCTGGTACTGCTTCACGAAGGCGTTCTTCGGCTCGGTCAGGATCTTCACCAGGGCGGCCTCGTCGAGGTCGTCCAGGGTTGCGATCACCGGCAGACGGCCGATGAATTCCGGGATCAGGCCGAAGCGCAGCAGGTCGTCCGGCTCCACCTGGCGGAAGATCTCGCCGGTGCGGCGGTCGTCAGGGTCCGACACCTTGGCGCCGAAGCCGATCGAGGTGCCCTGGCCGCGGGCCGAGATGATCTTTTCCAGACCCGCGAACGCGCCGCCGCAGATGAACAGGATGTTCGTCGTGTCGACTTGCAGGAATTCCTGCTGCGGATGCTTGCGGCCGCCCTGCGGCGGCACCGAAGCGACCGTGCCTTCCATGATCTTCAGCAGCGCCTGCTGGACGCCCTCGCCCGACACGTCGCGGGTGATCGAGGGGTTGTCCGACTTGCGGCTGATCTTGTCGACTTCGTCGATGTAGACGATGCCGCGCTGGGCGCGTTCGACATTGTAGTCGGCGGCCTGCAGCAGCTTCAGGATGATGTTCTCGACGTCCTCGCCGACGTAGCCCGCTTCGGTCAGGGTCGTGGCGTCAGCCACGGTGAACGGCACGTCGATGATTCGAGCCAGGGTCTGGGCCAGCAGGGTCTTACCCGTACCGGTCGGACCGATGAGCAGGATGTTGGCCTTGCCCAGTTCGACGTCGTTGTTCTTCGTCGCGTGGTTCAGGCGCTTGTAGTGATTGTGGACGGCGACCGAGAGCACCTTCTTGGCGTGGTCCTGGCCGATCACGTAATCGTCGAGGACTTCGCGGATCTCCTTCGGGGTCGGGACGCCGTCCTTAGATTTCACGAAGGAAATCTTGTGCTCTTCGCGGATGATGTCCATGCACAATTCGACGCATTCATCGCAGATGAACACGGTCGGGCCCGCGATAAGCTTGCGGACCTCGTGCTGGCTCTTGCCGCAGAAAGAGCAATACAGCGTGCTCTTGGAGTCTCCGCTCGCGGCCTTGGTCATGCTCTTTTCTCACTCTCTCGACGACGCCGACTGGAGTCTTCGTCGTCGTTCGGCCCAGGGGCGTCCCTGACGCCATCAGTGCAGGATACGTGCCCGGGGTTGTCTAATCCTTGACATTCCCCGATCCGAGCCACGATCACAAGCCTCTGACATACTTCAGTGACATTTGGCGGCGGGGCGCCCGATGGCGGGCATGTCCGAATCCCTAGATGGGATTGTGTTCAAGCGGCGCAAGTGAGACGCCCTGGCGCGCATTCCGCCCCTCCCACAACGGCCGGACCAGCGCCAGACGCGATGACTTGAGTTGACACGCCACAGAACGCGGCGTGTTGGGGGATATATGGCTAGACGACAACTGCGGCGTATTGGCGCCTCGCAGGTGGAATCCTTGGACGAGCAGATCGAAGACGCCGGCGTGGTAGCCTTCGACTTCGACGGCACCTTGACCACGCACGACAGCTACACCGCCTTCCTGAAGTGGCGCGCCGGCCCTGCGCGCTACAACATTGGTCTGGCTAAGCTGGCGCCAGCCGCGATCACGTTCCTGGCTCACCGTAACCGCGGCCGCATCAAGGCGGCGGCTACCCGCGAATTCCTCGCTGGCGTCTCGCGCGAGCGGCTCGAGGCCGACGCCCGCGCCTTCGCCGAACTCATGGCCCCTCGGATGCTGCGTCCTGACGCCCTGCGCACCTGGCGGCGATGGGCACAGCGGCGCGCCAAGCTGGTCATAGTCACCGCCTCGCCGGAAATCGTCGTCGCGCCGTTCGCGCGGGGCCTGGGAGCCGACCTGCTCATCGGGACTGAACTCAAGTTCGATGGTCGCGACCGCGTGACCGGCGCTTTCGATGGACCCAACTGCCGGGGCCCGGAAAAGGTGCGGCGGCTGCAGGAAGTTTTCGGTCCCGACGTACGGTTGCGCGCGGCCTATGGCGATACAAGCGGAGATCGTGAGATGCTCGCGATCGCCGACGAGCCCGGCTACCGGGTCTTCCAGGAAAAGCCCTGAGCCGCCCGATCGCAGGAGAATACATGACGTCCGTCGTCTCCGGCGCCCAGATCGCCGCCGCCCGCGCCCTCACCGGCGTCAGCCAGGCCAAGCTGGCGCTCCGCGCCGGCCTTGCGGTTGAGGCGCTGCAAGCCCTCGAGGGCGCCGGACATGCGCCTCTGGACGCCACGCCCGCCATCGACCGTCTTCTGCTGGCGCTGGACTCCTTCGGCGTACTGCTAATCGACGACGGCGACGGCTTCGGGTCCGGCGTCCGCTTGAAGTTCAGCCGCAAGCAGGCCCAGGCCATCGGCGCGTGGGAAGATGAAGGCGGGGTGGTCGGCGACGACGACGTTCCCTGACCATGCGCTTCCGCGTCCAGAAACTGATCCGCGACCGACTGCCTGAAATCATGCGCGCCCAGGGGCTGGCGGTGTTCGACCATCGGCTTGAGGATACCGAGTTCGTCGCCGCCTTGGGCGAGAAGCTCGTCGAGGAGGCCCACGAGGCCCGGCTCGCAGGCCCAGGCGAAGTCGCAGGCGAACTGGCCGACGTACTGGAGGTCGTCCACGCCCTGGCCCTTGTCCACGGTCTCAGCTTCCAGGATGTAGAGGCCGCGCGCCTGGCTAAGCGCGCCGAGCGCGGCGGCTTCGATGCGCGCGTCTACAACGCCGCTGTAGAGGCTGCGGACGGCCTGCCCGCGGCGGAGTACTATCTCGCACGGCCGGAACAGTACCCACGCGAGGACTGAGGCGCATGAAGCACGCCACGGAGCAGGCTCTCGACGAGTTGGAGCTGCTGCTGATCGACCTGCGCAGCCTGCCGGGCATGGTCGAAATCAAGCGCGGCGTCTTCTACCGCAAAGCCAAGGCTTTCCTGCACTTCCACGAGGACCCGAAAGGCCTCTTCGCCGATCTTCGCGACGCCGACGGTCACGATTTCGACCGGTTCGACGTCACCGGCGAACCCGGGCGCGCCGATCTCCTTGCCGCAGCCAAAACCCGTCTCAGGGCCTAGCGGCCCAGGGTTCGACCTGGCCCACGACAGTGAGTTGGCGGTCGGCCCGCACCGCCTCCAGCACACCGCCGGAAATTTCGGCGTTGGACAGCCAGCGCGACGCGCCGCCCTCCACCCGAAACCCGAGCACGACCTGGCGCAATCGACAGTCCGGCAGCCCCACGGACACCGCTGCGGCCGTGGCCAACCGATGCGGATGAGCAGGATCGGCTGTCGCGCTGCCCAAGACCTGGAACATGCGCCCCCTCACCTGCTCGGCCAACAGTCGCGGCGCGGCGATCTTCAGGGTGTGAAACCAAGCTATGGCCAGGTCGATCGGCCCATTGCGCCGGATCGCGGCCTCTAGCGCGCGTCCGAACGCGGCCTCGTCGTGATAGTCGCAATCGATCCCCGCCGGGTGCTGAGAGGCGCGTCTCGACAACAGCGAAAGGCGCCCGCCGTCGCCGGCGAGCGCCTCCACAAGTCCTGTCAGCATGCCGGTCCCACCCACCACGAGCACATGGCCGGGCATGGCTGCGCCCTTAATCTTCGGCGCGGCGCTCGATCACGTGGTCGACCAGACCCCACTCCTTGGCCTCTTCCGGAGTCATGAAGGTGTCGCGGTCCAGCTTTTCCTCGACCTCTTCGTACGAGCGGCCGGTGTGCTTGGCGTAAATTTCGTTCAGGCGACGCTTGGTCTTGATGATATCCTCGGCGTGGCGCTCGATGTCCGAAGCCTTGCCCGAGTAGCCGCCCGACGGCTGGTGCACCATGATGCGGCTGTTGGGCAGCGCGATGCGGTTTCCTTTTTCGCCGGCCATCAACAGGAACGAGCCCATCGACGCGGCCATGCCCATGCACAGGGTCACGACCGGCGAGCGGATGTACTGCATGGTGTCGTAGATCGCGAGACCGGACGTCACCACCCCGCCGGGGGAGTTGATGTACATCTGGATCTCTTTCTTGGGGTTCTCGGCCTCAAGGTAGAGCAGCTGGGCGCAGATCAGCGCCGACATGCCGTCTTCCACGGGGCCGTTCAGAAAGATCACGCGCTCCTTGAGCAGGCGCGAGAAGATGTCGAAGGCGCGTTCGCCGCGGCTGGTCTGCTCCACCACCATGGGCACCAGGTTCAGCGCGGTGATCTGCGGGTCACGCATAAAGGGAAGCCTCTCTCATTGATCGACTCTGCGCGCAGAGCCGCGTTCCCCTCCGATATCGCGTGGCGGAGGGGCCAGCGCAAGGTGACCGATAGTCCTAAAGAAAATCCCTCCCGTTTCCGGGAGGGATTTCTGCGTCCGACTTCAGGGCCGAGCAGCGCTTAGGCGCCGTAGCCTTCCGGCATGTCGTCTTCCTTCAGAAGGTCGTCCTTGGAGACCTTCTCGTCCGTCACGGTGGCCTTCTCGACGATCAGATCGACGACCTTGTCCTCGAAGATCGGCGCACGCAGCTGCGCCTGCATACCCGCGTTCTGGCGGAACATGTCGAAGATCTGCTGGGCCTGCTGGCCGTATCGCATCGCTTCCTGGCGCATGGCGTCCAGCAGCTCCTGGTCGGTGACCTGGACGTTGTTGATGCGGCCGATCTCGGCCAGCACCAGGCCCAGGCGCACGCGGCGCTCGGCGATCTTGCGGTACTCGGTCTGCAGCTGGTCGTCCGACTTCTCGGCGTCTTCCGGCGGCAGGCCGCCACGCTCCTTGTCGGCCTGGACCTGTTGCCAGATGGCGTTGAACTCGGCTTCAACCATCTTCGGCGGCAGCGGGAAGTCGTGCTTCTCATCCAGCACGTCCAGCAGGGCGCGCTTCAGCTTGAAGCGCGAGGCGCCGGCGTACTGCGACTCCAGGTTCGACTTCAGCAGTTCCTTGAGCTTCTCCAGGCTCTCGACGCCCAGACGCTCGGCCAAAGCGTCGTCGGCCTTGGCGTCGACCGGCGCGCGGACTTCCTTCACCGTGGTGGTGAACTCGGCGTCCTTGCCGGCCAGGTTGGCGGCCTGGTAGTCAGCCGGGAAAGCCACCTTCACGATGACTTCGTCGCCCGGCTTGGCGCCGACCAGTTGCTCTTCGAAGCCCGGGATGAATTGGCCCGAACCCAGGACCAGTTCGGAATCCTCGGCGGTGCCGCCCTGGAAGGCTTCGCCGTCGATCCGGCCGACGAAGTCGATCAGCAGCTGATCGCCGTCCTTGGCCTTCAGCGACTTGCCGGTGCGCGGCTCGTACGTGCGGCTCTGCTTGGCCAGTTCGTCCAGCGCCTCATCGACTTCGGCGTCGGTCGGCTCGTAGACCGGGCGGGTCAGGGCGATCTTGCTCAGGTCGGTCGGCTCGAACTCCGGCATGATCTCGAGCGAAATCTCGTAGGAAAGGTCAGCCTTGCCGTCGATCACCTGCGCGATGTCGCCTTCCGGCTTCAGATCAGGCTCGCTGGCCGGACGCAGCTTGTTGTCTTCCAGCACCTTTTGGGTGGTTTCCGAGATGGTCTGCTCGACCACTTCGGCCATCAGGGCCTTGCCGTGCACGCGGCGAACGTGAGCGGCGGGCACCTTGCCGGGGCGGAAGCCCTTGATGTTGAGCTGGGGCGTGATCTCGACGATCCGCGCCTCGAGCCGCTCGTTCAGGTCCGCGACCGGGACGGTCACGCCATAGACGCGGCTCAGGCCTTCGCCAGACTTTTCAACGATCTGCATCGACATTCTCGAATTCCGGAGTGCGGCGCGGGCTCGCGCCGGCAGGTCCGCCCTAGGGGTGAAAAGGTGGTCGCCGCCGAATGAGCGGCGGCGAGCGGGCGCTCTTATGTCATTTCGCAGCCCCTAGTCCAAGCGCAAAGACAGCTCCGCCTGCCGCCGCAAGGCCTAGCCGCCCCTGGCGGACCGCGTGGCGACCTCGCTGCGGCGCACGCAGAGGGTCGCGATCGACCGGCCGTCCGAAGCAGGCGGCGGCAGGCGTCTCAGAGTGACATCCGGAAGATTTGGCCGTTCGTCCGGCCTAGCGTCAGACGCTGGCGGAGCCATGAATGGTGCGGGCGAGAGGACTCGAACCTCCACGCCTTGCGGCGCTGGAACCTAAATCCAGTGCGTCTACCAGTTCCGCCACACCCGCAACGCCCGCTGCATAGGGCTTAGCGCCCTGGAAAAGCAAGCCCTGCCCGCGCGCATTGGGCGCAGGCTGCGGGCCGGAAGTCAGCGACGAGGCGGCCATGCCGCCCTTGAGTGGGCCATGCTCGGTTGATTAATCGGAACACCGCCCCCGGGGCCCGCGTTCAATCTGCGAGCCGGAGCCGCGCCATGGAAACCGTAAAAGAGCACCATCGGACCTACGAAAGAACTGGGCGCAGCACTGAACACGCCGTGCTCCTTGTGCTGCTGCTGGTGTTCTCGGGCCTGTTTGCAGGGTTCTCAGTCGCCACCGTCATTGGCGTGCTGTCAGGCGCGGGCTGATCGCCGTCGCCCTCCGCACCAGTAGGTCGGCAGCAGGTGCGGCCTGACCGTTGTCTAGCCGAGACGGCCTTCGTAGAGCCGGCGAAGGATGGTCGGCGCCAGCCCCGGCAGGTCTTCGGCGATCAGGCCCGGACCGTGTAGTTCGGCGGCCTCAGCATGTATCCACGCCGCCGCGCAGGCCGCCTCGAAGCTCTCCATGCCCTGGGCGATGAGCGAGCCGATGAAGCCGGCCAGCACGTCCCCCGAGCCCGCCGTCGCCAACCAAGGCGAGCCGTTGGTGTTGACGCAAGCGCGCCCGTCGGGCGCGGCGATCACCGTATCGCCCCCCTTCAGCAAGACGATCGCGTCGGCCTGCTGCGCCGCGCGGCGGGCCGCGGCGATACGGTCAGGCGACTCCTTCAGAAGCCCCGGGAACAGGCGGTCGAACTCACCCGGATGCGGGGTCAGCACATCATCGACGTCGAGGACGGAGAACAGCTCCTCGGGATCGTCGCGGAAGACGGTGATGGCGTCGGCGTCGATGACCAGCGCCGCGCCTGTGCGGGCCAGCGCCAGCACATTGACCAGGGTGTTCTCGGTCACCCCCGCCGCTGGGCCGATAATCGCCGCATCGACGTCCGCGGCGGCCTGCTCCAGCTCCGCCTCGGTATCGAAGCCCTTTAGCATCACGGCCTCCAGGTGCGTTGCGTTCACCGACAGCGCCTCGCTCGGCGACAGCAGGGTCACCAGGCCGGCCCCCATCCGCAGCCCCGCCCGCGCCGACAGCCGCGCCGCCCCGGTGTTCCACGCCTCGCCCGAGACCACCACAAGGCGGCCTCTCGCATGCTTGTGGGAATTGGGTTTGGGCCACGGGAAACGGACAAGCCAGGCTTCCGGGCCGTTCTCGGTCAGGTCGCTATGGGCTTCCGCCAGGCCGATATCGGCGACCACCACTTCGCCGCAGAGCTCGTGCCCGGGCTGCAGGACGTGAGCAGGCTTCTTGGCGTGGAACGTCACTGTCAGGGCGGCGACCACGACCGGTCCATGGGGATCGCCGCTGTCGCCCGGCAGGCCGGAGGGCACGTCCACCGCGACCACGCTTTCAGGATGTGCGGCCAACAGTGTGGCCATGGTCGCAGCATCGCCGCTGAGGGGCCGCGCTAGGCCCGCGCCGAACATGGCGTCGACATAGAGGCGCGCTTCCAAAGGCGCTTCCCAGGCGGTCAGGCCGCCATCCCACCGGGCGGCCGCGGCCTTGGCGTCGGCGCTCTGCGGCGCGGCCAAGGCCCGCACCTCGACTGGCCATCCGCGCGCCTTGAGCAAGCGCGCGACGACATAACCGTCGCCGCCGTTGTTGCCCGGCCCGCAAAGGACGCAGACAGACCGCTGCGAGAAGCGCTCGGCGATAGCCTCAGCCACCGCCGCGCCGGCGCGTTCCATCAGCTCGATGCCGGGCGTCCCGGCCTCAATGGCCCGGCGGTCGGCCGCAGCGATTTCCGCGACCGTGAGAATCTTGCGCGCAGCCACGGCCGCTCCTCGTCTGACTACAGGACCTGCGTAGAGGCTTCTCGCCCCCGCTCCACCAAGGTCAAGCGCTCACCATCGCTGTCGAGGGTCGAGATCGAGGCGTGATCCGGGCGGAAGACGAGAACGCGCTCGTCGCATTCCAGATGCGAGATCACAGCATTGATCGCCACATAGTGCGAAAACACGGCCGCCCCGCCCTTGGCCTGCAGGGCCTTGACGACTTCGCCGCGCCAGGCGTCGTAGTCGAGATCGCCCTCGACTTCCTTCCAGCGGCCTTGAAATACGCCGCGCAGCCAGGCCGGCCGTTCTTCGGCGCTGAGCGCCTTCGGCGTGGGGATCTCGCCGACGAAGGGCTCGATCTCGACCTCCACGCCCAGCGCCGCTGCGGTCGGCGCGGCAGTCTCGCGGCAACGCCGCAGGGGCGAACTGAAGACCCGGCTGGGGCGTTCGGCCTGCGGCAGGCTCATCAGGTAGTCGCGCGCGGCCTCCGCCTGCGCCCGACCCGCCGCGTCCAGGCCGGGGTCCTCGTCGGCCTCGCCCCAGACGGCGGCCGGCTTGCCATGGCGGATCAGGTACAGTCGGGACATCAAATCAATCCGGTACGAAAATGTTACGGCTTCCGTCTTCGGAACGGCTGACGGTTCCGGTGCGGCCGACCGCTTCCTTAGCCTCAAGTCCGGCCAACGTCGCCTCGTCCGTCGGGGTATTGGCGACGAAACGGCGGCCTTCGGAGTCGCGGCCGACGACGATGCCCATCATGTACCCCTCGCGCCCGTGCACCACCGTATAGGTTTCGATGGTGGCCGCGCCTTTTGGCTCTTCGATGACTGTCGGGTGCGGCAGCGCGTCGATCTGGGCCTGGATGATCTTCGGATCCTGCCGATCGAACGGGCCCTTCGGCGGGGTTGTCGAGTAGACGCCGGTCGACTGCTTGGTCAGGAACCAGCCGTTGGCGGTCACCAGGCCGTAGGAGCCGCGATCGTCGCGCAGCCGCTGCATCATCACGGCTATCGAGTGCATGGCGTAGTTGTTGCCAGGGCCGCCCATGTACGGCAGCCCACCCGTGACCGTCAGGCCGCGCGGATCGTCCAGCGCCAGCCCCAACTCCTCGGCGCCGACCTCCACCGCAACCGGGAAGCAGGAATAGAGATCGATGTGGCCGATGTCGGCCAGGCTCACACCCGCCATCTCCAGGGCCCGCTTGCCGGTCAACCGCATGGCCGGGCTGGAATGGAAGTTCTGGCGATCGAGCGGATACCAGAGGTCTGAGGCGTCGGCGCAGCCGTGGAGGTAGACCAGCTTGTCCTCAGGGACGCCGAGTTCGCGGGCCGTCTTGAGGCTGGCCACCAGCACGCCAGCTGACTGGTCCACGTCCATGATGGCGTTCAGATACTTAGTGTAGGGGAAGCCGACCATGCGGTTGCGGTCGCTCACCTCGACCAGTTCCTGCGCCGAGCGTTCGATCCGGAACCACGCTTCCGGGTTCTGGGCCGCAACTTTCGTGAAGGGCGCGAACAACTCGCCCAGCCGCGCCTGGTGGTCGGGGATCGAGCGCCCGTCCCGCGCGCGGAGCGCGTTCTCGAACAGGGGGTAGCAGTTGATCGGCCGGCCCAGGCCATGCTTGGCCTCGTACGGCGTCACGCCCGGCCGCGGATCGCCGATCCGCTCCGGCTCGGGCAGTTCTTCCGCATCGTCCCAGTCGGCGAAGCCCAGCCCCTTGGTGAGTCGCTTGGTGGCGGAGCCAAGAAACTCGCAGCCGACCACCAGGGCGAGTTCGGTTTCGCCCTTTGCGATCCGCTCGCTGACGATGTTGACCAACTGCTGGGGGCTGTTGCCGCCCATGTGGGAATAGACCGCGTACTTCGGGTCGGCGCCGATGCGCTTGGCCAGGGTGGCCGGAGGATTGGTGGAATGCGGCACCAGCCGGCCGCCCCCTGGCGCGTCGATCGTGAAGCCGACGACGGCCAAGGTATCGATCTCCGACAGCTTTTCCGGGGCGAGGCCCGCATCCTGCGCTGCACGTTCCGCCGCAATCTTCAGCAATGCCGTCGGGGAAGGCGACGAGGCCGGATCGCCCCGATAGGTGAATTGGCCCGCTCCGATGAGAACTGGGGTCCGCTCGTCCATCATTTCCCTCCCCTCGGCGATCGTTCGGCGCCAAGGGCGGCCGCCGAACAGACGCGAACAGTATGTTTCCGGCAATGATCGTGATTTGGGCGCCGGGCGCCTAAAAAGGCATCATTCACATCATCGCACGCTCCCGCGACGGAACCGCAAGCCCATCCCTCTTGTGACTCCGCTCCGGAGCGTGCTCGTAGCCGCCAACCGCTTCGGCGGCGCCGCGCATCGAGTGAGGCCAGTGAGCTTGAAATGAAAAAGATCGAAGCCATCATCAAGCCGTTCAAACTGGACGAGGTGAAGGAGGCCCTGCAGGAGCTGGGCGTCCAGGGCATGACCGTGATCGAAGCCAAGGGCTACGGTCGCCAGAAGGGTCACACCGAGCTCTACCGCGGCGCTGAGTACGTCGTGGACTTCCTGCCGAAGATCAAAATCGAGGTCGTCGTCGCTGACGACCAGCTAGAAGCCGCGCTCGAAGCCATCGTGGGCGCGGCCCGCACCGGCCGCATTGGCGACGGCAAGATCTTCGTCTCGGAAATCACCGACGTTCTGCGCATCCGGACCGGCGAGACCGGCGCCGCAGCCGTCTAACGACTTTACAGCTATCGGACTTCTTCAAGGGGATTAGACCATGGCCACGACCGCCAAGGACATTCTGGATCAGATCAAGGAAAAGGACGTCAAATATGTCGACGTCCGCTTCACCGACATTCGCGGCAAGATGCAGCATGTCACCTTCGACATCGACCTGGTGGACGAAGAGTTCCTCACCGACGGCACCATGTTCGACGGCTCGTCGATCGCCGGCTGGAAGGCCATCAACGAGTCGGACATGAAGCTGCGTCCGGATCTGGACACCGCCTACATCGACCCCTTCTATCAGCAGACCACGCTGTGCCTGTTCTGCGACATCGTGAACCCGGACACCGGCACCCCGTACAACCGTGACCCGCGTTCGATCGCCAAGGCGGCGCTGAACTACGTGAAGTCCTCGGGTATCGGCGACACGGTGTTCTTCGGGCCGGAAGCCGAGTTCTTCATCTTCGACGACGTGCGCTGGTCCACCGCCCCGCACAACACCGGCTACTCGTACGACTCGAGCGAACTGCCCTCGAACACGGGCAAGGAATATCCGGAAGGCAACATGGGCCATCGGCCCGGCCCGAAGGGCGGATACTTCCCGGTGAACCCCGTCGACAGCTGCCAGGACCTGCGCGGCGAAATGCTCGCCGTCATGGGCGAACTCGGCATGAAGCCGGAAAAGCACCACCACGAAGTGGCGCCGGCCCAGCACGAACTCGGCCTGAAGTTCGACACCATGATCACCATGGCCGACCGAATGCAGCTCTATAAGTACGTGATCCACAACGTGGCCGCGGCCTACGGCAAGTCGGCCACCTTCATGGCCAAGCCGATGTTCGCCGACAACGGCTCGGGCATGCACGTTCACCAGTCGATCTGGGCCGACGGCAAGCCGCTGTTCGCGGGCGACAAGTACGCCGGCCTGTCGCAGATGTGCCTGTGGTACATCGGCGGCATCATCAAGCACGCCAAGGCCATCAACGCCTTCTCGAACTCCACGACAAACTCCTACAAGCGTCTCGTGCCCGGCTATGAAGCCCCGGTTAAACTGGCCTACTCGGCCCGTAACCGCTCGGCCTCGATCCGCATCCCGCACGTCGACTCGCCGAAGGCCAAGCGCATCGAAGCCCGCTTCCCGGACCCGATGGGCAACCCCTACCTGACCTTCGTCGCCCTGCTGATGGCCGGCCTGGACGGCATCATCAATCAGATCGACCCGGGCGCGGCCCAGGACAAGAACCTCTACGACCTGCCGCCGCGCGAGCAGAAGAAGGTTCCGGAGGTTTGCGGCTCGCTGCGTGAAGCCCTGGAAAATCTCGACAAGGACCGCGCCTTCCTGAAGGCCGGCGGCGTCATGGACGACGACTTCATCGACTCCTACATCGAGCTGAAGATGCAGGAAGTGATGCGCCTCCAGTTGCATCCGCACCCGGTCGAATTCGACATGTACTATTCGTGCTGATCGAAGCCGCCTGAGCGGGTCGAGGAAAAGTGCGAAGCGGTTTCCGCCCGCAACCCGCTCACTACGCTTTTGAACATCGAGCACGATTCAGAGATCAGGCGTTTCCGCCTGATCTCATCGTGCTCGAGGCGACTTTCGAGAGGGCCGCGGAGCAATCCGCGGCCCTTTTCGCATCCCCGCCAAGCTGGACGTTGACGAACCTGATTCAGTCAGCGCGTCATCCCGACACAACCTTGCGTTCAGCAGGGGACCAGTCGGGGAAACGCCATGAAAAAGCTGCTTTTGAGTACGGCCGCCTGCGCGTTGGCGGCAGGAATCGCCTCAAGCGCCGCCGCCTACGAGGCGCAGATCGTGCGCACCAAGTACGGCATCCCCCACGTGACCGCGAAAGACTTCGGCGGGCTCGGCTATGGCCAAGCCTACGCTTTCGCCCAGGACAACCTTTGCCTGCTGGCCGACAAGATCGCCACCGTGAACGGCGATCGGACCAAGCACTTCGGTCCGGACGCGACCAACGTCGTGGCCTTCACGGACATCAAGAACCTTGAGAGCGACTTCTTCTTCCGCTCGAACATCGACGTCCCCGCCCTGCGCGCCAAGCTCGACAAGGGCCCGGCCGACTACCGCGCCCTGGTTCATGGCTATGTCGCCGGCTTCAACCGCTATCTGGCCGATACGCCCAACGACAAACGCCCGGCTGACTGCCGCGACGCCGCCTGGGTGCGGCCGATCAGCGTCGATGACATGGTGCGCCTGAACGAAGAACGCATGATCCAGGCCAGCGGCGGGGCCTGGCTGCGCCAGACCAACGCTGCGACGCCGCCCGCGGCGGAGGCTCCGGCCAAGGCGGCCGCCAATGTGGGTCTGCCGAACATGGCGGAGCAGATCGGCCTCGGCTCCAACGGCTGGGCCTTCGGCCGCGCGGTGACCACCAACAAATCAGGGCTGTTGCTGGGCAACCCGCACTTCCCGTGGGAGACCACGAACCGCTTTTACGAAGTCCATCTGACCATCCCCGGCAAGTTCGACGCCATGGGCGTGACCATCGCCGGCGCTCCGGGCCTGTCGATCGGCTTCAACAAGGATGTGGCCTGGACGCACACCGTCTCGACCGACCGGCACTTCACCCTGTTCGAACTGGCGCTCGATCCGGCCGACCCGACCGCCTACCTCGTCGACGGCGAGCGCCACGCGATGGAGCTCAAGTCGGTCAGCGTCGACACGCCGGCGGGGCGGCAGACCCGCACCTACTACATGACCCTCTATGGCCCGGTGGTGGTGATGCCGCAGGCGGGCCTGGCCTGGACGACGAAGACCGCCTACGCGCTACGCGACGCCAACAAGGGCAACAGCGCCTCGGCTGGGACGTGGCTGGACATCGCACGCGCCAAGTCGGTGGGCGAGATCCAGGCGACGATCACCAAATCTCTGGGCATTCCGTGGGTCAACACCATCGCAGCCGACCGTCACGGCGACGCGCTCTACGCCGACATCACCGCCACGCCCAACGTCTCGGCCGACAAGCTGCAGACCTGCGCCCCCAGCCCGGCCGCCGCCAAGCTCGCGGCCGCCTCGCGCATCTACGTGCTCGACGGGTCGCGGGCCGCCTGCGACTGGGATGCGCCGGGCCTGATGTCCGGCGCGACCATGCCCGCGATGATCCGCCAGGACTATGTCGCCAACAGCAATGACAGCTTCTGGCTGACCAACGCCAAGGCCCCGATGCCGGCGGTCTCGCCCATCGTCGGCCTGACTGACATTCCCCAGAACCTGCGCACCCGTTCGGGCATCGTCGAGATCGACGCTCGCCTGGCTGGAACCGACGGCCTGCCCGGCAATGGCTTCGACCAGACGGCGGTGAAGACCATGCTGTTCTGGAACAAGAACCACGCGGCCGAGCTCTTCCTCGACGATACGCTGAAGGCCTGCGGGACCGGCGGTGCCGTCGCCCTGGCCGATGGCCAGAGCGTCGATCTGACCGCCGCCTGCGCGATCCTCGCCAAGTGGGACCGCCGGATGGACAACGACAGCGTCGGCGCCCTGCTGTGGATGGAGTACTGGCGTCAGGCCCAGAAGATCGCAGGCGTCTACGCCACGCCGTTCGACGCCGCCGATCCTGTGCACACCCCGCGGGGCCTGAAGGCCGACGCCGACACCGTCGCCAAGCTGCGCCAGGCGCTGGCCGGGGCCGTCCAACTGATGGCCACGCAGAACATCGCGCTCGATGCGCCCTACGGCGCTTATCACTTCGCGATCCGCGGCGAGCACAAGATCCCTGTTCACGGCGGCGAAGGCTCGGACGGGGTGCTCAACGCTCAGCAGGCGCACTTCAGCGCTAAGGCCGGCGGGTATGTGCCCTATCATGGCTCCAGCTACATCCAGGTCGTGACGTTCGACGAGAAGGGGCCCGTGGCCGACGCGGTGCTGTCCTATTCGCAGTCGACCGATCCGGCCTCGCCGCACTACGCCGACCAGACCTGGCTCTACTCCAAGAAGGGCTGGCACCGCCTGCCCTTCCATGCCGCCGACATCGCCGCCGACGAGCCCAGCGCGCCGCTGGTGCTGAAGGGGAACTGATCCGGATCCTGGGCCAGGGCGCCGCGTCTGGCCCGTTTCGGCACATCGGCGCACCTGGAAGGCGCACGCGCCGCCCAGCGCTCCCAGCCAAAACCCAGAGAATACTGATGCTTACGGCCACTCCGATCTGGCCCGCGCCTTGCTCCCTTCGGCCCAAGACAGATGCGCCGCAGGACGGCGCGTTGGGGCAGGACGGGGCCATATGCGCAAGTCGTCGAGACTAACCAGCAGGACGCTTTTCGGGCTGTTGGTGGCGACCATAGTCCTACCGCTGCCGGCGATGACGCCGGGCCTGCTGTCGAGCGCGATCGGCGCCATGGCGCTAGTCGGCGTTCCTGCCGCTGCGCCCTCTGCCGCTCCGATGGTTCCAGTCTACTTCAAGCCCGCCCGCGCCCGCCCCGCCAAGGCGATGGCGCCGGAGCATGAGCTGGCCCGGCTGGCGGAACCGCGCCAGGCGCTGTTCGAGAACGTCGGCGAACCGCCCGCGCCGCCAGAAGACCTTAAGCTGATCGCGCTCTACGATATCCAGCCGCGCATGCCGACGCCCTGGGACTGGCTGATCGCGCCTGGCACGCCGGCTACGACAGGCGTTCGGCGCCCGCTGCCGCGAGTGGCGACGCCGGTGCCCGAGCCGTCGACCTGGGCCATGATGATCACCGGCTTCGGCCTGGTCGGCGCTTTCATTCGCCGCCGCCGCGACGCCTCGACGCCCACCGGCCCGCGGGTCGCATTGATTTAGAAGCCCGCGCGATTCATATGGGGCGGTCTCGAATCGTTCCATTTTCAGGTCGCATGTCCCAGGCCTCCACTCCCCAAGCTTCTCTCTTCGACGACGCTCTGAACCCCGCGCCGGCCGCACCGCTGGCGCAAAGCCATGAGCCGCGCCCCGACCCGGCGGTGCTGACGGAGAAGCCCAGCGGCGGCTATTCCGCCAAGGACATCGAGGTTCTCGAGGGCCTGGAGCCGGTCCGCAAACGGCCCGGCATGTACATCGGCGGCACCGACGAACGGGCGCTGCACCACCTGTTCGCCGAGGTGCTCGACAACGCCATGGACGAGGCCGTCGCCGGCCAGGCCAAGGTCATCGAGGTCAAGCTCGACGCCGACGGCGTGCTGAGCGTCAAGGACGACGGCCGCGGGATTCCGGTCGATCCGCACCCGAAGCATCCGGGCAAGTCGGCCCTGGAAGTCATCATGACCGTCCTCCATTCGGGCGGTAAGTTTTCGGGCAAGGCCTACGAGACCTCCGGCGGTCTGCACGGGGTTGGCGTCTCAGTGGTGAACGCGCTGTCCGAGCGTGTCGACGTCACCGCCTGGAAGGACGGCTTCGAGTGGCGCCAGTCCTTCAGCCGCGGCAAGCCGCTGGGCTCGATCGAGAAGCTCGGCGCCACCCGCAAGAAGGGCACCGCCATCGCCTTCCTGCCCGACGAGCAGATCTTCGGCGAAGGCTGCGCCTTCAAGCCGGCGCGCCTCTACCGGATGGCGCGCTCCAAGGCCTATCTGTTCGGCGGCGTCGAGATCCGCTGGAGCTGCGATCCGTCGCGTATTCATGATCAGACCCCGGCCGAGGCGGTGTTCCGCTTCCCCAACGGCCTGGCGGACTTCCTGGCCGAGCGGGTCAAAGACATCGAGACCGTCACCCCCGAGCCCTTCGCCGGCCGCTACGAGCGTCCCGGCGAGACCGGCAAGGTGGAGTGGGCCGTCACCTGGACGCCAGCCGGCTTCGGCGAGGCCGACAGCTTCATGCAGTCCTACTGCAACACCGTGCCGACCCCCGAGGGCGGCACCCACGAGGCCGGCCTGCGCGCCGCCCTGACCCGCGGACTCAAGCAGTATGCCGAACTGACAGGCGAGAAGCGCGGCGGCGTGATCACAGCCGAAGACGTCGTGGCCCAGGCCGGCGCCTTGGTCAGCGTGTTCATCGCCAATCCCGAATTCCAGGGCCAGACCAAGGAGAAGCTCTCCTCCTCGGACGCCCAACGCCTGGTCGAGAACGCCCTGCGCGATCCCTTCGACCACTGGCTGACAGCCCAGCCTAAGTCGGCCAGCCTGCTGCTGCAGTTCGTCATCGACCGCGCCGAGGAGCGGCTGAAGCGCCGCCGCGACCGCGACGTCCAGCGCGCCTCGGCGACCCGTAAGCTGCGCCTGCCGGGCAAGCTGGCCGACTGCTCGGGCCAAGCCACCGACGGCACCGAAATCTTCCTGGTCGAAGGCGACTCCGCCGGCGGCTCGGCCAAGCAGGCCCGCAACCGTCGGACGCAGGCGATACTTCCGCTGCGCGGCAAGATCCTGAACGTGGCCTCGGCTTCGGTCGACAAGCTCGTCGCCAACAAGGAACTGTCCGACCTGCTGCTCGCCCTTGGCGTTCAGCCCGGCAAGAAGTTCAAGGAAGAGGACCTGCGCTACGAGCGTGTGGTGATCATGACGGACGCCGACGTCGACGGCGCCCACATCGCTTCCCTGCTGATCACCTTCTTCTACCGGACCATGCCTGACCTGATCCGCGCCGGCCGGCTCTATCTCGCCCTGCCACCGCTCTACCGGATGAGCCACGGCGGCAAGACCATCTACGCCCGTGACGACGCGCACCGCGAAGAGCTGCTGCGGACAGACTTCAAGGGCAAGAAGCCCGAGATCGGCCGCTTCAAGGGCCTTGGCGAAATGATGCCGAACCAGCTCAAGGAAACCACCATGGATCCGGGCAGCCGGACCCTGGCGCGCGTGACGCTGCCCCGCGCCGAGGAGACCGTCGAAGACCTCGTCGAAGCGCTGATGGGGCGCAAGCCCGAGTTGCGCTTCAGGTTCATCCAGGAAAACGCCGAGTTCGCCGCCGACGACCTCGACGTGTAGCGGTCCGGTCTGGGCGGACCTTACGCGGCAGGCCGCAGGCCGCTATATCGCGGTGCGAAGCTCTCCGCTGAGCCGCGACGCCCAATGCGCAGCATACGATCTTGCGTGAAGCTTACGCCTCCCCTTGAACTGTAAGGGGCAGAACGCGTTTGACTTGACGCTATGTCTCCGTATCTTCCGCGTCGCGCGACGATCGCCGTCCGCGCCGCCGCGGTTCGCTAGCTCGTCTTCGGGCGAGCCCTCCGCCCCCATTGCTGCTGAATGACCGAATTTACCGAACTGGGCCTGTCGCCCGCGACGCTCCAGGCAGTTGCCGACACCGGCTACACGACCGCCACGCCGATCCAGGCCCAGGCCATTCCTGTGGCGCTTCAAGGTCGCGACGTTCTGGGCATCGCCCAGACCGGAACCGGCAAGACCGCCGCCTTCACCCTGCCGATGATCGACCGCCTGGCCGCCGGCCGGTCGAAGGCGCGTATGCCGCGCTCGCTGGTTATCGCCCCGACCCGCGAGCTGGCCGACCAGGTCGCCGCCTCGTTTGAGAAGTACGCGAAGGGCCAGAAGCGCACGCTGTCGTGGGCGCTGCTGATCGGCGGCGTCTCGTTCGGCGACCAGGAACTGAAGCTCGATCGCGGCGTCGACGTGCTGATCGCCACTCCGGGCCGCCTGCTCGACCATTTCGAGCGCGGAAAGCTGCTGCTGACCGGCGTCCAGATCATGGTGGTCGACGAAGCCGACCGCATGCTCGACATGGGCTTCATCCCCGACATCGAACGCATCTTCAAGCTGACCCCGGCCAAGAAGCAGACGCTGTTCTTCTCCGCGACCATGCCGCCGGAAATCACCAGGCTGACCAAGCAGTTCCTGAACGACCCGCAGCGGATCGAGGTGGCGCGCCCGGCGACGACCGCCGAGACGATCAGCCAGTATATGGTGAAGCTTCCAACCTCCGATCCGAAAGCCAAGCGCACCGCCCTGCGCATGCTGATCGAACGGTCTCAAGTCGACACGGGCATCGTGTTCTGCAATCGCAAGTCCGAAGTCGACATCGTCGCCAAGTCGCTGAAGAAGCACGGCTTCGACGCTGGCGCCATTCACGGCGACCTGGACCAGGCGACGCGCATGCGCACCCTGGAAGCCTTCCGCAAGGGCGAGCTTAAGCTGCTCTGCGCCTCGGACGTGGCGGCCCGCGGCCTCGACATCCCGGCCGTCGGCCAGGTCTTCAACTACGATGTTCCGCACCACGCGGACGACTATGTCCACCGTATCGGGCGAACCGGCCGCGCGGGCCGCACCGGCGAGGCGTACATGATCGTCACGCCTGCCGACGCCAAGAACATAGACAAGGTCCTCAAGCTCATCGGCAAGACGCCCGAAGAGGTCGTTTTTGAGGGCGTCGATTTCGCCTCCATCAAGGACGAGCGTCGCGCCAGCAGCAGCGGCCGCGAACGGGGCGGCTCCCGCGAGCGCGGCGGCCGCAGCGAACGCGGCTCGCGTGATCGCTCGCGTCCGATCGCACCGCATGGCGAGGTCGCCTCGATGGAGCCCGTCGTCGCCGCTCCAGCGAGCGAACCGACCGAAACCGAAGCGCCCAAGCGCCGCAGCCGCGCCCGCGCCGAGGCGCCGGCCGAGTCGAAGGCTGCTGCAAAGCCCGCCCCGAAAGCTGCACCGCCCGCTCCGGCCCCCGCCGAGCCGGCGCGTCGCGATCGCTCGCGCCGCGACAACCGAGACGACCGCGACAGCGTCATCGGCTTCGGGTCCGACATCCCGGCGTTTTTGCTGCGCGCGCCCCCGCGCTCAACGACGACGGAATAGTCGACGTTACATTTTTAACGGCTCGTTCGGCTCTCCCCGGTAACCTTCTCCCGAGACATGAATGCTGCTGCGAAAAAATCGCGGCGCCTTCGGGGATTCGGGGAAGACAGTATGTCGGGCGACATCGAAACCAAGCTGCGGGGTCCGGGCGCCTATGCCCTGGCCAGGCAGACCATGGACGCCATGGAGGCGCACAAGGTCTGGCCGACGGCGGTGAATTTCGAGCTCTGGACCCACTTCATCGCCGCTCCCGACAGCGCACTGGGCCGCGAGATCGCCCGGATGCTCTCCACCGGGGAAGCTTTCACCGACACCGTCGCCGACGAGTTGGCCGCCACCTACCTCCCGAAGGCCAAGCTGAACGATCACATCCGCGACGCCGGCGACGCCCTGACGAAGGAGCTCGACGCCGTTAGCCGCGCCATCGACAGCGCTCAGAAGTCCAGCGAGGCCTATGGCGAGACCCTGGCCGGCGCCTCCAAGTCGCTGAGCGCGGTCGGCAACGCCGCCGACCTCAAGGCGACCATCGAAACCCTGGTCAACGCCACCAAGCGCGTTCAGCGCGAGAACAAGTCACTCGAGCGCCGCCTCGGCGAGTCCACAGCGCAGGTCACCAAGCTGCGCGAGCACCTCGAACAGGTCCGCCGCGAAGCCACGACTGACGGCCTGACCAACCTGGCCAACCGCAAGGCCTTCGACGAGGAGCTGGAGCGCGCGTGCGCCGACGCCGTCGACCAGGCCCAGAGCCTTACCTTGGCGGTCATCGACATCGATCACTTCAAGTCTTTCAACGACACCTGGGGCCACCAGACCGGTGACCAAGTCATCCGCTACGTCGCCAGCGTCATCGGCCGCGTCGGGGCCCCGCCACGTTTCGCGGCCCGCTACGGCGGCGAGGAGTTCGCGCTGATCTTCCCGCGCGAGCGGGCCGAACTGGCCGCCGTCGTCCTGGAAGAAATCCGCGAGGAGGTCTCCTCCCGGATGTTGAAGCGTCGCTCGACCAACGACGACCTCGGCGCGATCACCGTCTCGGTCGGCCTGGCCGAACTGCGCGCCGGCGAGAGCGCCCACGGCCTCATGGAGCGGGCAGATAGCGCCCTTTACGTCTCCAAGCGTTCGGGCCGCAACCGGGTCACCAGCGCCGAATCCGTCGCCGCCGCCGCCTGACCATGGTCCGGGCGTTTTTCCCCTAGCCTGACGCGGCGACATCCCTCTTTAAGTTCCGCCAGGACCTTGAGGGAGGACGCCATGACCTATTCGAAGATCAAGACTTCGGTCGCGGACGGGATCGGCGTCATCACGCTGTCGGACCCCAGCACGCTGAACGCCGCCGGCCTCGACCTCATGGACGAGCTGCAGCAGGCGTTTGACGGCATGAAGGCCGACGAGACGGTCCGCTGCGTGGTGCTGACCGGCGAAGGCCGCGGGTTCTGCTCGGGCGCCAACCTCTCTGGTCGCGGCGGCGCGGCGCCCTCCAATCCTGATCCCGAAGGCCCGGACGCCGGCGCGGCGCTGGAAAGTGTCTACAATCCCTTCGTGAAGTCGCTCCGCGACTACCCGCTGCCGATCGTCACCGCGGTGAACGGCGTCGCCGCCGGCGTCGGCTGTTCGCTGGCCCTGATGGGCGACATCATCGTCTGCGCCGAGAGCGCCTACTTCCTCCAGGCGTTCCGCCGCATCGGCCTCGTCCCGGACGGCGGCTCGACCTACCTGCTGCCTCGCCTCATCGGCAAGGCGCGGGCCATGGAGATGGCGCTTATGGGCGAGAAGGTGCCCGCCAAGACCGCCGTGGATTGGGGCCTGGCCAACCGCGTCGTGCCCGACGACCAGCTGATGGCTACCGCCATGGAGTTCGCTCACAACCTCGCCACGGGGCCGAAGGCGCTCGGCGCCATCCGCAAGTTGATGTGGGAGAGCCTGGACGCCGAGTGGGCCGATCAGCTTCACGCGGAGCGCGTGGCTCAAAAGCATGCGGGCCGGACCGAGGACAACCGCGAGGGCATCCTGGCCTTTCTTCAGAAGCGCCCTGCTCTGTTCAAAGGACGCTGAGCGCGCCCCCGCCCTCCCGCCGCCGCGCCAATGGCTAGTCGCCGGGCTTGGCCGGCTCGATGGTGACGCTCTCGCCGCAGCCGCACGCGTCGGTCTCGTTCGGATTGCGGAACTGGAACTTGGCCGAGAGCTTGGTCGTCACGTAGTCGATCTCGGTCCCGATAAGGAACAGCACCGCCTTGGGCTCGACCAGGATGGTGACGCCCTTGTCCTCGACAACCTCGTCCAGCGGACCGGCTTCCTCGGCGTATTCGAGGACATATTCCTGGCCGGCGCAGCCGCCGTTCTTCACGCCGACGCGAAGGCCGGCATAGGGCTTCTCAGCCTTGGCCATGATCTCGCGCACGCGATCAGCCGCGGCGTCGGTCAAGGTGACGACCTTCGGGCGGGGACGGCGCGCACGCGGCGCAGGGGTCACATCGAGATTGCTCATGCCCTATCCATATGGGGTCAGAACATGTTGAGTTGAAGCTTGGCCTCGTCCGACATCCGCGAGGAATCCCACGGCGGGTCGAAAACCAGCTCGACGGTCACGTTGCGGATGCCGGGGATCTCGCGCACAGCGTCTTGCACCCATCCCGGCATGTCGCCCGCCACAGGGCAGCCCGGCGCCGTCAGCGTCATGTCGATCGCCACGTCCTTATCGTCGGACACGTCGACCTTGTAGATCAGGCCCAACTCGTAAATGTCGACCGGGATTTCCGGGTCGAACACCGTCTTCAGCTTCTCGATGAGTTGGTCGGTCAGGGCGTCCAGCTCCGCCTGCGAAAGCGGGGTGGTCGCGGTCGGCTCGATGGAGGCGGCGTCGTCCATGTTCAAACTCAAGCGAAAAAGGCCTGGGTGCGGGTCAGCGCGTCGACGAATGCGTCGGCCTCCCCTTCCGTGTTATATAGGGCGAAGGAAGCTCTGGCGCTCGCGGTCAGGCCGAAACGCCGCATCAACGGCTCGGCGCAGTGAGTGCCGGCGCGCACCGCCACCCCATAGCGATCGAGGATCTGGGCCACGTCGTGAGCGTGCGCGCCATCGACGGTGAAGGCCATGATCGCGCCCTTGCCCGGCGCCTCGCCGATCACACGCAGCCAGTTATAGCCCTTCAGTCCGTCGCGGACGCGAGCATAGAGCCTGGCCTCGTGTTCGGCGGCGGCCTTGCGGTCGATAGTGTTCAGCCACTCGATGGCCGCGCCCAGGCCGATCGCCTCGATGATCGGCGGGGTGCCGGCCTCGAACCGGTGCGGCGGGTCGGCGTAGGTGATCGCTTCCAACCGCACTTCCCCGATCATCTCGCCCCCGCCCTGATATGGCGGCAGGTCGGCCAGCGCCGCTTCCTTGCCGTACAGCACGCCAATCCCGGTCGGACCGTAGAGCTTGTGGCTGGAGAACACGTAGTAATCGACGTCCAGCGCCTTCACGTCGACGTCCAGGTGGACCACGCCCTGGCAGCCGTCGATCAGCACCTTGGCGCCGGCCGCATGGGCGATCCGCGCGATTTCGGCCACCGGATTGATGGTGCCCAGCACGTTGGACATCTGGGTCAGGGCCACGACCTTGGTCCGGTCGGTCAGGAGATCCGGAATCGCCGACAGGTCCAGGCTTCCGTCGTCCAGCACCGGCACGAACTTCAACACCACACCCTTGCGCTCGCGCAGGAAGTGCCAGGGCACGATGTTGGCGTGATGCTCCATCACCGTCAGGAGGACTTCGTCCCCCTCGGCGAGGCTCGCGCCCAGACCGGAAGCGACCAGATTGATCGCCTCGGTGCCGCCCTTGGTGAAGACGATCTCATGCTCGCCAGCATTGATGAACTTGGCCACCGACCTGCGGGCGGCCTCATAGGCGTCGGTCGTCTCGTTGGCGAGCGTGTGCAGCCCACGGTGGACGTTGGAGTACGAGCCCTCCATCACCGCGGTCATGGCCTCGATCACCGCACGCGGCTTTTGGGCCGAGGCCGCGCTGTCCAGATAGATCAAGGGCTTGCCGTTCACCTGGCGCTTCAGGATCGGGAATTGCGCCCGCACCGCCTCGACATCGAAGGCCATGCTTAGACCTCCAGCCGCTGCGCGGCCCAGGCCTGTGCGGCCTCTCGCACGGCGTCATGCTCGATGCGCTCGATGACCTCGCCGACGAAGGCGGCGGTCAGCAGCGCGCGGGCCAGGTCTTCGGGCATGCCCCGCTGCTCGGCATAGAACAGCGCGTCGTCGTCCAGCGCTCCGACCGTGTTGCCGTGCGCGCACTGCACGTCGTCGGCGAAGATCAGCAGCTCTGGCTTGGCGTCGATCTCGGCCTTGTCGGACAGGATCAGCGCGTGGTGGCCCATGCGCGCGTCCGTGCGGTCAGCGCCTTCGGCGACGACGATGCGCCCCTGGAACACCCCGCGCGACTGATCGCGCACCACGCCCTTGGTGAGCTGGCTGGTGACTCCGTCGACGCCCTGGTGCTCGACCACGGTGGTCAGGTCGGCGTTGTGCTGGCCTTCCAGCAGATAGGCGCCGTCCAGGCGGACCTGGGCGTGAGCGCCCGGATGAGCGACCCGCGTCTCGATCCGCTGGCGGCGCGCGCCGGTGGTCAGAACCGTCTGGGCATAGTTGGCCTCGGCCGCCAGTTCGACGGTCGCATCGACCACGCAGACGCCCTCGGCGTGATCGGCTGCGAAGACCACGCGCTCGACGCGGGCTCCCCTGGCCAGGCGGAAGTTGAGATTGGCGTTGGCCAGATAGCCGCCAGCCGCGCCTTCGTAGCTCTCGACCAGGGTCAGCATCGCGCCCTCGCCCACCGACACCCACAGCTCGGCGGTGTGCGAACCGGCCTCAGCGCTCGACAGGAAGCGATAGACGGCCAGTCGCGTCTCGCCTGCCGGCACGTGCAGGTCGCTCGGCCCGCGGCCGTTGACGACGTCCACGGCCTCGATGCTCTGCGCAAGCGGGTGGTCCCAGGCCCACGCCTGGCCCTGCGGCGAGGCGGCGGGCATCTGGCGGATCAGGCCGCGCAGGTCGGTCCAGCGCCAGTCCTCGTCGCGCCGTCCCGGCAGCAGGCCGGCGTCGCCGGAACTGATGGCCTCGGTGACGCTCACGCAGCCCTCGCGTACTTGTCGTAGCCTTCGCGCTCGAGCTCGAGCGCCAGCTCCGGCCCGCCGGATTCGACGATCCGCCCGGCCGACAGCACGTGCACCCGATCGGGTTTGATGTAGTCGAGCAGGCGCTGATAGTGGGTGATCACCAGCATCCCGCGATCGGGCGCGCGCATGGCGTTGACCCCGTCCGACACGATCTTCAGCGCATCGATGTCCAGGCCGGAATCGGTCTCATCCAAGATCAGGAAGCGCGGCGAAAGCATCGCCATTTGAAAGATTTCCATGCGCTTCTTCTCACCACCGGAGAAGCCGACGTTCAGCGCGCGTTTGAGCATGTCGAAGTCGATCTTCAGCGACGCGGCGGTCGCCTTGGCCAGCTTCAGGAATTCGGGCGCGCTCACCTCCGGCTCGCCGCGCGCCTTGCGCTGGGCGTTCATCGCCGTGCGGATGAAGGTCAGGGCCGGCACGCCTGGGATCTCCAGCGGATACTGAAACGACAGGAACATGCCCTTGGCCGCACGTTCGGCGGGGTCGAGGCTCAGCAGGTCCTCGCCGTTTAGGCTCGCGGTTCCGCCGGTGACGTCGTAGCCGTCGCGGCCGGTCAGCACATAGGACAGCGTCGACTTGCCGGCGCCGTTCGGCCCCATGATCGCATGCACCTCGCCGGCGGGCACTTCCAGCGACAGGCCCTTCAGGATCTCGTTGCCGTCGACTTCGGCGCGCAGATTGGAAATCGAAAGCATCAGTCGGTCTCGTCGGCCAGGAACTGGGCCATCACGTCAAGGGCTTCGTCGGGGGTGTTCACGAGCTGCTGTTTGCGCGGCGCTGCGGTGGAGGTCGTCGCCGTGCGCTTGTCGGCCGAGCGAACGTTGATGGTGCCGGACTCGAAATAGGCGTCGATCAGGAAGGCGTCGTGGTTGAGCGTGACCGTGTAGCGACGCAGGCCCAGCGTCAGCCCCTTCTCGCGCAAGAAGCCCTCGTCTTCGGCCAGCGCATCGTACAACTGCTGGGCGCGCGCCAGGTCCTCCTCCTGCTGTTTGCGCTCGGCCTCCTCGCGGGCATGGCGAACCGCGTCGCGGCGGGCGTGCTCGGCTTCGAAGGCGCGGCGAAGGGACATGGAGCGGGTCTCTGAGCTGAGGAGGGTCATCCGACGGAGCCCTCAAGGGAGATGGCGACGAGCTTCTGGGCTTCCACGGCGAATTCCATGGGCAGCTCCTGCAGCACGTCCTTGACGAAACCGTTGACCAGCAGCTGCACGGCCTCTTCCTGCGAGAGCCCGCGCTGCATGGCGTAGAACAGCTGATCTTCGGACAGCTTGGTGGTCGTGGCTTCGTGCTCGAACACGCTGCTGCCGTTGCGCGCCTCGACATAGGGCACAGTGTGGGCGGCGCAGGTCTTGCCGATCAGAAGGCTGTCGCACTGGGTGAAATTGCGCGCGCCCTTGGCCTTGGGGTGAGCCGAGACCAGGCCGCGATAGGTGTTCGAAGACTTCCCGGCGCTGATGCCCTTCGAGATGATCCGCGAACGCGTGTTGGCCCCCAGATGGATCATTTTGGTCCCGGTGTCGGCCTGCTGGCGACCGTTGGTGATCGCGATCGAGTAGAATTCGCCGACGCTGCCCTCGCCGCGCAGCACGCAAGAAGGATACTTCCAGGTGATCGCCGAACCGGTCTCGACCTGGGTCCACGACACCTTCGAGCGGTCGCCGCGGCAGTCCGCGCGCTTGGTGACGAAGTTGTAGATGCCGCCCTTGCCGGTCTCGGGATCGCCGGGATACCAGTTCTGAACGGTTGAGTACTTGATCTCGGCGTCGTCCAGCACGACCAGTTCCACCACCGCGGCGTGCAGCTGGTTCTCGTCCCGCATCGGCGCGGTGCAGCCTTCGAGATAGGAGACGTAAGCGCCCTTGTCCGCGATGATCAGGGTGCGCTCGAACTGCCCGCTGTTCTCGGCGTTGATGCGGAAATAGGTGGACAGCTCCATCGGGCAGCGCACGCCCGGGGGCACGTAGACGAAGCTGCCGTCCGAAAACACCGCCGCGTTCAGGCAGGCGTAGTAGTTGTCCGAGACCGGAACCACCGAGCCCAGGTACTTCTGGACCAGTTCCGGGTGCTCGCGGATCGCCTCGCTCATCGAGCAGAAGATCACCCCCGCCTCGGCCAGCTCCTTCTTGAAGGTGGTCACCACCGAGACGCTGTCGAACACGGCGTCGACGGCGTAGCGCGGCGCGCCCTGCACGCCGGCCAGCACTTCCTGCTCGCGCAGCGGGATGCCCAGCTTCTCGTAGGTCGCCAGGATGTCGGGATCGACTTCGTCCAGGCTCATGGGCCCGTCCTTGCCCTTGGGCGCGGCGTAGTAATAGGCGTCCTGGTAGTCGATCGGCGGAAAGTCGACCTTGGCCCAGGTCGGCTCGTCCATGGCCAGCCAGCGCTCGAACGCGTCCAGCCGCCATTGCAGCATCCACTCCGGCTCGTCCTTCTTGGCCGAGATGAAGCGCACGATGTCGGCCGACAGCCCTTTGGGCGCGAACTCCTGGTCGATGTCCGTGACGAAGCCGTGCTTGTACTTTTCCAGGCTTTCGACGTGTTCGACGGTCTGCTTGACGGCGGCCATACTCTTACCTCCTCACGCCGCCGGCGCGCGGCGACGCGCGGCGTGACGGGACTGAACTTGCTCCCAGGCGGTCGCGAACGCCGCCCAGTCTTCTTCCGTGGTGGCCCAGCCGCCCGACACGCGGATCGCGCACCCAGCCAGGTCGGTCAGGCCCATGGCGGTCAGTACGTGGCTGGCCTTCACCTTGCCAGACGAGCAGGCCGAACCGGCGCTGACCATGACTCCGGCCAGGTCCAGGGCCATCACCTGCAGCTCCGCGCCCCAGTCGGGACTGGCCACGCAAAGCGTGTTGGCCAGCCGCGGCGCGGCCTCGCCGATCACCACCGCGCCGGCGGCTTTCAGGCGCTCGGCCGCGGCGTCACGCCAGCCGGCCTCGATCTCGCGGTCGCGCACGGCGGCCAGCGCCGCAGCGCCGAAGCCGGCGACGCCCGCAACGTTCTCGGTCCCGGCCCGGCGGCCGCGCTCCTGCCCGCCGCCGTGCTGGCGGCGCACCAGGGTCGCGCGCGGCCCGAAGGTCAGCGCGCCGACGCCCTGCGGCCCCCCCAGCTTGTGGGCCGAGACGACGAGGGTGTCCGCGCCGAGGGCGCGGCTGTCGGTCGGAATCTTGCCGGCGGTCTGGATCGCATCGACATGCAGCCAGCCTTCGGCGCTGCGCACGATCTCGGAGGCCTCGCGCACAGGCTGGATGACGCCGGTCTCGTTGTTGGCGTGCATCAGCGCGACGAACGGCCGCCCGTCGGCGACGTCCCAGCGCGCCAGACGCTCGGCCAGCCAGGCGAGGTCGGCGACGCCGTCGGACGTCACCGGCAGATATTCCAGCGCCGCGCCGCTGGCCTTGGCGCTCTCCAGCACGCTGTCATGCTCGATCGCGCTGACGATCAGGCGCTTGGATCCGGTCGCCACGGCGCTCTCGATGGCGAGCGCGTTGGCCTCGGTCCCGCCGGAGGTGAACACCACGGTCGAGGCCGGACCGCCGATCAGGGCGGCGACCGCGTTGCGGGCGTCCTCGACGATGGCGCGCGCCGCGCGACCGCTGGCGTGCACCGACGACGGATTGCCGCCGACCGCAAAGGCGCGCGCGACTGCGTCGGCGGCCTGCGGGCGCACCGGCGCAGTGGCGTTGTAATCGAGGTAGACGCCACTCATGCAGCGGCCTCGTGCGGCGCAAAGCGGCCGTTCACCAGGTCGTCCAGGCTGACCGAGGCCAGGTAGCTGTGCAGGTGCCGGCCCATGTCCTCCCAGAGGTCATGGGTGATGCAGCGCTCGCCCTTCAGCATGCAGCCCTTGCCCTGCACGCCGCAGCGGGTGGCGCGCAGCGGCTCGTCGACGGCCAAGACGATGTCGGCGATGTTGGTCTCTTCGGCGCTCTTGGCCAGGCGATAGCCGCCGCCCGGACCGCGCAGGCTCTTGACCAAGCCGCGGCGACGCAGACGTGCGAAAAGCTGTTCCAGGTACGAGAGCGAAATCTGTTGCCGGGCGGCGATTTCGGCCAGGGTGACGGCGCGATCGCCTTCCGCCAACGCGGCCTGACGGCGCGCGAGGTCGGCCATGGCCATCACCGCATAACGTCCCTTGGTCGAAAGGCGCATACCGCTCCTTGAAGCTCTCAGCAGCCCGATTGCTTTTTTTCGAGCATTTGTGGGGTCCCATATGTTACAGGCCCCCGCTTGCACGGGGCTTGTCGCCGGAACCGGCCGACGGTCGCGACTTAGGAAGACCGAGCGCGTTAGTCAAGTATTCGGACGCCGCGCCTGACGAGAGGAATGGCATGCCAGAAGTGGTTCTGACCGGCGCGGCCGGGCGGATCGAGGGTCGATACACCCAGGGCAAAAGCCCGACGGCGCCGATCGCGCTGATCCTGCACCCGCACCCCAAGGCCGGCGGGCAGATGAACCACCCCGTGGCGGTGCAACTCTTCCACCTGTTCATGAAGCGCGGCTTCTCGACACTGCGGTTCAATTTCCGCGGCGTCGGCCGCAGCCAGGGCGAGTTCGATTCGGGCATCGGCGAGTTGGCGGACGCGGCCACCGCGCTCGACTGGCTGCAGTCGACCAACCCCGCCGCCTCGCAGTGCTGGGTCGCTGGCTACTCGTTCGGCGCCTGGATCGGCATGCAACTGCTGATGCGCCGGCCGGAGACCGATGGCTTCATCAGCGTCTCGCCGCCGACCAACATGTACGACTTCAGCTTCCTGGCGCCCTGCCCGGCCTCGGGCCTGATCCTGCATGGCGGCGCCGACACCGTCGTCCCGCCGGTGGAGGTCGAGCGCGTGGTCTCCAAGCTGCGCACCCAGAAGGGCATCGTCATCGACCACGAGGTCGTCGAAGGGGCTTCGCACTTCTGGGCCGAGCACCTGCCGGAAGTCGAAAAGCGCGTCGGCGCCTATCTCGACAAGCGCATCGAGGCCGACCCGATCTGATCGGGCCGCCCAGCGCAAAAAGTTCAAAGGCCGGAGCTCCAGCCCCGGCCTTTTTCTTTGGCTACTTCGCCGCGAGGTAATCCAGCGCAAGCAGCGCCTGGGCGCGCACGCCCGTCTCCATCGCCTTTTCGTCGACATCGAAGAACGGCGAGTGGTTGCCGCCCTTCGGGGCGCCGACGCCCAGGTGATAGAAGAAACCCGGGATCTCCTTCTGGAAGTACGAGAAGTCCTCGGCGCCCATGATGTAGTCGATGTCGTCGGCGACCTTGCCCTGGGCCGCACGCGTCAGGGTCGGCTTCATCTGCGCCGAGAGCGCGCGGTTGTTGTCGGTCACCGGATTGGGCTGGCCCCAGTCGATCTTGCCGGTGGCGCCGTAGCGCTCGGTGATCGAGGCCACAGCCTTGTCGGCGCGGGCCATCACGTCGGTGCGCATGCCCGGATCGAAGGTCCGCAGCGTCCCGGTCATGGTCATGTCTTCGGGGATGATGTTGTAGCGCATGCCGCCCTGCAGAGTGGCGATGGTCAACACCGTCGGGGTCTTGGAGACGTTGATCTGGCGCGAGGTGATCTGGTTGAAGGCGGTGACGATGTCGGCGGTCAGCGACGACATGTCGATGCCTTGCCACGGCATCGAACCGTGCGCCTGCTTGCCCTTCAGATGGATCTCGAAGCGGTCGGAGGCGGCCATCATCGGACCTGGACGCCAGACCAGCATGCCGACCGGGCCGGGGAACGCGTGCAGGCCGAAGATCGCGTCGACCTTCGGGCTGGTCAGCACGCCTTCCTTGACCATCAGCGGCGCGCCGCCCTCCTCGCCCGGAGGCGGGCCTTCCTCGGCCGGTTGGAAGATGAAGACCACCGTGCCTTCGATCTGGTCCTTCATGCCGGCCAGGACCTCGGCCGTGCCCATCAGGATCGCGACGTGGCTGTCGTGGCCGCAGGCATGCATCACCGGCACCGTCTGGCCGAGATACTTGCCCGTCGCCTTCGAGGCGAACGGCAGGCCGGTCTGTTCGGCCACCGGCAAGGCGTCCATGTCGGCGCGCAGGGCGACGACCTTGCCGGGCTTGCCGCCCTTCAAGATACCGACCACGCCGGTCTTGCCGACGCCAGTGCGCACTTCCAGGCCCAGCTTGCGCAGATGGTCGGCGACGATTTTGGCGGTGCGAACCTCGCTGTTCGACAGCTCCGGATGCTCATGGAAGTCCCGCCGCCAGGCGATCACCTTCGGCTGCAGCGCCGCGGCCCGGGCGAACACCGCCGCGTCATAAGGTTTGGCCGCCGGCGCGTCCTGCGCCGACGCGCTCCCCGTCATCGCCACAACCGCGGCGACGCCCGCCAGCCAAACCCGTTTCGACATGTAAGCTCCTAAACTCTAGCGGTTCGGGCGGACGATGCGCCCGCCAGTCATCGGCGCAGCGACGCCGGTGGTCTTGGGAAACGAGATCGGCAGCCCCCGCGCGGTGCGCGCCGCCAGATAGGCGAAGGCCTCGGCCTCGATCGAGTCGCCGCGCCAGCCGTGATCCTCGGCCGTGGTCACCGGCACGTCCAGCCGCTCGGCGAAGGCCGCCATCAGGGTCGGATTGCGCCGTCCGCCGCCGCAGACGATCAGCTCGGTGGGCGATCCGCCCATGACGCCGAAGCCGAGCTTCAGCGCCTCGGCCGTGAACGCCACCAGGGTCGCGGCGGCGTCCTCCAGCCGCAGCGGCTCCAGCGGCTCCAGCGAGAAGTCGTAGCGGTCCAGCGACTTGGGCGGCGGCGCCTGGAAATACGGATGCGCCAGCAGGCCGCTCAGCACCACTTCGTCGGCCTGGCCGACGCTGGCGTACTTGCCGCCTTCGTCGAAACGGCCGGCGCCGCGCGACTGCATCAAGAGGTCGATCATGCCGTTGCCGGGGCCGGTGTCGAAGGCCGCGATGTCCTCGCCGCCCGACCAGAAGGTGACATTGGCGACGCCGCCGACGTTAAGCACCGCCAGCGGCGCGGACATGCCAGCGCTCTTGGCCCGGGCGAGGTGGTAGATCGGCGCCAGCGGCGCGCCCTCCCCGCCTGCGGCCACGTCGGCGGTGCGGAAATCGAAAGCCACCGGCACGCCGCACGCGTCGGCCAGCCATTGACCGTCGCCCAGTTGCACCGTGCGCCCGACCACGCCGTCCTGCGGCCGCTCGTGCAGCACCGTCTGGCCGTGCATGCCGATCAGGTCGATGTCGGACCAGCCCAGTCCGTTCTGGGCCAGGAATTCCTCAGCCGCGGCGAAGTGCTCGCGGGCCACCGCCTCGGCCGCCGGCGCGAACGAGTCCGGCTCCGGTTCGCCCCGCTCCCAGGCCATCGCCGCATGCGTCGCCTCCAGCACCGCCGCGCGAGTTTCCTCGCTCAGCTTGCGCTCGCCGGCCGGCCCGAAGGCGAAGATCGTCTCGCCGTCGGTCTCCAGGATCGCCATGTCGCAGGCGTCGAGGGACGTGCCGGTCATGAAGCCCAGAACTCGCATGCCAGCTTGACTGCCACGGCGTGCGGGCCGTAGCTAGAGCCCATGATCATCCGCGCTGTCATCGCCGGCCGCTATTACCGCCTGCCCTAGAGCAGGCGCGGATCGATCTCTTGCGCCACCTGTAATGGTCGGCGCCCGCATCCCAGAAAAAGACGGTCTCCGGCTAGCAGCCGCCTAGGAGCCTGTCAGATGTCCCTCGAAATCACAGACAATCGCGTGTTAGAGCGCGCCTCTGAATCCCCGACGCCAGAAGAACGCCCCATGTCCGAACAGCCGTTCAAGTCCGAGTTCCTGCGCACCATGCAGGAACGCGGCTACATTCATCAGATCACCCATCCGGTCGAGCTCGACGAAGCCGCCGCCAAGGGGGCGATCACGGCCTATATCGGCTTCGACGCCACCGCCGCATCTCTGCACGTCGGCCACATGATTCAGATCATGATGCTGCGCCGACTGCAGCAGGCCGGCCACAAGCCGATCGTGCTCATGGGCGGGGGCACCACCAAGGTCGGCGACCCGACCGACAAGGACGGCCAGCGCCCGCTGCTCACCCACGAGCAGATCCAGGACAACATCGCCACCATCAAGGGCACCTTCCAGCGGTTCCTGACCTTCGGCGACGGCCCGACGGACGCGATCATGGTCGACAACGACGAGTGGCTGTCCAAGTTCGGCTACGTCGAGTTCCTGCGGAACTACGGGGTCCACTTCACGGTCAACCGCATGCTGGCTTTCGACAGCGTCAAGGCGCGGCTCGAGCGGGAGCAGCCGATGACCTTCCTCGAATTCAACTACATGCTGATGCAGTCGGTCGACTTCCTGGAGCTCGAGCGCAGCCACGGCTGCCTGCTGCAGATGGGCGGCTCGGACCAGTGGGGAAACATCGTCAACGGGGTGGAGCTGATCCGCCGCGTCGATCAGAAGCCGGCCTTCGGCCTGACCACCCCCCTGCTCTCCACCGCTTCGGGCCAGAAGATGGGCAAGACGGTCGGCGGCGCGGTCTGGCTCAACGCCGACATGCGGAGCCCCTACGACTACTGGCAGTTCTGGCGCAACACCGAGGACGCCGACGTCGGCCGATTCATGCGCCTGTTCACCGACCTGCCGCTGGACGAGATCGCCCGCTACGAAGCGATGCAGGGCGCCGATATCAACGAGGCCAAAAAGGCGCTCGCCAACGAGACCACCCGCATGCTGCACGGGGAGGAAGCCGCCGCTGCGGCCGCCGAGGCCGCGCGGGTGGCCTTCGAGGTCGGTTCGGTGTCCGGCGACATGCCGACCCACGAGGTGCCGTCGGCCGAGCTCGAAGCCGGGATCATGCTGGCTGCGCTGGCCGCCGACGCCGGCTTGGCCGGCTCGCGCGGCGAGGCCCGCCGCCTGGCCCAGGGCGGCGGCCTGCGGGTCAACGACAAGGCCGAGGCGGATGCGGGCCGCATGATCACCAAGGCGGACCTCGTTGACGGCGTGGTCAAGCTGGCCGCAGGCAAGAAGAAGATCATCCTGGTGAAACCGGTCTAGGAGCACGACATGTCCGCACTGACCGAGGGCTCCGCCGCCCCCGACTTCGAACTGCAGGGTGCGCAAGGCCCGGTGAAGCTCGCCGACTTCGCCGGCAAGCCGCTGGTCGTCTATTTCTATCCGAAGGACGACACCTCCGGCTGCACCAAGGAGGCGCAGGAGTTCACCGCCCTGGCCGCAGAATTCGCCCAGGCCGGCGTTGCACTGCTGGGGGTCTCCAAGGACAGCGTCGCCAGTCACGCGAAGTTTACAGCCAAATACGACCTTGCCGTGCCGCTGGCCTCGGACCCGGAAGGGACGATGATCGAGGCCTACGGAGCCTGGGTCGAAAAGAACATGTACGGTCGCAAGTACATGGGCATCGATCGCTCGACCTTCCTGATCGGCGCAGACGGTAAATTGGCGCGAATTTGGCGCAAGGTCCGCGTTCCCGGCCACGCGGCCGAAGTACTGAGAGCTGCGCAATCCCTTTGATTGTTAAGCTTGACGCGCTGCGGCCGCTCGCCGCAGCGCGTCGCCTTGACACGGCCGTCCCGCGGAACCCGCCGCCCTCGCCGCTGTTGTAGATTTGTCGCGCCGAGCCTTTATCAGCCAAGGTTAGGGGCTGCATACTGCGATGGTCTAGCGTGGCTATTCAGGCCTTGTTAACCACGATCAGCGAAACTGGTTCACCGCTCGGCTAGCCTACGTTGCAGCGTGAAGACGCTTGCACGCGCGCCAATTCTCATTGCATATCGCGCCGTTTCCCCGAGTTCGTAACCGATACGGTGAGAATGACACGCTTCGCGCGCCTTCGCCGATCGCTTGTAGAGCTGTTCCCAGAGCGGCACCTCTACATCCGCTCCGGCGGTGAAATGCGTTCCTTCGTCCTGACCACCGGCCGCCAGATGGCGATCGCCGGAGGGGTCGCCGCCGGCGCGCTGTGGATGGGCGTCAGCACTGCGGCGATGATGGTCAATGCGATGGCCGTCTCCAGCCATGACCAGCAGCTGGCTCGCATGCAGGCCAAGTCCGAGCGCCTCGTCGCCGACCGAGAAGCCCGCCTGAACAGCGCCATGGTCCAGCTCAACCAGGCCGAGGGCGGCATCGGCGCACTGGCCGCGAGCGTCGAGAACCGCCACGCCGCGCTCGCCATGCTGCTGACCGAGTTCAAAGGCCAGCCGGGAGCCCAGGCTGCGCTGGCGCCCGCGATCGCGAAGGCCACCAGCGCCTCGGACGAGGTCGGCCCGCTCCGCCGCATAGAACTCGTCCGCGCCGGTCAGGAACGCCTGATCGACGCCGCCGACGACTTCGCCAAGACCCGCGCAGACCGTCTGCGGCTGGCTTTCCGCCTCGCCGGCCTGACCCCTTCCTCCTACGTGCCAAAGGGCGGCTCGCTCGGCGGCCCGCTGATCGAGGCCAAGGATCCCCGCGCCCTGGCCGCCGTGCTCGACGTCGACGAGGAGTTCGCCGAACGGATCCAGCACGCCGCGACCAATCTCTCGGAAGCCGGGGCTCTGGTCGACGCCGCCGCCAAGTTGCCTTTTGCTCGACCGACCACGGCGACGCCGCAGACCAGCAGCTACGGCGTCCGCTTCGACCCCTTCACTCGCCGGCCTGCTTTCCATTCGGGCCTCGACTTCGCCGGTCCGACCAACACGCCGATCTATTCGACCGCGCCCGGTGTGGTGTCGTTCACCGGCGTACGCTCCGGCTATGGCAACACCATCGAGATCGACCACGGCCGAGGCTTCAAAACCCGTTACGCCCACCTGCAGGCCATCGGCGTGCGCCCGGGCGATCGCGTGGCGGTCGGGACCCGCATCGGCGGCATGGGCTCCACGGGCCGGTCCACGGGGCCGCACCTGCACTACGAGGTCTGGGTCAATGGCAGGGCCCAGAACCCGTCGCGTTTCGTAAAGGCTGGCGATTATGTTCTCCAAGGCGGTTAAGCCGCAGAAGGCTCCCGACGCCCCTCTGTCGGCGACCAGCGAACGCAAGGCACCCAAGCCGGCCTCCCTCATCAGCCAGGACCTCACCCTCGAAGGCGGCATCGTCGGCGAGGGCGAACTGCACGTGGACGGCGTGATCCGCGGCGACGTCCGCGTCGGCCGCCTGACCCTCGGTGACACCGGCCATATCGAAGGCTCGGTCCAGGCCGAGAGCATCGACGTTCGCGGCCGCATCATCGGCACGGTGACCGCCAAGCAGGTGCGCCTGTTCGGCACCGCCTATGTCGACGGCGACATCACCCACGAGCAGCTGTCGGTCGAGACCGGCGCCTTCTTCCAGGGCCGCAGCCTGAAGTTCCAGCGCCCGGCCCCGGTAGCCCTCGCTGCGCCCGAACCCGAAGTCCAGAGCGCCTGAGGCCTAGGCTACGTTCTCATAGGCGCCGTTCTTCAGCATCGGCGTGCAATGGCTGACGTTCAGCTCGGCGGCGATGTCGACGTCGAGAGCGTGTTCCTTCTCGATCAACTCCACGCCCGACCGGCAGGTCCGCAAGGTCGCCTCCAGGTGCGGCCGGGCGCTCAGGAACGCGTGGCGGGCGACGACCGCCTCCGGCTCGCCGTCGAATCCGATCGCCTCGATCACCGCCCCGGCCCCCAGCAGGTCTTCGATCGCCGGCCGCAGCGAACCGTCAGGCCAGAGCTCTCCGGCCGGTACGACCGCAATGTCCCGCCCTTCGGCCAGCATCACCGCCTTGGCGGCCACCGCCGCGGCGTTGCGCAGGCAGCCGGCCAGCACCTTTGCCCGCCCGCAGGCCAGCGACAGTCGCGAACCGTTCGGCGACGGCAGCAACAGCCGCTCGCCCGGATTGAGCTTCATCAGGCTGGCCGGCGAAAGGCTCAGTTGCCCCCCGGCCTTGCGGCTGGCCGCCAGCCGCGCGCCAACCCGCTCGGCCTCGGCCCGGGCGGCGTCCTCGTCGCCATACGGGAAGGGATGGATTCGCGCCTGCCGATGCACCGCCACGTCGACCGCCGTCGAGAACGACAGCACGTCGACGACAACCACGACCGCAACGCGGTCCCGCAGCAGTTCGACGCCCTTCAGCCCCCACTCGCAATGAACCTTCTGCATCACGCGGCCTCCGGCCGTGATCGAACGCCGATCCGGGCGCGAATGCAAACGTCGCCATGGCCGCGCGCAGGCAGCGGGCCCGGGGGCGACGCTGCGTGGCGGATCGCGGAGGCTAGGCCTCCGCCCCCTCGCGGGTGTTGCCGACGCGCTGGGCGAGCGAGGCGCCCATGAACTCGTCGAGGTCGCCGTCCAGCACCCCTTGGGTGTCGGAGGTTTCGACGTTGGTCCGCAGGTCCTTCACCATCTGATACGGCTGCAGAACGTAGCTGCGGATCTGATGACCCCAACCGATATCGGTCTTCTGCTCGTTCAGGGCGGCGGCCTCGGCCTCGCGCTTCTGCAGCTCCAGTTCATAGAGCCTCGCGCGCAGCATCTTCCAGGCTTCCTCGCGGTTCTGATGCTGCGAGCGGCCGCTCTGACAGGCCACCACCACGCCGGTCGGGGCGTGGGTCAGGCGGACGGCGGAGTCGGTCTTGTTGATGTGCTGACCGCCGGCGCCAGAAGCGCGGTAGGTGTCGGTGCGCACGTCGGCCGGGTTGATGTCGATCTCGATGGTGTCGTCGACCACCGGATAGACCCAGACCGAGGCGAAGCTCGTGTGGCGCTTGGCGGCGGCGTCGTAGGGCGAGATCCGCACCAGGCGGTGGACGCCCGCCTCGGTCTTCAGCCAGCCATAGGCGTTCGGTCCCTTGATCTGCAGGGTGACCGACTTGATGCCCGCCTGTTCGCCCGCGGTTTCTTCGAGGAAGTCGACGCTCATCCCGTGGGCGTTGGCCCAGCGGGTGTACATCCGCATCAGCATTCCGGCCCAGTCGTTGGACTCGGTGCCGCCCGCGCCGGAGTTGATTTCCATGAAGGCGTCGTTGCCGTCGGCCTCGCCGGACAGCAGCGCTTCCAGCTCGGCGCGGGCCGCGCGTTCCTTGATCGCCTTCAGCTGCTCGCGGGCCTCGTTGAGGGTGGCTTCATCGCCCTCCTCGTCAGCCATCTCGGCATAGCCGACCGCATCGGCCAGATCGCGCTCAAGCGACTGCACCGCCTCCACGGAGGCGGCCAGCTTGGACCGTTCGCGGGTGATCGCCTGAGCGGCGGCCGCATCGTCCCACAGGGTGGGGTCTTCGACGCGGGCGTTCAGCTCATCGAGCTTTCTTAGGGCCGGTTCCCAGTCAAAGTCGCCTCCTGAGCAGTTCGATCGACTGCTCGATGTCGGCCTTCGAGGCCTCGACATCCGCTCTCATGGGAATCTCCGAAACCAGAAAAACTCTGGAAGTCGGGGCAGATAGCGCGCGCGGCGGCGCATGACAATGGCGGGCGCTAGTAGAGCCCGCTCATGTCGTCCTGCTTCTTCGGCGGAGGCGCAGCCGCCGGGGCCGGGCTGGTCAGCTGTCCGTCCGGCCAGACTTGGTTGTACGGCTGGGGCCCGCCTACCGGCATGCCGCCGGCCGGGGCCACGACCACCTTCGGCTCGGTGCCGGGCCGGAACGCCTCGCGGATGCCGCGCACGGTCGCGAACTTGGCGTTTTTCGGCGCCTTGAACTCGTCCTTCGGCAGGTCCTTGGTTGCGGCCTGCATGAACTCGATGAAGATCGGCACTGCGGCCTGGGTGCCGGTCTCGCCCTCGCCCAGGCTGCGGTTGTCGTCGAAGCCGACGAACACCCCAGCCACGATCTGCGGCGTGAAGCCGACGAACCAGGCGCTGCGGTACTCGTTGGTGGTCCCGGTCTTTCCGCCCACCGGACGGTTTAGCACCAGCGCCGAAGTCGCCGTGCCGCGCTGGACCACGCCCTGCAGCATCGAGGTCACCTGATAGGCCGTGATCGGGTCCATGACCTGCTCGCCGCCCGGTGCGATCCGCGGGCTCTCGTCGCCATTGAAGCCGGCCAGGCAGCGCGGGCAATCGCGCTTGTCGGCGCGGAAGATCGTCTCGCCGTTGCGGTCCTGGACCAGCTCGATCAGATGCGGCTCGACCCGCCGCCCGCCATTGACGAACGACGCATAGGCCGCCGTGAGCTTGAACGGCGTGGTCTCGCCGGCGCCGAGCGCCATGGCCAGGACGTTGTCCATGCGCTTGGCGACGCCCATCTTGACGGCCAAGTCGCTGATCTTGCGCATGCCCACGCCCTGGGCCAGACGCACGGTCATCGCGTTGCGCGACAGCTCCAGGCCTCGCCGCAGGGTGAGCGCGCCATAGTAGCGGCGGTTGTAGTTCTCAGGCGTCCAGTCTTGGCCGCCGGCGCCGCGCAGGGTGATCGCCGAGTCCATCACCACGCTGGACGGCGTGTAGCCGTTCTCCAGCGCCGCGGCGTAGACGATCGGCTTGAACGCCGAGCCGGGCTGACGCATCGCCTGGGTCGCGCGGTTGAAGTTCGACAGCGAGAGCGAGTAGCCGCCCACCATCGCCAGCACCCGGCCGGAATAGGGCTCCATCGCCACCAGCGCGCCGTTGACCGCCGGGATCTGACGCAGCCGGAAGCCGCCGCCGCCCTCGACCGGCTCGACGAACACCAGGTCGCCGGACCGCAAGCCCTTGCCGGCCCGCGCCCACGCCACGTCCTGACCGACGATCGAGCCCGTGGTCCCCTCGCCCGCCACGCGCACCCGGACATTGCCGCCCGAGACGTCGGTGACCAGCGCCGCGCGCCAGGCGCGTCGTTCCGAGGGCGGGCTCTTCTGCTTGGCGACCGCTTCCCAGCCCTCGGCGGTGTCGACGTGGCCCCAGGCGCCGCGCCAGCCGTGGCGGCGGTCGTACTGTTCCAGGCCGTTCATCAGCGCCACCCGAGCCGCCGTCTGCAGCTCCGGGTCGAGGGTGGTGCGCATGTAGTAGCCGCCCTCGTTCAGACGCTGGCCCATGGTCGCCAGGCCCCGCCGACGCACTTCCTCGACGAAGAAGTCGGCGTCGCGGTACTTGGCGCGGGTCGGCGCCTTCTGGACCTTCAGGTCCTCGCGCTTGGCGGCTTCGGCCTCGGCGCGGCTCACCCAGCCGAGCTCGGCCATCTGGTCCAGCACCCAGTTGCGGCGGGCCATCGCCTGCGCCTTGCGGCGGATCGGGTGGTAGTTGTCCGGCCCCTTGGGCAGCGAGGCGAGATAGGCGCTCTCGGCCAGGGTCAGGTCGCTGATCGACTTGCCGAAATAGTTGTAGGCGGCCGCGCCGACGCCATAGGAGCGATAGCCCAGCCAGATCTCGTTCAGATAGAGTTCGAGGATCTGCTCCTTGTTCAGCGTCTTCTCCAGCCGCCCCGCCAGGATGGCTTCCTTGAGCTTGCGCCCGACCGTCGCCTCGCTGGTGAGCAGGACGTTCTTGGCGACCTGTTGCGTGATGGTCGAGCCGCCCTCGAGGCGGCGGCCGTTCACCGCGTTCATAACGTTCTTCATCATGGCCCGGGTCAGGCCCATGGCGTCGACGCCGCCGTGGCTGAAGAAGTTACGGTCCTCAGCGGCCAGAAACGCCTGGGCCAACTGCGGGGGCATGTTGTCGTACGGCACGTAGATGCGGCGTTCGCGCGAAAACTCGCCGATAAGCACCCCGTCCCAGGCGTACGCACGCGTCGCGGTGGGCGGACGATAGTCGGCCAGGTCGGCGGCGTCGGGCATGTCGTGGAACAGCCAGGCGGCATAGATGGCGATGGCGAATCCCGCCAGCGCGACTGCGCTCAGCACGGTCACGCCGGCGATCGCGATCCATCTCTCGGGGGGCTTCAAACTGACCGACCTCCGCGGGGCGCGCCCCGTCCGCTAAAGGCTGGTCTAGCGTGCATCGCGCCGGGCGCCAACGGCCCTGCGTCGGCGTGGCGCGGCGGCGTCAGTTCGAGGCGAGCTTGGTCGGCTGGCCGAAGTAGTCGTCGATGGCCTCGGCGACCGAACCCATCAGCCGGGTGCGCTTGCCCGGATCGCGCAGCACGGCCTCGTCGGCGGCGTTGGTCAGGAAGCCCATTTCCAGCAGAACAGCCGGCACGTCTGGAGCCAGCAGCACCGCCAGGCCCGCCTCGCGGTGGCTGCGGCGCAGCAGCGGCTGATGGTCGCTGACCCGTTCCAGCAGCACCTCGGCGAAGGTCGCCGATCGATTGCGGGTCATGCGTTGGGTCAGGTCCAGCAGGATGGTCGAAACCCCATGATCACCATGGCTGCCGGCTTGCATGAACCAGTCGTCCTTGCTGACGAACTTGGCCGAGCGAGCCGTAGCGCGGTCGGCCAGCGTATAGACGCTGGCGCCGCGAAGCGACGGGTCGGTGCCGGAATCGGCGTGCAGCGAGATGAACAGGTCGGCGTCGGCCCGGCGGGCGATCTGCACGCGCACGGCGTGGTCGACATAGACGTCGGCGTCGCGGGTCATCACGACCTTGTAGCGGCCGCTCTTTTCCAGCTGGCTCTTCAGCGCCCGGGCTGCGGCCAGGGTGACGTCCTTTTCGTTGCCCTCAGCGCCCTTGGTGCCGGGATCCTTGCCGCCGTGGCCGGCGTCGATGACGATGACCTTCTTGAGGGGCAGCGCGACCTTGGTCGACTTGACCGGCGCTGAGATGAAGCGCGGACCGGCCGACGCCTGTGCGACCTTCACGCCCGACGGCGCCTTGGACGACAGGTCGATCACATAGCGATAGTTGGCGACGCCGTCGGCCGGCGGAAGCAGGAAGCGGCGCTTGATCACCGCGTCGTCGGCCAGGTCGATGCGCAGGCGCGCGCCGCCGGCGGCGTCGTCCACGACCCAGGCCTTCACCAAACCGAGCCCGCCGCCCTGCAGCTGGCTGTCGACCGACACGCCCGGCAGGTTAACGACGACTCGCCGGTCGCCCTGCCCGTCGGAGGCCACCTTGCCGGTCGCCGACTTGTCGAGATCGATGACGATGCGGGTTTCGGCGCGGTCGCCGCCCAGGCGCACCTTAAGAATGTCGGCCTTGGCCCCTGCGGCCTGCGCTCCGGCGACGATCGCCAGGCAGCAGACCACTGCGCCGACAGCCGCCAGCACGCTTCGTCCGCCGATCCTGAACCTGCCGCCCATACGCGCAGCCCCGTTACACATTCTATACCGTCACACCCATATAGACCGCAGTGGCGTGGACAAACGGTTAACCGTCTACTTACGCCACCGCATTGCGGCGCGGCGGCTTTCCTTTTCGCCTCCAGTGTTGCAATGTCCGCCCCGCGCTGGACCGTGCGCGCCTTGCGTCGCAAGGTTGCGGCCCGCGTGACACAACCCCGCGTCGGCTTCGCCTCATTCGGCGACCACGCGCCATCCGATCCGCGCTTAACGTTAGGCGCGCCTGGGAACACACCAATGGGCAGCGCCGCTCGAGCCCAATTTCGGCCTACCGCCCGCCTTGCCGCTTTCGGCATTGCGATGGGCGGTGGCGTGCGCGCCCTCCTGACAGACCGGCGGCGCCCGAGCCGAGAGTTCGCGGCGCGCCTCGGAGACGTACTTGATGTCCAAGAAGATGTTGATCGACGCCGCACACGCCGAAGAGACGCGTGTCGTGGTGGTCGACGGACCGCGTGTTGAAGAATTCGATTTCGAGAGCCAGAACCGAAAACAACTCAGAGGCAATATCTATCTCGCCAAGGTGACGCGCGTTGAGCCGTCGCTTCAGGCTGCCTTTATCGAGTACGGCGGCAACCGCCACGGCTTCCTGGCCTTCAACGAAATCCACCCCGACTACTACCAGATCCCGGTCGCCGACCGCGAAGCGCTGATGCGTGAAGAGGCCGACGAAGAGGACGAAGTCGAATCGCGCGCCCGTTCGGGCGACGACGAGGACGAAGACGCCGTCGACGCCGACGACGACGACGTCATGGAAGAAGAAGTCGCGCGTCGCCGCCGTCGGCTGATGCGCCGCTACAAGATCCAGGAAGTGATCCGCCGCCGGCAGATCATGCTGGTCCAGGTCGTCAAGGAAGAGCGCGGCAACAAAGGCGCGGCCCTGACCACCTACCTCTCCCTGGCCGGCCGCTACGGCGTTTTGATGCCGAACACGGCCCGCGGCGGCGGCATCAGCCGCAAGATCACCGCGGCCACCGACCGCAAGCGCCTGAAGGGCGTGGTCCAGAGCCTGGACGTGCCGGAAGGCATGGGGCTGATCGTCCGCACGGCCGGCGCCAAGCGCACCAAGGCCGAGATCAAGCGCGACTACGAGTATCTCCTGCGCCTGTGGGAGAACATTCGCGACACCACGCTGCACTCCGTGGCCCCGGCCCTCATCTACGAGGAAGAGGACCTGGTGAAGCGGACCATCCGCGACCTCTACGACAAGGACATCGACGAGGTCTGGGTCGAGGGCGAGGCCGGCTTCAAGGAAGCGCGCGAGTTCATGCGCATGCTGATGCCGTCCCAGGCCAAAAAGGTGCAGCCGTACCGCGAAGCGACTCCGCTGTTCGTGAAGCACCGGGTCGAGGACCACCTCTCGCAGATCTATTCGCCCGTCGTGCCCCTGCGTTCGGGCGGCTACCTGGTGATCAACCAGACTGAAGCCCTGGTCGCCATCGACGTGAACTCCGGCCGCGCGACGCGCGAGCGCAACATCGAGGCCACAGCCCTCAAGACCAACATGGAAGCGGCCGAAGAGGCCGCCCGCCAGTTGCGTCTGCGCGATCTCGCCGGCCTGATCGTCATCGACTTCATCGACATGGATGAGGCCAAGAACAATCGCGCCGTCGAAAAGAAGCTGAAGGACGCGCTGAAGGACGATCGCGCCCGCGTCCAGATGGGCAAGATCTCGACCTTCGGCCTGATGGAAATAAGCCGCCAACGCCGCCGCTCGGGCGTGCTGGAGGGCACGACCCACGTCTGCGAACATTGCGCCGGCACCGGCCGCGTGCGTTCGGTCGAGTCGAGCGCCCTGTCGGCTCTGCGCGCCGTCGAGATCGAGGCCCTGAAGGGCGGCGGCGAAGCCACCCTGAAGCTGCCGCGCGCCGTCGGGCTCTACATTCTCAATGAGAAGCGCAACCACCTGGCGCGCATCCACGAGAGCCTGGGCCTCTTCATCACCATCGTGATCGACGACGCCCTGGCCCATGCCGATCACGAGATCGAGCGCACGGCCAGCGAGACCCGGCCCGAGCACGCGGCCGTGCATCACGTCCCGCTGCAGCCCTACCAGCCGGTTGAAGACGATTTCGACGACGAAGCGTTTGAGGACGAAGAAGACGTCGAGGAAGACGAAGAAGACGCCGACATCGAGCGCGAGGCCACCGACGACGACGAGGCCGAGCACCGCTTCCAGGACCACGAGGCCGAAGGTGACGACCGCAACGGCCGTCGCGGCCGCCGCCGCCGCCGCCGCGGACGCCGTGATGGCGAGCCGGTCGAAGCGCGTGAGGGCGGCGAACGCCCGGCCCGCGAGCCTCGTGAAGACCGCGATGGCGACGGCGACGGCCGCCGCCGCCGCCGTGGTCGCCGCGGCGGTCGCCGGATGCGTGACGACGGTCGCCCGGCCGACATGTTCGCCTGGACCCGCCCGTGGGTGCCGTACGGCGACGATCCCTTTGTCTGGCACGATCCGTCGGAAGACTTCCCGGCGGCTCGCGCTCCGGCGCCCGCTCCGGCGAATGACGTCGCTCCTGCTCCGGCCGCAGCGGCCGAGGTGATCGCTCCTGCGCCGAGCGTGAGCGACGAGCAGCCGCACGTCGAACTGGACGTCTGGGTCGAACTGCCGGCGGTCGAAGACAAGCCGAAGAAGAGCCGTTCGCGCCGCGGTCGCGGTCGCGGCAAGGCCGAAGCGGGTGAGGCCGCCGAAGCAGAGGTGACCACAGAAGCGCCCGAGATCGTCGAGGTCGGCGAGGTTGTGGAAGCCGTCGCCGAACCGGAACCGGTCGCCGAGCCTGTCGCGGAGCCCGAGGCCAAGCCGGCCAGGAAGCCACGTGCGCGCCGCACCAAGGCCGCCGCCGCCGCTGAGGCGGTGATCGAAGCGGCCCCCGAGGCCGTCGTCGAGGCGGCTCCGGAGCCGGCTCCCGCTCCGGAACCCGAGTCTGAGCCCGCACCGGCGCCTGCGCCGGTCGCGCGTCAGCCAGATCCGAACGAGATCGTCGCCCCGCCGCCGGTCCCGAAGAAGGGCTGGTGGCGTCGGGGCTGACCCCGGACTGTGACAACGGAGACCGGCTCGCCTCTGCGAGCCGGTTTCCAGTCCGTCTGAAGCGCGTTAGGCTTCGAACACTGGGGCTTTGCGGGGGGCGCTTGGAGTTGTTCGGCATGGTTTCCCCCGCCCGTTCGGTCTCGAGAATCGCTCTGGCCGCAGTAACGGCGCTGAGCCTGTCGCTGCAGGCCGCGCCGGTTCGCGCCGAAGAGGCCATGTCGCTCATTCGCGACACCGAGATCGAAGAGATCCTTCGCAAGGACTCCGAACCGATCTTCAAGGCCGCCGGCGTCGACTCCAAGTCGATCGAGATCCTGCTGATCGGCTCCAAGGACCTGAACGCCTTCGCCGGCCCCGGCGCCATGGGGGTCTTCACCGGACTGATCCTCGAATCGGAAAACCCGAACCAGCTTCGGGGCGTCATCGCGCACGAAGTCGGCCATTTGGCCGCCGGACACTCGGCCCGCTCGGGCGAGATGACCTCGGCCGGCATGAAGCCCTTTCTGCTGACCATGGGGCTCGGCGTGCTCGCCGCGCTCGCTGGTTCGGGCGAAGGCGCCGCCGGCCTGATCGGCAGCGCCAGCTACTTCGGCACCCTGGGCGCCATGGGCTACAGCCGCGAACAGGAAAGCCGCGCCGACCAGGCCGGCGCCGCGATCCTCGAACGCGCCGGCCTTTCGGGTAAGGGCCTCGTCGAGTTCTTCGACAACTTCCGTTACCAGGAGGTCTTCCAGGAGGCGCGCCGCTACGCCTACTTCCGCTCCCACCCGCTGTCGTCCTCGCGGATCGAGGCGCTTCGCCACCGGGTCGAGCAGAACGCCCACTACGACACGCCCGACACGCCGGAAGCGATCGCCGAGCACGAGATCATGAAGGCGAAACTGGACGGGTTCATCAACCCGACCGTCGCCATCACCAAGTACGACGAGAAGGACAAGTCCTATCCGGCCCGCTACGCCCGGGCCATCGCCTACTACCAGATGAAGCAGCCCGATCAGTCGGTGAAACTCATCGACGCCCTGCTCGCCGAGCAGCCGGAAAATCCCTACCTCTGGGAGCTCAAGGGCCAGGTGCTGTTCGAGTTCGGCCGCGCCCAGGAGGCCGAGGCCCCGCAACGCAAGTCGGTCGAGCTGAAGCCCGACGCGCCGCTGCTGCGCATCAATCTGGGCCAGACGCTGATCGCGCTCGAGGACAAGGCCAAGGTCGAGGAAGGCGTCGGCGAACTGCGCAAGGCGCTGACCCAGGAACACGACAACGCTACCGCCTGGCGGATTCTGGCCCAGGCTTACGACAAGCAGGGCAAGGAGGGGCTCGCCCGCCTGGCCACCGGCGAGTACTTCTTCGCGACGGGCGATGCGACCCAGGCGCGGATCTTCGCCATGCGCGCTCGCGAAAAGCTCGACAAGGACACTCCCGAATGGCGCCGCGCCACCGACATCGTCCTGACCTCCAATCCCAGCAAGGACGATCTCAAGGATCTCGCGTCCGAGGGCTCGATCAACCGCAGATCCTCGCGCTGAGCCCGCCGAAAGGCCTTCGCAAAGCCACGCTTCTCACCTAATTGGCCTGACATGACCAAGATTTCCCGCGGCGTCCTCGTCGCCTGCGCCGCCCTCGCCCTGCCCCTCGCCGCCTGCCAGAAGCAGGAGGACGACTTCGGCCAGAAGGTCCGCGCCTACCTGCTCGCCCACCCAGAGGTGATCGAGGAGGCGGTCGTGAAGCTGCAGGAAAACAAGCAGGCCGCAGCCCAGGAAGCCGCCAAGGCCTCGCTCGCCAAGTATCGCGACCAGTTGGAGCGCGATCCCCGCGACTTCGTCGCCAATCCGAACGGCTCGGTCACCGTCGTGGAGTTCTTCGACTACCGCTGCGGCTACTGCAAGGTCAGCGCGCCCGAGGTGCTGAAGCTGATCAAGGAGAACCCGGACGTCCGCTTCGTATTCAAGGAATTCCCGATCTTCGGGGCCGAGAGCAATATCGCCGCCGAGGTCGCCCTGTCTCCGGCCGGAATGCCCAAGAACATCGAGCTGTTCGAGCGCTTCATGGCCGAGAAGGCCCTCGATGAGGCCGCGATCGACCGGCATCTGCGCGCCGTCGGCGTTGATCCGGCCGCAGCCCGGGCCGGCGGCGCCAGCGCCGAGGTCAAGAAGCACATCGCCGACACCCGCGCGCTCGCCCAGGCCCTGGCCATCGAAGGCACGCCCGCCTTCATCGTCGGCGACCGCATTATCCCTGGCGCGGACATACCGGCCCTGCGCGCGGCGATTGCCGAAGCAAAGACCGGCAAGCTCAAGACCGTTCCCTCGCCGCAGATCGACAAGGGCTAAGACCCCTCGCAAAACTCGGGCTTTGCGCCGCTGAACGACGCAGCTAGGCTCCTCTAGGGTGCTTTGAGAGTCTGTCCGTCCGACTACGGCGAGCCGAATGCACGAACGAGTGCTGATCATCGGAGCTGGTATCGGCGGCCTGTGTTCGGCGCTGGCCCTCGCGCCGACCGGCCGCGATATCGTCATTCTCGAACGTGACCCGCCGCCGCCGCGCGGCGGCGGCGATCACGCCTTCGCCGACTGGAGCCGCCGCGGCGTCAGCCACCTGCGTCACAGCCACGCCTTCCTGGCCCGGCTGCGCACGATCATCCGCAACGAGCACCCCGAACTGCACGCCGACCTGATGGCTGCGGGCTGCCGTGAGCTCGGCTTCGAACGGATGCTCACCGACGTTCATCGCCAGGATTACCGGCCCCAGCCCGCCGACCGCGACTTCGTGGTCCTGACCAGCCGGCGCACGACCCTGGAACTGGTCATCCGCCGCTACGTCGAGCGCTATCCGAATATCCGGATCGATTCGGAGACCTTCGTCCGCCGGCTGCTGACCCAGCGCGATCCCCAAGGTCTGCGCGTCGTCGGGGTGTCGGTCGCCGATGCTGGCGGGGCGCGCGACATCATCGGGGATCTCGTGATCGACGCGGGCGGCCGCACCTCCTCCTGCGTCGAGCAGCTCGTCGAAGAAGGCGCCGTCATCCCCGAGGAGAGCGAGACCGCCGGGATCGTCTACTTCACCCGCCACTTCCGCCTGCTGCCGGGGGCTCAGGAGCCCCAACGCACCAGGGCCGGCGGCACGGGCGACCTCGGCTTCCTCAAGTTTGGGCTGTTCCCAGCCGACAACGGCTGCTTCTCGATCACGCTCTGCACGCCGGAGCCCGAGTTCGAGCTGCGCAAGGCCATCGTTCGGCCAGAGGTGTTCGACGCCATCTGCGCGCGCCTGCCGGGCCTCGCTCCCTGGGTCGATCCAACCGTGGCCGAGGCCGTCAGCCACGTGTTCGGGATGGGCGAACTGCAAAGCCGCTGGCGCGAGATCGCCGGCGAGGGCGTGCCGCCGCTGCTGGGCTACTTCCCGGTCGGCGACGCCCTGGTCCGTACGAACCCCCTCTACGGCCGCGGCTGCTCGTTCGCGGCGGTCACCGCCTACGCCTTGCGCGACATCCTGGTCTCCACCGGGGACCCCGCCGACCGTGTCCAGGCGTTCCAGGCCAGGGTCAGCGCGGACCTTCGGCCCTACTATCTCAACATGCGCGACCAGGACCGCGCCGCAATCCGGCGAGCGCGCCAGCAACTCACCCCCGGCTATCGCCCCAGCCTGCGCAGCCGAGTGGTCAAAAGCTTCCTTGAGGACGGCGTGAATATCGCCATCCGCTCCGACGCCAATCTGCTGCGCGAGGCGCTACGGGGCTTTCACATGCTGGAGCATCCCTCCGCCTGGCTGAAGCGCCCGGACAACCTCGCCAAGGTGCTGCGCTACTGGGCCACCGGCCGAGACAGGAAGGCGCACGTCTATCCGCCCAGGCCCGGCCCCGACCGCGCCGAGATGTTCCAGCTGCTGGGCCTGCCGGCCGAGGCCGACATGATCCCTAAGGCGGCGCGCTGAACAGCCCGCCCTGGGCCATCTGGTCGCGCACCGCCTCCGGCGTCAGGGTCGCGGCCTTGTCCAGCTCGATCAGTTCAGGCGGCACGTACCAGTGCAGCTTGTCGGCGTGGTAGGCCTCCCACACCGCCTTGGCGACCTCGACCGGCGGGATGGCGCGGAACATGCCCTCCTTGGGCGCCGCCTCGGCGACGCCAGGCGGCAGGATCGGCGTGTCGATCACCCCGGGCAGCACGTCCGCGACCCGCACGCCATAGGCCTTGAACTCGACCGAAAGCGCCTCGGACAGGCCCTTCACCGCGTGCTTGGTGGCCGAATAGACCGCAATGTTGGCCATGCCGAAGGTCGCCGAGGACGACGAGGTCGTGAAGCACAGCGAGTTGGGCGTCGCCTTCAGCAGGCCGATCGCCTCGTGGATGCCGATCAGCACGCCCATCAGATTGACTTGGACGACCGCGATCACGTCCTCGAACGGCTGTTCGGCGAACGGACCGCCGCGGCCGATGCCGGCGTTGTTATAGAGCAGGTCCATCTTCCCGCGCGTCGCCTCGCCGAACTCGGCCAGCGCCACTCGGTAGTCGTCACGGTCGGTGACGTCGAGCCGGCGGACTGCGCAATTGTCCTGGCCAAGCTCCGCTTTCAGCGCCTCAAGCCCAGCCTCATTGACGTCGTAGCCGCCCACGAACCAGCCCTGGCCAGCGAACAGCCTGGCCGTCTCGCGGCCCATGCCCGACGCCGCGCCGGTGATGAAGATGGACTTGCGCCCGTTGGCCTTGCCCATGTGCGCCTCGCTCCCGTTTTCAGGAGCCTAGAGCGCGTTCCGTAACGGAACGCCGCTGAATTTTTTAGGCGCGCTTCTGCAGGCCGCGCTGCTTGAGCCGCCACACCAGCACGTCGAAGCGATCCTGACCGAAGAAGGGCTCGCCGTCGAAGACCATGGTCGGCACGCCCCAATGGCCGCTCTCGCGGTGGGCGACCTGGTTGGCCTCGATCTCGGCGGCGATCTCGTCCTTCTTGCCGGCTGCCTCGGCCTGCAGTTCGGCCATGTCGAGCCCCGCACGCTCGATGGCCCGCGCCAGCTTGTCGCCCTCGTTCCACGGCATGTCCTGGCCGTTCCAGATCAGGCGCGAGACCTCGTCATAGAAAGCCAGCGCCTCCGGCTTGTGCGCGGCGATCACGCCCAACGGCATCAGCAGGTCCAGGTGCGGCTGCTCGGCCGCCCCGTTCAGGTTCTGTCCGATAACTACGGGGTCGGGGTTCGGCCACACCAACGGCAGGCCCAGGAAGTCCCCCAACCGCCGAACGTCCCTCACCAGATACGGGACAAACAGCGGATCCTGCTTGGTGAAGAATCCCTCCGAACGGACCGCCAGCGGATAGACTGGCCGCATCCGGACATCGACGTCGTAGGTCTCAGCCAATTCCCGCAGACGCGGGACCACCAGGTAGGAATAGGGGCTGCGGAAGGACCAGTAGACGTCGACGCCAAGGCTCATCAGATCAGACCGGATAGCGGGGATGATGGGTCAGCATACATACGTTTTGGCATACGTCCTGCCAAAAATGCTTCCCGCCCCGCGATCACGGCGTGCTTCATCGCGATGGCCATGCGGATAGGGTCCTGGGCCCCGGCGATAGCGGTGTTCATCAGCACCGCGTCGCAACCGGTTTCCATGGCAAGGGTGGCGTCCGAGGCCGTCCCGACCCCGGCGTCGACCAGAACCGGCACCTTGGACTGCTCGATGATCAGCCCCAGGTTCAGGAAGTTCTGAATGCCGCGTCCCGAGCCGATCGGCGCCGCCGCCGGCATGATCGCCGCCGCGCCCGCGTCTTCCAGCTTTTTGGCGTAGACCGGGTCGTCGCTGCAGTAGACCATCACCTGGAACCCGTCGGCGACGAGCAGCTTCAGCGCCCGCAGGGTCTCTTCCATGTCCGGCAGGAGGTGCTTGGTGTCGGACAGCACTTCCAGCTTCACCAGATCCCAGCCGCCGGCTTCGCGCGCCAGCCGTAGGGTGCGGATCGCGTCCTCACCGGTGAAGCAACCGGCCGTGTTCGGCAGGAAAGTGAAGCGGTCGGGCTTCACATAGTCGACCAGCATCGGCTGGTTGGGATCGGACAGGTTCACCCGGCGAACCGCGACGGTGACGATCTCAGCGCCTGCGGCCTCGGCGGCTGCGGCGTTCTGCGCATAGTCCTTGTACTTCCCCGTCCCGACGATCAGCCGCGAGGTGAAGGTCCGGCCCGCCACGCTCCAGGTGTCTTCCTTGTGGGTAGACCCGTCCATGTCAGCCGCCTCCGATAAAATGCACGATCTCGATGCGGTCGCCGTCGGCGAGCGCGGTCTGTCCATAGGCCGATCGCGGTACGATCTCCAGATTGCGCTCCACCGCCACCTTGCGCGCATCCAGGCCCAGTTCCGCAACCAGGGCGGCCACGCTCGACAACCCGCCGAAGGCCCTTTGTTCCCCGTTGATGGTCAGCGTCATGACGCCCTCGTGAAGCTTGGAGTTTCCGAATGCTTGTGACCCCCGCCGCCGCCCGTTACAAGACGGCGGAATCGACGGCGGAGCCGAATGTCGAAACCGATCTATGTGCTTAGCGGACCCAACCTCAACCTCTTGGGGGTCCGGGAGCCGGAGATTTACGGAAAGGAGACGCTGGAGGACGTCCGCACTCGCTGCGAACGCCGCGCCGGCGCCCTCGGTCATGCCGTGGTCTTCCGCCAATCCAACCATGAAGGCCAGCTCATCGACTGGGTGCAGGAAGCCCGGACCGAGGCCTGCGCCGTCGTGATAAATCCCGCAGGCTATGGTCACACTTCCGTGGCCCTGCTGGACGCCCTGAAGACACTCGATATTCCTGTCGTCGAATGTCACCTGTCCAACCCGGCGGCGCGCGAAGCGTTCCGTCGTGAAACCTATGTGTCCCTCGTCGCCACCGGGGTCGTCTCCGGCTTCGGCGGGGCGAGCTACGAACTGGCCGTCGAGGCCGCCGCGGGCCTGGCCCGCCAAAGCCAAAACTAAGGATTATCAAATGGCTAGCAGTCCGAAGGCCCCCGCCGACCCGATCGACGCGCGTCTGGTGCGCCAACTGGCCGACATTCTCACCGAGACCGGCCTGACCGAGATCGAAGTCGAGCACAACGACCTGAAGATCCGCGTCGCCAAGACCGCCGCTCCGACGGCCGTCCAGTACGCTCCTGCTCCGGCTTACGCCGCCGCCCCGGCCCCGGCCGCCGCCCCCGTGGCTGGCGAGACCGCCCCTGCCGCCGTCGAGCGCAAGGGCGACGTGGTGAAGTCGCCGATGGTCGGCACCGTCTACCTGCAACCTCAGCCCGACGCTCCGGCCTTCGTGAAGGTCGGCGACACCGTCACCGCCGGGCAGACCCTGCTGATCGTCGAAGCCATGAAGACCATGAACCCGATCCCGGCGCCGCGCGGCGGCAAGATCGTCGAGATCATCGTCCAGGACGCTCAGCCGGTCGAATTCGGCGAACCGCTGATCGTCATCGAGTAAGTCGATGTTCGACAAAATCCTCATCGCCAATCGCGGCGAGATCGCCCTGCGGGTCCACCGGGCCTGCAAGGAAATGGGCATCTCGACCGTGGCGGTCCATTCCGAGGCCGACACCGGCGCCATGTGGGTGCGGCTGGCCGACGAAAGCGTCTGCATCGGCCCGGCCCCCGCCGCCAAGTCCTACCTGAACATCCCCTCGATCATCGCCGCGGCGGAGATCACCGGCGCTCAGGCGATCCACCCGGGGTACGGCTTCCTGTCAGAGAACGCCCGCTTCGCCGAGATAGTGGCGGCGCACGGCTTTACCTTCATCGGCCCGACCGCCGAGCACATCAAGATGATGGGCGACAAGATCACCGCCAAACAGGCGGTTAAGGACGCCGGCATCCCCGTCGTGCCGGGCTCCGACGGCGCCGTGACCACCGAGGAAGAAGCCTTCGAGGCGGCAAAGAAGATCGGCTTCCCCGTGCTCATCAAGGCCGCCGCCGGCGGCGGCGGGCGCGGCATGAAGGTCGCCCAGACCGAGGAGGACCTCTACGAGGCGGTCTCCACCGCCCGCGCCGAGGCCAAGGCCGCCTTCGGCGACGACGCGGTCTACATGGAGCGCTACCTCCAGACCCCGCGTCATATCGAGATTCAGGTCATCGCCGACAAGTTCGGCAATGTCTGCCACCTCGGCGAACGCGACTGCTCGCTTCAGCGCCGTCACCAGAAGGTGCTGGAAGAAGCTCCCTCGCCGGTCATCGACGCCGCCGCCCGCGCCAAGATCGGCAAGGTCGTCGTCGATGCGATCAAGGCTATCGGCTATCTCGGCGTCGGCACCATCGAGTTCCTGTACGAGAACGGCGAGTTCTTCTTCATCGAGATGAACACCCGCCTGCAGGTCGAGCACCCGGTCACCGAAGCCATCACCGGCATCGACCTGGTGCGCGAACAGATCCGTATCGCCGCCGGCCTGCCGCTGTCGTTCAAGCAGGAAGACGTCGTCTTCGAAGGCCATGCCATCGAATGCCGGATCAACGCCGAGAACCCGAAGACCTTCGCGCCTTCGCCAGGCCTCGTCACCGACTTCCACGCCCCCGGCGGCCTGGGCGTGCGCCTCGATAGCGCGCTCTACGCCGGCTACTCGATCCCGCCCTACTACGATAGCCTGGTCGGCAAGCTGATCGTCCACGGCCGCGACCGCGAGGAATGCATCGCCCGCGTCAATCGCTGCCTGAACGAGATGGTGGTCGGCGGCATCGAAACCTCGATCCCCCTGTTCCAGGAACTGCTGCACCAGCCCGACTTCCTGACTGGCGACTACAACATCCACTGGCTCGAACGCTGGATGAAGTCGCAACAGGACGAGGCCTGACCCTGACATCCTCCCCCGCCCGCGCGGGGGAGGAAACTCAGGGCTAAATCCACTAGACTGCCGCCATGAAACGTTTCGGCCCCCGCGAGCTCCTCGAGTGCTACGGCCGTGGCGTGTTCCCGATGGCCGATGCGCGCGAAGACGATCGGGTCTTCCTGATCGATCCCGAGAAACGCGGCGTCATTCCGCTGAACAGCTTCCACGTCTCGCGCCGCCTGGCCCGCACCGTTCGTGGCGATCCCTTCGACATCCGCATCGATACGGCCTTCTCGCGGGTGGTTCTCGAATGCGCCGCCCCTAAGCCCGGCCGCACCGAGACCTGGATCAACGGCGTCATCGAAGACCTCTACGCCCAGCTGTTCGAGATGGGCCACGCCCATAGCGTCGAATGCTGGCTGGGGGACGAGTTGGTCGGCGGCCTCTATGGCGTCTCGCTCGGCGCGGCCTTCTTCGGCGAGAGCATGTTCAGCCGCCGCACCGACGCTTCAAAGGTGGCGCTCGTCCATCTGGTCGCCCGGCTGCTCACCGACGGCTACAAGCTGCTCGACGCGCAGTTCATCACCGACCACCTCTCGACCTTCGGGGCGGTGGAGATTCCGCGGGCGGAGTATCACCGCCGCCTGGCCCGCGCGCTCGAGGCGCAGGCCTCGCTTCAGCGCGCCGCCGTCGGGACGGGCGCGGCCGCCCTGCAGGTGATCAGCCAGGCGTCATAAATCGGGTGTTCCAGCGGGTTGAGGCCCGGGGACGACGCATACATCCACCCCCGGAACGCCTGGCGCGGCGGCGGAGTCGGCTTGCCGGGCGCAGCGCGCGGCTGGGATTCAACGGTCACATGCGCGATCGAGTCCTCGACCGCCTCATCGGCCGCCGATCGTTCGCAGGCCTTCACCGTGAAGACGAGATTCTTGTAGCGCACGGGCCGCCCCACGGCCGCCTCGAAGCGCATGGATTCCGCCGAGACCTTGTCCAGCGCCTGGATGACCGCGACGTCATAACGCGTGCGCTTGGCGGCCTCGGCCGGCTTGGCCGCGACCTGGGCCTTCGGCGGCGGGGCTTCCTCGACCTCCTCGGCCGCGATCGGCGGAGCGGCGACCGGGGGCGGCGGAGCCACCTGAGCAGGCGGCGCCTCTTCGCGGGCCGGCGGCGGCTGAGCGACCGGCGGGGCCGCGCCGCCATTCGGGGTCGTGCTCGGCTGAACCGCCGGCGGCGGTTGCAGCAGGGTCGGCTGCGTCGGCTGCGTGTTCTGTGTGGTCGGCTGCGCGCTCACCACGCCGGCGCCCGCCAGGGCGCTCAGCACCGCCAGTCCGGCAAGGGTGCGGCCGCGCGACATGCCTATTCGGGCCGCCAGGCCTCGTAGTCGCCCGACGCCTTCTGACGCTCGCCGCCGCGGGCGATCGAGCCCTGCGGCTTCCAAGCGTGCACGGTGCCGGTCAGGTTCGGCACGTGATCCTTTTCCCAGGCCTGGCGCTTCAGCGGCTCTTTGGTCGGCGGCTCGTCAAAGGTGTAGTGCAGCCAGCCGTGCCAGTCGGCCGGGACCTTCGAGGCTTCGGCGTAGCCGTTGTAGATGACCCAGCGCCGCTTGCGGCCCTTGTCGTACGATTTCTTGTCGTCCCGGGCTTCGTAGTAGCTGTTCCCCAGCTCGTCCTTGCCGATGAAGACGCTGCCGCGAACCGTGTTGCGGATGCCGATGGTCGCGCCGTTCCACCAGGTGAAGATATTCTTGAGCACGTTTGGGAATTCCAGACAGACAGGAAGCGGCCGGACTATAGGCGCCCGGCGCCCCACCGTCCAGCGGCGCGAAAGCCGCAATATGTTGGGGATAGGCGCCCCGCAAACCGCAACATCTATTGCCCGCGTTAACGACGCTGCTAGACTCGCCAGACGGGAGAGCCGGATATGGGTGCAGAAGCGGCAAGGATCGAACGGCGGACGCTCGAGCGCGCGTCCAGCGTGACCGACGTTCTGGCCCCAGCGTCATGGACCGATGCGCGGGTCGAAGCCTGGCTCGACTGGCTGGGCGAGGATGCCGATCTGCCCGCCGCCGTGTTCCGCTTCGCCGAAGACCTCGTGCAGCGCGGCGATTCGGCTGTGCTGTTCGAGAACGCCCGCGCTCGCGCCGCCTTCCGCCGCGACCTGGGCGCGGCCATGCTGGCCGGTCAGATCGCCATGTCCTGGCCGCGGGCTGACGCGACGACGCCCGTCGTCCAGCTTGGCGACGGCGGCGCGTCGGCCATCGCCGCCCTGCGCGCCCGACATCGCGGCCGCTCCATGGCGCGCGCCGCCGCTCGCGAGATGGGCGCCCGGCTCCAGGCGGTGATGGACTCCATCCTTCGCTGCGAAGGCGATCCGGCCGCCTGCGCCGACCTGCGGGCCAACGCCAGCCTCGCGCGCAGCGCAGAGGCCGCCCGAACCGCCGGCGCCACCGACGCGATGATCCTCGACGCGATCGCCCTGGCGAAGGCCGGCGAACTCGAATGGGCGTCCGCCGAACCGGATTTCGGCGCCGTGGAGGATCTTGAACTGATCTGCGTCGCCGCCGGCGCACCCGAACCGGTCCTCGCCGCCGCCGCCTGGGAGACCGGCGCCCTGGCGCTCGCCCTCACCCCGGACATCGCCCAGGGCGTCGCCCGCGCCTGGGGCGGCGCGCGCGGGGCCGTCAATCTTATGAGCTTCGGGTCCGGGCCGGACTTCGACGCCGCCGGCTTCGCGTCCGCGGTCGCGCTGCTGGCCAACGCCCTGGCCGCGGTCGGCGGCGAGCGCCCGGCCTCGCTGGGTCTGGCCGGTGTCGCCGATTGGCTGGTCGCGCAGGGCCTGGCCTATGACTCCGAGGCCGGCCGCACCGCGATCCGCGACCTTTACCGGCACGCGGCCTCGGCCTGCGTCGCCTCGGGCGCCAAGCTCAACGGCGGTCTGGCGGTGTTCGACGATCCCGAACTCGCCCTTCGCCTCGGCGGAGCCAGCGCCTCGGCCGCCCCCTGGCTCGGCCCTGTCACCGTCGCCCAGACTGAGGACGGCGTACTGACGCGGGTGATGACCGAATCCGCGCTGTGCGGCCTGACGGCGATCGGCGCGGACCTCTCCCAGGCGCGCGCCTGGCTGCTCGGGGGCCAGGACCTCTCGGAAGCCCCCGGCGTCGACCATGCCGCCCTCGCCGCACGCGGGTTCACCGATCACGAGATCGCCCAGGCCGAGGCCGCCCTGCCATTCGCCGCGACCCTGGCGGAGGCCTTCTCCGCCATAGACGCCGGCTTCCTCTGCGACGTGCTCGGCGCCACCGACGCCGATCTCGCCGACCCGAATCTCAACGTGCTCAAGCTGGCCGGCTTCGGCGACGAGGAGATCGCGCAGGCCGAAGCCTACGCCATGGGATCGGGCGCGCTCTCGCAGGCCAACTTCCTGACCGCCGCCCAGCAGGCGGTGTTCGAGACGGCCGACGACCTGGGCCCCGAACCCTACTTCGCAGTATTGGCCGTCATCGCCCACGCCCTCGCCGTGCCGGCCATGGCCGATCTTGAGCTGGAGTGGGACACCACCCCCGCCGACGCCGCCGGCGTGATCGCCCTAGCCGCCGCCGCCAAGGCGCCGGCCCTGCGCATGCGGCGCGCCGCGGCCCCGGCCGAGATGGTGCTGGACCTGCCCAAGACAAGCGAACCGCCGCCCCGCACGGTTCGCGAACCGGAGGCCGAGGCTCGCGCCCCGCAGCCGGAACGGATTATCGAGCGCATCGTCGAGCGCGAGCGCACCCGCCGCAAGCTGCCCGACCGGCGCAAGGGCTACATCCAGAAGGCCAGCGTCGGCGGCCACAAGGTCTATCTGCACACCGGCGAGTACGAGGACGGCGAGCTCGGCGAGATCTTCATCGACATGCACAAGGAAGGCGCCGCCTTCCGCTCGCTGATGAACAACTTCGCCATCGCGATCTCGATCGGCCTACAGTACGGCGTGCCGCTCGACGAGTTCGTCGACGCCTTCGTCTTCACCCGCTTCGAGCCGGCGGGCCCCGTCACCGGCAACGACTCCGTGCGCTCGGCGACCTCGATCCTCGACTACCTGTTCCGCGAACTCGGCGTCTCGTACCTCGGCCGCAACGACCTGGCCAACGCCGACCCCGACGCGCTCAACGCCGACGGCCTCGGCGACGGCAAGAACGAGGACGAAGACGGGCCCCAGCCGGCCAGTCACTTCATCTCGCGCGGCTTCGCCCGCGGCGCGGCGCCCGACAACCTGGTCTTCCTGCCCAGCGCCGCCGCCCGACCGCCCGCGGCCGAGGCCGACGTCTGCGCGGCCTGCGGCGACATCGCCGTCGTCCGCAAAGGCGCCAGCCTGATCTGCGAGACCTGCGGAACCCGGGCGACGCCGCAGGGCGGCGACATGACCGGATGACGCCGTTCGGTCGCGGTCACCTCGCCTTAAAGCTTCACCGGTAAGCAAGGAGCCCTTGTCGGAGGGCTCCTCATGAAACCGCTCGTCGCGATCGGCGTCCTCGCCGCCCTCGCCGTAGCTGCGCCTGCCAGCGCCCAGAACGCCGGCCAGATCGGCCAGGCGCGACGCGGCGCCAGCTGTCCGAAGTGCAACCTCTTCCAGGCCGACATGGCCGGGCTCGAGATGCGAGGCCAGAACTTCGCCGGCGCGCGCCTGCGCCAGGCAGACCTGTCGCTCGCGGTGATGAATCGCGTGAACTTCTCCGGCGCGGACCTGCGCGATGTCGAAGCCTATGGCGGCGTGTTCTCAAGCTCGAATTTCGCGGGCGCCGATCTCACCAATTCCAGCTTTGTCGGCACGCATCTCAGCGGGGCGAATTTCGCCGGCGCCAAGCTCGACGGGGCCAATTTTTCCGGGGCCGAGCTCAACGGCGCACGCGGCTTGTCTCAAGCCCAACTGAACCGCGCCTGCGGGGATGGTTCGACCCGCCTGCCCGGCGGCCTGCGCATCCCCAGTTGCTAGCTAAGCCGCTGACAATTACGGCGAATTAAGTAGCGTCCACAGGGTGTCGAGAGCACATGCTCACATCATGGACCAACAACGCCAAGCTTCGATGCCTCGTCTGAAGCGTTCCCTGCCCGCCCTTTCCGCCCTGGTCGCCGTGGCGCTCGCCGCCATTCCCGGCCTCGCCAGCGCCAATATGGGCGACAAGGATGTGGCGCGGATGGTCTCGTTCGGCGGCGCTTGCGCCAAGTGCGAGCTGTCGGGCCGCAAGCTGGCCGGCGCCCAGTTCGTCGGCGCGAACTTCGCCCAAGCCGCGCTGGTCGGCTCGGACCTGCGCGACGCTCGCTTCCTCGGCGCCAACTTCAGCGGCGCGGATCTGTCGCGCGCCGATCTCAGCGACGCCCAGATGGTCGGCGCGAACTTCACCACCGCGGTGCTGGCCGACGCACGGCTGCGCGACGTCGAGGCGCGGGGAGTCAACTTTGGGGGGGCCAACCTCGCCCGCGCCGACCTGCGCGATGCCGCCGCCGCCGGCTCCGTCTTCAGCAAGGCCAACCTCTCCAACGCCTCGCTGCGCGGCGCCGAGCTGCGCGCCGCCAACTTCTCCAAGGCCAACGCCCGCGCCGCAGACTTCCGAGACGCAGCGCTGACGGGGGCCAATCTCGGCTCGGGGGCCTTCGACCACGCCTCGTTCCGCGACGCCGATCTCTCGGCCGCCAGCCTGAGCGGCGCGACCTTCGTGAACGCTGATTTCCGCGGCGCCGGCCTGACCGGCGCCAACATCGCCGGGGTCGACCTCTCCCGCGCCAAGGGCCTTGAGCAGGACCAGCTCGACGACGCCTGCGCCGACGGCGCCACCCGCGTCCCGCCCGGCCTGATCGCCAAGGCATGCCATCGCGGCGCCCGCGTCCGGGTCGTCAGCCGCAGCCCTGCGCCGCCGGCCCCGCCCGCGGCCCCCGCGCCGCCGGCCCCGCCTCGCTTCTTCGCCGCCGTCGACTAGCGGGCACAAAAAAAAGGGGGCCCACGGCCCCCTTTTCCATACCTGTCGATAGGCCTCAGACCTTGATCGGCGGCGCCAGGCGGATGTGCAGTTCCTTGAGCTGCTTTTCCAGCACCTCCGAGGGCGCGTTCATCAGCAGGTCCTGCCCCTGCTGGTTCAGCGGGAAGGCGATGACCTCGCGGATCGCGGTCTCACCGGCCAGCAACATGACGATCCGGTCGATGCCGGGCGCCAGGCCGCCGTGAGGCGGCGCGCCGTGGCGGAACGCGTTCAGCATGCCGCCGAACTCTTCCTCGACGACGTTGGCGCCGTAGCCGGCCAGTTCGAACGCCTTCACCATCACCTCGGGGAGGTGGTTCCGGATCGCCCCCGAGCACAGCTCGTAGCCGTTGCACACGATGTCGTACTGGAACGCGCGGATAGTCAGCGGGTCCTGGTTCAGCAGCGCGTCGAGGCCGCCTTGCGGCATCGAGAACGGGTTGTGCGAGAAGTCGACCTTCTGCTCTTCCTCGCTCCACTCGAACATCGGGAAGTCTACGATCCAGCAGAACTTGAATTGGTCTTCGTCGACCAGGTTCAGGTCCGTGCCGACCTTAGTGCGGGCGGCGCCGGCGAACTTCACGAAGGCCTTGGGATCGCCGGCCACGAAGAAGGCCGCGTCGCCCTGGCCCATGCCGATCTGTTCCATCAGCGCCTGGGTCGCGTCGGGACCGAGGTTCTTGGCGATCGGGCCGCCCCAGCCGCCCTGGTCTTCCGACCAGAAGATATAGCCCAGGCCCGGCTGGCCTTCGCCCTGCGCCCAGCTGTTCATGCGGTCGCAGAACGCGCGGCTGCCGCCCTTCGGGGCCGGGATCGCCCAGACGGCGTTCTTGGCGTCTTCCAGAATGCGCGCGAACAGGCCGAAGCCGCCGCCGCGGAAGCGCTCGGAGACGTCCTGCATGACGATCGGGTTCCGCAGGTCGGGCTTGTCGGTGCCGTAGCGGGCCATCGACTGCAAGTAGGTCAGGCGCTCGAAGCCCTGGTGCTCGATGGTCTTGCCGAAGTCGTCCACATAGGACATCGGCTGGTCGATCGGCGAGACGCGCTTGCCGCCGCCGAACTCCACGAACACCCCGTGCATCACCGGCTCGATCGCGGCGAACACGTCCTCTTGGGTCACGAAGCTCATCTCGACGTCGAGCTGGTAGAACTCGAGCGAGCGGTCGGCGCGCAGGTCTTCGTCACGGAAGCACGGCGCGATCTGGAAGTAACGGTCGAAGCCCGAAACCATCAGCAGCTGCTTGAACTGCTGGGGCGCCTGCGGCAGCGCATAGAACTTGGTCGGGTGCATCCGCGAGGGGACCAGGAAGTCGCGCGCGCCTTCCGGCGACGAGGCCGTCAGGATCGGCGTCTGGTACTCCAGGAAGCCCTGCTCGATCATGCGGTTGCGGATCGAATGGATGACCTTCGAGCGCAGCACGATGTTCCGGTGCAGCGTCTCGCGCCGCAGGTCCAGATAGCGGTGCTTCAGGCGGATCTCTTCCGGATACTCCGGCTCGCCGAAGACCGGCAGCGGCAGTTCGGCGGCTTCCGACAGCACCTCGACCGAGCGCACGCGCACCTCGACCTCGCCGGTCGGCAGATTGGCGTTCACCGTCTCTGGGCTGCGGGCCACGACTTCGCCGTCGACGCGGATGACGCTCTCGGCGCGCAGGCGCTCGATGACGTCGAAGCCGGGAGTCTCCGGGCTGATCACCAGCTGGGTCAGGCCGTAGTGGTCGCGCAGATCGATGAAGACGAGACCGCCGTGGTCGCGCTTGCGGTGGATCCAGCCCGAAAGACGGACGGTCTGGCCCGTGTCGGCGGCGCGAAGAGCGCCTGCGGTATGGGTGCGGTAGGCGTGCATGGGGAGTCGCTAAGGCTCTGAAAATCGAGGGCGGAAGGGCGCATGTAGGGCCCCGAAAGTCAAGGCGCGCGCCCAATCCCTCCCCTCGGCGCCCTACTTCGCCGGGTCGACCAGGGCCTGATAGACCAGCGTCCTCGTCAGGCCCTCACGTCGGGTCCGCCGCCGCTCTTATCCGCACGGCTATTTCGGCTTGAACCGCTTGCTGGTCGGGAAGCCCTTGGGCGCCAGCTTTCCGGCCGCAGCACGCCGGCCCAGCCACTCGCGCCACTCGCCCCAGACACGGGTGCGGCCGGCCGTGTCGATCCAGGTCGCGCCTTCTTCAGCGTTGAAGATCACCCCGTCGCGCAGGCCGCCCTCGCGGTAGGTCTGCAGCTTCACCCCCTTGCCGCGCGGCATTTCAGGCAGCTCGGACAGCGGGAAGATCAGTATCTTGCCGTTGTCGCCGATCACCCCGAAGTGGTCGCCGCTCATCGGCATGGCGAAGGCCGCGCCCTTTGCCCCGGCGTTCAGCACCTGCTTGCCGGCCCGGCGGAAGCTGACCGCCTCCTCTTCGGGCAGGATGAAGCCGTAGCCTTCCTTCGAGGCGATGACCCGCTTGGTCCCCGGCTTATGGGGGAAGATGTCGATGATGTCGGTCTTGTCGTCGAGGTCGAGCATCAGCCGCAGCGGTTCGCCGTGGCCGCGCGCACCCGGCAGCTTATCGCAACCGATGGTGAAGAACCTGCCGTCCGAGGCGAAGATCAGCAGCTTGTCGGTGGTCTCGGCCGCGACGATGAAGCCGAGCTTGTCGCCTTCCTTGAACTTCAGCTCCGACGGGTCCTCGACCTTGCCCTTGGCGGCGCGGATCCAGCCGCGCTCGGACAGGATCACCGTGATCGGCTCGCGCACGATCATCGCTTCCATGGCCGCCTCGGCGTCCACCACCGGAGCAGTGTCGAAGATCGAGCGACGCTTGCCGAGGTTGGTGTCGGGGCCGAGGATGGCGCGCACGTCCTTCAGGCCGACGCCGACCAGACGCCACTGCGCCCGGTCCGAGGCGAGCATCTTGAGCAGCCCGTCGCGTTCCTCCGCCAGCTCGGCATGCTCGCGCCGCAGCTCCATCTCCTCCAGTTTGGCCAGTTGGCGCAGCCGGGTGTTGAGAATGGCGTCGGCCTGGATGTCGGTCAGCGCGAAGGCTTCGATCAGCTTGACCTTGGGCTCGTCCTCGTAGCGGACGATGCGGATCACCTCGTCGAGGTTCAGGAAGGCGATGACCAAGCCGTCCAGGATGTGCAGGCGGGCTTCAATCTTATCCAGACGGAAGCGCGCACGCCGCACCACCACCTCGCGGCGGTGATCCAGGAACGACTGCAACAGCTGGCGCAGACCCATGACGCCCGGCGCGCCCTTGGCGTCCAGCACGTTCATGTTGACCGAGAAACGGCTCTCCAGCGCCGAGAGCTTGAACAGGCTCTCCATCAGCACTTCGGGCTCGACGTTGCGGTTCTTCGGTTCGAGGACCAGCCGCACGTCCTCGGCGCTCTCATCGCGCACGTCGCCCAGCAGCGGCGCCTTCTTGGTCTCGATCAGGTCGGCCAGCTGCTCGACCAGATCAGCCTTCTTCACTTGGTACGGGATCTCGGTGACGACGATCTGATAGGTCCCGCGCCCGGTGTCTTCCTTCTCCCAACGCGCACGCACGCGGACGCCGCCGCGGCCGGTGGCGTACGTCTCCAGCATGCTCTCGCGCGGCTCGACGATCACCCCGCCGGTCGGGAAGTCAGGGCCCTGGACGTGCTCCATCAGCCGCGCGGTGTCGGCGTTCGGATCCTCCAGCAGCACCAGGCAGGCGTCGATCAGCTCGGCGGCGTTGTGCGGCGGGATCGAGGTCGCCATGCCGACGGCGATACCGCTCGAACCATTGGCCAGCAGGTTCGGGAAACCGGCCGGCAGCACCACCGGCTCTTCGTCCTCGCCGTCATAGGTCGGGCGGAAGTCGACCGCGTCTTCGTCGATGCCGTCCAGCAGCAGCTGCGCGGCCACGGTGAGCTTGCACTCGGTGTATCGCATGGCGGCGGCGTTATCGCCGTCGATGTTGCCGAAGTTCCCCTGCCCATCGACCAGCGGGTAGCGCTGCGCGAAGTCCTGAGCCAGGCGCACCAGAGCATCGTAGACGGCAGTGTCGCCGTGCGGGTGGTACTTACCGATGACGTCGCCGACGACGCGGGCGCACTTCTTGGCCGTCGTGTTCGGGTCCAGCCGCAGCTGGCGCATCGCGTACATCAGCCGCCGGTGCACCGGCTTCATCCCGTCGCGCACGTCAGGCAGCGCCCGTCCAGTGATCGTCGAGAGCGCATAGGCAAGATACCGCCGAGACAGCGCCTCGGTCAGCGGCTCGTCGATGATGCGGTCGCCTTCGCCGTCGCCCGGCGGGGGGATGTGCTTGGTCATGGTCGAATCAAACTCGCAGTTCAGTCCCGTTCTAACGGGCGACACGACGGAAGTCGCCGCGGCCGATCGGGCCTAAAGCCGCTCGGCTTCGCTGAGCCGCTCCACCAGCCAGACCCGCGCGGGCGGCAGCGGCTTGTTGATCGGCCCGAAGACGAACAGCTCCAGGAAGTGGGCGGTCAGGTCTAGCCCGGCCTTCACGTCGCCGACCGCCAGTCCGGTCTGGGCCGACAGCATGAACGGCGGCAGCGGCAGCAGCCGATCCTTGTAGGGCTCGCCGGCCTTGCGGCTCACCGCTCGGCCGGTGCGCGGACTGACATAGATGAGATCGTCAACCTCGCCGGTCGCCGCGCACTTCGACAGGTCCATGCCGAAACCCAGCTCCTGCAGCAGTCCGGCCTCAAAGCGCACGAACACCGCCGGCCAGATCTCAGGCAGCATCAGCGCCGAGGTCAGCGCCTCGAAGGCCAGAAATACGCCGGGATGCGGCTCGCGCTCGGGCAGCGCTGCAGCCGCCACCGCCGCGGCGGCCGACAGTCCGGCCAACGCCATGCGGTCGTCGAACAGCGCCGAGGGCCCCTCGCCGACCGGTTCCAATTGCGCCGAGCCGAGTTGGTCGGACACCCGTGCGCGATAGTGCAGGATGGTCCGCGCCCCGGCCTGCAGGAACGGCTTCATGCGCCGAGAGGCGCCGCCGGCGACGTGCGCGACGTACTTCCCGTGCCGCGCAGTCAGCAGCTCGACGATCGCTCCGGTCTCGCCATGGGCGCGCGCCGACAGCACATAGGCGTCGTCTTCGAACTCCATCAGCCGTGCGCCACCGGGATCATGACGCTCAAACTAGGGTGCTAGGCGTCGAAATCCAGGCCCACGTCGCCGTAGAACTCGCGCTTGTCCGCCCAGCGCTCGTCGACCTTGACGTGGAGGAACAGGTGCACCGGCCGATCGAACAGCTCGATAAGTTCCTCACGGGATTTCTGACCGATCCATTTCAGGGTCTGGCCGTTCTTGCCCAGCACGATCGGGCGCTGGCTTTCGCGCTCGACATAGATCGACTGCTCGATCCGCACCGAACCGTCCTTGCGTTCCTGGAACGCCGTGGTCTCGACCGCCGCGGCGTAGGGCAGTTCCTCGTGCACGCGCAGGAAAAGCTTCTCGCGGGTGATCTCGGCGGCCAGCAGCCGCGCCGAAAGGTCGGCGGTCTGTTCCTCTGGATATAGCCAGGGGCCCTCGGGCATCAGTTCAGCCAGCCGCGCCTTCAGGTCGTCGACGCCCTGGCCGTCGGCGGCCGAGATCATGAACACCTCGGAATAGACGCCCGTTTCGAACAGGCGTTGAGCCAGGCCGAGCAACCGTTCGCGCTTGATGCCGTCGATCTTGTTGAGCGCCAGGATCACCTTCTTGCCGGCGGTCTTCAGCCCCTCGACGATCATCTGGACGTCTGCGGCCGACCGCTTGTCGGCGGACTTGGCGCCCGGTTCGTCCGCGGCCAGCTCGGCCTGCACATCGACCAAGTGCACGGTGACATCGGCCTCGTCCGCCCCGCCCCAGGCGGAACGCACCATCGCCCGGTCCAGCCGGCGGCGCGGCGAAAAGATGCCGGGGGTGTCGACCAGCACGATCTGCGACTCGCCGGCCATGGCGACGCCCCGGACGGGGAAGCGGGTGGTCTGGACCTTCTGGGTCACGATCGTGACCTTCGCCCCGACCAGGCGGTTGGTCAGGGTCGACTTGCCCGCATTCGGGGCTCCGATAATCGCGGCGAAGCCGGCGCGGGTGGTCATTGAGATCCTTCGCGTTTGAGCAACATCACCAGGGCCGCGGCCTTCTCGGCCTCCTGACGGGAACGGCCTTCGGCGAGTTCAGGTTCATAATCGCCCACGCTCACCGAGACGGTGAACGAAGGCGCGTGGTCCGGGCCTTCGCGCCCGACCACCTTGTAGAGCGGCAACGGCAGGCCGCGGCCCTGGGCCCACTCCTGCAGCTGGGTCTTGGGGTCTTTGACCTGCGGCGCATCCAGGCGCTCGAACTCCTCGGCCCAGAACTCCAGGAAGAAGGTGCGGGCCGCGTCCAGCCCGTCGTCGACATAGATCGCCCCGATTAGCGCCTCGCACGCGTCGCCGAGCACGGTGTCCTTGTCGCGCGCGCCGATCTTGCTGGCGCTGGGCGCCATGCGCAGCGCGTTGGGCAGTCCGATACGCCGGGCTACCCGGGCGCAGGCGTGGTAGTTGACGAGCGACGCCATCAGCCGGCTCATCTCGCCTTCCCGAGCCTCGGAGTTCAGCGCCATCAGCCGCTCTGCGGCGAGCAGGTTCAGCACCCGGTCGCCCAGGAACTCCAGCCGCTCGTAATGGCGAACCTTCAACGCGCCGTCGCCGACGCTGGCATGCGTCAGCGCGCGCTCCAGAAGCTCGCGGTCTTGGAAGACGTGGCCGATGCGGCCTTCCAGTTCGGCGACCGCGACTTCTCGTCTGTTCATTGGAGGATGTTGAAGAACCGGCTGGGCCGGGCGTTCATGACCCAGGTCCAGGGCTTGAACAGCGACGCTCCCGGGTTCCAGGACAGCAGGATGATCTGCGCCTTGCCAACCAGGTTCTCGGCCGGGACAAAGCCGACCCCGATCTCGGCCGGCACGCGGCTGTCGAGCGAGTTGTCGCGGTTGTCGCCCATGAAGAAGTAGTGGCCTTCCGGAACCACGAAGGTCGGCGTGTTGTCCACGTCGCCGTCGGGGCCGAAGTCGTAGGTAATGAAGGTGCGGCCGCCCGGCAGCGTTTCCTGGAAGCGCTGGACGTTGCGGGTGAAGCCGTAGCCGGAGTCGATCATCACCGGCGGCAGTTCCTTGTCGATGACTTCCTTGCCGTTGACCCACAGGCGCCCCTGGCGCATCTGCACCCGGTCGCCCGGCAGGCCGATCAGCCGCTTGATGTAGTCGGTGCGGCCGTCGCGCGGCAGCTTGAAGACGATGATATCGCCGCGTTCGGGCGAGCGCTCCATGATCCGCCCCTTGAACAGCGGCGGGCTGAACGGGATCGAGTGGCGCGAATAGCCGTAAGAGAACTTCGAGACGATGATGTAGTCGCCTTCCAGCAGGGTCGGCTCCATCGAGGCCGACGGAATCGTGAACGGCTGGAAGAACAGGACGCGCAGAAACAGCGCGATCAAAAGCGCGTAGGCGACGGTCTTCACGATCTCGACGAAATCGTTCACCCCGCTGGCTTTTTCAGAAGCGGTCTCTGCGCGGTCGGTCATCTTCAATCCTTAGCCCGAAGCAGCGGGCAGTTCGCCTAGCTAGACGTTGCATGGGCCTTGAGCAAGCGCGCGACGGAGGACTCTCCTTGTGGCGCGATACGGCCTTTTTGCGGCAGATCAAGCAAACTCCAGGCCAGCATTGAGCTTTCCTTCGCGCGCGCCCCTACGACGAGATATTCAGCGCCCCTGGCGTGACCCCGCAACTTTCCTGCCTTGCCCGCCGCATTTGCGGGAGTATCAACCCCTCATGACTCGTCCAGGCCTGCCGCTGACCCATGTGCTGCTCGCCCTCGCCGTCGTGGCGGTGTGGGGCACCAACTTCGTCGTTATCCGCATCGGCCTCGACCACCTGCCCCCGCTGACCTTCGCGGTGCTCCGCTTCACCTTCGCCCTGCTGCCGGCGGTGTTCTTTCTCAAGAGGCCGGCCGTGCCCTGGAAGAACCTCGCCGCCTACGGCGTGCTGATCGGCGCCGGCCAGTTCGGCCTGCTCTACATCGCCATCAACGGCTTCATCTCACCGGGCCTGGCCTCGCTGGTCGTGCAGACCCAGGTGTTCTTCACCATCGGTCTGGCCATGTGGCTGGCCAAGGAACGCCTGCGCAGCTTCCAGGTGGTCGCCCTGGCGCTGGCCGCCATCGGACTGGTCGTGATCGTCAGCCACAACACCGACGCCTCGGTCACGCCGCTGGGGCTGGCCCTCGTGCTGGCCGCCGCAGCCAGCTGGGCCGGCGGCAACGCCTTCTCGCGCGCCGCGGGCCAGGTTAACATGCTCGCCTACGTGGTCTGGGCCAGCCTGTTCTCCGTCCCGCCGCTGCTGGTCCTGGCCCTGGTGTTCGAAGGGCCGACGGCGATGATCGAGGGCGTCCGCGCCGCCGACGCGGCCACCTGGGCCGCGGTGCTCTGGCAGTCGGTCGGCAACACCCTCTTCGGCTACGCCGCCTGGGGCTGGCTGCTGTCGCGCCACCCGGCCGCCACCATCACCCCGATGGCCATGCTGGTGCCGGTGTTCGGCATGGGCGCCTCAGCGGTGTTCCTGGGCGAAAGCCTGCCGGCATGGAAGCTGCTCGCAGCCGCCCTGGTGATGAGCGGCCTGGCGCTGAACATCTTCTGGCCGCGCCTGGAGCGGCGTCTGGTCCGAGCCTAGCTATCTCACGACGCCGGGACGAGCCTGGAGGGACGCCCTACTCCGGCACCGCCTCGATGATCACGAAGGCCTGCGCATAAGGGTGGTCGTCGGTCAGCGACAGGTGGATCACCGCCTTGTGGCCCGGCGGCGTCATCTTCGCCAGCCGCTCGGCCGCGCCGCCGGTCAGCGCCATCGTCGGTTGGCCCGAACGCATATTGACCACGCCCATGTCGCGCCAGAACACTCCGGCCCGCATGCCCGTGCCCAGCGCCTTGGCGCAGGCTTCCTTGGCCGCGAACCGCTTGGCGTAGCTCGACGCCTGATCCGGCTTGCGCTCAGAGCGCGTGCGTTCGATATCGGTGAAGATGCGGTTGGTGAAGCGCTCGCCGAACCGCTCCAGCGTATCGGCGATACGGCGGATGTCCGACAGGTCGGACCCGATGCCGATGATCACGCCGCTTTCCCCACCCGCGCTTCGTCCATCAGGGCGCGCATGCGATGGATCGCCGGCGCCAGTCCCACGAAGATCGCCTCGCCGATCAGGAAGTGGCCGATGTTCAGCTCCATCACCTCAGGAATCGCCGCGATCGGCTTGACGGTCTCGTAGTCGATGCCGTGGCCGGCGTGGACTTCCAGCCCCAGCCGCCCGGCTTCCGCCGCCGCGGCCCGCAGTCCCTCGAGCAGCGCCGGGGCGTCGGGCGAGCGCTCGCGCACCGCGTCGCAGTAGGCGCCGGTGTGGAACTCCACCACCTGCGCGCCCATCGCCTTGGCCGCTGCCGCCTGGGCGGGGTCGGCGTCGATGAAGCACGAGACCCGCACGCCCGCGGCGACCAGCTTGCTCACCACCGGGGCGATGTGGCTGTGGCCGCCGACCACGTCGAGACCACCCTCGGTCGTGCGCTCCTCGCGCCGCTCGGGCACCAGGCAGGCCGCGTGCGGCAGGTGAGCCAGGGCGATGGACTCCATCTCCTGCGTCACCGCCATCTCGAAGTTCAGCGGCCGCCCGCGCTTGCGGGTGATCGCCGCCAGCGCCTCGATATCGGCGTCGGAGATGTGACGCCGGTCCTCGCGCAAGTGGGCGGTGATCCCGTCGGCCCCGGCGGCGATGGCCAGTTCGGCCGCGCGCACCGGATCGGGATAGCTGCCGCCACGGGCGTTCCGGATGGTCGCCACGTGGTCGATGTTCACGCCCAGCCGCAGCTTGCTCACTTGCTCAGTCTCCGGCTGCCCGGGTCCTCGACGGGGATGGCCGCCAGCTCTGGCGGCAGCTGGTCGGCCGGATAGGCCGGAACGTCCAGCCGCGCCAGGGCCACGAACGGCGCCCCAGGGTCGGCCCGACCGCCGGAACGATCGACGATGCAGGCGGCGACGACCACATCGCCGCCGGCCTTCTTGATGGCTTCGACGCACTCGCGCGACGACAGGCCGGTCGAAACGATGTCCTCGACCATGGCGATCCGTGCGCCCGACGGGATTTCGAAGGCCCGGCGCAGCTTGAACTCGCCGCCTTCGCGCTCGACGTACATCGACGGCACGCCAAGTTGGCGCGCGGTTTCGTAGCCCGGGATGATGCCGCCCACGGCCGGTGAGATGCAGAGGTCGACCTCGCCCACCGCTTCCTTGATCTTCTCAGCCAGCGCCTTGCACAGCCGCGCCGTACGCTCCGGATACTGGAACACCAGGTTCTTCTGCAGGAACGTCCCGGAGTGCAGGCCGCTCGACAGCACGAAATGGCCTTCGCGCAGCGCGCCCGAGGCGCGGAATTCTTCCAGGACGTCTTCAGTGTTCATGTCGGATCTCCTGACCTTGCGGATTACCCAACGCCCGCCATGCTGTCATCGACCAATTCGCGTCGGGAGGACGGACCGGTGAAGCTGTTCCAGACCTATGACTCGCCATTCCCCAGCCGAGTGCGGCTGCTGCTCTACGCCAAGGGGATCGAGGTCGAGATCATCCATCCGCCCGGCTTCGGCGCCTCGGAAGAGACCAAGGCCGAGTATCTCAAGGTCAATCCGATCGGCCGGGTGCCGACCCTGGTGCTCGATGACGGTCGGGCCCTGCCCGAGTCGGAAGTGATCTGCGAGTATCTCGAAGACGCCTATCCGGAGCCCGCACTGCGGCCCGCCGATCCCTGGGCGCGCGCGCAGATGCGGCTCCTCTCGCGCATCTGCGACTTCTACGTGGTCATGGCCATGGTCCCGCTGTTCAACCTGGCCGGCCGTTCGCGCCGCCACTGGGAGCCGGCGGTGGTCGAGGCCGCCGCCGACAAGCTGGCCGAGGCCCTCGCCTATCTCGAAACCTTCATCGGATCCGACGGCTATGCGGTGGGTCGCAGCCTGACACAGGCGGACGGCGCCATCGCCCCGCAGCTGGTTCTGGCGAGCGAATGGATTCCCAGCGTGTTCGGCACGCCCGACCCGTTGCTCGCCCTGCCTCGGTTGGCCGCCTATTGGAAAGCAATCCAGACCGACCCGATCATCGCGCGCATCCTGAACGAGACCCGCCAAGGCATCGTGATGCAGCAACAGACCGCCCACGACCGCGCCGCCCGGGCGGTCTGACACATCGCCGTCTACCGCTTGAAGGCCTTGGGCCGCTGGGGCCCTCAACGCAGCCGACCGGGCCCCCTGACCCAGATGGTCAAGACCGCCGAAGCGGCGCGCCCTAGCCTCCGAACCCTGCAAGATCGGGCCGCCGGCCGCTCCAGCCAGACACCGCCTCGAACGCCGCCGCCAGGGCGACGACCGAGGTCTCGTCCGCCATCCGGCCCATGATCTGCAGCCCAGCGGGCAAGCCTGCGTCGGTCAGCCCCATCGGCACGCTGGCGGCGGGCAGGTCCAGATAGTTGCCGGCCCGCGTCATGGCCGAGAACGGTGAGGCGGTCTCATCGACGTCGTCGATCGGCGGCGGCGGGATCGGCAGGGTCGGCGACAGCAGCGCCGCATAAGGCGCCATCCAGTCCTGGAACTCGCGCTGGTCGGCCGCCCGCCGCGCCAACGCTTGGGCCAATTGGGCGTCGGTCGCATCGCGCCCAGCCTCGAAACGCTTCACCACCCAGCGGTCCATCACCTCGCCGTTCGCGGCGATGTGCGCGCCGCGCGCCCGCCAGCCTTCGGCCGCCATCAGCCAGCCGTTCGGGATGAAATAGTCGGCGAACGGCCTCGGCGTGCGGGCGGTCTCGATCTCCACGCCCAGGTCCGCGAGCTTCCCGATGGCGGCGCCATAGAGCGCGGCGACCTGCGGATCGATCGCCGGCATGTCCTCCATCGCCAGCACGGCGATCTTCCAGCCGCGCACGTCGCTCGCCAGCGCGGCGGCGGCGTCGAAGCGGGGGCGCGCCGCGCCGGCGACGTCCGGGCCCGAGATGACTTCCAGCACCCACGCGGCGTCCGCGACCGAGCGCGCCAGCGGCCCTAGCGTGTCCAGGCTGGGGGCCAGGTCATGCACGCCTTGCGTCGGCGCCAGTCCCCGCCCCGGCTTCAACCCGACCACCCCGCACGCCGCCGCGGGGATGCGGATCGACCCGCCGGTGTCGGTGCCCAGGGCGACGTCGCACAGCCCGGCTGCGACCGCCACGGCCGAGCCGCTTGACGAACCGCCCGGCGCCCGGTGCACCGCCGCGTCCCAAGGGTTACACGGCGCGCCGACGGAGCGATTGGTGCCCCAGCCGCCGAACGCCAGCTCCACGGTATGGGTCTTGCCGACGGCCACATAGCCGGCGTCGAGCAGCCGCTGCACCGCCAGCGCATGAACCGCCGGCGCCGCGTCCAGCGGAACCAACCCGCCGCCGCCGGTGGGCACGCCCGCCACGTCGATCAGGTCCTTGACGGCGAAGGTCGGCCCGCTCCCTGCCCCCAGCGGCGGATCGAACACCTGGGTGAAGGCGTGCAGCCGGCCGCCCAGGCGGCGTCGCTGATCGATGCTCACCACGTCCAGCTCCAGTCTTTGGCGGTCGCCCGGCAGCCGCCGTCGCTCCAGCCGGTCCAGCCACGGCCGCGCACCACCTGGCCGCTCAGTTCCCCGGTCGGCTCTCCATCCTTCAACGCCTGCTTGCCGTTGACGAACACGTCGCTGACCCCGACCGCGAACTGCTTGGGATTTTCGTACGTGCCGACGTCGCCGACCGTCGCCGGATCGAACACCACGACGTCGGCATAGTAGCCGGCTTTCAACATCCCACGGTCTTTCAGCCCCAGGTTCTGGGCCGGGAACGCCGATAGCCGCCGAACGGCGTCGGCCAGGCTGGTCGTCTTCTCCTCGCGCACATACTTGCCCAGCAGCCGGGCGAAGTTGCCGTAGGCGCGCGGATGGGTGCTCGATTTCAGGAACACTGCCTCCGGCGCCTGGGCCGAGGCGTCCGAGCCGAAGCTCATCCAGGGCAGCGCCGTCTGCCGCGCCACATTCTCCTCCGACATCAGGAAGTAGACAACCTGCACCCGGCTTCCGTCCTCGATCACCAGGTCGATGGCGGCGTCCTCGGGCGAGACCCCTCGGTCCTTCGCGACCTGCGCCAGGGTCTTGCCGGTCAGCCCCTTCATCGCCGGGTTCTTGAACCCGACCAGCAGCGTCCCCTCCGCGCCGGCATGGCGATAGAGGTTCTCGAAGTCCGGTTTTTCCTGGCGCATTTCGGCGATGACCTTGGCGCGGGTCGCTGGGTCCTTCATCCGCCCTATCCAGGCCTCCACCCCGCCGGCCTGCACCCACGGCGGCATCGCCGCGTCCAGCCCGGTGGATCCGGCGGTGTAGGTGTACATGTCGGCCGTGATCCGGTGGCCCGCCGCCCGCGCCGCCTCGATGCGGGCGATGGCCGGATCCAGCTTGTCCCAATTGGCCTTGCCGGCCTGCTTCAGGTGATAGATCTCGGCCGGCGCCCCCGATCGCCTCGAAATCTCGATCAGCTCGTCGATGGCCTCCAGCAGCCGGTCGGCCTCCGAGCGCATGTGGCTGATATAGATGCCGCCGCAGCGCCCCGCCTCGGTCGCCAGCGCCACCAGTTCCGGCGTCTCGGCGTAGCTCGCCGGCGCATAGATCAGCGACGAACCCACCCCCAGCGCGCCGTCCTGCATCGCCTCGACCACCAGTTTGCGCATGGCGACCAGTTGCTCGGGCGTAGGATCGACGTCGCCCTCGCCCAGCACGTGCTCGCGCACTGTCGCCGCGCCGACGAACGAGGCGACGTTCAGCGCCGATCCGCGCTTTGTCAGCCAGGTCAGGTATTCGTCCAGACTGGTCCAGCCGATGTCGTACTTGATGTCGCCCATGCGCTGGGTTTCCAGGCGCTTCATCTCCGGGCTCAGCGGGCCCATCGACGTCCCCTCGCCCATCACCTCCAGCGTGACGCCCTGCTTGAGGTCCGACAGCCCCCGCGGATCGGCGATCAGGCTCTCGTTGGCCCAGGACAGCATGTTGACGAAGCCCGGCGCCACGGCCTTGCCGCCCGCGTCGATGTCTTTGCGCGCGCTCTCCGGCGCCTTGGGGCCCACATAGACGATACGGTCCTCGGCGATCGCCACGTCGCCTTGGAAGGGCGCCTGCCCCGAGCCGTCATAGATCTGCGCGTTGCGGATCAGCACGTCATAGGCCGGCGGCGAACTCGCCTGGGCGGCGGTGGTGGCGAGCAGGATGGCGGCGAGCGCGAGCGGTTTGTGCATGCCTTCCATGTGACGGGAGAATCCGCCCCGTGTCAGGCCCCGCAGAACGTGCGTCCACTCACTTATTCCACCTCACCGGGAACCGATGCGGCCCTGCGTGGTTATCAGACATGTCTACGGACATGCCCGATCCCCGAAACGCAAATTCGAGATCGGCTCAAAGCCCAGGAGTGCTGACCGGCCTCCTGGGCTTTTCACATCGACTCTCTCGGTGGCGGAATTTTTGTCGTCAGCCCGGAACCCATCGGCTCGGTCGTCCGTTGAGAAGACGGTTGGAGATGAAAATCGAAAACCAGCCCGACAAATCAGCCAGCAATGGAAAACGATAGTCGGACTTGAAGCCCGGCGGGTCCTCGACCCCCGGGCTTCGCTGTTTTGGGGCTGGCGCCTGAGCCTCGGAACACCCGCCGTCTCCGCCCGTTTGCCGCAGAGGCCGGCCCGCGTGCCGGCTCCACCAGGTACGGAGTCCCGACATGAAAGTCGCCGATTGCATGACCCGCAACGTGAAGATGGCCAGCCCGCAGGAGTCCTTGCGCGACGCCGCGCGGATGATGGCCGAGCTCGACGCCGGTATTCTGCCAGTCGCCGATGGCGATCGGCTGGTCGGCATGATCACCGACCGCGACATCTGCGTGCGCGGCGTCGCGCTGGGCAAGGGCCCGGACGACAAGGTCGCCGATGTGATGAGCCGCGAGGTGAAATACTGCTTCGAGGACGACGACAGCGACGCCGTCCTGCGCAACATGGGCGATATCCAGGTGCGCCGCCTGCCCGTGCTCAACCGCGACAAGCGGCTGATCGGCATCGTTTCACTGGCGGATCTCGCCTCCATCGGCCAGACCTCGCGCACCGGCGAGGCGCTCGGCGGCATCGTCCGGCCGGGCGGCGAACACTCGCAGTCGGTCCACTGAACGAAGGGGCGGCGCTCGATCCGCGCCGCTCCCTCACCCCTTGGCGCGGTCGACCGTCTCGATGCTGGGATAGGCGCGGAGCGCCGCGGCGATGTTGGTCAGGTGCCGGGCGTCCTTCACCTCGATGTCGAAGTCGACGTCGAAGAAGTCCGATTGCCGCCGGTGCATGCGTAGATTGACGATGTTTCCGCCCGCCTCGCCGATCGCCGTGCAGGCCTGGCCAAGCACGCCCGGCGCGTTACGGATCGTCGCTGTAAGCTTGGACAGCGTCACCGTGTTCCGCTCGGCCTCGGCCGTCCATTGCAGGTCGCGCCACAGTTCCTCGCGGTCCTCGAACTCGGCAAGCCGCGCGCAGTCGATGGTATGGACCGTCAGGCCCGTGCCGTCCGGCTCCAGAATGCCGACGATGCGGTCGCCGGGCACCGGCGTGCAGCACTGGCCGAAGTTCAGCGACACGCCCGGCGTCAGCCCGCCGCCACGCACATAGAGCCGCGCACCCTTGCCGCCTTCGATCCGCCGCGTCGCCGTCGCGGCCTCGCGATCGGCGGCCTTCAGACCGGGGAAGATCACGTCCAGCACCTGGGTCGGCGAAATCCGGCCGCGTCCGACCAGTTCGAACAGATCTTCCTCGGTCGGCACGGCGAACCGCTCCAGCGACGGCTTCAGCAGCACGTCCTTGCGCGACTTGCCGGCCCGCTCGAAGGTCTGGTCGAGGCTCGCCCGCCCAAGCCGCACGAACTCTTCGCGCTCGGTCTGGCGGATGTGCCGGCGGATCGCCGAACGCGCCCGCCCGGTGACAGTCAGCGAGCGCCAGTCCGGCGGCACCACCGGCTTCGGCCCAAGGATCACCTCAACCACGTCGCCGTTCTGCAAGGTCGTGCGCAGCGGCTTCAGCTCGCCGTTGATCTTCACCCCGATGCAGGTGTCGCCGACATCGGTGTGGACCGCATAGGCGAAGTCCAGCGGCATGGCCCCGCGCGGTAGGCTGACCAGTCGCCCCTTCGGGGTGAACACGAAGACCTGGTCGAGATACATCTCGAGCTTGGCGTGCTCGACCAGTTCCTCGACGTCCCCGCCATGCTCCAGCACCTGCACCAGATGGCGCAGGTTGACCAATGGGTCGCGTCCGCCGCCGGCGGCCTGATCCTCGGGATCGAAGCCGTAGGACGAATTCTTGTAGCGCCAGTGCGCCGCCACGCCGTCCTCGGCGATCCGGTCCATGGTCTCGGTGCGGATCTGCATCTCGATCCGCATGCCCTTCGGGCCCACAACGGTCGTGTGCAGCGAGCGGTAGTTGTTCCGCTTCGGCGTCGAGATGAAGTCCTTGAAGCGCTCGGGCACGCTGGGCCAGGCGCGATGAATCACGCCTAGGGCCGCGTAGCAATGCGCCTCGGTATCGACGATCACCCGAAACGCGTAGATGTCGGAAAGCTGAGAGAAACCAATCGATTTACGCTGCAACTTGCGCCAGATCGAATAGGCGTTCTTCTCCCGCCCGAAGACCCGCGCCGGGATTCCGGCCGCCTCGAGCTTGGCGGCGATTTCGCCGGAGACGATCGAGACCGCCGCCCCCTGCTCGATGCGCAGGGCTTCCAGACGCCGGCCGATCGCGTCGCGCGCCACCGGGTTCAGATGCTCGAAGCAAAGCTCTTCCAGCTCGGTGCAGATGCGGTGACAGCCGATCGAGCGCGCCAGCGGCGCATAGATGTCCAGCGTCTCGCGCGCGATCCGCTCGCGCTTGGCCGGACTGGAGATGTAGTGCAGCGTCCGCATGTTGTGCAGGCGGTCGGCCAGCTTCACCATCAGGACTCGCACGTCCCTGGAGATGGCCAGGATGAACTTGCGCAGGTTCTCGGCCTGCTTGGTCCGCTCGCTGTTCAGTTCGAGCTTGGTGAGCTTGGTCACCCCCTCGACCAGCTCGGTGATCTCGGGCCCGAACAGGCCGCGGATGTCGTCAGGCGTGACCGGGGTGTCCTCGATCACGTCGTGCAGCAGGGCGGTGACGATGGTGGCGGTGTCCAGCCGGTAGTCGGTCAGGATTCCCGCCACCTCGATCGGATGGGCGAAATAGGGGTCGCCGGACGCACGCTTCTGAGACCCATGCATGCGCATGGCGTAGACATAGGCGCGGTTGAGCACCGCCTCGTCGGCGGTCGGGTCGTAAGAGCGGACCTTCTCGATCAGCTCGTACTGGCGAAGCATCTTCGGCCGCTGCTTAGCGACCGGCGCGTCGGTTTTATCGGCGGGCGGTGGTTGAGGCGCCGCCGTGACGGTGAGAGGTTCTGCGCCTTCCGGGCTCAGTACCGCTCCTCCTGGCCGCCGTCACGGTCGCTCTGAAGCGCGCGAACCAGTTCCAGCTCGCTCATCTGCATGTGGGTCGGATCCGCCAGCAGGGCCAGGGTTTCGGCCTCTTCCTCGGCTTCCGAACGCTCATCGACGCGCTGCAGCGTGCCGATCAGGTTTTCCCGCAGGTCGTCGGCGTCCACCACGTCGTCGGCGATTTCGCGCAGCGACACGACGGGGTTCTTGTCGTTGTCACGGTCGACCATCAGCGGGGCGCCGGCCGAAATGGCGCGGGCGCGATGCGCCGCCAGCAGCACGAGGCTGAAGCGGTTGGGGACCTTCTCGACGCAATCTTCGACGGTGACGCGGGCCATGGAATCCTCAGAGGGGCGGTAGAACCGAACAAAATAGAGGCTTCGCGGCGATTGTGCAACGCCGCATGGCGGTCCTGCGGCGGGTTAGATGCCGCAGAGCCCGGCTTCGCGCAGCACGTCGTCGGTGGTTTCGAACATCGCACTGGGCCGCTGCGCCTGCAGGATTTCGGGCGTCGCGTAGCCCCAGGTCACCGCTCCGGCCGCCAGCCGCACCTTCCGCGCCGCCTCGATGTCGCGCACCTCGTCGCCGACGCTCAAGACGTCGGCGTCCGCCACGCCGGCGGCGCGGATCACCTGGCGGAACTTGGCCGCCTTGCCGAAGATCGACGCGCCGCAGCCGTAGTGCGCGACCAGCCCGGCCAGTTCGGGCCCCAGCACCCGACGCACCACCGCCTCGCTGTTCGAACTCACGATCGCCACCTTCACCCCGCGCGCGGACAACCGGCGCAGCATGTCGGCCACACCCGGAAACAGGTCGATCGAGGGCGCAGCCTCGGCCGCAAGCTTGCGTATGTGCGCGGCGATGAACGGCAGCTTCCAGGGGCTGACCTTCAGCGCCTGCATGATCTCGCGGTTCGGCCGCCCGCGCAGGCGCGCCATTTCGGCGAGGTCGATCTCGCGAAAACCATAGCGCCGCGCCACGCCGTTCAGCGCGCCGGCGAACCAGGCGGCGCTGTCGGCCAGCGTGCCGTCGAAGTCGAAGATGATGAGCCGATAGCCCACGGGACGTTCCTGCCGCCTCGAAAGGGGCCGGGCCGTATACCCGCATGACGCGTGCGTCAACTTCGCGCGCGCCCCTGCGACGTTAAAGCGGGGCCGCGTCCAATCCGACCGTGGCGCTGGCCGCCAGTTCCGCCGCGGTGCGGCCAAGCACCGGATGGCGCCAATCCGGCGCGATCTGCGCCAGCGGCCCCATGACGAACAGCCGCTCGTGCGCCCGCGGATGCGGCAGCGTCAGCTCTGGGTCGTCGGAGACGATTCGTCCGTGCGCGATGAGGTCGAGGTCGAGAGTCCGCGGAGCATTCCGGACGCTGCGCATGCGTCCGAATTCGTTCTCCAGCATGAACAATGTTCGGATAAGCGCCTCGGGCGAAAGCCGAGCCTCGACAAGCACAACGCCGTTGCGATACTCCTGATCGCTCGGGTCGGGCCAGGCGGCGGAGCGCCACCAGGACGACCGACGCAGGATGGGCAATCCCGCCTCCGCGAAACGAGCGAGCGCCGCCTCGAGAAGGGCTTCGGACGATCCATAGTCGCCGGCGACATTTCCGCCCAAGGCGACAACCGCAGCATCGTTCGGATTTACGCCCAGAGACATTTTCGCAGGATTATTCGCACTCATGACCTTCTACCCCACGGACAGGCTGGCGCTCTTCATTGACGGAGCGAACCTGTACTCCGCCGCCAAGGGGCTGGGCTTCGATATCGACTATCGCAAGCTGCTGGAAGAGTTCCGCAAGCGCGGCGTGCTGGTGCGGGCCTACTATTACACCGCCCTGGTCGAGGATCAGGAGTATTCGCCGATCCGCCCGCTGGTCGACTGGCTCGACTACAACGGCTTCCGCCTAGTGACCAAGCCGGCGCGCGAATACACCGACGCCCAGGGCCGCAAGCGCTGGCGCGGCGACATGGACGTCGAGATCGCCGTCGACATGATGGAGATGGCCAGCCACGCCGACCATCTGGTGCTGTTCTCCGGCGACGGCGACTTCCGCGTCCTGGTCGAGGCGGTCCAACGCCGCGGCGCCCGCGTCACCGTGGTCTCGACCGTCAAGTCTCAGCCGCCGATGGCCTCCGACGACCTGCGCCGCCAGGCCGACAACTTCGTGGACCTGGCCGACCTCGCCGACATCATCGGCCGCCCCTCGCGTCTGCCGCGCTTCATCCAGGAAAGCCGCGCCGCGCGCGACGAACACGACGTCGACGCCGAACTCTGATGTCGGTTGAGCTCTGGGGCGCCGAACCGCCCCGCGACTGCCCGCTGTGCCCGCGCCTGGTCGCCTATCGCCAGGCGAACGCGGCCCAGAACCCCGACTGGTGGAACGGCCCTGCGCCCTCCTTCGTCCCGGTCGGCGGACCACAGAGCGTGCGCTTGCTGGTGGCGGGCCTGGCGCCAGGCCGCACCGGCGCCAACCGCACCGGCCGCCCGTTCACCGGCGACCATGCCGGCTGGATGCTCTACGACACCCTGTTCAAGACCGGTTTCGCCAACGACAAGTTCGACGCCCGCATCGACGACGGGCTCGAACTGTACGAGTGCATGATCACCAACGCGGTCCGCTGCGCCCCGCCCGGCAACAAGCCCGAGACCAGCGAAGAGAACACCTGCCGGCCATTTCTGACCCAGCGGTTCAAGGACCTGCCCAACCTGAAGGTCATCGTCACCCTGGGCGACGTCTCGCGGCGTAATATCCTGAAGGCGCTGGGCCTCAAGGCTTCCGCCGGCATTCCGGGACACGGCACGGAGTTCCAGGCCGGGCCCTACATCGTGTTGAACAGCTACCACTGCTCGCGGCTCAACACGAACACCGGCCGTCTGACCGCCGAGATGTTCGAGGCCGTCTTCCGCCGCGCGCGCCAGCTGATCGACGCCTAGACCGGCCCGCTCCAATAGAAGTACCGCCAGGCTTGGGTGAACCCGGCCCGCCGATAGAGGCTGCGCGCGCCGAGGTTGCCCTCCTCGACCTGCAGGAACACGCGCTCCACGCCGCGCGCTTGAGCGGCGCCCGCCAGACCCGCCAGAACACGCCCGGCCAGCCCCTCCCCGCGTCGCGAAGCGTCGGTGCGCATCCCATGCACGCTGGCCCAGCCATGGCCGAATGCGGCGACGCCGACCGCGAGGGTCCGCTCTCCTTCCGAAATCCCGCCATAGACCGCGTCAGGCGAGCGGGTCAGCGCCGCCACGCGGCTGCGGCCGTCGGCCTCGTCGAACCCCTCGCTCGTGAACACGCTCGCCCAGCCTGCGTCGGGCGCGTCGGCGATCATCGCAGCCGCCGCGCCGCGCGCCGCCGCGATCATCGCAGCCGCCGCGCCCACCTTCACCAGGGTCGGTTGCTCGAAGCCGTAGCCGCGCCGCGTCAGCTCGGCCCGAACGCTCTCCAGCCCGGGCGCATCGGCGATCCGGAACGCCGGCGCCAGGCCGCGCTCGGTGAACGCCGCCTCGATCTCGTCGATGACGCCCGGGTCGGCCGCCAGCTCGTGGCTGAGCGGAACGGCGCTCGCCGCCCGGCGGATCGTCCCCGCGTTGAGGGCGACCAGCCAGCCGGCGATCTCGAGCACTTCGTGCGGCGCCACGGCCGCGACCGTCGCCCGCTCGATCGCCTCGACGTCAGCCACGGTCGCGAAGCAGCCGGGCCTTGTCGCGGGCCCAGTCGCGTTCGGCGGTGGCCTCGCGCTTGTCGTGCAGCTTCTTGCCCTTGGCCAAGGCGATCTCCAGCTTGGCCAGCCCCTTGTCGTTCCAATAGAGCTTGGTCGGGATGATCGTGCGGCCTTCGCGCGTCACCGCCCCGATCAGCTTGTCCAGCTGCTTGCGATGCAGCAGCAGCTTCCGGTGCCGCCGCGGCTCGTGGTTGAAGCGGTTGGCCTGGGCGAAGGGGGGGATGTCGGCGTTGATCAGCACGACCTCGTCGCCCTCCACCGAAGCGTAGGACTCGGCGATGTTGGCTCGGCCGTTGCGCAGGGATTTGACCTCCGATCCGGTCAGGACCAGGCCCGCCTCGAACGTCTCCTCGAGGAAGTAGTCGAACCGCGCGCGGCGGTTTTCTGCGATCAGCTTACCGGTCATCAGATGACGCCGGCTTCCCTCATCCCGGCCAGGACCTCGGCGCGCGAAGCTTCGGACGCCGGCACGATCGGCAGGCGCGCGTCCTCGGCGCAGAGGCCGAGGTGCGAAAGCGCGAATTTGGTCGGGGCCGGCGAGGCGTCCGTGAACAGCGAGCGGTGCAGCCGGAAGAGGCGGTCCTGCCAGTAGAGCGCGGTCTGCCAGTCGCCGCCCATGGCGGCGTTGTAGAAGGTCGCGCACAGGTCCGGAGCGATGTTGGCGGTCACCGAGATGCAGCCATGGCCGCCATGGGCCATGTAGCCCAGCGCCGTCAGGTCGTCGCCCGACAGCAGCACCCAGTCCTCGCCGCACAGCTGGCGCTGCACGGTGGCGCGGGTCATGTCGGCGGTGGCGTCCTTGATGCCGACGATGTTGGGCAGCTTCGACAGCCGGCCCAGGGTTTCGTTGCTGATGTCGACAGACGTGCGGCCCGGCACGTTGTAGACCAGCACCGGCAGCTGAACCGCCTCGTTGATCGCCGCATAGTGGGCGTAGAGGCCTTCCTGGCTCGGGCGATTGTAGTACGGCGTCACCACCAGGGCGGCGTCCGCACCGATGGTCTTGGCGTGCTGGACCAGTTCGATCGCCTCGTCCGTCGAGTTGGAGCCCGCGCCGGCGACCACCGGCACGCGGCCTGCGGCGGTCTTCACGGCCAGCTCGACCACCCGGCGGTGCTCATCATGAGAAAGCGTCGAGGTCTCGCCTGTCGTGCCCACGGGCACGATGCCGTGGACTCCGCCCGCGATCTGACGCTCGACGAGGGCGACGAACGCCTTCTCGTCCACGGCGCCGTCGCGGAAGGGAGTCACCAGGGCAGGCATCACGCCCTTGAACAACGAATCTGACATGGTCTGCAAAAAGCCGTGAAAGCGAGGCCAGTTGTTGCGGCCTCATGATTTGGCCGGACAATATGGCGGGGCGACCCCGCGCCGCAACATAGTTTCATCCTTCCGCGAATCCGGAGTTCGTCACCTTGCCGCCCAAGGCCCGTAAAGCGTTTCTGACCACCGCCTCGATCGCCCTGCTGGCCACCATGGCCAACGCCCAGGCGCCGACCGGAGGCGCCCCGGCTCAGGGACCCTACCGGCCGTTCGCGGGCGTCGACCGGCCGCCGGCCGACGGGCCCCGCCCCATTGAGCTGACCCAGACCCCGCCGACGGCCTATCGCCAGTCACTGTCGATGACCGACTCGGCGACCCTCAGCTCGGCGCTGGCGGCGGCCAAACGCGGCGACGTGACCACCGCCCGGTCGGGCATCGCCGCCCTCTCCGACCCGATCGCCAAGAAGCTCGCCACCTGGGCGCTGGTCGATTCCGCCGTGGAATCGATGTCGTTCTTCGAGGTCGACCAGGCCCGCCGCGACCTCGCCGGCTGGCCGCGCGCCAATCGCCGCCAGCTCGGCGCCGAGAAGCTGCTGGAGACTTCAGGCCAGACGCCGCAGCAGATCATCGCCTGGTTCGGCGGCTCAGAACCCCAGACCGCCGAGGGCGCCATGGCCCTGGCCAGCGCCTACCAGGCCAGCGGCCGCCAGAAGGACGCCGAGGACCTGATCCGCCGCTTCTGGCGCGACAAGCTGTTCGAAGTCACGCCCCAGCGCACCATGCTGAGCCGCTTCGGCTCGATGCTGACGCCCGAGGACCACGTCCGCCGCGCCGACATCCTGCTCTACGGGCCGCAAGGCCCGGCCGCGCGCGATATCCTTCCGCTGCTGCCGCCCGACCGGCTCCAGGTCGCCCAAGTGCGGATGGCCTATCGCGCCGGCTCCTCGGCCGCCAACGACCAGGCCAACGCCCTGCCCGGCAATCTGTCCAACGATCCGGGCGTCGCCTTCGAGCGCGCCAGCTACTACCGCCAGCGCAACCTCGAGACCCTCGCGCTCGCCAACCTCCGATACTTCCCGACCGATCTGGCGCACGGCGACATGGCCGACCGGATCTGGGCCGAGCGCTATCGCCTGATCCTCTACGCGCTGCGCAACAACGACTCCGCCGGCGCTTACGCCGCCGCCGCCAACAGCGGCCTGACCACGGGCGCGCCCGCCGCCGACGCGGAGTTCTACGCCGGCTGGATCGCCCTCACCCGGCTGAAGAAACCCGACCAGGCCGCCGTCCACTTCGCCAATCTGGAACGGATCGGGCAGTCGCCGATCACTCGCGGCCGGGCCTTCTACTGGCAGGGCCGAGCCGCCGAGGCGCGCGGCGACCAGAACGCCGCCAAGGGCTACTATGCGGCCGGCGCCAAGTTCAACACCACCTTCTACGGACAGCTCGCCACCGAAAAGCTCGGCCAGCCGCTGGTGCTCGGCGCCGATCCCCAGATCACGCAAGCCGACCGCGCCCGCTTCGAGAGCCGCGACACCGTCCGCGCCGCCCGGCTGCTCTACGAGATCGGCAATCGCGATCTCTTCAAGACCTTCGTCCTCGCCCTCGACGACATCCTGCCGACCGTCGAGGAGCAGGCCCTGTTGGTCGATCTGGCCCGTGGCTATGGCGACCAGGACACCTCGATGAAGGTGGTCCGCACCGCCGCCCAGCGCGGCTTCATCCTGCCCGAGCGCGGCTATCCGCTGCGCAACCCGCCGCCGGTGGCCGGCGCGCCGGAGCCGGCCCTGACGCTCGGCATCACCCGCCAGGAAAGCGGCTTCGATCCCATGGCCCGCTCGGGCGCCGACGCCCGCGGCATGATGCAGCTGCTGCCCGCCACCGCCGCCAGCACCGCCCGCGGCCTCGGCATGAGCTACGACGTCTCGATGCTCTGGCAGCCGGATTACAACATGCAGCTGGGCCAGGCCTTCCTCGGCCGGCAGATCAACAACTTCTCCGGCTCTTACCCGATGGCGATCGCCGCCTACAACGCCGGCCCCGGGCGCCCCCCTCAGTGGGTCCAGTTCTGCGGCGATCCGCGCGGCGGCTCCACCGACCCGATCGATTTCGTCGAGTGCATCCCGTTCTCAGAGACGCGCAACTACGTCATGCGGGTCATGGAGGGCATGCAGGTTTACCGCGCCCGCCTGGCCGGCGGCTCGGCCCCGATCACCCTGACCGCCGACCTCAAGCGCGGCTCCTATGGCGGTTACGCCGGCCCGGTCGGGCCGCAGCCGCAGCTGCCGATCGGCGGAGCCAGCACGCCGGTGCCGAACCCCTGACGTCGATCTCCTGACCTAGTGGCCGCCGCCTGGTCCGGCGGCTCGCTTGGGTCGCGGGGCCAGCCAGATGGTCGTCGCGGCGATGGCGAACACCACTGCGGTGGTCAGGAACATCAGATTGGTCGACAGCATCACCGCCTGGCTCTGCACCAGCCCTTCCAGCTGCCGCAGCGCCTGATCGGGCGAGAAGCCCTGGGCGACCATGCCGTCCAGCGCCGACTGCGGCTGGTTCAGCGCGCCGACCAGTTCGGCGCGCTTGGCGCTGGCCTGGTTCTCCCATGAGGTGGTCATCAACGAGGTCGCGAACGCCCCGGCCACGACCCGCAGGAAGTTGGCGATCCCGGCCGCCGCGGCGGTCTCCTCCTCGTCTACGGCCCCCAGCGCGATGCTCTGGGTCGGGATGAAGAAGAAAGGCATGGCGAAGCCCAGCGCCAGCTGCGGCAGGGCGATCGTCATGAAGTCGGCGTTGGTCGCGAAGTGGCTGCGCCAGATGGCGATCCCCGCCATCCAGAACACCCCGAACGAGACCAGGGCCCGTGGATCGCGCTTGGCGACCTGGCTGGCGACGATCGGCGACATCACCACGGCCAGCACGCCCTGGAAGGCGGCGGCGTAGCCGGCCCAGGTGGCGGTGTAGCCCATGTTGGTCTGCAGCCAGAGCGGCAGGATCACCACGCTGGCGAAGAACGCCCCGAACGTCAGGCTCAAGGTCGTTACGCCTATGGTGTAGCCGCGGTGCCTGAACACCCGCAGGTTCACGATCGGGTTCTCGGCGGTCAGCTCCCAGATCAGGAAGGCTGCGAAGCCGACCGCCGCGACGACCGCCAGGCCGACGATGAACGACGAGGCGAACCAGTCGTGCTCCTTGCCGGTGTCGAGCATGATCTGCAGCGCCCCGACCCAGACGATCAGCAGCGTCAGGCCCATGTAGTCGACCGGCACGCGGCGCGTCGCGCCCTGGCGGCCGATCAGCGCGCGATAGGCCAGGAACGCCACGCCGAAGGCGACGGGGATGTTGATGAAGAAGATCCAGTGCCAGCCGATGGTGTCCGAGATCGTCCCGCCGAGGATCGGCCCGGCGATCGGCCCGACGACCGTGGTCATGCTCCACAGGCCCAGCGCCTGAGGCGCCTTCTCCTTGGGGAAGATCTGCAGCAGCAGGGTCTGCGACATCGGCATGATCGGGCCGCCGCAGAGACCCTGCAGCACCCGGGCGAACACCAGGAAGCCGAAGGTCGGCGCCAGGCCGCAGAGGATCGAGCAAACCCCGAAGCCGACCAGGCCGAACACGAACACCTTCACCGCCCCGAACCGCTGGGCCAGCCAGCCGGACAGCGGCACGGTGATGGCCTCGGCCACCGAGTACGAGGTGATCACCCAGGTGCCCTGGCTGGGCGACACGGCAAGGCCGCCGGCGATGTGCGGCACCGCCACGTTGGCGATGGTGATGTCCAGCACCACCATGAAGTTGGCCAGCCCGAGCAGCAGCCCGGTGACCAGCAGCGCCAGCCCCGTGAGGGGCGCCGGCGCCGGCGTCGATTGGCTCTGGCTCACGGCCGGCCCCTTACTTCGAGATGTCGATCACGGCTTCCATGGACAGACCCACGCGCAGCGGATGCTCGGCCAGCTCCTTGGGATCCAGCGCGATGCGGACCGGCACGCGCTGGACGACCTTGATCCAGTTGCCGGTGGCGTTCTGGGCCGGGATCAGCGCGAAGGCCGAGCCCGTGCCGCCGCCGACGCCCGCGACCTTGCCGTGGAACTTCACGCCCTTGCCGTAGAGGTCGCTGGTCAGCTCGACCGGCTGGCCGGGCCGCACCTTGCGCAGCTGCACTTCCTTGAAGTTGGCGTCCACATAGGCGGTCTGGATCGGCACGATGCTCATCACCGGCGCGCCGTTGGCGACTTTCTGGCCGACCACCACGCTCTTGCGCGCCACGACCCCGTCGACCGGCGAGCGGATCGTCGTGCGGGCCAGGTCCAGCTCGGCCTGGGCCAGCTTGGCGCGGGCGGCGGCGACTTCCGGGTTGTCCTCGACCTTGGCTCCCGCGACCAGGGCGTTGGCGGCTTTCTGCTGGCCGGCCGACTGCGCGGCGGCGGCCTTGGCCTGGGCCAGGCCCGCCTGCGCAGCGGCCAGCGCGGCCTTGGCGGCCTGATAGCGATTCTCGGCCTGGGTCAGCTCGTCGCCCGACACCGCGCCGGTGTTGGCGAGGTTGCGGCGGCGGCCGTACTCGACCTCGGCCCGCGAATAGTCGGACCGGGCGCTGGCCAGCATCGCCTCGGCGCGGGCGATGTCGGCGCCGCGCGCGGCGGTCTGGGCGGCCAGCGCCTCATCGTTGGCGAAGTACTGCCCCACCCGGCGCTGCGCCTGGCCAAGCTCGGCGCGGGCGCGGTCGACGGCCAGTTCGAAGTCCGCCGGATCGATCACCGCGATCACCTGGCCGGCCATCACGACCGTGGTCTCGCCGACCGGCGCCTGCACGATCGGGCCGGCGACCAGCGCCGTCACCTGGGCGGTGTCGGCATTTACGTAGGCGTTGTCGGTGGCCACGTGACGCGAGCCCACCAGGACGTAGTAGAGCCCCCAGATAACCGCGCCAGCGAGCACCACGCCGCCGAGGATCATGAACAGGCGCTTGCGGCGCGCGCCGTTGGCGGGCGGGGGCGCGGTTGCGACGGCGGCCGCCGGTTGGGGATGCGATCCGATGTCGTCGGGCATGGGAGACCTTTCCGGGGGAGGACGGAAATTGGTTGGGGTCAGGCGGCCCGGAAGCCGCCGCCAAGGGCGCGGACCAGGGCTGCATCAAGGGTGAGCGCGCGCGATTCCAGGTCGGCGGCGGCCCGCCGCTGCAGGATCACGGCGTTCTCGGCGGCGAGCACCGAGGTGTAGGAGTTCAGGCCGCCTTCGTAGCGCAGGCGGGCGATGCGATAGGCTTCCTCGCCCTTGGCCAAGGCCTCGCGCGCGGCCTGGAGCCGCACAGCCAGCGCACGTTCGCTGACAGCGGCGTCGGCCACCTCCTTCAGCGCCTGGGTGAGCGTCGCGTCATACGCCGCGACCGCGACGTCGTACTCGGCCCGCGCGCCGCGATAGGCGCCCGACAGTCGCCCGCCCTGGAAGATCGGCAGGCTGAGCGCCAGCCCCGCCTGGCCGATGTCCGACCCGCTCTCGGTCAGCATGTCGAGGCCCAGCGACTGGGCGCCGATGAATCCGGCGAGGTTCACGTTCGGATAGAAGGACTTGCGCGCCACATCGATGCGCTTGCCGGCCGCCTCGGCGCGCAGCCGCGCCGCGACGATGTCCGGACGACGCCCGATCAGGTCGGCCGCCAGGTTGGTCGGCAGCCCGAACTCGCGCACCGCTGGCGCCTGCGGCTTGGCGATCGCCAGGCCCCGGTCGGGACCGGCGCCCAGCAGGGCGGCGATCGCATCGCGGGCCAGGCCCACCTGTTCATGCGCGGCGGCCAGGTCCTGGTTGGCGCTCGCCAGCCCGGATTCGGCCTGCCGCAGCTCGCCCTTGTTGGCCGCGCCGTTCTCGACCTGCTGGGCGACCAGCTTGCGGGTGGCTTCGCGGTTGGCCTGGGCCTGCACGGCCGCGTCCTCGACGGCGAAGGCGCGCTGCAGTTCGGCATAGGCCCCGACCACGGAGGTGGTCAGCATCAGCCGCGCCTGGGCCGCGTCCATCTCCGCGGCGGTGGCTTCCGAGGTCGCCGCGGCCAGCGCCGCGCGGTTCTTGCCCCAGAGGTCGAGGTCGAAGCTGAGGTCCAGCGTCGCGCGGCCAGTGTCGTTGTAACCCTCCGGCACGAAGGCCGGCGGAATCCCGTTGTTATAGCTCTGCTTGGTCTCAGCCGCCTGGACGTTCAGCCCTGCGCTGGGCAGCAGCGCCGCGCGGCTCTGCTGGGCCCTCGCCTGCGCCGCGCGCACCCGCGCCTGCGCCTGAACAAGGGTCGGCGAGCCGGCCAGCGCCTCGTCGACCAGTGTGTCGAGCTGGGCGTCGCCATAGCCCTTCCACCACTGGTCGGTCGGCCACTGGGCGGCCGGGGCGTCGAAGCTCGAGGTTGCGGCATAGGCCTGCGCAGACCGCACCTGGGGGGCTGGACCCAGGTTTGGTACGGCCGCGCAGCCCGCCAACAGGAGGGCCGCCGTCACTGGGGGGAGAATCAGGCGTGCCATGCCGCGTCTCGGGATTCGACTAAGGAGAAGTACGGCCTGGAAAACCGTACGGTACGGTCATATGTTCCCGAGGCTGGATTTCGTCAAGGACAAACCGTACAGGATGGTCAGATGACAGCCGCCCCCATGAGCCGGCGCGAAGAACGCCGCGATGAACGCCGCGACGGCATTCTCGACGTCGCGCGCGACTGCTTCCTGGCCGACGGCTACGCGGCCACCTCGATGTCCAGCATCGCCGCGCGCCTGGGCGGGTCGAAGGGCACGCTCTACAACTACTTCAAGTCCAAGGAAGAGCTGTTCGAGGCGGTCATGCAGCGCCAGTGCGGCGCCCTGGCCGAGACCTTGTTCGACGTCGAGCACGAAGGCGACGACGCCCGCGAGCGGCTCGAACACTTCGGCGCGGCGTTCCTGAAGCTTCTGCTGACCCCGGAATCGATCGGCATCCACCGCGTCGTGGTCGGCGAGAGCGGACGCTTCCCCGAGGTCGGGCGCATGTTCTACGAGATGGGCCCCAAGGTCATCCTGACCAAGATGGCGGGCTACCTGTCCGACCTGATGGACCAGGGCGTCCTGCGCCGCGCGGACCCGTTCGTCGCCGCCCAGCACTTCAAGGACCTGACGATCTCCGGCGTGCAGCAGCCACGCACCTGGGGCGTCCTTACCGGCGAGCTCAGTGACGCAGAGGTCGAGAGTCAGGTGACGATGGCGGTCGACACCTTTCTGCGCGCGTACCGGCCGGACTAGACGCCGCCGCTAGTCCGCGACTAGGCCGTGCATCAGCCCGTCGAGCGTCACGTGGATCAGCTCGTCGGTCGGCGCCCACTCGAAATTCGGCCGGGCGATCATCATGCTGACAACGCCATGGCAGGCGGTCCACAACGCCTGCGCGGCGCTGTCCGCGGTGCCCGTGCGCAGCCGCCCTTCGGCCGCGATCTCTCGGACCACGCCGGAGAACACCTGATAGCACTGGTCGCCCAGGTCGGCGGTGGTCTCTTCCTCGCCAATCACCGCGGCCAGCCGCGCGACGTTGCAGAACACCAGCTCGTAGGCGTTCGGATGCTCCAGCCCCCAGCGCATGTAGGCGTCCAGCATCAGCTTGACGCGGTTGGCCGCGTCCATCGGCTTGGCGGCGATCTCGGCGTTGCGCTCCAGCAGGTTGCGGATCGTGCCCTGGCAGATCTCCAGCAGGATGCAGCTCTTGTCCGGAAAGTGCATGTAGAGCGCGGTCGACGACACCCCGACCTCGTCGGCGATCTTCCGGATCGTCGCGCCTTCGTAGCCCTCGGCCACGAAGATGCGCTCGGCGGCCTCCAGGATTTCCTGCCTGCGGAGGTGGCCGTCGCCCTTGGGTTTCCGGGCTGAGCGCCGCGTCGTCACTGCGATGGTCACAGCTATCCTTCCGAGTCCGTCCTGTAACGAACGGAAACCAAAACCACCGCGGTTGCAAGCCTGGACTAAAGAAAAGCCCAGCCGAATCCGAGACTAAGGGCGCCCCTGCGGAAGCTATTCGGCAGGTGTTCACCGCCAAATGGCAGCGTTTCGAGCTTTCAGGCGTTCCTTTCGAGCGAATGGATGAGGGAGCGGCCATGAGACTGCCCGACGACCAACTGCAACGCCTGGCGCTGCACAGCGCCTTCGGACTCCACCTCGTCGCCAAGTGGATGGCGACCCGTTCCGACGTCGACCCGGAGATTCGTGAGCGGCTCTCGGTCCATATGGCCGCTCTCGACGGCGTGCTGTCGGCCAACGGCCACGACTGGATCCGGGAAGAGATCGAGGGCACCGAGGCGGCCCTGCAAGGTCGCTGACCCCTCGCAGGACTGGACCACGAGGCTGCGAACCGGCTAGTGGGCGGCCATGATCAGGACCGCCCCCGTCGTCGCCGACCTGCCCGGCGCCATGCGCACCACTGGCTGGGCCGATTACGCCCTGCTGGATTCTGGCGGCGGCCGCAAGCTCGAGCGCTACGGCCCCTACACCGTCGTTCGCCCCGAGCCCCAGGCGATGTGGGACCCGCGCCTGCCGGCTGCGACCTGGGACAAGGCCGACGCCGTCTTCGATCCCTCCGACGAAGAAGACGCCGGCAAGTGGCGCTTCCGCGGTAAGCCCAAGGAAAGCTGGCCCATGGCCTGGGGCGACGTGCGCTTTCACGCCCGCTTCACCGCCTTCCGCCACCTAGCCTTCTTCCCTGAGCAGGCCGCCAACTGGGCCTGGCTGGACCAGCGCGTGCGCGGCCTCCCCGGCCAGCCGCGCATCCTGAACCTGTTCGGCTACACCGGCGTCGCCAGCCTGGTCTGCGCCGCCGCCGGCGCCCACGTGACCCATGTCGACGCCTCCAAGAAGGCCATCGCCTGGGCGCGCGAGAACGCCGCGCTGTCGGGCCTGGAAGACCGCCCGATCCGCTGGATCTGCGAAGACGCCCGCCGCTACGTCCAGCGCGAGGTACGCCGCGGCTCACGCTACGACGGCATCATCCTAGACCCGCCGAAGTACGGCCGCGGCCCGGACGGCGAGGTCTGGCGCCTGTTCGAGAACCTTCCAGAGCTTTCAGCTCTATGCGCTGAACTTCTAGGGGAAAACGCCTCCTTCCTGCTGCTCAACGCCTATGCCGAGCGCATTTCCGGCGCGGCGCTGTCGTCGCTTTGCGCCGCCAAGCTGGCCGGCCGCGCCGGGACCATCGACTGGGGCGAACTGACCCTGGTCGAGGACGCCGCCGACCGCCAGATCGGCATGTCCTTCTACGGCCGGTGGTCGGCATGAGCCGCCTCGTCACCTCCCTGACCAACCCGACGGTCAAGTCCGTCCGCGGCCTGCACATGCGCAAGGAGCGTGAGCAATCGGGCCTGTTCGTGGCCGAGGGCCTCAAGATCGTCACCGAGGCGGTCGAACTCGGCCACGCCCCGCGCATCCTGATGTACGGCAAGGACGCCGAGGGCCACGCACTGCTCAAGCGCGCCATCCAGGCGACGCTCGCCGCCCGGGGAGAAGTGATCGAGGTCACCCAGGACATTCTCGCCAAGGTTTCGCGCCGCGATAACCCGCAGGCCGTGGTGGCTGTGTTCGCCCAGGTGTTCACGCCGCTGACCCACCTCGACCCGGCCGCCGCGCCCTGCTTCGTCGCGCTGCACCGCGTGCGCGATCCCGGCAATCTCGGCACCATCGTTCGCACCGCCGACGCCGCCGGCTGCGGCGCGGTGATCCTGGTCGGCGACTGCTGCGATCCGTTCTCGGTCGAGGCGGTCCGCGCCACCATGGGTTCGATCTTCGCGGTGCCGATCGTCAAGGCGACCGAGGCCGAGTTCGCCGGCTGGCGCTCGTCCTGGCCGGGCTCTGTCGTCGGCACCCTGCTCAGCGCCGACGTCGATCATCGCCAGGCGAGCTACGCCAAGCCGGCGCTGATCCTGATGGGCAACGAACAGCAGGGCCTGACGCCCGACATGGCCGCCCTGTGCGACGTCAACGTCAAGATTCCGATGCGCGGCCGCGCCGACAGCCTGAACCTCTCGGTCGCTACCGGCATCATGATCTACGCCGCAACCTAGTTCCCGCTGTCCCCGCCAACCCCGCCACGACGGCCTTGACGTCGATTTACATAGCTCGCTATATATCTAGCTATGATATCTCTGGCGGAGCGGCAGATGACCCCCGACACCCTCTCCGATCTCGGCGTCATGTTCCTGGGCAGCCGCCTGAAACGTCTCGGCGACCGACTGCTGACCGAGGCCGCCGCCATCCTGCAGGCCATGGACCTGCCGGTGCAGCCGGCTCAGCAGCCGCTGCTGGCGGTGCTCCGCCGCGAAGGCTCGCTCACCGTCGGCGCCGTCGCCCAGCACCTGCGGCTCAGCCAGCCTACAACCACCCGCGCCCTCCAGGCGCTGATCGAGCAAGGTCTGGTCGAGGTCGCCAAGGACGGCCGCGACCAGCGTCAGAAGCTGCTCTCGCTCACCCCCGCGGGCGAGGCGCTCATGGTTCGGCTCGAAACCGACCTCTGGCCGCGGGTCGAGGCCGCCGCGATCTCGCTCTGCGACGGCCGCCATCAGGAGCTCATGGACGCCATCTCCCTGGTCGAGGCCGCCCTCGACCGGCGGTCGCTGACAGAACGGACCCTGGCGCCCGACATTGCTGTTCGCGACTTCACCGACGAGTTGGCCGACGCCTTCTACGCGATCAACGCCGAGTGGATCGAAGAGATGTTCTCGCTGGAGCCGAACGATATCGACCTGATGTCCAACCCCAGATCGCGCATCGTCGACCAGGGGGGCGCGATCCTGTTCGCCGAGGCCGAGGGCCTGGGGATCGTCGGAACCTGTGCGATCATGAAGGCCAAGGATGGCTGGTACGAACTCACCAAGATGGGCGTCTCCAAGTCCGCCCGCGGCCGCAAGGTCGGCGAGTTCCTGCTGGCCAAGGCGATCGAGCGCGCCCGCGCCATGGGCGCCGCCGATCAGCTCTACCTGCTGACCAACACCAAGTGCGGCCCGGCCATCCACCTCTACGAAAAGCTCGGCTTCGAGCACGACGCCGAGGTGATGGCCCTGTTCGGCGCCCGCTATGAGCGCTGCGACGTCGCCATGCGCTTCCGCGGCTAGGTCCCGCGCGGCTAGGTCCCGCGCGGCTTGGCCCGGGCCGTCGGCGCGGCGTTGGCCGGGTCCTCTGGCCAGACGTGCTTGGGATAACGTCCGCGCATGTCCGACCTGACGTCCTTCCACGACCCGCCCCAGAACCCCGGCAGGTCCTTGGTGGTCTGGATCGGCCCATGCCCCGGCGACAGCAGCGACAGGGTCAGCGGTACGCCGGCGACGCGCGGATGCTCCTTCAGCCCGAACACCTCCTGCACGCGCACGTCGACCCGCGGCCCGCCCTCGGCGGCGTAGTCGATGGAAAAGCTGTTGCCGGTCGGCGCCGTCCAGCGCGCCGGCGCGCTGGCCTCCAGCTTGCGCTGCAGCTCCCAAGGCACCAGCGCCCGCACCGCCCCGTCCAGCGCGTCCGCGCGAACGGCGGCCAAGGAACGCACCCCCAGCAGCAGCGGCGTCAGCCAGTCGTCCATCTGCTCGATCAGGGCCGCGTCGCTCAGGTCGGGCCAGTCCTGCCCCTGGGCGCGCAGGAACGCACCACGCTCGCGGAATGACCGCGCCGCCTCGCCCCAGGGCAGCTTCGAAAGTCCTTCGGCCCGCACCCGCCCCACCAGCGCCGCGGCGATCAACGCCGGGTCGGGGTTCTCGTCGATCTCCTCGCGCACCGTCACGCGGCCAAGCCGCATCAGCCGCTTGGCGCGCAGCCGCCCGCCGCCGCTCTCGTCGAGCCGGTACTCGGTCTCCATCTGATCTTTGAAGGCGGCGACCAGTTCGCCCTCCTCCACCGGCGCGGCCAGCAGGATGCGGTCGCGGCGCTCGCCGCCGCCCATCTCGGCGATCGCCAGCCACTTCTCGCGCGCCAGGGCGTCGGTCGGCTCGACGAACGCGCCGCGGCCGCTGACCAGCTGGAACTCGCCGCTGCCGCCGCGCGCCTTGGCGATCCGCTCCGGATAGGCGAAGGCCAGCAGCAGGCCATCGTCCAGCGGCTCGCCCTTCCCCGGCTTGCCGGCCAGCCGCGCCCAGCGCTCGGCCAGGGCACGCGCGTCGCGGGCTCGCGGCGAGCGGTCCCGTCCCAGCGCCTCGAGCCGGTGGCGCAGGTCGGCGTCTCGGCCGCCCAGGCCGCGCTCGGTCACCAGGGCGGCGATCTGCGCGGCCCGCTCGGCCTGCCCGGTCTCCCCGGCCTTCAGCACCATGTGCGCCAACCGCGGAGCCAGCGGAAACTCGCTCAGCGCCTCGCCATGCGCGGTCAGCACGCCGTCGTCGCTCAGGGCCTCCAGCCGCCGCAGCAGCGTGCGGGCCTCGTTGAACGCGGCGGCCGGCGGCGGATCAAGGAACGCCAGGTCGCTGGGATCGCGCGCGCCCCAGCGCGCCAGGTCCAGCGCCAGCCCCGACAGTTCAGCGTCGAGGATCTCCGGATCGGCGAAGGCCGGCAGGGCCCGGGTCTCGGCCTCGTCCCACAGCCGGTAGCCGACGCCAGGTTCGGTCCGCCCCGCCCGGCCACGCCGCTGGTCGGCGGCCGCGCGGCTGACCCGCACCGTCGCCAGCCGGGTCAGCCCGCTGGCCGGATCGAACCGCGGCACGCGCGCCAGCCCGCAGTCGATCACCACCCGCACGCCCTCGATGGTCAGGCTGGTCTCGGCGATCGAGGTCGCCAGCACCACCTTGCGCACGCCCGCCGGCGCCGGACTGATCGCCGCGTCCTGCTCAGCCGGATCCAGCGCCCCATAGAGCGGCGCAATCCGCACGTCGGGCCGACGCACGCGTTCGGCCAGCAGCTCGGCCGTCCGCCGGATTTCGCCCTGACCCGGCAGGAACACCAGGATGCTGCCGCTCTCCTCGGCCAATGCCCGCTCCACGGCGCGAACCACCCGGTCCTCCAGACGCAGGCGCTCGTCGCGGCCGAGGTAGCGAGTATCCACAGGAAAGCTGCGCCCCTGGCTCTCGATCACCGGCGCTTGATCGAGCAGCCGCCCGACCGCCGCCCCGTCGAGGGTGGCCGACATCACCAGGATGCGCAGGTCCTCGCGCAGCACTCCCTGCGCGTCCCGCGCCAGGGCCAGTCCCAGGTCCGCGTCCAGGCTGCGCTCGTGAAATTCGTCGAAGATCACCGCGCCGACGCCGTCCAGGCTCGGATCGGTCAGGATCATCCGGCTGAAGACGCCCTCGGTGACCACCTCGATGCGGGTGCGGGCCGACACCTTCGACTGCATCCGGACGCGATAACCGACTGTTTCTCCGACCTTTTCACCCAGGGTCTTGGCCATGCGCTCGGCCGCTGCGCGGGCAGCCAGCCGCCGCGGCTCCAGCATCACGATCTTACGGCGCTCCAGCCAGGCGGCGTCCAGCAGGCGCAGGGGGACCAGCGTCGTCTTGCCCGCGCCAGGCGGCGCCACCAGCACCGCCGAGGTCCGCGACTCGAGCGCCGCCTGCAGGGCGGGCAAAATTTCCTCTACCGGAAGCATGCTGTGCTCTAGCCGCGCCTGCGCGCCGGGCCAAGACGGACGCTCATCCTGCGGGTGCCCGCTTTGGCGCAAAGGCAGGCGACGGCTTGGCGCTTGACCGCAAGGTTACGAAGAGGCCACGTAACGCCCAATCAGACCGCGCGGCGGGGGCCGCACGGGTTTTCCTGGAGGAAATATGTGGCGAGTTAAATCGCTCGACGCGATTCTCGCGACCGCGGAGAAAAAGTCTCTGCACCGGTCGCTGGGCGCGTTTCAGCTTACCATGCTTGGCATCGGGGCCATTATCGGCACGGGGATTTTCGTACTGACCGCCGAGGCGGCCCAGAAGGCTGGCCCCGGCATGATCGCCAGCTTTATCATCGCTGGCTTCGTCTGCGCGGTCGCCGCGCTCTGTTACGCCGAAATGTCTTCCATGGTCCCGGTTTCCGGGTCCGCTTACACCTATAGCTACGCCGTCATGGGCGAACTGCTGGCCTGGATGGTCGGCTGGGCGCTGATCCTGGAATACGCCGTCGCCGCGGGCGCGGTGTCGGTCGGCTGGTCCGGCTACGTGGTCGGCCTGATCGAGCACGCCTTCCACATCGACATACCGAACGCGCTTGTGCTGGGGCCTATGGACGGCGGGATCGTGAACCTGCCCGCGGCGCTGATCGCCCTCGCCGTCACCGGCCTGCTGGTCATCGGCACCAAGGAATCGGCCACCGTCAACGCCATCCTGGTGGCGGTGAAGGTCTCGGCGCTCACCCTGTTCATCTTCCTGGCCGTGCCGGTGATGAACATGGAGAACTTCCACCCGTTCGCCCCGCTCGGCATGGCCGGGATCTCGGCGGCGGCGGCTTCGATCTTCTTCGCCTATGTCGGCTTCGATGCGGTCTCCACCGCCGCCGAAGAGACCAAGAACCCGCAGCGCAACATGCCCATCGGCCTCATCGGCTCGCTCGGCATCTGCACCATCTTCTACATTCTGGTCGCCTCGGGCGTGATCGGCACCGTCGGCGCCCAGCCGATGACCGACGCCAGCGGCGCGGGCCTGCGCCCGGGCAGCCCCGAGCTCACCGCTGCCTGTAAGGCCGCTGGCGACGCCGCCGTGGTCTGCTCGAAGGAAGCCCTCGCCTGGACCCTGCGCTCGATCGGCTGGCCCCAGGTCGGCAACCTGATCGGCCTCGCGGCCGGCCTGGCCCTGCCCTCGGTCATCCTGATGATGATGTTCGGCCAGACCCGCATCTTCTTCGTGATGAGCCGCGACGGCCTGCTTCCGGCGGTGCTGTCCAAGGTCCACCCGAAGTACCACACCCCGCACGTGATCACCGTGATCACCGGCGTGTTCGTGTCGCTGTTCGCCGCCTTCTTCCCGGTCGGCGTGCTGGCGGACATCTCGAACTCCGGCACCCTGTTCGCGTTCGCGATGGTGGCGATCGCCGTGCTGGTGCTGCGCAAGACCGATCCGAACCGCAAGCGCCCGTTCCGCGCGCCGGCGATCATGATCGTCGCGCCGCTGGCCGCGGTCGGCTGCGTCTATCTGTTCTTCAGCCTGTCGACCGAGACCAAGCTGCTGTTCCTGGGCTGGGCGCTGGTCGGCCTGGTCGTCTACTACCTCTACGGCTACCGCAAGAGCCACGTGGGCCGGGGCATCATCGATGTCCCCGAACTGTCGCCCGACGCGCCTCCCGGACCCGTCGCGCCGATGCCCGGCGCGCCGGCGCCGGGCGATCGCCAGCACTAAGATGGAAAGGCCCGGGTTCGTCCCGGGCCTTTTCTTATGGCGCGACAGGCCCGATGTTAGGGCCATGAACGCCGAGCCCGCCATCCGCGCCCTGATCGCCCCGGTCACCCCGCTGCAGCAGAACTGCACCATCGTCTGGTGCGCAAAGACCCTGAAGGCCGCCATCATCGATCCGGGCGGCGAGGTTCCGCGCCTGCTCGAAGCGCTGAAGGCGCATGGACTGACGCTGGAAAAGATCTGGATCACCCACGGCCACCTCGACCACGCTGGCGGAACCGCCGCCCTGCAGGAGGCGACGGGCGCGCCGATCGAAGGCCCGCACCCCGACGACTCGTTCTGGATCGACGAGATCACTGCTTCGGGCGCCAAGTGGGGCATGCCAGACGCCCGCTCCTTCACCCCTGACCGCTGGCTTTCGGACGGCGACACGGTGACGCTCGGCGAGACGCAGTTCGAGGTCTACCACTGCCCCGGCCACACCCCCGGCCATGTGGTGTTCTTCCATCGCCAGGCGCGCTTCGCCCAGGTCGGCGACGTGCTGTTCCAGGGCTCGATCGGCCGCACCGACTTCCCGCGCGGCGACCATCAGCAGTTGATCGACTCGATCACCGGCAAGCTCTGGCCGCTGGGCGACGACGTCGCCTTCGTGCCCGGTCACGGCCCGATGTCGACCTTCGGACAGGAGCGGCGCACCAACCCGTTCGTCGCCGACGAGGTCCTGGCCGGCGCCTAATGCTTTCAGTGATGAAATCTGCGCGTTACGCGGGCGCGTGAAAATGCCGGGGATGGATACACGCAGCGAACAGTCCGGGGCGGGCTCCAGCGCCCGCATTCTGATGGTCGACGACGATCCGGGCATCCGGGACGTCGTGTCCGACTTCCTGGGCAGGCACGGCTATCAGGTCGAAACCGCTGGCGATTCCCGCGAGATGGAGCAGGCGCTGGAACGCGGCCCCATCGACCTGATCGTGCTCGACGTCATGCTGCCGGGCGAAGACGGCCTGGCCATCTGCCGCCGGCTGGCGGTCGGCGAGGGCCCGCCGATCATCATGCTCTCGGCCATGGGCGAGGACACCGACCGCATCGTCGGCCTGGAGCTCGGCGCCGACGACTACCTCTCCAAGCCGTGCAACCCGCGCGAACTGCTGGCCCGCGTCCGCGCGGTGCTGCGCCGCGCCGAGCTGCGCGGCCAGGCCTCGACCGCCAGCGCCGGCTGCGAGTTCGCCGGCTGGCGCTTCGATCTGGTCCGCCGCGAGCTGCGCTCGCCGCAGGGCGTGGTGGTCAACCTCTCCTCGGGCGAGTTCTCGCTGCTGCGCACCTTCGTCGAGCGCCCCCAACGCGTGCTGACCCGCGACCAGTTGCTGGAATTCGCCCGCGGCCCGGATTCCGACGCCTTCGACCGTGCGATCGACGTCCAGATCAGTCGCCTGCGCCGCAAGCTCGACGACGGCGGGGGCGGCCAGGACCTGATCCGCACGATCCGTAACGAGGGCTATATGTTCACCGCCAAGGTGAAGCGTCTGTGACCGCCCCCTGGGCCGGGCGGCCGACCGCATCTCTGTTCGGTCAACTGCTGGCCCTCATCGGGCTCAGCCTGGTCGCCGCCCAGGCGATCAGCCTGTTTCTGCTGTTCAACCTGCCGCCGCCGGCCCCGGACTTCTACCGGATCGGCGAAATCGTCCAGACCCTGCGCGGGTCTCCGCCGACCTTCACCGAACGCCACCCCCTGTCGGTCACCATCGCCAAGGCCCCGCCGCACCTGGTGATGGAAGGGCGGATGACGCCGAAGATCCGCGCCCAGATCGCCCAGGGGCTTGGCGTGCCGGTCGAGCGGGTGCTGGTGGCCTCGACCTCGCGCTTCCCGTTCTCCGACCGTCGCGTCTTCCGGGTCATCCGTGATCGGATGGCGCGCGAGGGCGGCGAGGTCGAAGACCACTTCATGATCGCCCCCTTCCAGGTCGCCGTGCAGCAGGCCGACGGGCGCTGGAAGGTGCTGGAGCCCGAGCGCGGCATCGGCCTGGACGCATGGCAGCAGCGGATCGTCCTGCTGTTCCTGCTCTCGGCCCTGGCCATGACCCCGGTCGCCTTTGTCTTCGCCCGGCGGCTCTCCGCGCCCATCAGGCTTTTCACCGACGCCGCCGAACGGCTCGGCCGCGACCCGCGCGCTCCGCCGCTCTCGCTCAAGGGCTCGGCCGAGATCAGCGTCGCAGTGAAGGCCTTCAACGACATGCAGGAGCGCTTGCGGCGCTATGTGGAAGACCGCACCGCAATGGTCGGCGCCATCGCGCACGACCTGCGCACGCCCCTGACCCGCCTTCGGTTCCGCATCGAGAACGTGCCTGAGGACGTGCGCGTGAAGATGGCCGCCGACATCGACCAGATGGAGGAGATGATCTCGGCCGCCCTAACCTTCGTGCGCGACACCAGCCGCCCCGGCGAGCGGACCCTGCTTGAGCTCTCCTCGCTCCTGGAAAGCGTCTGCGACGAGATGGCCGACACCGGCGCCGACACTCAGGTCGAACGGGGGGAGAAGGTGGTCCTGGAGGGCGATCCCCTGGCCTTGCGCCGGCTGTTCGCCAACCTGCTCGAAAATGCGATGAAGTTCGGCGACCGCGCACGGGCCCGCGTCTATCGCGACGGCGCCAGCGCCATCGTCGAGATCGAGGACGACGGCCCTGGCATCCCGCCCGAGGAGTTCGAGCGGGTGTTCGAGCCCTTCTACCGGCGTGAGCCGTCGCGCAGCCGCCAGACCGGCGGCATCGGCCTGGGGCTGGCGGTGGTCCGCTCGGTCGCGCGCGGCCACGGCGGCGACGTGGTGCTGGTCAATCGCCCCGCCGGCGGCCTCACCGCCCGCGTCCAGTTGCCGATCTGACCGCTCCGTAAAAATTTAACGCCGGCGGCGCGGCGCGCAGCCGTCCCGCTATCCCCTGCCAGTGCACGGACCCCGTGTGCGGGCAAAGCTTTGCGGTACGAAACGTCGCAGGCGCCAAACGCATTTTGCGCGCAACCTCCTTCGCCCTTGGCGAGTTTGCTTGACCGTAAGGACAGCGAGGCGTCGACCGCCCTCCCCCCGACGGTCGCCGCGCAGAGGAGCCGCTCATGGATCTTGAACCCACCGCCAAGCCGAAATCCCGCCGCGGATTTGCAGCAATGAATCCCGAACGCCGCCGCGAGATCGCGCGCAAGGGCGGCGCGAGCGTGCCGGGCGAGAAACGCAGTTTCGCCAAGGACCGCGACCTGGCCGCCTCCGCGGGGCGCAAGGGTGGTGAGTCCTCGCGCGGCGGCGGCCGCAGCCGCGGCGACCGACTCGAAAGCTGAAAGCCTGAGGCGCCTGCCGGGTCCAAGCTCGGTCAGGCCCTCAGCAGCACCACTGCGAAGCTCGGAGCGGAGCTGACCCAGGTCCGCTCCAGCTTCCAGCCGGCTTCCGCAGCCAGGCGCGCAAATCCCTCAAGGGTGAACTTGTAAGAGTTCTCGGTGTGGATGCTCTCTCCCGCCGCAAAGCGGAATGAACGCCCCGCGGCCGTGACGAACTGGTCGCGCTGGCTCACCAGATGCATCTCCATCCGGCCTTGCTCGGCATTCCACACCGCCTGATGGCGGAAAGCGGCCAGGTCGAAATCGCCTCCAAGCTCGCGGTTGATCCGCGTCAGCAGGTTCAGGTTGAACGCCGCCGTCACGCCCTGCGCGTCGTCATAGGCCGCCGTCAGCGTGGCCTCATCCTTGGCCAGGTCGATGCCGACCAGGAAACGGGCGTCGTCCCCCAGCAGCCGCCGCGCCCCTGACAGGAAGGCGACCACCTCGTCCGGCGTGAAGTTGCCGATCGTCGAGCCCGGGAAGTACCCCACCCGCGGGTGCGTCGCCGCAGCTGGCAGATCCAGCGCCTTGGTGAAGTCCTCGACCAGCGGCGCGACCTTCAACTTCGGATAGTCCTGGCTGATCGCCGCGGCCGCGGCGTCCAGCGCCGAGGCGCTGATGTCGATGGGGGCGTAGACCGCCAGTTGCGGGGCCGCGTCCAGCAGCAGCCGGGTCTTGGTGCTCGCCCCGCTGCCGAACTCGACCAGGGTGGCGCCTGCCGGTATCGCCGTCGCCATCTCGCCCGCCTTCGCGCGCATCAGCGCCAGTTCGGTGCGGGTCGGATAGTACTCGGGCAGTTCGGTGATCGCCTCGAACAGGTCCGATCCGGTCGCATCATAGAAGTACTTGGCCGGCAGCGCCTTCTGCGGCTTGGACAGCCCCGCGACCACGTCGCGCGCGAACTCGCCGTCCTGCGCAGGCTGGGCCGGGCCGTCCCACGCGAGCCGCACGCCGGAGAACATCCACCGCTGATGCGGATAGAAGAAGTTGCGGTAGCTCGCCCGCACATGCCCGGTCGGCGTCGCGCAGCAGCCGCCGCGCAGCACCATCTGGCCGATCATGAACTTGCCGTTGTACTCGCCGACCGCCCCGCCCGCGGGATGGAAACCCGGATAGGGCGAATACGCGCTGCGGGTCCATTCCCAGACGTCGCCGAACATCTGGCGCAGGCCCGGCGCGGACTTCGCCGCCGCCGGCCCAAACTGCAGTTGCTCGCGCATGTTGCCGTTCGCCGCCAGCCCCTGCGCGGCGTGCTCCCACTCCGCTTCGGTCGGCAGCCTCGCTCCGGCCCAGGTCGCATAGGCGTCGGCTTCGTAGAAGCTGACATGCGTGACCGGCGCGTGCGGCGCGATCGCCCGCAGCCCCTGCAGGGTCATGGCGAGCCAGCCGCGGTCGCCCTGCTCCCAGTAGAGCGGCGCCTCCCAGCCTTCGGCCTGGACCTGCGCCCAGCCTTCCGACAGCCACAGCTCCGGGCGCCGATAGCCGCCGTCGGCCATGAAGGCCAGCCACTCGCCATTGGTCACCAGCCGGTCGGCCAGCCGGTAGGGCTGCAGGTAGACCTTGTGCCGCGGGCCTTCGTTGTCGAAGGCGAACCCCTCGCCGTTGTGACCGATCTCGACCACTCCGCCGTCGAAGCCGATCTCGCCCGCCGGCCCGGGATCGCGTCCGACCGGCAGGGCCGGCGCCGGCACATAGGCCGGCTTCAGCGGCGATTGGGCGAACAGGTGCAGCACATCCATCAGGATCAGCTCCTGATGTTGCTCCTCATGCGCCAGGCCCAGTTCCACCAGTTCGGCCATGCCCTCGAACGGCGCGGCCAGCAGCCGGCCCATCGCCTCGTCCACGTGGGCCCGGTAGGCCAGCACTTGGGCCAGCGAGGGACGGGTCAGCAGCCCACGCTGCGGGCGCGGCTGCCGCGGGCCCAACGCCTCATAGTACGAGTTGAACAGGTAGCCGAAGGCCGGATCGAATGCCCGGTAGCCCGGCAGATGCGGGATCAACAGGAACGTCTCGAAGAACCACGTCGTATGCGCCAAGTGCCATTTCACCGGGCTCGCATCGGGCATCGACTGGGCGACCTGGTCCTCGGCCGACAGGTGCGCGGTGAGCGCCAGACTGGCGTCGCGCACCTTGCGATAGGGGTCGGGGGCGCCCTTCGCCCGCGCGGCCCGGGCTGGCGCGGGGGCGAGTCTAGCCTTGTCGAATGACGCCATCGTCCCGCTCCACCCTGCCTTAGATTGTGCCGGAAATCGCTGAGGCCCGGCGAAGCCGTGCTCGCCTCGCCAAACGTCGGACCTGCAACGCAGTTCCTTGCATTTGGGGCCTCCGGGCGATCCCGCAACCCGGAACGGTTGCCAGAAGGAGGCGTTGAGTTGCCACGAAAGTGCGATGCCCAAGGAGGGGCGCCGGGCGTTCCGAGGACAGCATGGGCGGTGACACCGAGTGGCGCAACGAGGTGGTGGCGATGATCCCCGCTCTGCGCGCTTTCGCTTGGTCGCTCAGCCACAACGGGTCCGACGCCGACGACCTGGTGCAGGACACCCTGATCAAGGCATGGTCAAATCGCGACAAGTTCGAGCCCGGCACCAACCTGCGAGCCTGGCTGTTCACGATCCTGCGCAACACCTACTACACCCAGGTCATCCGTCGCCGGCGCGAGGTCCGCGACGAGACCGGCGAGTACGCCAACAACATGCGCACCCCGCCGACCCAGGACTGGAGCATCGCGATGCGCGCGCTCCAGGCCGGCCTGGCTCAGTTGCCCGACGAGCACCGCGAGGCGCTGATCCTGGTGGGGGCCGCCGGCCTTTCCTACGAGGAAGCCGCCGAGATCTGCGGCTGCGCGCTCGGCACCATCAAGAGCCGCGTCAACCGTGCCCGCGCCCGCCTGCTCAAGATCATGGACGCCCAGGAGGCCGCCGACGTCATGGCCCTCGACCACGTCGAGGCCAGCCGGGCCTAGCCGCAAGGCAAGCCGCCGCTACTATGCCGGGCGACTCGTTCCGCCTGGAGTATCCATGTCCCGTCCCCTGCCCGCCGCCGCGTTCGCGCTGTCCGTCCTGATCGCCGCGCCGGCGCTCGCCGCGCCCCAGGGCGCCGCGCCAAAGGACGATGCGGCCAGGATCGTCGCGAGTCCGGCCTTCAGGGCCGCGACCGCGGTCCTCGACCGGGAGCATGACCGCACCGTGCAGGACATCATCACCCTGACCGAAATCCCGGCCCCGCCCTTCAAGGAAGAGGCGCGCGGCAAGGCCTACAAGGCGATGTTGGAGGCCCACGGTCTGACCGACGTGGAGGTCGACGCCGAGGGCAACGTAATGGGCCTGCGCAAGGGGACGAGGCCCGGTCCGCTGGTCGTGGTCTCGGCCCACCTCGACACGGTCTTCCCGGAAGGCACCGACGTGAAGGTTCGCCGCGAGGGGACCAAGCTGTTCGCTCCCGGGGTCGCCGACGACACCCACAACCTCGCGGTCCTGCTGGCCTGGATCCGCGCCCTCGACGCGGCCAAGATCAAGACCCAGAGCGACATTCTCTTCGTCGGCACCGTCGGCGAAGAAGGCGCTGGCGACCTGCGCGGCGTCCGCTACTTCTTCAATCAAGGCAAGTACAAGGACCGCACCAAGGCGTTCTTCTCGGTCGACGGCCTGGACCCCAGCGGCATCACCCATGTCGGGGTCGGCTCCAAGCGCTACCGAGTCACCTTCAACGGTCCAGGCGGCCACAGCTACGGCTCTTTCGGCATCGTCAATCCGATAGCCGCCATGGGCAAGGCGATCGCCGACTTCTACGAGGTCCAGGTCCCGACCAGCCCGAAAGTCACCTATTCGGCCTCGGTCACCGGAGGCGGCACCTCGGTCAACGCCATTCCTAACAAGGTCTTCACCGAGTTCGACATGCGCTCGGCCGACGCCGGCGAGCTCGCCAAGCTCGACACGCGCTTCAAGGAGATCATGCAGGCCGCCGTCGAGCACGAGAACAAGGCCCGCTCGACTCGCGTCGGGCAGGTCAGCATCGAGATCAAGCCGATCGGCGACCGCCCGGCTGGCCAGACCGCCAAGGACACGCCCCTGGTCGCCGGGACCGCTGCGGCGATCACCGCCCTCGGCTACACGCCGCAGTACGACGCATCCTCGACCGACGCCAACGCGCCGATGGCGCTCGGCATCCCGGCCATCACCATCGGCGGCGGCGGCTCGGGCGGCCGCGCCCACTCGCTCGACGAATGGATCGATGTCGAGAAATCCAACAGCGTCCGCGGCATGAGCGTCGGCCTCGCCGCCGTCCTCGTCGCCGCCGGCGTGAACTAGCGGCCGAACACGGCGAACAGACTCTTTAGCCAGTCCACGAGCCCCTGCCAGAGCCCGGCCAGCCATGATGTCGGCGTGGCCGGCTTCTCCGGAACGAACCAGCTCGGCGCGGCCGGCGGGGCGCAGTTCATGTTCATGCCCACGCCTTTCAGATAGCCGCGCCGCACCCCGCCGGCCTTGATCGCCGCCTCCACCGCCTTGCGGTGGCGATCGGCCCCGCTCAGCTTGCGCACCCAGCCGCGGAACGGCAGCAGATCCTGGGTCTCGCCACGCACCTCGGCCACGGCCGCAGCCTTGGCCTGGGCCCCCAGCTTCTGCATCCGCGTACGTTCGTCGGGCGCAGGCGCCTCGTCCAGATCGGGCCCCAGCACCGCGTCCAGCCGGCCGACCTCGGCGGCGATGGCTTCGCAACGGCTCGGCTCGATCGCCTCATAGGGGTCGGCGACCGCCCGTAGCAGCACGTCCGGAATCTGCGCCTGCTTGAGGTTCAGGTCCTCGAGCGGCGCCGTCACCGCCCCGCGGAAACCTTCGTCCACCTGGGTGGTGCCGCGGTCGACCGCCGCTGCGGGGCTCGCCGCCAGCATCGCCGCAGCCGCCAGCCAGATCAGTCTCGTGGTCATCGCCCCAACCTAGTCCTTGCGCGCGTTTTCGCGCTGCGACGTTTCGCGCGCCGCTGGGCGCAGCCATCGCCCGAGTCGACCTCGGCGGCGACGGAACGCCCCTCCGGCCCCGTCGTTTTCAAACGAGGGAGCCACGAAGGAGCAGGCACATGCCCAATCGCCAGACCCCGCCTGAGCAACCTCACGCGCCCCGTCGTCGCCGCGCCGAGGCTCCGCAAGGCGGACCCGAGCCGCGCAGCTTCGGCGAGGAGGGCCGTTACTCCTCAGATCAGGCCCGCTATTACGGCGCCGACACCCGTTCCTTCGACGCCTTCGGGTCCCACCGTCCCAGCGATGCGCGCCCCGAATGGCGACGCGGCCGCTACGAAGCCGGCCGCGACAGCGCCCCCCACGCGCCCTTCGACGAAGCCGACGCCCTGGCCCGGGGCTACTACAGCCTCGACGCCCCTCACGGCGGTCAGGAGTACGGGATCGAGCCGCACGGCTATCGGGAGTCCATCGTCCGCCGCCGCGCCCGGCCGGCCGGCGCGCCGCTCACTGAGGCCGAACGCGCCCCGTACGGCGACCAACCGCTCAACCCGCGCGACCCGGGCGTCCGCGAGTTCGGCCCGCCCGCAGACTATGCCTATCACCCCAGCGCCGAAACCGAGTTCGAGCTGGAATACCTCGACTGGCGAGAAGCCCGGCTCGCCTCCCACGACCGCGACTACGCCGCCTGGCGCGAGGAGCAGCAGCGCAAGTATGACGCTGAGTACCGCGCCTTTCGCGGCGAGTGGCAGGCGCGCTTCGACCGAAGCTTCGCGGAGTGGCGCAACTTGCAGGATGCTCAGGACCCTCTTAGCGCCCCGGTCAGCGAGGGAGCGGCCCCGCCCGACGATCGCGTCTGAACTCGCCCTATGGGCGATCACTTCGCGGCTTGCGCGAAACAATGTTCACAGAACGCAAATTGCGCTCCCTCAACGACCCTGAATAGTCCTATCGGCCAGATGACTCGCCTGCCTGAAGCCCATACTAGCGCTAGGGAGATTTGATCGGGCGGCGGGCGGCGGCCGCCAGGGGGTGTGAACATGCGTGTGGTCGTGGTGAGCAGACAGCCGCTTTGGCGGGACGCGCTGAGCGCCCTGGTGGCGGCCGAGCTCACCGCCGACCCCGTGGTGTCGCTCGACGACGTCTCGCAGCTGGCGGCCCTTCATCCGGTCGCCGACGACCTGATCCTTCTGGACCCCCCGGGCCAGACCGACCCCGGCGAATGGATCGAGCGCAACGTCGAGCACCTCAAAACCGGACGCCTCGTGCTGCTGCCGCCGCACAAGAACGTCCGCTGGGCCAAGATCGCCTACGCCCACGGCTTCCGCGCTTTGGCGCCCAAGGACACCGCTTCGGACCTGATGGTCGCGGTGCTTCGGCTGGTCGTGGTCGGCGGCGAGTACTTCCCCTGCTTCGAAGAACTCGGCGCCATCCCCGATCCGGCGCCAGGCCATGGGCCGCGCCTCTCGCCGCGCCAGGTGGAGGTGCTGCGCGAGTTGGAACGCGGGCGCACCAACAAGGAGATCGCCGAACAGCTCGGCATCGCGATCGCAACGGTGAAGCTGCACGTCCAGGCGATCCTCAGCGCCACCGGCGCGCGCAACCGCACCGAGGTGGTCAGCCGCATGGCCTCCGGCCAGACCCGGCCGCCGAACTAACCCATCAGCCAGATGAGTATAGTTCCTGCGAACTATTTAGATTAGGCACGACGATATACTTATAAGATACTTTTGATATTTGTCATTTTAGGACATCGTTAATAACGACTCGTCCAGCGTCAGGCCAATATAACGGGGGCCTGACATGTCTACATCTGCGCAACTCGGTGAACGACTAAGCTTCATGCGTATGGACGACCTCGCCTGCGAGAGTCTCCGCGACATCAAACCCATCATCATGAGCGCCCTGCCCGGCGCCCTCGACACCTTCTACGGTCAGGTCGCCCAGCGGCCCGAGACCAGGGCCTTCTTCTCCGGCTCCAGCCACATGGGCTCGGCCAAGCGCCGGCAGATCGACCACTGGGAGACGATCTCCAGCGGCCGGTTCGACGACGGATACGTCTCCGCCGTCACCACCGTCGGCGAGACCCACGCCCGCATCGGCCTGGAGCCGCGCTGGTACATCGGCGGCTACGCCCTGGTGCTCGAGGCGCTGATCGCGTCGGTCACCGCCGCCCGCTGGCCGCGCGGCGGCGTGCTGCGCCGCGGCCCGTCGCCCGAGAAGGTCGCCGCCGAGCTCGGCGCCCTGGCCAAGGCGACCCTGCTCGACATGGACTATGCGATCTCGGTCTATCTGGCCGCCGCCGACGCCGCACGGCGCGAGGCCGAAACCCAGGTGCTGGCGGTCGAGCGCGCGGCCATCGTCCAGACCATCGGCGCGGGCATGACCGCCCTGGCCGATGGCGACCTTGGCTACCGGATCGAGACCGAACTCGCCGCCGAGTACGCCCAGATGCGCGAGGACTTCAACGCCGCCCTGGTCCGCCTGGAAGACGCCATCGCCTCGGTGGCCGGAAACGCCGCCGGGGTCGAGGCCGGGGCCGACGAACTGGCCCGCGCCTCCGACGACCTCTCGCGCCGCACCGAGCGCCAGGCCGCCGCCCTGGAAGAGACCGCCGCAGCGCTCGACCAGATCACCGCCACGGTGAAGGCCACCGCCGATGGCGCGCGTCAGGCGGGCGAAGTGGTCGCCGTCGCCAAGGCCCAGGCCGAGCTTTCCACCACCGTGGTCGAGCGCGCCGTCGGGGCCATGGGCCAGATCGAGCAGTCGTCCGGCCAGATCGGCCGCATCATCGGCGTCATCGACGAGATCGCCTTCCAGACCAACCTGCTGGCGCTCAACGCCGGGGTCGAGGCGGCGCGCGCAGGCGAGGCCGGTCGCGGCTTCGCCGTCGTCGCCTCCGAGGTCCGGGCCCTAGCTCAACGCTCGGCCGACGCCGCCAAGGAGATCAAGGAACTGATCGGCGCTTCGGCCGGCCATGTCGACGAAGGGGTCGGGCTGGTGCGCGAAACCGGCGCAGCGCTGCAGGCCATCGCCGCCAAGGTCGGCGAGATCGACGAAGTGGTCGCCGGCATCGCCGCCTCCACCCAGGAACAGGCCTCGGGCCTGGCCCAGATCAACACCGCGGTGAACCAGATGGACCAGGGCCTGCAGCAGAACGCGGCCATGGTCGAGCAGGCCGCCGCCGCGACCCGCTCCCTGCGCGGCGAGGCCGCCGAACTCACGGCCCTGGTCGCCCGCTTCCGGCTGTCGGGCCAGGCCCAGCACGGCGAGACCGGGCCGGTCGGGGCGATGACGCGGGCCCTGGCCTCCGCGGTCTCGGGCGGCCGGCTCGCCCATGGTTGAGGACCGCCTCGAGCGCGTGCAGCGCCTGGCCAACGCCGGCGCCTGGGAGTGGACCGCCGCCGACGACGCCCTGTCGTGCAGCGAACCGGCCCTGCGCCTGCTCGGCCTGCCGCCGGGGCCCTGCACGGCGGACGAGGCGTTGGCCCGCATCCCCTCCGACGATCGCCGGCGGGTCGAGGACGCCGTCCAGCGCGCGCTCGACACCGGCTGCGCCTACGCTCTCGACCATCGGATCAAGCTTCCCGACGGCGCGGTGCGGGTCCTGCGCCACCAGGGCGCGCCGCGCTTCTCCCCCAGCGGCGCGGCCATCGGCCTGGCCGGCGCGCTGCAGGACGTCACGCCACTGCGCGCCGCCGAGGCCGCCTCCCACCGCAGCCAGCAGATGCTGGCCGGCATGCTGAAGATCTCGCCCGAGGCGATCGTCGTCGCCGACTCCCAGGCCCGCATCATCCTGTTCAGCGCCGGGGCCGAGGCGATGTTCGGCTACAGCGCCGAGGAGGCGCTCGGCCGCAGCGTCGAGGACCTGATGCCGGCCCGCTTCCGTGAGCGTCACCAGCAGGCCGTCCACCGCTTCGCCTCCGGTACGCGGCCCAGCCTGCGGATGCACGAGCGGGCCGAGATCCTCGGCCTGCGCCGCAACGGCGAGGAGTTCCCGGCCGAGGCCTCCCTCGCCCGGCTCGAAACGCCATCCGGCACGGCCTTCACCACCATCGTCCGCAACCTCTCGGAGCGGAAGGCGGCCGAGGCGCGCCTCGTCCAGGCGCGAGAGGAAGCCGAAGAGGCCAGCCGCGCCAAGTCCACCTTCCTCGCCAATATGAGCCACGAGATCCGCACCCCGCTGAACGGCGTGCTCGGCGTGGCCGGCGCCCTGGCCCGCACCGATCTCGACGCCCCCCAGCGCGAGATGGTCCAGTTGATCGAGACCTCCGGCCGCGCCCTGCAGGCCCTCCTCAGCGACATCCTCGATCTCGCCAAGGTCGACGCCGGCCGCCTGTGCATCCGCGACGAGCCCTTCGACCTGGCCGGCATGGTCCGCGCGGTCTTCGCCCTCTTCCAGGCCAGCGCCGCCGAGAAGGCCATCGGCTTCAGCCTGGAGATGGACCGCGAGGTCTGCGACCGCTTCCATGGCGATGACCTGCGCATCCGCCAGGTGCTCTCCAACCTGCTCTCCAACGCCGTGAAGTTCACCGCCCACGGCGAGGTGCGCCTCAGGGTGTTGTCGCGCGGGCTGGCCGGCGACGTCCGCCGCGTGCGCTTCGTGGTCGAGGACACCGGCGTCGGCTTCCCGACAGAGGCCGCCGAGGCGCTCTTCGACCGTTTCGAACAAGCCGACAGCTCCATCACCCGCCAGTTCGGCGGCACCGGCCTCGGCCTGGCGATCTCCAAGTCTCTGGTCGACCTGATGGGCGGCGAGATCGTCGCGTCTTCCAGCCCCGGCGAAGGCGCGACCTTCGCCTTCGAACTGCCGTTGCGCCGGCTCGTGCGCGAGCCCTCCTCACCGCCCCCCGCGCCGATCCATGCGCCCAAGCCCTCCGACCGGCCCGTCCGCGTCCTGCTGGCCGAGGACCACCCGACCAACCGGCGCGTCGTCGAGCTGATCCTCGGCGGCCTGCCGGTCGACCTGACCTGCGTCGAGAACGGCCAGCAGGCGGTCGAGGCCGCCGCCGAGCAGACCTACGACCTGATCCTCATGGACATGCAGATGCCGATCATGGACGGCGTGACCGCTGTCAGCCGAATCCGCGCGGCCCGGCCGCTGCGCCTAGGCCCTCGGATCTGCATGCTGACCGCCAACGCCATGCCCGAGCACCGCGAGGCCTCCCAGCGCGCCGGCGCCGACGCCTTCCTGGTCAAGCCCCTCGACGCCGCCGAACTGATCGCCGAAGTCATGGAGGCCCGCGACGCGCCGCCCGAACCGGGGACGATCTAACTATACTGAGGGTTTCAAGGAAAGGTTGTCTTAGCGGCGGTCTACGCTGTGATCGCGAAGGCGAAGTCGTGTTCCATCTTCTCGTTGGACGTGCCGGGCCGGAATGAGTTGGTCTGGCGTTTCCTGATCGTGCTCGACTCGCCTTGGTGCAACGGCGTCACGCTACGGCCGCTGAGTCCAGTTTCGAGAGACGCGGTGAGGCCCTCGAACAGGCCCTCTTTGTCCAGCATGGTGCCGCCAATCCGCACCACTAGATGCGCCTCGCCTTTCAGCAGGCCCGCGCAGCCCTGCCAAACCTCAGATAGGAAGGTCCAATACTCCTCCTTACGAGTGTGCCGGTCGTCCTTGTGCAGACGCGCAGACGGTCGGTCGGGGCCACCAAGGAACCAAAGCCGTAGCCATTGGTCCTCGGCATAATCGGTCGTGTCCAGATACGGCGGTGATGTGACGATCAGCGAAACGGTTTCCGTGTGTTCGCTAAGCATGTCACCTGCCGTCCGGGCGTCCCCGAGAACGACTTGTCCAGTGCGCTTTGGCACTTCACCGGCAAGTCGAAACTTCGCTGTCTTGCGAAGAATGTCGAAGGCGTCACGTTCCGGAGGAAGGAGATCGCGCGCCTTCCACCACCTCACCGAATACTCCGGTTTGGTGCTGATGGTGCGCGGCATCCGATTGCTTAGACACAGTTCGGTCTTATGGGACTCTCCATGGAGCACCCCCAGCACCATAGCCGCAATAAATCGGTCCGCCCGATCAGTCTGCCAGCGCAGTGCGCGTTTGAGGAACAGCACCTGTTGCAGCGTCAAGGTGCTGAAGCACACTCGAAAGAACTCATGGTCGGGTGCTGCCTCCTCAGCCGCCGTGGCGAACTCTCCCTGAAGCTCGTCGATCCGCACTGCCACCTCATCGGGGGTGGGGACGTTTGCCTTGGCACCCGCGACGCAAGCAGCAACCGGATTTATGTCAGACCCGATTGTGCGACGGTCGTTGAGAAGGCCTTCGAGAATGGTGGTGCCTCGTCCGCAGAACGGGTCGAACACCTGATCGCCCGGACGGGAATAGGCGAGCAACTGCTTCTGAACGAAGCTCTCCGGGAACATCGCGAAATAGGGACAGATCGAGTGAAGAGGATTTCGCACTAAGCAGCCTCTTCGAGGTGTTCGAGGGTAGTGGTCACCCATTCCTCGACGCGGTCGAACTGGTCGATCCCATCGACCCGCGCGCGAGAATCGGCATCGGCGGCAAGGATCGCTGCTGCACATGCGGCGACGCGCTCGCGGTCGAGAACGATACCAAACTGACGTTCCTCGAACTCGAACACAGCGGCGCGCATGTTTACAGGGCCACGTTGTATCGTGGTGCGGGCATCGGTGACATTAAACGGCATGACCATTGCGGGTAATGAGTGCTGGTAGCTCGGGCCGTCAAACCAACTACGCAGAGCGTTGGCGTAGTCTACCACTGATTTTCCTGTCCAGTTCTTACCAGAGGCCACTTGCCCGAACACCAGAACCTTGGAGCCGTTAGCGTCAGGGAAGTTGATCCATCCGATTAGATCAATGCCTGCGTCGTTCTCCTGATTTGGTGCCCCAAAGGGAACTGTGTTGACTGTCTTGTATGCTCCGAAGCGTGTCCAAGCACGCTTGAGTGCCTCTAAGAAACCGGTTTGATCGGGACGGGGATAGCCGAACCATACAACGTCACCACCCAAGTAGCCCCCGAGTGCAATCGCGGCGCAGACCTGCAAGAGCAGCCCATACATAAACTCGGAGTGCAGCTTCCGCCCATCGCTTGTCTCGTGCTCAGTATCGGCTTCGTCGAGTTCCAACAGGCCCAACCTCCGCGCGGATATGAGGAGGCAGAAGAGATAGACCACAGCCCCCGGTTCACGAGGGCTGGCGTCCTGCCATTGGATACGCCTACGAGCGGAAGCTCCGTGCCCGACTGTCGTCACGACGAACGGGTAGCTGGTGCCGAGAATGCGTGCGCGGTGCTCGAACTCGTCGAACACATCACTGATGATCTGTTCGTTTTCGACGGCGACGATTTCGCCTTCTTCATACTCACCAGACACCTCGTCGTAGACCAGACGGGTGCTGCGATCCTCCGCCTCCATGCGGACGATCTTCTGAAGCTCTCCACCGCCGAACGCGCGCTCTCTCTGAGCTAGGCAGAGGAGTTCGAGCCAATCGGCTAACCGGCTTGCTGGGGCTTCTTGGTCAGGTCTTTGGAGGAGCATCAGCGAACGCGGCAAGCGGGTCTTGTTGAGTGGATTGCATCGCTTGGCGCAGCGCGAGGATCGTCTTCCCCATGTTGTTGACGATCTCAAGAAGCGTAGGCGTTCCGTCGTAGTCCTTGGATGCCGCCAACGCCTCCTCACAGCCTCGGGCAGCCTGCCGCAGCACGATCTCGAACCGCTCGTGAGATGGCGTCAGAAGTTCTTCCGCCGCATCGAGATTTCGGTTTGCGATAAGCTCGTCTCTGGCGGCCGGATGCGCGATTACCCGGACCAGCGTCCCAAGGTCGGGGTTTTGCGTGCGGATGACAGAGGGTTCGTTTTTGCTGCGCTGGCCATAGAGCCAGTTCATCAGTTGGAGGAGTTCGCCGACCTTCTCGGACTTGATCGTCTCCGGGGTGATGACCTCCCTGTTCGGAGTTTCAATCCCGAGATACGTCCGGATGTCCGGGCGCGTCAGCGCAGTGTAGAGGTGCGAGATGGGGAACGGCGCACTCGTCGTAGCGTCCGCCGGATCGTAGCCCTCATCACGTGCCCGTTGGAGCACGTTCCAGCCGTTGATTAAGCGCAAGACGGTGTTGTGGCTATCACCGAGAGTGCGACTCACGACCTCGACATCGTGACCCTTAGCTACCCACTCGGCAGCGAACTTCGCCTTCGCCAACGCATCCCACTTGAACGGGCCGTTGATGTGCTTGAAGCCGATGAAAACGTAGGCCGCTTCCCGATTGTCCGCATAGCGCACGCTCACTGTTTCGGGGTGGGCGTTCTCGTGCTCCACTTCAATGGAAGGGAGCTTATAGCCCACTGCCTTGCGAAGCTTCTCATCCGCGATAAGACGAAGCGCAGCAAGGCGCCGGTTGCCCTCCACGACGGTGTTGTCTCGCTCGGCGATCAGAGGTTCATAGTCGAGCCATCCAGCCGTCAGGATCGACAGGACCAGTTCGTCCACGTCGTATTCCTCGACGAGATGGGCGACGACTTCTTCCTCACTTCCGAACTCGATTTCGGCCATGCGCGGGTTGTGCATGTCGAACTTCAAGTCGGCCGGGCGCACCGGTGTGATTTGCGGGTCCAAGCCCGGTGCAGCAGAGTCCGCCATGAGAGTTCCTAGTCGCGGCGCGTAAGCCTATCAGTTCGATTCGTCGCGCCCTACCATAGACCAACTCGCGGCGGCACGGGCAGGAGGGACCGTGCCAAGGGTGTGCCATGGTGTGCCAGAGCGTCGTTCAAGGGCGCAGCGATAGCTACGCCACTGGCGCGCCGTGCCAGATGTCATCTAACCATCTGATCCATAAGGAAGATGGTGGCGGTGACGGAGGGATTCGAACCCTCGATACCCTTTCGAGTATGACGATTTAGCAAACCGTTGCCTTCAGCCACTCGGCCACGTCACCAGCCCGGCCGGGCGCGCTCGGGGCGCGCTCCAAATCGGGTCGCACTCCATAGCCGAAACCGGGCGCCGGGAGCAACGGGGGCGCGGAAAAGAAAAACATCGCGGCGGCAGATCGCGCGCCGCTCGCCAAAATGTGCGGCGCGCGGCCCGTTTCATCGCTTAAGGTTAAGCGACGGGAGGCTGGCGGCGAGCGTGAGCGGTCAACTGCACGAGCGACTGGACGCCAAGATCGGCGAGCTGCGGGCCGCCGGCGTGGCGATCACGCGAATCGACGCCAGCCCTCAGGCCATCGAGCAGCTGTTCATCGGCAAGGGCGAGAGCGCCATCCTCTTCGACGCCGATCCGTCCCGCGACACCGCCTGGTACGGAGACGTCGAGCTGCAGGCCTGCGCCGAGCCGGGCGCCCGGCTCCTCGTGGTCGGCGCCGACGGCCCGCAGAATATCGAAATCTAGAACATCGAGATCTGACGGCACGAGGCTTGCTGCGCGGTCCTCAAGTGGAACACCCGCGCACCAAAACGAGCCCATCGTCCTAGTGCGCGCGCCGGCGCTCCATGCGCCGGCAAGGCGGGGGAGCGCGTCATCGCCGACGCGCTCCCCTAGCCTCCTGCTCTCAGGACAGCGTCTTGGCGTAGCGGCGAGCGCCGCGGGCGGCGTCCAGGCACTCCGCATAGGTGTCGAGCAGCCACTTCCGGCTGGCCAGCTTGTCTTGGCCGCCGCGCGCCAGAGCCACGCCCTCCAGGTCGGCGATCCGTTCCAGCAGCAGATAGGCGACGTGTTCAGGTGTGTTCTCGCTCGCCGTCGACACCGGTAAATCGGCCATGGCGTTTTCGGACTTCCTGACGGACATTGGGCGCGCCCTTTCGGCCAAGCTCGATCTGCGGCTCAACGCCGTGGCGGCGGGCCCGTTGCATTACCCTTTCGTCACGATCGCAGAGGCCCCGAGGCGGGGCGAGACATCCATGCGCCTGCTCCTGCCGCTGCTTCTCCTGGCCCTCGCCGCGGCCCCGCGTCCCGCCGCCGCCGACCCCAGCGCCAGGCCCGACCTGGCGGCGCGGCTGCCCGACGGGCGAAAGCTGAACTTTCGCTGCGCAGGGGCCGGCGCGCCCACCGTCCTGCTCGAGGGCGGCTACGCCGCGGACTCGCTCGGCTGGGGCAAGGTCAAGGCCGCGCTCGCGAAGACCTACCGCGTCTGCACCTACGACCGCGCCGGAGCGGGCTTCTCCGATCCTGGCCGCCTGCCTCGCGACGGCGCCGCCATCGCCCGCGACCTCGACCGCGGCCTGGCCGCCGCGCGTATCGGCGGCCCTTACATTGTCGTCGGGCACTCGGCCGGAGCGCTCTACGTTCGGCTGTTCTCCAACCGCCGGCCGCAGGACGTCGTCGGCATGGTGCTGGTCGATCCGTCGATCGAGCATCAGGACCGCCGCTTCGCGGCGATGTTCGGCGAGGGCGCGGCCGGTGTCGGACCGTTGCGGGCGCGCGCCGCCCAGTGCCTGGCCGCCGCCGAGGCCGGAAGCTTGCCCGCGACCGAACCGCCGCTCGACCGATGCGTTCCGGCCGCGCGCCCCGGTCAGGATCCGGCCGCGGCCGCCGCACGCCGCGCCGAGGCGATGCGCCCATCGACCTGGCGCGCGCGGATCTCCGAGCTCGACACCCTTTGGGGGGCCACGTCCAATCAACTCAGCGCCGCGCGACAGAGCTACGGCGACCTGCCGCTGGTGGTGCTGACCGCCGACGGGACCTACGCCGCCGCGCCCGAGGCTGCGCGACAGCCGCTCGCGAACCTGTGGTGGGGTCTGCACCGCGAACTGGCCCGCCGTTCGACGCGGGGCGTCAGCCGTGTCGTGAAGGGCAGCTCGCACATGATGATGACCGACCGCCCTGACGCCATCATCGACGCCGTCGATGAAGTCGCTTCCCAGGCGAATATGCTTAAGCGCAGGTGAACAATTCACCCACAGGTTGTTCGCTCTTATCAAGCATCTTGTAGTGTGAATGACAGTTGTCGGCGTGCTGTCGCAGCCCCGAGATTGATTCAGTCCTCAGTCTGGTCGCAATTGGGGTGCGTGACGGATGCGAATAGTTTACAGATGTCGTTATAGAACGCGTGTACGTTAACTGCTCACACAGAGGCCGTGTGGCAGTGTGCTTCCCCGTTATCGCGATAAACCGGTCCCTGATGTCTTTCGCCGCCCCGTTCAAGCCCAGCTCGTTGGCTGACCGCCGCGCACGCCGGCAGGCTGAAGCCGACGCCGCCGCGGCCGCGTGGGCCGATCCCGGCCGCGATCGCCGCGGCCCGCTGCGCCCGGACAAGTTGACCCCGACCCGCCTGCGGATGTCGGGCCGGCTGCTCACCCGCTCCTTCCAGGCCGGCGACGCGCTGGCGCTGATTCTCGGCAGCCTGATCGCCGTGGCTCTGACGCATGGCGCCAGCGTGCTGCTGATCTACGGGGCGGCCACGGTCGCCACCTTCGCCAGTCTGCGCCTGTTCGACTGCTATAAGTTCGGCCGCCGCGAAGACCTGGCCATGCACCTGATGCGGGTCACCGTGGCGTTCGCCGTCGCGGTCGCGATGTGCTTCGCCATCCTCACCCATTTCGTCGGCGCGATCATGCTGACCGCCTCGCTCGGGGTCTGGACGCCGATGGCGTTCCTCTGCGCGGCTGCGGCGCACGGCCTCTGGTGGGCCAACGTCAAGCGTTGGCGCTCGAACGGCCGTCTGACGCCCAATCTGGTGATCGTCGGGGCCACCGGCGCGGCCGACCGCCTGATCGCCGCCATTCTGGAAACCCGCGAGGCCCACGTCCTCGGCGTGTTCGACGACCGCGCCGAGCGCACGCCCGCCGGTCTGCACCGCGTGCCGCTGCTGGGCGGCACCGACGAACTGCTGGCCCACCGGATCATGCCGTACGTTGATCGCATCGTGATCACCGTGCCGGCCCATGCGCGAGAGCGCGTGCACGCCCTGCTCGAGCGCCTGAAGGTGCTCCCCAACGAGATCACCCTGCTGCTGGACCGCGAAGGCCAGGCCGAGGAGGCCGAGGCCATCGACCGGATCGCCAGCATCCCGCTGGCCCGCGTCTCGGGCGCCGAGATCGACCAGGGCAAGGCGCTGGCCAAGCGCGCCCAGGACATCATCATCGGGGCGCTGGCGCTGTTCGTGACCACCCCGATCATGCTGCTGGTCGCCTTGGCCATCAAGCTGGACAGCCCCGGCCCGGTGTTCTTCCGCCAGCGCCGCCACGGTTTCAACAACGAAGAGATCGTGGTCTGGAAGTTCCGCTCGATGCGCACCGAGGCGGCCGACGCCAAGGCCACGCGCCAGATCAGCGCTGACGACGACCGCGTCACCAAGGTCGGCAAGTTCATCCGCAAGACCGGCCTCGACGAACTGCCGCAGCTGTTCAACGTGCTGACCGGCGAGATGTCCCTGGTCGGTCCGCGCCCCCACGCCATCGGCATGAAGACCGGCGCCGTGGAAAGCTCGCGCCTGGTGGCCGAGTACGCGCATCGCCACCGCATGAAGCCGGGCATGACCGGCTGGGCCGCCATCAACGGCTCGCGCGGGGCGGTCGACACCCCAGAACTGGTCCGCCGCCGCGTGGCGCTGGACGTGGAGTACATCGAGCGCCAGTCGTTCTGGCTCGACCTCTACATCATGTTCATGACCATCCCCTGCCTGCTGGGCGACTCCGAGACCGTCCGTTAACCGGGTCGCGAAAAAACGCTGCGCGTTTAACGGTTTGCAACCGGTCCTTGGGCCATTCTGAGCCTGAAGGCGGCGACCTGCCGCCAGGTGCGCTTGGGAAGGAACGGCCGGATGTTCTGGCGTGGCGTGGTCGGCTACCTGCCGGTCAATATCGTTCAGGGGCTGGTCGGCCTGCTGACGATCGTCACCTTCACGCGCCTGCTCTCCCCCAGCCAGTTCGGCGATTACGCCCTCGGCTTTACGGTGATGAGCCTCGTCCACACCGCGGTCTTCACCTGGAACGAGGCGGCGCTGGCCCGCTACTGGGCCGGAGAATCTGATCGCGACGGCGGCCGCGACCTGGCCGCCACGGTCTACCGCACCTGGTTGGTCCTGCTCTGCGCCCTGCCGCTCGCCGGCGCCCTGGCGCTGCTGATGCCGCTCAATCCGGGCCTGAAGTTCGCCACCCTCTGCGGCCTGCTCGCCGTCGTGCCCCGCACCTTCGCGCGCCTGGCCCAAGAGCGCCGCCGCGCCGCCGGCGAGGTCGCCGGCGCCGCCAACATCGATCTGGTCCAGACCCTCGGCGCCTTCGCGCTCGGCGCGGCCCTGGCCTTCGCGGGCTTTGGCGGCGCAGCGCCGCTGATCGGCATCGGCGTCGCCGCCGCGGTCTGCGCGGCCTGGTGCTTCGCCTCGGAGTTCAGCAAGGGATCGGGCGGCCGCTTCGAACCGGCCCGCCTGCGCCGCCACGCCGGCTACGGCGTTCCGGTCGCGCTGTCGCTGATCCTGGCCCTGGTGCTCTCCAGCACCGACCGCTTCCTGCTGGCGGCTTTCCTCGACGAGGCGGCGGTCGGCGTCTACCACGCCGGCTACAGCCTCGCGAACCGCACTCTGGACGTGGTGTTCATCTGGCTGGGCGCCGCCGGCGGCCCGGCCCTGATCATGGCCCTGGAGCGCGGCGGCAGGCAGGCCCTGATCCCCGCCGCGCGTGAACAGGCCTCGCTGATGCTGCTGCTCACCGTGCCGGCCGCCGTCGGCCTGGCCCTGGTCGCGGCCCCGCTCTCCCAGCTGATGGTCGGCCCGGCCCTGGCCCAGGGCGCGGCCCAGGTCACCCCGTGGATCGCCGCCAGCGGCCTGCTGGCGGGCCTGACCACCTACTACTTCCACCAGGCGTTCACGCTGGGCCAGCGCACGGTCTTCCTGCTGGCCGCCATGGCCCTGCCGGCGCTCGCTAATCTGATCCTCAACCTGCTGCTGATCCCGAAGCTGGGCCTCCAGGGCGCATTGATCGCGACCCTGGCCAGCTACGCCCTGGGCCTGGCCGCCTCGGCCCTGCTCGGCCGCCGGCTGATGGCTCTGCCGGTTCCCTGGCTGACACTGGTCCAGGCCGCGGGCGCCAGCGCCCTGATGGCGCTCGCCGTCAGCCGCATCCCCGCCCTCGGCGGCCTGCCCGAGCTCGCCACCAAGGCCGGTGTCGGCGCCCTCGTCTACGGCCTGGCCGTCTACCTGATCGACGCTGGCGGCCTGCGCAGCCGCGCCGGCCAGGCCCTTCGCACCCTCCGCGCCCGGAACGCCGCATGACCCAGGACAGCGCCTTCACCGTCGACAACGCCGCCTGGTATCGCGGCGGCGCCAAGCTCTCGGTGCTGATCCCGTTCAAGGGCGACGACCCGATCCCGCTGCTCGCCGCCCTGTCGCACGAAGCCGCCGCCTGCGCCGAGATCGTCATCCTCGACGACGGCAGCGAGGATCAGAACCTCTCCTTTGAGGTCGAGGCCGCCGTCGGTCTCCTGCCGTTGCCCGCCCGTTTCATCCGCCTGGCCCGCAACGAGGGCCGCTCCAAGGGCCGCAACCGCCTGGTCAGCCACGCCCGCGCCGGCCACTTCCTGTTCCTTGACAGCGACATGCTGCCCGACGACCCGCATTTCCTCGGCCGCTGGCTGGAGTTGATCGCGCGCGAGAACACCCCCGTCGCCTTCGGCGGCTTCTCGCTGAAGCAGGCGCCGCCGCGCCGCGACCAGGCCCTCCACCGCAGCATGGCCGCCCACAGCGACTGCCTGGACGCCGCCGCCCGCAGTCAGCACCCCGAGAAGCACGTCTTCACCTCCAACCTGCTAGTCCGCCGCGACGTCTTCGAGACCGAGGCCTTCGACGAAGGCTTCGCCGGCTGGGGCTGGGAGGATGTCGAATGGGGCATGCGCGTCGCCCGCCGCTGGCCGATCCTGCACCTCGACAACACCGCCACGCACCTCGGCCTCGACACCGCCCGGACCATGGCCGCCAAGTACGAGCAGTCCGCCGCCAACTTCGCCCGCGTCGTCGCCGCCCATCCGGCCGTGGTCAGCGGCTATCCCAGCTACCGGGTCGCCAAGGCGCTGAAGCGCGCCCCGCTGCGCGGCCTCTGGCGACCGATGCTCAAGCTGTACGCCCTGACCGAGGCCGCCCCGCTCGCCAGCCGCGCCCTGGCCATGCGGCTCTACCGCGCCGCGCTGTACGCTGAGGCGGTCTGATGTCCTACGAGAGCGCCTACAAGGCGGACTCTTCGCTGAAAGGCAAGCTGCGCCGCCGGCTCGCGCGCCTCGCCCATCGCCGCCCGCTGGCCGCGGCGCCGGGCCGCCCGATGCTGTCGATCAGCTTCGACGACGCCCCGCTCACCGCCTGCGCGGCGGGCGCGCAGATCCTCGAGGCCCGCGGCCTGCGCGGAACCTACTACGTCTCGGCGGGCCTCGCCGGTCAGGAGGCCCCGATGGGCGTCTGCGGCCAGGAGGCCGACTATCGCCGCCTCGCCGCCGCCGGCCACGAACTCGGATGCCACACCTTCTCCCACCTCGACTGCGGCGGCGCCTCGGGCGAAGCCGCCGCCGCCGAGGCCGACCATAACGCGCAAATCCTGGCCGCCTGGGGCGCCGGCCCGCTGGAAAGCTTCGCCTATCCCTATGGCGACGTCGCCGCCGGCCCCAAGCAGGCGCTGGCCCATCGCTATTCCACCCTGCGCGGGCTGCACCACGGGCTCATCGACAAGGGCGTCGATCTCAACCAGGCCCCCGCCGTCGGCATCGAAGGCCCGGACGGCGAGGCGCTCGCTCGCCGCTGGCTGCACGAAGCCAAGGCCCGCAAGGCCTGGCTGATCCTCTACACCCACGACGTCGCGGACGATCCTTCGCCCTGGGGCTGCACGCCCGGCGCCCTAGCCGCGCTCATCGACGAAGCCCAGGCCTCCGGCTTCGAGATCGACACCGTCGGCGCGGTGGCGCGCAAGCTCGCCGCCTAGGCGCCAGCGCGAGTCATCCCGGTCTTGCTTCGCAAACCGGGATGACGGCTGTGCCCGCAGCCCCCTACTCCCGCACTTCCCGGTCGGGCCAGACCAGCTTGGTCGCCACCATCACGAACATCATCCAGCGGAAGTCGTGGAACGTCACCGCGATGCTCTCGGTCAGGGTCATCAGCGTGTAGACGATCAGGAACGGCACCGCGAAGTACGCGCCCTTGTCGCGGAACAGCGCCACCACCGCCAGCATCAGCGTCTGCACGTACATCAGCGCGAACGCCGCCAGCCCGAACACCCCCAGCCCGATCCACTGCTCGATCCAGGCGCTGTGGGCGTGGATCGGGGTGAAGCCGGCGCTCTTGACGATGTGGGACATCGGGCTCCAGGCGCCCTTGGACTCCCAGATCACCCCATAGCCGTAGCCGGTCCACGGCCGCAGCCGGATCTGCGCCATGGCCGCGTCCCAGATCTTGGTCCGACCGGTCAGGGTCGCGTCCTTGCCCAGCACCTCGAAGAACAGGTCGGCCGCGAACAGGAACAGCCCGGCGACCATCGCCACGGCCAGCGCCGCCAGCCAGATCGTCGCCACCCCCGAGGCCGGATGCCGGCGGATCAGCGCCACGAAGGCGATCCCGCCCAGCCCCAGCATCAGCGAGACCAGCGAGGTCTTCGAGGTCGACATCAGCACCAGCAGCAGCGCCAGGCCCGCGAACGGCAGCCAAACCACCGCCCTGCGCGGGTTCAGCACCGCTGCGGCGGTCAGCACGATGAAGCCCAGCGCCATGATCCCGCCCAGGGCGTTCTTCTCCGGCCACACCCCGCGCCAGGCGCCGGGGAACAGCTCGCTCATCACCCCGATCGACGGGAACGCCACCGAGACGGCGATCGCTGTCAGGGTCAGGAAAGCGAAAGAGGCCGCCAGGATCTCCAGCAGGCTCGCCCATCGATAGCGCGCGGCCAGCGCCACCCCGCCCAGGGTCGTGAAGCCCAGCGCCACCACCCGGGTCAGCGTCTTGTCGGGCGCGATCGACCACAGGGTCGAGGCCAGGCAGATCGCCAGCAGGAACGGCTGGCGCAACAGGGCCAGCAGCGTCGCCCGCGGGCTCAGCAGCAGCAGTAGCGCCGCGGCCCCATAGGCCGGCAGGTAGAGCGCCCGGATCAGCCCGCTGGCGGCCGGATTGCCGGCGTCGCCCAGCAGCGGAAACACCCAGAATTGGCTGTAGATCAGGAAGATCCCGGCCGAAGCGACCAGGGTCAGCAGCCGCCATGCGGTCAGGCGCGGCGCCGCCGGAGCCATCGCCCCGCCGCCGGCCAGGGCCTGGGTCACGGCAGCAGCGCCTTCATGAACTTCGGAACCTCGACCACGCCGCGGTTGAAGAACAGGCCCGTCACCTGCCCGCCGGCCCCAATGATGGCGTCGCGCAGCTGGGCCGGGGCGCGCACGTCGGCCTGGTCGGCCGAGACCACCAGCACCGTCTGGTCCATGAACGGGGCCAGCGCCAGCGCCGCGCGCGAGCGGTCGGGCGCGGGCCCGTCGACGATGATCACCTCGGCGAAGCGGCGCAGCGCGTTCCAGTAGTCGGCGGTCGGGACCAGCCGCACGCTCTGGCGGCCGACCAGCCGCTCGCGCTGGAACCGCGTCACCCACCAGCGGGCCGAGCCGACACGGTGCGCGGCCAGATACCCGCCGTCCGGCCAGATCTCCCCGTCGGCGGTCTGGGCCGGCGGCTCGACGGTGAAGAAGGCCGATCCGTCGGGGCTGGCCTGCACCGGGCCGCTGAGCTCGCCATAGCGGCCGCTCTGCGCCGATAGCGCCGCGTGCTGGGCGGCGGTCACCAGGTCCAGGTCGACCAGCCACACTGAGCGACCGGCCTTGCGCGCCGCATAGTGGGCCAGCTCGCGGGCGACGGTGGAGGCGCCCTCCCCGGTCCGCGCGGCGGTGATCTGGATGACGCGCGAGCGGCCGGCCGCGGGCGACCCAAGGGACGCCCACAGATCGGCCATCTCGGAACTCAGATCGACCATGCTCGAATCGCGCCGCCCAATTGAGCGCAGGCTAGCGCAATCCGCGCTTCACTGCGCCTTCAAGGGCGCAGCGCCCAGCACCGGCAGGTCCAGGGTGCGCGAGGCCGACTGCGGGGTCGGCAGTCCGGGGCGCAGGAACATCGCCAGCAGCCCGGCGCAGAGGGCCGTGAAGCCCGCGAACAGGAAGGCCAGCACCACCACCGGCTTGCGCAGGCTCTTGCCCTTGATCGGCGGGATGGCGCGCTGGACGATGCGGATGTTGTCGTTCGAGCGGGCCGCGATCTCCTGGGCCGCGCGGTTCTGTTCTTCCTTGACGGTGAACTCGCGGACGTTGGTCTGCAGCACGTCGCGGTTCAGCGACAGCTCCTGGAACCGCGGCTCCAGCGCCGTCAGCTTCAGCCGCCGCTCGGTCAGCCGGTTGATCTGGTCGGCCAGCTCGGCCTGCGAGCGGCGCAGCGCCCCAACCTCCGACGTCAGCTGGATCTTCTCGGTCTGCAGGGTCTGGAAGACGGGATTGACCCCGATCCGCTTGGCTCCCTCGCCCAGGGTCCGGCCCGCGGCCATCCCCGCTTCCAGCTGGGCGATCTGCGCGTCCAGCTCCTGCACCGGCCGCGCGTCGGCGCGATAGCGCGACAGCAGCTCCTCGCGTTGGACCTTCAGGCCCACCAGCTTCTCGCCCGGGGCGCTCGAGATGTCGCGATAGATCCCGACCTCGCGCGACACCTGGCCGAGCTGGGCGTTCAGGCTGGCCAGCCGGCCGATGCGGTCCTGCAGCTGGGCGTCGGTCTGGTACTTCTGCTGCTCGATCTGAGCCTGCAGCTGCGACAGCGAGGCCTTCTCGGCGACGAAGTCCCCGATCCGGTTGCTGGTCAGGAACTCCTCATAGGCGGCGTCAGCGTCGGCCAGCCGCGTCTCGAACAGCTGGCGCTGCTGCTCCAGCGCCGGAGCGCTCGGGTCGACCAGCACCGTACGGCGATAGATCAGGTACTCTTCGAGCAGGGTGTTGAGGATCAGCGCCGCCGCCTGCGGGTCCTTGTGGCTGAACCCGATCCGCACGATCGGCGTGTCCGGCGCAGTCTCGATCTTCAGGTTCTGCTCGATGGCCCGGATGGCCATGCTCATGATGGTCTTCTTCTCGGCCGGCGTCGCCTTGGCGTACTTCTCGGCCAGGTCCGGATAGGTTCGCGACAGGCCCAGCCGCTCGATCACCCGCAGCTTCAGCGGCGCGGCGCCGAGGATCTCGATTTCAGACTGGATGACCGCGTCGGAGTCGAGCACCGCCCCGCGTCCGGCGTCGCCGGCCCGCGGCTCGTAGACGTACTCCTGGCCCAGCCGCACCAGCACGCTCGAATAGGCTTCGTAGCTGGTCTTCATGGTCAGCGCCGCGGCGACGCCCAGCACGAACAGGATCAGGAAGATCGCCGCCATCAGGTAGCGCTCCCGCCACAGCAGCACCGGGAAGTCGCTCAGCGCATAGCGCGGCCGCCCGGCCCAGGCGAACCCCGGCCCGGCGTCTTGCGTCGTTGCTGTCCACGCGGCCTGCGTCACTGAAAGAATCTCGGTCCCCGAACTCCTGCCGACCGTGCGAGGGCGCGATTAACACTCCGTTACCCATTCTCCTTAACCTTTGCGGCCATGCTTCAGAGGCGCCGCCGCACTGTCCCGATGATCGCCGCCTGCGCGGGCTTAGCCCTGACGGGCTGCTCGACGCCGCGGACCTACGACGTCATGGGCCGCTGGCATCCGCCCGAGCCCGCGCCGGCCGAGCAGGCGTTCAGCAACATTCCCTACGCCACCTGGACCGACTACGAGCCGGACTACCGCTTCTATCCCGGCGACGAGATCGAAGTGGCCGTGCCCTCGGCCCCTGAGCTGACCAAGACCCTGGTGGTCCAACCGGATGGACGGATCACCCTGCCCCTGGTCGGCCCGGTCATGGCCGCCGACCGCACGATCCCCGAGCTCGAAGGCGTCGTCGCCCAGGCCTATTCGACCCAACTGCTGCGCCCGCACGTCGAGGTCTCGGCCAAGGCCGCGCCGCTCAAGGTGTTCGTCGGCGGCGAGGTCGGCAATCCTGGCGTCATCGACCTCAACGGCGACGCCGACGCCCTGCGTGCGATCATCCAGGCCGGCGGCTTCCGCTCCAGCGCCGACGCCAGCGCCGTCTTCATCATCCGCCGCGGGCCCGACGGCCGCGGCATGATCCGCCGCGCGGACCTGCTCCGCGGTCTGCGTCACGCCGAGACCGACCTCGTGCCCCTGCGCCGCTTCGACGTGATCTACGTCCCGCGTACGGGCGCAGCCAATGCCGGGCTCTTCATGCAGCAGTACTTCCGCGACCTGCTGCCGGTGTCGTTCAGCTACGCCCTCGGCGCCCAGGCCGTCCAATAGACGGCCATTCAGCGATCGGGCGTCGTCAGACTATGATCCAGTCCCCGGTCAGGCTGCCGAGTTCCACGCCGGCCAGGATCAGACGACCGCCGCCCGTCATGTCGATGTGCACATCGCTTCCCGCCTGGCTGACCGTATAGCGGGTTCCGGACTCGAGCATGATGCGATCGCCTTCCGCCAGGCTGAAGTCGGTGATGAGGTCGATCCCCGCCGCCCCGAAACCGTAGAAAATGTCGGCCCCTGCGCCGCCCGTCAGGGTGTCGGAGCCCAGGTCGCCGAACAGCGTATCGTTCCCGTCGCGGCCGAACAGGATGTCGTTCCCCTGGCCCCCGCGCGCGACATCGTCACCGAGGTCGCCGGAGATGTAGTCGTCTCCCTGTCCGCCCTGGATCGTGTCGTCACCCTGGCCGCCGACCACGACGTCGTCGCCCAGGTCGCCGAACAACAGGTCGCCGCCGGTGTTGCCCTGCAGGATGTCGTTGCCCTGCCCGCCATAGACCAGGTCGTCACCAGCGCCGGAGGCCAGACTGTCAGGTCCTGCATTGCCGTGCAGCAGGTCGCCATGCACGCCTCCCATCACGGTGTCGGCCCCGCCGCCCGCCGAAACAGTGTCGGAGCCGCCCGAAGCGAGGATCAGATTGTTGTCGGCGTTCCCGGTCACGATGGTTCCGCCATCGACCGTCGTGATGACAACCGATGGGGGCGGGTCGTCTACGGTCACCACGGGGGCGTTGGCGACCGTGATGGTCGACGCCTGGTAGCTGACATTGCCCGCCGCATCGGTGGCGGCCAAGTAGATATGGTAGGTTCCCGCCGAGAGAGCGGCGCCGCCTGCCCTCAGCGACGCGCCCGAGATGCTGAAGCTGCCGTTGTCGGCGTCGTTGGAGCCGTTGCCGGTCGCCAGGCTGTAGGTGACGCTGCTGGCGTCGGTGGCCGAAAGCGTCGCCAGCGTCGAGCCTGCCGTCGCGGCGCTGGTCGATATCGATGTGGCGCTCAAGCCAAGACCGGTCGGCGCTGCGGTGTCTACGGTGATCGCCAGTCCGTTGCTCGCCGCAGAGACGTTGCCCGCCGTGTCGGTCGCCTTAGCGGTGAGCGTGTGGCTGCCGGCGCTCAGCGTCGAACTTGTGATGGACCAGGTCCCGCCAGCCGCCGTGGTCGTGCCGAGCACGGTCGTCCCGTCAGTGTCGTAGAGGCTGACGGCGGAGCCCGCCTCGGCCGTTCCGGTGAGGGTCGGCGTCGTGACGTTGGTGATGTTGTCAGTGTTCGATGCGCCGCTGTCGCTGGCGCTCGCCAGGTCCGGCGTCGAAGGCGTGGCCGGCGCGGTATGGTCGAGGGTGTAGGGCTGGCCGGACGTGTAACCGCCGGCGACAGAGAGGCTCGCCCCGTTCAGGATGCCCGTGCCGCTGGAATTGAGGTCGAGCCTCAGCGTGCCGTCGCCGGACAGGCTGTTCACGGTCACGGTGTAGGTCGCGCCGCTGCCGGAGACGCTGGCGATCGAGCCCGACGCCGTGCCGGTGGCGGTCAGGGTGAAATCCGATCCATCGACGCCGGTGACGGCCTCGTTGAACGTCACCGTGTAGTTGACCGACGAGGCGGCGGCTGGCGCTGTGGTGGACGCGCCGCCCGCCCGCACGATGGAACTGACCGCGGGGGCGTTGGCGACCGTCATGGTCGACGCCTGGTAGCTGACATTGCCCGCCGCATCGGTGGCGGCCAAGTAGATATGGTAGGTTCCCGCCGAGAGAGCGGCGCCGCCTGCCCTCAGCGACGCGCCCGAGATGCTGAAGCTGCCGTTGTCGGCGTCGTTGGAGCCGTTGCCGGTCGCCAGGCTGTAGGTGACGCTGCTGGCGTCGGTGGCCGAAAGCGTCGCCAGCGTCGAGCCTGCCGTCGCGGCGCTGGTCGATATCGATGTGGCGCTCAAGCCAAGACCGGTCGGCGCTGCGGTGTCTACGGTGATCGCCAGTGCGGCGCTCGCCGCAGAGACGTTGCCCGCCGTGTCGGTCGCCTTAGCGGTGAGCGTGTGGCTGCCGGCGCTCAGCGTCGAACTTGTGATGGACCAGGTCCCGCCAGCCGCCGTGGTCGTGCCGAGCATGGTCGTCCCGTCGGTGTCGTAGAGGGTGACCGTGGAGCCCGCCTCGGCCGTTCCCGAGAGGGTCGGCGTCGTGACGTTCGTGACGTTGTCGCTGTTCGATACGCCGCTGTCGCTGGCGCTGGCCAGGTCCGGCGTCGAAGGCGTGCTCGGGGCGGTGGTGTCGATGGTGATCGTCAGTCCGGCCGAAAGGGGGCTGGTTTGATTGCTGCCGTCGGTCTGAGCGGCCCTGAGTGTGTGCGCGCCTTGTGAAAGGGCGGGCAAGGTGATGCTCCAGGCGCCGGCCCCGTTGGCGGTCGCCGTGCCGAGAAGCGTCGTTCCATCGGTGTCGTAGAGCTTGACGGTGTTGCCCGCACCCGCGGTCCCCGTGAGGGTGGGCGTGGCGATCTTGGTGATGTTGTCGGTGTTGGATGCGCCGCTGTCGCTGGCGCTCGTCAGGTCCGGCGCTGACGGCGCGGCCGGGCCGGGCCGGGTGATGGCGACGACGAACGAGTCGCTGAAGCTCGCGGCGTCCGCCCCGTCGAGGCCCTGAATGGCGAACGCATCGTTACCGCCAGTGGGGTCGGTGTAGATGACGTCGACAATGTCTCCGGGCAACAGGGAGCCGGACCAGCCCAATGTCACGGTCTTTGCGGCGCTGTCGATCGCGACGCTGGTGACCGAGATGCCGCTGCCGTTGATCTGGACGTCGAAAGCTCCCGCCGGCGGCGGAGATGCGGCGTCCAACGCCGTGTCAAAATGTATCGTGAAGAAGTTTTCGCCGATGTAGCCGTCGGCGCTGGAAAAGCTAGGCGTGCTCAAGACTCGATGTCCGTACTGTTGGGCCGCAACCTGCTGTCCTGCGACGTTGTCCAGGGCTAGGAGGTGCTGGTTAACAAAACGGATCGGTCCCCGGATCTAGTCCACCGCCCAAAGGAGTTTGTCCTCCACGTTGAGGCGCTGGAACATCTCGAACACCCCGCTCATCGGGCTCTTGGCGTAGCTGGGTCGGGCCTGCATTCGGGAGAGCCATTCCGAGGCGGCGGATGACCGCGCGAGCAGAGCCGATCCCTCCGGCGTTCGGGTGAAGAAGAGAAGTTGCGGCAGCAGGAAGCTGTCCGCCAGGGTCATCTCGGAGCCCACCAGAAACCCGCCAACGGCGACGGCCTCATCGATCAGGCGCATCTGCAGAAGCAGGCCGGCGCGAGCTTCGGCGAGAAAGGCTTCGTCGGGGTCAAAGCCGAATGCGGGGCGAACCAGGCGCTCCTTCATGAAGCGGTTCATTGTCGGGAAGACATAGGAATTGATGACGCTGATCCAGCGCAGGACCTCGGCCTGGCCAAGGGCGTCAACGGGTTGCAGGGGTCGACCGGCGAATGCGCGATCGATGTAGTGCGCAATCGCTAGAGTTTCGTAGAGAAACACCGCCCCATGCTGAAACGCGGGCATCTTTCCGAATGGATGAAGCGCCAAGTGCTCGTGCGAACCCGGCGTCAGCGGCGCCACCTCGTAGTCAACGCCCTTTTCGTCGGCGACATGTATCGCCGTCCAGAGGTAGGCGCTCTCGGCCAGCGAATGGAACCTTATTGTCGCCATGGGCGCGCTTCCTGTTCAAAGAGAATTTGCGCCGTCTCGCCGAAAGCCGCCTTGCGGTCCATCAAAGCGACTTCCGGAGCCCTACCGGACGTCTGCTAAGGGTCGATTTCGGTCACAGGCTTCGCTCCCCACAGGGGACATTGCCCTCGCCCGAGAGCAGACGTCTCCCAAGTCTGCGAGGGGTGGAGAGTGGACATTGGTTCTATGCGGGGCGACCATCCGGTATGCTCAAGCCTGAACGCATAGTTGTCCTCGGCTGCTCGGGGTCCGGGAAGTCAACGCTTGCTGCGCAACTCGCGGACCAGTTCGGTCTGCCGTTCTTCCCGACTGACAATGTCTACTGGCGCGCTGACTGGACCCCTGTGCCGGAGGGAGAAGTTAGAGCTTGGCTCGATGCGACCACTTCGTCAGCACGCTGGGTGTTGGACGGCAATTTCGATGCGCAGAGGGATTTGCTTTGGTCACGGGCTCAATTGGCCGTTTGGTTAGATCTGCCGTGGACGACTACGGTGCTGAGCGCGTCGCGCCGTAATCTACAATGGTGGATGACCGGTGAGATGATTTGGGGCGGCGTCCGCATGACGCTCGCACGGGCAGTGAGCGGGGTTAGGCACGCGGTCAGGAGCCACGCGCTCAAACGCAGCACTTACCCTAGCGCGCTCGCGGGTTTTCCTGAGCTTTCAGTGATCCGCATCCGATCACGACGGGAACTGGCCCGCTGGACGGCGGGGTTAGCCCAAAGGGCCGCTTAGGGTCGATTTCGGTCATAGACTTCGGCGTGACCAACGGACATTGGCCCGCGCCGCAGAGCGGACGCCTTGGCCGAGCAACCTACCGCGGGTAGTCTTCCCGCAAATTAGGGTTGAATCGACAGGCAGCAATGACCGCAAACCAGTTCCCGGCTTCGCGTCCCCATCTGGGCGGCGTCGAATCGCTGCGCGCCTATGCAGCCCTCGCGGTCATCGTTTTCCACATCATCCACTTGGCCCAGTTCGATCCGCCGCAGAGCCTCATGGCCCTGAAGTGGCATCTTGGACGCGGGGTGCCTCTGTTCTTCGCGGTCAGCGCCTTCAGCCTGGCCTACGGCTATTTCGGCCGGCTCGGCGATCGCGCCCAGCAGCGGGAGTTCTATCTGCGGCGCGTGTTCCGGATCGCCCCGCTCTACTATTTGGCGACCTTCTTCCAGCTGGGGCTGAACTATCCGCCGCTGTGGGCGCTGCATAACCCCATCGACATGCTGCTCAACCTGACCTTCCTGTTCGGGCTTTCGCCGAACCACGTGGAAGGCATCGCCCTGGCGTCGTGGCCGATCGGCGTCGAGATGCTGTTCTATGCGATCCTGCCCCTGGTGCTGTTCCTGGTCCGCGGCCTGCGCAGCGCGATCGTCTTCACGGTGCTGAGCTCGCTGGCCGCCGTGGCCTATTTCGTCGTGCTGTCCGGCGTCCCCGGCGTGCCGTTCGCCTTCCTCCAGCACGGCTTCGTCTTCAACCTGCCCTACTTCGCCTTCGGCCTGCTGGCCTTCTTCGTCTGGAAGGCGGCTACGCCGCGCGGCTTCTGGCCGTCGCTCGCCGCCGCCCTCGCCGGGATCGCCGCGCTGCTTTGGCTGGCCGAGGCGTTCGGGGCGCTCGTGAACACGCCGCTGGGCAGCGCGGTCTACCAGACCCTTTGGGGCGCGCCGCTGGCGCTGCTGTGCCTGGCCCTGGCCTGGCGCGACGGCCCGCCCGTCTCCTGGCCGGTCACCCGGTTCCTCGGCAAGATCAGCTTCAGCCTCTACCTTGCACATCCGCACGTGCTGGCGCTGCTGGGCTCGACCGGCGTCTACGACCGCGTCCGGGCCCTGCCGGGCGGCTCGGGCGTGCACCTCCCGACGGCCTGCCTGGTCACCCTGGTGGTGCTGGTCCCGATCTCCTACGTCCTCTACCGGCTGGTCGAAGCCCCAGGCATGACCCTGGGCCGCGCCACCGTCGCCCGCCTGCGCCCGGCGCCGTCGGGGGCCTGACCGGGCGCGAGCATCGCCGCTGAAGAATGGAATTCGATCCGCCACGAGCCGGCGAGTTGGAAGGCTCGCGAATCGAAGAGCGTCGCGGCTATCACTCGGACATGAAGCAGCACACGGGCGAGGAAATTCGGTCGATCATGACGGACATGCCGGCTGAGCTCGTTGAGAGTCTGCAGGCGGCCCATGCTGAACACGGGATCACCGAGTACGAGGCCCGCTGGTGGGGGTATCTCATGTTCGCGCGCACAGGCGCCTACGAAGGGACCGCCTACACCATCAAGGTTATGGGCGCCGGCGGCGAAGTGACCCAGGATTTCCTCAGCTATGTGCTGGCCGAACGCGAGGGCAACAGGCGTCATGGCCTTGTCCGGAAGCCCTGGCCTGAGAGCGGCTTCGACCGGGTTTCACTCAGCTAGGATCGCTGCGATCCAGACGCTGCGCAGCGGCGTCTCGGCCGCGGCCAGCGCGGCGCGATCGTCTCCGTGTCTTTCGGATCGTCCCCCTCGAATGTCCCCGCTCCGGCTGGGGGGCTCGCTGCGGAGCGGGGCGCTTTCGGGGATCGCCGGGAGGGACATCCCAGCGTGGTTCAAACTCGCGCCGCCGCGTGTCGTTCCCTCGCGATCGCGAGCAGCGCGCTCGTCGTTGGCTCAGTCCAGCTAGCGTGGATGGGCTAAGCCCGCTCCCAGATTAGGGAGCGAGCCCTTCCGTCAGGCCATTTCAAGCGCCATCACGTCTTCAAGCCGCTTGATCGACGGCACCGTGAAGCGCCGCGCCAGCGAGCCGTCGCGAAGGTAGATTTGCACATCCGAATGCTCGCCGGCATCGGCAAGGCCCTGCGCCAACCGGATCGCAGCGCTCTCCGCGGAAGCCCCGCTCTTGAAGAACAGATCGTTCTCGACGGCGTCGCTGCGCACCATCCAGCCACCCTCGGCTGGGACGATTTCAATGGTTCTCATTGATACCTCCAAGCTGAACGGCTGAAGGATTTAGAAGCCGATTGATCGTCGTCAAGTGAGGCCGTTGACCGAAAAACGCCCGCCGGCGGATCGACGCCGGCCGCCGCGTGGCTGGCCGGACTGAACGCCGGCCCGGCGCGCAGACTGCGCTCGGCCTCAGCCGTGGGCGAGCCACTCGCGGGCCTGGCGCTGGGCCTCGGCGACGTCTTCCGACGCCATCTCCTGGCTCAGTTCCTTGCGGTAGACCTTGGCCTCGACCGAGCCGCGCATCGCAGCCAGGTTGAACAGCATGTGCGCCGAGACATAGTCCAGCGGCGCTCCGCCCTGGCCGGTCGAGTAGAGCAGGCCCATTTTGAACAGCTCGTCCCCCGTCGACTCGGCGGTCGGCAGCGGCATTCCATCGTTTTGCACGCTCGTAAGCATGTCTTCGTTTCCCTAGCCCCGTCGGCCCGTCCCCGTTCTGGGTACCGATCCCGACGTTCCTGAGCCTAGGTAAGTCGATGCTCGCTGAAGATAGGGTTAACCCGAAAAACGCCGTGATTTTTCTGAGCGGATTTTGACTATTCGCAGTTTTTACTGATCGGAAAGCTCCGTATCCGGTTTCTTAATGCCGCGCGCATCCCCTCGCCTGCGGCCGGCGGCACGTTTCTGGCAGGCCGTGCGGAAAACTTGCCGATCGCGCCCCAAATACGAAGCTATCGGCGCCCAATGCGAAGCTGACAGGCCCGTTCAGGTCAAGTTCAGCCGTCTACCGTCAGGTTTGGCGATATCGAGTACGAAAGATTGGAGCCAGGAGGCCCGCCATGAAACGCCTGATCTTGAGCCTTGCCGCTGCCGCCGCGGTCGCCGGCCCGATGGCGTTCGCCGCCACTGCTGCCCAGGCCGACGATGATCGCGGCCGCGGCCGCGACCGTCACGAGCAGCGTTGGGACAGGCATGACGACCGTCGTGACTGGGACCGCCGCGGCGGCTACGATCGCCGCGACTGGGATCGCCGCGGCGAACGCTGGGACCGCCACGACAACGGCCGCCACGCCGGTTGGGATCGCGGCCGCCACAACGGCTATTACTACAACAACCGCTGGTACTACGGCCCTCCGCCGCAAGCCTATTACGGCAATCCGTACTACCGCCCGGGCTACGCCGCCTGGCGCCGCGGGGCGCATCTGCCGCCCTATTATCGGGGCTATGTCGTGAACGACTACCACCGCTACCACCTGCGCCAGCCGCCGCGCGGCTACGCCTGGTACCGGGTCGGTGATGACTACCTGCTGGCCGCCCTGGCCACGGGCATCATCTTCGACATCATCAACAACTAACTGATCTGAAAAGAAAAACGCCCCGGATCTCTCCGGGGCGTTTTGCTATTCGATGCCCAGCTTGGCCTTGAGCAGGCCGTTGACGGCGCCGGGGTTGGCCTTGCCGCCGGTCGCCTTCATGACCTGGCCGACGAACCATCCGATCGCCTGCGGCTTTTCCTTCACCGAGGCCGCCTGCCCCGGATTGGCGGCGATCAGCTCCTCGATGATCTTCTCGAGCGCGCCGGTGTCGGAGACCTGCTGCAGGCCCTGCTTCTCGACGATCTCACGCGGGCGGCCTTCGCCGGCCCACATGCGTTCGAAGACGTCCTTGGCGATCTTCGAGGAGATCACGCCCTCTTCGATCAGCGCCACCAGCTCGGCGATGGCGTCGGGCTTCAGCGGGCTGTTTTCGATGTCCAGGCTGCCGGCCGTCAGCTTGGCGGCCAGCTCGTTGGTCACCCAGTTGGCGGTCAGCTTCGCGTCGCGGCCCTTGGCGGCTTCCTCGAAGTAATCGGCGCGGGCCTGCTCGGTGATCAGCACGCCGGCGTCATAGGCCGACAGGCCGTACTGCGACTGCAGGCGCGCCTTCTTGGCGTCCGGCAGTTCGGGCAGCTCAGCCTCGATGGCTTTGACCCAGGCCGGATCCAACTCCAGCGGCAGCAGGTCCGGATCGGGGAAGTAGCGGTAGTCGTGCGCTTCTTCCTTCGACCGCATCGAGCGGGTCTCGCCCTTGTTCGGGTCGAACAGCCGGGTTTCCTGGTCGATCTTGCCGCCGTCCTCGAGAATCTCGATCTGGCGGCGGGCCTCATACTCAATCGCCTGCTGGATGAAGCGATACGAGTTGACGTTCTTGATCTCGCAGCGCGTGCCCAGGTGGCTGAAGTCCCCGGTCTCACGGAACTTCTCGTAGTCGCCGGGACGGCAGACCGAGACGTTCACGTCGGCGCGAAGGTTGCCCTTCTCCATGTCGCCGTCGCAGGTGCCCAGATAGACAAGTATCGTCCGCAGCTTCTTCACATAGGCCGCGGCCTCGGCGGCCGTCCGCATGTGCGGCCGCGAGACGATTTCCATCAGCGCGGTGCCGGCGCGGTTCAGGTCGACATAGGTCGAGTTCGGATCCTGGTCGTGCAGGCTCTTGCCGGCGTCCTGCTCCAGGTGCAGGCGCTCGATGCCGACCGTGAAGGTCGTGCCGTCGTCATGTTCAACGACGACCTCGCCCTCGCCGACGATCGGGTCCTTGAACTGGCTGATCTGATAGCCCTGCGGCAGGTCCGGATAGAAGTAGTTCTTCCGGTCGAAGTGGCTCTTCAGGTTGATCTGCGCCTTGAGGCCGAGGCCCGTCTTCACCGCCTGCTCGACGCAGTGCTTATTGATGACCGGCAGCATGCCCGGCATGGCCGCGTCGACCAGCGAAACCTGCTGGTTGGGACCGGCGCCGAAACCGACCGCCGCGCCCGAGAACAGCTTGGCGTTCGAGGCGACCTGAGCATGAACCTCCAGGCCCAGAACCATTTCCCATTGGCCGGTGCGGCCGGCGATCTGCTTCGACGTATCAGTCATGGCCGCTTCCTAGCGCCCCTCGCGCGCGAGCGAAAGCGGGACCCTCGAAATCCCTTGCGCAAAAGGCGGAACTGGCGCTGAAATCCGCGCCGCAAACCTGGGGATGAGGAAACACCCACCATGATGAAAACGTTTACTGCCGGCCTCGTCGGTCTGTCGCTTTCGCTCGGCGCCATGGCCGCCCCGGCCCTCGCCCAGGACGCCCACGCTGGCCACGCCGCGGCCCTGTCGGCCGCCGACACACCGATCGAGACGATCGCCGCGACCGCTGAGGGCAAGGCCGCGCTGGACAAGAACCTCCCGGGTCTGACCACCCATGAGGCCTACGAACAGTTCAAGGGCATGAGCCTTAAGCAGGTCCAGCCGATGAGCGGCGGCGCGATCAGCGACGACGCGCTGACCGCTCTGCAGGCCGACCTGGACAAGCTGAAGAAGTAAGGTTCCGCGCCTGACGAAGAGGCCCCCGCCCTTGTACAGGACGGGGGCCTTTTTCGTGCCCGCTGGCGTGGCCTGAGGGCCCTACCACCACTTGGCGGGCTTGGCCTTGAAGTCGGCGGCTTTCTCGATCGCCCCCCCGATCGAGAACAGCGTGCCCTCGTCGAGCGCCTTGCCGATCAACTGCAGGCCGAGCGGCAGGCCGTTGGCGTCGACGCCGGCCGGGATGCTCATGCCCGGCAGGCCGGCTAGGTTCACTGTCACGGTGAAGATGTCGTTCAGGTACATCGCCACCGGATCGTCGGCGTTTTCGCCCAACCCAAACGCCGCCGAGGGCGCGGTCGGGGTCAGCAGAGCATCAACTTTCTGGAAGGCCTGGTCGAAGTCGTCGGCGATCCGGCGACGAACCTTCAGCGCCTTGACGTAGTACGCGTCGTAATAGCCGGCCGACAGCACGTAGGTGCCGATCAGGATCCGGCGCTTCACCTCGGCCCCGAAGCCCGCAGCGCGAGTGTTCTCGTAGGTCTCGGTCAGATTGGCCCCGGCCTCGCGCAGGCCGTAGCGCATGCCGTCATAGCGCGCGAGGTTCGATGACGCCTCGGCCGGTGCGACGATGTAGTAGGCCGGCAGGGCGTATTTCGTGTGCGGCAGAGAGACCTCGACGATCTCGCAGCCGGCTTCCTTGAGCCAGGCGATCCCCTGCTCCCACAGCTTCTCGATCTCGGGCGGCATGCCGTCGACGCGATATTCCTTCGGAATGCCGATCCGCAGGCCCTTGACCGACTTGCCGACGAAGCTCGGGAAGTCGGGGGTCTTGATGTCCAGGCTCGTCGAGTCCTTCGGATCGTGGCCCGACATCGACTTCAGCAGGATCGCCGCATCCTCGACGGTCTTGGCGATCGGGCCCGCCTGATCGAGCGACGAGGCGAAGGCCACCACGCCCCAGCGCGAGCAGCGGCCGTAGGTCGGCTTGATGCCGACCGTGCCGGTGAAGGCGGCCGGCTGGCGGATCGAACCGCCGGTGTCGGTCGCCGTCGCGCCAAGGCAGAGATCGGCCGCCACTGCGGCGGCCGAACCGCCGGACGAGCCGCCTGGGGTCAGATTGGCGTTGGAGCCTTCCGACCGCCAGGGATTGATCACCGGCCCAAAGGCCGAGGTCTCGTTCGACGAGCCCATGGCGAATTCGTCAAGGTTCAGCTTGCCGAGCATCACCGCGCCGTCACGCCACAGGTTGGCGGTGACCGTCGACTCGTAGGTCGGCACGAAATTGCCCAGAATCTTCGAGCAGGCGGTGGACCGGACGCCCTCAGTGCAGAACAGATCCTTGATTCCCAGCGGCGCGCCGTCCAGGGCGCCGGCCTCGCCCTTCGCCCGGCGGGCGTCGGAGGCCTTGGCCATCTCGATGGCCTTTTCCGGAGTCTCGAGGACGTAGGCGTTCAACGGTTTGGCGGCGGCGACGACTTCGACGTGCGCCTTGGTCAGCTCTTCCGAGGAGAACGACTTGTCCGCCAGGCCATCGAGCGCGGCCTTCAGGGTCAGCGAGGTGAGCGCGCTCATTATTCCACCACCTTCGGCACGACGAAGAAACCATCCACGGTCTTGGGCGCATTCGACAGCACCTTGGCCGGGTCGCCGCCGTCGGTGACCACGTCCTCGCGCATCGGCAGCGACACGGCCACGGCCGAGGTCATCGGCTCGACCCCGTCGGTGTCCACTTCGCCCAGTTGCTCGATCCAGGTCATGATCCCGGTCAGCTCCTTGGCGAGCGTCTCCAGCTTGTCCTCGGGCTCTGCGATCCGCGCGAGCCTCGCGACCTTACGAACGGTCGCGGCGTCGATGGCCATGGGGCCCTCCTAATGGTTCGAGGCAGGGGTTAGCCGCGTGGGCCTCCCTTTGACAAGTAATGACCGCTAAGAAGCGGCATGGCCGTCGTCGATCTGACCGAACTCCCCGCGCTTTTGCCGCGCTATTCCGCCCTGATCGGACTGGATCTGGGCGAAAAAACCATCGGCGTGGCGGTCTCCGACGTCACCCGCATGGTCGCCTCCCCGCTCGAGCTGATCCGCAAGACCAAGTTCACGGCCGAGGCCAACCGCCTGTTCGCGCTCATCGACGAGCGCGAGGTCGGGGCAATCGTCATTGGCCTGCCCGTCAACATGGACGGGACCGAGGGGACGCGCTGCCAGTCCAATCGCGCCTTCGCCCGCAACCTGCTGCGTTTGCGGGACATACCGATCGCGTTCTGGGACGAACGGATGTCGACCATGGCGGTCAACCGCGTGCTGGTAGAAGAGGCCGACGTCACCCGCGCCCGGCGCGCCGAGCTGGTCGACAAGATGGCCGCCGCCTGGATCCTGCAGGGCGCGCTGGACCGGCTGAGCGCGCTGGCCGGCTAGCCCAGGACCGATATCCGGATCTGGCGCAGGACTTCGCCGAGGCCCTCCTGCGGTTGATCGAGATCGTACGTCCGCACCGTCCGCACGCCCAGTTCGGGCGGCCTGCGCCAGGCGACCTGCACCTCGCGTCCCATGCCGGTCACCAAGTCTAGGATACAGAAGCTGTCGGGCGCCGCTTCATCGCCCGGCAGGTTGATCCGCAGTCCGCCCTCGGACCGATCGAGGATCACGCACGGACGTTTGCGACCGTCCTCCTCGATGAGCAGGGCCGGCAGCAGCACCGGCTCGCGCGGCGTGGCCCGCCGCTCGATTCCGCCATTGGCCCGCGACCAGCGTTCGGTGATCGGCGACGTCGCATCAGGTGGTGTCATTGGGAACTCCGCGGAACGAGCCTATCGTGAGTCAGCGCCCAATCCACAGGGCTGCGCTCCACCCAGCGCCTCTCCCCTTGGCGCCTGTCTCCGGCTCCCCTAAGAGGGCGCTTTAATGACCGCAGCACCGACCGGCCTGAACGAAGTCCTTGGCAGGACATTCCCTTTTCCCAAGCGCCACTTCCTGTCCGTGGTCGATCTCAACCCCGTGGAAGTCACCGGGTTGCTTGATCTCGCCGACAGCTTTGTCGCGCTGAACCGCCAAACATCGAAGAAGCTCGACCTGCTCAAGGGCAGGACGCTGATGAACCTGTTCTTCGAGAACTCGACCCGGACCCAGAGCTCGTTCGAGCTGGCCGGAAAGCGGCTGGGCGCGGACGTGGTCAACATGAGTCCGCGCTCCTCCTCGATCTCCAAGGGCGAGACCCTCATCGACACGGCGGTGACGCTGAATGCGATGCAGCCAGACCTGCTGGTCGTTCGTCACTCGTCTTCCGGTGCGGCCTCGCTGCTGTCGCAGAAGGTCACCTGCTCGGTGATCAACGCCGGCGACGGCCAGCACGAACATCCGACCCAGGCGCTGCTGGACATGCTGTCGATGCGCCGCGCGTTCGGCCGCGTCGCCGGCCTGCGCATCGCCATCTGCGGCGACGTGCTGCACAGCCGCGTGGCGCGGTCCAATGTCGGCCTGCTGCAGATGATGGGCGCCGAGGTGCGGCTGGTCGGTCCGCCGACCCTAATGCCGACCGACGTCGACCGCTGGAACGTCCAGGTCTTCCACGACATGCGCAAGGGTGTCGCCGGCTGCGACGTGGTGATGATGCTGCGCCTGCAACTCGAGCGCATGGACGGCGTGATGGCTCCGTCGCAGCGCGAGTACTTCCGCTTCTTCGGCCTCGATCGCGAGAAGCTGGCCTTCGCCTCCGACCATGTCCGGGTCATGCACCCCGGGCCGATGAACCGTGGGGTCGAGATCGACTCCGATGTCGCCGACGACCTCACCGTCTCGCTGATCCAGGACCAGGTGGAGATGGGCGTGGCCGCCCGCATGGCGGTGCTCGCCTCGCTGGCCGCGCGGCTGGACAACGACTGATGAGCGCGCTCGCCTCGGTCTGCATCTTCTGCGGGGCCAGTCCCGGCGGAGACGTCGCCTACCGCGCGGCGGCAGAGGCCATGGGCCGGGCGATCGTCGCGCGCGGACTGAGGCTGGTCTATGGCGGCGCCAAGGTCGGGCTGATGGGCGCGGTGGCCGACGCGGCGCTGGCGGCCGGCGGCGAGGTGATCGGCGTGCTTCCCCACGCCCTGACCGACAAGGAGATCGCCCACACCGGCCTGACCCGCCTGGAGGTCGTCGCCTCGATGCACGAGCGCAAGGCGCGGATGGCGGAGCTGTCGGACGCCTTCGTCGCCCTGCCTGGCGGCGCCGGGACGCTGGAGGAGATCTTCGAGATCTGGACCTGGGGCCAGCTCGGCTTTCACGCCAAGCCGGCCGGCTTCCTTAACGTGCGCGGCTATTACGACGGCCTGCGCGGCTTCGTGGACCATGCGGTGGGCGAGGCGTTCCTGAAGGCGCCCCATCGCGACATGCTGATTTTCCGGGAGGACTGCGACGAGATGCTGGACGCGCTCGCCGCCTACACGCCGCCCGTCGTCGAAAAATGGATCGGACGCCCCGAACTATGACCCAACGCCCGACCGCCTTCGTCAACGCCCGCCTCGTCGATCCCGCCAGCGGCTGGGACGGCCCCGGCGCGCTGCTCGTGCAGGACGGCAAGATCGCCGACGTCGCGCAGGGCCGCGATCTCGGGTCGCTCTCGGCCGACATCGAGGTGATCGACGCGGGCGGCGCGATGCTGGCGCCCGGCCTGGTCGACCTCCGGGTGAAGACCGGCGAGCCCGGCGCCGAGACCAAGGAAACGCTGAAGTCCGCCGGCCTGGCCGCCGCCGCCGGCGGGGTGACCTCCATCGTCCTGCAGCCAGACACCAATCCGGTGGTGGACGAGGCTTCGGTCGTGGACTTCATCCTGCGCCGTAGCCGCGACATCGAACTGGTCCACGTCTATCCGGCCGGCGCCGCCACCAAGGGCGCGAAGGGCGAGCGGATGGCCGAGATCGGCTTGATGCGCGAGGCCGGCTGCGTCTATGTCACCGACGCCGACCGCCCGATCGTCAATTCCAAGGTTCTGCAGCGGGTCCTGGCCTACGCCAAGAGCTTCAACACCCTCGTGGCCCACCGCCCCGCCGATCCCTGGCTGTCGGCTGGCGCGGCCGCCACCGCCGGCGAGTTCGCCGGCCGCATGGGCCTCCCCAGCGTGCCGGCCATCGCCGAGAAGATCATGCTGGAGCGCGATCTGGCGCTGGTCGAGCTGACCCGTGCGCCGTTTCTGGTCGACCAGGTCACCACCGCCGCGGCGCTGGAAAGCCTGGCGCGCGGCAAGGCCAAAGGCCTGCCGGTGACGGCGACGACCTCGATCAACCACCTGTCTTTCAACGAGGTGGACATCGGCGACTACCGGACCTTCCTGAAGTTCGACCCGCCGGTGCGCAGCGAGGACGACCGCCAGGCGACCATCGAGGCGCTGGCCGGCGGCCTGATCGACATCGTCGTCTCGGCCCACGCCCCTGCGCCGGCCGAGGACAAGCGCCTGCCGTTCGATGAGGCCGCGCCCGGCGCGGTGGGCCTGCAAACCCTGCTGCCTGCCCTGCTCTCGTTCCAGGACCGCATCCCGCTGATCGACCTCATGCGGACCGTCACCAGCCGCCCAGCCGACCTGCTGGGCTTGCCGGCCGGAAAGCTCACCAGGGGCGCGGCGGCGGACTTGGTGCTCTGCGACCTAAACGCCCCGATCGTCATCGACCTCGACAAGCTGAAGTCGAAGTCGCGCAACTCGCCTTTCGACGGCCGGCGGCTGTTCGGCGAGGTGAAGATGACCCTGGTCGACGGGCGGCCAGTGTATCGGGCCTAGGCCCCAAGGAAGTTCTCTTTTTGTTCTCTTATTTTGTGCGCTTGTGAGAGACTGTGCGCCGGCGCTTGCGCGCCCCCACCACATTCTCAAGCCAGTACCAAATGGGCAGAAATCCCTTTAGCGCGGCTGATCCAGACGGCCCGGCCTACGATGCGATGATCGCGAAGGACAAACGCCTGCGCGCCGAACGTGAGGCGCAGCAGTACGAAAAGACCGGCGCGACAGCCTCCCTTGCCAGCAAGGTGACCAGCATCGCCGACGCCGTGCTGGGAGCCGGTGACGACGCCGCCCGGCGCGCCGGTAAGCCGGTCGCCAAATCCGCCCTGAAATCCGCTGGCCGGGTGGTCCCCCTGGCCGGTCATGTTCTTGATGGAATTGACGCCTGGACGGGCTACGAGGCCGATCTCAAGCGCGGCTACACCAGGAGGCAGGCCGCAGAGCGAGCCGGCCGCCGGATGGCGCCAGGACTTGCTGGCGCAGCGGCTGGAGGACTGGTCGCTGGTCCCGTCGGCGCAGCCGTCGGCGGCATCGCGGCGCCCTTTATCAAAGATTACGTCATCCCGGCCATTGGAGAGCAGATGACCTACAACTTCGACACGCTTAACGACCCCCGCCGCTGGCCGACGCGACGACTCCCCTAATGGCAGCCGACGCGCCGGTCCGGATCGCTCCCTGCCGATACCCGCTAGACGGGTTGAACCACAAAATGTTCCGCAATTGTTCTTGACCTGGAGCATGCCGCACGCTAACCGCGAACAGAGGCGGGGCGACAATGCAGTCTAGCGAACCGATCGGCGCGTCCAAAGTCATCGCCCGCGCGAACCCAATTATCCTTGGAACCGGATGGATGCTGCTTGGGGCAGGCCTGCTGCTTCATATCCGAGTGCTCGACAAGTACGGCTGGCGCAATCCTGAAGCTTTCGTCGGATTGCCCTCTTCGCGCCATGCTTGGTTTTACGACATCGCATTCATAGGCCACGCCATTGCGGCGAGCCTGGCGCTGCTGCTGGCTGTCGTGACGTTCAAGCTCGCCCTGCCGGCCATCCGCGGCTTCAACGATGTGATCGTCGAGAACGGCCGACTTCACTACGCCAGCCGCCCTTGGATGGGGAAATCCGCGGTATCGGACATCTCTGCGCGGGTCGTCCCCTCCTATCAGGGAGGGCTTCTGTTTCGCTCGGACAACCTCGAGATCGTCCACGTCGTGCGGCGACCATCAGGCCGGAAACCTCGGATCATCCGCCTCAAGTCTCTGTACTATTTCGAAACCGCGCAGCAGATGGCGGCCAACCTGGAAGCTTGCGGCGTGGAGGTTCGGGGTCGCCCGCCGGAACAGTCCGCTCCGATATGGGAACGCAGTGCGGACGGCTAACCAGCTTGGCGAGCGCTGAGCCCACGGCTACCACGGAACGAACAAGGGGGAACGCCGATGTTTGAGACTCTCAGCCCCGTGCTGATCGCCGCCGCCGTAGTGGGCGGGTATCTGCTGGGCTCGATCCCGTTCGGGGTCATCGCCACGAGGCTCGGCGGCGCCGGCGACGTGCGTAACATCGGCTCGGGCAACATCGGCGCGACCAATGTCCTGCGCACCGGGCGCAAGGACCTGGCGGCGATCACCCTGCTGGGCGACGGCGGCAAGGGCGCAGTGGCGGTGTTCATCGCCTGGCTGCTGACGCGCCATTCCGGCCCCCAGGCTCAGGCGACGCTGACCGCGCTGGCCGGCGGCTCGGCGTTCCTCGGTCATCTTTTTCCGGTCTGGCTGAAGTTCAAGGGCGGCAAGGGCGTGGCGACCTTCTTCGGCACCCTGCTGGCGGCCGCTTGGCCGGTCGGGGTCGCGGCCGGCGCGACATGGATCGCCATGGCCTTCCTGTTCCGGATTTCGTCGCTGGCGGCGCTGACCGCAGCGGCCCTGGCGCCGATCTACGTCTTCCTGCTTGATCGCCCTTACCCGATCGCGGTGATGGCGCTGTTCATGGGCGTGCTGATTTACATCCGCCACAAGGACAACATCGGCCGGCTGCTGAAGGGGCAGGAGCCGAAGATCGGCAAGAAAAAAGACACCGCGTGACGTTCACCCCCGCAGCCCGTCGCGACTGGCTGCGGCTGGCGCGCACCGAGAACGTCGGTCCGGTCGCCTTTGCGCAACTGATCGCCCGCTATGGCGAAGCCTCGCTGGCGCTAGCCGCCCTCCCCGACCTCGCCCGCCGCGGCGGGCGGGTCTCGCCGCTTGGCGTGCCGCCCGTCGATGTGGTCATGCGCGAGTTGGAAGCCGGCCACGCCCTGGGCGCGCGCCTGATCGCAGCCTGCGAGCCGGACTTTCCCGCCGCCCTGGCCGCGCTCGACCCGCCGCCGCCCTTGATCTGGGCCCTCGGCGACGCCGCCCTGCTGGGCCGTTCAAGCATCGCTGTCGTCGGGGCGCGCGTCGCATCGGCAGGCGGCCAGCGGTTTGCACGCGGTCTGGCGGCCGAGTTGGGCGCCGCTGGTCATGTTATCGTCTCAGGCATGGCCCGCGGCATCGACGGCGCGGCGCATGAAGGATCACTGCCGACCGGGACCGTAGCAGTGCTCGGCGGCGGTATCGACGACATCTACCCGCACGAGCACCGCGACCTCTACGCGCGCATCGTCGCCGAAGGCTGCGTGGTGTCAGAGAACGCCCCCGGGCGCGCCGCCACAGCGCGCGACTTTCCACGCCGCAATCGCGTCATCGCAGGCCTCTCGCGGGCTGTCGTCGTGGTCGAGGCCGAACTGCGTTCCGGCTCGCTGATCACCGCCCGGCTGGCCGCCGAACAGGGCCGCGAGGTGCTGGCTGTACCAGGCTCGCCGCTCGACCCAAGGGCGCGCGGCAGCAACGACCTGATCAGGCAGGGCGCGGCGCTGTGCGAGGGCGCCGAGGACGTACTGAGGTCGCTGGAGGGCGTCGGCGGCTGGCGCGAGCCCGAGCGTTCATTCGTCCCGCCGCCGGTCAGCGACGCCGAGGTCGACGTCGTGCGCGAGCGGGTTGCTAATCTGCTCTCGCCGACCCCGGTTTCACGCGACGAACTGGTCCGAACCGCCGGCGCCCCTACCCACGTAGTGCTGGCGGCCTTGACAGAACTTGCCCTCGCGGGCCGCGCCGAACTGTTGCCGGGCGGTCTTGTCGCGGGCCTCGGATGAGGCCATTGACAGCGCCTAGGCGCCGCCCCCACCTTTCGCGCCCTTGATTTTCGGGCGATCCGCCCAAGACGCCCCATATAGAGCCACCATGAACCTTCTCGTCGTCGAGAGTCCGGCCAAGGCCAAGACCATCAACAAGTACCTGGGGGCGGACTACACGGTCCTGGCCTCATACGGCCATGTCCGCGATCTTCCGGCCAAGGACGGATCGGTAAAGCCCGACGAGGACTTCGCCATGTCCTGGGACGTCGACGCCAAGGCCGCCAAGCGGCTGAGCGACATCGCCGAGGCGGCCAAGAAGTCCGACCGCATCATCCTGGCCACTGACCCCGACCGTGAGGGCGAGGCGATCTCCTGGCACGTCCTGGAGGTCCTGCAGAAGAAAAAGGTCCTGAAGGACAAGAAGGTCGAGCGGGTGGTGTTCAACGCCATCACCAAGTCGGCCGTGACCGAGGCGATGAAGTCGCCGCGGGCCATCGATATGGAGCTGGTCGAGGCCTATCTGGCCCGCCGGGCGCTGGACTACCTGGTCGGCTTCACCCTTTCGCCGGTGCTCTGGCGCAAGCTGCCGGGCTCTCGCTCGGCCGGCCGCGTGCAGTCGGTGGCGCTGCGCCTGGTCGTGGACCGCGAGCTCGAGATCGAACGCTTCAAGACCCAGGAATACTGGACCGTCGAGGCCGACGTCTCGGCCGGCGCCGAGCCGTTCCTGGCCCGCATGGTGAAGCACGAGGGCAAGCGGCTCTCCAAGTTCGACCTCGGCAACGAGGCCAGCGCCCACGCCGCCAAGGCCGCGGTCGAGGCCGCGACCTTCACGGTCGCCGCGGTCGAGAAGAAGCCGGGCCGGCGCTCGCCTCCCCCGCCGTTCACCACCTCGACCCTGCAGCAGGAAGCGGCCCGCAAGCTCGGCTTCTCGGCCCAGCGCACCATGCAAGCGGCCCAGAAGCTGTACGAAGGCATCGACATCGGCGGCGAGACCGTCGGTCTGATCACCTACATGCGGACCGACGGCGTGCAGGCTGCGCCCGAGGCGCTGGATGAAGCGCGCATCGTGATCGGCGGCGTCTACGGCAAGGAATACGTTCCCGAGACCGCCCGCATCTACAAGACCAAGGCCAAGAACGCTCAGGAGGCGCACGAAGCCATCCGCCCCACCAGCCTGGCCCGCAACCCCGGCTCGCTGCGGCTGGAAAGCGACCTCGGGCGGCTCTACGAGCTGATCTGGAAGCGGATGATCGCCTCGCAGATGGAGTCGGCGCGTATCGAGCGCACGACGATCGAGCTGGAGAGCGACGATAGCAAGACCGGCCTGCGCGCCACCGGCCAGGTCGTGCTCTTCGACGGCTATCTGGCGGTCTACGAGGAAGGCCGCGACGACGCCGACGACGAGGAAGGCGGCCGCCTGCCGCAGGTCAGCGAAGGCGCTTCGGCCCGGGTGATCGCCGCGCGGTCCGACCAGCACTTCACCGAACCGCCCCCGCGCTACTCGGAAGCCAGTCTGGTCAAGAAGATGGAAGAGCTGGGAATCGGCCGCCCCTCCACCTACGCCTCGGTGCTGACCGTGCTGCGCGACCGCGAATACGTGCGCATGGACAAGAACCGGTTCGTACCTGAGGACAAGGGTCGCCTGGTCACCGCGTTCCTTGAGCAGTTCTTCTCGCGCTACGTCGAATATGATTTCACGGCCGCGCTCGAAGAGAAGCTCGACCTCGTCTCATCCGGCGACATGGACTGGAAGGCGCTGCTGCGCGAGTTCTGGCAGGACTTCCACGCGGCCGTCGGCGAGATCGCCGAACTGCGCGTCACCAACGTCCTCGACGCCCTAAACGAAGCCCTGGGCCCGCACATCTTCCCGGCCAAGGAAGACGGCTCCGATCCGCGCGCCTGCCCGACCTGCGGGACCGGCCGCCTGTCGCTGAAGACCGGCAAGTTCGGGGCCTTCATCGGCTGCTCGAACTATCCGGAGTGCCGCTTCACCCGCCAACTCGCCCAGTCGGACGACGAGGCGGCCCAGGAAAGCGGCGACCGCGAGCTGGGCGTCGACCCGGTGACCGGCGAGACGGTGTTCCTGAAGGCCGGCCGCTTCGGCCCCTACGTCCAGCTCGGCGAGACCGACAAGCCCAAGCGCTCCAGCCTGCCCAAGGGCTGGTCGGCAGCGGCCATGGACCTGGAAAAGGCGCTGCGGCTCCTGCGGCTGCCGCGCGAAGTCGGCGCGCACCCGGAGGACGGCGGCATGATCACCGCCGGCATTGGCCGGTTCGGGCCGTTCGTGCTGCACAACGGCACCTACGCCAACTTGCCGAACGTCGATGAGGTGTTCGAGGTCGGCCTGAACCGCGCGGTCGCCCTGCTGGCCGAGAAGCGGGCCGGCGGCGGGCGTCCGGGCCGCGGCGAGGCCGCCGCGCTGAAGGACCTGGGCGCGCACCCGGCCGACGGCGCGCCAGTGAAGGTGCTGGCGGGCCGCTACGGCCCGTACATCAAGCACGGCTCGACCAACGCCAATATCCCGAAGGGCAAGGACCCGCAGGAGATCACCCTTGAAGAAGCGGTCGCCCTGATCGCCGAACGCGAGGCCAAGGGCGGCGGCAAGAAGAAGGGCAAGGCCGCGGCCAAGCCGAAGGCCGAGAAGGCTCCGGCCAAGAAGGCCGCGACGGTGAAAAAAGCCGCAGCCAAAAAGCCGGCTGCGAAGAAAGCCGCCAAGGTTGAGGGCGAGCCCGCTCCAGCCGACGGCGCTGCACCTTGGGACGACGAGTGACGGCGGGGACCAAATCCCCGCCACCGCGAGCTGATTCCTGCGTTACAAGGCGGGATGGCTAAAGCCCGCATTCCGAAGTCCGCCCGTTTCACCGCCAAGTCCGTCCGGCCGCCCCAAGGGCTGCCGGATCGCGAGACCTTGCTGAAGTTCATCCGCGAAGCGGGCGAGACCGACAAGGCCGACATGGCCAAAGCGTTCGGCCTGAAGGGCGCCGACCGCCGCGCCCTTCGCGACATGGTCAAGCAGCTGCAGGCCGAGGGTGCGCTGGGCAAGCGCGGCCGCAAGGGCTTTTCCGAGTCTGGCGCCCTGCCCGAGGTCGGCGTCGTAGACGTGGTCGAGCGCGATCCGGACGGCGAACTGCTGGTCAAGCTGACCAAGGGCGAAGACGCGCCGCTGGTGCGGCTGGCCCCGGACCGCGCCGGCGCGATCGGCGGCGCACCGGGCCTGGGCGACCGGCTGCTGGTGCGCTTCGAAGCCCTCGAGAACGGCGAGACCGAGGCCCGGGTCATCAAGCGCCTGGGCCAGAGCGCTCACCGGATTCTCGGCGTCGTCCGCAAGGCCAACAAGCAGGTCCGGGTCGAGCCTGTCGACCGTCGTTCGAAGGAAAGCCTGACCCTGGTTCCGGCCGAGGCGGCCAACCTGCACGACGGCGACTTGGTGCTGGCGCAAGTGACCGTCGAGGTCCGCTATGGGCCCAAACGCGGCAAGGTGTTGGAGGTGGTCGGCCGCGAGGATCAGCCGCGCGCCGCCTCGCTGATCGCCATCCACAGCCACGGCATTCCGACCGGCTTCAGCCAGGACGCCGAAGCCGAGGCCGAAGCGGCCCAGGAGCCGACGCTGAAGGCCCGAGAGGACCTGCGCGCAGTGCCGCTGATCACCATCGATCCGCCGGACGCCCGAGACCACGACGACGCGGTCTTTGCCGAACCCGACACCGATCCCAAGAACGAGGGCGGCTGGATCGTCTGGGTCGCGATCGCCGACGTCGCCGCCTATGTCCGGCCAAATTCGGCCCTCGACAAGGAAGCGCGCGACAAAGGCAATTCAACCTACTTCCCGGACCGTGTCGAGCCGATGCTGCCGGAGCGGCTGTCGGCCGGTCTCTGCTCGCTGCGGCAGGGTGAGAACCGCGCCTGCATGGCCGTGCGGATGGTGTTTGGGGCCGACGGCCGCAAGCGCTCGCACAAGTTCGTCCGCGGCCTGATGCGCTCTGCCGCCAAGCTGTCCTACGAGCAGGCTCAGCGGGCGATCGACGGGTTCCCGGACGACCAGACCAACCCGCTGCTGGCGCCGATCCTGAAGCCGCTCTGGGCCGCCTACGAGACGATGCTGAAGGGGCGCAAGGCGCGTTCGCCGCTGGCGATCGAGAGCCAGGAGCGCAAGATCGTGCTCAATGCCGAGGGAGAGGTCACCTCGATCACCCCGCGCGCCTCGCTGGAGGCGCACAGGCTGATCGAGGAGATGATGGTCCAGGCCAATGTCTGCGCCGCCGAGACGCTGGAGCAGAAGAAGAGCCCGCTGGTCTACCGGGTCCACGATGCGCCGAGCCAGGAGAAGGTCCAGTCGCTGGCCGAGTTCCTACAGACCATCGGCATCGCGTGGAATAAGGGCGAGGCGCCGCGAACCGACCGGTTCAACAAGCTATTGGGCGAGACCCGCGAGGGGCCGCATGCCGAAATCGTCAACGAGGTGGTGCTGCGCACCCAGATGCAGGCGATCTACTCGACCGAGAACATCGGGCACTTCGGCCTGAACCTGGACCGTTATGCGCACTTCACCTCGCCGATCCGCCGCTATGCGGATCTGGTCGTGCATCGGGCGCTGATCCGCGCTCTAGGCCTGGGCGACGATGGCCTGACCGATCGCGACATCGCGCAGATGAAGGACACCGCCGAGCGGATCACCGGCACCGAGCGCCGGTCGATGGCCGCCGAGCGCGACGCCACCGACCGCTATGTCGCCGCCTTCCTTGCCGACCGCGTGGGCGCCGAGTTCGCGGGCCGGATCACTGGTGTGACGCGCTTTGGCCTGTTTATCCGGTTGGAGGAGACCGGGGCGGACGGCCTGGTCCCGGTCTCCAGCCTCGGCGGCGAGTTCTTCGTCCACGACGACAAGGCCCACGCCCTTGTGGGCGAGCGGACAGGTCGCCGCTGGCCGCTCGGCATGCGGGTGCAGGTCGAGCTGAAGGAAGCTACGCCGATCACCGGCGGTCTGCTGTTCGAGATGATCAGCGATCCCCTGCCCGTCGATCCGACCGCGCCGCGTCCGCGGCTCGGCGTGCGGGGGCGCGCGCCATTTACGGGTCCGAAACGCGGCGGCGGCGCCGGCAAGGCGCCGCCGAAGCGCGGGAAGCGCCGCTAGGCCTTGGCGCCTGGTGTCCCGTGCGTCAGCGCGTGTCTCCGCCTCCGGTTTACCCGTCCCTGCGGTGAAGGTTGTTCACCAGATCATGCGTGACCGGATCGCCTCGGCGTTTCGGCATCTCAAACATCGCCCTCGCGGTCGGAGGAATGGGCTAGTCTTCATCTCAACACACGAGGAGGCGCGATGTACGACACCCCAGTCCCGCCGACCGGCGCTCAGGCGGTCCCGGACAGCCGCGGCCTCAATCTCTATCGCGCCGATCCCGACCTCCAACGGCTGGCCGAGCTCTACCTCCCCGGCGGCCTGGCTTCGCACCTGAAGCCTCATCTCGACCGGCTGGGCGGCTTGGCCGGCGGCGAACTCGACGAACTGGCCGGCGTCGCCGACCGCAACCCGCCGGTCCTACGCCCGCGCACCCGGCGCGGCGAGGACGCCCAGAGCATCGACTATCACCCGGCCTATAGGCAGCTCGAGCAGGCGGCGTTCGGCGACTACGGCCTGGCGGCGTTGTCGCACCGGCCTGGCGTGCTGGGTTGGAACGCGCCAATGCCGGCGGCCGCCAAATACGTGATCACCTATCTGTTCGTGCAGGCCGAGTTCGGCCTGTGCTGTCCGGTCAGCATGACCGACAGCCTGATACGGACCCTGCGCAAGTTCGGCTCTGAGGAGCTGATTGCGCGCTACCTGCCGGCCCTGACCAGCCAGGATCTCGACGTCCTGAACCAGGGCGCGATGTTCATGACCGAACAGGGCGCAGGGTCCGACGTCGGCGCAACCGTGGTCACCGCTTCACCAAAGCCCGATGGCACCTGGACGCTGAGCGGCGAGAAATGGTTCTGCTCCAATGCCGACGCCGAACTCGCCATGGTGCTGGCCCGGCGCGAAGGCGGTGAGCCAGGGCTGAAGGGCGTATCGCTTTTCCTGTTGCCGCGCACGCTGCCCGACGGGACGGCGAACCGCTATCGGATCGTGCGGCTGAAGGACAAGCTGGGCACGAAGTCGATGGCCAGCGGTGAGATCTCGCTGGAAGGCGCCACCGCCTGGCTGGTCGGCGATCCCGCCGCCGGCTTCAAGCAGATGGCCGACATGGTCAACAACTCGCGCCTGTCGAACGGGGTTCGCGCTGCCGGCCTGATGCGCCGGGCCGCCACCGAGGCGCTATATATCGCCCATCGGCGCGAAGCGTTCGGCAAGCGGCTGATCGAGATGCCGCTGATGCGTCGCCAACTGTTGAAGATGATCATGCCGGCCGAGCAGGGCCGGAGCATGATGTTCCAGACCGCCGAGGCGCTACGCCGCTCCGACGGCGGCGAGAAGGCTGCCTATCCGCTGCTGCGCATCCTCACGCCGCTGATCAAGTTCCGCGCCTGCCGCGACGCGCGCAAGGTGACCGGCGACGCCATGGAGGTGCGCGGCGGCTGCGGCTACATTGAGGAATGGTCCGACGCGCGGCTGGTGCGCGACGCCCATCTTGGCAGCATCTGGGAGGGGACGAGCAATATCGTGGCCCTGGACGTCATCCGCGCCGCCCAGCGCGAGGGCTCGCTGCCGGTGCTGCGCGCGCATGTCGCCGGCCTTTGCGCAGATAGCGACGCGCCAGACACGCTGATGCCGGCGCTTGACCGGGCCATCGCCCTCGCCGAAGCGGCGAAGGGCGATGTCGCCCAAACCCGGCAGGCCGCCAGCGCGCTCTACCACCTGACCTCCGCCGCGGCCCTGGCGTGGGAAGCGCGGCGGCTGGGCGCACCGCATCGCCTGGCCCTCGCGCGGGGGGTGCTGGCGCACCGCGTCCTGCCGCACGATCCGCTGGCGGCGACCCCGGCCGAAGATCCCGACCTGGCGCCGCTGCTGGCCGATCCCGGCGCCGGTTAGGCCGCAGCCGGCTGCAGCGCCGCCAGGAAGCCCTGCTTGGTCAGGGTGATGCGCTCCTGATCGAGATCGCGCACGCAGTCTTTGGCGCGCAGGGTCTCGGACGCGTGGTCGAGCCGCTCGGCGTTGTAGCCCCGCAGCACCGCGGCCTCATGCACGGCCGCCCAGGAGATCGCCTCCCCGGGCCAGATGTCGAAGCTCCGGACAGCCGCCAGCACGGCGCGCTCGGCATCGTCGAGGATCAGCAGACGCGGCGCGCCGGCGGCGAACTCGACCACCTCGCCGGCAGGCTCGGCGGTCTCGCCGGCAGGGACCTCGTCCTCAAGCATGCCGCGGGCGATCTCCGCCTCGCCCATCACCACCCGATCAGCGCCGTGGGCTATGAGGTGGGCGGCTTCTGCGTCCGAGTGAGCGCGGGCGACGATTTCCAGCGTGGCGTTCGCCTTCCTGGCGTGGTCGACCACGCCGCCGCACTCGAAGCCGTCGGCGACCGCGACGTAAATGCGCACGGCCCGGGTGACGCCTGCGGCCTCAAGCACCCGCGTTTCGACCGCCGAACCGATGATCACCTCGTAGCCCTGCCCGGCCGCCTTGGCGGCGAACTCCGGCTCGGCCTCGACCAGCACGAACGGCTTTGACTGGCTCTTGAGTCCGGCGGCGACCGCCTGGCCGACGCGGCCATAGCCGACGACGATGATGTGCCCGCTGAGCGCAGTCGGCGCGAGGTCGTTGGCGGGCTCCGGTTCGGGGGCGGCGGGAGTCGGCGCCGCCGGCTCGACCGGCGCGGTCTTCGGCGCCCGCAGCGCCACGGCGAAGATCAGCGGGTTCAGCATGATCGAGATGATCGCACCGGCCAGGATCAGGTCGCGGCCTTCCCGAGGCAGAATCTCAAGATCGACGCCCAGGCCAGCGAGAATGAACGAGAATTCGCCGATCTGGGCCAGGCTGGCGGCGACCGTAATCGCCGTCGTGTTCGAGCGCTTGAACAGCTTGAGGATTGCGTAGGCGGCCAGCGACTTGCCGATGATGACGATGGCCAGCACCGCCAGCACTGTCAGCGGATTGGCGAGCACCACGAACGGGTTGAACAGCATCCCCACCGAGACGAAGAACAGCACGGCGAAGGCGTCGCGCAACGGCAGGGTCTCTTCGGCCGCGCGGTGGCTGAGCTCGGAGTCGGCGAGGATCATCCCGGCGAAGAACGCGCCGAGCGCGAACGAGACGCCGAACAGCATGGCCGCGCCGAACGCCACGCCCAGCGCGATCGCGAACACCGCCAGCCGGAAGAGCTCGCGCGAGCCGGTGTGCGCCACGTAATGCAGCAGCCAGGGCACCGCCCGGCGCGCCACGATCAGCATGAAGGCGACGAATCCGCCGACCTTCAGCAGGGTCAGGCCCAACGGCACGCCATAAGCGGTCAGCGGGTCGGCGGACCCCGCCCCGGATTTCATCGCTCCGGCCAGCGCCGGCAGCAGCACCAGGGCCAGGACCATGGCCAAGTCCTCGACGATCAGCCAGCCAACCGCGATCTTGCCGCGCTCGGTCTGCACCAGCCGCCGATCCTGCAACGCCCGCAATAGGACCACCGTCGAGGCCACCGACAACGCCAGGCCGAACACCAGGCCCGAGATCAGCGGCCAGCCGAGCAACGCCGAAAGAGCGATGCCGAGGACAGTCGCGACGCCCATCTGCGCCAGCGCCCCTGGCACGGCGATCTTGCGGACCGCCATCAGGTCCTTGACCGAGAAGTGCAGGCCCACCCCGAACATCAGCAGGATGACGCCGATCTCGGCCAACTCGTTGGCGATCTTCTGGTCGGCGACGTAGCCGGGCGTGAACGGACCGACGATGACCCCCGCGAGCAGATACCCCACCAGCGGTGAAAGCCTCAGACGCTGCGCGAGCGCGCCGAGGGCGAATGCGGCCACGAGGCCCGCGACGATGGTGGCGATCAGCGGCGTATGATGGGGCATGTGCCTCCGTGGAGAGTTGTCAGGGGTTCCCACCGTGGAAATTGCGGTCCGAAGCCCTCAGATCAACCAGAAATGATCACTCCGCCCGGACACATCGACGTCATCGCAGACGGTCGCGTCAGTTTTTGCCCGGCTCGGTGAGCGCCAGCAGCAGCCACGCCGCCAGCGCCCAGCTGGCGCCGAGAACCCACCCGCCCAGGACGTCGGTCGGCCAGTGCACGCCCAGATAGACGCGGCTGACCCCGACCCCGAGCACCGAGACGATCGCCAGGCCGTAAATCAGCGCCTTTGTCCGTCGCCGCGGCTCGACGCTCGCCACCACTGTCGCCAGGATCAGGAACACCGCCGCAGCCATTGCCGAATGGCCCGAAGGAAAACTGTGCGAGTAGGCGTAGCTGCCGTGCGCCACCAGGGCCGGCCGCTCCCGCTCGTAGAACGCCTTCAGCAGCTGGCTCGACGCCTGGGCGGCGACGACAGTGGCGGCGAAGATCAGCGCCTCGCGCCGGCGCTGGTGGAAGACCAGCAGCAGGGTCGCAACGATCGTCAGCAGCGTCAGGACCGTGAAGCCACCGAGCGCGGTGATGTCGCGGACCGCCTCCTCCAGCCAACTGGGGCCAAGCGGGTCCGACGGCTGGCCGGGCGTACGCAGCGCCAAAAGAAGCTCGCGATCGAGAGCGTCGGTCCCGCCCTCGGACACCTCCCCGGCCACGACCAGGAAAAGCCATGACGCTGCGGCCAGCGCCACCAGCAGCACCAGGGTGCGGGTCTCGAGCTTGCCGATCAGGGCTTTCAGGCGTTCGATCATGCCGCTTTCGCAAAAGGTTGGGTCGATGACATCTTCATGGCAGCTTTGGGCTCTGCTGTCGGCCGGCTTTGCGGCCTTGACGGCGGTGTTCGCCAAGGTCGGGGTGGAGAACATCAACTCCGACTACGCGACCTTGATCCGCACCCTTGTGATCCTGGCGATCGCGGCGGCCATCGTCAGCGCGACCGGAGCCTGGAAACCCGCCGGCGCGGTCAGCCCGCGCACCTATCTGTTCCTGATCCTCTCCGGCGCGGCCACCGGCTTCTCCTGGCTTTGCTACTTCCGGGCGCTGAAACTGGGCGACGCCGCGCGGGTCGCGCCATTGGACAAGCTTAGCGTCGTGCTGGTCGCAGTGTTCGCCGCGATCTTCCTCGGCGAACGCCTCTCGGGCGTGAGTTGGGCGGGCGTGGCGTTGATCGCGGCCGGCGCGGCGCTGGTCGCATATGGAGATTGACGCTACGTCGCCGTTCCCAGGACTCAGATCGAGTCATACAGTTGTTTCATGACCACGACCGTTGTTCCGACCAACCGCGCTCCTGAAGGCGGCCGCATGCGCCCCGCGGGGGCCCGCGCCGTGAAGCCCCGCAACGCCGCGACCTTGATCATCGTGCGCCGCGACCGCCAGAAGCCCCAGGTGCTGATGGGCAAGCGGCACGGCGGACACGATTTCATGCCGAACCTCTGGGTCTTCCCGGGCGGGCGCATCGATCGTAGCGACTTCCGCGCGCCGTTCGCGACGGATCTGCGGCCGGAAGTCGCCGCCCGGTTCGAGGCGCACATTCCGATGAACCGTGGCCGGGCCCTGGCCCTGACAGCTATCCGCGAAACCTACGAGGAAGCAGGCTTGCTCCTGGCCAAGCAGGCGCCCGTGCGGCCTCTGGCCGGCCCCTGGCGCGAGTTCGCCGCCGAAGGCGCTGCCGCCGACCTTGAGGCGTTGGAAATCGTAGCCCGCGCGGTGACCCCGCCTATGCTGGCCAAACGCTTCGACACCTGGTTCCTGATGGCCGACGCCGAGCGGTTGATCAGCCTGGAGCGCAAGCCGGACTGCGGGGAGCTTGAGGAAATCGCCTGGGTCGACTTCGACGAGGCCATCGCCCTGCCCCTGCCCTCGGTCACCCGCACGGTGATCGGCGAGGCGATCCACCGGTTGGAAGATCCCGACCGTCCGCGTCCCTTCATGCGCTTCGGCGCCGGCGCCACGCGGCTGAGCCACCTCTAGGCGCCGAAACATTTCAAATGCGAATTGTTCTCAACTAACTTGCGTTGAGGGCACGCCCTTGTTAGTGCGAACGACTATCAGCACTTGCGAGGACTAGCAGTTTGTCGGCTTCGGAGCTCGTGGACGCGAAAGCGACCATCGACGAGGAAAAGGCCAAGGCCAAGCGTAAGGCCCAGCGCCGCGCCGCTCTCATGCGCCAGATGGTCAAGTGGCACTGGATCAGCGCCGCGATCTGCCTGGTCGGGATGCTGCTGTTCGCGATCACCGGCATCACGCTCAACCACGCCGGCGCGATAGAGGCCAAGCCCAACACCGTTGAGGCCGAGGGACAGCTTCCGGCAGAGCTCCTGAGCGTGGCCAAGGCCGCCCAGGCCGAGCAAGGCGCCCTGCCCGATCCGATCCGCGTCTGGCTCGCCAAGGACATGGGCGTGAAGGCGCCCAAGGCCGCCGCCATCGAGTGGACCGACGAGGAAGCCTACGTCTCCCTGCCCCGCCCTGGCGGCGACGGCTGGGTCACCTTCGACGTCGGCACCGGCGCGGTCGTGCACGAGAGCACCAGCCGCGGCCCCGTGGCCTACCTCAACGACCTGCACAAGGGCCGTAACACCGGCGCGGTCTGGAGCCTGTTCCTCGACGTCTTCGCCATCGGCTGCGTGATCTTCTGCCTCACTGGCCTGGTGCTGCTGCAACTGCATTCGAAAGCCCGCAAGATCACCTGGCCGCTGGTCGGGCTGGGCCTGGCGGTTCCGCTGATCCTCGTTCTCATCTTCCTTCACTGACCGGAGCACCTATGCGTCTGCCGATCTACACCGCCGCCTTCACGGGCCTGATGGCGGGCCCCGCCCTGGCGGCGGACCTGGAGCTGAGCTTGGAAATTCCGCGGCTGACGGTCGCCGAGTACCATCGCCCGTATGTCGCCGTCTGGATCGAGAACCAGGACAAGACCGCGGTGAAGACCCTGGCCGTCTGGTACGACGTCAAGCTGAAGAACCAGGAAGGCCAGAAGTGGCTGAAGGACATGCGCCAGTGGTGGCGCCGGGCCGGACGCGACATGAGCCTGCCCGCCGACGGCGTCAGCGCCGCGACGCGCGCGCCAGGCAAGCACCAGGTGGTGTTCAAGGGCGGCGCAGCGCCGCTCGGGAACCTGCCGGCCGGCCAGTACAACATCGTCGTCGAAGCGGCTCGCGAAGTCGGCGGCGTCGAGGTGGTGCGCGCGCCGTTCCAATGGCCGCCCAAGGCCCGCACGACCTCCTCCACCAAAGGGACCAGCGAACTCGGCGCCGTGAGCGTCACCGTCAAGCCGTAGAGGACAGAAGCATGCAAAAGATCCGCCGCGGCGCCCTGGCCGCCGTATCCGTCGTCGCCATCCTGGCGATCCCGGCCGCCGCCAGCGCGCACCGCCAATGGCTGCTGCCCTCGGCCACCGTGCTGTCGGGCAACGATCCCTGGATCACCGTTGACGCCGCCGTTTCCAACGACCTGTTCTACTTTGACCACGTGCCGATGCGCCTGGACGGCATTTCGGTGATCGCGCCGGACGGCTCGAAGGGCGAAATCAAGAACGGCGCGACCGGCAAGTACCGCAGCACCTTCGACGTGCAGCTGAGCCAACCGGGCACCTACAAGATCGCCAATGTCAGCGACGGCGTCGGCGCCTCGTACAAGCAGGGCGGCGAGCAGAAGCGCTGGCGCGGCGCGGCCGCGGACCTGGCGACGGCGATCCCCAAGGACGCCACCGACGTGAAGATCACGGAGAACGCGCGCCGCCTTGAAGTCTTCGCCACTCGCGGCTCGCCGACCAAGGCAGCTCTTAAGCTGACCGGCAAGGGCCTCGAACTCGACCCCGTCACCCATCCCAACGACCTGGTGGCTAGCGAACCGGCGACTTTCAAGCTGGTCATGGACGGCAAGCCCGCGGCGGATGTCGAAGTCGAAGTCGTCGCAGGGGGCAACCGCTACGCCGGCAAGACCACCGAACTGAAAGTGAAGACCGGCGCCGACGGCGCCTTCACGGTGAACTGGCCGGCGGCTGGCATGTACTGGCTGGAGGCCTCCGTGCGCGGGGGCCAGAGCAGCATCCCGGGCGCAGAGCGCAGCGCCGCCTACGTGACGACCCTGGAAGTGCTTCCCGATTGATGAGCCGGGTCGCGGTTCCCCTGGACCTCTCGCCGCACGCCTTTCGTGCCCGCGGTGAGAGACCGGTCGGCTTCAGCGGCCCGACCATGGGGGTAACCTGGAACGTCAAGGCGTTCGCGCCGGCGGGCCTCGATCTGACGAGCATCCCCACGCAGATCCAGCGCCTCCTGAACGGCCTGATCGCCCAGATGAGCAACTGGGAGCCCGACTCCCGCATCTCGCAGTTCAACCGTGCGGCGGCCGGGGGCTGGCTGGACCTGGCCCCGGGGTTCCAGCATGTGATGGACCGGGCGCTGCACTGGGCCGAACTTAGCGGCGGCGCCTTCGACCCGACGACAGGCCGGCTTGTCGACTTGTGGGGCTTTGGTCCCGCCGGGGCTGCACGGCCCCCCAGCCATACCGACGTCGAGGCCGCACGGGCCGATTGCGGCTGGGACCGCCTAGCCCGCGACGGCGCGCGCATCTTCCAGCCGGGCGGCCTGCATCTGGATCTGTCCGGTATCGCCAAGGGCTTCGGCGTGGACGAGATTTCGCGGGCGCTGTCGCATCTGGGCCTCGCTGACCACCTAGTGGAGATCGGCGGCGAATTGCGCGGCTCCGGCGTCAAACCGGACGGCCACCCGTGGCTGGTCGACATCGCCGCACCGCCGGGCACGAGCCTGCCGGGCGGTCCGATCCGTGTGGCGCTGCATGGCCTCTCGCTCGCGACCTCGGGCGACTATCACCGTTTTTTGGATCACGAAGGACGACGCTATAGCCACACGCTGGATCCGCGCACCGGACGGCCCGCCGCCAATGGCCTGCGGTCGGTCAGCGTCGTGGCTCGCGACTGCATCGACGCCGACGCGCTCTGCACTGCGATCGGGGTGCTGGGGCCAGAGGAAGGCCGCGCCTTCGCCGTCCAGCACGACGTCGCCGCCTATCTGCTGGTGGACAAAGGCGACGGATTGAGCGAAATCGTCACCCCCGCCCTTGAGGCGATGCTGGCCTGAGCCAGGACATCCGCGGATTTTCCCAAGGCCGCATTGACTTTGGGTTCGAGATTCGTATTGTCCGCGGCTCTTTAGAACACCTGCCGGTCCGACCGGCCCCGCGAGGACCGACCATGGCGAAGCCCGCCTCCATCAAGATCCGCCTGAACTCGTCGGCTGACACCGGCTACTTCTACGTCACCAAGAAGAACGCCCGCACGAAGACCGAAAAGCTGGTCATGAACAAGTACGACCCGATCGTGCGCAAGCATGTCGAGTTCAAAGAAGGCAAGATCAAGTAAGCCTTCACCAGACTCTCCAGTCTGTGAAAACGCCCGGCCGTCTGGCCGGGCGTTTTTCGTTGTGCCACGCGCGTGATGTCGCCTCCCCGCAGCGTCGGCTAACATTCGCCCCATGACGACCCTGGATTTCAGCATCCGCAGCTATGGCGCCGACCGCGGCCCCGACAGCCACAGCTTCGACCAGCTGGTGCTGCCGCTTAGCGGCGCGTTGCAACTGGACATCGCCGGCCAGGGCGGCCGACTCGCTGTCGGCCGCGCCGCCTTCGTGCTCGCCGGGACATCGCATTCGACCATAAGCGACACAGCCAACCGCTCGATCATCCTCGACCTGCAGTTAGCCGGCTTGGCCCCGCAAATGGCCGAGCGGCTGGCGCGCACGCCGTTTGTCAGTCTCACGCCCGCCGCCACCAAGCTCATCGACTATATGGGCCTAATGATCGGCGAGGGGCGCGCGACGCCTGCCACCGTGGCGCTCTGGACGCCCCTGCTCGTCGATGCCCTGGCGCAGACCCCGCCCAGCGCCGCCTCTCGCCTGGCGCGGCTCACCGCGCAGATCGAAGCGGAGCCCGCCCTGCCCTGGACCACGACGATGATGGCCGAGCGGGCGGCCGTCAGCGTCAGCCGCCTGCACGCGCTGTTCCAATCCGAGCTCGGCATGAGCCCGCGCGCCTGGCTGAGCGAGGTGCGCCTGCGCCTGGCGCGGGGCTGGCTGTCCACCTCGCCAGCCTCGATCGCCGAGATCGCCCATCGCTGCGGCTATGGCGATCAGAGCGCCCTGACGCGGGCCATGCGGCGGGCCACGGGCATGACGCCGGCCGCCTATCGTCGGCAAGAACGCGAGACGGGGCCCAAAGGACAGTAGCCCCGGCCAAGACCCGGCGTCCGTTTCGTGGCATCTGCCGCCTGATGACAGGTCAAGGCCGCACATTGCTAGGCGTCGGGTGCGGATTGGCTGCTGGCGCGCTCTGGGGACTGGTGTTCCTGGCGCCGGAGCTAGCCTCGGAGTTCACGCCGCTGCAGCTGGCGGCCGGGCGCTACGTCGCCTATGGCGCGTTCGCGGCGGCCCTGCTGGCCCCGCGCTGGCGTGCGGTCAGCGCCGCCATCGGCCGGCGCGAGTGGATTGCGCTGACATGGCTCAGCGTGCTGGGCAACACCCTCTACTACGTCCTCCTCGCCAGCGCCGTGCAGATGGGCGGGGTGGCCATGACCTCGGTCGTGGTCGGCTTCCTGCCCGTCGCGGTGACGGTGATCGGCAGCCGTGACCATGGCGCCGTCCCGCTGCACCGACTGGTCCCCTCTCTGGTCATGGGCGCCGCCGGTGTAGCCTGCATCGCCTGGCAGTCGGTGGACGCCGCCGCGCCAGGCTCTGAAGCCAAGGCCATGGTCGGCTTAGCCTGCGCCATCGGCGCGCTGGTCTCCTGGACCACCTACGCGGTCTGGAACGGCCGGTGGCTGGCGCGCGCGCAGCACGTCTCCGCCCACGACTGGAGCCTGCTGACCGGGGTGGCGACGGGGGCCCAGGCGCTGGTCCTGGCGATCCCGGCAGCGCTGATCGGCGCGAGCGCCCACGCGTCCGACCAGTGGATGCGCTTCATCGCCGTCTCGGCCGGCGTCGCCATCTTCGCCTCGATTGTCGGCAACGCCTTCTGGAACCGCGCCAGCCGACTGTTGCCGCTGACCCTGCTCGGCCAGATGATCCTGTTCGAGACCCTGTTCGCCCTGCTCTACGGCTTCCTGTGGGAGCAGCGCTGGCCGACCACCGCCGAACTCGCCGCCATCGCACTGATGGTCGCCAGCGTCGTCACCTGCGTGTCGGCGCACCGCCCGAGCCAAGGAGCCGCCCATGCACAAGATCAGCACGCCTGACGAACCGGCCGCCGCGCAGATCGTCTTCGACGACTTCGCCAAAGTGGACATCCGCGCGGGCCTGATCGTCTCGGCCGAGCCGTTCCCCGAAGCCCGCAAGCCGGCCTACCGGCTGGCCATCGACTTCGGCCCGGCGATCGGGGTGAAAAAGAGCTCGGCCCAGATCACTGAGCTCTACACGCTAGAGGAGCTGGTCGGCCGCAGTGTCATGGCGGTGGTGAACTTCCCGCCGCGCCAGATCGGCCCGGTCCGCTCGGAGGTTCTGATTCTGGGCTTTCCAGACGAGGCCGGCCGCATCGTGCTGGCCGCGCCGGCGGGGACCGTCCCCAACGGCGCTCGGCTGGCCTGATCGCAGGGCCGCTAGGCGGCGCGGGCGACGACTTTGTTCCGGCCGTGGGCCTTCGCCTCATAGACCGCCTCGTCGGCGCGCTTGAGCAGCGCTTCGGGCTTGTCGCTCTCGCCAAGGGTGGCGGCGACGCCGACCGAGATCGTGACCGTCAGCAGTTCGCTGCCGCCCATCACCCGGAAGGGCGAGCCGGCGACATGTAGCCGGATGCGCTCAGCGATGCGCTCGGCGTCCTCCAGCTTGGTGTCGGGCATGACCACTACGAACTCTTCGCCGCCATAGCGGCAGGGCAGGTCTATGGCCCGGACGTTGGAGGCTAGGCGCACGGCGAACTCGCGCAGCACCTCGTCGCCGACGTCATGGCCGTAGCCGTCGTTGATTTTCTTAAAGTGGTCGATGTCGATCAAAAGGCAGGCTACCGGATCGCCGCCGTGAGTGGCGCGGCGCACCAGCGCCTCCAGCTGGCCGGTCATGTAGCGACGGTTGTGCAACCCGGTCAGCTGGTCGGTAACCGCCAGTTCCAGCGAGTGATCGAGATTGTCGCGCAAGTAGTCGGTATAGCGCTTGCGGCGGATCTGGGTGCGGGCGCGGGCAGCCAGCTCCTGCGGATCGATCGGCTTGGGCAGGATGTCGTTGACACCGATCTCCAGCGCCTTCACCAACCGCGGCCGCTCATCGAAATCCACGATCGCCAGCACCGGCAGATGTCGCGTCGCCTCGTCAGAGCGCAGCTGGGCGGCGAAGCGCAGGCCGTCGAAGCTGCGCGCCGTGGCGTTGACGATGATCAAATCAACCGGTCCCTTGGCGGTCATCAACGCCTTTTCGGGATCGGCCTCGATAATCGGACGGTGCTCGATCGCCAGTTCGGTAGCGACCCGCTGGGCCTGGCGCTCATGGTCGTCGACGATGAGGATCCGACCGCCCGTGCCGCCTAGGCGCGAGGCCGCGCCGGCGATGACGCCCATGCGGCGCCCCGAGGCTTCGCGGTCACGCAACTCGTCGATGACCATCTTGAGCCGGGTCAGGCTGCGCACGCGGGCGAACAGCATGACGTCGTCGATGGGCTTGGTGAGGAATTCGTCGGCGCCCGACTCCAGTCCGGCGATGCGATCGGCGCGGCCGTCCAGGGCGGTGACCAGAACCACCGGAACATGGCGCGTCTCAGGATCATCCTTCAGCCGGCGGCAGACCTGAAAGCCGTCCATGCCCGGCATCATCACGTCCAGCAGGACGATGTCGGGCTTTTCCTTGGCCGCGATCGCCAGCGCCGTCGGCCCGTCGCTGGCCGTCAGGACATCGTAGTATTCAGCCGTCAGCTTCGCTTCCAGCAGACGCACATTGGCTTCGATGTCGTCGACGACGAGGATGCGGGCGGACATGGGCGAACTAGCTCAACAATCGCCGGATGGTATCGAGAAAGTGCGACACTGAAATTGGTTTCGACAAATAGGCTTCGCAGCCGCCCTCGCGAATCCGCTCCTCGTCGCCCTTCATGGCGAAGGCCGTGACCGCCACGACCGGAATCGCGGCGAGTTCGTCGTCCTCCTTCAGCCACTTGGTGACCTCCAGACCGGAGATCTCGGGCAGCTGGATGTCCATCAAGATCAGATCAGGACGATGCTCGCGCGCCAACGCAAGCGCCTGCAGCCCCTCGCGGGTCTGTAGGGTTTCGTAGCCTTGGGCATCGAGCAGATCATGAAACAGCTTCATGTTCAGCTCGTTGTCCTCGACGATGAGGACCTTCTTGGCCATTTTCGTCTCGACGATGCTTCGAGAGCCCGCGAATCGACCGCTGACCCCACCTTTGGATCGTTAATCTCACGGATATCCTTAAACTCGCGTTAGTCGCACCGGAGGGCCCTTTGGCCAGCGTTTCACCTCAACTGCCGCCGCCGCGGGCGCCCAACCTGCTGGAACTGGGCGTCGATCCGCATCGGCCGCTGCTGCTGGTCGACGTGGACGAGGTGCTGGGCCTGTTCATGCAGGGGTTCGGGCGCTTCCTGGAAGGGCGCGGCCTGGAGTTTCGCGTCGACCGCTTCGCGCTGTTCCAGAACATCTACCGCCCCGGCGAGACTCAGCATCTGCCGCTTGACGAAGGCCGTACCCACTTCGACGACTTCTTCCGTCTCGGCTGCGGCGACATGGAACCCGCGCCCGGCGGCCCGGAAGCGCTGCGAGCTCTGTCCCAGCGCGCCAATGTCGTGATCCTGACCAACGCGCCGGGCCCCGCCCGCATGGCGCGGGCCCGTTGGCTGGGCCGCCACGGCATGGACTATCCGCTGGTGCTCAACACCGGACCAAAAGGACCCGTCGCGGCCCTGATGGCCCGGCAGGTGAAGGCGCAGGCCGCCTTTATCGACGACTTGATCTCGAACCTCGACTCGGTCGCCGAAAGCGCGCCGGGCGTGAACCGCTTCCAGATGGTCGCCGATCCGCGCCTCCAGCCCCTGGCTCCGACCGCCCCCGAGCGCCATACCAGGATCGACGACTGGCGCACGCTGCGCGAGGCGATCGAAGCGGCGGTGCTCTAAGCCGCCGGCTTGGCCGGGCCCGGCTGGGTGAACTCGGCTTCGATGATGATCTCGACCGCGTCGCTGACGCCGAAGTTCGTGCCCGCGGCCGGCACTCCGTAGGCGATCCCGAACTCCGAGCGCTTGATCTCGCCCTTGGCCGAGAAGCCGATGCGCGCGCCGCTCGGATCCATGCCGCCGGCCGCATAGCCGCCGTTGAAGGTCACATCCAGTGTCAGCGGCCGCGTCACGCCGTGGAGGGTGAAGTCGCCCGTGACCTTGGCGGTGTTGGCGCCGGTCGGCTCCACCTTGGTCGATTTGAAGGTGATGGTCGGAAACCGGCCCGCGTCCAGCCACTGCGGACCCGTAAGCTCGGCGTCAAAGTCCGGCTCATCCAGAGGGAAGTCCGTTTCGAGCGAATTCGGATCGACGGTCGCCTCCACGGACATGGCCGCGGGGTTGGCGGGATCGAAGTTCAGTTTGCCGGCGATGTCGGTGAAACGAGCCGTGTAGCGTGACAGACCCAGGTGATTGACCCGGAAGGTGACGCTGGCGTGGGTGTTGTCCAGCTTGTACTCGCCCGGAGGCGCCGTGTTCTGCACCGCCGGAGCGGCGGCCATCGGCGCGGCCGGCTCGGCCGCCTTTTTCTCGGCCTGCGGCTGCGAACAGGCGGCGACGGTAAGGGCGGCGAACGCCCAGGCGGCAAGCTTCATGAGTCCGGTCCTTTGAGTGTGTCTGGCCACAACTGAGCGTCGCACCAGCCCGGCTGGCGCGCCAACGGAAATCGCCGCCCCGCCCCATTGCGCGAGCAAGCGAAACGGAACAAACCATGACCTCATGATCCGTATCGGCGTGGACTTCGGCGGCACCAAGATCGAGGCTGCGGCATTGGACGCGCAGGGCCGCTTCCAGGCCCGCGTGCGCGGCGCCTCGCCCCGTGACTACGCCGCCGGGCTGGAAGCGGTTCGGGAGTTGGTCAGCGAGGCCGAGCGCCAGGCCGGAGTGAAGGGAGCCCGCATCGGGGTCGGCGGCCCCGGCTCGCCTTCCCCGGCCACCGGCCTGATGCGCAACGCAAATTCCACTGAGTTGAACGGCCACCCTTTTCCGACCGACCTCGCCCGCGTGCTGGAGCGCCCCATCCGCTACGCCAACGACGCCAACTGTCTGGCGCTGTCGGAGGCCGTCGACGGCGCCGCGGCCGGCCGCCACGTGGTTTTCGCTGCGATCCTGGGCACCGGCTGCGGCGCGGGCGTTGCGGTCCACCGTGCGATCCTCGAAGGCCGCAACGCCTTCGCCGGCGAGTGGGGGCATATGCCCCTGCCCTGGCCGACCGACGCCGAGCATCCTGGTCCATCCTGCTGGTGCGGGCGGCACGGCTGCATGGAGCTGTGGGTCTCGGGCCCCGGCCTCGCCAAGGATCACGGCGGCGGATTGTCCGCCGAGCAGGTCGTGCAAGCGGCCCGAAGCGGCGAACTCTCAGCCGCCGACGCCCTGGAGCGCTATGTCGACCGCCTGGCACGCGGGCTGGCGGTGGTCTGCGACGTGCTCGATCCCGACGTCATCGTCCTCGGCGGCGGGATGTCGAATGTCGGCGAACTCTACGAGCGGCTGCCCGCCGCCATCGCGCCCCTGGTGTTCTCCGACGTCTTCGAGACCGAGATCCGGCCGGCCATGCACGGAGATTCATCGGGCGTGCGGGGCGCGGCCTGGCTGTGGCCGTTGTCGCCATGAGCGCCCTCTGCCGCGACTGCTTCAAGCGCAGCCAGTTCGAACGCCGCTGCCCGGCCTGCGGCTCGCCGCGGATCGTGGCGCACAGCGAACTCGAGGCGCTTTCCATCGCCCATATGGACTGCGACGCCTTCTACGCCTCTGTGGAGAAGCGCGACGATCCTTCGCTGCGCGACCAGCCGGTGATCGTCGGAGGCGGCAAGCGCGGCGTGGTCACCACATGCTGCTACATCGCCCGCATCAGCGGCGTGCGCTCGGCCATGCCGATGTTCAAGGCTCGCCAGCTCTGCCCCCAAGCGGTGATCCTCAAACCGGATTTCACCAAGTACCGCACGGAGAGCCGGCGGATCATGGAGATGGTGCGCGACCTCACCCCGCTGGTTCAGCCGCTTTCGCTCGACGAGGCGTGGATAGACCTCTCGGGCACCGATCGCCTTCACCGCGGGCCGCCCGCCGAAATCCTGGCCCGGCTGCAGGCGAAGATGGAGGCCGAGATCGGCATCACCGTCTCGATTGGCCTGGCGCCCAACAAGTTCCTCGCCAAGATCGCCTCCGACCTCGACAAGCCGCGCGGGTTCTCGGTGATCGGCGCGGCCGAGGCGCAGAGCTTCCTGGCGTCCAAGCCGGTCGGCATCATCCCCGGCGTCGGGCCAGCCATGATCAAGTCGCTGGAAGGCGCGGGTTTCAGCAAGGTCGGCGACCTGGCCCGCGCCGACGTCAAGGTTCTGGCGCGGCGCTTCGGCGCCCAGGGCCTGCGGCTGCACGATCTGGCGCACGGGCGCGACAACCGCACCGTCAATCCGAACGAGGAACGCAAGGGCATCAGCGCCGAGACCACCTTCAACGAAGATCTTTCCTCGCGCTCGGACCTGGAAGACAAGCTCGCTCCGCTCTGCGAGCGGGTGGCCCGCCAAGCCCGCGCCGGCGGCGTCGCCGGCCGGGTCGTGACGCTGAAGTTGCGTCGCACCGACTTCAAGATCATCACCCGCCGCCGGGCGCTGCCCGTGCCGACCCAGACAGCCAAAACCTTGTTCGCCGTGGGCCGCGAACTCCTGGCCAAGGAAGTCGACGGACGGCCCTGGCGGCTGATCGGCATCGGCATGGCGGACCTGATCGACGCCGACGCCGTAGAGCACGACTTTTTCGCCGGCGCCGAGCAGAAGGCGCTGGTGGAGGAACGCGCCGTGGATAGGCTACGAGCGCGATTCGGCCCCAATGCAATCACCTCCGGGCGAGCGTTGGGGGCGAGACGCACCTCCCATGATTGAGGGGCGCCATGTTCCCCCGCATTCGGGGTGACAAAAACGCACGGTTAGACGGGTTGGGGCCTTTGGGCGACATTTCAACCCTTCCATACGGCAGCCTTTTCCATATCTAATCCATTGTAGAGAGGGCTGCTGCCCTCAGGAGACCTGTTCGATGGCCGAGCGCAAGCAAGGTGATCAAGATACGGGCGTCCGGTCGACGGTCATCACTCAGACCAAGCCGAAGACGCAAAAGCCGTCGATGTATCGCGTGCTCATCCTGAATGATGACTACACGCCGATGGAATTCGTCGTCTACGTGCTTGAGCAATACTTTAACAAGTCGCGCGAAGACGCGACGCGGATCATGCTGCACGTTCACCAACATGGTGTCGGTGTCTGCGGCGTGTTCACATACGAAGTGGCGGAAACAAAGGTGGCCCAGGTCGTTGATACCGCCCGCCGGCATCAGCACCCGCTACAATGCACAATGGAAAAGGATTGAGGCCCAGTGCCGTCATTCTCGCGCCAGCTTGAAGAATCTCTCCACCGCGCGGTGGCTTTCGCAAACCAGCGTAAGCACGAGTACGCGACGCTAGAGCACCTGCTGCTCGCCCTCATCGACGATGAGGACTCGGCTGGTGTGATGCGCGCGTGCGACGTGGACCTGGCGGCCTTGCGCACCACTCTCACCAATTACGTGGACAACGAGCTCCGCTCCCTGGTCGTCGACGACGGCGAGGACGCCAAGCCGACCTCGTCGTTCCAGCGCGTGATCCAGCGCGCCGTGATTCACGTCCAATCCTCGGGCCGCGAGGAAGTGACCGGAGCCAATGTGCTCGTGGCCATCTTCTCCGAGCGCGAGAGCCACGCCGCCTATTTCCTGCAAGAGCAGGACATGACGCGGTACGATGCTGTGAACTACATCGCCCATGGCATCGCCAAGAAGGCCGGGGCCGACCAGCCCAAGACGGTCAAGGGCGCTGAAGACGAGGACAAGCCCGCGGTGAAGACCGGCGGAGAGGCCCTTGAGGCCTACTGCGTCAACCTCAACGAGAAGGCCAAGCAGGGTAAGGTCGACCCGCTGATCGGACGCGCGGCGGAAGTCGAGCGCTGCATTCAGATCCTGTGCCGCCGCACCAAAAACAACCCGTTGCTGGTCGGCGACCCGGGCGTCGGCAAGACTGCCATCGCCGAAGGCCTGGCCCGCAAGATCATCAACAACCAGGTCCCGGAAGTCCTGGCCGGCGCGACGATCTTCTCGCTCGACATGGGCTCGCTGCTGGCCGGCACCCGCTATCGCGGCGATTTCGAAGAGCGCGTGAAGCAGGTCGTCAAGGAGCTGGAAAACCACCCCGACGCGATCCTGTTCATCGACGAGATTCACACGGTGATCGGCGCCGGCGCGACCAGCGGCGGGGCGATGGACGCCTCCAACCTGCTGAAGCCCGCCCTGGCCTCAGGCACCCTGCGCTGCATGGGCTCGACGACCTACAAGGAGTTCCGTCAGCACTTCGAGAAGGATAGGGCCCTGGTCCGGCGCTTCCAGAAGATCGACGTGAACGAGCCGACGATCGAGGACACCATCAAGATCCTCAAGGGTCTGAAGACCTACTATGAGGAGTTCCATAAGCTCCGCTACACCAATGACGCCATCAAGTCGGCGGTGGAGCTGTCGGCCAAGTACATCACCGACCGCAAGCTGCCGGACAAGGCCATCGACATCATCGACGAGGCCGGCGCCAGCCAGATGCTGCTGCCCGAGGGCAAGCGGAAGAAGACCATCGGCGTGAAGGAGATCGAGACGGTTGTCGCCAAGATCGCCCGTATCCCGCCGAAGTCGGTCTCCAAGTCCGACACGGTGGCGCTGAAGGAGCTCGAGGTCGATCTGAAGCGCGCGGTCTACGGCCAGGACGACGCGATCGAGCAACTGTCCGCCGCCATGAAGATGGCGCGGGCGGGCCTGCGCGACGCGAACAAGCCGATCGGCTGCTACCTGTTCTCGGGCCCCACCGGCACCGGCAAGACCGAGACCGCCCGCCAGCTGGCCTCGACCATGGGCATCGAGCTCCTGCGCTTCGACATGTCGGAGTACATGGAGCGCCACACGGTCAGCCGCCTGATCGGCGCGCCTCCCGGCTATGTCGGCTTCGACCAGGGCGGCCTGCTGACCGACGCCGTCGATCAGCACCCGCACGCGGTCGTGCTGCTGGACGAGATCGAGAAGGCTCACCCGGACGTCTTCAACATCCTGCTGCAGGTCATGGACCACGGCGTCCTGACCGACGCCAACGGCAAGAAGGTCGACTTCCGGAACGTGGTCCTGATCATGACCACCAACGCCGGCGCCTCTGACGCCCAGCGCAACGCCATAGGCTTCGGCCGCGGCAAGCAGGACGATGAGGTGGACGAGGCTCTGAAGCGCCTGTTCACGCCGGAGTTCCGCAACCGTCTGGATGCGGTGGTCCAGTTCAAGCCGCTGACCCAGGAGATCATCCGCCAGGTGGTCCAGAAGTTCGTCATGCAGCTGGAAGCCCAACTCGCCGATCGTCATGTCACGATCGAAACGACGGAAGAAGCGGCAGACTGGCTGGCCAAGAACGGCTTCGACGAGCTCTACGGCGCCCGGCCGCTGGCCCGGGTCATCCAGGAGCACATCAAGAAGCCGCTGGCCGACGAGATCCTGTTCGGCAAGCTGGTCAAGGGCGGCCACGTCAAAGTGGTCCTCAAGGACAGCAAGCTGGGCTTCGAGATCGAAGGCGACGACCGCGAACCGGGCGCCCCGATCATCGAGGATCCAGCCGAGGACGCCGCTCCCGAGCTGGCCGACTAACCCGCTTCAAAGGCCTGAAAATGCGAAACCCCGGAGCTTCGGCTCCGGGGTTTTTCTTTGCTGCGGCTTTAGGGCCTAGGAGATCTTGGCCGCGATCTGCTCGGCCAGCGCCTTCAGCTCGGCCGGATCGGCCATGCCGCCGGCGCCATGACGGCCAAGCTCGAGGCCCGCCCAGCGCGGAATGATGTGAAAGTGCAGATGGTAGATCGTCTGGCCCGCCGGCGCGCCGTTGTACTGGGCGACCATAATGCCGTCGGGGTTCAGCGCCGAGCGCACCGCTCGGGTGATGCGCTGGACACCAAGCATGAGCGGGGCCAGCACCTCCGGCTCGACCTCCAGCAGATTGCGCGCCTGAGAGTGCTTGGGGATCACCAGGGTATGGCCCCTGGACTGCGGGAAGACATCCATAAAGGCGAGGATCTCGCCGTCTTCGAAAACCTTCGCCGCCGGAGCCTCGCCGCGCAGAATCTTGGCGAAGATGTTGCCGTCCTCGTAGGTCCCGTCCAGGCTCATGGGGCGCTCCTTCAAACTCGTCGCACGGTGGTAGCGCATTGCCCCGGATGACGGAACACGGGCGTTGAGCGCGCTACGGGTTTACGCCTCCTCGCCTTACGATAACCTGCTCTCACAGACGGCCAGCAAAGGCCGCGGAGGGAGGGTAAGCGATGTATCTCGCCGATCACGCCCGGCTGACGCCCGACAAGCCAGCCATGATTTCGGCCGACACCGGCCGGGCAGTCACGTTCGCAGAACTGAACGAACGGTCGAACCGCCTAGCGCAATTCCTTTACGCCCAAGGCCTGCGCCGTGGCGATCACATCGCGGTTCTGATGGAGAATAACCTAGCGTTCATGGAGCCGGTCTGGGCGGCGTTCCGTTCGGGCCTCTATGTCACGACCATCAACCGCTACCTCCCCGCGGACGAGGCCGCCTATATCGCCAGCGACTGCGGGGCGAAGGCGCTTATCACTTCCTACGCCAAGCGCGATACGGCGGCCGAACTCCTCGACCTGATCCCGAACTGCCCGATCCGTCTGATGGTCGGTGGAGTGATCCCAGGCTGGGCGTCATATGAGGACGCTGTCGCGTCGTGCTCGCCTGAGCCATTGGCCCAGGAGTGGATGGGCGATTCCATGCTCTACTCGTCGGGCACCACTGGACGCCCGAAGGGAATCCTTCGCCCCCTGCCCGAGATCACGCCGGCGGAGGGGTTCGAGACGCGTCAGGCGTCCAACCGCTACGAACTGTCGGCGCAGTCGGTCTACCTGTCGCCCGCCCCGCTCTATCACGCCGCGCCGCTGGCCTATGTGCTGACGGTTCAATCCTTCGGCGGCACGGTGGTGATGATGGAGCGCTTTGATCCCGAGCAGGCGCTGCATCTGATCGAGAAACACCGGGTCACCCACAGCCAGTGGGTCCCGACCATGTTCGTGCGCATGCTGAAACTCCCACCAGAGGTTCGCACTCGCTACGACCTTTCCAGCCACAAGGTCGCTGTCCACGCGGCCGCGCCCTGCCCGGTCGAGGTCAAGCGCCAGATGATCGAGTGGTGGGGTCCGATCCTCTACGAGTACTACGCGGGCACGGAAGCTTCGGGCTCAACCTTCATCACCAGCGAAGACTGGCTCAAGCATCCTGGCTCGGTCGGCCGCGCGGCGTTGGGCGTCCTGCACATCTGCGACGAAGACGGCAATGAGCTGCCGGTCGGCGAGACGGGCCTCGTCTATTTCGAGCGCGAGGCGCCGACCTTCGAGTACCACAACGACCCGGCCAAGACCGCCTCGGCCCGCCACCCCAAGCACCCGAACTGGAACGCCCTGGGCGACGTCGGCTATCTCGACGAAGACGGCTATCTCTACCTAACCGACCGCAAGGCCTTCATGATCATCTCCGGCGGGGTGAACATCTATCCGCAGGCCATTGAGGACGCCCTAGTCACCCACCCCAAGGTCGCGGACGTGGCCGTTTTCGGCGTACCTGACCCTGAGATGGGCGAAGCGGTGAAGGCGGTGATCGAACCCGCGCCCGGCCAGGCCCCGAGCGACGACCTGGCGGCCGAATTGATGACCTATGCCCGCGAGCGCCTGGCCCACTATATGGCGCCGCGCTCCATCGACTTCATCCAAGAGATGCCGCGTCTGCCGACCGGGAAGCTCTACAAGCGTATCCTGCGCGACGCCTACTGGCAGGATCGCAAGATCTGAACGGGGCGACCATCAGCCCTGGCGGAACGGCGAGTACTCCTCGGCCAGCCACTCCATCTCGCCATTCACGGCCTCCCGTTCGCGACGCAGGAAGTCGTCCACCGGGCCGCGCAGCCGGGTGTCGGAGATGTGGTGGGCCGAGTAGACGGGCGCCGGCAGATAGCCGCGGGCGATCTTGTGCTGGCCCTGAGCACCGGCCTCGACGCGCGCCAGCCCCTTCTCGATCGCCCATTCGATAGCCTGGTAGTAGCAGAGCTCGAAGTGCAGGAAGGGCACGTCCTCTATGCAGCCCCAGTTGCGGCCGTAGAGACAGTCCTCGCCGATAAGGTTCAGCGCCCCGGCGATCCAGCGGCCGCCGCGACGCGCCATCACCAGCAGCACACGATCGGCCATGCGCTCGCCCAGCAGCGAGAAGAACAGCCGATTGAGATAGGGCCGCCCCCATTTTCGCGAACCGGTGTCCATGTAAAACGCGAAGAACGCATCCCAATGGTCCTCCGTGATGTCGGAGCCGGTCAGGGTGACGATCTCGACTTCGGCCTGCGCGTCGCGCCGCTCGCGGCGGATGGTCTTGCGGCGGCCTGACGACAGCGCTTCGAGAAACCCATCAAAGTCGCCGTAGCCCTGGTTCAGCCAGTGATACTGCTGACCCTGGCGCTGCAGCAGTCCGTGATCGCCCAGCCAGTCCCACTCGCTTTGCGTCGGAAAGTTCACGTGCAGCGACGAGACCTCGTACCGCTCGCACACGGCCAGCGCGCCGCCCAAGAGGATGCGGCGCGCGTCCTCAAGGTCGCAGTCGGGCCGAACCAGCAGCCGCGGCCCAGTGACCGGACTGAACGGCGCCGCCGAGATCAGCTTCGGATAGTACTGCCCGCCCGCCCGCTCATAGGCGTCGGCCCAGGCATGATCGAAGACGTATTCGCCCTGGCTGTGAGACTTCAGATAGAGCGGCATGACCGCGGCCACCTGGCCGGCCTCGTCCTCGACCGCCAGATGCTGCGGCCCCCAGCCGGTGCGCTCGACCGCGCATCCCGCCGCTTCGGCGATATCCAGGAAGTCGAAGGCGACGAATGGGTTGCCGCGATGGTCCGGATGGCCGGCGCAGGCATCCCAGGCCTCGCGCCCGATCTCGGCGATTCGGCGGCTGATCTGCACCGCCGGCTTCAGCTTCACGCCTCGAAACCCTCAAAGATCAGGTTGTCGCAGTAGTCTTTCACCGCATCCCATTGCGCAGGTTCTCTCACCGTCCAGGCGACGACCGGCACCCCCTCCTCGCGGAACCTCGCAGCCCGCTCGTCCGGCAGCATGCCGATATGCAGCGCCAGGAAGTGCGGGCGCGCGATCGAGACGTGCTCGAGCCGGGCGAAGGATTCGCGCTGCGCCTCGTTCATGCCCGGCGCCTGCTTGTAGTCGTAGCTGTCCAGGCCGCGCAGGACGCCCGGAAACCGATCGGCGAACCAGGCGTGCGAGTACGGATTGAAGCCGATGACGCAGGTCGGGCCGGCGTGATCGATCAGCAGTTCATGGACGCGCTGTTCCAGTGGCCCGACCTCGCCATAGGGCGTCTTCAGCTCAATGTGCACCATCGCCCGGCGGCCGATCAGGGCCAGGGTCTCGCGCAGGGTCGGGATCTTCTCGTCAGTGCCCTTGAGCGACAGTTCGGCGAGATCGGCGGCCGTCCGGTCGCGCAGCTTGCCCTCGACGCCGGTCATGCGCTTCAAGTCGTCGTCGTGGAAGACCATCGCCTCCCCGTCCGACGACAGATGAACGTCCAACTCGACGCCGTAGCCCGCCTCGCAGGCGGCCTGGAAGGCAGCCAGTGAATTCTCCGGTGCGCCGCCACGGGTCCAGAGGCCCCGGTGCGCCACCGGCGGGTGGAACAGCAGGTCCCAGGCTTCGCCGAACGGGTTGCTCACCGAACCTGCACCACTGCGTCGACCTCGACCGAGAAGCCAAGCGGCAGGCGATAGACGCCGACCGCCGAGCGGGCGTGTTTGCCGGTGTCGCCGAAGGCCTCGACCATCAGATCCGAGGCCCCGTTTACGACCTGCGGAATCTCCAGGAAGTCCGGACCGGCCTGCACGAAGCCGCCCAGCTTCACCACGCGGACGACGCGATCCAGATCGCCGTCGCAGGCCGCCTTCATCTGGGCGATGAGGTTGATCCCGCACAGCCGGGCCGCGGCCTTGGCGGTTTCCATGTCGACGTCCTCGCCGACCGTCCCGCGAATTCCGCCGCCGGCGTCGACGGACACCTGGCCCGAGATGTGGACGAGATCGCCGGCCCTCACGAAGGGCACGTAGTTGGCGACCGGCGGATTGGGCTGCGGCAGGGTGAGCCCGAGCGCAGACAGGCGTTCTTCGACCTTCGACATGCCGAAGGTCTAGCGCTGCGCTCTGGACCCGAAAAGAGAAAAGGCCCGCGCCTGGGCTGGCGCGGGCCTTTTCCGTTCTGACACCCCGCCGAGGCGGGGCGACTGGGAGCTCTTAGCGAGCGGCCTGCAGGCGCTCGACGGCGGCGGTGACGCGCTCGTTGAGCGGCTTGACCGCATCCTTCACCGACGACGACACGATGTCCGACATCTTCGAAACTTCGGCGATGTAGGCGTCGAGGGCCGACTTGGCGTAGGTGGTTTGAAGTTCGATCACTTCCTGCACCGACTTGGCGCCCGAGAGCGACTTGGCGGCGGCGACGTGATCTTCAATGGCCTTCTTGGAGTAGGCCATGGCCTGGGCGCCGAGGGCTTCAGCGCCCTTGGTCGAGGCGGTCACCGAGGCGATGACGGCTTCCAGGTTCTTCTTCGAATGGGTGTTCATCTCGTTCAGTTGAGCGAGCGACTTCTCGACGGCGTCCTTGAAGGCGACGTTGCCGGCGGTGGTGAACTGTTCGACAGTGTTCTTGACGGTCTCAGCGGCGGCCATGGGCGGGCTCCTGGGGTCGGGATGGGGCGGTGGTACCGCGACGCAAACGTGGACGGGGGACTTGCCTTGAACTCCCCCTCGTTTCCCATGTTGCAGTGCAGCAGTCAAGGGGATTTTGTGCAGTGCACAATCGCCTAGCCGTTCACTAGGCGCAGGGCGTTCACGCAAGAGTTGAACGCATCAGGCGCGACAAATGGGCCCGTTCAAGTCCTGTTTACCATCGCGCAAGGCTACCGCTGGCATGCTAGGACTCACCTGGAGTGGCCCGGGGGGCCGCTTAACCCTTTGTATCGACGGACGAACCGTATGTTCGAGCGCGCCCGCCGCCTGATTGCGTCCCTTGCCCTCGCCGCCGCGACAGCCATCGCGCCGGTGACGGCCTCGACCGCACAGGCTCAGGTTTCTTACCTTCAGCTGCCCGCCAGCCAACCGAAGTACGCGGCCATTGTGGTCGATGCGAAGACCGGCGAGGTCATGTACGCCAAACGCGCGGACAGTCCCCGGTATCCCGCCTCGATTACAAAAGTGATGACGCTGTACCTGGCGTTCGAGGCGCTGGCGGCCGGCCGCATCCGGCTTGACGACCCGGTGGTGATCTCGCCCCGCGCCGCCGCGCAGGCGCCGACCAAGCTTGGCCTGCGCCCCGGCGAAACCCTGACCGTCGAACAGGCGATGCAGGCCCTGGCGATCAAATCCGCCAACGACATCGCCGTCGCGCTGGCCGAAAAGCTCGGCGGCTCGGAAGCGCGCTTCGCGGCGATGATGACCCTGCGCGCCGAAGAGCTCGGCATGCAGAACACCCGCTTCGTCAACGCTTCTGGGCTGCCTGACAGCCGCCAGGTTTCGACGGCCCGCGACATCGCCATTCTGTCGCGCGCGGTGATGCGCGACTACCCGCAGTACTACAAGCTGTTCAGCCAGCAGAGCTTCACGTTCCGCGGCGTGACCATGCGCAACCACAATGGTCTGCTCGGCCGAATGCCGGGCGTCGACGGCCTGAAGACCGGCTTCACCAACGCCTCTGGCTTTAACATCGCGGTCTCCGCGGTGCGCGACAATCGCCGCCTGATCACCGTCGTGCTGGGCGCGCCGTCGACCGCGGTGCGCAACAACAACGCCGAAGACCTGATTCTGACGGGCTTCGACGTCATGGCCCGCCGCGACCGCGGCGAGAAGATCACCGTCGCCCAAAACCTGTTCGAACCGGAGCCCAGCGGCCCGATCGTCCGCCCCTCGGTGGAGCAAGGCGACAACGAGCAGGACGGCCTGAAGATCGTGCTCGCCTCCGCCAGCCCGACGCCGGCCGCCGCCCGCACCAAGATCGTCGAGCCCTCCAAGAGCGCCTTGCGCGACAAGAAAGCCGCCGGAAAGTGGTCGGTCCAGGTCGGCGCGTTCAAGTCGAAGGCCGACGCCAAGGAACAGCTCGCCCTGGTCTCCAAGCGCTTCGGCAAGCACTTCAGCGCCGCCAACGGCGAAGTCGGCGGCAAGGTGGGCGGCTCCTACCGCGCGCGGTTCTCGGGCTACACTGAAGCCTCGGCCAAGGATGCCTGCCAAGCCCTGAAGGCTAAGCGTCTGGCCTGCATGGTCGTCAAGCCGGCCTGACGAAACTACTTCTTCAACAGACGATCCCTGGCCGCGTTGAGCTGCGCGGCCAGGCCGCTGGTCCCACCCTTGTCAGGGTGGGCCAAGCGCATCAGGCGGCCATAGGCCTCCTTGATCTCGGCCTCGGTGGCGCTCGGCCCGACCCCCAAAATGGATCGCGCTTCACTATCGCTGATTCGTCCGGCGGCCGGTGGAACCGCCATCCCCGTCCGCCGTGTGGACGCGGCAAGCCAAAGGCCCATGACCACCAGCACGATGGACTTGCCCCACCCGCCGCGCACGCCGACATAAGCCGCCGCCGCAAAGCAGGCGATCGCCAACGCGCCGGCCAGGAACCGCCACTCGCGCCGCTTCAGCATGGGCTTGCCGCGGGTGATCCAGACCAGCAGGACCAACGCCAGGCAGCCAAGGGCGAGATAGAGCATCTGGACTCGGCTATTGCGCCGCCAGAAGCTCGTCGCCGTCCAGCCCCGACAGGCCCAGCGAGCCCATCAGCGCCCGCAGTTCCTGGCGCGCGGCCACGTGCTGCAGCGACATCGCCACGGGGCGGATCGTCGGCGACAGGTCCGCAATGGTCAGGCCGAACGGGAACAGCTCGCGATAGATAACCCGGTCACGCAGGCCCGGCCCCACGCGGAAGCCGACCCGGCGCGAGAGCGCCTGGACGCGCTCATCCAGGCGCTTGCGGTTACGCGCCTCGGTCGGGGCCAAGCGGTTGCGCAGAACCACCCAGTCGATCGACTTGCCGGTCGCCACGGCCCGAACCTTGCGACTGTTCCAGACGGTTTCCGAATAGAGGCTCGGTCGCTTCAGCTCCAGGGTAACAGGGTCCACCACGCCCAGCATGTCGAAGTCGACGAAGCTGTCGTTCATCGGCGTGACGACCAGGTCGGCCTGGCCGTGCGCGGCGCGGCCGATGGCAGTGTCGCTGCCGGGGGTGTCGATCAAAACAAAGTCCGCCTGCTCGGCCGCCCGGCCGAACGCGTCCTCGAACTGAGCCAGCGCATCTGCGTCGGCGGCCTTGGCGAGCTCGGCCGGCAGCTGAAACTCCAGCGGCATGGGGGCCGCCGCGCCATTGGCGTCCAGCCAGGCCCGTCGGTGGGCGAAGAAGTGCGCCATCGACTGCTGGCGCACGTCGAGATCCAGCGTGGCGACCTTGGCTCCCGCATGCAGCAGGGCGGTCGCGACGTGGATGGCGATGGTGGACTTCCCCGCCCCGCCCTTCTCGTTCCCGACGACGATCACCTTGGCTTGTGACATCGATTCTCAACTCCAAAACCGATTCGGCGACCTCGCACCGATTCTATTGGTTAACAGGAACCTTCACCACGACGCGCCGTCAACGTAAGGCGCCGCTACGGCTGTGGATGGAATGGACGCCGCCGGCCGACCGCGCCATAAGCCCCACACCCTGCTTAGCGAGTACATCATGCCTCAGATCGCCATCGTCCGCACTGTCGCCGACCTCCGCGCTCAGGTCGCAGCCTGGCGCAGCACGGGCGAGCGGGTCGCGCTGGTCCCGACCATGGGCGCGTTGCACGAAGGTCACCTGTCGCTGATCGCGCTGGCCAAGACCAAGGCCGACCGCGTCGTCGCCAGCGTGTTCGTCAATCCGACTCAGTTCGGCCCCAACGAGGACTTCGACGCCTATCCGCGCGGCGAAGCGCGGGACGCCGAGCTGCTGGCCGGCGCAGGCTGCGACCTGCTCTTCGCTCCGACGGTCGCCGAAATGTACCCGCAAGGCTTCTCCACCACCGTCAATGTCACCGGCGTGACTGAGCCGCTCGATGGCGCCGCCCGCCCCGGCCACTTCGCCGGCGTCGCCACCGTCGTCTCGAAGCTGCTGCTGCAATGCGGGCCAGACGTTGCAATCTTCGGCGAGAAGGACTTCCAGCAGCTGCAGGTCATCAAGCGCGTGGTCCGCGATCTGGACATTCCGGTCGAGATCGTCGGCGCCCCGACCTCGCGGCTGGAGGATGGCCTCGCCCGCTCCTCGCGCAACGCCTATCTCAGCGACGCTGAGCGAGAGGTCGCAGGCCGCATGAATGTCGCGCTGGCCGATGCAGTGCGCCGTTTGCAGGCCGGCGAGACCGTCGAACGGGTCGAGGCCACGGGTTTGGCCGCCCTTGAGCGAGCGGGCTTCCAGCGCATCGACTATTTCGAAGTCCGCAACGCCGACGACCTGAGCCATCCGGGCCCCGGTCCGCTGACGGTTCCCGGCCGCGTGTTGGCCGCCGCCGTGGTCGGCAAGACGCGCCTGATCGACAACATGGCCGTCTAGCCGCCTGCCGCTACCACGCGCCGGCCTCACGCAGCTGGCGCGCCAGCTCCGGCGGAATCTCGCCGTCGACGCCCCCGGCGAGATCCGGCGGCGCGTCCTTGGCCTCTAGATAGCGCCAGCCCTGGAATGCACGCCGCGGCGTCGGCGCCACGCGGACGATCTCTGGATCGACGGTGACCTGACAGCGGGCGGCCACACCCTCGCCCACGGTATCGACGGCCAGGATGGTCTGGCGGCACATGATCACGCCCTTGAACACCCGATAGAGCGATCCGCCCTGCAGCAGTTCGGCGGCGCGCTTTGGCGTCTGGCGGGTGTGCATGATCCAGGGTCTTCCCGCCTGATGCCAGGCGAGCAGGTCCTCGATGGTGTCGCACCCCACCACCAGCTTGATCATGTGCAGCGCCATGGTCTTCAGATCTGCCAGTTGGGCTTGCGCTTTTCGAGGAAAGCCCGCACGCCCTCCTGGCCCTCGGGACTGACGCGAATGCGGGCGATCCGCCGCGCCGTCTCTTCCATCACATCTTCGACCGGCCGATAGGCGACGTCCTCGACCAGCTTCTTGGATTGGGCGACCGCCTCGGGGCCGCAGGCCATCATATCCTGGGCGATCCGGTCGCGCGCCTCGGTCAGCTGGGCGCCGTCGGCGACCACCTCGCTGACCAGCCCCACCTTCTCGGCGTAGGCGGCGTCGAACACCTTGCCGGTCGCGAACAGCGCTCGCGCCTCGCGCGGCCCGACCGCCTGGACGACGTAGGGGCTGATGGTGGCTGCGATCAGGCCGAGCCGAACTTCGGAGAAGCTGAATTTCGCGTCGGCGGTGGCGACCGCCATGTCGCACGCCGCGGCAAGGCCGGCGCCGCCCCCATAGGCCCCGCCTTCGACCAGCGCCACTGTGAGCGCGGGAATGTCCCACAGGCTCTTGAGCATCCGCGCCAGCAGCATGGCGTCGTCGCGGTTGTCCGCCTCGTTGCGGTCAGCCGCCTCGCGCATCCAATCCAGATCGGCGCCTGCGCTGAACGTCGAGCCCGCCCCACGCAGGAACACCACCCGCACGCCCTCGGCGCCTTGCAGCGTCTCAAACGCCTCGTGGAGGGCGGCGATCAGCTCGGCGTTGAAGGCGTTGCGGCGGATCGCCCGGTTGAGCGTCACGGTCGCCACGCCCTCCAGGGTCGCGTCGATGTCGACCAGCCGGGACTCGGCGTCGGTGTCAGTGATTTCGACCAGCGGGTCGGCGATCGGATTGGTCATGGCTGCGGTCTCCTGAATCCTTCAACAACGCTGGGCCGGAAGTTTGGATCAGGCCAAGCCATAGCCCCCCGGAGCGACGCAAGCTAGGCTGCTGGCGTGGTCAGCTTGCCTGATATTCCCAGCGAATCGGCGTTGGCCCGTCTCTTCTACGAGGAGCGCGGCCACGGCGAAGCGACGTGGTTCTCCCTGCCCGGCGGAGCGACGCTGTTTGAGGCCGGCGAGCCCGCCGACCACCTCTACTTTTTGCGTGCCGGACGCCTGGGCGCTTTCCGAAAGGACGAGAACGGCGAGCCGCAGTTCCTAGGCGTGATCCGGCCGGGCGAACCGGCGGGCGAGATGTCTCTGATCACCGGCGCGCCGCACAGCGGCGCAGTCGTCGCGCTACGGGACTCCGAGATCTTCGCCCTTCCCCGCGAAGCGTTCTTCGAGGCGGCCGAGACTGACGCCTCGGTGATGACCGAACTGGCGCGTCTGATGATCCTGCGCAGCCGCCAGGCGGTCAGCAAGACCTCGATCGGCGAGCCGTCGGTCTTTGGCTTTGTTGCGACGGGAGCCGCTGTCGCCGTCCGCCCGCTGCTCGACAAGGTCGCCCGCGAGATCGGGCGGCTCGGCTACTCGGTGACCGTGGTCGGCAGCGAGGCCCAGCAGGCCCCAACCGAATGGTTCTCCGAGGTCGAGCGCGACTATGACTTCGTGCTCTATGCGGCCGAGGTCGAGGACATCGGATGGAAGCAGGTGGTCGGTCGCCAGGTTGATCGCCTGTTCCGCGTCGCCCGTGGCGACACCGTCCCACCTTCGCAGGGACTGGCCCACGGCGAGCCGCTTCAGGCTCAGGGCCTGGTCGACCTGATCCTCGTACAGACCAAGACCTGTAAGGCCCCCAAGGGCTCCCAGGCCTGGGTCGATGCGTTGCGGCCCGCCCGGCTCTTCCATGTCCGCCGCGACAACGGCGACGACGCACAGCGGATCGCCCGCCTGCTGACGGGCCAATCGGTCGGCCTGGTGCTCTCTGGAGGCGGCGCGCGAGCCTACGCACACGTGGGCGCCATCAAGGCCCTGCGTGAGCGCGGCGTGCCGATCGACTTCGTCTGCGGCGTCTCCATGGGCGCGATCATCGGCGCAGGCTTGGCGGTCGGCTGGGACGGCGAGGAAATGGAGCGGCGGATCCGCGACGCATTCGTCACCACCAGCCCGCTGGACGACATCGCTCTGCCGCTGCTGGCCATGACCCGCGGCGAAAAGGTGCGCGAGCGCTTGGCCAAGCACTTCGACGACATCCAGATCGCCGACCTGTGGCTTCCGTTCTTCTGCGTGTCCTCGAACCTGACCACCGGCGCCTACCAACTCCACAAGAGCGGGCTGCTGCGCGAGGCGTTGCGCGCGACGATCTCTTTGCCCGGTGTGCTGCCGCCAGCCACCACCGAGGACAACAACGTCCTCGTCGATGGCGCGGTGATGAAGAACTTCCCGGCGGACATCATGCGACTGACCCAACTCGGACCGATCGTCGGGGTTGACGTCAGCCGGGGGCGCTCGATCACCGCCGACGACGTCGCGCGGCCGGAATCGGTTTGGCGCTGGATCCGGTCGGGCCAATGGCGCAAAGGCCCGCCGATCGTCTCCCTGCTGATGCGCGCCGCGACAGTCTCTAGTGGACGAGATCTCGCAGCGGCGCGGGAAGCGACCGACGTTCTGATCACGCCCGACCTCACCGGTGTGGAGATCCGCGACTGGTCGGCCTTCGATCCTGCCGTCGACGCTGGCTATCGCGCGACGATTGAGGTCCTCGACAAGCTGCCGCGGACTGTGACCGAGCTGCGCCGAGGGGCCGGCCGCGACGACGAAGCCGTCGCTCGGGGCGTCACGCTCGCTTGAGCTTCGATGAAGGGGTTTGCGAACCGGAAAATCGGGCCCATATTAAAGGTCCTGTTCAACAGCTGAAAGGAGGTGACCCAGTGTCTCATTGTCCTCATCCGAGTGTGGAAGCCGCGACCCGGGTCGCCGCTTACGAGGTCTCCAAGTAAGCGCCGAGTTGCGGGCCGCACTGCGGTCCGACAATGGAAGGGCCGGTTCTCGAAAGGGAACCGGCCCTTTGTCTTTCTGGGCCCAGAAAGGTCCGCCCATTACCTGGCAGGTCATGGAGCCCGCGCTCCGGCCCCGCTAGTCTTGCGCTCATGATCGCGACAGCAACCGCGGTGGGCGACCACCTTCGTCAATGGCGACAGCGCCGCCGGCTCAGCCAGCTCGACCTGGCCCTCGATGCCGAGATATCCACCCGCCACCTCAGCTTCCTCGAAACCGGCCGCGCCCAGCCCAGCCGGGACATGGTGCTGCGCCTAGCCGAGCACCTTGAGATCCCGTTGCGCGAACGCAATACGATCCTGGTCGCCGCCGGCTTCGCGCCGGTCTTCCCGCAACGCTCGTTGGACGACCCTGCCCTCGCCGCGGCGCGCAGGGCCGTCGACGTCATCCTAGCCGGGCACGAGCCCTATCCCGCCCTCGTCGTCGATCGCGGCTGGAACCTGGTCAGCGCCAACCGGATGATCGCGCCGATGATGGCCGGGGTCTCGCCGCATCTGCTGGATGCGCCGCTCAATGTCCTGCGGCTGACCCTGCATCCCGAAGGTCTGGCGCCGCGGATCTCCAATCTGCACGAATGGCGCGCCCACCTGCTTGACCGCCTGCGCCGCGAGGTGGATCTGACCGCCGACCCGGGACTCGCGAACTTGCTGACCGAACTGAAGGCCTATCCGATCCCAGGCGGCCAGCCGCCGCGCAAGCCGTCGGACGAGTTCGGGGGCGTCGCCATCCCATTCCGACTGCAGACGCCCGCGGGCCTGCTGTCGTTCTTCTCGACGACCACCGTCTTCGGCACGCCGGTCGACGTGACGGTGTCGGAACTGACGCTGGAGACGTTCTTTCCCGCCGACGCGGAGACGGGTCAGGCGCTGCGCGCCCTGGCCGACGACCTGCCGGGCTAGAAGTCCACGCAGGCCGGCTGGGTCACCAGCAGCACGGATTCCTGGTTGAACCGCGCTTTGTAAGCCTTGCGCGCGGCGTTGAGCTTCAGATTGGCTTCGATGCCGTTGGGCAGGACCAGGACCACAACCTTGGACGCCTCGCGGATGAGCTTGTTCTCATCGCCCTTCCACTGGCCGCCGCCCTCGAGCACGGTCAAGCCGCTGGGGAACCGAGGCGTCAGTTCCTCGTCCACGAACTTCCGAAAATCAGCCTCGGAAACGCCGGGTTTGCCGCCGATGTTCTGGCCGAAGAAGAGCTGAGCCGTGCGCATCGGCTCCTGCCCGGCGGGGCAGCTAGGCCCCATCAGACTGGCGCAGCCTCCGAGCGCCAGAACGCTGATGGCTGCCGAGAGGGTAACGACGCGCTTCATGTGTCATGGTTAGCACGCGTCGCGGCTAAGGCGGAACGGGTCCGTGGCTATTCGTCGCGCTCGAGAACGGCGTCCACGTGTTCGACGTCGGGACGGCCCAGCCGGTCGAGGATCATATAGACCGCCACACCGATCAGCCCCACGCCGGCGATCCCCGCCAGCCAGACCACCGTGCCGGGGTTGATCGCCCCGACGGTCTGCGGCTGCGGCATATTCAGCGCCCAGAACAGGCAACCGCCAAACAGCGCCACGCCCGCGCCAGCCAACCCGACGGCCGGGCCCAGGCCCGGGCGCCGGGCTGCCGGAATGGCGTCGCTGACTGGAAGCTCGAATTGGGGCGCTTGCGGCTCCAGCGTGGCCTCGACCTCCGGCGCAGCCTCAACGACCGGTTCCTCGATCAGGCTCGGCTCGGCGGCAGGTTCGGACTCGTTGGCCGCCACCAGCGCAAGTTTCGGCGCATCATAGGTCTCGGGCGATGCGAACTCTTCCTCCTCCGCCGGCGTGAGCACGAAAGCCGGCTCGACGGCAGGCTGCGGAAACGAGCCGCTCACAGGTCCCGGCTCGTCGATGACGAGCCGATGCGCCGGTTCGACGACAGGCCCCGTCTGCAGCGGTTCGCTGAAAATGCTCGAGAGCCGCGAAGACACCGACGCGGCCGCGGCGGCGGCAGGGCTCTGCTGTTCGTCCTCCAGGACAGCGCCAGCCGGCCGCTCCTGCTGGGCCTCGTCACGTTCGACGATAACCTTCGGACCGACCATGGGGGTGTTCAGCGCCGTCGGCGTCTGGCGCGGTACGACGCCCATGGCGTCGAGGTCGATAGTAGGCCGCACCACCGGCGACGGCGCCGGAATCCAGCCGTTCACCGGCGTCAGGAATAGAGTCTTCTCAGCTGAACGCCGACGGACGAGGGCGTCGACGACGATGGACTCGCCATCGAACTCGGCCTTGCGCCAGAGCTCCATCGCGCAGGCGGCTTGGATAAGGCTGCCTTCGTTCAGCCGGCGCAGCACCGACGAGCGCCGGAAGTTCTCAAGCCCGATATTGAAAGCGAACGCCGTCAGGGCGTCGAACTGGTTCTGATTGAGGGGCGTGAACACCCACTCGTTGATCGAGTGCGAAACGGCGATCAGGTCGTAGAGCAGCAGCGCCTCGGCGTCCTGTTCCGAGACTTCGGCGCCCTCGCGGGCCGTCTGGGTGTGGCCATGACCAATGGTCCAGCGCCCATCGGGCAGCTGGGCGGATTTCCGGCGATAGCCTTCGAAGCGCTTGATCAGCTCGATCGCCGATCTCGACACCTGGTTACGCGGTTTCATGGCCGATTGACCCATCCTGACACATGGGCGCATGCGCCCAGGGCTTAGTCGGCAAGATAGAGGCCGGTTACAGCAGGATCACTGCGGCGAGGCCCAGGAAGGCGAAGAAACCTGTGAAGTCCGTGGCGAAAGTCACGAAAACTGAGGATGAAACCGCGGGGTCGCGGCCCATCCGCTCGAGCACCAGAGGCGCGAGCACCCCGGCCAGCGAGGCGACGAACAGGTTTATGATAAGTGCGAGGCCAAACGTGACGCTCAGCATCAGGTCGCGGAACAGGAAATAGATCACGCCGCCGGTCACCGCGGCCAGCGCCGCGCCGTTGGCCAGGCCCACCGCCATCTCCCGGAAAACCGTCCGATAGGCGTTCACCGAGGACAGTTCCTTGCTGGCCAGCGCGCGCACGGCGACGGCCAGGGCCTGGGTGCCGGCGTTGCCGCCCAGCGAGGCCACGATCGGCATCAGCACCGCCAGGGTGACCAGCTTGGCGATCTCGCCCTCGAAGGCGCGGATCACGCTGGCCGCCAGGGCCGCCGTCACGGTGTTGAGGGCCAGCCACGGCAGGCGCGCTCGGATGATGTCCAAGACGTCGGCGTTTCGACCGGCGTCGGACACCCCGGCCAAGGCGAGGATATCCTCCTCGCTCTCTTCCTGGATGACGCCGACAATGTCATCGACGGTGATCTGGCCCACCAGCCGCCCGCCCGGCTCCACTACAGGCGCCGAGATCAGGTGATACTTGTCGAAAATGTAGGCGACCTCTTCCTGGTCCATTCCGACCGGAATTTCCGTCACCGGCTCCATGATCTGCGCGAGCGGCGTACTGCGCGGCGCGCGCAACAGATGGCTGACCGGCGCAGCGCCAACCGGCTTGTAGCTCGGGTCGACGACATAGACGTCGAAGAACAGCTCGGGCAGGTCGTCGGCTTCCCGGCGGAAGTGGTCGATGGTCTGACCGACGGTCCAGAACTGGGGGGCGGCGACGACCTCGCGCTGCATGATGCGGCCGGCGGTCTCATCCTCGTAGGACAGCGAGGTCTCGATGGCGGCCCGTTCGGTCTCCGGCATAGCCGCAAGCACCTGGACCCGCTTGTCGTCCTCCAGGTCGTCGACGACGTCTGCCGCATCGTCGGAGTCGAGTTCCTCGAGCACCTTGGCGAGAGTGGCCGGCGACACCGTCTCCAGCACCTCCTCGCGAATCTCGGTGTCGAGTTCGGAGAGAATCTCGGCCAGCGCCTCGGGCGCCAGGTGGGCCAGCACCTCGTCGCGGTACTCGGCCGACAGAAATCCCATCAGGTCGGCGACGTCGGCCGGGTGCAGCGCGCCCAGCAGTTCGCGCAACCGCTCGGCGTCGCCGCGGTCGGCGGCGTCCACCACCATCGCCACGAATTCGGGATTTAGCGCGTAGTCCTCGCCTAGGGCGAGGTCTTCGAGGTCTTCTTCGAGCTCTGGAGCAATCTTGTCGGCAGCTTCGGACAGGTCGGCCGTTTCGCGGCTCATGCGGACCTCCCTAGGCGTCGGACGAAGATGTGCTCAGTCGCTTTTGAAGACCCTGATTCACTGGTGCGGTCGAGAAGACTCGAACTTCCACGGGTTGCCCCACAGCGACCTCAACGCTGCGCGTCTACCAATTCCGCCACGACCGCTCGTGGTGAGGCGCGGCAGGTAGCAAACCCCCGCAGCTTTGTGAAGCCCTACTGACCGCCTGCCATGAAGTCATACACATCTGCCGCACGTGTAACGGCGATCGAGATGCGGTCTTCGTTGATCTGGATCTCCCCGCGAGCGACCGGATGGTTGTTCGCCAGGATCCAGACTTCCTCGTTCACCCCCGCGTCCAGCGGGATCACCGCGCCGCGGCCCATGCGCAGAAGCTGCTGCATCGGCAGGGTCGACCGGCCCAGCAGGACCGATATTTCGACGTTGACCTCGTTGACCTGACCCAAGACGCAAAGCCTTTGAAATACTAGACACATCGCGGGACGGGCTTTGACGCGCCCTACCCTGTCACCACATTGGGTCCAACATGCTTGACCGCTCGTTAAACCTCTCGCCGGACGCGCCGATATTCGGCCGCGACGACGGCTTGCCCACGCAGTGGGCGGTGTCGCGCACCCCCGTCCCGTACCCTGAAGCCGTTGCGGCGATGGAGGCGCGCGCCGCGGCCATCGCCGACGGAACGGCCGGCGAGCTAATCTGGCTGTTGGAGCATCCTCCGCTCTACACAGCGGGCGTATCGGCCAAGGACACTGACTTGCTGGAGCCGAATCGCTTTCCGGTCTTCGCCAGCGGCCGTGGCGGGCAGTTTACCTATCATGGCCCCGGCCAACGGGTGGCCTATGTGATGCTCGACCTGACGAAGCGCCGCCGCGACGTGCGCGCCTTCGTCGCCAGCCTCGAGGCCTGGGTCATCGGCGCCTTGGCCCGCTTCAACGTCGAGGGAGAGATTCGCGACGGTCGCGTCGGGGTCTGGGTGGAGCGCAAAGCGCCGGGCGCGCCGATTCGGGAGGACAAGATCGCCGCCATCGGCGTGAAGCTGCGCCGCTGGGTCTCGTTCCATGGCGTTTCGCTGAACGTCGAACCCGACCTCAGCCACTTCTCGGGCATCGTGCCTTGCGGCCAAACCGAGCACGGGGTCACCAGCCTGGTGGACCTGGGTCTGCCGGTGACCATGGACGAAGCCGACGACGCCTTGCGCGCGAGTTTCCGCCTGGTGTTCGGCGAGGTAGAGGAAGGTCTGCCGCCGATCTAGGCGCCGAGCGGCCGCAATGGGTTGGGTCCGAAGCGGTTGGCGCCCATCTCGCTGCCCATCACGCCCAGCTCGACCGCCGCCCAGACCAGGGCGAGGCCGAACAGGAAGTCGAAGAAGCCGATCGGCTGGGGCCATACCGCCACCAGTGCGAAAAGGATCAGCGCCGCCCACCATCCCGACTTGCCGCGGTCGTGCAGCCGCTTGGAGAGCACGCAGGCGCCGGCGTAGATCAGCGCCGGATAGACGAACCATCCAGTCAGCCAGTGCAAGGTGACACCGACCACCGCTTCGTAGACCGCAACCAGGCCCAGCAGGGTCGCCGCTGCGATCAGGAATGGCGCACGGGCGATCCGCCCTTGCGCGGAGAGCAGCAGCGCACCCCAGTCGGTCTGGCCGTTCATGCCCCCTCCAGGCGTCTCTAGCGCAACTTCACGGCGGTGCCGGCCGCGGTGACCATGAGCATGCCGTTGTCGACACCCAACGCCTCATAGTCCAGGTCGACCCCGACCACGGCGTCGGCGCCCAGCTTGGCCGCCTCGTCGCACATCTCGCGGATGGCGATGTCGCGGGCCTCCCGCAAGGCCTTCTCATAGCCCCCGGCCCGACCGCCGATGATGTTGGTGATGCCGGCGAACAGGTCGCGGAAGATGTGCGCGCCGATGATCGCCTCGCCGCTGACGACGCCGACGGTGCGGGCGATTTCGCGTTCGGCGATGTGGGGCGTGGTGCTTGTGATCATGGCGGCTCCTGGCGATGCACTTTCGCTAATGGCCCGGCGACCTTAGATTGACCAACATGAGCACGCCAGCCGCCTCCCCTTCCGGTTTCGACCTCACCCCCCCGACCGCCGACGAGCGCGCCGCGCTTGAGGCCGGGCTCTCAAGTGAAGAGGCGGATGTCCTGCTGCATCATGGCACCGAGGCCCCGTTCTGCGGCGGCCTGCTCGATAACAAGGAGGACGGCGTCTACTGTTGCCGCCTCTGCGCGCTGCCGCTGTTCCAGGCCAAGACCAAGTTCGAGAGCGGCACAGGCTGGCCCAGCTTCTTCGCCCCCTACGACGAGGCGCACGTAATCGGCGTTCGCGACGTCAGTTACGGCATGATCCGCATTGAAACCCGCTGCGCCCGCTGCGACAGCCACCAGGGCCATGTGTTCCCCGACGGCCCGCCGCCGACCCGGCTGCGCTACTGCATCAACTCGGTCTCGCTGGAGTTTGTCGCCAACGGCGAGCCGCTCCGCGACCCGCTGCACCGCGGCGACAACGCCGTCCTGGCCGGCGCGAAAGCCTGATCTCCGGGCGCCGGCTTCACCCCAGCCTGACCAGTTGGCGGACCACACGGAAAGCGCGCTAGGCTCCTCCCGAACAACGCCAGGGAGGCGACGCCGTGAAGGATTTCGCAGGTAAGACCGCCGTGATCACCGGCGGCGGAACGGGTATGGGCCGCGAACTGGCCCGCCAACTCGCCGCAGAAGGCTGCAACGTCGCCATGTGCGACGTCTCGGCCAAGGCCATGGACGAGACCGTCCGTCTCATCGAGGCCGACGGCAAGCCTCAGGGCGCCAAGGTCACCACCCACATCGCCGACGTCTCGCTCGAAGCTGCGCTGATCGCGTTCCGCGAGGAACTGGCCGAGCAGCAGCAGACCGACAGGATTCACCTGCTGTTCAACAACGCCGGCATCGCCGGCGGCGGCAGCATGATCGCCGACAGCCGCGCCTCCTGGGAGAAGACCTTCAACGTCTGCTGGGGCGGCGTCTATCTTGGGGTCCGCACCTTTCTGCCGATGCTGATGGCCGCGGACGAGGGCCACATCGTCAACACCTCCAGCGTCAACGGCTTCTGGGCGACTATCGGGCCGAATACCTCGCACACCGCCTACGCCGCGGCGAAGTTCGCGGTGAAAGGCTTCACCGAGGCGCTGGTCACCGACCTGCGGATCCACGCCCCACATATCAAGTGCTCGGTCGTGATGCCGGGCCATATAGGCACCTCGATCATCGCCAACTCGCGCAAGGTTCAGGCCGGCGTCGATTCCGACGACATGAGCGCCGATGAACTTGCCCAGGCCCGTGCACGACTGACCGCGGCGGGCATGGACGCGGCGTCTGTCCCAGACGCCGCAATCCAAGCGATGTCCGCCGAGATGGCGCGCAGCTTCCTTGAAGACGCCCCGATGACAGCCGCCGCCGCCGCAAGGGTGATCCTCGACGGCGTACGCGATGAACGCTGGCGGATCCTGGTCGGCGACGACGCCCATGCCTTGGACCAATGGGTGCGCAAGGATCCCGAACGTGCCTACGAGCCGGAGTTCTTCACCGACTTCGCCCGCGAGGTCGGCTGGCGGATCGGCGGCTAGCCGTAGAGCCGCGCAGCCGACATCTCGACGATCGAACTGTCGAACTGCGCCGGATCCCCGTCATCAAGGATCCAGGCCGCTGATAGTCCGCTGTAGGCCAGGATCCACATCAGCAACCGGCGCGGATCCTGGCCGGTCTTCTCAGTGACGATGGCAAGGTAGCGGTCGAGCCGGCCAGGGATGAGCGCCGTCGCCGTGTCTGGATTGCAGAACGGGTTGGCGTAGTCGTAGCCGCGCTCGCCCAGCACGCCCTTCGGATCGATCGCCAGCCAGCCCTTCGCACCAAAGTCGAGGACGTTGCCGTGGTGAACGTCGCCGTGCAGCGCCACGACATCGCGCGGCTCCGCCAGCAGCGCCTGCGCAGTCTCGTGCGCCCTGACGAGCACGCCGCCATGCCTGTCCGCACCCGGCCCCAGCGCGGCGAACCAGACATCCAACGGAACCAGCGTGTCGGGCGGAGGCGTTCGCCGCGGCGCATGCAGCACCTGCACGGCGTCACAGATGATCGCCGTGGCCGCGTCATCCTCGTCGCCGCGAGACATGCGGATCAACGAACGCGGCCCTTCCGCGCGCTCCAACAATAGGGCCGGTCCCTCCCGCGCCAGCACTTCGGCGGCGCCCTGCCCGGCCCACCACTGCATCAGCGCGCCGCCGGCGATCTCCTCGGGCGCATAGGCGAGCTTCAGGATCGCAGCCCGCCGGCCTTGGCGCACGGGCAACAGCCAGCTTCCCGTGTACTCGGTCGTGAATGCCTCGCCGTCGGGAACAAGGTCCCAACGGTCGAGCCAGGATTGAAAGGATGGCGCCGTCACGCCGTCAATGTAGGGCGCGGGCGCGACGGGGCCAGGGCGCAGCTAGTTCTTTCGACCCGCCGCCCGCATCTGCTCAGCGTTGGCGGCGTCGCCAAAGCCGGTTCCCGATCCGGTGATCGGGTCGTTGCGCCGTACCCGCAGGTTGTTTTGGACATGGGTCACGCCGGCCATGTCCTCGATCAACCGCTCGGCCCGGTGCTTGGCCTCGCGTTCGAGCACCTGGCCCGACAGGGTCACCTCGCCGCCCTCGACCGTCACGGTGATCGCGCTGGCGTCGAGCCACGGATCGTCGGTCAGCCGCTCATGCGCCTCTTCGCTGATCCGCGTGTCGGTGCGCTTGTAGCCGCTGGGTCCCCGCCCGCGATGGTCGCCCTCCCCGAGCCACGAAGCGACGCGGTCGCCGGCCCGTTCCCAGAAGCTGCGGCGGTCCGGCTCGTCTTCGTAGTGGCCAATGTGGTCGGGATGTCGGTCGCCATAGGCGACGCGATAGGCGCGTTCATCCCGCCAGCGCTCATCGCCATAGCGGTCGTCGCGATGACGCGGCGATCCATAGGCATAGGCGCCTCCCCGGGTGATCGCCCGCTCGTCGTCCCGATAGTCAGGACGGCGATCATAGTCTGAATAGGCGCGCCGCGCCCGCCGGGCCATTCGCGCCTCGTAGGCGTAGTCTGATGAATCGCGCGGACTGGTGTAGTCCACGCCGCTCTCGCGCTCGCCGAAGACATGCTCACGTCCGCGCGGCTGGAAACTGCGATCGCCGTATAGCCCGCGGTCGTAACGGTCGTCGCGCTCGTGCCGACGATAGCGCCCATACCCGCGTTCACGGTCCAGCCGTTCCAGTTCCTCGCGCTCATCCATCCATCGGTCGGACATGGTCGTTCTCCCTGGTTGTCGTTGCGTCATGCGAGCGACAACGAGGGATCGCGGCGCCGGTTCCGGCCAGATTTCACGCCAAGCTTGGCTCTACAGCGGAATGTTGTCGTGTTTCTTCCAGGGGTTGGCGAGTTGCTTTCCCTGGAGGTTCTTCAGCGCGTTGGCGATGCGCCGGCGAGTGGAGTGCGGCATGATGACATCGTCGATGTAGCCGCGGGAAGCGGCGACGAACGGATTGGCGAAGCGCTGCTTGTA
>NZ_JACIDK010000002.1 GCF_014196295.1 Phenylobacterium haematophilum
CTCTCCAATCCGCCGCCTCCTCACACCAAGGAGACGCCTGCAGAGTCCGCTTCGAACTAAAATTTCGACTCCACCGCCATATGCGATTCCCCTGCCCCGAGCGGGGAGGGGACCTGCTCTTCTGTTGTCAGGCTTCTTTCGGCTGCGGGCTCAGGCGGGCGACCGCGAAGGCCAGGACGATGCCGATGAGGCCGAGCGCGGCGGAGTAGAAGAAGAAGGTCATGTAGCCGGCGCCGAGCGCCTCGGGAGTGACGCCGGACTTTTCCATGGCGTTGGCGAAGGTCTGCGGCGGCAGGCCGGCGAATAGCGGCTTGAAGGCCGCGAAGACGCCGCCCGCGTCGGCGCTGGCCGCGGCGCCCTCGACGATGCGGCCCGACTGCGAGGCGACCAGCTTGCCGAGCAGGGCGTAGAGCGAGGAGAACAGCGCGTACTGGGTGGCGGTGAAGCCCTGGCCGGTCAGGCTGGACATGTAGGCGATCAGGCAGGTGCCGGCGAAGCCGGAGGCGATGTTGTCGATCCCGATGGCGACGCTGAGCGCCCAGAGATGCGGGCCCTGGGCGGCCAGCCAGGCGAAGACCAGGTTGGAGAGCGGGCCAGCGAAGGCGCCGACCACCATCGAGCGGATCAGGCCGAAGCGGGCGATGCAGAAGCCGCCCAGGCCGACGCCGAGGACGCTCATCACCACGCCGAGCACCTTGCGGACCTCGGCGATCTCGAGCTTCGAGTAGCCCATGTCGAGATAGAACGGGTTCATGATGTTGAGCACGAAGTCGCTCAGCCGGTAGACGCAGATCAGCGCCAGGATCAGCCCCGCGGCCTGGCCGTAGCGGGCGAAGAAGTTGGCCAGCGGCGCGCCGAGCGCGACGCTGAGATAGCGGCCGGGGCGGGTCTGCAGGCCAGGAGCCGGGCGAGCGGCGAAGAAGATCACCAGGGCGCCGGCCACCACCCCGCCGAGCTGGGCGAACACGCCCCAGGGCTTGGCCTCCCAGAGCGTGGTCACCTGGGTGGCGGCGCCAGTCAGGCCTAGGCGCTCGAAGGCGGCGGCGAGGATGGCGGCGTTGCCGGCCAGGCCGGAGCCCAGCACGACGGCGCCGACCACGAACAGCAGCAGGCGGATCGCCCACTCGGCGCCGTCGCGGGCCGGGGCGGCGGGGATGTCGCCGGTGTCGATGGCGCGGATCTCGTGCTGGGCCTCTCGCGGGGCGCCGAGCACCCCGAGGACGCCGACCAGCATCAGCACCGCCATGATCGCATAGGAGGTGTTCCAGCCGGCGTATTCCGACAGCGCCAGCGGCAGCACGCCGGCGACGATCATCGCGATGCGGTAGCCCCACTGGTAGGCCGCGGCCATTGCGCCTTGCTTCTCGGTGACGGCCGCCTCGATCCGCCAGGCGTCGATGACGATGTCCTGGGTGGCCGAGACGAAGCCGACCAGCACCGCGAACAGCGCCATGAGCCCGAGACTGGAGACAGGATCGGTGCCGGCGATCGACCATAGGCCGAGCACGATCAGCCCCTGGCAGAGCAGCATCCAGGAGCGGCGATGGCCGAGCCACCTGGTGATCACCGGGACCTTGGCGCGGTCGACCAGCGGGGCCCACAGGAACTTCAGGGAATAGGCGAGCGTCGCCAGGCCGAAGAAGGCGATCACCTCCAGCGACAGGCCCGCGTCGCGCAGCCAGGCCGACAGGGTGTCGAAAATCAAAAGGTTCGGCAGGCCGGAGGCGAAGCCGAGCGAGAGCATGACCAGCGAGCGGCGCTCGAGATAGACGGCCAGAGCCGCCAGCGTGCCGGGCTTTTTGGCCTCGCCGGCCTGCGTCTCTGTGGTCATGTAGGCTTCCCCGGAACGACGCCGGGGCGGCCCCTGGACGTCAGCCGACCTTGGCGTGGTCCGCTTGTTGCGTCCAGTCGGGGGCGGCGGTCCAGCGGCCAAGCGCCGCGCGCAGGGCGTCGGGGGTCAGCGGCTTGACCAGGAAGTCGTCCATGCCGGCGGCGAGGCAGGCGTGGCGGTCCTCCTCGAAGGCGTTGGCGGTGAGGGCGACGACCGGCGTGCGCACGCCCATGTCGCGCACCTTGCGGGTGGCCTCCAGCCCCGACATGCCGGGCATCCGCATGTCCATCAGGATCAGGTCGTAAGCGCCGACCTTGAGGGCGGCCAGGGCCTCCTCGCCGCCGCCGGCCTGGTCGACGCGGCAGCCTTCGCGCGACAAGAGCGTGCGGGCGAGCAGGGCGTTGATGGGGTTGTCCTCGACCAGCAGGATGCGGGCGCCGGGGGCGGCAGCCGGGGCGATGCGGTCGTCCTCCACCGCGCGGGCCGGATCCTCGTCGCGGCGTGCGGCGAGCACGCGCTCGGCCAGCGAGGCGCGGCGCAGCGGCTTGATCAGGTAGCCGGCGAAGCCCGCGGCGCGATGTTCCTCGATGCGGCCGCGCTCCTCCGGGGTCAGCATGACCAGCAGCGAACGCTTGGCAGGCGGCCGCTCGGGCGCGAGGGCGCGGTCGACCAGTACGACGTCGGCGGGGCGGGTGGCGGCCAGCGCCGACGGTAGGTCCGCGGCGACCAGGGCCTTGCCGCCGGAGGCCTCGATCTGGCGGCGGGCGGCTTCGGCGACGATGCGGTTGGCGCTGACGATGGCGACGGTGCGGCGACCGAGCGGGCGGTCGGCGCGGCCCGGGCGGCGGGGCAGCGGCGCCTCGAACCAGAAGGCGGCGCCGCCGAGGCTTGCGGTCTCGACCCCGACCTCGCCGTCCATGGCGCCGGCCAGCTTGCGGGCGATGGCCAGGCCCAGGCCCGCGCCGCCGAGCTGAACGTCGCGCAGGGGATCGGCCTGTTCGAAGGCCTCGAAGATGGTTTCGCGGGCGGTCTGGCTGACGCCGGGGCCGGAGTCCTCGACGGTGAAGCGCAGGCCGTTCGGCGTTTCGGCGACGCTGAGCAGCACCCCGCCCTGGCTGGTGAACTTGACGGCGTTGCCGGCGAAGTTGAGCAGGATCTGGCGAAGGCGGCCTTCGTCGGCATGGACGGCGCCGATGCCGGCCGGGGCGGCCCAGGCGATCTCCAGGCCCTTTTCCTGGGCGCGCGGGGACAGCAGCTCGCAGACCGAGCGCAGCAGGCTCTCGACCTCGAAGTCGGTCGGATGCAGCTCGATCTTGTCGGCGCCGAGACGGGCGAAGTCGAGCACGTCGTTGACCAGCCCCAGCAGGTGCTCGCCGGACTCGCGCAGCGCCGAGACATAGGCGCGCTGTTCGTCTGTGAGGGCGGTTCCGGCCAGCAGGCGGGTCATGCCAAGCACGCCGTTCAGCGGGGTGCGGAACTCGTGGCTGAGCGAGGCGAGCTGCTCGGCGCTGACGCGGGCGCGGCGGGTGTGATCCTGGGTCATCGACCCTGGGTTTACCGCAGACCGCTTAACGGGCGGTCAAACGCGCGTCAGAGCGCGGCCATTTCCTGGGCGAGGGTCACCAGGGCGGCGCGGGCCGAGGCCTGCGGGATGGCGGCGAAGGCTTCCAGCAGGTCGACGCCGCCGGTCAGGGCCAGGGCCGAGATCACCTCGTCGGCGGCTTCGGCCAGACCGCCCTCCTCGCCGACCAGCCAGCCGACGGAGGTGTCGAGCGCCGCGGCGATGGCGACCAGCATCGAGCCGGAGACGCGATTGGCCCCGCGCTCGTACTTCTGGATCTGCTGGAACGAGACGCCGACCCGCTCGGACAGCACGCCCTGGCTGATGCCGAGCGACTTGCGGCGAAGGCGCATCCGCGCGCCGATGGCGATGTCTACGGGGTCCGGACCGATGGCGTCGTCGAGGGGCATTTTGTCCTCCCCACTGCTTGGGATATTCTATCTTAGCGTTAAGCCTGCCGCAGCATAACAAGTAGACGGCCGGTAACGCGAGTCGCTAACGTATTCGTCCTATGCGCGCACCGCCTGAGACCGTCCTGGATCCAGTCGAACTTCTCACCCCGAGAGAGCGCGATTGCCTGCGTCTGGTCGACCGGCACCTGAGTTCCAAGCAGATCGCCCGCGAACTGGGCATGTCAAAAGCTTCGGTCGACACCTACTGCGACCGGGCTCGCCGCAAGCTGGGCGTACCGGACCGCTACGCCGCCGCGCGGGCCCTGGCCGACCACGAAGTCGCTGTCCCGATCGGATCGGGACATGACGCGATCAGGACAGACGCCGACCCCGTCCTATGGGCTGATGAAGCCCAGCAAGGAGACGAGGCTGATGGGCGACTGGTTGCGAGAACTGGCGGACGCCAGGGGCGCGGTGGTGGATCTGCACCCCAACCGCAAGACGATGGATCAGCGGGCGGCGGTCAGCCGCGCGATGCGGGTGCGCAACGAGGTGGCGGCGTTCGAGCGCCGCTGGCCGGCGCCGCCGAGCCACGAGGACAGCGTCCCGAGCTTTACCTGGAGCCAGCTGGAACGGCAGCTCGCGGATTTGGCGGATTCGCCGATGAAGGCGGCTATGGCCCGCGACCTGATTTCTGGCCTGCGCAAGATGTCGCAGTTCAAGCCGCCGGAAATGGTGCTGCGGGAAATCCTCTGCACCAGCTGGGCGCTGCTGGACGAGGGCTTCCAACCGGAGGCCTCGGACTATCCGCCGCAAGACTAAGCCCACTCACGCGGCTGGGGCTGGTGGGGCTCATCGCAATCGTCGCCGCCTTGGCGTTCGGCGCGTTGCTTGCGGGCCTCCACGCGCTCCAGAGCCTGATTTAATCCTATTTCCAAACAGGGCCTTAGCCCTGTTCCCCGACAACTGAACACGCAGAAGGCGCCGGCGTTCGGCCGCGCGCCAGGAGACCTCTCATGCTCAAGCAACGTCGTATGATCGCCGATCAAGTCGCGGCGAGTTTGTTCGAAGCTGAAGCCGCCATCGACGCCGCCCTGGCGAAGACGGCTGGCTTGGCGGGTGTGATGCCGAGCCTGCGCACCGACGCCGGACTGTCGGCCCTGGTCGGTCAGGGCGCCGTGGAACGCGCCAGCGAGGCGATCGCCCTGCTGGCTCAGGCCCGCCGGGCGATCTGCGAGACCCACAAGGAACTGGACGTCGCCAAGACCCAGATCGGCCTGGGCGCAGTGATGTACGGCGGCATGGAGAAGCCTCCGGAAGCCTCGGCCCGGACCCGCCACATCATGCAGGTGGCGCCGGCCGCCTAAGACCCGGTTCGGGTTTCCGGAAGTTGCATCCTGCGGCGTAAGCCTCAGTATCGGGGCCCTCACCCTTGAGGGCCCCTTTTTCGTGCTCAGCTCCCTGCCCGAACAGATCTGGGCCGTCGCCATGCTGGCTGTCTCCACCTACGCCTGGTGGCGCGGCGGCTGGGTCGAGCGGGTGGTGGCGGTGGCCAATGTGCTGGCCTGGGTCGCCACGGCGGCCCTGCAGAACCGCACCAACTGGGTCGACCCGCAATGGAGCGTGTTCGCCGTCGACGTCCTGTTCCTGGGCGTGCTGCTGGCCCTGGTGGTGCGCTCGGATCGCAACTGGATCCTGGCGGCGGCCGCCTTCCAGCTGCTGCTGGTGATCACCCACGCGGCGATCATCGTCGACGGCGGCGTGCGGGCGCGGGCCTACATCACGGCCCTGATCCTCTGGAGCTACCTAGTGCTGATCACCCTGGCGCTGGGCGCGCACCTGCGCTGGCGGCTGCTGGCGCGCCAGCGGGCGCCGCTCAGCGCGCGACCAGCACGCTAAGCGCGGACTCGCGGACGATGCGCTAGGCGTTGGAGCCGAGCAGCCGCGAGACGGCGTTGGGCTGGTGAGCGCCGACGATGATGCGGTCGGCGCCGACCGCCTTGGCCTCGGCCAGGACTTCGCCGGCCACGCGCGAAGCGTCGGCGTGGTTTCATCCTGCGCGCGGCTGGCGACGCTCCCGGCCGAGTATCGGGCTGGCGCCGGAGCGCGCCATCAGGAACATTGCTGAGGCCGGGAGCGCGGACGCCGGGGCCGTCAGGCGCCGATCAGGTCGCCGGGCTGGCCGGCGCGGCGATAGATCAGGGCCTCGGCGACGTGGGCGCGGCGCACCGGGCCAGAGCCTTCCAGGTCGGCGATGGTGCGCGCCAGCCGCAGGGTGCGGGTCCAGCCGCGGGCGGTCAGACCGCCGGCCTCGGCGGCGCGGGCCAGCAGGGCGCGGGCGGGCGGATCGAGATCGGCGATCTTCTCGAGGAAGTCGCCCTCGGCGCGGGCGTTGAGCGGCGGGCCCTCGGTCCCGGCGCGGTCGGCCTGCAGGGCGCGGGCCTGGGCCACCCGGGCGGCGGCCTCGGCGGTGCCCTCGGCGGGCGGCGGCAGGGCGAGGTCCGCGGCGCTGACGGGCGGCACGTCGACCTGCAGGTCGATGCGGTCCATGAACGGGCCGGAGACCTTCATCTGGTAGTCGCTCTGGCAGCGGGGCGCGCGGCCGCAGGCGCCGCGTCCGGCCCCGCCCAGGCCGCACTTGCAGGGGTTCTGGGCGGCGACCAGCTGGAAGCGGGCCGGATAGCGCACGTGGGCGTTGGCGCGGGCGACCACGACCTCGCCGGTCTCCAGCGGCTGGCGCAGGCTGTCGAGGGACTGGGCCGAGAACTCCGGCAGCTCGTCGAGGAACAGCACGCCGTTGTGGGCCAGCGAGACCTCGCCGGGCTTGACCCGCAGCCCGCCCCCGGTGTCAATTTCCGGAGATTATGAGATGAAATCCTCGTTTGTTCCCCCGGGTGGGGGCGATCTGCGCACAGGATATTTCCACAGTCTGCGAGACGGAGTGCAGAATTCCCGTAGTAGATGCGATGCTATTGGAGTTTCTCAGTGACTCGCATCATCCCGCCGAGCCATCGATCGATCACTGGGTCGCTTCCGACGCGGTTTCCCGCGCGCCAACTGCACTACGAGTCCAAACTCGAGAGAGATTTCCTGATCTTGTTGGAAATCGACGCGGGCCTCGAACTGGTCGAGACCCAGCCTGTCACCCTTGACTTGGTGGTGGAGGGACGCCGGCGGCGATATACGCCGGACATCCTGGCCACCTGGTGGGATGACGCACACTTCACCTATGGCAAGCGTCGCATGATCTTCGAGGTGAAGCCCTACTCAGTCCTGAAGCGGGACCACAGCGAGCTTGCGCCGAAGTTTCGCGCGGCCAAGAGGCATTTCGCTTCAAAGGGGGTCGGGTTCAGAGTGGTCACGGATCGGTCGATCTATTGCACCAAGCAGGCCAATGCGGTGCTGCTCGGACCTCCAATGCGCCGCCCGCTATCGCAGGACATCATCACAACAGTTCGAGCGATCCTGACTTATCCAGGGATTGAGGACCGGTCGCTTGGGGAGGTGAAGAAGCTGCTCATCGCAGATGGGCTTCTGCGAGACACCGCCCAGCAAGCCCTGCTTCACATGCTGGGCATCGGCTACCTCGTCGCTGACCTGAACCTCCCAATCACTGACGAGACCAGGATGAAATGGTGGGCGAACGTGCTTGTTGAGGAGGGCGTCCTTGAAACCGGCTAGCTTTAGCGTCGGCGAGGAAGTCGCCATTGGCGGCCGGTTGGGGCGCTTTGTCAGAATTCTCGACTTCGACCGCTACCTCGTCCGGTTTGAAAACGGCGACACGGGCGTTGTCGCGTCGGAAGACCTCGACGGCGCGCCAGTGATTGGAGCCGCCAAAAGGCACTTCGACGATTGCTCTCCTGCGGAGATCGAAGAAGCCTACCGTTGGCGCGATGCCTTGCAGCCGCTCCTCGACGGCGCTGTCGATCGTGGGGAGCGGGATGCCTTCATCGCCAACGCCGCGGAAAAGCTCGGCGTGAGCCGCGCTACGATCTACCGGCGCCTGGACCAGTGGAATGGGGACCCGGTGAGTCTCCTGCCGGGTAAGCGGCCCGGTGGTCGTGGTAAGAGCCGGCTTGGCGACGTGCGCGAAGCCCTGCTCGCGCATATCCTCGACAAAGAATACTTCAACCGCAAGCAGCGGAACGTCAAAGAGGTCTACAACGACTTCGTACTTCCTGCCTTTGCGGACGCCGGTCTTTCGCCTCCAGGCATGGTCACGGTCTACCGGTACGTCGCCAATGCGGATCCGATCCATGCGATTGAGAAACGCATGGGCAAGCGCGCAGCTCGCGACGCCAAAGCCACGCTCATGGGAAAGTTCCCCTTCGGAACGGCTCCGCTCTCCTGCGTGCAGATCGACTATTGGCCCTATGACGTTGAGGTCGTCGACGACGTCTATCGCCTGCCGATCGGCCGCCCCTGGCTGGCGATGATCATATGCACTCATACCTGCATGCCGACGGGCTATGTCCTGACCCTGGATCCGCCTTCGGCCAGCGTTGCTGGCGCGGCCCTCTTCCATTCCATCACCCGCAAAGAAGCCTGGCTGCGTGAGATCGGCTTCGAGATGACCTGGCCGGTCTGGGGAACGCCCCAGATCCTGATGGCCGACAACGCCAAGGAGTTTCGCGGAACCATGCTTCGCCGCTTCCTGTCCCAGGAAGATCGCGAGCTCATAAATCGTCCCGTGAAACGGCCCCAGTTCGGCGCGCACATCGAGCGGTTCTTCGGCACCCTGGCTAGGAAGGTGAAGTCCATTCCAGGGGCGACAGGCGCCAACCTAAGGGAGCGCAAGACGCGTGACAGCGCCAAGTCCGCGGGCCTGACGCTACATGACCTCGAGATCCATCTGCTCAGCCTGCTCAAGGAGTACATGAATACTCCGCACTCCTCGCTTGGCGGCCTGACGCCCCTTCAGAAGTGGCGATCTTGCTTCTTCGAGGACGGCGTTCAGGTTCGCGAACTGCCGGAGGAGCCCAATAATCTTGAGCAGATGCGGATCGAGCTACTGCCCTTCAAGGCGCTGACGCTGCAGGCCTACGGCGTCGTCTGGGACCTGATCAAGTACGACTCCGACGAACTGGTTGCGATGCGCCATCGATATGCAGGCGCGAAGGGAAAGACCTTCACTGTGCGCCGTGATCCCCGCGACATTAGCAAGGTCTACGTCTGGGATCCTGACAACAAGCGCTATCTGACGGTGCCCTACCGCCACGCCGAAGTACCGCCGATGAGCCTGTGGGAACTACGGGCGGTACGTGCTGAGCTCAAGGCCAAGGGCCGACGGGCATACACCGAGCTTGAGATCTTCGACGCCTATAGGGAGCGGCAGGAGCGCCATGCCAGACTTGAGGAGGCTGGCAAACTGACCCGAAAAACCCAGCGGGAGAACCAGCGTAAGCGCAGCCAAGGAGCTGCGATTGCGAGGGAGAAGGCGGTGATGGCGACGGCGGACGAGGCAACCGCGGCAGCTCCAATTGCGCGTAGGGGCCCCGCACCCCATGAGCCAAGCGCCAAGGCTGTTGCGCTTGCGACCTTTCCTGTCGTCGAGCCCGACGACGACTACGATGATCTGGATATCTGATGGACGATCTCCAGCTGCCTACTAAAGCAACGCTGCAGGGGCTCGAGCATCTGCACCCCAAGGCCCGGGAACTCGCCCATCTGCCCGTTGAAGAGCGGATCATTGCGCGGTGGCCGAGCCTCTGGATTGGCCACCGCGCGGCTGATCAAGTGTTCACGACCCTCAATCGCTACCTGATCACTCCGCCATCCATTCGGCCGCGAAATCTCTTGGTGTTCGGGGAGTCCGGCGTCGGAAAGTCGACGATCCTCGAGCGCTGGGAAAGCCGTGTGCGCGCAGAAAACGCCAAGCGGATTGAGACCGACGACTTCGGCGGAAGTGGAGATTGGGCGTCGTTGCCGGCGATCCGCATTCAGACGCCACCGGCGGGTGACGAAGCCAAGCTCTATAATAACCTCCTTCTCGCTTTCGGCGTGAAGGTCTCGCCCTCAATGGCCCTGGCGCAGAAGGAGCTTATGGTTCGCAGCCTGATCGCGCAGTGCGGCGTCAAGGTCCTCGTCATGGACGAGTTCCACAACGCGCTGTCAGGCAGATTTGACAAGCGCCTGCACTTCAACGTTCTCATCAAGAACCTGACTAACGAAACTGGAGTGCCGATCGTCGCGGCTGGGACGGAGAGCGTCGATCAGGTCTTCCAGAAAGAGGATCAGCTCAATCGCCGCTTCAATCGGATCAAGCTTGAACGCATGAGGCTGGATGGCGAGTGGGGCAAGATTCTGCGGGCGTATGGCAAGCTCATCCCACTGCGAGCTCCAAGCGACCTCACGGAGACGAGTCTTAGTGAGAGGCTCTATTCACTGTCGAATGGCGTGATCGGCGAGCTCTCCAATCTCCTCTACGACACTGCGCTAGCTGCCGTTGACAGCGGTGAGGAGCGCATCACCGAAGCCCTGGTCCGGTCGGTAAGATGATCGCCGTCGAGGCGGTCTTCCAGTCCTGGAAAGATAGCCCCGACCTCGCCAAATCGCGACCCTGGCCCTACCGGCCTCAGCCCCGTCCAGACGAGCTCCTGTCGTCTTGGTTCCTCCGGGTCGCTCATGGGCTGGAGCTCAAGCCGTACACGCTTGCCCATCTCACTTGGCGCTCAACGCCGCCCATACTGACACGGGATATCGACAACTTCGCCGATCCCCGCGTGGTGGGCGCCATGGCGGCGAAGACGGATGTCTCGACGGCACAAGCCTGGGCTACGACTTTGGCCGCATATGACGGGCTTCTCGTGGAGCGTTACGCGTCGGGAGGCAGGAACTCATGGGTGCTCCAGCTCGGTGTCCGGCATCGAGCCCGAAATCTTGCCGGACTCCAGTATTGCCCGGCCTGCCTGAGGGAGTCCGGTTACCTTCGGCGCGCCTGGCGGCTTGGCTTCGTGACCTGTTGCGTCGCCCATAGCTGTTGTCTGCTCGATCGATGCAGCGCCTGCAACGCCACTCTCGAACCGCATCGAGCTGCCAGCCTCCATCAGTGCTCGCGTTGCGGCGCCGATCTGCGGGAGGCGGAAGCGCGGGCAGCTATTCCGCGGGTCATGGAAATGCAAACCCGGTCGCTCTCCATCCTAGCGCGGGGCTGGGGGCGTCTGGGAAGCAGCACTTTTGGCTGGAGCCATCTCTATTTCGAGAGCTTGAGGATCATTGCCAAGGTGGTGGCCTTTGGCCCCCGCTCCGAGGACCTCAGGCGGGTAATCGCTCGCCGTTGGGGCGGAGATCCGTCCCCCTATCCCCCGACCCTGGGGCGCTCGCTCGAGCACCTTGGAGTCCTCGATCGTCACCGGCTCATCGATCTCGTGGCGGCCTTGGTCAAGCAATGGCCCAACCGTCTCATCGTCGCGTGCCAGGAGGCGCGCGTGTGGCGAAGCTGGTTTCTCCGAGACGAGCCGAACCCGCCTCACGTGGTGGCGACGATCGTCAATGAACATCTGAGCTTGGGCTCTTACAAGCCGAGCGTGGCCGAAATCAGCTCCGCCCTGGCGTACCTGCGAAACACCGATGGCCCTGTCACGATGTCGAAGCTTCGAGACCTGGTCGGCGACTGTCAGGCGATCCCGACCCTCTTCAAAACTGATGCCGTGGAGAGGCTCCATGCGTTCGCCGAGGAGCTCCTCCGGGAAGGCTTTGACTAGGCCAAGGCCTCAGCAGGCAGCTCGCCCTCCAGGCGACGTATCGCGCGTTCTATCGCTCGGGCGTAGCCGTCATGATCATGAAGCCACGCATTGGCGCGCCGCACCGTAGTCATCGGGATCGCTAGCGCTGGGCGTCGCCACACGCCGCGTGCAACTGCATTGGTGCGAAGAACGTCGCTGATCATATCGGCCGAGAGCAAATCCTCGCCAGCAATGGCGGTGACGCACAGCGCCGAGTAGCCGTCCTGACCGATGATCGTGGGGCCGCCCGGCAGTGAGTCCTCAGACTCGATCTCAAGGTGTTCCGCCTCGAAAAAGTAGATCCACCCGCGGCGGCCTTTCATTCTCGCGACGAGCGCGCGTCGCTGGCGCCCTTCCTTCGTGGTCGCCCAATGAAGCTTGCGGGCCCCATCGTCGAGGGGATAGCGCCAGAGCGAATCGTTCGGGTCTCTGCCTGGGCCATCCCTGGGCGCCACGATGTGGAAATCACGCTCAAGGTCGCCCGAGAGCCGCCGCAGCGCCGATATGGTCGAGGCGACGCGAGCCAGGGGCGAGCGAGCTACATCCATCTTTGCCTGTACCTGATCTTTCACGTTCAGCTTGATCGCGAGGCGGCCGCCGCGCTCGGACTTGGTTCCGTGCCCGGCTGTGGTGGCCGTCATGATCGGCCCATCGACTGGCAAGACCTTGGTCTTGCCGGAGACTCCCTCAACTGGCTCGACAGGGACGTGCTCCACGGTCCAGGCGCCGGCGGCGCGCTGGTTGGAGGAGGTCTTCTGCATCACGCCAAGTGCGGACCAGCTGGCCTGGCCGGTGATCACTCGGACACTGTCGGTGATGTCGCCTTTCGCTCGAAGTCGGGTGTGTTGGCCGCTGGTCTCTATTCCGAGGTCGTCGTCTTCGGTCTCGACTTGTCCCGGATGAAAAACCCGTACGTGGTCGATGCCGAGTTCGTACTCGATGCTGACCACGCGGGTGATCAAGCGCCGCTTTCTAGGCGGACCGTCTTTAGTCGCAGCGCCAATCCACTGCTCCTCAATCATCCAGGTGCTGGGGCCCTGAAAAGGAAAGGGCATCCGTACATGGGCCGGGCTCTGCGCAAAGCCATGGCTTCTGAGGCTGTCGGCCACATGCTTGAAGGCCGAGCCGAGCGCAGCATCGGCGCAAATTCGTGCGGCTGCGAGGATGTCGAGACCATCCAGGCCCCGATAGGCCCATAGCTTCAACGATCGGCCGCCATCTCCGTAGCGACCAGACCGCTTCGGATCGATGATCCGGCCCCGGAGCTCGGGCCAGACCTCCATTCCGCCTTCAATCATCAAGCGGAGCCACTGACTGGTTACACCAAAGGTGGCCCTGGCGAGCTCGAGAGCAGATACCCAAAGGACGCCCCCGTCCGCTGCGAGGACGCAAAGCAGCGGTAGGTCGGCGCCTGGGCCGATCGGGTAGATTGGCGTCCAAGGCGCTCGGGGTGCTCCCTGGTAGGCGGCCGTAGCGCCAAGTTGGCCGCTCGGCCATTTCTTGGACGGGCCGACTATTTCAACCTTGTGTTGCCGGCGCGGCGTTTGGCCCTTGTAGACGCCGTCATGCCAAAGGCTTCCAACGGGCGCGAGGGGCAACTGACCAACCCCCAGCCACGTCGAACGTGTCACCGTTGCCGGCGGCTCAGTCCAGCGGGGCTTGTCCCAGCCGTCTTCGGCCAGGAACACCTCGCAGGCGGATTCATCGACTTCGGATGGGGCGCGGATCCTGCCGTGACCAACGACCTGCCAGGTACGTCCATCGCGGGGGAATGCGGATAGGATCAGCTGTGATCCAAGAACCTTCGACACAGTCAGCGCCCGTCAGCAAACGTTGTAGCGCCACAGGCCAGGAGATAGCGCGGCGTTCCTCGCGCCTATCGGAAACCTTCTAAAGGTAGCGTTACGGTAGAGCTTACGAGTTCCGCGCGCGGCGCTAGGAAGATCGGTCTTCGACGACGATCGCCTCGATGGCGCGAAGTAAATGCATAATTTGCATACGCTTGTCCGGGGAGGACGAGCTGAGCCGCTCGATAAGGTTTTCGAGCTCTTCTCGGGTAGGCGCGAAGCCCCCCTTTGGGGCCCTAGCGGCGTCTGATTTAGCCAGCCAAGCTTCAAGCTTGGATCGCGTTTTTGGAGCTAACTTCAGTTGCTTACCAAGAACTCGGCTAAGGTGCGGCTGAGAGAGCCGGCATTCACGCGCGAGGGAGCTTTGGCTCACATTGAGAGCCGCCATTCGCGCCAGAATTTCCTCGATAAAGCCGGCCGAAGCCATTGCAAACCAAGCATAAATTGCATAAGATGCCATGCATTACATGGGTTGGAAGGGCCATGCAACAAATCATCGGCGGCTCGCGAGGGAGCTACAGGTTTTTGGAATTGCCCGATCCCGACGCCAGCTTCCTGCCGGGCGTCCTGTGGGGCTCGTTTGAGCATGCCCTGACACCCGCCTTTTGGGTCAGTCAGGCGTGGCAGCAGGACGAGGGCGGCGAAATTGATTTCACTCTGACCCAATCGCTCAGAGAAGAGGTCGTGACATGTCTGCTGGGCGGGCACGGCGCGCCTGCCGAAGTCGGATTGGCGGCCTCAGCACGAGTTCTCGAGGCGCTCGCGCAAGAGTCGACCGGGCATTTGTCGCAGGAATGCTTGGAGGCTATGCTGCTTGAACCGCTGACGGTTCGCGGTCGCCAGGTGCGTTATCGCTTCGCGCGCCAAAGGGCGAAGTTCTTGGCCGGGTCGCTAACCGGTCTCGATGAGATCGACGAGAGCGATCTCGATGATGTCGCATTCCGCGATGCTCTATGCGGCCTTCCGGGCATTGGCCCGAAGACCGCCTCGTGGATCGTCCGCAATCGCCGCGCCAGTGACGCGGTGGCCATCCTGGATGTGCACATCGTCCGCGCCTGTGAGCATATGGAGGTGTTTCCGCGAGGCTCAGATCCTGCTCGCCACTATTTCGAGCTGGAGCGACGATTCCTCGATTTTTGCTCGGCGGGCGGCGTGCGCGCGTCAGTCGTCGATGCGGTCATGTGGCAGACCATGCGGAGCCTTGGGCGCAAACTGCTCTCCGCGCTAGTTGACACTCCAGATTGTAATGGTGAAGCTCTACCTCTTTTGCGGTGGGGAGAGCGGCAGTGTCAGGATCCGGCGGAGGCCGCAGCGACGACTACTTCGGTGGCGGCGGTTCGGGCGGTGGCGGCGGGCTAGGCCCTGGGGGGCCTAGCGGCCCAGGCGACCCGTGTTCTGTGCCCCGTCGCGGGCCGATCAATAGCCCCAAGGCTGCCGTGCTCGCGGGTGCAAAAGTCGGTGACGTGTTGGACGTCGGCGTCGATAAGAGCGGGCGCTCGCCAGTGCTGGTGGTGAAGCGGGGCGGTCTGGAGGCCGGCTCGCTGACCTTTAACGGCTATCTCACGGTCATCAGCTGCATCGACAAAGGCGTCGTCTACGGGGCGACGATCGTCGACATCAGCGGCGCGGTTTATGAAGTGCGCGTGGCGCCAGTCTAATGGCCACCTTGACCATTGTCGGCGGCGTCTATGGCGAGCGGTGCATCCAGCCTGCTTGGGACGCCGTCTTCGGTTCTGCCGGTCGCGCGGCGCAGGCTGTTGAAGGTTTGGTCGACGAACCAGTCGAGCTCGTAACCTATGTCGCAGCCGACGCGACTAGTAGCGTCCAGGACCTGGCCGATCGCTGCGGCGCGACCCTGGTCGCACATCCGTCGAAGGCGTTCGTGAGCTTCGACTATCTGCACCCACTGGCGACGCCTGCGATCTATCCTCCTCCTGCCCAGCTCTCGCAGGAAACCCCGATCATCGTGAAGGGCGACGTCGTCCTGCGCTACGGCATGATGGAAGGCGACGCCATCGTGGAGGCGAAGTCCGCTGTCTACGACCCGCAGTCCGCCTTCGATCCCCAGCGGTTTTCGGCCAACGGCTCGAAGGCTGATCGCTTGGCGATTGTGCTCAATCGTGCCGAAGCTCGGGCGATGACTGGGATCGACGACCCGGTGCTCGCGGCTAAGGAATTGATGATCAGCGAGGGGGCGGAAGTCATCGTTCTGAAGCGTGGCAGCCACGGCGCCCTCGTCATTACCGCAGTTGGGGAGCATCCGGTCCCGGCCTACGAGACGGCTTACGTGTGGAAGGTGGGATCTGGCGACGTCTTCTCTGCGACCTTCGCGGCTTTGTGGGCGTGCCAGGGCCTCGCGCCGGAGAAGGCCGCGGACCTCGCGTCGCGGGCGACCGCGCACTACGTCGAGACCCGATCACTGCCGACGCCGGATGTTACGAGTCTGGAGGCGCTCACGTTGCCGCCGATCAAGCCCGGCAGCGGCACTATTTATCTAGCAGCTCCGTTCTTCGACCTCGGTCAGCGATGGTTGGTGGAGGAGAGCCTAAGCATGCTGAACGGCCTGGGAGCCGACGTCTTCTCTCCGGTGCACGCGGTCGGACCGGGTCCGGCGAACTACGTCGCTCCCGAGGACATCGCGGGTCTGGAAGCCAGCGACGTCGTGTTCGCGATCCTCAATGGGCTGGACCCCGGAACGATCTTTGAAGTCGGTTATGCAGTGAAGATGGGTATTCCCGTTGTCGCTCTCGCCCAGAACATCAAAGAGGAGGACCTCAAGATGGTCGCCGGCACCGGGTGTGAGATCACGGAAGACTTCGCCTCGGCCCTCTATCGCGTCGTTTGGCGGCTGCCCTAGCTATGCGCGCCATTCTGATGTCTGGCGGCATGGACTCCATCAGCGTCGCCTGGTGGCGTCGACCTGACGTCGCCATCTTTGTCGACTACGGCCAACGTGCAGCCCAAGCGGAGTTCGATGCTGGAGCTGCGGCATGCGCCGCGATGGAAATTCGACACGAAGCGATCAAGGTCGATTGCTCGGCGCTCGGGTCGGGCGACATGGCGGGGACGCCAGCGTCCGCGGTCGCTCCCGTCCCCGAGTGGTGGCCCTTCCGCAACCAGCTGCTTCTGACGCTCGCCGGCATGTTCGCGATCAAGTTGGGCGCTCGGCGCCTGGAGATTGGAGCCCTTCGGACCGATGGCGAACACGCGGACGGTCGTCCCGAATTCATCGAACGGATCTCCGCCTTGATGGCCATGCAGGAAGGCGGGCTGACAGTTGAGGCGCCGGCGATCGGCTTGGACGCCGTCGAACTAGTGAGGACCTCGGCCATCCCCCGAGAAGTGCTTGGCTGGGCGCACTCTTGCCACACGGGCAATCTCGCCTGCGGCCAATGTCGAGGCTGCATCAAGCACTACAAGACATGGGAAGCGCTTGGCTGGGATCCTCACTGACGAGCCGGTTCCCAGGGCAGAGCCAGGCGTATGGTCAGAGTACTGGCCCACAGCCGCGCGGATAGAAAGCCCTGCGCCGCCGCGCAAACGACCAGGGCGGTCGTTTTGGGACGTGCTGCAGACGCGGCGATCAGCACTCGGCGGCCCGGTCGGGTTCCAGCAGGTCGCCGATCTACTTTGGTACGCAATGGCGCCAACCTCCATGGGGATTGGACGCGCAGGCTTGGCTATTGAGCACCGGCCATATCCGTCGGCCGGGGGGCTTCACTGCATCCGATTGTTGATGATCGACAGTGATAGCAGGCAGGTCGCGCTCTACGAGCCCGCCGGGCACCGCTTCCATGCGCTAGATGTCCCTGGCGTTGTCGAGATGAACGATGCTGAGGTTGAGGTGCTGGTCGGGCGCAGCGGCGGATGCACTCTTCGTCTGATCGCCGACCTCCAAAAGGCCAATGCGGCGTATCACCGGCCGGAGAGCTTGCTGCTCCGCGACGCCGGTTGCCTGATGGCGACGGTCGCACTCTGCGCCGATTGGTCGGGTCTAGAAGCGTGCCTATTGGGCGCGCTCGGGTCGTCCATCGTCGCGGAACTCAAATTCCCCGACCACCAGTATGCCGGTGTCGGCGCAATCCAAATCACAAGCTAGCCCCAGCATGCTCGTGTGCTGAGCGGCCGCAGGGCTAATGGGATGTGGTGTCGCTGCTGGCGTTGTCGTCGATGCTAGCTTCGCTTTGAGCCGAGTACGCTATGAGGGCGACCGCTACCAACCCATTATCCGACGTGTCGCCATCACTGCGGTGCTGATGGCCAGCGGCACTTTCCGGGTCCGGCGTCACCATCAGCCACATGAGCCAGACGAAACCTGCCGCCAGCACACCTAACACGATGACAAGAACGATGGTCATCGTCGTCCTCCGGCATCAATTCGCAGCGCTGCGCAGATGCGCGAGCAGCAAGATTAAGCCTCCGAACATGCCCGCGCCGGCCGATAGGCTAACGACGGCCAGCCACACCGGATGGTCCGCAAGAAAGACAAACGGGGACGTTAGGACGCGTCGTCCAACAAGCCGTTTCTTCATCGAGCTTGCTCTCTGATGTTTGGAGCACTTTAGCGGCGACAGGCGCACGTGCACATAACTCAGTGCTGGCAGGCCGGCACGTCGGCCGGGTGATTAGATCCGATCAAGGCCGCTCTGCTCGGCCCAGTCCTGAGCAGCCGTGAGCGTAATCTCCCAATCCCTGGCGGTTCGGATCCCGGGTCGATCTGGTGGCGCTTAGACACAGCCAAACTCGCCTCTCGTTGGGAAGCGGTCCTTTTGAGTCGGAGCGCCAGGGCGTCCCTCACTTTGCTTGGAGCAGGCTGAACCAAGTCTCGATTTTCAGCCAATGGGGGAATGGCGCTAAGCCAAAGAACCCTGCGACCACATACATTGTGGCGACTACCGCCACTAGGACAACGGCGAACGCGATGAACGCCCCGAAGGTGTCGCCCCACACTGGATGCTTGCGTCGGAAATACCTACTAGCGGACGCGCCGGCTGCCCCCGCCCAACTAGCGATGAACCACCTGATATCGCGAACGCTGCGTATGTTCTGGAGACTGCGGCGGGTTATTTCGAAGTAAAGTAAGCCGGCCACGAAGAAGATGCTGATGGGTACCAGCGGGCGGGAAAGAAGGGCGTGCAATAGGCCCCGAAGCCAAGTCGGGGGGACGGGCGCGACGCAGTTGGCGATGCCAACGCAAAGGTCATTTCGCACCTGGTAGGTCGTGAGCCAAAGCGCAGCTGCAGCAAGCGCGCTGCCGATCGCCAGCGCTTGGAGCTGCGCAAAGAAGGACTTTCGATACGACAATTCGTCGATCGTCGCGTCCAGGCTAGATCTCGTGTGGTTGAAATCATAAATCTCGCCGACCTCCGATCGCTCAAAACCGGTGCCGTCGGCTAGGCGCTTTACGCGGGCCAGTTGTTGCTGAAAGGCCTCGGCATAAGCGAGAATACCAAGGGCGCTCTTATGCCCCGGTAGGTGGTTGCGTCGTCTCGTCTCCAAGACCGCCCGCGCCAATGCCCAGAGTGTTTCGCGGCGCCAATTCTCATCGTTGTATTTCTGCGTCTCGACGATCGGCAGCAGGTTGTCGGAGGTGCGATCGTGGTGATAGTGCCGGTGAGATATGTCCTTGATGAAATAGTAGATTTGCTTGGCGATGTCGGACGTGAAGTCCTCGTCGCTCGCGTCCTGCGCGCTCTGCGTCACCAAGCCTTCTTCACCTCGGAATATCAGGCGCAACTCCCCGCTTCGAAAGAGTTCAAAGGAGGCCTCGGCCGCCATCACGCCCTGCTTCCGGGCGTCGGAAAGCAACTGATCGAAACCGGCCGCGAATTCCGTTTCCCCGCAAACCGTGCCGCGGGGGAACTCATTGCTGATCGCGACCGCGCGGGAGCGAATTTTATCGACGAGCGCCTTCGCGGGCTCTGACGCGTCCTCATGATGCGGAATCACCAGAACCCGACCGCTGAGCACCCCTATGTCGTCGTGGTGGAGTGCAAGCGCCTCATCGCCACGAGTAATGCTGTCCAATCGCGGTCGACTGGCTGCTTGGCTTGAACCGATAAGAATGAACTCGGATGCGATCCACGGTTTGAAGAGGGGGACCGGCCATACCGTAAGGGGCAGGTCGCGCGTGATCCGGCGTTGCGACACGGCGACATGTCTAATTGGTACGTGAATGTTCTGTGGATTCGAGCACTCGATGTTGGCGGTGACGCATTTCACCGCGCTAGCACCAAGGCCGATCAAGCTAAACGAAAGCTGTCCCGTGATGGTTGGCACCCACCCGGAAAACGTACGCACCGTCGAAGTGGATTCGCCGCTGGGGCCTTGCATTCCCGAACGGCCCCCCGCGTGGAACGCAGCGTGTAGTTACGCTGCTTCCCGCGCAATAACTGATTTCTTGCGGTAGACGAGCTTGCCGTCGCGCACCACCATGTGCAGGCCATGCGCGCGGGCCGTACTCGGCTTCCGCTGTCCACCGTCTAGTTCGCCGCGCCACTTTTGACGAAGGCCGCCGCCTTCTTCGCGGATTTCGCGTACGCGTTGCGTACCGCCACGAATGACGTCAAGCAGCAGTCGCGCGCCAACGGCAGCAATAGCTCCGACGACAACGATGCCGATCATTTGGACGAATTCAGCCATGGATTTTCGCGCCAACGATACGCCGCTAAACGGGCCGGGCCGTATACAGGTTCCGGTCGGGCACCGTCAAGTACGAAGATTTATCGTTGAATTCGCGCCCCCCAGTGATCCACGGGGGATTGTAATGTTGTTTTGAATCGCGCTGTCAACGCGAATTCTCGGCTTCGCGTTGTACCGTACGACGTGCTCAGCACGTGAAGCGCGCAGTCTAGGGTCCGCAGACTCTGCTACGTCGCGATGAAACCAAGAGTGATTAGAGGTTCGCGTGCAATTCGCGCGTACCGGCGCTGTCCGTGTAGGAATAGCGCTAGATACTTGAATGTCGACGGCCCGTCCCTCATCGCGCGGATGCATCCAGCCGCATCTTCGTCGTCGGCAAACTTTCTTAGCGTATCGCGAAGGTACTCCTCGAGGATTTCGCGTGAAACGCCATGGATCGATTGCTCGTGATGAATGGCGCAAGCGATCTCGAAAGTGTTCATCAGCTCAGCCATCTCGTAGCGGCTACGCTCAGGATCTGTCTCGGCCTGGAAACGAGCCCAGCCTTGGCGGAACGCTTCGTACAGTGTGACAAGCATCGCTGCTGACGTATTGCGGTCGGACTTCCTGATGGCGTCGCGAGCGACAACCAACGCCACGATTGCAGCGACTAGGGAGGCACCGCTGATGAGCAGCGCCGCCATGTCCGTCAGTGCCTTCAGCGCCTCAGTGCTCACGGCTTCTTCGGCTTCGGGCTGGGGATGCTCGGCCGTGGAATTGGGGATGGCCGAAGATGTCCAGTTGTGAGGCCAGCCTGTTCTTTTGGCCGAACAACTTTGGTCTCAAGGCTGGGCCTACGGTCTCGCATGTGGCTTACCTTTGAAGCTTGGCCAGAGGGGCTATTTTTCCGGTGCCGGCGACGCCGGCTTCGGAGGGGGAGAGCTCGCCGCGGGGCTTGGCCTCAGGTGGCCGGTTGTCAGCCCGTTCTGCCGCGGAACCGGCGCTACGCGGGACAGATGTCCCGTCGTTAGGCCATCATGGGTGCTTACAGCTGGTCGCCGTTCGGACATCTCTTGCTCCTGCGAGTTGTTGCACCGCGTGGCGTCACTTGAGGCGGGCCTCAATCCAGGCCCAGACCTCTTCCTTCAGCCAGCCGTGAAAATCACCGTTCACCATTTTGGACACTACGATTCGGTCGTTGGCGTCGGTGTACTTTCGTAGGTCCGTCGAGAGCTGTTCAGCGGTCAGCTGCGTCGAAATATAGCGGACGGAGTCGAGGCCAGGGTCACGGATGGTCTCGTACTGGTTCAAGCGGTCGATGAAGCGCTTACGGGCGGCCGCATATTCGGGCTTTTCCTTGTTGAGATCCCAGGTTGCTAGGTAGACGCTCATCGGAATTCCTCGAGTCTGATAATGCAAAAGAATGAGCCGGGCCGCTGGCGCGCCGCCATCTCTGCCTAGCGCTTGTCCTTTGGCGGGTTGGGATCGTGACCGTGGCTGTCGCTCTGAGCGATCCGGCCATCCCGATTGTGGATACGGAACTCGGTGCCCTGGTTCCGGCTGATCGCGCGGCCTTGTTCGATCGCCTCGCGCTTGGTGTCAAAGTGACCGCTAGCCCGCTGGCCGCCGCCGCGCTTCACATCCCATCCGCCGTCGGGGTTGGGCACCACATGATGTGTGTCCGGCCCTTTACGTCCCACCATATCTACGATCCCTTCCGCTTTCGAAAAATAAAAAGTGCGCCTACTCCGAACTTGATAGCTACGAACTCCAATACGCGTTGTCAAGGTCGTCCCGTGCGCCTACTCTGAACTTCGGCAGTTCAGTAAGAGGAGCGTTTCGTGTCCACCCCCCTAGGCGAGAAAATTCGCACCTTGCGCAAGGACAAAGGGTATACGCTTGAGAAGCTTGCGGAACTTTCTGAGTCTAGCAAGAGCTATATATGGGAACTAGAGAATAAGAACCCGCCGAGACCTTCGGGCGAGAAGATCGCGAAGATCGCCGCCGTCTTGGGCGTAACCGCTGATTACTTGATAGATCAGACGGCGACATTGAAAGTGGAAGACGCTGCCGACACGGCGTTCTACCGCAAATATCGAAAAATGCCTGACGAAACGAAAGAAAAGATTCGTCGGATGGTGGATCTCTGGGGCGATGACGAGTGAGCGGGGCGTTCTCTCCTGAGCGGTGGGCCTTCGAGATCACGCACGTGCTCAACGCCGTCTTAGGCAGCGACCGGTTTCCGGTCGACGTGCCCACTGTGGCTCAGGAGTATACGATTCAGAAATATCCCGGCGACGCTATCACCCGCGTAGTCGGCGCTGATTTGCCAGGGTTCGACGGCGCATTGTTCCGCGCGCCACAGGGCAAGTCGGGCTGGGGTATCTTCTACAACAGCCGGATAAGCTCACGGGGACGTATCAACTTCACACTCGCTCACGAACTTGGCCACTTCCTTCTTCACCGCATCGCCCATCCCGATGGGATCAAGTGCGGGGAGCAGGATATGGTGCGATGGGATTCCAACTACGCGCAGCTTGAACAGCAGGCCAATACGTTCGCCGCGAACCTGCTGATGCCTCTGGACGATTTCCGGCGACGGATCGCGGCTAGCGCGACGGTCGACCTCGACCAAATCTCCGACTGCGCCGACCGCTACAAAGTATCCCTGATTGCAGCGACCCTGCGATGGCTGAGCTACACTGATCGTCGCGCTGTGCTCGTCGTGTCCCGCGACGGCTACATTCTGTGGTCGCGATCGAGTCCCTCAGCCTTGAAGACTGGAGCATTCTTTCGGGCGTCCAGCGCGCCTATCGAAGTGCCGCCAAACTCAATCGTCGGTCGCCAGGGCCTGCTAGTTGATGGAAAAATCGGGGTCAACCATCCACCGGGAGTATGGTTCCGCGAACCCGTGCGCGAGATGACCATCTTCGCCGAGCAGTATGATTTTGCCATCTCACTCCTCCTGTTGGAGAACCAGGCTCACTTTTTCCATCTCGAGGCAGACCCGGAAATGGACGCCGTCGATCAGATATCTCCGCCTGCCGGTCGCCGCGAATGGTAGCGTTAGACGTGTCGCTATGGCCGGCTTTGTTGTTCTTCCCTGACTCGCTTAGGCGACCCGGGAGAAGCCAACAGTTGCCCGCGCTATCACGCAGCGGCGGGCAACGATGAAGACGCAAATATCGAGCGACAAAGGACATCGAAATCTTCGGCCAACCACACGGGAGTTCGCCGACGTCGCGTGTGCTTGAAGCGTCTGCCCAGCGCGTCGCTGAACGGGCTAACTGCGCCACTCCCGCACTTGGAGGTTCCTGGCCTATCGAGCTTCTCGACTCGATCGAAGGTCAGGGACTGATAGCCAGCTTGCTGATGCAGATGGGGGTTTACGCATAGCCCCATCCTCGGCGACCGTAGCCCTCGCCGAGCGTTTTTCTCACTTTCTATGGCATATCGCATTATCATTGGAAATTCATACCCGGTGAGCGCGGCCATGCTGGCCGAATGGTGCGGGGTGCGGAACGGGCGGGCGCGGGTCAGCTCGCCCTTGGCGATGAGGCCCGCCACCGAATGGACCATCGAGGTCTCGAGCAGCTCGGCCGGCGACAGCGGCGGCAAGAGGCCGGGCAGGCGCGCGGCCATCATCGACTTGCCCGAGCCCGGCGGGCCGCGGAACAGCAGGTTATGGCCGCCGGCGGCGGCGATCTCGAGCGCGCGCTTGGCGTTCTCCTGGCCCTTGACGTCGCGCAGGTCGGGAACCCGCTCCCCGTCCAGCATGGCGCCGGGCTTGGGCGGCGCGAGGATCTGGGTCCCGCGGAAATGATTGACCACCGCGACCAGCGAGGGGGCGGCCAGCACGCGCGTGTCGCCCGCCCACGCGGCTTCCGGGCCCGAGGCCTCCGGACAGATCAGACCGAGCCCCATGCCGCCGGCCGCGACCGCGGCGGGCAGGGCGCCGGCGACCGCGACGATCCGGCCGTCGAGCGAGAGCTCGCCGATCGCCGCCCACTCGGTCAGGGCGTCCGGCGGCAGCACCCCCATCGAGGCCATCACCGCCAGGGCGATCGGCAGGTCGTAGTGGCTGCCCTCCTTAGGCAGGTCGGCGGGGGCGAGGTTGGCGATGATCCGGCGGCTGGGCATGGCCAGACCGAGTCCTGCGAAGGCGGCGCGCACCCGCTCGCGGCTTTCAGCGACGGCCTTGTCGCCGAGGCCGACCAGCATGAACTTCACCTCGCCGGTGGTCAGCTGGACCTCGACGTCGACACGCCGGGCCTCGACGCCCTGGAAAGCTACGGTCACGACGCGGGAAGCCATGCCAACCCCTAGAAATGGCTCAACTTATCCACAAGCCCAGCACGCCGCGCGGGCCGGATCAAGAACAAAAGTCGAACTTTTCAGGAAGATGAGACGATTCCGCGACTTATGCGTGTCTCTTTGAGTTGCAACCTAAGCCGTTGTGCGGGCGGCTTCAATAGCGTCCCAGAGAATCGCCGTCGCATTGACCCCGGTGAACCGCTCCAGCGCCCGTGCGCCGGTCGGCGAGGTGACGTTGATTTCGGTCAGGTAGTCGCCGATCACGTCTATGCCTACGAACATCAGGCCGCGGCGCTTCAGCTCCGGGCCGATGATTTCGCAGAGCTCGCGGTCGCGGTCGGTCAGCTCGACCGCCTCGGCGCGACCGCCGACCGCGAGGTTGGAGCGGATCTGGCCGGCGTCGGGCACCCGGTTGATCGCCCCGACCGGGTGGCCGTCGACCAGCAGGATGCGCTTGTCGCCCTTGCTCACGGCCGGGATGAACTTCTGGGCGATGACCGGTTCGCGGCCGATCATCCGGTGCAGGTCGAGCATGGCGTCGAGATTGGGGTCGTCGGCCAGCAGTCGCGCCACCCCCGAGCCGCCGCCGCCATAGAGCGGCTTCAGCACGATGTCGCCGTGGCGGGCGCGGAAATCGTAGATCGCCTCGACGTCCGAGGTGATCAGGGTCGGCGGCTGCACGCCGGGGAAGCCGGTGACGAACAGCTTTTCAGGGGCGTTGCGCACCTCGGTCGGGTTGTTCACCACCAGAGTCTTCGGATGGATCACGTCGAGGAAGTGGGTCGAGGTGATGTAGGCCATGTCGAACGGCGGATCCTGGCGCAGCAGGACGACGTCGAAGTCGGCGAGCTCGACCAGCTCCCAGTCGCCGAACCTGGCGTGGTCGCCCTTGACGTCATGGACGGTCACCGGGCGGCCGCGGGCCAACACACGGCCCTCTTCCAGCACCAGCCGGTCCGGAGTGTAGACGAACAGCGAGTGACCGCGGGCCTGGGCCGTCAGCATCATCAGGAAGGTCGTATCGCCTTCGATCTTGATGGCCTCGAGCGGGTCCATCTGGACGGCGACCTTCAATGACATGGCGGGCTCCTCAACGGTCAAGGCGTCTGAGATAGGCCGGGAGCGCGGCGAGCGCCAGCGCGCAGCGCATTGTTGCTGTCATCCCGGCTTCGGCGCAGCCGAAGACGGGGACCCATTCGTGCCTGCGCTTCAAGGCTGGGTCCCGGACAGCCGCTCCGCGGCTTCCGGGATGACACGTGGGGTCAGTTCAGTCGCAGGCGGACGCGTTCGCGCTGGGCGCGGGCGGCCAGGGCGGCCCCGCCGTCGAGGGTGCTGGCGTGGGCTAGAGCCTGCAGTGCGCCGGCCAGGGCGCCCTGGCCCTCGCGGGCGGCGGCGACGTCGAGCCAGGGGCGGTGATCGAGCGGGTCGAGCAGGGCGCGGCGCAGGGCGGCGCGCTCGGCGCGGCCGAAGTCGCCGGCCGCGGTGGCGCGGGCGAAGACGTTGTTCTGCAGCCGGATGAGCACGGCGCGGTCGCTGGCCGGCGCCATCAGCCGGTCGAGCCGGTCGGCGACGTTGGGGGTCAGGCCGGCGTGCAGGGCGCGGCGGGTGAGCTCGGAGGGCAGCACCACCCGGCCCTCGCTGAACGGGTCGAGCGCCAGCGGACCCTCGACGGTTTCGATGCGCAGCAGGAAGTGCCCGGGGAAGTCGACGCCCTGGACCGCCAGCCCGCACTTGCGCGCCACGTGCAGATAGAAGACGCCCAGCGCCACCGGCAGGCCGCGGCGGCGCTCGGCCACCGCCACCACGCAGGCGTTGTCGGGATGGTCGTAGGTGAGCAGGTCGCCGGTCATGCCGAGGTCTCCGGCCAGGGTCTCGGCCAGGGCTTCTTCCGGGCTTTCGGAGCCCAGGCGCGCGGACAGCCGCTCGACCCCCAGCTTGGCGAGGTCCAGCGCCGGCCGCGGATCGCGTGCCGGGTCCTCGTGCACGGCGCAAGCGACAGCGGCGTCGAGCAGCGGGAAGCTCTCGTCCGGGGCCTGACCGGCCTCGCGCAGTACGTTTTCGGCGTCCTCTTGGGTCATCTCGCTCGGAGTTATGCGCCCTTCCAGGCGTCGGGACTGTGAACAGGCAGCCGTCCGGGCGCCAGGGCGATCAGATCGAGCCGAACGGCCATGTTTTGCAAGCTTGGCCGACGTGCGGCGATTGCGCGCCCCGCCCGCCGCAGGCGGTCGCGCTGGGTCTCGGTGACCGCTTCCAGCGCCGCTTCGAGGGTGGTGCGCTGCTTGACCTCGACCACCGCCAGCACCTTGCCGCGCTGGGCCAGCAGGTCAATTTCCCCTTGTGGCGTGCGCAACCGAAAGCCGAGGATACGGTAGCCCTTGGCCATCAGCCAGAGCGCGGCCCAGGCCTCTGCCCGGCGTCCGGCGGTTCGGGCCGCCGCCCCCCGCGCCTGACGGACCCGGTTCACTTCTGCTTGAGCTCCATCGCTCGGCGGTAGAGATCGCGGCGCGGCAGGCCGAGCGCCTTGGCGACCTCGGCGGCGGCGTCGGCGGGTTTGAGGCGGGTGAGGGCGTCGGCCAGGGCGGTGTCGGCGTCGGCGGCGGTGGCCGCCTCCTCGCGGCCGGGGCCGACCAGGATCACCAGCTCGCCCTTCGGGAAGTCCATCTTCGGATCGGCGGCCAGCACGTCCAGCGGGGCGCGGGTGACCGTCTCGTAGAGCTTGGTCAGTTCACGGGCGACGGCGGCCTCACGCGGGCCGAACACGGCGGCCATGTCGGCGAGGCTGGAGGCCAGGCGAGAGCCGCCCTCGAAGAACACCAGGGTGGCGCGGATGCCCGCCAGTTCCTCGAAGAACGCCTTGCGGGCGGCGCTTTTGGGCGGCGGGAAGCCGGCGAACAGGAAGCGGTCGGTCGGCAGGCCGGCGACCGCCAGGCCGGCCAGCAGCGCCGAAGCGCCAGGGATCGGATAGACGGCCGAGCCTTGGGCCAGCGCCTCCCTCACCAGCCGGAAGCCGGGATCGGAGACCAGCGGCGTGCCGGCGTCGGAGATCTGGGCGAGGCGGCCGCCCTGCGCCAGCAGGGCCAGGGCCTTGGGGCCGCTGCGCTCGGCGGAGTGTTCGTCGTAGCGCTCGACCTTTTTTGAGAGGCCGTAGGCTGAGAGCAGCTTGGCGGCGACACGGGTGTCCTCCGCCAGCACCAGGTCGCAGCCGGCCAGCACGTCGAGGGCGCGCAGGGTGATGTCGCGCAGGTTCCCGATCGGGGTCGCGACCACGTAGAGCCCGGGATCGAGCGGGGCTTCGGAAAGGGCCGGCGGGGGAGGATGACGCGACATGGGGGCAAGGCTTCGCCGGTTATCGCTCAGGTCGCAAGCCTGGAGGTGACGTGGTCGAGCAGCAGGCGTCCGGCCGGCGTGGCGCGCAGGCGCTGGCGATCGGGGGCGATCAGGCCGGCGGCGACCAGGTCCGCGACCTTCGGATGATCGGGAGACAGGTCCAACGCGGCGACCTCGGCGAAGCTTAGGCCCTCGGTGATCCGCAGACCGGCGAGCAGGCGCTCCTCGGCGGTCTCCGTCGCGCTGAGCGGCTCGCGGCCGGCCGGGGTTCGGCCCCCGGCGACGGCGGCGATGTAGTCGGCAGGCTTGGCCGGCGCGAAGGTGGCGGTGCGCACGCCGTCCAGGGTCAGGCGGCCATGGGCGCCGGGGCCGGCCCCGACATAGTCCTGGCCGGTCCAGTAGACGAGGTTGTGGCGCGAGCGGGCGGCCGCGCCGCGGGCGTGGTTGGAGACTTCGTAGGCGGTGAAACCGGCCGCCTCGAGCACGGCCTGGGTGGTCTCGTAGAGCTGGGCGGCGGTCTCGTCGCCGGGCGGGACCAGGGTCCCGCGGCGCACGGCGCGGTCGAAGGCGGTGCCGGCCTCGATGGTCAGCTGGTAGGGCGAGACGTGTTCGGCCCCGATATCGAGGACCTCCGCTAGTTCGTCGCGCCAGGCCTGCGGCGTCTGGCCGGGGCGAGCATAGATCAGGTCGACGGACAGGCGCGGGAAGGTCGCGGCGGCGACCTGGGCCGCGCGGCGGGCCTCGGCGGCGTCATGGTTGCGGCCGAGCAGGGAAAGGCTGGCGTCGTCCAGGGCCTGCAGGCCCAGCGACAGGCGATCGACCCCGGCGGCGGCGAAGGCGGCGAAGCGATCGGTTTCGGCGTCGGTGGGGTTGGCCTCCAGGGTCACCTCCACCGCTTCGGCCGGGGTCCACAGCCCGCGGGCCAGCGCGATCAGCTCGCCGGCCGCGGCCGGGTCCATCAGCGAGGGCGTGCCGCCGCCGAAGAAGATCGAGACCAGCCGGCGATCGCCGCTCAGGGCGCGCTGAGCCTCGAGGTCGGCGGCGATGGCGCGGACCAGGGCGGCCTGCTCCTCGCCTCGGCCGCGGTCGCGATAGACGTTGAAGTCGCAGTAGGGGCAGATCTTCGCGCAGTAGGGCCAGTGGATGTAGAGGCCCAGCTCAGCGGTCAAAGCAGCGCGGCCTTCAGCTTGGCGAAGGCCAGGGCGCGGTGGCTGATCTGGTCCTTGGCGACGGGATCCATCTCTCCGAAGGTGATGTCGGCGCCGATCGCCTGGAAGATCGGGTCGTAGCCGTGGCCGCGGTCGCCGCGGCCGGGAAACACCAGGGTCCCGTCGACGCGACCCTCGACGACCACCGCCGGGCCGCCCGGCCAGGCGACGGCCAGCGCGCAGGTGAACCAGGCCGAGAAGTCGTCGGCGCCTTCTTCCTCCAGCCGCTGCTCGACCTTCTTCATCGCCCCGACGAAGTCCTTCTCCGGACCGCCCCAGCGGGCCGAGTAAATGCCGGGCGCGCCGCCCAGGGCCGTGACCGACAGGCCGCTGTCGTCGGCGAGCGCGATCAGGCCGCTGGCCTCGGCGGCGGCGCGCGCCTTCAGCAGGGCGTTGCCGACGAAGGTGCTCTCGGTCTCGTCCGGTTCGCCGAGCCCGAGCTCGCCGGCGGTGACCAGCTCGAAGCGGTTGTCGAGGATCGCGGCCAGCTCGCGGGCCTTGCCCGGATTGTGGGTGGCGACCACCAGCTTGGCGCCGGGTTCGAGCTTCAGGGCCATGGATATCTACCTGGGGGACAACGGATCGGAACAACGGGCGGCGGACCATAGGCCAGGGGCCGTCATGTTGCATTGCAAAATTTTAATATCGTTTTTCGATGTTTTGTTTGATCGAAAAACGACGTTTGGCTATTGAAGCCCGAGCTTCGCAGCGCCATATGCTGCGGCGCAACATAAGAAAAAAGGAAAACCCTCTCATGTTTATGTCCCATCTCGACCGCACCCTGATGATCGCTGCGGTTCTCCTCGCCGCCCTGCCGATCGCCGCCTTGGTGACGGGCGGGGCTTTCGCCTAAGCTCGCATCGCTGCGAGAGGACGGAGAACGGCGATGCGCGCCCTGGGGCCCGGCTCGGTTTCGAGCTTCCTGAAGATCATCCTCGACGTGGTGTTCTTCGCCCTGTGGATCGGGATCGGCGCGGTCTGCCTGATGATGCTGGCCGCCGTCCTCTTCAGCTTCAATCCCGAGCTGATCAAGAACATGTCGATCCGGACCGGCGGCGGGACCGAGATCGACGCCGGCGGCCCGGTGCTGCTGGGCGGCCTGGCCGCCGCCGGCCTCTACCTCGGCGGGGTGCTGGTCATCGTCGAGCGCCTGCGCCGGATCTTCGCCACCCTGACCGCCGGCGATCCCTTTCATCCCGAGAACGTCCGCCGCTTGCGGGTCATCGGCCTGGTGCTCGCAGGCCTGGAAATCGGCCGCTATGTGATCTACGGCCTGGGCGCCTGGGCGCTGCCCGACGCGGCCATCTCGCAGCCGGAGTTCAGCCCGACCGCCTGGTTCTCGGTGCTGGTCGTGTTCGTGCTGGCCGAGGTGTTCCGCGAGGGCGCGCGCCTGCGCCGTGAAGCCGAGCTGACGATCTGATGCCTATTCGGGTGAACCTCGACCGAGTTCTTCTGCAGCGGCGGATGTCGCTGACCGAGCTGGCCGACCGGGTCGGCGTGACCATCGCCAACCTGTCGATCCTGAAGACCGGCAAGGCGCGCGCGGTGCGCTTCTCGACGCTGTCGGCGCTGTGCCGCGAGCTCGACTGCCAGCCCGGCGACCTGCTGGTCTACGAGCCCGGTCCCGACGACCTCGGCGACGACGACGATCTTGACTAGCGCCACGCCGTCGCACCTGGCGCGGCGTGGTTGGCCCACGGACCGGTTAGGGCGCTAGTGTGCGCCAAACCCCTGCCGCCCGGCAGGACCACCTAGGAATTTCCGAATGCTGCTGCACCTGTCGACCTGGCAAGAGATCGAAGCCTATCTGCAACGCTCCAAGACGGTGGTCGTGCCGATCGGGTCGAACGAGCAGCATGGGCCGACCGGCCTGCTCGGCACCGACTGGCTGTGCCCGGAGATCATCGCCCACGAGGCGCAGAAGGACTCAGATCTGCTGATCGCCCCGACCTTCAACATCGGCATGGCCCAGCACCACCTGGGCTTCCCGGGCACCATCTCGCTGCGCCCGACCACCTTCATCGCCGCGATCGGCGACTGGTGCCGCTCGCTGGCCGGCCACGGTTTCGAGAAGATCTATTTCCTGAACGGTCACGGCGGCAACGTCGCCACCATCGAGGCGGCGTTCTCCGAGCTCTACGCCGAGGCCAGCTTCGCGCGGGCCGAGCGCGGCTTCGCCTGCAAGCTCAAGAACTGGTGGGAGCTGAAGGGCGTCAACGCCCTGGCCCAGCGGCAATTCCCGGTCGGTCACGGCAGCCATGCGACCCCGTCGGAGATCGCCGTGACCCAGTGGGCCTATCCGGGCGCCGTCAAGACCGCCGAGTATTCGCCGCAGATCGCCCCGACCGGTCCGATCCGCGAGGCGGTGGACTTCCGCGCCCGTTACCCCGACGGCCGCATGGGCTCGGACCCGGCGCTGGCGACCCCGGAAAAGGGCGGCGAGCTGGTGATGCTGGCCGCCGCGGGCCTGGTCGAGGACGTCGCCGCCTTCGCCGCCGAGCCGTTCCCGGCGCGGGGTTAGGATCAGGCGGTCAGGATCTGGCCGCCCACCACCTGAACCGGCCAGGGGGTGAGCCTCTGGTCGGCGCAGGGGCCGACGACGCAGTGGCCGTCGAGCGGACGGAACAGCGCCGCGTGGCCGCCGCAGAGGATCAGGTCGCCCTCGCGGGTCAGGTAGCGGTCGTCCCAGGCGGCCAGCGGCCAGCCGGCGTGCGGGCAGGAGTCGACATAGCCGCGGATCTGACCGCCGACCTGGACCACGAAGCCGGCGAACATCTTGCCGTCCTCGCGGAAGCGGAAGCCCTTCGAGCCGGGGTCGGCCAGGTCGGCGAGCGCGCAGAGCGGCACGCCGGGGCCAGGCCGGGCCGGGTTGTCCGGGCCGTCGCGCATCAGCTGGCGAAACCGCCGAGGGTCGGCTTGAAGGCGGTGATGTCCACGCGCTGGAACAGCCCGGCCTTGACGTAGGGATCGTCGGCCGAGAAGGCGCGGGCCTGGGCGATGTCGTCGAACTCCATGATCAGCATCGAGCCGGCCATCTCGCCCGCCTCGTTCAGCAGCGGGCCGCCCAGCTTGATGTGCGCCTTGAAGCTCCCAGCATAGGCCAGGTGGGCCTCGCGATTGGCGAGCCGCAGCTCCAGCGAAGCCGGCTTGTCGAGGCAGTGGATGGCGAAGATGGTCACGGGCGTTCCTTCTAGCGTTCGGATCTGATCGGGCGCGACAGGAGGCCGGCGATGGCCTGGTCGACCTGCGCCTCGCCGGCCAGGATGGCGGCGACGGCCTCGCAGATCGGGGCCTCGACGTTCAGCTTGCGGGCCAGGGCGACGACGGCGGGCGCCGAGGCGACGCCCTCGGCCACCGAGACCTTGCCGGCCAGGGCCTGTTCCAGCGTCTGGCCGCCGCCGAGCGCCAGGCCGACGCTCATGTTGCGCGACTGCGGCGAGGAGCAGGTCAGCACCAGATCCCCCAGGCCGCAGAGACCGGCGACGGTCTCGGCCTCGGCGCCGAGCGCCACGGCCATGCGGGTCATCTCGGCGAAGCCGCGGGTGATCAGGGCGGCGTGCGCGCTGCGGCCCAGGCCCTTGCCCTCGGAAATGCCGCAGGCGATGGCCAAGACGTTCTTCACCGATCCGCCGATCTCGGCCCCGATCATGTCGGTGGCGAGGTACGGCCGGAAGGTCGGCAGGCTGAGCGCGGCGGCCAGTTGGAAGCCCAGCTCTTCGTCCGGGCAGGCCAGGGTGACGGCGGTCGGCAGGCCCTTGGCCACGTCGATGGCGAAGCTGGGGCCTGACAGAACGGCGGGCGAGGCCTGCGGCAGGCCTTCTTCCAGCACCTCGGTCATCAGCTTCAGAGAGCCCTGTTCGACGCCCTTGGAGCACAGCACCATCGGCACGCCGGCCCGGGCGTAGGGTCGGAAGGCGTCGAGGCTGGAGCGGAGGTGCTGGGCCGGCGTCACGTTCAGCACGAAGTCCGCGCCGGCCAGGTCGGCGAGGTCGCCGCTGGCGCGGACCGGGGCGTCGAACACCACGCCGGGCAGGAAGGTCCTGTTCTCGCGCGTTTCGTTGACGGCGCTGACCACCTCGGGCTCGCGCGCCCAGAGCGTGGTGTCGAGGCCGGCGCGGGCGCAGACCAGGGCGAGCGCGGTGCCCCAGGCTCCGCCGCCGATGACGCCTGCGGTCTTCATGCCTTGGCTCCCTTGCGGCCGAATGCGTGGGTGGGGTTGGCGGCGGCCGCTTCCGGGTCCAGCGGCCAACGCGGCCGAGCCGGAGCGTCCATCGGATCGGATATGCCCAGCGCCAGGCGCTCGGCCCCGGCCAGGGCGATCATCGCCGCATTGTCGGTGCAGTAGGCCAGCGGCGGGGCGTCGAACGAGTAGCCGTGCTTGGTCGCGATCTGCTGCAGGGCGGCGCGGACGGCCTTGTTGGCGGCGACGCCGCCGGCCACCACGAAGCGCAACGGCAGGCCGGGACGGTCCTGGGCGTAGGCGACCATGGCCCGCTCGGTGCGTTCCGACAGCTGGCGGGCGATGGCGCCCTGGACCGCGGCGGCGAGGTCGCGGCGCTGGGCGTCGGTTTCGACGGCGGCGGCGAAGCGGGCGGCGGCCGTCTTCAGGCCCGAGAACGAGAAGTCGAAGCCCTTGCGCCCGAGCAGGGCGCGCGGGAGGTCGTAGGCGGACGGATCGCCGCCCTCGGCGAGCTTCTCCAGCGCCGGGCCGCCCGGATAGGGCAGGCCCATGGACTTGGCGATCTTGTCGAAGGCCTCGCCTGCCGCATCATCGATGGTCGAGCCGAGCCGCTTGCAGGCCCCGACGCCCTCGACGCTGAGCAACTGGCAATGGCCGCCGGAGACCAGCAGCAGGAGGAACGGATAGGGGATGTCGGCCGCCAGCCGGGCCGAGACCGCATGGCCTTCCAAGTGGTTGACCGCGACCAGCGGCAGGCCGCGGGCCAGGGCGACGGCCTTTCCGAACGACAGGCCGACCATCACCCCGCCGACCAGGCCGGGCCCGGCTGTGGCGGCGACGCCGGTGAGGTCGCCGTAGCCGAGGCCGGCGGTCTTCATCGCCTCGGCGGCGACCGCGTCGATGGTCTCGACGTGCGAGCGGGCGGCGATCTCGGGCACCACGCCGCCATAGGGGGCGTGCAGGGCGAACTGGGCGCCGATCACCGACGACAGCACCTGGACCTGTCCGGTTTCGTCCAGGCGCACGACCGCCGCGGCGGTTTCGTCGCAGCTGGTTTCCAGGCCAAGGACGGTCAGCGGCTTTGTCAACTAAGGGCTCCCGCAGGTTGCGGCATTCGGTCCGGTCCTATAGGCCGGGGCTTCCTTTGAAACGCCGAGGTAGACTGCGCGTCGTGCCCACGCAACCGCCCGTCCGGATCGGAGCCCGCGGCTCCAAGCTTTCGCTGGCCCAGACCGGCATCGTCCAGCGCCGTATCGCCGCCGCCCTCGGCGCCGACCCGACCAACCCCGCCGAGGTGGAAGCCGTCGCCCAGATCGTGGTGATCACGACGACCGGCGACCGCGTTCAGGACCGCCGGCTGCTGGAAATCGGCGGCAAGGGCATGTTCACCAAGGAGATCGAAGAAGCGCTGCTGAGCGGCGCCATCGACTGCGCGGTGCACTCGATGAAGGACATGCCGGCCCTGCTGCCCGAGGGGCTGTGCATCGCCGCGATTCCTGAACGCGAGGACCCGCGCGATGCGTTCCTGAGCCACAAGGTCGAGAAGATGGAGGATTTGCCGCTGGGGGCCATCCTCGGCACCGCCTCGCTGCGCCGTCAGGCCCAGGCGCTGAACCGCCGCGGCGACCTGGACGTGCGGATGCTGCGCGGCAACGTCGACACCCGGCTGGCCAAGCTGGCCGCCGGCGAGGCCGATGCGATCCTGCTGGCGATGTCGGGCCTCAACCGCCTCGGCCTCGGCCACCTGCCGCAGAGTCTGCTCGACCCGGTCGAATATCCGCCGGCCCCCGGCCAGGGCGCCCTGGCGATCGAAACCCGGGTCAGCGACATCGACAAGCCGTGGCTGGAGGCGATCCGCCACGCGCCGACCGTGGTCGCGGTCGCCGCTGAGCGCGGCGCTCTCATGGCGCTGGAAGGCTCGTGCAAGACCGCCATCGGCGCCTACGCGCGGTTGGCGAACGGTTCGCTGCACCTGATCGTCGAGGCGCTGTCCGCCGACGGCGTACACAAGTTCCGCCACGAGGGCTCGACCGAGCTGTCGGCCGCCGCCGACCCGCAGGAAGCGGCCCGCGCGCTGGGCCTGTCGCTGGGCGCAGCGGTGAAGGCCGAGGGCGGCGACCTGATCCTGCCGCCGGAATAGACCGCTTTGCAACGCAGCGGATTGATTCAGACGCTGCATCTCTCCAGGGTTGCAGCTGAGCCATGAGCAGTCAGCGCCCTCTGAAGATCTGGATCACTCGCGCCGAACCGGGGGCGGAGGCCACCGCCGCGCGGGTGCGCGAGCGTGGGCATACGCCGCTGGTCGCGCCGCTGCTGGCCGTGCGCATGGTCGAGGACCCGCAGATCGACCTGAGCGGCGTGCGGGCCCTGGCCTTCACCAGCGCCAACGGCCTGCGTGCCTTCGCCAGCGCCTGCGCGGACCGCTCTCTGCAGGTGTTTGCGGTGGGGGCGGCCACCGCCCAGGCCGCACGCGAGGCGGGTTTCCGGCGGGTGCTGTCGGCCGACGGCGACGTGAACGCCCTGGCCGACGGCATCGCCGCGCGGCGCAGCGAGATCGGCGGGGCGGTGCTGCATCCGGGCGCGGCCGAGCTGGCCGGCGACCTGGCCGGGGCGCTGGGCCGCGCCGGCGTCGAGGTCCGCGCCCTGACGCTCTATGATACCGTGCCGGTCGAGCCGACGCCGGATCAGCTCGAGGCGTTGGCCCAGGCTGATGTCGCGCTCGTGCACTCGGCCAAGGCCGGCCGGGCGCTGGCCAAGGTGCTGGCCGCTCATCCCATGCCCGGGCTGAAGGTGCTGGGCCTGTCGAAGGCGGTGCTGGCGCCGCTGACCGACACCTCGCTCGCGTCCCGGCGATCCGCGCCCTTTCCGCTCGAAGCGGCGCTGTTGAATCTGATAGACCGTTCAGCATGAGCGACCAGCTGTCCGCCCCGCGCGATCCTGGCTCTTACTCCCGCCGCCGCGCCGGCCTTGGCGTCGGCGCGCTCATCCTTTTCGGGATCGCCTGCGTGGCCGGCGGCTACAGCCTGGCGCGGTTCGGTCCGACGCTGCCCGATATCTATCCGGACAAGCCGCGGGCCGGCGCGACGAGCGAGGTCGCGCCCTGGGCCGCCGAGCCGCCGCCTGTGACGGCCGAGGAAGCTCCGGTCGCGGCGCCCGCGCCCATCGCCCTGCCGGAGCCGGCAGGAGACGATGCGACGGCCCGCCGGCTCGACGCCCTGGAGGCCGACCGCGGGAAGCTGGCCTCGGCCTCGGCCTCAGCCCTGGCCGCCAGCGCGCTGATGCAGGCGGCGCAGGGATCGCGGCCTTTCGCGCCGGAGGTGAAGGCGCTGGCCGAGCTGGCGCCCAGCCTCGACCTGCGCGCCCTGCAGGTCGACGCCGAGCGCGGCGCGCCCAGCCGCGCGGCGCTGGCGGCGAGCTTCCCGGACTACGCGGCCCGTGCCGCTTCGGCCGCCCGCGCGCCGGGCGACGGCGCCGGGGTGCTGGACCGGGTCGGTTATGCGCTGGGCCGGGTGGTGGCGCTGCGCCGGGTCGGCGAGGTGCCGGGCGACGGCCCCGACGCGATCCTGGCGCGGGCCGAGCGGCAGATCGATGACGGCGACATCGTCGGGGCGCTGGCGACGCTGGATGCGCTGCCGGCCGGCGCCAAGGATGCGCTGGGCCCCTGGCGAGATCGGGCCGAGCGCCGCGCCAAGATCGACCGCGAGATCGCCGCGATCCGGGCCCAGGCTTTGCAGGAGTTGTCGCAGCTGGCGCGGAGCGGCGGATGATCCGCACGGCGGTCATCCTGTTCCTGGTCGCCGCCCTGGCGACCGCCATGCTGGCCATCACCGGCGAGCCGGGCCACGCCAGCATCACCTGGCTGGGCTGGCGGGCCGACATGACCGCGGCGGCTTTCGTGCTGATCACGCTGTTCGTCGCGCTGTCGGCGATGCTGGCCTGGCGGCTGCTGGTCTGGGCCGTCGAGGCGCCGCGTCGGGCCGAGCGGGCGCGGGCGGAGGCCAGGCAGCGGCAAGCCAACGAGGTGCTGACCCGCGGCTTCGTGGCGGTGGCGGCCGGCGACGGGTTGGAGGCGCGGCGGCTGGCCGCGAAGGCCTCCGACCTCGCCGACGAGGCGCCTGGACTGGTGCGGGTGCTCGCCGCGCAGGCGGCCGAGGCCGCAGGGGACGCGGTCGCCGCGCAGGCCGCTTACACCGCCATGCTCAGCCTGCCGGACATGCGGCTGGCCGGGCGCAAGGGACTGATGCAGCTGGCGCTGGCGCAGGGCGACCAAGCCGGCGCGGCTGCGCACGCCGAGGCCGCCTACGCCGAACCCCGCACCGCCCGCTGGGCCTGGCGCGCGGTCCTGGAGACGCGGCTGGAGGCCGGCGACTGGGACGGCGCGCGGGACCTGGCCAAGGACGCGCTGGAGCGAAAGATCATCTCGCCGCTGGTCGCCGAGCGGGCGCGCGCCGCGCTGCTCGCCGCGTCGGCCGCGCAGCTTGAAGGCGACGCCGATCCGAAGCGCCGCGCCCAGGCGCTGGAGCGCGCCGCCGAGGCCGCCAAGCTGCAGCCGGGTTTCGCGCCTGGCGTGGTCATGGCCGCGCGGCTGCTGAGCCTCGACGGCAAGGCCGGCCGCGCGTCGCTGGTTCTGGAGAACGCCTGGAAGGCCGCGCCTCATCCGGCGCTGTGGCTCGCCTATCGAGACCTGAAGACCGACGAGACGCCTCGCCAGCGCAGCGAGCGGCTCTGGCGGCTGGCCTCGCTGAACCCTGCCGACCGTGAGAGCCGGATTCTGCTGGTCGAGCAGGCGCTGATCGCCGGCGACCCAGAGCGCGCCCAGGAGGCGGCGCAGGCGCTGGCGGCCGAGCCGGTCACCGCCCGCATCGCCGGGCTGTTCGCGCGCGCCGCCTTCGCCGCCGGCCAGCCGGACGAGGCGCGGGTGTGGATGGCGCGCGGCGTCGGCGCGCCGCAGGAGCCGGACTGGTCCGATCTCGATCCCGAGGGCCGCGCCTTCGCCTACCAGCCCGCCGATTGGGCGCGGCTGGTGGTGAGCTTCGCCGAGAGCGGCGAGCTGATTCATCCGCGCCATGAGCGGCGCGAACGAACCATGAGCGAGCTGCCCGAACTGCCGATTTCCTACGCCGATTCAGCGGCTTTGCTCGCCGGACACGGGGGAGAGCCGGCTCCATTCGACCTCGCCGACGGGGTCTATGAAGACGACGAACCGCCCCCGGCCCCGGCCCCGCGCGGCGGCGAACGGCGCCCTTCTGGAAGGCGGCGCTTGGCGAGCGCCCCGAGAGTCGCTAAGTAGGCGCTCCCTCGCGGGCCAAATCGGCCGGCGAGCGCGTACCAGGCCGCTTTAGCTCAGCTGGTAGAGCACCTCATTCGTAATGAGGGGGTCACAGGTTCGAGTCCTGTAAGCGGCACCACCTTCCCAGACATCGACGATCTGCCCGCGCAGCCCCGTGCCCGACCGAAGTCCCACGAAAAAGGGCGCGGCCGGAGCCGCGCCCTTCGATCGGCTGGTCGGGTTGCGCCCTTAGGTGTTCGGGGCCGGCGCCGGGGCGGCCGGGGTCGCCGGCTTGGCGACCGGCTTGGCCGGGTCGGGCTTGTACTTGTCGTTGTAGGTGATCTTGCCCTCGGCGCTCTTGCGGATGGACTCGATCTGGCGGCCGACGGCCTCCTGGGTGCGCATCTGCTTCAGGCCGGCGGTGGCGTAGTTGATCGCCCGCTCGCCGGTGAACGGCAGGGTGCGGCTCTCGCGGATCTGATTGACGAACACCGCGTTGCCGCGCGGGAAGACGAAGATCTCGCCCGCCGGCAGCTTCATCAGCGTCTCGGTCAGACCTTCCGGCGCGTTCAGGGTGTCGAGCACGGTGGTGGTGCGCTGGAAGTCGAGGTTCTCGCGGCCCAGCACGGCTTCCACCTGTTCGAGCGTGGTCAGCGGCTCGAACTGCTTCATCAGTTCGGGGCTGAACTTGCCGACCACGATCTGGTCGACGACCATCACGCGGCGGTCGGCGAACATGTGCGGGTGCTCGGCGACGAACTTTTCGGCGTCGACGCGCGAGGGGTTGGCCACGGTCGCAGCGACCTTGCGCTGCATCGCGCCGACCAGCATCGCTTCCTTGGCCTGCATTTCCTGCTGTGCGAAGGCCGGGGTCTTGTCGAGCTTCTCTTCCTTGGCGGCCTGGGCCAGCAGCTTGCGGGTGATGATCGACTGCAGCGCGGCCTGTTCCAACGCCTTGCGCTGGGTCGCGTCCGCGGCCGACGCGCCGCCGAGTTCCCGGTTAAGCTCGGTGACCGTAATCTCCTCGCCGTTCACCGTGGCGACGACCTGGCCCTTGGGGGCCTTGGAGCCGCCTCCAATCATGCCGCAGCCGCTCATGGCCACGCAGGCGAGCAGCGCTGCGCCATGAGTCCAGTTCAACTTCATCGGTTTCTCCCAGAGTAAGCCGCAAGGCCCCGCCGACCTGAGGCGCCACGTTTGCGGGCGCCGGTCAACCATGACTAGCCGCTGGCCCCTTTAACTCCGAAACATCTTAAGCTGTCACGAACAGCGATCTTCGGCGAGGCTGGAGCAGGATGCGACGAACCGCGCGTCCCGCCGCCGGACATCGCGCCGCGGATTCCTGCCGTTAGGTGTTGCAACTCAAGGCCGGACAAGGGAAAACCCGAGCCGCCCCGCGCGGTCCGCGCCGCTGCGGGCCCGCCGACGAGGTCCCCAGTCCCAGCCGATGAGCGACGAACCCAAGCGCCGCCCGATTCTGTCCCTGAAGAATCCTCCGAAGGTCGTCGTGCCCGAGGGGCCGAAGCGCCCTGCGCCGCCGCCGGCCCCGCCGCCTCCGCCGCAGTACGACTGGAAGTGCAAGCCTTGCGGGGCGGGGCTTTCGATCGAAGACAACCTGACCGACGAGGTCGTGATCCGCTGCCCGGCGTGCAACGCCAAGCTGGGCACGGTCGCCGACTTCCGCGCCGACCCGCCGCCGACCAAGCTGCGCGCCCGGCCGACCAAGCGCGCGGCGTCCTAAGGGCGTCAGGCGCCGATCACTTCGCTCATCACCGCACCGATCTCGTCGTGCAGGACGATGTCGGCGACCGGGTCCTGCTCGGTCGGCTCGCGGTTGACGATCGCCAGGGTCGCGCCGTTGCGCTTGGCCATCAGCGGGAAGCCGGCGGCCGGATAGACCACCAGCGACGAGCCAAGGACCAGGAACAGGTCGCAGCCGAGGGTATGCGCCTGCGCCTCATCCATCGGGCCCTGCGGCATCGACTGGCCGAATGAGATGGTCGCTGACTTCACCAGGCCGCCGCAGGCGCGGCAGATCGGGATTTCGCCGCGTTGCGTGAAACTTTCCCGAAATTCTTCGAACTCGTGTCGCAGGCCGCAAGCCAGACAGCGCGCATAGTGCGCATTGCCGTGCAACTCGATGACCTTGTCGTCCGGTACGCCCGATTCCTGGTGCAGGTTGTCGACGTTCTGGGTGATCACCGCGCTGGCCCTACCGTTGCGAACCAGTTTGGCGACAGCGGTATGACCGTCATTGGGCCGCGCGCCGGTCCATTTCGCGGCGCCTGAGAACACCCGGGTCCAGGCTTCGCGGCGGCGGCCCTCGTCGCCGACGAACTCCTGAAAGTAGATCGGCTTCATCTTGCTCCACACCCCACCAGGGCTGCGGAAATCGGGCACGCCGGACTCCGTGGAGATGCCGGCGCCGGTGAACACCACGATGCGCCGCGCCTTGGTGATCGCCTCGGCCAACTGCGCACGCCCGGCCATCTTGCTCCTCCTCGCCGCAATTGAGCGTCAGAAAGATGGGTAGCGTGTCGTGGCGCGCAACGCCATGGCGGTATGGCCGACAAATCTCAAGGTCATACCTGGCGTGAGAGCTAAGTAGCGCCGACTTAAAATGATAGATTGACTATCAATGTGTCGCAAGTGAGACGCCTGTAGACTTCATATGCGACAATCTGTCGGCTCAGCATTAATCGCCATTAACAATCTGGAAGCCTGTTTTATCTAACGAATGCTGTGATCTGTACCTTGGGGGCTCACAGTGAATTTCAGTAACGCGCGTATCTCGACGAAGTTGATCATGGCGTTCGCCGTGATCCTTTCGGTCTTCACACTGGCCTCAGCGGCCGTGTTCATGAGCCTCAGCGTCACCGTGAAGGCGGCCGAGCAGAACAATGTGAGCAACCTGAACATCCAGGACGTCACCGCGGTGCTTACCTACGCGGTCGAACAGCAGAACGCGGCGCGCGGATTCGCGGCGACGCGCAACGCCGACTTCCTGAAGACCTACGAATCCGACGGCGCGACGGCCGACAAGAGCCTTGAAGGCTTCGCCAGCCGCACGACGCGGCCGGAGCAGAAGGAGCGCGCCGCGCGTCTGAAGGCCGAACTCGACGCCTGGCGCGCCAAGAACGGTGAGATCATCACCCTGGCGCGGGATCCGGCCACCGAGTTCCAGGCGCTGGCGATGATCGACGACGTGCGCCTGACCAAGGTGCGCGAGGTGCAGGGCGAGATCCTGACGGCGCAACGCAAGCTGGTCGCTCAGCGCTGGCAGGAACAACAGGACGCCATCAGCCACGCGCGCATGACTCTCGTCGGCGGCAGCCTGCTGGCGATCCTGGCGGCGGCGGCCATGGCGTGGCTGCTGTCGCGGGCCATCGCTACGCCGGTCAACGCCATGACCCGCACGATGGACAGGCTGGCGGGCGGCGACAACACCGTCGACGTGCCGGCGGTCGGCCGCAAGGACGAGATCGGCCAGATGGCCAACGCCGTTCTGGCCTTCAAGGATGCGGCGATCGAGAAGCTGCGGCTCGAGGCCGAGGCCGCCGAACAGCGCGCCGCCGCCGAGGCCGAGCGCCAGGCCCGCGAGGCCGAGAAGGCCCGCGAAGCCGAGCAGGACGCCATCGCCATCGGCGCCCTGGGCGAGGCCATGGGCAAGCTCGCCCACGGCGACCTTACCCACCGCATCACCGTGGCCTTCGCGCCGAAGGCCGAGCAGCTGAAGACCGACTTCAACGCCGCCGTCGCCACCCTGCAGGACACCATGCGGGTGATCAGCGGCAACACCACCAGCATGCGCTCGGGCGCCGGCGAGATCAGTCAGGCGGCCGACGACCTGTCGCGCCGCACCGAGCAGCAGGCCGCCAGCCTGGAAGAAACCGCCGCGGCGCTCGACGAGATCACCGCGACGGTCCGAAAGACCGCCGAGGGCGCCAATCACGCCCGCGAAGTGGTCGAGACCGCTCGCACCGACGCCGAGCGCAGCGCCGCCGTCGTGCAGCGCGCGACCGCGGCGATGGGCGAGATCGAGGAGAGCTCCAAGCAGATCGGCCAGATCATCGGCGTCATCGACGAGATCGCCTTCCAGACCAACCTGCTGGCGCTCAACGCCGGCGTCGAAGCCGCCCGCGCCGGCGACGCCGGCAAGGGCTTCGCGGTTGTCGCCTCGGAAGTGCGGGCCTTGGCCCAGCGTTCGGCCGAAGCGGCCAAGGAGATCAAGACCCTGATCAACGCCTCGACCGCTCAGGTCGGCCAGGGCGTCGACCTGGTCGCCGAGACCGGCAAGGCCCTGCAGCGCATCGCCGCCCAGGTCGCCGAGATCAACGGTTCGGTGTCGGAGATCGCGGCCAGCGCCCAGGAGCAGGCCGTCGGCCTGCAGCAGGTCAACACCGCCGTTAATCAGATGGATCAGGTTACCCAGCAGAATGCGGCCATGGTCGAAGAGTCCACCGCCGCCAGCCATGCGCTCGCCAACGAGGCCGTCGAGCTCGCCCGCCTCATGGGCCAGTTCTCGATCGGCCAGGACCAAGGCCGCCCGATCGTCAGCAAGACCCCTGCACGGCGCGTCAGCAAGCCTGCCGCCACCCGGGGGTACAGCTCCGGCGCCGCCACCGCGGCGAAACTCGAGCCGGTCGGAGAAACCGACACTTGGGAGGAATTCTGATGGAAGCCCAAACACGCATCCCGTCGCCCGGCGCGGAGCTGATCTCGGTCCGCATCGCCGAGCAGGCCTATGCGATCGACATCATGGCAGTGCGCGAGATCCGCGGCTGGTCGGCGGCGACGCCGCTGCCGCACGCGCCGCCGCACGTGCTGGGGATGATGAACCTGCGCGGGGCGATTCTTCCGGTGATCGACCTGGGCGCGCGGCTCGGCCTCGGCCCGGCCAACCCCAGCGCCTCGTCGGTGGTGGTGGTGGCGCAGATCGGCGAAGCCCAGATGGGCCTCGTCGTCGACGCCGTGTCCGACATCCTGACCGTGACCGAGGGGCTGATTCAGCCGCCGCCGGAAGTCGGCAGCCCCGAATCCACCGCCTATGTCAGCGGCGTGATGACTACCGACACCGGCATCGTCTCGCTGCTTTCGCTTGATCACATCCTGCCGCCGGACATCGCCGCCGCGGCCTAACGACCGGTCCGTTCAAGGACCTGCGCAGTTCAGTCAGTTCGTGGGGAACTCAATGTTGGCTCGTCTCTCCATCGCATGGAAGCTCATGCTCGCGGCCGGTTGCGCGATCGGCGCGCTGCTGCTGCTGGCTGCGGCCCTGGTCGCCACCAACGCCAGCGGCATGGTCCGCGACCTGTCCAACGACAACGCGCAGGCTTTGGCCGGCAAGGCCGCCGCCGAGGTGGCCAGCGACATCGGCGAGATCCAGGGGCTGGGCCGTTCGATGGCCCAGACCCTCGGCGCGGCCCACGCCGCCGGCGTCCGCGACCGCAAGGTGCTGAGCGAGATGATCAAGCCGGCTGCCTCGGCCTCGCCGATGATCCTCGGCGCCTGGTTCATGGAAGTCCCGAATGCGCTGGACGGCCAGGACGAGGCGCACATGGGCCAGGTCGACACCGGCTCCAACAAGCTCGGCCAGTTCACGCCCTACTGGGTGAACAACAACGGTTCGCTGAGCCTGGAGCCGCTGGACACCGGCAGCGACTACGAACAGCCGTTCTATCAGACCAGCTTCCAGAGCCAGAAGGCCGCGATCGTCGAGCCGTATCCCTATGAGGTGGGCGGCAAGACCATCTCGATGACCTCGGTGACCTTCCCGGTCATGTCGAACGGCCAACTGATCGGCGTCGCCGGCATCGACCTGGCGCTGGACGACGTCTCCAAGCAGCTCGACGTGCTGCGCCCGTTCGGCGACGGCCGCGTGATGCTGGTTTCGCCGGCCGCCAACTGGGTCTCTCACCCGGACGCCAAGCTGCGCATGAAGCCCTATGCCGACACCGGCGTCGCCGAGTTGAAGGACGCGATGTCGAGCGGCAAGTCCGTGCTGCTCAGCGGCCTGGACCAGCCGGCCGGCAAGGTCGAGCGCCTGGTCACGCCGGCCCCGCTGCCGGGCCTGAACTCGACCTGGGCGGTGGTCATGGATGTGCCGACCGCGCACATCACCGGTCCGGCCCGCCAGCTGGCGATCTGGCTCGCGGTGGGCGGCGTCGTGATCCTGGCCCTGGTGCTCGGATCGCTGTTCGTCGCGGTCGGCAAGCTGGTGCGCCAGCCGCTGGCCGGCATCACCGCGGCGGTGGGCGAGCTCTCAGCCGGCCGCTATGACAAGCCGGTGGGCGGCGCCGACAAGCACGACGAAGTCGGCGAGATCGCCCGCGCGCTGGAAGGCTTCCGCCACGGCCTGGCCGAGAACCGCGCCCTGCGCGCCGGTCAGGAGGCGGCCAACGCCCAGGCCGAGTCCGAGCGCCGCCGCGCCGAGGCCGAACGCGCCGCCGTCGCCGAGCAGCAGAACGTGGTGGTCGGCGCCCTGGCGCGGGCGCTGGAGCGCTTGGCGCAAGGCGACCTCACCGCTCGCGTCGATGCCCAGGTGGCCCCGGAATACGAGGCCCTGAAACACGACTTCAACGTCGCCATGAGCCAGCTGCAGAACACCATGGGCGTGGTGGTCGGTGCGACCTCGAGCATGCGCTCGGGCGCAGACGAAATCAGCAAGGCGGCCGACGACCTGTCGCGCCGCACCGAGCAGCAGGCCGCCAGCCTGGAAGAGACCGCCGCGGCGCTCGACCAGATCACCGCGACGGTCCGAAAGACCGCCGAGGGCGCCAATCACGCGCAAGGCGTTGTCGCCACGGCCCGCTCGAACGCCGCCGAGAGCGCCAACGTCGTGCAGCGCGCGACCGCGGCGATGGGCGAGATCGAGGAGAGCTCCAAGCAGATCGGCCAGATCATCGGCGTCATCGACGAGATCGCCTTCCAGACCAACCTGCTGGCCCTGAACGCCGGCGTCGAAGCCGCCCGGGCCGGGGAAGCGGGCCGCGGCTTCGCGGTCGTGGCCTCGGAAGTGCGGGCCCTGGCCCAGCGCTCGGCCGAAGCGGCCAAGGAGATCAAAACCCTGATCAACGCCTCGTCGGCGCAGGTCGGCCAGGGCGTGAGCCTGGTGGCCGACACCGGCAAGGCGCTGCAGCTGATCGTCAGTCAGGTGGCCGAGATCAACGGCATCGTCACCGAGATCGCCGCCAGCGCCCAGGAGCAGGCGGTCGGCCTGCAGCAGGTCAACACCGCGGTCAACCAGATGGACCAGGTGACCCAGCAGAACGCGGCCATGGTCGAGGAATCGACCGCCGCCAGCCACTCGCTGGCCGGCGAAGCGGTCGAGCTCGCCCGCCTGATCGGTCAGTTCAAGACCGGCGAGCAAGGCGCCGCGGCCGCCGCGCCGCCGCCGGCTCCGCGCCAGCGCCCGGCCCCGCGCCTGGCCGTGGCCGGAGGCGGATCGCGCGCCGCCGCTCCGCCCGCCGAAGCGGGCTGGGAAGAGTTCTGATCAGGCGGTCGGCGGCGGGCCGAACACGGCGTACGCCGCCGGCTCGTCCAGGCCGTCGATCTCGAGCAGCTTGAGCCGCGCGCTTTCGCCTGAGACGATTCTCAGCGCCGATTTCGGGCGCTTCAGGGTCTTGGCCAGCAGGGCGACGACGGCGGCGTTGGCCGCGCCGTCGCTGGGCGGGGCCGATACTCGCACTCTCAGATAGGGGCGGCCCTCGGGATCGAGGGTCCAGCCGTCCACGCCGTCGCGGCCGCCCTTGGGCGTCACCCGCACGGCCAGGCGCATCGGCCTAGCCGAGGCCCATCAGCGCGCCGGCGGCGGCCGGCAGCAGATAGCGCTGGATGCCCGAGATCACCAGGATGGCGATCACCGGGCTGATGTCGACGCCGCCGAGCGAGGGGATGATCTTCTGGAACGGGGCCAGCACCGGCCGCGTCACCGCATCGAGGAACCGCGCGACGTTGTAGACGAACTGGTTGCGCAGGTTGATCACGTCGAAGGCGACCAGCCAGGACAGTATCGCGTTCGCGATGAGCGCGAACACCAGCAGACCGAGGATCGCGTTGAGGATGTAGAAGATAAAGCCGACCAGCGGGGCCATCAGAAAATCCGAGTGGAATGGGCCTCCTGTATCGGCTGGCGCGGCGGCGCTGGCAAGTCGTGACGCCGCAACCTCGATCACCCGCTTGACAGACCCCGCCTTCGCCTCCTAAGTCCGCGCCTCCTGGGGCCGTAGCTCAGTTGGTAGAGCGCCTCGTTCGCAATGAGGAGGTCAGGGGTTCGACTCCCCTCGGCTCCACCAATTCCTCTCGGAATTGGTCGAACCTCAGGAAATCTTGGACAGTCAGATCTTTGTGCCGAGGCCGTCCTCGGTCAGGACGCCGTCGAAGTGCTCTTCGCTGGCTTCGGCTTCGGCCTTGGTGGCGCGCACGATCCCGTCGCGGTGCTCGGGCGGGCTGTAGAGGGTGTAGAGCCGCAGGGCCTTGTCGCCGGTGTTGATGACGTTGTGGCGGGCGCCGGCCGGGACGATGATCGCGAAGTCGGCCTTCACCTTGGTCTTCACTCCGTCGATCAAGACCTCGCCCTTGCCTTTCTCGATGCGGAAGAACTGGTCGTGGGTGTCGTGCACCTCCTCGCCGATCTCTTCGCCCGGCTTCAGGGACATCAGGACCAGCTGCAGGTGCTTGCCCGTGTAGAGCACGCGGCGGAAGTCCTTGTTGCTCTCGGTCAGCTCCTCGATGTCGTCGACAAAGCCCTTCATGGCGCGTCCTTTCCTGATGCTGCTTGGCGTCCAGCCTGACCCTGCGGGACGGCGCGGACCTTGATGCAAATCAAGACCGCGCCGGTGACCGCCCGATGACGGTCAAGCCTGAGCGACCGTAACAGGAATTTTCAGGAACACGTTCCCCGCCAGGCTGGCGGGCGGCAGGGCGCCGGCGCGGATGTTCACCTGCAGCGAGGGCAGGATCAGGGTCGGGGCGGCCAGGGTCGCGTCGCGGCTCTCGCGCATGGCGACGAACTCGCCTTCGTTCACGCCGTCACGGACGTGGACGTTGCCGGCCCGCTGCGCCGCCACGGTGGTCTCCCAGGCGAAGGTTTCGCGTCCGGCCGGCAGGTAGTCGTGGCCGACGAAAATCCGGGTGTCGCTCGGCAGGGCGAGGATCTTGCGGGTCGAGCGATAGAGCGTGGCCGCATCGCCCCCAGGAAAGTCGGCCCGTGCGGTGCCGTAATCGGGCATGAACAGGGTGTCGCCCACGAAGGCGGCGTCGCCGATCAGATAGGTGACGCAGGCCGGGGTGTGGCCCGGCGTGTGCAGCACGCCGATCTCGAGCGCGCCCAGCGGCAGGACGTCGCCCTCGTCGAGCAGGCGGTCGAACACCCGGCCGTCGTCGGCCACGTCGTCGGCCTCGAAGCGCGGAATGAAAGTCTTCTGCACCTCGGTGATGCGTGCTCCGATCACCACCGCCGCGCCGGTCCGGCGGCGGATATAGTCGGCCGCCGAGAGGTGGTCGGCGTGGGCGTGGGTCTCCAGCACATAGGCCAGGGTCAGGCCCTGCTCGCGAACCGCGGCCAGAACCGCGTCGGCCGAGCCGGTCGAGAGGCGGGCGGCCTTGGGCTCGAAATCGAGCACCGGGTCGATCACCGCCGCCACCCGGGTCGCCGGGTCGCTGACCAGGTGGGTCGCGGTCGAGGTGGCCTTGTCGAAGAATGTCTGTACGTGTGGGGTCATGGTCGGAGCCTCCTTCGGCGTCGGTCAACATATAAGAACTTGCTAAATTAGAAACAACTCATATATTCCGGCCATGTTCGATCTCGCGAACTTCGACATCACCCGTTTCGAGTCCAGCGCCGGGGAAGCCGCAAAGCTTCTACGGGCGCTCGGCAATGAGCGGCGGTTGATGATCCTGTGCCAGTTGACCGAAGGCGAGCGATCGGTGGGCGAACTGCTGCCCCTGGTCGGTCTCTCGCAATCGGCGCTTTCGCAGCACCTGGCGGTGCTGCGCGAGGAAGCCGTCGTGGCCACGCGCCGCGAAGGCCAGACTATCTGGTACCGGATCGCCGACCCCGCCGCGATGAAGGTGGTGGCGACGCTCGCGGAGATCTTCTGTCCTCCAGACATGAAGAAGGCCGATGACCGTTCCGACTCAACTGAACCCCAAGGATGTCGCTGACCTGTTGGCTCAAGGCCGGGCGGTGCTGTTCGACGTCCGCGACCCGGACGAATTCGCCCGCCGTCACGTGAAGGGCGCGCGACTGCGCCCGCTGGCCAGCCTTGGCGCCGCGCCCCTCGACATTCCTCCGGGCGCGATGCCGATCTTCACCTGCCGCTCGGGAATGCGGACGGCCGCCAACTGCGCCCAGCTGGCCGCCGCCAGCGGCGGCGAGGCCATCGTGCTGGCCGGCGGCGTCGACGGCTGGGCGGCCGCGGGGCTGCCCCTGGTCGAAGACCGCAAGGCGCCGCTGGAGATGATGCGACAGGTGCAGATCGCCGCCGGGGGCCTGGTGCTGATCGGCGTCGGTCTGGGCCTGCTGGTCCATCCGGGCTTCTTCGGCCTGGCGGCCTTCGTCGGCGCGGGCCTGACTTTCGCCGGCGCCACCGGCTTCTGCGGCATGGCGCGGCTGCTGGCCCTGGCCCCCTGGAACCGTCCCGCGAGGAGCTAAATCATGGACCCCCTGGTCGTTAGCCTGGCGCTCGCGGCGGCGGGCGGCGCGCTGATCGGCCTGCTGCTGTCGGTGTTCGGCGGCGGCGGCTCGGTGCTGGCCACGCCGCTGCTGCTCTATGTGGTCGGTGTGCGCGATCCCCATGTGGCGATCGGCACCTCGGCGGCCGCCGTGGCTGTCAACGCCCTGGTCGGACTCGGCGCCCAGGCCAAGGCCGGTCGCGTAAAGTGGCCCTGCGCCCTGGTGTTCGGCGGTGCGGGCCTGGCCGGCTCGCTGGTCGGGGCGCACCTGGCCAAGATGATCGACGGCGGCCAACTGATCCTGTGGTTCGCCGGGGCCATGGCGCTGGTCGGCCTGTCGATGCTGGCCCCCAAGAAGGACGAGGGTGATCCCGGCGTGCGGCTCGATGCGGCGCTAACTCGCAAGCTCGCGCCGCTGGGTCTTCTGGTCGGCGCGGCGGCCGGGTTCTTCGGGATCGGCGGCGGCTTCCTGATCGTGCCCGGGCTGATGGCCGCCACGGGCATGACCCTGGCCAACGCCGCGGCCAGTTCGTTGGTCTCGGTGGTGCTGTTCGGCGCGGCCACCAGCGCCAGCTACGCGATCTCGGGCTTGGTCGACTGGCCGGTGTTCGCGGCCCTGGTCGCCGGGGGCGGTGTCGGCGCGCTGGCTGGCGGGCCGCTGGCCGCCCGGCTTGCGGGCCACGCAGCGAGCGCCCGCCGAGCGTTCGCGCTGATGGTGCTGGCGACCGCGGCGTATGTCGTCTGGCGGACGCTCGGCTAGGACGCCGCGCGCAGCGGCGGGGCTGTGAAGGACGGCGAGACGTTTGGGAACTTGAGGCTGGTCTCGCCGACTGGATGCTTGAGGTTCAGCTTTGGGAACAGCAGCTCGGCGACCCGATAAGCTTCCTCCAGGTGCGGATAGCCCGAGGCGATCACGGTATCGACGCCGAGCTGCGCATATTCCTCCAGCCGCTCGGCGACGGTGTCGGGGTCGCCGACTAGCGCGGTGCCGGCCCCGGTGCGCACCAGTCCTATGCCGGCCCAGAGGTTGGGGCTGACCTCGAGATTGGCGCGGCTGCCGTTGTGCAGGGCGCTCATCCGCGACTGGCCGACTGAGTCCGAGCCCTTGGCCATCGCCCTTTGGAAGGCTTCGATGGCGTCGTCGGTGACGTACTTGATCAGCTCGTTGGCGGCGTCCCAGGCCTGGGCCTCGGTTTCGCGGACGATGACGTGCAGCCGAATGCCGAAGCGGATCGTGCGGCCCCGCTTGGCGGCGCGTTCGCGCACGTCGTCGATGACCTCCTTGAGCTGGGCCGGCGGCTCGCCCCAGGCCAGGTAGACGTCGACGTGTTGGGCGGCGATCTCGCGGGCGATGTCCGAGGAGCCGCCGAACCAGATCGGGGCGTGCGGCTCCTGCACGAACGGGAACAGCAGCCGGCCCTTGTCGATCGACAGGTGCTTGCCCTGGTGTGTGACGGTCTCGCCGTTGGCCAGCCGCCGCCAGATGTTGAGGAACTCCTCGGTCTGCACGTAGCGTTCGTGGTGGTCGAGGAAGAGGCCGTCGGCGGCCAGGGCCTGGGGGCTGCCGCCGGTGACGATGTTGACCAGGGCGCGGCCGCCGGTGAGGCGGTCGAGGGCGGCGGCCTGCCGCACGGCTTCCGACGGATGGATCAGGCCTGGTCGCGCGGCGACCAGCAGGCGCAGGCGCTCGGTGAACGGGGCGATCGAAGCCGCGGTGATCCAGGCGTCGGTGCAGTGGGCGCCGGTCGGCAGCAGCACGCCGGAATAGCCGAGCCGATCGGCGGCGATCGCGATCTCGCGCAGGTAGCGCGGGGTCGGGGCGCGGTCGGTCTCCGGGTGGCTCAGATAGGCGTTGTCGCCCGCCGACGGGATGAACCAGAGAAAGTCGAGCGGGGTCTTGGACATGGGCTTCTCCTGTGCGCCAGCCATGGCGCGGCCCATATTCCTATCGGTGCGGTGGGATTAATCGCACTACGAGAAATCCTCATGCGAAACCCCAGGATTCCCAACAATAGCGGGGCCGAAAGCCGCCTTAGAAAAACTGTGGCGACCTATCTCCCATTTCATCCATAGGAATAAGGGGTGACGTCCGTCCTCCCCTTCTGACGTCGCACCGATCGCGGAGCGTGGGCCTGGCCGTCGGGCCCACGCGACGCATCCCGACCGCCGGCGCGCAAGCGCCCAATATGACGCCGAACGGCGTCTCGACACCTGTTTCATCATCTGGAGGCAGGGGCGCGGGTGCGCGCCTCCGCGGGGATAGCTGTGCCTGAAGTGAACTTGCAATCGAAACTGATCCTGTCGGCCGCGACCGTCGCGATCCTGATCGGCGCGCCGCCGTCAGCCTTCGCAGACGACGCCGACGCGTTCGTCGAGGAGGTGGTGGTCACCGTCCGCCGCCGTGCAGAGAAACTGCAGGACGTGCCGATCACCGTCTCGGCCGTGAGCGGCCAAACCCTGGCCGCAGAGCGACTGGACCGGGTCGCCGACTACGCCGCCAAGATCTCCAACTTCAACGCCTTGCAGCAGAACACGCGGGTCTCGACCCTGACGATCCGGGGGGTCGGCGGCAACGCCAACAGCGACGGGTCGGAAGCCGGGGTCGGCCTGATCGTCGACAACGTGTTCTTCACTCACCCGGGCTTTTCGTGGCTGGACTTCGTGGACCTTGAGAGCGTCGAGCTGGCGCGCGGTCCGCAGGGCACGCTGCTGGGCAAGAACACCACGCTTGGCGCTCTGGTCGTCACCACCAGGAAGCCGTCGTTCACGCCCGAGGCCCAGGTCAGCGGTACGATCGCCAACAACGAGCGCTATCAGCTGCGCGCCAACGTGTCCGGGCCGCTGGTCGGCGACAAGCTGGCCGGGCGGCTGACCTTTTACCGCGACGTGGGCGGCGGCTACATCACCAACAAGTTCGACGGCGAGGATTATCTCGGCAACGACCGCTGGGCGCTGCGCGGCCAGCTGCTGTTCGAGGGCGAGAGCTTCTCCAACCGGCTGATCGCCGAGCACTACGAGACCAAGGAATACAATAACTTCTATCCGCCGGCCGGGGACCCGACGACCTTCGTCAACGGCGCCCCGCGCAACGGCTGGGAGCGCAAGCTGCGCACCGCCTTCGGCTATGTCCCGAGCTACGAGGTCTATGACAACGCCGACCTGGACACCCAGGAGAAGATCGTCTCGCGCACCGACGGGGTCTCCAACCAGTTCGACTGGCGGCTCGGCGGTCACACCCTGACCTCGGTCACCGCCTGGCGGCGCCTGTACTTCCGGCCCAAGAACGACAGCGACCTGACGCCGTTCTCGATCTTCCGGGCCGGCTATGACGTCGATGTCGACCAGTACTCCCAGGAGCTGCGGCTGGCCTCGCCGACCGACGGAGCGTTCGACTACCAGGCCGGCGTCTACCTGCTGAAGCAGGACGTCACCAGCAACTACCGGACCCTGTTCTACGACGACGCCAGCGCCTTCCTGCTGGGTCCCACGGTTCCCGGTTTCGTGCTGAACGGGCTGGAGACCCAGCAGATCGGCAAGGCGCAGACCAAGAGCGCGGCGGTGTTCGGCCAGGGGACCTATCGGCTGAGCGACCGCGCCAGCCTGACCGCCGGCCTGCGCTACACCTACGAGGAGCGCGAGGCCTCGAACCAGGGCCTGGCGTTCGGAGGGACCCCGCTGACCGGGGCGCTGGCCGCCCTTGCGCCGTACCGCGCGGCGGTCGCGGGCGCGCCGTTCCTGGTCGAGGGCCAGAAGGACTCCGGCTCGTTCTCGTGGCTGATCAACCCGTCGTACAAGCTGAGCGACGACATCCTGGCCTATGCCAGCGTCAGCTATGGCGAGAAGTCCGGCGCGGCCAATCTCGGCGCGCGGCCGGGCGATCCGATCATCATCTCGCCGGAGAAGTCGATCGACTACGAGCTGGGTCTGAAAACCACCTGGCTCGGCGGCCGCGCAATCCTCAACGGCAACCTCTACTGGAACGACATCACCGACTATCAGGCGACCCTGACCAGCCAGGTCGGAACCACCGCCCGCTCCTACCTGTCGAATGTCGGCAAGGTGCGGCTGCGCGGGGTCGAGGTCGAGGCCCAGGCGCAGTTGACGCAGGCCTGGCGGGTGTCGGCCAGCGCCGCGTTCAGCGACGCGCGCTATGAGTCCTACGTGGGCGCCCCGGTTCCGGTGGAGTACGGCTATGCCGGCGGGCCGGCCTTCGTCGACCTGTCCGACACCCGCGTGCCATTCGCGCCGAAGTTCACCGGCCAGGTCAGCCTCAACTACGAGGCCCCGCTGACCGGCGACCTGGTGCTGTTCGCCTACGCCAACCAGACCTGGCGCAGCTCGACGTTCCAGCACTCGCTGTCGCAGTACGGCCGCCAGGACGCCTATGGCCTGACCCACGCCGGGATCGGGCTGAAGGACGCCGCCGGCCGCTGGTCGGGCAATATCTGGGCGAAGAACCTGTTCGACCAGGAGTACGCGGCCGCCTTCGGCGCCGCCTCGGCCAACACCCCCTACATCGCCATCCTCGGTGAGCCGCGCACCTTCGGCCTCACCGTGACCGGCCGCTACTGAGAGGAGGGCGCGCGATGATCGCTCCGGTCCGTCTTCCCGCCTGGCGGCTGGCGGTGTTCGCCGCACTGGCGATCCCGCTCGCCGGCGCGGGCCTGCCGCTGGCGGTCTATCTGCCGCCCTACTATGCACAGGAGCTGGGCCTGGGGCTTGGCGCGGTCGGCTTGATCTTCATGCTCAGCCGGGTCTGGGACGCGGCGACCGATCCGCTGGTCGGGGTGCTGTCGGATCGCACCCGCAGCCGGTTCGGGCGGCGCAAGCCGTGGATCGCGGCCGGCGCGCCGCTGTTCACGCTGTCGACGGCGGCGATCTTTGCGCCGGGCCTGTTCGGGGTGGAGAGACCCGGCGCGGCCTGGCTCAGCGTCTGGCTGGCGGTGTTCTACGTCGGCTGGACGATGATCCAGATCCCGGTCTCGGCCTGGGCCGGGCAGCTGGCGGCGCAGTATCACGAGCGCAGCCGGGTGCAGACCTACTTCCAGGTGGCGACGGCCGGCGGGCTGCTGCTCGTGCTGGTCCTGCCGGCGGTGCTTGACCAGCTCGGCGCCCGCGCCGGTCTGCCCGCCGATCCGGGGCTGAAGGTCGCGGCGATGGGCGGGTTCATCCTGGCCACCTTTGTCCCCACGCTGATCGCCGCCCTGGCGCTGGTGAAGGAGCCGCCGGCCCCGCCGCCGAGCTCCGTGCGCTCCACCCTGCGCCGTGATCTGGCGTTGGCCGCGCGCGATCCGCTGCTTCGCAAGGTGCTGACCTCGGACTTTGCGGTCACGCTCGGCCAGCTGATCCGCTCGTCGCTCTTCGTGTTCTTCGTCTCAGCCTATATGGGCCGCCCGGATCTGGCGGCGGGTCTCTTCCTGCTGCAGTTCGTGTTCGGGGTGTTCGCCGGGCCGATTTGGCTGCGGATCGGCTACCGGCTCGGCAAGCATCGCGCGGCGATCGCCGGCGAGCTGGTGCAGGTGGCGATCAACCTCGCCCTGCTGTTCATCGTCCCCAGCGCGCTGCCGTTGCTGGTCGGCCTGACCATCGCCCAGGGCCTGGCCCAGGGCTCGGGCAACCTGATGCTGCGCTCGATGGTCGCCGACATCGCCGACAAGCAGCGGCTGGAGAGCGGCGAGGACCGCATCGGCCTGCTGTTCTCGATCTTCAGCCTGACCGGCAAGGCCGCCACCGCCGTCGCGGTGGGCGTGGCCCTGCCGCTGGTCGGGCTGCTGGGCTTCAAGCCCGGCGCGGCGAATTCCGCCGAGGCTTTGCTGGCGCTCAAGCTCGTCTTCGCCCTGGGCCCCGCCCTCGCCCACCTGGCCTCCGCCTGGCTGATCTCGGGGTTCAGCCTCGACGCCGCCAGCCACGCCGACATCCGCCGTCAACTGGACAGCCGCGACGCCGCGGCCGTCCCCGCCGAATGACCTTTCGCTCGACCCTTGAGGAGACCTTTCCGATGAGCAACCACGAACTCGACATCCGCCCCGTGGCCGGCCGTATCGGCGCCGAAGTCGCCGGCGTCACGCTGTCGGCCGACCTGTCCGACGCCACGGTCGCGGCGATCGACGAGGCCCTGCACAGGTACAAGGTGCTGTTTTTCCGCGACCAGGGACACTTGGACGACGCCTCGCAGGAGGCCTTCGCCGCGCGCCTCGGCGAACCGGTCGCTCACCCGACCGTGCCGGTCGCCAACGGCAGCAGCTACCTGCTGGAGCTCGACTCCCATCGTGGCGGCCGAGCCAACGCCTGGCACACCGACGTGACCTTCGTGCCGGCCTATCCGAAGGCCTCGATCCTGCGCGCGGTGGTTTCGACCGCCTCGGGCGGCGACACGGTGTGGGCCAACACGGCCGAGGCCTACGCCCGCCTGCCCGATCACCTGCGCGAGCTGGCCGACAAGCTCTGGGCGCTGCACACCAACGCCTACGACTATGCGGCGGCCAAGCCCGCCGCGACCCGCGACCAGATCGAACGCCACCGCAACGTCTTCGCCTCGACCGTCTACGAGACCGAGCACCCGGTCGTGCGCGTGCATCCGGTGACCGGCGAGCGGACCCTGGTGCTGGGGCAATTCGTGAAGTCGCTGGCGGGGCTGTCGAGCGCCGACTCGCGGCGGATCTACGACACCCTGCAGGAGCATGTGACCCGGCTGGAGAACACGGTCCGCTGGCGCTGGCGGGCAGGCGACGTGGCGATCTGGGACAATCGGGCGACCCAGCACTATGCGGTCGACGACTATGGCGACCAGCACCGAGTGATGCGCCGCGTCACCCTTAACGGCGACGTCCCGATCTCGGTCGATGGGCGTCCGAGCCGGGCAGTCTCGCCGCTGCCGGCGGCGGCGATCGCGGCGGAGTAGTTCGCAGCGTCCCGGACTTCGGCCCGGAAGGCCGAAGTCCGAGCGCCGTGATCAGTAGCGGTAGTGGTCCGGCTTGAACGGGCCGGCTTGCGGCACGCCGATATAGTCGGCCTGGTCTTTGGAGAGGGTCGTCAGCTTCGCGCCCAGCTTTTCCAGGTGCAGGAAGGCGACCTTCTCGTCGAGGTGCTTGGGCAGGGTGTAGACCTTGGTCTCGTACTTTGACTTGTTGGTCCACAGCTCGATCTGGGCCAGGGTCTGGTTGGTGAACGAGGCCGACATCACGAAGCTCGGGTGGCCAGTGGCGTTGCCCAGGTTCACCAGGCGGCCTTCCGACAGCACGATGATCTTCTTGCCGTCCGGGAACTCGACGTGGTGGACCTGCGGCTTGATCTCGTCCCACTTGAAGTTGCGCAGGCCGGCGATCTGAATTTCGGAATCGAAGTGGCCGATGTTGCAGACGATGGCGTTGTTGCGCATCCGGCGCATGTGGTCGACCGTCAGGACGTCCTTGTTGCCGGTGGCGGTGACGAAGATGTCGGCCTTGTCGGCGACGTCTTCCATTGTCTGGACTTCGTAGCCTTCCATCGCCGCCTGCAGGGCGCAGATCGGGTCGATCTCGGTGACGATGACGCGCGCGCCGCCGTTGCGCAGCGAGGCGGCCGAGCCCTTGCCCACGTCGCCGTAGCCAAGCACGACCGCGACCTTGCCCGACAGCATGACGTCGGTCCCGCGGCGGATGGCGTCGACCAGGCTTTCACGGCAGCCGTACAGGTTGTCGAACTTGGACTTGGTGACGCTGTCGTTGACGTTGATGGCGGGGAACGGCAGCTCGCCGCGCTCGGCCATCTGGTACAGGCGGTGCACGCCCGTGGTGGTTTCTTCCGACACGCCGCCGATGGCGTCGCGGATGGCCGAATAGAAGCCCGGCTTTTCCTTCAGGTAGCGCTTCATCACGGCATAGAGCGCTTCTTCTTCCTCGTTCTGCGGGTTGTTCAGGACCGAGGGATCCTTCTCGGCCTTTGGGCCGAGCACGCAGAGCAGGGTGGCGTCGCCGCCGTCGTCGAGGATCAGGTTCGGGTAGCCGCCGTCAGCCCATTCAAAGATGCGGTGCGCGTATTCCCAGTACTCGACCAGGTTCTCGCCCTTGATCGCGAAGACCGGCGTGCCGTTGGCGGCGATGGCCGCGGCGGCGTGGTCCTGGGTGGAGAAGATGTTGCACGAGGCCCAGCGGACTTCGGCGCCGAGGGCTTCCAGGGTCTGGATCAGCACCGCGGTCTGGATTGTCATGTGCAGGGAGCCGGCGATGCGGGCGCCCTTCAGCGGCTGGTCCTTGCCGAACTCGGCGCGCACAGCCATCAGGCCCGGCATCTCGGTTTCGGCGATGGCGATTTCCTTGCGACCGAAATCGGCCAGGGTGATGTCTTTCACGACATAGTCGGTCATCGGGCGGTCCTGTCGGAGAGTGTGATTGTCGGCTCTATAGCCGTCGGCCGCCCCATCGGCAAGAAATCACATAAAGAAATCTTTATATGTTCCAGAAGACCGGGCTGCGCGCGAGCCGGTCAACGGCCTTGACGGCGCCCTTGACGGTCTTGGGTTTGGCGCCCTCGCGGGCGGCCAGCAAGGCGCGGGCGGCGGCGAGGGCGGCGCCCTTGAGGCGAAGACGGGTGACCAGCTCGGCGGCGACGGCGGCGTCGTTCAGGGCGCCGAGTTCTTCCTGCAGCTGCTTGACCGACTTGATGAATGGCTTGGCGTCGGCGTCGAACAGCGGGGCGAAGGCTTCGGCCGCATAGCGCAGCTTCTTGGCGGCGATGCGGGCCTCGTGGCGGGCCGCGTCGTCGGCGCCCTTCAGGTCGGCGGCGAACTTCAACAGCCGCTTGCGCCGACGCTGGAGCGCCTTGGCGGCGAAGCGGGCGGCGCCCATGTCGCGATGCTTGGCGTGGGCCTTGCCGCCCATCGACAGCCAGGCGCCGGTCTCGACCCACGCGGTGGTGTCGAGCACCAACTCGCGGAAGCGACCAGAGGCGACGGCTGCACAGGCCTTGGCGTGGGCGCGGGCCCGGGCGGCCTCGACCACCGGGGCCAGGGCCGACAGGTCGAGGGTCGGGTCGACCAGCGCCGCGGCGCTCTCGGCGAAGACGTCGAGGTCGCGGGCCTCGTCGCAGGCCCCGGCCAGCCACTTGAGTTCGGTCTTGATCGCCTCGGCGTGATCGTCGTCGGCGACGTCGGAGAAGGTGGAGACGGCGCTGCGCAGTCGGCGGACGGCGACGCGCAGCTGGTGGACCGCCTCGACGCTGTCGGCTTCGCGCAGAACCGCGCCGTTGGCGGCGATCTGCACCAGGGCGTTGCGGGCGATGGCCTGGAAGGCGCCGGCGGCGCTGAGGCCGCGAGCCAGCGGCGCCTTGTCGTGACGGCGCGGCGAACGGTCTGAGCCGTCGATCAGCCCCTGGCCCTGGGTGGCCTTGCCGTCGAAGGACAGATAGAGCGGCGCGGTCTTCGAAAGCTGCCGGGCGAGCTCAAACATCGGACGACAGTCGCCGCCCTTGAGTTCGAGTTCCACCTCGCTAATGCGGCGGGCGCGTTCTCCGGCCTGCACCTCGCCCTCGTCGACGGCCAGTTCGATCGACGAGCCGCCGAAATCGAAGGTCCGCTGGCGGCGGATCACCCGGACGGTGAAGATCGGCGACAGCGTCTTGCGCTTGGCCGGCGGCAGAGCGTCCTTCAGCGCAGGGAAGCTGAGATCGAGGCCGTCGGTGGCGATCTCCTGTTCGTGCTCTTCGCGGGCGAATCCGTCGCCGCGCTTGAGCGTCTGCACCCGCTTGCCGCCGCCCTCGCGTATGCGCAGCGAAATCCGCGCCTTGCGCAGATCGCCCTGCGGCGTGTCGTAATAGGTGGAAACCAGCGCCTTTTCATGGGTTTCGCCGGGGGGCGCGGCCGCGAGCACGACGGGAAGGTCGGCCGGCTCGCAGAGGAATTTCAACTCGATCTCGTCTTCACCCGCGCTCATGCGCTACACGCTCCCGACCCCGCGCGGTTCGCCGTCCTGCTCGCAGGCGGCCGACATCGGCGCCCGTTCGCTTGAGGAGGCTCCCCATGAACGCTCCAATCGCTCAAGGTTTCCGTTCTGTCGATCCCGCAGAGCCGCGCCACGACTGGACGCTGTCCGAGGTCGAGGGTCTGTTCGAGCTGCCGTTCATGGAGCTGGTGTTCCAGGCGGCGGCGGTGCACCGGACCTGGTTCGACCCGAGCGAGGTGCAGCTGTCGCAGCTGCTCAGCGTCAAGACCGGCGGCTGCGCCGAGAACTGCGGCTACTGCAGCCAGAGCCAGCACTTCGACACCGGCGTGAAGGCCGGCAAGCTGATGGACGCCACGACCGTCATCGCCGCGGCGATGGAGGCCAAGGCCGGCGGGGCCCAGCGCTTCTGCATGGGCGCGGCCTGGCGCGACCTGAAGGACCGCGACGTGCCGAAGGTGGCGGCGATGATCTCGGGCGTGAAGGCGCTGGGTCTGGAGACCTGCGCCACGCTCGGCATGCTGACCCGCGACCAGGCCCAGTCGCTCAAGGACGCCGGCCTCGACTACTACAACCACAACCTCGACACCGGCCCGGACTACTACGACCAGGTGGTCACCACCCGCACCTACCAGGACCGGCTCGACACCCTGGAGGCCGTGCGCTCGGTGGGCATGAACACCTGCTGCGGCGGCATCGTCGGCATGGGCGAGACCCGCACCGACCGCGCCGGCCTGCTGCACGCCCTGGCCACCCTGCCCGAGCATCCGAACTCGCTGCCGATCAACGACCTGATGCCGATCCCCGGCACCCCGCTTGGAAACTCCGAGGCGGTCGATCCGCTGGAGTTCGTGCGGATGATCGCCGTGGCCCGCATCGTCTGCCCCAAGACCGTGGTCCGGCTCTCGGCCGGCCGCGAGCACATGTCCAGAGAACTGCAGGCGCTCTGCTTCCTGGCCGGCGCCAACTCGATGTTCATCGGCGGCAAGCTGCTCACCACCGCCAACCCCGACAAGGACACCGACGCGGCTCTGATGGCCGATCTCGGCCTGCGGCCCATGACCATGGCGGCGAATTAGTCGGGGACGACTGTCGGCTGCTGACAGGTCCGTGCGTCCTTCGGGCTAGCTGGAGCGTTGGCGCCCGCCTATCTGGGGGGACGCCGTCCTGACAGGAGTCCGCGTGCAGCCGATCATTTCCGTAAGCGGTCTGACCAAGACCTATGCCGGGGGCTTTCAGGCTCTCAAGAGCGTCGACCTCGAGATCCGGCAGGGTGAGATCTTCGCCCTGCTGGGCCCGAACGGGGCCGGCAAGACGACGCTGATCAGCATCATCTGCGGCATCGTCAATCCGAGCGGCGGCAAGGTGACCGCCGACGGCCACGACATCGTTTCCGAGTACCGCGCAGCACGGACCAAGATCGGGCTGGTGCCGCAGGAGCTGTCGACCGACTCCTTCGAGAGCGTCTGGGACACGGTGAAGTTCAGCCGCGGGCTGTTCGGCAAGCGGCCCGACCCGGCCTATCTCGAGAAGATTCTTCGCGACCTCAGTCTCTGGGACAAGAAGGACTCCAAGATCATGGCGCTGTCCGGCGGCATGAAGCGCCGGGTTATGATCGCCAAGGCGCTGAGCCACGAACCGCGCATCCTGTTCCTCGACGAACCCACCGCCGGGGTCGATGTCGAGCTGCGCCGCGACATGTGGGAAATGGTGCGGGGGCTGCGCGAGAGCGGCGTGACCATCATCCTCACCACCCACTACATCGAGGAGGCCGAGGAGATGGCCGACCGGATCGGTGTGATCAGCAATGGCGAGATCATCCTGGTCGAGGACAAGGACGTGCTCATGCGAAAGCTGGGCAAGAAGCAGCTGACCCTGCATCTGCAGGAGCCGCTCGTCGCCCTGCCGGCCGACTTGGCCGACTACCAGTTGGAGCTGGCCAAGGACGGCCACGAGCTCGTCTACACCTTCGACGCCCAGAGCGAGGACACCGGCATCGCCGGTCTGCTGCGGCGGCTCAGCGCCGCCGGCGTCGACTTCAAGGACCTCCGCACCGAGGAAAGCTCGCTGGAGGAGATCTTCGTCAGCCTGGTGAGGGGCCGGCCATGAACCTGCACGCTATCAAGGCCATCTACTTTTTCGAGCTGGCGCGCACCTGGCGCACGCTGATGCAGTCGATCGCGTCGCCGGTGATCTCGACCTCGCTCTATTTCATCGTCTTCGGGTCGGCGATCGGCTCGCGGATGGTGGAGATCGAGGGGGTCAGCTACGGCGCCTTCATCGTGCCAGGCCTGATCATGCTGTCGATCCTGACCGAGAGCATCATGAACGCCTCGTTCGGAATCTACATGCCGAAGTTCTCCGGCACGATCTACGAGGTGCTCTCGGCGCCGATCTCGGCCCTCGAGATCGTGGTCGGCTATGTCGGGGCCGCGGCGACGAAGTCGGTGATCCTCGGCCTGATCATCCTGGCCACCGCGCGCCTGTTCGTCGACTTCAGCATCCTGCACCCGTTCTGGATGATCGGCTTCCTGGTGCTGACCTCGATCGCTTTCAGCCTGCTGGGCTTCGTCATCGGGGTCTGGGCCGACGGCTGGGAGAAGCTGCAGATCGTGCCGATGATGATCGTGACGCCGCTGGCCTTCCTGGGCGGCAGTTTCTACTCGATCAGCATGCTGCCCGAGCTCTGGCAGAAGATCACCCTGTTCAATCCGGTGGTCTATCTGATCTCCGGCTTCCGCTGGAGCTTCTACGGGATCTCGGATGTCGATGTCGGCGTCAGCCTGGGCGCGACCTTCGGCTTCGTGCTGATCTGTCTGGCGGCGATCTGGGCGATCTTCCGGACCGGCTACAAGCTCAAGACCTGAGACGACGTCCATCGGGTATTTACGCAACTATCGCGGGCGATCCGCCCGAGTGTAAACACAGGGGCGTTTCGCCAATCTATCGGACCGTGTCCGCACAGCGCGGGGCCTGTCTGGGGGGATCGAGTACAGCTTGCGTGGGTGATTTGCGCTGAGCCGACACGATCCGACCCCTGCGGGAGATCTCTCGTGACCAACCTCGTTCAGACTGTGATCGGCGCCCTGTCGCCGGACATGATCGGCAACCTGTCCAGCGTCCTCGGGGAGTCCTCTGGCTCGGTGAGCAAGGGCGTGTCGGCGGCGGCTCCGGCGCTGCTGGCCGCAGCCCTGCAGCAAAGCTCGACGAGCAGCGGCGCGAGCGGCCTGCTCAGCCTGATCAGCCAGGCGACCGGCGGCGGCAATCCCCTCGACCGGCTGCCGGCCCTGCTCGGCGACGGCGCCGCGCGGGCCGGACTGCTCAGCCAAGGCAAAACGCTCTCCGACAGCCTTCTTGGCGGCAACGCCGGAGCGGTGACCAGCGGTCTCGCCAGCTTCGCGGGGATCAAGGGCGGGTCGGCGACGCAACTGCTGTCCCTCGCCGCGCCCTTGGTGCTGGGGGCGATCGGCAAGGCGCTGGGTGGGCCGCCGACCGCCGCAGGCGTGCAAACGCTGCTGTCGGACCAGCGGGCGAGCATTCTCGGGGCGCTGCCTCCGGGGCTGGGCTCGCTGTTCGGGCTCGGCGGAGCGACGCAAGCCGCGCGTGCCGCGCCGGCCGCGGCGGGCGGCGGGTTCGGCAAGATCCTGCCCTGGCTCATCGCCGCGGCGGTCGTGCTGGCGCTGATCTTCGGCCTGCGCAACTGCGGCTCCAAGCGGGTCGAAGCTCCGCCGCCGCCGGTCAAGACCGAGGTGGTCCCCGCGCCGGCGCGTGTCGCGGCCGCGCCCGAGACCCTGACCCTGCCGGGCGGGGCCACCATCACCGTGTTGCCGACCTCGATCGGCTATGGCGTGACGAAGTTCCTCGAATCCAACGAGGCGGCGCCCAAGACGTTCGTGTTCGACAACCTGAACTACGACACCGCCTCGAACGCCCTGACGCCGGAGAGCAGGCCGACGATCGACACCCTCGTCCTGATCCTGAAGGCGTATCCGAACGTTCGCGCGCAGGTGGTCGGCTACACCGACAACCAGGGAGATCCGGCCGCCAACAAGACGCTGTCCGACGCCCGCGCCGCGACGGTGAAGAAGGAGCTGTCAGCCCAAGGCATCGCCGACGAGCGGATCGAGACGGTCGGCAGGGGCGAGGCCGACCCGATCGCCGACAACGCCACCGAAGACGGCCGCGCGAAGAACCGGCGGACGGAACTGGTCATCATCCGCAAGTGATCAAATCTTGTAAGGCGTAGACTTTGGGGCGGTTCGCGACGGCGCGGGCCGCCCTATTCGTCTTCGTCGAAGCGGGCGGCGACGAGTGCGGCGAGGGCCTCGACCGCAGGCGCGGCCTCCTTGCCCTCGGCCTGGATATCGATACAGCAGCCGGGGCCGGCGGCGAGCATCATCAGGCCCATGATCGAGCGGGCGTCGACGCTGGCGCCGTCCTTGGCCACCTTGACCTCGGCGTCGAAGGTGGCGGCCAGCTTGACGAACTTGGCCGAGGCGCGCGCATGCAGGCCCCGCTTGTTGATGATTTCGACCGTCCGCGAAGTGCTCACTTTTCGCCGGCCAGCACGTAGGAGGCGACGGAGATGTACTTGCGGCCGGCCTCCTGGGCGCAGGCCACGCAGTCCTCGAGCGATTGACGGGTGCGCACCGAGGCCAGCTTGATCAGCATGGGCAGGTTGAGGCCGGCGATGACCTCGGCCTTGGTCTGCTCCATGACCGAAATAGCCAGGTTCGACGGGGTGCCACCGAACATGTCGGTCAGCAGAATGACGCCCGATCCAGACTCGACGGCTTCGCACGCCGCCAGGATGTCCTTGCGGCGCTTCTCCATATCGTCTTCCGGCCCGATGCAGATGGATGCGACCGCAGCCTGCGGTCCCACCACATGCTCCATGGCGAAGATGAACTCCTCGGCCAGCCGCCCGTGCGTGACGATCACGAGCCCGATCATGCCAACTCTCTCAACGGGAATCCCCACCCGGCCGCGGCGATACGCCGGCCGCGAGGGCGTCTAGATACGCTTTATCCGCGGAAGCTCCAAGATGGTGCAGTGCGCGGCGAAGCTTTGCGGGCGCCGAAGACTCTAACGCCTGAAGTGAAAGCATCGGGATACTCAACCCGACGTAATCCTTGGAAGCCGGTTCGGGCATCCGCTCATGCTGCTCGCAGGCGACGGCTAAGGCAATGCGGCAAAAGGGAATGGCGGGCTCGGCCAGCACCCCGAGGCCGCGGACCTCGATCAGTCCGGCGAGGGTGTCGGGGGCGCGGCCATAAAGCGCGCCGTCGCAGGCCCAGAGCACGACCCGGTCGTCGGCGACCAGGCGCAGGCCATGATCGAGGGCGCGAAGCGCCAGGTCGCTCTTGCCGGCGCCGGACGGGCCCTCGATCAACGCGCCGCGCCAGGCTCCATCGACACGGGCGGCGACCAGGCCGGCATGGACGATCATCGCCGCGCCTCAGGCAGGGTGACGACGAAGCGCGCCCCCTCGACCACGCCGTCGGGGCCGGTCCGGTTCTCGGCGCGGATCGAGCCGCCCTGGGCGGCGGCGATCTGACGGGCGATCGACAGGCCGAGCCCGGAGTTGCCGCCGAAGGCCGCGCCCTTGGGCCGCGAGGTGTAGAACCGCTGGAAGATGGTCTCGAGGTTGTCGGGCGGAATGCCGGGTCCGTCGTCGTCGACGGTCAGCACCGCCTGGCCGCGGCCGCGTTCCAGCCGCACCCGCACCTCGCCGCCCTTGGCGCTGAACGAGCGGGCGTTGTCGATCAGGTTGCGCAGCAGCTGGCCCAGCGGCCCTTCGCGGCCCGAGACCATGATAGGCTCCAGGGTGTCCGGCGGCGTGAAGGCGACGGCTGCGTCGCCCGGCTTTGCGGTGTCCTGATAGAGCTGGGTGACCTCGGTGATCAGCCGGCCTAGGTCGAGGGCGCGCAGGTCCTCGCGCGAGAGCTCGGCGTCGAGGCGCGAGGCGTTGGAGATGTCGGTGACCAGCCGGTCGAGGCGCTGGATGTCGTTCTTTAGGATCGCCATCAGCCGGTCGCGGGCGGCCGGATCCTTTACCAGGTCGAGGGTCTCGACCGCCGAGCGCAGCGAGGTCAGCGGGTTCTTGATCTCGTGGGCGACGTCGGCGGCGAACCGCTCGATGGCGTCCATCCGTTCGGACAGGGCGTCGGTCATGTCCTCGAGCGAGCGGGTCAGGTCGCCGAGCTCGTCGTCGCGGCGGGCCAGCTGCGGCAGCGAGATCGACCGCGCCCGGGACAGGCGCACGCGGTCGGCCGCGCGCGAGAGCATCCGCACGGGTTGGGCGATCAGGTTGTTCAGCAGGATCGACGAGACCAGGGTCACGAAGATCGCGATGAGGATGAACGGCGCGAGGGCCTGGCGCTCAGCGCGGATGATCTCGTCGACGTCGCTGGCTTCCAGCGTCAGAACGCCGAGCACCGCCTGGACGTGCTGGATCGGGATCGAGACCGAGACGACGCGCTCGCCGTCCTCGGCGGTGCGCATGCCGGCCCAGTGGACGCCGCGCAGGGCCTGGCCGACCTCCATCATCAACGCGCGCTGGGCGGCGGGGGCGGGCGGCGGCGGCGGGCGGCCTATCTTCAGGTCGAGCGCCAGACCCCGCTGGTCCTCGCGCGGGCGGGCCGGGGGCAGCACCTTCCATTCGACCCGGTCGGCGACCCAGTAGCTGTCGGCGATCAGGTTGCCCTTGGCGTCGAACAGCCGCGCCCGCTGCGAGCGCGGGTTGGACAGCATCTGCAGGATCTCGCTGGCCGCCTGGGCGTCGAGCTCGGGCGTCGGCTCGCCCACCGTGGCGGCGCGGTTGATCACGTTGACGATCAGTTCGCCCTGGGTGGTCAGGCTGTCGATACGCGCCCCGACCAGACCGCGCCGCAGTTCGTTGAGCAGCAGCGAGCCGGCGATGATGATCGCCAGACCCAGGACGTTGAGCAGGATGATGAAGCGCCCCAGGCGCGAGCCTGGCAGCCAACTGAAGAACGAAGGCCCGGCGGGCGGCGGCCGCCGCGTTCGGGCCGTCGGCTTCGGGTCAGGCTTCGCGGTATCTGTATCCGACGCCATAAAGGGTTTCGATCGCGTCGAACTCCGGGTCGACTTCGCGGAACTTCTTTCGCATCCGCTTGATGTGGCTGTCGATGGTTCGGTCGTCGACATAGACCTGATCGTCGTAGGCGGCGTCCATCAGGTTGTCGCGGCTCTTCACGAAGCCGGGACGCTGGGCCAGCGACTGCAGCAGCAGGAACTCGGTGACGGTGAGCTTCACCGGCTTGCCGTCCCAAAGGCAGTCGTGACGAGCCGGATCCAGGGTCAGCTTGCCGCGCTTCAGGGCGCGCGACTGCGACTCGCCGTTGGCCGCGCCGTTGGCGGCGGGGGCGGGCTCTTCGCCTTCCACGCCCGCGCGGCGCAGCACCGCCTTCACCCGTTCGATCAGCAGGCGCTGGCTGAACGGCTTGTGCATGTAGTCGTCGGCGCCGAGGTTGAAGCCGAGGATCTCGTCGATCTCCTCGTCCTTCGACGTCAGGATGATCACCGGCAGGTCCGAGGTGCGGCGCAGCCGGCGAAGCACCTCCATGCCGTCCATGCGGGGCATCTTGACGTCTAGGATGGCCAGATCCGGGGGATCGTTCTCCAGGGCCGCCAGTCCCGAGGCGCCGTCGAAATAGGCCTTCACCTCGTGGCCGTGGCTTTCGAGGGCGAGGCTGACCGACGTGACGATATTTTCGTCGTCGTCCACCAGGGTGATCTTGGCCATAGGTCTCGTCGTATCCTTCAGCGAAGCTTGGCAAGCTAATGGCCCGCCAGCGTGTCCTCAATGGGGCGCCGCACGCAGGGCGAGGCGCCCTCTGCGGGAAGCCGGCGGAGCGGCCGCTGGTTCCATCGTTCAACGACCGACGGTCAGACGCCCCAATCCCTTATGATAAAACGGTATTAAGCTTGTCGGCGCATGCTGTCCGGGAAAGGGATCTCCCGTGACCGGCCACCAAGTCCATTACGAAGTCTTCATTCGACGCGCCCCCGGGGCGGCGTGGAAGCTCGACATGGCGACCGAGAACCGTACGGCCGCCGTCTCGGCCGCCGAGGAACTGATGGCCGAGGGGCGCGTCGCCGCCGTCCGGGTCACCAAGGAGACTCTCCATCCCGAAACCCGTGAGTTCCAGTCGATCAGCATTCTGAATCTGGGCGTCGCCGAGGCGCCGAAGAAGAAGAAGGTCGTCGAGAACCAGGATCCGCTCTGCGTGAGCCCGCAGGACCTCTACACCGCCCACGCCCGCGAGCGGATCGGCCGGCTGCTGGAAGGCTGGCTGGAGCGTAAGGGCGCGACGCCGTTCGAGCTGCTGCACCGCCCCGATCTCGTCGAGCAGCTGGAGGCTTCCGGCACCGACCTTCAGCACGCCATCCAGAAGGTCGCGATCCCCGAGGCGCAGAACCGCGGGCTGAGCGTCCATGAACTGATCCGCACCTTCTCCAGCCTGGTCGAGCGGGCCATCGACCGGCTGCTCAAGGACAGCCGCCGCGGCGGCATGCCCAATCTCGACAAGGAAGGCTTCGCGCGCGCCGCCGAGCGCGTCAGCCAGGATCCGGAGCGCGCCTACCTGCTGGGCGCGGGGGTCGCGGCCTCGATCGCGCCGGCCCGCTCCTGGTCGGAGAAGGTCTCGCGCCTGCTCGACCTGGCCGACGCCGCCCCTGTGACCGGCCCGCCGCGCGGCCTGGCGCTGCAGACCGTCGAGCAGCCGCTGGCCGAAATCCTCGGCTCGAAGTCGGGCCTCGACAACATCATCGGCCTGGACCTCGACCTGGGCGGGCAGCTGGCGGCGATGACCCGGCTGGCGGCCTGTGACACGGTCGACGCCCTGATCCGCGCCGAACCGTCCGTGGCCCGGATCATGCCGCCGCTATCGGAAGCTGCGACCCGGCTTTCCAAGTGGCTGGCCGCCGAAGACTTCGCCAGCGTTCGCGTCGCCATCGCCAAGCGGGTGGTGCGCGAGCTCCACGGCCCGCGGCGGCTGCGCCCGTCGGATGCGTCCGGCGAAATCGAGGTGATGCGCGGCCTGGCCATGACCCTGACCGCTGCGGCCGCCGCCGGCGCGCTGCTCAATGTCGACGACGTGCAGGCCGCCTTCGTCCAGCGCTCGCGGATGCTGGTCACCAGCGACTTCGTCGAAGCCTATCTGGGCGGCGGCGAGCGCAGCGCCCGCGAAGAGATCGAGGCTCTGGTCTGGCTGGTCGAGAACGTCATCGGCGGCGCCAACAAGCGCCAGGCCGGGCGCTACCTGTCGGCGGGCGTCTCGGCCCTGCGCTTCGAGAAGGAGTTCCGCTACGGCCCGGACACCGCGGCGGTGAAGCTGCAGAAGCTGGCGGCGCTGCAGAGGGCCGTGGCCCGTGGCGGCCTGGCCCAGGAGGACTATGCGCCCATCCAGGCCAAGATCGGCGACGTCGGCGGCTTGGTCGAGGCCGACGCCCGGCTGATCCCGACCCTGGCCAAGACCCCGGCCTCGGCGGCGCAGAAACTGTTGCTGTTGCTCAAGCTGGCCGCCGGCGAAACCGCGCCGGCCGGACCGGCGGCCGACCGCGCCCGCCAGGAGGCGATGCGCCTGGTCCGCCAGGACGAGACGCGGGCCGAACTGGCGGCCAACCCCGAGCGCATGGACCAGGTGCGAAGCCTGATCAGCCAGCTCGGCGTGGCCGCCTGAGGTCGTTTTAGGCGGCGGTCTTGCTCTTCAGCAGGCCGCGCTCGTGCAGCAGCTCGGCGATCTGCACCGCGTTCAGCGCCGCGCCCTTGCGCAGGTTGTCGGCCACGACCCACAGGTTTAGGCCGTTCTCGACCGTCGGGTCCTTGCGGATGCGGCTGACGAAGACCGGGAACTCGCCCTGGGCTTCCTTGGGCGTGATGTAGCCCTTGTCGTTGCGCTGATCGATGACGATCAGGCCCGGGCTCTCGCGCAGCAGGTCGCGGGCCTCGTCCTCGTCGAGCGGGTCGTGGAACTCAATGTTCACGCTCTCTGAGTGGCCGACCATGACCGGGACGCGGACGCAGGTGACCGTCAGGGCGATCGACGGGTCGATCATCTTGTGGGTCTCGTTCCACATCTTGGCTTCTTCGTCGGTGTAGCCGTCGTCGCCGAAGGCGCCGATGAACGGGATGACGTTGAAGGCGATCTGCTTGGGGAACTTCTTGGGTTCGGGCGCGCCGAGCACGAAGACGCCCTTGGTCTGGTCCCAGAGCTCGTCCATGCCTTCCTTGCCGGCGCCGGAAACCGACTGGTAGGTCGAGACGACCACCCGCTTGATGCGCGCGCGGTCATGCAGCGGCTTCAGCGCCACGACCAGTTGGGCGGTCGAGCAGTTCGGGTTGGCGATGATGTTCTTCTTGCCGGCGTAGGCGACGTCGTCCGGGTTCACTTCCGGCACGATCAGCGGCACGTCGGGGTCCATCCGCCAGGCCGAGGAGTTGTCGATGACGATCGGGCCGGCGGCGCCGATCTTCGGCGACCATTCCTTGGAGAACGAACCCGAGACGCTCATCAGCACGACGTCGACGGTCGAGAAGTCGAACTGCTCGACGTCCTCGCACTTGAGGATCTGTTCGCCGAATGAGACCTCGACGCCGATCGACCGGCGGCTGGCGATCGCGTGAATCTTGTCCACGGGGAAGTTCACTTCCTCCAGGATGTTCAGCATCTCGCGGCCCACATTGCCCGTGGCGCCGACCACGGCCACCCGATAGCCCATGGCGGTCTCCTTCAGAGGTTCAAAAGCGGAGCGTCCCCTTACGCCTTGCGGTTCCCGCGCGCAATGAACCGCGATCGCCGGGCTGGCCCGCGGCTTGCGACGCCGGACGCGTCACAGCAGGAGGCGTCATGTCCATCAGCAGCATTTTCTCGGTCCCGGCCGGCGGCGCGGCCGGCTCTCGCGAGCGCCGCGGCGAGGGCAACCTTCTGTTTACAAAGCGCTTCGAGGCGGCCGTGGACCCGTTGACCGCGCTGGAGGACGAGGCCGGCCTGGCCGCGATGATGGATCTGGCCGGGATCGGCGGCGGCAACAACGACTCGGCGGCTTTTGCCGCCCGGCCGCAGGGCGCCGAGAGCGCCTTCTTCGTCGACAGCCTGCGCGAGGTGCTGGCCGAGGGCGGGCTGGCCAGCTGGCTGGTCACCGATGAGCCCGAGCCGATGAGCCGGGCCGAGCTGCGCGCCGAGGTGATGGGCGGCGAGGTGCTGCCGGCCTACGGCCTGGAGACGCGGGCCTCGCCGCTGCCCGATCCGGCCGCGCCCGACTATCTGGACCAGGTCCGCCGCCGGCTGATCGGCATCGGCGAGGCCGGGCCCGCGCCGCCGGCGCGGGACGCCCTGGACCGGGTCCTGCGCGAGGAGCGGGCGCGGATGACCGAGCGCATGGTCGCGAAGCTGGCCAGCGCCGCGCGGGGCTGACCGTTACCTGGCAGGTCATCGACCTGCCGCGGCCGGCGGGCCACAGCTCGCCGAAAAGAGGAGGACGCCCCATGGCGCAGGACACCGGCATGCCCTTTTCCAACCTGATGGGGGTGGAGCTCGTCGAGCGCAGCAAGGACCGCGTGGTCGGCCGGCTGGTCGTGCGCGAGGATCTGTGCACCGCCGGCGGCATCTTGCATGGCGGGGCGTTCATGGCCTTCGCCGACGCGCTGGGGGCGATCGGCGGCTTCCTCAACCTGCCGGCCGGAGCGCGCACGACGACCCTGGAGTCGAAGACCAACTTTCTGGGCGCGGCCAAGGTCGGGACGACCGTCACCGGCGAGGCCGTACCGCTGCACATCGGGCGGCGCTCCAGCGTCTGGCAGACCCGCATCACCAACGCCGACGGCAAGCTGCTGGCGCTGGTGCTGCAGACCCAGATGACGGTCGAGGCCTAGCCCGCCGCGATGTCCTGGGCGCGGGTGACGTTGAGCATCGGCTCGCCGCGCAGGTAGCGGCGCAGGTTCTCGAGGAACAGGGCGTCGCCGCGCGCGCCGGTCAGCTCGCCGCGGTTCGACGCGTGCGGCGTGACCCGCACCTTCGGATGGTCCCAGAACCAGGCGTCGACCGGTAGAGGCTCAGTCTTGAAGACGTCGAGCACCGCATGGGCCGGCTGGTCGCGGTCGAGTCCGGCGCGCAGGGCGTCCTCGTCGACCAGCCCGCCGCGGCCTATGTTGATCAGGATCGCGCCGGGCTTCATCGCCGCGAAGAACGCGGCGTCGGCGAGGTCGCGGGTCTCCTCGTTCAGGGCGCAGGCCAGCACCACGACGTCGGCCTGCGGCAGGATGCGCGGCAGGTCGGCGAGCGTGCTGACCGCGTCTGCCAGGCCCTCCGGATCGGGCGAGCGGCGCACCGCCTCGACCTGGGCCCCGAACGCCTTGGCGCGCTGAGCGATCTCGCGGCCGATATTGCCGAAGCCGACGATCAGCCAGCGGGTCTGGCCGACCTCGCGGAAGTTGACCGGCGTCCATTCGCGCGCCGCCTGGTGGGCCGCCTGCTGGGCGATGGGGTGCAGCAGGCTGAGCGCGTGGATGGTCACGTACTCGGCGATGGCCGGGGCCTGGGCGCTGGAGTTGGTGACGGTCAGCCCTTCGCGGGCCAGCGGCTTGAACATCGGGTTGTCGAGGCCGGCGAAGGCGGTCTGCACCCATCGCGCGTCCGGCGAGGCGGCCAGCCGCGGAAAGTAGTCGCCGCCGCGCTTGCCGAACGCGTCGAGACTGAGCCACCAGATGTCCGGCTTCAGGCCGCTGGGGTCAAATGGCGCGCCGCGGAGGGTCAGCCCGCCGTCCGGCTCCAGCACCACGACGTCGAGATCAGGGGCCAGGGCGGCCAGGCGGTCGGCGATGCGCTCGTAGGGCGCGCGAAGGAGCAGGGCTTGCATGCCCGAACTCTAGCTGGGCCTCCGGATCCGGCAATCCTCCGCATTTGACAATGTATTGTCGAAATAGCAGCATAGTGTCATGGAAGCTTCCGCCGACGCCGTGCTGCGCTTGGTCGAGGCCGTGGAAGATGCGGCCGACCGTTTCGCGCAGGTCGAGCACCGCATGTTCTCGGACACCGGCATGACGGGCGCGCGGATGCGGGTGGCGAGCGTGCTGGCGGCGCCGGAGACGGCCCGCACGGTGCCGCAGATCGCCCGAACGCTCGGCCTTACCCGCCAGGCGGTGCAGCGGGTGGCCGACGACCTTGCCGAGCGGAGGCTGGCCGCGTGGCGCGATAACCCTGAGCACCGTCGCGCGCACCTCCTCCAACTCACCTCGGAAGGGCGCGCCGCCTATGGCGAGGCGCTGCAGCGCAAGGCGTTATGGGCCGAGGGGCTGTCCGAAGGCCTGACCCCAGCCTGGCTGGCGGTGGCGACGGAGTTGCTAGGCCTGATGAGCCGCCGCGCAGGGCCCAAAACACGATAGTTGACTGAGTCAACTATATGGATTTCCCTGTCCGCAGAGGATTTTCAATGCTGCCAAGGGATCCGGTCGCCGCTGTCCGGCGCTTCAACCGCTTCTACACCCGGCGCATCGGGGCGCTGGATGAAGCGCACCTCGGATCGCCCTACACGCTCGCCGAAATGCGGGTGCTGTACGAGGTCGCCCAGGCGCCGGACGGGATCACGCCGAAGCTGCTGGCCACCCGCACGGGCATGGACAACGGCTATCTCAGCCGGGTGCTCAAGCGCTTCGAACGCGAGGGGCTGCTGACCCGCCAGACGTCGGAGCGCGACCGCCGCAGCGTCTCGGTATGGCTGACATCCGAAGGGATCCACGCCTACAACCGCTGGCTGGGCTCGGCTCAGGGCGCGGTCGAGGGGATGCTGGGCGCTCTGACCACGGTTCAGAAGACCAAGCTCACAAAGGCCATGGCCGAGATCGAACAGCTGCTCGAGGCGCCGGCGGCAGGCAAGATCGTGCTGCGCGGCCATCGGCCCGGCGACATTGGCTGGGTCATCCATCGCCACGGCGCGCTCTATGCGCGCGAGTACGGTTGGGACGAACGCTTTGAGGCGCTGGTCGCCCAGATCGCCGCCGATTTCGTGAACAACTTCGACCCTGGGCGCGAGCGCTGCTGGATCGTCGAGCGGGAGGGCGAGATCCTCGGCTCGATCTTTCTGGTCAAGGGCGAGCGGCCGGGGCAGGCCAAGCTGCGGCTGCTGCTGGTCGAACCAGCGGCGCGGGGGCTGGGCCTTGGCAAGCGGCTGGTCGCCGAGTGCGTCGCCTTCGCCCGCGAGGCCGGATACGACGAGATCACCCTCTGGACCCAGAGCATCCTCGGCGCCGCCCGCGCCGTCTATGCCGGCGCCGGGTTCGAGCTGGTCGAAAGCCGGCCCGACGGAGCCTTCGCCAAGGGGCTGATCAGCGAGACCTGGGTGCTGAAGCTGGAGGGCGCTGCGGCGGGGTGACAACGCTCACGGCCGCCCTAGAGTGCGCGCCATGCGCAAACCCAACTTCATCGTGATCCTCGCCGACGACCTCGGCTATGGCGACCTCGGCTGCGACGGCGGCAAGGTCATCCGCACCCCGCACCTAGACCGCATGGCGGCCGAGGGCGTGCGGCTGACCGACTTTTACGCCTCGGCCAATGTCTGCACGCCGTCGCGCGCGGGCCTGCTCACCGGCCAGTACGCGATCCGCAACGGCCTGGCCCACGAGGTCATCCAGCCTGCCGACACGACCGGCCTGCCGCCGGACGCGCTGACCATTCCCAAGGCGCTTGGCGAGGACTACGCCAGCGCTCTGATCGGCAAGTGGCATCTGGGCCACGTGGCGCCGCACTGGCCGCCGATGGTCTATGGGTTCGACCGGTTCTACGGCCTGCCCTACAGCCACGACATGAAGCCGTTGGCGCTCTACGACAGCGCCACTTCGCCGATGACCGAAAGCCGGGCCGACTTCTCCAAGCTGACCCAGTGGTTCTTCGAGCAGGCCATCGCCTTCGCGGAGCAGAACCGCGAGCAGCCGTTCTTCGTGCTGCTGGCGCTGACTGCGCCGCACATCCCGCTGAAGCCCAATCCTGACGATCTGACCGGTTCGCCGGGCGGAGCCTATGGCGAGGTGGTCGAGGAGATCGACGTCAACGTCGGGCGGCTGCTGGAGAAGCTGAAGGCGCTTGGCCTCGATGAGGACACCATGGTGATCTTCACGTCGGATAACGGGCCGTGGTTCGAGGGCTCTTCGGGCCCGTTCCGCGACCGCAAGGGCGGCTCGGCTTGGGACGGCGGCTTCCGGGTGCCGTTCATCGCCCGCCAGCCGGGCGCGCTGCCGGCCGGCGCCGTCAGCAACGCACTGGCCAGCAACCTCGACCTGCTGCCGACGCTGAACGCCATGGCCGGCCGCCCGCCGGTCGCCGATCGCGAGCTGGACGGCGCGGACCTGTCGGGGGTGCTGAAAGACGGCGCGGCCTCGCCGCACGAGCAGATCGTGCTGTTCGACAACGCCAAGGTCGCGGCCGTGCGTACGCCGCGCTGGAAGTACGTGGCGCGGTCCTACTACCGGACCTACGACATCCCGCTGGACGGCTATCCGCTGCTGTTCGACATGGGTGTCGACCCCGGCGAGAACTACAGCGTGGCGCGCAATTTCCCCGACGCCGCGGCGGACATGCGCGCGCGGCTGGAGGCGGCCAGGGCCAAGTACGAACCGATGGCGGATGCGTTTCCGCCGCACGTGGCGCCGGCCTCGGCGGCCGACCACCCGGACTGACGGATCAGTCTATTTGCGACGTTGCTTGCGTGCGGCGTAGCGGGCGTCGCGCGCGGCCTTTTGGGCGGCGCGCAGCTCGAGCTCGGCGGTCTCGGCGTTGAACGCCTCGATCTCGCGCTTGAGCGCGTCCTGCTCGGCCTGAACGCGACGCCTTTCGGCGCGCTCGATCTCGCGCTTGGCGCGCAGCTCGGCCAGTTCGTTGGCTTTGATGGTGGCGCGGTCGGTGCCCGGTTCGGCCGTGACGGTGGGCTTCACCTTCATCTTGGCCAGGAGAGCCTTCTTGGCTTCGAGGGACGCGGTCGCGCGGTCTTGGAAAGTGCTGTTCTTAAGATAGCTCATGCGGGCGTCCCCATCTCCCAAATCGCGGGAAAATGCAATCGGGAGATGGTGCGTTTGTTCGCCGCGGGGCGTCCATGTGGCGCGGATGCACGTATCTGCCGGACAGGCGCACACCCGCGCCGCTTCCGGGAGGACCGCCATGGATGCAATTTCGCGCAGAACCCTTGTGGCGACGGGCCTGGCGCTGTTGGGAGCGCCGCGGGCCGCGGCGGCGGACCGGCTCGCCTTCGCCGTCTTCCGCGACGGAGTGCGGGTCGGCGAACACGTGATGAGCTTTTCGGGCGCCGCCGAAGATGTCGCGGTCCGCACCGAGGTCTCGCTGCTGGTCAAGCTTGGGCCGGTTCCGGTCTATCGCTACACCCACCGGGCGCTGGAGCGCTGGCGGGGAGGCCGGTTTTCGACCCTGGAGACCACCACCAACGGCAACGGCCGGGTGCAAAAGGTCAGCGCCCGGCGTGAGGGCGAGGCGGTGACGATCGACGCCGCCGGCGGACGGATCCGGGCGCCGGCGCAGGCCTCGCCGTTGACCCATTGGAAGGCGGAGGCCTTGAGCGGCCCGCTGTTCAACCCCCAGGAGGGCAAGCTGCTGCGGCTGACGGCGCGTCGGGTGGGCGCCGAGCGGATCAAGCTGGCCAACGGCGAACTCATCGCCGCGACCCGCTGGAGCCTGCGGGGCGAGAGCCAGATCGACAACTGGTACGACCAGGGCGGCGCCTGGGCCGCCCTCCGCGGCCGTCTCCCGGACGGCTCGACGATGGAGTACCGGCGGCTTTAGAGGGCCGCGAGCACCGCATCGCCCATCTGCACGGTCGAGAGCGAGCCGCCCAGGTCGCGCGTGCGGGCGCCGCCTTCGAGCGCCTTGACCACCGCGGCGTAGAGCTTGTCGGCGGCCTCGGCGCGGTCCAGCGACCAGCGCAGGGCCATTTCCAGCGACAGGATCGCGGCCAGCGGGTTGGCGAGGTTCTGGCCGGCGATGTCCGGGGCCGAGCCGTGGATCGGCTCGTAGAGACCCGGCTTGCCGGGCGCGCCCAGAGCGGCCGAGGGCAGCATGCCGAGCGAGCCGGTCAGCTGGGCGGCGGCGTCCGAGAGGATGTCGCCGAACAGGTTGTCGGTGACCATGACGTCGAACTGCTTGGGATTCTTGACGATCTGCATGGCCGCGTTGTCAGCCAGGATGTGCTCGAGCTCGACGTCGGCGTACTCGCGCTTGTGCAGATCGGAGACGACCTCGCGCCACAGCAGGCCCGAGTCCATCACGTTGGACTTCTCGGCCGAGTGGACCTTGTTGCGGCGGCCGCGGGCCAGTTCGAAGGCGACGCGGGCGACACGCTCGATCTCGGCGGTGGTGTAGACCTGGGTGTCGACGGCGCGCTTGCCTCCTTCGGGCAGCTCCTCGATGAAGCGCGGCGAGCCGAAGTAGATGCCGCCGGTCAGCTCGCGGACGATCATGAAGTCGAGGCCTTCAACCAGCTCACGCTTGAGGCTGGAGGCGTCGGCCAGGGCGTTGAAGCACAGGGCCGGGCGCAGGTTGGCGAACACTTCCATGCCGGCGCGCAGGTTCAGCAGGCCCGCCTCCGGGCGCTTGTCGCGCGGGGCGCCGACCCACTTGGGACCGCCGACCGCGCCCATCAGCACGGCCTTCGACGCCTTGGCGGCGGCCAGGGTTTCGTCGGTCAGCGGCAGGCCGTGGGCGTCGTAGCTGGCGCCGCCGAACAGCCGCTCCTCGATGGCGAGGTCCGGAACCAGGGCCTCGGCCACGCGGCGGACCTGCGCGGTCACTTCCGGGCCGATGCCGTCGCCGGGCAGGAGGAGCAGGTCGGTCATGTGGGAACCCCCGTAAAAGTCACGCGCCTAGAGCTGGCGTTCGGAGGCGATCTCGTAGGCGAAGAGCCGGCGATCGGAAACCCCGAAGGCGGGCCAATGGCTGCGCCAGGTCGCCATGTGCGGCGTTTTGAAGTGGGCGTCGAGCGCGGCCTGGTCGCGCCAGGCCTCGAACACCCGGATCAGGCCGGGATCGAGCACGTCCTCGGCGTAGGAGTATTCGAGGCAGCCGTCCTCGCCGCGGCTGGCGTCCAGCATGGCGCGCATGTGCGGCCGGAAGTCGTTCAGGAACTCCGGCGGCACCCGCACCGTACCGGCGATGATCAGGCTCACGCCCGCTCCAGCCAGGGCTGGCTGATGGCCCGCTTGCCTTCGAAGACGTCGATCGACGGTGCGGCCTGCAGGGTCTCGCCGATGGCGTCGAGGCCGTTGAGCATCTTGTCCTTGCGGGACGGGTCGATCTGGAAGCTGAAGGTCTTGCCGGACGGCGAGACCACGGTCTGGGCTGCGAGGTCGACGGTGACCATGTGGTTGCCGCCCTTGGCCTCTTCCATAAGATCCTGAACTTCCTCCGGTTTCAGGACCACCGGCAACAGGCCGTTCTGGAAGCAGTTGTTATAGAAAATGTCCGCGAAGCTGGTCGAGATCACGCAGCTGATCCCGAAATCCATCAGCGCCCAGGGGGCGTGCTCGCGCGACGAGCCGCAGCCGAAGTTGTCGCCGGCGACCAGCACGCCGGCGCCTTTGTACTCCGGGCGGTTCAGAACGAAGTCGTTCTTTTCCTTGCCGTTTTCGTCGAAGCGGAAGTCGTAGAACAGGCCGCGGCCCAGACCCTCGCGCTCCACGGTCTTGAGGAACTGCTTGGGAATGATCTGGTCGGTGTCGATGTTCGCCAGCGGCAGCGGGGCGATCTTGGCGTCGAGGCGGGTAAAGGCTTGCATGGCGTGGTCTTAGCAGAGGTTCAGGTCAGGTCGAGGGGCGGGCGCCCTGCGAGATGAGGAGGGTCGGGGCGGACGCAACCCCTGATCGTATCGTGCAGACGCGGGTGCCGGGCTTTCGGCCGGTTTTCACCTCGGAAACGTCGAAACCTGCCGAAGCTATACGGGCCTGGGCGGCATCGATGTCGGTCACTTGCCAGGCAAGGCCTCCGAAGCTGTCGAGCCCGTCGGAATCCTGCCGATCGAGGCGCGAGGCGAACTCTACGACGCTATCGGCGCAGCGGAAGAAAAGCTGCCGGACCTTCCAATCGGGATTGGAGCGGTCTAGCCGCAGGTCCAGGCCGAGCTTGGCGCCGTAGACCGCCAGGGCCCGGTCGGGGTTCGGCGTGTAGATCACCACATGGTCGAGCTGGGCGATCGGCGCCGGCCCGGTCGGCTCGGACTGTGGCCAGGCGATCCCGTCGCGCGGCGGGGCGGTAAGCAGGATGTTGATCCCGCCGGCGGCTGCGGCGTCCAGGGTGCTGGTCGTCCAGTAGCGTTTGCGGCCGTCGTCATGGGTCGAGCGCACCGAGCTCGGGACCGAACCGCCGATCCCGCGGCGGGCCAGCAGCGCGTGGGCGGCCTCGATGTCGGGGGTGGTGAAGGCGATCGCCCAAATGCCCTCCCCGTGGGCGTCGAGGTGGGCGCGGATGGTGTCGCCGAACGCGCCCTCGCCGTCCGCGGCGATGACGTCGAGCGCCATGTTGGGCAACTGGAACCAGGCGTGCCGCGCGCCGCCGTCGCCGCCGACCCAGTTGGGGGCGCGGCCGAGCAGGCGGGTGTAGCCGTCGATGGCGGCGGGCAGGTCGCGCACCGCCAGGGCGATATGGTCGAGTCCTGAGATCACGGCGCGGTCCAGTAGGTGGGCGTTTCGGGTTCGGGCTCGCCAGCGTCGAGCAGCAGGCGCAGCGAGGCGATCACGAAGGCGGCCCCGTAGGCGAGCAGCAGGACCAGACCCGCCGCGGCGAAGCCGACCCGCCAGGCGCGCTGCACGGCCGGTTCGACCAGCTGGCGGCCGTCGGCCTTGAGCCCGAGCACCTTGCCGTTCAGCAGTTCGAGCTCGAGCTTGGCGCCGGGTTGCAGGCGCAGCAGCGGGACCGGGCTGCCGCAGTTGCGCTCGACGCGGCAGGGCAGGATCAGCGGACTGGCCGTCGTGACGAGATTGATCCCGAAGCTGCGGCCGAAGGCCCCGACCTTGTCGATGTGCTCAAGCTGGCCGGCGACGGTGCGGCTAGGGCCGAGGTCGGCGCGCAGGCCGGCTGCGAACAGCCAGATGCCGGCCGCCAGGATCGGTAAGCACAGCGCGACCATCGCCGCTTCGACGGGCTTGTCGAACCTGTCCCGGTCCTCGAAGGCTGCGAGATTCTGGCGCATTCGGAAGACCACCGCCAACAGGCCGACGACCAAGATGTAGCCGCCGATCAGCATCAGCGGCCCGACCTGGCCGGGACCGCTGCCGAACATGCCGCCCTCGCCCATGTATGCGGCGGCCATGGCGCCGAGGCCGGCGCAAAGGATGGGAAGCCCCCACCAGATCAGAAAGCTGGTGCGGGCGCTCATCATCACATGAAGTCCCTGACGTCGGCGATGTGGCCGGCGATGGCGGCGGCCGCGGCCATGGCCGGGCTCATCAGGTGCGTGCGGCCGCCGCGCCCCTGGCGGCCCTCGAAGTTGCGGTTCGAGGTTGAGGCGCAGCGCTGGCCGGGGCTGAGGCGGTCCGGATTCATGCCCAGGCACATCGAGCAGCCCGGCTCGCGCCAGTCAAAGCCCGCCGCCTTGAAGATGGCGTCCAGGCCTTCTTCCTCGGCCTGGGCCTTCACCAGGCCGGAGCCCGGCACGACCATGGCGCGCACGTGCTCGGCGACCATCTTGCCGTGAACGAAGGCGTGCTGGACGACCTTGGCCGCCTCGCGCAGGTCCTCGATGCGGCTGTTGGTGCACGAGCCGATGAACACCACGTCGATCCTGGCGTCCTGGATCGGCTGGCCGGCGGTCAGGCCCATGTATTCGAGGGCGCGGGCGGCCGAGGCGCGCTTGTCCGGGGTGGCGAAGCTGTCCGGATCGGGCGCCACGTCGGTGACGGCGATGACGTCCTCAGGGCTGGTGCCCCAGGTGACCAGCGGGGCGATCACGCTTCCGTCGATCACCACCTCGCGGTCGAACACCGCGTCGTCGTCGGAATAGAGCGTCTTCCAGTAGCTGAGCGCCATTTCCCAGGCCCCGCCCTTGGGGGCGGCCGGGCGGCCCTGCATGTAGTCGTAGGTCGTCTGGTCCGGCGCGACCAGGCCCGCGCGGGCGCCGCCCTCGATGGTCAGGTTGCACAGGGTCATGCGGCCTTCCATCGAGAGGTTGCGGATCGCTTCGCCCGCATACTCGATGACGTAGCCGGTGCCGCCGGCGGTGCCGATCTCGCCGATGATGGCCAGGGCGATGTCCTTGGCGCCGACGCCGGGCGCCAGCGTCCCGTCGACCGTGACGCGCATGTTCTTCGCCTTCTTCTGGCGAAGGGTCTGCGTCGCCAGCACGTGCTCGACTTCCGAGGTGCCGATCCCGTGGGCCAGGGCGCCGAACGCGCCGTGGGTCGAGGTGTGGCTGTCGCCGCAGACGATGGTCATGCCCGGCTGGGTGCGGCCCTGCTCGGGCCCGACCACATGGACGATGCCGTTGCGGATATCGCCCATCGGGAAGAACTCGATGCCGTTGTCCTTGACGTTGCGCTCAAGCGTCTGGAGCTGCAGGCGCGCCTCGTCGTCGGCCACGGCGGCGACGCCCTTGGCCTGGCCCTCGGTCGGGATGTTGTGGTCGGCGACCGCAAGCGTGCGGTCCGGACGGCGCACAGGCCGGTGGTTGGCGCGAAGGCCGGCGAAGGCCTGCGGCGTGGTGACCTCATGGATGAGGTGCAGGTCGATATAGAGGATCGTCTCGCCGTCTTGTTCCTCGACGACGTGCGCGTCCCAGATCTTGTCGTAAAGCGTCTTTCCAACCATGGCCGGCATCTAGACCCTTTCCGGTTCGGGTGGAAACACCTGAGCCGGAGAAAAGAGGGACTTTCCGGAGGCGTTTCGAGCGCGCCGGCCGCCGCGACCAGCGCGCGCTTGCCGGAATGGAAAGATCCATACCGACCCGTGTTTGCCGAATTTTGCAGATCGGCTATTCATAAGTGCATGGCGAACGCCGATTGGGACCTGTTCCAGAGCCTGCATGCCGTGCTTCAGGCCGGCAGCCTGTCGGCGGCGGCCAAGGCGCGCGGCCTGACGCAGCCGACCCTGGGGCGTCATATCGAGGCGCTGGAGCAGAAGCTTGGCGCGCCGCTGTTCCTGCGCTCGCCGCGCGGCCTCACGCCCACCGACCTCGCCCGCCAACTGGAAAGCCACTTGGCCGAGATGCACGCCGCCGCCGCCGCAGCTCTGCGGGACGCCTCCGGGGCGGCCGACGAGCTAAAGGGCGCGATCCGCATCACCGCCAGCCAGATCATGGGCGCCGAGGTGCTGCCTGCGATCCTGGGATCGTTTCGCCGCGAGCATCCGGAGATCGACATCGAACTGGTGCTGTCCAATCGCGCCGAGGACCTGTCGCGGCGCGACGCCGACATCGCCGTGCGCATGGTGCGTCCGACGCAAGGGGCGCTGGTCGCCCGCAAGGTCGGCGCCATCGGGGTCGGGTTCTACGCCTCGCCCGACTACATTGAATGCTTCGGCGCGCCGCAGACCCTCGAAGACCTGACTGCCCATACCGTCGTCGGGTTCGACCGCGAGACCCCGGCGCTGCAGGCCCTCGCCGACCTTGAGCTGCCCTGGGAGGTCAGCCGCGAGCTGTTCGCCTTCCGGTCGGACAACGACCTGGCGCAAATCGCCGCGATCCGGGCTGGGGTCGGGGTCGGGGCCTGCCAGCACCAGATCGCCCGCCGATATGGGTTGACGCCGCTGCTCACCAACGCCTTCGGCTTCGAGCTCGAGGTGTGGATCGCGATGCACGAGAACCTACGCGGCCACCGGCGCATGCGGCTGATGTTCGATCACCTGGTCGCCGGCTTTCAGGCCTTCATCGCCGAGGGCCGGAAGGCCTAACCTCGCATGTCCCAGCGTATCCACATCGTCGGGGCCTCGTCCTCGGGCACGACCACCTTGGGCGCGGCGCTGGCCGGGCGGCTGGGCGTCAAGCACCTCGACACCGACAACTACTTCTGGGAAGCGACCGACCCGCCGTTCACCACCAAACGGCCCGAGGCCGAGCGGGTGGCGATGATGGAGGCGGAGGTGGCGGGCGAACCGTCCTGGGTGATCTCCGGTTCGCTGATCGGCTGGGGCGACGTGTTCGTCCCGCGCTTCGACCTGGTGGTGTTCCTGCACGTGCCGCACGCCGTGCGGATGGCGCGGCTGATGGCCCGTGAGCGCGCGCGTTACGGCGCGGCGATCGAGCCGGGCGGGGCGATGCACGCCGCGCATCTGGAGTTCCTGGCCTGGGCGCAGGCCTACGAGACGCCTGGCTTTCCAGGCCGCAGCCTGGAGCGGCACCGAGCCTGGCTGGCGGCGCTGACCTGCCCGGTGGTCGAGATCGTCGGCGCGCCGAGCCTGGACGAGAGCGTGGCGCGGGTGCTGGCGTCTGCGGGGTAGGAAACGGGTGTCATCCCCGAAAGCGCAAAGCGCTTGTCCGCGGCCCATTCGCACAGTGCTTTGACGGAAGGCGCGAGGCCGGGCCTCGTCCCGATCCATCTGGTGTTCATGGGGCCCGGTCTTCGGCTGCGCCGAAACCGGGATGAAGTGTCAGGCTTAGGCGACGCCTAGCCGCGCGCGAAATGCATCATGTTCGAGCCGCCGCTGGCGAAACCTAGTGGGCGTCGTCCCAGTTGGCCGCGGCTCGGGCTTCCACGACCAGCGGGACCGACAGGGCGAGCGCCGGTTCGGCGGCGCGTTCCATCACCTTCTTGATGACGTCGATGGCGGCGTCGGCCTCAGCTTCCGGGGCTTCGAAGACCAGTTCGTCGTGCACCTGCAGCAGCATGCGGGTTTCCAGCCTCGCCTGCTTCAGCGCGCCCGGCATGCGGATCATCGCCCGGCGCATGACGTCGGCGGCGGCCCCCTGGATCGGAGCGTTGATCGCCGCGCGGTCGCCGAAGGCGCGCTCGGCCTGCGACTTGGAGTTCACCGCCGGGATGTGGACCTTGCGGCCGAAGATGGTGGTGACGAAGCCCTGGGTGCGGGCCGCCTGCTTGGTGCGGTCCATGTAGGCGCGGATCCCGGGGAAGCGCTCGAAGTAGGTCTTGATGTAGGCTCCGGCCTCGTCCTGCGGGATCGACAGCTGGTTGGCCAGGCCGAAGGCTGAAATGCCGTAGACGATGCCGAAGTTGATCGCCTTGGCGCGGCGGCGGGTCTCGGACGGCATGCCCTCGATCGGCACCCCGAACATCTCCGAGGCGGTGGCCGCGTGAATGTCGTGGCCCTCCATGAAGGCCTTCTTCAGCTGCGGGATGTCGCCGACGTGGGCGAGGATCCGCAGCTCGATCTGGCTGTAGTCGGCGCTGATCAGAACGTGGCCCGGCTCAGCGATGAAGGCCTTGCGGATCTTGCGGCCTTCTTCGGTGCGGATCGGGATGTTCTGAAGGTTCGGGTCGTTGGACGACAGCCGTCCGGTGGTCGTCGAAGCCAGGGCGTAGGAGGTGTGCACCCGGCCGGTGCGGGGCGAGATCGCGGCCACCAGGTTGTCGGTGTAGGTGCCCTTGAGTTTCGACAGCTGGCGCCAGTCGAGCAGCACGCGCGGCAGCTCGTGGCCCTGGGCGGCCAGTTCCTCGAGCACCGAGGCGTCGGTGCCCTGCGCGCCGGTGGCGGTCAGCCGCTTCGAGGCCAGGCCCATTTCGCCATACAGCACCTCGCCGATCTGCTTGGGGCTGCCGAGGTTGAACGGGCGGCCGGCCAGGCGGTGGGCCTCGGCTTCGAATTCGCCCATCCGCACCGAGAAGTCGTTGGAGAGCTTGCGCAGGGTGTCGGTGTCGACCTTTATCCCCTCGTTCTCCATCGCCGCCAGCACCGGCGGCATGCCGCGCTCCAGGGTCTCATACACCGTCAGCAGGCCTTCATGCGCCAGGCGCGGGCGCAGGTGCTGGTAGAGCCGAAGGGTGACGTCGGCGTCCTCGGCGGCGTAGCAGGTCGCCGGTTCCAGCGGCACGTGCTTGAAGCTCTTCTGCGACTTGCCGGTCCCGGTGACGGACGAGAACTTGATCGGCTCGTGCTCCAGCCAGCGCTTGGAGAGCTCGTCCATGCCGTGGCTTTTGTGCAGCCCGCCCTCGAGGGCGTAGCTGATCAGCATGGTGTCTTCGATCGGCGCGACGGCGATCCCGTGGCGGGCGAGGACGGCGATGTCGTACTTGGCGTTCTGCGCCACCTTGAGCACCGTGGGGTCTTCCAGCAGCGGTTTCAGGCGGGCGATCACCTCGTCCAGCTGCAGCTGGTGGATCGCCTCGGGGGCCTCGAACTCCAGGCCGCCGGTGCTCTCGTTCTCGTGGCCGACCGGGATGTAGCAGGCCTCGCCCGGCGCCACGGCCAGCGAGACGCCGCAGAGGTTGGCGTTGGCCGAGGACAGCGCGTCGGTCTCGGTGTCGAAGGCGACGACGCCCATGGCCTTGGTCCGCGCGATCCAGGCGTCGAGGGTGGCCAGGTCGCGGACGCAGACATAGTCGCTGGGATTGATCGCCGCGGCGGCCGGGGCGGGCGCCGGACGGGCGAGCGGCGTCGGCGCGGGAGTCGCCGAGGCGGCCGTCCCGCCGCCGGCCACGCGGCGGGCCAGGGTGCGAAACTCCATCTCCTCGAGGAAGGCGGCCAGTTCCTCGGCGTTCGGGTCGTCGACGACCAGGGCGTCGATCGGCTCGGGCAGCGGGGTGTCGCAATCGAGGCGGACCAGCTCGCGCGACAGGCGGATCTGGTCGGCGAACGCGATCAGGGTGTCGCGGCGCTTAGGCTGCTTGATCTCGCCGGCGCGGGCCAGCAGCGTGTCGAGGTCGCCGTACTCGTTGATCAGCAGGGCGGCGGTCTTGACGCCGATGCCTGGCGCGCCCGGCACGTTGTCGACGCTGTCGCCGCAGAGGGCCTGGACGTCGACGACCTTTTCCGGCGGCACGCCGAACTTTTCGATGACCTGTTCGCGGCCGATCTTCACGTTTTTCATGGTGTCGAGCATCGACACCCGGTCGCCGACCAACTGCATCAGGTCCTTGTCGGACGAAATGATCGTCACCTCGCCGCCGGCGTCGCGCACCTTGCAGGCATAGGCGGCGATCAAGTCGTCGGCCTCGTAGCCGGGCAGCTCCAGGCTGGGGATGCCGAAGGCGCGGGCGGCGCGGCGCATCAGCGGGAACTGCGGAACGAGGTCCTCGGGCGGCGGCGGCCGGTGGGCTTTGTACTGGTCGTAGAGCTTGTTGCGGAAGGTCTTCTCGGAGTGGTCGAAGATCACCGCCAGGTGGGTCGGGCTCTCGGGCTGGGCCTTCATGTCGACGAGCAGCTTCCAGAGCATGTTGCAGAAGCCGCTGATCGCCCCGATCGGCAGGCCGTCGCTCTTGCGGGTCAGCGGCGGCAGCGCGTGGTAGGCGCGGAAGATGTAGCCCGAGCCGTCGACCAGGTAGAGCCGCACGGCCGGGCCGTCCTGGGTCGGTTCGCGGGGGATGTCGGCGAGGGTCGGGGCGTCGAGGGGCGCGTCGGTCATGGCGGGAACATAGGGTGCACGCGGGCGAAGGTCATCCGTCGCGTGGCGACGCGGCGCAGGTTCGTTGGGTGCGGCTTTGTGCGTAAAATACGTAAAGTACAGTATAAGTAGTCATCGCACGAATTCACGCCGTTAGTGATCTGGGCGTAACTTCGAATCGATACACTCATGAGAAGTTCTGACGATCATTCTGGGGATGGGGTGGTGCGTGGAGATTTTAGGTCTCTGCTTCAGCAATAGCGTCGACGGCGTCGCGACGGGGCATGACGGCGCCCTGGTGGTGATCTCCTATCTCGTGGCGGTGGTGGCCTCGTTCACCGCCCTGGACATGGCCGAGCGGCTCAATGCGGCTCAAGGCCCGGCGCGGCGGTTCTGGCTGCTCGGCGCGGCGGGGGTGCTGGGCGGCGGGGTCTGGTCGATGCACTTCATCGCCATGTTGGCCTACCGCACCCCGTTCAAGGTCGAGTACGACCCCGGGCTGACCATCCTGTCGGGCGCCATCGCGGTGATCGCCGTGGCCGGAGGGCTGAAGGCCATCGCCGACGGCGGCGGCTGGCGGCGGATCCTGACCGGCGGGACGCTGGTCGGGCTGGGCGTGGCGGTCATGCACTACATGGGCATGGAGGCCATGCGGCTGCCGGGCGAGGTCTACTACCGGCCCGGCTTCTTCGGGCTGTCGGTGCTGATCGCGGTGGCCGCGGCCAGCGTGGCCCTGTGGCTGGTGGTCAATCTGCGCACAGCGCGCCAGCGGGCGGCGGCGGCGATCGTGATGGCCGCGGCGATATGCGGCATGCACTTCACGGCCATGGCCGGCACGGTGATCGTCGCCGGACCCGGCGTGGCGGACGGCGACGGACAGCTGGTCTCCGGTTCGCTGCTGTCGGCGACCATCGCGGCGTGTACGGCGCTGATCCTGACCGTCGGGCTGATGTGCGCCTACATCGACCGGCGGCTGGAGGCGCGCTCGCTGGCCGAGGCCGAGCGGCTGCGGGAGATCAACGGCCAGCTTGAGTCGGCGGTGCAATCGCGGACCACCGACCTGACCACGGCGCTGGCCGCGCTGGACGAGCAGCGCCGCCGGGCCGAGGACGCCAACCGCGCCAAGTCCGACTTCCTGGCCAATATGAGTCACGAGCTGCGCACGCCGCTGAACGCGGTGATCGGCTTCGCCGACATCCTGCGCATGCGCAGCGTCAAGCCGCTGACCGAACGCCAGACCGAAGCTGTCGAGCAGATCCACACGGCCGGGCGCCACCTGCTGGCGCTGATCGAGGAAGTGCTCGATTTCGCCAAGATCGAAAGCGGCAAGGTCTCGGTTTCGATCGAGGCGATCGACCCGCAGGAGGTGGCCCAGGCCCTGGCCGGGACCTTCCGGCCGATGGCTGACCGCGCGGGGATCAGCGTGACCATCGCCGAGCCGGAGGCCAAGCTGGCGGTGCGCGCCGACCACCTGCGGCTCAAGCAGGTGCTGGCGAACCTGATTTCCAACGCTATCAAGTACAATCGCCCGCGCGGCGCGGTGGAGGTGACCACCCGCGCCCTCGGCGACCGGGTGCTGATCAGCGTCCGCGACACCGGGCTCGGCATCCCGACCGGCCGGATGGCCGACCTGTTCGAGCCGTTCGAGCGGCTGGGCCGCGAGGGCTCGGGCGTGGAGGGCGCGGGCCTTGGGCTGGCCCTGACCCGCCGACTGGTCGAGGCGATGAACGGCAAGCTCGACGTTCAGAGCCTGGAGGGCGTCGGTTCGACCTTCATCGTCGACCTGCCGGCCGCCGAGCCGGCCCAGGTCGCGACCCGCGAGGAGGACCGCCGCCAGGCCCTGGCCGGCAAGGCCCCGGACGCGGTGGTGCTCTATATCGAGGACAACGCCTCGAACATCCGGCTGATGCGCCACATCGCCGAGGCGCTGGGGACGCTCGACCTGCATGTGGCCGAGCTGCCGATGGAGGGGCTGGAGCTGGCGGCGACCCTGCGCCCGGACGTCATCCTGCTGGACATCAACCTGCCCGGCATGGACGGCTTCCAGGTCAAGGCGCGGCTGGAGGCCGACCCGGCGACCTGCGACATCCCGGTGATCGCGATCTCGGCCAATGTGCTGGCCGAGACGGTCACCCGCGGCAAGATTTCCGGCTTCCATGGCTACCTGACCAAGCCGATCAACATCGAGGCCCTGGTCGCAGCGATCACCGCGGCCGTCGAACGCTCGCCGCCGACGACCGCGGTCAGCGCCTAGCGTCTACCTGAAGCGTTTGTTGAGGTCGGGCAGACCCTGGCCGGCCTGGGCCAGGGCGCTCGAATCGCCGCTGGCCAGGAAGTCGCTGATCACCCGGCCGAGCGCGGCGTAGGCGGCGCGGAACGGGGCGGTGGCCGAGGACAGCCGCCGCACGCCCAGGGCCTGCAGCCGCTCGGCGCTCGGCGCGCCGCCGCGGCCCATGACGTTGAGCGGCAGGGCGATATCGCGCGCCAGGGTTCCGAGCAGGGCCTCGTCGGTCGGGCCGGGGACGAAGATCCCGTCGGCGCCGGCGGCGCGATAGAGCTCGGCGCGGCGCAGGGTCTCGGCCAGCGCGGCGTCTCCTTCCGCCAGGCCGCGCAGATAGACGTCGGTGCGGGCGTTGACGAACAGCTCGGCGCCCGCGGCCTTGCGGACCGCCTCGATCTTGCGGGCGTGCAGGTCGGGATCGCGGCCGCCGTCCTCGAGATTGATCCCGACCGCGCCGGCGCCGACGACGCCCTTGATCGTCTCGGCCAGCGTCGCGAGGTCGTCGGAATAGCCGCCCTCGATGTCGGCGGTCAGCGGGACCTTCAGCACGCGGGCGATCTCGCCGATGGCGGCGAGCAGGGTGGGGACCGGCAGCAGGTCGCCGTCGGCGTAGCCGTGGGCCCAGGCGACCGCGGCCGACGAGGTGGCGACGGCCTTGGCGCCGGCGTCCTCCATCAGCGCCGCGCTGGCGGCGTCCCAGGCGTTGGGCAGCACGAGGATCTGCGGATCCGCGTGGAGTTGTTTGAAAACCGCTGCTTGGCTCATGGTCGCCTCCTCCTGTGGCTCAGGTGAAGACGATATAGGCGCCGGGCCTGTGACATCCCGGCGGGAATCGGCCGTGGTCAGCGGGCTGCTGACAACGGTGTGTCAGTGGCCGTGCGGGCCTTCGTAGACGCCGGGGGCCAGGCGTTCGTCCTCGGGGCCTTCCGAACCGTCCGGAAGCACGAAGCGGCGGTCGCAGTAGGGGCACTCGACGAAAGTCGCCTCGCCCATCTCCAGCCACACGCGCGGATGGCCCAGCGCGCCGCCGACGCCGTCGCAGGCGACCCGGCCCGAGCGCACCACCACCACTTCCGACGGCGGCAGGTCCGGCGTAAGGGCGCCTTTGGCGGGCATGGGCTCCAATTGCGAGGAGCGGCCTTGGTCGGGAACGGGGGCTTTACGGGCCATTCTTGAACTCTCCGGCGGCGGAAGCTTGGCGGATGCGCCGCACGCGCCTAGGTATCGGACCACGGCTTCGCCCGTCAATGCACGCCCCGGACACAAAGAGACGCATGGACCTACCTGAGTTCGCCATCGAGGCCGAAGGCGTCGTCAAGATCTACCCGGCGACCAAGACCGCGCCGGAGATGCACGCCTTGCGCGGGCTGGACCTGAAGATCCCGCGCGGATCGATCTTCGGGCTGCTGGGCCCCAACGGCGCGGGCAAGTCGACCTTCATCAACACCCTGGCCGGCCTGACCAAGAAGACAGCCGGCACGGTGCGCATCTGGGGCCGTGACATCGACCAGCGCCCGCGCGACGCACGCGCCGCGATCGGCGTGGTGCCGCAGGAGATCGCCGCCGACCCGTTCTTCACGCCGCGCGAGTCGCTGGAGGTGCAGGCCGGCATGTACGGCGTGCCGCCGGCCGAGCGCCGGACCATGGAGCTGCTGAACGCGCTCGGCCTGGGCGACAAGGCCGGGGCCTATGTGCGCCAGCTGTCGGGCGGCATGAAGCGGCGCCTGATGGTGGCCAAGGCCATGGTGCACAATCCGCCGGTGCTGATCCTCGACGAGCCGACGGCCGGGGTCGACGTCGAGCTGCGCCGCCAGCTCTGGAACTACGTGGTCGAGCTGAACCGCAAGGGCGTGACCATCGTCCTGACCACGCACTACCTGGAAGAAGCCCAGGAGCTCTGCGACCAGATCGCCATCGTCAACCGCGGCGAGGTGGTGGCCTGCGAGCCGACCTCGAGCCTGCTGCGCCGGCTGGATACCCGTAATGTGGTGGTGACGCCGGAGGAACCGCTGATGGTCGCCCCGGAGCTGCCGGGCTTCGAGACCAAACCGCGGGCGGGCGGGGCGTTCCAGGTGACCTATCGGACCGGCCAGTCGAGCGTCGAGCAGGTGCTGGCGGCGGTGCGCGCCACCGGTCTGCACATCAAGGACATCGCCACCGAGGACCCGGACCTGGAGGACGTGTTTGTTTCGCTCACCACCGCGGGCGCCTGAGCGCTTCCGTTTCGCTTAGGTTTCGGCTAGACAGCGCAACTCGCTCAGACGCACCCGTAGCTCAGCTGGATAGAGCGTTGCCCTCCGAACTGGAAAAAGAGGGTCTACGCCAATCTACGCTACGCTTTGTCTTTCTACGCTAAGCTACTGTTAGGCAAAGACTAATCTAGCCAACAGGCTTCGCCAGACTTACCCATTGTAACCGTGGATTGGCCTCCAACTGCTTCCGTGGTGCTTCCGCGGAAGCAGGGCCAGACTGCGGAGAACGCCGATGAGCAAGCTGACGAAGCGCGTCGTGGACGCTGCCGAGACCCGTGACGGGGAATACATCATCTGGGACGATGAGTTGCCCGGCTTCGGCCTGCGTGTCTTCCCGTCCGGCAAGCGCAGCTACATGATCCAGTACCGCGCCCTGGGTCGAACGCGGCGCTATACGATTGGGCAGCACGGCGTTTGGGCTCCCGAAACCGCCCGCCGCGAGGCCAAGGTTCAGCTCGGACGTGTCGCCAAGGGCGACAACCCCTCCGAGGAGCGCCTGCTCAACCACAAGGCCATCACGGTCAAGGAACTCTGCGAACTCTACGTCAAAGACCTGAACGCCGGTCTGATCATGGGCAAAGGCGGACGACCGAAGAAGCAGACCACCATCACGACCGACAGCGGCCGTGTGCTGCGCCACATCGTGCCGCTGCTCGGCCAACGTAGGGTGCAGGACCTGACCCGGGCCTGCATCATTGCGGTGATGAAGGACATCATCGCCGGCAAGACCCGCGGCATGTTCAAGACCTCGAGGCTGCGCGGAAAGTCGGTGGTCAAGGGCGGCCCCGGCACCGCGCGACGCACCATCGGCCTGCTCGGCGGCATCCTTACTTACGCCGTCAACCTCGGCATCATCGAGCGCAACCCCGCGCACGGCATCCAGAAGCCCAAGGGCAACGTCCGCGAGCGGCGACTGTCAGAAGCTGAATACCGAACCCTCGGCGGGATGCTCGCCGAGGCGGCGCGCGACGAGGACAATGCGATCGCCGTCGAGATCATCCGTCAACTCGCGCTGACCGGCTGCCGCCGCAGCGAGATCGTCAAGCTCAAGTGGGCCGAAGTGGACTTCGACGGCAGTTGCCTGCGCCTCGTCGACAGCAAGGAGGGCGCCTCTGTTCGGCCCATCGGCCTATCCGTCGTCGAGCGGCTCGAACGCCGCCGACGGTCGAAGGCCGGCAGCTATGTCTTCCCCGGCCGCAACGTCGAGCAATCCTACGGGTACTTCCAGAACCGTTGGGACCGGATTTTCAAGGGCTCGCCCCTGGCCGGCGTGACGCCGCATGTGCTCCGCCACAGCTTCGCCAGCATCGCCAACGATCTGGGCTTCACCGAAGTGACGATTGCGGCGCTGATCGGCCACGCCAAGGGCTCGATCACCGGGCGCTACATCCATACGCTCGATACCGCGCTCATCATGGCTGCGGATAATATCTCAGGCTATATCGAGGGCCTGCTGAATGGCGCACAGTTCAAGCAGAACAGCTACGCCCTCGACCGCGCGTCCCGGAAGGCGTCTCTGACGCGGTTCCTGTCGAAGGCCGCCGGGGATGGCGAAGACCTACCGCTCGCAGCTTGACCGTTCCCCCACAAAACCTTGTCGGAGAGGCAATGATGACGCATATTGAGGACATGGCGACGACCGCGAAAAAGAAGATTCGAGCGCGCCGCTCCGCCCCGGCCCAGAAGGCGTTCGTCTATCGGGGGATCAAGATTCCCCCAGCCAATCTCCGCCGCTCGCCACTTGCGCAAGCCATCCTCGACGATTTGCGAAAAGTGTCGGAGCAGTCGCGTGGCGAACCCGCCCAGGCGTAGCCTGCCCGCGTCCAAGTCGGTCTTTATCAATTGTCCGTTCGATGAAGAGTTCAGGCCCATCCTGCGCGCGATGGTCTTCGCCATCATCGCTGCCGGCTACCATCCGCGCACCGCGCTGGACGCGACAGACGGCGCTGAAATCCGGGTCGGTAAGATCGCCACGCTGATCGGCGAGTGCGACTGGGGCATCCACGACCTGTCACGGGTCGAAGTCGATGACGGCGGCGTGCCGAGATTCAATATGCCCATGGAACTCGGGATTCATCTCGGGGCCCGGCTGCTGGGCGAAAGGCGCCACCGGCGCAAGCGGGCTCTGATCCTCGATGCGGAGCGCCATCGCTACGACCGGGCGCTCTCCGATATCAGCGGCCAAGACATCGAGTCTCATGGCAATGATCCGGACGGTGCGATCCGCTGTGTTCGAAACTGGCTGTCCGAACATCGGCCGCGAACCGCTGAGCCGCTACCGGGCGCCGTTGCGCTGCAGGCCGACTTTCGCCAGTTTCAGGCCGAGGTCGGGCCACTGATCGCTCAGCGTCGCCTCGATCCCGACGATCTGACCCACAGCGATTATCTGTTTCTTGTGCGAGGGTGGCTTCAGGTCAGGGCTGCGCAATCGTGAAAGAGCCAGTTGGTCGGCCATTGAAGCCACCGGCAAAGATATTGCTGGAATATTGCTTCTGGCGACGGTGCGGCACTCGCTGACAACACCACGCGGCAAGCCCTGCCGGCTTGATCGAGATATTAGATGAAGGTATCTAAAACCCGATGCCCGCGACGCACCCGCTTGCCAGCTTCGACTTCTACTTCGGGCTTGGCAGCCGCTATTCCTATCTCGCGGTCACCCAGCTCAAAATGCTCTCCGCGGCTGACGTCGCTTTGAACTGGTGTCCGATCTACAGCCCCGATCTTATTCGACGCGTCGGCCCCGATCCGTTCGCCCCGACGGCGCAACGGGGCCAGTATTCCTGGGCTTACCGAGCCGAGGACGCCGCACGTTGGGCTCGACACTACGGCGTGCCTTACCGCGACCCCGGGGAGGCGAAGGTCGACTGGCGCCAGATCGCCATGTGGGCGGTGGCGGCGAAACTTCTGGGCCGCGCACCTGAGTTTTCATCATGGGCGTTGGAGCGCACGTTCGTCTTTGGGGAACCGCCTGGGACAGTCGAGGACCTTTCACGGGGCGCTCTCGTCGCCGGTCTTGAGCCGTCATCAATTCTGGCGATGATCTCGTCAGGCGAGATCGACGCGTACCACGAGTCGTTGATCGAACAGGCTCACGGCCAAGGCGCATTCGGCGTTCCTACCCTCGTCGCTGAGGATGGGACGCTATTTTGGGGTCAAGATCGGCTGCCGCTGATATACGATTTTCTCAAAGCTCGCCGGGACGACGGCGCCAAGCCGTAACGCTGGATCTGACCTGGGCCTGTCGCTGCGACCGAAGTGACGGTCAGGTTTTCCGCCGGGTCGCCAGGGACAATCGCGCCCTCCCCGGCTACAGATTGTCTACAAAGGGGGGCGACTATGGTCATCATCATGGTTCACTGGCTGATCAAGAAGGGCTTCAGCCATGAGGAAAAGTTCAAGGAAATTTGGAAGCAGATGACGATCGAGCCCAATACCGGGCTTTATCGGGAAATGCTGACCACAGTGGCGCTCGACAGCGACCCCAAGTTCAATACGTTCAGCCTGACCGACCAAGCCTACACGACCTACATCAACATCGGGGTCTGGAAGGATCTCGACAGCTTCGATGCGGCGGTCGGCAAGTATATCATGGCGCCGGAGAAGCGAGCCCCGATCGCCAGACCTGATACCGAGATGAACGCTGTCTACTTGCAGGACTTCGAGTTCAAGCTGCGCGAGCGCGTGATCCTCACGAAGGTGCTCGACAGGAAGGGCGCCCTTGAGTTTCCGGAACCTGATCTCTCGTAGAGACGCCGGTTTCGCCCCGCGCGGACGCAGCGAAGGAACAAAATTCAGCGCCGCCCGCACATCGGGCCGCTCATGTTGGCCTAGTAGAAGTGTCACCACGCGGCCAGGAGCCGTGATCAAAGGAGGATGACATGACCACTACCGACCTGAATGCCACCAGCGACCGCCTGCTTACCGAAGTGGAGCGTCAGCAGAAGTACCTCGACCGCCTGCCGGAAAACTACGCCTTCCCGCTCTTCAACGCGGCGCAGGCGCTCGAATCCCAGCGCCGCAGCGGCTATCGCAACACTGCCGCCGCAGCCCGCGAGATCGTCGACAACGCGATGGAAGCCGGAGCGACACGCATTGATGTGTGCTTCGAGCGGCCGAAGCAGCTCAAGGCCTATCAGCGCGCGGATTCCGTCAGCGCGATCGCGTTCATCGACAACGGGTCGGGCATGATCCCAAAAATGGCGCAGTACGCGCTGTCCTGGGGCGCCGGCACGCATTTCGACGAACCCGATTTCATCGGGAAGTTCGGCTTCGGCCTGCCCAACGCCTCCATCAACCAGACGCGTCTCGTCGAAGTTTACACCAAGGTCGCGGGCGCGCCGGTGGTTACGAAGGCGTGGCTGGACGCCCGTGATGTCAAGGATCACGGGCTGCAGGAGATCCCTACGCCGGTCGAGGCCCAACTGCCGGAATTCGTCCAGACCTACCTCGACAAGAAGGGGCTCTCCTTCGAGCACGGCACTGTCGTCGTCTGGGTGGAGCCTGATCGAATCTCCTATCGGACGCCCGCGCTGATGCGGGAGCACCTGGTCGACGACTTCGGCGTCACCTACCGCTACCTGCTCGACAAGGCCGAACTCTACGTCGAAGGCTCGAAGATCGAGCCGGTCGATCCGCTCTTCCTGACCAAGGGCGCCCGTTACTATCTCGACGAAGCCAAGGGCGGCGCCAAGATGCAGCGCGACTGGAATATTCCCGTCAAGTACGCGCGAAACGAGGAGGGCGTTCTGGCCCTGACGAAGGTCGAGGACATCGCCGAACTCGACCCTGAGGATCCCAATCTCGAAGCCGCTGGCGCGATCTACATCCGCGTCAGCCGGTTCCCGTACGGTTTCGCCGAGTTCACCAAGGGCAAGGCCGAGACCGACAGCCACCGTCGCTTCGAAATCCGCAAGACTCGCCGCGGCATGTCGTTCGTACGGGCCGGGCGCGAAATCGAAACGGTCGACGTGTTCCCCAAATCGATCCGGGATCAGGCCAAGGGGCTCGGCGACTGGCCGTTGCTGCAGTCCTATGCTTATCACTGGGGCGTCGAAGTCCGCTTCGATCCGACGCTGGATGAAATCTTCGGCATCACCAACGACAAGCAGACGGTGCGCCCGATCGAGGACCTTTGGCGGTTGCTCACGCTCGAGGGTGTCGACAAGCAACTCGGCCAGGAACAGACCTACCAGCGCAACATGCGCAGCGAGGAGCGGCGCAAGAAGAATGCCGCTGAGGCCGCCAAGAGCGCGGAACCGACGGTTGCTGAAACGGCCGCCGCCAAGGCGGACTCGATGACCGGTCAGAAGCCCCGCGTGACGGATCGCGCCAAGGGCAAGGTACGCGATGAGCTGGAACAGCAGGCTAAGGATCAGGCCAAGGTCAACAAGACCTCGATCGACAGCGCTCGCAAGGCGCTGGAGGACCAGGCCAAGCAGCGTCCGTACGTCATCGACTTCTACGACGAGCCCAAAGGGCCGTTCTACAAGCCCGAATGGCAGACCGGCGGCCAGGTGGCTGTTCTGATCAACCGCGAGCACGCCTTCTTCCAGGCGCTGTATGGCCCCCTGCTGAAGTTCGCCCAAGGAAACCAGGCCAAGCAGGCCCTCGACGTCCTTCTGATCACGCTGGCCCGCGCCGAACTGGTGATCGAAGATGAGACCTGCGCGGCCTGGTATGAAACCCAGCGGGAGCAGGCCTGGAGCCCCTTCCTCGCCAACGCCTACAAGATGATGCAGCAGGCGACCGCGCCGGTGGACGAAGAAACCGCCGAGGGGGATGACGAAGACGACAACCAGGCTGACGAGGGCGCGGAACAAGCCGCCGCCTAAGTTGTCCGGGGGCGGGGACCTGGCCAACGTCCTCGCCCTCTAGCCTGCGGCGTGCGGGCGCGCTATCGTGGCCATAGTAAGCGTACAGCTCGAGACCAGTGTAGGTGCGGCCAAGAGCCGTCATGTCCCCGGACGCTGCAACGGCCTTCAAGCTGATTTTGAAGGCTACAGCAGCGAAAGGAGGACTCCGTGAGCAACGGTGTCTCAACTGTTACGCTGGATCACTTGATCCAGGCCGCCCTGACGGGCCAACCGTACAATCAGCAGCGGCTCGGCGCCGAAGCCGAGCGTTACTCCCTCCGGTTGTCGCGGGCCAAGGCGCCCGACCTCCCCGACGATCTGCACGACGAAGTGTGCCTGCAGGCCTTCGTCGAGTTGCTGAAACTCGGCGCCGGCGCGCTGACTAAGCACAGTGGAAGGATTTTGTTTCGCCGAGCCGTGCTCGCCGCGATCCGCTCGGTCCGCGCAAGTTACGCGCCGCCCGGCGAGCGCACCCGCACGCCTAGACGGGAGAACGTCGCCACGACGTCGCGGGCCGCGAAGCTTCCTGCGCCCCCCAAGGTCGCCGCCGAGCATATCGGACACATTGCCAGCCCGCAGGAAATCGAGAGCAACAGCTTCACTGAAGGCGACTTCGCTTTCATCGATTTCGATCGGTTCCGTGATCTCCGGCAAGAGGCGGAGTTGCAGCGTGTTGAGGATCGCATCGAAGCGGACGCCGTTCTCAAACGCGCCGCTCCAGAAGTCGCCCGTGGTCTTCGCCTCGTTCACCTCAGCGACGAGACGATCGAAGAGGCAGCCGTAAAAGTGGGGCTCAGTCGTTTCGTTCTCAAGCGGCGAATGGACGCTTTCTGCTCGGATTTGCAGGCGGCCGCTTGACCAATGTCCGAGCTGAGCCAGTCGGCGCGGGAACCGGACTTTGGTCCGGTTCTAGACGCGCAACGTGCATACGCCGCCGAACGCGCTAAGCGTTCTCGCTTCGGCCTCATGGTGCCCGAGGCCTTCGTGCGCGGTATCAGGGATATCGGCTACCGGAGCAACGGCGACGCCATCGCCGAACTGATCGACAACGCGCTGCAAGCTTATGCCGACCGTGTCGACGTCCTGTTCGGTTACGAAGGCACGACATCGAGCAAGAAACCGATGCAGTTGGCAGTCGTCGACAACGGGCACGGCATGGAAGCGGACATGATCCGTATGGCGGTGATGTGGGGCGGCACACACCGCGAAAATGATCGTCGGGGGCTTGGCCGCTACGGTTACGGCCTTCCTTGCTCGTCAGTCAGCCTTGGTCGGCGGTTTACGGTGATCTCCCGAATCTCTGACGGCGCCTTCCGCAGCGTTACGCTCGACCTCGATGCAATCACAGCCGGCGAATACACCGATGCGTCCGGCGACATCGTGGTGCCCGAGCCCACGTCCGGGGAACTCCCGGGATTCGTCCGCCAGCACATCGAGGAGGCCTATCCCCACGGATTTCGATCAGGGACCATCATTCTGATCGAGAAATTGGACAGGCTTGAATGGGCGACCACGCAGGGCCTCCGCGACAACCTTTGCCGCCAGTTTGGGGTTACTTATCACAAGCTTCGAGGCGAGGCCGCGCTGTTCGTGGATGGTGTCTATGTCGAGCCGATAGATCCGCTTTTCCTGACCCCAGGATTTCACCTGCATGACATCGACGACGACCGGTCACAGCCGTTCGACCCCGTTCGCATTGAAATCCGTGACCCGGAGGCTGGTGCCTATCTTGGGGCAGTAACGCTGCGCTACGCTTGGCTCCCGCCCAGTTTTGGCTCGATCGACAAGGGCCGAGACGCGGTCGGCCTCAACGCCAATGGCCGGTTCTCGATCTTGAAGGACTTCCATGGGCTGATCTTCAGCCGAAATGGACGGCTAATCGACGTCCAGACCCGCACTCCGTGGACGAGCTTCATCAACAACGACCGCTACATCAAGGTTGAGGTGGAGTTCTCGGCTACCCTGGACGAAGCCTTCGGCGTCACCACCTCGAAGCAGCAAGTCACCGTGTCTCCATTTATCTGGGATCGCCTGCGCGAGGCGGGCCTTCCAAAGGCGATCGAGCAACTGCGCAACAAAGTGAAAGAGGCCAAAGCCGAACGCCGGTTGGAAGCGCTAACGCCGACCGCCGGCGAACAGCGCCTCTCCGAGAAGGCCATGAGCATCGCTGGCGCGATAGGGTTGGCCGGGGGCGGCCAAAGGCAATGGGATTTCGGGTTACGGGTGTCGCCCTACAGCCTGAAATTCGAGCACTCGGCGGGCCGACCGTTCTTCCGAGTTGATCGCGAGGATGGCGCTCGGACCTTACACATGAATACCGCGCATCGCTTCTACGAGGAAATCTACGACGGCCCCGTCTCCACGCCGGAACTTCGGTCGGCTTTGGAGGTGCTGCTTTTCTCGCTTGGTGACGTCATGCTTGAGAGTCCAGATGCCGACCGCCCGCGGGCATCCGCTCAGGTGGACTCCTGGTCGCGGCGTCTCGACGCCGCACTTGCGATGCTCGCGGAGCACCTCAGCGTCGGTGACGGGGTCGACGTCGGAGCCGCGGCTTGGTCGGACGAACCCAACTAGCCGAGGGCGTCCCCTTTGGCTAAGATAGGGTGGGCCGCTTCGTGCGGCCCTTTCGATTCTGGAGCGCGGGTGTCCACTGACGAGAAGCTTTTTGGTCCAGGCCGTTTGCGAGCGTTTTCACCCTTCCTAGCGCCGGGTGAGCGCAAACAGCTTCACGACCTTCTCAACCCTGGGACGGCGCTTTCCACGAGCTTCGCCGACGAGTTGCGCACTTTGGCGCGGCGCTTCATAGACGACGGCGACAGCATCAAACTCCGCGCGGTCTGCCTCCTGGTCGCTGATCTTTGCGAGCAAGGCTGGGAAGTTGCCGTCGATGCCGACCGGATCACCTTCCAGCCGCCTGGGATTACCCGCACTGGCGAACAATCCGTCAATGATATCAAGGCTCGCGTCCGCGCGGCACTGCAAAGTGCGCGGCTGCGCCAACTCCAGGAACCCTCCGTTCGTCAGTTCTTTGTCCGGGTTGAACGACGTTCGCTTCGTTCGGGTAAGCGCGCCTCGGTCATTGACCTCGTAGATGACGGAGCCTCGCTTGCAAAAGCGCTGAAAGCCATTGAAGGCCTCTCAGACGCAGAGCGGGAAGTTGCTCTCAAGGGGATCATTGATCCCGTGGTTGAGGTGGCCGAAGCCGGGGCGAAGTGCCCTGACACCGGCCTGCCGCTGATCGATATCTGGCGGTATTTCAGGCATACCTGGGCGCACGAATACCGGTCGATCCCCGGCCGGCAGATGATGGTATTGATCCGGAACGCTGCCCGGCCACTTCGCCCCGTCATCGGGATCGCCATGCTGGCCAGTCCCGTCATGCGACTGGCTGCCCGCGACCGCTGGATCGGCTGGCTAAGGGATGCGGCCCAGGAGCGCATCAGTACCGCGACGTGGGATCCCGCGGACTTCGGCGCGTCTCTTATGCGCCGTATCGACGCATCGATCGCGGCGGTGCGCTGGGATGATCTCGCGAGCCCCGCCGAGATCGCCGACCCTGGTGAAACGGTGGCGCTGCGGCTCGAGCAGAAGGCTGCAGGGGCGGCGTTCGCCCGCGAGCAGCAACTCCGCGATTACTACGAAACTCACCGTGAATCGGACGGCCACATGCGCCCTCACCGAGGCGAGTTGAAGAGCGCGCAGCCAGACTCTGACTGGCGTGCTGCTTCAGAGGATTTGCTGTTCGTGCGCAAACGCGCCGAGAGCTTGGCGCAGTTGTTGTTCGCTAAAGGCATGTTGCGCGGCGCCGGTCTCGCCGACGAGCCAGCTGCCGGCCTCGAAAGGCTCTTTACGACCCGAAGCGGCCAGCGGGCCCTCGACATAGCCTTGGCGGAGTTTCGGAAGGCCGGGCTCTCTAGTGAAGTCGCCGACGTCAGTATTTGCGGTGCGGTTCATCCGTACAATGAACTGCTGGGTGGGAAGCTCGTCGCGCTTTTGCTCACCTCCAACGAGGTGAGAAACGCCTACGCAAAGCGCTATAGCGGGCAAACGAGCGTTATCGCGTCGCAGATGGCAGGGCGAGCGATCTCGAAACCGGCCGATTTGAAGATCCTCACAACTACTAGCCTCTACGGGGTAGGGTCGAGCCAGTACAACCGGCTTGTCCTTCGCGCCGAAGATCATCCCGGCCTCCAGACTGATATTAAATGGGGAGCAATCGGCAAAAGCCTGACGGGAGGGTTCGGCACGCTGCACCTCGGCGGCGAGACGGCTCAAGCATTGCGCAGCATGGCGATGTCTCGCCACGATGCGCGAAGGGTGAACAACCGCTTCGGCGAAGGAACGAGTCCGCGATTGAGGCAAATCCGCGAAGGCCTTGATGCCCTAGGACTGAAAAGCGACGCCATCCTTCATCACGCCACACCACGGATATTCTACGGCTGCGAGCTTACCCCGGGTTCACGATCGACATTGCTCGACCTGAACGCGGGATCTGGAACCTATGCGTCGTGCAGCGATATCGGCGCAGCATGGCGTCGGCGATGGGTCATGAACCGTGTGCGTCGCGAAGAAACGTTGGAGGCGCTCGGTCGCCTCGGCCCTACTAGCGTAAGAGCGAGCTTGCACGCCGATGCGGACGGCCAATTTCTTCTCCCGATCGATCCTGTTTGAAAGAATCCCGAGGGCAGAGAGATAGTATCGCGAGCATCCAAAATGAGGGGAAAGCCTTCCCCTGATGGCCAGCCCAAGTCTGGCCATACCCCTTCTGCGGGGGAACCCCCAGGCTGTGCAAAAACTCTATGGCCGTGCCGGCTGCATGGGACATCCTGCCCCAAAGCCGACTCTCGGAATTACTGTTCGGGGTGGGTAGCCGACGTTACGTCATCTTGCCAATTGCAGGCTAACGCCCACTGCGCTCCCGCCTAACGTGGTCCAGCAGCCTTGCGATCCCCTCCGTAGCGAGCCGCGCACCATCTTCATTCGCGACCTCTGACGCGTACTTTGCCGCCAGCCGGGACGCCTCTCCGTCCTTCAGCAGACTAGCTATTGCGTGCGTGGCAGTGTCAGGGGTGAACCGCATGTGATCCAACCGCCGAGCTATGCCGAGGCGCTTCAAGCGTTCGGCATTATCGGCCTGGTCGCCAAGCATCGGACAGATCAGCTGCGGCTTACCTGCTCGCATCACCTGGGCCACTGTGCCGATGCCGCCGTGATGGACGATCGCTGCCGCGCGCGGAAAAACCATTGAGTGCGGTGCATAGCCAGCGATCGCGACATCATCGCTGCCGAGGTGAGCATGGGTGGAGACGGCATCTGAACCGACGAGTAGGACTGCTCGCATACCGAGGGTACGAGCCGCCGTTGCCGCGGATTCGTAAAAGCTGCCGGCGGCATGCACTCCGAAACTGCCGAGGCTGAACACCAGCGGGGGTGCTCCCTCGTCGAGGAACTGCGCGAGATTCGACGGCAGGCCGCCAGCGCCACCGCTTTCGCTGTCGTAGAAGGTGAATCCCACGATCGCACTGTTTGGTGGCGCGTCTGGTGGAAGCGGGCCCAGCAGGGGTGAATAGGCGGCGGCGATCCAGTCTGCCCGAAGGGGACCGTCTAAGACCTCGTCTCCTGAGGGCGTAGGCACACCGGCGCGACGCCGTAGCTCGAGGATCGCCTTAGTCTGCCGGCGGGACTGTGCTCGGCCCAGATCAAGGACGAATTTGGCGGCCCGTGCGCCAAAGGTGCGACGGAAAGCCGGGAACCAGGGCAGCTCCATAAGGTGCGGCGGCTGCTCCGAAGAGAAAAATGCGATAGGCGAAAGCAACAGGCTGACGACCGGCAATCGCCGTTTCTCAGCGGCCACGCGAGCGACGATTGAGAAGCTGGACGCCACGACCAGGTCGGCGTCTCGCATTGCGTCTAAGAGGTCAGCGTAGCTGCGCTCGGCATAGGGCGTCACCGAATTCTTTATGAGAAAAGTGGTGCTCGAACGCATGACATGGCGGGTGACATCCCCTTCCGTCAGCCCAGTGTCCGCCAGGAGTTCTTCCGGCGACGGCGTGACGGCATGGAACGAGAGCCCCTCCGCCTCGACTTTCGCCCGATATCCGCTGCTCGCCGCGATGAGAGGCTCGAAACCATGTGCCTTCAGCTGCTGCGCAAGCGCGATGAAGGGATGCAGATCTCCCAAAGATCCGACGCTGGTCAGGACGATCTTTGCAGGCATCTCACATCCGCCGACATCTGACGGAGGTTTTCTGCACCGAATGGCTCCGCCAGGAAAGTGCTCGCCAACTGGTTCACACGGTCGCGATCTTGACCTTCCAAGCGCCAGCAGTGCGCCAGCAGTGCGGGACCGACGAACGTCGCCTATGAGTCGAAACCGGTCTTAAGGTCCCTGCCCAGGACCGGACGTCGCCGAACCGGTCGGCCAATGTCGGCTTTCTGGACGCTAGCTAATGTCGCTTCGCGACCCATGTCGGACATTGGCGGCGTCCGCTTGTGGGTGAGGAGTACCTAGTCGGCGACTACGACAGTTGGGTGCAGATCAAGGACGTGAAGACCCGCCTTCCTGACCAGACCAGCAGAGAGGGGATTTCCGCTCCCGCGTCGGAGCCTTCAATAGCGGTGCGCGCGAGGGATACTTGGCTGGCCCAGAACGCGCAACGAACAGCCTGGCGAGATTGGGAACCTTAATCTGGCTCTTCGGAGCGCTCGTCCGCTCCTATAATGAAACTGCTTTGCGCTAGCGGTAGGAGCTGGTCGCACCCTAATCGGATTGCCCGCCCCATGACCGCAGTAAGCCGCCGCGATCTAACAGACATTCACCGAGGCGACTGGGTGGATCGCCGCTTACCGCAAGCAATGCGGCCCTATGCCCGTCTCGCACGGCTAGACAGGCCAGTCGGTATCTGGCTGACGCTTTTCCCTTGTTGGGCGGCTCTTTTCCAGGCAGCGCATGGCCTCCCCGGAATCCGCGATTTTCTGGTATTCACTCTCGGCGCATTTCTAATGCGAAGTGCCGGCTCGACCATCAATGACATTGCCGACCGCAACTTCGACGGGCATGTCGAGCGAACGCGATTACGTCCTCTCGCAAATGGCGAGATCGGCATTCCCAGCGCGGTTCTCTTCATGGTCGTACAGCTTGCGCTCGCCGCCTCGCTCCTTGTCGTTCTGAGCCCCGATACCCGCCTGCTCGCGTTATGCGTCGTCCCGCTCGTGTTCATCTATCCCTTCTGCAAGCGATTCACCTATTGGCCACAGGCGGTCTTGGGGGCTGCCTTCAACTGGGGAATGCTCATGGCGTGGTCGCAGGTTGCCGGACATGTTCCGGTGGGCGCTGTGCTGATGTGGGCCGGGGCCGTCGCGTGGCAGATCGGGTATGATACGGCCTACGCCTATGTCGATGCGCGCGACGACAAGCGCCTTGGTCTCAAATCGACGGCAATCCTGTTCGGCTCACGCGGCAAAGTCTGCATCGCTCTGTTCTACGGTCTTACGCTGGCCGCGTGGTCACTTGGTGGCTGGATGCTAGGAATGTCGGAACTCTACGCCATCGGTATGATGGTGATTGCGGTTCATCTCGCGTGGCAAGCTTGGCGTTTCGACCTCGACCGTCCCGAGATCAGCTATCGTCTGTTTCTGGCGAACATCCTGACCGGGGCGCTTCTGGCTGTCGCCGCTTTCGTCGGAACTTTTTGAAGGACCCGTAACGTCCGGTTGGTCAAAGCGCTTGCCGCCCTACCCTGACACTCGTCAGCCTCGACCCTTATGGGTGCCATAGCTCTGCGTATCGAGCTCGACCATCTTCACCCAGGTTTTGAGCAACCGAGCATATTGCCGCGTTCCGATATGTGAACCGGCATGGCTGCGGCTGGGGAATAGCCAGTCATTCGATAGCTTACTCCTCTCCGTCAGCCAGACTCGTAGGGCGTCACGCGTCGCTTCAGTGAGCTCGAATGGCACGGGGCGGCCAGTCTTTTGCTGGATGATCGTCGCCCTAGAATGGATGACGTCACCGCTCGCAACGTCACTCACCCGCAGTCGCACGAGATCGCAGCCGCGGAGTTCTGCATCAAGGGCGCAGTTGAACATGGCCAGGTCACGTGCGCGGCCGAGCTGCTTGAGTTGCTGGCGGATCGCCCAAATGTGCTTCGGCTTGAGTGGGGACTTCGCCCCTACGATGCGGCCGGCGTTCCAAGGCTTTCTCGGCAGACGGAATAGATCAGATTGAGTCATGGGATCTCCTCGAAGAAGTCTCCCCCAGCCCTGGCTCTGAACGAGCGAGCCAGTGAAAATCACAAGCCCAAAATGGCCGTCCCGATGTCGATCTGGCGCTTCAAAGTGCAGGCGAAACACTGCAGAATCAGATGGTTCGGTTCTCTTGGACGGAGGCGCCAATGAGCTTCATCGAAGGCCCAAGCCGAGCCGAAGTCAGCCTGCTCCCGCCTTGCATCGACGACTACGTGCCGGCCAATGCGCTGGTGCGGGTCGTAGACGCGTTTGTCGACAGCTTGGATCTCAGTGAGTTGGGTTTCGACCGCACTGTCGCAGCGGCCACGGGCCGTCCAGGCTTTCGGCCTGGTGACCTGCTGCGGCTCTACATCTGGGGCTACCTCAACCAAGTGCGTTCATCGCGCATGCTGGAGCGCGCCTGTGTCCGAGACCTTGAGGCCCTGTGGCTGATGAGGCGGTTGGCGCCGGACTATCGGACGATCGCTGCCTTCCGGCACGACAATCCCGAAGCGATCGTCCGCACCAGCGCCGCCTTTATTCAGTTCTGTCGCGAGCAAGGCCTGCTCGGTGGGCGGATGGTTGCGTTGGACGGCACCAAGATCCGTGCTGTCGCCAGCCCGAAGAACATCGCGGGCGCTGACCGCCTGGCAAGAGACATAGCGCATACCGAAGGTGAGATCGCCTATTACCTCGACCGTCTCGACGTGATGGATGAGCAGGTGGCGAAAGGCTTTGACGACCAGCCCGCTCATCGCGAGGCCTTCAGTCAGGCAGTCGCAGCGCTGAAGCGCCGCAAGGGGCGGCTCACCAAACGCCAGACTGAACTCGCGGAGCGAGACGAAAAGGTCCTGGTCTTTGGCGAGCCTGAGGCAAAACCGATGGGTTACGCGCACGCGCCGAAGCTTCCGGCCTATAACCTTCAGAGCGTTGTCGATGTGGAGAGCGGACTGATCGTTCATCACGACGTCTGCAACGACGCCAATGACAGCCACCTCCTGCATCCGATGGCCGTCGGGGCGAAGGAGGTTCTGGAGACCGACGAGCTGCACGTCCTGACTGACGGCGGCTACTCCAACGCGCTCGAGGTCGCCCGTTGCGAGGCCGACGCGATAATCGTGTCAGCGCCCATCAAACGGGGCGCGATGAACACCGAGCATTTTCGGCCGACCCAGTTCGTCTACGACGAGGAGAGCGACACCATCAGGTGTCCCGCTGGCGAGATCCTCCGGCCATCAGGCAAGCATACCCGCAACCGGGCGATCAGATATCGCACCTCCGCCTGTAAAGACTGTCAGCTGAAGAGCCGATGTACGCCGGGCGCCCAGCGGACGATCCACCGACTTGTTGATCAGAGCGCACTGGATCGCATGGAGAGGCGCGCCTATGCGGACCCAAGCCTCATGCGGATCAGGCGATGTACGGTCGAACATCCCTTCGGCACCATCAAACGAATGTCCGGCGGCGGTAGATTCCTTACTCGAGGCCTACGGAAGGTGAAGGCGGAAGCGGCACTATCGGTCCTGGCGTTCAATATCATCCACGCCGTGAACGCCTTCGGGTCTGAAACGATGATCGCTAAGGGCTGAGGGCCCTCTGCAGCTTTTGCGAAGTTCGCGCGGACCAAGCCGTTCGCAAGTTTCTGCACAGCCTGCCCCGCAACGCCCCGAGAGAAGAGTGAGGCCCGAATGCCCGTGACGGGATGAGGAGTGGCGAGAGAGGCTCGCCGCGACCCGTCGCGGAGACTTCCTATGCGGCGCAACATCACCCGGCCCGATAGCGACCGTGCCGACCTTTACCAGGACATCACCGACAAGATTATCGCCGAGCTGGAGGCGGGCCGTGTGCCCTGGGTTCAGCCCTGGTCCGCCGCCCGCGCGCCGCTCGATATGCCGCACAACGCGTCGACCCGCTCGCGCTATTCGGGCATCAACATCGTTATTCTCTGGGACGCCGTCGTGTCGTACGGCTTTTCGACCAACGCCTTCCTAACCTTCCGTCAAGCGCTGGCGGCAGGCGGCAATGTCCGCAAGGGCGAGCGCGGCACGACTGTGGTCTACGCCAAGCCCTTCACCCCGGCCGAGGAGAAGCGGCGCGCCGCAGCCGAATGCCGCGAGGCCGGGCGCGTGCCCATGCTGAAGCGGTTCACCGTGTTTAACACCGATCAGTGTGAAGGGCTTCCGTCGGCGATCTGCACACCGGCCCCGCCAGTTACCGAAGGTCTGATCCTTCCGGCGGCCGAGGCGCTCATCAGGGCCACGCGGGCTGATTTCCGTATAGGCGGGGATCAGGCTTTCTATGCACCAGGTTTCGACTACATCCAGGTGCCGCGGCCCGACGCCTATTTCGAGCCGGTGAACTGGCATCGCACCGCCTTTCATGAGCTGGGCCATTGGACGGGTCATCCGTTGCGTCTCGGCCGAGATCAGAAAGGCCGGTTTGGGTCGACAGAATATGGACGCGAAGAACTGGTCGCGGAGATGGCCGGAGCCTTCGTCTGCGCCTCGCTTGGCATCGCGCCGACCGTCCGCCACGCAGACTACCTGGGATCATGGCTCGCCATCATCCGCGAAGACAAGCGCGCCATCGTGCGCGCCGCCAGCGCTGCCTCAAAGGCGGCGGATTTCATCCTGGGCTATCGCGAGCGCGCGGAGACTGAGGCCGTCGAGGCGAACACGGCGACAATAGAATCGGCTCTGAGACGGAGGGCGGCATGAACCTGTTGACCCCGAGCTGGAGGCCCGGCTTCGCCGATGGACAGGTCGTTTTAGATAGCACTGTCTAAATCGCTAGACGTCTGCCGGTGATCGCGACAAAACGATTGCACAGTAGGACGCGAAGAGGAGACCGGAGTGATTGATCTTGAAACGCTGCCCCCCGCGATCGCGCTCTGGAAGCGGATCGCCACCAACCGGGAACTACACCTGATCGATAGCCTGATCGCGGACGACGTGGTTTTCGAGTCGCCAGTACTTCATACGCCGCAGGTGGGCCGCGAGCTGACGAGAAGGTACCTCGCCGCGGCGGTCACCGTGCTGAGCGGGCCCGAGGCGCGTTACGTCAACTGCTGGCTGGCCGATCACTCTGCGGCGCTGGAGCTGACGACCACGGTGGAGGGTCTGTCGCTCAACGTGATCGATGTCATCAGCTGGAATGACGACGACCTCGTGACGCATTTCAAGGTTTTCGCGCGACCCGCGAAAGCGCTTCAGGCGCTCGGAGCACTTATGATCAGCCAGCTGCCATTGGAACCCGACGCCGGCCGTGCCCTGTAGCCAGACTGTTTTCCCGAGGACGGCTGATGGATGTCCAAACTGCCCGGCGGCTTGCCGAGTCGGAGCTTGCCAAGATCGCCACGCCCTCTGTGCCGCTTCAGCTTGTCGATGCTGACCATGTCGTCGATGTCGGCTGGGCGTTCGTGTTCGCATGGAACAGTCAACGCTGGTTCGAAACCCGCGATCGGAACGACGCGGTTGGGCCGTCTGCCGGTCCGATCGTGGTGGTGAAGACGCCCCCGCTCGCTTTTACGCTCGCCTCCGCGCCGTCCGTTGATGAGCAGCTTGCCAGATATGCCGTAGCCAACAGCTTGCCCTCGCCCCCGCCGCTTTTTTGGTGAAGCCCCGTCGATGACGACAGGATCTCACGAGTTTAAGCTCGCCATGGATGATCTCCGGGCTGTCACACGCTTCTCTGTCTGGTGCGCGACGCCGATGTTGCACTGGTTTGAAGACCAGCTACCTCACGACATTCGTCCAAGGCTTGCTTTAGGTGAAGCTCAATCCTTCGCAGACGGCGCAAGGCGTTCCAAGGCGTTGCGAACGGCCGCGTGGGGGGCGGAACATGCCGCGAAAGCAGCCGAGGCGAATTCATTAAGAGTTGCAGCTGCGAGCGCGAGAGCTGCCCGCGCCGCCGCTGCGTCGGCATTTCTCCATCCATTGCCCCATGCTGATCAGGTCAAGCACATTGTCGGCGCCGCCGCTCATGCGGCGCATGCCATAGAACTTGCGACTGATCATTCAGAAGGGTCGGCGGATCGTTACATCACCTACTGTGCTTCGAAGGCGCCTTCGACAGTCGTCAGGGTCCTGCGGCGCTACCCGCCGATCGTGGCCGGTCGCGGGCGCATTGCGACCCTGAGCCGTCAGCTCGATGAAGAGATCCGTTCGGAGCGGTGAGGAACAAGCGTCGGCGCTGAGTAACATCTGACCGGCAATTAGAGGAAGAGCGTGGCCTGCGGCCCTGCGGCGGATTGAGGGTCGGGAGAGAGGCTCCCGGCCAGTCCGCCGTGGAGAACTGTCATGGCGAAAGCCCTTCCGAAGATCACCCTCAGCCCGTCGCGGGATATCCCCTTCGACAGGCTGGTTCTATCCCAGTCGAACGTGCGCCGCGTGAAGAACGGCGTGACGATCAACGACCTGGCCGACGATATCGAGCGTCGCGGCCTTCTGCAGGGCTTGAATGTCCGTCCCCAGCTGGACGACGCTGGCGCCGAAACCGGCGTATTCGAGATTCCGGCTGGCGGCCGGCGGTATCGTGCGCTCGAGGTGCTGGTGAAGCGCAAGCGACTGGCGCGGACCGCCTTGGTGCCCTGCGTGGTCAAGCCCGCCAACGATCCGGTTCTCGCCGAGGAAGACTCGCTCGCCGAGAATAACGAGCGGGAGCCGCTACACCCGCTCGATGAGTTCCGCGGAATGCAGCGTCTCGTCGAGCGAGGCGAAGCCGAAGAAGCGATCGCGGCCCACTTCCGGGTCACGCCGGCCGTGGTTCGCCAGCGCCTCAAGCTCGCATCCGTTTCGCCGGCGCTGCACGAAGTCTACGCCGACGGCGGGATGACCCTTGACCAGCTGATGGCGTTCACCGTGTCGGACGACCATGCCCGTCAGGAACAGGTCTGGGAAATCCTTGCGCACAGCCACAACAAGTCGCCGGGGTTCATTCGCGCCCGGCTGACCGAGGCGACGGTTCCCGCTGTCGATGCGCGCGCCCGCTTCGTGGGCATCGACGCCTATGTCCAAGCCGGCGGTTGCGTTCTGCGGGACCTCTTCGAGGAGGACCGCGGCGGCTGGCTTCAGGACGCCGCATTGCTCGACAAGCTCGCCAGTGACAAGCTCAAAGCCGACGCAGAAGCGATCGCAGCCGAGGGCTGGAAGTGGGTCGAGGTTGCGATCGACCTGCCTTACGGCTTCGATTTTGACCTGCGCGCGCTCGAACCCGAGCACACGCCCCCGACCGAGGCCGCCCTCTCCGAGGTCGCCACGCTTCAGGCCGAGGCCGATGCGCTCGAGAATGAATGGTCCGGCGCTGACGAGATCCCTGACGAGATCGACGCCCGCGTCACCGAGATCGACGAGGCGATCGCCACGCTCAACGAGGGCACGTGGTCCTACGATCCGGCGCAGATAGCCATCGCCGGCGCGTTCGTCACCATCGGCGGTGACGGGCAACTCGCCGTGGAGCGCGGCTGGGTCCGTCCCGAGGACGAACCCGTTGCCGAGGTCGCCTCCGAGGAGGATGAGGCCGACGGAGACGATCCTGCCTTCGTCGGGCCGCGCCAGCCCAATGGCGAGGTGCAGAGCGCCGTCAGTGCCACCGGCGGTGCCGAACCGGCCTCGATCGAGGAAGAGGACGACGTCATCAAGCCGCTCTCGGATCGGCTGGTCTCGGAACTGACAGCCGAGCGCACCCTCGCCTTGCAGGATGCCTTCGCCCAGAACCCGTCAGTCGCCTTCGCAGCGGTCCTGCACAGCTTCGTCCTAGCGATGTTCTACTGGAGCCGCAGCGAGTCCTGCCTGTCCCTGACAATCAGCCGTGTGAACTTCCCGTTCCAGGCGACAGGATTGAAGAACAGCCCGTCGGCCAAGGCGATCGAAGCGCGCCACGCCCAGTGGAAAGCGAAACTGCCGGACTCCGACACGGCCCTTTGGGACGTTCTTCAGCAGTTCGACGCCGCCGAGCAGGCCGCGCTTTTTGCTCACTGCGCAGCTTACGCGGTCAATGCGGTGTACGAGGTCGCACCCAAATACGACAATGGGCGCGTCTCAGCTCAGGGCGTTGCGCGCCGGATCGAGCACAGTCATGTACTGGCTCGTGCGGTCGCGCTCGACATGGTCGGCGCTGGCTGGTCGCCGACGGTCGACAACTACTTCGGGAAGGTGACCAAAGCGCGCATTCTCGAAGCCGTGGCCGAGGGCAAGGGCAATCAGACCTCCGCTTTGATTGACCATCTCAAGAAACCCGACATGGCTCGCGAGGCGGAACGGTTGATGGCCGACGCGGCGTGGCTTCCCGAGCCGCTCCGTACGCCGGTGCCCGAAGTAGCGGCAGACCCCGAGATGACCGCTACCGATGAAGCCGCTCCCGCGTCGGCGGGCGCAACAGGAGTTGGGCAAGCCGAAACGTCCGACCCGAGAGACGACGGCTACGCGATCGCTGCCGAATAGGAGCGCTCCGGCGGGTCGGCCATTGCCGGCCCGCCGCCCATACCTGTCATCGGGGCCAGCCATTGCCATCTACATGACTTGGCTTGATCTCGGCGGTTGTCTCATGGAAATTGCGGCTGTTCGTTCCGACGGGGGCCGCCGGTCCGGACGTGCTCGCCCGGCTCATGGAGCGCGATCCGCTCCAGCGGGTCGCCGAGCGCGCGGCGAAAGCCGCCTGACGAGGAGCGGCCCGATGGAAAAGCCTGCCACGACGATTGCGCGCCAGCTCGCCGAGCGCGCCGAGGACGTCTGCCGACGCTACCTCTCCAAAGGACGCCGAGAAGGCCGCTACTGGCTGGTCGGCGACGTTCAGAACACGCCGGGGCGAAGCCTCTACGTCCGACTCGCAGACAGCGAGCGCGGCCGCGCCGGTAAATGGACCGACGCTGAGAACGGCGACCATGGCGACATGCTCGACGTCATCGCCGCCGCGATCGGGGCGCGCACGATGCGCGAGACCCTCCACGAGGCTCGCATCTTCCTCAGCCTGCCGCCGCCTGAGCCGGTCGAGAACCAACGATTCGGTCAGGCGGCGAAGGCGCCCACCGGCACGCCGCAGGCCGCACGGCGTCTGTTCGCCGCGTCGAAGGACATCGCGGGCACCGTCGTGGAAGCGTCTTTACGGAAACGCGCCCTTACGGGCCTGCGCGGATGCGACGCTCTGCGCTTCCATCCGCGCTGCTGGTATCGCCTGTCGGAGGACGACGCCCCGGACACGCGCAACGCCTGGCCGGCTATGATCGCCGCCGTCACCGATCTCGACGGCGAAATCACCGGCGTGCATCGGACCTGGTTCGATCCGGCCACACTCGACAAGGCCCCGGTCGCCTATCCCCGCCGGTCGATGGGCAACATCCTCGGCCATGGCGTCCGCTTCGGGGCGGCGGGCACGGTGATGACGTTCGGCGAAGGCTTGGAGACGATGCTTTCCCTGCGCTGCGCCATGCCGCGACTGCCGGCGATCGCCGGGACGTCCTCGGCTCATCTGGCCGCCATCCTGTTCCCGCTGCATCTCAGGCGACTCTATGTCGCTCGTGACGACGATCCCGCCGGGGCGCATGCGGTGGCGACGTTGGCCGAACGATCCGAGGCCGCGGGCATCACCATGATCGCGCTCGAGCCCGACCAGGACGACTTCAACGCTGATCTGCGGCGGCTCGGCTTGGAGCGGCTGCGGGCGAACCTCCGGCGCCAGCTCATCACCGAGGATGCGGCCCGGCTGCTCGGCTCGCTCAGCTGAAGCCGGAACGTGGAACACCCGCGTGAGCGGTTCGATCGGAGCGTCGTGGGCAGGGCATGGCGCTCGCCTCCCGGCAAGAGGGCACCCGCGTCGCGGCCTTCCTGAGAGGGCGACCGGGACGGCAAGCGGTCCGGTCGCGCAACGGCTCCGGCGGCTATTTTCCGCCGCGGGGCCAGGGCCCCGCTTTGCATCGCGAAACAAAATAGCCGCCTGCCGCCGTCCTCCGCTTCACTTCGGCCCCAGCCGACGCCCGCGGCGCCGGCCCGCTGCGCTTGGGGTGCGCGCCCGGACCGCGTGCCGTCTTCCGTCGCCATGAAGGCCGCTGGAGCGCGGTCCCAGCCAGGAGGCGAGAGCCATGACCTACGACGACGAGATCCCCGAAGACGAACCCGAACACGCAGAATCCTCTCTTTCCCATATGCTGCAGGAGCTCGAGCTCTACGCCCGCAGGCCCTTTGACGACGAGCTGGACGATCGGCCGCTGCCCGAAGGTCGCCTCGTCGAAGGCGCCGCCGCCGACACCTTTGATGCGATGGCCGCCTGTCTCGCCGACACCCGGCTGGAAACCGATCTCGAAGATCTGCTCTGGGGCTTCACCAACGTCTTTCACCGCGCTGCCGAGCGGGTCGAGCGGGAACTGGACGACAACGAGTTTGCGCAAAAGCGCATGCAGCGGGAACAGGACGGTTCGGAGGTTAAATCGGTCGAGCTCGAGAAGGCGATCGGCGAGGGCAGGACGATGATCGAGCGCCGCGACGCCATGGAAGCTTTCCGCGAGGCCTTTGCTGAACAGTTCCGCACCCTTTTCCGCAAACCCTGGATGCCGCGCTCCGGAACCATGGCCAATCGGAAGAAGCTGACGGCGTCGGTGATCGCCAGCCGCGATTTCGTCAACGCGCGGCGCTGGGCCGACAAGCAGGTGCTGATCCCGCCCGGGGAGCGCATCTACGTCTCCGGCGGGGCCGATTACGGCAATCATGGCTTTGTCTGGCAGGTGCTCGACACCGTTCTCGCGAAGCATCCCACCATGGTGCTTCTGCACGGCGCGTCGAAAAGAGGCGCTGAGCTGTTCGCCTCGCTCTGGGCCCGCGAGCGCAGTGTCCCGCAAGTCCCGCTGCCCCCCGACTTCGTCAAGCACAGCAAGGCCTCGGCGCCGTTCAAGCGCAACGATGCCGTGCTGGAGCTGCTGCCCCGTGGTGTCATCATCTTCCCGGGCGGCGGCATTCAGGACAACCTTTTCGACAAGGCGAAGTCCATGGGCGTGAACCGTTGGGATTTCCGCGCACGTGGCGGCGGCTGAGCGCCGGTCAAAGAACTGGCGGCGACAACCGATACATCCTTTCGCAACGTCACGCCGTCATCGATACATCTGATGCTAGGTTAGGGGCGCTTGCGCGCGGTCGAACATGCCGTAGTCCCGGTCGACCTCTCCGACTCGCAGACGATAGTTGGTGAAGACGCCGGCGCGACCGGCCGCCTGTGCCTCCCGATGGTCGAGGTGGCCACGCCACCTTTCGATGGCCTCTTCGTCGCGCCAGAATGAGAGCGACAACAGCTTTCCTTCCTCAGCGAGGCTGGCGAACCTTTCGATCGAAATAAAGCCGTCGATTGTCTCAAGTTCTGCACGAAGCCTGTTAGCGGCTGAGAGATAGTCCGCCTCGCCGTTTGCGGCAGGCCACACCTCGAAAATCACAGCGATCATCGCGCCGTCCCAATGGGCGATTGGCTCAAGAACGCGCCGACAACATCGAACAGGGCTTGCCGATTTTCCTCGAGATGCATGCGATGGCCACCCCGCGGAAGTTTCACGTCACGCGCCCGTCCCGGGACGCTCGCGAGCGACTCGACGAGCCAGGCGACATCCGAATCTCGGGTGATGTTGTCCCATTCACCGCGCACGATGAGGGTCGGCGCCCTCACGGTGGCCGGATTGTATGGAAAACTCGACGCCCAGGCGTCCGCGATGTCCGCTTGCGGACCGCTGGGCACGCGAACGGCAGGAGGCATACGGTCCCGACTCTGCGGATCTGTCGCGAGATAGGCCTCAACCCACCGATCAAACAGCGTCGGCGCGATCAGGGGTGACTGACCTCCGGGAAGGCCGGCGGCGAAGCTCCTACGTTGATCGTCGGCCGTCACCAATGTCGAACCTCGGCGAGGGGCTGCCCCCGCTTCGCCTTCGCGGCGAGCGACCGGCCCGAACAAGACGAGGCGCTCCACCAGTTCGGGGCGCTGACCGGCGAACAAGCCTGCGGGGAGCGTCCCCCACGAATGCGCGACAATCAACACGCGCTCGTGCCCTGTAGTCTGGCGCATTCGCCGGACCACACGTTCGATCTGCCGGGCGCCGTCCGGAGCTCGGCCAGGAATGGAGATGGCTTGGCCTTCGGCCAGCATGGCGGCGGTACGCTCCGACTCTCCGAAGCCGGCGAAATCGAACGCCCAGACATCGAAACCACGCGACCGGAGATCGTCCATCCACGAGCGGCCGTCGATGGAATAGGCGAAGGACAGGGCTGAGGGGAAGGTCGCGCCGTGGACGAGCAGGACGCTCTGCCCTGGACCGGGCTCGTGCCGGACCAGCAAGGCCGGCTCGCCTGGCGCTCCTTCGAGTCGAAAGACCTCCGCCGCAACAGGCGATGTAGCGAAGACAGCAAAAAGGACTCCGGCTAGGCAGGTCGTCAACGCCTTGAACATGTCGTCCTCCATGATTGAGGGCCATGCTTAGTTCGAGGTGGAGAAGCTTTGCTTCGGTCGCGGCCGAAGCGTTCCGGATTACAGGGCCGCGCCCCCGCGCTAAGACGGCGCAGTCATGAACCGCCATCCCTACATCGCTGAGGTCGCCGCCCTCATCGGAGATCCCGCCCGCGCCAACATCCTGAGCGCGTTGATGGGTGGTCAGGCGTTGACAGCGACAGAACTGGCGCACGTTGCCGGCGTTACGCCACAAACTGCGAGCGGCCATCTTGGCAAATTGACCGACGGTCGCCTGCTGGACCTCGCGGTTCAAGGACGGCACCGTTACTATCGACTGGCGTCGGTCGACGTCGCGCGCATGCTCGAAGGCCTGATGGCGTTCGCCGCGGACGGTGCGCCCCGTCACCGGCCCCGCTCAATCCGGGATGATGCTCTGGCAGCGGCGCGGACCTGCTATGATCACCTTGCAGGGCGGCTGGGCGTCGCTCTGGCGGACGCGCTGACGGCCCGCGGTCACCTGATCCTCAGCGACGATGGCGGCACGCTGACGCCGAGGGGCCGCGCGCATCTTTCCGAGTTCGGCGCCATCCTGCCAGATGGCTGCCGCCAACGTCGTCAGCTGTGCAAACCCTGCCTGGACTGGAGCGAGCGTCGTTGGCACGTCGGCGGTCTCGTGGGGGCGGAGATCGCCCGGCGATGCTTCGAACTCGGATGGCTCGAACGGGCCAAAGAGGGGCGAGCCATCCACGTGTCACGCGAGGGTGAAACAGGTCTTCTGAGGACTTTCGGCGTAGATTGGTTCGGAACGCGAACCCAGGGCGATCCGCCTCTGTCACCTGAGGCTGTTGGATTGGCCGGTGACTTGAAACTCGATCACTAACGGCAGCCGACAAGCTGCAGATCCCGTCGTCAGAGCAGGGTCGGTGACGGCTGCGGCGAGATCATCGGCTTGCGGGCAACCCAAAGCTCGTCGGTTCGACGGGTCTCGATCAACTCGTCGGGAAAACATCGGTCGCGAAAACTGACCACATCGTCGAGCGTGCCGTGAAGCCAGCGCTCGTATTCATCGACATGGAGCAGCACCGGCATCCGATCGTGAACTGGCCGGATCGCTTCATTGCAGTCCGTCATCAGTCCCGAATAGACCGGTCCCCACTCGTCGGAACTGCGCCACATTCCCGCCCAGGCGAAGATCGGCTGATCCTTTACCGAGAACCACGTCCTGGTCTTCGCGCCATCCGGTCCTTCCGCTTCCGCGAAAGCGGTGAGAGGGATGAGGCAGCGATGGAACGGCTTGGGGGCGATGCCTCGCCACATGAAGTTTTCGAGATCAGCGATGTTGTTCACGGGCGTCGGCTTGTTAGGTGCGCCCGTCCGCTTGTTCTTCGAGTGTCTTGGAAAGCCCCACGCCATCGATTCCAGAACACGCCGTCCCTCATGCTCCCGGATCACCAGGCCAGGCCTTCCACGCACCACCTCCTCGGGAGTGTTGAAGCCGGTCGGAACGTCTGTGCCAAAATGCGCCGCGATTTCTGCAGCGCTTTTCCTGACGGTGTAGAGGTTACACATGACGTCGCCTTAGCATGGCCCGGATGGTTAGATGAGCGACAGTTGTGGCGCCGGCATCGGCGGCGCCTTGCCGCTGCGCCACCGGTCATCTGTGTGCTCCATCGTCATCAGGCCGGCCGGCAACGGCTCTCGGATCTGGAAATAGATGATGTCCTTGATCGGCCCGCTTAGCCAGTGTCGCCATTCCTCCCGGCGCACCAGTACCGGCATGCGGTCGTTGTAGGGCTCGACCAACTCGTTCGCGTTCATCGTCATGCCAGCGAATACGGGGCCCAACTCTGGCGTATTTCGGCAGAAGCCGCCCCAGGCGAACAGCGGCTCCTCCGTCACCGAGAACCAGGTTCGCGTCTTTGCGCCCTCGTCACCAGCAGGATTGGCGAAATGGGTGATCGGGATCAGGCAGCGATAACGCGGATCAGCGACAACACTGTCCCACATCGGATTGGTGAGATCGGCAACAAGACCGATGCGATCCGGACCTGATCGCGCGAGCCTCGGGAATCCCCAGGTCATCACCCGTGCCCGGCGCTCGCCTTCACGTTCAAAGATCACGACCCCTGGCTCGCCCTCGACCGTTGTTTGCGGATAGACGAGCGGACCCGGCTCCCCGACACCGAAGTGTGCGGCGACTTCCCCGACCGATTTCACGTTGGCGTAGAGCCTCGACATCGCGTCCAACCTTTCAGGACTCGGCAGGCTGCTGTCGATAGCACGGAACAAAGACCGAACGAAGCTCGATTCGCATCTCGACTGGCAAACGGGGCTGACGCGATTGAACCGCCTTGACTCTCATGCCGCTCAGGCAGAACAAAATGGGAACATGGTCCCATTTTGCGTTTTCTGGAGTCAATGTCCGCGTCTAACCCAGCCTTGGAGGCCGTCCGCGCGCGGATTCGCCAGCTCGAATCGGGCGATCGCCGCGCGTGCGGAGTGCTGCCCTTCGGTCTGCCGACCATTGATCGCAAGCTGCCAGCGGGTGGTCTGGCGCTTGGTGCGCTGCATGAAGTCGCTGGGGGCGGCAACGGCGCCGTCCATGGCGCGGCCGCCGCGCTCTTCGCCGCGGGCATCGTCGCGCGGCTTGAGGGACCGGTGCTATGGTGCCTGACCCGGCGCGATCTGTTCGCCCCCGCACTTGCTCAAGCAGGACTTCATCCCGACCGCGTCGTCTACGCAGAAGTCGACGACGAGAAGACCGTGCTGGCCTGCTTCGAGGAAGGCTTGCGACATGGCGGACTGGCCGGTGTCGTCGGCGAGGTGGCCAAGCTATCGATGACCGCCTCGCGCCGTCTGCAGCTCGCAGCCGAACAGTCCGGCACATTCGCCCTCGCCATCCGACGCTGGCGTCGCGCGGCCGAGGCGGCGGACTTTGGTCAGCCCACCGCCAGCGTGACGCGCTGGCGGGTCACGGCTTTGCCGTCCTCGCCCCTGCCGGTCCCCGGCGTGGGGCGACCCCGCTGGCTCGTCGAACTGATCCGAGCGCGCGCGGGCGACTGCGCCGACTTCGAGCTGGAGGCTTGCGATGAAGCGGGTCGTCTCGCTCTTCCTGCCGAGCTGGTCGACCGACCGGCGACGGCGGGCGCTGGGTTCCGCCGCGCCGCCAGTTGAAACCCCGCTCGTGCTGGTCGGGCGCGAGGGTCGCAAACGCGTTGTGACCGCCACCGACGCCGCTGCCCGCGCCTGTGGGCTGCGGCCCGGCATGGCCGCGACCCAGGCGCAGGCGCTGGTCAAAGGGCTCGCCTCGCTCGACGCCGATCCTGCCGGCGACGACGGCGCGCTGCAGCAACTCGCCCTCTGGGCGCTGCGCCGCTACGCGCCAATAGCCGCCGCCGATCCACCGGACGGCCTGATGATCGACGTGACTGGCGCGGCCCATCTAAAGGGCGGCGAAGCGGCATTGCTCGCCGATCTCGTTCAGCGGCTTGCGGCGATCGGCATCGTGGCCCGCGCTGCGATCGCACCCACCTACGGCGCGGCCCATGCGCTGGCTCGCACAATGGTCAGTCCGACCTGGGTGGTCAGCGACGAGCCGGCCGCCGCGCTGACGCCTCTGCCGATCACCGTGCTGCGCCTGCCGGCCGACACGATCGAGCTATTGCGCCGGCTCGGCTTCGATACCGTGGGGGAGCTGGCGGCAGCTCCGCGCGGCTCTCTCGCGGTTCGCTTTGGTCCCGAGCCCGGCCGCCGCCTTGATCAGGCATTCGGTCGCGTCGACGAGCCAATCGAGCCCGTCACCGCGCCCGAACTGATCCGGGTCGAGCGTCGGCACGCCGAACCTATCGGCGCCCCCGAGACGATCGCGCGCTATACCGGGATCCTGGTCGAGCAACTCTGCGTGGCTCTGGAGGAACGCGCGCTCGGCGCACGCAAGCTCGACCTGTTGTTTCACCGCGTCGATAACCGCATTGAGGCGATCCGGGTGGGCACGGCCAAGCCAGTGCGCGATGTCAGGCGCCTGACACGGCTGCTCTGCGACCGGATCGAAAACGTCGATCCGGGCTTCGGCATCGAGCGCATGAGTCTCGCCGCGCCCGTCGCCGAGCCGCTCGATTATCGGCGGGGCGCTTCCAGCTTGATCGATGCGCCGGCGCCCGACATCTCCGAGCTTATCGACACGCTCGCCAATCGCGTCGGCGGCGGCGCCCTCTATCGCCTCGCCCCGGTCGAAAGCGCGGTTCCGGAACGGGGCCTGCGGCGCATCGCGCCCATGGCCCCGCCTGCCGGCGCCACCTGGCCGGCAGACTGGCCACGGCCTTCGCGCCTGATCGAGCCGCCGGAGCGGGTCGAAGCGATCGCGCTTCTGCCGGACCGCCCGCCGGTCGCCTTCACCTGGCGCGGCATGCGCCGGCGGGTGAAGTGCGCCGACGGTCCCGAACGGATCTTCGGCGAGTGGTGGAAACGCGAGGCGGAGCTCTCGGCCGTGCGTGATTATTTCATGGTAGAGGACGAGGCCGGTGAGCGCTTTTGGCTGTTCCGCGCTGGCGACGGCGAAGACCCCGGCACCGGCAGCCACGCCTGGTTCCTGCATGGGCTATTCGCGTGACAAACCGTGTCGGCGCCGCGCGGCTAGATGGCGACCCCTTGCGGGGCTGTGAATTCGGGATCGACGATGTCGCCGGTATTGCACACTTCGGCGGGCTCGAAAATCAGCACCTCCGCCTCTTCATCGGCTGCAGTCCGGTGCTCGATGCCATGGGGGACGACGATCGCTTCACCGGGACCCATTTCGACGATGCGATCGCGAAATTCGACCCGAAACCGGCCCTTCCACACGAGGAACATCTCGTCTTCGCTGTTATGAGTGTGCCAGGGGAAAACCCCCTTTACCTTCACCAGCTTGACCTCCTGCCCATTGAGCCGAGCGACGACCTTGGGTCGCCAGTGCTCATCGATCAATGCGAACTTATCGTGGAGGCTGATCCCGTCGGTCATACCCGCGACGCTAGCAGCCGGGCCGGGCCGGCTCAACGCGCTCCAGCATGACCGACGGCTACGTCGAGCTTCAATGCGCCTCGCACTTCTCCTTCCTGCGCGGCGCGTCCTCCGCCGAAGAACTCTTCGCGCAGGCCGCGCTGATGGGAATGAAGGCGCTCGCGATCACCGATCGCAACACGCTCGCCGGCATTGTCCGTGCCCACGAAGCCGCGAAGACGACCGGCGTACGGCTCATCGTGGGCTGCCGCCTGCTTCTTGCCGATACGACCCAGCTCCTCGTCTATCCGACCGATCGGGCCGCCTACGCCCGGCTTTGCCGCCTCTTGAGCCTTGGCAAGAGCCGCGCCGGTAAGGCCGCCTGCAAGCTCAATTGGGACGACGTGGTCGCCTGGGGCGAGGGCCTGATCGCGGTCCTGATCGCCGACAAGGCGACGCCGAATGCGGCCCGCCGCCTTCAGCGCCTCGCCGCTGCCTTCGGTGATCGCGCCTATGTCGCCCTGACGCTTCACCGGCGGCCGCGCGATCATTTGCGGCTGCATGATCTTGCCAACCTCGCCGCCCGGCACGGCGTCGCCAGCGTCGCCACCAACGATGTGCTGTTCCACGCGCCCCATCGCCGGGTGCTGCAGGATGTGGTGACCTGCATCCGCGAGCGCTGCACAATCGACGCTGCGGGGGATCGGCTCGAACGGCATGCCGATCGTTATCTCAAACCGGCCGAAGAAATGCAGCGGCTCCTGTGGCTGTGGCCCGAGGCCGTCGCACGCAGCGCGGAGATCGCCGCCCGCTGCCGGTTCAATCTCGAGGAACTGGCCTATCAATATCCCCACGAGGTGGTGGAGGACGGTCTTACCGCGCAGGAGACCTTAGCGAAGCTGACCTGGGAAGGCGCCGCCGAGCGCTATCCCGAGGGCGTGCCCGACGAGGTGGTCGCTTCGCTCCGCCACGAGCTCGGCCTGATCGAAAGCCTGCGCTACGCACCCTATTTCCTGACGGTCAATTCGATCGTTCGTTTCGCGCGATCGAAGGGCATCCTTTGCCAGGGGCGCGGGTCGGCCGCCAACTCCGCTGTCTGCTATGTGCTTGGCGTCACCTCAATTGACCCCGGCCGAAACGACCTCCTGTTCGAGCGCTTCGTCAGCCAGGAACGCAACGAGCCGCCCGACATCGACGTCGATTTCGAGCATGAGCGGCGCGAGGAGGTGATCCAGTGGGTCTACAATACTTACGGCCGCCATCGCGCCGCGCTCTGCTCGACCGTCATCCGCTACCGCACCAAAGGCGCGATCCGCGACGTCGGCAAGGCGCTCGGCCTGCCCGAGGACATGATCAAGCTGCTCTCCAGCCAGGTGTGGGGCTGGTCCGAAGAGGGCGTCGAGGACAAGCATGCCGAGGCCCTCAACCTCAATCTCGGGGACTGGCGGCTGCGCCGCACCCTGGATCTCGCCCGTGAGCTGATGGGCGCGCCGCGCCACCTTTCGCAGCATCCCGGAGGCTTCGTCCTGACCGAGGACCGGCTCGACGAACTAGTCCCGATCGAGCCCGCCGCGATGAAGGATCGCCAGGTTGTGGAGTGGGACAAGGACGACATCGACGCTTTGAAGATGATGAAGGTCGACGTGCTGGCGCTCGGCATGCTGTCGTGCATGCGTCGCGGCTTTGACCTGTTGCGCGAGCACAAGGGCGTCGATCTCGACCTCGCCACCATTCCGCCGGAGGATCCGCGCACCTACGCCATGATCCGGCGCGCCGACACGCTTGGCACTTTCCAGATCGAGTCCCGCGCGCAGATGGCGATGTTGCCTCGCATCAAGCCGCGCACCTTTTACGACCTCGTCATCGAGGTGGCGATCGTGCGGCCCGGGCCGATCCAGGGCGACATGGTTCACCCCTATCTGCGCCGGCGCGAAGGCTTGGAGAAGGTCGACTATCCGACGCCGGAGCTGGAGCGCGTGCTCTCCAAGACGCTCGGGGTGCCGCTGTTCCAGGAACAGGCAATGAAAGTCGCCATGGTCTGCGCCGGCTTCACCGCTTCCGAGGCCGACCAGCTGCGCCGCGCGATGGCCACGTTCAAGTTCACCGGCGGCATCTCAAAGTTTGGCGAGAAGCTCATCAGCGGCATGATCGCGCGTGGCTACACCGAAGAATTTGCCGCCCGGACGTTCGGGCAGCTCGAGGGCTTCGGCAGCTACGGATTTCCGGAAAGCCACGCCGCCTCATTTGCGCTGATCGCCTATGCGTCGTCCTGGCTCAAATGCTGGCATCCTGACGTCTTCTGCTGCGCGCTGTTGAACGCCCAGCCGATGGGCTTCTACGCGCCCGCACAGATCGTGCGCGACGCGCGTGATCACGGCGTGGAAGTACGCCCGATTGACGTCAACGCGTCGCGCTGGGACTGCACCCTTGAGCCGATCGGAAACACCGGCCGCTTCGCTGTGAGGCTCGGCATGCGCATGGCGCGCAGCCTCGCCAATGATGACGCGGCGGCGATCATCACCGCGCGGGGCGAGCGAAGGTTCGCCGATGTCGATGATCTCTGGCGGCGCTCGGGTGCCAAGGTCTCGGCGCTGGTCCGACTCGCAGAGGCTGACGCCTTTCGACCATCGCTCGGCCTTGCCCGACGCGAGGCGCTGTGGGCGATCAAGGCGCTGCGCGACGAGCCATTACCGCTGTTTGCAGCGGCCTCCGGCGACGACCGGCGTCCCGTTCCAGAGATCAACGAGGCGGCGATCGCACTGAAGGCGATGACCGCCGGGCGGGAGGTGGTCGAGGATTATGGCCATGTGGGGCTGACGTTGCGCGACCATCCCGTGGCCTTTCTCAGGGCTGATCTGACGCGCGAGCGGTACGTGACCTGCGCCGAGGCCGCCGCGCTCCGCGACGGCAGGCCCGTGCGAACCGCTGGCCTGGTGCTGGTGCGCCAACGGCCGGGCAGCGCCAAGGGCGTCATGTTCATCACCGTCGAAGATGAAACGGGCGTCGCCAACCTGGTGATCTGGACGACGGTCTTCGAGGCGCAGCGCGCTGCGGTACTGGGCGCCAGCATGCTGGGGGTGCAGGGCCGCATCCAGCGTGAGGGCGATGTGATCCACATCGTCGCCGCCAAGCTGTTCGACCTTTCCGGGCAGCTGGCCGGTATCGGCCAGCGCGAGGCGGCCTTTCCCCTGCCGCATGGCCGGGGCGACGAGTTCCATCACGGCGCGCCGCGCGAGGACCCGCGAAGCCGTCCCAAAGGCGTGCCGGCCGCACGCGAGATCTATATCCCGGACCTGCATATCGATGTCCTCAAGGATCGCGAGCTGGTGAAGAGCCGAAACTTCCGATGACGGTGCTTAACCGCCTTGCGGTCGCGATCGCCTTGAGCCTTGCGTCGGCGGGAAGCGCAGAACCCATCGTCGGCCGGGCGGTTGTCGTCGATGGCGACACCTTCGACGTCGGCCGCACGCGCATCCGCCTCTGGGGCATTGATGCGCCGGAAGATCGCCAGACGTGCACCGACATGCAGCAACGCGCCTGGCCGTGTGGCGATCGTGCCCGGAACGCGCTCCGAGCAAGACTTGCCGCGGGATCGGTCCGCTGCGAGCCGCAATATCTTGACCGTGGGGGTCGTCAGGTCGCGATCTGCACGATCGGCGGCCGCGATCTCGCCCGCCAGCTCGTCGAGCAAGGATGGGCGCTCGACTACCCTCAATTCAGCAGGGGCGTATTTCAGGCCGCTGAGCGGCAGGCGCGCGTAGCGAGGGTCGGAGTCTGGCGAGGCCGGATTACTCCGCCTTGGCAATGGCGCAGCCAGCACGAAGTCCGGACCGAAAGGGGCCAGCAGGCGGACCGGCGCTGCCGCATCAAGGGCAACATCAACGCTGAGGGCCAGCGCATCGCACATGCGCCAGGACAGCGCGATTATGCGACCGTTCGGATCGACGCCGGCCGCGGAGAGCGGTGGTTTTGCACCCTCCCAGCGGCGCGCGCTGCGGGCTGGAGGCCAGCGGAGCGGTAACCCGGCGTCCAGCGCGTCCCGAAATCCGTCACGGCAATAGACACGACGAGGAAGCGGCCGAACCGCCCTCCCGCGAGCAGGGCGGGCTAGCGTGGCCAGGGTCAGGCCGCCTCCCGGCGCCTCGAAAACCCACCCCTTCATTTGGCGCCTTCTACGGCGCTCGTCCGGCTTGTGCCGTCAACCCCGCAAGGGGGTTCCCCTCCGCGTGCCGCTCCGGTGACGACGCCGGCCGGCGCCTTCGTGTCGACGCCATCGGGGATGGTCCCCGAGACACCGAAGGAGATTTTGACATGGCCACCATCGCAACCCTTACCGCCAAGCAGGACGGCAGCTTGGAAGGCACGCTCGCAACGCTCAACGTCACCGCCGCCATCTCGATGGTTCCCAACGGCGGGAAGCGCAAGGACAACGAGCCCGACTACCGCATCCTCAGCCGCAAGAACGGCTTCGAAGTCGGCGCCGGCTGGAACCGCCGCAACACTCGCGACGGCGGCGAATACGTCTCGGTCACGCTGTCCGCACCCGAATTCGGCACCATCTACGGCAACGTCGCTCCGGCCCCCGGCGATGACCCCGCCAAGAAGGTCATCATCTGGAATCCGCCCGCCTGATCCGCCCGACCCGGCCCCGCTTCGGCGGGGCCGGCCTCGACGCCGAGCGGGATGACCCGCTCCCAGCCAGGAGCTGACCGATGCCTCTCAACACCGCCCAGCGCTTCGCCTGGAACCTCGCGCAGACGCTTATGGTCGAGATTACTCTGTTCGAGACTGAGAGCGGCTATGCCGCGATCCCGAGCGCCGAGTTCGATGGCGACGCCGACTGCGTCGTTCGCGAATATGATCCGTTCGCCCACTAGGCCAAACGCGACCCACCGCGGCGCCCGGAAGCTTCAGCAAGCTTTCCGGGCGCCGAGGAATTATGTTATGGTGGTCGCGCACATTGCGCTGTGGTGGTGGTGGAGAGCGCGTCCCCGAATCCGTTCGTTACGGAGGACGCCATGACATTCGCCCTGATCTTCGCGCTGGCCGCTGTCATCTTCGCGTGCTGGCTGCTCTACACCCTTGCAACCCTAGCCTTGCCGGTCTTTGCCGCCATGACGCTCGGCATGTGGGTCCATGCGGCAGGCTACGGCGTGATGGCCGCCCTGATCGTCGGCCTGGTCAGCGGGATCCTGACCCTGATCGCCGGGCAGGTCCTCTTCGCGCTTGTCCGCTCGCCGCTCTGGAGGTTGCTCGTCGGTCTCCTGTTCGCCGTTCCCGCCGCGATCGCCGGCTACCACGCGGTCCACGGGATCACGGCCATGGGCGTCCAATCCGAGCCGTGGCGTCACGCGCTTGGCAGCGCTGGCGCGCTCTTCATCGGGGCGGCGGCCTGGCTTCGTATCGCCGCTGGCGGCGATGTGGTGCGGCGGATCGAACAGAATGCACCGCCCGTGGGATGACGCCGCTCAGTCTGAAAGAATGGTGTCGAGCCACAACCCTCCGCCGATCTCGACCTTCGCCGTCGCCACGACGCTGAACTTCCACCTCTGACTGCGCTCACACGGCCTCTTTGACGGCTGATCTAGCCGAGGACCGCCTGCGGCTCGGCCGGCTGGCCGCAACGGCGCGCCGCCGGGTTTCTTCCCCTGATCTTCGATCATTCCTCGCGAGCCAAGAAACCCGCCTGCGCGCCGTCCAGCGCTTCGCTTGGGCTGACGCTGCGTCGCCGTCCGTCCCCGGCCTTCCGATCGCCATCGAGGCCGCGATGGGCGCGGTCCGACACAAGGAAGGAACGACATCATGGCGACCATCGGCCACTTCACGAAGACCGGCGATGAGTTCAAGGGCTCGATCATCACCCTCAGCGTTCAAGCCAAGAATGTCCGGCTTGTCCCCGAGACCAGCAGCACGTCCGACAAGGCGCCGTCCCACCGCCTGCTCGTCGGCGATGTCGAAGTCGGCGCGGCCTGGAAGAACCCGGCCAGCGGCGACAAGCGCCCGAGCTACTCGGTCAAGCTCGACGACCCAAGCTTCGTCGCTCCGATCCATGCGGTGCTGGTCGAGCGGCAAGACGGCGGCTTCGATCTTATCTGGACGCGGCCCGCGAAACGCCGCGGCGAGTGAGCCGGCAGGCTCCGCCCGGCCACCCGGGCGGAGCCACCCTCCGTAAATACGCCGATACGACGTTACGATTTTCCAGTATACTGGATGGCAGTATATTGGGTATGCGGCGACTCCCCGTGAATGAAATTGCGGGGGATCGTTGCGAAAAATCTACGTCGGCTGCGCACCGAAAGGCAGGTGACGCAGGAGGAACTGGCGGATCGTGCTGGTCTGAATCGCAAATATCCGAGTCTTCTGGAAAATGAGCACTACGCAGCCAGCGTGGACGTCCTCGAAAAGCTGGCGACCGCCCTGGATGTCGATCCGGTCGAGTTCTTCCGGCGACATAACTGATAGCGCTACATCCATATCGGTTGTAATCGGTGGAGATTCAGGCGCGGCCGCGAAGTCTACCCCTCCCGAGGGAACAGGTCATGTCGCTGACGGGAACAAGTTCAACGAGCAGATTGGCGGTGGCCGTTCCTGGAGCCCCTGCGTCGTCGTCGCTATGACTGCGGGGAACTCGTGAACGTTGCGGCTTTCGATGATGAGCCGCCGGCAGGCGAGGCTCTCAGCACCTACGATGAAGAGCACCTCGTCACATACCTCCGCGTTTTGGACGCGGTCCATGAAGGGGCGGACTGGAGAGAGATCGTTCATGTCATCTTCGGCATTGACGTTGCGGACGACCCGGCACGGGCCGAACGCATCTTCAATTCGCACTTGGCGCGAGCGAAATGGATGAGCCAAAGCGGCTATCGACAGCTTGCAGCTCGCGGCCGAACTTCCATTAAGCTACGCAACTCTTAGACTTTTCCCACTCCAGCTCTACCCGAGCGAGCACAACCTCAGCGTTTTGGCGGTCCTTCCATCGCCCGATGGGAGAGCGAAGATGCGCACCTTGAGGCGCAGTCTTCGCTGGAGAGGCCAGTGTCTAAACGAGGGTCCTGGCGATTATCCGCGAGCGCCGAAACATTCGCGGAGCACGATTTTCCCGACTTCGCGCAGGAGTTTCTGCGAAGGAACCCTGACTATCGGCAGGATCACAGTCTGATTACCAGACGCAATCGACGCGGATCGCTGACCGGGGACGCGCTCGCCCGAACTCTCGAAAAATGGGGGTTGGTCTTTCGCCTTCGACCCCGACGCCGATCCGATCCAGGACCCCGCTATCTGGCGGCCCGACCTGGCGCCCATGACGATCGTCGCCGCAACCGCGCCGCCGGTCTATCCAACACCGCCGATCTCTATCGATCAGCTCGGCGACGTCCTTAAGGACGGGACAGCCGGCGACGGGCGGCATATCGTCCTCGCGGACGACGATGGCGATCACCGGATCTACCTGCCGGATGGCCGAGGCCATGCGAATGCAGTCCTAATCCCTCTCGACGAGACCTTCGAGGATCGCCTCGGAGTCGCCGCGCGCTTCTTTCGCAGGCTTCGCGGTGAAGCGACCGGAGGCCTACCGCCTCGGCTTTGCGTCACTGCGTTTCAACGCCTGCGACTGACCACCCTGCTGCGTTGCTTCGATCGGGAAGCGGCCGGTGGCACCAAACGCGAAATCGCTCACGACATCATTTACCCCGGCCTGGACGGAGGATCGGCCGCGGAGTGGAAGGCCTCCGCCTAGCGCCGACGGACGCAGCGATTGTGCGAGGAAGCACGCGCCATGGTCGCCGGCGGATACAAGCGGCTTCTTAGCGGAGGATGAAGCCCGCCGCTGCCCGCCGGGGCGACATTTCCACACCGGGTGATTCCGCCGCTCCGACCAGCCGTCGGAACTTCTCCACTCTGTCCCCTGCACACCTGGCGTGGCCCGCAGGCCCTCCGGAGTTCGCAGGAGAACGACCATGCAGCAGGCCTTTGCGGCAATCACGCCGCGCTTTCTCAAGACGCCCGACGCGGCCGTCCACCTCGGCTTGTCAGCGCGCACCCTGGAGAAGCACCGATGCTTCGGCACCGGTCCGGTATTCCGCAAACTCGGTGGACGAATCGTCTACGCGATCGAAGACCTCGACGCCTGGGCGGCGCTCGGCACGCGCAATTCGACCAGCGATCCGGGTACCGGCATCGTCCATCCCGCCAAGCGGCGGCCGACCGACGTTGTGCGGCGCTGAGCCCTATGTCAGGCCCATCGATCGCCCGTGCTCAGCTCGACTTGTTCAGGTCGATCCCCGGAGACATCGCTCCACGCGATGCGCAGGATCTGATGGCGTGGCCGTTCTTCTCGCTCGCCAAGTCGAAGCGGACCGCCCCCATCGACTTCAAGATGGGCGAGACCTGGATTCTGGTCGAAGCCACTGTGGAGCACGGCATGGCGACCATCTGGGACGCTGACGTGCTGATCTGGGCCGCGAGCCAGATTGTCGAGGCCCGCGACGCGGGCCGGCCAACCTCGCGCCTGATCGCCGCCACGCCGCACGAGATTCTCGCCTTCACCGAACGCGGCACCGGCAAGGCGGCCTACGACCGGCTGAAGGCCGGGCTCGACCGCCTGCAGTCGACCACCGTGGCGACCTCGATCCGCCAGCCGCACCAGCGGCGCCGGCATCGCTTCTCCTGGATCAACGAGTGGAAGGAGCGGCTCGACGACAAAGGCCGCCCGCTCGGGATCGAGATGATCGTGCCCGACTGGTTCTACGCCGGCGTGCTCGACCAGGCGCTCGTGCTGACCATCGATCGTCAATATTTCTCCCTGACCGGCGGCCTCGAGCGCTGGCTCTATCGCATCGTGCGCAAGCATGGCGGCAAGCAGAGCGGTGGTTGGTCGTTCGACGTGTCGCACCTCCATCTCAAATCCGGCGTGCTGTCGCCGCTCAAGCAGTTCGCGTTCGACCTGCGCGCCATCGTCGTTAAGCAGCCGCTGCCGGGCTACGTGCTCACGCTCGAACAGGCCTACGGCCGCGAGCGGCTCAGCTTCACCCCGATCCCTGTCGACCCCATCGACGCGGCCTTCCGCCGCTTCGGCTTGTCTGTGGATAAGTGATGCCTGCGTTCGGACTATCGTTGACCGCCGAATTCGGACGATCGTTGACCGGAGACTCGGACTATCGAAAACCCGGATCGCGCGTATCGCCTTGGAATTGCAGGCGGATTCGACCCCCTTCTAACTGTGCTAACAAAGAGTCCTTCGGACTCTTGCTAACGGCCGCCCCAATTGTGGACGGACGAACATGATCGTCGCCCTGCTCAATCAGAAGGGCGGCGTCGGCAAGACCACCATCGCCCTGCACCTGGCCGGCCAATGGGCTCGGCAGGGACGGCGCACGCTGCTGATCGACGCTGATCCGCAAGGCTCGGCGCTCGATTGGTCGCAGCAACGCAGCCATGAATTGTTGCCACGGCTCTTCGGCGTGGTCGGGCTGGCGCGCGATACGCTCCATCGCGAAGCGCCCGAACTGGCGCGCGATGTCGACCATATCGTCATCGACGGCCCGCCGCGCGTCGCCGGCCTGCTGCGCTCGGCCTTGCTCGCCGCCGACCTCGTGATCATCCCGGTGCAGCCTTCCCCGCTGGACGGCTGGGCGTCGGCCGAGATGCTGGCGCTCCTCGCCGAAGCGCGCATGTTCCGGCCCGAGCTCGCCGCGCGCTTCGTGCTCAACCGCTGCTCGGCGCGCACCGTGATCGCCCGTGACACTGGCGCGGCGCTGGACGCTCACGACCCGCCGTTGCTCGCGACACGGATCGGCCAGCGCGTCGTCTATGCCGGCGCCGCCCGGACCGGCCGGCTGGCATTCGAATGCACGCCCGAGGGGCACGCAGCCGTCGAAATAGCTGCGCTCGCCACCGAAATCGAGGCGATCCGGCCATGAGCGGATCCGACACCCGTAGAGGCTTCGCAGCGCGGCCCGGCTCCGCCGAACGCTGGGTCAAGGCGCCGGAGTCAGCCCGTCAGCCAGCGGCCGATCAGTTCACCGCCCGGCTGACGATCGATGTGACGCCCGAGCTGCGCCACCGGCTCAAGCTCGTAGCGCTCCAGCGCGGCCAGACGGTCGCCGACATGCTGCGCGCGCTGTTCGAGCGCGAATTCCCCAATGGCCAAGGAGACGCGCCGTGACCGCCGCCGCCACCCAGCCGACCGCCCTGATGACGACCGTCGATCTGTTATGGATCGAGGGCCAGGTCGAACGCTGGCTGCGCTTCGGACGCGATGCCAGCGACCGGATCGTCGATCGGCGCCGCCGTATGGTTAGCTTCCGGCCCGGCGCGATCTTCGCCTTCGTCCGCTGGGCCTCGAACGACTTCGGCACCGCGCAGTCGCGCATCGACATCCTGCGCGCGACCGCGCCGGGTGAGGCCTTTTCGACCGTGCCGTTCGTCGAGCCGGGCGGTGATATCCTGCTGCGCATCCATGGCTGGCCGAAGGTCCAGCGCGTGTTCGCCGCGATCGACGCGATCGAGACGCTCGACATCGACCCGGCCGATGCGGCGCCGGACTATTGGCGCCACGTCCACAACCGGCTGTCGGTCGGAGAGACGCCGCGCGCCTACGGCCGCGATCGTCATGCGGCCTGGCTTCTGCGCCGGGCGGTGCAATCGTGAACCGGCGGCGCTGGCTGAAGGTCACGCTCGGCGCGGCAGTTCTTGTCGCGGTCACGGCGTTCATCGACCCGCTGCCGCGGTTGATGTGGAACGCGACCGCGAGCGTTCCGACCGGGCTCTATGCCATCCGCCCGAGCGACGATCGGCGGCTCGGCGAACTGGTCGCCGTCGCACCGCCCGAACCGCTCGCCGGCTTCCTGGCCGATGGCGGCTATCTGCCCCGGGGCGTGCCGCTGCTGAAACATGTCGCGGCGATGCCGGGCCAACGTGTCTGCCGCCTCGGCGTCGTGGTCACTGTCGACGGGCGACGCCTCGGATTGGCGCGCGAACAGGATCGTCGCGGTCGCTTGCTGCCGTCGTGGTCCGGCTGCCGATCGATCGAGCGAGGTGAGCTGTTCCTGATGAACCCGGACGCGCCCGACAGCCTCGACGGCCGCTATTTCGGGCCGCTTCCCGCCAGTTCCGTTCTCGGCCGGGCGACACCGCTCTGGACCGATCCGCCGCGCCCAAGGTCGCCCGGCGACCGCGCCGCTGTCGATCGACGGCAGTGACTTCCACCACCCACGACAGGAGACGACCATGCAGATCGGCGAATTTACGCGGACCCCAACCGGCTTTTCCGGCCGCATTACGACCATCACGCTCGACTTCGACTTGGCCCTCCTGCCGGCCGAGCCGAGCGATACCGAAGGCGCGCCGAACTATCGCGTCCATCTCGGTTCCGATGGCGAGGGACCGGAGATCGGCGCGGGATGGGATCGCAACGGCGAGAAGGCCGGACCCTATGTGGCAATGCAGCTCGACGACCCTGCCTTCGTGCAGCCGCTGCGCGCCAATCTCTTCCGATCCGGCGCCGATGACGCCGCACATCATCTGGTCTGGCATCGCCCGAGCAGGCGCGAGGGCGGTCCGGCCAAATCCGACGAACGGAGCTAATCATGCACGGCTTCGGTCGATCGCTCGCCCGTCATGGCGCCGCGGCCCTTGCGCTCGCGGCGCTGCTCGGGCTGTCGCCGATCACCCGTTCGGCGGTCGCGCAAACGACCGCCGCGTCGCCGCCGCGAACCAATCCCATCGCCGGATATGTCGCCGAAGCTTCGCAGCGGTTCGGCGTTCCGGAAGCTTGGATCTATGCGGTGATGGGCGTCGAAAGCGCGGGCGACATCGACGCCACATCGATCAAAGGCGCCATGGGCTTGATGCAGGTTATGCCCGCGACCTATGCCGACCTTCGGGCGCGATACGGCTTCGGCCCGAACGCCTATGATCCACGCGACAACGTCATGGCGGGCACGGCGTATCTGCGCGAGATGTACGATCGCTACGGCTCGCCGGGCTTTCTCGCCGCATATAATGCCGGCCCCGGGCGCTACGAAGAGCATCTCGCGGGCCGACCCTTGCCGAGCGAAACGCGGCTCTATCTCGCGCGTCTCGGACCGGCTGTCGGCGCACCGGCGGCAACGCAAACTGCCCCGCCCGATCCGCTCGCCTGGACGCGCGCGGCCCTGTTCGCCGGTCGCTGGGGCGCCGCCGAACCCGCCGTCGAACTTGCCGTGGCAACCGTGTCCGACGTGAAGCCGGCCGCACCTATGGCGGACAGTTCGGCAACCCAGCCTGTGCGCGTCGAACGCCCCAATGCAGGCCTCTTCGTCCCGCTTTCCGGCGATCGGCGATGACGCCGGTACCGATCGCAAAGGGGCGTAGCATGGCGAAGACCAGGCAGCAGAATGTGACTTTGGGGGCTTCAGAAGGCAGGCGGGGGAGGCGATGGCAAGATAAAAGCGCCGCCGTCGGCCGGGGCGCATGTGGTTGGTTGGACAGAAGAATTTGCGCCGTCTCACGCAAGGGTGTGCCGTCGCTTGCCCCGAAAATCTCAAGAAGTTCAAAGCTGGCCGCGCCGTCGCCGCCCTTCAGCAGAGCATCGTGAGCATATGGACCGCGATGACCGCGAGTTCCGGGTCCGGCCGGGAAAGAGCCGGGACAAGGGTGCGGGCGCGGCCCGAAAAGGCCAGAAGCTGGCCGCCCAGGTCAAGCGGGCGGCGATGCGGGCCGGTTACACGCTTCGCAGCGCTGGCGGCAAGCGAAGCAGCGGGACAGGCCATCGCGGCCGCGGCCGGGCGGCGGCCTTCGCCGGGCGGCGCGCGCCTGGTCAGCGGCGCGTCGTCATCATGGCCCGCGTGGTGCGCCACACCGGCGCGCGGTTCAGATCCGCGCCGATCGCGCGGCACATCGCCTATCTCGAGCGCGACGGCGTCACCCGCGACGGCCGGGACGCCGCCATGTTCGATGGCCAATCGGAGACTGCCGACCGCGACGCCTTCGCCGAGCGCTGCGAGGGCGATCGCCACCACTTCCGCTTCATCGTCTCGCCGGAGGATGCGAGCGAGATGCAGGACCTGCGCGCCTTCACGCGCGAGCTGGTGGGCGACATGGCGCGCGATCTCGGCACTGAGCTGGACTGGGTCGCGGTCGACCACTGGAACACCGACAATCCGCACATCCATGTGCTGGTGCGCGGCCGCACGGCGGACGGTGCCGACCTCGTAATAGACCGCGACTACATCAAGGAGGGCATGCGCGACCGCGCCGAGCAGCGCGTCACTCTCGAGCTGGGCCCGCGCAGCGAGCAGGAGATCCGGCGCGCCCTGTCCCGCGAAGTTAGCGCCGGTCGCTGGACCAGCCTCGATCGCAACTTGCAGCGGCTCGCCGACGACGGCGGCGGCATCGTCAATCTCCAGCCGGCGCCGGGCGAAAGCGATCCGAGCCGAAGGACACTCATGCTCGGCCGCGCCAGCCAGCTCGAACGGCTCGGCCTCGCCGACCGGGTCGCGCCCGCTTGCTGGACCTTGAAGCCTGAAATGGAGTCCACTCTGCGCGACCTGGCGGTCCGCAACGACATCATCAAGTCGATGCACCGGGCGTTCGTGGGCACTGGGCGCGCGCCTGATCCTGCGCGCTTCGCCCTGCATCAGGGTACGCCGTCCGATCCCGTCCTGGGCCGGCTGACGGGGCGTGGCCTGCATGACGAACTGACCGGTTCGGCATTTGCGGTGATCGAGGGCGTCGACGGGCGCACCCATCACCTGACATTCACCGACCTGGAGATGACCGGCGATGCGAGACCCGGCGCGATCGTCGAGCTGCGGTCGTGGGAGGATGTAAAGGGACAGACGCGCCTGTCGCTGGCCACCCGATCGGACCTGCCGATCGAGGCGCAAGTCACCGCGCGCGGCGCGACATGGTTGGACCGGCAACTCGTGGCCCGCGAGCCCATCGCGACCGGCGCGGCGTTCGGCGCGGAACTGCGCGAAGCGATGGCGGCGCGGGTCGATCATCTCGCAACCGAGGGCCTGGCGCGGCGGCAGGGTCAGGCGGTGATCTTCGCCCGTGACCTCCTCGACACCCTGGGCCGGCGTGAACTCGCGGACGCGACCCAAGCGATCGCCGCGCGCACCGGATTGGCGCACCGGCCTTCCGCGCCGGGCGAGTATGTGACGGGTACTTATCGGGAGCGGGTCACCCTTGCATCCGGGCGCTTCGCGATGATCGATGACGGGCTCGGCTTCCAGCTCGTGCCCTGGAGGCCCGCGCTCGACCAACACCTTGGCAAACAGGTGACAGGCGCATTGACACAGAGCGGCGGGATCGAGTGGCAGATTGGTCGTCAGCGCGGGTTGGGGATCTAGTTCGAGCGCGGGGGAACGGGCTCAGAACAGTAACACTGGAGCTCTTGCTGTGGGCAGGCCCCACGTCGAAACCCGAACCATTCCGTCGATCGTGAGCATGGCGTCCCCCGCCTGTGGCCTACCGTCTCGGAACCGCTATGACGCCTTTCCAGCCCCCGCTATGACGATAACTCGGCGCCTCCAGCACGAGGGCCCAAGGACGCTACGCGGAGGGCGAAGTTGAAGGATCTGCCAGTCGAGATGGTGTTCACCCTGCTCGAACGGGGACCGGTCACCTTGGTCACCACCGGCGATGCGCAAGCCGACAACGTGATGACGGTGACCTGGACGATGGTGCTCGACTACCGGGGCCGGTTCGCGATCACGACGGGGCCCTGGAACCACTCATTCAAGGCCCTGACCCGGTCACGGGAATGCGTCGTCGCAATCCCGGGAACTGATCTGCTCGACGCCGCCGTCGAGATCGGCGTGTGCACGGGCGCCAGCACGGACAAATTCGCCAAACTGTCACTTGCGCGTAGGCCTGCTGATCACGTCGCCGCTCCGTTGATCGAAGCCTGCATCGCCAATATCGAGTGTCGCGTCCTCGAGATCATCGAGCCACACAACATCATCATCCTGGAGGCGGTCGCCGCGCACGTGCGTGACAACTGGCAGGCTGAGCGCATGCTTCATGCTGTCGGCGACGGGACATTCGTTGCGGACGGCGAGGGCTTCGACCGGCGCGCCGCCATGCAGGCGAAATTGCCGCCGGGGATCTAGGTCCCCGACTCGCTCGTTGTCGAGCTGCCGTCACAGCAGAACCGATACGCTGACCTGGCAGCGCAATAGGCGCTCGCGGCGGCCGCGTCCGCAAGCATGCCTGTATCACCCACCCAATCGCCCGCGAGATAGACGCCGGGACTGTCGGTCAACGTGACCTTTGCACGCGTCCCGCCGTTCTCGAACCGCGGGAAATCGAACGCCACCGTCGCACCCGACAGCCTCTGCTCATGCACGACGGCGCTTCGCCAGCCAGGCTGCAGACTGTCGGCCATCCCTTCAATGCGGGCGAACAAATCCGGATTGGCCTGCTCGCCGGGTCGGAGGTAATGCGCCACGTGAACGAGCGCGCCGCCGGTCGGCGCCAATGCGGCGCGATCGGAATGGACCGATAGGTAGGTCGGCTCATCGAACCCGAGCGCGAATGTCGCCTCAGGATTAGGGAGCTGCGACAAGGCAAGATCGAGAGACATCAGACGAACAGGGCAGGTCGCCGCCACGGCCGCCGTCAGATTCTGAGACGTCGGCAGCATTTTTTGCGCCGCATGGGGCGGCACAGCTAGGATCGCCGCCGAAAAGGTTCGGACCGATCCGCTTCTGGCCTCTACCCGGATCGAACCGTCATCAGCGCGATTCAGGCTGGAAACGCGGTCCCCTGTTTTGATGGTCACCCCGGCCTGACTCGTGCGCAGCGTCAGCCCCTCCACCAAAGTGCGCCAACCGCCGTCGACATAGATTGTCCCTGCAAAGCTCAGGCGGAGTTGATCGAGCGCGGCTTTCCCGTCGATCTCGTCAAGCCCGTCGACATAGGTCGAGAGCCTGACGAGTGCGGCGATGACCATCGCGGCTCGCGCTGGCAGGCCGTTCAACGCCTCTCGCAGTGAGACGCCAACGCCGAGATGAGCGTCGTTCGCCATGTCCGTGAAGAACGCGGCAAGCGCCTGACTGTCGGCGGCGTCGAGAGGGTCATGTGATCGTCCGGTCCGCCGAAGAGGAAACGGGTGAGCGGCGCCGCTCCAGACCGCGAGGCCGTTCGGCAAGTCCGGTCCGCGACCCGACACCTTCACATCGAAGTCCGCAAGCGCCGCGCAAAGGGCGCCTGCCAGATAGAGCGCATGCGGTCCCTGGTTCAGATAGAACCCTTCCAGCTCACGGGTCTGGGCTCGCCCGCCGAGCTTCGGTGTCGCCTCGTACAGTGTCGGGCTCCCACCAAGGCGCGCGACTTCGAGCGCTGCGATCATGCCAGCGATTCCGCCTCCGATGACGGCGATTTCAGGCTTGCCCATTTCCATCTCCATTCCGGACAATTTGTATCCGGTTTAATCCGGATGCTAAATGTCCGCAATGAAGGCGAGTCAGGGTCTGGAGTGGGCGGCGCATGCGTGCGCCTTGCTCGGCGCGTTGCCGGAGGGAGCATGCCTCAGCGGCGCTAGCTTGGCCGCCTTTCATGAACTGCCGCCGGCTTACATGGCGAAACATCTGCAGGCTCTTTCCCGAGCCGGCCTGCTTGACGCTGTTCGGGGCATTCAAGGCGGGTATCGTCTGGCGCGCGATCCCGGTGCGATCACACTCTGGGACGTGGAGGCGGCGATCGCCGGTTCGGAGCCGCGCTTCGAGTGTCGTAACATTCGGGCCCGAGGCCCTTGCGCCGTGTCAATCGACCCATCCGGGCCAGCGTGCGAAATCGCCTGCGCCTTCGCTCTTGCCGAACAGGCCTATCGGGCGTCGTTGAAGCAGACGACGATCGCCAACATCACGCGCAGCGTCGCTGCTCGACGGCGTACGGTCGGGGATTCATCGATTAAGGACTGGCTGAACGAGCACGCGACCCGGTTGGAGCGATAGGATCGGCAGCCGCGCACAGGGCCATTGAAGGCAGCTCGGACGCACTACGCCAGACCCTGTTTTTCGACGCTGTATTACGAACCAGGCCTGGCTGAAACGATCAGGACTTGAACTTGGCCTCGACCATGTCCGACCTCCGCGTTCGAGGAGATCATCATGTCGGCGACCAAGATCCTTTGGGGCCAACTGCTTGTCGTCGGCCTGATTGTTCTGGCCGGCGTCTGGGGCGCAACGCAGTGGACGGCGGCCGCGCTCGGACATCAAGCCCAGCTCGGGTCTCCCTGGTTTGAGATCGTCGGATTCCGGATGTACCCGCCGCCAGCCTTCTTCTGGTGGTGGTTCTCATTCGACGCCTATGCCCCCGACATTTTTCTTACCGGAAGCTACATCGCAGTGTCCGGCGGCTTTGCCGCGATCGTCGTCGCGATCGCCATGTCCGTGTGGCGCGCCCGTGAAGCCAAGAATGCGCAAACCTACGGCTCCGCGCGATGGGCGACGGAACGCGAAGCGCGCAGAGCAGGGCTGCTTGGCGACGACGGCGTAGTTCTCGGCAAGTTCGGCCCCCGCTACCTTCGACACGATGGGCCGGAACACATTCTGTGCTTTGCACCGACGCGCAGCGGCAAGGGCGTCGGTCTGGTGGTGCCCTCGCTACTGACCTGGCCGGAAAGCTGCATCGTTCATGACATCAAGGGTGAGAACTGGGGGCTGACGGCAGGCTTCCGTTCCAGGATCGGCCGCGTGCTCCTGTTCGATCCGACCAACGCGCGGTCGGCCGCCTACAACCCGCTGCTTGAGGTGCGTCGGGGAGAGTGGGAGGTTCGTGACGTCCAGAATGTCGCGGACGTGCTCGTTGACCCGGAAGGGTCGCTCGAGAAGCGAAATCACTGGGAGAAAACCAGTCACGCGCTGCTGGTCGGCGCGATCCTGCACGTTCTCTACGCCGAACGTGACAAGACGCTCGCCGGCGTCGCCAGCTTCCTGTCCGATCCGCGGCGGCCGATCGAGGCCACACTCACTGCCATGATGTCGACGCCGCATCTGGGTGCAGCGGGCGTTCATCCCGTCGTCGCTTCGGCCGCGCGAGAGCTGCTCAACAAATCCGAGAACGAACGCTCGGGCGTGCTTTCGACCGCGATGTCGTTCCTCGGGCTCTACCGCGATCCGGTGGTGGCCCAGGTCACGCGGCATTGCGATTGGCGCATCGCCGATCTCGTCGATGGCGATCGCCCGGTCACGCTCTACCTCGTCGTCCCGCCCTCCGACATCAGCCGCACCAAGCCGCTCATCCGGTTGGTTCTAAATCAGGTCGGTCGCCGTCTGACAGAGGAGCTGGAATCGAAGACCCGACGTCGCCGCGTGCTTCTGATGCTGGACGAATTCCCGGCGTTGGGACGGCTGGACTTCTTCGAGTCCGCGCTCGCCTTCATGGCCGGCTATGGGCTCAAAAGCTTCCTGATCGCCCAGAGCCTTAATCAGATCGAGAAGGCCTACGGTCCCAACAACGCGATCCTCGATAACTGCCATGTACGGGTCAGCTTCGCGACGAATGACGAGCGAACGGCAAAGCGCGTTTCCGACGCGCTCGGCACCGCGACCGAGATGCGCGCCATGAAAAACTACGCCGGCCATCGCCTGTCGCCGTGGCTGGGCCATCTGATGGTCTCCAGGTCCGAGACGGCGCGACAGTTGCTGACTCCTGGCGAGGTGATGCAACTGCCGCCGACGGAAGAGATCGTCATGGTTTCGGGCGTCCAGCCGATCCGGGCTAGGAAGGCCCAGTACTATAAGGATCCGCGTCTCACCTCCCGCATCGAAAAGCCCCCGGTCTTGTCGGCCAAGGGCGTTCGGACCGTGGATGACTGGAGCGGGCTGAAACCGATCACGGCTCTCCTTCGTGCAGCACCCCCAACCGCACCGGCCGACCCCGCCAACGGCGGAATTCGCAATGAACCGGAACTTCAGCGGCATGAGGACATCGTCACCAGGCCGGTTCGTCCGGAGCAAGAGTTCGCCTTCGACGACGACGCGGGATCTGACCTCGATAGCGCTAACAGCCGCCATCTGCAGCAGCAGATGCGCGACACCGCGCAGCGCGCCTCGCTCGATCCCGGTGACGGAATCAGCCTGTGACCGCCAAGCGCATCAAGCACACGTTCCGGCTGCCGCCTGCGCTGTCTTCCCAGGTGGCGGACTACGCAAGCCGCAAACGCATAAGCCAGGCCCAGGTAGTAGAGATGGCGCTGGCCTCATTCCTTTCACCCGATGGATCGGAGCGGCTGGAAGCGGCGCTGGTCCGACGGCTAGACCGCTTGTCTCGTCAGGCGGATCGACTGGCCTGGAACCTCGATCTTGGCAATGAGGCCATCGCCTTGTTTGTCCGCTTCTGGCTGACCAATAACGCGCCACTGCCCGACACGGCGATGGCGGCGGCGCAAGCGATGGGACGCCAGCGCTACGAAGGGTTTGTCGACGCGCTGTCCCGGCGGATGGAGATTGGCCCCCGCCTCGGGGCGGAGCTGTCACAAGACGTTGCCGCACGCGACGGTCCGGACGAAGCCGGGAGCTGACCCATTCTCAATTCCAGAACCGAAGGGCGCCTACTTCCCATAACGGGCGATGCTCTCTAATACATTTGGCGCAGTCGCCGAAAGGGACCGAGCCTTTGTCGAACGCCACGCGAGCGCGACTCCGCACAGTAGTCGTCTGATGACCTTGCCGTCCGTGCATAACCCCGGCACGCCCCCTGCGGTCGTGGATCGCCAGTCCGCTCAGCACTACACATGGGGCGATGGTAACGACGGCTGGCATCTCTCCAGGTCGTCGGATCTCAGCATCATCTATGAGCGCATGGCGCCCAATACCCAAGAGATCTCGCATCATCACGAAAGAGCGACACAGTACTTTCACGTCATAGAGGGCGTCTTGACGATGTGCGTCGGTGACGACCGCCTTGTTCTGCATGCAGGACAGGGCGTCTCGATTCTCCCGGGGGCCCGCCACCAGGCCCGCAATGAGACAAACGCCGCGATCGAGTTCTTGGTTGTGTCCGCGCCGCCGAGCCATGGTGATCGCGTGAATGCGGATTGAGGCCGTTGATCGAATGGCATCGTCGCAGGCCAAGTCAGCATCACTTCAGCGCATAGCGTTCCTGCACCAGAGCCCCACCCCGTGCGACAGACAGGCCAACATCCGTTCGATCGCCGCTGCGATCGGGAAAGCCGCCGATCACGGAGCACGCTGGGTGCTGACGCCGGAACTGGCAACGACGGGATACACCTTCGCGATTGAGTACGGCACGGATTGGATCGGCATCGAACACGACGCCGCCATCGAAGCCATCGTCGCCAAGGTGGCGGAAACGGATGTGACCCTATTTCTTGGCATGCCAGAAAGGGACCCGACGACGGGTGCGTTGTACAACACATTGCGGGTCATTGACCGTCATCATGGTTCGATCTGCACGCATCGAAAGATCAACGCGCTGCGGGTCGGCTCAGAGGCGTGGTCGTCAACGGGCTCGATCGCGACAGTTGCCGACCTTCCAGACTTCGGACCGGTCGGACTTCTGATCTGCGCAGACGCGTGCGCAACCCGGATCGGAGAGGTCTTCAGGCGACGCGGCGTCCGGGCGATCGTATCCGCATCGAATTGGGCGGTCGGGGAATGGGGCCCGGCTGGCGAATGGGAGCGGCTTTCGCGACAAGCGGATATCCCGGTCTTCAACTGTAACAGGACCGGCCAGGACGCCGCGTTGTCGTTTGAAACCGCAGAGAGCGTGATCGCGTCCGGAGGGACACGTGTGATGTCGGTCGCCAGCGCCGATCCTATCATCATCTTCGCCGACTGGGATTTCGCCGCAGGCCAGTTGATAGGCTGGTTCTCTAGACGCCTTCGATAGCCAGCCCGCATCGGCGCCCAATCGGCAAGGTAGCGCGAGCCAACCCCGCCGTCGCTTTGTCTTTCTGCGCTAGGCTACGCCGGCCGCAACAAGCTGTTGCGGATCGCATAAATGAGGTCCTCTTAGGAGCCCGCGAGCGCCGGCGCATGAAGCGTTGCGTCGCTATTCGAGGAAAGCGGGCGTGTCGATTCATCCCCTCCGTTCGGAAGCTAGCGCCCGTGGCGCGCGGATGCTCCGCACGGCGATGGGGCCTCATATCGCCGCCTGGCTCGAAGAGCCGACGATCGTCGAGGTGATGCTAAATCCGGACGGTCGACTCTGGATCGACCGCCTAAGCTCGGGTTTGGAAGACACGGGCGAGAGGTTGTCTGCGCACGATGGCGAGCGGATCATTCGCCTCGTCGCGCACCACATCGGCGTCGAGGTCCACGCTGAACGACCGCGCGTTTCAGCAGAGCTGCCGGAAAGTGGCGAACGGTTCGAAGGCCTGGTGCCTCCTGTAGCTATCGCTCCGACCTTCGCTATCCGTAAGCCGGCGGTCGCCGTCTTCACACTAGACGACTATGTCGCCGCCGGCATCATGTCCGCCGGTCAGGCCGGCATGCTCCGCGCTGCCGTGTCTGATCGACGCAACATCCTGGTCGCTGGCGGCACCTCGACCGGCAAGACCACCCTCACTAACGCGCTGCTCGCCGAAGTGGCGAAATCGTCGCACCGGGTGGTCCTGATCGAAGACACGCGCGAGCTGCAATGCGCAGCGCCCAATCTCGTGGCGCTCCGCACCAAGGATGGGGTCGCAAGCCTCGCCGATCTCGTGCGGTCGTCGCTCCGCTTGCGACCTGACCGCATCCCGATCGGCGAAGTCCGCGGCGCCGAGGCGCTTGATCTCTTGAAGGCATGGGGCACCGGACACCCCGGCGGGATAGGCACCATCCACGCCGGCTCCGGCCTCGGCGCGCTGCGTCGCATGGAGCAACTGATCCAGGAAGCGGTGGTCACCGTTCCGCGCGCGCTCATCGCGGAAACGATCGACCTGGTCGCTGTCCTGAGCGGCCGAGGGTCGGAACGCCGATTGGCGGAACTGACGCGGGTCGAAGGACTCGACGCCCAAGGCGACTTTTTCCTCAGCCCGTATGGAGACCAACCATGACTAATCGCGCACCATCTGATCGTTGCCTGCTGGGCGGCGCCCTGAATCGACTGACCGCGATCAGCACCACGGCGATGCTTTCGGTGATGCTGAGCGGCCCGGCCCACGCGGCCGGTTCGTCGATGCCCTGGGAGGCGCCGCTTCAGAGCATTCTCGAGTCCATCGAAGGTCCCGTGGCGAAAATCGTCGCGGTGATCATCATCATCGTGACCGGTCTGACCCTTGCGTTCGGTGACACGTCCGGCGGTTTCCGTCGGCTCATCCAGATCGTGTTCGGGCTGTCCATCGCATTCGCCGCGTCCAGCTTCTTCCTGTCGTTCTTCAGCTTCGGCGGCGGGGCGCTGGTCTGATGGACGCCAGCGAGCCGATCTCTGGCTTCATGGCGCCGGTCCGTCGCGCGCTCACCGAGCCGATCTTGCTCGCAGGCGCGCCTCGCGCCGTCGCGATCGCCAACGGCACGCTGGCAGGCGCGATCGGCCTTGGCCTGCGGCTATGGATCGCCGGCATCGTAATCTGGGCGATTGGGCATTTCATGGCGGTATGGGCCGCCAAGCGCGACGCCCAGTTCGTCGACGTCGCCCGCCGCCATCTGCGCTACCCAAGCTGGATGCGGGTCTGATCATATGATGAGCCTCCGCGAATACCGCGGCCGCGCCGCGTCCCTCCCGGACTTCCTGCCTTGGGCGGCGTTGGTCGGCGAAGGTGTCGTCCTCAACAAGGATGGCTCGCTGCAGCGTTCCGCCCGGTTTCGGGGGCCGGACCTCGATTCGGCCACACCCGCCGAACTGGTCGCCACGACGGCTCGCCTCAATGGCGCTCTGCGCCGGCTCGGTTCCGGCTGGTCAATCTTTGTCGAAGCTCAGCGTGTCGCTGCGAACACCTATCCGGACGACAGATTCCCCGATCCTGTTTCAGCGTTGGTGGAGCGTGAACGCCGCGAGCAGTTCAAGGAGGAGGGCGCGCATTTCGAAAGCCGTTACTTCATCACGTTGCTCTGGATGCCGCCGGCCGAGGACGCAGCCCGGGCAGAGAGTTGGCTCTACGAGGGTCGAGCCCGCACCGGCGTCGATCCTTGGGAGCAGGTGAAGGGGTTCGTCGATCGCAGCGACAGGAGGTGCAGCTGCTGGAGGGTTTCCTTCCCGAAATCGCCTGGCTCGATGACGCCGAGACCCTGACCTACCTTCACTCGACCGTCTCGACCAAACGGCAGCGCGTGCGCGTTCCTGAAACGCCCATGCATCTTGATGCCTTGCTCGCGGACGAGCCCTTGGTCGGAGGGCTCGAACCTCGGTTGGGTTCCGCGTTCCTGCGCACCCTCACCATCATCGGCTTCCCGAGCGCCACGTTTCCCGGGCTCCTCGATGAGCTCAACCGGCTCGCGTTTCCCTACCGCTGGTCGACGCGCGCCATGATGCTCGACAAGACCGACGCGACCAAATTGCTCGCGCGGATTCGTCGCCAATGGTTTGCCAAGCGCAAGTCTGTCGCGGCCATCCTCAAGGAGGTGATGACCAACGAAGCTTCGGCTCTCGTCGACAACGATGCAGCCAACAAGGCCGCCGATGCCGACCTGGCCCTGCAGGAACTCGGCTCTGACTATGTCGGACAAGCCTATGTCACAGCGACGGTCACCGTCTGGGACGGCGATCCAAACGTGGTCGCTGAGAAGCTCCGTCTCGTCGAGAAGGTTATCCAGGGCCGAGACTTCACCGTCATCGCCGAGAGCATGAATGCCGTCGAGGCGTGGCTTGGGAGCTTGCCCGGCCACGTCTACGCGAACGTCCGCCAGCCTCCTCTATCGACACTCAATCTCGCCCACATGATCCCCCTTTCGGCCGTGTGGGCGGGTCCGGAACGGGACGAGCACCTCGGTGCGCCCCCCTTGCTGTACGGCAAGACCGAGGGCTCGACCCCGTTCCGGTTCTCTCTCCACGTCGGAGACGTCGGCCACACCTTGGTCGTAGGCCCGACTGGCGCCGGCAAGTCGGTTCTGCTGGCGCTCATGGCCCTTCAATTCCGCCGATATGCCGGCGCCCAGATCTTTGCCTTCGATTTCGGAGGCTCGATCCGCGCCGCTGCGCTCGCCTGCGGTGGCGACTGGCAGGATCTCGGTGGCAGTTTGAGCGACGATTTTGGCGATGGTGTCCAACTTCAGCCACTCGCCCGGATTGACGAACCCGCCGAGCGCGCATGGGCCGCTGAGTGGCTGGCGGTCATCCTGAGCGGCGAAGGCCTGACCGTCGACCCCGCTGCTAAGGAACACCTCTGGTCAGCGCTGTCTTCACTGGCTTCAGCGCCACGCGGCGAGCGCACGCTGACAGGCTTGGCCGTCCTGCTTCAGTCCCAGGCACTGAAGCAGGCGCTTCAGCCATATCTGGTCGGCGGGCCGTGGGGGCGCCTGCTTGACGCCGAGACCGAACGTCTGGGCGACGCCGACTTTCAGGCGTTCGAAACCGAAGGCCTGGTTGGCGCGGGCTCGGCGGCCGCGGTGCTGTCGTACCTCTTTCACCGCATTGAGGGACGGCTCGACGGTTCGCCCACACTCATCATCATCGACGAGGGCTGGCTCGTACTCGACAGCCCGGGCTTCGCCGCCCAGCTGCGCGAGTGGCTCAAGACCCTGCGAAAGAAGAACGCCAGCGTCGTCTTCGCCACCCAAAGCCTCGCCGACATCGAAACGAGCGCGATTGCGCCCGCGATCATCGAGAGCTGCCCGACCCGGATTTTTCTCCCGAACGAACGAGCTTTCGAGCCGCAGATCGCCGCGATCTACCAACGTTTCGGTTTGAACGATCGCCAGATTGAGATTCTCAGTCGGGCGGCGCCCAAGCGCGACTATTACTGCCAGTCGCGCCGGGGAAATCGCCTGTTCGAGCTCGGACTGGGCGAGGTCGCGATGACGTTCGTCGCCGCGTCCGCAAAGGCCGATCAACTCCGCATCGATGAACTCATGAGTGAGCACGGCCGCGACGGTTTCGCAGCCGCCTGGCTACGCGCGCGCGGCGCTGGTTGGGCGGCTGAACTTCTCCCATCCGCGCAAGAGGAGCCTGACCAATGACCTCCCGTTTCCTCCGTCGCACCATGCTCGCCGCCGTGGCGGCCGCATCGCTGTGCACGTTCTCCGCCCCGGCGCACGCTCAGTTCGGCGGCATCGTTTACGATCCGACCAACTACGCTTCGAACGTGCTCCAAGCCGCGCGCGCTCTCGAACAGATCAACAATCAAATCCAGAGCCTGCAGAACGAAGCCACTTCGCTGCTCAACCAGGCGCGGAACCTCACGTCCCTGCCGCTGAATCAGCTTGCTGAGCTTCAGGGCCAGTTCCAGCGGACTCAGCAGTTGCTCGGCCAAGCCCAGCGGCTTGCCTACAACGTCCAGAATATCGATACCGCTTTCCAGCAGCGCTATCGCGGCTCCAACCTGACCGGCAGCGACCGCGCGCTGGTCGAGGATGCGCAGAGCCGCTGGGAAAACAGCGTCGCGGCGTTCGAAGATGCGCTGAAAGTGCAGGCCGGCGTCGTCGGCAACATCGACAGCTCACGCACCACGCTCGACCGCCTCGTCACCGCCAGTCAATCCGCCGATGGCGCGCTGCAGGCCGCTCAGGCCGGCAATCAGCTCGTGGCGTTACAGTCCCAGCAACTTGCCGACCTGACGGCGTTGGTCGCCGCGCAAGGGCGGGCCCAGTCGCTCGACATGGCCCAGCGCGCTGCGGCGCAGGCCCAGGCGCGCGAGCAGCTTCGCCGTTTCCTGACGCCCGGCGTCGGCTACCAGCCCGGCAATGCCCGGATGTTCCACGACTAGACCGTGGACACCAAGTTGTTCGCCCGCATCGGAGCCGTCATCTTCATCGCGATCGCCATCACGATGACGGCGATCGAAATGGCCCGCGCCCCGGACGTCCCCCGGGACGCGGCGCCCCTGGCGCGGCCCGATAGCCAACCCGACGATCCGCTGCTTCTGGAATTGCGCCGCTGCCAGGCGCTTGGCGCTGACGGCGCCTCCGATCGTGATTGTCTTCGCGCCTGGGCCGAGAACCGCCGTCGGTTCCTCACGCCGTCAGCCCGCCCCGCCGGCGCCATCGCCGACGATCGTCCGCACAGGGAGAATTGACCATGGGCGGCACCGGCGTCGTCGATCGCTTTCTCGAAGTCTTCACCCGCTACATCGACAGCGGTTTCGGCCTCCTGGGCGGCGAAGTCGCCTTCATCGCCACCACTCTGATCGTCATCGATGTGACGCTCGCAGCCCTGTTCTGGAGCTGGGGCGCCGACGACGACATCTTCGCACGGCTCGTCAAGAAGACGCTGTTCGTGGGCGTCTTCGCCTACATCATCGGCAACTGGAACAGCCTCGCGCGGATCGTCTTCGAAAGCTTCGCCGGCCTCGGCCTCAAGGCCTCCGGAACGGGCTTCACGGCCACGGAACTGCTTCAGCCCGGGCGGGTCGCGCAAGTCGGCATGGACGCCGGCCGACCCATCCTGGAGTCGATCTCGGACCTCATGGGCTGGGTCTCGTTCTTCGAGAACTTCGTCCAGATCGCCGCCCTGCTCATCGCGTGGCTCTTCATCATCCTGGCGTTCTTCATCCTCGCCGTGCAGCTCTTCATTACGCTGATTGAGTTCAAGCTGGCGACGCTGTGCGGCTTCGTGCTGATCCCGTTTGGCCTGTTCGGAAAGACCGCATTCATGGCCGAGCGCGTGCTCGGACATGTGATCTCATCCGGCGTGAAGGTGCTGGTGCTGGCCGTCATCGTAGGCATCGGCTCGACGCTGTTCGATGAATTCCGCGCGGGCTTCGGCGGCGGCCAGCCGTCGATCGAAGACGCCATGACCATCGTGCTCGCATCGCTTTGCTTGCTCGGACTGGGCATCTTCGGCCCGGGCATCGCGACCGGCATTGTTTCCGGCGGGCCACAGCTCGGCGCCGGCGCCGCGGCAGGTACGGCGCTCGCCGCTGGCGGCGTGCTCGCAGGAGGCGTCGCCGGCGCGAAACTCGCCGCCGGAGCGGGCGCCAGCGCCGTAGCCGGGGCGGCCTCCGGCGGCGCGCGGGCGGCGGGCGGCGCGAGCGGCGCATACGCGCTAGGATCGGCCGGCAAGTCTGGCGCTGGCGCCATCGCCGGAGGGCTCGGCGCCGTCGGGCAGGCCGCCGGCAGCGCGGCGACCTCGCCCCTCCGCCGCGCGGCGGACTCCCTTCGTCAAAGCTTCCGCCAAGGCGCCCGGTCCTCGATCGGGGCGACCGGCGGAACTGTCACGGGCGGCGCAGCCGCCACGGAATCCGCACCCTCAGACCCGCCCGCCTGGGCGCGCGCCATGCGCCGCCGGCAGACCATGACCCACGGCGCGACCGTCGCCGCCCACACCCTGCGCGGCGGTGACGGCGGCGGCTCGGGCGCTGCCGTCGACGTAAGCCAGAAGGACTAGGCCGATGTTCAAGCGCCCCACCATCCGCTACGGCAAGACGCCCGAACCCGAGACGCCCTACCAGCGCGCCGGCCAAGCCTGGGACGACCGTATCGGCTCCGCGCGCGTTCAGGCGCGTAACTGGCGGCTTGCCTTCTTTGGAACGCTGGCGTTGTCCGGCGGCCTTACCGCCGGACTGGTCTGGCAATCCGCACGTGGCCACATCGTCCCGTGGGTGGTGGAGGTCGACAAGCTCGGCGAAGCGAGGGCGATCGAGCCCGCCACCGCGGATTACCGGCCGACCGATCCACAGGTCGCGTTCCATCTCGCGCGGTTCATCGAACAGGTCCGGTCAATACCGGCCGACGCGATTATCGTCCGTCAGAACTGGTTGCGCGCTTACGAATTCACGACCGATCGCGGCGCGCTCGCGCTCAACGACTATGCGCGGGCGAACGACCCGTTCGCCAACGTCGGCCGGGTGCAGGTCGCGGTCGATGTCTCGAGTGTCATTCGCGCCTCGCCGGATAGCTTCCGCGTCGCATGGACCGAACGCCGCTACCAGGACGGCGCTCTGGCCAGCACGGAGCGCTGGTCGGCGATTGTCACGGTCGTCCTCCAGCCCCCGCGGACGCCCGACCAGCTCCGCAGAAATCCGCTGGGCTTGTTCGTCAACGCCATCAACTGGTCAAAGGAGCTGTCCCAATGACCCTGCCGCTGCTTAAGATCCCCGCGATTACGATCGCACGCGGTTACGGTTTTACGACGATCCGTAAGCCCGGACTTGCACCGATGCTTCTGTCGGCAGCCATGCTGTCGGCCTGCGCCACGCGTGGGACTCCACCGCCGGACATCAGTTATGATTCGCCCGTTGTAGCGGTTGAAACGCCAGCGCCGCCGGCGTCCAGGGTCGAAGTCGTCGCCGTCCCTGAGCCGCTGCCGCTCCCCGGCCAGCTGAAACCGGTCGATGAAACGCCGCGCTCCGCTGAGGAAGCCGACCCTCGGACGCGGGTCGGCACGGCCAACGCGGCCGCAAGGATCGAGCCTGTCCGAGACGGATTCATCAACGCCATGCAGGTCTATCCCTGGACGGACGGCGCGCTCTACCAGCTCTACACGGCACCGGGACAGGTCACCGACATCATGCTGCAAGAAGGCGAGCAGCTGGTTGGGCCAGGCCCCGTTGCGGCCGGCGACACCGTTCGCTGGATTATTGGCGATACGACAAGCGGCGCCGGTCCGACGCAGCGCATGCACATCCTGGTGAAGCCCACACGGCCCGATCTCGTCACCAATCTGGTCATCAACACCGATCGTCGGACGTATCACCTGGAGCTTCGCGCAACCCAGCGCACATGGATGGCGTCAGTCTCATGGACCTATCCGGCCGACCAGCTGATTGCGCTGCGCGGACAGAACGCTGCAGCGCAAGCGGCGACGCCGGTCGCGGCTGGCGTCGATATCAATGCACTCAATTTTCGCTACCGCATCACCGGCGACAATCCCGCCTGGCGCCCGCTGCGCACCTTCGATGACGGCCGTCAGGTCTTCATCGAGTTCCCCGCGGGCATAGGCCAAGGCGAGCTGCCGCCGATCTTCGTCGTCGGCGCGGACGGCGGCGGAGAGCTGGTCAACTATCGGGTCGCCGGCCGCCACATCATCGTGGACCGGCTGTTCGCCGCCGCCGAGCTGAAGCTCGGGGATCGACGCACCGAGCAGCGTGTGCGCATCGAGCGCACCGACGGGAGGGATCGGCGATGACCGAGGGTGATCGAGACCGGGAGGCGGAGGAAGAGGCGCCGCCGCGGCGTGATCCCCCGCCCGACCTTCGGCTGCGAGGAGATCCGCCGCGAGTGATGCGGCTCTCCCGCAGGGCCCTCGGCTTGATGGCGGCCGTCGCGAGCATCGCGATCGGCGGCGCCTTGATCTACGCCCTCCAGCCGCAGAACAGGCGCGCTGGCGAGGAGCTCTACAACACCGACAGCCGCACAAAAGCCGAGGTGATTACAAGCGCGCCTCAAGACTACGGCCAGGCGCCCCGGCTTGGTCCGCCACTCCCGGGAGATCTTGGTCGTCCGATCGTCAGCGCGCAGGAGCGAGGACAGCTCGTACCGACTCCGCCGATCGGCGGAAGCGCGTCTGCGCCTCCGCCCAGCGCCGAAGAGACCGCTCGGCAGCAAGAACGGCAAAGGTCGCTTCAGGAGCGCGATGCCGCACGGACGAGCAGTGTATTCCTGGGCCGGCAGAACACGGGAGGCAACGCCGGCGTCGCCAGCCCTGCCTCCCTAGGTTCATTGCTCGGGGTCGGCGGCCTTGGTGCACAATCACCCGCCGCCGCGACGCCAGCGACAGCCGCGCCAGCGTCGGGATCAGATCGACGCGCCTTCCTGAACGCGGCGATGGATCGCCGGACGGTCAGCGCCGAGCGGCTCGTCGCCCCGGCGTCGCCGTACATCTTGCAGGCGGGAAGTATCATCTCGGCAGCGCTCATCACGGGATTACGCTCCGACCTGCCCGGTCAGGTCACCGCCCAGGTATCGGAGAATGTCTACGATAGCCCCACCGGGCGCATCCTGCTGATACCTCAGGGATCACGCCTGATCGGTGACTATGATGACCAGGTTGGCTTTGGTCAGCGCCGGGTCCTGCTCGCCTGGACTCGCTTGATCCTGCCAGATGGACAATCGATCGTGCTCGAGCGTCTGCCAGCAGGGGATGCGACGGGGTTTGCTGGGCTGGAAGATCGCGTCAATCAGCATTGGGGCGCCTTGGCCAAGGCGGCCGGTCTATCGACTCTTCTCAGCTTCGGCGCCCAGCTCGCCGCGGAGGATGGGTCGAGTGAACTCGTGCGCGCGCTCCGCGATGGCGGCCAGAACACGCTGAACCAGGCCGGGCAGGAGATCGTCCGCCGCCAGCTGAATGTGCCGCCCTCTCTCACTGTGCGTCCCGGTTTCCCGGTGCGGGTTGTCGTAAGCCGCGACTTGGTATTGGCGCCTTGGGCGGGTGCGAAATGACGGCCCTGAAGCTCGGCGCCATTGCCGAAGAGCGGCCGGTCCGCTTGACGATCGAATTGCCCGCTGCCGTGTTTCGCGACTTGACCGCCTACGGCGAAGTTCTGGCGCGGGAAACAGGAGAGGCGAAGCCGATCGAGCCGGCGCGTTTGGTTGCCCCGATGCTCTCGCGATTCATGGCGACCGATCGCGGCTTCGGCAAGCTGCGCCGATCATCGGGTTCTCAAGGCGGATAGCGTTCTCCGATAACCCGCAGGAAGGTCTGCAATGCCGGCGTGTCAGCGTCTTCGCGCCAGTATCCGGAGAAGCGAAGATTCGACACCAGACCCGAGGCTTCGAAGACTTCCTTGAAGATGGCGCCGGTATCCCCTCGGCCAACCGAAGCCTCGGTCGTCAGCGTGACGAACCGTGCGGTCGAAACCATGTGGAGAAGATTGTCCCGTCCGACCTCCTCGACGTCCACATCCGGCGTGAACCCGGGCTCGCTGAGCCTGGCAGACACGAGATTGGCGAGATCCTGCCCCGGATCCTGCACCGGCAGAATGAAGCGTTCACCGCGTAGATCGGGCCAGTAGATTCTCTCCTTGCCGACGAGGGGATGATCGTTGTGGAGCGCGACCATGACGCGTTCCGCCCACAGAGCTCTCCGCGCCAGGCCCAGATCAAGCAGATCACCACTTATGACGGCGAAGTCGATGGCACGCGCGTGGAGCGCCTGGGTCAGACGGCGTCGATCTCCTTCCAATCCGATGATCCGCAACTCCGGCATCAACCGGAAGAGATCGACGAAAAGCGCGCGCATGTTTCCCGTGGCCAGCGACGTCGCGAACCCCACGCCGAGCTTGCCGTTTCGCCCGTCGCCGATCGCCAGGCCGCTGGCGTGGAGCCGGTCCAAGTCGGCGAGGATGCGCCGGGCGCCGTCGAGATAGCGTAGTCCCGCCTCCGTTGGCAGCGCGCCGCGTGTCGAGCGATTGAACAGCCGAAATCCCAATCGGTCCTCCAGCAGGGCGATGCGGCGGCTTAAGGTCGCTTGCTTGATTCCAGATTCGTGCGCGGCGCGAGCAAAGCTGAGGGTCGAAGCGGCGAGCACGGCGTAGCGCAACGCCACCACGTCGAATGACGCGCTGCTCGGAGGGTTTCGACGGGAAGGCCGGTTCGGGAAATCCGCAGCCACTAAGGCGTGCGTCCGCTTGCGACAGCTTGGAAAAGTTCGATGTATTCCACCGCCGCCAACGGTTGGAGATCGCACGCCTGCTCCACCGAGAACCACCCGATTTCCGAATGTTCGTCATTGGCGAGACGAATCTCGCCCTGCCAACGGCTCACGCGAAAGATTCGATACTCCGCCCCGGACGCAACACGTGTCCGGAGGATCTCGCCATCGATCTCGGCTTGAACGCCGATCTCCTCCTCGATCTCTCGTATGCAGGCGGCCTCAAACGTCTCCCCTGCCTCGACCCGCCCCCCAATCAGGTCCCAACAGCCCGCGGCTTCGACCTTCTCGGCACTCCTTCGGCCAAGCAGAACCTGCTGCCTCTGAACGATCAACGCCCCGACGAAATCGGATGGGACCTCCAATACGATGCTCCTCCTCAACGCGCCTTACCTCTATACAAACTCACCCCTTTAATTTTAGATGAACCTCTCTAATATCAAGGACATTGAGCGAGCCATAGAGAAAGCAGCGCGTCATGCCGCCACACGCCCCGCCGGCCGAAGGCGCCCAGCCGGCGCTGCGCCCAGAAAGCCAGGGCGATGCTCGAAACCGCGCGCCGATTTCGGACCGGCGGCGTGTGCTTGTAGCAGGCGCGACAGGCGCGGTCGGCCGCTCCCTGCTACCCGAGTTGGTCGCCCGCGGGCATACCGTTGGCGCGCTGGCCCGGCATCCCGGTGAAATCCCGCCAGAGATCGCCAGCTTTGCCGTCGATGCGCTTGACGCTGATGCGGTCCGGAAAGCGTTCGACGACTTCGCGCCCGAGGTAGTGGTCCACCAGCTGACAGCACTCCCGCCCGCGACCAGCCTTTGGCGCTTCGATCGCGACTTCGAGATGACGAATCGGCTCAGGACTGAAGGGACGCGCAATCTGCTTGATGCGGCCCGCCAATGCAGCGCGCCGCGTTTCGTCGCCCAAAGCTTCTGCGGCTGGCCTTACGCAAGAACCGGTCCCGCAGTGAAGACCGAGGCGGCCCCCTTGGATCCGAACCCGCCGGCGCGCCTTAGAACGACGATAAACGCGATCCGAGAGCTCGAAGCCCTGGTTCTCGAGGCGAGCGATCTGAACGGTGCTGTCCTGCGATATGGCGGCTTCTATGGACCCAACACGCACCTGGCTCCGGGCAGCGCTATGGCGGAAACTATCCGCAAAGGGCGCTTCCCACTGATTGGCGACGCGCAGGGGGTCTGGTCGTTCGCCCACATCGAGGACGTCGCCAGCGCCACCGCCATTGCGGCCGCATCCGATATTCCCGGGCTGTTCAATGTTGTCGATGATGATCCCGCAACCGTGGCGGATTGGCTGCCGTTCCTGGCTGCCACGATGGGGGCTCCCAAGCCCAAGCGCCTGCCTATGTGGCTGGCCCGCCTGCTGTTGCCCGAGCATCTCCGGGTGATGATGACGGAGGCGCGGGGCGGGTCGAACGCGCTCTTCCGACAGACCTTCGGCTGGAGGCCACGCTATCCGTCATGGCGTGAAGGGTTTCCCGCCGTGTTCCACCAGCAGAGAACCCTCGGCGAATGATCGATGAGGCGACCGCGCTCTGGGACCGTGGGCTCAAGGCTTTCGACGGACAGGCGTTCAGCGCGTTCCTGGGGGCGCGACTGATCAGTCTTGCGGCCGAAGGGGCGGAGATACGATTATCCGTAAGGCCGGAACTACTGCAGCAGGATGGATTCGTGCACGGCGGGGTTCTCGCCTACCTGGCCGACAACGCCCTCACCTTTGCGGGCGGGGCCGCGCTGGGGGGCGCGGTCGTCACAGTCGAGATCAAGGTCAACTATGTCCGTCCTGCCGTCGGTCTCGAACTGGTTGCGCGCGCGCACGCGGTCAGCGGCGGACGCACCACGGCGGTGGCACGCTGCGACATTCACATAGTGGATGAGGGGGCAGAGCGCCTGTGCGCCGTGGCCCAGGGAACGGTTGCGCGCATGCGCGAGCCCGCAGTTCCGTCGGACCGGCCTTGAGGTGTCCGCCATCGTGCGAACTGGCATCAGCAACATCCCTCGGCCATCAAGGCAGCCGGCGCACCGGAGCGCCGCCGCAATAGCAGCGGCGGCCTGGTGCGCGCTGTTCGGCGCGGTGCACGTCTATTGGGCTCTTGGGGGTGCTGTCGGACTTCCGACCGACCTTCGCCTAATCGACCATCCAAAACTCTTCATCGCTGACCTCGTCGCCATCCCTCTCTGCTTCGCATTTGCTTATGTCTGCATCGCCCTGAGGCGCGACCGGACCCGGGTGAGCCTCCTGATCGGCGCCGGACTCATCTGTCTCGTTCACTCGGTCCCGACGCTGATCGAATATGGCTGGCGATTGATCTCCGGCGCAGGGCTGCAGGGCCTGAGCGAGCGCGAGTCTCTGGCCGTGTTTGTTTACGAGCCCTTCTGGTTTCTCGGCGGAGTTCTGCTGCTCCTTGCCCGGCGTACGCCCAAATCCCGACGTCCCGTCTGTGCGACGTGACCTGGACCACCACCCTTCTGGTGCTCGCGGCGGCGGCGCTGCACGCGAGCTGGAACGCCGTGGTGAAGTCAGCTGGCGACCGGTTGATGTGTGTGATCGCGCTGTCCGGCTGGAGTTCCCTCATCGTAACCCCGGCCTTGCCGTTCTTTGCCTTCCCTGAGCGTCACCTGTGGCCGCTCCTCGGCGCCTCAGCCGCGCTCCACTGGACGTACACAGTCCTAATCGCTCTGAATTACGAGAAGAGCGACATGAGCCGGGCGTATCCGATCATGCGGGGTGCTGCGCCGCTGGTCGTCGCTGTGGCGACCACTCTTTTCATCGGTCAGCATCTGCCGCCATTGGCTTGGGTCGGCATACTCGTCATCTCCACCGGGATCCTGATGCTGTCCCTCGAGAGAGGCCTGCCGCGGGATTGGTCGGTCGTCGGACTCGCCCTCCTGAGCGCGACAGCGACAGCGGGCTACACCATAGTCGACGCCAGAGGCGTCCAGCTTTCCGGGTCACCAGTCGGCTTCGCCCTTTGGGTGTTCTGGCTGCTCGGCGCGCCGCTCGCTGCCTGGGCGTTGATCGTGCGACGCCGACCCTTTCTGGCGGTTCTTCGGACGCAGTCAGGGCCGACGTTCCTGGCGGGTGCGGGATCCGTCGCCTCCTACGGCCTCGCACTTTGGGCCATGACGATGGCGCCGATCGCGCTGGTCGCCGCGCTTCGGGAGACGTCAGCCCTGTTCGGCGCGCTCATTGCCGTAGTTTGGCTGAAAGAGAAGATTGGCTCCGCTCGCATCGCTGGGACCCTGGTCATTCTGGCGGGCGCCATCGTCATCCGACTGTCCTGACGGCACGTCAGTGCCCTGCGAGGACTTAGGCCGGGAGTGGATCGCCGCTGCGGAGCTGGGCGCGCCATATCCGGTCGTCATCCACCAGGTCCCCGAGAGTGAACGTACAGCGGCCGACCTCGGCAAAGCCATACCGGGCATAGAAGCGCTTTGCCCGCTCATTATGATCAAACACCGTCAGGTAGACTTCGTCGGCTCCGCGCTGGCGCGCTGCCGAAAGCGCCCACTCCATCAGGCGATCGGCAACGCCAAGGCCGTGCCAATCCTGGAGGACATACAGCTGCTGAAGCTCAAGCGCGCCGGCCGACGCATCGCTGAACGGAGCGCGGAGAGGCGTTAGCTTGGCGTATCCAATCGGCTCACCACGGCTTGTCGCGACCTGCCATTCGACACTCGGGTCGTCGAAATCACGCATCATGCTCCCTTGCGGGCCATAGACGCCGTCGCAGAAGGCTTCGAACGGAGCAGTTTCGAAGTCGCGCCCGAATGTCGCCGTGAAGATCTCTCGCGCCACCGGCCGCAAGCGGTTGAACAGCTCACGGCTCGGAGCCACGAGCGCAGAAGTCTCATCCCTCATCAACAACTCCATCCGGGGTTTGCAGCTGGCGACGTTGCAGCGCGGGGCAGTGTCGCCACCAGAGAAGGCTGCAAGTCGCCGAAAGCCCAGCAGGCACGTAGACAGTCAGCACGTCCACCGCACGGAAACCATGACCGCTATGCGCAGTGAACGCTTCGGCTGCGTGGATGCCGGCGTGTCCGATCAAGAACGCCGACCCTGCCAAGACCCCCGAGACTGCCGCTTCGGGACGCCAAGCCCCCCACGAGAACGCGATCCCGACAAGCCAGAAGGCTACGGCGAGGTCTCTGACCAGATGATCGTTGAACGGACCGCTCGCGACGACTCCAGGGAAGGTGTGAAACCAGTGCGACGGCGCAACGAGCATCCACATCGCTGCCGCGAGGAGCGAGCCGCCCAAGAGTGCCGCCAGCGTCCTAGCCGCGCGCGGCACCGACGAACTCGATCAGTCCAGGCAGGTCGTAGTAGTACATCTGCGCCTCGATCAGCCGGCCATTGGCGATCCGATATTTCGCCAGCGTCGGCGTTTCGAAGCTCGCTCCATCAGGACGGCGCGCCCGCCACGTATATTCGATGACGACCAGATCATCGTTGGAGGCTAGCACGCGCGGGTCCATGCGCCGCGTCTCTTCGTCAGGCTGGAGCGGTCCCCAAACTGCAGAAAACATCGCCGTCATGCCGGCCATGTCGGGCCCGCTGAAGTCGCCTGAATACGGCAACCCGGGCTGCCAGTGAAACGTCACCTTCGGGTCATAGAGCGCATGCAGCGTTTCGAGATCGCGCTGCTCCACCGCTCTTATCGTCGCCAATGCCACTTCTTCGTTCGTGGACATCACATCCCCCGTGTTCTAGACAGTCCCCTCTATAACGTCTCGGTCTGCGATGTCACGACATATCCTGTCACCCTGTGGGTCGACGCCCAAGGCGAAGGCCGCACACGACAATGCGCGGACGACTTCAAATAGACAGAAACACCTATTACAGTCCAAGCTGTCATGAGCAGGATGGGGGGCGCAGTGGTCCAGTCTCAAACGGCGGACGAACGAGCCGTTGAAGCGCGATCGGGCGTCGCGGCTTCACTGTGGATGCTGGGACCGCCCCTCGCAGCCCTCGCCTACCCTCACATCCTGAAGTCCTTTTCCGCGCAGATAGCGGACCGGCCGTCCGATCCTGCCGGCATAGCGATCGTGACCGCGCTCTTGCTCGCCGCCATGAGCGTGCCGCTCTACGCGCTCTACACCGCCGCGCGGCTGGGGCGTATCGACCATCCCTCTGCATTTCAGGTTCGGGCGCGTCGCCTGGCGTTCTTCAGTATGGCCGCGCCGCCCCTGTTCGTGCTCTTCGGGGTCGGACTAGGGCTCGTTGGCTCGCCGGTTCGCGACGTGACGGCCTGGACGGTGTGCTGGGCAGGCGCGACCCTCTACGGCGTCGTCGCCAGCCGCAGGACCATGGAAGTGCAGCGCGTAGCGCCGCCGAAGCTTCGGATCTTTCACGGCGCCACAGCGGCGCTGCTCGTCATATTTGTGGCCTTTCATCTCAGCAATCACCTCGTGGGACTGTTGGGGCCCGACGCCCATGCGCGCGTCATGGCGGTCGGGAGGACCGTCTATCGTTCCGGGGCGGTCGAGCCCCTTCTGATCGCTCTTCTACTGACCCAGATCGTGACAGGCGGGAGGCTGGCGTGGCGTTGGACGACGTCAGGCGGCGACTGGCACAGGACGCTTCAGATCGGGTCCGGCGTTTACCTCGGGGCTTTCATCGTCACCCACCTGAATTCTGCCCTCATTTCCGCCCGTCTCGTTCGCGACCTGCCGACAAACTGGGCGTGGGCGTCCGGCGCGCCGGAGGGGCTGCTCTACGACGCCTGGAACATTCGGTTGTTGCCCCACTACGCCTTCGGCGTGCTCTTCGTGGCAGTCCATCTGTCGTCCGGCCTACGGGTTGTGCTTATGGCCCACGGCGTGGGTCAAAGGGCCGCCAACATGATCTGGATCGCCGGGGCGGTCGCCGGCGCAGCGGTCGCAACGGCGATCGTCGCCGCCCTCTTGGGCGCGCGGATATGATATCGCTCAGTGTTGTCCACGTCGCTTCAGAACCGAACCCGTCTTCGGCCACTGCAGCGCAGGCCGCTTCGCGGGCTTTAGGTCTTTCCGTCTCGTTGGACGGTGCACTACGAACTTGCCTAGGGTCGGCTCAGAACTCCAACGAGCAACAAGACGCACGGTCCTTGTCTCGGACCTATTTCAGAAGGTAACCGTCGCGAATGCCAAGACCCGCAAAATTTGACGAAGGTCAGATCCTCGACGCCGCCGCCGCGCTCGTATCTTCGCGCGGACCTGCCGCGGCGACGATGACCGCAATCAAACACGCGCTGGGGGCTCCGAGCGGTTCGATCTATCACCGCTTTCGGACGCGGGATGAACTCCTCGGCAGGCTTTGGCTGAGCAAGGCCCAGGCCTTTCAGGACCGCTGGATGGCGGCATTGGAGGAAGTTGATCCGGTGAAGGCCGGTCTCGAGGCGGCCTTATCGATGCCGCGGCAGGTGCGGGCAGACTTCGACGGTGCTCGCGTCATGCTCCTTCACCGTCGCGAGGACTTCATGCTCGATGGGTGGCCACCTGAGATGAAGGCTGAGGCCGAACGCCTTGGCCGCCAGATAAAGCAGGGGCTTGGCCAGATGACGCGACGCTTATTCGACCTGGACACGGCGGCCACGCGTCGCGCGACGGCCTTCGCCACGATCGATATCCCGTTCTCGGCTGTTCGCCGCTACGTCGGCGAAGGCGGTGCGCCCCCGCCCCATGTCGATGCACTTATTGAGCGGGCCTACTCTGCCGTGATGGATGCCGAACGACACAGCGAAGCGTGATTTCGCCAGCATGCTATCAGGCGGCCGGACGTGGCGTCCTAGCTTCTGTAGCGGACTAGGATCCTCGCACTAGTCCCTGCTGGCGACGACGTAGAGCGCATCTGACGCCCATGCATCCCGAGCATCCTCCCAACTGACCAAGGTCGCAGGGACAATCCCTGGATCGAAGCCGCAGCAACTCCACGCGTGCATCGTGCCGTCATGAAGACCGCGGCAGTCCGGTCGGCCGATCTCCCATGCGACGCCCCGATGATAGAGGGCTGCCGTGTCGAGGATGGGCGAGCCGTCGATACACGGCGCCGCACTTGTCACCTGGCCGGCAGGCGCCACCGCGGCGAACGCACTCTCCAAAGCCCGCTTCGACGGATGCGCGACGAAGACAATATCGTAGGTCGCCGGCTCTACGTCCTCGAACTGCAAGCAGCCGATCCCTTCCCGTAAGGCGATCTCGCGTCGCGCGATCTGGTCATCGACATAGTGTATGACGGCGGCTCCGCATGCCTTCGCCATGAGGGCGGCGAACAGTCCGATCACGGCCGGCATGCCGCCGATGACGAGCACGCGCGCTTCCGGAATGCGAGCGACATGCGGACCGATCCCTCGCCACGCATCTGTCGCCATATCGGCCAAACCGATCAGGTTTGTCGGATGCGCGCCGAACGGAACCGGCGTAAGCATCGCGTTGGCGTAGGGCACTCGCAGTCGGTCCGACAGACCGCCGCCGAAATCACCCTCGCGGCCCATTCCATACGACGCGCCGAACGGAACGCTAGTGCATCGTCCCGTGGCCCCGCGCATGCAGGGTCCGCATTCTCCGCACGATATCTGAGCCGACACAAAGACACGGTCACCGAGCTTGAACTTCGTGTCGGCGCCGAGCTCCACCACCTCAGCGATGATCTCATGGCCGATCGGCGAGCCAGGAGGCAGGCGCATCAGTCCATTTACGAACGCGACGTCGAGGTCGCAGCGGCCCACGACGAGAGGACGGACGACCGCTTCACCATCCCCTTGAAGGGCGACAGGCAAGCTATCGCGCCATTCCAATCTGCCACGTTCGGCGAACACCAGGTGGGGCACAATCGACTCCCTTCGCTGACAACCGATCTCTCTCGCGCCACGACGCCGACGATTCGTATCGCGTCGAGGCCCTGCAGCGAAATGGACTATATTCTCTAATTCATTTTCGCTAGTGTTCTTAGCGGCGCGGTTCGCACCGCCCACGGAACGCTCGCTTGACCTCTGGGCGGTCTGACGGGCCGCTGCTCATCACCCCCCGAGCAGCGGCCCTATACGCAGGCCCCGACCTTTCGCAGCAGGAGGCTACGGAATGATCGTGCTGGTAAGCGGAGCGATTGCCTTCTTCGTGCTGCACCGGGTGGTGTCCGCCGGCCCGCTACGTGCACCGCTCGTCAAGCGGTGCGGCGAGCCCGTTTTCCTCAGATTGTTCGGCCTCGCATCATTGCTGTGCTTGATATGGCTGACCATCGGTTACTGGCTTGCGAGTGGCGACGCTCCGCCGTTGCGCTGGACATCCCGGCCGCAAGGTTGGGTGATGTGGGCGCTACAGTTCGCATCCGTGTTCCTGATCACGGGCGGCGCTCTCGTCCGTAACCCCGGCACGGCGGGTATGACGGACTCGGTAAGCGAGCCTGACATCGCGCGGGGCATGTTGCGCGTGACTCGCCACCCGTTTCTCTGGGGTGTCGGCATCATGGCGATCACTCACATCCTCACTCGGCCTGATGATCCAACGCTGATTTACTTCGGCACGCTGGCGATCCTGGCGCTTACGGGGACGGTCAGCATTGATCGTAAGCGACGGCTAAGGCTGGGCGATGCTTGGATCGCTTTCGAACAAAAGACATCCAACATTCCGTTCGCCGCGATTCTGACGGCTCGCCAGACCCTCAGACCGCGCGAGATCGGGCTGACGCCTTTCGGTGTCTCGGTCGGTCTGTTCCTAGTGGTCGCAGTTCTGCACTGGCTGCTCAGCCCGCTGGTCACCTAGCAGGTTACTTTGCGAGGCTATGTATCGGCCATCGACATCCGTATCGCACGGTATTAGAGAAGAGCGCCTGATATGATGGCGTCGGAGACTGGCAGGTGGCTCGATCCATAGACTGCAACACCGCTCTTCACGCTAGCCGGAGTGGTGAGAATGTCGCTTTTCAGCCAAGCCTTGATCGCCGCTGTGTTGGCTATGTGTAGCGCCCCAACAGCCGCTCAAAATGCTCCGGCGCCGGATACGGGATCGCCCCAAGCGGCGGCGGCAAGCCAGGAAGCCGCGATGGCGCGATTCCCTCTCGTCTACGTCGTGCGCTATCGACCCGGCCCAGCCTACCAGGCTGAAAAGCCGCTGTTGCGGCAGAACTTGCGTGATCACGAAGTCTACATGCGTCGGCAGACTGAAGCTGGCGTCATCATTGCGGCTGGTCCCACCTTTGACGAGGCGGGCGGACTGGTCCTCATCAAGGCCGCAAGCCGCCAAGAGGCCGAAGCCTTCATCCGAACCGATCCTGCGGTGATCGCCGGTGTCTTCGCCGGCGAGGCAACGGACTGGCGGCCGGTGTTCGACGCCGGGGCTATATTCCGCTCTGCCCAGCGCCCCTCGAACTGAGCAGGTGACGCCGTGGCGAAGGTTCTGATCCTCTATTACTCATCCTACGGCCATACCGCGCGGATGGCTGACGCCGTTGCGGAGGGCGCGCAAGAAGCCGGCGCCGTGGTCGACATCCGGCGCGTTCGTGAAACCGCGCCCGCCGATGTGGTGGAGGCTGCTCACTTCAATCCCGATACATCGCACGCCGTCCTGGACGACCCGATGACGCTTGCCGAGTACGACGCCATTGTGATCGGCGCGCCGACGCGGTTTGGACGTATGCCGAGCCAGATGACGGCCTTTCTCGATCAGGCCGGCGGCCTTTGGAAAGAGGGCGCGTTGATCGGCAAAGTCGGAGCAGCATTTACGTCATCAGCCACCCAGCATGGCGGACAGGAGACGACGCTGTTCAGCATCATCACCAACCTCCTCCACCTCGGTTTGGTGATTGTTGGATTGGATTACGGGTTCTCGGGCCTGCAGAACGTCGAAGGTGTCCACGGCGGCGCGCCTTACGGAGCCGGCACAATCGCGGGCATAGACGGAAGGCGCCAGCCCACCGATGTCGATCTCGAAGGCGCTCGCCACCAGGGCCGCCGTGTCGCAGAGCTGGCGAGCCAGTTGTTTGGGTGATGGGCGGAGGGAGATGGAGACCGACCGCGCAGATCTCCTCAGCATAGTCCCGCTGGCGCGATCTCACTTCCGAACGATTTCCTCATGGTTCAGAAGCGCGCGCGATGTCGCCATATGGGCAGGGCCGTCATCGACCTACCCGGTGGACGATCGTCAGTTCCAGGTGATGTTGAACGAGGCGTCGCAGTCGCCGCCATGCCGTATTGCGCGCGTCGCGACACTTGGATCCGAGGTCGTGGCGCACGCCCAACTCGCTGTTGACCGAAGAGTTGGAAGTGCAACCCTGCAAAGGGTTGCGGTGTCGCCTTCGCAACGCGGAAGAGGGCTGGCCGGCCGTTTTCTGAAACAGATTTTGGCTGAGGGCTTCAGCATCGCGGAGATCGAGCGGATCGACTTGTTGGTCTTTCCATTCAACACGCCCGCAATTCGCGCTTATCAAAGCCTTGGGTTTATCCACGAGGGGCGACTGCGGTCCTCTATGCCGTTCGAGACCGAGCGTTGGGATACCTTGTTGATGTCAATCCTTCGAAGCGAGGCCACGCCGGCGATATCGCAATCGTAATCACGGCAGGCACGGCGATGGCGGCCGTCGGACGTGGTTCAGAGCAATCCTGTTGCGACAAGCAACGATGCCGTCGTCATCAAGATCCAACCAGGGTGAAAGCCTCGGACAGCGATAAGGTTTGCGAGTGCGGCGTAGCCGTAGATCACAAGGCCAAATCCCGCGGCGATCCATCGGGGTTCCCCCGTCGCGCGAACTCCAGCCCAGATCAACAGCAGACCTACCAGCAGCCACGACAGGGTGCTCACGTGCAGAAGCGGCGCGACGAGCCGTCGTATAGGCCGCCGCAGTCTTCCGTCGGCCCTTACTGCGCTGTTCACCTGTTCGATCATGTGTCCTTGCATGATGACGCCATGCAGAAGGGCTGTGACCGCTCCGATGACGCCGGCGGCAATGAGCGCGATATCACGCCAGCTCTGTTCCATGGCGAACGCGTCCTCCTTTTTCAGCCAGTCCGAGCCGCATTCGGCTCCGGGCGACGCACGGCCATGGCGTCACCGAAAGCGAGGGAAGCCAACGCGCCCGCCAGCGCTATCGCCATGGCCGCGAAACTCCATTCGCTGGGCTCAGCAAGTTGAGCCGCCAGTCTCGGAATATGCAGAAGCAGAATCCAGCTTACGAACATGCCTGAGACGACGAGCGCCCCGATCGCGCGGCTCGCTCGGGCCATCAAGGCGATGGCTGCAACGATGAGAATGGAGCCGGTGACGAGAGGAAGCTCGCCACGGAATGGAATCCAGCCTGGTATCAGACTGGAGATGGCTTCGATATTCAGCAGGTGGATCGCTCCGAAAAGCCCGCACATCGCCGCCGCGACCGCGGTTGCCCCTCTGAGCGCCCGCTCAACGTTGACCTGTTTCAGCCTCGACAGGTGAACGACCCCGACCGCGGAAAGGACGAGCATCTGGGCAACGACCACCCAGGCCGTTGGCTCGGTTCTCGTCGGAAGCGCGCCTGCCGTCGACAAGGCCGCAACGCCAAAACAGGTGGCGGCGAACGCGATCGCCGCCCAGCATCTGCGAGACCACATCAGAATCGAAAAGCTGGCGAGAGCAACGAGCCCATTTGCGACGAGCATCGCCGCTTCCATTGCCGAAGTCGCTGGCGCAGCCGCAAGACCCCCGATTTCGGCGACTGCGTAGACGAGCAGACCAAAAGCCGCCGTTCGGATCGCCGCCAGACATGCACCGCCCGCATCCATGAACTGACCCACGGCAACCTCCCGGAACCCAGCAGGCCATTCTTCACGGCCTGGCACGTGATGTTCGACCGAGCCGGCCGACGGCTCGGTGCATAGGCGTTATAGAGATAGACGGCTAATTGGAACAAGCTGTGCAGTTGCTCCGCCAGCATCGCCCTCGCTGTGCAGGATCCAACCGCCTGACAGGCGCTGATTGTCGGCCCGAGCCCTAGCGTCATCGGCCTCAGTACTAAAACGACAGATGCGATAGACCCTTTTGCCATAAGACAAAGCTGGCTTGACGATGCAGGCCTGCGAGGATGCAGGCTGCCGGTACGGCCTGTGCCAATTAGACCACAACCTCCAATTTCCGGGAGCTGGCGCAATATAGCCCAAGAACCGCTCCGGACGGCTTCCCACAGTCGATCCAGCGGGAACCGCAATTTTGCCAAGAATTCCCGCCCGACCTCAGGAGGATTGGGTGACCAGCAAGCCATCGCCGCGCAGATCATTACTACATTCGACAATGCTTAGCGGCGTGGCGCTGCTGGCGATGACATCGGGGCCGGTGGGTCTGCTTGTCGCCCCGACCCCGGTCGTGGCTCAGGACCTGACCTCCGGAACCCTGTCTGGAACGGTAACTGACACCGCGGGAGCGCCGATCCAAGGCGCTACCGTCACGGTGACGCAGAACGGGCGAACGCAGAGCCGTACTCTGACGACCGACGCCGCCGGAGCGTTTCGCGCGGCTCAAATTCCCATCGGAACCTATAGCGTCTCGATCACCGCGCCGGGTTACGAAACCTACACGGACAGCAACGTCGCCGTGTCTCTCGGGCGGACGGCGGCCTTCTCATTCGCTATCGGCACGGTCGATGGCTCGGCGACCTCGCTCGACGACGTGGTCGTGGTGGGCACGAGAACCGCGGCCGTCGACTTCGACCAATCATCGACCGGCCTCACGGTAGACGTCCAGGAAACGTTCGATCGGATTCCGACAGCGCGTAACCTTGCCGCGATTCAGCTGCTAGCGCCGTCCACCACGCAAGGCGACTCCGCCTTCGGAAATGAGATTTCGATCTCAGGCTCCTCGATCGCCGAGAACGTCTACTATGTGAACGGCTTCAACATCACCAACTTCCGCAATTTTGTCGGCGGGAATACCGTCCCGTTCGAGTTCTATCAGCAGGTCGAGGTCAAGACCGGCGGCTACCAGGCTGAGTTTGGACGCTCCACAGGGGGCGCGGTTATTGCCGTCACGCGATCTGGGTCCGACGATTTCCACGGCGGCGCCAACTACTATGTCGAACCACAGAGCCTTCGTGATTCCACGCCCGACACCGCCCAGTTCCCGGGTTCCACCCTGGGCCTCGATTCCAAGGATACGAGCGATCGGTCCGAGACGAATGTCTGGCTTTCAGGGCCCATTCTGCGCGATCACGCCTACTTCTTCGGATTCTACAATTGGCGCGATTTTGAATCGAGCACTACCGGCAACGACGCGGCCGGAACCATCACGACCGCTACGGCCGACGACCCGTTCTACGGCGGCAAAATCGATCTCTACCTCAATCAGGACCATCGTCTTGAACTGACCTACATCAACGATGGTCAGACGCAGGTCGTCCAGACCGACGATGGAGTGTCGGTCAGCAACACCTTCAACTTCCTCGGTGGTGAAACGAAAATCGCCAAATACACCGGCGCGTTCGCCAACTGGTTTACGCTTTCTGCGCTCTACGGTGAGGGTTCATTCGACCAGACGGTCTCGGGGGATCTCGATACGGAAATCTCTATCGTCGACACAGGCGGCAACACAGTTCGCGGCAACCCCGCGCTCGTCATTGAGCAGGGGATCGATGAGCGGAAAATGTATCGCGTCGACGCTGACCTGTATCTTAACGGCCTGATGGGCGACCATCACATCCGGGTCGGGTACGACCGGGAAGACCTGAGTTCGCAATCGACACAAAGTTATTCGGGCGGCCGATACTTCCGGTACTACATCGCCGGTCCGGACGGGGCGTACGGGGGGGCCGTCGCGCCCGGCGCGCTCTACACCCGAGACCGGAACCTTCAATCAGGCGGCACTTACTCCACTGAACAGACGGCCTTCTATGTTCAGGACGCGTGGGATTTTAACGACCGCCTGTCGTTCCAGCTCGGCCTTCGCGCTGAGAAGTTCTCCAACAAGAACGCAGCGGACGAGGTCTTTGTCGAAACGGACTATGATCTTTCACCCAGGCTGGGGATGACCTACGACCTGTATGGGGATCGCAGCACCGCCATCAAGGCGTTCTACGGCCGCTACTATATTCCGATCGCCGCAAACACGAACATCCGGATGGCGGGCAATGAGCTCTTCACCCAGGACTTCTACAACGTGTCGAGCATTGGCGGAGGATTTGCTCCAACGGCCGCAGGCCTGAACGCATGCCTGGCCGCCTCGCCTCGCAACAACTGCTTGCCGACACTCGCCGGCCCACCGGTCTTATCCGAGGAGTTATCGCCGGGAACAGTGCCTGAAAGCCAATCGCTCGTCTCCCAAAACCTGGAAGCTCAATACCAAGACGAATTCATCGTTGGTATCGAGCATGAGGTCGCCGGCGGTGGCTCGTTCGGGATGTTCGAAGGCTGGACTGTCGGCGCGAACCTCATCTACCGCGACCTGAAAAAGGTCATGGAGGATTTCGATACCGACTTTATCATCGATAACTATTGCGCCTCGGTAGGGATCTCGCCCGCGAACTGCGGATCGCTCAACGGCGCCGGCTATGTTCTGCTCAATCCCGGCTCCGATCTGATCATCACGCCGGACTCGACGACCTTCCCGTTCCTCGCCGGTCAAACGATCACGATCCCGGCGGAGATCCTGGACCTTCCTGAAGCCAAGCGAACGTACAAGGCCTTGGAGGTGACGTTTGAACGTCCTTGGGATGGCCGGTGGAGCCTTCAGGCATCGGCCGTCTTTTCGGAATCGAAGGGCAACATCGAGGGCGGCGTGAAGTCGGATAATGGACAGGACGATACCGGCCTGACCCAAGACTTCGACCAGCCGGGCTGGACGGACGGAGCTTACGGCTTTCTGCCGAACCACCGCGGGCAGAGCTATAAGCTCTTTGGAGCTTACGCCGTCACACCGGATATTACGCTCGGCGTGAATGCGACGCTTACGTCCCCCCGCAAGTACGGCTGTATTGGCTTCTATCCCCTGGACGATGGTCGAGCGAGCCCGAGCACGAGTTCAGCTTGGTATTGCGACGGCGTGCTGACGCCTCGCGGAAGCCAGTTCGAAGGCGAGTGGATCAAGCGGGTCGATATGTCTGCCGCCTGGAATATTCCTGTCGGCGGACTTCCCGGCCGTGCCCAGCTGCGCGCGGACATCTTCAATATCTTCGATTTTGAAGGGGCAACCGACTTCGTTGAACAGGGCGAGGAAGCGCTCGGCACGCCGCGCGCGGAGTACGGCCTTCCCTCGGCGTATCAGTCGCCGCGCTCAATCCGGCTCGGCGTCTCGTACAGCTTCTAGGCCCCGAGCGGGCGGCGGCAAAAACCGCCGCCCGCTCACGCGCTGTCATGGACGGAACTCAGATTTGCGCCCCACCTTCGCCATGGGCCAATATTAGGCAGGACCGCCTATTTCTATCCGGAGGTGATGCGATTTCAGCCTGAGTGAAGAACTTGGAGTGGCCGCAATGGCTCGCTTCGCACTTTGTCACGAGCCTCCCTCGGCGGCGCCGTGCTGGGCGAAGTGGCCAAGGACACGTCTTCTCTGACGAACGGGTCGGACCGAATATGCTGGACGAAACAAACAGATCGAGCCCCCTCGGCGAAGCGGGATTTCCGACGATCCGCGTTGCAGGTTTTGCACCCTATCGCAGGTCCTTGCACCAAGGCGGCGTCGCGCTGATTGAGGACTACTCCATCTCCCGCCGCCAGCCACCGGCTTCGGGTTACTCACCAGAGCGCCAGATCGCCATCGCATACAGGGGTGGGTTCACCTGGCGGGTTAGCCGGGAAGAGATCGACGTGGTCTGCGGCGACAGCCTGCTGGTCCGGTCCGGGGAGTGCTTCGCCGAGAGCCACCTGTACGAGAGCGTGGGTCACGCAAGCATCCTGATCACCCCATCCCAAGCACTTCTCGATGAATTCGACGGATTGCGCCGACCCTTACGCGAAGCCTTCGCCCGATCACGCCGTCCGGCAAACGTCATCACGACCCTGACGACGCATGCCCTCCTCAATCGGCTGGGCGGTACTTCGAAGTCATTCTCACTTTTCGCCGAGGAAGCGGTCGCATGGATGCTTGAGGGCATTCTCTGCGAGGACTCTCGCTTCGGACCCAGCGCTGGGGCCCGCCACCTCGCAGAAGCGAAGGCTTTGCTACATGAGGCGGCGTCAGAAAATCTTTCACTTCTCGACATTGCACGGGAGGTCGGCACGCTTCCTGCCGCTTTGGCGGTATCCTTTCGACGTCTCGAGCATCGGACCCTGGAAAGCTATCGTCGACACGTCAGGCGAACGGGGACCAAGCCTCACAGGTCGCCGCCGCGGATCGATCACGAGCGGCTGGCTGCGGTCGTCCGTCATGTCGACCAGAACTACGCCGACCGGTGCTCCCTGGGCGACCTGGCCGAGTTGGCTGACACCGGCCGATATCAATTCATAAGAGGGTTCAGCGCGGTGATTGGTCTGACGCCGGCTCAGTACGTGATCGCGGCCCGTTTAAGGGCGGCAGCCACCGACCTGGCCATCAGCGCCGACGCCATCACGGAAATCGCCTTCCGCGTCGGCTTCAACGACATCTCGCACTTCAACAGCTGTTTCCGCGATGCATTCGGTATGTCCCCCCGCTGCTGGAGGTCACGCGCAGTCGGCTTCGAGAGGCCACACGCCGCGTAAGGACGGGTCCGATGCCGGTTCTGGTCAACAGATTGGCGCAACTTTCCCCAAGCGGAGTGACGGTCGCGCATAGAACACTGCCGTTGGTTAAACGGACTGATTGATGAGCCGGATGGGCGAGCGCGAGCAAGACCCCGAAGCCGATTGGATAACGACTGCGGTGCGATCAGCGAGTCCCCGCCGCATCTTGTTCGCCAGCGCCGACATTTCGGACTTTTCCGACCTGGCGTCTGCCTTGAGCGACCGTGCGATCGAGATGACGACAGTTGAGTCTACTGAGACAGCGACACAGCTCATGCAGGGATGCACCTTCGATGCGGTCGTTCTCGACAGCCGCCTTGCCACGCCTCACCCCATCCGGGCTTGCCGGCAAATGGTCGCGCTGAACGCCGGCCCTGTGCTCTTCCTTGCCGACGCCGGCGGCGAGAACGAACGTGTAGCCGCGCTGGATGCTGGAGCAGAGGACTGCGCGGACCGAACCTGCAGTCCAACGGAGCTAGCGGCACGGGTGAGAGCGGTCGCCCGCAGGGGCACATGCTCGAGATGGCCAGGAACTGCGGCGATCCGGGTGCGCGGTTGGCGGCTTGATCTGCGAACGCAGTCCGTCACGGCCCCCAATGGCGCAACGACCATCCTGTCTTCCCAGATGCTCCACTCCTTGATGGCCTTAATGGAGCATTCCGGCGAGGCGTTGAGCCCAGATCAGTTGAACACCTTGATCGAACCGAAGTTGTCGAAAGGGCAGCCAGAAGAGGTGGATTGGCGCGTCAGGGTGCACCGTCTTCGCAGCGCCCTTCGGACCCTGGATCCGTCCGTTGACGCTATCCGATGCATTCGCGGCAGAGGTTACGCCTTCGCACCGTGGGCGAGCCGCTGAGTGAATGAGACCGTCAGTCGGAATTGCAGGACGCCACGTTCGTGAGAGGTGGTCAACGAGACCTTCCTTTCTCCAACATCGATGCCGGTCACGCTCACACCACGGCGGCGCGGGTGCAGTTCGGCACAGCGCATTTCACTGACCGAAGACCGACGTTTCAATCCCGGGAGTAGAACAGATGGAAATGCCGCCTCCGACGATATCCTCTCCGCCATACATCCAGCGGCAAGCTGAAACTGTTGCAGACGATATCGCGGCCGTCGCCGCACTCGATGTCGCTTACCAAGCGGCGGTCAAAGCCAACGACGTCGCGGCGATGGACGCCATTCTGCATGCCCAATATGCCCTCGTTCTTGGCAACGGGACGATCGTCTCCAGAGACGATCTGTTGCGGGAGGCCGCTTCGGGCGACTACGTCTACGAGGTTCAGGATGAGGACCCGGGAACGCAAACAGTGCGAGTGTGGGGCGATACCGCGGTGGTCACCGCTCGCCTGCGCATCAAAGGCGAATATCGGGGCGCGCCGTTCGACCGTACGCTTTGGTTTAGCGATACCTACGTTCGAACCGAGCAAGGGTGGCGTTACGCTTTCGCGCAGGCCTCGTTGCCGCTTCCGGAAAGGGCTGAGCAAGTGCTCTCGGCCGAGGACTGAGGTCTTTACAGGGTACGAGAGGCGGGCTGATAGCGTGGTCTATGTCGACAAGCCTCCCATCCATTCCGATCGGCGTCCTCATCCCGATGACCCCCCCGGGATGGGTCGAAGCAGGGCGACATCTTCTCGCCGGCTTTGAACTCGCCGTCGAAGACATCAACAAGGCGGGAGGGGTTAGCGGCCGCGCCATGGAGCTTCTGGTACGCGACTCCGCCGGCGATGCCGACAACGTCGAGGCCGCGGTGCGCGACGTCGACAAGCTCGGCATTGTCGCGCTCGCGGGAGAATTCCATAGCGTCGCTGCGCGCCGGGCAGCGTCGACCGCGATCGCACTCGGTCTTCCGTTTCTGTGTTCGTCGGCGGTCATTGACGAGCTGACTGCAGAGGTCACGGATTGGGTCGCGCGGCTTGCCCCGCCTCAGTCGAAGGGGTGGCGCGATTACGCGGAATTCCTCCTTCAGGAGGGTCACGCACGAATAGCGGTCGTGAGCGCGCAAAGTCCGTATTGGCAGGCCGGCATCCGCATCTTGCGAGACAATGTCCGACCAAGGGGAGGCGAGGTGATTGAACTGATCTCCAGTCCAGACGATCCATCGGAGATCTGCAATCAGATCGCGGCCTGCCGCGCCACAGCTCTGCTGCTGTTGGTGGGCTATCCCGAGCCCGCCATTTCGATCGTAGAGGCCATACGGGCCGACGTCAGGCTCCGGGCTGTCTTGATCGGCGCACCGGCCGGACAGCCTGAATTCCCCTCCTGGGAAACACTGCTGAGGGGTGACGGCGCCGCCATCCCCTTCCTGCAATACCGACCCGAGCGGCTCACCCAATTGGGTCAGCGTGTCGAGGTGGAGCTGCATCGTCGCCTCAACGAAGCGCCGTCGTTCGTGGCGCTTGAGGGATACGATTCCATCATCGTGTTGGCAGACATTCTCCGCACCGTGGGCGTCGCTCGTTTCAACATCGCAAGCTCTTGGGCGAGTGCTCGCTCCGAGGGGACGCGCGGGACCGTGCAGTTCACGCAAGCGCCAGGCAGTCCCATTTGGCAATGGACGTCGGCGCCTGTCCAAATTGCCGATCGCGATCCTGCTGCACCCACCCGCTTTCGCAGACTCTACCCTGAGCAGGCGGCGTCCCCTTAGCAAGCGACGCCAGCCGGGCGTCCAGGTTCGCCAGAATCACCGCTGTCGGCCAGCGACATCGACCTTCCCACGCTCAGCAGAGCGATCTACCCACAAGGCGCCGATGACGGCTTTGAACCAGTCCGGGACGACCGCATGCCGACCAAATCCTTGTTCGTTACCAAGCTTCATGTCGGCGAGCTCACCGATGCAGAGATGCTGTCCGAACTCCGCATCGCAGTCCGAGCAATCGCAGATAGTGACGAAGCCGGACAGCGCTGGAGCAGGCAGTTCGACTACCGTGGCTATTGCAGTTGCGCGAGCCTCAATGAGCTGCATCGCCGGGATGACGTCTTTGGCCGCCTAGGTGAGTGGCTCACGGAGCAAGCCGAAGCCTTCAGCAAAGAATGCGCTTTCGTGAATGACCGGCCACCCCGCCTCGAACGGATGTGGATCAACCTTATTAAGCCTGGAGGCTATCAGCGCAGCCACCTGCATTTCCGCAGCATTCTCAGCGGGGTGCTCTACATCGATGCGCCCGAAGGCTCCGGGTCGTTGTGTTTCGAGGACCCGCGGTTGCCTATGATGATGGCGGCCCCGTTGCGATCCGACGGTGCGCCCGCCGATCTGCATAGTTACGTGACTGAGCCCGCAAAAGTCGGCGGCCTGCTCATGTGGGAAAGTTGGCTACGCCATGAGGTGCTGACCGGGCCCGCCTCGGAGGACCGCGCCAGTCTTGTCTTCGACTTCGTCTGAACCCGTCGCATGCCCGCAAGCACCCCATTGCCGTGTTCAGCACGGATCACCGATCGATTACCCCCAACGTTTCGCGAAACCCCGCTGTCTCAAAGAACGGGCTCACCCGTCGTGACAGCAAAAGCTTAGCTTGTTGCCATCGGGATCACGAACATACGCCCCATAGAACAAGGGATGATATGCCTCGCGTACACCGGGCGCTCCCTCATCGACCGCGCCCCGCTCAAGCGCCACTCGATACGCCTCATCGACGTCGGCTCGACTCAACGCCAGAAACGCCACCATCGTACCGTTGCCCACTGTGCTGGTGCGGCCGTTCTCGGGCCGAGTGATGATGAACAGCGGTCTACCTGCCGAGGGTCGCCCCCAATAAGCCCAGACGTGCCCCTCTGCGGTTGGCCGATCCCGACGTTCCATTCCTAGCGCAGCCATGACCGGTTCGTAGAACTGCAGCGCGCGATCGAGATCATTGGTGCCAAGTGTCACGTGCGAAAGCATGGTCGCCCCCTCTGTCAGGTCGCGTCTCGAGGGCTGTGATAGTTCGGCAACCTGTCGCGCCGACGGGCCTCGAAGACGATGGATGTTTCGATACGGGTGACGCCGGGCCGGCTCGTAAATTGATCGAGCGCCACGTCTTTCAAATGGAGCGTGTCGCGGACGGCGACATGCACGACCAGGTCGTAGCGCCCCGTGACTAGGTAAGCCGATCGCACTTCCGGGATCTCGGTGACATCCCGAAGGAAATCGTCGACCGTCTGACGCTTGTGCTTGGTCAGCCCGATCATGAGTAACGCCTCGAGACCGATGCCAAAAACCTTTGGATCGGCTTCCGCGTGCAGACCCTTCAGCGCGCCAGTCTCCCACAACCGGCGAATGCGTTGATGTGCGGAGGATGGGGCTAGGCCAACTTCCGCAGCGATCGCTTTGACCGTCGTGCGCGCGTCTTCCTGCAGAATGCCCAGAATGGCGAAATCTATTCGGTCAAGTTCGATGATATGCCTCAAATGCCATAATTCGTTCGTTTGAACGCAAGATGAAGCAGCCTCTATACGTCAACAGAAGGAAATCTACATAGGAAAATCGCGATGTCGCCGCTTGCCATGAACCGGTTGGAAACACTCTCCGACGTGCAGGTGGAGCAGTTTCGCGAGGAGGGTTTCCTCGCAGTTGAGAACGTCTTGCCTATGACGGCGGTCGAACAACTCCGCTCCCGCTTTGAACCGCTCTTCGCCGGAGACTTTGATACGGGCGTTTACCCGGACGAGTGGTACTGGCGAGAGGAACTGAGCAAACCTGACGTGACGCGGCACATGGCGAATGCCTGGAAGGCTGATCTCACGATCGCCGCGCTCAGCCTGTCTCAAGACCTTGGCAAAGCCGCCTGCCGTCTCACCGGGTGGCCAAGCGCAAAGCTCGGACAGGACACGATCTGGTGGAAGCCGCCCGGTGGGAAGCCGATCGCGTATCACCAAGACACGTCATTCATGGACTTCCTTGATCCCCAAGAGACGATCACCTTCTGGTTCGCCCTCGACGATGTGACCCGCCAAACCGGAACCCTTGAATACGCTCGCGGGTCACACAAATGGCCTTGCACGCCGATGCCTTCCAGCTTCCATGCGGCAGGGGATTATCGCGGCCAACTTCGCGCTGCCGCCCACGCCGCGAGCGCACCGATGCCAGACATATACTATGCCGAGGTTCCGGCGGGGTCCGTCGTCATCCACGCCGGTGAAACCTGGCATGGGTCCGGACCTAACGGCTCCACCGGCCAAATGCGCCGGTCGATCGGGGTTCATCTCGTTTCCGGCCAAGCTCGATTTTCTGATCGGCGCGGAGGTTACATCTACCGGCGCTATCAGATCAGCGGCGACGCCGGCCTCAACGAGAGCTTCTTCCCGATGCTGTGGTCCGCCGTCGGCGCGAGAACAACCTGGCTGGACGACTACTGCACGTCGGGCACGCGCTAGACAGTCGAGGTCCGGGGCTGCCTTGTCGACATTTGACGGTAGCTGGCGCACCCGACACGATTCGAACGTGTGGCCTCCACCTTCGGAGGGTGGCGCTCTATCCAGCTGAGCTACGGGTGCAGTCCGCCGTCCCTACATGGATCGACGGTCGCCGGTCAACGCAAACCAGTGTGGGCCGATGCCAGTTCACCGCATTTCCGGCGGCTTGTCTCTGCGACGTCCGAAGCGTAGCAAACTGCTTCCGTGGTGCTTCCGTGAGGATAAACCTGACCTTCGCGCCTACCGCTCGTTATAGGCTAAGCGCCTGAAAAATCGCCTAAAACATTCCATGCAGATGGGCGGAAAAGTGCTTGACGTCTGCCCTCCGAAGGCAAAGGTCACACGTTCGAATCGTGTCGGGTGCGCCAGCGTTTCTCTTGTAAATCATGTGGATGGTCCGCGGTTAGGCGGAGACCCGCGCATTGTCGACCACCCGATTTTTTTTGATCGGCAGGACGCCGGCGCGTGGTGAGGGGCCAGCGGAAAGCGATAGGGTCCTGGGAGCCCGCGGCTAGGTCGCAACCTCGAGGCGCGGGGGCCGCGTCAGTTCGAGATGGATCAGGCCCCGCTCCGGGCGGGTGATCCGCACGGGGGCCTCCTTCTCATCGAGGCGCCGGCGGAGCAGGATGAGCCGGGCCTCCAAATTGTCCTTTAGTTCCGGCAGGCGGAGGGCGCCGTCCAGGCGAAGTTCGCGGTTGCTGAATTCGGTTCGCCCGGACTCGGCGTGCAGCTTCAGGAGATGGAACAGCAGCCGACCGGGCACGCCCTTGATCAGGTAGACGTCGTCGATGAACAGGCTGTCGTCGAAACTGTGGTAGCGGACGTGGAAGGGTCGGCCGGCCGGCGCCGGCGCCTGTCTGCCCCGCCGGGCGCCGGGCGTTTCCGCCTCGGAGAGACGCAGGCCCCCCGCCAGTTGCAACGCCAGCATGGCCAGAGCGTCTTCGTCCGCGTGGGTGAAACGAAAGCGCCGGGCGTCTTCAGCGAACAATACGCCCTGGACGCGCCCGTTGCTGATCATCGGAGCGGCGAGTTGGCTCTGCGGCTCGGCCAGGCCGGGAAGCGGAATCACGCGCTCGCCCGCCTCGCCGCCCACCGCTGCGGCGTATCGTCGACCCCGGCTCATGTCGTTGATGCGGACGGCACGGGCACTCGCAGCGGCGACGCCTATCGCCCCCTCCCCAATGCGCGCCTCCGACCCGACGCCGCCGAGGCTGTATCCGCGACTGCCGATGGTCGTCAGCCGTCCGCGCTCCTCATCGGCCAGCAGGACGATGGCGTTCGAATAGCCCAACTCGCGCTGAAGGCCGTCGAGCAGGTCGTCGATCATCGCGTCCGGATCACTGGTCTTGGCCAGGCGCATCGCCAAGCGCGCCGCCGCCGAGAGCAGCGCGTCGCTATCCTGCCCCAGCAGCTCGGCGGCCGGCGGTTCGGGCTGAGCCGGGACGAGCTGGCAGCCTCGCACCCGGTAGATGTCCGCGCTGCGCAGCAGCCAAGGCACGCCGGGGCCTTCCTGGGCGACGGTCGCGCGTATCTGCGCGTCGATCCGCGAGAACGTGTCGCCGGACTCGACGGCGCGTTCGAACACCAGGTCGAGCTCGTACTGCTGGCCGGTGCGGCCGTCGACCACGAGAACGGTCGCCTGTCCCGTCAGCTCCACGTTGCGCGCAGTCTTGGAGAAGAACTGGTTGGAAAGCGCGACATGCTCATCGTCGACGTAGTGGACCTGGGACAGGTACGAGACGTTTGGGATCCCCTCATCGTCCGAGGTGGCGATGATCGAAGGAATGACTCCCTCGAAGCAGTTGCGCAGCGTGCGAAGGGACATGCTCATGCGGGCGTTCCCGCGCCGGCGTGGGCTGTTCCGGCCCCTGGGCCCGGCGTCTGCCGAAAGACCGCCATGGGGATCAGGCGCAGCCTGACGAGATCCCGGGGAAGAAGCCAGCAGGCCGCCTGCTGCGCCGTCACACCAAGGTCCAGCAAGGTCTGGGTCATCCGACCAACATAGCTGTGAGCCAAGTTCACTTCGTCGGCGTCCGCGTCGCCGAATTCGGCCAATCGCGCCTTGACCTGGTAGGTCTGGTAATCGGTCGGGTCGCTGAGCGTCACCGCGAACGCCGCGCCGACGCGCAGATCGCCGGTCATCGCCGGCCACTGCGCGCGGGAGACCAGCAGGTCGAGGGTCGAGCGATCCTCGCCCAGCCGGAGACCGACCCCGCGGCCGATAGCCGGGCGCGAGCCGGGGCCGGGCGTCGCCGCCGTGATCATCACCGAACGCAGCATGAAGGCCGCCAGATCAGCGTCTATGACCGGTTTCACGTGTCCCCCGTTTCCGCCGGGGGCCGGCGGATAGGATTCTTTTAGGCGACCGAACGCCGTCATAGGAAGCCTTTAGGAAGCCTCCGCTGGCGTGCGGACATAGACGCAGCGCCACGCCGCATTCCGCGGCACGGGGCGATTTCGCGATGACGGCCGACGGCCACGACCAGACACCTGACGTCCATTGGAAACCAGTGACGCATGGTCTGCGTCTCGGTCTCGCCTAGCCCCGACTCCTTCCGACCAGATCCGCGTGCAGTTCACCCGACCGTCCAAGGCCGGGGCGCCGAACTGCGCGCCGCAATTGGAGCCTATCTATGCAGTGCATGACCTTGATCGCGGCCGCCGCCTTGGCGCTCGGCCTCCCAGCGGCTGGGGCCGTCGCGCAGACGAGCCTTCTTCCCGGCTACTATGAGATCGTCACCCGCGTCGCCGGTGACCCCGAGCCTGACGTCCAGCATGAGTGCCTGACCGCCACCGAGGCCAAGACCCAAACGCTCGAACAGGTGCTGGCCGAATGGACCGAAGGCCGGTGCGACTACGCTCAGCGGCAGATCAGCGGCGGCAGGTTCGTGCTGGCCGGCGCGTGTACGCTCGACGGCTCCAAGACGACGTTCCACCACACCGGGACCTACACGCCGACCTCCTTCAGCGCCAACCTGAGCTCGCGGACCATGGTCGCCGGTAAGCCTATGGACGTGAAGATCGCCACGACCAGCCGGCGCGTCGCCGCCGCCTGCCCGGCCCGTCGCTGATTCTCCAACGGAGATTGCCCATGTCACCGACCCGTCTTGCGGCGGCGAGCCTCGCCGCGTTCCTGATCATCAGCCCAGCCCTCGCCCAGGCGCAGGTCGCTTGCGGCGCGCCGCCCCCGCAGGCCCAACCGCGCAAGCCCAGCGCCCTGGGCGGCCTGCTGGCGGCCGCGCGCGAAGCCGGCCTCGGCGAGGCCATCGCCGGAGGCATGGGCGGATCGGGCCGCAACTCGACCGCCGCGGCGGTGGTCGGAGCCGCGCTGTCAGGCGACCCGTCCAGCGCCGCCGCCGCCCTGCCATATGACAGCCGCCACGCGGCCACCGCCCGCGTGGCGGGGGCGCTGACCGGCGCGGCGCTGAATCTGGCCCGCTCGGCCGGTTCGACGAACGCAGCCTGCGAAGCCCAGGGCGGCCCGCAGCCGCCGAGCGACGGAGACGTCTGGAAATGAGGCGCGCCCTGCTCTGCGGCGTCGCCGCCCTGACGACCCTGGCCGCGGCGTCCCCGGCTCACGCCTGGAAGCCGAAGACGCACATCTATCTCGCCGAGGAAGCGCTGCGCGACGCGATCGACGACGACAAGGTCACGCTCTACGAGACCGACTACCGCACGGGAAAAATCGTCGGCGAGCTCGGTCAATTCAAGGTCGATCCCGAAGTCCTGGCCGCGTTGAAGTCGGCGCCCCAGCAGTTTCGCGCAGGGGTGCTGGGACCGGACGCCTACCCGGACATTCTCACCGGCCAACAGGTGATCCACCCCGAAGAGGCGCACGCCGTCGGCCAGGGGGCCGGAGGCTCGAACGCGTGGCTGGCCCACCTGTGGCGGCGTGGATTTCTGGACAACTCCAGCCCGCAGATCCGCGCCTTTACGGTCGGCTACCTGACGCATGCTGCGGGCGACGTGTTCGCCCACACCTTCGTCAACCACTTCGCCGGCGGCGAGTTCAAACTCACGCCGGACCCGACCAATGCGGCCAAGCACCTGGTGCTCGAGGGCTATATCGGCAAGCGTACGCCGCAGACGACCAGCGCCATCTCCTCCAGCGTCACGACCGGCGGCCCGCTGAGCCCGCGCAAGCGCGAAGACCTCGGCATGGACGAGGAAGACATCCAACGAAAGACCACCACCTATTATGGGGCGATCTCCCAGAACCAGGTGAGCATCTCCGGAGTGGAGAGCTTCATCTACCGCGAGCTGACCTACGCCGCCCCGGGCAGCGTGCTCGAACAGAAGCTGCTGAAGGGCAGCGGAGTCAGCCGCTCGATCCCTTACATCTTCTCGACCTTGCGCAACGGCCTGCAGCGGCAGGTCGAGGAATACGACCGGACCCGCATGTCCAAGAGCGGTCCCGCGCGGCTGGCCTACGCCGCAGCGAACGGCCCCGCGGCCGAATACAAGCGCGCCTGGATCAAGGACATCGACGATGGCCTGGCCGCCTTCCCAGCCGTCAGCCATGAGATCGCCAAGGCGATCGTCTACAATGAAGGCGGCTCGGACATGGCCCGGGCCAAGGCGATCATGGACCAGTACGTGATCGACCACCTGGCCTCCATGGCCGGCACGCCGGACGCGGCCGTGGCGACGGTCGCGTTCATTTCGGGCGTGATCGACGCGATTTTGCCGCCACCGGCGCGCGAGGCGTTCCGAGTCCTGATGCAGGCGCCCATGGACCTGCTGATCAAGGGCGTGAGCGGCCGCACCGCCGACGAATGGGCGGACTACATGAAGAACCCCGAAAACCACTTCGACGAGGTCATGAACCGGCGGGGCGGGGCCCACGGAGGCGAGATCGACCATCCGATCGACCTGGCGACGTTCAACCGCGACTATCTGAAGATCTCCGACGCCAGCTACTCGAACGCGTCGCTGAAGTGGCGGATCAACGACCTGCCGCCGGCTTTCAACACATTGCAGCTCACCAAGCTGATGCTGCTGGGCGATCAGGGCCTGAACGAGCTCAACGCCGCCCTGAGCGCCAAAGGCGCGACGATGGGCGGCGTGCCCAGCGAATTCCGCAACCTGATGCTGGGCTGGGTTCGCTCATTGGACGCCGGTAACCAGTGGCAAGGCTTGGGCGGAACGCCCCAGCCCGCCTTCGCCGGCAACGGGGGCGCGGCCTATCGGCGCCTGTTCCTCAATCAGGTCGGCGAGAAGCCCTGGATCGCCGAGGAGGCGCCGCAACAGCCTGCCGAAACTCCCGGGCCGGCTGTCCCTGCGCAGGATCTGACGCCCTTCGCGGGGGATTGGGATACGACCTATGGGCGCGTGACTTTGGCGCTCGGCGAGGACGGCGTCCTGCGCGGTCGGATGGTGGCGCGCGCGGCCGACGGCCGTGAAGTCGACGGCGGCCGTCTCGAATTGCGCGACGGCGCCAGCGAGGGGGTGCTTCGGGGGCAATCCCTCTACGCCGCGCACGTCGTCGACGTGGTTCTGACCTTCGACGCCGCCCGGAACAGCTTTAGCGGCACCGCGCAGCAGGCCGGCTCCACAAGCCCTTCGACCTGGAGCGGAAAGCGCCTCGCCGCGACCGATCAATCCCCGTCCGCGCCGCCGGCCCAAACCGAGTCGCCGCCGCCGCCGTCCAGCCAGCCTCCGGCACCGCCGATCGCGACCGCGCCCGTCGCGCAGGCCGGGATCCTCCATCCGCTGGAAGACTTCGACGTCCGTTTCGAACGCGCCGTCACGGCCCGCAACGGAACCGTCCACGTGTTCCTGACCGTCAAGAATACGACGCGCCGCGACATCTCGATCGGCGCCGGGGTCTTCAAAGCGGTGGCCTACGACGCAGACGGCGTCGGGACCAGCGAGAGCCAGATCTGGCGCACCGGCGCGGAGACCCCGGAGTCGTTTCCCTCCGCACCGGTCGTTCCGCCCGGCGGAGAGCTGCGCTTCCGCTTCGTCATGACCCCGCCCTCGACCACGCCCTTCAGCGTGGTGAATATTCGCGAGAGCGACGACAAGTCCTTGAATTTCGCTTTGTCCGGCGTCCAACCAGGCGCGGCGCTGGCTCCGCTGCAGGCGTCCGGCGCTGGCCCGTTCAAGGAGCTGAGCCAGTTCGACGTCCGGATCGACGGCGTCGCCAGGGCGCGCGACGGCCGGACCGAGCTGTTCGTCACCCTGCGCAACCCGGGGAGCAAGGTGCTGACCACCTCGAAGGGCTGGATCAAGTTCAGCGCCGCCGACGCCGACGGGGCGAAGGCGACCACGCGAAGCGCGCTCTATCCAGTGCGCGGACCGCGCGGCGAGGAGCTGCCCCTGCTGGTCTACGTCGCCCCCGGTGGCGAGACCCGCCTGCGGTACGTTTTCGAAGGCCAGGTGTCCGGGCCGATCACCGTCCGCGACGGGACCGCCGAGCAGATCTTCTCGCCCGGCCGATAAACCACCACACGCGACAACACGAAGGAGAAGACATGGATCTCGAGGAGATCGATTGGCGGACATTGTATCTGTCGGGGGACGGCCGCATCGGCCGCACGGAGTTCTGGATCGGCGCAGCGGGATTGATCTGCGTCGGTCTCGTCGCCGGCCTGGTCCCGGTGGTCGGCGTTCTGGCCTCCCTGGCGCTGATCTACCCGTGGGCCTGCCTGACGTCCAAGCGGCTGCACGACTTCGGTCGCTCGGGGCTGCTGGTGCTGGTCGCGGCGGTTCCGGCGGTGGTCGCCGGGGTTTTCAGTCTGGTCACCGCCCTGGCGGCGAGCAACCTCAGCACGATCGGCGTGGCGTTGGCCAGCGCCAGCCTGTCGCTTGGGGTCTCCACGGTGGCGCTGCTCGTCTCGCTCGGTTTCGTGCTCTGGGTGGGTCTTACGCCCGGGCACGACGCGGCCAACAGTTATGGAGCCCGCATGCAGGGTGGCTAGGCGCCGGCTGCCCGCGCCGACGGCTCATCTCCGAACTGAAGCGTGTGCAGGTTCTTCTGGCGCAGGGCTTCGCCGGCCTCGTCGAAGAAGAACGGCAGGAAGGCGTAGCGGCGGCCGCGGGTGACGGGGGTCGCCTCGTGCAGCAGCGAGCAGGAGAACACCACAGCCCCGCCGGTCGGCGGCCGGTAGGTCTTGGGGCCGAACTCGGGGAAGCGCAGATCGCCGCCCTCGAACTCCTCGGCGTTGAGGTTGATCGAGCAGGCGAACTTGCGGTGGGCGGTGCCGGAGGTGGTGTTGTCGCGGTGCGGCTTGAAGTAGCCGCCGCCGTCGTCGGCGTCGTAGCAGGCGACGATGTAGCGTTCGATGCGGGTGGGGTTGAACTGGAAGGCGCGGTTGATCGGGCGCAGCAGCCGGGTCTGGATGCGGGCGCGCAGCTCGTCGCGGAAGGCCTCGTCCTCGATGGTGGCGTCGCGGCGGCTCTTGAAGTCGTCGAGCACCGCGACGGTCTTGCCGCCGACCTGGCGCATGGTCCCAGAGCGCTCGCCGCCTCGGCGTTCGTAGAACTCGATCAGCCGCGCGCACATCTCCGGCTCGAAGATCCGCGGCACGACCAGCACCGGGGCGTGGAGGGGCACGCCGGCGTGGTCGCCCGGCGCGGGCAGGGCGCGGATGGCGGCGAACACCTGCTCGGTCTGGTCCATGCCGCCGGCGACCATCACCCGCAGGCTGGGGTCGAGCAGGCACCAGTACGGAGTTTCGACGCCAGCCTGCGACACCGCGCCATAGGCGCGGCTGACCGCGCCGCTCTGGTCGAGGAACCACATCAACCCGGGACGGTCCTGGGCCTGGGACATGGCGACCGGGTCACGCAGCACCCCGAAAGCGACGAGGTTGGTCTGGTCGTAGAGCGACTGGTGGGCCTGCATCGCGGCCAGCGCCAGTTGGCGGGCGATCGGCTCGGTCGGCAGGAAGGCCAGCAGGACGTAGCGCCCGCCGAGGCTGGAGAAGTTGAAGTTGGGGACGCTGGGCGTCGGAGCCGTGAACCAGGGCGCGGCTTGACCGGTCTGCATCATCATGGCCCGGTTGGTCGCGTGGACGGGTTATGCCCACAAGCATAAGAAGCTTATAAGTCCCGAGGCGGGCGCAGGCATAAGCCCGGCATAATTGAACCGCCGCGTCTCTGCGGCCATGGTCCGGCTTGTCGGCGGCCCTGCTCGTCTCCCAACTATCGAGCCTGGGGTTCCCACGGACAGGCGGACGCCGTCGACGCCCGGCTTTGCAAGGATCCGCATGGCGCGGGATTGGACAATCGGCCCACGAGCGCGGGGCGCGCTGCGCTATCTGGCCGCCTTGGGCATGGTCGCCGTTTCGACGGCCGTGGCCGAGGTGATCTACCGGGTCTTCCACACCGACCGCCTGTCGATGGTGTTCCTGGCCGGCGTGCTGGTCGCCGCCGTCACCCTGGGGCCCGGCCCGGCCTATTTCGCCGCGGCGATCGCCTTCCTCGTCTACGACATCTACCTGGTCGAACCTCGCTTCGTGTTCACCCTGACCTCGGCCGAGGACTTCCTGGTCCTGTTCGTGTTCCTGGCCGTCGCCGTACTGACCGGAGGGCTGGCAGGCCGGCTGCGCGAGGCACAGCGGCGGGCCGAGACGCGGGCGCGGACGTCGGGGGCGCTGTTCCGGGCCAGCGAGGAATTCTCCGCTTCCGGGCATGAGGACGCCGTGCGCCAGGCCCTCGCCCAACGGATCGCCGAGACCGGCCGCGAGGCGGTGGTGTTCGAGGACGGCCGCTGGTGGAGCGCGCCGGGCGGGATCGAGCCGCCCGAGCAACTGGTCCGCGCCGCCGCCGACCCGACTGTCCGGATCGCGCCGAGCGAGGTCGACCGCTGGCGGCTGCGGCCGCTGCGCGCCGACGGCCAGCCGCTGGGGCTGGCGGCCTGGCGTTCGACGGCGCGGCTGCACGCCGACGACGACGAGCGCATGGTCGGCGTGCTGGTCGACATGGCCGCCGCCGCCATCGCCCGCTCGCGCTTGTCGGGCGCCCGGGCGGAGATGCAGGCGCGCGAGCGCACCGATCAGTTGCGCCACGCCTTGCTGTCGTCGATCTCGCACGACCTGCGCACGCCGCTGGCGGCGATCCTGGCCTCGGCCAGCAGCCTGAGGGAGTTCGGCGACCGCTTCGACGCGGCGGTGCGCGACGACCTGACCCTGACCATCCAGGAGGAGGCCGAGCGGCTGAACCTGTTCGTCGGCAACCTGCTGAACATGACCAAGCTGGAGTCCGGGGCGCTGAGCATCGAGCCGGTGAACTTCGGCATGGGCGAGGTGGTGGGCCGGGTCGTGCAGCGGCTGGGCAAGCGCGCCGGCGAGCGCGAGCTGGTCGCCCATGCCGGCGGCGACGAACTCGCGGCGCTGGGTGACCCGATCCTGGCCGAGCAGGCGCTGGCCAATGTGGTAGAGAACGCGGTGCGGTTCTCGCCGAACGGGGCGCGGATCGAGGTCTGCGCGCGGCGGACCGACGCCGGCCAGGTGGTGGTCGAGGTCTGGGACGAAGGTCCCGGGGTGCCGGACGCCGACCTCGGAATGATCTTCGACAAGTTCTATCGCTCGCCGGCGACGGCCGCGGGCCAGCAGGGCACCGGCCTTGGCCTGTCGATCACCCGCGGTCTGGTCGAGGCGATGGGCGGGGCGGTGCGGGCCCAGCCGCGGTCCGATGGGCGCGCGGGCCTGGTGGTGGCGCTGAGTTTTCCCGGAGGGCGGCCATGAGTCTCGCGCATCTGCTGCTGGTCGACGACGAACAGCAGATCCTGCGGGCGCTGCGCCCGGCGCTGAGCGCGGCCGGCTATGAGGTGGCGACGGCCGAAACCGGCGGCGAGGCGCTGGCCTATCTGGCCAGCGAGCCCTGCGACGTGGTGATCCTCGACCTTGGGCTGCCCGACATGGACGGCAAGGAGGTCATCGCCCGCATCCGCGAATGGTCGGAGGCGCCGATCCTGGTGCTGTCGGCCCGCGACCTGGAACACGAGAAGATCGCCGCGCTGGACCAGGGGGCGGACGACTTCATCAACAAGCCTTTCGGGGTCGGGGAGCTGCTGGCGCGCATCCGCGCCTCGTTACGGGGCCGCGAGCGGCGGTTCTCGGCGCACGCGGTGTTCCGCAGCGGCGACCTGGAAGTCAACTTCGCGACCCGCCGCGTCGCGGTGATGGGCGAGGAGATGCGGCTGACCCCGCGCGAGTACGACCTCCTGAAGACCCTGGCGCGCTACGGCGGCCGCGTTGTCACCCATCGCCAGCTGATCGCCGCGGTCTGGGGGCCGGACGCCCAGGTCGACGCCCAATTCGTGCGGGTGTTGGTCGCCCAGCTGCGCCAGAAGATCGAGGAAGAGGCCTCGACGCCGAAGATCCTGCTGACCGAGCCGGGGATCGGCTATCGGCTGACTCCGGAGGACGAGGCCTGACGGCCTAGCGCTTGCCTGGCCAGGTCAGGAAGCCGTTGGCGTCGCGTCCGGCCGCCGGATAGGTGCAGCACGGCCCGCTGGGCGCCGGCGGATAGTAGGCCATCGGCGGCGGCGGCGGCGGCGGGGGCGGCTGGGCATAGCGCGGCGGCGGAGGCGGCGGCGCGTAGTAAGCCATCGGCGGCGGGGGCGGCGCATAGACCGGCGGCGGAGGCGCGTAGTTCTGCTGCGGGGGCGGCGCGTAGGCCTGGGCCGGCGGATAGCCGCGATAGGACTCGGTGATCTCTTCCTGCACGATGCGGCCTGGGCGCTGCTGCTGCGGCGGCGGGAGCACGGGCGGCGGTTGCACCACGCGGGCGTATTCGCGCTCGACCGGAGCCGGAGCCGGGGCCGGCTTGGCAGGGCGCATGTCGACGACCTTGGCAGGCTTGGGCTTGGGCTTGCGGTGGACGACCTTGACCGGCTTGGCCGGCGCCTTGGCGACCTTGGGCGGCGGGCAGGCCGCGGCGATGATCTGGGCCGGATCGGGGCAGGCGGTCGGCGGAGCGACCGCAGGGGTCACCGGCATGGTCACCGAGCCCGGCGGCGGGGCCGGCTGGCGCGCGCCGATCTTCGGCGGGCCGCCGGCGTCGCAAGCCGCCAGGGCCACGAAGACGGCGATCGACAGGACGGTACGCAGGCGCATGACGGTTTCCCGGCGTCGTTCAGCTAAGACGGCCACAACCATGAGGATCAGTTTCCGTTAACGCTGTGGCTTTCACCGTGGGCGCGAAGAAATCCCCTGACAAGCTCGTCGTAGAGCTCCAACCGCTTGTATGCACGGAAATCCGACGTCGCTTCGCGCCAGGCGCGGGCGAAGGCTGCGAGCCGCGGCGGGTCGCCGGCGAGGTCGTCCAGCGGGGCGAGCCACACCCTTATGGTGAACAGCGCACCGCCGGTGGCCGGCAGCCGCCGCAAGGTCTGGCGCTCGACGCGTACAAACAGTTCGGCGCCGGCGCGGGCCGGATCGATCTCGGCGATGCGGGCGCGGATCGGGGCTGAGTCCGGGGTGAAGGTCGCGTCGGAGTTCACGACGCTCCAGTTGCGGCGCTCGAGCACCAGGCCCGGCCGCAGCCCGTCGAAAATGCGCACCACGCGGGTCAGGAAGCGGTCGGTGAAGCCGTGCACCGGCCCGTGGATGTCGCCGAGCGCGCGGCCGAGCACCTCGTGGGCGGTGAAGAAGGTCGGGGCGCAGAGCGACAGGGCGCTGACCCGCCACTCGGCGCCGGTCTTCTCCATCAGAACCAGGTCGTCGCTCACGCGGCGGGCGGCGGCCAGCAGCGGCGGCAGGTCCTCGCCGTCCAGCGGGGTCCCGAGCGCGGCGGCGACCAGGTCGCCGACCTCGGCCTGGCCAGGGCGTGAGCCCGGGGTCTCGCCCCAGACGACGTCACGGTGGGCGGCGACGAGCGGATCCTTGCGGGCGGCGGGGTCGGCCTCGCCGCCTTCCAGCCAGTCGGCCTCGGTAATAGGCTTCAGCCCGATGGTGAAGTCCGCGGCCTCCTCGTAGGGGGCGTGGCGGATGCTCATTGCGGCTTGAAGCGGCGAGCCAGCGCCCAGAGGCCGACGCCGATCACGATGCCGACGGTGTCGGCGAACAGGTCCAGCCAGTCGCCCTGCCGGCCGAACGGCATCAGCGCCTGGGCGACCTCGATGCCGGCGGCCAATCCCCAGACGCAGGCGATCACCGTCTTGCGCCGGTGGGTCGACATCAGCAGGCCGATGAGGACGAGCAGGCCGAATGCGATGGCGTGGGCGGCCTTGTCCCAGATCAGGGTCGAGCCGGGGACGTCGTTGGACGGCGCCAGGGTCAGATAGAGGATCACCGCGACCGCGGCGGCGAAGACCGCCAGACGCAGGGGCCGCGGGATGAACGAGAAGAAGGCGCGCATGGTCATCTGATAGCCGGGCCCCGCGACGACGGCGAGCCTTTCAAAAGTCGGCTTGGCCCGTTAGCTTCCGGGGGAATTCAAACACGGGTTTAAATCGATGGCGATCGAAGCGGTGATCTGGGATTTCGGCGGCGTGTTCACGTCCTCGCCATTCGAGGCGTTTGGGCGGTACGAGGCCGAGAAGGGCCTGCCCAAGGACCTGATCCGCAAGGTCAACTCGACCAACCCCGACACCAACGCCTGGGCGCTGTTCGAGCGCAACGAGATCGACGCCAAGGGGTTCGACGAGCTGTTCCTGGCGGAATCGACCGCCCTTGGCCACCCGGTGCCGGGCGCCGACGTGCTGCCGTTATTGTCGGGACATTTGCGCCCGCAGATGGTCGCGGCGCTGAAGGCCTGCAAGGCGCACTTCAAGGTCGGCTGCATCACCAACAACATGGTCACCCACCACAGTCCGGGCGCCGACGCGCCGCAGCGCGCGGCGGGGGCCATGGGCCAGGTCATGCCGCTGTTCGACCACATCATCGAAAGCTCGAAGGCGGGCGTGCGCAAACCCGACCCGAAGATCTACCTGATGATGTGCGAGGCGCTCGAGGTGAAGCCGGAGGCTTGCGTCTATCTCGACGACCTGGGCATCAACTGCAAGCCGGCCGCGGCCCTGGGCATGCGGGCGATCAAGGTGGTGGAGGTCGGTCAGACCCTGGCCGAGCTCGCCGCCGCCACGGGCCTCAGTTTCGAGGAAGAGGAGTTGGCGTGACGCGCCCCACCAAGATCGGCGTCGAGGCGGCGCTGGCCAAGCTGCAGGGTTGGACCCGCGCGCCGGGTGATCGCGAAGCGATCGCTCGCACCTATCGGTTCGCCGATTTCAACATCGCGTTCGCGTTCATGACGCGGGTGGCGATCCGCGCCGAGCAGCTGGACCATCATCCGGAATGGTTCAATGTCTACAACCGCGTCGAAGTGCTGTTGACTACCCATGACGCCGACGGCGTCACCGAGCTCGACCTGACCATGGCGGGCTTCATGGACGAGGCGGCGAAGGCGGCCGGCGCGAAGGACTAGACGCCGAAGGGAGGAGACCATGGCGGGACGGGTCGCGGGCAAGAAGGCGTTCATCACTGGGGGCGCCCAGGGCCTGGGCGCGGCCATCGCCCGCAAGCTGGCGGCCGAGGGCGCCGTGGTCTCGATCGCCGACATCAACTACGCCGGGGCCCAGGCCGTGGCCGCCGAGATTGTCGCCGAGCACGGCGAGGGCGCGGCCTTCGCCTTCCCGCTGGACGTCACCCGGGAAGACCAGTGGATCTACGCCCTGGAGGAGGCCGACGCGGCGATGGGCGGCATCTCGGTGCTGGTCAACAACGCCGGGATCAGCCGCGGCGGGAACATCGAGCAGCTTTCCTTCGAGGACTGGAAGCTGGTGATGAGCGTCAATGTCGACTCGGTCTTCCTGGGGACCAAGCACGCGCTGAAGTATATGCGCCAGAACCAGCCGGGCTCAATCGTCAACATCTCCTCGATCGCCGGCCTGATCGCCGCCCACAACTCGCCGGTCTACAACGCCTCCAAGGCCGGGGTCTGGCTGCTCAGCAAGGGCATCGCCCTGCACTGCGCCAAGCAGGGGCTGGAGATCCGCTCCAATTCGGTCCACCCGACCTTCATCGACACCCCGATCCTCGACCCGATCCGCCAGCAGCTCGGCAAGGATGTCGCCGAGGGTAAGCTGGCGCGGCAGATCCCGCTCGGCCACATCGGCGAGCCGGACGACGTCGCCAACGCCGTGCTCTACCTGGCCAGCGATGAGAGCAAGTTCATGACCGGGGCGGAGCTCAAGCTCGACGGCGGAATTTCGGCGATGTGAGGCGGCGGCGGGCTGCAGCGTCCCGCGCGTGTCCGGTTCCGACTCGCTACCCGGGCGCCCCACCTGGCTTGATTATGACGCGTGTCTGATGCGATAGCGGCACCGGGTGCCCGGCTGTTTTGGCCGGTCAGGGTTTTTCGTTGGTCGGGCCGCCAGCGCGGAGACCCGCGCCATGTCGCCAGCCACCCGCCGCCCTTCCGTCCTGCGAGAGTTGCTAGACAGCGGCGCTGCAGGCGGTTTGCTCCTGATGGCCGCCGCCGTGCTGGCGCTGTTCGTCGCCAACTCGCCCCTGGCCGATAAGTACTTCGCGCTGCTGCATGAGCCTCTGGGCGGCCTCGATGTCCTGCACTGGATCAATGACGGGCTCATGGCCCTGTTCTTCTTGTTCGTGGGGCTGGAGATCAAACGGGAGTTTCTGGACGGCCAGCTATCGACCTGGGCCAACAGAAGCCTGCCGGGATTCGCCGCGGCGGGCGGGGTCGTCGTCCCGGGTCTCCTCTATGCGGCTATCAATTTTGGCCAGGGCGAAACGCTGCGCGGATGGGCCATCCCAACGGCCACCGACATCGCCTTCGCCCTGGGCGTGCTGTCTCTCCTCGGCTCACGGGTCCCAACAAGCCTGAAGGTATTCCTCGCCACCCTGGCGATTATCGACGACCTGGTCGCCGTGCTGGTGATCGCGGTGTTCTACACCGCGGAGCTGAACCTGGCGGCGCTTGCAGGTGCGGCCGTCGCCACCTTGCTGCTGATCGGGCTCAACCGACTGAAGGTCATGCGGCTCGCGCCTTACCTCATGCTCGGCGCCGCCCTCTGGTGGCTGGTGCTGCTGTCGGGCGTCCACGCCACCATCGCCGGAGTGGTTTTGGCGCTGACAATCCCCCTACGCCGGTCCAAGGCCGCACCCGACGATATGACCTCGCCCCTGCACCGCCTGGAACATGGCTTGAGCGGGTGGGTGGCGTTCCTGATCGTGCCGGTCTTCGGCTTCGCCAACGCCGGCGTCTCGTTCGCCGGCATGAGCGCGGCTGTTCTGCTGGAGCCGGTGACGCTGGGGGTGGCGCTCGGGCTGTTCCTCGGCAAACAGGTGGGCGTGTTCGGCGCCGCCGCCCTGGCGATCAAGTTGCGGTTGGCGAACCTGCCTGTCGCGGCCTCCTGGGCCCAGCTCTATGGCGTGGCCCTGCTCTGCGGCATCGGCTTCACCATGAGCCTCTTCATCGGTCTCCTTGCGTTCCCCGACCCGGCCCTGCAGGACGAAGTGAAAGTCGGGGTTCTGGCCGGTTCGCTTGTTTCCGCCCTTTGCGGCGCAGCACTGCTCAGCCTAGCCAAGCGTGAGCCGCGCAAGGCGTCTTACGGAGCCTGACGGGACGGCTCCATTCCGCTCTAGTGGATCAGCATCGTGCCCAGCAGCACCTTCGCGCCCTTTTGGCCGAGGATGCGGTCGGCGTCGCGCTGCAGCGCCGGTCCGAGGATGTCGGGGTTGGGCGGGGTGGCCGGGGTCATGCCCGAGGCGTAGGTCTGGAGCGTCTGGACGAAGGCGGCGCGGAGGCGGGGCACGACGCTTTCGGCCTTCGCGCGAAGCTTGGCGTCGGGGACGTCGAGGATCATCTGCACGGTCAGCACGCCGCGTCGGCCGCTGGAGCGCATGATGCTGGCGGTCAGGGTGTTGATCTCTACATAGGTGCCGGCGACGGTCTTCTTCTTGTCGTCCTTCTTGGGCGCAGCGGCCGTCAGCCCGGGCGCTGCGAGCACGGCGAAGAGGCTGAGGAGGCGGCGGCGGTCCATCGCGACACCACGCCACATCATGGTTAGAGCTCTCTTTACGAGCTAGGCCAGACAGTGCGGCGACGATTCGCAGTTTTCGTATTGGAGCGCCGCTTTTGGGCCGGTTCGCAGCCACCAACCTCGACCTCGACGGCAAGGTGATCTTCGTCACCGGCGGGACCGGCTCCTTCGGGCGCCGATTCATCGAAACCGTGCTGATGCGCGCCAAGCCGCGCAAGCTGATCGTGTTCTCGCGCGACGAGCTCAAGCAGCACGAAATGCAGATCGACCTGGCCGAGAAATTCGATCCCGAGACCCTGACCTGCATGCGCTTCTTCCTGGGCGACGTGCGCGACCGGCAGCGGCTGACCCTGGCCATGCGCGGGGTCGACATCGTGATCCACGCCGCGGCGCTGAAGCAGGTGCCGGCCGCCGAGTACAATCCCTCAGAGTGCATCCATACCAACATCATGGGCGCCGAGAACGTGGTCTGGGCGTGCCTGTCCAACCGCATCAAGCAGGTGGTGGCGCTGTCCACCGACAAGGCCTGCAACCCGGTGAACCTGTACGGGGCGACCAAGCTGGCCTCGGACAAGACCTTCGTGGCGGCCAACAATCTGTCGGGCGACATCGGCACCCGGTTCTCGGTCGTGCGCTACGGCAACGTGGTCGGCTCGCGCGGGTCGGTGGCCCCGCTGTTCCAGCGGCTGCTGGCGCGCGGCGACACCGAACTGCCGATCACCGACGCGCGGATGACCCGGTTCTGGATCACGCTGAACCAGGGCGTCGACTTCGTGCTGTCCTCGCTGGAGATCATGCGCGGCGGCGAGATATTCGTCCCCAAGATACCCTCGATGAAGATGACCGACCTGGCCGAAGCCATGTCGCCGGGCGTCGGCATCCGAGTGATCGGCATCCGTCCCGGCGAGAAGCTGCACGAGATGATGATCTCGGCTGACGACGCGCGCACCACGGTCGATCTGGGCGACCGCTACGCCATCGAGCCGGCGTTCGTGGAGTTCGGCCGCGAGTCCTACGCCACGAGCCATCCGATTGTGGCTGAGAACTTCTCCTACGCCAGCGACACCAACGACGAGTGGCTGAGCGGCGAGGGGCTGCTGGCGCTGCTGGCCGACGGCGCGCCCGAGCATCGCCGCCGCCGGGCGACGGACTGACGCCATGCTGCCCTACGGCCGCCAGACCATCGAGGAGGACGACATCGCCGCGGTGGCCCAGGCGCTGCGCGGCGACTTCCTGACCACCGGGCCGACGGTCGAGGCGTTCGAGACCGCCTTCGCCCAGAAGGTCGGCGCCCAGCACGCCGTGGCCTGTTCCAACGGCACGGCGGCGCTGCACCTGGCGATGCTGGCGCTGGAGGTTCAGGAGGGCGAGGTGGTGATCGCCCCCTCGATCACCTTCCTGGCCACCGCCAACTGCGCGCGCTTCGTCGGCGCCGAGGTCGTGTTCGCCGACGTCGATCCGCAGACGGGACTGATGACCCCCGCGACCCTGGCCGAGGCTATGACCCGGCTGGAGGGACGGCGGCTGCGCGCGGTTCTGCCGGTGCATCTGCGCGGCGACACCGCCGAGCTGCCGGCGCTGGAGGCCCTGGCCAAGACCGCCGGCGCGGTGCTGGTCGAGGATGCGCCGCACGCCCTGGGCTCGACCCTGAAATTCGGCAATAGCGCTGAGCAGGTCGGCGACTGCGCGCACTCGGCGATGGCCACCTTCTCGTTCCACCCGGTCAAGACCATCGCCACCGGCGAAGGCGGCATGGTGACGACCAACGACTCGCGGCTGGCCGAACGCCTGCGCCGGCTGCGCAGCCACGGCATGATCCGGCCGGCCGGCGGCGATCCGTGGTGGTACGAGATGCCGGAGATCGGCTTCAACTACCGGCTTCCCGACATCCTCTGCGCGCTGGGGATCTCGCAACTGGGCAAGCTGGACGCCTTCGCTGCGCGCCGGCGGATCCTGGCGGCCCGGTACGAGGCGGCGCTCAAGCCGCTCGCGCCACTGGTCGTCCAGGCGACGCGGCCCGACTGGAGCGATCCGGTCCTGCACCTGATGGTGGCGCTGATCGACTTCGAGGCGGTGGGCCGCTCGCGCCGCGAGGTAGTCGAAGCCTTGCGTGAGCGCGGCGTCGGCACCCAGGTCCACTATATCCCAGTCCACACCCAGCCCTATTACCGCGAGCGCTACGGCGAGCGGGAGCTGCCGGGCGCCAACGCCTGGTACGAGCGCTGCCTGTCGCTGCCGCTCTATCCGGGCATGGCCGACGAGGACGTCGACCGGGTGGCCGCAGCGCTGGCGGACGTGCTCGGGCTCTAAGCGCGGGGCGTCCGATCTCCGCGCATCGCCGGCGAAATCCGCTTGCCCGGCGGCGCGGGGGGCCTAGGTAAGGCGGCCCGACCGGTCTCTGCCGGTTCCAAGCTCATTCCGACCGGCGCAGCCCATGGCCCAGGACGATTCCGCCCGCATCAACGGTTCCGCGCTTGCGGTCGGGGCCGGCTGCTACCTGATCTGGGGGCTGGTGCCGCTGGCCTTCCAGATCATGGGCCGAATGGGCATCGGGGCCTGGGAGCTCCTCGCCCACCGCACGCTCTGGGCGGCGCCGACCGCCTTCCTGTTCGTGGCGATGGCGGGCCAGACCAAGCAATTGGCGGGCGTGCTGCGCAACGGCCGCACCATGGCCTGGCTGGCGCTGTCGGCGGGGATCATCGCGGTCAACTGGCTGGTGTTCATCTGGGCGGTGAACAACGGCCGGGTGCTGGAAACCAGCCTCGGCTACTTCATCAATCCGCTAATGGCGATGGCGGCCGGCGCCGTGATCTTCCGTGAGCGGATGGACGCCATCGGCAAGGGCGCGATAGCCCTGGCTGGGGTCGGGGTGGTGATCCAGACCTGCGCCCTGGGCCACCTGCCGATCATCTCGCTGACCCTGGCGACGAGCTTTTGCGCCTATGGAATCATCCGCAAGCGGGTGGCGGCCGAGGCGCAGACCGGCCTCTTGATCGAGTGCCTGATCCTCGGCCTGCCCGGCGCGGTGCTGATCGCCTGGCTGCAGAGCCAGGGTCAGGGCCACTTCACGGCCAGTCCGGCGGCGGCGGCCTGGCTGCTGGCCTGCGGGCCGATGACGGCGCTGCCGCTGATGATGTTCTCGTGGGCGGCGCGGCGGATTCCGTTCTCGGCCATGGGCTTTTTGCAGTTCATCGCCCCCAGCATGACCTTCGTGATGGGGGTGATGCAGGGCGAGCCGTTCACCCCGCTGCGGGGCGTCTCATTCGCCTTCATCTGGGGCGGGGCGGCGGTGTTCGCGTTCGGCGCCTGGCGGCGCAGCCGCATCTTGGCCGCTCAGAGCGCGGCGTAGGCGGCCTCGATCAGCCGCTTGGCGCGGGCGTCGCCGATCAGGTCGGTGGACTGCTTGTTCATGACATAGGCCCCGGCCAGGCCGGTCTCCGGATCGGCGAAGGCGCAGGAGCCGCCCCAGCCGGAATGGCCGAAGGTCTGCTCGCCCGGACCCCATACCTTGACGGCGCTGTTGCGCATGAAGCCGGCGCCCCAGCTCATCACGAACGGCAGCACCAGGTCCTGGCCGTGGATGCGCTCGCGCGAGGCCTCGGCGATCAGGGCCGGCGAGAGGATGGTCTCGCCGTCGAGCCAGCCGTCGTTGGCCAGCGCGCCGATCAGCCGCGCCAGGGCCGGGGCGGTGGCGTGTCCGTTGGCGGAGGGGATCTCGATGCGCCGCCACTCGGCCTGGCCGCGGCCGGCGGGCGAGGACCACGGCGTCAGGAACGCAGCCTTGGTCGCAGCATTGATTTCGCCGAAGTTCGGCAGGCCGTTCGGTCGCTGCAGGTCGGCGACGCGCCCGTGCTCGGCGTCCGGCAGGCCGATCCAGAGGTCGAGGCCGAAGGGCCGCGCCAGGTCCTCGCGCAGGGCGGTCCCCATGGTCCGTCCGTCGACCCGGCGGAAGATCTCGCCGGCCAGGTAGCCGAAGGTGATCGGGTGGTAGCCGCTGGCGGTCCCGGGCGGCCACAGCGGGGCCATGGCGGCGAGCTTGGCGCAGACGGCGTCCCAGTCGAACCACAACGAGGGCTCCATCTCGTCAGGGAAGCCGGAGAGACCCTCCTGGTGGCTCATCACCTGTTCAATGGTGATCGCCGCCTTTCCGGCCTGGGCGAACTCCGGCCAGACGTCGGCTACGCGTTGGGCGTAGTCGAGCTTTCCGGCGTCGACCAGCCGCGCGATCAGCAGCGCGGCGATCGCCTTGGTGGTCGAGAACACCGGCGTCAGGGTGCGCTCGTCGAAGGGCTTGGCGCGCTGGCGGTCGGCGAAGCCGGCCCAGAGATCGACGACCAGCTCGCCGCGCTCGACCAGCGAGAAACGCGCGCCGAGCTCTTGGCCGGCAGCGAAGTTGTCCTCGAAGGCGGCGCGGACGCCAGAGAAGCGCTCGGGACAGAGGCCGTGAATCTCGGGGGTCATGCCAATCGCTCCAAACGCACGCTGGGGGAGGTCGCCTTCAGCCGCTGGGCCATGGCGACGATGGGAAGTTCGGCCGCGCTTGCGGCATGGGCCGCGGCGACGGTCTCGGCCACGCCGCCGACCGCGCGGCCCAGCGCATAGGAGCCGGACAGGCCGTCGAGGATCGCCGCGCCGAACAGGGCGCTGAGCAGGTCGCCGGTGCCCTTGGGGGCCGAGGGCAGCCGCGGATGGGCGGCCATCCAGGCTTCGCCCGGCTGCGCATAGATCACCCCGATCTCCTTGCCGCGTCCGACCGAGGAGACCAGGGCCGGCTTGCCCAGGCGCTGGGCGGCGACCAGCACGTCCTGCGGCGTGCGGGTCGGCAGGCCGCTCAGGTGGGCCAGCTCCCAGGCGTTGGGGGCCAGGACGTCGGCGCGCGGGACCAAGTGCTCGGCGATCGCCGCGGCGACCTCGGCCGGGACGTAGAGGCCTTTGCCGGCGTCGCCGATGGTCGGGTCGACGATGACCACCGGCGCGCGCGGAGCCTCTCCGCCGTAGCCGCTGCGCTTGGCGCCGCGGACCGCGTCGATGGCCTGGGCGGCGGCGAGCACCTGTTCAGGGAAGGCGAAGTAGCCGGTCAGCACCAGATCGGTCTGGCCGAACAGCTTGTTGGCTTCGATGCCGGCCAGCACGCCCTCGAGCACGGCCGGTTCGATCTTGGCGCCGCCGGGCGGGCCCCAGCCGGGATGGCGGCCGTAGAGCACGGTCGGCGCGACCATGGTGTCGATGCGCAGGATCGAGAGGGCGCTGGCCTGGGCCGTTCCGCCGACATGGCTGGCGGCGACGTGGCTGGAGATGATCAGCGCGAGCGGCATGGCCGCCCTGCTTAGCCGAGCGCCCCCGATCCCGACAAGCTGGGCGCTACCAGGTCTCGCGGAACGGCCGCACTTCGGCGAGGAACGACCAAGCGCTCTTGGGCTGGTGGGCCAGGTGGAAGACCTCGCCGGCGCAGGGGCGATGAAGAAGTCGTCGGGCGCCTCTTTGTAGCGCTCGCGGGTCCACGGCACGTCGATCACCGCGTCGATCACCAGATAGGCGACGTGCACGCCCTTGGGGCCGACCTCGCGCGCGATGGCTTCGGCCAGGATGCGCTGAGCGGCCTTGGTCGGAGCGAAGCCGGCGAAATTGGCCTTGCCCCGCAGGGCCGAGGTGTTGCCGGTGACGATCAGCGCGCCGCCGCCGGCCTCGATCATCTTCGGCGCGGCCAGGCGGGCGAGGTGGTGCAGGGCCATGACGTTGGTCGCGAAATTCTGCTCCAACACCGACGGGTCGATGTCGAGGAAGTTGCCGAAGGCGCCGCCGACGGCGTTGTGCACCACCACCTTGGGCGTTCCGAAGCGGACGATCAGGTCCTCGACGGCGGCGATCAGCGCCCCGGCGTCGGAGACGTCGACCGGCACGGCGACCGCGTCGGGGATCTCCTGGGCCAGGGCGGCGAGCCGGTCGAAGTTCCGGGCCAGCATGGCCACGCGGTAGCCGTGGGCGGCGAACCTGCGGACGATCGAGGACCCAGTCCCGGGGCCGACCCCGGTGACGATGGCGAGCGGTTTCATCTGGCGTTCCTTGTGGCGAGAGGGTCAGGCCGCGAGCGCGCGGCGCAGGAAGTCGAGGCGGTCGTTGCCGAAGAACAGCAGGCCGCCCTCCGTGACGAAGCTGGGGGCGCCGAAGACGCCGGCCTCGACCGCCTGGGCGACATTGGCTTCGAGCTCGGCGGCGCGCTCGGGGGCGTCGATCAACTCGGCGGTGACGCCGAGATCGGCGAGCAGGGCGGCGACGTCGGTGCTGGAACCGAGCGGCGCATCGCCCGCCCACATTGCGCGGAACAGCCGGTCGGCGGCCGCAGGACCGTGGCCGAGCTTTATGGCCGCGAGCGCCGCATGCAGCAGGCGCGGGCCCTCAATGCTGCTCATGGCCGGATTTGGGCTGAGCGGGGCGCCGTAGAGCTGCGCCCAGCGGCCGAGGTCGGCGCGGGCATAGGTCTGCTTGGGCTTGCAGATGATGGTGGTCGGCACGTTGCCGACCCGCTTCATCACCTCAAGCACGTCGATCGGCTTGTAGGCGAACTCGCCCGGCAGGCCCGGGAGCTGGGTGCTGGCCAGGTAGGAATAGGGGCTGCGAAAGTCGAAGTAGAAGGTGGTGCGGGTCAGGCTCATGGGCGGCTTCCTCCAAGCAGCTTGCGGACATTGGCGTCGGCGGCGGGGCCAGGACGCAGGCGGGCGCGTCCGCGCGGGACGGGCTGACCGGTTTCCTGGTCGACGAGAGCCAGGACCAGCGGTCGGCCGCTGGCTGCGTCGACGAGTTCGATGGTCGGGGCGCCGAGGCCGTTGGTGTCCCAGCGGTCGCCCCACTCGCGCAGCGCCGTCGTGACCTTCCAGAGGTCGCGACCCTTGTCGGTCAGGCGATATTCGTGACGCGGCGGGTTGTCCTGGTAGGGGCGGCGCTCGACCAGGCCTGAGCTTTCCAGGTGCTTGAGGCGGGTCGAGAGCGTGGTGGTCGGCATGCCGGTCGAGGCCTGCAGTTCGTCGTACCTCGACAGGCCCAGCGACAGGTCGCGCAGCAGCAGCACCGCCCAACGGTCGCCGATCGCCTCAAGGGCGCCGGCGACGGAACAGGTCATGCCGGCGAAGGACTTGGCGCGCATGGCGAGGGCTCCCCAGTAACTCTTATTATTAGAGTTAGCGGGCGCGCGGCGGGGCGCAAGGGGGTGTTGGGTTTTCCTCTCCCCCAAAGGGGCGAGGGAGCGGTCGAGGGGCAGACTGCAAACGAAAACGGCGGCCGTGTCGCCACGGCCGCCGTCTGAAGTCTCGTGAAACCTGGAAGCTTAGGCTTCGGTCGTCTCGGTGTTGCGAGCGGTCTGGCGCTCGGCGATCCGGGCCGACTTACCGCGACGGTCGCGCAGGTAGTAGAGCTTGGCGCGACGGACGACGCCGCGACGCTTCACTTCGATGGAGTCGATGTTCGGGGAGTAGAGCGGGAACACGCGTTCCACGCCTTCGCCGAACGAAATCTTGCGGACGGTGAAGCTCTCGTTCACGCCGCCGCCTTGACGGCCGATGCAGACGCCTTCGTAGGCCTGGACGCGTTCACGGTCGCCTTCCTTGATCTTCACGTTGACGCGAAGGGTGTCGCCGGCCTGGAAGTCCGGGATCGCACGGGTGGCGGCGAGGCGGTCGAGCTCTTCTTTTTCGAGCTGCTGGATGATGTTCATATCGGTCGTCCTTGTCCTACTGGGCTTTACTCGCCCTTTGCCTGTTGATTGGCGAGATGCGCCGCCCAGAGGTCCGGACGTCGTTCCCGCGTGGCCGCTTCGCGCTGCGCTTTGCGCCACTTGCCAATATCGGCGTGGTGACCGCTGAGCAGCACGGGCGGTATCTCAAGTCCCTCGAATTCCCGCGGTCTGGTGTACTGCGGGTGCTCCAGGAGCCCGTCCTCGAAACTCTCTTCACTCAAGCTCTCCGCCTGGCCGAGGACGCCGGGCACGAGCCTTACGCACGCTTCGATCGCCACCAGGGAGGCCGCCTCGCCGCCGGCGAGGACCGCGTCTCCGACGCTGATCTCCTCGAACCCCCGGGCGTCGAGCACCCGCTGGTCCACCCCTTCGAACCGTCCGGCCAGGACGATCAGTCCCGGACCCTTGGCCCATTCACTCACGCGCGCCTGGGTCAGGGGCCGACCCCGTGCGCTCATGTACAAAAGCGGCCGTCCCCGCCGCTCCACGCTGTCCAGCGCGGCTGCGATGACGTCCGCCCGCATAACCTGTCCAGGACCGCCACCCGCAGGGGTGTCGTCGAGGAAGCCGCGCTTATCCTTGGAAAATTGGCGAATGTCCACTGTTTCCAATGTCCAAAGCCCATGCTCGCGCCAAGCCGTGCCGATCAGCGAGACGCCGAGCGGGCCGGGATAGGCCTCGGGAAACATGGTCAGGACGGTGGCGTCGAAGGACATGGGGCGGCTTTTGGACCAAACGCCGCAGGTTTTCCACGGTCGCCTTAAGAGAACGTCGCTCCCTGGCCGCTTGCGGGGCGTGCGCCATGGGCGTAATCCGGCTCCTTTCGCACGTGCAGCATTTTTAGAGATCCCATGGAAACGCCCGAAATCCTCACCGAGTCCCTGGCCCTCGAACGTATCGAGGTGAACACCTTCCGCGGCGTTTCGCCCGAGGACGGTCCGGGCCGGATCTTCGGCGGCCAGGTGATCGCCCAGTCGCTGCTGGCGGCGTATGAGACGGTTGAGGACCGGATCTGCCACTCGCTGCACTGCTACTTCATCCGCCCGGGCGACCCCCGGATCCCGATCCTGTTCGAGGTCGACCGCTCGCGCGACGGCGGCACCTTCACCACCCGCCGGGTGATCGCCGTGCAGAACGGCAAGCAGATCTTCAACCTGGCCGCTTCGTTCCAGGTCGCCGAAGACGGCTTCGAGCATCAGGCGCCGATGCCGGCGGTGCGCAGCCCCGACGACATGGCCGCCGAGGCCGAGGCGGCCAAGAAGGCCGTCCAAGACGGCATGAGCGAAGAGATGCGCCGGATGATGAACCGGCCGCGTCCGATCGAGATGATCGGCCGCGACAACTACGGCTTCGGGCGCAAGCCCAAGCCGAGCGAGCCCAAGAGCGACACCTGGATGCGGGCCGTCGCTCCGATCGGCGACGACGCGCGCATGCACCAGGTGATCCTGGCCTACGCCTCGGACATGAACCTGCTCTCGACGGCGATGCGGCCGCACGGCGTCGCCTGGCAGACGCCGGGGCTGCAGTCGGCCAGCCTTGACCACGCCATGTGGTTCCACAAGGCCTCGAACTTCAACGACTGGCATCTGTATACCCAGGACAGCCCCAGCGCCTCGGGCGGCCGTGGCTTCGTGCGCGGCGCGATTTACGGCCAGGACGGCACCCTGGTCGCCTCGGTGGCCCAAGAAGGCCTGATGCGGTTGAAGAAGTAGTTTCAGGCGGCGGCAGGCCCCGGCTTGCCGCCTTTCTTTTTTGACTGTTAGGCTCGACGCTTCCTCGGAGGGGGCGTGCGAGTGTTCGGACAGTTCCTCAGTGAGTTGAAGCGTCGAAACGTCATTCGTGTGGCGGCTGTCTACACGGTGACTGCCTGGGCGATTTTCCAGGTCGCCAAGACGATCTTCGAAACGCTCGAATTTCCCAAGTGGACAAGTCAGGCGGCGCTGATCGTCCTGGCGCTGGGTCTGCCGATCGCGATCGTCATCGCCTGGGCGTTCGAGCGCGCGCCGGACGGTTCCATCCACAGGACCAAGACGCCGGAGGGCGCGGAGGCGCCGGCCAGGACCGGTCTCACGCGGCTGGACGTGCTGCTGCTGGGCGGTCTTGGCCTGGTGCTCGGCGTCACCGCCGCGCAGGTCAGCGGCGTGCTGCGCGGCCCAATGCAGATGCTGGGCGGCGGACCTCCGGAAAAGTCGGTGGCGGTGCTGCCGTTCGAGACCTTCAGCCAGGCCCAGGACGCCGAGTACTTCGCCGACGGCCTGACCGAGGAGGTGATCAACAGCCTCGCCCAGTCGCCAGAGCTGAAGGTCGCCGGCCGCACCTCGAGCTTCTATTTCAAGGGCAAGAACGAGGACCTGCGCGAGGTCGGCAAGAAGCTGGGCGTGGCGCACGTGGTCGAAGGCAGCGTGCGGCGCGAGGGCGATCGCCTGCGGGTCACGTGCCAGCTTGTGGCCTGCAAGGACGGCTTTCACTTGTGGTCGGAGACCTATGACCGCCAGATGGTCGACGCGCTGGACCTGCAGACCGAGATCGGCGAGGCGGTCGCCGAGGCGATGAAGGTCAAGCTGGCCTTGCGCAGCGCGCGCCCTGCCGACGAGACGCCGCGCGATCCGGCCGCCTACACGCTGCAGCTCACCTCGATGGCGCAGCTTCGCCGCCAGGATCCGGACTCGCTGAAGGCCGCGCGGGCCGGCTTCGAACAGCTGATGGACCTGGAGCCGCGAAACGCCGCGGCCTTCGCCGGCTACGCCCAGGCGACGATGGTGCTGGCCCAGCAGGGGCTGGCGATGGACATCGGCGAGGCGGGCCGCGTCGCCCAGGGCGCGATCGACAAGGCGGTGCAGCTTGATCCGGACTCGCCCGACGTCTGGATGGCCAAGGCGATGATCGCCCGGGTGCAGAGCATCCGGATCGGCGGGCCGCAGTATGAGCGCGCCTTCGACGAGGCGATCGCACGCACCTTGAAGCTGGCGCCCAACAAGCCCGAGGCGCTGAGCGCCAAGGCCTCGCGGCTGAACGACCTAGGCCAGTCGGGGCAGGCGGTGGCCTTCGGCCGCAAGGCGCTGGCCCTCGATCCGCTGAACCGCTCGACGATCATGACCTACGGCAAGGCGCTGATGAACGTCGGCCAGCTGGACGAGTCCGAGCGTCAGTTCCATTCGGCGACCGAGCTCTATCCGGAATACGAACAGGCCAAGTACCAGCTGGCCATGGTGCTGGCCGAGAAGGGCCGGTTTGACGAGGCCGAGCCCTGGCTAAAGGCCATCGCCACCGGCCAGGACCCGTTCATCTCGCTGCAGACCTCCTGGGTCTACATGAACCTCGGCCTGCGCGAGGACGCCGATGCGGTGCTGCGGGCGATCAGCGAGTCGCCGGCCAAGGAGCTCGGCGAGGTCACTATCCTTTGCTACGACGGCGACTGGAGCGGCGCGCTGGCCATGGGCCGCTCGCTAATGGCCAAGGACGACGAGCCGTTCTGGCCGATGGTGGTGTTCCAGACCTCGGTGATGACCGGCAAGTACGCCGAGGGCGTGGCGGCGCTGAAGACCCTGCGGCCCGACATCTTCTCGCCGGAGCCGGCGGTCACCGGGCTGGATCTGGCCATGCCGACGGTGGCGGCCCACGCGCTGAACCGACTGGGAGATCGGGCGCAGGCCAAGCGATTGCTCGACGAGGTGCTGAAGGTGACCGCGCCGACGCCTGGTCAGCGGCCGCCGAACGACTGGCTGGTCGCCCGCGCAAAGGTGTTCGCTGAAAAAGGCATGCGGAACGAGGCGGTCGCCGCACTGGAGTCCGCCTACCAGAACGGTTGGCGCGGCGTTTTCCTGTGGGACGAGAGCCTGTGGCTGGACCAGCAGCCGAACATGCTGGTGCTGCGCGACGATCCGGCGATCAAGGCGCTGATGGCGAAGGCGCGCGCCGATCTCGCCCGCCAGCGCGAGGCGGTGCTCGCCCAGCGAGCCTAGTCTTCGCCTTCCTCGTGACCCTCGTTGGGGTCGGCTTCGATGACGGCGGGAGGCTCGGCGATGAGTTTGCCCTGGGCGATGCGCACCTCGGGCACCGCCTCGCGGGTGAAGGCCAGCCACCAGCTGGCGCCGACCTTGGGCTGGATTTCGAGCAGGTCGCCGGCGCCGAAATCCTGGACGGTCTTGACCGTGCCCAGCAGTTCGCCAGCGGCGGTCTCGACGGTCAGGCCGATGAGGTCGGCGAGATAGAACTCGTCCTCCTCCGGCTCGGGCAGGCTGTCGCGGGAAATATAGAGCTTGAGGCCGCGCAGGGCCTCGGCCGCGTTGCGGTCGTCCACGCCCTTGAGGCGGGCGACGATCCCGCCCTTGGTCGGGCGGGCCGATGCGATGGTCAGGGCGGGCGAGCCGTCCTGACGCATCAAGGTCTTGTAGCTCACCAGCGCCATGGGGTCGGCGGTGAAGGTGGTGACCTTCACCTCGCCTCGCACGCCGTGGGCGGCGCCGACCTGGGCGACGAAAATCAGATTGTGCGTTTCGTCGCCCATGTCGGTCGAACCAAGGCCAGCTCACCCCATCCCGAAGGCCGCGGTGAGCGGCGCTGGACTTAGCCTTCGGTCTTTTCGGCGTCGCCTTCGGCGGCCGGAGCTTCTTCAGCAGCCGGAGCTTCAGCGGCGGCCTCGGCGGCCGGGGCTTCCTCGGCCGGAGCGGCTTCGGGTTCCGGCTCCGGAGCCGGCTGGGCGGCGGCTTCGGCCGCGGCGGCGGCGCGGTCAGCTTCGCGTTGAGCGCGCTCTTCAGCGCGTTCCTTGGCCTTGCGGCCCGGCTCGGCCTTGCTCGGGTTGTTGCCGGCTTCCCACTTCACCAGGCCTTCGTTGGCCAGGAAACGCGCGACGCGGTCGGTCGGCTGGGCGCCCTTCTTGAGCCACGCCTGGATCGACTCGACCTTCAGGGTGACGCGCGCCGGGTCGTCCTTCTTGAGCATCGGGTTGTAGGCGCCGACCTTCTCGATGAAGCGGCCGTCGCGCGGCGAGTGCGAGTCGGCGATGACGATGTTGTAGTAGGGGCGCTTCTTGGCGCCGCCACGGGCGAGACGGATCTTGAGCATGGGTTAGTCCTTTGTAAGCTCTAGGATTTCTTGAAGGGGTTGAAGCCGGGCGGCAGATTGCCGAGGCCAGGAAGCTTCCCGGGGCCGCCGAGGCCGGGCAGACCGCCCCCTTGGCTGGCCAGCTTGCCGAGTTCTTCCAGTTGTTTGGGATCGGGCGCGGGCATCTTGCCGCCGCCCAGGGCCTTGAGACGGTCCATGCCGCCGCCGCCCATCATGCCGGCCATGCGGGCGAAGCCCTTGCCGCCGTCGCGGCTCATCATCTTGAAGGCGTCCGCCATCTGGCGATGCTGCTTCAGGAGCCGGTTGATCTCGGCCACGTCGACGCCGGCGCCGGCGGCGATGCGGCGCTTGCGCGAGGCCTGCAGGATGTCGGGCTTCTTGCGCTCGGCCTTGGTCATCGAGGAGATGATCGCCATCTGGCGGTCGATCATCTTGTCGGAGACGTTGGCTTCGGAGAGCTGTTTCTTGACCTTTTGGACGCCCGGCAGCAGGCCCATCAGGCCTTCCATGCCGCCCATGCGCTTCATCTGGTTGAACTGCTCGGCCATCATGTCGAGGTCGAACTGGCCTTTGGCCAGCTTCTTGGCCATCGCCTCGGTCTTGGCCACGTCCAGGTCCTGGGCGGCCTTCTCGACCAGGGCGACGACGTCGCCCTGACCCAGGATGCGGCCGGCCACGCGGCGGGCGTCGAAGACGTCGAGGCCTTCGATCTTTTCCGACACGCCGAGGAACTTGATCGGCAGGCCGGTGACCGCGCGCATCGACAGCGCCGCGCCGCCGCGGCCGTCGCCGTCGGCCCGCGTCAGCACCAGGCCGGTCAGCGGCAGGCGTTCGTGGAAGGCGGTGGCGGTGCGCACCGCGTCCTGGCCGGTCAGGCTGTCGGCGACCAGCAGGGTTTCGGTGGGCGAGGCGATCTTCGCGATCTCGGCCGCTTCGGCCATCATCGCTTCGTCGATGGTGGTGCGGCCGGCGGTGTCGAGGATGACGACGTCGAAGCCCTGGAGCTTGGCCGCGGACATGGCCCGGCGGGCGATGTCCGGCGCGGCCTGGCCGGCTACGATCGGCAGGCTCTCGACGCCCGCCTGCTTGGCCAGCAGGGCCAGCTGCTCCATGGCGGCGGGGCGGCGGGTGTCGAGCGAGGCCAGCAAGACCTTCTTGCGGTCCTTGGCGAGTTTCAGCGCCAGCTTGCCGGCGGTGGTGGTCTTACCCGAGCCCTGCAGGCCGGCCATCATGATGACCGTCGGCGGGTTGAGCGCGAGGTTCAGGCCCTCGGCAGTCTCGCCGCCCAGCATCTCGACCAGGCCGTCATAGGTGATCTTCACCACCTGGTCGGCGGGGCGGATCGAGCGGATCACCTCCTCGCCGGCGGCCCGTTCCTTGGCCTTGGAGATGAACTCGCGGACGACGGGCAGCGCGACGTCGGCCTCGAGCAGGGCGACACGCACCTCGCGCAGGGCTTCGTCGATGTCCTTTTCCGAGAGCACGCCCCGCCCGGAGAGGCGGTCGAAGACCCCGGAAAGCCGATCTGTCAGTGCGTCAAACACGCGAGACTCCACCCCAATTTTCCCGAGGAGGGAAAATGGGAAGAAAGGGTTTGAGACATTTTCGATCCTGCGGACCGCAAATGTCTCGGGAGGCCCAAACGCAATCGACCCCCGTGGACGATCACGTCGACGGGGGGCCTCGCCGCCCTCGTCCCACATCAGTCGTGGGGGTCGTGGCGGTGGAGGGCGCGAATGCTATGCGCCAGAAGGGGGCGCTTATGCCCCTGTGGATGCTTTAGGTCAAGGATTTGAAGGGTCGACGCCACATATCATGTGGTGACGCCGACCCGTGCGCGGACTCAGCCTTGCACCACCCACTGGCCGTCGGCGCCCTTGCAGGCGGTGTGGCGCGAGGTTTCCGGAGCGCCGTTCGAGGTGCGGATGGTCTGCTCGAAGGTGCGGCAGACCGAATTGCCGCCGGCGTACTGGGCGCCGCCGGCCGGGCGCACCACGGTGTCCGAAACGTAGCCGATCGCCTGGCCGTTGCGGCCCGCCAGCAGCCACGGCGTTCCGCTGACCCGCGCCAGGGCGTCGAAGCTCTGGCCGCCGTTCAGCTTGCCGACCACCGGCGCGGAGGTGGTCGGGCGGGCGCGGATGTTGACAGTCTTGGGCGCGGTGTAGAGACCGGAGGCGGACTCGTAGGCTGAGGCCGGCTCGACGCCCTTCGCAAAGCGCAGTCCGCTCAGCGAGACCGGCTGGCCCCCGCCGCCGTTCGAGGTCGAGACGACGCGGACGTCGCCCGAGGCGCCGGTCTCCGGGTTGGACCAGGATTGCGAGCCGCCGCGGTCGAGGGCGTTCTGGGCTGCGTATTGGGCCTTCTGCTGGTCGCTGCGCTGCATCCGGCAGCCGATGTAGGAGCCGGCCGCCGCGCCGGCCGCGGCGCCGAGCACGGTGCCCAGCGTGCGCTCGTTCTTGGCGAGGTTGCTTCCGACCACGCCGCCGACCAGGCCGCCGATGACCGCCCCGCCGGCCTGTTTGTTGCCACCGGCGTCGCAGCCGAAGATCGAGGAGAGGGGACTGCCCTGGCGCAGGGTCGGCTGCGCGCCCGCGGTCGCGGGCATGGCGAGAGCGACGGCGACGAGGGCCGCGGTGACTTGTGAAGGACGCATATCGGGTTTCCTGGACGGGTCGGGGCCCAATTCGGGGCGAACAAGCTGTGCCGGAAAAATGCGTCTGCGCCCGCTTCCGTTCCATACCGGGGCGCTATCAACAATTGTACTGAACCGGCCGCCCGCTGCCGCCACGGCGCCCTTGACCTGACCCCCTGCGCGGGCGGGTAATCCCGCCGAGCGTCGGAGACACGGCGGCACAAGGGAGAACGCCATGGAAAGGGCCTATGACCTCGTGATCCGGGGCGGCACGCTGGCGGACGGATCGGGCGGCCCGGCGTTCGTGGCCGACGTCGCGGTCAAGGACGGGCTGATCGTCGCGGTCGGCCAGGTGAGCGGCGCCGGGATCGAGGAGATCGACGCCCGCGGCAAGCTGGTCACGCCGGGCTTCGTCGACATTCACACCCACTACGATGGCCAGGCGACCTGGGATCAGCGGATGCAGCCCTCGTCTTGGCACGGGGTGACCACGGTGGTGATGGGCAATTGCGGGGTCGGCTTCGCGCCCTGCAAGCCCGCTGATCACGACCGCCTGGTGCGGCTGATGGAAGGGGTGGAGGACATTCCCTTCCCGGTGCTGACCGAGGGCCTGCCCTGGAACTGGGAGAGCTTCCCCGACTATCTCGACAGCCTGGAGGGCCGGAGCTTCGACGTCGACATCGGCGCCCAGCTGCCGCACGCGGCGCTGCGGGTGTTCGTGATGGGCGAACGTGGCGCCAATCGCGAGGACGCCACCCCGGACGACATCGCCGCGATGGCCGCCATCGCCAAGGGCGCGGTCGAGGCCGGGGCGCTGGGCTTTTCGACCTCGCGCACGCTGAACCATCGCACCAGCGACGGCCAGCCGACCCCCACCCTGACCGCGTCCGAGGCCGAGCTGACCGGCATCGCCATGGGGCTGGCGGCGGCCGGCAAGGGCGCGCTGCAGTTCGTCTCCGACTTCGGTGACCCGGAAGCCGAGTTCGCGATGCTGCGGCGGATCGTCGAGGCCTCCGGGCGGCCGCTGTCGTTCTCCCTGGTGCAGAGCCCGATTCAGCCGGCCCAGTGGCGGTTGCTGCTCGACCGCCTGGAAGAGGCGAGCGGGGCGGGTCTGCCGATGCGGGCTCAGGTCTGCGGGCGGCCGGTGGGGGTGCTGTTCGGCCTGGAGCTGACGCTCAATCCGTTCACACACTATCCGAGCTACAAGGCGATCGCGGCGCTGCCGCTGGCCGAGCGCGCGGCCAAGCTGGCCGATCCGGCGTTCCGCGCCCAGCTGCTGAGCGAAGGAAACGAGGCCTCGGCCGCCTTCGCCGCCAACATGACCCAGAACTGGAAGGTCATGTTCCTAATGGGCGAGACGCCGGACTACGAGCAGACGCCCGACCGCACGGTGCTGGCCCTGGCGGTCGCCAAGGGCGTGCGCCCAGAGGAACTGGCGCTGGACCACATGCTGACCAATGGCGGGCGCGGGATGCTGTACCTGCCGTTCCTCAACTACGCGAACGGCTCGCTTGACCCCTCGTTCGAGATGCTGAACCACCCGGACACGGTGCCGGGGCTGTCGGACGGCGGGGCGCACGTGGGGATGATCTGCGACGGCTCGTTCCCGACCTCGAACCTGACGCTGTGGACCCGCGACCGAACCCGTGGCCCAAAGTTGCCCCTGGAGACGATGGTGCGGATGCAGAGCCACGACACTGCCGCGGCGCTGGGCCTGCACGACCGGGGCGTGGTGGCGCCCGGGTACCGGGCCGACCTCAATGTCATCGACTATGAGGGCCTGACCCTGGGCGCGCCGAGCGTCGCCTACGACCTGCCGGCCGGCGGGCGACGGCTGGTGCAGCGGGCCGACGGCTATGTGGCGACCATCGTGGCGGGCCAGGTCACCTATCGCGACGGGCAGCCGACCGGCGCCCTGCCGGGCAGGCTGCTGCGCGGGGCGCGGGCGGCGCCGGCGGCGATCGCGGCGGAATAGCGCTTTGGCCTGAGCGCCGACGCAGGCCATAAGCCCCGGATGGCCGCCTCCCTCGCGCCGCGTATGGATCTCGACGACACGCCGACCCTGGACGGGGCGCGCGAAATTCTGCGCCGCACCTTTGGGCATCCCGACTTCCGCGGCCGCCAGGCCGAGGTGATCGCCGAGGTGCTGGCCGGGCGCAGCGCCATGGCCGTGCTGCCGACCGGCGGCGGCAAGAGCGTCTGCTACCAGATCCCTGCGATGATGCGGCCCGGCCTCGGCCTGGTGGTCTCGCCGCTGATCGCGCTGATGACCGACCAGGTGGCGGGCCTGCAGCAGTCGGGCGTCGCGGCCGCCAAGCTCGATTCCACCGGCGAGGCCTGGGAGCGGGCCGAGACCTGGGAAAAGATCGACCGCGGCGAGCTGGACCTGCTCTACATCTCGCCCGAAGGCCTGATGCAGCCCTCGATGCTGGAGCGGCTGTCGCGCGTGCCGCTGGCGCTGCTGGCCATCGACGAAGCCCACTGCGTCAGCCAATGGGGCCACGACTTCCGGCCCGAGTACCGGATGTTGGGCCGGCTGGCCGACATCTTCCCGAACGTGCCGCGGCTGGCGGTCACCGCCACCGCCGACAACCGGACCCGCGAGGACATCCGCGCCGAGCTGCGGCTGGAGGACTCGGCCGAGTTCGTGGCCAGCTTCGCGCGGCCGGAACTGGCGCTTTCGGCCGAGCGCAAGCGCGGGGCCGGCCACAAGCGGGTGCTGGAGCTGGTCGCCGCGCGGCCGGGGCGGTCGGGCGTGGTCTATGCCGGCTCGCGCGACGGGGTCGACAAGCTGGCCGAAGCGTTGCGCGGCGCTGGGGTTCCGGCCCTGGCCTATCACGCGGGCCTCGACAAGAACGTCCGCGCCGACCGGCTGGAGAAGTTTCTCGAGGCCGACGAGGCGGTGATGGTCGCCACCATCGCCTTCGGCATGGGCGTCGACAAACCCGACGTCCGCTATGTGATCCACGCCGATCCGCCGGCCTCGATCGAGGCTTATTGGCAAGAGATCGGCCGCGCCGGACGCGACGGCGACCCGGCCGAGGGCATCACCCTCTACGGTTCGGCCGACATGGCTTGGGCGTTCCGCCGGCTGGACGGCCGCGATGTCGACGAGAGCGTCAAGCAGGTGCAGGGCCGCAAAGTCCGCCAGCTCTACGCCATGCTCGACGGAACGACCTGCCGCGCCGCCGCCGTGCGCCGCTACTTCGGCGAGGAAGGGGTCAAGGCCTGCGGCCAGTGCGACCTCTGTTTGGGCGAAGTCGAGACGGTGGACGCGACCCGCCCGGCCCAGATGGCGCTGTCGGCCGTGCACCGCATGGGCGGCCGGTTCGGGCGTGGGCGGCTGGTCGACCACCTGCTAGGCAAGACCAAGGACCCGTCGAGCTTCGAGGCCGGGCTGACCACCTTCGGCATCGGCCAGGAGCTGAGCGCCATCGCCTGGCGCGACCTGATCGACCAGTTGCTGTTCGACGGCCTGCTGCGCGAGGACCCGAACGACGGGCGGCCGCTGATCGGGCTGGGCGACGCCGACGGGGTGAAGGCGATCTATCGCGGCGAGCGGCAGGTTTCACTGCGCAAACCGCAGGAACCTGAACCGAAGGCGCGGACCAGCGGTCGACGCAAGGGGCAGAGCGGCGCGGCGCTGGCGGTGAGCGCCCACGACCAGCCGGTGTTCGAGGCGCTGCGCGCCTGGCGCCGCGACGAGGCGGCGCGCCAGCATCTGCCGCCCTATGTCATCTTCCACGACCGCACCCTGGCCGAAATCGCCGGGCGCAAGCCATCGGACCTGACGAGCCTGGGCGCGATCTCCGGGGTCGGCGAGGGCAAGCTGCAGCGTTACGGCGAGGCGGTGCTCGCCGTGCTGCGCGGCATGGACGCCTAGAGCCTTTTCCCTTCAAACGGAGTCGTTTGAAGGGAAAAAAGGCTCTACTTCGAAAAGTCAGAGCGTGATGACCGCCGTAACCGGCTGCCACTTCCAGCTATCACGCTCTAGGCCGGCTGCAGGAAGACGTAGCGCTGGTAGGGGTCGGCCAGGGCCCAGTCCGAGCCGGCGATCTTCCAGTCCGGATAGTTGGCTGTGATGAAGTCCAGGGTCAACGAGGTGTCGCCGTAGGTGGCCTCGCCCTCGACGGTGTCGCGCTGGTGCGGCACGAAGGCGAAGCCGTCGCGGGCGTGCAGCGCCTTGTAGGCCTCGGCCTTGTCGGCGTAGTCCGGATTGACGTCCCAGTACTCGGGCGCGCGGATGGTGATGGCCAGCAGGCCGTCGTCGGCGATGTGGCGGCGCAGGGCGCCGAGCGCCGCGTCGGTGGCCGAGCGCGAGGTGTGGGTGAACACCGAGAAGGCGAAGGCGACGTCGATCGCCCGTTCCGGCGCCGGCAGCGACTTGGGCAGATAGTCCGACTGCGCCAGGTTGCCGATCAGGCCGGCCTCGCGGCAGAGGCCGACCGCGAAGTCCCAGGGGTCCATGGCCCAGATGCTGGCGGGGTCGGTGTAGTAGTACATCATCCGGGTGATGCGTCCGTAGCCGCAGCCGTAGTCGAGGACGCGCGCCTGCGAGAGCGAGCGGTTGCGGACGGCGGCGTAGTTGTAGGCCAGGGCGCGGACGAAGCTGACCGTCTCGCGCAGCAGGGTCAGGCCGGCGTTGCCGGTGAAGTTGCGCTGGGTCTCGTCGCTGGCCATGCGCGGCAGCAGGCGCGACAGGTGCGGTAGGTCCTCGCGCGGCAAGTCGATGATCAGCATCCCGAAGGCGTCGAGCGAAAGCGTTGCGCGCAGCTGGGCCAGCACCTGGTCCACGCCGGCCCCGGAGGCGGCGAGAGTTTCGGCGGCGGCGACCGCCTTGGCGTCGTCGGGAGGCAACATGAAAGACTACCTGAGCGAAAGGGAAGCACGGCTCATAGCCTTGTCCGCCGCCCATTGGCTACCCGCCTGCGGGCCGCACGGTTAAGACCGGCGAAAGGCTCTGGCCCTAACGTCGCGGCAGTCGAGGGGAACGGGCATGGCGGTCGCGATCCTGCAGGCGCGGATGAGTTCGTCGCGGCTGCCGGGCAAGGTGATGAAGCCGCTGGCGGGACGGCCGATGGTCGAGCGCCAGATCGAGCGCCTGCGCCGCTGCGAGACCCTGACCCGGCTGGTCGTGGCGACCAGCAAGGACGCCAGCGACGACGTGCTGGCCAGCCTTCTCCTAAGCATCGGCGTCGAAGTCTATCGCGGTCCGCTGGCCGACGTGCTGGGGCGCTATGTCGGGGCGATCGAAGCGCTGGGCGTGACCGGTCAGGTCGTGCGGCTGACCGCCGACTGCCCGCTGGCCGATCCGGGGGTGATCGACGACTGCGTGCGGCTGCAGACCAAGCTGGGCGTCGACTACTGTTCCAACGGCCGCAACCGCACCTATCCGCGCGGGCTGGACGTCGAGTCGTTCGACGCCGAGGACCTGCTGACCGCCGGGCGTGAGGCGACCGACCCCTACGACCGCGAGCACGTGACGCCGTTCCTCTATCGCTCTGGCGCGCCGTTCACCCAGGGCGAGCTGGTCCAGGCCCGCGACGAGAGCGCCCTGCGCTGGACCGTCGACACGCCGGAGGACTACGCCTTCGTCGAGAAGGTCTATGCCGCGCTCTATCCGACCAAGCCGGACTTCACGTCCGACGACATCCGGGCCCTGCCCTTTTCCCATTTCGAACCCGCCACCTAGGAGCCTCCCATGACCGGCACGCCGGCCGACCCGAAATCCGCCTGGGCGGGAGACTTCGGCGCCGAATACACGCAGCGCAATGTCGCCTCGGACGAGGCGCTACGGGCGCGCACCTTCATGTGGGGCCGCTTCGCCGAAGCCTTCGCCGGCGACCCGCCGAAGACCATCCTGGAGGTCGGCTGCAATCTCGGCCTCAACCTGCGGGTCATGCCGCGGCTGCTGGGCGCCGAACTCTCGGCCATCGAGCCGAACGCCACGGCGCGGGCGCGGGTGCTGGCCGACGGCATCCTGCCGGCCGAACGGCTTTACGAGGGTTTCGGCGACAAGATCCCGCTGGCCGACGGGGCGGTGGAGATGGCGTTCACGACCGGGGTGCTGATCCATGTCGACCCGTCTCGGCTGCCGGCGACCATGGACGAGATCCACCGGGTGTCGTCGAAGTACGTGCTGTGCGCCGAGTACTTCTCGCCGCGGCCCGAGACGCTGAGCTATCGCGGCCACGAGGGCCTGCTGTTCAAGAACGACTTCGGCGGCCTCTACATGGACCGGTTCCCGGACCTGCAGCTGGTCGACTACGGGTTCTTCTGGAAGCGGGCGACGGGCCTGGACGACGCGACTTGGTGGCTGTTCCGGAAGGGTTAGGTCCTACAGCAAGATGTCATCCCGGTTTCGGCGCAGCCGAAGACCGGGACCCATTCGCGCCGTCCACTCAAAATTTGGCGCCCCCCCCCCGCCGCATCCTGCCCCATCTGGTGTTCATGGGTCCCGGTCTTGCTTCGCAAACCGGGATGACACGGTGGTGCGTGGATTGGCGCGCCGCCTACTCCACCATCGACCAGTCGAGCGGGGCGCCGCGGGGCAGGGCCCGGGCCGCCTTGCGGCCGAGGACCTCTGGCAAATGCTTGGGCGGCAGGCCGAAGCCCGGGCGGATCGAGCGGACGTTGGTCGCCGTGAGCGCCTCGCCGGCGGCGACGTCGGCGACCACGTAGAGCGATCGGCGGTGGTCGCGGCTGGAGGCCTCGGACGGGGCCTCGTCATAGCGGACCGAGCCGAGCGCCAGCCAGGCGTCGCGGCATTCGACGACCAGCCGCTCCAGCTCGGCCGGCTCCAGCGAGAAGTCGGAATCGACCCCGCCCTCGGCGCGGCTGAGGGTGAAGTGCTTTTCGATGAAGCAGGCGCCGAGGGCCACGGCCGCCACCGAGGCGGTGACGCCCATGGTGTGGTCCGAGAGGCCGGTGACGACCCCGTGCTGGGCGGCCAGGTGCGGCAGGGTCAGCAGGTTCATGTCCGACGGCGGGGTCGGATAGCCGCTGTTGCAGTGGAGCACGATGATCTCGCTGGCCCCCGCGCCGCGGGCGGCGGCCACCGCCTCGGCGATCTCGGCGGGCGAGGCCAGGCCCGTCGACATGATCAGCGGCTTGCCGGTGCGGGCGCAGAGCTCGATCAGCGGAATGTCGACCAGCTCGAACGAGGCGATCTTGTAGGCCGGGGCGCCGAGGCTCTCGAGCAACTCGACGGCGGTGGGGTCGAACGGTGAGGAGAAGACCGTGATGCCGATCTCGCGGGCGTGGGCGAACAGCCGTGCGTGCCAGTCCCAGGGGGTGTGGGCTTCCTCATAGAGGTCGTAGAGCCGCCGCCCGTCCCAGAGGCCGCCGTGCACGGTGAAGCCGGGGCCGTCGTGGTCGATGGTGATGGTGTCAGCGGTGTAAGTCTGCAGCTTGACCGCGTCGGCGCCAGCCGCCTTGGCCGCGTCGATCAGGGCCAGGGCGCGCTCGATCTCGCCGTTATGGTTCCCCGACATCTCGGCGACGATGTAGGGCGGATGGCCGGGGCCGATCTTGCGGCCGGCGATGGTGACGAGGGGTTGGCTCACGCGCCGTCTCCAGGTTCGAGCCGCGCCAGCACCGGCGCGATCTCCACGAAACTCGGCGCCTCGGCGTCGGGCGGGAAGCCGCCGTCGCCAAGGGCCGCAAACTTGCCGGTCCGCACCCGCACCGAGCGGCAGCCGACGGAGGCGGCGGCGGCCATGTCGTGGCCGGGATTGTCGCCGATCACCACGGCCTGGGCCGGGAAGGCGTCCATCCGGCGCAGGGCCTCAAGATAGCAGGCCGGGTCGGGCTTGGGCGCCTCGTGCTCCCAGCACAGCAGCACCTCGTCGACCAGGTCGGCGACGCCGAGCGCCTCGACCTTGCGCGACTGCATCAGGGCCAGGCCGTCGGTGACGACGGCCAGCCGATAGGACTTCGCGAGCGCGGCGAGGGTGTCGGCGACGCCGGGCCACAGGCTGATCGTCGGGCGGTGGTCGCGGTAGATCCCCACCAGTTCGCCGACCAACCCCGGACTGGCCGGCAGTCCGGCCTGGGCGAGGACGACGTCGAAGATGCGGCCGCGACCGTGGGCGTCGAGCTCGGCCTCCATGCCGGCGGCCAGCGCGGCGGCGTCGAGGCGCGGATGACGCTGGGCGAGCTCTTCGGCCACGGCGCGGAAGCCCGACAGCACGTAGGTGCGCTCGTCGTAGAGCGTGTCGTCGAGGTCGATGAGCAGGGCGCTGATCACAGGGCGGCCAGTTCGGCGTCGGTGACGATGCGGTCCTGGGAATAGCGCAGCATAGTCAGGCCGTAGGCGATCGCCCGCGGGCGGGCGGCCTCGACGTCCTGGCCGCGGGCCATCTGCAGGATGCGTTCTGGCGAGGCCAGGCCCGCCTGGATCGAGAGGTTCGAGGCGCCGCCGAAGCGCGGGTTGATCTCGATGAAGCGAGTCCCGGCGTCGTCGTGAAAAGCCTGGACAACGTTGTGGCCGACGAGACCGAGCGCGGCGCAGAGCTTCAGCGCCTGGTCGGTCAGGGCAGGGACGTCCTGCGTACGCGACTTGGTCGCCTCGCCGTCCTGAACCTGCAGCCGGCGGCGGGCCACGGCCTGCAGCGGCGCGCCGTCCAGGCTCATCAGCACGTCGACCGTGTACTCCGGTCCGTCGTCGAACGCCTGGACGAGCAGGGTCTCATCGGCCGGAAGATCGGTCGGATCGTCGATCCGGCGCGCGCCGGCGCCGCCGGCCCCGTCGACTGGACGGACAAAGACCGGAAAGGCGTCCGGGGTCTGGCCCGGCGCATAGGTGCGCGGCGTGCCCAGGCCAAGGTCGTGGCAGGCCTGGGTGAAGCGGCGTTTGTCGCGGCAGATCGCAAGCGCCTCAGGCGCGGGGACAAGCACCGCGACTCCGGCCTCGGCGAGGCGCGGGCGCAGGTGCGCCAGGGTCGCCAGTTCGCCGTCGCGGGTCGGGACGATGAGGCCGACGGCATGGCGGGCGCAGGCCTCGATGAGGGCGCCCGCGAACTGCGGAGCATCGCTGCGCGGCAGGATCAGCGCCTGGTCGGCGGCGAACAGGGCGGCGTTGTCGGACGCGATGTCGGCGGCCAGCACCCGCCCGCCCAGCGGATGGGCGGCGGCCTGGAAGGCCTGGACCAGCAAGACCTTGGCGGCGGCGCTGAGGATGAGGACGTTCATCGCCGCCCGCCGATCCCGCGCCTAGACCGGCCGGGCGTAGGCGGTCTGATTGCGGCCGACGCCGGCCCGCGCGCAGCCGCGACGGAACTCGACGACCGCTTCCAGCGACCGTTCGCGCCAGAGGCCCATCTCGAAGGCGACGCGGGTGAAGTGGCAGTTCCGCCCCTTCGAACGATCGCGCATGTAGCCGGTGTCCGGGTTGAGCAGGAAGATGTCGATCGGGAACTCGCCCAGGTGTTCGACCACCTCCCAGCCGTGGGCGGCCAAGGCGCGCGGCAGGGTGTCGGTGTTGAAGTAGTTGAGGTGATCGGGCGCCGCGATCCAGAACTGCGGGTCGGCCAGACCGCGGCCGACGATCTGGTCCTGCAGCCAGGAGCCGTCGTTCGGGACGGCGACGCGCAGCAGGCCGCCCGGCGCGACGATGGCGCGCAGCCGCTGCAGCAGGCCCATCGGGTCGATGACGTGTTCGAGGACATTGTTGCAGATCACCAGGTCGTAGACCTCGCCCTTGGCGATCTCCTCGTCGAGCAGGGCGAAGGCGTCGCCCAGCATCAGGTGCTCGGCCAGGTGCGGATGGAACTCGCGCACGCCGTCGTCGGTGAAGTCCAGGCCCTTGGCCTGCCAGCCGCGCTTCAGGAAATAGTCGAGTGTGAAGCCTTCGCCGACCCCGACCTCGAGCATGCGGCCGGGCGCGCGGCCCCAGACCAGCTCGGTCTCGGCCGGCTGCAGCAGTTTGTGCTCGAGTTCCTCGGCCGTGTAGCCGTGGGCGTAGGGCGTGCGCCCGTCGGTCGCGCCGAAATACTTGTCGCGGTAGTAGGCGGCGAGTTCGTCCGGCGTCGGGCGCGGTTCGATCTCGTAATAGCCCTCGGGCCGTTCGACCAGTTTGAGGCTCAAGGCAACGCTCCTACTTCGACGCGCCATCTGCCCCTGAGCGTAGTTAAGGCTCCGTCAATCGGGATGCGGCGAGGGGTCGCCCCCTCGCCTTTTGCGCGCCTTAGAACCGGGTCTTCAGCTCGACGCCGATGGTCCGCGGGTCGTTCACGAAGCCGGTCAGGTTGTTGAAGTCGATGCCGCCTTCCAGGCTTTCGTCGTCGGTGATGTTGCGGCCGAAGATCGCCGCGTCCCACTTGCCGTCGGCGGTGACGTAGCCGAGCCGCAGGCCGCCCTCGAGCAGCTTGTCGTCGGTGAATTCGACCGAGCGATAGAGGAAGAAGTTGATCTTCGAGCGGTAGGCCCAGTCGGTGTAGGCGTAGAACTCGCCGTCGCGGAACGGGATCGCGTAGCGGGCGGTGATGTTGGCGATCCAGCGCGGGGCGTTGGGCAGGCTGTTGCCGTCGACCAGCACCGTGCCGGGGGCGCCGGCCGGGTCGAGCACGGTGCAGGGCGCGCCGCACGGCTGGATGGCCAGGTTCGGATCCTGGATCTCGGTGTGGCTGTACGAGAGGCCCGCGGTCAGCAGCAGGTGCTCGATGGGGTTGGCCTCGCCATTGAACTCGAAGCCGTAGCCCTCGGCGTGCTCGGCGTTGACCAGCCGGTTGAAGTTGGCGCCGCCGCCGACCGCGGTCAGCTGCATGTCGTCGACCTTGTAGTAGTAGACAGCCGCGTCGATGCGGGCGCGGCGGTCGAAGAGATCGGCCTTGAAGCCGGCCTCGTAGGACATCAGCGTCTCCGTGTCGGCGACCGAGATGGTCGAGCCGAACAGCAGCCGGCCCTGGATCGACGGGGCGCGATAGCCCTTGGCGATGCGGGCGTAGAGGTTGACGTCGTCGTTCACCGCATAGGTGGCGTTGAGGTTGAAGCTGACGTCGTCGCTCTCCGGATCGGCGGACAGGATCGGGGTCGGCGGCAGGCCGATCGGCGAGATCGTCTGCTGGGCGATGAACTCCTTCTTGTCGTTGGAGTAGCGGATGCCGCCCCCGACCGTCAGCTGGTCGGTCAGCTTGTAGTCGGCGTTGGCGAACAGCGCCCAGGCCTTGGTCTTCTGGTGCTGATAGGCGTAGCCGTTGCGGGTTCCGCCGGCCAGGGTGTCGAAGTTGATGCTGTCGATCTTCAGGTCTTCGAAGAAGTAGAAGGCGCCGACCGTATAGTTCACCCCGCCGTAGTCGCCGGCCAGGCGGAACTCCTGGCTCCACTGGGCGTGATAGGGCACGCCGTCGGCGCTCTCGGCCGTGAACGGGATCAGGCCCGGGCCCGAAGGCGGCGCGAACACCGCGCCAAAGCCGCCGTCGACGTCGCCGCGCGAGTAGGCGGTCACGTGCTCGTAGGCGGTGATCGAGGTCAGGGTCGGCCCTTCGTCGCCGAAGTCGTAGGTCAGCTTCACGTTGGCGCCCGAGCCTTCCATGGTCTGGCCGGTGCGCGGCTGGGCGTCCTGGTAGATCTTCTCGCGATCGAAGCCGGAGACGAAGTCATTGGTCCCCTGCTGGATGATGTTGGCGCGGAAGATCTGCGGCGAACCGTCGAGCTTGGTGTAGTGCAGGTTCAGCAGGGCGCTGAACGCCTCGGTCGGCGTGTAGAGCAGCTGGCCGCGGATGGCGCTCTGGTCATAGCCGCCGGTGACGTCGTCCTTGCCGGTGAAGCCGTTGTCGATCCAGTCGTCGCGGTGCATCCAGATGCCCGACAGGCGGCCCGCCAGCACGCCGTCGATGATCGGGCCCGACACTGCGCCCTGCAGGTTAACCGTGCCGAAGGTGGCGTAGGAAGCCTGGGCGAAACCGCCGACGCTCTGGGTCGGCTTGGCGCTGTCGAACTTCAGCACGCCGGCCGGGGTGTTGCGGCCGAACAGCGTGCCCTGCGGCCCGCGCAGGGCCTCGACCTGGTCGATGTCGAACAGCGGGAAGCTCTTCAGCACCGGGTTCTCCATCACCACCTCGTCGTAGACGAAGGAGACGGGCTGCGAGGCGTTGAAGTCGAAATCGGTGTTGCCGAGGCCGCGGATGTAGGGCCGCGGGAAGATCCGCGCGTAGCTGGATTCCAGCGTCACGTTCGGGATGCGGGCCGAGAACACCCGGATGTCGCCGCCGGACGACTGAATCACGTCCAGCTTCTCGGCCGAGATGGCGGTCACCGACACCGGGACGTCGTTGAGGTTCTCTGACCGCTTCTGGGCGGTGACGACGACCTCGCCGAGCTCGGTGTCCTGGGCGAGGGCGTGGGCCGGCGCGAAGACCGCCAGGCCGGCGGCGGCGACCAGCGCAGCATGCGCGGCCCTGTTCAAGAAACGCGTACGCACGGTCATTGGCTGGATCCCCCAAACAGCGATTGTGCTGCGTTTTAGGGGGCTTAGGAGCGTAGCGAAAGTGCAACACAAGCGTCATCGATACGACACGCCGCCCCTGTGGCGCCGACGCCTCGCTATCAGCCTGCGGCGCCTAGATGCCGGTCGCCATGGCCGCGGCGGCCTGCCCGATCTTTTCCGGACGGCGGCGCGGTGGGGTGTCGGCCGGCGCGCTCCATAGCGGGCGCAGCCCCTTGGGCAGGTTGGCGCGCACCTTGTCGATCTGGCCGGGGGCCAGATGGCGCGACAGCACGTGGCAGACGGCCTCGATCGCCCGGCGTGGATCGACGCTGTGGGCGTCGGTCAGCCAGTCGCCGACGTCGGCGACGAACTCGTCCAGACTGCTGCAGCGGTTCGGCTGCTTGGCCGGCTGGTACTGGTCGTAATAGACACCGCGGATCAACAGCGGCAGCTGCGAGCCGAGGTGCGCCGACAGGTCCACGGGCAGTCGATCGCGCAGTTTGTGCAGGACGACGCTGAGCACTTTCCAGGCGCCGTGCCGATCGACGTCCAGCTCCTCGGACAGCTCCTTGAGCCAGGCGTTGGTCGTGTGCAGGGTCCTGTCGAAAACGTCCAGGCCGTTGACGCTCATGGCAGCCTCCTTCGATGGCGGACGATCAGCCAACCGTCCGCCATCGAGGCTGGTTCCAGTCCGCGCGCGTTCGTGATCCCCGCTAAAGCGGCCGGGTCTCCAACCCCTCCAGAGCCCCGGCCGCGCGCCAGCCTTCGAGCAGCTTGACGAAGGCGATCGGCCCCTTGCCGTAAGAGCCGTTGCGCGCCGCCAACGCCGAGGGCTGGCCCTCGTTGTTGTAGTAGCCCGGAGTGCACTCCTCGGCGAATTTGGCGCGCTGCAGGGCGGAGTCGATGATGGTCTTCACCCAGGCGTCCTCAGCGTCCTGAGCGGCCTCGACCCGCCCGATGCCGCGCTCGGAGCAGGTCGCCAGAATATAGCCGACGTGCTTGGCCTGCTCGTTGAGCATGTGCGGGTAGTTCACCGTGAAGCCCGACTGGCTGTTGCTCATGATGAAGCAGTTGGGGAATCCGCGGCTGTGCATGCCGTGCAGGGTCGAAACGCCGCCTTCCCACTTGTCGGTCAGGGTGACGCCGCCTGCGCCGATCACCTCATAGCCGGCGCGCCGCGCATACGAGGTGCCGACCTCGAAGCCGGTGGCGAAGATCAGGCAGTCGAGCTCGTACTCGACGCCGTCCACGACTACGCCCTTCTCGGTGATCTGCTGGACGCCGCGGCCCTGAGTGTCGACCAGCTTCACGTTCGGGCGGTTGAAGGTCGCCAGATACTCATCGTGGAAGCAGGGGCGCTTGCAGAACTGATTGTAGTAAGGCTTCAGCGCCTCGGCGGTGGCGGCGTCCGAGATCACCGAGTCCACCCGCGCGCGAATCTGCTCCATCTTCTGGAAGTCCGCCAACTGCACCAGCTCGCCCGGGTCCTGCACCCCGGCCGCCGCGTTCTTGTTGCGCGCGATCATGCCGAGGTTGCGGATGATGTCGGTCCAGCCGTCGTTGACGAGGTCCTCGTCGGCGAAGCCGCCGCTGACCAGGGTGTTGAAGTTGTCCATCCGCGCCTGCTGCCAGCCGGGCGTCAGGCTGGCGGCCCAGTCGGGATCGGTCGGGCGGTTGTTGCGCACGTCGATCGACGAAGGGGTGCGCTGGAAGACGTAGAGCTCCCCGGCGCTCGAGCCCAGGTGCGGCACGCACTGCACGGCCGTCGCCCCGGTGCCGATGATCCCGACCCGCTTGCCGGCCAGGCCCGTGAGGCCGCCGTTGGAGTCGCCGCCGGTGTAGTCGTAGTCCCAGCGGCTGGTGTGGAAGGTGTGCCCCTTGAAGCTGTCGACGCCCGGAATGCCGGGCAGCTTCGGCCGGTGCAGCGGCCCGTTGGCCATGACCACGAAGCGCGCCTTCATGGCGTCGCCGCGATTAGTGGTGATGGTCCAGCGCCCGGAAGCCTCGTCCCAGGTCATGCCGGAGACTTCGGTCTGCAGGCAGGCGTTGGAATAGAGGTCGTACTTCTCGGCTATGGACCGGCTGTGGGCCAGGATCTCCGGCGCGCGGGTGTACTTCTCGACCGGCATGTAGCCGGTCTCTTCCAGCAGCGGCAGGTAGATGTAGCTTTCGACGTCGCAGGCCGCGCCCGGATAGCGGTTCCAGTACCAGGTGCCGCCGAAGTCTCCGCCTTTCTCGATGACGCGCAGATCCTTGACGCCGGCCTCGCGCAGCCGGGCCGCGGCCAGCAGGCCGCCGAAGCCGCCGCCGATCACCACCACTTCGACCTCGTCGGTCAACGGCGCCCGGGTGAAGCCCGGCTCGACATAAGGGTCGTCGAGATAGTGGGCGAAGTCGCCGCTGACCTCGACGTACTGCTCGTTGCCGTCGGCGCGCAGGCGCTTGTCGCGCTCGGCTCGGTACTTCTCGCGCAGCTTCACCGGGTCGAAGCCCAGTCCCGTGGTCGCCGCGTCCGCGATTTCCGCCGAATCCGCCATTGATGCCTCCCGAAACGTACCACTTTATCGGATTTGGGTTCCCCCGGCGGAAGGCAAGGGGAAGCCGATGTTTGCGAGGTGACACCGCTCGTCGGAAAGTTGATGTTGCGCGTCAGCCAGGGGCCACCGGCCCGGCGGATGAAGGTTACATGTCGGCGCTGACCATCGCTTCGGTCTGGATCAACGCGGTGCTCGACGGTCTGGTCCGCGAGGGACTGGATCGCTCCGCCCTGACCCGCGGACTGCGCGGGGTGGTCGATGGCCGCGTGCCAGACGCCGGCCAGATCGAGGTCAGCCTGGCGCGGCGCGTATGGCGGCGCGCGCGGGCGCTCAGCGACGATCCGCTGCTGGGGCTGAAAGTCGGATCGCGGCTGCCGGTCCAGGCCGCGAACGTGGTCAGCGTGGTGCGGGCCCACAGCCAGACCTTAGAAGAGTCGCTGCGCCACATGGCGCGCTACCAGGTGCTGCTCAGCGACAGCGGCCGGTTCGTCCCGACCGCGCGGGACGGCGGGCTGCGCCTGACCTACGAGCCCAGCAAGGCGGCGGTCGGCATCGACCCCTTGCAGATCGACTCGGTGGTGGCCGCGGCGGGTGGACGCCGGCCGCATCCGACCCTGGTGCAACTGGTGGGACGCGCCGAGGCCGATGCGGCCCCGTTCGCGGCGCTGCTCGGCTGTCCGGTGCGGATGGGCGCGGTCCAGGCGACCATCGACTTCGACGCCGCCGCCCTGGCCGCGCCGATCCCGGGCACCGATCCGGCCCTTCGCGACCTCAACCTGGCCTATGCAGAGTCCCTGCTGGCCGGCCGACGACGGATGGATGGCCTGCGTCAGAACGTGCGTGCGGCGATCGGCAAGCTGGGGCCGGGCGCGGCGGACGTCGCCTCGGTCGCCGTCGAAGTCGGCTGTTCGCCGCGCACGCTGCAGCGGCGATTGGCCGAGGCGGGAGCCAGCTTCAAGGCGTTGCTCGAAGGCTACCGGATGGAGGAGGCGCTGATCCTGCTGGTCGACTCCCAGGCCAGCATCGCCCAGATCGGCCGGCTGCTCGGCTATTCGCAGACCAGCGCCTTTTCGCGCGCGGTCACGCACTGGTGGGGCGCCTCGCCGCGGGCGCTGCGTCAGGCGCGGGGCGTGGGTCCGCTGCGCTAAGGGTTGCGGTGCGGGGTTTTTGCGCTCCAGGTTGCCGAAGGGCGATCTGCGAGGTCAACTGCCGCTATGGCGTCGTCACAGGACATGCTGGACTCGCGGGCGGGGCAGTTCCTCAACCTGTCCGGCCTGATGCTGGTCATCCTCGCTGTCCCGACCCTCTCGATCTACGAGACCTGGTCCGAACAGGCCGCCATGCGTCGGGCCTGGAACATCGCGGGTCCTGCGTGTCCGGTGGTCGAGCCCTCCGCAACCTTTTTCGGCGCCAAGGGACCGAAGGGGTTCGACTATGGCGGGATCCGCTTCGAACGCCGCTACGGTCATGTAAGCTGCGTGGCGCCGGCCAAGCGCGGCATGGTCGGGGGCGAGGTCTACCGGGTCTGCCAGTTCACTGCGCCGGCGGCGCTCGCGGTGACGGCGGATGGCCGCACGCACCTCTACAAGACCGGCGTCGGCCAGCGCGCCACGGTCACCGTCCGCGACGGCCAGGTCAGTTGCGTGCTCGGCGGCTGGTTCTCCGGCTGAGCCTCGCGACATGCCGCCAGGACGTTTTCGCGCATAAGTCTGTTGAGATTAATTCGCAGTCGCTGCTATAGAGCGCGCGTCATAGGTGTGTGCGTGTCGGGGACTGCATGGCGATTTTCGGTGAGGCGCGGATCGCGCGTGGAGATCTGTTGGCGGCGGGCGTGAGCCTGCTGGCCCTGAGCGTCGCGGGCGCGGCCCAGGCGCAGGACGTGCAGAGCGGCCCCACGGATGTGTCCGAGCTGGTGATCACCGCCGCGCGAACCACCTTGCCGGCCAGCGCCCTGCCGATGACGGTGGACGTGGTCAATTCCGAGGACTTGGCCCAACAGGTGTCGATCAGCGGCTCGATCGTCGATGCGGTGTCGTCGCTGTCGCCCTCGTTCTCGCCGACCCGCCAGAAGCTCTCGGGCAGCGGCGAGACGCTGCGCGGCCGCTCGCCGCTCTATGCGATCAACGGCATCCCGCAATCGACCCCGATCCGCGACGGCTCGCGCGACGGGTTCACCATCGACGCCTTCTTCATCGACCATGTCGAGTTGATCTACGGCTCGAACGCCCTGCAGGGCATCGGCGCCACCGGCGGGGTGGTCAACCAGGTGACGGTCGGCCCGCCGAAGGAAGACGGTCTGTCGGGCCGCGTCCTGGTTCAGGCCAGCACCGACGCGCGCGCCCACGGCGACGGTCTCGGCTGGAAGACTGCTGCCCTCGGCGCCTGGCGCAGCGGCGCTTTCGACGCGACCCTGGGCCTGTCCTACGAGGCGCGCGGCGCCTTCTATGACGGCCGGGGAAACCGCGTCGCCGTCGACAACACCCAAGGCGAGATCCAGGACTCGACCAGCACCTCGATCTTCGGCCGCTTCGGCTGGCAGATCGACGAGAGCCTCCGACTGGACCTGATCGCCAACCGCTTCGAGCTGAAGGGCGATGGCGACTATGTGATCGTGGCCGGCGACCGCACCAGGAACCGCCCGGCCAGCTCGATGCGCGGTTCGCCCGAGGGCCGCACCGCCGCCAACCGCGTCGAGACGGTGTCGCTGGCTCTGACCGACGACGACCTGTGGGGCGGCGACCTTAACGCCCAGCTGTTCTACAACCGCTCGCGCGACACCTTCGGCGGCGATCGCAGCGCCACGTTCCAGGACGTGCGCCTGGCTCCGATCGGCACGCTGTTCGACCAGTCGTCCAACGAGTCCGAGAAGCTCGGCGCCCGCGCCAGCTACGAGCGCGAAGTCCCGTTTGTGCCGGGCCTGACCGGCACGCTCGGTCTCGACACCCTGCGTGACGAAACCGCCCAGACCCTGATCGCCACCAACCGAGTCTGGGTGCCGCCGACGGAGTTCCGTAGCGTCGCGCCGTTCGTGCAGGCCAACTTCGCCCTGTTCGGCGACAGGGTGCACCTGGCCGGCGGCGCCCGCTATGAATCGGTGACCTTGAAGGTCGGCGACTACACGACCCTGGCGAGCTACGGCTCGCGGGCGGTCGGCGGCGGCGAGCCGAGCTTCGACGCCACCCTGGTCAACGGCGGGATCGTCGTGAACCCGATCGAGGGTCTGCGGCTCTACGCCAGCTACGCCGAGGGCTACACGGTGCCGGACGTCGGCCGTATCCTGCGCGGCGTGAACCGCGACGGCATCGACGTGGACAGCTTCCTCGACATCAGCCCGGTGGTCTCCGACAACCAGGAGATCGGCGCGGAGTGGAAGCGCGGACCGATCGAGGCCACCGCTGCCTATTTCTGGTCGAAGTCCAAGCTCGGTCAGCTGCTGGTGCTGAACCCGGCGACCAATGTCTACGACGTGCAGCGCCAGCGTGTGGAGATCGAGGGTCTGGAACTGAACGTCTCGGCCAGGACCCCGGTCCCCGGCGTCAGCGTCACCGCCGGCTACGCCAAGCTGAAGGGCCGCGCCGATAGCAACGGGGACGGCAAGGTCGACATCGACCTGGACGGAGCCAACATCTCCCCCGACCGCTTCAACTTCGCCCTGATCTATCAGGAGGGCCCGCTGTCGGCGCGCCTGCAGAGCCAATCCTACCTCGAGCGCGACTTCGACGGCGCCGATCCGCGCAACAGCTTCGGCGGCTACACGCTGGTCGACGCCTCGGTCCGCTATGAGGCTGGCTTCGGCGACGTGGTCCTCAGCGTGCAGAACCTGATGGACGAGTACTATCTGAGCTACGCCTCGGACACGAGCAACCCGACGGACAACCTGCGTTACTTCGCGGGCCGCGGGCGGGTCTTTACGCTGGGCCTGGAGCGCAGGTTCTGATGCCGACCCTGCGGCTGCTGCACCGGTGGGCCGGAGGCCTGATCGGCCTCTTCCTGGCGGTGCTCGGCCTATCGGGGGCGCTGCTCGTCCACAAGGACGCCTATCTGCGCGCCGTACTGCCGCACGCGGCCGACCCGCAGGTACAGGACGTGGAAAGCATCGCGGCGGCGGCGGAGAAGATCTTCGCTGCCCCCGACGCGCCGCGCTCGATCATCCTGGCCAGCGAGCGGCTGGGCCTGCATCGGCTGAACTATGGCGACGGCGATCGCGGCGCCTATGCGGACCAGACCGGCGAGATCGTCGCGACCTGGACCGCGAAGTGGGAGCGGCCGGAGATCTGGCTGTTCGACCTGCACCACCACCTCCTGACCGGCGACGCCGGCGAGCTGGCGGCCGGGATCATGGCGCTGGTCGGGCTTGGCTTCGTGGTCACCGGGGTGATCCTCTGGTGGCCTGCGCGGCGGCTGTTCGCCCTGCGCGCCTGGCCCGCGAACATGAGCCGGAATGCGGTGGTGCGCCAGCACCGCGACCTCGGCGTGGTGGCCGCGCCGCTGCTGTTCGTCTCGCTGCTGACCGGGGTGATGATGACCCTGCCGGCGGTCGAGGACGTGCTGCTGGCGCCTTTCACCTCGCCGGCGGCGATGGCGGCGGCGTCGAAGCCGCCCATTGAAAAGGGCGGGCCGCGCGGCGCCGACCTCGACGTCGCCGCGCTGCTGAGCGCGGCGCGCGCCAAGCACCCGGACGGCGAGCTGCGGATCATCAGCCTCTCCGCCACGCCGGGCGGGCTGATTTCGCTGCGCATGCGCCAGCAGGCCGAGTGGCTGCCTAACGGCCGCACCATGTTCTGGTTCGATCCGGCCGACGGGCGGCTGGTGGCCAGCCGCGACGCCCAGGCTCTGCCGCTGGGCCTGCGGATCGCCAACGCCGAATATCCGATCCACGCCGCCAAGGTCGGCGGCCTGCCCTATCGGCTGGTGATGACGGCCTCGGGCCTCACCCTGGCGCTGCTCGGCTCGCTGGCGGTGTGGAGTTTCTGGGCCGGGCCGAAGACCCAGAAGCGCAAGCGGCCCAAGGGCGCGCCCACCACCAAGATCGCGTGACAGCATTTTCGATCATCGATCGGGGCTAACCTTTTCAACCAGGCCGGTGTGCAGGCCAGGTCCTGGCGGCGCTCGACGCGCTCGGCGCACATCAGGACAGGCTGGCCGCCGGACGGTAATGCGACGGGTTCGACGAACGACGCTCGCAAATGTCTGGCGGGCGGTATGCTGGCGCGGCTAAGCTCGGCCGCATGAATCCGCGTATTTTCGTTCTGACCATGGTGACGTTCGCGTTCGGGTCAGGCGCCTTCATCTTCGCTGGTCTGCTGGAGACCCTGGCCGCCGACCTCGGCGTCACCACTGCCGTGGCCGGCCAGCTGCAGACGGTGTTCGTGCTGACCTCGGCGGTGCTAGGACCCGTCGCCGCCTGGCTGTTCGCGCGGGTCGACCGGAAGGTCATGGTGATCGTGGGCCTCAGCCTTGGCCTGCTGCTGCACATCGCGTGCGCCCTGACCCCGAACTTCGAGACGCTGATGGTGCTGCGGGCGCTCGCCGGCCTGGCCGGAGCGATGTCGGGCCCGGCCGCCAGCGTCGCGGCCGCCTCGCTGGCCCCGCCCGAGCGGCGCGGGTCCGCCCTGGCCATGGTTTCGGGCGGCATGACCCTGGCCTTCGTGGTCGGCATTCCGATCGGCAGCGTGGTCGGGGACCTGTTCGGATGGCGCGCGACCTTCATCACCGCCGCCGTGCTGTCGGCCATCGCCCTGGCCGGCGTGCTGCTGTTCCTGCCGCGGGTCCCGGCGCCGCCGAAGCGCGCGGGCGGCAGCCTCGATCTGCCGGCGATCTGGCCGCTTTACCTGACCACGTTCCTCGCCTTCGCGGCCAACATGACCCTGAACCTCTACATCGCGCCGATCGTGCGGGTGGGGGCGGGTGTCACCGGGGCCGGCGTGGGCGCCTTCCAGTCGATGATCGGCTTCGGGTCCATCGTCGGTCTTTGGCTGGGCGCTCGCGCCGCCAATCGTGACCTCGGCCGCAGCTGGATCCTTATCGGCTTTGCGATCCAGGCGACGGCGATGAGCATCCACTTCGCCGCCACGCACCAGGTCGCTCCGGCCGGCTGGCCCAGCGCCGCGTTGGTCGCCCTGGGCATCTTCGTGGCCGCCACGGCGCTGTTCTCGATCACGCCGGTGATCCAGGCGCGGCTGATCTCGATGACCGAAGGCGCGCCGGTGGCGCTGGCCCTGAACGGCTCGGTTATCTCGGTGGGCCAAGCGCTGGGCTCGACCATGGGCGGGTTGGCGCTGGCCACCTACGGCGTGCCGGCGATCCCGGCGGCGGCGCTCGGCATGTCGCTGGCGGCGCTTATGACGCTGGCCTTCGTGTTCCCCCGGCCCAAGCCGGTGGCGGCGGAGTAACCCCGCCGCCCGCCTTCGTTTCCGGCGAGGGCGTCAGACGTCGACTTCGGCGTCCAGGGCGTTTTCCTGGATGAACTCACGCCGCGGTTCGACCAGATCGCCCATCAGGCGGGTGAACATGTCGTCGGCGTCGTCGGCGTGGGTCACCTTGACCTGCAGCAGGGTACGGGCGTCGGCGTCGAGCGTGGTCTCCCACAGCTGGTCGGGATTCATTTCGCCCAGGCCCTTGTAGCGCTGGATCGACAGGCCCCGGCGGCCGGCCTCCATCACCGCGTTGAACAGGTCCAGCGGGCCGCGGACGGTCGCGGTCTTGTCCTTGCGGGTGAAGGTGGCGACGCCGTCGAACGTCTCGGCCATGGCGGCCGCGCGTTCCGACAGGCGACGCGCGTCGGCGGCGTGCAGCAGCAGGTCGTCCAGCACGATGCGCTCCGACACGCCGCGCTTGGTGCGCGAGAACGCGAAGCCGCCGGTGGCGGCCTTTTCGCCGAGCCAGGTCCCGTCGCCTTCCTCGGCGTAGAGGTCCATCCGCTTGGCGGCCTTGGCCAGGTCGCCGCCGTTCTCGGCCAGCAGGCCGGCGATGGCCGCCTGTTCGATGGCGAAGGCGGGCGCGCGGGCCGACAGACGTTCGATGTTGGCCTTTGCCCCGCGGGCGCTCTGCACCAGGGCCAGCAGGTCGGCCCCGACCAGGCGTTCGCCGGTCGAAAGGTCGAGCGCAGCGCCCTCGACGCCTTCGTCGATCAGGTAGTTTTCGAGCTCGGCGTCGTCCTTCAGGTAGCGCGACTGCCGGCTCTTGGTCGCCTTATAGAGCGGCGGCTGGGCGATATAGAGATAGCCGCGCTCGATCACCTCCGGCATCTGCCGGTAGAAGAAGGTCAGCAGCAGGGTCCGGATGTGCGCGCCGTCGACGTCGGCGTCGGTCATGATGACGATCTTGTGGTAGCGCAGCTTGTCGATGTTGAAGTCGTCGCGGCCGATGCCGGCGCCCAGCGCCGTGATCAGCGTGCCGATCTGGTCGGACGACAGCATCTTGTCGAAGCGGGCCCGTTCAACGTTCAGGATCTTGCCGCGCAGCGGCAGGATCGCCTGGTTCTCGCGGTTGCGAGCCTGTTTGGCCGAGCCGCCGGCGGAGTCGCCCTCGACCAGGAACACTTCCGACTTGGCCGGGTCCTTTTCCGAGCAGTCGGCGAGCTTGCCGGGCAGCGAGGTGATGTCGAGCGCCGACTTGCGGCGGGTCAGTTCGCGGGCCTTGCGCGCCGCTTCGCGGGCCGCGGCGGCTTCGGCGATCTTCTGGACGATGAGCTTGCCCTCGTTGGGGTGCTCCTCGAACCAGGTGCTGACGCCTTCCGACACCAGGCTTTCCACCGCCGGGCGCACTTCCGAGGAGACCAGCTTGTCCTTGGTCTGCGATGAGAACTTGGGGTCCGGCACCTTGACCGACAGCACGCAGGTCAGGCCTTCGCGGGCGTCCTCGCCCGACAGCGAGACCTTCTCGCGCTTGGTCGCGCCCGAGCTCTCGGCGTAGCTGGTGATGATGCGGGTCATCGCCGAGCGGAAGGCCGCCAGGTGGGTGCCGCCGTCCTTCTGCGGAATGTTGTTCGTGAAACAGAGGACGTTCTCGTGGTAGCCGTCGTTCCACCACAGGGCCAGATCGACCTCGACGTTGTCCTTCTTGCCGCGGACCACGATCGGGGTTTTGACCAGCGGGGTCTTGGCCTTGTCCAGGTGGCGCACGAAGGCCTCGATGCCGCCCTCGTAGGACATCACTTCCTCGAACGGCTCGGCCTCGCGGAAGTCCTTCAGCCAGATGGTCACGCCGGAGTTCAGGAACGCCAGTTCGCGCAGGCGGTGCTCGAGCGTCTTGCGATCGAAGTCGATGAACGAGAAGGTCTCGGTCGAGGGCAGGAAGGTGACCTCGGTGCCGGACAGCGGCTCGCCGTTTTCGCGCGGGGGCGCGTCGCCGGTGACCACCAGCGGCGAGACCGCGTCGCCGCGGCGGAACTCCATCTCGTAGGCCTTGCCGCCGCGATAGATCTTCAGGCGCAGCCAGTCCGAAAGGGCGTTCACGACCGAGACGCCGACGCCGTGAAGGCCGCCGGAGACCTTGTAGGAGTTCTGGTCGAACTTACCGCCGGCGTGCAACTGGGTCATGATGACCTCGGCCGCCGAGACGCCTTCGCCCTCGTGGATGTCGGTCGGGATGCCGCGGCCGTCGTCGGTGACCGTGCAGGAGCCGTCGGCGTTCAGGATCACCTCGACCCGGGTCGCCCAGCCGGCCAGGGTCTCGTCGATGGCGTTGTCGACCACCTCGTAGACCATGTGGTGCAGGCCCGAGCCGTCGTCGGTGTCGCCGATGTACATGCCGGGGCGCTTGCGCACCGCGTCCAGGCCCTTCAGGACCTTGATGGACTCCGCGCCGTACTCGGCCTGCCCGTTGGTTTCGCCTTGGGTTTCGTCGGTCATACCGTATCCAGAATCGCCGGGTTCGAGCCGTCCACATGGACGCCCTGGGCCCGGCCCTTCAAATCCTCGAAGAGATGCTCGTCCGTTCCCGTCAGGAACGCTTGCAGCTTGAGCGCCTCGATTTCGTCGAAGAGCGCGGCCCGCCTACGACGGTCCAGATGCGCTGCGACTTCATCCAACAACAATATAGGGTTTGGAGCCGATTCTGCACGCGAAAGACGCGCCGCCTGGCCCAAAACCAGGTTCAGAATCAGGGCTTTCTGCTCACCGGTTGAGCACTCCGCCGCCGGCCGGTCCTTTTCAGCGTGAATGACCGCCAGATCGCCCCGGTGCGGCCCGGTCAGGGCGCGGCCGGCCGCTGCATCGCGCTCGCGGGCGGCGGCCAGCGCGCGGACCAGCCGAGCCTCGATTTCCTCGTCTTCGACGCCTTCCCCGGCCATCCGCTCCCAGTCGCCGGTCAGTGAAAGCCGCGCCTGAGGGAACGGGCGGTCGCCACGGCTGTCGATCTCGACCTGAAGGGCGGCCAGGGTACGTGCGCGCGCCTGCGCCATCAGGGCGCCCGACTGCGCCATCCGGGCTTCCAGCGCGGTGAGCCAGGCCGGGTCGGCCGGGCCGTCGGACAGCAGCCGCATCCGTTCGCGTTGCGATTTCTCGTAGGCGCCCGCGTGGGCGGCGTGACCGGGCTCGGCGGCGAACACCAGTCGGTCGAAGAACCGCCGGCGCTCGCCCGCGCCCTCCAGGAACAGGCGGTCCTGGGCCGGGGTCAGCCAGACCTGGCGCTGGTGGTCCGAGAGCCGGCCGGGCGGAACGGGCTCGCCTTCCAGCCGCACGGTCCGACGCGCCGCGCCGGGACTCTCGACCCCGGTGCCGAGGCGCACGGGCTCCCCGTCCTCGTTAATCACCGCGGCCACGGCCCAGGCGCGGCCCTGTCCCTCGCCGGGCTTGCGGCGGCCGAGCTCCGCGCCGACCGCGTTGCGCAGGCCGCGGCCTGGGGTGAACAGGCTGACCGCCTCCAGGAAGTTGGTCTTGCCGGCCCCGTTCGGCCCGACCAGGAACACCGGCCGCCCGTCGAGCGCGAGCTCGGCCCGTTCGTAGGAGCGGAAGTCCGTCAGGGTCAGGTGGGTGAAGGCGGTGGTCACCGCTGCGTCATAGCGGGTTTCGCAGCCTGGGGCGAAGGCTTGAGGCGCCCCCGGATTTCGTTAGAGTACAGCCGGGGGTTGCGATGAGCTTGAAATACTTGATCTGCATCGGCGCTTTGGCGCTTGCGGCGTCGCCGTGGCCAACCTTCGACGCCGATGCGACAGATCTCCTGGCCGTCGATGACGCGGGTCTGGGGCCGGGGGTCAAGGGCGATGCCATCGTCGCCTTGCGCCGCGGCCGAGAGACATGGCGGCAGCACGCCATTGAGCTCGAGGCCGCCACCTACCCGACCGCTACACCGAAGCCGAGCTCCGCCAGCTCCTGGCCTTCCGGGAGAGCCCCGCAGGCCGGAAGTGGAACCGAGCGGACACCTACGAAAAGCTCGCCCCGGTGTTCGCCGGTGCAGCGGTCGCTGCGCAAAAGCAGGCTCGCGCCCAGTTTTGCAGTTCGCGCGAGTGCGAGAGGCAGCCGGCGCCAGGCGCCAGCCGCTAGCGCTGCGGGTCAGACCCGCAGCGGCATCAGCACGTACTGGACGTCGGCGTCGATCGGGTCGAGGACCAGGGCCGGATCGTTCGGGCCGCCGAAGCGGAATTCGGCGATCTCGCCGGCGATCTGGTCGGTGACGTCGAGCAGGTAGCGGGCGTTGAACGACAGCTCGAAGGCCTCGCCGCCGTAGTCGACCTCGATCTCCTCGACGGCCTGGCCGGCTTCCATGTTGCGCACGGTCAGGATCACCCGGCCCGGCTCGATGGCCATACGCACAGAACGGCTCTTTTCGGCCGAAATGGTGGCGACGCGGTCGACCGCCTTGGCGAACAGCTTGTTGTCGACCAGCATGATGCGGTCGTTGCCCTGCGGGATCACGCGGCTGTAGTCGGGGAACGAGCCGTCGATGACCTTGGAGGTCAGGGCCGCGCCGTTGAAGTCCAGGCGGATCTTCTGCGCGCTGACCTGCAGGTCGACGTTCTCGCCGGCGTCTTCGAGCAGGCGGCGGGCTTCGCCGATGGTCTTGCGCGGGACGATCACGCCAGGGGTTCCGGCCGAGCCCTCGGGGGCCGGCATTTCGGCCAGGGCCAGGCGGTGGCCGTCGGTGGCCACGGCGCGCAGCTTCTGGACGCCGCCATCGACCACGGTGTGGAGGTAGAGGCCGTTGAGGTAGTACCGGGTCTCTTCGGTCGAGATCGCGAACCGGGTCTTGTCGATCAGCCGGATCAGGTCGCCGACGTCTACGCCTACGCGCCCGGAGAGGCCGTCCGAGGACATCACTGGGAAGTCGCCAGCGGGCAGCACCGGCAGGTTGAACCGCGAGCGGCCGGCGGCCACGGTCAGGCGCGGATCCTCGCCGGTGAACGACAGCGACACGTCCGCGCCCTCGGGCAACTTGCGGACGATCTCGTAAAGGGTGTGGGCCGGGGCGGTGATCTGGCCCGGCTGGTCGACCTGGGCCAGGGCCTCGTCAATGATTTCCATGTCGAGGTCGGTGGCCGAGAAGGTCAGCCGGTCGCGCTCCGCCGACAGCAGGACGTTCGACAGGATCGGGATGGTGTTGCGACGCTCGACCGCGCTCTGCACATGCCCCAGCGCCTTCATGAGCGCCGCCCGTTCAATCGTAAGCTTCATTTTCCGGTCCGAATCTCTCCAAGCGTCGACGCAGGCCGCGCCGTCGCCCCCTGCGCTGGAGGGACCTGCGACATTAGCCGAAATGCGGCCGGGTTAAAGGGGGGCAAACCATTCTGAACGGCGGAAACCGTTCAGGCGGAGGCGATGTCGAAGCGCACGGCTGAGCGGCCGAAGTCGACCGAGACGGTCTCGAACTGGGTCAGCAGGTCGATGCCGATCATGATCGTCGGGGTCTCGTGCAGGTCCCAGAGCTTGAAGATCGGCATGTCCGAAAACACCACCGGGACGTTGCCCAGGTTGAGGCCGCCGAGGCGGATGAAAGGCAGGTAGAGCTGCTCGCCGCTGAACCTCTCGCCGGCGATGGAGATCAGCCCGACATGGCTGGCGCGCTGGGCGGCGGTGGGGTCCAGCCGCATGATCAGCCGCCGCAGCGCCGCGTTGCCGAGCGAGAACTGCGAGCCGGAATCGATCATCGCGCTGATCGAGCGGCCGCTGATGTCGGCGTCGACGATGGTCAGCTGGCCGGACTTGCGTCGGGCGGGCACGACGACCTTGCCCTTGGCGCTGGCCTCCTGTTTGGACTTGGTGATTTCCAAGGTGTTGCCGGCGAATCCCATGACCAGCCGCTGGCCCTTCAGCCAGTCGATTCCGAGCACGCCGTCGATGTCGAAGGACGTCATCGGCAGCACCGGCGCCTGGACTTTCTTGCGGACCCGCGTGCCGATTTCGAGCCGGTCGAGCACCACGCTGGGGCGGCCGCGGGCGCCGACGATCGTGTGCACCCGCAGCTCGCGGCCGGCTGGCAGGGCGAGCTTTTCGGCCAACTCGGCCGAGACGCAGGAGACGTTGGCTCCGGTGTCGACCATGAAGCGGTAGGGGCCCAGGCCGTTGATCGTCACCGGGGCGGTGATGTGCTCGAAAAGCTGCCGGGTGATGGCGATGGAGGTGGGTTCATCGTCAGGTTCTGCGGCCGGCGCCTCAGGAACCTGCCCGAATGCGGAGGGCGCGGTGAACAGCAGTCCGCCGGCGGCGGCGAGCCTGCCGAGCGCGAGGCGGCGAGTCTGTGACCCGACCAGCACGTTATGCTCCCTGATGTTCCGGCGAAGCCTACGCCCGATGCGAGAAACCGTCAATTTTCCAGGGGTTTGGCGGCGATCTGGGGTTGCAGCTGCGCGGCCGGCGCCCGCGGCGTCCGCCGAGCATCGAGGGTGCGACCCGAAAAGGCGACGATAGGGCGGTCCAGACGCTATCGGCAGGGAGACCAGAAACCTGCCGATAGCCTCCAGCAATTTGCCGTCAGGCGGTCGCGGCCAGGCCCTCGTAGGCCGCCGCGATCAGGGCGACGTCGCGCGGGTCGCCGACCAAGTCGGTCCCCATGCGGTTCATCGTGTAGGACAGCGCGACCTTGCGGTCCGGATCGACCATGGCGAACGAGCCGCCCCAGCCGGAGTGCCCGAAGGCCGCCTCCGACGGACCGTAGAGCCCGTCGGTGTTGAGGAGGAAGCCAGCGGCCCAGCGGGCTGGCACCCCGAGCACCTCGTCGACGCCGCTGATCCGCAGGGCGGTCGCCTGGGCCAGGGTCTGCGGCGACAGAAGTCGGCCGGCCGCGACCTCGCCGAACAGCCGGGCCAGCGAGCGGGCGTTGGAGAAGCCGTTGGCCGAGACCAGTTCGCAGGCGCGCCAGGCCGCCGTGTTGGGCAGCAGCGGCTCGATCACCGGGTTCAGATAGGCCGCCGCCTGCGAGGGGTTGAGGTCGGTGGTCATGTTCGAGGTCGCCAGCTCGGGCGGGGCGATCATCTCGGCGCGGCGGGCCTCTTCCGAAGCCGGCAGGCCGAGGGTGAGGTTTAGGCCGAGCGGGGCCGACAGCTCGGCAGCGATGAAGGCGCCCAGGCTGCGGCCCTCGATGCGGCGAAACAGCTCGCCGGCCAGCACCCCGATCGAGATGGCGTGATAGCCCGAGCGCGAGCCCGGCGGCCACAGCGGCTCGCTGGCGGCGAGCCGCGCGGCGGCGGCCGGCTGATCGTAGAAGTCCTCGACCACGGCCGGGTCGCGGAAGCTGCACAGTCCGGCCTGGTGGGAGAGCAGCATGGCGATGGTGACGCCGTCCTTTCCGTGGGCGGCGAACTCCGGCCACCAGCGGGCGACGAGGTCGTCGTAGGCGCAGGCGCCCCGGTCGACCAGCATGGCGAAGCAGAGCGCGCCGATCGCCTTGGTCGTCGACCAGACGTTGACCACCGAGTCGGCGGCCCAGGGCCGGGTGCGGGCGGCGTCGAGACTGCCGGCCCAGAGATCGACGACAGGGGCGCCGTCGATCACCAGGGAGAGGGCGGCGCCGACGTCGCCGCGTTCGGCGAAGTTGCGTTCGAACTCGGCCGTCAGGGCGGCGAAGGCGGGGTCGGCGGAGCCGTGAATCTGGATGCTCATTTGAAAGCCTTGGAGACGGTGACGCCGAAGGTGCGCGGGGCGCCGTAGACGCGGAAGCCGAAGCCGAGGGGCAGGTTGTTCACCCCCTGGGTGACGTATTCCTCGTCGGCGAGGTTCTTGCCCCAGACGGCCACTTCCCAGTCGTTCGGCAGGGCGACGCTGGCGCGGGCGTTCCACACCCAATAGGCGTCGGTGGCGATGAGCGGATCGTTGAGCGCGTCCTTGAACATGTCGTCGGCGTAGCGGCCGTCGACCTGGAGGCGGCCGGTGGCGTCCTGGCCGAGGTCGAAGCTGTAGGCGGCCGAGACCGTGAGGCTGACTTCCGGCGCGTCGGGGAGCTTATTGCCCTTGGGCACGGCGCCGTTCGACGAGGCGAAGGCCCCGAGCTCGGTGTGCAGCAGGCCAAGGCCCGCGATCAGGTCGAGGCCGGGCAGGGCGGCCGGCGACCACATGGCGTCGAGGTCCAGGCCGTAGATCGAGGCTTCGTCGACATTCCCCAGCCGCTGGATCGGCAGTCCGCCGGAGGTGTCGCGGATGAAGGTCTGCACGTCGGAATAGTCGTAGAAGAAGGCGCTGGCCGACCAGGAGAGGCCAAGTTCCGGCAGCCGCTGCTTCACCCCGACCTCGTAGTCGATGAGGGTCTCGGGTTCGTAGGGCTGGAGCTGGGCGGTGGTGGTGGCCACGCCCGAGAAGAAGCCGCCGCTCTTCACGCCCTGGCTGATCGAGCCGTAGACCAGGGTCAGAGGGTTCGGCTTCCAGTTGAGGCCGAGCTTCCAGGACCAGTTGGTGTCGTCGATGGTCGTATCGATGAAGGCCAGGGTGACCGGGCCGGCGCCGCAGGGAACCATCGAGAGGAAGCTGGCCGGGCAGTTCGGGACCAGGTCGAGGTCGCCGCCGACATTGGCCTTTTCTTCCCAGGTGTAGCGCAGGCCGGCGATCAGGCTGAGGTCCTGGGCGAAGCGCCATTCGAGATTGCCGAAGGCGGCGGCCGACTTGGCGGTCTGGTCGGTGAAGGTCAGGAGCTTGGTGTTGAACAGGTCCTGCAGCGAGCCGTCATAGGTCATCTTCACCCGGTCGCGGGAGGCGAACACCCCGACGATCCAGTCGGTGGCCTCGGTGGAGCCGGAGAGCCGCAGCTCCTGGGAGATCTGCTCGATCTGGTCGCGCTCGACGAAGTCGGTCTGGCGATAGGGGCCGCCGTCGGTGTCGGCGCCCCACTGGCGCTTGAAGTCGACATAGCCGGTGATCGAGGTCAGGTCCGCCCAGCCGAGGTCGGCGGTCAGCCGCACGGTGGCCGCGCGCTGGTCGACGTCATAGGTCGGGTCGACCGACCAGGCACCGGCGAACGGATTCCCATCGGTGTCGGTGTAGCCCTGGAAGTCCATGCAGGCCGGCGAGCCGGGGCAGACCAGGCCGGCGGGGGCGCCGGGCGGGGTCAGGGCGCCGAAGAACTCCGGCCCGCCGACCTCGGAACGGCCTTTCTGGACCTCGAGCTTGATCAGCACCTCGACGTCGTCGGTGGCGGCCCACAGCGCCTGGGCGCGGGCGAGGCCCACCTCGCGGCGGCCGATGTCGCGGCCGAGCAGGCGGTTGTCGAAGAAGCCTTCGTCCTGCTTCACCGCCTTGCCCGCGAAGCGCAGGGCGAAGGTGTCGGAGACCGGCAGGTTGACCATGCCCTCGATCTCGGCGGTCTGATAATTGGCGTAGCCGGCGGCCAGTCGCCCTTCGACGCCGCCGAAGCTGGGCTTGGCGGTGACGATGTTGATGGCCCCGGCGGTGGAGTTGCGGCCGTAGAGCGTGCCCTGCGGCCCCTTCAGCGCCTCCATCCGCTCCAGGTCGAAGAGGTCGAAGTTCATCAGCGCCAGCGAGCTTAGGTAGACCTCGTCGACATAGACTCCGGCGCTGGGATTGTTGGTCGCCGAGAAGTCGTTGAGGCCGACGCCGCGGATGGTCACCACCGGCAGCACGCCGGGCATGTTCTCCTTGATGTCGACGTTGGGGGTGAAGGCGACGAGGTCGCTGACCTGGGCCACGCGGCGGTCGGCCAGCTCCTGGGCGCCGACCACGGCGACGTTGAGGCCGACGTCGAGGGTGTCCTGGGTGCGCTTCTGGGCGGTGACGGTGACCGCCTCGATCTCGACCGGCTCGGCGGCCTGCGCCAGCCCGCCGCTCAGGGCCAGCGCCCCGGCCCCGCCCAAAAGCCGCAGCCGCATCGTCCTGGAAATACGCATCGCGCTCCCTCCCCTTGATTTCGGCGTCGCTCGTTGGCGCGCCGTTTTTCGACATTCAAGTTTGGCGGAGTAACGACACGTCTAGAACTGGCCGTCAAGCAAACTTCGACACTTGCGTATGTCTGGTGTACGGATTGACGAAGGGCGGCGGAGGCGCGACGAACGGCCGATGGCGGCGACTGGCAATGAGACGGGGGGCGGCAAGCCGGCGCGCAAGCGCGCGGCCAAGCGCGACCTGCTGTTTGCGGAGGCGGCCCGCGAGATCAACGCCATGGGCGCCGGCGGCATCGTCATCAACGACGTGGCCGAACGCGTCGGGCTGTCGCGCAACGCCCTCTACTACTACGTCGCCGACCGCACCGACCTGGTGTTCGGCGCCTACCAGCGGGCCTGCGAGGCGAGCGCCGACGACCTGGCCGCCGCCGCGGAGGCCAGCGAGGATCCGCGCGAGCGGCTGCGCCTCCTGGTGGAAGCGCAGCTGGCCTATGAGCGGCCGCCGCAGGCGGTGCTCAGCGACGTCGACTTCCTGCCCGACGCCCAGCGGCGGGTGATCCGCGAGCTGCAGGCGCGCAACGTCGCGCGGCTGCGCGGCTGGCTGGAGGAGGGGGCGGCGGCCGGGATCCTGCGGCCCTGCAACAGCGAGATCGCCGCCCAGGCCCTGGTCGGGATGATCTCCTGGGGCCGGCTGTCGGCCGGCTGGCTCGGCTATCGCGACGGGCGCGCGGCGCGGCGGCGGATCGCCCAGGCGATCGTCGACCTGATGCTGAACGGGTTCGCCACGCGGCCCCGCGAGACCCCGCTGTGCGCGCTGGACATGGAGGCGCTGACCGCCCGCTCGTTCAACGCCTTCGACCGCCAGCAGACCAACGAGGTGAAGATCGGCCAGCTGATCGCGGCGGCCTCGAAGCTGTTCAACCAGCGCGGCATCGACGGCGCTTCGCTGGACGATATCGGGGCCGAGGTCGGGGCGACCAAGGGCGCGGTCTACCACTACTTCGACGACAAGGCCGACCTGGTCACCCGCTGCTACCGGCGCGCCTTCGAGGTCTACGACCTGATCATGGACACCGCCGTCGCCCAAGGCCGCGACGGCTTCGACAAGGCGATGATCGCCCTGCACCTGAACGTCCAGGCCCAGGCCGGGCCGGCCTCGCCGCTCATGCTGCAGCCGGGCCGGCTGGCGCTGGCGGAAGGCGACCGGGCGGCCTTCGAGCGGGCCGGCCAGCGGCTGCGGATGACCTCGAACCGCAGCCTGCGCCAGGGGATCGCCGACGGTTCGGTGCGGCCGTGCGACACGGTGTTCGTCGGCCAGGTCTCGGCCGGGATCTTCCTCTGGCTGCCGAAATGGCTGCCGGCCGACTACCCACTCAGCCCCCGGCAGATCGCCGAGGAGATCTGCGACGTGGTCGCATATGGGTTGGCGGTGAGGTAGGGGGCTCAGGTTTCGACGGGGCGTGCGGCCGATGCGCGGGCTTGTACTGCGTAGAGGACCAACGCCGCGGCGATCGCCAATGCGGCCGCGCTGGCGCCGATCGGCCAGCCCAGCGTCGAGACGATCGGGCCGCCGGCGGCGGCGCCAAGGCTGCCGCCGACGAAGTAGATGACCATGTAGGTGCTGTTCAGCTGGGCCGGTCGCAGAGGGTCCAGGCGAATGATTCGGGCCTGGTTGGCGACCTGCGCGGCGAAGAGCCCGGCGTCAAAGAGCGCCAGGGCGACCAGCGTCAGCGGCGGGGAACCGAGGCCGGGGGCGATCGCAAGGGTGCAGGCGATCGCCAGGACCAGACCGCCGATCACGACCGGGCGGGTTCCGAAACGGTCGGCAAGCCGTCCGGCCAGCGGGGGCGCGGCCATGCCTGCGAGCCCCGCCAGGGAGTAGAGCCCGACCGTCGTCGGCGATAGGCTGTAAGGTGGCAGGGAGAGCGTGAGCGAAACGCCCGCCCAGACGAGACTGAAGGCGAAGAACCACAGCGCGCCCGCCATGGCCGCGATCAGCAGGTCGGGGTGGGCGCGCAAGAGCTGCGGCGTAGAGAGCAGTCCACCGAGCCATGCCCCCAATGCGCGCGGGACCTGCCGCGGCAGCAGCGCGCGGCCGACCACGGCGCAGAGCAGGCAGGCCCCGGCGACGATGAGCAGCATCGCCCGCCAGCCGACCGCGTCGGTAAGGCCGCCGCCGACCAGCCGGCCGAGCAGGATCCCTGCCGATATGCCGGCAGTGACGGCTCCCAAGGCGCGACCCTGGCGATCAGGCGCGGCGTGCTTTGCCGCCAGGGTGCTCATCTGTGCGCCAGTGCTTGCGAAGACCCCCGACAACAGAAGGCCTGCTCCGAAGACTTCCACCGAGGTCGCCGCCGACGTCAGGATCAAGGCTCCGGCGAGCGCGGCGAGCTGGGCGGGGACGAGGGCGTGCGCGGAAGTGCGATCGACCAGCGGCACCAACAGCGCCAGTCCCAGCATGTAGCCTACGATCGGCAGGCCCGCGGCGGCGCTGGTGGCGACGAGCGAGGCGTCGATGTCCGCGGCGATCAGGCCGAGCTCCGGTTGGACGAGGTAGCTCGTCGAGGTGGCGACGGCGGCAGCCAATGCCAGGAACAGGATCCGGGCGGCGTCCAGGTGCGGGACGGCGTCTTCGGGGTTTTGAACTTGGGTCATGGGGCCGGTTTAGCGGCTGCCCGCGTGCGCATCTGGCGCATTCCGGACCCGGCCAGAACCGGTGTCTCCGGGCTTCCCTAGACTGGGATCACGCCGCCGCTGGCGCCAGGTCGAGCCGCGCGGCGAGCGCGGCCAGCGCCGCCATGACCGCGGCTGCGATCCAGAGGGCGGCTGGGCCGAGCGCATTGAAGGCCACGGCGCCCAGCGCGGCGCCGGCGACGAGGCCGAGCCAGAGCAGCAGGTGCGGGGCCCAGCCGAAGCGGTCCTCGCCGAGCAGGGCGGCGGTGATCGCCTTGCCGAGCTTGACCAGGGCGCCGGTCATGTAGGTGAGGCCGAGGCGGACCTCGCCGGCCTGGGCGAAGACGGTGTTCTCGGCCCCCATGGCGAAGGCCAGGACCAGGATCGCGGCGGGCAGCGGCGCGACTATGGCCAGGACGGCGGCGAGCGCCAGCGCCAGGGCGACGAAGGCCAGCACCGCCGGCCCGCGGCGGGACCCGGCCTTGCGGCCGATCAGGGCCCCGGTCGTGACTCCGGCGACGAAGGCGGCGATCAGCGCGAACGCCAGGCCGGCGTAGCTGGCGCCCTCGGCCAGGCCGACCGACAGGCGGGTCGAGTTGCCGCTCATGAAGGAGACGAAGAAGCCGCCGGTCAGCAGGAAGCCGATGGCGTCCACGAAGCCGGCGACGGCCGAGAGGCTGGCCGCCAGCAGTCGGACCTGGCCGTTGAGATGCTTCAGGTCGCCCCCTCCTCTAAGCCCTAAGCCTTGGTGTCGACCGAACCGCCGGCCTCGCCGTCATTGGCGGCGTAGGGATTGGCGGCCGGAGCCGCCTCGGCCGCGGCGGGCGGCAGGTCGGCGCCGGAGCCCTTGGCGGCGACCACGACCATGGCCGGACGGATCAGGCGGCCGAGCAGTTCGTAGCCCGGCTGCAGCACCTGGATGACGCCGCCGGCGGCGACGTCGGGGGCGGCCTGCTCCATCATCGCCTGATGCTGGTGCGGGTCGAACTTCTCGCCCTTCGGCGGGTCGATCTTCATGAGGCCGTTGTTCTCGAAAGCGCTCATCAGCGACTTCTGGGTCATCTCCATGCCGACGACGAAGTTCTTCACCGCCGGGTCGTCGACCGGCGCGGCCAGGGCGCGGTCGAGGGTGTCGGCGACGGTCAGCAGGTCGCGGCCGAACTTCTGGATCGCGAAGGCCCGCGCGTCGTTGGCCTCGCGCTCGGCGCGGCGCTTGGCGTTTTCGGCGTCGGCGGCGACGCGCAGCATCTGATCCTTCAGCGCCTGGACCTCGGCCTTCAGGGCGATGATCTCGTCGACGGCCGCGTCGGCGACTTCGTTGAATTCTTCGGCCGGCGTTTGATCGTCGGACATCTTGTAATCCTCTAAGCGTTCGTCACCTGGGACAGCACGCGGGCGGTATAGTCCACCAGCGGGATGACCCGGGCATAGTTTAGGCGGGCGGGACCGATGACTCCGATCGCGCCCAGCACCTTCTGCCGGCCCGTCATATAGGGCGCGGCGATGACGGCGGAACCCGAAAGGGAAAAGAGTCGCGTTTCGGCGCCGATATAGATCCGCACGCCCTGGGCGTCCCGCACGTCGTCGAGCAAACCGATCAACTGCTCCTTTTGTTCGAGGTCGTCGAACAGCATCCGCACGCGTTCGAGGTCGTCGAGGGTCTCGCGGTCGCCGAGCAGGTTGGCGCGGCCGCGGACGATCAGGGCGCGGTCGGCGCCCTCGCCGCCGCTCCAGGCGGCCATGCCGTCCTCGACCAGGCGAGCGGCGGCTTCATTGAGTTGGCGGCGGGCGGCCTCCAGCTCGTTGCGGATCTCCAGCCCCGCCTCGCCCAGGGTGCGGCCGCGCAGCCGGGCGTTCATGAAGTTGGACGCCTCCTGCAGCGAGGAGGGCGTGACGCCGGCGGCCAGCCGCATCAGGCGGTTCTCGACGACGCCGTCCTCGAACACCATGACCGCCAGGGCCTGGTCGGCCGACAGCGCCACGAACTCGACGTGCTTGACCCCGGCGTCGCGGACCGGGGTGACGACGATGCCGGCCCCGCCGGCCAGGCCGGAGAGGATGGCGGAGGCCTCGTTCAGCGCCTCTTCGAAGTTGCGGCCCTTGGCCGAGAGCCGGGCCTCGATGTTGCGGCGGTCCTCCTCGGCGACGTCGCCGACTTCCAGCAGGCCGTCGACGAACAGCCGCAGGCCGGCGTGGGTCGGCACGCGGCCGGCGCTGACGTGCGGCGCGCCCAGCAGACCCAGCTGTGTCAGGTCCTGCATGGTGTTGCGGATCGAAGCGGGCGACAGGTGGACGCCGCCCTTGGAGAGCGTGCGCGAGCCGACCGGCTCGCCGGTTTCCAGGTAGCCCTCGACGACCCGGCGGAAAATCTCGCGGGCGCGTTCGTCGAGTTCGCCGAGCGACGGCCCGGGGGAAAGCAGCGGGCTGGTCACGACGGGCGGCGGTGCTCGGTCAGGGCCATGGACGGAACCTCTCTCATCTAGGATAAGCCGCCAAACGCAAGACGCCAGACCCCATAGCTTCCAGGACCACCTATGCGCCCCTCCGACCGCACGCCCGACATGCTCCGCACCGTCACCCTGGAGACCGGGGTGAACCGTTACGCCGAGGGATCGTGCCTGGTCAGCTTCGGCCACACCAAGGTGCTGGTCACCGCCAGCGTGGAGGAACGGGTGCCGGGCTTCATGCGTGGGCGCGGCGTTGGCTGGGTGACGGCTGAGTACGGCATGCTGCCCCGCGCCACCCACACCCGAGGCCGCCGCGAGGCCGCGGAAGGCAAGCAGTCGGGCCGCACCCAGGAGATCCAGCGGCTGATCGGCCGCTCGATGCGCGCGGTGGTCGATCCGGTCGCGCTGGGCGAGCGGCAGATCTCGATCGACTGCGACGTGATCCAGGCCGATGGCGGCACCCGCACCGCGGCGATCACCGGCGCCTGGGTGGCGCTGCGGATGGCGACGCAATACCTGCTGGACGAGGGCGTGATCTCCAAGGACCCGATCGTCGACCAGGTCGCGGCGGTGTCGTGCGGCGTCTATGCGAACACCCCGGTGCTGGACCTGGAGTACGAAGAGGACTCCAACGCCGAGGCCGACGCCAACTTCGTGCTCACCGGCAAGGGCGACATCGTCGAGATCCAGGCGACCGGCGAGAAGCGCGGCTTCACCCAGGACGAATTCGAGGCGCTGTTCAGCCTGGCCCGCAAGGGCATCGGCGAGCTTTGCGAAGCCCAGCGCGCGGCGACCAGCAAGTAGGGCGTTGTTCTCCCTCCCCTTCGCGGGGAGGAAACTCCCTCGATCATGCCCGAAAACGAAAAACCCCGCCCCGGGGAGGACGGGGCGGGGTTCTCGTGTCTAGACGGGCGGCAGGGGGAGGGAGGGGCGCCGCGGGTCGTCTAGAGGCCGTTCAGCAGATAGCGGAACGACGATGCCGGCATACGTGCAAGCTCGCGGGCGAACGGGCCCATGAGCCAGTCGATGACGCGTTCAATAGCTTGAGCCATGTCCATCTCCTTTTTGTGCGACGCAGCAATTGTTGCGGTGCACATAAGGACATGTTTGCGACTACGCAATAGGCGGTGGGTGACTTTTAGCGCAAGATTCGCGAAGCCGGGGCATAATCGTCCCGGTGCGACGAAAAGGTCACGTTTTCGGCGGCCATTCGGCGGTGTCGTGGTCGGGGTGCTGAAACGAGACGATGCCGGCGAGGTGTGCGGCGGCCTGCGGTTCGTCCGCCGGGTGAACCGGCAGCTTGGCCAGGTCGGCGAAGTAGGGAAGCTGATCCGGGGATGCGAGCTGTTCGCTCGGCCGCACGTCGCCAGGCCGGTCGAGCGCGCCGATGGCCAGGGCGACCAGCTTGTCGCCGTACTCGTAGGTGAGCGGCGTGCCGCAGTCGCCGCAGAACCCGCGCATCACCTTGTTCGAACTCTGGAAGCGTCTGGGCTGGCCGCGGGTCCAGATCAACGCCGCGACGGGCGCGCCGACATAGGGGCCGAAGAAGCCGCCGGTCGCCTTCTGGCACATGCGGCAATGGCAGATGGAGGCTTCGCCGAGTTCGCCCTCGACGCGGAAGCGCACCGCGCCGCACTGGCATCCGCCGCTGGCGCTCATGCCGGGGCGCCGAAACGCTGGGCCGAACGGGCCTTGGCCTTGGCGGCCTCTTCCTCGCGGTCCTTGGGCCGCGCGGTGGTTTCGAGGTTTTCGAACAGCCGGCGGGCGACGCCCGCGACCTCGTCGACGGCCGCGTCGAAGGCCGCGCGGTTTGCCTTGGAGGGGGCGTTGAAGCCCGACAGCTTGCGTACGAACTGCAGCGCGGCGTCGCGGATCTCCTCGTCCGTGGCCGGCGGGTCGAAGTTGAACAGCGTCTTGATGTTACGGCACATGGGCAGGCGTCTCCTTCCCTCGGTGTCTGCAAGATAATCCGGGCAGGCGGCGGGCGCGAGCCTAGGGCGGCGCGCCGAACCGGAGCCAGGTGGTCGGGAAGTCTAGCATCCCCCTGGACTTCGCGGCGGCGCGGTTGCTTAAGACGCCAGCCTAAACGCGAGACCCGAGCATGAGCCGCTTCTGGAGCGACCTGACCCACCAGCTGAAGCCCTATGTGCCAGGCGAGCAGCCGAAGATCGCGGACCTGGTCAAGCTGAACACCAACGAGAGCCCGACCGGGCCGTCGCCGAAAGCCATGGCGGCGATCGCGGCCGAGGCGGCGGACAGTCTGCGGCTCTACCCGGACCCCGAGGCGCGGGCGCTGCGCGAAACCCTGGCGCGCTATCACGGCGTCAGCCCTGAGCAGGTGTTCGTCGGCAACGGTTCGGACGAGGTGCTGGCCCACGCCTTCGCCGCGCTGCTGAAGCGCGACGCGCCTCTGCTGTTCCCGGACATCACCTACAGCTTCTATCCGGTCTATTGCGGGCTGTTCGGCATCGCTTTCGAGACCGTGCCGCTGGACGATGCGATGGCGGTGCGGGTCGAGGACTATCGGCGCCCGGCCGGGGCGATCATCCTGCCCAATCCCAACGCCCCGACCGGGGTGGCCTTGAGCCGCGCGCAGATCAAGCAGCTGCTGGACGAGCATCCCGACGTGCCGGTGGTGATCGACGAGGCCTATGTCGACTTCGGCGCCGAGAGCGCGATCCCGCTGGTGGCCGAGCATCCGAACCTGCTGGTCGTGCAGACCATGTCGAAGTCGCGGGCTCTGGCCGGGCTGCGGGTCGGCTACGCGATCGGCGACGCAGGCCTGATCGAGGGGCTGGCGCGGGTCAAGGACAGCTTCAACTCCTATCCGCTGGGCCGGCCGGCCCAGGCCGGGGCCATCGCCTCGGTCGAGGACGAGGCGTTCTTCCAGGCGTCGTGCGCGGCGGTGATCGCCGAACGGGGCCGGCTCACGGCGGGGCTGGAGGCGCTGGGCTTTGCGGTCCTGCCGTCGAGCGCCAACTTCGTATTCGCCCGGCATGGGGCGCGGGGCGGGGCGGAGCTGGCCGCGGCGCTGCGCGAGCGGGCGGTGATCGTGCGCCACTTCGGGGCGGCGCGCACGACCGACTATCTGCGCATCACGGTCGGGACGGATGCACAGACGCAGCGGCTGCTGACGGCGCTCGGGGAAATCCTCGGCTAGCGCCCCCGCCGCGGCGGGGCCTAAGCTGGCGCCATGAGATGGAGCCGGGTGCTGGCGGGCGTCTATGCGGCGCTGTGCCTTGGAGCGTTGGCGCTGATCCCGATCAGCTCGCGCGGCTGGTTCGGGGTCGAACCCGACCCCCTGGCCGGCGTGCTGGCGATCGTGCTGGCCATGCCCTGGAGCTTCGCCCTCCAGTGGCTGCCTGTCGGCGGGCCGTGGCCCGGCATGCTGGTGGTGCTGGTCGGGATGGCCGCCAATGTCGGGGTGATGCTCTGGCTCGGCCGGGTCTCGCGGCGGGGTCTTTAACCCACGGCCACCTCGGCTTTCAGGAACTCGGCGAGGTTTCCGCCGGTGAAATGCAGGGCGCGGACGCCGGCGCGGGCGGCGGCCTCCAGGTCGGACCCCTTGTCGCCGACCATCAGCGAGCGCGACAGGTCCACCGGCCATTCGGCGATCGCGCGCAGCAGCATGCCGGGGTTAGGCTTACGGTCCGGCGGGTCGGGGTGCCGGTAGACGTCGACCTGCGCTTCGGGATGTTGCGGGCAGTAGTAATAAGCGTCGATGCGCGCGCCGATCTCGCCCAGGCTCTCGCTCATCTTGGCGTGCAGGGCGATGACGTCGTCCTCGGCGTAGTAGCCGCGGCCGACCCCCGACTGGTTCGTGACCACGAACACCCACCAGCCGGCGGCGTTGAAGGCGGCGACGGCCTCGCGGGCGCCGGGAATCCAGTGGAAGTCCTCCCAGCGGTGCACGTAACCAGGGTCCTCGTTCAGGACTCCGTCGCGGTCGAGGAACAGGGCAGGGCGGGTGATACTCATCGGGACGCTCACGGTTCGCCATCGTATAGCCAAAGACTTGGGGCCCTGCGCGTGGTTTCGCCATGGCGCCGCAACAGTCTATGGTCGGCGCTTGTTTTCCTGCCGAGGTCGAGTTGGCCGAGCCTATCCTTTCCATCGACGATCTGAAGATCGACTTCCAAACCCATGATGGGATCGTCAGCGCGGTGCGCGGCGTCAGCTTGAGCGTCGCGCGCGGAGAGGTGCTGGGCGTGGTCGGTGAAAGCGGCTCGGGCAAGAGCCAGACCTTCATGGCCGCCATGGGCCTGCTGGCCGCCAACGGCCGGGCCAGCGGCTCGATCAAGTTCAAGGGCCAGGAGCTGCTGGGCCTGAAACCGCGGGCGCTGAACCGGGTCCGCGGCTCGAAGATGACGATGATCTTCCAGGATCCGCTGACGGCGCTGACGCCGCACGTGCGGATCGGCGAGCAGATCGCCGAGCCGCTCCGGCTGCACCTGGGAATGAGCGACAGGGACGCCAAGGCCAAGGCGCTGGAGTGGCTGAAGTACGTGCGCATTCCCGAGGCCGCGCGGCGGATGAATCAATATCCGCACGAGCTGTCGGGCGGCATGCGCCAGCGGGTGATGATCGCCGCGGCCATGGCCTGCGCGCCCGAGCTGCTGATCGCCGACGAGCCGACCACGGCGCTGGACGTCACCGTGCAGGCCGAGATCCTCGACCTTATGGCCGAGCTGGGGCGCGAGACCGGCACGGCGATGGTGCTGATCACCCACGACATGGGCGTCATCGCCCGGCTAGCCGACCGGGTCTGCGTGATGAAAGACGGGGCCTATGTCGAGGAGGGCGAGGCGAAGGCCTTGTTCGCCGCGCCGAAGGATCCCTACACCCAGGCGCTGCTGGCGGCGATCCCCCGGCTGGACCGTGAAGGCCGCGGCGGCCGGCCGACCCTGGATCCGGTGGCGGCCGACGCCCCGGTGGTGGTCGAGGCCAAGGACGTCGAGGTCCATTTCCCGGTGCACCAGGGCATGTTCGGGACCAAGGCGTCGCTGCGCGCGGTCGACGGCGTTTCGTTCAAGGTGCGCCGGGGCGAGACCCTCGGCGTGGTCGGCGAGAGCGGCTGCGGCAAGTCCACCCTGTCGCGGGCGGTGCTGAACCTGATCCCGGCCACCGGGGGCGCGGTCAGCGTGCTGGGGCGCGACATCACCCACGCCGACCGCGAGACGATGCGCGCCGCGCGCCGCGACCTGCAGATCGTGTTCCAGGACCCGCTGGCCAGCCTCGACCCGCGGATGACCATCGGCGACTCCATAGCCGAGCCGTTGACCGTGTTCCGCCCCGACCTGAAGGGCGCGGCGCGCGAGGCGCAGGTGCGCGCGATGATGGAACGGGCGGGACTTTCGACCGCGCTGATCAACCGCTATCCGCACGAGCTGTCGGGCGGCCAGAACCAGCGGGTCGGCATCGCCCGGGCGATGATCCTGGAGCCGAGGCTGGTGATCTGCGACGAGGCGGTGTCGGCGCTCGACGTATCGATCCGCGCCCAGATCATCGACCTGCTGATCGACCTGCAGAAGCAGATGGGCATGGCGATGATCTTCATCAGCCACGACCTGGCGGTGGTGCGCGAGATCAGCCACCGGGTGATGGTGCTGTACCTCGGCCGGGTGATGGAGGAGGCGAGCCGCGAGCAGCTCTACGCCGACCCGCAGCATCCCTATACCCGCGCGCTGCTGTCGGCCGCACCGATCCCCGATCCCGCCGCCGAGCGCAGCCGGGCGCGGATCAAGCTGATCGGCGAGCCGCCCTCGCCGATGGACCCGAAGAGCGCGCTGCGCTTCCTGCCCTCGAGGCTGACGGCTGACGGGCCGGTCTATGTTCCGCAGCTGAAGGAAGTGGCGCCCGGCCACCTGGTCAGCGAGTACGACCCGGCATGACGACCAAGATCATTCCCGTCCTGATGTCGGGCGGCGCCGGCACGCGCCTGTGGCCGCTGTCGCGGACCGGGCGGCCCAAGCAGTTCCACCGGCTGGGCGGCGAGCACAGCCTGATCCAGGACACCGCGCTGCGGCTGACCGGCGAGGGATTCGCCGCCCCGGTGGTGGTCTGCGCGGCGGCGCACGCCGACCTGGCGCGCGAGCAACTGGCGGAGGTCGGGATCACGCCGGCGGCGCTGATCACCGAGCCGGGCCCGCGCAACACCGCCCCGGCCTCGGTGGCGGCGGCGGCGTTCGGCGCGGGGATCGACCCCGAGGCGCTGATGGTGCTGATGCACGCCGACAACCTGGTGGCCGACGTGGCGGCGCTGCACGGCGCGATCGCGGCCGGCCGGGCGGCGGCGGAGAGCGGCGAGATCGTGCTGCTGGGCCTCAAGCCGACCGGGCCCTCGACGCTCTACGGCTACATCCAGGCCAAGGGCGCGGGTGCGGTCCGCAAGGTGGCGCGGTTCGTCGAAAAGCCGGACCTGGCGACCGCGCAGACGTTCGTGGCCGATCCGAACTTCACCTGGAACGGCGGGATGTTCCTGTTCAAGGCCGGGGCGTTCCTGGACGAGGCGCGGCGGCTGGCGCCGGCGGTGACGGCGGCGGCGCAGGCGGCGGTCGAGGGCGCGGCGCGGACCGGCGACTTGGTGGCGCTCTCGCCCGCTTTCCTGGAGGCGCCGAGCATCGCCATCGACGTGGCGGTGATGGAGAAGACCGACCGGGCGAGCGTCGTCGAGGCCGACATTGGCTGGGCCGATGTCGGCAACTGGGGCGCGCTCTGGGAGCTGTCGCCGAAATCGCCGTCGGGCGACGCACTGGAGGGCGAGATCGTCGCGGTGGAGACCCGCGACTGCCTGGCCCGCAGCGACGGGCCGGTGGTGGTCCTGGCCGGGGTCGAGGATCTGGTGGTGGTGGTCGAGAACGGCGTGGTGCTGGTCGCGCGCCGCGACGCGCCGGCCGCCGTGCGGGCCGGGGTCGATGCGCTCAAGGCCAAGGGGCGCGCCGACCTGCTCTAGCTGAGGTTGCAGCAACCTCCGAGAAAGACTTGTCGACTAGGGTGCCCGCGATTTCGGCGCCGCTCGCGCCGCCAGGATCGCGCCCGTGGACATCGACGTCGTCAGCCCGCAGGACCTGTCGCCGGCCAGCCTCGACCGCTGGGCCGCGTTGCAGAACGGCGTGCTGGATTCGCCCTTCCTGTCGCCGCAATGGACCCGCGCCGTCGATCACGCCCAGCGCGGCGGACGGCGGTCTATTGAGGTCGCGGTGCTTAAGCAGGACGGCCGCGAGGTCGGCTATTTCCCTGCGCGGGTAGGCTCGGTCATCGCCATGCCGGTCGGGGCGCCGATGTGCGACTACCAAGGCCTGGTCGCCGAGCCCGGCGTGCAGGTCGATCCCAAGGCCCTCGTCCAGGCGCTGGGCGTTCAACGGCTCGACTTCACTCACATGCTGGAAGACCAGGCGAGCTTCGCCGGCCACGGCCGCGGCCGGGCGCTGTCGCACGTGGTCGACGTCAGGGGCGGCTACGGGGCCTATGAGGCCGAACGCAAGGCCGCCGGCAAGTCGGTCCTGAAGGACAGCGACAAGAAGCGCCGCAAGGTCGTTCGCGAGGTCGGCGAGGCCACGTTCCAGGCCTTCTCGCGCTCGCGCACCGACTTCGACCGGCTGCTGGCCTGGAAGAGCGCGCAGTACCGCGCCACCGGCCAGACCGACATCTTCCAGACCGAATGGACGCTGGCGCTGCTGCGCGACCTGTTCGAGAGCCGTGACCCGGACTTCGGGGCGGCGCTGTTCACTCTGCACTTCGGCGACCGGCTGGCGGCGGTTCATCTGCACCTGCACGGGCGCCATACGATCCACGGTTGGCTGATCGCCCACGACCCGGAGTTCGAGCGCTATTCGCCGGGCATCCTGCTGTTCCAGGACATCCTGCGCTGGATGGACGACACGCCCTACAACCGGCTCGATCTCGGGGCCGGCGACTACCGGTTCAAGCGCGAGCTGGCGAATGACGGCCTGTGGGTGGTCGACGGCTTCGTCGGCGTGCCGTCGCCGGCGGCGTTGGCGCGGCGGGCGGCCTATGGCGTGCGGCGCGCGGCCGAAGCGCTGCCGCTTGGCCGGGCCTCGGCGCTGCCGGGCAAGGCGATGCGCCGGATGGACGTGTGGCGCGGGTTGCGCTGAGCCCCGCTTTACACCGCCAGGTCCGTGACCAATGCTCCGCCGATCATAAGGAGCATGCGATGACCTCCAATCGACTGAGCCTGACCCTGGCCGCCGCAGCGGCGCTGGCCCTGGTCGGCTGCGGGCAGCAGGCGACCAAGCCAGCCGAGGCCCCGGCCGAAGCTCCCGCGGCTGCGCCCGCTCCCCCGCCCGCGCCGGTCGCCGTCGCGCCGGTGGTGGACCAGGCGGCGCTGAAGGCGCTGCTGAGCCCAGACGAGACGCTGGAAGTCGTGACCCTGGACCCGGCCGGCGCGGCCAGCGTCAGCGGCGAGGTGAAAGGCTACAAGGCGCCGGTCTACGCCGTGCCGGTCGCCGCCGCGCAGACCTTGATCGTCACCTTCGAGCCGTCGAACACCAACCTCTACGTCAATGTGGTCGACTCGGCTGACACCAGCGGCGCGGCCGTGCACCGCGGCGAGGTCGACGGGCCCAAGGCCAGGGTCAACGCCGCCAAGGCCGGGGTCTACCTGGTCAAGCCGTTCCAGCCGCGGGCCACCGCCCGCCGCGACGAGGCCGCAACCTTCAAGCTGACCATCGCGGTGAAATAGACCCGCGCGCCGGTCTCGGATGGGCGGGCGCGGGCATATCGACCCACGGAACCGCTCATTCGCCCCGGCTCCATTGCCGTGGGGAGCCTGCGCCGCTAGACGTGGCCCATCTCCCACAACGGCTCTGACATGACGCTTTCCATCGACGACATCCGCGCCGCCGCAGACCGGCTGAAGGGGCACATCGAGCGCACGCCCTGCCGCCATTCGCGGACGCTGTCGGAGATTACCGGCGCCGAGGTGTGGGTGAAGTTCGAGAACCTGCAGTTCACGGCCGCCTACAAGGAGCGCGGGGCGCTCAACACCCTGCTGCAGCTGTCGGACAACGAGCGGGGGCGCGGGGTGATCGCCGCCTCCGCCGGCAACCACAGCCAGGGCCTGGCCTATCACGCCGCGCGGCTGGGCATTCCGGTGACCATAGTGATGCCGCGCTCGACGCCGTTCGTGAAGGTGCAGCAGACCCGCGGCCACGGCGCCAACGTGGTGCTGGAAGGCGACAACTACGACGAGGCCTCGGCCGTCGCGATGAAGCTGTGCAACGAGCGGGACCTGGCCTTCATCCACCCGTTCAACGACCTGCAGGTTATGGCCGGCCAGGGGACGGTGGCGCTCGAGATGTTCGAGGACGTGCCGGACCTCGACGTGCTGCCGATCCCGATCGGCGGCGGCGGGCTGATCGCCGGCTGCGCCACCGTGGCCAAGTCGCTGAATCCGAACTTGCAGGTGATCGGCGTCGAGCCGGCTATGTACCCGTCGTTCACCGCCAAGATGCGCGGCGTCAACGGGACCAGCGGCGGAGCGACCATCGCCGAGGGCATCGCGGTCAAGCAGGTCGGCGAGCTGTCCTACGCCATCGCCCGGCCGCTGATCGACGAGGTGCTTCTGATCGAAGAGCCGCACTTCGAGCGTGCGGTGGCGCTCTACTGCAATGTCGAGAAGACCGTAGTCGAGGGCGCGGGCGCGGCGTCGCTCGCGGCGCTGCTGGCCTATCCCGGCAAGTTCAAGGGCAAGAAGGTCGGGCTGATCGTCACCGGCGGCAACATCGACACCCGACTGCTGGCCTCGGTGCTGACCCGTGAGCTGGTGCGCGACCAGCGGCTTGTCAGCCTACGGATTATCGGCGACGACCGTCCCGGCCTGCTGGCCACCGTGTCGGCGGTGATCGGCCAGATGGGCGCGAACATTATCGAGGTCGCCCACAACCGCTTGGCCCTGGACGTGCCGGCCAAGGGCGCGGAGTTCGACATCATGATCGAGACGCGCGACGCCCAGCATACTCAGGAAATCATGGACGCCCTGCGCGAGCACGGCTATCCGCCGCGCGCCGTCTAGGAACATCGACATGAAGCGCCTTCTTCCCGTTCTCGCCGTTCTGCTGCTTGCCGCCTGCGCCCGCGGCGGCGCCGACCCTGCCGAGCTGGCCAAGTCCGCAGCGGAGGCCAAGGCGTTCATGGAGACCAACGGCAAGGCCGAAGGCGTCCAGACCCTGCCCTCGGGCGTGCAGTACAAGATCGTCCGCTCGGGCCCGACCACGGGCATGAAGCCTGGGCCCAACGACGAGGTGAAGGTCCATTACGAGGGCAAGCTCGTCTCCGGGAAGATCTTCGACTCGTCCTACGAGCGCGGCGCCCCGGCGGCGATGCCGCTTCCGGCGCTGATCCCGGCCTGGAAGGAAGCCCTGCAGCTGATGCGGCCGGGCGACGAGTGGACGCTCTATGTCCCGCCGTCCCAGGGCTATGGCGAGGAGGGCGCGGGCAACGGCGAGATCCCGCCCAACAGCGTGCTGATCTTCCGCATCGAGCTGATCGACGTGCTGCCGGCGCCGGGCCGGATCGGCCAGGGCTGACGCTAGTTGCTCCCCCGGCTGGGGGAACTGTCAGCCGGATGGCTGACTGAGGGGGAGCGCTGAACCAGCAGGCCCCCTCCGTCTCGCAGCTACGCTGCGTCCACCTCCCCGAGCGGGGGCGGAACTGATGGCTTGCCTCAGCCCATCTTCATCCGAAGCGCGCCCATGTAGTCGCGCTTGCCGATCGGCACGCCGCGTGAGCGCAGCAGGTCGTAGGCGGTGGTGGCGTGGAAGTGCAGGTTCGGCAGCGAGAACGACATCAGGAAGTTCTCGGCGGTGAACGGGATCTTCGTACCGCGGAACTCGAAGTAAACGTCCTTGCCCTCGTAGGCGTTGATCTCGTCTGGCTTGATCGCCGCGAGCTTGGCGTGCGTGTCCTTGATCAGCGCGATCAGGGACGGCAGGTCCTGGGCGGCCTGGTCGCCGCCCGGCGAGAAGACGCCGGCCTTCACGCCTTCGATGGCGCCGAGCGAGTGGTGGGCGACCGAGATCACCTGGAAGCGGAAGTCGAACATGTCCTCGCACATCTTCGAGGTCACGATCTCCTGCGGGTCGATGCCGTTGTCCTGGCAGTGGGCCAGACCGCGTTCCAGGAAGCCGGCGACGCCGCCCACCGTCTGGAGAAATGAAGCCACGCTGACGTCGTAGAGAGAGATCGCCATGTTCCGCCCTTATGTGATTTGGACGGGCAATCTCCTCCGGCGCACGCGCCGACGCCAGCGGTTTTGCGACTACTTGAACATGCCCTCTCGCAGGTTGATGCCGTGCTCGAGCCAGGCCTTCAGCGCGCACTGCATCTGGGTCCAGCCCTGGCAGTTGCCGTAGGACGCCTTGAGGCCGACTTCGGTCTGCTTCCAGCCGTGCTCCTCGATGGCGACCAGGGTGCGGCCGTCGTCCAGGCCTTCGAAGGTCATGGTCACCTGGGTCTTGTAGCCGACGTGGGTGACGAGGTTGTCGGCGTTCTCTGGCGGGCCGTCATTGGCCTCCCATTCGAAGACGATCTTCTGGTTAGGGACCACCTCGATCACCCAGACCGGAAACGCGCCGGGAAAGTCGGCGAAGTCCCAGTAGACGGTGGCGCCGGTCTCCAGCCGGCCCTTGGCGCCGCCCGTGGTGAAGTACTGCGAAAGCTGGTCGGGATTGGCGACGGCCTCGAACACCTCGGCCACAGACTTGGCGATGCGGGCGGTCACTCGAAAGGTCAGATCCATGATCTTGCTCCTTGTTCTGCGGTCATTTGTGTTATAAATTTATAACATGTCAAGCGATGACGAAACCGACCTGATTTTCAAGGCCTTGGCTTCGCCGACCCGGCGGCGGATGCTGGACGAAATCAGGGACCAGCCGCTGACCACTGGCGACCTCTGCCAGCGCTTTCCTGAGCTCGACCGCTGCACGGTGATGCAGCATCTGAAGGTGCTGGAGGGCGCGGACCTGGTGATCGCGCGGCGCGAGGGGCGTGAGCGCTGGAACCACCTCAACTCGATGCCGATCAAGCAGATCCACGACCGCTGGATCGGACCCTACGCCGAGCGCGCGGTGACGATGCTCGAGCGGCTGAAGACCGACCTGGAAACCTGATCGGCATACCGAGGGCTCGAAGACTTGCGCCGGGCGCCCATCGCCTGTTTGCTGGGCGGCGAACCAGAGATAGGGAAACGCTCATGCGCCTCACCAAGCCCCGGATCGCGCCGGTCCAGGACGCCGACCTCAACGATGAGCAGAAGGAAATCCTGGCGCCGATGGGCGACCGGGTTCTGAACATCTTCCGCACCATGGTCGGGGCGCCGAAGGCGGCCAAGGGCTTCCTGGCCTGGGGCAACTATGTACTGTCCAAGAAGAACGACCTGCCGGCGCGCGAGCGGGAGATCGTGATCCTGCGCATCGGCTATCTCTGCAAGTCCGGCTACGAGTGGACCCAGCACGTGCCGATCGGCCAGCGGGCCGGGCTGACCGACGACGAGGTCGCGCGCATCAAGGGCGGCGCCGACGCCGGCGGCTGGAGCGCGGCGGACCAGGCGCTGCTGCGGGCCAGCGACGAGCTGCACCACGACCAGTTCATCACCGACGCCACCTGGAGCGCGCTGAAGGCGCACTTCTCCGACAAACAGTGCATGGACGTGGTGTTCACCGCCGGGCAGTACACCCAGGTTTCGATGATCCTGAACTCGTTCGGCGTTCAACTGGACGCCGGCCAGACCCTCGATCCCGACCTGAAGGGTTTTTAGGGCATGCGGCTGGCGGGTAAGAGCGCCATCGTCTTCGGGGCCGGCCAGACGCCGGGCGAGACGATCGGCAACGGCCGGGCGATCGCGCTGCTGTTCGCGCGCGAAGGCGCCGACGTGCTGTGCGTCGACAGATTGATCGACCGCGCCGAGGAGACGGCGGCGCTGATCGAGGCCGAGGGCGGCCGTGCTGCGGCCTTCGCGGCAAACATCATCAAGGCCGATGAGTGTGCTGCGGCGGTGGAGGCGGCCAAGGCGCGGTTCGGGGCCATCGACATCGCGGTCAACAACGTCGGCATCGGCGGCGGCGGCGACGGGCCGGTCCACAGAATGACCGAAGACGCCTTCGACCGCATTCTGGCGGTGAACCTGAAGGGAGCCTGGCAGGTGACCAAGGCGGTGCTGCCCACCCTGCGCGAGCAGGAGTCAGGGGCGATCGTCAACATCTCGTCCCTGGCCTCGGTCGCCGGCGGAAACCAGGCCGCTTACGAGATCTCCAAGGCGGCGGTGAACAGGCTGACCACCAGCACGGCCCAGGCCAACGCCGGCAAGGGCGTGCGTTGCAACGCCATCGCCATGGGGCTGTTGGACACGCCGATGGCGGTGGCCGGAATCGCCTCGGCCAGCGGGCAAGAGCAGCAGGCCGTACGCGAGGCCCGCAACGCGCGCGTGCCCCTGCGCGGCCAGATGGGCACCGCCTGGGACACCGCCTACGCGGCGCTGTTCCTGGCCAGCGACGAGGCGCGTTTCATCACCGGAACGGTGCTGTTCGTCGATGGCGGAATGTCGAGCCGGGTGGGCTAGGCGCGACGGGATCGGCGCTCGCGTGCTAGTGGAGCCATGGTGAGCCCAACTCAGAACGTGTGATCCGATGAAGCTGCCCGGCCCCTCCTATGTGAACGACACCATTTATGGGGCGGAGGACACGGCCCGCGCGCTCGAGGCGCGGCAGGCCCTGATCGACCAGATCAGGGTCAAGACCGGCATCTTCGCCGCCGACAACATGATGACCTGGGACAAGACCCTGGGATTCATCCGCGAGCCGGCGTTCGCGAAGGCGGTCAATGATCACACCCGGCCGGGGGCGGAGCGCGCTGGAGTCTGGCGCTACAACACCCTTGTCTGGGCCGCGCGACAAGTCGCGCCGCTGGACGGCGATTTCGTCGAATGCGCCTGCTATCGCGGCAACACCGCGCGGATCGTCGCCGACCTCGTCGACATCTCGAACCGGCGCTACTTCCTCTATGACCTGTTCGACCACGACGAGACCATGCCGCATCACTCGATGCCGGCGCACTCCAAGACTCTGTACGACGAGGTGCGTGCGCGGTTTCCCGAGCCGAACGTGATCATCACCCAGGGCCGCGTGCCCGACAGCCTGGCGATCGCCTCGCCCGAGAAGATCGCGCTGATGCACATCGACATGAACAATGTCGACGCCGAGATCGGCACGCTCGAATTGCTCTGGGACCGGGTGGTTCCCGGCGGGATCGTCGTGCTCGACGACTACGGGTGGCTCGCCTACCACAAGCAGTTCTCGGCCGAGCTGGCCTGGTTCAGGCAGCGCGGGCAGTACGTGCTGGAAATGCCGACCGGCCAGGGGCTGGTCGTCAAGCACGGCTGAGGCCTCTTAGAACCCGATCCCACGCGCCATCATCGCGGCGAACACAGGGATCAACGCGAAGACGGCGAACTCGGCGACCAGGTAGGGGCGGACGGCCTTCACCTCGGCGTGGCCTAGGGCGAAGTCGGGCTCGGCCCGGGCGCGCTTGCGCCATTGCAGGATGCGGATGGTGGGCGGGGCCGAGAGCAGACCGACGACGACGAACGCTCCAATCTTGGCCCAGAACGCCCAGTTGCCCAGATAGGCCTCCGGGCCTTTGACGCCCATGTAGACCCGCGCGAACCCGATGATGAGGATCAGGGTCGCGATCAGTCCGTAGTGCATGTCGACGATCCCCAGCCGCCGCAGGCCGGCGCCGCTCAGGCCGGGACGGACGGTGGCGAGTTCGATCGCCAGGATGGCGGCGAGGCTGAACACCAGCAGGTGGTGGGCGACGGCGAGGAGAAGGTCGGTCACGGCGCGCTCCGTTCGATTGCGCCGTGACTGTGGAGCCTTTCGCTTACATTGTAAATGCTATGCCTTGGGAGCGGTGCGGTAATCGTCGAACTTGCCGTCGCGCTCGGTCAGGGCGGCGGTGACCCCCTCGCGCAGCTTGGCCATGTACTCGCGCGAGGCCGTGGTGCTCCAACCTAGCGCGTGCAGGTCGGTGCCGGCGCGGATGCCCTGGCGCATGCCCATCACCTCCATCTGGCGATGGACCAGGCGCTTGTTGAGCTGGGCCAGTTCCGGATCGACCTTGGCGATGCGCTGCGCCATGGCCAGCACCGCCGGTTCGAGCTCGTCGAGCGGAAAGGCGCGGTTGGCGAAGCCGAGGCGGACGGCCTCGTTCCCGTCGATGGAATCGCCGGTCAGCATCTGCTCCATGGCCGCCCGCATGCCCATCAGCCAGACGTGATAGTGGTTGTCGGGCGGGCTCATGGTGCGCACTGCGGGGTAGCCGATCTGCGCGTCGTCGGCGACGTAGACCAGGTCGCAGGCGACGGCGAGCTCGGAGCCGCCGGCCAGGCACCAGCCGTGCACCTGGGCGATCACCGGCTTGGCCAGGTCCCAGACCCGGAAGCAGCCGTCGACCACGTGGCGCGCCCACTGGCCCTGATTTCCCGCCGTGTGCCAGGGCAGCTCGCCGACCCCGGCCAGGTCGTAGCCCGACGAGAAGCAGGTCCCGGCCCCGCGGATGATCATCACCCGTACGTCGGGGTCGGCGTCGCCGGCCTCGAGCGCTGCGAAGATCTCGGCTCGCAGGGCGTTGGAGAGGGCGTTGCGCTTGGCGGGGCGGTTGAGGGTGATGCGGCGCACGTGCGGCGCCGGATCGTCGGTCAGCAGGATCGGGGCGTCAGCCATGGGGTCCTCCTCCGGGATTTGGGGAGAGGGTCGGCGCTTGACGCCGCGACAGTCAAAACCTCGTCAGGCGAGGCGCAGGACCCCGGCGCCCGCGGCGATCAGCAGGGCCGCGAGGATGCGGCCGATGGTCAGCCGCTCGCGCAGCACGAAGACGGCGATGGCGGTGGCGAACAGGATCGATGTCTCGCGAAGGGCGGCGATCACCGCCACCGGCGCGTAGGTCATGGCCCAGAGCGCCAGGCCGTAGGAGGTCAGGGTGCCGAGGCCGCCGACAACCCCGAGCGGCAGGTGGGCGCGGGCGTAGGGGATGAAGCTCCGCCAGCGCGCGGCCAGCACCCAGACCAGCAGCGGCGCGCCCGAGAGCAGGTTGAGCCAGAGGGTGTAGGCGGCAGGCGCCCCGGAGGCGCGCACCCCGGCCCCGTCGACGAGGGTGTAGCTGGCGATCACCACGGCGTTGAGCAGGGCCGCGCGGACGCCCTTGCCGCTGGTTCCGCGGGCGCCGAGCGCCAGGCTGAGGACGCCGCCGCAGATCAGAGCGACGCCGCCGGTCGCGGCCAGGGACAGCTGCTCGCCCAGCCAGAAGCGGCTGACCAGGGCGACGATCAGCGGCGCGGTCCCGCGCATCAGCGGATAGGCCTGGCTCATGTCGGCGCCGCGATAGGCGCGGGCGACCAGCAGGTAGTAGCCGACCTGCAGCACGGTCGAGGCCGCGAGGAACGGCCAGCTCTCGCGCGCCGGCTGCGCCAGGAACGGCAGGGCGAGCGCCGAGATCACCGCCGCCGAGGTGGCGACGAGGATGGTCGTCAGCAGCTTGTCCGGCGCCAGCTTGACTATGGCGTTCCAGCTCGCGTGAAGCAGGGCCGCGAAGATGACGATGCCGAAGACGCTGAGGGGCATGGGGCGCGGGTGTCATCCCGGTTTCGGCCGCAGGCGAGAGACCGGGACCTATGAAGACCGGATCCTACAGGATGGGGCGTAGGCCCGGCCAAGATTTCCGAAGCCGGCGCGAATGGGTCCCGGTCTTGCTGCGCAAACCGGGATGACGCTTGGGAGCGGGCTTAGTCCGTGAACACCACGGTCTTGGCGCCGTTGAGCAGCACGCGGTCTTCCAGCCGCCAGCGGACGGCGCGGGCCAGGACGCGGCGTTCGATGTCGCGGCCCTTTCGGATCAGGGCGGCGGGCGTGTCGCGATGGCTGATGCGCTCGACGTCCTGCTCGATGATCGGGCCTTCGTCGAGGTCGGCGGTGACGTAGTGGGCGGTGGCCCCGATCACCTTCACGCCGCGCTCGTGGGCCTGATGGTAGGGGCGCGCGCCCTTGAAGCCGGGCAGGAACGAGTGGTGGATGTTGATGCAGCGCTCTTCGAGCTTGGCGGCCAGGCCGTCGGACAGCACCTGCATGTAGCGGGCGAGGACGACGAGCTCGGTCTCGGTCTCCTGGATCAGCTTCCAGATCGCCGCTTCCTGCTCGAGCTTGGTGGAGCGCTTCACCGGCAGGTGGTGGAACGGCACGTCCGACAGGTCGAGGTTGGCGTAGGTCTCGATCGGGTGGTTGGAGACCACGGCGGCGATCTCCATCGGCAGCTCGCCGCGCCGCCAGCGATAGAGCAGGTCGGCCAGACAGTGGTCCTGCTGGCTGGCGAGGATCATGACCTTGCGCTTGATCTTGGGGTCGCGCAGCGACCAGCGCATCGAGAAGCCCTTGGCGAGGTCGTCGAACTCGCCGCGCATCGCCTCGACGTCGGCGCCCTTGGCGTCGAAGACGACGCGCATGAAGAACTTGCCGGTCTCCTGGTCGTCGTACTGCTGGGCGTCGAGAATGTTGGCGCCGCGCTCGAACAGGAAGGCCGAAACGCGCGCGACGATGCCCGGCTGGTCGGGGCAGGAGAGGGTCAGGATCATGGCGCCTGTCTAGGCCGCGATCATGATCAATACGTCAAGGCTGGAGGTATCGCGGCTTGGAGCGGCTGGGCGAGGCGCTTACGCTGCAGGCATGCCGACCTCCGAAGCCCTGACCGCCCGCGCGCTCGACATCCTCGAGACGCTCGTGGCCTTCGACACCACCTCGCGCCTGTCGAACCTCGCGCTCATCGAATGGGTCGAGGCCTATCTGGACGGCCACGGCGTCCCGCACCGGCGGGTCCCGAACCACGACGGCAGCAAGTCGAACCTCATCGCCAGCGTCGGCCCGGCCGTCGAGGGCGGGGTTGTGCTGTCTGGGCATACCGACGTGGTGCCGGTCGACGGCCAGGCCTGGACCAGCGACCCGTTCGTGCTGACGCCCAAGGACGACGGCCGGATCTACGGGCGCGGGACCTGCGACATGAAGGGGTTCCTGGCGTTGGCGCTGGCGGCGGTTCCCGGCGTGGCCGCGGCGGACCCGAAGAAGCCGGTGCACTTGGCGTTCTCCTACGACGAGGAGATCGGCTGCCTGGGAGCGCCGGACATGATCGCCGTGATCGCCCGCGAGTTGCCGCGCCCGGCGCTGGTGGTGGTGGGCGAACCGACGATGATGGAGGCGGTGCGCGGCCATAAGGGCATCTCGACCTTCACCGTCACGGTGACCGGCAAGGAGGCGCATTCCAGCCAGACCCAGCTGGGCGTCTCGGCGATCATGGAGGCGATCCCGCTGCTGGCCTCGCTGAAGGCCCTGGCGGCGCGGCTGGAGGCCGACGCCGATCCAGCCTCGCCGTTCCTGCCCAAGCACGCGACCCTCACCGTCGGGCTGCTGAACGGCGGCACGGCGGGCAACATCCTGGCGCGGGAGTGTTCGTTCCAGTTCGACCTGCGCTGTCCGCCGGGGCAGGACCCGCTGGCGCTGCTGGCGCCGTTCCGGGCCGAGGTGGCGGCGCTGGACGCGCGGCTGAAGGCGCTGTTCCCGCAGGCCGGGGTGAAGATCGTCCAGCGCTCGGGCACGCCGCCGCTGTCGCCCGAGGAGGACGGCGTCGCCGAGCTGTTCGCCCGGCGGTTGGCCGGCGACAACGGCCCGGCGCGGGTGGTGCCCTATGCAGCCGAGGCCGGGCAGTTCCAGGAGGCGGGGTTCTCGACCGTCATCTGCGGCCCCGGCTCCATCGACCAGGCGCACCAGGCCGACGAGTATGTCGACCGCGTCCAGATGGAGCGTGGCGGAGCGTTCATGGCGCGGTTGATCGACTGGGCCGCAGCGGGCGAATGACCGCCCGGCGCTCGAACAGGTCGTAGGGGTCCCAGGTCATCGCCCGCGCGATCTCCACCGACGAGACCCGCCGCCGCTTCTGAACCTGACGCCGGCTCTTCAGGATCGTCGGCAGGCCCTTGATGGATTCCTTGAACGCCCGCCAGACGATATGGGCGTGCGGGTGGTTGTCGCGCCGGCTGGAGATGTAGGCGACAGCGGCCAGGTGCAGCGGCACCACGACCGGCAGCAGCGGCCAGGGCGTGTCTTTGTAGACGACGTAGAAGCGGTTGCGGGTGCCGTGGAACACTGCGAACTCGGATTTGCGCCCGCCGCTGGACGCCGAGCCGACGTGATGGATGGTGGCGGTCGGGACCAGCACAGTCGGCTCGCCGGCCAGCTGCAGCCGGTAGCCGAGATCGACGTCCTCGGAATAGCAGAAGAAGAACTCGTCGAAGCCGCCGAGGTCGAGGAACAGCGCCCGGTCGATCATCATCGCCGCGCCGCACGGCGAGAACACTTCGCCCTCCGGGGTGTTTCCGGGGTCCGGGGCCAGGTAGCCGCCGCGATAGGGGATGCCGTAGCCGGACATCACGTCGCCCAGGCCGTCGAGATGGGTCGGGTCCTCGGCCATGACTTGGCGCGAGGTGAACGAGCGCACGTGCGGATGCCGCCCGGCGGCTTCGACCAGCTTCTCCAGCCAGTCGGGCTCGGCGTAGGCGTCGGGGTTGAGCAGCACGAACCAGCGGCCGCGGCCCAGCCGCGCGGCCTGGTTGCCGGCGCCCGCGAAGCCGAGGTTCTCAGTATTCTCGATCAGCCGCACGAACGGGAACTCGCGGGCGATCGCGCCGTCGCCGGGGTCCGGCGAGGCGTTGTCGATCACCAGGGTCTCGAAGTCGCGATAGGTCTGGTCGGCCAGGTGCTGCAGGCAGGCGCGCAGGGTTGGGCCGGAGTTGTAGGCGATGACGCAGACGGTGATCTGGACGGGAGCTTCGGCTGGAATCTCGACGGGGCTTTGCGGCGCTGGCGACTTGTGTTCCTGCGCTGGGTCGTTCATGCGGGGGCGGTTCCAAACTTGCAGGCAGTCATGACGTCGATCACGCCGCTATCCATTCCTGAGGTCCTGCTTATCACGCCCAAGCGCCATGGCGATGCGCGCGGCTGGTTCGCCGAGACCTGGAGCCGCCGTTCGCTGGCGGCCGCCGGCGCCGACCACGACTTCGTGCAGGACAACCAGGCCTTCAACGCCAAGGCCGGCACGGTGCGCGGCCTGCACTTCCAGAATGCGCCGCATCCCCAGGCCAAGCTGGTGCGGGTGCTGCGCGGCGAAATCTTCGACGTGGCCGTCGACATCCGCCCCGGCTCGCCGACCTTCGGCCAGTGGGTGGGCGCCAGGCTGACCGCCGAGGGCGGCGAGCAACTGCTGGTGCCGCGCGGCTTCGCGCACGGCTACCAGACCCTGACCGACGGCTGTGAGCTGGCCTACAAGGTCGACGGCGACTACGCGCCGCAGACCGAGGGCTCGCTGCTTTGGAACGACCCCGACGTGGGCATCGCGTGGCCGTGGCAGGGGGAGGTCATCCTGTCCGACAAGGATCGCGTGGCGCCGACCCTGAAGGACATGCCGCCCGCGGCGTTCTGACCTGAGTGACGGATATGAGTGAGCTGGTCCGCATCCTCGACATCGAGGCGATCGACCTGGACATGTTCCGGGGGCACACGCCGCCTGGCGAGACTCGCCGCATCTATGGCGGCCAGGTGGTGGCCCAGGCGCTGGCGGCGGCCTATCGCACCGTCGACGGCCGGGTGTGCCACTCGATGCACGCCTATTTCATCCGCGGCGGGGATCCCAAGATCCCGATCCTGCTGAAGGTCGAGCGAGTGCGCGACGGCGGCACCTTCACCATGCGGCGGGTCACGGCCCTGCAGCACGGCCAGCAGATCTTCAACCTGTCGGCTTCGTTCCAGGTCCCGGAGACGGGCCTTGAGCACCAGATCCCGATGCCCTCGCCGCCGGGGCCGGACGGCCTGCTCGACGAGGACGAACTGCGCAAGGCCGGCGGCGAGACCGAAACGCGTCGGACCTGGCCGGTCGAGGTGCGGCCGATCGATCCGCCGCCCTACGGCACCGCGCCGGTCATGGACCCCGAGCATGCGATCTGGTTCCGGGCCCGCGATCCGCTGGGCGCCGATCCGATGATCCACCAGTGCGCCCTGGCCTATGCGACGGACATGACGCTGCTGGACACCTCGCTGCGTCCGCACGGCATCCCGTGGAGCGAGGGGCGGCTGCAGGTCGCCAGCCTCGATCATGCCCTTTGGTTCCATCACCCGAGCGACTTCACCCAGTGGCACCTCTATGTGCAGGACAGCCCCTCGGCCTCGGGCGGGCGCGGCTTCAACCGCGGCTCGATCTTCAACCAGGACGGCAAGCTGGTGGCCTCGGCCGCGCAGGAAGCGCTGATCCGGTATCGGTAGACGCGCGCTGCGTTCGTCATCCCCGTCTTCGGCTGCGCCGACACCGAGATGAAGCTCTGAGTTTCATTCCGGCGCGTGCGTGACGAAGCAGAGCTTCGCGCCCTCCGGATCGCGGACATAAGCGCCGTAATAGTCGGGGTGGTATTGCGGCCGCAGGCCTGGCGGGCCCTGGTCGGCGCCGCCATTCTGCAGGGCGAGGGCATAGGCCTCATCGACCGCCGCGCGGCTTGGCGCCAGCAGCGCGGTCATGGCGCCGTTGCCGGGCGTCGCCGCTCCGTCGAACGGCCTGCCGACGATGACGAACGGCCGGGCGCCGTTGGGCGAGGTCCAGACCGCCCAGCCGCGCTCCTCGTCCACGAACTTCAGCGGGCAGCCGAAGACCTCCATAATCGGGCCGTAGAAAGCCGCGGCTCGCGTCAGGTCGTTCGCGCCGATGAAGACGTGCGAGATCACGGCGTCTTCGCCGTCTCCGGCTGCGCCACGAAGCCCTTCCAGTTGTTCATGTACTCGACGAAGGCCGGGCCGAGGCGTTCGTTGCGCAGGTGTTGACGGGTGACCGGTAGGGCGATCGAGGCGAAATCCGGATCGGCGGCGACCTTCTGCGGGAAGTCATGGTGCAGAATGGCGGCGCGGCCGATCAGGACGTAGTCGGCGCCGTTTTCCAGGCACTGGCGGGCGGTCGCGCCGGTCATGATCTTGCCGGCCACGCCCAGGCGCACCTGCCCACGGTCGAGCTCGGTGAAGTAGGACATCAGGGTGCGGCCCTGGAACGCTTCCTCGACCGGTTCCTTGGCCACGTCCCACAGCGACATGTCGAGATAGTCGATCTTGCCCTGGCTGAGCACCTGGCGAGCGACTTCGACGATCTCGGCCAGCTCCAGGCCGAAGCGCTCGGGCGACAGGCGCAGGCCGAGCTGGAAGTTCGGGCCGCAGCGCTCGCGGATCCCGTGGATGATCTCGAAGATCAACCGGGCGCGGTTCTCCAGCGAGCCGCCGTAGCGGTCTTCGCGCCGGTTGAGGGTCGGCGAGAGGAACTGGCAGAGCACGTAGCCGTGGGCGCCGTGGATCTCGACCCCGTCGAAGCCGGCCTTTTCGGAGCGCACGGCGGCGGCGATGAAGTCGTCGCGCAGCTGCTCGACCTCGGCCAGGGTCAGGGCGCGGGCGCCGGTTTCCGGATCGTCGGACGGGCAGACCGGCGCCTCGCCGATGAGCTCCTTGGGCGAGCGGTTGCCGGCGTGGTGCAACTGGAGGGCGGCGACGCTGCCCTTGGCCTTGATGGCCGCGGCCAGGCGGGTGAGGCCCGGCAGGTGCTGGTCGCCGAAGACGCCGAGCTGACCTGGGAAGCCCTGTCCGATCGCCTGGACGTGGGCCGCGCAGGTCATGGTCAGGCCGAAGCCGCCCTCGGCGCGATAGGTCAGCCAGGCGAACTCGTCGTCCGACAGCGTCCCGTCCGGATGGCTCTGGGTGTTGGTCAGCGGCGCCAGCATGAAGCGGTTCTTCATCGCCGGGCCGTGCTGCAGGCTGAGAGGGGCGAACAGGTCGGTCATGCTTCAACCTCGAAGGTCAGGCCCGCATTCTTCTGCAGGCGTGCGATCAGCTTGTCTCCCAGAGCCGCGCCCGGGACCCAGAGGCCGCCGGGAACGTCGGCGGCTTCCTTGACCAGACAGATGGCGGTCTCGGCGATCATTTTCGAGGTCGAGCCGTAGCCCGGGTCCTTGTCGCCCTTGACCGAGACCACGACCTTGCGGCCGTCGGCGGCGATCCCGATGAAGGCCGCGTCGTAGAAGCCGGTCTCGCGCTCTTCCTTGCTGGGGCCTTCGCCCGGCTGCGGGCCGGTCCCTTCCTCGAGGGCGAAGCTGGCCGGGGCGTTCGGGTCGACGACAGCCATTTCGTCATAGACGAAGTCGGCGCCGTAGGCGTGGCCCTGCAGGAAGTTCGAGCGGTGGACGTTCTTGGTGTTGATGGCGGCCATCATGAACGGGCCGACGTCGGCGTTAAGATCCTCGTCACGCTCGACGGCCTGGCCGGCTGGCTGCTCAGGGCCCTTGAAGCCGGGGGTCAGGGCGAACGGATCGACCATGAGCGCGAACAGGCTGGGGTCCTTTTGGATCGCGGCCATGGTGGCGCGGCCGCTGGCGGCGGTGCCGCCCGAGAGCCCGCCCTTGAGCTTGCGCATACGCCCCTTCACGCGCGGGACCGGGCCGCCGAGCTTCTGCCTGGCGGTCTGCTGCGCGAAATAGACGCCGAGCTCGAACGGGATCGAGTCAAAGCCGCAGGAAAACAGGATTCGCGCGCCGCTCTTCTGGGCCGCCGCGTGATGCTGCTTGATCATCGCGGCCATCCAGTTCGGTTCGCCGCAGAGGTCGAGATAGTCCGTCCCGGCCGCCACGCAGGCGGCGACGAGGTCCGAGCCGTAGAGCTGATAGGGGCCGACGGTGGTGAGGATGGCCTTGGCGCGGCCGACCATCGCCTTGACCGAGGCCGGGTCGGACGCGTCGGCGACGACCAGCGGGGTGTCCTTGGGCGCGCCGATCTCGTCGCGGACCTGCTGCAGCTTTTCCAGGCTGCGCCCGGCCATGGCCCACTTCACCTCGCCGCCGACGCCGTACTGCTTGGCCAGGTGCTCGGCCACCAGCCGCCCGGTGAAGCCGGTCGCGCCATAGACGATGATGTCGAATTCCGCGCCGCTGTTCATGGCGTCTGTCTCCGCTTTCCGTCCCCTTGGAGCGGCGGACCTTGCCGGAAAATTGGCGAGGCGCAAACGAGTGTTTGAAAATTAGCGCGTGTCGAACGGCGTCCGACGCGCTTTTGTCAGGCTCGGCGCTCCCCTCTTGCCCGGCGTCCCGGGCGGGCCGGACAGTGGAGGGCCACCGACGCCGGCGGCGACCGGCGCGAAGGGAGAGCCTCTACGTGACCAAGCACGCGCCGGCCAACGGGCCTCGGCCGCTATCGACCCCGACCGCGCTCTCCTTTTCGACCCTGGCGTTTCCGCTCGGCGCGCTGGCGGTCGCAGTGTCTGTCTACATCCCGCCGTTCTTCGCCAGCCACCTGGGGGTCAACCTCACCTCGATCGGCGTCGCCTTCTTCGTGGTGCGGATGCTGGACATGGGCGTCGATCCGGTTCTGGGACTGGTCATGGACCGCACCCGCACCCGATGGGGGCGTTACCGGGTCTGGGTGCTGATCGGGGGGCCGATCCTGATGGCGGCGGTCTATGCGCTGTTCGAGGCGCCGAGCGGGATCGGGATCGCCTACCTGATCTTCTGGCTGCTGGTGTTCTATCTCGGCAACTCGATCCTGGGCTTAGGGCACTCGGCCTGGGCCGCGACCCTGGCCACCGAGTACCACCAGCGCTCGCGGATCTTCGGCATCCTGGCGGCGGCCGGGGTGATCGGAGCGATGACCGTACTGGTGATCCCGATCGGCGCGGCGCACGTCGGGCTGTCCGAGGCAGAGGGCGTCAAGGCCATGGGCTGGTTCATCTTCGCGATGATCCCGGTGGTGGTGCTGCTGGTCGCCCTGCGCACGCCCGAGCACATCGCCAGGAGCGCGCCCGAGCACTTCGCGTTCAAGGACTACCTGTCGCTGATCACCAAGCCGGACCTGCTGCGGCTGTTCCTGGCGCAAATGGCGCTCACGCTCGGCCCCGGCTGGATGAGCGCGCTCTACATGTTCTTCTTCACCGACTCGCGCGGGTTCTCGACCGAGCAGGCCTCGGCGCTGCTGCTGGTCTATGTGGTGGCCGGCATCCTGGGCGCGCCGCTGACCGCGCGGCTGGCCATGCGGTTCTCCAAGCACCGCACGTTGATGGTCACCACGACGGCCTATTCGCTGGGCCTGTGCACGGTGATGTTCCTGCCCAAGGGCGACATGGCCTTCGGCATTCCGATGATGTTCTGGCAGGGCTTCATGGCCGCCGGCTTCGACCTGATGATCCGCGCCATGCTGGCCGACGTCGCCGACGAGGTGCGGTTGGAGCAGGGCCAGGAGCGCCTGAGCCTGATCTATGCGCTGAACGCCCTGGCCAACAAGATCGCCTCGGCCTTCGCCATCGTGCTGACCTTCCCGCTGCTGGCGCAGATCGGCTTCAACGCCGCCGACGGGGCGGTGAACACCGAGAGCGCGATCCGTGGGCTGGAACTGGCCTTCATCGTCGGGCCGATCGTGTTCGTGATGCTGGGCGGGGCCTGCGTGATCGGCTGGAAGCTCAACGCCGACAAGCACGCGGCGATCCGCGAGGAGCTGGAGCGGCGCGACGCGCTCTTCGCCGAGGCTCCGATCCTCGAGAGCTTCGCGCCCGACGTGGCGCCCGCGGTGACGGACGACCGCCCGTGACGCGGGGTCATGGTGGGCGGCGGGCCAAATCCGTGACAGCGTAAGCGCCGCGGCCCGGCAAGAGGCCGGGACTGGGAGCGCCGATGAGCGGGTTGATCCTCCACCACTACGACACCTCGCCGTTCTCCGAGAAGGTGCGGCTGATGATGGGCCTGAAGGGCCTGGCGTGGGACTCGGTGCAGGCGCCGGTGATCATGCCCAAGCCGGAGCTGACGCCGCTGACCGGCGGCTACCGACGCATCCCCGTGCTGCAGATCGGCGCGGACGTCTATTGCGACACCCAGGTCATCCTGGCCGAGCTGGAGGCCCGCGCGCCGGGCCCGAGGGCGGCGTCCGGGGCCGACTGGGCCGTCAATTTCTGGGCCGACCGGCCGTTCTTCGGGATCACCGTGCCGATCATTTTTGGGGCGCTCGGCGAGGCGACGACGCCGGAGTTCATCGCCGACCGCGAAAAGCTGAGCGGGCGGCCGTTCAACGTCGCGGCGATGCAGGCGGCCGCGCCGCTGATGGTCCCGCAGTGGCGGGCGCAGGCGGCCTGGATCGAGGAGGGACTAAGCGAGACCGACTGGTTGGCCGGCGACGCGCCGGGGCTGGCCGACATCGCCGCCTACATGAACATCTGGTTCCTCGCCCGGAACCTGCCGGCCATGGCCGACGAGCTGCTGGCCGGCCTCGAACGCACCCAGGCTTGGCGCAAACGGGTGGCGGCGATCGGCCATGGGACCCGCCGAGAGATCAGCGGCGCCGAGGCGCTGGCCGCGGCCCGCGAGGCCGAGCCCGGCCTGGTCCCCGAGCACGATTCACATGACCCGCTGGGCCTGAGGCCGGGGGACTTCATCACCGTGGCGGCCGACGACTATGGCCGCGACCCCATCGCCGGGACGCTGGCGGCTCTGACGCGCAGCCGGATCGTCCTTTCCCGCCAGACCCCTGACCTGGGCCGGACCCAGGTTCATTTCCCACGCGCCGGCTACGTCGTCGGCAAGGCCTAAGGAGCATCCCATGGAAGAGCGCATCACCGTCGAGATCAGCGAGGGCGTGGCCGATGTCCGCCTGGTCCGCACCGACAAGATGAACGCCCTGGACGACGCCATGTTCTCGGCGCTGATCGAAACCGGCGAGCGGCTGAAGACCGAGAAGGGCGTGCGCGCGATCGTGCTGTCGGGCGAGGGGCGGGCGTTCTGCGCCGGGCTCGACATGGGCAATTTCGGCAAGATGGCCTCTGGCGAGCGCAAGGGCGGCCAGTCCTCGACCGGCGAGTCGCTGCTGACCGACAACCGCACGGCCGGCGGCTCGAACCGCGCGCAGCACGCGGTGATGGTCTGGAGCGAGCAGGTGGTGCCGGTGATCGCCGCGGTGCACGGCGTGGCGTTCGGCGGCGGCTTCCAGCTGGCGCTGGGCGCGGACCTGCGCTTCGTCACCGCCGACACGCGGATGTCGGTGATGGAGATCAAGTGGGGCCTGGTGCCGGACATGGCCGGCATGGTGCTGATGCGCGGTCTGGTGCGAGACGACGTCGCCCGCGAGCTGACCTACACGGGCCGCATCTTCGACGGGGAGGAGGCGGCGCGCCTGGGCCTGGCGACCCGCGTCTGCGCCGACCCGCGCGCCGAGGCCCTGGCCCTGGCGGCCGAGATCGCCGGCAAGAGCCCGACCGCGATCCGCGCCGCCAAGCGGCTGCTGGACATGGTCGCCGACGCGGACCAGCACGCGATCCTCAAGGCCGAGAGTGTCGAGCAGGCGGCGCTGATCGGCTCGCCGAACCAGGTCGAGGCGGTCATGTCGAACATGCAGAAACGCGCCGCAGTCTACGCCGACTGATGCCGACGCTGTACCACTGCCAGGACGCCCGCTCGTTCCGCGCCCTCTGGGCGCTGGAGGAGCTGGGCGCGCCTTACGAGTTGAAATTGCTGCCGTTTCCGCCACGAGTGCGGTCTCCGGAATACCTGGAGATCAACCCGCTGGGGACCATCCCGTTCTTCGTCGACGGGCAGACGAAGATGACTGAGTCCTCGGCCATTCTTCAGTACCTGGCCGCTCGGCATGGCGGGCCGCTGAACGTGCCGAATGACGATAGCGACTACGGCGCGTGGCTGAACTGGCTCTATTTGGGCGAGGCGACGCTGACCTTCCCGCAGACCCTGGTGCTTCGCTACACGCGGCTGGAGCCGAAGGAGCGGCGCAATCCGCAGGTCGCCGAGGACTACGCCAAGTGGTTCGCTGCAAGGCTGCGGGCGGTCGATAGAGCGTTGGAAACGCGGGACTATCTGGTCGCGGGTCGGTTCACGGCGGCGGACATCTCGGTGGGCTACGCGCTGCTGCTGGCCTCGACCCTGGGGCTGAGCGAGCGGTTCAGCCCGGCGGTGGCGGCCTACTGGGCGCGGCTGCAGGACCGGGAGGGGTTTTGGCGGGCGAAGGCGGCGCAGGCCGCCGAGGGGACGCCCGAGTGGCAGGTTTAGCGGGCTAGGTCGCAGGAAGGCGCCGATCGCGATCAGCTGATCGATCAGGCGGATCCGGTCTTGCTGCGCAAACCGGGATGACAGCGCAAGGTCAGGCCGCCCACTCGGCGAGGACGTCGGGGTCGGTTTCGGCGGCGGCGGCGCGCAGGCTCGCGAAAGCGTCGGGAGGCAGCAGACGCGAGAGCGCCCAGACGGCGGCGCCGCGGACGATCGGGGCCGGGTCGGCGAGCAGGGCCTGGGCGCGGGGCGCCAGGCAGGCGTCGCCCGAATTGCCGATGGCGTAGAGCACGTTGCGCAGGAAGCGGTCGCGGCCGATGCGCTTGACCGGGCTTTTGGAGAACAGGGCGCGGAAGGCGGCGTCGTCGAGGCCCGCGAGGTCGGCGAGCGAAGGCTCGCGCAGGGCGTCGCGGGCGTGCAGCCGCTGCTCGCGGGACTGGGCGGCGAACTTGTTCCACGGGCAGACCGCCAGGCAGTCGTCGCAGCCATAGATGCGGTTGCCGAGCATCGGCCTGAACTCGGCCGGGATCGGGCCCTTGAGCTCGATGGTCAGGTAGGAGATGCAGCGCCGGGCGTCGAGCTGATAGGGCGCGGGAAAGGCGTTCGTCGGGCAGATGTCGAGACAGGCGCGGCACTGGCCGCAGGAGCCGCCGCTGGGGCCGTCGGCCGGCAGCTCGAGCTCGGTGAGGATCGAGCCGAGGAACAGCCAGGAGCCGAACTCGCGGCTGACCAGATTGGTGTGCTTGCCTTGCCAGCCGAGGCCGGCGCGCTCGGCCAGCGGCTTTTCCATCAGGGGCGCGGTGTCGACGAAGACCTTCAGCTCGCCGCCGAAGCGGGAGACCAGCCAGCCCGCCAGCTGCTTGAGCCGGCCCTTGATCAGCTCGTGATAGTCGTCGCCCTGGGCGTAGACCGAGATCGCGCCGCGGTCCTTGCGGCCCAGGGTCTCCAGCGGATCGTGGTCGGGGCCGTAGTTGACGCCGACCATGATCGCCGAGCGGGCGTGGTCCCACATGGCGGTGGGATGGCGGCGACGATCTTCGGTATCCTCGATCCAGCCCATCTGGCCGTGGCGGCCGTGTTCGACGAACTCGCGCAGGCGGGCGGAGGCGGCCCACTCGGCGCGGGCGTCGGCGATGCGGCAGACGTCGAAGCCGAGCTCGACGGCGCGCTGGCGGATCAGGTCGGCGGTGCGGGGATCAGAAGTCGAGGTCGTCATAATGCTGCGCCGGCGCGAGGCCGGGCCAGCGGTCGGCCAGCAGCGGCCGGAAGCACGGCCTCGATTTCAGCTTCATGTACCACGTCTTGACCGCGGGGAAGTCGCGCCACGGCACATCGCCGAAATAGTCGATCACCGACAGGTGGGCGGCGGCGGCGAAGTCGGCCATCGACAGGCGGCGGCCCGCCAGCCAGTCGCGGCCGCTCAGCAGGGTTTCGACGTAGACGAGGTGGGCGCGCAGCGCCTCGCGGCCGGCCCGCATCGCGCCGAGATCGGGGGCGCCGAGGCCGAGCAGGCGCTTTTCCATCTTCTCGTGCAGCAGGAAGCCGCCGACCTCGTAGTCGAACTTGCGGTCGAACCATTGCAGCAGACGGCGGGCCTCGGCCCGTTCGGCAGGGTCGCGGCCGAGCAGCGGCGGCTCGGGATGGGTCTCCTCCAGGTGGTCGAGGATGGCGCGGCTTTCGCACAGCACCAGCGGTTCGCGCCCGCCCGCGACGACCAGCACCGGCGTCAGACCGGATGGGTTCAACTTCACCAGGGCGGCCGGCCGTTCCCAGTAGCGGACGGCTTCCTCGGTGAAAGGCAGCCGCTTTTCGCCCAGCGCCAGGCGCACCTGGCGGGAGGCGGGGTCCAAGGGGAAGTGCAGGAGGGTGAGGTCGAGACTCATCAGGCGACCGAGTATCGCTAAGCCTCGTTAAGGCCGCGTTTACCGAGGGCGCTCTCGGCGAAGGCGCCGCCATGCGGCTCGGCCGCGCCGCGCGGGTCGGGGTGGATGATGATGTCGGCGCTGGGGAACTCGGCGAGGATGCGTTTTTCGGCCGCCACCACGGCGGCATGGGCCTGCTGCAGCGACAGGGCGGGATCGAGATCGACGTGCATCTGCATGTGAACGTACGGACCCGAAGCGCGGGTCCGCAGCTGGTGCACATCGGTGAGGCGGACGTCCTGGGTGACCAGGGCGATGATTCGCTCGCGCTCCTCGATCGGCAGCTCGCGATCCATCAGCTGGTTGGCCGCCTCGCGGAACACGCTGATCGCGCCCCAGAGCAACAGGCCGGTCACCACTAGGGCGGCCAGGGCGTCGAGCCCGTGGAGCCCCAGCCAGGCCGCCGCGGCGATGCCGACCAGGGCGGCGAGGTTCGAGGCGAGGTCCGTCGCGTAGTGGGCCCGGTCGCCGGCCACCGCGACCGACGAGGTGCGCTTCAGCACCCAGGACTGGGCGCTGATCAGACCGAAGGTCAGGACGGTGGAGATCGCCATCACCGCCAGGGCGAGACCTTCCTGGCGGACCGGCTGCGGGTCGATAAGGCCCATGATCGCCTCGCGGCCGACCAGGGCGGCGGAGGCGAAGACCAGGCCGCCTTGCATCAGGCTGGCGAAGGCCTCGGCCTTGCCGTGGCCGAAGCGGTGCTCGGCGTCGGGCGGGCTGGCCGCGTAGCGCACCGCGAAAAAGGTCACCAGCGAGGCCAGGAGATCGAGGCCGGAGTCGGCGGCCGAGGCCAGGAGAGCAATGGAGTCGCTGGCGCGCCAGGCCAGCGCCTTGGTCGTCACCAGCAGCAGCGCCATGACTGTGGAGGCCAGGGTGATGCGGCGGGTGAGGAGGGCCGTTTCGGCGGCCGAAAGACGGGGTCGGACAGCGGTAGCCATGGCGCGAGACTATCGCGCGCGCCGCAGCGCCCCTAGCGCGAACGACTCGCGCCGAGTCGCCGTCAAGCTGCGGCGGCGCCGGCCAGGGCGGCTTCGATGCCGGCCAGCAGGCTGGCGGCGGTGATCGGCTTGGCGACGTGCAGATCGGCGCCGGCGGCGCGCGCCTCCTGCTGATGCTCGGCCATGGCGTTGGCGCTGAGCATGACGATCGGCGCCGGCGTGGCGCGGCGTTCGGCCTCCAGGGTGCGAATGGCGCGAGTGGCGGCCAGGCCGTCCATGCGCGGCATCTGCATGTCCATCAGCACCACGTCGAAGTCGGCGGCGGCGAAGGCCTCCAGAGCCTGGGCCCCGTCCTCGACAATGACCAGCTCAGCGCCCTGGCTGGCGAGGATGAGCTCGACGACGCGCTGGTTGGTCGGGTGGTCTTCGGCCAGCAGCACGCGCAGGGGGCCGGCCCGCGGAGCGGCCGCAGCCGGGGCGGCGTCCTCGCGGGCGTCATAGGCGGCGAGCGGCTCGGCGCGCGGCAGCGGCAGGGACACGACGAAGCGGCTGCCGACGCCAGGCTGCGAGGAGGCCGAGATCTCGCCGCCCATCATTTCGGCCAATGATCGGCAGATCGAGAGGCCGAGGCCTGTGCCGCCGAAGCGCCGGCTGATGGTGGCGTCAGCCTGGCTGAAGCGGGCGAACAGGCGCGCGGCGTGGTCGGGTCCGAAGCCGACGCCGGTGTCCTCGACGACCAGGACCAGGCTGGCGTCGGTCATGCCCAGGCGCAGGGTGACGGCGCCCTCGTGGGTGAACTTCACGGCGTTTGAGAGCAGGTTGGCGACGATCTGGCCGAGCCGGGCGCCGTCTCCGACAAACCGGCCGCGGGCCTCGGCGTCGGCCTCGACCCGGAAGGTCAGACCCTTGTCGTGCGCCCGGTAGCGCATGACCTCGATGCAGGGGGCAAGCGCCTCGTCGAGGTCGAAGGGCTGGACGTCCAGCTCCAACTCGCCGGCCTCGATCTTGGAGACGTCGAGGATGTCGGAGACCAGCCGCTCCAGGATGGTCCCGGAGTTGCGGATCAGGTTCACCATCTCGGACTGGTCGACGGCGAGGGGCGTGCGCGCGAGCGCGTCGACAATGCCGATGACGCCGTTCAGTGGAGTGCGGATCTCGTGGCTCATATTGGCCAGGAAGTCGGACTTGGCGCGGCTGGCGGCCTCGGCGGCGGCCTTGGCCTCGACCAGGGCGCGTTCGGCGGCGACGCGGGCGGTGACGTCGCGGGCCACGCCGTAGATGTGGTCGCCGCGGCGCTGGGCGCGCCATTCGAGGGTCAGGTAACGGCCGTCCTTGTGCCGGTAGCGGTTGGTGAAGCCGAGCACCGGGTCGTCGGGCTTTCGGTTCTCGACCTCGTTTACGCTGTCCAGCGTGCCGGGCATGTCGTCGGGATGGACCAAGTCCAGCAGTCGCTGGCCCACCATCGCGTCGGGATCGTGGCCCAACAGGGTGCGCCAGGAGGCGCTGGCCTTGACCACGCGGCCCTCAAGGTCGCGGATCACCAGGAGATCGAGGGAGACATCGAAGAACGCGCCGACGTCGGCGACGTCGCCGAACGGGTGCGCGCCAGGAGCCGGGACGACGAAGGGCTCCTGAAACATGGCGTAGGTCCTCGAAATCAGAACTAAGGCCCAGAGGATTAGGCCGATTGGTTAAGCCTCGATTGCCGTTCCCCGCCGTGGCGTCAACCGCCTAGCCTGCCGTTGTGGGAGGAAGCCATGGCCTATCAGCACATCACCAGCAGCCTGCAGGACGGCGTTCTCGAAGTCGTCCTCGATCGACCCGACAAGCTCAACGCCTACACCGCGATCATGGGCGAGGAGCTCGCCGACGCGTTCCGAACCGCCGACGTCGACGACGATGTCCGCGTGGTGCTGGTCACCGGGGCCGGGCGGGCGTTCTGCGCCGGGGCCGACATCTCGGCGGGCGCCGACGCCTTCGACACCACCTCGGCGGCGGGATCGGCCTCTTTCGGCGACGTCAGCAAGGGGCCGCGACAGGGGAGCGGCGGCGGCTTCGTCGAGGCGATCTACGAGTGCCGCAAGCCGTCGATCGCCGCCTTCAACGGCGCAGCGGTGGGGGTGGGGCTGACCCTGACCTTGCCGATGGACATTCGCATCGCCGCGGAGGGAGCGCGGTTCGGCTTCGTGTTCGCGCGGCGCGGGCTGGTCCCCGAAGCCGGCAGCGCCTGGTTCCTGCCGCGGCTGGTCGGGCTGCCGCAGGCGCTGCGCTGGTGTCTGGACGGGGGGCTGTTCCCGGCCAGCGAGGCGCTGGCCGGCGGGCTGGTCAGCGAGGTCGTGGCCGCAGAGGAACTGCTGCCGCGGGCCAGGGCGATCGCCCGCTCGATCGCCGACAACACCGCGCCGGTGTCGGTGGCCCTGACCCGGCAGATGCTGTGGCGGCTGTCGCAGGCGCCTTCGCCGGCCGAGGTTCTGAAGGTCGACGGGCGGATGGCGATGACCCTCGGCGCCGGCGGCGACGTCAAGGAAGGCGTGGCGGCGTTCCTTGAGAAGCGGGCGCCGAACTTTCCGGGCAAGGTCTCGTCCGACATGCCGCGAGGCTATCCGTGGTGGGGCGAGCAGGCGGCCCCGTAAGCCGCCTTGAGCCGCCCTAAGCCGCCTTGAGCGGGGCCGGCCCGACATAGACCGACTGCGGCCGGATCAGGCGGCCGCCCGCCACCTGCTCGCGGGCGTGGGCGATCCAGCCGGCGACGCGGCCCATGGCGAAGACGCAGGTGAAGGCGCTGGGCGGGAAGTCGAGGGCCTCAAGCAGCAGGGCGGTGTAGAACTCGACATTGGTGTCCAGCGGCCGGTTGGGCTTGTGCTCCTTGAGGATCGCCAGGGCGGCGGCCTCGACGGCCTCGGCGAAGGCGATGCGGCCGGGCCGGGCGTTGGAGCCGTCGTCCAGCCGGCGCACGGCGGCCTTCAGTGCGTCGGCGCGCGGGTCGCGGACCCGGTAGACGCGGTGGCCGAAGCCCATCAGCCGGTCGCCGCGGGCCAGGGCCTGTTCGATCCAGGCGCGGGCGTTGGCGGGCTCGCCGATCTCGTCGAGCATCTCGATCACCGGGCCGGGCGCGCCGCCGTGCAGCGGGCCTTTCAGGGCGCTGATCCCGCCGAGCACGGCCGAGGTCAGGCCGGCGCGGGTCGAGGCGATCACCCGGGCGGCGAAGGTCGAGGCGTTGAGGCCATGGTCGCTGACCGTGACCAGATAGGTGTCGAGGGCGTCGGACTGGGCCTTGGCCGGGACCCGGCCGGAGATCATCCGAAGGGCGTCGGCGGCGTGGCTGAGCGCCGGGTCGGGCGCGACCGGGGCCTGGCCCTGATGGGCGCGGACCACGGCGGCGGTGAACACCGCCGGCGCTGCGATCAGGCGCAGGGCCGTGGCAAGGTCGTCACCGTCCGGCAGGCGGGCGGTGAGGGCGCGCATCGCCTCGACCTGGGTCAGGTCGAGCAGGCCCGGGTCGAGGGCGGCGACCTCGGAGAACACCTCGGCGCGGGCCGCGCCCAGGGCCGGGGCGAGATCGGCCGGCAGCGCTTCGAAGAAGCCGTCGAACAGGGTGCGGACCAGATCCTCGAACCGGGTGGCGCCGGCCAGCTCGTCGAGCGAATGGCCGCGGATGATCAGCACGCCGCGCTGGCCGTCGACTTCCGACATCACGGTGTTGGCGGCGACGACGTCTTCAAGGCCATCGGACATGGAAAGAACTCCTCTTGCTTGCCGCGATATTTGCCCGCAAGCTGGGATCGTCAATCTTGATCAATATAATCAACATATGCCTGCATCGGCCCCCGCCAGACCGCCCGAATGGATCGCCGCCGACGAGGCGCGGGCGCGCCTGGGCGTCCGTTCGCAGACGCTCTACGCCTATGTGAGCCGCGGGCGCGTGCAGGTGCGGCCTGATCCGCACGATCCGCGCCGCAGCCTCTACCGGGTGGCCGACATCGCCGCCCTGACCGACCGCAAGAGCCGCAGCCGCAAGGTCGCCGAGGTGGCGGCGGGCGCGATCTCGTGGGGCGAGCCGGTGCTGACCTCGGCGATCACCACGGTTTCGGGCGGGCGGCTGTTCTATCGCGGACGTGACGCCGCCGAGCTGGCGCACACCGAGACCCTGGAGTCGGTGGCGCGGCTGCTGCGCGGCGGCCACGGCGCGGCGCTGAAGCGCACGGACCGGCCGCCGCCGCCCGAGGGCGCGGACATGCGCTCGCGGGCGTTCCTGGCGCTGGCGGCGCGGGCCGGCGAGGACCCGCCGGCCCGCGGGCGCAATCCGCTGGCCCTGGCGGTCGAGGCCGCGACGCTGCTGGACGTGCTGACCGACGCCGTGGCCGGACAGCAGGGCGGCGGGGCGATCGCCGGGCGGCTGGCGCTGGCCTGGGGGCAGGGGCCGGGCGGGCCGGGTGCCGACCTGATCCGCCGCGCGCTGGTGCTGCTGGCCGACCACGAGCTCAACGCCTCGACCTTCGCGGCGCGGGTGGCCGCCTCGACCGGCGCCTCGCTGGCGGCCTGCGCCCTGGCCGGGATGGCGGCGCTGTCGGGGCCGCGGCACGGCGGGGCGGCGGCGGCGGTGCAGAGCCTGGCGCGCGAGGCCGGCGAGATCGGGCCGCGCGGCGCGGTGAACGCGCGGCTGGTCGAGGACCGGCACATCCCAGGCTTCGGCCACAACCTCTATCCGGACGGCGATCCTCGGGCCGCGGCGCTGCTGGAGCGCTTCGAGCCCGACCCGGAGATGCTTCGGCTGCAGGCGACGGTCAGCGCCCTGACCGGCCTCGCCCCCAATGTCGATTTTGCGCTGGTGGCGATGGCGCGGGCCCTGAAGCTGCCGGCCGACGCGCCGTTCGCGCTGTTCGCCGTCGCCCGCTGCGCCGGGTGGATCGCCCACGCGATCGAACAAGGCCAGGGCGGCGGCGTTATTCGCCCACGCGCCCGCTATGTCGGGGTGGACGCGGGCTGAAGCTGGAGGACGCGATGGAAGCCGCCGTCAGGCGATTGTTCGATCGGTACGAGCGCTTCTTCATGCGCGCCCTGGGCGGGGACCTCGACGAGTCCGAGGCCGCGTCGCTCTATGCGGCCGAGTTCATCGCCGCCACTCCGGCGGGCGTGACGAGCGGCAAGAACGACGACGCGTTCCTGGCGGCGATGGCCCAGGGCCATGAGCGCTATCGGGCGATCGGGACCAAGGCGATGAAGATCCGGGCGGTGCGCGTCTCACCGATCGACGAGCTGCACTGTGTGGCGCATGTGGCCTGGAAAGCGACCTATGCCCGGGACGGGCGGGACGATGTCTCCATCGACTTCGTGGTCCACTACCTGGTCCAGACGCGGGGCGGAGAGCCGAAGGTATTCGGCTGGATCTCGGGCGACGAAGAGGCCCTGCTGAAACAGCACGGGGTGGGGTAGCTCCACCTTCGGTTTCAGGGCCCTGACCCAGCCTGATCGTCGATCTCGACAACCCGCGGCTGGGCAGCGTGCGGGCGCCAGACGCCGATTGAGGACGTGCCCGCGACGTGGAGGCGTTGTCGGCGGCGTACGTTCCGCCTGCGCCGGCCCCCCTCAGGCGCGGTGGTGCACCGCTTCCTCCTCGGCCAGGGGCTTGTCGAGGCGGTGGACCATTTCCTTGGGGACCACCTGCCAGAACTTGGGCAGATGGCGGTCCCAGTCGCGCAGGATGGCAGCGGCCAGGACCGAACCGGTCTCGCGCGCGTGCTCCTCGACGAGAGCCTTGAGCTCGGCTTCCCAGTGGCGCGCGCCGATCCGTTCGACCACGACGCTGTCGCGGTTGAGCATGGTCAGGAAGCGGTCGTCGAGATCGAGCACGTAGGCCATGCCGCCGGTCATGCCGGCCGCGAAGTTGAAGCCGACCGGCCCCAGCACCACGGCGACGCCGCCGGTCATGTATTCCAGGCCGTTGGTCCCGCAGCCCTCGACCACGGTGACGGCGCCGGAGTTGCGCACCCCGAAGCGCTCGCCGGCCAGGCCGGCGGCGAACAGCCGACCGCTGGTGGCGCCGTAGAGCACGGTGTTGCCGATGATGGCGTTGGTCTGCGGAGACGCCAGCTGCGGGGCGGGCCGCACGACCAGGGTCGCGCCGGACAGGCCCTTGCCGACATAGTCGTTGGCCTCGCCGGTCAGTTCGATGCGCAGGCCCTGGACGGCGAAGGCGCCGAGGCTCTGGCCGGCCGAGCCCTTGAGCTGGACGGTCAGGTGGCCGGGCGGCAGGCCCTCCATGCCGAACTTGCGGACGATGTGCGAGGAGGTGCGCGAACCGATCGCCCGGGCGGTGTTCCGCACGGTGTAGGTCAGCTGCATCTTCTCGCCGCGCTCGAGCAGCGGGGCGGCGTCGCGGACGATCTGGGCGTCGAGGGTGTCGGGCACCTCGTTGCGGCCCTCGACCGTGCAGAACGGCGCGTGCGGGCCGGGGTCGGCGCGGACCAGCAGCGGGTTGAGGTCGAGGTCGTCAAGGTGCTCGCCGCCGCGGCTGACCTGTTGCAGCAGGTCGGTGCGGCCGACGATCTCGTTGAGGCTGCGGAAGCCGAGGCCGGCCAGGATCTCGCGCACCTCCTCGGCGATGAAGGTGAAGAGGTTGATGACCTTTTCCGGACTGCCGGAGAACTTGTCGCGCAGCGCCTGGTCCTGGGTGCAGACCCCCACCGGGCAGGTGTTGGAATGGCACTGACGGACCATGATGCAGCCCATGGCGATCAGGCTGGCGGTGCCGATGCCGAACTCCTCGGCGCCGAGCATGGCGGCGATCACCACGTCGCGGCCGGTGCGGATGCCGCCGTCGGCCCGCAGGCGCACCGAGTGGCGCAGGTTGTTCAGGGTGAGGACCTGATTGGCCTCCGACAGGCCCATTTCCCACGGACCGCCGGCGTACTTGATCGAGGTCTGCGGCGAGGCGCCGGTGCCGCCGACATTGCCGGAGATCAGGATGACGTCGGCCTTGGCCTTGGCCACCCCGGCCGCGATCGCGCCGATGCCGGTCATCGCCACCAGCTTCACGCAGACCCGGGCTTCCGGGTTGATCTGCTTGAGGTCGTAGATGAGCTGGGCCAGGTCCTCGATCGAATAGATGTCGTGGTGCGGCGGCGGGCTGATCAGCATCACGCCCGGCGTCGAGTGGCGCAGCTTGGCGATCAGTTCGGTGACCTTGAAGCCGGGCAGCTGGCCGCCCTCGCCGGGCTTGGCGCCCTGGCTGACCTTGATCTCGATCTCGCGGCACTCGTTGAGGTACTGCGCGGTGACGCCGAAGCGGCCCGAGGCGATCTGCTTGACCGCCGAGTTCGGGTTGTCGCCGTTGGGCAGCGGCTTGTAGCGGGCGGGGTCCTCGCCGCCTTCGCCGGAGACGCTCTTCGCGCCGATCCGGTTCATGGCGATGTTGAGCACGCCGTGCGCCTCGGGGCTGAGCGCGCCCATGCTCATGCCGGGGGTCAGGAAGCGCTTGCGGATCTCGTTGACGCTCTCGACCTCGTCGAGGCTGATCGCACGCTCGGGCGAACGCAGGTCGAGCAGGTCGCGCAGCTGGATGGTCGGCATCCGCCGCATACCTTCGGAGAAGGTCTTGTAGGCGGCGTAGCTGCCGGTGTCGCAGGCCCGCTGCAGGGCGTGGATCATCCGCGCCTCGAAGGCGTGGGCCTCGCCGGCGCGGCGGGCCTTATAGAACCCGCCGACCGGCAGGGTGATGGCCGAAGCGTCCCAGGCCTTGCGGTGCAGCTCAAGGGCCTTGGCCTCGATGCCGGCCAGGCCGATGCCGGAGATGCGCGAGGGCATGCCGGGGAAGAACTCGGCGACCAGGGCGCGGGAGAGCCCCAGCGCCTCGAAGTTGTAGCCGCCGCGATAGGACGAGATCACCGCGATGCCCATCTTGGCGATGATCTTCAGGAGGCCGCCCTCGATGGCGTGCTTGTAGTTGAGGCAGAGGTCGCGCAGCGACAGATCGCCGGTCAGGCCGCGGTCGAGCCGGTCCTGGAAGCTTTCCTGGGCGAGGTAGGCGTTGACCGCGGTCGCCCCGACCCCGACCAGCACCGCGAAGTAGTGGGTGTCGAGGCACTCGGCCGAGCGGACGATCAGCGAGACGTAGGAGCGCAGGCCCTTGGCGACCAGCGAGGAGTGCACCCCGCCGGTAGCCAGGATCATCGGCAGGGCGACGCGCTCGGGGCCGGTGGCCTCGTCGGTCAGGACGATGGTGGCGCAGCCGCGCAGGGCGGCGTCCTCGGCCTCGGCGCGGATGCGGTCGAGGTTGGCGCGCAGGGCGTCGCCGTCGCGGCTTTCCGGGGCCGGCAGCGGCATGGTGCAGTCGATGACTGCGACGCTCTTCTCGCCGATGAACTCGACGATGCGCTGATACATGCCGGTGGTCAGGACCGGGCTTTCCAGCACGAAGACGTCGGTCTGGGCCTCGTCCTGGGCCAGGATGTTCCCGAGGTTCTTGAACCGCGTCTTCAGGCTCATCACCGAGGTCTCGCGCAGCGAGTCGATGGGCGGGTTGGTCACCTGGCTGAAGTTCTGGCGGAAGAAGTGCGACAGCGGCCGGTAGTGGTCGCTGAGCACGGCCAGCGGCGTGTCGTCGCCCATCGACCCGACCGCTTCCTTGCCGTCCTCGACCATGGGGGCGAGGATCAGCTCGATGTCCTCCAGGCTGAGGCCGGCGGCGACCTGGCGGCGGACCAGCTCCTCACGCGAATAGGCGCGGGGCTCCGGGCCGGGGGCGATGGTGGTCTCCAGATCGACCATGTTGCCGAGCCACTGGTCGTAGGGGTGGCGGAGGGCGAGCTCGTCGATGATCTCGTCCTCGCCGTAGAGGCGGCCCTCGGCCAGGTCGACGGCGATCATCCGGCCGGCGGAGATGTGGGTCTTGCGGACGATGCGCGACTCTTCCACCCGGCACATGCCGGCCTCCGAGCCCATGATCAGCAGGCCGTCGTCGGTGTAGACGACGCGCAAGGGGCGCAGGCCGTTACGGTCCTTGCCGGCCACGACCCAGCGGCCGTCGCTGGCGCAGATGGCGGCCGGACCGTCCCAGGGCTCCATCACCGAGTTGCAGTAGGCGTAGAGCGCCTTGTGGGCCGGCTTGATCTGCTCGTCCGAGCGGGCGTTCCAGGCCTCCGGCATTAGGAGGGCCTTGGCCATCGGCGCGTCGCGGCCGGCGCGGACCAGCACCTCGAAGGTGTTGTCGAGCGCCATCGAGTCCGAGCCGTGCGGGTCCTGGATGACCGGCTTCACGTCGTCGCCGATCTCGCCGAAGGCGTCGGCCGCCATCCGGATCTCGTGCGACTTCATCCAGTTGACGTTGCCCTTCTTGGTGTTGATCTCGCCGTTGTGGGCGAGCATCCGGAAGGGCTGGGCCAGGCGCCATTCGGGGAAGGTGTTGGTCGAATAGCGCTGGTGGAAGATCGCCACCGCCGCGGCGAAGCGTTCGTCGCGCAGGTCGGGATAGAACTCGTCGATGTGCTGGGCGAGGAACATGCCCTTGTAGATCAGCTGCCGGGCCGAGAACGAGCACAGGTAGAAGTGCTGGATGCCGGCGGCGGCGACGCGCTTTTCGATGCGCTTGCGGCACAGGAACAGGGCGCGCTCCAGCGCCTCGCCGGTCAGGCCCGGCGGCGGCGAGAGCATGATCTGCTCGATCTCGGGGCGGGTGGCGTTGGCCTTCTCGCCGATCACCGAGGTGTCGACCGGCACCTGGCGCCAGCCGTAGATGTAGAAGCCGAAGCGCAGGGCCTCGGCCTCGACGATGGTGCGGGCCGCTTCCTGGGCGCCGAGGTCGTTGCGCGGCAGGAAGACCTGGCCGACGGCGATGGGGCCGGGGCGCAGCACGTGGCCGATGCGGGTCACCTGGTCGGCGAAGAAGTCCTGCGGCACCGAGAGCAGCACGCCGGCGCCGTCGCCGGTCTTGCCGTCGGCGTCGACCGCGCCGCGGTGCCAGACGCTCTTCAGCGCGGTGATGGCCAGTTCGACCACCTCGCGGCGCGGCTTGCCGTCCAGCGCGCAGACCAGGCCGACGCCGCAGGCGTCGCGCTCGTCGGCGGGCGAATAGGCATGGGCGGCGGTCAGGGCGGCGCGGTTGGCGAGGTAGCGGGCGGTGTCGGCTTCAAACCATTCGTCTTGGCGGTCGCTCATCGGGATCACTCCGCGGCCAGCAGCGCGCGCTGCGAGAGGTGTTGGTGGATGGCGTCGGCGGCGTCGCGGCCGTCGCGGATGGCCCAGACCACCAGCGAGGCGCCGCGGACGATGTCGCCGGCCGCGAAGACGCCGGGCAGGCTGGTCTGCATGGTCTTGAAGTCAGCCTTGACCGTACCCCAGCGCGAGACCGCCAGATCGGGGGCCGAAAACAGATTGGGCAGGTCCTCGGGATCGAAGCCGAGAGCCTTGATCACCAGGCCGGCGGGCAGGTCGAAGTCGCCGCCCTCGACCTCTTCGGGGGCCTGGCGGCCTGAGGCGTCGGGCGGGCCGAGCCGCATGCGGACGGCGCGCAGGCCGTCGGCGTGGCCGGCGTCGCCGAGCACGGCGCGCGGCGCGGCCAGCCATTCGAAGACCACGCCTTCCTCCTCGGCGTGGGCGACCTCGCGGGCCGAGCCGGGCATGTTGGCGCGGTCGCGGCGGTAGAGGCAGGTGACCGACTTGGCGCCTTGGCGCACGGCGGTGCGCACGCAGTCCATGGCGGTGTCGCCGCCGCCGACCACGACGACGTTGCGGCCCGCCGCGTTGAGCTCGCCGCTGTCGTAGGCCGGGACGCTGTCGCCCAGGCCTACGCGGTTGGAGGCGATGAGGTAGTCGAGCGCCGCGGCGACCCCGGACGAGCCGGAGCCCGGAGCGATCAGCTCGCGGGCCGCATAGACGCCGGCGGCGATCAGGATCGAGTCGTGGCGGGCGCGCAGTTCGTCGAGGCTGGCGTCGCGGCCGACCTCGAAGGAGAGCTTGAACTCGACCCCGCCGTCGGCCAGGCGCTGGGTGCGACGCTCGACGACGTCCTTTTCCAGCTTGAAGCCGGGGATGCCGTAGATCAGCAGGCCGCCGGCGCGGTCGTGACGGTCGTAGACGGTGACGTCATAACCGGCTTCGCGCAGCCGCTCGGCGGCGGCCAGGCCCGCGGGGCCGGCGCCGATGATCCCGACCGACTGGCCGCGGGCGGGACCGGCGCGCAGGGGCTGGACCCAGCCTTCCTCCCAGGCCTTGTCGGTCAGGTAGCGTTCGACCGCGCCGATGGTGACGGTGCCGTGGCCCGACTGCTCGATCGTGCAGGAACCTTCGCACAGGCGATCCTGCGGGCAGATGCGGCCGCAGATCTCCGGCATCGAGTTGGTCGCCTGGGAGAGCGCATAGGCCTCCTGCAGCCTGCCCTCGGCGGTCATCCGCAGCCAGTCGGGGATGTTGTTGTGCAGCGGGCAGTGGGTCTGACAGAACGGAATGCCGCACTGCGAGCAGCGCGAAGCCTGCTCGGCCGCCTTGGCGTCGATGAAGTCGGCGTAGATCTCGTGGAAGTCGCCCGACCGGGTTTGCGCCGCGCGCTTGGCCGGAGTCGCGCGTTCGACCGTCGTGAACTTCAGCATGCGCTCGGCCATGGCCGCAAAACCTCCACACCCGGATGTCAGGCAGGGTTCTGTAGCGGCGAATTCGCGTCGGCATAAGTTGGTGGTAAAATCATGGGACTAATTCAGTCGTCGCGAGGCCGCGCGCCGCCCAAATCGGCGACCAGTCCCGATAAATAGTCCCGAAAATGGATGAACGGGAAATTTACGCTGTTCATCGCCCTTGATCGCTCAATCTCATTCCATGGAGTCGCCCGTGTCGGACTGGATCGCAGCCGTCATTCTCGGCCTTGTCGAAGGCCTGACGGAGTTCATTCCGGTCTCGTCGACGGGGCACCTGCTGCTGACCAAGAAGCTGCTCGGCCTGCCCAGCGGCTTCTGGGACACGTTCAGCGTCATGATCCAGCTGGGCGCGATCCTGGCGGTCGTGGTGATCTATTTCCAAAGGCTATGGGGGGTGTTCATCCGCCTTCCCAGCGACCCGAAGGCGCGGTGGTTCGCGGCCAGCGTGCTGATCTCGGTGCTGCCGTCGATGCTGGTGGCGTTCTTCGCGCACGACTTCATCAAGACCGTGCTGTTCGAGAGCATCGGCCTGATCTGCGTGATGCTGATCGTCGGCGGGGTGATCCTGCTGCTGGTCGACCGCTGGGCCCCCACGCCCAAGGAAGACGACGCGATGAACCTGACCTGGAAGCGGGCGCTGGGCGTCGGCCTCTGTCAGTGCCTGGCCATGGTTCCGGGGGTGTCGCGTTCGGGCGCCACCATCGTCGGCGGCGTGATGATCGGCATCGACCGGCGCGCGGCGGCCGAGTTCTCGTTCTTCATGGCTATCCCCACCATGGTCGGGGCGTTCGTCCTGGACTTCTGGTCGAACAAGGACGTGCTGACGGGCGACAATCTGGGGATCATCGCCATCGGCTTCGTGGTCAGCTTCCTGTCGGGGCTGATCGTCGTGAAGACGATGCTCGACTTCATCAACCGCTTCGGGCTGGCGCCCTACGGCTGGTGGCGGATCGTGGCGGGCGTGATCGGCCTGGGCGTGCTGTACGTCCACGGCGGCTGAGGCCGCCGCCCAAGCATACATCCCGGTTTGCGCAGCAAGACCGCGCTGTAAGGGCGGAATGGCGCGCAGCCTCGCCGAAGCATGCGGGATCCGGTGTTCATAGGTCCCGGTCTTCGGCTGCGCCGAAACCGGGATGACATGTGTGCGGCAGCGAGGCCGCGATCAGGCCGCGGTGAGGGCCTGGTCGGCGAACTGGCCGCCCTTTCGGAAGCGATAGAGGTAGGTCGGGGCGATCGCCTCAAGCGTCATCGGCGCGGTGACGCCGAGATCGGCGAGGCCGGGCAGGGACGGGTCGGCGACGTTGTCGGTCTTCAGAATCTCGACCTGCCCGGCGGTGATCGGCGGCGACAGCGGCGTGATCAGGCCGATCGGGGCGCTGAGCTTGGCCAGCAGCCCGGCGACGCCGAAGGGCACGGACACGAGGATGCGCCGGCGGCCGGTCTCGGCGACCACCAGCTCGACGATCTGGCGGACGGTGAAGACGCCCGGTCCGCCCAGCTCGAAGGTGCGGCCGGCGCAGGCCGGATCGGTGACGGCGGCGGCCGCGGCGCGGGCCAGGTCGCCGACATAGACCGGCTGCAGGCGGGTTTCGGCGCCGATCAGCGGCAGCACCGGGCTGTAGACCGCCATCTGGCCGAAGGTGTTGAGCAGCTTGTCGCCCTGGCCGAAGACCACCGACGGACGCAGGATGACGGCGTCGGGAAATTCGGCGCGGGTGACCGATTCGCCCTCGGCCTTGGAGGCGACGTAGGCGGCCGCGCCGGCGGTGTGGGCGCCGATGCCGGAGATCAGCACGAGACGCTCGACCCCGAGCTCGCGGGCGGCGCGGGCGACGTTGCGCGCGCCATCGACATGGACCGCAGCCAGCTTCTGACGGCCGGTGTCATGGAAGATGCCGACCGCGTTGATGGCCGCCTGCGCGCCGGTGAGGGCGCGGCGCACCGAGGCCTCGTCGCGGATGTTGGCCTGCACGACCTCGACCTGGCCGACGTCGCCCATCAGGCGCATGGTGTGGGCCAGATGCGGCTGGCGGACGGCCACGCGAATGCGCAGGCCCTGCTTGGCGAGGGCCCGAACGATCTGGGTTCCGATGAAGCCTGATCCGCCGAAGACCGTGACCAGATCCTGCATGCCGTGCGTCCGCATATGAAAACAAAGTGGTTCCGAGCCGCCCGGATAGACGAACCGGCTCGGCGCTGCAACGAGACTTCGAATATTGCGACAGAGCGTGTTGACCGCGGCTGAGCGGCGCCCTAAAGAGCGCCCTCCCCGATCCGAAGGGACCGGGCCCAGGTGGCGGAATTGGTAGACGCGCTGGCTTCAGGTGCCAGTGGCCGAAAGGTCGTGGAGGTTCGAGTCCTCTCCTGGGCACCACTCTCTCACAGGGTGGCGCTCGTTCAGCTCCCAGACATCATGGATCCTGCAGGTTGCGTTGCGCGGCCGCGACAGGTGTATGTCGATCGCCGGTCTGCGCCTGTGCGACGCGGATCGCGCGCTATATAGGGTGGCGCGACGTGAAGTTTCGGAGACGGTTCTTGGCCAACCACCTGCATATCGGCGATCTGCCCGACGGCCTCTTCGCGGACGCCGAGGCCGTGGCGATCGATTCGGAAACCATGGGCCTGCAACTCGGCCGCGACCCGCTGTGCGTCGTGCAGTTGTCGGACGGCAAGGGCGAGGCCCATCTGGTCCAGCTCAACCGCGAGACCTATGACGCGCCGAACCTGAAGCGGGTGCTGACCGATCCGAAGATCCTGAAGATCTTCCACTTCGGGCGCTTCGACATCGCCATGTTCCATCTGCATCTGGGCGTGGTCACCGCGCCTGTCTACTGCACCAAGATCGCCTCGAAGCTGGCCCGCACCTACACTGACCGCCATGGCCTGAAGGACGTCAGCAAGGAACTGCTGGGCGTCGACATGTCCAAGGCCCAGCAAAGCTCGGACTGGGGCGCGGCCAAGCTGTCGGACGAACAGATCGCCTACGCCGCCTCGGACGTGCTGCACCTGCACGCCCTGCGCGACAAGCTCGACGCCATGCTGGCCCGCGAGGGCCGCGACGGCCTGGCCCGCGCCTGCTTCGACTTCCTTCCGCACCGCGCCCTGCTGGACGTGAGGGGCTGGGAAGAGGTCGACATCTTCGCGCACGCCTGAGGCGCCGATGACGCTGGCCGCCGCCACAGTCCAACCGCCCGTCCGCAGCGATTTCGAGCGCTGGCGGCGGCGTTCGCGGCTGATCCGGCGGCTGCGGGTCATCCTGCCGACGCTGATCGTGGCGATCCTGGCGGCCCTGCTCGGCTTCATCGTGCACACGACCTTTCTCGGCCGCGAGGCCAAGCCGCGTGAGGCGGACGCGCCGATCGAACTGGTCAATCCGCGCTTCGTCGGCAAGGACGACAAAGGCCGCGCCTTCGTGCTGACGGCGTCGACGGCGGTGCGCGACGAAAAGGACTATCAGCGGGTGCTGCTGGACAAGCCGGCGCTGATCCTCGACGCCGAAGGGGTCAACCCGACGCGGGTGACCGCCAAGTCCGGCGTCTACAGCGAGGACCGGCGAATGCTGAACCTGGACGGCGGGGTGAAGATGAGCGGCGGCGACGTGACCTTCGACACCGCCAGTTCGATCTTCAACACCGCGACGGGCGAACTGGAGGGCGAGGGGCTGATCTCCGGCGCCTCGTCGCTTGGCGAAATCACGGCGAAGTCCTATGGCGTGTACGACAAGGGCGAGCGCCTGGTCTTCAAGGGCGGGGTGCGCGGACGCATCGATTCGAAGTAGAGCTTGCGGACTCGATTTTTTCGCACTCGACTTTCGGACCGGGCTTCCCAGATGGGCTTCATGAGCATGAGCGGGCTTGAAATGACGAAGCTGGCGGCCGTGGCCGCACTGACGATGGCGCTGGCCGCGGGCCCGGCGGCTGCGCAGCTGAGCCAGAGCTCGGACGCGCCGGTGGACATCACCGCCGACGCGCTGGAGGTCGTGAACAACCAGTGCCTGTCGATCTGGAGCGGATCGGCCGAAGCCCTGCAGGACCGCACGCGGCTGCGCGCCGACGTCATCAAGACCTTCTCCAAGCAGCAGCCGGCCCGGCCGGGCGGCGCCGGCGGCGCGTGCGGCGCGCTGGACCGCATGGAGGCGATCGGCAACGTCTACTACGTGACCCCGCAGCAGAAGGTCCGCGGCGACAAAGCCAATTACGACGTGACCGCCGAGCGCATTGTCATCACCGGCGACGTGGTCGCCGTCTCCGGACAGAACGTGATCCGCGGCGACCGACTGGTGGTCAATGTCGCGACTGGCGACGCGCAGATGCAGTCGGGCGCCAAGGGCCCGGGCAAGGCGCGCCCGCGCGCCGTCATCTTCCCGAACCAGCAGGCGGGCCAACCCGCCGCCCGCCGCTAGGAGTTCACTTGGCCGAGGCCGAACAGTCGTTGCCGGGCCTGGCCGGCGAGGGTCTTGTCGTCGACAACATCGGCAAGTCCTTCCGCAAGCGTGCGGTGGTCAAGGGCGTCTCGCTGCGTCTGGCGCGCGGCGAGGTCGCGGGCCTGCTCGGCCCCAACGGCGCCGGCAAGACGACCTGCTTCTACATGATCACCGGCCTGATCCCGGCCGACTACGGGTCGATCTACCTGGACGGCGAGAACATCACCCGCCAGCCGATGTACCAGCGCGCGCGCATGGGCGTCGGCTATCTGCCGCAGGAAACCTCGATCTTCCGCGCCATGACCGTGGAGGAGAACGTCATGGCCGTGGTCGAGCTGCGCGAGCGCAGCCAGGCGCGCGCCAAGCAGACGGTGACCGAGCTCCTGCAGGAGCTGCGCATCGAGCACCTGCGCACCTCGCCGGCGGTGTCGCTGTCGGGCGGCGAGCGCCGCCGCGTCGAGATCGCCCGCGCCCTGGCCAGCGAGCCGTCGTTCATGCTGCTGGACGAGCCGTTCGCCGGCATCGACCCGCTGGCCATCGCCGACATCCGCGAGGTGATCACCTATCTCAAGGGCCGCGGCATCGGCATTCTGATCACCGACCACAATGTCCGCGAGACCCTGGACATCATCGACCGCGCCTCGATCATCCACGCTGGCGAGGTGCTGTTCGAAGGCACCCCGGACCAGATCGTCGATGATCCGGAAGTGCGCCGGGTCTATCTCGGCGAGCGCTTCGGCCAGGACTAGTCGGGATCGGCCTTGGCGCTCTCCAGATAGCGTCGATGCTCCGCCTCCAGCGCCGCGCGCCAGCGGGCGCGGAGCAGCGCAGGACGGTCTGGGTAACGGTCTTCCAGGAACTCGGCGGCCACCACCCGGTCGGTGCGGAAGTTGCGGAAGTCCGTGCGCAGTTCGCACCAGGCGACCAGCATCCGCACGGTCTCGTGATAGCCGACCGTAACCGGCCAGACGGTGCGCCGGCTCTCGCGGTCCTGCTCGTCACGGTACTGCAGCGTGATCTTGCGGCCGGCGCGGATGGCGGTGCGCACCAGGGCCATGTCCAGCTGGTCGGGCGGGGCCGATCGCCAGGCGGGCACGGCGCGGCCGGCCGGTTCGAGCACGTAAGGACGCAGGCGTTCGGGCACCGAGGCGCCGATCTTGGCGATCAGGTCCTGGGCGGCGCGGGCCAGCGAGGGATCGCCGCGGCTGGCCACCCACTGGGCGCCGAGCACGGCGGCCTCGATCTCGTCGGGGGTGAGCATCAGCGGCGGCAGGTCGAAGCCCTGGTCGAGCACATAACCCATGCCGGCCTCGCCGCGGATCGGCACCCGCTGGCCCATGAGGGTGGCGATGTCGCGATAGACCGTGCGCTTGGAGGTTTCGAGCTCCTCGGCGATCGCGTCGGCCGTGATCGGCGCGCGCGCCCGGCGCATGATCTGGATGATCTGGAACAGGCGGTCGGCGCGACGCATGGAGATCCGCTTCATGGGGCTGGAGCATCGACTTGCGATGCTGACAGCATGGTGGCAGCAGTCGGGTTCTAAGCCAATGGAGTACTTTCCGGGAGGGACGCGAGACCATGGCCGCGTCAACGAAGCGGCGCCGTGCGGTTAACACTTCGGTTGGGATGAGCGCGCTAACCTCGCCAGCAAGAAACAGGCCAGGAGGCGGATTTGGCGCTCGGCGCGCGTTTGGAGCTGAGGCAGGGGCAGGGGCTGGTCATCACGCCCCAGCTGCAGCAGGCGATCAAGCTGTTGCAGCTCTCGAACCTCGAGCTCGAAGCCTTCGTCGAAGGCGAGCTGGAGCGCAATCCGCTGCTGCAGCGCGATGAGCGCGAATCAGAGCCCGACCGCGAGGAGCAGCCGCGCAGCGAGGCCGACGACTATTCCACCGACCAGGTCAGCGACCATGCCGCCGCGGCGGACATGGACACCTCGCACGACCAGGCCTCGCCCGGCGAACACGCCACCGGCGACGCCCAGGAGGCCCAGCACGCGGGCGGGGCGGTCGACTGGTCGAAGGCCGGCAAGGGCGGCGGCTTCGAGGACACCGACGACTTCGAAGGCCGGCTGACCCGCGAAAAGACGCTGAGCGAGCACCTGCACGACCAGCTGGCCGTGGCGGGGCTGACGCCGGCGCAGAACGCCATCGCCGCCATCCTGATCGACGGCGTCGACGAGGGCGGCTACCTGCGCGTCGACCTGATCGAAACCGCCGAGCGGCTGGGCTGCGAACTGGCCGCGGTCGAGGGCGTGCTGACCACCCTGCAGGGCTTCGAGCCGACAGGGGTCTTCGCCCGGGACGTGCGCGAGTGCCTGATGCTGCAGCTCAAGGAACGCGATCGCTGCGACCCGGCGATGACAGCCCTGCTCGACAATCTGGAATTGCTGGCGCGGCGGGACATGAGCGCGCTGCGCAAGGTCTGCGGCGTCGACGACGAGGACATGCGCGAGATGGTCGCCGAGCTGCGCGGCCTGACCCCGCGGCCCGGCGCGGCGTTCGGCGGCGAGCCGAGCCAACCGGTGGCGCCCGACGTGTTCGTGCGCGAGGGCCTGGGCGGTCTGTGGCACGTGGAGCTGAACACCGACACCCTGCCGCGGCTGCTGATCGACCAGCGCTATCATGCGCGCGTCGCCGGCGGGGCGCGCACCGAGCAGGAGAAGGTGTTCGTCTCCGACTGCATGGCCAGCGCCAACTGGCTGGTGAAGAGCCTGGACCAGCGGGCCAAGACCATCCTCAAGGTGGCGAGCGAGATCGTGCGACAGCAGGACGGATTCCTCGCCTTCGGCGTCGAGCACCTGCGGCCGCTGAACCTGAAGACCGTGGCCGACGCCATCGGCATGCATGAATCCACGGTCAGCCGGGTGACCTCCAACAAGTACATCGCCACGCCGCGCGGGCTGTTCGAGCTGAAGTTCTTCTTCACCTCGTCGATCGCCTCGACCTCGGGCGGCGAGGCGCACTCGGCCGAGAGCGTGCGCCACAAGATCAAGCAGCTGATCGACACCGAGCGCGGCGAGCGCGACGTGCATTCCGACGACCGGATCGTCGAAATTCTCAAGGAAACCGGCGTCGACATCGCCCGCCGGACGGTCGCCAAGTACCGCGAGGCCATGCGCATCCCCTCGTCGGTCGAGCGCCGGCGGATGCTGAAGGAAGCGGTCTAGCCGCCCGGCGCGGCGGCGGCCGGCAGGGCCGCCAGATAGGCCTCCAGCAGGCGCACCAGCTCATCTTCGAGCGCGGCGGGATCCAGCCCCAGCCCCGGCTCAGCCGCGGCCGCGCGCAGCAGGCTGATCGGCGCGTGGGTGAGCACGAAGGCGCGTTCGGGCGTCAGCTCCATGGAGAACTGGGCCTTGCCCTCGATCGCGGCCAGGAACGCCTGGTGGTGTTGGGCCAAGCCGCCGTCGTCGCCGCGCCGCCGGTACATGGCGTCGAGCAGGGCGGCGCGGCCGCGCGGGGCGTCGTCGAAGCTGCGGGTCAGGGCCTGGACGATGGCGCGCACGGCGTTCGCGCCCGGCGGGCTGATCACCAGGTCGGCGATGTCGTCACGCACGGCGCTGGCCCGCTGCTCGGCCAGGGCGGCCAGGATGTCGTCCTTGTCGCGGAAGTACTGGTAGACGGTGCCGATGCTGACCCCGGCGCGGGCGGCGATGTGGTTGGTGGTCAGCCGCTGGGCGCCTTCAGCTTCGAGAAGTTGAAGGGTGGCGTCGAGGATCACCTTGATCGTCGATTCGGCGCGGGCCTGGCGCGGCGTTCTGCGTTGTCTTTCAGTCATTTGACTAAACCGAAGGGCGGCGGCGCGTGGCCGTGTGAACGCGAGTAGGAATGTGAGGAATGCTTACATATCGTTCCAGGCAGTCAATGATCTGAACGTCCGGAGACGTCCATGAGCCCCGCCGTCGAGCGCGCCCGCCAGCGTATCGCCGCCCAGAAGGCGCAGCTGCCGCTGATGTACGGCGGCGTGGATTTCGACCGTCAGCCCGAGCGTTTCACCGACGATCCTGCATTTGCGGTGGTGCGCGACCGCGCGCCGTTGGGCGTGCGGGTCACCGACGAGGAGATCGAACTGGTCCGCGCCTATGCGATGCTGGGCGACGTGGTGGCCGACGCTTATGCGGCGTTGATCCCGAAGTACGGCTTTCGCGGACTGATCGCGATGCTGGTGCAGGCCTGCGACCAGGGAATCGAGGCGGTCGAGAACGCGCCGCCGGAGCTGGCCGCGTTCATCGCGGCGATGGAGGCGACGCCGGACTGGGTGGACATGGACCTGGTCGCCGAGGGCGCGCGGCTGGACCGAAACGCCACCGCCAACCTGGCGCCGTTCGCCATCCGCGGGGCGTTCATCGCCACCTTCCTCAACAAGTACTCGGCCCTGCCGATGGCCCTGACCGGGACGCTCAGCAACGACACGGCCGCGCGGCGGGTCAACGAGACCGCGACCTTCTTTGCGACCACGGTGCTGCCCGGCGCGCTGGAGCGCCGCGGCGAGGGGTTCAAGGCCGCGGCCATGGTGCGGCTGATGCATTCGATGGTGCGGTTCAACGCCCTGCGCAGCGGCCGCTGGGACAGCGCCGTCTATGGCGTGCCGATCCCGCAGGTGGACCAAATGCCGGCCGGGCTGATCCCGATCTTCCTGATGGCGTTCAAGATCGTCGGCCAGGGGCGGCGCGAGTTCACGGCCGACGAGAGGGCGCAGGTCGAGCTGGCCCGCTATCGCTGCTTCCTGCTGGGCCTGCCTGAGGACCTGCTGGCCACCACGCCCGAGGGGATCGTGCGGATCATGACCGCGCGCAACTCGACCCTGCGCCACGGGTTCGACGACGAGACCTGCGGCGAGCTGATCCGCGCGACGCTGTCGGCCTATCTGCCCGCCAGCCGCGCGCCGATGGCGCGGCTGCACAACGTCATCGAGAAGAGCTTCGCCAAGGCGTTCTTCCTGCGCCAGTTCCTGAAGGGCGACCGGGCTGCGGCGCAGCGGATGGGCGTGCCGATCAGCGGCCGCGACCGGGCGGTGTTCGCGGCGGTGGCCGTGGTCATCGGCCTGCGCATGGCGGCCTATCGCTGGGCCGCGCGGATCCCCGGCCTGCGGGGAGCCGCCGATGCGGCGCTGGTGCGCAAGATTCGCGCGCTGCTGCAGCTCTACGGCCATGCGGAGTTCACGACCGACGCCGGGGCCTATCGGCCGACCCAGGGCGTGCGCGCCGCGGCCTGATTTCGGCAAGAACGCGCCCGCTCCTGCGGGCTTTGCGAGAAATTCTGTCTTGAGCCTCGCGGGCGTCCGGCTAGGGATGCCCGCGTGATCAGCTTTCAATCCGTCGGCAAGACCTTCGCGCGCGCCGCCGCGCCCGCGCTCCATGACGTCACCTTGCAGGTCGCGGCCGGCGAGGTGTTCGGCGTCATCGGTCAGTCGGGGGCGGGCAAGTCGACCCTGATCCGGCTGATCAACGGGCTGGAGCGGCCGAGCGCCGGGACGGTGACAACGGATGGCGAGGATGTCGGGGCGCTGGACGCCGCCGGCCTGCGCGCCTTGCGTCGCCGGGTCGGGATGATCTTTCAGCACTTCAACCTGCTGTCGTCGAAGACCGTGGCCCAGAACGTCGCCTATCCGCTGAAGGTGGCGGGCGTGCCGCAGGCGCAGGTCGGGCCGAAGGTGGCCGAGCTGCTGGCGCGGGTGGGCCTCTCCGATCACGCGGCCAAGTATCCGGCCCAGCTGTCCGGCGGCCAGAAGCAGCGCGTCGGCATCGCCCGGGCGCTGGCCAACGGCCCGAAGATCCTGTTGTGCGACGAGGCGACCAGCGCGCTGGACCCGCAGACCACCGAGCAGATCCTCGACTTGCTCAGCGAACTGAACCGCGAGCTGGGCCTGACCATCGTGCTGATCACCCACGAAATGGAGGTGATCCGCCGCGTCTGCCATCGCGTCGCCGTGCTCGACGCCGGCTCGGTGGTGGAGAGCGGCGAGGTGGCGCAGGTGTTCCTGCATCCGCAGCATGCGGTGACGCGGGCGTTGGTGGCGGACGCGGCCGGCCTGGGCGCGGCCGCGACGCCCGGCGCGCTGCGGCTGACCTTCCGCGGGCAGGCGACCTATGAGCCGATCCTGGGCCGAATCGCCCGCGACACCGGGGTCGACTATTCGATCCTGGCCGGACGCATCGACCGCATCCGCGACGAGCCCTACGGCCAGCTGCTGGTCAGCCTGGTCGGCGGCGACGTGGCCGCGGCGCGCGAGCGGCTGAGCGCCGCCGGCGTGCGGGTCGAGGAGGCGTAAAGCCATGTTCGCCAACATCAATTGGGCCGACATTGGCCAGGCCAGCCTCGACACCCTGGTCATGCTGGCCGGATCGCTAAGCTTCTCGGTGCTGCTGGGCCTGCCGCTGGGGGTGATCCTGTTCCTGACCGGCAAGGGCAAGCTGCTGGAGAACGGGCCGGCGCACGCGGCGCTGTCGTTCGCGGTCAACGTGCTGCGCTCGGTGCCGTTCGTGATCCTGCTGATCGTGATGATCCCGCTGACCATGCTGCTGGTCGGCACCTCGCTGGGGGTGGCCGGCGCCATTCCCCCGCTGGTGGTGGGGGCCGCGCCGTTCTACGCGCGGCTGGTCGAGACGGCGCTGCGGGAGGTCGACAAGGGCGTCATCGAGGCGGCCCAGGCGATGGGCGCCAGCCCGCGCCAGATCGTGTTCGGGGCGTTGCTGCCCGAGGCGCTGCCCGGCATCGTGGCCGGGGCGACGGTGACGGCGATCGCGCTGGTCTCCTACACCGCCATGGCCGGCGTGGTCGGGGCCGGCGGCCTGGGCGACCTCGCGATCCGTTTCGGTTACCAGCGGTTCCAGACCGACGTCATGGTCGTGACGGTGCTGCTGCTGCTGGCCCTGGTGCAGGGCCTGCAATGGGCGGGCGACCGCCTGGTCATCAAGCTCAGCCGCCGTTGAGCGGCGAAAGGAAGTCCATGCTGAACAAGCGCACCCTGATCCTGGCCGCCGCCGCCCTGGCGCTGGCGGCCTGCGGCCAGAAGCCGGCCGCGACAGACACTCTGGTCGTCGCCGCCACCCCGGTGCCGCACGCCGAGATACTGGAGGTCGTGCGCCCGATCCTGGCCAAGGAGGGGGTGAAGCTGGATGTGAAGGTGTTCAACGACTACGTGCAGCCCAACCTGCAGGTCGCGCAGAAGCAGCTGGACGTGAACTACTTCCAGACCGCACCCTATCTCGACGAGTTCAACAAGGCGCGCGGCACAGACCTGGTGAAGGTCGTCGGCGTGCACATCGAGCCGATCGGGGCCTACTCGAAGCAGATCAAGAGCCTCGCCGAATTGCCCCAGGGCGCCAGCGTGGCGATCCCCAACGAGCCGAGCAACGGCGGCCGGGCGCTGCTGCTGCTGCAGAAGGGCGGGCTGATCACCCTGAAGGACCCGGCCAATCCGCTGTCAACGCTGAACGACATCGTCGCCAACCCCAAGGGCTTGAAGTTCAAGGAGCTGGAGGCCGCGACCCTGCCGCGGGTGCTGGGCGAGTTGGACCTGGCGGTGATCAACACCAACTACGTGCTCGACGCGGGGCTGAACCCGGCCAAGGACGCGCTGATCCTGGAGGACGGGAACAGCCCCTATGTGAACCTGCTGGTCGCACGGCCCGACAACAAGGACGACCCGCGCGTGCAGAAGCTGGCCAAGGCGCTGACCGGGCCCGAGGTGAAGGCGTTCATCGCCCAGAAGTACGCCGGCGCGGTGCAGCCGGCCTTCTGATCCCGCGTCCCTCTCCCCCGAGGGGGAGAGGGGGATTGGGCTCCTATCGCGCGACGACTTCAGCAATCTGGACGGCGTTGAGAGCGGCGCCCTTCAGTAGCTGGTCGCCGACCACGAACAGGCTGAGCGTGCGGCCGGTGGGGTCGGAGAGGTCGGCGCGGATGCGGCCGACCAGCACGTCGTCGCCGCCCGAGGCTTCATTCGGCATCGGGAAGTGGTTGCGCAGCGCGTCGTTGACCAGCTTCACGCCCGGGGCGGCGGCCAGCCACTCCACGGCCTCTTCGGGGGTGATCGGGTTTTCGAACTCGACGGTCAGCGACATCGAGTGGGCGCGCAGCACCGGCACCCGCACGCAGGTGAACGACAGGCGCAGGTCGGGCGCGGACATGATCTTGCGGATCTCCTCCATCGCCTTGAGCTCCTCGCCGTTGTAGCCGGTCTCGGCGTCGACGCCGGCGTTATGGCTGAACAGGTTGAAGGCGTAGGGGTGCGGCAGCACCTTGGGCTCGAAGGCTTCGCCGGCCAGATAGGCGGCGGTCGACTGTTCGAGTTCAGCCATGGCCGCGGCGCCGGCGCCGGAGGCCGACTGATAGGTCGCGCCGATGACGCGCTGAACCTTGTTGTTGGCGTTCAGCGGGGCCAGGGCCATCACCGCGATGGCTGCGACGCAGTTGGGATTGGCGACGATGCGCGGCTGCTCGCCCAGCAGGCGCCCGTTCACTTCCGGCACCACCAGCGGGATTTCCGGCTGCATGCGGAAGGCCGAGGAGTTGTCGACCACCACGCAGCCCTTGGCGGCGGCGATCGGCGCGAACTCGCGGCTGATGCTGGCGCCAGCCGAGAACAGGGCGATGTCGACGCCGGTGAACGACTCGGCGGTCAGCGCCTCGACGGCCACCTGGCGGCCCTGGAACTGGTAGGTGCGCCCGGCCGAACGCGGCGAGGCCAGCAGCTTCAGCGAGCGGACCGGGAAGTTGCGGCGCTCGAGGCACTCCATCAGCTCGACGCCGACGGCGCCGGTGGCGCCGACGATGGCGACGTTGAACAGGCGCTGGCCGGCGGGGCGGGCGACTTCGGTGGAAAGCATGACTCTATCGTCTCCGGTGGTGAGTTCCGGGAGGCCGAGGTCTTTCGCTATTCGAGAATGCGACCCCAGCCTGCCGGCGGGGTCCTTGGGGTCTTACGCGGCGAGCACGCGCGAACCCCCAAGCCCCGCGGGCATGGTGGTTTTAATCGCGCTTTTAATGGTCGAACGACGCATGGCGCTCCGATATGGCAAGAGGCGCCTGCTTGTAAATGAAGAAATGCAGGCCAAATCCAAATCAAGTCCTGGGCGTTGTGGTCGCACTGGGAAACGAAGGGACCGCCCACGGCGAGGCATGAGCGACGACGACACCGACCAAACGTCCATTTCGGCGATCGTCCGTGAGCTGAGTGCGCGCGACAGCGTGAGCGTCGGCGAGATCGTCGACCGGTTCGGCACCCGCGCCTTTGGGGCGCTGCTGTTCATCTTCGCCCTGCCAAACCTGTTGCCGCTGCCGCCGGGGTCCTCGACCGTGCTCGGCGCGCCGCTGCTGCTGCTGGCGCCGCAGGTGGCGCTGGGGGTCGATGCGCCGTGGCTGCCGCGCGCGGTGGACGGACGCCGAATCAGTGGGGCGGATCTCAAAAAGGTGTTCGCGCCGCTGCTGCCGTGGGTGGAGCGGTTCGAGAAGATTTCCCGCCCGCGGATCGGGGTGCTGTTCAGCCCATGGGGCCAGCAACTGATCGGCTTGATCTGCTCGCTGCTGGCCCTCGTGCTGATCCTGCCTATCCCGTTGGGCAACCTGCTGCCGGGTCTGACGATCGGCGTTCTGGGATTCTCGCTGTTCCAGCGAGACGGCTTTTTTGCGGTCGCCGGCTACGTTTTGGCGGCTTTCAGCGCCTTTCTTTTGTACGTCGCGGCCGACGCCGTGGTCGCCGGTGTTCGCCTTCTCGTGAATTGGCTCGGGGGCGCTTGACACCCAAGCCGCACGGGCGCGTTGTTACGTCATGCAAGTCTTAGTCTCTGGCAAGCATGTCGCCGTCGGGGAGGCCCTGCGCGAGCGGGTCACCGACGAAATCACCGGTTCCATCGGCAAGTACTTCGAACGTGGCGGAGACGCCGACGTCGTGGTCAGTCGTGAGGGCCATTCCTTCCGAGTAGACTGCGCGGTGAAGCTGGCCTCAGGCCAGGCGTTGCAGTCCCATGGCCTGGGGAGCGATGCGCACGGCGCGTTCGATGCAGCGCTCGCCAAGATCGAGACGCGTATCCGCCGCTACAAGCGTCGCCTCAAGAGCCATTCGGCCGCGGCGAACGCCAAGCAGGCGGAGACGGCGTCCTATTTCGTCATCCGCGCGCCCGAGGGCGACGAGGACGTCGAGTGGGACGACGGCGAAACGTCGCAGGCCGCGCATGCGCCGCCTTCGGGGATGGTGATCGCAGAAACGGAAAAGCCGGTTCGCGAAATGACTGTTTCCATGGCGGTCATGGAGTTGGACTTGACGGAATCTCAAACAATCGTGTTTAGGAACGCCGCTCACGGAGGCTTGTCCGTGGTGTACCGCCGGCCGGATGGGAATATCGGCTGGATCGATCCCGAACGTACGAAATCGCTCGATGGGAACGGCGTAAACGGAACCAGCGTCTAGGCGCTGCATTACGTCGCCCTCAGAGCCGGACGTGGGTCGGGCTTTGTTCGAGTTTGGGCGTCACGAGATTATGCAAATAGGCGACATCCTGGACCGCGCGGCGATCGCGGCGCGTGCGAGCGCGCCAAGCAAGCGTCAGGCCCTGGCCGTGGTGGCGGAGATCGCCGCCAGGCGCTTCGGGATCGATGCGGGCGTCGTGCTGGACGCGCTCATCGAGCGTGAGAACGCCGGTTCGACGGGCGTCGGCCATGGCGTGGCCGTGCCGCATGCGCGCCTGGAGGGCCTGACCCAGATGCGCGGCGTGTTCGTGCGCCTGGACCAGCCCGTCGCCTTCGAGTCGGTGGACGAGCAACCCGTCGATCTGATCTTCGCGCTGTTTGCGCCGCCGAACGCCAGCTCCGAGCACCTGCGGGCCCTGGCCCGCGTGTCGCGCATGCTGCGCCAGGGCGACCTGCGCGAGCATCTACGCCAGGCGAGGACGCCTGACGCCATTCACGCGCTGCTGGTTCAGGAGCGGCCGTCGGCGGCGGCCTGATATGGCGATGGGCCGGGCGTCAGGCCCGGCCCGCGCGTCGTTCCAATGTGAGTTAGTGCACCGAGACCGGCGCCAGTTCGTGGGCCAGCGCCGCGGCGACGGCCGAATCCTTGTCAGTCAGCACCGCCAAGCGTTCGCCGTCGGCACGGTGGACCGCATACAAAATCTGATCGGGATCGAGCTGAAACCCCTGAATCTGTGCAGCGGGCGTGCTCGCCATGATCTCGGCAGCCTTGATCGGACGGACATAAACGAGGTCCGGGGCGCCGAGCGCGGCGAAAGCTTCAGTCGTAAGATTGGGCGTCATCATGACCACCTCCATAAAACTCAACGCGTCGAACGGCCGCCGGTTCAGCCGGCCGTCTTTATGGGGATCCGCTGGACGAGGCGCTCCGGCTCCGGGCGGACCAGGTCGATGTGCAGCAGGCCATGGGCCAGAACGGCGCCGTCGACCTTCATGCCGTCGGCCAGGACGAACGTCCGGGTGAACCCGCGCGCGGCGATGCCGCGGTGCAGATAGGCCTCATCGGCTGCGCCTTCGCGCTTCCCGGCGATGACCAGCTGGCGTTCCTCGACCGTCACCTGCAGCTGGTCGGGCGTAAACCCGGCCACGGCCAGGGTGATCCGCAGGGCGCCTTCGCCGCGGTCTTCCACGTTATACGGCGGATAGCTCTCGGCGGCGGCCTTCGCCGCGCGCTCGATCAGGCTGCGGGTATGATCGAAACCCAGCAGGAAAGGGCTGTCGAAAACAAGCGACCGGTTCATTCCAGAGTCCTCGGTTTAAGCGACTCCCCGGGACCTCCGCCCAAAGCTCGGCGCGGCGGTCCGGTTGGATTTCATGTGGCGATTGATGGCGGCGATTTCAACGGCGCAGCGAGTCGGCGGGCCTCGAACCGCCAAGGCTGACACGCTGCTGACAGGTTTCGGCGGCTGGCGCGTTAGGTGGGATCCATCGTCCATGGAGCCAAGCCGATGCCTCTGATCGCCTCCTGCCACTGCGGCGCCACCAAGATCCAGGCGCCCGTCCCGACCAGCGCCACCGAATGCAACTGCACCTACTGCGCCCGCACCGGGGCGGTGTGGGCCTACTACAAGCCTGGAGAGATGCAGATGCTCTCACAGGAGGGCGAGGCGACCTACTCGGCCAGCGAAGCCGGCAACCTGCATCACTTCTGCGGCCGCTGCGGGATGCAGACCTGGGGGGAGTCCCCGGACTGGGCCTCGGTCTACAATGTCGACGGAACGCCGAAGCCCGGCTTCGAGGCCGGATCGTTCCCGAGCGCGCGAATCCACGCCCTGAACCTGAGGCTGGTGGACGACCTCGATTGGTCGGCGATCGCGGTGGAGAAGGTGGACGGGCGCAACAGCTGGTGAGACGGCGCGGTCGTCGGACGCCAGATAAGGCGAAGGCCCGCAGGGTGTCCTGCGGGCCTCCATGGTGGAGCTAAGGAGAGTCGAACTCCTGACCTCTTGAATGCCATTCAAGCGCTCTACCAACTGAGCTATAGCCCCGAGGTCTCGGGTCTCTTCAGTGGTCGCCCCCCGAAGAGGCGCGGAACCTAGTCTGAGAGTTTCGTGCGATCAACCCACCCTGAAAGAAAAATTTGAGTGGGTTGTCGCACCCCGGAATTTACCGGTCGTCGTCGTCCCCTTCGCCGGGGAGTCCTTCGATTTCGGCGTCGTCGAAATCGTCCTCGTCCTCGTCTTCCAGGAACGGCACGTCGTCGGTTTCCTCGTCCTCGAGGTCGTCCTCGCTGAACTCGGAAAGCTGGTCTTCAGGCGTGGCGTCGGGCGCCTCGTCGTCGTCGTCAGAGACCAGCGGCGGCTCGTCGGCGACTTCGTCGAGTTCGGGAGTCGTCGCCTCCTCCTCCTCTTCGTCCTCGTCGGCGGCCTTGCCGCGGACCTGGTCCTCGACGTCCTCGTGATCGACGGGGGCGGCGCGGGCGCGAACGCGGCGGTTGCGGACGGCTTCGTCCGGATCAAACTCAGTGCCGCACTTGGGGCAGACGGCGGGCCGGCGCTGCAGGTCGTAGAATTTCGCCTGGCAGTTGGGGCAAATTTGCTTTGCGCCCAGTTCTGGATTGGCCAAGGGGCGTAGCCTCTTAGAGAGGTTGGAATTGAAGCCGGCTCCCTTGCCATGGGCGGGGAGCGCTGTCAAAAGCAAACCCCTTTTCGAAAAACAGCAAGGCCTTAAGGAGGCTTGGCAATCCCATGACGTCAGCAGGACTGACCGCGAAACGCGGCGGCCCGCTGCGGGGCCGCGTGCGCGCCCCAGGCGACAAATCGATCTCTCACCGGTCACTCATCCTCGGCGCGCTGGCGACGGGAACGACCGAGATCGAAGGGCTTCTCGAGGGGGACGACGTGCTGCGCACCGCCGCGGCGATGCGCAGCTTCGGCGCCAAGGTCGAACGGCTCGGCGAAGGCCGCTGGCGCGTCGAGGGTGCGGGCGGCTTTTCCGAACCCGCCGACGTGATCGACTGCGGCAACGCCGGAACCGGGGTGCGTCTGATCATGGGCGCGATGGCGGGCTTTCCGTTCGCCGCCACCTTTACCGGCGACGAGTCGCTGCGCGGCCGGCCCATGCGCCGGGTGCTGGGGCCGCTGGCCCAGATGGGCGCGACCTTCATCGGCCGCTCGAACGGCCGCTTGCCGCTCACGCTTCAGGGCGGGGCGCTGAAGCATCTCTCCTATCGCCTGCCCGAGCCGTCGGCGCAGGTGAAGTCGGCGGTGCTGCTCGCCGGGCTGCACGCCGAGGGCGGCGCCCAGGTGATCGAGCCGGAAGCCACTCGCGACCACACCGAGCGAATGCTGCGCGCCTTCGGCGCCGTGGTCGAGGTTCAGGACAAGGCCGACGGCCGCTGGATCACCCTCCCGGGCGGCCAGACCCTGACAGGCACGAATGTTCGAGTGCCGGGCGACCCGTCCTCGGCCGCCTTCCCGCTGGTGGCCGCGCTGGTCACGCCAGGGTCCGAGGTGACGGTCGAGGGCGTGCTGCTGAACGAGTTGCGTACTGGGCTCTTCACCACCCTGCAGGAGATGGGCGGCGACCTGGTCATCTCCAACGTGCGCGAGGAGAGCGGCGAACAGGTCGGCGACGTCACCGCTCGCCATTCGGCGCTGAGGGGCGTGGCGGTGCCGCCTGAGCGTGCGCCGTCGATGATCGACGAATATCCGATCCTGGCGGTGGCCGCGGCCTTCGCCGACGGCTCGACCTACATGCGCGGCATCGGCGAGATGCGCGTGAAGGAAAGCGACCGCATCGCGCTGATGGCGGCCGGCCTGGCCGCCTGCGGCGTCGGGGTCGAGGAAGAGCCGGAAGGATTGATCGTGGTCGGCTCGGTCCGCGGCAACCACCCGGTCGCCGGCGGCGCGCGAGTGGTCACCAAGGGCGATCACCGGATCGCCATGTCGCACCTGGTCATGGGCCTGGCGTCGGACGAAGCGGTCGCGGTCGACGAGCCTGGCATGATCGCCACCAGCTTCCCCGGCTTCGTGGAGCTGATGCGCGGCATGGGCGCGGAGATCTCGTGAGGACGTTCGTCATCGCGGTCGACGGGCCGGCGGCCTCGGGCAAGGGCACGATCGCCAGCCGCCTGGCCGCCGCCTACGACATGCCGATGCTGGATTCCGGCCTGCTCTATCGCGCGGTCGGAGTGCTGCTGACGCGCCATGGCGGCGACCTGGACGACGTTGCCGCGGCGACCCAGGTCGCCCGCGACCTGACCGCCGAGATGCTGACCGACCCGGCGTTCCGCACCCGCGAGGCCGGCGAGGCGGCCAGCCGCGTGGCCGTGCATCCCCCGGTGCGAGAGGCGCTGCGCGACATGCAGCAGGACTTCGCCCGCCGGCCCGGCGGCGCAGTCATCGACGGGCGCGACATCGGCACGGTCATCGCGCCCCAGGCGCCGGCCAAGCTCTATGTCACAGCAACGCCGGAGGTTCGCGCCGAGCGACGCTTCAAGCAGCTGTTGGCCCAGGGGGAGGCGGTCACCTACGAGGACATACTCGCCGACATCCTCAAGCGCGACGCCCGCGACGGGGGGCGGGCCGACAGTCCGATGCGGCCGGCCGACGACTCCGTCTTGCTGGACACCAGTGAAATGACTATAGAGCAGGCCACCGATGCGGCCCGCCGTATCGTCGAGGCGGCGCGCGCGCGCTGGGAGAACTCCTAGCCCGCAAATCCAACCGCGCCTTTCCCTCGCACGGCTGCGGGCATTTCACCGGCGCGGGGTTTCCCGCGTCATCGGTCGCAACCCTCAACCTGACGCCGGGACTCCGTCCGAACTCCGTTCGGCCGGGATCATGCCCTTTCCAAAGGGATTCGACGTTATTCAAGACGAAAGAACATCAATGGCTGACGATCTTAGCCTGAACCCCTCGCGTGACGATTTCGCCGCGCTGCTCGACGCCTCGATGGGCGGCCGTGACTTCATGGAAGGCACCGTCGTCAAGGGCGCCGTGGTCGGCATCGAAAAGGACTTCGCGATCATCGACGTCGGTCTGAAGACCGAGGGCCGCGTGTCCGTGAAGGAATTCGGCCTGGGTGAAGACGGCAAGCCGACCCTGAAGGTGGGCGACACCGTCGAGGTCTTCCTGGAGCGCGTCGAGAACGCCATGGGCGAAGCGGTCATCAGCCGCGACAAGGCCCGCCGCGAAGAAGCCTGGACCCGTCTGGAAGGCGTCTACGAGAAGAACGAACCGGTCATGGGTTCGATCGTGGGCCGCGTGAAGGGCGGCTTCACCGTCGACCTGGGCGGCGCCTCGGCGTTCCTGCCGGGTTCGCAAGTCGACATCCGCCCGGTGCGCGACGTCGGCCCGCTCATGGGCAAGGAACAGCCCTTCGCCATCCTCAAGATGGACCGTCCGCGCGGCAACATCGTCGTCTCGCGTCGCGCCATCCTGGAAGAAGCCCGCGCCGAACAGCGCACGGAGCTGGTCAGCCAGCTGCAAGAGGGCGAAGTCCGCGAAGGCGTGGTCAAGAACATCACCGACTACGGTGCGTTCGTTGACCTGGGCGGCATCGACGGCCTGCTGCACGTCACCGACATGAGCTGGAAGCGCGTGAACCACCCGAGCCAGGTGCTCGCGGTCGGCGACACCGTGAAGGTCCAGATCGTGAAGATCAATCCGGACACCCAGCGCATCAGCCTCGGCATGAAGCAGCTGCAGTCCGACCCGTGGGACGGCGTGGAAGCCAAGTACCCGGTGGGCGCGAAGTTCACCGGCCGGATCACCAACATCACCGACTACGGCGCTTTCGTGGAGCTGGAGCCGGGCGTCGAAGGTCTGGTCCACGTCTCGGAAATGTCCTGGACCAAGAAGAACGTCCACCCGGGCAAGATCGTCTCGACCTCGCAAGAAGTCGACGTGGTCGTGCTGGACGTCGATCCGTCGAAGCGCCGCGTTTCGCTGGGCCTGAAGCAGGCCATGGCGAACCCGTGGGACGCCTTCGTGGCCGCTCACCCGATCGGTTCGACCGTCGAGGGCGAAGTCAAGAACGCCACCGAGTTCGGCCTGTTCATCGGCCTGGACAACGACATCGACGGCATGGTGCACCTCAGCGACCTCGACTGGTCGGTGCCGGGTGAAGAAGCGATCGCCAAGTACAACAAGGGCGACGTGGTCAAGGCCCGCGTTCTCGACGTCGACGTCGAGAAGGAACGCATCTCGCTGGGCATCAAGCAACTGGCCGGCGACCCGATGGAAGGCGACACCTACCGTCGCGGCCAGACCGTCACCGTGACCGTCACCGAGATCACCACCGGTGGTATCGAAGTGAAGTTCGGCGACGACGAAGCCCCGATGACCGCCTTCATCCGCAAGTCGGACCTGTCGCGCGACCGCGCCGACCAACGTCCGGAGCGCTTCGCCGTGGGCGACCGCGTCGACGCTCAAGTGACCCAGATCGACAAGGCCGCTCGCCGCGTGTCGCTGTCGATCAAGGCGCTCGAGATGATGGAAGAAAAGGAAGCCATCGAGCAGTTCGGCTCGTCGGACTCCGGCGCTTCGCTCGGCGACATCCTCGGCGCGGCCCTTCGCGAGAAGGCCGGCAAGGAATAAGCCTCAAGGCCGCATAGCGGTTTGAAGCTGACGGCGGATCGGGCGACCGATCCGCCGTTTTCTTTTTGGGGCTGGGGGATCGGGAAACCGATCGCCGTTTTCGTTTGGTGGGCCAGGGATCGGACAGCCGGTCTCTCGTTTTCTTTTGCGGACATGCCGGTATCGTGCGCGGGCCGGAGCCTGTCGGGCTCGTATCGCCTGGAGGCCCGTGCTTGCTGTTCCGTCTCGCCCTGGCGGCGTCGCTCGCCATGCCGTTCGCCGCCGTCTCGACCCTTGCGCACGCGGCTGACCGGCCGAGCTTCGGGCCACCCGCCGCGTGGGTGGCGGTGGCCGAGATTCCGCAGGCCCCGCCGCAGGACGGCGCGGCCGCGGTGCAGGTGGTGCTGGACGACAACCAGACGCGGTTTTCGCCGGACGGCGACGCCTACTACAACCGGCGCGTCTACCGGGTGACGCGCCCCGAAGGCTTGGCCAACTTCCAGTCGCGCAACGTGACCTGGGATCCGTCGGTCGAGCAGGTGGCGTGGCACACGCTGCGGATCGTCCGTGACGGCAAGACCATCGACCTGCTGAAGGGCGGCGAGGATCTGCTGGTGTTGCGACGCGAGACCAATCTCGAGCGGGCGATGCTTGACGGACGGATGACCGCCAGCCGCCAGATCGAAGGCTTGCAGGTCGGCGACCTGGTCGACATGGCCTGGACGACCACCCGCCGTGACCCGATCGTCGAAGGCCGCTCCTACGACTATGAGCGCATGCAGTTCCCGGGGGCGGCGGGGCGTTACCGGGTGCGCGTATCGTGGCCTGAGGGCCGCTCGGTGCGTTGGCGGGGGACCGAGGGCTTCGGCGAACCGACCCTGACCAGCAAGGACGGGTGGACGACGCTGGAACGCGACCAGGCCCTGGCCACGGCGCCAAAGCCGCCGCTCGGCGCACCGCTGCGTTTCCAGCGGCTGGGCGATCTGGAGGTCTCCAGCTACGGCGCCTGGGCCGACGTTTCGAAGATCATGCACCCGCACTTCGTCAAGGCCGCGACCCTAGGGCCGGAGTCCGAGGCGAAGGTGCAGGCCGCCGCCATCGCCGCCGCGCACAAGATGCCGAAGGACCGCGCCTTCGCCGCGCTCAAGCTGGTGGAGGACCAGACCCGCTACCTGTTCCTGGGCATGGGAGAGGGCGGCTATGTGCCGGCCTCGGCCGAGGAGACCTGGCAGCGGCGGTTCGGCGACTGCAAGGGGAAGACCGTGCTTCTGCTGGCGCTGCTGAAAGAACTGAGCGTCGAGGCTGAACCGGCGCTGGTGTCGCTGGGCGGCGGCGACGGAATGGACGAGCGGCTGCCTTCGCTGTCGGCGTTCAACCACGTGCTGGTGCGAGCCAGCATCGACGGGAAAACCTACTGGCTGGACGGCACCCGCACGGGCGACCGCGGCGGGATCGACGCTTTGCCGGCGCCCGGCTGGCGCTGGGCGCTGCCGCTTCGCGCTGACGGCGCCGAGTTGGAACGGGTGGTCGAGACCGCCCCGACCCAGCCGCAAATCGTGTCGGTGATCCACCTCGACGCGTCCAAGGGACTGTCGGAGGCCGCGCCGGCGCGGGTCGAACTTCGGATGCACGGCGATGCGGCGGCCGGCTTCCGGCAGGTCGCCGCGCGGGCGCCCAGGGAGGATCTGGAGCGCACGTTCCGGCAAGCGTTCTCCTCGACCTACAGCTGGATCGAGCTGGACAGGGTGATCTGGGAAAGCCGACCGGACGACAACAGCTTCTCGCTGGTGATGACCGGCAAGGCCGAGGTCGAGTGGCGCGAGAACCCGGATCTCGGGGTGCGGGAGTTCAAGTTGCCTGGCGCTGGCGGCGGCGTGGCCGCCTACCCGCGGCGCGAGCCGGGTCCGAACCGCGAGGCGCCCTATGCGGTCGCCTACCCGACTTTCCGCGAGTCGGTGACCGAGGTCGTGCTGCCGGGCGGCGGGCGCGGCTTCACGATCCGCGGGCCCAACGCAGACCAGTCCATCGGCGGCTACGAGGTCAAGCAGTCCTCCGTGATCGACGGACAGGTGGCGCGGTTCTCGACCCAGGTTCGTTCGCTGACGCCTGAGATTCCGGCCAGCGAAATCGAGACGGCGAATCGCGGCCTGCGGGCCCTGGCGGCTCAGGAATACTTCGTGCGGGCGCCCAAATGACGTGGCGTGACACTTTCCTCACGTCACCTGACGGTTGAAAAACCGGCGAACGGGCGTGGCGCAGGGGGCTTCAACCTTCTTTGCGCCTTGAACATCCAATCGGACTCGACCATGGTCCCGCTCGCTTCCAGCGATTTCTTGCGAGGCGCGCCGTCTGGCGAAATTGTTGCTCCTAGTTGAAAGCCTATGAGCCGTCTCCCCACGGCTCGGGGACCCGGAAATAGGCATGATCAAGTCGGAACTTATCGCCCGCTTGTCGGAGGAAAACCCGCACCTGACCCAACGCGACGTCGAGCGCGTGGTCGGGGTGATCCTTGAGCGGATGATCCAAGCCTTGGAATCGGACGGCCGCGTCGAACTGCGCGGCTTCGGTGCGCTTTCGGTGCGCTCGCGCGACGCCCGCGCGGGTCGCAACCCGCGCACCGGCGAATCCGTCGACGTGCGCGCCAAGCACGTGCCGTTCTTCAAGAGCGGCAAGGAACTGCGCGAACGGCTCAACGCCGACTAGTCGCCTCACAGAGGTTTGCAGTTGACCGTAGGGAAGCGCTCAGTCGATCCTGAGCCTTCTTTTTCGGCGGCAACGGTGATCCATGGGTATTTTCTCTGAATTCCGCGAGTTCATCGCGCGCGGCAATGTCATCGACCTTGCGGTCGGCGTGATCATCGGCGCGTCGTTCAACAAGATCGTCGAAAGCCTCGTCACCCAGGTGGTCATGCCGCCGATCGGCCTGCTGACCGGCGGGCTGGACTTCTCGAAGCTGCAGTGGGTGCTCAAGCCGGACGATCCGGCCACCGCCGCCAACGAACTGGTGGCCATCCAGTACGGCGCCTTCATCAACACCCTGATCCAGTTCCTGATCGTCGCCTGGGTGATCTTTCTGCTGGTCAAGGGCGTGAACACGCTGCGTCGCAAGCAGGAGGAAGCTCCCGCCGCCCCGACCCCGAGCGAAGCGCTGCTGACCGAAATCCGCGACCTTCTGAAGACCAAGTCCTGATCCGGCTTGGCTTGGCGCGCCGGCGGGTCTAACTGCGGCCCATGACCGTGCGCGCCAAGATCTGCGGACTTTCGACGCCTGAGACCGTGCGCGCGGCCGCCGACGGCGGGGCCAGCCACATCGGCCTCAACTTCTTTCCCAAGAGCCCACGCTATGTCGAGCTGGAGCCAGCGGCGATCCTGGCCCGGCCGGCGCGGGCGCGCGGCGTGAAGATCGTCGCGGTGACGGTCGATCCGGACGACATGTTCCTGGACCGGCTGATGGCGACGCTGCAGCCCGACCTGATCCAGCTGCATGGCAAGGAGACGCCGGCCCGCGCGCACCAGGTCGCCGAGCGCACCGGCGTCGGGGTCGTCAAGGCGCTGTCGGTGTCAGAGGCCTCGGACATCGCGGCCGCGGCCGCGTTCGAGCCGATCGTCGATCACCTGATGTTCGACGCCAAGCCGCCGAAGGACTCCGAGCTGCCCGGCGGCACCGGGGCGCGCTTCGATTGGACGATCATGGCCGGTCGACGTTTCCAGCGGCCCTGGCTGCTGGCCGGCGGGCTCGACCCCTGGAACGTAGCTGAGGCGATCAAGCTGTCGGGCGCGCCGCTTGTGGACGTTTCTTCTGGCGTGGAACGCGGTCCCGGATTAAAGGACCCGGTTCTAATCTCGGCGTTTCTAGACGCCGTCCGCCGCGCTTGAAGTTGCAGATTCCTGTGAACGCCCCAGCGAAACCAAACGACTACACCGCCTATCCCGACGCATCCGGCCGTTTCGGCGACTATGGCGGGCGTTATGTCCCCGAGACGCTGATGCCGCTGGTCCACGATCTGGACGCGGCTTACACGGCGGCCAAGAACGATCCGGCCTTCCAGGCAGAGCTGCGCAGCTTCCTGACCCACTATGTGGGCCGCCCGAGCCCCCTCTATTTCGCCGAGCGCCTGACGCGCCACTACGGTGGGGCGAAGATATATCTGAAGCGCGAGGAGCTGAACCACACCGGCTCGCACAAGATCAACAACTGCATGGGCCAGATTCTGCTGGCCATGCGGATGGGCAAGACCCGGATCATCGCCGAGACCGGCGCCGGCCAGCATGGCGTGGCGACCGCCACCGTCTGTGCGCGCTTCGGCCTGCCGTGCGTAGTCTATATGGGCGCGGTCGACGTGGAGCGGCAGAAGCCGAACGTCTTCCGGATGAACCTGCTGGGCGCGCGGGTCGAGGCGGTGACCGCCGGCTCGGCGACCCTAAAGGACGCCATGAATGAGGCCCTGCGCGACTGGGTCACGAATGTTCACGACACCTATTATCTGATCGGCACGGCGGCGGGCATGCACCCCTATCCGGCCATGGTCCGCGACTTCCAGGCCGTGATCGGCAATGAAGTGAAGCAGCAGATCCTGGAGCTGGAAGGCCGGCTGCCCGATGCGGTCGTCGCCTGCGTGGGCGGCGGCTCGAACGCCATCGGCCTTTTCCATCCGTTCCTGAACGACGAAGACGTGCTGCTCATCGGCGTCGAAGCGGCGGGCGACGGCATGGACACCGGCCGTCACGCCGCGGCGATCAACGGCGGCCGTCCCGGCGTCCTGCACGGAAACATGACCTACCTGCTGCAGGACCAAGAAGGCCAGATCACCGAGGCGCACTCGATCTCGGCCGGCCTCGACTATCCGGGCATCGGGCCGGAGCACTCGTGGCTGCACGACGTCGGCCGGGCGAAGTACCTGACCTGCACCGACCAGGAGGCGCTGGACGCCTTCAAGCTGCTGGCCGAACTGGAAGGCATCCTGCCGGCGATCGAGTCTTCTCACGCTCTGGCCCGCCTGCCGGAGATCTGCAAGCAGGTGGGCAAGGACGGGATCGTGGTGCTGAACCTGTCCGGGCGCGGCGACAAGGACGTGCAGACCGTCGCCGACCACCTGGGTCGCCAGATTTGACGGCCTCCATGGATCGGCTGAGGTTCGCGCTGCAGATCGTCGTCGCCGTGGCCCTGCTGCTGGGCGCGGCCTGGGCGACCGGCGTCGTCAAAGTGAACGTCGAGCTCGACCCGACCCCCACGGTGCACAGGGCGCCCCAATGACGAAATCCCGTATCGAAGCCCGCTTCGCCCAACTGAAGGCGGAGAACCGGGCGGCGTTCGTCGCCTATGTGATGGCCGGCGATCCCGACTACGCGACCGGCCTGGAGATTCTGCAGGGGCTGCCCGGCGCCGGCGCGGACCTCATCGAGGTCGGCTTCCCGTTCTCCGACCCGATGGCAGAGGGGCCCCCGATCCAGCGCGCCGCCCAGCGGGCGCTGGCGAACGGCCAGACCCTTAACAAGACCCTCGAGATGGTGGCCCAGTTCCGGAAGGGCGACCAGACCACGCCGATCATCATGATGGGCTACGCCAATCCGCTGGTGCACCACGGCTACGCGGCCTTCGCGCGCGACGCGGCGGCGGCCGGGGTCGATGGCGTGATCTGCGTCGACATCCCGCCGGAAGAGGCCGATCCGCTGGCCGACGCCCTGGACGCGAACGAGCTGTCGCTGATCCGCCTGGCGACCCCGACCAGCGACGACAAGCGGCTGCCGGTGGTGATTCGCCGGACTTCGGGCTTCGTCTACTATGTCTCCGTCGCCGGGGTGACCGGCGTGAAGGAAGCCGACGCCGCCGCGGTGGCCCCGAACGTCGAGCGCATCCGCGCCGCGTCGGGCCTGCCGGTGGCCGTGGGCTTCGGAATCAAGACGCCCGAGCGTGCGGCCGAGATCGCCCGCGTGGCGGATGCAGCGGTGGTCGGTTCGGCGCTTGTCGAAGAGGTCGCAACAGGCGTGGCAATGAACGAATCTGTGACCGCCCGGGTTCTTTCCAAAGTAGAATCCTTGGCTAAGGCTGTGCGCTCCGCGCGAGTCGAAAGCCTCACGGTGTAGAACCCAATGGCGATGGCTGAACAGCGAAACGACAAACCGGGCAAAGGCCCTCAGGCGCCCCGCGAACGCCGCGGCTGGCTGTCCCGGATCGCGCCCGGCGTGCGCAATCTCGTGGCCAAGCGCGAGACCCCGGAGAACCTCTGGGTCAAGTGCCCCGACACCGGCGAGATGATCTACCGCTCGGACCTGGAGGCGGCCCTGTGGGTCACTCCGTCCGGCCACCACATGCGGATCGGCGCCGAGCAGCGCCTGCGCTACACCTTCGACGACGGCCAGTACGAGAAGCTGGAAGCGCCGAAGGGCGTGGTCGACGACCCGCTGAAGTTCCCCGACACCAAGCCCTACATGGAACGCCTGAAGGCGGCCCGGAAGGCGAGCGGCGCGCAGGACGCGATGAGCTCGGGCGTCGGAACCATCGAGGGCGTGCCCTGCGTCGTCTCGGTGCAGGACTTCAGCTTCATGGGCGGTTCGCTCAGCGTCGGCGTCGGCGAGGCCTTCATCAAGGCCGCGCAGGAAGCCGTGAAGCGCGGCGTGCCCTATGTGATCTTCACCGCCGCCGGCGGCGCGCGCATGCAGGAGGGCACGCTGGCCCTGATGCAGATGGCCCGCACCACCCTGGCGCTCAACGAGGTCAAGGCCGCCGGCCTGCCCTACATCGTGGTGCTGACCGACCCGACCACGGGCGGGGTCTCGGCCTCGTACGCGATGCTCGGCGACATCCACCTGGCCGAGCCGAACGCCATGGTCGCCTTCGCCGGCCGCCGGGTGATCGAGCAGACCATCCGCGAGACGCTGCCGCCGGGTTTCCAGCGCGCCGAATTCCTGGTCGAACGCGGCCAGATCGACCGCGTGGTGACCCGCGCCGAGATGCGGCCCGTGCTGGGTTCGCTGCTCAAGACCCTGATGATGGGGCGCGACCGTTCGAAAGCCGCCTAAGGTTTCTCACGCAATTGCCTGAGCCCCGCTCGTTCCTCCCCTGCCAAGCGGGGGAGGGGGACCACGCGCAGCGTGGTGGAGGGGGCAAGCCCCATCCTCAGCATCCGCCGCTCGCCCCCTCCACCGCTTCGCGGTCCCCCTCCCGCACAGCTGGCGGAGGAAAAGGTCAGGACCCCGCTCATGTATGATCCCATCCGTGCTTCGGACGAGGCGATCCTGCGGCTGCGGGCGCACCATCCCTCGCTGATCGACCTGACGACCGGCCGCGTCGAGCGGCTGCTGGCGGCGCTGGGCCATCCGGAGCGCAGGCTGCCGCCGGTGATCCATGTCGCGGGCACCAACGGCAAGGGCTCGACCGTCTCCTACCTGCGGGCGATCGCCGAGGCGGCCGGCCTGAAGGTCCATGTCATCACCTCGCCGCACCTGGTGCGGTTCGCCGAGCGGATCCGAGTGGCGGGCGAGCTGATCAGCGACGCGCGGATGAGCGAGCTGATCGACAAGCTCGAGACGGCCAACGCCGGGGAGCCGATCAGCTTCTTCGAGATCACCACCGTGCTCGCGATCCAGGCCTTCGCCGAGACGCCGGCCGACCTCTGCATCGTCGAGGTGGGGCTGGGCGGTCGGTTCGACGCCACCAACATTTTCGACGCCCCCGCCGTCAGCGTCATCACCCCGGTCGACTACGATCACCTGGAGATGCTGGGGCCGGAGCTTTCCAAGATTGCCTGGGAGAAGGCCGGGATCATCAAACGCGGCCGCCCGGTCGTGGTCGCCCGGCAGATGGAGGAGGGCGAGGCCGTCATCCTGGAGGAGGCCGAGAAGCTGGACGCGCCGGTCACCCTCATGGGCCGCGATTTCGACGCCTGGGAAGAGCGCGGCCGGCTGCTCGTGCAGATGCCCGACCAGCTCTACGACCTGCCGGCGCCCAGCCTGTTCGGCGGCTACCAGTTCGCCAACGCCGGCCTGGCCGTGGCCGCGGCGCTGGCGCTGGGCGATCCGCGCATCGACGAGGCGGCGCTGGCCAAGGGCGTCTCCAGCGCCGTCTGGCCGGCCAGATTCCAGCGGCTGACCAAAGGGCCGATGGCGCATCTGGCCGCCGAGCGTGGTTCTGACCTGTGGCTGGACGGCGGGCACAATCCTCACGCCGGCCGGGCCCTGGCCGAGGCGGCCGGGCGGCTGACGGCGCGCGATCCGCGGCCGCTGGTGCTGGTCGCCGCGATGTTCGCCCGCAAGGACGCCCTGGGCTTCTTCCAGCCCTTTGCCGATCTCAAGCCGACCGTGTTCGCCACCACCTTCGATTCGCCCAATGCGGCGCCGGCCGACGAACTGGCCGCCGCCGCCGCCCAGGCCGGCCTGGCGGTGGAGGAGGTCGCCGACGTGACGGAAGGCGTGCGCCGCGCCCTGGCCATGCCGGGACCTGCGCCGCACATCCTGATCTGCGGCGGACTGCACTTCGCCGGCGAGGTGCTGGCCATGAGCCCCGAGACCTGGCCGACATGATCCCCTGGGTTCACCTGGGAACCGCAGTCGTGCCGGGCGACGGCGGCGAACTGCGGCTCATGCAGCGCGGGACCGAGTTTTCGATCATGTCGGGGGCCATCGAACTGATGAGCAGCCGACTCAGCGGATCGGAGAAGGCCCTGGCCACCCTGCCCTGCGAGCGCCTCAAGGCTCGGCCAAGGCCGCACTTCCTGATCGGCGGCTTCGGCATGGGCTTTACCCTGCGCGCTGCCCTGGAGAACCTGGGCCCGTCGGCGCAGGTCACGGTCGGCGAACTGGTGCCCGAGATCATCGACTGGGCGCGCGGACCGATGGCCCATATGTCGGGCGAATGCCTGAAGGATCCGCGCGTGACGATCGCGCTAGGAGACGTGGGCGACCTGATCCGCGCGGGCCGCGAGAGCTACGACGCCATCCTGCTGGATGTCGACAATGGGCCGGAGGGTCTGAGCCGGGCGGAGAACGACAGGCTGTACAGCGACAGCGGCCTGGCCGCGGCGCGTCGCGCCCTTCGGCCGGGCGGAATCCTGGCCGTCTGGTCGTCAGCCCGCGACGAGCGCTTCACCAAGCGTCTGCGCAAGGCGGGCTACGATGTAGAGGAAGTAGGGGTGCGCGCCACGGGTGGCAAGCGCGGCGCGCGGCACGTCATCTGGATGGCGACGGCGCCCGCGAAAGGCTGACGCAGCCGGAAGGCCCGGCTGCGCCGCGTAAGCTTAGATGCCGGCCTCGTTAAGCCACTCGACGATCTTCTGCTTGGGCATGGCGCCGACCTTCATCGAGGCCATCTGGCCGCCCTTGAACAGCATCATCGTCGGGATGCCGCGTACGCCGTAGCGCGAGGGAGTGGTCGGGCTGTCTTCGATGTTCAGCTTGGCCACGGTGACCTGCTCGCCGAGCTCGGCGGCGATCTGCTCCAGGGCCGGAGCGATTTGCTTACAGGGGCCGCACCACTCGGCCCAAAAGTCCACCAGCACAGGCTTGGAAGCCTGCAGGACGTCCTTGTCGAAGGATTCGTCCGTGACCGTCACGGTGCTCATGAAAAGCTCCTTATAGCCCAGCCGGAAGAACGCGTGGCTGCGGCTCTCGATCCGCCGATGTAGGCGGGCATGGCTCTGGTATCAACCTTCACGATGGAGGTCGGCAAGGGTCTGCCGCCACAGGTTTTCTGGAACCGCCATCAGCTTCGGACCATCGGTCCAGACCAGAGCCGCCTCGATGCGCCGGCCTTCGAAGATGTCCTCCAACACCGCGGCGTAGATCGCCATCTGCCGCAGATAGGCGTGATCGGCGTCCTCAATGCGTTCGGGCGAGGGGCGGTTGGTCTTGAAATCCGCCACCAGGACACGGTCTTGCAGCACCACCAGTCGGTCGATGCGGCCGGAAATCGCCAGGCCTGGCGGCAGGCCGCGCGCGGTTCCGGCGACCGAGACTTCAGCGCGGCTGCCGGGGCCGAACACCTCGGCGAAACGGGCGTCGGTCAGCACGCCCAGGGCCGCGGCGGTCATCTCGGCTCGCTGCTCAGGCGACAGATCAAGTTCGCGCGAGAGGATGCGCGCGGCGGCGGACTCGCGCTCCGCGGGCGGGAGATCGGGCAAGATCTGCAGCAGGCGGTGAATGAGGTCTCCGCGCCGGAAGCGGCCGAGACCATCGCTGCGGATCAATGGCGAGGTGGCGGGCGTGGCCACGTCCTCGCCCAGTTGGGACGGAGAGGCGTAGCGGGCGAAGGCCTCGGCCGGCGGGGCGATCTGCGCCCAGGTCGGCAGCGGCGCGGTCGTTTCGGCCTGGGCCTGGGCGCGGCCCAGAGCGACCGGATCGGGGCCGAAGCGCACGAACTCGCGGCCGCCGCCGACGATGGTGCGCTTCTCGCCGCCGACATCGGCATGGTCGAAGGCGGCGACGGCCGCACCCCACCAGCCCTTGATGTTCTCTTCCTTGGCGGTGGCCGAGACCCGGCCGCACAGCACCAGCCGGTCGCGGGCGCGGGTCAGGGCGACGTAGAGCAGGCGCGCGGCCTCTTCCTCGTCCTTGCGGGCGCGCCATTCGCGGGCCTCCAGCGACGCGGCGCAGTCGGTCCCCTTGGACGTGCTCCAGAGGAAGCCGCCTTCCTGGGTCCGCATCAGCGGCGAGCCGCGCGCGGTGCGGCCTAGCGTGGTTTCCGGCAGGAAGACGATCGGCGCCTCCAGGCCCTTGGCGCCGTGGGCGGTCATCACCCGCACCTCGTCGCGTCCCGCCTCCATCTCGCGTTTAACGGTGATGTCGAGGCTGGCGAGGGCGGCGGCCAGGCTTTCGAGGTCCTCGACCCCGCGGCCCTCGGCGGCCAAGACTTGGGCGAGGAATTCGTCGAGGGCGTCCTCGGCCTCGGCGCCCAGGCGTTCCATCAGTCGCCGGCGCATCGAGCGGCCGTCGGCATCCCGCAGAGCCAGCAGCCGCGAGTAGAACTCGAAGGGCCGTGCGGCGCGGTTGGCGCCCAGCCATTCGACCAGGTCGGCCGCCGCGCCCCACGCTGATGTCTCCTCTCGCCGCCGGCGCAGCAGCGCGGCCAGGTTCTCGCGGCCGCGGCCGTGCGCCAGGGCATAGAGGCTGTCGTCGGAGAGGTCGCAGAACGGGCTGCGCAGCAGGGCGGCCAGGGTCAGTTCGTCGGCCGGGAACTGGGCGAAGCGCGCGAGGGCCAGCAGGTCGTCGAAGACGATGTGCTCGCTGAGCGCCAGCCGGTCGGCGCCGGCCACGGGGATCTTGCGGTGCTTGAGCGCGCGCAGGATCTCCTCGAACAGCGCCCTGCGGCGGCGGACCAGGATCAGCACGTCGCCGGCGGTGGCCGGGCGGGGCTGGCGGCTGTCCTTGTCGAGCACGGCGTCCCCGCGCTCGATCAGGGCGGCGATCTCACCGGCGATCTTCTCGGCCAGGCGTTTGTTGGCGCTGGCCTGGCCTTCTTCGTCGAGCGGCGCGTCCCAGGCGTCGCGGACGTCGCCCTTCTCCTCGCGCTCCAGCGGCCAGAGGTCTACGCAGCCGGCGTCCGAGCGCACCGCCCGATGGACGATGGCCTCGGCTTCGACGCGGGGCAGGATGGCGGCGGCCAGCTCCGGCGGGGAGAAGGCGGCGTCGACGAAACGCAGCACCTGGGGCGTCGAGCGCCAGGAGGTCAGCAGGTCGACGCGCTCGAAGCGGTAGCCGGCGCCGGTGGCGCGCTCGCGGTGGAATTCGAACTCCTGGATCAGCAGCTCGGGCCGCGCGCCCTGGAAGGAGTAGATCGACTGCTTCTCGTCGCCGACGACGAACATGTTGCGGTCGAGCAGGCGTTCGGTGGGCTGGCCGGAGCCGGAGAAGAACTCCTCGGTCAGGGCGCGGACGATCTCCCACTGCTCGGGAGCGGTGTCCTGGGCTTCGTCAACGAGGACATGATCAACCCCGCCGTCGAGCTTGTAGAGCACCCAGGCCGCCATGGGCCGCGAGGCGACGAGATCGCGTGTTTTTTCAATGAGATCGGTGAAGTCCAGCGCGCCGGAGGCGGCCTTCTCGATGGCGTAGGCGGCGAGGTAGGCGCTGGCCAGGATCAGCGCGCCGTGGGTGTCTTGGGCGACCCGGGCTGCGCGGCGGCGTTCGCGGGCGACCTCCAGGCGGTCTTGTTCGGCGAGCAGGAAGAAGCGCAGATCCTCGCGGACCTTGAGATCACCGGTTGTCGCTACCCACGCTGTCGGCTTGCCCGTCCCCTTATCCGTAAACAGCGCTGCAAGGCAGGCATCCAACCCGGCTTCGGGTTGGAGTGCTGCGAGCAGCAGGTTCGCATCCTTCCGACGAGCAACGCCGCCCTGGGCCAGCACCTCGACGCAGTCGCGCCAGGCCGAGCGGTTCATCTGCCCCATGGCCTGGGACTCGACCTCGTCGGGATCGGTCGGAGCGTCGAAGCCGCAGACTTGCCAGACGTCCGCGACAGCGCCTTCCAGGCCGCCGTGACGGTCGAAATAGGCGCCGAGCGCGCCGCGCTGGCTTTCGAAGCTGGCGAACATGCCCTGGAAGCTCTGGAAGTCGAGGGCGACCGAAAAGCGGGCATAGGCCTGGGCGACGGCGCCCTCGCCGCGCAGGGCGTGACGGGCGACGGCCTTTCGCGCGGCGTCGGCGACGGCGGCGCTCGCGCTGTCGTCCATGACCCGGAAGCCGGGCGAGACGCCGGCCTCCAGTGGGAAGCGCCGCAGCAGCTTTTCGCAGAAGGCGTGGATGGTCTGTATCTTCAGCCCGCCCGGCGTCTCCAGGGCGCTGGCGAACAGGGCGCGGGCCTTGGAGAGGCTGCGCGCGTCGTAGGCCTGGGGCGCGCGGCCTTCGAGCTTGGCCAGTTCGGCGCGGAGGCTGTCGTCGTCATAGACCGACCACCCGCCCAGCAGATGGTAGAGCCGGCGCTGCATCTCGGCGGCGGCGGCCTTGGTGTAGGTCACGCAGAGGATGGTCTCGGGCTTCGCGCCCGCGAGCAGCAGGCGGGCCACCCGGTCGATCAGGGTCTTGGTCTTGCCCGATCCGGCGTTGGCGGTGACGAAGGCCGAGATGGCGGGATCGGCGGCCAGTCGCTGCGGGTCGCCGTCGGTGATGATCGCGTTCACTCGCCGTCCTCCTCGCCGCTGGTCGACCACTCGAAGACGCGGGCCAGATGATCGTAGTCGCTCATGTGGAGCTTCACGAACTGCGGGGCTACGCGCGAGGCGTAGGGGCGGCCGCGGTCGAACTGGTCGATCAGCTTGGCCAGGCCCTCCAGGGCGCGGGCCGCGGCGTCTGCGCTTTCCTCGCCGGCGGCGGCGCGGACCTCCTCGCGGCCGGCGGGCTTGCGGCCAGTGACCTCCAGATAGGTCAGCTCGCCGGGCTCGGCGCGGCCGATGTCGGGGAAGCCGCCGCCGGCCAGGATGGCGGCGGTGAGGGTGAGCTGCGGCGAGAAGCCGGTCTCGACGACCTTCTTCGACGGCGCCTTGCCGGTCTTGTAGTCGAGGATGTGACCGTAGCCGTGAGCGTCGAGCTCTATGCGGTCAGCCTTGGCGGTGACGGTGAACGGACCGGCCAGGGCCTGGATCGTGCGCTCGCCGGCCTTTTCGACGTGGATGGCGCGGCCGTCGGCGCGCCGGCGGGCTTCGAGGTCGGCGACCCAGAGCGCGGCTTCGCGCGCCAGGGCGGCCTCGCGCGCCAGAGCTTCATGCGGCATGCCGGCGGCCTCGAGCTCGGCGACGTACATCGCCTCGAAGATCGCGGCGGCGTCGGGCGGAAGCTCGCGCGGATAGTCGGTGGCGAACCGTTCGAAGGCGGCGTGGATGGCGGTGCCGCGGGCGCGCGCCTCGACCGCCTCGTCAGGGCGGTCGAGGGGGAAGAGCTTGAGGATGTCGCGGGCCCAGACGCCGTAGGGATCGCGAGTCAGGGCCTCGATGCGGGTGACCGCCATCTTGCGGGGGCGGTCCTCGATCGGCGGCGAGGGGGCCGGGCGTTTCGCCGGCTCGTATTTCTGAGCGGCGTCGAGGGCGCGGGCCCAGTCGAGGACGTCGGCACGGCCGGGCAGCAGGACGCCGGCGCCGCGGGCCAGGGTTTCCAGCCGCCACAGCCAGCGTGACTTCACGGCGGGCGCGCCCTCGCGGCGCTCGGAATGCAGCAGGATCACTTCGGGCGCGCAGGCGGCCTGGGCGAAGTCGTGGGCGGCGAGACCGACGCGGCGCTCGGGCGGCGGCAGGCCCAGGCGCTCACGCATCGGCCGCGAGAGGAACGGGTCGAGCGGCGCGCCCTGCGGCCACACGCCTTCCTCAAGGCCGGCGACCACCAGGCGGTCAGCGCGGGTCAGGCGCGCCTCGATGGCGCCGAGGATGCGCAGGCGCGGATGGGTCGAGCCGCCGGTTCGTACGCTTTCGCCGGCCATCAGCCGCGAGAGCAGGTCGGCGAAGCCGCGCGCGGTGACATGCGGCAGGCCCTCGGACTCGTCGATCAGCCCGGCCAGCAGTCGCGCGAGCGCCTCGCCGCCGTGGTCGGCCCAGAGCTGGCCGGTGTCGCCGAGCGGATCGGCGGCGAGGGCTTCGAGCGTTTCGGTCAGCCGGCGCGCGGCGTCGGCCGGCGACTGGTCGGGCGCATCGATCAGCAGGCGGGCGAGCGCGGCTTGCAGCGTGCGGGCGAGGGCCAGCGCAATCTCGGAGTTGCCGAGCCGCGCCTCCAGCGCCGGCCAAGTCGTGGAGCGCGGGCCGCGCAGCCCCTCGCGCTCCAGCGCCGCGCGGGCCTCGATCAGATATTCGGGATCAAGGCCGAGGCGGACTAGCGGATGCTTGAGGATCGCCAACAGCGTGATCGGATCGAGCGGGTCGAGGGCGGCCTTGGCGACCAGGCCGGCCAGCACGCCGCCGGGACAGCCCGACAGCGAGAGGCCGGCCGAGGAGTCGGCGGCCACGCCCCAGCGGGCCAGCTTGGCGGCGACGCGGCGGGCCAGGGCCTGGTCCGGGGCGACGAGGGCGGCGGTGCGGCCCGGTGTCTCGAGCGCCTCGCGCAGCAGCAGGGCGGCCGCGGTGGCGGCCTCCTCCTCGGCGCGGGCGGTGACGACGGAGAGGCCTGACAGACCTTCGACGATAGCGTCGACGCCTTCCTTGTCGCCCTCGCGGCGCAAGCTCTCGATCACCGACAGCCAGTCGGCGGTGCGCTCGGCCGGGCGCAGGGCCTCGTTGATGACCCGGCGGCGCCAGCGGCCGCGGGCGTCGAGGGTGAAGGAGGCCGGCCACTCCATGACGTCGCGGCGCCCGACCCCGGCCCGGTGCAGCAGACGGCGCATGGCGCCCTGCGGATGCTGTTCGCCGACCTCGACCCAAGCGCTTTCGGCCAGGCTGTCGTCGAGGCCGGGCAGGACCACCGCGCCCTGCGGCGCGGCGGCGACCACGGCCAGCAGGTCGGCGGTGGCCGGAGCGGTGCCGGTGGAGCCGGCGGCGATCAGCACGCCCTGCGGCGGGCGTTCGGTCCAGGCCTGCGCCAGCTTGCGCAGCAGCGCCACGCGGCGCTGGGAGACGTCGACCAGGCCGAGTTCGGCCAGGCGCGCGGGCCAGGCGACCTGGGCCATCTCCAGGAACTCCCGGCTGATGCGCCAGTGTTCGGCGAGGTCGGCGCCCACGAGTTCGGCAAGGCCGTCGCCGCGCACCTCCTCGATCTGCAGGCTGTCGAGGAAGCCGCCAAGCGCGTCGGCCAGTTCCAGGGCGGCGGAGGCGTCGAGTTCGCGGCCCAGCTGCTTCTCGTGCGCCTTGACCAGCCGGGTCAGCTCGAAGCGGCGGCGCAGCGAGCCGATGGCCGCCGGCAGCTCGACGGCGAGGTCGCCGGGCTCGAACGGCGGTTCGCCCTCGTCGAGGTCGCCGAGCGGGCGGATCTGCGGCGGCAGCACCGCCTTTCCGCCGGCCGCGGCGATGAAGGCGTCGGCCAGGGCCCGCGCGCCGCGCCGGGTCGGGGTGAGAATGATCGCCTGGGAGAGCGCGTCAGGGCCGAGCGGCGTCAGGGCGTCGTAGAGCCCGGCGGCCAGATCCTGCACGAAGGGCCGGTGGGCGGGGATGTTGAACCAGCGGGGACCTGGGCGGGTGAAGAGGGTCATGGGGAGTTCGAACCCCAGATGTCATCCCGGCTGGAGCGAAGCGGAAGGCCGGGACCCATTCGCACCGAAGAGGCCAAGTGGGGCTTAGACCGCGCAGCGTCCTGCACGATCAGGTGTTCATGGGTCCCGGTCTTCGGCTTACAGCCGAAACCGGGATGACAGTCGCTGTTGACGACGACCGTCACCTTAGCTTGGCCTCGGTCGCCTCCCGGGCGGCGGGGTCTCCGACGTGCATCCAGAAGCCGTCCATCACCGCGCCATGGAGGCGGCCCTGTTCGGAGAGGCGCCACCAGACCGGCACGATCGAGAAGGCGCCGTCGGGCTCGCCGTCGAGGATCTGCGGCTTGAGGATCTGGAAGCCGACATTGGCGTAGGGCGTCGGCGGCTCGGGCTTGGCCGAGTGGGTCAGGCGGCCGGCCTCGTCCATGAAGAAGCCCTGCGGCCCCTCGAAACCGATGCCGTGGCCGCGGCGCACCAGCAGCAGGCAGAGGTCCATGGCCTCCGGATTCCAGGTCGCCTTGAGCGTTTCCAGGGCCGGCGTCTCGCCCTCGATCCATAGCGAGTCGATATTGGCGATCAGGATCGGATCGTCGCCCAGCAGGTGGCGGGCGTGCTTGATGCCGCCGCCGGAGTCGAGCAGGGCGGCGCGCTCGTCCGAGATCAGAATCTCGATGTCGCGGCGGCCGGCGAGGTGGGCTTCCATCTGGTCGGCGAAGTGGTGGACGTTGACCACCGCGCGTTCGATCCCGGCGGCGACCAGCCGGTCGAGGACGTGGTCGATCAGCGCCTTACCGGCGACGGTCACCAGCGCCTTGGGCCGATCGTCGGTCAGCGGCCGCATCCGGGTGCCGAGCCCCGCGGCCAGGACCATGGCGGTCTTGATCGGGGTCATCGGCGGGCCTCGGCCGGTACGTGGCGGTCGAACCAGGCCTTGAGGCCGGCCATCGACGGGTCGGTGAGGTTGCGTTCGAGGTAGCGCCAGGTGCGGGGCATGAAGGCCTCGTACTGCTGGCGTCCGAGCAGGGCCTGGCGGGCGAAGACGCGGCCGAGGATGCGCGCGGCGTTGGAGGCGGCGAGCGCGCGGTAGTCGTGGATGAAGGTCTCGCGGTCCAGCCCCGGACGGGCGGTCAGGAAGCGGTCCAGCATGGCGGCTTCCAGTTCCGGCGAGACGTCGCGGCGCGCGTCCTGCAGCAGGTGGGTGAGGTCCCAGGCCGGATGGGCGCGCAGGGCGTCCTGGAAGTCGAGCAGCCCGACGCGGGCCGCGCCGGCGCGCTGCGGCAGCCAGAGCAGGTTCTGGGCGTGGTAGTCGCGGTGGGTGAAGACGCTGGCGCCGGCCGCGCCGCGGTCGAACACCGGGGCCCAGAGGGCGCCCCACTCGGCGACCGCCTCGGTCGAGAAGGCCGGGGTCTTCGCGAACTGCGGCCACCATTCGAGGAAGGTGTCGGTCCCGACCTCCAGCGCCAGGGCGTCGTAGGTCAGCAACGGCCAGGACGCGCCCTCGGCGACGAGCAGGTCGGGCGGGGCGGTTTCCTGAAGCCGGATCTGGACGTCGACGGCGGCCTCGTAGAGCGGGGTCTCGGCCTCGCCGTCCGCGATCAGGGTGGCGAACAGGCCGTCGCCGAGGTCTTCAAGCACCGCCAGCCCGGCCTCGACATCGTGGGCGAGGATCTGCGGAGCCGACAGGCCGTGGTCGCGCAGCCAGGCGGCGGTGGTGACGAAGGCGGCGACCGAGCCCGCGGCCAGGCGGGCGGCGGCGTTGTAGCCCATGGCCAAGCGTTCGGCCTCGGTCGCCCCGGGCGGGCAGACCGCGCTCTCGGCGGCCGGCGGCTGGTCCATGAAGATCACGGTCGAGCCGTCGGTCCGGTGCAGGCGCTCATAGGCGCGCGTCGAGGCGTCGCCGGCCAGCAGTTCGCGGCGGGCGTCCGCCAGACCGGCGGCCTTCAGGAACTCGGCCTTGCGGCCGTCACGATCGGAATTCAAGCCCACGTCCTTCCCAGGCGCCCGCCGGCGTCAGCCGCGCGCGCCGCGCCTCCCCGCCGTCCGGCGACTCATCGATGACGATCTCTACATCAAGTCGGTCGGGCGGAAGATGGCCCTCCAGGCGCTCGGGCCATTCGATCACCGCCGCGCCGTCCTCGAGCGCTTCGTCCAGGCCGATCTCATAGGCCTCGTCGGCCGAGGTGAGGCGGTAGAGATCGAAGTGCGCGACCTTGAGCCGCGCGCCTTCGTAGAACTGCACGATGGTGAAGGTCGGGCTGGGCACGTCTTCGGTCGGCGTAGTCAGGGCGCGGACCAGGGCGCGGGCCAGGGTCGACTTGCCCGCCCCCAGCGGTCCGGTCAGGCAGATGGCTTCGCCGGGCTTGAGCTCCGCGGCGATGGCGGCGCCCAGCCGCCCGGTGGCGGCCTCGTTGTCGAGACGGAAGTCGCCTTCGGCCGGAGTGATCATGCGAACGGCCTTTCGGGGTGCTGCGGCAGGGTGCGGACATAGGCCTTCAGCGCCTCGGTCGCGGCCACGGCGTCGGGATCGAGCGCGTCGGGCGCCACCGGCGGTCCGAGGATCAAGGAGAACTCCTGCCCGCGCTTGTTCAGCAGCTCGTGGAAGAGAGTGATGTCGCGCAGCTCGTTCGAGAACCGGTTGAAGAAGTGGAACAGGGTCGAGGACGGGCCGTCGAGGTGCATGGGAATCACCGGCGCCTGGTACTTGCGGGCGAGCGAAATGGCGCTGGGCATCCATTCGGGATCGCTGAGCACGCCGTCGCGACCCCGCCGCGCCAGGCGGCCAGCCGGGAAGATCATCAGGGCGCGCTCGGCCTCCATCGCCTCGCGGGTCAGCTGCAGGGTGAGGCGGGTGCGCTCGCGGGTGCGCTTTTCCTCGACCCACTCGACCGGGATCAGCACCTCGTCGAAGTGCGGGGCGACGCGGTGGGCGTCGGAGTTGGCGTAGAAGCAGATGTCGGGGCGCACGGCCTTGAGCGCGTCGTACACCGCGACGCCGTCGGCGATACCGGTCGGGTGGTTGCAGATGAAGATCGCGCGGCCCTTGGGCGGGACATGCTCCAGGCCGCGGGCCGAGACCTTCACGCTGAGCAGGTCGGAGACATGGTCGAGCGCGGCTCGGCCGGGCATCGGGGCGATGGCGTCGGCCATGGCCCGAGCCTTGCGGTAGTCGAGGATCCTGTAGAGCGCGGGGCGGAGCAGCGGCCACAGGGGGCCGCCCGACAGCCGCGGCGCCCGTTCGGCGATCAGGGTGTCGACGATATGGTCGTGGTAGGCGCTGCGCGCGGGCAGGGCGGTCGCGGTGGGCGAAAGGCTCGTCATCGGACGCGCAGAATGCGACGGCCCGCCGCGCCGGAGCAAGCGGAGGGCGAAAAACACCGGCGGGCTCACGTTGGGTGAAGTCTACCCAGGCCCCTACGGAGGGCATACAACGCCGGTATGCGTGACATCCAACACTTCATCTCCGGTGCGGCCCAGCCTGGCGTGTCCGGGCGGTTCGGCGAGGTTTTCGACCCCAACACCGGCGAGGTGCAGGCAAAAGTCGCCCTCGCGACCGCCGCCGAGGTCGACGTCGCGGTGCAGGCCGCGCTGAAGGCCCAGCCGGCCTGGGCGGCGACCAATCCGCAGCGCCGCGCACGGGTGATGTTCGAGTTCAAGCGCCTGGTCGAGGCGCGGATGGACGAGCTTGCCGGCCTGCTGTCGTCCGAGCACGGCAAGGTGATCGCCGACTCCAAGGGCGACATCCAGCGCGGGCTGGAGGTGATCGAGTTCGCCTGCGGCATCCCGCATGTGCTGAAGGGCGAATACACCGAGGGCGCGGGACCCGGCATCGACGTCTATTCGATGCGCCAGCCGCTGGGCGTGGCGGCGGGGATCACCCCGTTCAACTTCCCGGCCATGATCCCGATGTGGATGTTCGGCATCGCCGTGGCGGTGGGCAACACCTTCGTCCTGAAGCCGTCCGAGAAGGACCCGAGCGTTCCGGTGCGGCTGGCGCAGCTGTTCATGGAGGCCGGGGCGAACCTGGGCATGGACCTGGCTGGCGTGCTGAACGTGGTGCACGGCGACAAGGTCGCGGTCGACGCGATCCTGACCCATCCGGCGATCGCGGCGGTCAGCTTCGTCGGCTCGTCCGACATCGCCTCCTACGTCTATTCGACCGGCACGGCGCACGGGAAGCGCGTGCAGGCGATGGGCGGGGCCAAGAACCACGGCATCGTCATGCCGGACGCCGACCTGGACCAGACGGTCAAGGACCTGGTCGGCGCGGCCTACGGCTCGGCCGGCGAGCGCTGCATGGCGCTGCCGGTGGTGGTGCCGGTGGGGGCCAAGACCGCCGACGCGATCCGCGAACGGCTGTTGGCTGAGATCGAGACCTTGAAGGTGGGCGTTTCGACGGACGCCTCGGCCCAGTACGGCCCGGTGGTCAGCGCCGCCCATCGGAAGAAGATCGCCGACTACATCCAGATCGGGGTCGACGAGGGCGCCGAGCTGGTGGTCGACGGCCGGGGCTTCGCGCTGCAGGGCTTCGAGAAGGGCTTCTTCATCGGCCCGAGCCTGTTCGATCAGGTGAGGCCGACGATGAAGACCTATCAGGAGGAGATCTTCGGCCCGGTGCTGCAGATCGTCCGCGCCGAGAGCTTCGAGGAGGCGCTGGCCCTGCCCAGTCAGCACCAATACGGCAACGGGGTGGCGATCTTTACTCGCAACGGCCGCGCCGCGCGCGAGTTCGCCGCCCGCGTCAATGTCGGCATGGTCGGGATCAACGTGCCGATCCCGGTGCCGGTGGCCTATCACACCTTCGGCGGCTGGAAGCGCAGCGCGTTCGGCGACGTGAACCAGCACGGCGTCGAGGGCGTGAAATTCTACACCAAGATCAAGACCATCACCGCCCGCTGGCCGGAGGGCATGACCGAGGACAGCGCGTTCGTCATTCCCACCATGCGGTGATGGAACTACTCTGCCGCGACTTTGCGGCGGAGGTTCGATGAAGCGGTTCCAGCTCTGGGCGATCCTTGTCCTGGTCCTCGCCCTGGCGGGGGCCGGCGGCTTTGCGTGGTGGAACTACGACCTGCGCTGGCGGCCGCACACGATCACCAAGCACCAGGACGAGATCGCCAGGATCCTGGAGACCTCGGGCTGGGTGTCGCCGGGCAAGACCGGGCCGAAGCTCTACATGATCTCGTTCCGCACCTGCCCCGACTGCGTGCGCTTCAAGGCCGAGGAGTTTCCGGCGCTGCAGGCGGCGGGCGTCGACACCCGGGTGATCGAGATCGCGCGGCGCGACGTCAACGGCGTTTCCAAGTCCACCCCGGCCGAGCGGGCGACGGTGGCCGAGCTGTGGCTCGGACGCTCCTGGCCGCTGATGGAGCGCTGGGAGGACACCCCGGCGGAGGCCTGGACCGCGGAGGGGATTCCCCCGGCCGACGGCGACATGGCCCGGACCGCGGTGGTCGAGGCCGGCCGCAAGCTGGTGGACGACCTGCAGCCGCTGCTCAAGGCCAATGGCGTGAAGTTCGCCTATCCGACCCTGGTCTGGTGGACCAAGGACGGCAAGATGCGGGCCTGCGCCTGCGAACGGCGCGAGACCTACCGCTTCGTGCGCAAGGAACTGGGCCTGGCCAGCTAGCTGGCGTAGGGGCGGCCGCTGACGATCTGCTTGCTGCGCACGCGGGTCTTCATGCCGTGCTCGCGGTCGGCGGGATGGCCGCTGGCGCGACGTCCGAAGCTCTGGCGGCTGGCCTCGTCCTCGAGCTCGTCGACCGCGCCGAGTTCGAGTTGCGGACCGGTCTCGTCGTCGATGGCGGGCTCGGGCGTGGCGTCGCGGGTCTTTCCGGCCATGGCAGGCTCCTCATCGTGGGTGCGACTAGATCAACCGCTCAGGGGCCGGGCCGTTCCGTGCTTGAGGCGCGGGCTGCGACGGGCTAGGCGAAGGCCATGCCCTCGCACCTGCAAGCCGCCTACGACGCCCGCCTGGCGCAGGGCGAGATCCGTCCCGACGCGGCCCAGGCCGCCGCGCTGGCGGCATTGGTGCGGCTGGAAGGCGATCTGGCGCGGGCCGAGCCCAGCGGCTTCGCCTCGTTCTTCAAGAAGCCCGAGAGCCAAAAGGGCGTCTACCTGATCGGGCCGGTGGGGCGCGGCAAGTCCATGCTGATGGACCTGTTCTTCGCCCACGCGCCGGTCGAGAAGAAGCGGCGTATCCACTTCCACGTGTTCATGGGCGAGATCCACCGGCTGATCGACGCCTGGCGCAAGGGCGACCCGGCCGCCCGCAAGGCCAGGTTCGGCCAGCACAAGGGCGACGACCCGATCCCGCCGGTCGCCGACGTGGTGGCCGGGCAGGCGCGGCTGCTGTGCTTCGATGAGTTCCAGGTCACCGACATCGCCGATGCGATGATCCTGGGCCGGCTGTTCGAGGCGCTGTTCGCCCGCGGCGTGACTCTGGTGGCGACCTCGAACCGGCTGCCGGACCAGCTCTACAAAGACGGCATCAACCGCCAACTGTTCCTGCCGTTCATCAAGCTCCTGAAGAGCAAGGTCGAGGTGGTCAGCGTCGCCGGGCCGCACGATTACCGGCTGGACCGCCTGCGCGCGGCCGGCACCTGGTTCAGCCCCAACGACCCGGACAACGCCCGCAGCTTCGAGGCGCTGTGGAAGGACATGCTCGGCGGCGAGGAAGAGGTCGGCGAGACCCTGGAGGTGCTGGGCCGCAAGGTGCACCTGCCGCACGCGCAGGGCGGGATGGTTCGGGCGACCTTCGCCAGCCTATGCTCGGTCGCGCTGGGCCCGAACGACTACATCGCCATCGCCGAGCGCTTCCACACGCTGTTCCTGGAGGACGTGCCGAGGCTGACGCCGAACCGGCGCGAGGAGGCGAGGCGGTTCGTGATCCTCATCGATGCGCTCTACGAGGCGCACGCCAAGCTGATCGTGCTGGCGCAGGCCGAGCCGACCACGCTCTATCCGCAGGGCGACGGGGCGTTCGAGTTCGAGCGCACCGCTTCGCGTCTTCAGGAGATGCGCTCGGCGGACTGGCTGGCCGAGGACGCCGGTTAGCTCGACTTCAGGCTCTCGACCAGATCGCGGGCGTAGGGCGCCAGGCCCTGCAGGCTGCGCACGCAGATGGTCAGCTCGCGCTGGGCCCAGTCGTCGGTGAGATCGACGATGCCGAGCGACATGGTGCGCGCCGCGCGCCGGGCGGTGGTCTCGGGCACGATGCCGACCCCGACGCCGCACTCCACCAGCCGGCAGACCGCATCGAAGCTGCGCAATTGGACTCGCAGGCGCAGGGGGCGGCCCTCGCGCACCGCCTTGGCCGACAGGAAGCGCTGCAGCGAGGAGGCGCGGTCGAGCCCGACCAGGTCGCAACCGAGCACGTCGGCGAAGGTCATCGATTGGCGCTGCGCCAGAGGATGGATGGCGCTGGTCACCACCACGAAGCGGTCCGAGCGGAACGGGAAGGTCTCCAGGCTGCCCATGTCGACGGTGCCCGCCACGATGCCGATGTCGCCGACGCCCTCCGCGACCAGGCCGACGATCTCGTCGGAGAGCCGTTCCTCCAGATTGATGCTGACGTGCGGGTGCTCGGCCAGGAAGCGGCTCAGAGCTTCGGGGATGAACTCGGTCAGGGCGTTGGTGTTGGCGAGCAGCCGGACTTCGCCCGACAGGCCGCCGGCATAGGCGCCGAGGTCTTCGCGCAACCGCGCCGTCTGAGCCAGGATCGTGCGGGCGTGCTTGATCAGGATGCGGCCGGCCGGCGTCGGCGTAACCCCTTGTCGCGATCGCTCCAGCAACGGCGCGCCGAGCGCGTCCTCCATATTGCGGATGCGCGTGGAGGCGGCGGCCAGCGCCAGGGCGCAACGTTCGGCCCCACGAGTGATGGATCCGGCGTCAGCCACTTCGCAGAACAGCCTCAAATCGACCAGGTCAAAGCGCATCCTTCGTCTCCCGCGAAGGATGCATACGGGAAAGACGCATTGCACCAAAAGAAAAAGCTCGGAAACTTCGGCTTTGGCGAAGGGGAGGTCGCTGCTCTGTAAAGAGCGGGACTGCGCCTTCGTTGACACTCGAAGGCCGCGGCTTAAAAGCGGAGCCGCCTCTTCCTATTCAGGAACTACGACCCGTCATGTCCGACGCACCTCGCCCACGCCCGCTCTCACCGCACCTGATGACGGGGGGCCTCGGCTCGCCGCTGCTCTGGCGCTGGCACATCACCATGGCGACCTCGATCTTCCATCGGGCGAGCATCTTCGGGCTCTACCTGTCGGCCCTGCTGCTGGCGGGCTGGCTGCTGGCCCTCGCCGGCGGGCCCCAGAGCTATGACGCCTATACCGGCGTGCTCGGCTCGCCGCTCGGGCTGCTGGTCCTGTTCGCCCTGTCGTTCATGCTGTTCTTCAACCTGGCCTACAACGTGCGTCAGGCGTTCTGGGACATGGGCAAGGGCTTCAAGATTCCGGAGGCCAACGCCGGCTCGATCGCGATCATCGCCTTCGCCGTTGCGACCACCCTGGCCTTCTGGGCCGTCCTCTTCATCCTGGGAGTGCTGTGATGAACACGGGTCCGACCCTTCGCACCCCGCGTTCGCGCGCCCTGGGCCTCGGCTCGGCGCATCACGGCGTGGGCCACTTCATCGTCGAACACGTCAGCGCCGTCATGCTTGTGCCGCTCGGCCTCTGGGGCGCCTGGGTGGCGATCCAACTGGCCGGCCAAGGCTATGACGCGGCCGCCTACTGGATCTCCAAGCCGGTCAACGCCGTGCTGCTGGCCGTGCTGCTGGTCTGCACGCTGGTGCACGTGAAGAACGCCATGCAGGTGGTCATCGAGGACTACATCGGCCGCTTCATCACCAAGGCCGTCCTGCTTCTGCTCAACTATTCTATCTGCGTCCTCGCCGGCGCCCTGGGCGTCTTCGCGATCCTCAAGGCCGCCTTCTCCGGAGCCTTCTGATGGCCGAGTACAATTTCATCGACCACAAGTTCGACGTCGTCGTCGTCGGCGCCGGCGGCTCCGGCCTGCGCGCGGCGCTCGGCTGCGCCCAGGCGGGCCTGAAGACCGCCTGCATCACCAAGGTGTTCCCGACCCGCTCGCACACGGTGGCGGCGCAGGGCGGCATCTCGGCCAGCCTCGGCAATATGGGCCAGGACGACTGGCGCTGGCACATGTACGACACCGTGAAGGGGTCGGACTGGCTGGGCGACCAGGACGCCATCGAATACCTCTGCCGCAACGCGCCGGCCGCGGTCTACGAGCTGGAGCACTGGGGCGTGCCGTTCTCGCGCACGCCTGAGGGCAAGATCTACCAGCGCGCCTTCGGCGGCATGACCAAGAACTTCGGCGAGGCTCCGATCCAGCGCACCTGCGCGGCGGCCGACCGCACCGGCCACGCCATGCTGCACACGATGTATGGCCAGAGCCTGGCCCACGACACCGAGTTCTTCATCGAGTACTTCGCCCTCGACCTGATCATGGACGAAGGCGTCTGCCGCGGCGTGACCGCGTGGAAGCTCGACGACGGCACCCTGCACCGCTTCCAGGCCCAGCAGGTGATCCTGGCCACCGGCGGCTACGGCCGCGCCTACTTCTCGGCCACCAGCGCCCACACCTGCACCGGCGACGGCGGCGGGATGGCCCTGCGCGCCGGCCTGCCGCTGCAGGACATGGAGTTCGTGCAGTTCCACCCGACCGGCATCTACGGCGCCGGCTGCCTGATCACCGAGGGCGCCCGCGGCGAAGGCGGCTACCTGACCAACTCCGAAGGCGAGCGCTTCATGGAGCGCTATGCGCCGTCCGTGAAGGACCTTGCCCCGCGCGACATGGTCAGCCGCGCCATGACCATCGAAATCCGTGAAGGCCGCGGCGTGGGTCCGAAGAAGGACCACATCTTCCTGCACCTCGATCACCTGGATCCGAAGATGCTGGCCGAACGCCTGCCGGGCATTTCGGAAAGCGCCAAGATCTTCGCCGGCGTCGACGTGACCAAGGAGCCGATCCCGGTCCTGCCGACCGTGCACTACAACATGGGCGGCATCCCCACGAACTTCTTCTCGGAAGTCGTGACCCGCGAGGGCGACAACCCCGACAAGGTGGTTCCGGGTCTGATGGCCGTGGGCGAAGCGGCTTGCGTGTCGGTGCACGGCGCCAACCGCCTGGGCTCCAACTCGCTGATCGACCTAGTGGTGTTCGGCCGCTCGGCCGCGCTGCGCTGCGCCGACACGATCAAGGCCGGGGCGACCCAGCCGGAGCTGAAGGCCTCGATGACCGACGGCCACCTGGCCCGCTTTGACAAGCTGCGCAACGCGAACGGCGGCACCTCGACAGCGCACCTGCGGCTGGAGATGCAGCAGGCGATGCAGGAGGACGCCGCGGTGTTCCGCACCACCGAGGCCCTGGCCTCGGGCGTCAGGCGCCTGGAAGCCGTGCACGCCAAGCGTCCGGACCTGAAGGTCACCGACCGAGGCCTGATCTGGAACACCGACCTCCTCGAGACTCTGGAGCTGGACAACCTGATCGGTCAGGCGACGGTGACCGTGGTCGGCGCGCACAACCGCACCGAAAGCCGCGGCGCTCACGCGCACGAGGATTATCCGGACCGCAACGACCAGGACTGGATGAAGCACACCCTGACCTGGTTCGACGACGCCACCGGCAAGGTGCGCATCGATGACCGGCCGGTGCACAGCTACACGATGACCAACGACATCGCCTACATCCCGCCGAAGGCGCGGGTCTACTAGGTCCTGTCGATGATCGCCCTCCACACTCTGCTCAACGCGTCCGCCGTCAAGGAAAGCGTCTGATGGTTCAGCTCGCCCTGCCCAAGAACTCCCGCGTCCAAAAGGGCCGGCACCACCCGGCCCCGGCCGGCGCCAAGAACGTGAAGACGTTCCGGATCTATCGCTACGATCCGGAAGGGAACGAGAACCCGCGCTGGGACACCTATGACGTCGACGTCGACGCCTGCGGCCCCATGGTCCTGGACGTTCTGATCCACATCAAGAACGAGATCGATCCGACGCTCGCCTTCCGCCGCTCGTGCCGCGAAGGCGTCTGCGGTTCCTGTGCGATGAATATCGGCGGCCGCAACACCCTGGCCTGCACCCACGGCCATGACGAGACGCACGGCTCGGCCTGCCAGATCAGCCCGCTGCCGCACATGCCGGTGGTCAAGGACCTGATCCCGGACCTGACGATGTTCTATGCGCAGTACGCCTCGATCGAGCCGTGGCTGCACACCGAAACGCCGGAGCCGCAGAAGGAATGGCGCCAGACCCCGGAAGACCGCGAAAAGCTCGACGGTCTCTACGAGTGCATTCTCTGCGCCTGCTGCTCGACCTCGTGCCCGAGCTACTGGTGGAACGGGGACAAGTATCTCGGCCCGGCCGCGCTGCTGCACGCCTACCGCTGGCTGATCGACAGCCGCGACGAGGCCACCGGAGAGCGCCTGGACGAGCTGGAAGACCCCTTCAAGCTCTATCGCTGCCACACGATCATGAACTGCGCCCAGGTCTGTCCGAAGGGGCTGAACCCCGCCAAGGCGATCGGCGAGATCAAGAAGATGCTGGTGGATCGGGTCGTCTGACGCTTCTCTAGGAGAGGGCGAACGATCCGAACTGTGTTTGGAAAGTTGACGCCGCCGTCACTTTTCTGCATGGGGCTTATATGAGCCAGTCGGACGCGCATGTTGTGATCCTGGGAGCGGGCCACGCCGGTGGCACCGCCGCCGCGCTGCTTCGTCAGTATGGGCACGCGGGCCCTATCACCATGGTCGGCGACGAACCGATTCCGCCCTACCAGCGCCCGCCCCTGAGCAAGGCCTGGCTGAAGGGCGAGGCCGACGCCGATTCTCTGGCGCTCAAGCCGCTCGAGTTCTACGCCGAGCAGAACATCGACTTCCGGCCGAACCTGCGGGCGGTGAAGCTGGCCCGCTCCGACAAGGTCGTGACCCTGTCGGACGGGTCGACCGTTCCCTATGACATCCTGATCATCGCCACTGGCATGCGCGCGATCCGCCTGCCGATCGAGGGCGCCGATCTTGCCGGGGTGCTGACCCTGCGCACCGCGGCCGACGCCGAGGCCATCAAGGCCGCCCTCGGCCCCGGCAAACGCCTGGCCATCGTTGGCGGCGGTTATATCGGGCTCGAGGTCGCCGCTTCAGCCCGCGCCCTCGGCGCCGAGGCCGTGGTCATCGAGCGCGAGGCCCGCATCCTGGCGCGGAGCGCCTGCGAACCGCTGTCCAACTTCTTCTACGGCTATCACGTCGACCGTGGCGTCCAGTTCCTGCTCGGGGCCAGCGTCGCCGGCTTCGTCGGCGAGAACGGCCGGGTGACCGGCGTGCGGCTGGCCGACGGCCGGGTCGAGCCCTGCGACCTGGTGCTGCTGGGCGTCGGGGCCATCCCGAACGACGAGATTGCGCGTGACGCCGGCCTGGAGTGCGCCCGCGGCATCGTCGTCGACCTGGAGGCCCGCACGGCCGATCCAAGCGTCTTTGCGATCGGCGACGTCACCCATCGCCCGATGCCGCACTATGGCCGCATGTTCGGCCCCGAGAGCGTGCCCAGCGCCCTGGAGCAGGCCAAGCAGGCCGCCAGCGCCATCACCGGCCGCCCGGCGCCCTCGCCGGAGGTCCCGTGGAACTGGTCCGACCAGTATGACCTGAAGCTGCAGATCGCCGGCCTGCCGTTCGACGCCGACCGCGTGCTGCTGCGCGGGGATCCGGCCAGCGGCAAGTTCGCAGTGTTCCACCTGAAGGGAGATCAGGTGCAGTCCGTGGAGGCGATCAACTCGCCCCCGGAGTTCATGATGGGCAAGCAGCTCATCGCCAACCGCAAGCCGGTGAACACCGATAAGCTTGCTGATCCAACGGTTTCCATGAAAGAGGTCGCCGCCTAACAGGCGACGAAGGGGAGTAAATGGCCAAGATCACCTACATCGAGCATGACGGCACCGAACACGTCGTCGACGTGAAGAATGGCCTGACGGTCATGGAAGGCGCCGTGAAGAACAACATCCCGGGCATCGACGCCGACTGCGGCGGCGCGTGCGCCTGCGCCACCTGCCACGTCTATGTGGACGAAGCCTGGCGCGACAAGACGGGCTCCACCTCGGCCATGGAAGACTCGATGCTCGACTTCGCCGAGAACGTCGAGCCGAACAGCCGTCTGTCCTGCCAGATCAAGGTCAGTGACGCGCTCGACGGCCTCGTCGTGCGGATGCCGGAAAGCCAGCACTAAGAAGCGCGGCATGCTATAGCCCGGTCCGGATGCGCGGGGGCGCGCCGGACCGGAGGCACTACCCAAGTGGACGCAGAGTTGAACGCGCCTGATCTTTCGTTCGATCGGGTCGATCCCGTCTATCGCGGCTTCATCGACGACTATCTGCGCCTCCACGGCCTGGACCCGGCCCGGCTCTGCAGGCCGCTGCCCGGCCAGGACGAGATGTTCTTCAACGCCATCCTGCCGAACTACGAGTTCGACCCCTCGATCTCGGCGTTCAAGTTCGTCGAGTCGACGATCCGCCTGGGCGAGGCCTACCGCCAGCTGGTCGAGGGCGTGTTCGGCGGCTTCGACAAGGTCGGGCCGGTGCTCGACTTCGCGTCCGGCTGGGGGCGACTGACGCGCTACCTGGAACAGCGGCTGCCGACGGGCCAGATCAGCGTCGCCGACATCTATCACCAGGCCGTCGACTGGCAGGTCGCCACCTTCGGGGTTGCAGGAATCCATTCGGAAAAGGACCCGGCGCGGCTGAGCTACGCCGGACGGCACGACTTGGTGCTGGCCGGTTCGATGTTCTCGCACCTGCCGGAGGGCCTGTTCCACGCCTGGCTCGCCAAGCTCTACAGCCTGGTGTCGGCCCGTGGGGTGCTGGCGTTCAGCGTCCACGACGAGGCGATCATGCCGGCGGGCGAGACCATGGACGCGGGCGGCATCCATTTCATGCGGTTCTCCGAGAGCGGCTCGCTGGAGCTCGACATCTACGGCATGTCGTACGTGACCGAGGCCTTCGTCGGTCGCGCGATCGCGCAGCTGGGCCAGGGGCTGTCGTGGCGGCGATTCCCCAAGGGCCTGTACGAGAACCAGGACCTCTACGTGGTCGGCGCGGCGGGCGTGGACCTGTCGGGTCTGACGCTCGGTTCGGTCCCCATGGGCGGTTTCGAGACGGTTGCAACGCTGTCGACCGGCGAGATCGAGTACGCCGGCTGGGCGATCGAGCGCACGCCGGGCGCGGCGATCGAGGCTGTCGCGGTGTTCGTCGACGGTCAGGAGGTGCAGGCCGTCGTCCCGGCGGGCGAGCGGAGCGACGTGCAGAAACACTTCCCCGGATCGGCCAACGCGCCGGTGGGCTGGCGCTTCCGGCTGGCGGTCCCGGCCGGCGCGATGGTCCGGGCCGAGCTGCGCAGCAGCAGCGGGCTCAAAGGGCACTGCTACGCCCAGGCGCCGCAACCGGCGAGCTTCACCTATTCGGGATGGTCGCGGCGCGGGCTGCGGACATAGAAACGCCGCGCCAGGCGGGGCCCGGCGCGGCGCTTTGCTTCCTGGGGTCGATATGGATCAGGCGACCTGACGCAGCCCGTCCAGTTCGGCGATGATGGTCACCATGGCGCTCGAGGGGCGGATGTCGTCCTGGCCGTAGGAGCCGTCCTCGATGATCGCCGCCAGGCGATCGCGGGCGCGGCTGACGCGGCTCTTGATGGTGCCGATGGCGCACCCGCAAATCTCGGAGACTTCCTCGTAGGAAAGGCCGCCGGCGCCGATCAGGATCAGCGCTTCACGCTGGTCGTCGGGCAGGCAAGCCAACGCGCGGCGCACCTCGTCAAGCTCCAGGCTCGCCATGGGATTGGAGGCCGCCTCCAGGGTACGCTCGGCGACTTCCGGGTCCAGTTGGCTGGAACGCCACGACCGGCGCTTGTCCGAATAGAACTGGTTGCGCAGGATCATGAAGGTCCAGGCCTTCATGTTGGTGCCGGGTTCATAGCTGGCCCGGTTGTTCCAGGCCTTGAGGAGAGCATCTTGCGCGAGATCGTCGGCGGCGGTCGCATCGCGACAGAGCGAGCGGGCGAACGCGCGCATTTGAGGGATCAAAGCCGTGAGCTCGGTCTTGAACTCGTGGTCCGCTTGAGCCTGTTCGGTCATTAGGTCACCTCCGTTCACTAGGGACCTTAGACGCCCCTTGAGGCGTAAACGCGGCGGCTCGTCAAAGGCTCCGCTTGGCGTGACAATTGGCGATCACAAAACCTTGTAGGGTCAGGCGTGAAGCTTCACCCAGGGCGGCGCAGCAATATGGCGCGAATGCGTCGAAACGCGCGCCTAGAAGCTCAGTTCCGGGTGGCCGGCGGCGCCCTGGGCGGCTTCGGGCAGATGGCAGGTGAAGGTCGCGCCGGCCCCCGGCTCGCTTTCCAGAGCCACCCAGCCGCCGTGCAACTCGACCAGCGCCTTGACGAGGGCGAGGCCGAGGCCAGGGCCGCCGCGTTCGCGGCCGATGAAGCGGTCGAAGATGTGCGCCTGAACGTGGAAGGGGATGCCGCGGCCGGTATCGGTGACCTGGAGTTGCACCTCGCCCAGGCCGCGACGGGCGGCGAGGGTCACGACGCCGCCCGGCGGGGTCTGGCGCAGGGCGTTCTCGGCTAAATGGTCGAGGGTCTGGGCCAGGCGGCGCACGTCGCCGCGCAGCAGGCCGATGTCCTCGGGATGCTCGACCTGGATGACCACCTGAGCGGCCTCTGCTTCCTTCTGCCAGCGGGCGGCGGCCTCGGCGAGCAGGTCGGCGACGCGGACGTCCTCGAGATCCAGCGCCATCTCGTCGGCGTCGATCTGGGCCATGTCGAGCACGTCGTCGATCGAGCGGGCCAGCTGGGTGGCGGCGGTGCGCACGGCGGCGGCGTGGCCGCGGCCGCGTTCCGACAGGTTCTCGCCCGAGCGCTCGAGCAGCTCGGAATAGCCGATGATGGTCGTGAGGGGGGTGCGCAGTTCGTAGGAGACGTTGCCGACGAAGTCGCGCTTCAGGCGCTCGGCCTCGGCCAGGGCGGCCGAGCGGTCGGCCAGCGCGCTTTCCAGCTTGCGCGCGTCGGTGACGTCGGCGAAGGCGATCAGGGTCGCGCCGTCCGGCAGCGGCCGGCTCTGATAGACGACTATGCGCGAGTCCGAGGTCTTTACCTCGCCCGATATCGGGGCGCGGGCCTGCGGATCGGGATCGGCGACGCGGCCCTTGAGCTCGCGCCAGAAGTTCATGTCGTGCAGGCGGCGCACGCAGAGTTCGACCACGCCCTCGAAGTCGTGGGCGACCTGCAGCTGGTCGCCGGTGACGTTCCAGAACAGCTCGAAGGCCTCGTTGTGCAGCCGCAGGCGTCCGTCCGAGCCGAACACGGCGACGGCGTCGTTGAGCTTGTCGAGGGTGGCCTGCTGGACCTGGATCTGACCGTTGTACTGGGCCTTCAGGCGCAACTCGCCGGTGATGTCGGAGAACAGCAGCACCACCCCGCCCATCGGATGGGGCTGGCGGCCTACCTTCAGCGTGCGGCCGTCCGGCAGGCTCCAGAGGTCGTCGGGGCCGGAGCTGGTGTCTTCGTAGCGATCGAGTTCGGCGGCCTTCCACTTGGCGTAGTCGACCGTCTCGGGCAGGCGGCGGCGCTGGCGCAGGCGGTCGAGCACCTCGCCGTGGGTCGGACGGTCGGCGAGCCAGGCCGGCTCCAGGCCCCAGAGCTCGGCGAAGGCGGTGTTGTGGAAGATCAGCCGCTTGCCTTCGCCGAAGATGGCGACGGCGTCGGCGATGTGGTTCAGCGTCTCGTCGTGGGCCTCGACATGGCGCTTAAGCGCCTCGCGCAGCTCCTCGGTTTCGGTGACGTCGTCGGTCCAGACCCCGACCCCGCCCCCTTCGAGCGGCTGGGCGGTCACCTGGAACGCGCGGCGGCGGCCGCCGAGCGTGGTCCAGCGCAGGGCCTGACGCTTTGAGCCGAGATTGGCCGCCTCGCTGGCCAGGCTTTCGGCGCCCTTGTCGAACGAGGCGCCGCGCTCGGCGGCTTCGTCCAGGCTGGCGGCGCCGGCGGCGGCCAGCCACGCGGCGTTGACCCAGACCGGCGCGCCGTCGGCCGCAGCGATCCAGGCCGGTGCGGCGCGGGTGGCCAGGAAGGCGGCGAAGCGTGGGGCGGTCGGCAGGCCGGCGTCCTCGCCGATCACCGCCGACAGCCGCAGCCAGGCCAGCGCCCCGGCCGCACGGCCCTCGACCGACACGACCCCGGCCGGGCCCTGCACCTCGAAGGCGCAGGCTTCGCCGCGCTCGAACAGGGCGCGCAGGCGCCGCGCATGGTCGGGGTCGGCGCGCATCAGGGCCGAAACCACCGCCTGCGGGTCTGGGCTGGCCGCGCCGAGGGCCTCGGCGCAGACCGCCAGGCTCTCCTCGCCGGAGGTCAGGCGCGCATGTCCGTCCTCGACCGAAAGCAGGGCGGAATCGAAGGCGTCGACCGAAGCCTGGGCCGCCTCGGCGCCGGCTTCCAACTCGGCGATGCGGGCGTGCAGCGCCTCGAGCCGGACGTCATTACGGCGGCGCTGGTCCACCAGCCAGAACATGGCGCAGAGGGCGAGCAGCACCGCGCCAGCCGCGGCCCCCAGGATCAGATCTTGCTCGCTCATCGGCGCTCCGTCGCCGCAGGTCGTCGAAGACGGCGAATCATCTCAAGCGACCATAGTTTGGTCCGCGCATTTCGGCGATGATCGGGAGGTTATGACTGCGATCCTCTATCCCGTGGCCGTCGATGCGGGCCAGGCCTTCGCCGCGCCCAAGGGGCGGGCTGCGCGCGAGCGCGACGCCGTGGCGGTGGCCGGCGAGCAGGTCGCCTTCGTGACCGAGCTGATGGGGCCGCTCTACGCCACCCGCGAGGCGGCGCTGGACGCCCTGGCCGGCCGGGTCGAGGACGACCGTCCGGGTCGCGCAGCGAGCCTGCCGCCCGAGGACCGGGTGGTGCAACTGGTCGAACAGGTCGCCCCGAAGGCCGGCAAGCGGTCCCACGCCCCGGCGCCGGTCAAGCCCACCTTCGAGGACGGCCGTCGCTGGCCGGCTCCCGCGCCGCCGCCGGCGACGGTCTGGCGGGCGATGATCTCGTACTGGCGGATCGGGGCGGCCCCGATGCGCCACGCCGGCGACGCGCAGGCGCGGCAAGCCCGCCGCAAGGGCGGCGAGGACATCGACCGCGACACCCTGAGGGCGCTGACCCGCCAGCCGCTATTGGCGGTGAAGCCGCAGCAGCCGCTCGACATCGGACTTTTCGAGACGCGCCTGCCGGAGGCTCCCCATATAGTCGTGCCTGATGAGTGATCCCTTTGCGGGCCGCGCGCCCTCCCTCGATGATATCGCCGCCCTGGCCGAGACCGCCTTCGCCGCCCTGCCGGCCGAATTCCGAAAGCTGACCGGAGACGTGATCTTCCGGGTCGATGACTTCGCCAGCGATGAGGTGCTGGACGAACTGGGCATCGAGAACCCGTTCGAGTTGTCGGGTCTCTACAGCGGCGTGCACATCGGCCACCGCTCGGTGCTGGATCCCTCGCCAGGTCCGAGCCGGATCTTCCTCTATCGCCGGGCGATCCTCGACGAGTGGGCCGAGCGCGGCGACGTCACCCTGGCCGAGCTGGTCAGCCACGTGCTGGTCCACGAGATCGGCCACCATTTCGGGCTCAGCGACAACGACATCGACGCCATCGAGGACGCGGCGGAGTAGACGGCGGCGTCAGCTGGTCTGATGAGGATCAGTCAGAGGCTCGGAAAGCGGCGGGGGCGGCCCCGGCTCCTCGCGGACGGCGCGGGCAGGGCTTTCCAGCCAGCGCCGGACCTTGGGGCGGTCGGGTCCGCGGTGCAACGCGACCAGGCCTTCGGCGATCTTTCGATCAGCCTGGGTGACGCGCTGATTGTGCCGCAGATAGTCCAGCCAGGTCGGGCTTTGATAGCGTTCGATCCAGATCTCCGGTTCGCCGAGGTCCCTCAGAAGGGTCCAGCCGCGGGCGCCGTCCCGACGGCGGGCGAGGCGGCGCTCGGCCATGAGGCGTAGGAACGCGGCCGTGTGTTGCTCGGGAATGTCGTATTCGATCGTGATCGCCACCGGTCCGCTGCTAGGCGTGATCTGGGCGGGCAGGCTGGGAGCGGTCCAGCCACCGGCCGGGTCGAGGTTCAGGCCGTGCGTGGACGGCAGGGGGAACCGCAGGCCCAAAGCAGCGCAGGCGAGTTGGAGGAGGCCCGCGCCTGCCAGGGCCAGGGTCAGGCCTTCGCGTTCGGCCGTGACGCCCCACAGCCAGCTTCCCAGAGCCATGCCGCCGAAGGCCGCGAGCTGATAGAGCGCCAAGGCCCGGGCCACGACCCAGCGCGGCGCCGACATCTGCACCGTGACGTTGAGGGTGGAGAGGCCCAGCACCCAGGCTGCGCCCCCGAGCGCCAGTGCGGCCATGCTGACGGCCAGCCAGCTGCTTAAGCCCAGCGCGATCGCGGCCAGCCCGAAGGCGATGCACGATCCCATGATGATGTGTTCGTTCGCGGCCCGACTGCGCAGTCGGGTCGTGGCCAGGCCGCCGCCGACGGCGCCGACGCCGAAGGCCCCGAGCAGCAGTCCGTAGGTCTGGGGGCCGCCGCCGAGGGTGTCGCGCGCCACGAGAGGCATGAGCGCCAGAACCGCGCTGCCTGCGACGCCGAACACCAGGGCGCGCGTCATCACCAGTTTCAGCGGGCCCGACATCACCCCGTAGCGAAGGCCCGCGCCCATCGCCGCCCAGAGTGTCTCGCGGGGGAGGTGCTCGACCTTCGGCTCAGGCTTCCATTTGGCAAGCACGAGCAAGATGCCGATGTAGCTGAAGGTGTTGACGAAGATCGCCGCGGCTGCGCCGGCGGCCGCGACGATGACGCCGCCGATCGCCGGGCCTACGCTGCGGGCGAGGTTGAAGCCCATCGAATTCAGCGCGATCGCGCCGGCGAGGTCGCGCCTGGGCACCATGTCGCCGACCGAGGCCTGCCAGGCCGGAGCGTTCATCGAGGCCCCGCAGCCGATCATGAACGTGAAGAAGAGCAGGCTCCATGGCGTAATCCAGCCGAGAGCCGCGCATGCCGCCAGCCCCATCGACATGGCCAGCATGAAGCCTTGCGCCGCGAGCAGCATCTTGCGGCGATCGACGGTGTCGGCGAGCGCCCCGGCCGGCAGCGAGAGGAACATGATCGGCAGAGTAATGGCGGCCTGGACCAGCGCGACCATGCTGTCCGAACCGATGGAGGTCATCAGCCATGACGCCCCCACCGACTGGATCATGCCCCCGAAGTTGGAGACCAGGCTTGCGAGCCAGATGGCGCGAAAAATGGGGCTGGCGAACGGCGACAGGAGCGTAGGCGCAGGCTCGGGACGTTCGTCGCTGGTCGAGGAGGAAGCGTTGTCCGATCCGAGGGGCCTGTTCATGCCAAAGCGTACTCGCTACTGGAAGCCAGTCGCCCCCTGCGGCAACCATAGGCCGGGGCCGCCCGGCCCGGCCAGCGCTTCGATCCAAAATCTTCAATGACCACAACCTGTGCGCCGGTTTTCGGCCGCCGCCACAAGCGCTCAGCCTGGCCGCCGTCAGCCAGGACGCTGGCAAGAATTCGCCGTCACGCCTTCCGGCGTCGGCGCGCCTGAGCCCCGACGCTGCATACGCCGCGAATGTGCAGGGCGTGGTTCCCTCCTGAAGCGCCCATGGCGCAATTGACAGCTGTTCGCAAAGGTGACGCCGCCGTCATTTTTCTTGACGGATCGCTGTTCTCGGGGGAGGCTTTTCTCAACGAGAAACAGCGGGCGCCTTTGCGCGCCCTGTCAGGAGGAAGAGCCGATGGCCGCCGACGGCAACATCACCAAGGACGTCATCTACGACGCGGTCGCGCCGGACGACTTCGAGTCGATGCTGGAGCTGGATCGCTACAACGCCCGCTCTACGGCTTTCGACAAGATCATCTCGGCCACCCACGACCACTTCTGGGATCCGCTCGACAAGAAGTACATCGACTTCGACGAGCCCTTCGACATGGAGAACGAACCTCTCCTGCCCGAGGACATGATCATCTCACTGTCGACCGACTACGTGTCGAACCACCTCAGCGATCCGAAGACCCGCACCCGGTTCATCAACCAGTCGACCCTGCGGTCGTTCTCGTCGATCTTGCACGGCGAGCAGGGCGCGCTGAACCTTTCGGCCAGCCTCTGCCACGTGTTGAAGGACCAGGGCGCGCAGGAGTACGCGGCCAACCAGACCCGCGAAGAGGCGCGCCACGTCACCGCCTTCGCCAAATACATCAAGGCCCGCTGGGGCCGTCCGGTCGAGTGCGGCCCGACCCTCAAGGCCTTGCTGGTCGACATCATCGGCAGCCCCGAGGTCTACAAGAAGATCATCGGCATGCAGATGTTGGTGGAAGGCTTGGCGATGGGCGCCTTCGCCACCTTCTTCAACAACATCCGCGACCCGATGGGGAAGAAGCTCCTGCAGCTGGTGATGACCGACGAGGCCTTCCACCACAAGTTCGGGAAAATCTGGGCCGACCGCACCATCCCGCACCTGACCGAGGCCGAGCACGAGATCATCGAGACCTGGGCGGCGCACTGCTTCCAGACCCTGCTGTTCAACCTGGTTTCGCCCAGCCAGCAGCGCGACCTCTATGAGGAGTTCGGCCTCGATCCGGACCGCGTGATCGCGGAGATGGCCGAGATGGTCACCGACGAGACCCGGCGCGAGAACATGAAGGAGCAGACCAACATCTTCCGGGTGCTGGTGAAGACCCTGCTTAACGCCGGCATCATCACCGACCGCACCAAGGCGTTCTACGCGATGTATGTCGACATCGAGGAACTGCGCGGCGAGGGCGACCGGATGGTCGGCGACGACATCGCCGAGGAGGGCATCAAGTACCTCCAGGAGATCAATTTCAAGGACCGCCTGGCGACGAGCATCTCGATCGCGGCGGAGTAACCAGCGACCGCACAGTCGCGCGTAAGAGCGGCGCTCCGGCCTGAGGCTGGGGCGCCGTTTTCGTTTTGGGGACGCGTGGCGTCCCACGAGTGTCATCCCGGTTTGCGGAGCAAGACCGGGACCCATTCGCGGCCGAGTGCGAGTGAATGGCGCGGCCGCGCCGCATCCTGCGCCATCCGGTGTTCACGGGCCCCGGTCTTCGGCTTCGCCGAAACCGGGATGACAATGGTTGTGCTTGGCGGCGCGATGCGGCCATCTCCCGCCATGACCGCGCTCGTCTACATCGCCGCCGCCGCCGCCGAGATCGCTGGGTGCTTTTCGTTCTGGATGTGGCTGCGCGAGGGAAAGGCGGTCTGGTGGATCGTGCCGGGGATCGCCAGCCTGATCGCCTTCGCCTGGCTGCTGACCCTGGTCGATTCCGCTGCCGCGGGCCGCGCCTATGCGGCCTATGGCGGGATCTACGTCGCCGCCTCGCTGATCTGGCTGCTGACCGTGGAGGGCGTGCGGCCCGACCGCTGGGACCTGATCGGGGCGGCGGTGTGCATCGCGGGGGCGGGGATCATTCTGCTGGGGCCGCGCGCGGCCTAGCTTATCGCCGTTCATTACAAATTTGACGGGTGCGTCATTTTCCTTTGACGCTCCGGACCATCGGTGTTGGAGTTTCGACCAAAGGCCCGGCAAAGGGGCTCAGGGAGAGACGTCATGGCCGCTGACGGCAACATCACCAAGGACATCATCTACGACGCGGTGGCGCCGGACGACTTCGAGTCGATGCTCGACCTCGATCGCTACAACAACCGCTCGACCGCGTTCGACAAGATCATCTCGGCCACCCACGACCACTTCTGGGACCCTCTCGACCCCAAATACATCGACTTCTCGGCCCCCTGGGACATGCAGAGCCAGCCGCTGGTCAGCGAGGACCTGAACGTCGCGCTGCACACCGACTACGTGAAGGCCAAGCTGAACACGCCCGAGCTGCGGGCGCAGTTCGTCAACAAGTCGCTGCTCTATTCGTTCTCCTCGATCCTGCACGGCGAGCAGGGCGCGCTGAACCTGTCGGCCAGCCTCTGCCACGTGCTGCTGGACCAGGGCGCGCAGGAGTACGCGGCCAACCAGACCCGCGAAGAGGCGCGTCACGTCACCGCCTTCGCCAAGTACATCAAGGCCCGTTGGGGTCGGCCGATCCAGTGCAGCAAGGTGCTGCAGGAGCTGCTGGTCGACATCATCGGCAGCCCTGAGGTCTACAAGAAGATCATCGGCATGCAGATGCTGGTTGAGGGCCTGGCGATGGGCGCCTTCGCGACCTTCTACCAGAAACTCAACGACCCGCTCGGCCGCCAGCTGATGCAGCTGGTGATGACCGACGAGGCCTTCCATCACAAGTTCGGGAAGATCTGGGCCGACCGCACCATTCCGAAGCTGTCGGAAGCCGAGCACAACATCGTCGAGGACTGGGCCGCGCACTGCTTCCAGATCCTGCTGTTCAACCTGGTTTCGCCCAGCGAACAGACCGCGCTCTATGAGGAGTTCGGGCTCGATCCGGCCAAGGTGCTGGAGGAGATCCAGCTGATCGCCACCGACGAGGTGCGGCGCGAGGACATGAAGGAAAGCACCAACATCTTCCGGGTGCTGATCAAGACCCTGCTCAACGCCGGCATCATCACCGACCGCACGCGGGCCTTCTATGGCATGTATGTCGACATGGAGGAGCTGAAGGCCGAGGGCGACCGCATGGTCGGCGACGACATCGCCGAGGAGGGGATCAAGTACCTCCAGAAGATCAACTTCAAGGACCGCATCGCGGCCAACGTGACGCTCGCGGCGGAGTAGACGCGGCGCCGCGGAAGCGCCAAATTCTGAGTTGATACTGCACTGAGGCCCGCGGGAGATTCCGCGGGCCTTGTCAATTCAACCGAGCCCCAACGTCTGTCATGCGCGCACTCGCCCCTCTGGTCCTCGCCTTCGCCCTCGCTGGGGGCTCAGCCCTGGCCGCGCCGCCGGCCCCGACCCAGCGCATTGAGCTGACAAAGATGATGGGCCGCTGGTACGAGGTCGCGCGGCTGCCCAACAAGATCCAGACCGGTTGCCAGGGCGGCACCTCGGACTGGCAGCGGGTCGCCGACGGCTTTGCGGTGGTGCAGGCCTGTCACAAGGGCTCGCTGTCGGCGCCGGTCACCGAGTGGAAGGCCAGGGCCAAGGTCCTCGACCCCTCGACCAACGCCAAGCTGCAGATGACCTTCTTCAACGGCCTGGAGCGCCAGGAGTACTGGGTGCTCGACCACCGCAGCGATCAGGGCTGGCTGATCCTCGGCACGCCGGGCGGCCGTTCGGTGTGGCTGATGTCGCAGCGCCCTACCCTGCCAGCGGCGGTGAAGAGCCAGGCGGTCGCCCGCCTCAAGCAACTGGGCTATGACGTGGGCCGCCTGGAATTCCCGCAGCCGGCCCGAAACTGAGGCGCTTGCGTCACGAACGAAACCGGAACATGGTTTCGGCATGGACGTCACCATCGTCACCGTCACGCGGCCGGAGATCACCGCTAACGTCACCCGTGGGGCCGCGCGGCTGCTGGTCGACCTCGGCTATGCGCCGCTCGCGGAAGTGACCCTTCCCAACGGCCGCCGCGCCGACCTGATGGCGGTGTCGCGCAAGGGCGAACTGGCGATCATCGAAGTCAAATCGGGGATCGAAGACTATCGCGTCGACCGCAAGTGGCATGAATACCTGCCTTATTGCGACCGCTTCGCCTTCGCCGTTGCGCCCGAGTTCCCACAGCACATCCTGCCCGAGGAGCCGGGGCTGATCGTCTGCGACGGATTCGGCGGGGCGGTGCTACGCGAGGCGCCGGCCACGCCTTTGGCCCCAGCCCGGCGCAAGGCGCTGACCATCGGCTTCGCGCGGATGGCGGCGATGCGGGCGATGGGGGTGGCTGCGGTGCGGCTGGAGGCTTAGCGCGGGGCGCGCTTGGCCAGAATCCGCTGCAGGGTGCGCCGGTGCATGTTCAGCCGCCGGGCGGTTTCCGAGACGTTGTGGCCGCAGAGTTCGTAGACCCGCTGGATGTGCTCCCAGCGGACTCGGTCGGCGCTCATCGGGTTGTCGGGCGGGGCCGGAGCCTCGTCCTTGCGGGCCAGCAGGGCGCGGGCGACGTCGTCGGCGTCGGCCGGCTTGGAGAGATAGTCGATGGCGCCGGACTTCACCGCCGCCACCGCGGTGGCGATGTTGCCGTAGCCGGTCAGCATGACGACCTTGGCGTCGGGGCGCGCCTCGCGCACCGCTTCCACGACCTTCAGCCCGGTGCCGTCCTCCAGCCGCATGTCGAGCACGGCGTAGGCCGGCGGGCTGGACTTCACCGCGGCCAGGGCTTCTGCGACGCTGCCGACCAGCACGATCTCGAATCCGCGTTGTTCGAGCGCCCTGCCGAGTCGTGTGCGCAACGGCGCGTCGTCGTCCAGGACAAGCAGACTCCTGTCCGGCAGGGCGGCGATATCGGCGGAGAGATCGGTCATGCGCAACCTCCGATAGGGGCGTTCTGATCACACGCCCCCTGCGGCATCATGTCGCTGCTTGTCGCAGCTTCGCAAGTGTCTTCACGCAGACGACGGTTTCACTTCGATACGGGCGCGAGGCCACCGCGCCGCTACGACGGCCCCGCGCGGTCTGCCGTTCTGAAAAGTGACTGTCGCGCCGGTTCGTTCCAGCAAGGTCTTGGCGATGAAGAAGCCGAGGCCCATCCCGACGTGACCGGTGCGCCCGCCGGCGACGCCAGCGCGGCTGGTGACGTAGGGCTCGCCGAGCTTGGCGAGCACCTCGGGCGCGAAGCCGGGACCGTCGTCGCGGACTTGGACGCTGATGGTGTCGGCGTCGAATCGGACGGTGACCAAGACCTCCGAGGCGGCGAAATCGACGGCGTTCTCGACGAACGAGGTCATGGCGTGCAGCACCTCGGGCATGCGCCAGATGTCGGGGGCGGCGACGCCCGGCGCGCCCGTGACGATCGCCTCGACGCGCACGCCCTTTACCTCTGCGTGGGGCTCGATCACCTCGTGCACCAGCTGCAGCAGGCTCATCCGCTCGTGGACCTCGTCGGAGGCCGCGGCCGGCGCGTCGGTCAGGCGCCTGAGGATCTCGCCGCAGCGCTCGGCCTGGGCGATCAGCAGTTCGGCGTCTTCCTTGACGCTGGGGGTCGGCGCCTCGCGGGCCAGCTCCTTGGAGACGATCGAGATGGTCGCCAGCGGCGTGCCCAGTTCGTGGGCGGCGGCGGCGGCCAGGGCGCCGAGGGCCGAGAGCCGTTGTTCGCGGGCCAGCACCGCCTGGGTGACGTCGAGCGCCAGGGCCATGCGCGAGGATTCTTCGGCGGCCTGGCGCACGGTCCCGGCGATGACCACGATGCCGGCGACGTTGGCCATGGCGCAGCCGATCATGAAGGCGGTGGGCAGCTCGGTGAAGGTTCCGTTCAGCGACGGCAGCGGCGCGTGCACGAAGGCCAGCAGCAGGGACGAGGCGATCGCCAGCCCCGCCAGCAGATTGATCCAGCGCGGGGCCAGGGTCGCCGCGCCAAGCGTCACGGGGGCCAGCAGCATGAGGATGAAGGGATTGGCGGTGCCGCCGGTCAGGAACAGCAGCAGCGAGATCTGGCCGATGTCGAAGCCGAGCTGGGACACCGCCTCCCAGCCGCCGATCAGCCGCTGGCCCGGCGAGGCGACGCCGGTCAGCAGGTTCACCCAGGCCGAGGCTCCAATGACCGTGAAGCAGAGCGTGTAGGGGGCGTCGAAGCCGAGCACGAGCCCGACCAGGGCGAAGATCAGGAGCTCGCCGCCGATGATCATCCAGCGCAGGGTGACCAGGGTGCGCATGCGCAGCCGCCCGCCGTGGGTGCTGGCCGGGTTCCAGCCTTCGACCCCCCAGCCGGCCGCGCCGAGGTCGGCGACGCCTTGCGCAGGGTCGGCCGTTTGCCTATCGAGACCGGGCGACGGCTGCGACGGCGACGGGTTCCGGATGGACGCCATCATGCCGCGAGCATCGCCCCTAACGCCGCGCCTGACGAGCCCCAAAGGTCAACCATGTCCCGCCGCAATCTCATCCTTATCGCCGCCTGCCTGGTCGGCCTGGTCCTGATGGGCGCGCTCGCCTGGCGCGCCGGCGTGTTCGACGGCCAGCGCGCCGGGAGTTCGGCTTCCGGAACGGCGCTGGTCGGCGGCCCGTTCCAACTGGTCGATCAGAACGGCAAGCCTGTCGACGAGAAGATTCTGAAGGGCAAGTGGACGGCGGTGTTCTTCGGCTTCACCTACTGCCCCGACGTCTGCCCGACCACGATGCAGGTGCTGGGCGCGGCCCAGCGCGACCTGGGCCCCAAGGCCGACAAGTTCCAGGTGGTGTTCATCTCAGTCGATCCGGAGCGCGATACGCCTGAGCAGATCAAGACCTACCTCTCCAACGAGGTGTTCCCCAAGGGGACCATCGGCCTGACCGGCACGCCCGAGCAGGTGGCCGCCGCCGCCAAGGCCTATCGGGTCTATTACAAGAAGAACGGCGAGGGCTCGGACTATCTGGTCGACCATTCGACCCCGGCCTATCTGATGAACCCCAAGGGCCAGTTCGACCGCGTGCTGCCCTATGGCATCTCCCCGGAAGAGACGACCCGCCAGATCGCCGACGCGATGCGCTGAGCCCCCGGGCGGGCTAGGGTGAGGCCATGAGCGCCGCGCTGACCCGCCAGCAACTCTACGACCGCGTATGGGCCGCCCCGATGACCCAGGTGGCGGCCGAACTCGGCCTGTCCGGCGGCGGCCTCGCCAAGATCTGCGACCGGCTGCTGATTCCCTATCCGCCCCGCGGCCACTGGGCGCGGGCCAAGGCGGGCCGCGCGTCCGAACCTCCTCCGTTGCCGGGGCAAGGCGCCGCGCCGGCGCTGACGGCGGGCGAACGCTCGCGCACGCGGCGGCGTCAGACCCGGGCGCCGGCCGAGGTGCGCCGCGCGGAACTGCTGGATGCAGCCGCGCAGATCATCGTCGCCGAAGGGCTGCCGGCCGCAACGCTGAAGGCCGCCGCACGACGGGTGGGCCTCAGCGAAGCCCAGGCCCACAATCACTTCGCGCGCCGCGCCGACCTCTTGGTGGCGCTGGCCCGCCGCGAGCTCGAGGCGATGGAAGCACGCCGCCGCGACGAGCTCGACCAGGGCCGCGACCGCCAGGAACGGGTGCGGCGCTCGACCCTGGCCTATCTGCGCGAGGTCGCCCAGCGCGGCGCCCTGATCCAACTGCTGACGGCCAGCGCCGAGGTGCGCGAGGGATTGCGGGCTGAGCGCGCGGCGAGCCGGACCAGCGAGAGCCGCAGGGTGTCCGAAGGCCTGGAGGCGGCCTACGGCCTGCCGCCTGAACTGGCGGTCGGGGCGACGCGGGTGCTGACGGCGGTGACGCTGCGCGCTGGGCGGTTGGTGGCGAGCGGGCGGCTGTCGTTGGAGGCCGCCGAGCCGCTGACCCTGGCCATGGTCGAGGCCGGCAACCGGGCGCTGGTGCGCGCCTATCGTCCGTCCGGCGGCTGAAGGCTTTGCACGGCCGCAGCCGTCAGCCGACGGCAGAGTTCCAGCCCGGCGTCAGTTGACAACTCTCCCTGCCAGACCAGGCGTCCAGCCTCCTCGGGGATCGCCAGGAGGAGGCTGAAGGCGCCGAGGGCTTCGGCGGGAGTCAGCGCCATGGCCTTGGCCGCGCGACGAGCCAGGGACCGGGCGGCGCGGTCGCGGGCGATGGCGACGGCGGGGGACAGGCGGCCGCGCATGTAGGGATCGCGCAGGATCACGTGCAGCGCCGGTCCGTGCGCGCAGACGTGACGGAAGTAGAGCTCGGCGCTGGCGACCGCCGCGGCTTCGAGATCGGGCAGGCGCGCCGCCGCGTCGAGGCCGCCGGCCGCCAGACGCGCGAAATCCTCGGCGGCGATGGCGTTGGCGAGGTCGGCCTGGTCGGGGAAGTAGGTGTAGATCAGCGCCTTGCTGATCCCGATCTCGGCGGCGAGCCGCTCCGGGACCAGCGGCAGATGGCCTTGGGCGACCAGCGCGGCGCGCGCGGCCTGCAGGATCTGGCGACGCCGTTCCTCCGCCGATAGTCGTCCGCCTGCCGCCAAATCGCGCCTCCCGCCCGGGAGGTCATAGGACCAAGGGGGCCTCAAGGCGAGGCCCCCAGGCTCGGTCACTCGGCGGCGACCAGCGCCTCCATGCCCATCATCTCCTCGTAGTTGCGGCGGTAGAAGCGGTCCTTGGCGGCCTCGTCGACGCCTTCCATGGTCCGCTCGAAGCGGCCGAGCGGGTCGTTGGTGCCCTCCGGGTGCGGGTAGTCGCTGGAGAACAGGAAGAGTTCGGCGCCGCCGTCGGCGATCATCCGGCCGATGTCCTCGCCGGGGAACGGTGTGAACTTCACGGCCCGGCGCAGATACTCCGAGGGCTTCAAGCTCATCGCCTTCAGGTGCGGGTCGGTGCGCTGGAAGCTGCGGTGTGCGAGATCGAGCTGGCGCAGGAATTCCGGCGCCCAGCCGGCGCCCGACTCGATGACGCCGCCCTTGAGGTTCGGGAAGCGCTCGAAGACGCCGTCATAGACCATGGCGGTCAGGAACACCTGCGGCGCGAAGGACAACATCACATAGTCGGCGAAGCGCAGGTTCTCGCCGCCGCCATGCAGGTCGGGCGCACGCTCGCGGCCGTTGTTCTGGAAGGCCTTGGGCTGGGTCTTGGTGCCCGGACCGATGTGCAGCACGAACGGCACCCGCTCCCGTTCCAGCAGCGCCCAGATCGGGTCGTGGTCGGGATGGCCGGGGGACTTCTCGCCGGCCGGCCCGGCCGAGACCCAGACCGCGCCGTTGCCGACCTCCAGGGCGATGCGGGTCTCCTCGAGCGCCCGCTCGGCGTCGTCGAGCGGCACGTAGGCGACGCCGACCAGTCGCGGGTCGGCCTTGCAGAACGCGGCCATGGCCAGGTTGTGCGCGCGGGCGCCGGCGTAGAGGCCGTCAGCCGTGCCGGCCGAGAGGGCTGGGCGCAGCGAGGAGGTGGCGAACACCAGCTGGCTGGAGAAGCCGAACCGGTCGAGCACCTGGGCGCGCTCGCTCGGATCGAAGGCCCCGGCCGCCACCCAGCCCTTGGGGCCGGCGATCGGGTTCTCCATGGCCTTCTGCATCGCCGCGGCGTCGCCCTGTCGAGCCTTGGCGCCGTCGAGCAGGTCGTCGATGCGGTTGCGCTCGCGGCCGTAGAGCGGCTTCAGCGCCCCGCGCACGGCGTCCTCGATGAAGGGCTCCAGCCACTCACGGGTCTCCATGACATGGCTGTCGGCGTCGTGAATCACGCGCCCGGCGGCATAGGTCATCACCATCTCCCCAATGTTTTGACTATTGCACCAATAAGGCGCCAGCCCCGCGGCCGCAAGCGTGGCCGGGCGCGGCGAAGTCAGGAGGCGGCGGCCTCGTCGGCGCGGCGGCGCAACAGGTCGCGTTCGCGGCGGTTTTCGGCCAAGGCCAGCGCGGCCTCGAAGGCGGCGCGGGCTTCATCGCGACGGCCGAGCTTGAGCAGCAGGTCGCCGCGGACGCTGGGCAGCAGGTGGTAGGCGGCCAGCGCCGGCTCGCCCGTCAGCTGTTCGACCAGGGCCAGGCCCGCGGCGGGGCCGTCGGCCATGCCGACCGCGATGGCCCGGTTCAGCTCGACGATCGGCGAGGGCGCGACCTGCGCCAGTCGCCCGTAGAGGGCGGCGATGATCGCCCAGTCGGTGTCGGCCGCCGCCTCGGCCTGGGCATGGCAGGCGGCGATGGCGGCCTGCAGGGCGTAGGGGCCGCCGACCGGGTCGAGTTCGTGGGCGCGGGCCAGGGCGCGCAGGCCGCGGCGGATCTGCAGCTGGTCCCAGCGGCGGCGGTCCTGGTCGAGCAGCAGGATCGGGTCGCCCTGCGCATCGACGCGGGCGCTGGCGCGCGAGGCGTTGAGCTCCATGAGCGCCAGGAGGCCGTGGGCCTCGGCCTCCTGCGGGGCGACGGCGATCAGCACCCTGGCCAGGCGCAGCGCCTCGTTGCAGAGCTGGGGCCGCATCCAGTCGTCGCCGCGAGCGGCAGTGAAGCCCTCGTTGAAGATCAGGTAGACGACCTCCAGCACCGAGCCGAGGCGTTCCGACAATTCCTCGCCGCGCGGGGTCTCATAGGCCAGGCCCGACTCGGCGAGCGTGCGCTTGGCGCGCAGGATTCGTTGGCCGATCGTCGCTTCCGGCAGCAGGAAGGCGCGGGCGATCTCGGCGGTGGTGAGGCCGCAGACCATGCGCAGCGCCAGGGCGGCGCGGGCCTCGCGCGGCAGCCGCGGATGGCAGGCGGTGAACACCAGGCGCAGCATCTCGTCGCCGATGTCGTCGTCGAGGGGGGCGTCCAGGTCCGGCATGGCCTGCTGCTCGCTCTCCAGCTCGTGGGCGACCATGGCGTGCTTGCGCGCCAGCATCGGCCGACGCCGCAGGTGGTCGAGGGCGCGCCGCTTGGCGGTCGCCATCAGCCAAGCGCCGGGCCGCTCGGGCACGCCGGTCTGCGGCCAGCGTTCGAGGGCGGCGACCAGCGCTTCCTGGGTCAATTCCTCCGCCAGCGGCACGTCGCGCAGCATCCTCGCCAGCCCGGTGATCAGGCGTGGCTGTTCGACGCGCCAGGCGGCGAGGATGGCGCGATGGGTTTCGGCGAGGCTCATCGCCGCCGGCCGGGCTGCAGCGTCAAGCGTCGGCCGCGGTGGCGACCGAGACCGGGCAGCCGGCCTCGAAGTCGTCGCCGGCCATGGCGCGGATCTCGCACGTACCTTCCCAGCCCGGCATATGGTCGGCGTGCATCTGCATGAAGTTCATGGCCGAGGCGACGGCCTCTTCCTTGTTCTGCATTTCGAAGATCGCGTAGCCGCCGACCATTTCCTTGGCCTCGATGAACGGCCCGTCGATCAGCGATACCTTGCCGCTTTCCAGCCGCACGCGGGCGCCGGTGACCAGCGGCATCAGCCCGCCGGTGTCGATCATCCGGCCGGCCTTGATCTCCTCGTTGGCCAGCTTGTCCATCGCCTCGATCAGTTCGGGCGTCGGCGGAGTAGTGTGCGCGGACGTGATGAAGAACATGAAGCGCATGGAATTCCTCCTCGGCGGGCCGGGGCGAGGAACGCCCGCGAGTCCTCCCGCTACATGGATCGACGAACCAGGCGCCGCCAGACCGACAGGCGAGGCTGAAAAAAATCGCAGATAAGGCCCGGACAGGCGAGCGTGCGCATGAAATTCGCTGCCTGGGTGCGGCATCAGCGCTGGACTCGCTTAACCACTGCCATGTTATGCTGCGGCGCAGCAAAGAGGACTCGGCGATGCTCTACACGCTCTATGAGGCCGGCTATTACGCCTCCACACCGCTGCGCTGGGCCGCGCGGGCCACGCGCGACTTCTGGTCGTCGCCGCTCAATCCGGCCAAGGACAGCGAACTCGGCCGGCGGCTGTTCGCCGGTTCGGACCTGTTCGCCAACCTGACGCGCCGCTATGGCCGCCCGGCCTGGAACATCGATTCCGTGCAGATCGAAGGCGAGAGCGTGCGCGTGCGCCCGACCGAGGTCTGGTCGACGCCGTGGGTGAAACTGGTCCACTTCACCCGCGACATGGCCGACATGCGCAAGGCCGGCCGCCGCGAGTTGGAGCCGGCGGTGCTGATCGTCGCGCCGCTGTCGGGCCACTACGCCACGCTGCTGCGCGGCACGGTCGAGGCCTTCCTGCAGGACCACGAGGTTTTCATCACCGACTGGTCGAACGCCCGCGACGTGCCGGTGATGGAAGGCCGCTTCGACTTTCACGACTTTGTCGACCATGTCCGCGACATGCTGCGCCAGCTGGGGCCGCGCCCCCACGTGGTCGCGGTCTGCCAGCCGGGGCCGGCGGTGCTAGCCGCCGCCGCGCTGATGGCCGAGGACGGCGAGGAGTGCCGCCCCGGGACCATGACCATCATGGGCTCGCCGATCGATGCGCGCCTGTCGCCGACCGTGACCAACAAGCTGGCCGAGGAAAAGCCGTTCGCCTGGTTCAAGTCGACGATGATCGACACCGTGCCGGCGCCCTATCCGGGCATGGGCCGGCGGGTCTATCCGGGCTTCGTGCAGCTCTACTCGTTCATGTCGATGAACGCCGAAAAGCACCAGGACGCGCACCTGCGCTACCTGGAAGACCTGATGAAGGGCGACGGCGACGCGGCCGAGAAGCACCTGGAGTTCTACGACGAGTATCTGTCGGTGCTCGACCTACCGGAAGAATTCTATCTGCAGACCATCGACTACGTGTTCCAGCAGTACCTGCTGCCGAAGGGCGAGCTGGTCCATCGCGGCCGGCCGATCCAGCCCGGATCGATCCGCGACATCGGGCTGCTGACCGTCGAGGGCGAGAACGACGACATCTCCGGCATCGGCCAGACCCAGGCGGCGCACGCGCTGTGCACCGGGCTCTCGGACGACTTCAAGGAGGACTACGTGCAGCCGCACGTGGGCCACTACGGGGTGTTCAACGGCCGCCGCTTCCGCGAAGAGATCTATCCGCGGGTGCGGGCGTTCATCCGTCGCATGGAAGGCGCACTCGAAAAGGCCCGCGACGCAGCTTAAGTCTGGCGTCATGAGTATCTTCGGCCGTTCGCTTGCGGACGGCGACCGGCTCGAAGTGGCCGGCGCCACAGTTCGCCTGAAGGTTCACGCCCGCGCGCGGCGCATTTCCCTGCGGCTCGACCGCACAAAGCGCGAGATCATCGCCACCGCGCCCAGCCAGCGGCGCCTGCCGGAGGCCGCAGCCTTTGCGCGCGACCGGGCCTCGTGGATCGCCGAGCGGCTGGCCGAGCTGCCGCAGAGCCAGGCGATCGCGCCGGGGATGACCATCAGCCTGTTCGGCCAGCCCTGCCGGCTGGAGGCCAGCGACAAGCCGGCCCGGCTGCATCCGGCGACGGAAGAGGCGCCGCTGCGGATCAGCGCCCGCGGCGAGGGCGAGGCCTACGCAAACGCTGTGATCCGGATCATCAAGCGCCACGCGCTGGCGGTGTTCACCGAGCGCACGGCGTTCTACTGCGCCCAACTGGGGGCCAAGCTGCCGAGCGTCACCATGATGGACGCCCGCGCCCGCTGGGGCTCGTGCCGGCCGGGCCTGCCCGGCAAGCCGGCGGCGATCCGCTATTCCTGGCGCCTGGCGCTGGCCCCGTACGAGGTGGCCGACTATGTCGCCGCCCACGAGTGCGCGCATCTGCTGGAATTGAACCACGGGCCGAAGTTCTGGGCCCATGTCAGCGCCATGGTCGGGGACGAGCGTCCGCACCGCGCCTGGCTGCGGGCCGAGGGCGCACGGCTGCACGCGTTCGGGCGGTGATCTCCCGGGGCGCACTAATGTGCGACATCGCCGACCTCGACCATTACCGCGAATTATCTTGGCTCGGCTCCGGACCGGAGGGAGAAGGAGCGGTAAGCCGCGCGTGCGGCCGTTGGAGCCTTAAGACTTGATCTCCCTCGCGCTCGCCGCGTCGCTGTCGCTGACCGCACCGGAACTTCCGCCCCTGCCGCCGATCAAGCGCGAGGCGCAGGTCGTCTATGTGGACCGCGCCGGCGCGGTGCTGGGCGTGCGCGGCGGCCGCTACGGTCCGCCCGTCGACATCGCCAAGCTGCCGGCCCATGTGCCGGCCGCCTTCGTCGCCATCGAGGACCGGCGCTTCTACGAGCACACCGGGTTCGACGCGATCGGCATCGCCCGGGCCATCGTCGCCAACGCCGAGCAGGGCCGCGCGGCGCAAGGGGCCTCGACCATCACCCAGCAGCTGGCGCGCAATCTGTTCCTCAGCGCCGACCAGACCATGGAGCGCAAGGCCAAGGAGGTGGTCTACGCCGTCCAGCTGGAGCGCACCTATTCCAAGAAGCAGATCCTCGGGCTCTATCTGAGCCGGGTCTATTTCGGCTCCGGCGCCTATGGGATCGAGCAGGCCTCGCGCCGCTACTTCGGCAAGAGCGCGGCCAAGTTGAGCTTGCGCGAGGCCGCGACCCTGGCCGGGGTGCTGAAGTCGCCGACCAAGTACAATCCGATCGAGGAGCCGGCCAACGCCGCGGCCCGCGCCGACCTGGTGCTGGCCGCCATGGTCGAGACCGGCGCGATCACCCCGGCCCAGCGCAAGCAGGCCATGGCCCAGCCGCTGAAGCTGGCGGGCGGGTCCTACAGCGCCTCGGCCAACTACTTCATCGACTGGCTGGACGGCCAGCGCCGCCAGCTGGTCGGCGCGCCCAAGCAGGACGTCATCGTCGAGACCACCCTGGACGCCGGTCTGGAGGCCGCCGCCGCGAGCCAGGCCCGCGCCGTGGTCGAGCGCTACAAGGCCCAGGACGTCAGCCAGGCGGCGCTGGTGGCGCTGGACGGACAGGGCCGGGTGCGGGCCATGGTCGGCGGCGTCGACTATGCGAGCGCTCCGTATAACCGCGCGGTCACCGCCAAGCGGCAGGCGGGCTCGGCCTGGAAGCCGTTCGTCTACCTGACCGCGTTGGAGGCCGGCCGCACGCCGGACATGGCGGTGGTGGACGAGCCGACCACCATCGGGACCTGGTCGCCGCAGAACTACAGCAACACCTTCGCCGGAACCCTGACCCTGGAGCAGGCGGTGGCGCAGTCGACCAACACGGTGGCGGTGCGGCTGGCTGACGAGGTCGGGCGCGGGAATGTCGCGGCCACCGCCAAACGGCTGGGCGTGGTCTCGGCGGTGAACACCGACCCGGCCATGGCGCTGGGCACCAGCCTGGTCTCGCCGCTGGAGATGGCACAGGCCTACGGCGCGTTCTCGAACGGCGGCAACCGGGTGCAAGCCTACGGCATCGAGCGGATCCGCACGGTCGGCGGCCAGGTGCTCTATCAGCGCAAGGCGGCCTCGGCGGCGAACGTGATCGGCAATCCGGCGCTGAGCGACCTCAACCGCATGCTGCGGGGCGTGATCGCGGCCGGCACTGGAACCCGCGCGAAGATCCCAGGCTACGACATTGCGGGCAAGACCGGCACCACCAGCGACTACAAGGACGCCTGGTTCGCCGGTTACAGCGGCGGCTTCACGACCGTGGTCTGGATGGGCAACGACAGCGGCGCGCCGATGAAGCGGGTGACCGGCGGCGGGGCGCCGGCCGAGCTGTGGCGCGGGTTCATGACGACGGCGCTGAAGCGCGGCCCGGCCGTGGCCATTCCCTATGGTCCGCCGCCGCCGGCGTCGCCGCCCCCGCCTGCGCCGGAGACGATCGAGACGCTGCTCAAGGCGGCGCCTGAGCCGGCGCCGACCACCACGACGGCCGAGGTGCTCGACCGGCCGCCGATCTAGGGCGCGCCCTAGAAGGGAATGTCGTCGATCGGGGCTTTCGGCTGCGGGGCCTGCGGCTGGGCCGCCGGCTGGCCGCCGACCCCGATGGCGTCAGCGATGCCGTCGACCAGATCGCCGATCGGATCGCTGGGCGCGGGCGGCTCGTAGGTCCCGCCGGGAATGGCCTGGACCTTCAGCCGCGGCAGGGCCTGGCCCATGAAGTCGCGCCAGATGCCGGCCGGGGCGCCGCCTCCGCTGACCCGCTTCATCGGCTTGTTGTCGTCCTTGCCGACCCAGACGGCGGCGACGAAGCCGCCGGTGTAGCCGACGAACCAGGCGTCGCGATAATCGCTGGTGGTGCCGGTCTTGCCGGCCAGGTCGTAGCCGGGAACCTTGGCGCGGGTCCCGGTGCCGCTGGTCACCACCTGGCGCATCATCTGGTTCATGTACTGCAGGGCGGGCGTGCCGATGACCTGGGTGCGGGCGGTCTTCTCGACGCTGTGGTCGTAGAGGATCCTGCCGCCGGCGGTGCGTATCCGCTGGATTCCGTAGCCCTTGGCCAGGAACCCGCCGTTGGCGAACGGGGCGTAGGCCTGGGCCATCTCCAGCGGGCTGACCTCGACCGCGCCCAGCGCCATCGAGGGATCGAGCTGGATGTGCGAGTTGATGCCGAGCCGGCGGGCGGCCGCAGCGACGTTGCCGGTGCCGACCTCGTTCGCGAGCCGCGCGGCGACGGTGTTGATCGACTGGGCCAGCGCCGTCTGCAGAGTCATCGGCCCGCGAAAGTCGTTCGTGTAGTTGCGCGGCGCCCAGTTGCCGATCTTGATCGGCTCGTCGACCACCATGTCGGCCGGGGTGCGCCCGGCCTCCATCGCCGCCAGGTAGACGAAGGGCTTGAATGCAGAGCCCGCCTGACGGCGGGCGGTGGTGGCGCGGTCGAACTGGCTGTCGTTGTAGTTGGCGCCGCCGACATAGGCGCGGATGCGGCCCTCGCCGTCGATGGCGACCAGGGCCCCCTGGCCGATCCCCTGGCTCTTGCCGGCCTCGACCCCCTTGCGGATCGCCTGCTCGGCGGCGGTCTGGATCGGGAGGTCGAGGGTGGTCTCGACCACTAAATCTTCCGTCGGTTCGCCGACCAGGCTGCGGACCTGGTCGTCGACCCAGTCGGTGAAGTACTGCGCGCGCTGGTTGGCGAGCGTCGGGTTGACCCGAACCGGGGTCTTGAAGGCCGCGTCGCGCTCGGCCGGGGTGATGGCGCCGGTGCGGACCATCTCGTCCAGCACTATGGTCGCGCGACGTTCGGCGCGGTCGGTGGCCGAGACCGGCGAATAGCGGCTGGGGCCCTTCATCATGCCGGCCAGCAGGGCGCTTTCGCCGAGGGTCAGCTGGCTGGCGGGCTTGCCGAAATAGCGTTGCGAAGCGGCTTCGATCCCATAGGCCCCGCCGCCGAAATAGACCCGGTTCAGATAGAGGGAGAGAATCTCCTTCTTGGAGAACTTGGCCTCCAGCCACATGGCCAGGATCAACTCCTGGGCCTTGCGGCGATAGTTCTGGCTGGGCGTCAGGAACAGGTTGCGCGCCAACTGCTGGGTGATGGTCGAGCCGCCGCGCAGCGGCCCGCCCTTGTTCTGCATGTTGTAGATCTGGGAGCGCAGGATGCCCCACGGGTTGAACCCTGGGTGCCAGTAGAACCAGCGGTCCTCGATGGCGATGAACGCCTTCGGCACGTAGGGCGGCAGCGAGTCGAGATCGACCGGCGGAGTGTTCTGGCTGCCGCGCACGGCGACGAGCGCGCCCGACTGGTCGAGATAGGAGACCGACGGCGCACGGCTGACGTCGTTGAGCTTGGAGGTGTCGGGCAGATCGACCGCGAACACCGCGAAGAAGGCCACGACGAAGATCAGCCCCCACACGCCGAGGACTGCGGTCCAATAAAGGAGCGCCTGCAACGGGGTACGCTGGGCCGGCCGGCGAGGGCCCGGTCCTGACTTGGCCATGTGTCGTCCTAAAGAGTTCGCCGAATACCCGCCCCGAGGCGGCTAGATAGCTGATGCGCACCAAGCGCGCGACATGATTGACGAGCGATGAACAAGCTCGGCCTTAAAGGGTTCCCGGCGGGCGCATCGCCATCAGCGGGGTCATGCCGCTGAGCGAAGTGCGCTGATTGACGTCGGTCAGTACGAGCACCGCCTCAGGCAAATCGAACGAGACCCGGAACGGCCCGTAGGCCTGGAACTTTGGAACCCCACGATTGTGGGCGCTCCCGCCCTCGATCACATGGAGACCATCGACGCCCATTGCGAAGAGTGCGTCTCCCCGCCGACCAAGGCCGAAGAAGGCGATGGTGCAAAACGGCTCGCCATGCTTGTCGACAGAGCCATCGGGGTCCCAGGCGCGAGGGCAGGGCTGCCGATACAGCAACTCGATCTGCTCGCCGCACACCTCCACGAGCTGTCCGCGCGACCTCATGTGCACCAAGCCCACGGCGGCGACGATGCACCCGGGCTTGCCGGCCCGCTCGGCGAGCCCGTTGACTGGATCGCAACCGCCGTTGAGCGGGCCGCCGCAGAGATCGCCGTGGGCATTGCGCTCGAGGAACGCGACCTGGCCTGTCCGTCTGTCGATCCGGTGCAGCCCGCCTCCCCACTCGCCGGCATTCACGCCGACGAAGACGTGCGTCGGCGTGAGGTGCAGGACGTTGACGTGTGCGGAGGGAACGCGGTGGGAAAGCGCGAGGCTACGTCCGCCGCCTGGACGGAGGTCCACCAGTCGCTGTGCGGTGACCAGGACGACTCCGTCCGCCGGGCATTGGACGCCGACCAGTCCTTCGTTGCGGGAGGGTACGGCTGCGATCGCTTGCCAGTCCAAGCCCACTCGCCGGCGCACCGTGTAGGTCGTCGGGCTTCCGGCAGGCGTGGTCACGGCGACGACCGTATCGCCGTCGTCGCATAGTTCGGCGGCTGGTTCGGGAATCGCTATCCGCGAGGGGGCCGGCGCATTCTTGCTGACAGTCCAGACCTCTCCTGCGGAGGTCAGGAGCCAAAGACGATCTTGAGCGAAGACGGCGCGCTCCACCGACGCATTGTGGGCCGTTCGCGGGAGCGGGGCCGAGGCTTCGTAGTGCCCCAAAGGGAAGTCTTCCCAGCGGAACCCGCTGACCAGCAAGCCCAACGCCAGGGCGACCACGCCTGCTATCCAGAATGCGGCTCTCGAGGCGGCTTGCGGATCCAGCATGAGCGCAGCCTGCCCGCGCCTTACTAGCTCTGCAATGGAACAGCGACTTGACCCGGCCCCTGGGGCCGCTCCCCTCAATGCGTCGGTCAGCAGCGCAGCGAGGTGATTCGTGACCGGTACCGTTCAATTCCTGAGCCCTTCTCAGGCCGCCCGGCGGCTGGGGGTCTCGGCCAAGGCGTTGCGGCTCTATGAGGCGCGCGGCCTGATCGCGCCCCTGCGGACCGCCGCCGGCTGGCGCGCCTATGGCCCCGAGCAGCTGGCGCGGGGCGGCGAGATCGCGACCTTGCGGGCGCTGGGACTCAGCCTGGCGCAGGTGGAACGGGTGCTCGGCGGCGACGCCAGCGTGCTGGAGCCGGCGCTGGCCGCGCATCAGGCGGCGCTGGAGGCGCAGGGGCGCCGCCTGGCGACGACCATCGAGCGGGTGGCCCGGATGCGGGCGCAGCTGGCGGCCGGCGCGGCGCCGAGCACGGCGGAGCTGGCGAGCCTGCTGGCGGCCCCGGCGGTCGCCTTCGAGTTGCCCTGGCCGTGGGGCGGCGAGCGCTTCGATCTGGGCGAGCTGGGGCCGCTGACCTACCTGGTCGGGCCGCTCGGCAGCGGCAAGACGCGGCTGGCCATGCGGCTGGCGCAGGAACTGCCGGGCGCGCGCTTTGTCGGGCTCGAACGCCTGGAGGCCCCGTCCATGCCGACCGAGCGCGCGGCGGCCGCCGCGGCCTGGCTCGTCGAGGACGGCGCGATCAGCAGCCCGGCGCTGCTGTCGCTGCTCTCCGAGCTGGAGGTGGAAGACGACGGGGTGCTGGTGGTCGATATGGTCGAGGACGGGCTGGACGAAACGACCCAGGTCGCGCTGATCGCCTATCTGCGTCGGCGGGGGCTTCAGGCTCGGCCGCTGGTGCTGATGACGAGGTCGGACGCAATCCTCGACCTAGCCGCGGTCGGCCCCGGCGAGCGCGCGATCTATTGCCCGGCCAATCACAGCCCGCCGATCCATGTGGCGCTGCAGCCCGGCGCGGCCGGCTACGAAGCCCTGGCCATGTGCCTGGCGCCGCCGCAGGTCCGGGCGCGGACCCACGGCATGATCGCCTGGCGCCCGGAGGCCGGGCGCGCCGCCTCGTGAGCCCAGCTCACGGAGCATCCGGCGAAAGCATCGTTTGATCGGGGGCGGGGAGCGTGGCGCAATCGGCGGCGAAAGGAGGCGTGCAACGCAACCTCGGCGCTCGCGGAAGGCGAGCCCGCCTACATGGGAACGCTGCTATCGGTTCGCAATCCCAACATTTTCGCATAACCGCGTTGCGAAAAAAGCGGTTGCTGATGATCTTAACACCGTTATCTTAGCGATGCTTAGTTCAACTCGCGCAACCGGTGGGGATACCGGTTGCGGATCCCCGGATTGGCCCGAGCCGTGTCCCCACCCGGACTCGCACATTCTCCCCGAACGCTGGAGGGCTTTCGATGAAGCTCCGTACCCTCGCGGCCGCCTGCGCCGCCATGATGTCCGTCTCCTTCGCCGCCGGCGCGGCGCTGGCTGACGATCCGATCACCGCCAAGCTGCAGACCCCGGTCGCGGAAAAGACCAAGTTCATCGCCGGCGGCGCCGTCTTCACCTGCGAAGGCGACACCTGCCTGGCGGCGGCTCCGTCCTCGCGCACCTACGGCGCGGCGACCTGTAAGGAAGTGGCCAAGAACGTCGGCGCCGTCGCCTCGTTCGGCGGCGCGCGTAAGCAGCTGGAAGCGGCCAAGCTCGAGCAGTGCAACACCGCCGCCCTGCCGGCCCAGCAAGTGGCCAACCGCTAAAGGCTGAAGGATCCAGGTTCGCGCACATCTAGGCGCGCCTCCCAGCCGCTAGTCTAGTCGAGCCTGTAACTCGGGCGCCGGGCCCTCCGGCGCCCGTCTTTCTATGTGTGCGGCGCCGGTCCGGCTTGGCCGCGGCGCAAGCGCCGCTTATGAACCCGCCGCGATGACCCAAGACGCCATTTCATTAGAGACTGTATTTCCCGCTGGCCCGGCCCCGGCCGCCAGCCTGCTTGAGCCCGCGCTGACGCAGGTCGCCGGCGAAGGCGCCGAGCCCATATCCCTGACCATCGACTATGGCGTTTCCGCCGTGGCCGGCGCTGGCGTGAATGTGGAGGCCGCTGTCGAGCGCGCCACCCGCACCTTGGTCTTCACCTATGGCAGGGTGCTGGCCCAGGACGGCGCGGTGCTTGCCACCGGGGCTGCAGTTTTCCGTAGGTTGAACGCCAGATAATACAAGGTGTCGCGGCCGGTTTGGTTGCGACGCTGAAAATCGCGTGCTATCAGGCGCGCGGCTTCGGGCCAGGGGCTTTTCCAGTCTCGATGGCCAATGTGCTTTTCCAAGCGCTTTCAAGCCTTTAGGGTCGCAGTGGAGATTTCTTCGCCGCGGCCTTTTGCGCGCACCGGGCGGACAAAATAAGTGGCGGACGATTCCAAGGTTTCGAATGTGGGCGGCAGATATGCCCAAGCCCTGTTTGATCTCGCGAACGATGAGAAGAAATTGTCGGCCGTCGAGGCCGACCTAAAGGCGCTGAAAAAGATGAGCGCCGACAGCAAGGATCTGCGGACCTTGCTGGCTTCGCCGGCGTTCAGCGCCGACGACAAGGGCAAGGCGTTGGCCGCCCTTGGCGCGAAGGCGAAGCTCAATCCCACCACCAGGAAGTTCCTGGGGTTGCTGGCCGCGAACGGCCGCGCCTCGGCGCTCCCGGCGGTGATCACGGCCTTCGAGGCCCTGGCGGCTGACGCGCGCGGCGCGATCTCGGCCCAGGTGACCACGGCCGTGCCGCTGACCCCAGCCCAATCGAAGGGTGTCGCCGCCGCGTTGCGAACCGCGCTCGGCAAGGACCCCGAAATCGAGACCCGCGTTGATCCTGCCCTCCTGGGCGGCATCAAGGTGCAGGTCGGTTCCCGTCTGTTCGATGCTTCGCTGCGTTCGAAGCTCGACTCCCTCAAGTTCGCCCTGAAGAGAGCGTAAGCCCATGGATATCCGCGCCGCCGAGATTTCGGCCATCCTCAAGTCGCAGATCGCCAATTTCGGCGAAGAAGCTGATGTCTCGGACGTCGGTTCGGTTCTGTCCGTCGGTGACGGCATCGCCCGCGTCTTCGGCCTCGACAACGTCCAGTCGGGCGAAATGGTCGAGTTCCCCAAGGCCGGCGTGAAGGGCATGGCCCTGAACCTGGAAAAGGACAACGTCGGCGTCGTTATCTTCGGCGAAGACCGCGCCATCGCCGAGGGCGATGAAGTCCGCCGCCTGTCGGAAATCGTGGACGTTCCGGTCGGCAAGGGCCTGCTGGGCCGGGTCGTGAACCCGCTGGGCGAGCCGATCGACGGCAAGGGCCCGATCCAGAACGTGGCCGAACGTCGCCGCGTGGACGTTAAGGCGCCGGGCATCATTCCGCGTAAGTCGGTGCACGAACCGGTGCAGACCGGCCTGAAGGCCATCGACTCGCTGATCCCGGTCGGCCGCGGCCAGCGCGAGCTGATCATCGGCGACCGCCAGACCGGCAAGACCGCCGTCGCGGTCGACACCATCCTGAACCAGAAGTCGGTCAACGCCGGCGACGACGAGAGCGCCAAGCTCTTCTGCATCTACGTCGCCATCGGCCAGAAGCGTTCGACCGTCGCCCAGATCGTCAAGACGCTCGAAGAGCGCGGCGCCCTGGAATACACCATCGTCGTTTCGGCGACCGCCTCGGAACCGGCCCCGCTGCAGTTCCTGGCCCCGTTCGCCGGCTGCGCCATGGGCGAGTGGTTCCGTGACAACGGCATGCACGCGGTCATCATCTACGACGACCTTTCCAAGCAGGCCGTCGCCTACCGCCAGATGTCGCTGCTGCTGCGCCGTCCGCCGGGCCGCGAGGCCTATCCGGGCGACGTCTTCTATCTGCATAGCCGCCTGCTGGAGCGCGCCGCGAAGCTGAACGAAGACAACGGTTCGGGCTCGCTGACCGCTCTGCCGGTCATCGAAACCCAGGCCAACGACGTGTCGGCTTACATCCCGACCAACGTGATCTCGATCACCGACGGCCAGATCTTCCTGGAAACCGACCTGTTCTTCCAGGGCATCCGTCCGGCCGTGAACGTCGGTATCTCCGTCAGCCGCGTGGGCTCGTCGGCCCAGATCAAGGCGATGAAGCAAGCCTCGGGTCCGATTAAGGGCGAACTGGCCCAGTATCGGGAAATGGCCGCCTTTGCGAAGTTCGGTTCGGACCTCGACGTCACCACCCAGCGCCAGCTGGCTCGCGGCGAACGCCTGACCGAGCTGCTGAAGCAGCCGCAGTACTCGCCGCTGAAGGTCGAAGAGCAGGTGGCGGTGATCTATGCCGGCACCCGCGGCTATCTCGACGGCATCGCGACCGCCGACGTGGGCCGCTACGAGACCGAGCTGCTGGCCCGTCTGCACGGCAAGCACCAGGACATCCTGGACACCATCCGCACCAGCAAGGAGCTGAAGGCGGACACCGAGGCCAAGCTGAAGGAAGCTCTCGAAGCCTTCACCAAGAGCTTCGCGTAAGTCAGCGGGGCTTTTAGGAGATGGCCAGCCTCAAGGAGATGCGCAATCGGATCGGAAGCGTGAAAGCCACGCAGAAGATCACGAAGGCGATGCAGATGGTGGCGGCGGCGAAACTTCGCCGTTCGCAGGACGCTGCGCAGAACGCCCGCCCGTACGCCCAGCGCATGGCTTCGGTCATCGCCAACCTGGCGGCTGGGGTGTCGGGAGACGGCGCCCCGAAACTGCTGGTCGGCACGGGCCGGAACGATCGCCACCTGGTGGTCGTGACGTCCTCGGACCGCGGCATGGCCGGCGGCTTCAACACCTCGATCATCCGCGCCGCGCGCGAGAAGATCAACGAGCTGATCGGCCAGGGCAAGGACGTCAAGATCCTCGTCGTCGGCAAGAAGGCCCGTGACCAGCTGAAGCGTCAGTACGGCGAAAAGATCGTGGCCTTCTTCGAGGCCGGCAATCCGTCGATGGCGACCGCCCAGCCGGTGGCCGACAAGATCACCGAGCTGTTCGAGGCCGGCGAGATCGACGTCGTCACCCTGGCGTTCAGCCGCTTCAAGTCGGTGGTGTCGCAGGTTCCGACCCTGAGCCAGCTGATCCCGGCCCAGGTTCAGGACGGCGGCGCGACCATCGACCTGAAGGGCGCGGCCTACGAGTACGAACCGGGCGAAGAGGAAATCCTCGAGACCCTGCTGCCGCGGAACCTGACCGTTCAGGTGCTGTCGGCGATGCTCGAAAACCAGGCCGGGTTCTACGCCGCCCAGATGACGGCGATGGATAACGCCACCCGCAACGCCGGCGACATGATCGCCAGCCTGACCCTGCAATACAACCGTTCACGCCAGGCGCAGATCACCAAGGAGCTGATTGAAATCATCTCCGGCGCCGAAGCGCTCTAACCCGAAAGAGTCCGAACCCATGGCTACGACCCCCAAGGCTCCCGCCAAGAAGCCCGCCGCCCCGAAAGCGGCCGCCGCGCCGAAGGCCGCCGCCGCCAAGGCCGCGCCGAAGGCCGCTGCTCCGAAGGCTCCCGCCGCCGCGAAGGCCGATGCTCCGAAGGTCGCCGCCGTCGCCGGCGTCGCCACCGGCCGCATCTCGCAGATCATCGGCGCCGTCGTCGACGTCGAGTTCGACGGCCACCTGCCGGCGATCATGAACGCGCTGGAAACCACCAACACCGACCAGCGGACCGGCGCCCCGTTCCGCCTGGTGCTGGAAGTCGCCCAGCACCTGGGTGAGAACACCGTCCGCACCATCGCCATGGACACCACCGAGGGTCTGACCCGCGGCCAGCCCGTGACCGACACCGGCCGCAGCATCACCGTGCCGGTCGGCCCGGCGACCCTGGGCCGTATCATGAACGTCATCGGCGACCCGATCGACGAAGCCGGTCCGATCAACACCCAGTTCTACGCCCCGATCCACCGGGAAGCCCCGAGCTTCGCCGAGCAGTCGACGGCGGCCGAAGTGCTCGTCACCGGCATCAAGGTCATCGACCTGCTCTGCCCCTACACCAAGGGCGGCAAGATCGGCCTGTTCGGCGGCGCCGGCGTGGGCAAGACCGTGACCATGCAGGAGCTGATCAACAACATCGCCAAGGCGTACGGCGGTTACTCCGTGCTGGCCGGCGTGGGTGAGCGCACCCGCGAAGGCAACGACCTCTATCACGAGATGATCGAGTCGAACGTGAACCAGCCCGGCGGCGGCGGCGAGAGCCGTTGCACCCTGGTCTACGGCCAGATGAACGAGCCCCCCGGCGCCCGCGCCCGAGTCGCGCTGACCGGCCTGGCCCAGGCCGAGTACTTCCGCGACCAAGAGGGCAAGGACGTGCTCCTCTTCATCGACAACATCTTCCGCTTCACCCAAGCCGGCTCGGAAGTGTCGGCTCTGCTGGGCCGTATCCCGTCGGCCGTGGGCTATCAGCCCACCCTGGCCACCGAGATGGGCAACCTGCAGGAGCGCATCACCTCGACCTCCAAGGGTTCGATCACCTCGGTCCAGGCCATCTACGTTCCCGCCGACGACCTGACCGACCCGGCCCCGGCCGCTTCGTTCGCTCACTTGGACGCCACCACCGTTCTGTCGCGTGACATCGCCGCCCAGGCCATTTTCCCGGCCGTGGACCCGCTGGACTCGACCTCGCGGATCATGGACCCGCTGGTGATCGGCGAAGAGCACTACGGCGTCGCCCGCCGCGTTCAGGAAACCCTGCAGGCCTACAAGGCCCTGAAGGACATCATCGCCATCCTGGGCATGGACGAGCTGTCGGAAGAGGACAAGCTGACCGTGGCCCGCGCCCGGAAGATCCAGAAGTTCCTGAGCCAGCCGTTCCACGTGGCCGAACAGTTCACCAACATGCCGGGCATCTTCGTGAGCCTGGAAGACACCATCCGCTCGTTCAAGGCGGTCGTGGACGGTGAATACGACCACCTGCCGGAAGCGGCCTTCTACAACGTCGGCACCATCGAAGACGCGGTGGCCAAGGCCGAAAAGCTGGCCGCGGAAGCCTAAGGATCATGGCTGGGAAGCTTCACTTCTCGCTGGTCTCGCCCGAGCGCGAACTGTTCTCGGGCGATGTCGACCAGGTCGACGCGCCGGGCACGGAAGGCGACTTCGGCGTGCTGGCCGACCACGCGCCCTTCATGACCACGCTGAAGGTCGGACAGGTGAAGGTCTATAACGGCGGCGCCGTGAAGGTCTTCGAGATCGAAGGCGGTTTCGCCGACGTGACCCCTGAAGGCCTGACCATCCTCGCCGAACAGGCGACGGAAGTGGCCGCCTAACCGCCGGCCGAAGCCCAACGATCAGAGGCCCCGACGCCCCAGGCGCCGGGGCCTTTTCGTATCTGGCGGGCAAGTCACGCGATTTTGCCGTGCTCGGGCCGGGCAATCGCCACCGATCGGTCCAATTGCTTCGCTAGAGGGGTTGCGAGGGACGGCCTGTTTCGAGTGTTATGCGGCACGCTTAAGTTAGGGGACTTCGCCATGCGCACCGCCTTCGTCAGTCTGATCGCTCTCGCTGGGCTCGCCACGGCGGCTCACGCCCAGCCGGCGCCCGAAGCGGCCCCGCCGGCCGCCGCCCCCGCCGCTGAGCCGGCCCCCGCCGCCGCGCCCGCGCCGGCCGCGCCGGCCGCCGAAGAAAAGACCTACGTGCTGCCGACCACCGGCGCCGAGGGTCAGATCATCGACGTCATCAACCGGGTCTGCAAACCGCTCGTGAAGGGCGGCGACTTCAAGGCCCTGGCCGGCGGCATGGCCGGCTACAAGCTGAACAAGCGCGAAGGGACCTATGTCGGCACCCTGGTCGAGAAGCCTTACACCCTGACCATCTGGCCGCAGGGCTCCAACAAGGACGTCTGCCGCCTGACGCTCAGCTATCCGATCGACGGCGAGAAGCCGATCATCGTCGGCCTGAACATCTTCTCGTTCCTGCACAAGCCCGAGCTGGTCCAGCAGCGTAACGACTTCGTGCCGGCGACGGACTTCAAGCGCATCACCAACTCGTGGGAATACTACACCGACAAGGAATCGATCGGCCTGGTGTTCCTGCAGCTGAAGAAGCCGGACGGCACGCCGGCCGGCAAGAACGCCGATCTGGCCGAAGTGCTCTACTCGGAACGCAAGTTCTAGGACGTCGAAGCCGCCTTCAGCGGCGCGGATATCCAACCGAAGGGCGCGGGAGCTTCTCCCGCGCCCTTTGTCCTATCCGCCGCAAGCCACCCGCTGATCGGGCGTTGACGGGGGCCGCCCGGCGCGGCCAGGGTCGCGCCCAAACCTCGACTGTTTGGAGTTCCCCCCGATGACGACGCGCGCCCTGCTGCTTGGCACCGTCCTCGCCTTCGCCTGCGCCGCCGCCGCCCCGGCCGCGGAGCTGGCCAAGCGCCAGTCCGGCCAGATCGTCTACGACAACGTCCCCGAGACCCCGGCCGCGCTGAAGACGGCGATCGCGCCGTACTACAACGCCCGCTCGGCGGTTTTCGAGGACTGGATGGACGACGGCTCGATCCTGATCGCCACCCGCTTCGGCGACGTGAACCAGATCCACCGCGTGGCCGCGCCGGGCGCAGCCCGCACCCAGCTGACCTTCTTCCCCGAGCCGGTCAACAGCGCCAAGGGCCAGCCGGGCCAGGCCCGCTTCGTCTATCCGCGCGACGTCGGCGGGGCCGAGTACTACCAGGGCTATATCCGCGGCCTGAGCGGGGACGAGACGCAGCTGACCGCGCCGAAGACACGCAACTCCAACTTCACCTTCTCGGCCGACGGCAAGCTGGTGGCCTGGAGCCAGGTGACGCCCGGCGACCCCAACTACGACATCATGCTGGCCGACCCGGCCCAGCCCGAAGGCCGCCGGGTCGTCCACGAGGGCACGGGCGCGATGGCGGTGCTCGACTTCTCGCCGGACGGCAAGAGCCTGCTGCTGAGCCGCTACAACTCGGTCGCCTCGACCGACCTGTTCGTGCTCGACATCGCCAGCGGGGCGGTGAAGCCGGTCGGCCCGACCGGCCGTCCGATCGCATATGTCGGCGGCGCCTTCGCCGCGGACGGCGCCCATGTGGTCACGCTCTCCGACGACAAGTCGGACATGGCCCGGCCGGTCGTGATCGATGTCGCCAGCGGCGCGGTCCGCGACCTCGAGCCGGGCGCCAAGTGGCCGGCCGAGGGCTTCGACCTGTCCCCCGACGGCGCGCTGATCGCCTACCTGGTGAACGAGGAAGGCTATTCGAAGATCGTCGTGAAGGAGGTCGCCAGCGGCAAGACCGTGCCGAGCCCGGCGCTGCCGATGGGCGTGCTGACCGGCCTCGGCTTCTCGCCGGACGGCAAGCAGCTGGGCTTCAGCCTCTCGACCTCGACCTCGTCCGGCGACGTCTGGAGCTTCGCCCTGGCCGATCAGAAGCTGGTCCGCTGGACGCAGAGCGAGCTGGGCGGCTTGGAGCCGGCCAAGCTGGTCGAGCCGACCCTGTTCCGCTACCCGACCTTCGACAAGCGCTCGATCCCGGCCTTCATCTACAAGCCGGCGGCCAAGGCCGGCGAGAAGCTGCCCGTGGTCATCCAGATCCACGGCGGGCCGGAGGGCCAGGAGCAGCCGAGCTTCAATCCGCGCCGCCAGTCTTGGGTCAACGAGGTCGGGGCCGCGGTGATCATCCCGAACGTCCGCGGCTCCAGCGGCTACGGCAAGACCTATATCGGCCTCGACAACGCCGAGAAGCGCGAGGACTCGGTCAAGGACATCGGCGCGCTGCTCGACTGGATCGCCAAGCAGCCGGACCTGGACGCCAGCCGTGTGGCGGTCGTCGGCCAGTCCTACGGAGGCTATATGTCGCTGGCCGTGGCCGCTCACTACAACGACCGCATCGCCGGGGCGATCGACCTCTACGGCATCTCCAACTGGAAGACCTTCCTGGCCAACACCGAGGGTTATCGCCGCGACCTGCGCCGGGCCGAGTACGGCGATGAGCGCGATCCGAAGATGGCCGCGGTGTTCGACAAGATCTCGCCGCTCAACATGAGCGAGCGGATGAAGAAGCCGATGATGATCTATCAGGGCGCCAACGATCCGCGCGTGCCGCAGTCGGAGTCCGAGCAGATGGTCGCCAGGCTGCGCGCACAGGGCACAGAGGTCTGGTACGTGCTGGCCCTCGACGAGGGACACGGGGTCGCCAAGAAGGCCAACGCCGAGGCGGTCCGCGCCAGCGAGATCGTGTTCCTGAAGCAGGTGCTGGGGACGAAGTAGTCGCTAGTCGGCTGGAGCCGAGGCCAGCGTCCCCTCCAGCCAGCCCTGCGCGATCTCAGCGATCTCGCGCCAGCCGGGTTCGGCGACCAGCCAGTGGCTCATGCCGGGGGCTTCGATGAACTCTGCGCCGAAGCGCGCGGCGGTCTGGCGGACGGTGGCGGGGGGATGGACGACGTCGCGCTCGCCGCCGATCACCAGGGTCGGCACGTGCAGGGGGCCTACGCTGGTGGTCATGAAGGGGTCGAGCCACCAGTTCAGCGTTTCCCAGAGCGCGCGACCGCTTTCGGGGCGCATGCGGGAAGCGACGGCCTCGCGCTCCGCGCCATCCATGCGGTCGAGGCTGTAGCGGCGCGCCAGACTGCGGTCGGGGGCGACTGATTGCGCCCAGAACGGCCCCAGGGCGTGAAGGCCGAAAGCGGTGATCGCCTCTTCCATCGACGAGGCGGCCACGCCCCAGGGCGCGGTCGGGGCCAGCAGCACCATCGCCCGCACCGGCGTGCGGCTGGCGGCCAGGGCGCAGACCAGCCCGCCCATCGAATGGCCGACCAGGATCGGGGCCTGGTCGAGACCGGCGCAGAGCCGGGCGAGGTCGCGGGCGTAGTCGGTGACCGAGACGCCGAGCACCGCGTGGGGCGGGTCGTCCGCGGCGTGGCCGCGCAGGTCGGGGGTGAGGACGAAGTGGCCGGCCGCCTCGAACGGCTCGCGCAGGCGCTCGAACGCCCAGCCGCCGCAGAAGGCGCCATGCACCATGACGATCGGCGGCGGAGCGATGCTCATGGGCCGGTCAGGCCGCGCGGCCGGGCTGGCCCGTGAAGACATGGAAGGCGCGGACCACGGTCTCGTAGGTCGCCTTCTTGAACGGCACGACCAGGCCGGGGGCCTCATCGAGGCTGCCCCAGCGCCAGGCGTCGAATTCCGGATGCCCGTCCCCGCTGAGGTCGATCTCGCTTTCCTGGCCGTCGAAGCGCAGGGCGAACCAGACCTGACGCTGGCCTTTCCAGCCCTTGGCGATCTTGGAACCGTTGTGTCCGGGCGGGAAGTCATAGGCCAGCCAGCCGTCGGTGCGGCCGAGCAGGGTGGTGGTGACGACGCCCGTCTCCTCGGCCAGCTCGCGGCAGGCGGCGAGATAGAGGTCCTCGCCGGCGTCGACGCCGCCTTGCGGGAACTGCCAGTTATAGGGCTCGGGGGTCTGGAACCGGCGGCCCAGCCACACCCGGCCATCGGGGTGGAAGAGCACCACTCCCACGTTCGGGCGATAGGCGGTCAGGTCGGTCATCTCATTCCATTTAGCGACGTGAGATCAAAGCGGAAGCCGGAGCCAGCTGATAACCCCTAGATTCGACCGATTCAGCCCACTTTGCGACCTGCGACAGCGTAACCGGATAGGCGAAGCCCGAGCCGAGAGCCTGACCGTGCTGCAGGGCGCCGGCCTCGATCGCCAGCAGCTGCTGGTCTATGGCCTGGCCCGACAGCTGCTCGTCGATGATGCGCGCCGCCGAGGCGCGCATCGGACCGGTGCGGCGGGCGGCCTGGCCGTCGTCAATGAAGGCCAGCCCCCGGCCGCGCAGCGCTGTCTGGAAGGCGTTCATGCCGGCATCCGAGGTCATGAACCGTGAGCCGAGATAGTTGGTGACCCCGAAATAGCCGGTGGCGCGCGAGAGCACCCATTCCAGCTTCTTGACGGTCTCCGATCCGGGCGAGTCGGCGAGCAGCGTATAGGGGCCCGGGTCGTTGTCCGGATAATCGCTGGGCTCCATCGGGGTTTCCAGCAGCACCTCATGCCCGGCCGCGCGGGCCAGGTCGATCCAGCCCTGCAGCCCCTCGGCATAGGGCACGAACGACAGGGTGATTTCCGGCGGCAGGGTGTCGATGGCCTGGCGGGTGGCCGCGGCGTTGAGGCCCAGCCCCCCGATCACCAGCGCCACCTTGGGGCGGCCGTTCGGCGCGAAGGGACGGGCATAGGCCTCGGCCGGAGTCTTGCCGTTGGCCGCGATGATCGGCAGCGGGCCGCTGGGGCCCTGCGAGTGGAAGCCGGCCAGCGGGGCCTGGGGCAGCGGGTCGGCGGCGTGGAAGGCGCCGCCGCCTTGCATGGTGATGGTCGCCTCGCCCATCGCGGCGTCGGCGCCGATCGGGGTCTCGGAGAGCCGGAAGATGTCCTCGGTCACGCTCGGCTGCCCGCCGCCGCGGGCCAGGGCCTCTCGCCAGCCGTCGGGGGCGGCCTCGCCGCCGATCTTGGCCAGCGACAGCCGCACGACGGGCGAACTGGCCTTGGGGTCGCCGATCAGCGCCACCAGAGTCAGCAGCACGACGATGAACAGCGCGCCGGCGGCGCCCGCCCCGACATAGGGGTTCGCCAAGGCGCGCAGCGCGGTTTCGGAGAGCGGTGGAGCCGGCGCAGGGGCGGCGATCGCTGGGGCGAGGTGCTTCTTCGAAAACATCACATGATCACGGAACGTTCCGGCATTGGAGCGTCCGCGAATATGGTTAACAAACGACTTATACAGTGAACGCCGGCGCGATTTTCGTTAACTTTCAATTAACTAATCGCGCCGGCGTTTTCGCCGCCTACTTCTTGTCCGGAGAGGCCTTTTCGAGGGCCGGCGCGCCCTTCGGCGAGACCACCGCAGCCATCTTCGGTTCGGGCTTCGGCAGCTTCGGAGTCGCAGCCACCGAACCGTATTTCAGCACGTCCATGGCGCGGGCCAACTGGAAGTCGCCCTTGTCTTCGTCGAAGCCGCTGGGCGGGGCTTCGGCCGGGATGTGGGCGCCGCGGCGGGCCTTGCCTTCTTCGGCGTTCAGCGCGTTGCGGAACGAGGCTTCCGAGAACTGGAAGGCGCGGTTGGCGATACGCTGGGCCTGGTCGCGGGTTTCGGCGACTTCCAGGTCGGGCTCGATGCCGGTCTTCTGGATCGAGCGGCCGGCGGGCGTGTAGTAGCGCGCCGTGGTCAGCTTCAGCGCGCCGTCCATGCCGCCGCGCAGCGGGATCACGGTCTGCACCGAGCCCTTGCCGAAGGTGGTCAGGCCGACCACTTCGGCGCGCTTGCGGTCCTGCAGGGCGCCGGCCACGATCTCGGCCGCCGAGGCCGAACCGGAGTTGACGAGCACGACCATCGGCAGGCCGCCGGTCACGTCCCCGGCGCGGGCGTTGTAGCGCTCGATGTCGCGCGGATCGCGGCCCCGCTGGGAGACGATCTCGCCGCCTTCCAGGAACATGTCGGAGATGCCGACCGCCTGGTCGAGCAGGCCGCCCGGATTGTTGCGCAGGTCGAGGATCAGACCCTTCATCTTCGGGTTCTTGGCCTTGAGTTCGGCCAGGGCCGCCTCGGCCTCGTCGGTGGTCTTCTCGTTGAAGCCGGAGACGCGCAGGTAGCCGTAGTCGCCTTCCATCTTGGCGGTCGCGGACTTCGGCTTGATCACCTCGCGGACGATCTTCACGTCGAACGGATCGGACTTTTCGCGGGCGATGGTCAGGGTGACCGCCTCGCCCGGCTTGCCGCGCATCTGCTTGACAGCCTCGTTGACCGACAGGCCGAGCACGCTCTCGCCGTTGACCGCGGTGATGAAGTCGCCGGGCTTCACGCCGGCCTTGAAGGCGGGCGTGCCGTCCATCGGCGAGATGACCTTGACCACGCCTTCTTCGCTGGTGACCTCGAGCCCGAGACCGCCGTATTCGCCGCGCGTCTGATCGCGCATGTCGTCGAAGGAGTCGGGGTTCAGATAGCCGGAATGCGGATCGAGCGAGGTCAGCATGCCGTCGATGGCCGCCTCGATCAGTTTCTGATCGTCGACCTCGGTGACGTACTGGCGCTCGACGGTGTCGAGCACGTCGCCGAACAGCTCGAGCATCTTGTAGGTCTTCACCTTCGGCGCCTGGGCCGAGGCGAGCGCCTGCTGGCTCACATAGGCCATGGAGCCGGCGCCGAGCACGAAGGCCGAAGCCCCGATCAGAAGATACTTACGCATGTCAGGCCTTGAAGCCTCCCTTGGCGGCGAAACGGCGCCGCACCGGTATTCCCGAACCCATGTTCCGCGAGGAATCCGGCGGAATTGGTTCTATTTTCAGCTCAGCCCGTCCAGCCATCTGGCCGGGTCGACTGGAACGCCGCGTTCTCGGACCTCCAGATAGAGTTCAGATGGGGAGTTTCGTCCATCCGTCATCCACCCGACAGGCGCGCCCGCCGCGACTGATTGACCGACCCCGACCGTCGTTCGATCAAGGCCAGCCAATACCAGATGGTAGCCCCCGGCCAGCCGCAAGATCAAAATAGTCCCCCACCCCTTAACGGGGCCTACAAACTGCACGAGGCCGGCGTCGGGCGCTGCGACCGAGGCGCCGTGGTCCGCCGCGAAGGTGACGCCAGACGCCTCGCCGCCGCCGGTGAGCGGCGCGCCGTAGCGCTGGACCAGCTTGCCCTTCGCCGGCGCCAGCAGGCGAATCGGCGGGGTGATCGGGCCGCTTTCGACGGGCGCCGCGCCCGGCGGGGTGGCCTCCAGTCGCTCGCGGCGTTCGGCCAGCTCGGAGTCGGAGGTGAACAGCGCTTCGCTCGCCACCGCGGCCAACCGACGCTGACGGGCGATCTCGCCCGCTTCGGCGGCGTAGACCTTGGCGCGCTTCTGCAGTTCGGGGGTGATCGCCTTGACCAGGATGGCGGCGCGCACCGCATCCGTGGCGTCGCCGGGGCTGACCAGCAGGGCGGGCGGCGGATCGCGGCGGAACTGCGCCAGCGCCGTCAGCAGCCTGGCCATGCGGTTAAGGTTGCGCCCCTGTTCGGCGCTAAGCACGGTCTCGCGGACGTTGAGCCGTTCCAGCCGGGCCTGGCTCTCGGTGGCCGCATAGGCGATCGCGCCGGCCGCCAGGGTCGCGGCGGCCGCGCAGGTGCTGGTCAGGAGGACGCCGCGGCGCATCATCGCATCAGGGATAGACTGAGCTCCGCGCGCCCTCAATCGCGATGATAGGGGCTGCCGGCGAGGATGGTGACGGCGCGGTAGACCTGCTCGGCCAGCATGGCGCGCGCCATGGCGTGGGGCCAAGTCTGCGGCCCGAAGGCCAGCTTGCCATGGGCGGCGGCGAGCAGCGACGGGTCCAGGCCATCGGCCCCGCCGATCATGAAAACCAGACGGCGCACGCCGTCGTCGCGCAGGCGGCCGATCTCGGCGGCGAATGCGCGCGACGCCCTGGCCGTTCCGTGCTCATCGCAGGCGATGACGTGGGCGCCTTCGAGGTGGGGCCGCAGCACGTCGGCTTCAGGCCCCTTGCCCGGCTTGCGGGACTCGACCTCGATGACATCGACCGGACCAAGGCCGAGCGAACGGCCGGCGGCGGTCGCGCGGTCGACATAGAGCTTCACCAGCTCGACTTCCGGCGAGCGCGGCAGGCGTCCGACGGCGAGGATCGTGATTTTCATGCGGTCTTTTCCTCCCCCATCGTGATGGGAGAGGAGGAAAATCAGCTCGTCGGCGTGCGGTGCGCGGAATCGACCGACCAGATCTTCTCGATGTTGTAGAACTGGCGCACTTCCGGGCGGAACAGGTGAACGATCACGTCGCCGGTGTCGATCAGCACCCAGTCGCAGTGCGGCAGGCCTTCGACCCGGGCTTTGCCCAGGCCTTCTTCCTTCAGCGCCCGCAGCAGGTGGTCGGCCATCGCGCCGACATGACGGTGCGAACGCCCGGACGCCACGATCAGGGCGTCGGCGACGGCGCTCTTGCCTTTCAGGTCGATGAAGACGACGTCCTGCGCCTTGTCATCATCCAGGCGCTGCAGAATCAGGTCGCCGAGGGCGGTGATCTTCGCCTCGGGGTCGGAAGAAGCGCCGGAAACCGGGGCTTCGTGCGCTCTAGGCGCAGGGTCAGGGCTCAGCGGGGTCGCTCCTTTGTTGCCTCGCTGGGAGACCCTTAGCACGGATTGGGGGCTTTGGTCAGCCCAGCGTCACGAGTCTTCAAGCCGGCGGCTTCGGGATCGTTCCCGCCCTGGCCTGCGGCTATTTGGCCTGACGGGCGCGCAAGGCCGTGGACGACTGGAAATTCAAGGGGCCGGTGAGGAACACCCAGCGCGGCGGGGTGGCCCCGGGGAGCAGCTTGGCTTCCTGCAACGAGACCCGGGTGGTGGCGAAACGCCGCGCCGCGGGCGAGGAGCGGCTCTTCAGCGAGATCCACGGCCGCGAGACCACGGCCACCGGGACCTCGGCCATGATCTGCGTCCAGCCGCGCCAGCGGTGGAAGGTCGCAAGGCTGTCGGCGCCCATGATCCAGACGAAGTCGACTCCCGGAAAGCGGGCCTTGAGGGCGCGGATGGTGTCGATGGTGTACTGCGAGCCCAGCCGGGTCTCGGCGTCGCTGACGATCATGCTGCGGCCGCGGGCGACGGTCCGGGCCCCGGCCATGCGTTCGGCCAGCGGCGCGGTCTCGCGCGCGGACTTCAACGGGTTCTGCGGCGATACCAGCCAGATCACCCGGTCGAGCTGCAGTCGCCGGCGGGCGGTCTCGGCGACGTGTGCGTGGCCCTCGTGGGCCGGATTGAACGAGCCGCCATAGAGGCCCACGCGCATTCCCGGCTTCAGTTCGAAGCCGAGCCGCAGGGCCCCCGGACGCCCCGCACCGGGCCGGCGCCTAGCGGGGCCGGCGAACCACATGGACGTCCCCGGACTTCAAAGCGTTTTCGCCGTGGCCGGATTGCGGTCGAGGTTGGGGTCGCTCTGGCGGACCCGGGCGCGGACGGTGAACACCCCGTCGCCGGACAGGACCCCGCCGCGAGCGAACAGGCGGCCCTGCTCCCAGTTCGAGAGGCCGAGCTCGGGCCGGTCGAGGGCGAACTGGCCGTCGACCCAGCGGGTGAAGCCGTCGCCGACGAACGGCGCGTTGACGGCGCCATAGAATAGCTCGTGCGCGGCAGGATCGGCTGAGATCAGACTGGCGGCGAACTGCGGGCTGTAGCGGTTGAAGAGGGCGGCGGCGGCCTCGACGCTGTCGACCAGCACCAGGGTCAGCTCCGGGGTCTCTTCCCATTCCCATTCGCGGGCCAGGTCGCGCTCGGCCAGCAGTTCGACCTTGGGCTCCTCGACGTCGCCCTCGGCGCGGCCGACGACCACGCGGGCCTGGCGCCAGGCGGCGGGCAGGGCGTCTTCCGACCCCTCGACCACGTGCAGCTTCACATTGCGGCGGCGCTCGCCGGCGAGGTCCAACGCTTCGAGGAAGGCCGGAACGAGCGCGTCGGCGCTCTCGCGGACGATGGCGCAGACGTTGAGCGTATTGCAGACCTTGCGGTCCAGCGAGTGGTAGACGGCGGCCTTGAAGCGAGCCGGATCGGCGTCGGCGGCGGCCACCATCCAGGCGCCGCCCGTGCCGTGCAGGCTGACCGGCGCGCCGGCCTGGCGCGCGATGGCGCCCAGTTGGGCGACGGCGGGGCCGGAGCCGCGGGCGACGGCCAGGGCCAGGCGCGGATCGGAGAACATCGCCCAGCCGGCGGCGTGCTCGGGGCTGTCGACGAGGGCGGCGGACCCGGGCGGCAGGCCCGCGGCCTCGATCGCCGGGTCGAGCGCGTGCTCGACGATGGCGCGGGCGGTGCCCAGCGCGTCCGAGCCGATGCGGAAGACCACGGTGTTGCCGGTGCGCAGCACGCCGGTGGCGTCGGCGAAGACGTTGGGGCGGCCCTCGAAGATGAAGCCGACCACGCCCAGGGGGGCGGCGACCTGCTCGACGCTCCAGCCCGGATGCTCAACGCGCTCCACCAGCCGACCGCGGCCGACCTTGGCGTCGCGCCAGACGTGCAGGCCGGCGATCATGTCGGCGCGCATCGCCTCGCTGACCGCGAGGCGAGTGGTGGAGCGGCCGCGGGCTTGGGCGCGGGCGACGTCGTCGGCGTTGGCCTTGGCGATCGCGCTCCAGGCCCCGTCGTCGGCGAGGTTGTCGGCGAAGGCGGCGAAGAAGGCGGTGATCGCCTCGTCGCCGACCCGGGCGAGCTGGCCGAACGCCTCATGGGCGCGGCCCACGGCGCCGGCGGCGATCGCCTGGACGGCGGCCGGCACATGCAGCAGGTCGCCGGTCTCCTGAACCACGACCAGCCGGTCGCCCGGCGCGAAGGCTGCCGCCAGCTTGTCGGAGACATACGCTACGCGGTCGCCGCCGAACGGGATCGGCATGCCGGCGACCAGCGTCTCCAGCTTGCCCGTCCGGGCTCCCGTCTCGGCCTTGGTGCTCGCCGCCGCGTCGTCCATCACGCGCCCTAATGCTCAGTTTGAGGTTTAGTAGGCTCCTTTGGAGCCCGTCGCAAATCCGTCGTCAGGTCAGGCTGGCGTGCGCGCCGCCAGCGCCAGGTCGTCGGCGTGGATCATCGGGCCGTAGGTGAAGCCCAGCACGCCCTCGATGGCGTCGGACTTCAGGCCGCGAATGCGCCCGGCGTCCTCAGAGTCGTAGCGGGCCAGGCCGCGGGCGATCTCGCGGCCGGTCTCGTCGACCACCACAACTGCGTCGCCCTTGCCGAAGCGACCCTCGACGGCAAGCATGCCCGCGACCAGCAGGCTCTTGCCGGTAGCCAGCGCCTTGGCTGCGCCGTTATCGACGATGACCGCGCCGGAGGTCGCCAGCGAGCCGGCGATCCAGGCCTTGTATGCGGCTGCGACTGAGACCGACGGCTCGATCACCGTCGCCTTGTCGCCGGCCTCGATCGCGGCGAGGGGGGCGGGGCGGCGGCCGAGGGTGATGATGGTGGCGCAGCCGGCCGACTGGGCGATGCGGGCGGCCATGATCTTGGTCGCCATGCCGCCGGTGCCGACCCCGGCGCTGGCGTTGGCGCCGCCGGCCATCGCCTCGATCTCCGGCGTCAGCTGGCTGATGCGCGGCAGATGCTCGGCGTCCGGGTTGTTGCGCGGATCGGCGGTGTAGAGGCCATCGATGTCCGACAGCAGGACCAGGGCCTCGGCGCGGATCATCTGGGCGACGCGGGCGGCGAGGCGATCATTGTCGCCGTAGCGGATCTCTTCGGTGACGACAGTGTCGTTCTCGTTCACCACCGGAACCACGCCCAGGGACAGCAGGGTGGTGAGCGTCGCATGGGCGTTGAGCCAGCGGCTGCGGATCTCGGTGTCGTCGCGGGTGATCAGCACCTGGGCGGCGACCAGGCCGTGCGGCTCAAGCGCTTCTTCCCAGGCCCGCATCAGCTCGGACTGGCCAGCGGCGGCGCAGGCCTGCTTTTCCGGCAGGGTCAGCTTGCGGCGGCCCATGGCGAGCCGGCGGCGGCCAAGGGCCACAGCGCCGGACGACACCACCAGCACCTGCTGGCCGCGGGCGCGCAGCCGCGCGACGTCGGCGGCGAAGGCGGCGAGCCATGCCGAGTCAGGGCCTGCCTCTCCGGCCACCAGGGCGGAGCCGACCTTGACGACGACGCGCTTGGCCTCCCCCAGGCCGCTCACGGCGTCCAGCCCGTTCCGCCGGTCTGTTCGGCCTCCTCCTGGGCGATCTCGGCCTTGCGCTCGCGGACCATGCCATAGGCCTCCCGCAGCAGTTCGACGACGCCTTTGCCCGACACGCCGGAGACCAGGCGGACCTTGCCGCCGGTGGCTTCTTCCAGGGCCTCGCGCTGCATCTCGATGACGCTGTCGTCGAGGGCGTCGATCTTGCTGAGGGCGACGATCTCGGTCTTGTCGCCCAGCTCCTCGCCATAGGCTTCCAGTTCGCCGCGGACTGTGCGCCAGGCTTCGGCGACGTCGGTCTGGGTGGCGTCGACCAGGTGGATCAGCACGGCGGTGCGCTCAACGTGGCCGAGGAAGCGGGTGCCGAGCCCGGCGCCCTCCGAAGCGCCTTCGATCAGGCCGGGAATGTCGGCCAGCACGAACCGTTCGCTGGGCGAGAGATCGACCATGCCGAGGTTGGGGGCCAGCGTCGTGAACGGATAGTCGGCGATCTTCGGCTTGGCGGCGCTGGCCGCGGCCAGGAAGGTCGACTTGCCGGCGTTGGGCAGGCCGACCAGGCCGACGTCGGCGATCAGCTTCAGGCGCAGCCAGATCCAGCGCTCCTCGCCTTCCTGGCCAGGGTTGGCGTGGCGCGGGGCCTGATTGATCGGGCCTTTGAAGCGGTCGTTGCCCCAGCCGCCGTTGCCGCCCTTGAGCAACAGGACGCGCTTGCCGGCGACATCCATGTCGGCGATCAGGGTTTCCTTGTCCTCGTCGAGGACCTCGGTGCCCACAGGAACCCTCAGCACCACGTCGTCGCCAGCGCCGCCATGGCGGTTGCGGCCCATGCCGTGAATGCCGGTGCCGGCCTTGAAGTGCTGCTGGTAGCGGTAGTCGATCAGGGTGTTGAGGCCGTCGACCGCCTCGATCCAGACGTCGCCCCCCTTGCCGCCGTCGCCCCCGTCGGGACCGCCGTACTCGATGTACTTCTCGCGCCGGAACGACACAGCGCCGCCGCCGCCGTTTCCGGAGCGGACATAGATCTTGCACTGGTCGAGAAACTTCATTGGGGCCTTTTGTAGCATGGGAAGCGCCCCGTCGAGCCTTGCGGCTGCGGGGCGCTTCGATTCATCGCGCGTGTGGCCTTACGCCAGCCACACCATCATCCGGGTCGCGGTGGCCAGTCCGCCCCGCGCGATCGAGGGGCGCATCTCGACGTCGCCGGTGTAGAGGAAGCCGGCGTTGCACAGCACCTGACCCGAGGCCGGGTTGTCGGCGAAGTGGCCGGCATGCATGTAGCGTCGGCCCCAGGTGCGGTGCGCCCAGACCAGCGCGCCGCTCGCCGCCTCGGTGGCGTAGCCCTGGCCCCAGTGCGGCCGGCCGACCCAATAGCCGATCTCGCGCTCGCCGCCGTCACGGGCGTCGAAGCCCAGGACGCCGATCGCGCCATGCTCGGGGTGGTCGATCACGAACACCGCCTCGCGGGCGGGGTCGGCCTCGCCGGCCTTTTCGAGAAAGCCCTCGGCGTGCTCCACCCCATAGGGATAGGGCATGCCGGTGGTCATGCGGGCCACGTCGAAATCGTTGGCGTAGACCGCCAGGCGGGCTGCGTCGGCCCTGCGGGGCTTACGCAGCCGCAGCCGCTGCGTCGTGATGACAGGCTCCAGTTCGATCGCACACATCGGTCTACCTCCCGGCCCTCTGTCGGGGCCCCAGAACGCAAAGAGGGGGAGTCCGGCGGTCCGGACTCCCCCTCGGAAGCACTCTGCCCGGTCCGCCTTACGGCGAACCCGGTTTCAAGAGGTTCGCCTGATTATTCAGCCGCTTGAGCCACAACCACGTTCACGTAGGTGCGGTCGTCGCGCTTGGTCACGAATTTCACGGCGCCGGCGGCGGTCGCGAAGAGGGTGTGGTCCTTGCCGATGCCGACATTGTCGCCCGGGAAGAACTTCGTGCCGCGCTGGCGCACGATGATGTTGCCGCCGACGACAGCTTCACCACCGAACTTCTTCACGCCGAGGCGGCGGCCAGCCGAGTCGCGACCGTTGCGCGAAGAGCCGCCAGATTTCTTGTGAGCCATAGCTCTCTCCTAACTCTCTAGTGCGCGCTTATTCGGCGGCGTCAGACTTCTTGGCGGCGGCCTTCTTCGGCGCAGCCTTCTTGGCCGGAGCTTCGGCCGGGGCCGGAGCGGCGGCGGCTTCGAGTTCGGCGACCACGTTCTTCAGGTTGCGGGCGCGAGCGTCCAGCAGGGCCTTCGAGGTCAGGTCGACCTTGCCGTCCCACTTGGCCGACTTGCCGGCGCCGTCGATCGCGGTGACGCGCAGGACGGTTTCCGACTGGCGGTGCCCGCGGGTGCGGCGATAGCCCTGGCGGCGGATCTTCTTGAAGATCTTCACCTTCTCGCCCTTGCGGGTTTCGATCAGGGTGGCGGAGACCTTCGCGCCGTCGACCAGCGGGGCGCCGACCGTGATGGCCTCACCATCGCCGAGCAGGAGGACGTCGCCGAACGCGACTTCCGCACCCGGTTCACCGTCGAGCTTTTCGACGACCAGCAGGTCACCGGCTTGAACCCGGTACTGCTTTCCGCCGGTTTTGATCACCGCGTACATCGTTGGCGCCTTGGACTATAGCAAAATGGATTGCGCCCGCGAGATAGCCCGCGGGCGAGAGGCGCGGACTTATACAGAGGGACTGTTGAGAGTCAACGCGCCTGGCGTGTTTCTACGGTCACGTGGCTCAAACCCGGCAAGCCGGCAAGTCGCGCGCGGTAGATTTCAGCAGCCACGACCTCGCGCGCCTCGACCACGACGATGGCGGCGTGGTGGCCAGGCCCTAGACGCCAGAGATGCAGGTCGAGCAGGCGCTCGCCGCCGCTCTCCATGCGCTTGCGGATTTCGGCGGTCAGTTCCGGCGAGGGATTGACGTCCAGCAGCACCGAGCCAGTGCGCACCATCAGCCGCCAGGCGAAGTGGGCCAGCAGCGCCGCGCCGGCGAGGCCCGCCAGTCCGTCCGCCCAGGCCCAGCCGAACACGCGTCCGAGGCCGAGGCCGACGATGGCCAGGGCCGAGACCGCCGCGTCGCCCGCCAGGTGCAGGTGTGCGGCCGAAAGATTGAGGTCGCCGTCGCGGTCATGGTCATGGGCGTGGGCGGGGCGCAGCAGCCACATGCAGATCAGGTTGATCGCCAGAGCCAGGCCGGCGAGGGCCAGCGCCCCGTCGTAGGCGACCGGAGCGTGCGAGAGCATGTGCCGCCCGCTTTCGATCGCCACCAGCACGGCGCTGATCGCCAGCACCGCGGCGTTGGCGAAACCGGCCAGGTAGCCGAGCTTGCCGGTGCCGAACGAGAACCGATGATCCTGAGCGTAGCGGCGCGCCATCCGGTAGGCGCCGGCCGCCACCGCCAATGCGGCGACGTGGGCGGCCATGTGCACGCCGTTGGCGATAAGGGCCATCGAATTGAAGGCCAGCCCGCCGCCGATCTGGACGGCCAGGGTCAGCACGCAGATCGCCGCCACGAGCCAGGTCCGCCGCTCGTTGCGGGCGTGGTCGGCGCCCAGATACACGCGGTCGCCCCGGAAGGCGTCCATCTGTCCTTGGCGTTCAGGGGCGGAGGAGGTCACGAGGGCTCTTATATAGCGGCGATCGGGGAGCGCGCGCGCCGATATGGGCGCAGGAACGGGTGTTGTCGCACTTCGGCCGATGGGCCCGGGGCGCGATGTTATTCGATAACACCTATATAGTGGTCAAGCGGTCGATGGCCGCAGACTGTTCCCTTCGCCACGATCAGTGACTAGATGACGTCCATGACCGACAAGACCCCCGTCACCGTCCTCACCGGCTATCTCGGCGCCGGCAAGACCACGCTCTTGAACCGCATCCTCACTGAGGACCACGGCAAGAAGTACGCCGTCATCGTCAACGAGTTCGGCGAGGTGGGGATCGACAACGACCTCATCGTCGGCGCGGACGAAGAAGTCTTCGAGATGAACAACGGCTGCGTCTGCTGCACCGTGCGCGGGGACCTGATCCGCGTGCTCTCGGGCCTGATGAAGCGCAAGGGCAAGTTCGACGCCATCGTCGTCGAGACCACCGGACTGGCCGACCCGGGCCCCGTCGCCCAGACCTTCTTCGTCGATGACGACGTGAAGGCCAAAACCCAGCTCGACAGCGTCACCACCGTGGTCGACGCCAAGCACCTGCCGCTGCGGCTGGCTGATTCCAGGGAAGCGGTCGAGCAGATCGCCTTCGCCGACCAGATCGTGCTGAACAAGACCGACCTCGTCACCGAGGAGGAGCTGCGCGCGGTCGAGGCGTCTATCCGCCGGTTGAACCCGCTGGCCCCGATCCACCGCACCCAACGCTCTCAGGTGCCGCTCGAGGCGATTCTCGGCCGCGGCAGCTTCGACCTGGCTCGCATCACCGAGGTGCAGCCGGAATTCCTCAATCCCGCCCACGGCGAACCGGGCCACGTTCACGACGAGGACTGCGACCATGATCACGACCATCATCATCACCACGATCATGACCACGGTCACCACGACCATGATCATGAGGACCATGCGGCGGCAGCGGGCATACGCGGCATCTCGCTCACGCTCGACAAACCGATCCACGGGCAACGGGTGACCAACTGGCTGAACCAGGTCCTGCAGGACCAGGGGCCGGACATTCTGCGCGCCAAGGGCATCCTCGACGTCCAGGGCGAGGATCGCCGCCTGGTGTTCCAGGCCGTGCACATGATCCTCGAAGGCGACTTCCAAGGTCAGTGGAAGGACGGCGACAAGCGCTACAGCCGGCTGGTGTTCATCGGCCGCAACCTCGACGAGGCCAAGCTGCGCGAGGGCTTCGAGGCCTGCGCGGCCTAAGGGCCACTGTGATGATCGTCATCCTCGGCCGCGACAGCGCGCCGGGGGTCCATATGCTCAGACCTTGCGGATAGATTCGCGTGCATGGATGGCCGGGACCTGCCGCCCCGGCCATGACGACGGGGAGCGGTGGAAGCCGGCGCAAAAGAAAAGGCCCGCCCGGGTTTCCCTGGGCGGGCCTTTCTATTCGCGTCCGAAGATCTGCTTAGAGCTCTTCGTTGATCAGGGCGACTTGGAAGAAGCCGTTGCCCTGCAGGGTGTTCATCACCGCCATGAAGTCGCCGTAGCGAACGGTCCGGTCGGCGCGGATGTAAACGCGCTCTTCGGTCGGTTCCGGCTTGTCCAGGATGCGGGTCAGATCCGCCGGCAGCGTGTCGAGGCTGGTCGGCACGTCGCCGATGAAGATCTTGCCGCCTTGCTGAACATTGATCAGCGTCGGCTCTTCGACCTTCGCGCCCGGAGGCGGCGGGATCGCCGGCGGCAGGTCGAGCTTAATCGACACCGTCGCCGCGGGGATCGACACCATGAAGATGATGAGGAGCACCAGCATCACGTCCACGAAGGGCGTGACGTTGATGTCGCTGTTTTGGCCGAGGTCGAACTTGCCGCCGCCTCCGCCTCCCAGCTTCGCACCCATATGAATTTCCTTCCCTAGGGCCCCTACACTGGGGCCGCCGCACAGTCAGCGACACCCTTCGCTAATCAAAATGCGCTTGTAAAGCCCGAACCTGCGAACTTGCGTCCATCTGACGGCCTGCTCTGCTCGGCGCCTGTTTGCGAGGCGTGAATCCGAGTGATTCCGCCTCTCGCCAAGACCAATGTTAGGCAGGTAAGACCCGGCCATGACTTTCCAGTTCGACGCCTATGTCACCGCCGCCCTTTTCGGAAAGGACGGCAGAGCCCTGTTCGCCCTCGGCGACGGCACCGTCCGATTCGAGTCGGGCGAGCAGATCGAAGCCCACGACGGGGCGATTCTCTGCGCCTGCCTGCACCCCAGCGGCGAGGGCCTGATCACCGGCGGCGACGACGGACGCGTCGTCTGGTCGCGGACTTCGGGCGCTGTCGAGATCGCCAGGATCCCGGGCCGCTGGATCGACTCGGTCGACGCCTCGGCGGACTCCAAGCTGATCGCCTTTTCGGCCGGCAAGGACCTGCATGTCCGCGACACCTCCGATCCGGCCTTCGCCCGCACCTTCACGCACGAGAAGTCGGTGGCCGCCGTGGTGTTCGACCCGAAGGGCCGTCGTGTCGCCGCGGCGACCTATGGGGGCGCCTGGCTCTGGTACGCCAAGATCGCCGAGCAGAAACCCTATGTCCTGAAGTGGGCCGGCAGCCATGTGGGCCTGGCCTTCAGCCCGGACGGCAAGTTCCTGATGTCGGCGATGCAGGAGAACGCCCTGCACGGCTGGCGGGTCGCCGACGAGAAGAACCTGCGGATGGGCGGCTATCCGGTGAAGGTCAAAAGCATGTCGTTCGTCGCCAAGGGTCAGTTGCTGATCACCTCCGGCGCCAACGGCCTGGTGGCCTGGCCCTTCGCGGGCGCCACGGGGCCGATGGGCAAGCAGGCGGCCGAGGTCGGCTTTGATGAGAGCGCCATGGTCGTGCGGGTTGACGGCATGCCGGGCGGCCAGTGGGTCTGCGCCGGGCTGGACGACGGCCGGGTCTGGGCCTGCGACCTGGCTGGCCAGAAGATCATCCCGTTGAAGGCCGAGAAGGGTGCGGCGATCGCGGCCCTGGCGATGAGCAAGGACGGGACCCGCGTCGCCTGGGGCGACGAGGACGGCGCGGCCGGCGTGGCGAGCGTCTAGGCGGCGACCTCAAGGGCGCCTCATCCCGCCCATCTGGTGTTCATGGGTCCCGGTCTTGCTTCGCAAACCGGGATGACAACCCTGGGCGGCGCAGCGGGGGAGGAGCTAGGACTCAAATCCCTTCAGTTCGCCCCAGGTCTCGAACGGGTCGCGGGTGGAGCGGAAGCCGTTGATCGGCGCGGTCTCGTCGCGCCAGCCCAGCGCCATCCCCGAGAACAGCATGTGGTCGTCCGGCAGCCCGACCGCCTTGGCCACGGTCTGAGGATAGCGGGCCCAGTACTCCTGGGCGCAGGTGTCGAGGCCGCGCTCGGTCGCCAGCAGCATCACGGTCTGCATGTACATGCCGACGTCCGACCATTGAGGCGGGCCGACCTTGCGATCGAGGCAGAAGAAGAGGCCGACCGGTGCGCCGAAGAACTCGCCGTTGCGGGCGAACTGGCGCAGGCGGGCGGGCTTGTCCTCGCGCGGGATGCCGACCGAGGCGTAGAGCTCCTCGCCGTTCCTGAACCGCCGGGTGCGGAAGGGCTCCCAGAGGCCCGGGGGATAGACGTCGTACTCCATCGCCTCGCCCATCGGATTGGCCGCAACCTCCGCCTTCAGGCGCGCGAGCGGCTCGCCGGCCAGGGCGTAGACCCGCCAGGGCTGCAGGTTGCCGCCGGACGGGGCGCGGGCCGCCGCCTCCAGTATTTCGCGGACCACGGCGGCGGACGGGACGTCGGGCCTGAAGGCGCGGACGGACATGCGGGCGGCGACGGCGTCGGAAACGTTCAACAGATTGCGTCCTTGCGGCGGCTTGACCGGAAACCTGGCTCAAAGCATCGCTACTATCCGGCCGTGGGGTAAGGGCAAGGGTCTTGGCGAAGGCGTCTCGGGGTTTGTTCGGTCGGCTGGTGCGCGGGCTTCTGCTGCTGGTGCTGATCTTCGGCTTGATCGGCCCGGTGATGGTCACGGCCATCTACCGCTTCGTGCCGCCTCCGGTGACCTGGCTGATGGTCCAGCGGGTGACCGAGGGACGCGGCTTCGACCGCCGCTGGAAGCCGCTGGACGAGATCTCGCCGCGGCTGGTGCGCGCGGTGATCGCCGCCGAGGACGCTAAGTTCTGCGAGCATAACGGCTTCGACTTCCAGGCCATCGAAAAGGCCTACGAGGCCAACGCCAAGGGCAAGAAGCTGCGCGGCGGCTCGACCATCAGCCAGCAGACCGCCAAGAACGTCTTCCTGTGGCCGGGCCGCTCCTATGTCCGTAAGGGCCTGGAAGCCTACTTCACGGTGCTGATCGAGGTGATCTGGGGCAAGCCGCGGATCATGGAGGTCTACCTCAACTCCATCGAGTGGGGCCCGGGCGTCTATGGCGCCGAGGCCGCGGCCCAGAAGAACTTCGGGGTCAGCGCCGCCAAGCTCACCCCGGCCCAGGCCGCGCGGCTGGCGGCCATCCTGCCCAGCCCGCTGAAGTGGAAGGCGGCGACGCCAGGCCCCTATGTGAAGCGCCGCTCGGGCAAGATCGGCAAGGCGGCGGGGACCATCAACCGCGAGGGCATGGCCGCCTGCGTTCTGGGTTGACCGCGCGTCGATAAGCCATCCAATTCCGCGGGGGCTCAAACCTTGACGGAGGCGGCTGCATGAAGGTCGGCGTTCCCAGCGAGATCAAGCCGAACGAGCATCGGGTGGGACTGACCCCCACCGCCGTCCGCGAGTATGTTGAGCGCGGCCACGAGGTGGCGGTGCAGGCGGGCGCGGGTACTGGAGCGGGCTATTCCGACGAAGCCTATCGGCGCGCGGGGGCCGCCATCGTCGCAGACGCCGCGGCGATCTTCGCCGCCAGCAAGCTGATCGTGAAGGTCAAGGAGCCGCAGCCCAGCGAATGGGCGCGGCTGAACCCCGACCACATCCTCTTCACCTACCTGCACCTGGCGCCCGATCCCGAGCAGGCCGACGGCTTGCTGGCGTCCGGCTGCGCGGCGATCGCCTACGAGACGGTGACCGACGCGGCCGGCGGCCTGCCGCTGCTGGCGCCGATGTCGGAGGTGGCTGGCCGGATCGCTGTGTTCTCGGCTGGCGAGACCCTGCTCAAGCACAACGGCGGCATGGGGCTGCTGATTTCCGGCGTGCCGGGCGTGCCGCCGGCGCGGGTCTGCGTGCTGGGCGGCGGCGTGGTCGGGGCCAATGCGGCGCGGATGGCGGCGGGCCTGGGCGCCGAGGTGGTGGTGGTCGAGCGCTCGATCCCGCGCATGCGCCAGCTGGACGACATGTTCCTCGGCCGCATCCTGACTCGTTACTCGACGCTCGACGCGGTCGAGGAGGAGGTGCTGAAGGCGGACGTGGTGATCGGGGCGGTGCTGACCCCGGGGGCCTCGGCGCCCAAGCTGGTCCGTCGCGAGCACCTGAAACAGATGAAGACCGGCTCGGTGCTGGTGGATGTCTCGATAGACCAGGGCGGCTGTTTCGAAACCTCGCGTCCGACCACCCACGCCGACCCGACCTATGTGGTCGACGGCGTCGTGCACTATTGCGTGGCGAACATGCCGGGGGCTGCGCCCCGAACCTCGTCGGAGGCGCTGGTCCACGCCACCCTGCCGTTCGGCTTGGCGCTGGCCGATCGCGGGCTGGAGGCGCTGCGGGAGAACCCGCACCTGGCCAAGGGGCTGAACGTGCTGAACGGGGCGATCACTCACCCGGCGGTGGCGCAGGCGCTGGGGAAGGACTTCGTCGACCCGTTCGGGGTCTGGGCCAAGCGCTAGGCCGCGGCCCAGGCGCGCGGGTCGAGGGCGACCGGATCGTCGATCGCCATCTCGTCCCAGTCGAGGTCCGGCGGCGGGCTGGAGGCCGCGGCGATCACGGCCGAAAGTTCGGCGGCCGAGGTCACCCCGACCAGAACAGTCGCGGCTTCGACGCGCGAGAGCGCAAAGCCCAGCGCGGCCTGCAGCGGGTCCGAGCGGCCCTCGGCGATCAGCCGGCGAGCGCGCGAGATGCGGCTGGCGGCGGCCTTCAGGTGGGTCGGGGCGCGGTCCGGCGGCAGGAACAGCAGGCCGTTGAGGAAGATCGAGCGCAGGTGGACCTCCATGCCGAGGCCGGCCAACGCGGCCAGGGTGCCGTCGATCAGCAGCCGCTGGTCGAGCAGCGAGGCGGGGGCCTGGACGATGTCCGGGCGGAAGCGGCGGGCGACGCCCAGCGGATCATCGGAGGCGAACACCGAGACCCCGATCTTGCGGGTCAGGCCGGCGTCCTTCATCGCCTTCAGGCGATTCCAGAGCGCCATGCCGTGCGGGCCGAACAGATCGGCGGCGCAGGGCACCAGGATGGCGTCGGCCTGCTCCACGCCCAGGCGGCGAAGGGTGGCGCGGGCCTCGGCCTCGACATAGTCGGGGCCGCGGTCGGGGCGCACGGTCGAGATCGAGATGCGGAACGGGGTCGGGCGCGGCAGGGATTCGCCCAGCGCCGCCTCGGCGACCGCCGAATGGCCGTCGACGTCCAGCACCGGCAACTGCGCGCGCGCGGCGATGTCCAGGATGTCCCTGGCTTCGGCCTTGGGCGCGCGGCCGCGCACCAGCGTGGTCTGGTCCAGACCGAACTGTGCGGAGCCGAGGCCGAGCTTGGAGAGCGGTGAGATCATGAAGCCGGTGACGCTGGATACGGAAGCGAGGAAGCGCCATCTTCGTCGCAATGCCTAAAGAAGCGGTGTCTAGGACCTTTCCAGGGAGTTAAAGTCGAGCCATGCGAGAGCCGCTCCCCGAATGGCCGATGTTCGGCATGGCCGACGACGTCCGCCCCGCGCTGGCCCAAGCCCAGCAAGGGAATCTGCCCATCGCCCTGGCGACCCTGACCTCGGTCGAAGGCGGCGGTCCGCGGCCGCCGGGAACCCAGATGGTGTTCGCCCACGGGATTGTCTCCGGTTACTTTTCCGGCGGTTGCGTGGAAAGCGACGTGGCCGATCACGCCTTCGCCTGCCTGGAGGACGGAACGCCCCGCCGGCTGGTCTACGGCGCGGGCAGTCCCTGGCCCGACATCCAGCTGCTGTGCGGCGCGCGGATCGAGATCTTCGTCGAGCGCGTGACCCCCGACGACCCGGCCCTCCTCGAACTATTGGCCGCCCACGAGGCCCGCCGGCCGGTGGTCTGGGTCAGCGACGGGGTCCGCCGCGAATGCGGGACGGCGCCGACGCCCTGGGACGGGGCCATCGTCCAGGCCTATGAGCCGACCCCGCGGCTGGTGGTGTTCGGGGCCGACCCGACCGCTCTGGCCATCGCCCAACTGGGCGTCCAATCGGGCATGGAGACGACGCTGGTGCGGCCCAAGGGCCCGCAGAGCCCGCCGCCGATCGCCGGGATCGCCTATCGCCGCGACGAGCCGGGAGCTGCGCTGGCGGCGATCGGGACCGACGCCTGGACGGCGATCGCCATCGCCACCCACAATCTCGAGATGGATCGCGAGGCGCTGGCCGCGGCCCTGCCGTCCGACGCCGGCTATGTCGGCCTGCTGGGCGCGCGCAAGCGGCTGTCCGAGCGGCTGGCCCCGCTGCGCGCGGCCGGCTTCCCCGAGGCGCGGCTGCAGCAGCTGCACGCTCCCATCGGCCTCGACATCGGCGGCAAGGCTCCCTGGGAGGTGGCGCTGTCGGTGGTCGGCGAGATCACCGCCCTGCGCCATGCGCGCCTCGCCGAGGAACCGCGCAAGGCGACCCCGAAGCGGGCGACGGCCTAGGCCCGCGCCAGCGGCAGCACCTCGACCAGGTCGCCGGCGGCCAGGGCCTGGGCGTTCGCGGCGCGGCGCAGCAGGGCGTCGGCGGCGGCGAAGACGCTGACCAGCGAGGAGTCCTGGTCGCGGTAGGGCTCGGCGATCAGGCTGCCGTCCACGTAGCTGAGCTTGGCCCGCATCCAGTGCTCGCGCGAGCCGTTGGCGGCCAACGGCACGGCGGTTTTGGCGCTCGCCATCGGCAGGTTTTCGGCCCCGCCCTGCAGCTTCATGACGATGGGCTTCAGGAACAGCTCGGCGCAGACGAAGGCCGAGGCCGGGTTGCCGGGCAGGCCCAGCATCCGGCGGCCGTCGCCGAGCACCCCGAAGAAGGTCGGCTTGCCGGGGCGGACATTGACGCTGGCGACCTTGAGCGACAGGCCGAGCGCCTGGGCTGCGGCGCGCACCAGGTCGTGGTCGCCGACCGAGGCGCCGCCGACCGTGACGATCAGATCGGCGTCGGCGTCGCGCAGGGCGCCGATCACCGCGTCCAACTCGTCGCGCACTGGCTTGCACTTGAAGGCCGCGCCGCCCCAGCCCTCGACCATGGCGGCAAGGGCCGGCGCGCCGGAATCGTAGATCTGGTAGGGGCCCGGCGCGGCCGGCGCCTCGACGATCTCTTCGCCGGTGGACACGATCGCCACCCGCGGCCGGGCGTGGACGAGGACTTCGGCGCGCCCGGCGGAGGCCGCCAGGGACAACCGCCAGGGATCGATGCGGGTTCCGGCGCTCAGCAGCGCCTGGCCGGCTTTGAAGTCGCCGCCGGCGGGGCGGAGATTGGCGCCGGGCGCGGAGGCCGAGACCGTGACGCGGTCGCCCTCGCGGGTCGCGTCCTCCTGGATGACGATGGTGTCGGCGCCGGCCGGCATGGCCGCGCCGGTGAAGATCCGCACCGCCTGGCCCGGTTTCAGCTCGCCTTCATAGCCGTGGCCGGCTGCGCTCTCGCCGACGACGGCCAAAGTCCCGGGCGCATCGGCGCTGCGCAGCGCCCATCCGTCCATGGCCGAGGCGTCGAACGGCGGCTGGTGGCGGACCGCGGTCACGTCCTCGGCCAGGACCCGGCCGATGGCGGTCTTCAGGGCGACCGTTTCGGCGGGCAGGGCGGCGACCTGCGCCAGCATCGCCGCGCGGGCGTCGTCGACGGGCATCAGCTTCATGCGCGGGCCCAGTCGCCGGACTTGCCGCCGCTCTTCGTCAAGAGGCGCACGGTCTCGATGGTCATGCCTTTGTCGGCCGCCTTCAGCATGTCGTAGACCGTGAGGCAGGCGACCGAGGCGGCGGTCAGCGCCTCCATCTCCACGCCGGTCTGGCCGGAGGTCTTCACCCGCGCCGTGACCGACATGCCGCCCTCTGCCGGCTCGACCCGCACCTCGACCTTGCTGAGCGCTAGCGGGTGGCAGAGAGGGATGAGGTCCGCGGTCTTCTTCGCGGCCATGATTCCGGCGATCTCGGCGACGGCGCGCACGTCGCCCTTCTTGGCGTCGCCCGACAGCGCCAGGGCCAGGGTGGCGGCGTCCATGCGCACGAAGCCCTCGGCGGTCGCCTCGCGGGACGTCACCGCCTTGTCCGAGACGTCGACCATTTGGGCGCGGCCGGTCTCGTCGATGTGGGTGAGCTTGCTCACTTACTGCTCGAGCAGCCGGGGCATGAGCTCGACCATGTTGCAGGGGCCATGGCGGCTGTCGAGCTGGGCCGAGATCACCTTGTCCCAGCCGTCCTTCACCGCGCCGTTGGAGCCGGGCAGGCAGAACACGAACACGCCGTCGACGATGCCGGCTGTGGCCCGGCTCTGCAGGGTCGAGAGCCCGACCGACTGGTAGCTGACCAGGTGGAAGATCACCGAAAAGCCGTCGATCTTCTTGTCGAACAGCGGCTCGACCGCTTCAGGCGTAACGTCGCGGCCGGTGATGCCGGTGCCGCCGGTGGTGATGATCGCATCGACGCTGCCGGAAGCGACCCAGGCTTTGATCTGCTCGCGGATCTGGGCGACGTCGTCCTTGACGATGCCCTTGTCGGCCAGCTCGTGGCCTGCCGTCTTGATCCGCTCGGCCAGCACGTGGCCGGAGGTGTCGCTTTCCTCGTCGCGGGTGTCGGAGACGGTCAGCACCGCGATGCGGACGGGCCTGATCGCCTGGCTCTCGTCGATGCGGCCGCCGGGGGTGAAGGCGTTCATGGCTTGGTGCTCTCCCATCGGGCGATGTCGGCGTGGTCCTGGTCGCGCGGTTCGATCCAGCGCGAGCCGTCGGGGCCGGTCTCCTTCTTCCAGAAGGGGGCGCGGCTCTTCAAGTAGTCCATCAGGAAATCGCAGGCCTCGAAGGCCGCGCGGCGGTGGGTGGCGGCGGTGGCCACGAAGACGATCGGCTCGCCGGGCGCGATGGCGCCGACCCGGTGCACGATCTGGAAGTCGTCGAGCGCGAAGCGGGCCTTGGCCTCGCTCGCGATCTTGCCGATCGCGGCCTCGGTGAAGCCGGGATAGGCCTCGAGCTCCAAGGTCGTGGTCGCGCCGCGCTCGGCGCGGGCCAGGCCCGTGAAGGTGGCGATGGCGCCGGTCTCGTCGCGGCCCTGGCTGAAGGCGGTCAGCAGCGCGCCGGGCTCGAACGGCTGGTCGGTCAGGCTGATCATCCGCCGCTCATCGGCGGCAGGTAGGCGACCTCGGACCTCGCGGTCAGCGCCGCGTCGCCGCGCACGATCTCCTGGTCGAGGGCGACCTGAACGCCGGGCCGCGCCAGCGCCTCGGCCAGGTCCGCGTCCTCGTCCGAGAGCAGGGCGGTGAGGGCGGCGATCGAGTCAGCCTCCAGCTCGCGCGAGCGCCAGCCGGCGACGTCGCTCAGGCGACCGAACAACAGCACGCGCGCCATGACATCAGCCCCCGGTCGTCGACATGTGGCGGGCCACCGCCGGGGCGGCGGCGCGCGCGATCTGGAAGTCGTGGCCCTGCGGCTTGGCGTCGATCGCCAGACGGATGGCGTCCACCAGTCCCGCGTCGTCGGCGCCGTCGCGGATCACCGCGCGCAGGTCGCTGGCGTCCTCGCGGCCCAGGCAGGTGTGCAGCGTGCCCGTGCAGGTGAGCCGCACGCGGTTGCAGCTCTCGCAGAAATTATGGCTGAGCGGGGTGATGAACCCCAATCGCCCGCCGGTCTCTTCGATCCGGACGTAGCGGGCCGGGCCGCCGGTGCGGTGGGCGATCTCGCTCAAGGTCCAGAAGCTCTCCAGCCCGCGGCGGACGTCCTTCAGCGACAGGAACTGGTCGGTGCGGTCGACCTCGATCTCGCCCAGCGGCATGGCCTCGATCAGCGTCATGTCGCAGCCGCGGGCGTGGGCCCAGGCGATCAGGTCCGGCAGCTCGCCGGCGTTGTCGTCCTTCAGCGCCACGGCGTTGATCTTGACCGACAGGCCGGCGGCCAGAGCGGCGTCGATGCCGGCGATGACCTTTGGCAACTGGCCGCCGCGGGTCAGCACCCGGAACTTGGCCGGATCGAGGGTGTCCATCGAGACGTTGACCCGCCGCACGCCCAGCCGCGCCAGGTCGGCGGCGAATTCCTCCAGCCGCGTGCCGTTGGTGGTCAGGGTCAGCTCGTCCAGCGCGCCCGACTTCAGGTGTCGCGACAGGTTCTCGAACAGCCCCATCACGCCCTTGCGGACCAGCGGTTCGCCGCCGGTGATCCGCAGCTTGCGCGTGCCCAGCGCCACGAAGGCCGAGGCGATGCGGTCCAGTTCTTCCAGGGTCAGCACTTCGGCCTTCGGCAGGAAGGTCATGTGCTCGGACATGCAGTAGACGCAACGCAGGTCGCAGCGGTCGGTGACCGAGACGCGCAAATAGCTCACCGTGCGTCCGAAGCCGTCGATCAACGGCGGCTGGACGCGGGCCTCTTGCGGCGGTGCGGCGTCATAGGGCGTCATGCTGCCCATTAGATAGAGGGGAACACGGTTTGGCGACAGAGGCGCCTGAATTCGAGGCTGTGGTTCTGGCGGCCGGGGCGGGGCGGCGGTTCGGCGGCGGCAAGCTGCTCGCGCCTTGGGCAGGCGGCGCCCTTCTGGACGGCGCCCTGGCGGCCGCCTTCGCCGCGCCCGTCCGGCGGGTGATCGTGGTCACCGGAACGGCAGCGGCGCAGGTCGAGGCCGTGGTCCGCGACTTCGCCGCGCGAACGGGCGCGGCCGATCGCCTGCTGGTGGTCCATGCAGACGACCATGAGGAGGGCATGGGCGCGTCGCTGCGCCGGGCCGCCGCCGAGCTGCCCGCCGATTGTGCAGGCGCGTTTGTCTTCCTGGGCGACATGCCTCGCGTGCCGCATGCGGTGCTGGAAGGCCTGGCGCAGGCGGTTCGCGCCGGCGCGCCGGCCGCCGCCCCGGTGTTCGAAGGCCGGCGAGGCCATCCGGCGCTGATCGGCGCGGGCCTGTTGCCGCGGCTGCTGACCTTGAATGGCGACGCCGGGGCGCGGGCGATCCTCAAGGACCTCGGCGCGGCCCTGGCCCTGGTGACGGCGCCCGACGACGGCGTGCTGTTCGACGTCGACGAGCGCGGCGACCTGGCTGGCCAGCCTAGGCCTTGACGAACGGCTGGCTGAGCGTCGGCTGGCCCGTGAGGGTCAGCAGGGCGTTGGCCACCGCCGGGCCGATCACCGGGGTGCCCGGCTCGCCCACGCCGCTCGGCGCGTTGCCGGACGGCACGATGTAGGTCTCGACGGTCGGGGCCTCGGAGTTGCGCAGCACGCGATAGCTGTCGAAGTTGCCCTGCTCGACCACGCCGTCCTTCAGGGTGATCTGGCCGAACAGCGCCGCCGACAGCCCGTAGCAGGTGCCGCCTTCCATCTGCGAGGCGATCTGGTCGGGCGAGATCGCGGTGCCGCAATCGATGGCGGTGACCACGCGGCCGACCTTCGGCACGCCGCCGTCCAGCTTCACTTCCGCCACCTGGGCCACGACCGAGCCGAAGCTCTCGTGCACGGCGACGCCGCGGGTCCAGCCCGCCGGCGTCGGAGTGGTCCAGCCGGCCTTTTCCGCCGCCAGGTTCAGCACCGCCAGATGCCGGTTGGCCCCGGCCTTTGTGTAGAGCGCGCGGCGATACTCGACCGGATCCTTGCCGGCCTTCTTGGCCAGCTGGTCGATGGTGTGCTCCATCACATAGGCGGTGTGGGTCGCGCCGACCGAGCGCCACCACAGCACCGGCACGCCCGAGTCCGGCTGGATCAGCTGGGCGTCGACGATCGGCGTCGCCTTAAGATACGGCGAGCCCAGCGTGCCTTCGACGGCGGTCTCGTCCAGCTTGGGCTGGCCCATCGGCGAGCCCTTCATCAGCGTCTGGGTGACCACCCGCTGGCGCCAGCTGGCCGGATAGCCGTCCTTGTCGAGCGTCACGCGCACCGTGTGGTGGGCGATCGGCCGGAAGTAGCCGGCGGCCATGTCGTCCTCGCGGGTCCAGACCAGTTTCACCGGCCGGTCCTTGCCGACCTTCTTGGCGATCTCGACGCACTCGGCGACGTAGTCGGACTGGAAGTTGGCGCGCCGCCCGAACGAGCCGCCGGCGAACAGCGTCTCGATCTCCACCGCGCCGGGCAGCATGGTCATGATCTTGGCGGTGTTGAGCTGGTCGATGGTCGGGATCTGCGAGCCGAAGGTCAGCTTGGCCTTGCCGCCACCCACCTGGGCCACGCAGTTCATCGGCTCCATGGTCGCGTGGGCCAGGAAGGGGAAGTCGTAGGCCGCCTCGAACGCCTCGCCCTTGACTGTGGCGATGTCGCCTTTGCTCTCGAAGGTCTGCCACGCCTCCTTGTCGGCCGGCTGGGCCTTGCCGGAGGCGAGATCCTTGTAGCGGGCCAGGATCGCGTCGGAGGAGCGCTTTTCCGCTTCGTCCTCGTTCCAGGTGACCTTTAGCGCGTCGCGGCCCTGCTTGGCGGCCCAGGTGTTTTCGGCCACCACGGCCACGCCGGTCGGGATCTGGTAGACCTCGACCACGCCCGGAACCTTCTTGGCGTCGGCGGCGTCGAACGAGGCGACCTTGGCCCCGAACTTCGGCGCATGCGCGACCATGGCGATCAGCATGTTCGGCAGCTGGACGTCCTGGGTGAACCTGGCCGTCCCGTCGGACTTGGCCTGGGCGTCCTTGCGGCGCACGCGGTCGGTGCCGATCAGGGTGAAGGTCTTTGGGTCCTTGAGCACCGGCGTGGCCGGCGGCGTCGCCTTGGCCGCATCGGCGACCAGTTCGCCGAAGCCCGCGCTCTTGCCCGAGGCGTGGGTCAGGACGCCGTCCTTCACCGCGATCTCGCCGGCCGGCACGCTCCACTTGTTGGCGGCCGCCTCGACGAACATCGCCCGCGCCGAAGCGCCGGCTTTGCGCAGCTGATCCCAGGAGTTGGAGATCGCCGACGATCCGCCGGTCCCCTGCACGCCCATGCCGGTGTTCGCATAGACCTTGGCGATGGCCGGGGCCTGCTCGACGCGGACCTTGGACCAGTCGGCGTCGAGCTCCTCGGCGACGATGGCCGCCAGGCCCGCATGATTGCCCTGGCCGAATTCGATGTGCTTGGAGACCACGGTCACCACGCCGTCTGGCGCGATCTTGATGAAGGGGCCGAAGGCGCCGAAGTCTTCCTTGGCGCCGATCGACAGGATGTCGCCGGGCGAGCAGGCGCCGACCACCAGCGCGCCGCCGACCAGGCTGGCGCCGATCACCACGTCGCGGCGGGTGGCGCCGGCGATCGCTTTCTTGTTCACGGGAGCGTTCATCTACGGTTCTCCCCTCAAGCCTTGGCCGGCGCCGGCGCAGCGGCCGGGGCGTTGGCGGGCATGGTCGCAGCATCCTTGATGGCCGCGCGAACGCGCTGATAGGTCCCGCAGCGACAGATGTTGCCGTCCATCGCCGCATCGATGTCGGCGTCGGTCGGCTTGGCGTTGGCGCTCAGCAGCGCGACGGCCGACATGATCTGGCCCGCCTGGCAGTAGCCGCACTGCGGCACTTCGTGCTTGACCCAGGCCTGCTGCAGCGGGTGCTGCCCGCCCAGGCCCTCGATGGTGGTGATCTTGCCGGCGGCGACCGCCTCGATCGGTGTTACGCAGGACCGGACCGCCTGGCCGTCGACCATCACCGTGCAGGCTCCGCACTGGGCCACGCCGCAGCCGTACTTGGTCCCGGTCAGTTGCAGCTCGTCGCGGAGCACCCACAGCAGCGGCGTATCGGGCGCGGCCTTGACGGCCAGGGGCTTGCCGTTGACGTCCAGAGTCATCGCCATGGGTATCCCTCCCGCAATGTGAGCGTTCGCTCATCCTAACGACGTTCAGCCTCGCCGGTAAAGTGGCTGCGTTCGGCGGCGACCACCGCTAGGCTGTGCGCCTGACAGTCAGGGGACCTGGATGCGAAGGGTGATGTTGGCGATCGGGGCGGCGCTGGTCCTCGCGGGCTGCGCCAGCACGGCGCCGATGGACGCGACCGATGCGCCGCAGACCTATGTCTGCGCCGGCGGCCGCTCGTTCACCGCCGCCTACGACCTGGCTGGCGACAAGGCGGTCGTGCGGGCCGGCGATCGCACCTACAGCCTGCCGCACGTGCGTTCCGCGTCCGGGGCCAAGTACGCGCGCGGCGGGGTCGAGCTCTTCAGCAAGGGCGACACCGCGATGCTGACCGGGGTTCCGGGCGAGTCCTACCGCGACTGCAAGACCGGCTGATGGACGCCTTTCCCGCCTTCTTCCCGCTCAGCGGCCGTAAAGTGGTGATCGCCGGTTCGGGAGAGCCGGCGGAGGCGAAGCTGCGGTTGCTCGAGGGCTCGCCGGCCCGCATCGTCCATCTGCAGGGCGACGAAGCCGCCGATCCCACCGCCTATGCCGGGGCCGCGCTCGCCTTCGTGGCCAGCACCGACGACGATTTTGCGCAAGTCGCCGCGGCGGCCGCGCGCGCCGCCCACGTGCCGGTCAACGTCGTCGACCGCCCTCAGCTCTGCGACTTCACCACCCCGGCGGTGATCGACCGCGGCGAGGTGGTGGCCGCCATCGGCACCGGCGGCGCCTCGCCGATGCTGGCGACCATGCTGCGCGCCGACATCGAACAGCGCGTTCCCGAAGGCGCCGGCCGGGTGGCGGCGCTGTTCCGCCAGATGCAGGACGAAGTCCGTGCCGCGCGGCCACAATTGCACGAACGCCGGAGCTTCCTGCGGGAGGCCTTGGCCGGTCCGGCCGCCGCGGCCGCCATGGTCGGCGACATGGATGGCGCGGCCCGGCTGCTGCGTGAGGCCCTGGCCAGCGGCGTCGCCGCCCAGGGCCGCGTGCGGATCGTGGTCGCCGGCGGTCCGGTCGACCTGCTGACCCTGCGCGCGGTGCGGGCCCTGGCCGCCGCCGACGTTCTGATCGCCGAGGCGGACGCCGACCCGGCCGTCCTCTCGCTGGCCCGCCGCGACGCCGAGCGGCTGGCGCCGGCCGACGCCAGCGCCCAGCGCCTCGCCGAACTGACCCGCGCCGGGCTGGTCGTCGCCTGGGTGACGACCGGCCCGCCCGACCGCGCGCAGCTGGCGGCGCTGGAAGCGGCTTGCGTCACGGTCGACATCCTGCCGACGGCGGCCCCGTGAGCGGGCTGACGCCCGAAGACTTCACCGCGGTGATGCTGTCGCTGAAGGTGGCCGGCGCGGCGACCTTTGTGGCCCTGCCGATCGCGGTGCTGGTGGCGCTGGCCCAGGCCCGCGGCCGCTTTGCGATGCGAGTGGTGCTGGACGCCGCCGTCACCCTGCCGCTGGTGCTGCCGCCGGTGGCGACCGGCTACGTGCTGCTGCTGTTGTTCGGACGCCGCGGCGCGCTCGGCCAGGCGCTGGAGAAGGTCGGGATCGTCTTCGCCTTCGACTGGACCGGCGCGGCCCTGGCCGCCGGGGTGATGGCATTTCCGCTGATGGTCCGCCCGATCCGGCTGGCCATCGAGGCCGTCGACCGCGAGGTGGACGAGGTCGCCCGCACCCTGGGGGCCGGGCGGCTGCTCCGCTTCTTCCGCATCACCCTGCCGCTGGCCCTGCCGGGCGTGGCGGCCGGGGCGATCCTCGGCTTCGCCAAGGCGCTGGGCGAGTTCGGCGCGACCATCACCTTCGTCGCCGCCATCCCCGGCGAGACCCTGACCCTGCCGGCGGCGATCTATGGGGCGACCCAATCGCCGGGGGACGAGGCGCGGGCTGCGGCCCTTTGCCTGGTCGCCGCCGCGATCGCGGTCGCCGCCGTGCTGGTCTCCGACGCGGTCAGCCGTTGGGCGGCGCGGGCGGCCCGCGGCGACCGGGAATAATTACCCGGATAATATTGACGTCCATTTATATCCGGGTAAAAGGGCCTCCCCAGAGGAGGACGCGCCATGGCGCTCGACTTTTCCCCCCCCGTCCGCGCCGCCGTCGCCCGCGGCCTGACCGCGGCCTTCGGCGTCGCCGAACCGGATTCCATCGTGGCGCTGGGCGGCGGGCTCTCTGGCGCCGGCGTGTTCCGCATCCGCGTCGGCGGCATCGCCTACCTGCTGCGGCTGGACCAGGCGCGCGACGGTTTCCGCGATCCGCAGCGCGCCTATGCCTGCATGCGGATCGCCGCGGCCGGGCTGCTGGCCCCGCGGGTTCGCTACGCCGACGCCGAGGACGGCGTGGCGATCATGGACTTCATCGAGGAACGGCCGCTGTCGCTGGAGTATTGCGGCACGCCCGACCAGCTGGTGGTCGAGGCGGCGCAGACCGTCCGCGCCCTGCACGCCGGCCCGCCATTTCCGCCGCTGGTTGACTATCTCGACGGGATCGACGCCCTCGTCGCCCAGTTCCAGGCGCGCGGCCTGGTAGCGCCGGCCGCCATGGCCGAGTTGCTCGACCGCTATCGCGAGCTTCGCGCACGCTACCGCACCGATCCGGCCGACCTCGTCGCCAGCCATAACGACCTCAACCCGCGCAACATCCTCTATGACGGATCGCGTCTATGGCTGGTGGACTGGGAGTCGGCGTTCCTGGCCGACCGCTATGTCGATCTCGCCTGCATCGCCAATCTCTTCGCCCGCACGCCGGCCCAGGAGGACCTGTTGCTCGCGACCTATTTCGGGGCGGCGGACGCGACCCGCCGCGCCCGGCTGCAGGTCATGCGGCAGGTGAACCACCTGTTCTACGGGCTGGTGATGGCGAACGCCGTCGGCGACCAACCACAGGCGCGGGACCTCTCTGGGCGCTCGCTCGAAGATCTGCACGAAGCGCTGACTTTGGGCGAGCCGGTGCTGGAAACCGAAGCCGGCCGGTTCGGCTACGTCAGGGCGCGGCTGGCCGCGGCGATCGAGGGTATGCGCACGCCGCAGTTCGCCGAGGCCTTGGCCCTGATTTCCCTCTCCCTCGCGGGGGAGAGGGAAAGCTTGGATCTCCTAGTTGGGACAGCGTCCTACTGATCCAGCGACCGGCCGCGGGTCTCGGGCAGCAGCAGCAGGCAGACGACGACCGAGATCAGGGTGAAGGCGAACGGATACCAGAGCCCGGAATAGACATGGCCGGTCGCTGCGACGATCGCAAAGGCGGTGAACGGGGTGAAGCCGCCGACCCAGCCGGTGCCGATGTGATAGGGCAGCGACATCGCCGTGTAGCGGATGCGGGTCGGGAACAGTTCCACCAGGCAGGCGGCGATCGGTCCGTAGAGCGCGGTGGCGGCGGTCACGAAGACCAGCAGCACCAGGAACGCAGCGGGCAGATTCATCCGGTCGGGGTCGGCCTCGGATGGATAGCCGGCATAGGCGAGGGTGGCCTTGATCTCGCCCTCGACCTTGGCCTTGGCGGCCTTGGCGGTGTTGCCGACCAGGCCGACGGCGCTGGCCGAATGGACGGTGGTCGATCCGATCCGCACCATCGCGGGAGCGCCGGCGGCGCCGACCTCATTGTCGTAGGAGACGCCAGCCCCGGACAGCACGCTCTTGGCGATGTCGCAGGACGACAGGAAGGCAGCCTTTCCAATGGGATCAAACTGCAGCGAGCAGTCGCTAGGGTCGGCGACCACCACCACCGGCGTGCGGGCCTGGGCCTCCGAAAGCGCCGGGTTCAGGGTCTGGGTCAGCATGTGGAATCCGGGGAAGTAGGCGGCCAGCATCAGGACCATGCCGAACAGCATCACCGGCTTGCGGCCGATCTTGTCCGACAGCCATCCGAACAGGACGTAGCCGACCGCGCTGACCGCGGTCGCCGACAGCATCAGGAGGTTGATGGTCTCGGGCGGGACCTTCAGGAACCGTTCCATGAAAGTCTGGACGTAGAAGAAGGCTGTGTACCAGACGGCGCCCTGGGCGAACATCACCGCCACCAGCGCCAGCAGCACGATCTTCAGGTTGCGCCATTGGCCGAACGCCTCGGCGAACGGGGCCTTGGAGGCGGTCCCCTCGGCCTTCATCTTGGCGAAGGCCGGGCTCTCGGAGAGCTTGAGGCGCATCCAGATCGAGATCGCCAGCAGTCCGGCCGAGACCAGGAACGGGATCCGCCAGCCCCACTGATCGAAGGCTTCGGGACCGAAATAGCGCCCGACCGCCAACCGCGTGATCAGGATCACCATCAGCGCCCCGAACAGGCCGAGCGCGGCCGAGGTCTGCACCCAGCCGGTGGCCCAGCCGCGGCCGTCGGCCGGCGCGTGCTCGGCCACGTAGATCGCCGCGCCGCCGTACTCGCCGCCGAGCGCGAAGCCCTGGACGATCCGCATCAGCACCAGCAGCGCCGGCGCCAGCAGTCCCACCTGGGCGTAGGTCGGCAGCAGGCCGATGGCGAAGGTGGCCGCGCCCATCAGCACGACGGTGACCAGGAAGGCGCCCTTGCGGCCGGCCTTGTCGCCGATCCGCCCGAACACCAATGCGCCCAGCGGGCGGAACAGGAAGCCGGCCCCGAAAAGGGCCAGGGCGGCGATGTAGCCGGCGGTCTCCGGCAGGCCGGAGAAGAAGGTCTTGGAGATGACGTGGGTCAGGCTGCCGAAGACGAAGAAGTCGTACCACTCGAAGGCGGTCCCCGCCGACGAAGCGGTCACCACGGTGCGCAACGACGCGGGCTTCTTGCCCGACTCCCCGGCGAGGTCCGCCATCCCTTGTCTCCCCCGAAACCGACCAAGGTCTAACTCGGAGAACGGTGGTGTGGGAAGGGGCGGAGCGAAGCGTCGTCAGGCAACCGCGGCAGCGTCGATCGTCGTCTCGTCGGCGTCGCGTTCGGCCAGACGTGCGATTTCACTGAGCAGGGCGGCGGGTGAGATCGGTTTGCCGACCACCCCGTCCATCCCCGCCTCCAGATAGGCCGCGCGCTGGTGCGCCAGGACGTTGGCGGTCAGGGCGACGATGGGCGTGGCCGCCACGGCGCCGCCGATGGCCCGGATGCGCCGCGCCGCCTCCAGACCGTCGATGCCGGGCATCTGTACGTCCATGAGGATCAGGTCGAAGGCCGCCCGAGCCGCCGCCTCGACGCCCAGATAGCCGTCGGCGGCGGTTTCGACGTCGGCGCCGAGCCTTTCGAGGAGCTTGGTCGCGATCATGCGGTTGGTCGGATTGTCCTCGACCACCAGCACCCGCAGACCGTTCAGCCAATCGTCGGTGGTCTCCTCGGCTGCGACCGCGGGCTCGGACGGGGCGGCCGACACTTCCAGCCAGAACACCGAGCCGACGCCTTCGGTCGAGGCGAATCCGACCCCGCCGCCCATCATCTGGGCCAGCTTTTGGGTGATCGAAAGTCCCAGGCCCGAGCCGCCGAACTTGCGGGTCGTCGAGGCGTCGCCCTGGTCGAAGCGTTGGAATATCCGCGGCTGCACGGCCTCGGGAATGCCGACGCCGGTGTCGGCGATCTCCAGCCGCAGCATCTGGGTCACCGGGCCCGGCCTCAGACGGGCGCGGATGGTGACCTGGCCCTTCAGGGTGAACTTCACGGCGTTGCCGACCAGATTGAACAACGCCTGGCGCAGCCGCACCGGATCGGACACCACCCAACCCACGGCCGGATCGACGTCGACGACGAGCTTCAGGTGCTTGGCCTCGGCCTGGGGCCGCAACAGCCGCGCGACGCCCTCGATCAGGGCCCGCGGGTCGACCGCCTCCGGCGCCATCTCAAGCCGTCCGGCCTCGATCTTCGAGAAGTCGATGACGTCGTTGAGCAGCTCGGCCAGCATCTGGCCGCAGGACAGCGCCTCATCGAGCATCCGCCGACCCTCGTCGGACAGGGTCTCGGCCTTCAGCAGGTGCAGCACGCCCATCACCCCGTTCATCGGCGTGCGGATCTCGTGGCTCATATTGGCCAGGAACGCGGCCTTGGCCTCGCCGGCCGCCTGGGCGGCGCGCTGAGCGGCGATCAGGTCCAGTTCCTGGCGCTTGCGCTGGTCAAAGTCCTGAACCAGGCCGACGCCCTTCAGCCAGCGTCCCTGACGGTCGGTCGACAGGTGATGGAAGACGCGGATCCAGCGTTCCTCGCCGGTCGGACCGATGGCGCGGGCCTCGAACGCCGCGCCGGGCGCGCGGTTGCCGTCGCGGATGTCGCGGAACGACTGGCGCACATGGTCCAGGTCGTCGGGGTGGAAGCGCGGGAACTGCAGGGTCTGGGCGTCTTCGTAGCCCCGGATGTCCTTGCCCAGCATCCGCTCGAATTCCGGGCTCGCCCAGAAGGTTTTCTGGACGTGGTCGATCTCGTAGACGCCGGCGTCGGCGGCGGTCAGGGCGAGCTTCAGGCGCCGGGCGTTGACCTCGGCCTCGCGCCGCGCCTGGGTCAGCGGAGTGACGTCGTCGACATAGCAGACCACGCCCTGCACCCGGCCCTTGGCGTCGCGCCAGGGACGCGCCTGCCAACGCACCCATCGGCGCACGTCGTCGATGTCGTTGATGCGGTCCTCGTTGCGGGCGACGATCTCGCCGTCCAGCGCGCGCTGCATGGCGTTGACCAGCCGCTTGGGCGCCCGCGGGAAGCTCTGGGCCAGGGTCAGGCCGATCTGTTCCTTGTCCTGGCGGGTGAACATCTGCCGCCAGGCGCCGCTCATCACCAGATAGCGCAGCCGCCGGTCGAACATCGCCACGGCGAACGGCGCGCCTTCCACCAGCTGCAGCATCTGCTGCTTGCCGCGCACCGCCCCGTCGCGAGCCTGCACCAACTCGGTGATGTCCTGCATCACCCCGCGAAGGGCGTACTCGCCGCCCGGCCGCGCCTCGGTGCGGAAGGTGTTGCGCCAGTGCGTCCAGCCGCCGGTCTTGTCCTTCAGCCGGTGCTCGAGCGATCCACCCTTGCCGTAGAGGATGCCCTCCATGACCGCGGTGCGGACGACCAGGGCGTCGTCGGGATGCAGCACCGCCCCGACCTTGTCGATGTCGTCGATCTCGTCGTCGCGATAGCCGGTCAGGTTGAGGATGTCCTGCGACCACTCGATGCGGTCGTCGCCCGGTTCGTAGGACCAGGTGCCGATGCCGGCCGCCTGCGAGAGCAGCTGTCCGGTGCGTTCGGCGGCGACCAGCCGCGCGTCCAGCTCGCGCTCGCGCGTGGCGTTGCGGACCACCCCGATCATCTCGCCGTTGGGGAGCAGCTGGGCGCGGCCCTCGAACCAGCGCCAGCCGCCGTCCTTGGCGCGGATGCGCGAGGCGTGGTCGCTGTAGCCTTGGTCCCTCAGGCGCTGAAGGTGCGACTCGATGCTGGCTTCTTCGCCCGGATGGATGAAGTCGCGGGCGTACTGGCCCACGACCTCAGCCTCCGTCCAGCCGGTCTCCCGCTCGAAGGTCGGATTGACCAGCTTGAACCGCTTGTCCGCGCCGATGACGAACATCACCTCGCGGCTGTTCTCGAACAGCCACTCGACGATCGCCTTCGATTCCTGCGGTGTCCGCCTTGCGGCCATCGCCCCCGCCCCTTTGTTCAGCGGGCAAGGTAACGCGGGTCGGTAAACGTAACGTTTGGACCCGCATTTTTCTAACGCATCGGTTGTGGATCAAAACTCCGACGCGAGTTCTAGAAGGCGTTTTCGCCGGTGATGGCGCGGCCGAGGATCAGCGCGTGGACGTCGTGCGCGCCTTCATAGGTGTTCACGGTCTCCAGGTTCGCGGCATGGCGCATGACGTGATAGTCGCCGGAAATCCCGTTGCCGCCGTGGATGTCGCGCGCCTCGCGGGCGATGGCCAGTGCCTTGCCGCAGTTGTTGCGCTTCATCAGGCTGATGGCTTCCGGCACCCAGGCGCCCTGGTCGAGCAGGCGGCCGAGCGCCAGCGCGCCCTCGAAGCCCAGCGCGATCTCGGTCTGCATGTCGGCCAGCTTCTTCTGGACCAGTTGGCGGGCGGCCAGCGGCTTGCCGAACACCTTGCGGGTCAGGGTGTATTCGCGGCTGGCGTGAAGGCAGAATTCGGCGGCGCCCATCGCGCCCCAGCTGATGCCGTAGCGGGCCTTGTTGAGGCACGAGAACGGCCCGCGCAGGCCGGTCACGTTCGGCAGCATCTGGTTCTCGGGCACGAACACGTCGGCGAGCGCGATCTCGCCGGTGATCGAGGCGCGCAAGCTGAGCTTGTTCTCGATCTTCGGGGTGGTCAGGCCTTCCGAGCCGCGGTCGACCAGGAAGCCGCGGATCACGCCGTCCAGCTTGGCCCACACCAGGCAGACGTCGCTGATCGGGGCGTTGGTGATCCACATCTTGGCGCCGTTCAGCACGTAGCCGCCATCGACTTGTCTGGCGACGGTGCGCATCGAGGCCGGGTCCGAGCCGCCGTCGGCCTCGGTCAGGCCGAAGCAGCCGACGATCTCGCCGCGGGCCATGCCGGGCAGGTACTTCATCTTCTGCTCTTCCGAGCCGAAGGCGTAGATCGGGTACATGACCAGCGAGGACTGCACGCTCATCGCCGAGCGGTAGCCGCTGTCGATCGACTCGATCTCACGCGCGATCAGGCCGTAGGCCACGTGGCTGACGCCGGCCCCGCCGTACTGCTCGGGCAGGGTCGCGCCGAGGAAGCCGAGGGCGCCCATCTCGGTCATGATCTCGCGATCGAAGCGCTCATTGGCGTATGCCGAGACGACTCGCGGCAGCAGCTTTTCGCGGGCGTAGGCGCGGGCGCTCTCCCACACCATCCGCTCCTCCTCGGTGAGGCGCGAGGCCAGGTCCAGCGGATCTTCCCAGTTGAAGGTCTTCTGCTGGTCGCCGGTGTCGAGGGCCATGGCGCGGTCTCCCAATGGAACTGTATGCGCGCCTTATGACCTCATTTTACGTGCCCGTGTAGACGCCTTTGCGCTTCTCGCGGAATGACGCAGCCGACTCCTTGACGTCGTTCACGGCGCGGCGGGCGTGGGCCAGGCCGACGGACTCGTACTTCACGGCGCTGATGAAGTCGGACTCCATGTTGGTCTGCAGCACGCGCTTGGCCATCCGGATGGCCAGCGGCGGCCACTGGGCCATCTGTTCGCCGTAGGCCACTGCGTCGTCCAGCAGAGTGTCGTGGTCGGTCAGGCGGTTGAGCAGGCCGAGCTTCAGCGCCTCCTCGGCCAGCACCATGCGGCTGGTGAAGATCAGATCGGCGGCGCTCGCATAGCCGACGATCCGCGGCAGCAGGAACGACAGGCCGGAGTCCGGCGAGATCGCCCGCTCGACGAAGGTGGTCTTAAAGCGCGAATGCTCGGAGCCGATACGCACGTCGCAGGCCAGCGCCCAGGCCATTCCGGCGCCGGCGCAGACGCCGTTGATCGCCCCGATGAGCGGCTTGTCGAAGTCGTGCAGCAGGCGCGCCCAGCGCCCCATCCAGGCCTCTTCGTCGAGGCGCTCGCTCTGCGGCGGCGGGCCGTCGCGCTCGGGCGCAGGGCCGGTCAGGTCGGCGCCGGAACAGAATCCGCGACCGGCTCCCGTCAGCACCAGGGCGCGGACAGCGTCGTCGTCACGCGCCGCGATCAGCCCGGCCTCCAGGTCGCGGCGTAACTCGGCGGAGATGGCGTTGAGCTTCTCGGGACGATTCAGGGTCAGCACCCCGACCTGACCGCGGGTCTCGTAGGTGATGGTCTCGTAGGTCATGGCGCCCTCCCGTTCGCGAAGGTCCGCGCCGCCGTTGTTCGCGGCTAGACCTCGGCCCACATGCGCAGCAGGTTGTGATAGGTCCCGGTCAGCGACACAAGCTCCGGCGCGCCGGCGCCGACCTTCAGCGACAGCTGCTGGATCGCGATATCCATCTGGAACAGCAAAGCGCGGCGGGCGTCGTCGCGGATCATGCTCTGGATCCAGAAGAAGCTCGAGGTCCGCGCCCCGCGCGTCACCGGCGTGACCTGATGCAGGCTGGAAGCCGGATAGAGGATAAGGTCGCCGGCCGGCAGCTTCACCTCGTGGACGCCGTAGGTGTCCTCGACCAGCAGTTCGCCGCCGTCATAGTCCTCGGGCTCGGTCAGGAAGAGGGTGGCCGACAGGTCGCTGCGGATCCGCACGCTCCCATCGCGGCTCTGGCGAATCGAGTTGTCGATGTGGGTGGCGAAGGTCTGGCCGCCGCCATAGCGGTTGAACAGCGGCGGGAACACCGTCTGGGGCAGGGCGGCGGTCACGAACAGCGGGCTGTGCGACAGGGCGTCGAGTATCTTTCCGCCGGCGAAGCGGGCGGCGGCCGAGCCTTCCGGCAGCTGTTCGTTGCGCTTGGCCAGGGCCGACTGCGTGCCCGATGTGGCGTTGCCGTCGATCCAGTCGGCGGCGTCGATCGCCGCGCGCAGCTCGGCCACCTGCGCCTTGGTCAGCACCTCGGGGATATGCAGCATCATCGCGCGGGACCTTAGTTCGGGTTTTTCGAAAGACAAAAGGCCCCGCCCGGGAAGGGGCAGGGCCTGATCGTCCGCTCGCCGAGCAGCCTAGAAGCGGACGTTGAGGGTCAGGATCGCCTGGCGGCCGGGACCGTAGTCGGCGTGGTGCACGCCGTTGGTCTGGGCGATGTACTCCTCGTCGCCGACGTTCTTGACGTTCAGCTGCAGGTCCAGGTTCTCGCGGATGCGGTACGCCGCATACAGGTCGAATTTCCAGTAGGCCGGGGCGTAGACGCGGTTGCCGCCGCCGCCCGCGCCGCCCTGGTTGCCGCCGTAGCTGTCCGACGAGTAGTAGGCGCCGCCGCCGAAGCTGAAGCGCTCGTTGAGGTCATAGGTCGTGAACAGGCTGAAGGTGTGCTCGGGCGTGTTGGCCAGCTGTTCGCCCTGGTTGACGCCGTTGTAGGCGCCGCGGACCAGCTCGCTGTCCATGTACGTGTAGCCGCCGAACACCATCCAGGCCGGGGTGACGCGGCCGGTGACGCCGATTTCGACGCCCTGGACCATGGTCTCGCCGACCTGGGCGTAGACTCCGCTCGCGATCTGGATCTGGGCGTTCTCACGGGTCATGTGGAAGATCGCCGCCGAGGCCGATAGGCGCTCGCGGAAGAACGCCCACTTCACGCCGGCCTCGGCCGAGGTGATGTCCTCCGGATCGAGCAGGACGTTGGCGAGGTTGCCCGAGCCGGCGCCCGCGCCCGTGTTCTGGTCGCCGCCCGCGATCGTCGGCGGAGTCGAGGAAGTGCCGTACGAGACATAGAGGCTGCCGTTCGCCACCGGCTTGTAGACCAAGCCGACCTGGTAATTGGTGAACTGCCAGTCGCCCTTGCGCGGAGTGATGGTCGTGCCGGTGACCACGCCGCTGGCGCTGGTGACGGCCACGTCGCGGCCCGTGACCGAGTAGTCGTCGAAGCGTACGCCGAGGTTCAGCAGCCACTTGTCGCCGAACGACATGGTGTCGAAGGCGTAGACGCCGATGGTGTTGGTGTAGTTCACCGACGGGGTCGGGCGGGTGATGATCCCCTGCCACGGGTCGCTCGGGTTCGGCGCATAGACGCGGGTGCAATCGCCGACGCCTGCGGTGGTGACGTTGTTGGCGAAGCCGGTCGGGCAAGCCGACCCGCCGGTGGTGTAGATCACGTAGGACGCGTTCCTGTTGGTCTCGCGCGACAGCTCCAGGCCGACGTCGTAGCTGTGCTCGATGCCGCCCGTGCGGAACTTGCCGTAGAAGTCGGTGACGTTGGCGACGGTCACGGCCTCGTTCCAGCGGGACTTGGTGCCGCGCTTCATCCACCATTCGCCGGCCACGAACTGCGCGGCGCCGCCGTCGCCCGGGTTGGTGACCACGTAGTCGTTCAGGGTCCTGGCGACGCGGAAGGCGTTGCGGAAGGTGATCGCCTCGTTGATGTCGTGCTCGGCGATCAGGGTGCCGACGTCGGCTTCCGTCTTCTGGAAATCGCGCGCCTTCAGCCCATAGAACGAGTCACGCGGCACATCGAGCACGCCGCTGGCGTTTGGACGCGGCGCGGTGGCCCCGCCCAGCTTGGTGTAAAGCGGCACGCCGTAGTCGGGCATGTCGTTGCGGGTCAGGTGATAGTAGCTGGCGGTCAGGCGAGTGTCGGCGCCCAGGCCCACCGCGCCGCTGATCGCCGCGCCCCAGGCGTCGAAGTCGACGCTGTCGCGGCCGGGGACGTCGCCCTGCGTTCCCATCAGGTTGAAGCGGATCGCGCCGGTCTCGCCGACCGGCAGGTTGGCGTCGACCGTCCCGCGCAGATAGCCGCCGGTGCCGACGGCGGCGCCGGCGGCGATGGTCTCTTCCAGTTTCGGACGCTTGGTCGTCAGATTGATCGAGCCGCCGCCCGAGCCGCGGCCGTTGTAGGCGCTGTCCGGCCCCTTGATGACTTCGACCTGCTCCAGATTGAAGACCTCGCGGACCTGGCCGCCCGAGTCGCGAATGCCGTCGACGAAGATGTTGTTGCCTGAGGCCTGGCCACGGATGAACGGACGGTCGGCCAGCGGCTGGCCGCCTTCGCCAGCGCCGAAGGTGATGCCCGGCGAGGTGCGCAGCAGGTCCGAAAGCGAGGTCGCGGCGGTCTGGGTGATCACCGCCTGCGGGATCACCGTGACGCTGCGCGGGGTGTCGAGCAATTGGGCCGTATACTTGGGCGAGGCCGGCTGAAGGGTCTGGTGGCCATCGACCTGGACGCCCGACACTTCGGTCGCGTTGTCCGCCTCGTCGGCCAGCGCGAGCTGCGGAACCAGCGCCAGGCCCGCGACGCCGGCGACCGCAGCGGGAGTGAGCGCCTTGCGCGCATAGGCGCGAACGCCGTTTGTCCGTCGATTGATCACCGAATGCCCCTCGGCCGTATGCGAATGAAACTGCGAAGCGCTATTAATTACAGCTGGGTCACCTGGCAATGCGAATTATTCGCAAAATGACGCTGGTGTGTCGTCCAGGCCGCATCGGCGGGACCTTGAGCAGCTTGGTCGCCGGTTCGCCGAACTTTGTCGCGCGGAGCTCGCAACCGGCCGCCGGTTCGGCTGTTCCACTGTCGTCAGCCTCGACAGGAACATCCAGTGACCGAAGTCAGCGCCTACCAGATCGTCCGCCCGTTCGCCTGGATCGCCGCAACCGCGTTTGCAGTCGGTTTCGCCGGCTACGTCGCGATCGGCGCGGGCGCGCCCGGCCTGGGCGCGGACCCGCAGGCCCCGATGATGGCCACGGTCGCGGGCGCTTCGGCCGGCTAGCCCTTGGCGACGAACCAGCCGTTGCGGAAGCCGGCCTCGGCCTTGCCGTAGGCCACGTCCTGCCCCTCCGGGGTCTTCACCTGCCCCCCAGCCGCCGCCAGCACCGCATGGCCCGCGGCGATGTCCCACTCCATGGTCGGCCCGTGGCGGGGATAGATGTCGGCCGATCCTTCGGCGATACGGCAGAACTTGATCGACGAATCCATCGGCTCGCGCAGGTCGAATCCGTACTGCTCGGCCAGCTTCTGCGCGGTCTCGTCCTTCATGGTGTGGCTGATCAGCGCCACCGCCGCGCCCTGCGGCCACGGGCGTGTGCGTACGGGCTGCGCCGCCGCGCCAGTCGTACGCTTCATCGCCGCGCCGCCCAAGGTGAACCAGGTCTCGCCGGTGGCGGGGGCGTTGACCGCCCCGGCCACCGGGCGGCCGTCTTCGATCAGGCCGATATTGACGGTGAAGTTCGGATCGCCCCGCACGAACGCCTTGGTGCCGTCGACCGGATCGACCAGGAAGAAGCGCGGCCCGATCGCGTCGGGAGTGCCGAACTCGCTGGCGTCCTCCTCCGAAATTACCGGAATATCGGGAAAAGCGGCCGACAGCCGCTCCAGGATCAGCGCCTCGCCGCGCCGGTCGGCTTCGGTCACCGGGCTTTCGTCGGCCTTGGAATAGACCGTCAGTTCCGACTTCCAGAGCGGCAGGATCAGCGCCGCGGCTTCCTCGCAGATCTCGGCCAGCACTTCGCCGACGTCGCGTGCGCCGCTCATCGGGCGCCTCGCGGGTCGTCGCTCACGAACCTCAGGGCGATCACCGCGCTGTCGATCACCTGTTTACCTGCGTGCTCGAAGTTCACCGTCACCTTGCGTCCCGCGACAGATTGCACCTGGCCCAGGCCCCAGTCCTCGCGGGTCGGGTGCATCACCAGCACGCCGGGCTCGAGGAAGGGATCAGGACCGCCCATGGGCGGTTCTCTAGAGTGCAGCGGCGCGTTTGCCAAAGCGCCAAATCAGGACAAGTTCGCGAGCGTAATGATGGACGGCGTAGACACCCCCCAATCGACCCCTGAAACCGTGCCGGAAGGCAAGGCTCCGCCGCGCACCGCCGAGGTGGCCGCCTACCTGGCCGCGCGGATGTGTCACGACTTCATCAGCCCCGCGAGCGCCATCGTCTCGGGCCTGGATCTGCTGGACGATCCCAGCGCCCAGGACATGAAGGACGACGCGATGAACCTGATCTCGGGTTCGGCGCGCAAGCTGGCCGACCTGCTGGCCTTCACCCGGGTTGCGTTCGGCGCTTCGGCCTCGGCCGAGACCTTCGATCCGCGCGAACTGGAAAAGTTGGCCCAGGGCGTCTTCAACCACATGCGCGCGACGCTGGAGTGGCAGGTCGAGGCCCCGACCGTGAACAAACCGGCCGCCCGCGCGCTGATGAATCTGGCCCAGATGGCCGGCGCGGCGTTGCCGACCGGCGGCGTGGCCAAGGTGCGTGCCGTCGCCCAGGAAGCGACCATCGCCATCGCGGTCGAGGCGGTCGGTCCGCGCGCGCGCCTGCGTCCCGAGGTGCTGGCCGGCCTGCGCGGCGAGCCGCTGGGCGACGGCCTGCACGGCCACTGGGTCCAGGCCTACTATGTCCACCTGTTCATGGGCGACGCCGGCGGGCGGGTGTTCGCTGACGTGGCCGAGGAAAAGGTCACCTTCGCGGCGACGGTGCCGGCCTGACGCCGACAGGGTGTCCGGCGAGGCTCGCGCCCCGCCGGATCGCCGGTCACGCCGCGGCGGCCGAGACCCGACCCTTCGGATCGGGGCCGTACTTGTTGGGGCCAGGCGTGCCGTCCAGCAGGTAGAAGATCAGCAGCACCAGCGCGCCGAGGAACGGGATAAGCCCAAGCAGCAGCCACCAGCCGGTGCGGTTGGTGTCGTGCAGCCGGCGAATGGATACCAGCCAGGCTGGGGATCAGCAGCGCCAGCATCATCAGAAAGAAGACGCCGTAGAGCGCCTTGGCCGGCCCGTTCAGGACCGCGAACGGATCGGTCGGGTCGGCCACCCCCGCCGTCGGTCCGGCGACCAAGCCGATCAGGATCGAGAAGACGATCTGGATCCCGATCAGCAGCAGCCAGAAAAGCCACAATTCCATCCGGCGCGCCCGGCCGGTAAAATCCGCGTACTTGCGGAGCGGTTGGAACATCAAGTCCATCGTGCCCTCCGAAGCTAAGCTAGGGAGGACCCTAGCCTAACTTCGGGAGCTGACAACTCCCGCGCGTGCGGGCGCGGTTCGACTAGTTCGGCGGGAACGGAGCGCGCTGGCCGCCGATCTTGGCCACGGCGCCACGGTGCATGACGAAGGTCGGGTGTTCCAGCTGGGTGACGTCCGACAGCGGGCTCTTGGCCACGGCGATGATGTCCGCGTCCTTGCCGGCTTCCAGGGTGCCGATGCTGGACGAGCGGCCCAGCAGGTCGGCGGCGTTGACCGTCGCGGCCTTGATCGCCTCGGTCGGGGTCATGCCGACGCTGACCATCAGGGCGAACTCCTTGCCGTTGTCGCCGTGGGCGGAGACGCCGGTGTCGGTGCCGAAGGCGATCTTCACGCCGTTGGCGATGGCCCGGCGGTGGTTGTCCATCGCCGCCTTGGCCGCGATCTCGGCCTTTTCCAGCGAGGCCTTCGAGCGGGCGCCGGCGCGGGCCTGGTCGAGGGCGGTCTTCGGAGCCAGCATGGTCGGCACGAAGTAGGCGCCGGTCTTCTTGAACAGCGCATCGGTCTGGGCGTTGCCGAAAGTGCCATGCTCGATCGAGTCGACCCCGGCGTTCAGCGCGCCGACGACGCCGTCGGTGCCATGCGCGTGGGCGGCGACCTTGCGGCCGAACATGTGGGCGGTGTCGACGATCGCCTTCATCTCGTCGTCGAACATCTGCGCGCCAAGGCCCCCGGCGACGTTCGACAGCACCCCGCCGGTGGCGGTGAACTTGATCACGTCCGCGCCCTGGCTGATCTGGGCGCGCACGGCGCGGCGGCAATCTTCTGCGCCGTTGCAGACGTTGTCGCCCTCGCGGTGGGCGGCTTCGGTCAGGTCGCGGTTGAGATTGTTGGAGCCGTCGCCATGGCCGCCGGTGACGGCGATCGGGCGACCGGCGGCCAGAATGGTCGGCCCGGTCAGAAGGCCGTTGTTGATGCCGTCGCGCAGGGCGGTGACGCTGCGGATGTCGCTGCCGACGTCGCGGATGGTGGTGAAACCGGCTTCCAGGGTGCGGCGGGCGTTGTCGATGCCGATCACCATATCGTCTTCCAGGTCGCGGTTGGGCGCTTCCATGCGCCCCTTGACCTTGTCGTCGTCGCTGAAGATGTGGACGTGGCTGTCGATCAGGCCGGGCAGCACGAACTGGTCGCGCAGGTCGACGACCTTGGCCCCGGCCTCGGGTTCGACGAAGCCGTCGCGCACCGCTTCGATCTTGCCGCCGCGGACGATCAGGGTGGAGGCGCCGCGCGGCGCCTGGCCCGGCTTGTCCAGCAGCGCGCCAGCATGGATGACGGTGGCCGGCTGGGCTTGGGCGCCGGCCTGGCCGCTCGCGCCCATACTCAGAACAATGGCGACGCTGAGAATTTTAGCGGCGGTGGGCGCCGAGACTCTACGCATGGATACTCCCCCCTTTAAAAACGGCCCGCACTCTAGCTTCGGTGGCGCCGGGGTCTAGAGTCCAATTGGAGGTTATATGACCCAAAGCCTCGCCCTCACCGCCCTCGTGGTCCGCGACTACGACGAGGCGATCGGCTTCTATGTGGATCAGCTCGGCTTCAAGCTGACCCGCGACGACGACATGGGCGGCGGAAAGCGCTGGGTCGTCGTGACCCCGCCGGGCTCGCAGGGCGGCCTGCTGTTGGCCAAGGCGGCGGGCGAGATCCAGGCCGCGCGGGTCGGCGACCAAACCGGCGGCCGCGTCGGCTTCTTCCTGCACACCGACGACTTCGCCGGCGACCATGCGCGCATGACCGCGGCCGGCGTGAAGTTCCTGGAGGCGCCGCGCGACGAGGCCTACGCCACCGTGGCGGTCTTCGAGGACCTCTACGGCAACCGGTGGGATCTTCTGCAGCCGAAGTGAGACCTTCTGACTCGCGCTCGGCGGCCAGGCGTTGTTTGATCGCGGGAGCCAAGAGGGAGATGGTCCGATGTCAGGCCTCAAGATCCGCAAGGTGGCCGGCGCCCTCGGCGCCGAGATTTCCGGCGTCGACCTGTCCGCCGACCTGCCCGACGCGGTGATCGAGGAGATCCGTGCGGCCTTCGTCCACCATCAGGTGGTGTTCTTCCGCGACCAGGCCCTGACGCCGGAGGCGCAGCTCGCCTTCGGCCGCCGCTTCGGGCCGCTGAATATCCATCCCTATGTCGCTGGCATGCCCGGCCATCCCGAGGTCATGGAGATCGTCAAGGAGCCGGGCGACAAGGTGAACTTCGGCGGCGGCTGGCACTCTGACATGAGCTTCCTGGAGAACCCCTCCATCGGTTCGATCCTCTATGCGGTCGAAATCCCGGAGTGGGGCGGCGACACCCTGTTCGCCAGCCAGGCCGCCGCCTACGAGGCGCTGTCGCCCGGCCTGAAAGCGACGCTGGAGAGCCTGAACGCCGTCCACTCGGCGGGCCGCGAATACTCCTCGCAAGGCCATTCGGCCCAGAAGCGCGCCTCGATGAAGGTCGTCGAGGCCGAGGGGGCGGTCGGCGAGTTCATCCATCCGGTGGTCAAGGTGCACCCCGAGACCGGCCGCAAGGCGCTCTACGTCAATCCGGCCTTCACGATGCGGATCGACGGCTGGAGCAAGCGCGAGAGCAAGCCGCTGCTCGATTTCCTGTTCGAGCATTCCCGCTACGAGGCCTTCACCTGCCGCTTCGCCTGGAGCGCCGGGTCGGTGGCCTTCTGGGACAACCGCTCGGTCTGGCACTTCGCGCTCAACGATTATCCGGGGCAGCGGCGGCATATGCGCCGCGTCACGGTCGACGCCTGGCCCGCCACGGTGGGCAAGCCCGCTCTCCAGACGGCGGAGGGCGTTACCTAGGCGAGGCCGCGAGCGGCCTCGTCCCCAAATAAAAACAAAGACATTTCATTAGGGAGATTTCGAGAATGGTCACCGTCAATCCAAACGGGACGCTGAAGGGCCGCGTCGCCCTGGTCACCGGCGCCAGCCGCGGCATCGGCGAGGCGATCTGCGCCCGCCTGGCCCAGGAGGGCGCCAAGGTCGTCGCCTCGGCACGCACCGCCGAGAGCGGCGAGAGCCGGCTGCCCGGCACCTTGCAGGACACCGTCGAGCGCATCGGCAAGGCCGGCGGCGAGGCGGCCTTTATCAAGGCCGACCTGGCTCAGGCCTCCGAGCGCGAGCGCCTGGTCGAGGAAGCGACCGCCCTCTACGGCCCGGTCGACATCCTGATCAACAACGCCGCCATCACCTATTTCATCCCGGTCGAGGAGTTCCCGGAGAAGCGCTTCAAGCTGATGATGGAGGTGCAGGTCTACGCGCCGTTCCACCTCTCGCAGCTGGTCATCCCCGGCATGCGCGACAAGGGCGCCGGCTGGATCGTCAACATCTCCTCGCCGGCCGGCATCCATCCCAAGCAGCCCTACGGCCCCGGCCGCGGCGGCACCGTCTACGGCATATGCAAGGCGGCGCTGGAGCGGTTCTCGACCGGCCTGGCCTCCGAGGTCTATGCTGACAACATCGCGGTCAACGTGGTCTCGCCGGGCCTCGTCGACACCCCCGGCGTGGCGGTCCACGGCCTGATCAACGAAGCCACCAAGAGCCGCGTGCAGCCGATCGAGTACATCGCCGAGGCGGTCTACCGGCTGGCTTCGGGCGATCCGCAGACTGTCACCGGCCGGGTCGATTACGCCGAGCCGCTGCTCAAGGAACTGGACGTCCAGCCGGCGGCGCTGATCTAGGAAACTGGTCTGGCCGGAGGTTCCCCAGCGGACCTTCCGGTCAGACCTTTCTGCGCCTAATCGCAGGCGCATGCTTCGCCTCGATCACCTGCTCGTCGGCCAGGTCGCCCCGCTAGGGACGACGCTGAGCGGCATCGCCAAGGCGCCGGTCGCCGGCCCTTCGCGCCTGACCACGACCGGCTTCGAGGGCGACGCCCAAGCCGACGCCCGCGTCCACGGCGGACCCGACAAGGCGGTCCATCACTATCCCTTCGACCACTACGCGACATGGCGCGCCGAGGTCGGCGAGCGTCCGGCGCTGGCCGCGCCCGGCGGCTTCGGCGAAAACCTTTCGACCCGTGGCCTGGACGAGCGCGCCGTCGCGATCGGCGACGTCTTCCGCCTGGGCTCGGCGCTGATCGAGGTCTCCCAGGGCCGCCAGCCCTGCTGGAAGCTCAACCTTCGCCTCGACATCCCCGACATGGCCCAGCGGGTCCAGGCCACCGGCCGCACCGGCTGGTACTACCGGGTGCTCGAACCGGGCCTCGTCGCTCCCGGCGACAGCTTCGAACTTCAGGACCGCCGCTCGCCCGACTGGACCATCCACCGGCTCTGGCGGACGCTCTATATCGACACTCTGAATCGCGAGGAATTGGCAGCCATGGCCGCCCTCGATCACCTTCCCGAGGGCTGGCGCAAGTACGCGCGGCGCCGGCTGGAGACGCGCCGTGTCGAGGACTGGTCCGCGCGTCTGGGCGGCTAGACGGCGGGGGCCGGCCGGGCGCGCTGGTTGTACAGCAGGCCGCGCCGACGCTCCTGCTCTTCCGGCGTGATCGACTTCGGGTCCTCGCCGGGATCGGCGACGACGGCCATGCCGCGCTGCACGGCCGGGCGGGCGCTGATCTCGTCGAACCAGCGCTTGAAGTACTTGAACTCGCCCATGTCGATCCCCTGCAGCTCCCAACTGGCGGTCCAGGGGAACGAGATCATGTCGGCGATCGAGTACTCGTCGCCGGCGATGTAGCGGCGGTCGTAGAGCCGGTTGTTCAGCACGCCATACAGGCGGTGAACCTCGTCGTTGAAGCGTCGCTGAGCGTAGGACTGGTCGCCATGCTCGGGGGCCACGCGGCTGAAGTGTCCGCGCTCGCCGAACTTCGGGCCCTGGTTGGCCATCTGCCAGATCACCCACTGGATGACCTCGTACTTGCCGCGCACGTCGGCCGGCAGAAAGCGGCCGGTCTTCTCGGCCAGATAGATCATGATCGCGCCGGACTCGAACACGCTGAGCGGCGCCCCGCCGTCCGCCGGCTCGTGGTCGACCAGCGCCGGCATGCGGTTGTTCGGCGATATCTGGAGGAAGCCGTCGGTGAACTGGTCGCCGCGGCCGATGTGCACCGGCACGATCTTGTAGGGCAGGCCGAGCTCCTCGAGGAGGATCGTCACCTTCTTGCCGTTCGGGGTCGGCCAGTAATGGAGGTCGATCATCGCGGTCCTCTTGCATCGGGTATGTAAGGCCGCCAGCCTAGGCCGGGCGGGTGGCGCCTCAATCGACAAATTCTGAAACGCTCCCCAGCTTCCCGGGGCAAGCGGCGGAAATCTGCCCTGCGCCATACGGCTCCTTAACCAACGCAGCGGCAGAAACGCCACAGGGAGGCGCCCGCGTTGAAGACCTGTCTCGTCGTCGATGACAGCCGCGTGATCCGCAAGGTCGCGCGCCGAATCCTGGAGGACATCGGCTTCGAGATCGCCGAGGCCGCCGACGGGCTGGAGGCGCTCGCCTGGTGTCGCGCGGCCATGCCCGACGCTGTTCTTCTGGATTGGAACATGCCCGCCATGTCGGGCATCGAGTTCCTGCGCATCCTGCGCCAGGAGCCGGGCGGCGATCAGCCGACGGTGGTGTTCTGCACGGTCGAGAACAGCATCGAGCGCATCCGCGAGGCGCTCGACAGCGGCGCCGACGAATACATCATGAAGCCGTTCGACGGCGACATCATCACGGCGAAGTTCGCCGAGGTCGGGCTGGCATGACGCCAGGCGATCGCGAACTGGTGTCTCAGCTCTGCGCGACCCGCGTGGGCGTGCGGGTCGATCCGGAGAAGGCCTATCTGATCGAGAGCCGGCTCGCCCCGGTCGCCCGCCGGGACGGCTTCGGCAGCGTCGGCGACATGCTCTCCATGCTGCGCGAGCGACGTGAGGACAAGCTGGCCTGGTCGATCGTCGAGGCCATGGTCCAGTCCGAAAGCGCGTTCTTCCGCGACCGCGAGCCGTTCGCCCTGTTCCGCGACGAAGTGCTGCCTGCCCTGGCGCGCCAACGCGGCGCCGAACCCGTGCGCATTTGGTCGGCGGCCTGCGCGGCCGGACAGGAAGTCTATTCCCTGGCCATGATCGTCGAGGACGAGCGCGGCCGGCTGCCGGGGCTTAAGGTCGAACTGTTCGGCACCGACATCGGCGAGCGGCAGCTGGAGAAGGCCCAGAGCGGCCTCTACACCCAGTTCGAGGTGCAACGCGGCCTGCCGATCCGGCAGCTGGTCCGCCATTTCGAACAGTCGGACGAGAACTGGCGCGTCTCGCCGCGCCTGCGCCAGATGATCCGCTGGCGGCGGGTCAACCTGGTGGCTGACCTGTCGACGGCCGGCCGCTTCGACGTGATCTTCTGCCGTTACGTGCTCTCGACCTTGATCGAGCCGATGAAGGGGCGGCTGCTCATCAATCTGGCCCGCGCCCTGAGCCCCGAGGGCTACCTTTTCCTCGGAGGCCAAGAATCCGCCGCGGGGCTGTCTGACGCCTTCGAGCCGGTCGCTGGCCGGCCTGGTCTCTACGCACGCAACCCCGCCTACCGCGTCGCGGCCTGATCGGGGCCATAAATGCGAAAACCGCCACCCGGCGCCATAAGCGACCCGGTGACGGTCTAATCGCCTCGTCATGACAACGGCGGAAGACCCGCCGTTACATGCAGTCGGCCTTACTTCTTGGCGTCTTCGGCGGTGTTGGTGACGGCCTGTCCGGCAGCCTTAACGTCCTGGCCGGCGCCCGACACGGTGTTGCAGGCGGTGACGGCCAGACTGGCGGCCAGAACCGCGAGCACAACGAACTTACGCATGAGAGTTCTCCCCTTGAATTGCGCACGAGGCTAACGGTCAAGCCGCAGCCTGGTTCCCTCGCGCCGGGGCCCGCCGGCCGGCGTGTTCGTCGAGCGGCGTGGGGAAGATCAGCCGAGCGGTGATCCCGCCCTTGTCGTTGCGCACGACCTCCGCGCGGCCGCGCAGCTGACGGCCGAAGGCGGTCATCAGGGTGCGTCCGACGCCGGAAGTGGTCAGCGCGTCGGCCGGCGCCTGGCCGTCGTCGCTGATCTCGAGCTCGGCCTCGTCTCCGCGCACGATGAAGTTGACCCGCAGCGTGCCGCCGCGCCCGGCGAAGGCATGCTTCTGGGCGTTGGTGACCGCCTCGACGGCGAACAGCGCCAAGGGCGCCAGCCGGTCCGGGTCGATGATCAGGTCGTCGACATGGATCTCGGTTTTGACGCCTGCGCCATGGGCGCCGTCGGCGGCGATCAACTGGGCGGTGAGCTCCTCCATGAAGGTGCGCAGATCCACCCGCTTCAGGTCAGGGCCCTGATAGAGCGCGCGATAGATCAGCGCCAAGGCCGTGATCCGCTGACGGGTGTCCGACATCGCCGCTCGCGCCGCCGGGTCGGTCAGGGCGCGCTGCTGCATGTTGAGGAGCGAGGAGATGACCTGCAGGTTGTTCTTCACCCGGTGGTGGATCTCGCGCATCAGGTCGTCCTTCTGCGCCAGGGACTCGCGCAGCGAGGCGTCGCGCCCGACGATGGCGTCGGCCATGTCCTCGAGGGTCTCGGCCAGGTCGCGGATCTCGGGCGGGGCCTGGTCGGCCTGCACAGGCCGCACGCTCAGCCGTCCGCGGGCATACAGCGCGGCGATGCGCTGCAGATAGGCGATCCATCGGATCACCACCCGCTCGGTGACCACCGACACGGCCACCAGCGCAAGGATGAAGGTCAGGATCGGGAAGACGATGCTGGTCAGCGGATTGAGCGTCGCCCACGAGAACAACCCGCCCGAGCGCGCCGACAGGATCACGAACAGCTCGTCGCCGACCAGCGGGGCGGCTGAATAGACCCGCCGCTCGCCGCGCATGTCGCGGGCGTACCAGACCATCGAGCCCTGCTTCAGCGCCTTGGCCCGCCAGTCGGCCGGCAGCACCGGGAAGGCCTCCTTGTCGGTGGCGTTGATATAGGCGCCGTCGCCGTCGGCGAGGGCGACTTCGGATTGTTGCGGCAGCGAGCGGTCGGCTGTGCGCGGGGCCAGGCTTTCCAACGAGATCACCGCCACCAGCGCGCCGTCGAAGCCGACACGCGGATCGTGCGCCGGGACGGCGGCCAGCAGCGCCGGCACGCTCGCATAGTTGGCCCCTGGATCGCGGGTGATCACCAGGCTGTCGCCCTTGGCCAGGCTCTGGAACCAGGGGCGGGTGGCGCGCGCCATGTCGGCCGGCACGTCGCCGGCCGCGCAGGCCACCCGGCCGCGGCGGTCGAAGCGGATCAGGTTGTGGTAGCCGGGGATGCGATGGGTGACTTCGGCTAACCGCTGGGCGCAGTTGAAGCCCACCGAACCGGGGGCAAGCGTCTCCAGCAGGATGTCGGCCGCCTCCATCCGCGCACGAGCCGTGGCGGCGCTGCGCTCGGATGCGGCGGCCAGGTCCTCGCGCAGCTGCACGCCTTCACGCCGGAACGACATCGCCGATTGCAGGATGCCGAGGATCAAGACAGGCAGCAGCGCGGCCGCCAGCGCCGCGGTCAGGCGGACCCGGATGGTGGAAAGAGAGCCCCAGGGCGTGCCGTCCATGGTTCCGCCCTATCAGCGAGCGGTGCTCAACCGCTCCGCGTCCGCCAGGATGGCGCTCATGGCGTCGCCGGCGGCGCTTCCATCCCGTTCATAGCTCCCATCCTCGAGAATGCTGTGCAGCGCCTTGCGCGCGCGGCTGACGCGGCTCTTCACCGTGCCGACCGCGCAGCCGCAGATCTCGGCTGCTTCCTCGTAGGCGAAGCCGCCGGCGCCGACCAGGATAAGCGCCTCACGCTGTTCGGCCGGCAGCTGGGCGAGCGACAGCCGCAATTCGTCGAGCGCCACCGGCGCCTCCGGATCGTCGACCGCCACCAGGGTCCGCTCGGCGGCCTCCTGGTCCAGCTGGCTCTGGCGCCACGAGCGACGCTTTTCGGAATAGAATTGGTTGCGCAGGATCATGAAGGTCCAGGCCTTCATGTTGGTGCCCATCTGGAAGCTGGCCCGCGCGTCCCAGGCCTTCATCATGGCGTCCTGCGCCAGATCGTCGGCGCTGGCCGGATCGCCGGCCAGGGTGCGCGCGAAGGCCCGCAGGTGCGGGATCAGTTTGACCAACTCGCGCTTGAAGGCTTCGTCGTCAGCCTGAGGGGTGTTCGGCCGGGCCTTGCTCTGCTCGGCCATCAACCGTTCTCCGCCGACTTCTTGTCCGCTTGGCGAAGAATGGCGAGAAACTCGTCGGGCACTGGCTCGCTGACGACCTCGTCGAACATTTGACGCAGGCGCACCCCGATGGCCTGCTGGCGCAGACGCGCTTCGTCCAGAGCGGCAGGCGCTCGACGACGGTCCTCTGTGGCACGCTGTTCTATCATGGCCTCGGCGCCCGGCTTTCGCTGAGCCCGCCCCCTCGGTTCGTCTTGGTCGCCCGTCAACGCCTCACCCCACCCAGGGTTCCAATCTGTAGAGATTATAACGAAGAGGAAAACCTTGTTCTGACGGAACCGGTTCCCAACGCCTACGTTCGGGCACATGATGGACCTGCGCAGGGAACCAATCCTGGGCGGCTGCATCGAACTCGAGAGGGAGGAGTTTGATTTGAGTCTTCTTGCCAGGTTGGCGCCGCATCTACCGTATGTCCGCCGCTATGCCCGCGCCTTGACTGGCGACCAGACGACTGGCGACCACTATGTTCGCGTGGCGCTTGAAGCGCTGGCTGCAGGGGATCGGGTGCTGGAGGCCAGCCTCACCCCGCGCGTGGCCCTCTATCACGTCTTCCACGCCATCTGGCTCACTAGCGGCGCTCAGCTCGAGGCTCGGGGCGATGAAAGCGGCGACGACGCCAGCCAGCGGCTGATGCGCATCGCCCCGCGCTCGCGCCAGGCTTTCCTGCTCACCGCCCTCGAGGGCTTCACGCCCTCCGAAGCGGCCCAGATCCTGGGCGTCGATTTCGGCGAGGTCGAGCTGCTGATCGCCGACGCCCAGGCCGAGATCGACGCCGAACTCGCCACCGACGTCCTGATCATCGAGGATGAGCCGGTCATCGCCGCCGACATCGAGGCGCTGGTCACCGAAATCGGCCACACCGTGGTCGACATCGCCGCCACCCGCTCCGAGGCGATCGACGCCGTCAATCGCAAGACCCCGGGCCTCGTGCTCGCCGACATCCAGCTGGCCGACGGCTCGTCTGGCATCGATGCGGTCAAGGACATCCTGGCCCGACATGACGTGCCGGTGATCTTCATCACCGCCTTTCCCGAGCGGCTGCTGACGGGTGAGCGGCCGGAACCGACGTTCCTGATCACCAAGCCGTTCCAGCCGGAGACCGTGAAGGCGGCCATCGGCCAGGCGCTGTTCTTCCATCCGCGGAACAACCGCAAGGCGGCCTAGGAACGGGCTTCCCGTCCTCGCGTTCACCAGACGCCGCGCCGATATCCCGGCGCGGCGTTTTGCTGTCAGGAGATGCGCATGCTCGGATGGGCTTTGGTGTTCGCGGTGCTGGCTGTGGTCGCCGGCGTGCTCGGTTTCTCCGGCCTGGCCGGCATGGCGGCGGGAATCGCAAAGATCCTGTTCGTAATCTTCCTGGTGCTCCTGATCGCGACCTTCGTGGTCCGCGCCTTCCGCGGGCGCTCGGTGCTCTAGCGAGCGACCGAGGGCTGTTCCGCCGTGGGCGTAGTCTGAAGGGTGCCGTGGGCGGGTTCGCCGAGGTCGAAGGATTGGGCGGTGCGAACCGCCCCGGCCTTGCTCGGCGGCGCCGCGGACTGTTCGCCGGCCCGCCACGACCAGGCGCCGAACAGCGCAAGGGCGGCGAGGGCGGTGGACACCGCCAGGACCCAGAACATGTGCACGCCCATGCGTCCCTGACGCGCACGCGTGGCGTTGAGTCCGGGGCGGGAAGTGTATCGGGTCGTGGCCATGTTGGGTCGTCTCCGGGTTTAAAACGTCAGTCGGTCGAGTGGTCCGGGCGGAGCCGGCCGCGCGGAATCTCCGCGATCCACTGACATCTGGCCAAGCAGGGCGCCTGCGAGCGCCACCGACAGGATGACCGCCAGCGCCCACCATCGGCGGCGCAGCGAATGATGGTGATCCTCCGTCGTTCCAGCCGCGCCGAAGCGCCCGTTCCGCTCGTAGATCATGGCCCTCTCCCCTGACCAGACGGGCGAACCTGCCCGCTTCAGGCTAACGCCCTGCAGGGGGCGGACGTTCCGCACGCGAAATTGCGGGCGTCGGGGGTTCGACAACTGCGCGCCGAGTCTTATCTATGGGGAATGAAGAGCACCAAGCTTATCGCCGGCGCGGTCGCCGCGCTTTCCCTGGCCGGGGCCGCTCAGGCCCAGGCGCCCGCCGCGCTGGAAGGCATGACCGTGCGCGGCCAGAACGGCGTCGTGCTCGGCGTCGTCGAGCGTGTGACCTATCGCGAAAACGGGACCCCGGCTCAGGTGCTGGTGCGTCCCAAGGCGCCCCCTGGCGCAGGCCCGCGCAGTCTCTCCTTCGGCGCGCTGCGCCAGCAGGGCGGCGAACTCTCGGCGCCGCTCAGCCAGGCGGAGTTCAACGCCATGCCGGCCGTCAATGTCGCACCGAAATAGACGGCGCTAAACGCCTCGAAAAAAATCGCGCGTTACGGGAACGAACCTACTGCACGTGGGTTTATGGATTGCGGAGGCGGCGACGCCCCCCCCGACTTGAGACCGGCGAACATGCCGGTCTGCCGCCTCCGCACCCCTTTTCTCGATGATGCGCACTCAAGAGGCGGGCCTAGAGCCCGCCTTTTCTTTTGTGCGCATCTTAGGGCTTGGTCAGCTGCAAAGTTACGTCGGCGCGGCGGCGCAACGGCCGGGCTTCGCCGTCCTGGGTGACCGCGCCCTGCTGGCCGGCGGCGGCCAGATCGAACTCGCCGGCCGGCAGACCGTTGGCGATCAGCGCCTTGGTCACCGAGGCTACCCGCTGCTTGGACAGTTCCAGGTTGGCGGCCGGCGCGCCGACCGCGTCGGCCAGGCCCAGCACCTTCACCCGCTCGACTTTGCAGGCCTTGGCCGAACTGGCCGCCTGCGACAGCACCGCGCGGCCCTCGTCGGTGACCTCGGCGCTCTCGGGCTCGAAATAGATCTGGACGGTGAGGTCCTCGCAGGCCGCGGGGGTCTCGATCTTCGCCCGTGCGCCGCCGGCCGGCAGGGTGGCGCATCCAGCCAGCAGTCCGGCGCTGAGCGCCGCGATCGTCCACGTCTTCATTCCCAGCCCCATGTTCCTGCAGCCCTCATACGACGATGGGCGGACAGCATAGCTGACCGCCCACCGCAGGCTAGTCTAGGTTGCGCTCGCGCGATCAACGCGGGCTGCCGTCTTCCCAGTAATAACGGCCCGAGCCGTTGTCGTAGTAGTAATACCGGCCCACGCGCTCGTCGTAGTACTGGCGGCGGTTCTGGGTCTGAGCGCCGCATCCGCCGTCCTGACGGCAACCGCGGACCGCGCCCGCGCCGCCGCCCAGGGCCGCGCCGATGGCCGCGCCGGTCCCGGCGTCGCCGCTGCCGACATTGTTACCGATCACCGCGCCCGCCAGCGCGCCCAGCGCGGCGCCGCCCGCGGCATTGCGTTCGACGTTGCCAGTGGTCGTGCAAGCGCTCGCCAACAGTGCGGCGCCGGCCAGCGCCGCGAACGGCATGAGAGATTTGGCCTTGAGCATAGGGCTCTCCTTACTTATCCCGCCGACCCCAACGCGCGCCTTACGGCAGAGTTCCGGACGGAACCGCGACCAACCGCCGCCGTTAGGGGGCTGCTCCCACGGGCGCTGGCAGAGGACAAATGGCTCAAGCACCCAAGATTTCCCGCATCGAGGCGGTGGTGAACATCTCATCCGGCGGCGCGAGCGCGCAGGACGCGGAAGACATGCGCGCCCTGCTGTCCGCGTACGGCGCCCATGCCAACGTCCAGGTCGCCGACGGCGGCGAGATCGAGCGGCGGCTGCGCTCAGCGGTCGATACGGCGCCCGATCTGGTGGTCATCCTGGCCGGCGACGGCACCGCCCGCGCGGCCGCCGACATGGCCGGACCGACAGGGCCGCTGATCGCGCCTCTGCCGGGCGGGACCATGAACATGCTGCCGCATGCCGTCTATGGCGCGGTCCCGTGGCGCGAAGCGCTGACCGGCGCGCTGGAGCGCGACATCGGCGGCGGACTGATCGAGGGCCGCAGCTTCCTGGTCGCCGCGATCCTCGGGGCGCCGGCCCTGTGGGCCCCGGCGCGCGAAGCGGTGCGCGAGGGCCAACTGCGGCTGGCCTTTGCGCGCATGCGGCGGGCCTGGCGGCGCGCCTTCTCCGGTCGGCTGCGCTACGCCCTCGACGACGGCCCGCGGGGCAAGGCCGAGGCCTTGGCCTTCCTCTGCCCGCTGGCGTCCACCGCCCTGGACAATGAAGCTCAGAGCCTGGAGGCGGCGGTCATCGATCCGCAGAGCGTCGGCGAGGCGGCGCGGATCGGCTTCAAGGCCCTGGTCGACGACTGGCGCAACGATCCGGCGGTCAGCGCCGGACCCTGCCATCGCGCCCGGGTGTGGGCGGCGAGCCGGGTGCCGGCCGTCCTCGACGGCGAGCCGATCTGGCTGGGCTCCAGCGCCTCGGTCGACTGGCGGCCTCAGGTCGCCCGGCTGCTGGCTCCGGCTGAGGAGGCGCGATGATCCGCCTGGCCCATCTCTCCGACATCCATTTCGGCGGCGAGAACGTCGCGGCGGTGGAGGGCGCGGCGGAGATTCTGCGGCAGGGCGGCTTCGACCTCACGATCGTCTCGGGCGACCTCACCCAGTTCGGCGCGGTCGGCGAGTTTGAGGCGGCGGCCGCTTGGCTGGCCTCTGTGCCCGGACCGCAACTGGTCTGCCCTGGCAACCACGACGCGCCCTATCTCGCCTGGTGGGAGCGGTTCTTCGCCCCCTTCGGCCGCTTCTCGCGGCTCATCGGTCCGGCTGAGGCGCAGACCTTCGCCGGCGCCGGCCTGGCGGTCTACGGGCTCAACACCGCCCGGGGCGTTCAACCCCGCGCCAACTGGTCGAAGGGGCAGATCTCGCGCGCGCAGAGCCGCGAGGCCCTGGCGTGGCTGGCGGCCGCCCCGGGCGAGGCGCTGAGGGTGGCGGTCGTGCACCATCCGCTGGTCGAGATGATCGGCGGGCCGATGACCGGCAAGGTCTGGGGCGGCGAGGCGGCCGCCCGCGCCCTGGCCGAGGGCGGCGTCGACCTGGTGCTGTCCGGCCACATCCACGCCCCGTTCGTCTGGCCCTATCCGTTCGGGGGCGGTTGCGCCCATGCGGTCGGGGCCGGCACTCTGTCGGTCCGGGAGCGCGGCGTGGTCCCCAGCTTCAACCTCATCGAGGCCGAAGCCGACCAGATCCGCATCATCGCACAAGGCTGGAGCGGTTCACGCTTCAAGCCGCTGCGCACCTGGGCTGTGGATCGCAGAAAGCAAAACGCCCGCCCCGGTTAGGGGCGGGCGTTCGGCGTTTCGGTCCTTAGGTTCTAAAGCGCGCCGCGCCCTCGAACCAGGTGCATGACGAGGGAAACCACGAACAGCACCAAGAACACGAAGAACAGAATCTTGGCGACGCCCATTGCGGCGCCGGCGATCGAAGTAAATCCGAGTACGCCAGCGATCAAGGCGACTACCAGGAAGGTCAGAGCCCAGCCGAGCATGTCGTTTCTCCGGTTATTGTGTCCGGATATGTAAACGCTCAGCTGTGGCTGACGTTCCGGGATCTAGACCGGACCGGGATGAGTCCAGCCGGCTTCGCCCTTGCGGGCGGCGTCGTACTGGGCCTGAGCGAACGTCCAGTTCGGCAGCGCGTCGAACCAGGCCTTCAGGAAGCCTTCGCGGTCGTTCTTGTGGTCCAGATAATAGGCATGCTCCCACAGGTCGGCGACCAGCAGCGGCACGACGCCCGCTTCGGTCAGCAAGTTCACGCCATCGTGCGTGTCGACGATGCTAAGGGCGTCGCCCTTGGCCGCCAGCCACACCCAGCCAGACCCGAAGTGGCCGACGCCCTTGGCCACGAACTGCGCCTTCAACTGGTCGACGCCGCCGAAGTCACGGTCGATGGCCGCGGCCAGGTCGCCCGCGACCTTCTGGCCGGGCGGGCTCATGCATTCCCAGAAGAAAGTGTGGTTCCACGCCTGGGCGGAGTTGTTGAACAGCTTGGCCTGACCGACCGCGCCGCGCACCACCTCTTCCAGCGAGGCGGGCTTGGCGCCTGCTTCCTGGAGCATCTGGTTCATGACGTCGAAGTAGCGCTTGTGATGCTTGCCGTGGTGCAGGTGCATCGTGGCCTCGGAGATCACGGGCTCCAGAGCGTTGTGGGCGTACGGAAGGTTCGGCAGTTCAAACATAGCAAATTTCCTACGGGGGGAGGGATGGCAGGCGTGCGCCCGCGATCCCACACTAACCCGAACTGTGGTGTTTGGTTCTCTAGGATTTGGAGGCGCGGCCGGCCATCAGCGCCGAAACGACGGTGGCGGTCGTGCGCGGATTCTTCAGCGCCACGGCGGCGACCGCCCCGACGATGCCCAGCGCCACCCAGGGCTTGGCCTGGGCGAGCTCGAACATGCGCGAGCTGAGATCCTTGTCCTGATCGCGCTTGTGATGGCGGCGGGGCGGGTTGGCCATCATCAGCAGCACCATCCCGATCAAGCCGGCGAGCAGCGCGGCGGCCGCGGCCACCAGCACCCCCGCCCAGGCTTCGCCGACCATCGGCTTGAGACCCGCATGCAGGGCCATCGCCAGGAACACTACGCAAACGACCGCCGTCGCGGCGAGCGCGACGGCGGCGACGACGTAATAGAGCGCTCGCTTGAGGATCAATTTTTGCGGCCGCTGGAGAGCAGAAGACCGATCAGGAGGCCCACGCCGAGCGCCGCGCCGGTCGCCACCAGCGGGCGCTCCTTGACGCGTTCGACGACATAGCGTTGCGCGTCGTCGATGTGCTCGCCGGCGTTGTCGGCGTAGGTGCGGCTTTGGGCGCGGATCTGTTCCAGGCCCTCGGCGACGACCTTCTCAAACTTCTTGGCGGCCTCGCCGAAGCTGCGCTGCGCTTCGGCCGACAGCTTGGAGGCGGATTCGGCCATCGATTGGGCCGCGGCCTTGGCTTCGTCTTTCGCGTGGTCGACGGCGTTGGTGGCCATGTCAGATTCTCCAAGTATTCAGCAGGTAACGCAGGGATGGCATGGAAGCCTTGCCACAACGTCAAAGGCAATAGGGGGTTCCGAAAATTGACTGAAAGACTCCGCAGGCAATTCAGGGCATACAACCGTTGGTTCCTGTCGCTCGGACCCGAACCCCGCTTAATGGTCGCGCCATGGTGAAGACCGCCGCCGGACGCAATCTGGATCAAGAACGCCTCGAACTGGCGCTCGAATCTGCGCGCCTGGGCGACTACGAGTGGGACATGATCGAGGACGTCGTGCGGATCAGCCCACGGATGTCGGAGGTCAGCGGCCTGCCGGTCGGCGAATGGCCGGCCGAGAAGGGCGAGTTCCTCTATCGCGGCGTGCACCCGGACGACCGCGACCGCACCCGCCAGTTCATGGAAGACTCGATGCGCGCCGAGGGCCGCTTCGAGGCCGAATACCGCCGCATCCGCGAGGACGACGGCCGCACGGTCTGGATGCGCAGCTCCGGTCTGCTGGTCTGCGACGACGAGGGCCGGCCGACCCGTGCCGTCGGTGTGGCCCAGGACATCGGCGACCGCCGGGCCGAGGAAGACCGTCGCCGCGCGCTGATGGCCGAGCTCGACCACCGGGTGAAGAACGTGCTGGCCGCGGTCCAGGCCCTCGCCGTCCAGACCGCCAAGCGCACCACTTCGCTCGACAGTTTCCTCTCGACCTTCTCGGGCCGCCTGAAGTCGATGGCCTCGGCCAACGAGCTGCTGACCGCCGCCCGCTGGCGCGGCGCGGCCATCGCCCACCTGGCGGCGGCCGAGCTCGGCGGCATCGCGCCGGGCCAGACCCGCTGGGAAGGGCCCGAACTGTTCCTGACTCCGCGGGCGGCCAACGCCCTGTCGCTGGCGCTGCACGAACTGGCGACCAACGCCGTGAAGTACGGGGCGCTGTCGGTGGAAAGCGGCCGCGTCGAGGTGCGCTGGGCCCAGGTCGCCGACGGCGGCTTCGAGTTGTTCTGGACCGAGACCGGCGGCCCGCCGGTGGTGGTTCCGACCCACAAGGGCTTCGGGTCGACCCTGCTGGGCCAGGTCACTGGCCGCGAGCTCAACGGCGAGGTCGAGCTTGAATATCGCCGCGGCGGCGTCAACGTGCGCCTGCGCGCCGGTTCCGCCGCCGTCGTCTCGCGGCCCGAAACCGTGCCCGAGGCCCCGGCCCCGCGGAAGATCGAGGCGACCCCCGCCGCCCAGGGACCCGTCGATCTGCGCGGCAAGCGCGTGCTCATCGTTGAGGACGCCGTCCTGCTGGCGCTCGAGCTGGAGACCGGTCTCTCGGACGCCGGCGCCCAGGTGGTCGGTCCCGCCTACGAACTGGCCGAGGCGATGAGCTTGCTGGCCGGCCAGATCGATGCGGCCGTGCTCGACGCAAACCTCAACGGCCTGGCGGTCACCCCGGTGGCCGAGGCGCTGGCCGCGCGCGGGGTGCCGTTCGTGTTCGCCACCGGCTACGGGGACAGCGGCGCGCCGATGGGTTTCGACGCCCCGATCATCCGCAAGCCGTACGACGTGACCCAGGTCGCGGCCGCCGTCGGCGCGTTGCTGGCCTCCTAGACCGCCTGAGCGAGCTTCGGCGCCGACCATGCGCCGGGGTGCAGCCAGCGCTCGGGCCGGGCGTGCAACTCGGCCAGCGCCGCACGCACGGCAGCGACCGGCGCCTCCCACATGTTCGGCGGCGCGATGGTGCTGTTGTCGAGCGCGTTCATGCAGGCGTTGGCCTCGAAGACCAGCAGCTCCCCGTTCGGCCGAAGCGAGATGTCCAGACCGAAGTGGTCGAGCCCGACCGCTCGCCGGATCGCCATGAGCGCCGGGTTGAGGCGCGGCAAGGTAAGAGTCCGAAAGTCCGCTAGCGAAGCGCGCTCTTCGGCCTCGGTGTTCGCAGTGCGGTCGCCCGAGTGCAGCAGCCAGCGATCGCCGACGATCAGGTGGCGCCAGAACACCCGTTCGCCGACCACGAACAGCCGCAGCTTGCGATATAGGCCGTCGGCGTCGGCGAAATCGACGTACTCGCTGGCGTACACGGCCTCGTCGACGCCCAACGGAATGTGCGCGGCCTCAAGCTCCGCGCGGCCGTCGATCCGGATCAGACCCTTGCCGCCGTGGCGACCGGCCGGGCGCAGCAACAGCGGAAAGCCCAGCCCGGCGTCAAGGATCGCGACGATCAGTTCGGCCCGGGTCGGCGCGCTGAGGCGCACGGTCCGCGGGGTGCGCACGCCGGGGATCGCCGCCAGCCGCCGGGCGCTGCGGTCGCGCCGCGAGTTCAGCACCGCGGAGGGATGGTTCAGCACCGGCAGGCTGGATTGCTCGACGATCAGTTCGGCTTTGGCGAGGGCTGCGGCATAGAGATCCGGATCGGCCATGTAGTTGACCAGGGGAACCCGCGGCAGCCTCAATCGGAAAGCGACGGCCTGGTTGTCCAGCCACAGGTCTCGCCCGCGCCGGCGCAGTTCGGGCATGAAGGAGAGGTAGCTGGCTGTGCCGTAGACCATGAACCGGGGCCGCCCGAATCCGCTCTCGACGGCCATGTGGATCTCGCCGCCGGCCGGCGCGCTCGCCAGGAACAGGAACTCGGGACGGGGTTCGGTAAGCGGGAACTGTGACACCGTCGGTGTCTATTCCGTGCGATCGCCGCCGCGCAAGCGCGCCTAGTCCGCGGCGTTGAGGAACGCGATCATGTCGCGCACCGCGGCCCGGTCCTGGATCATGAACATGTGGCCGCCGTCGTAGAATCGCAGCTCCGCGCCCGGGATTTTGCCGGCCAGCCGCTCCAGCGTTGCGGGCAGGGCGATGCCATCGAAGCGGCCGCCCGCCACCAGGGTCGGGGCGGCGATCTCGCCCAGCCGCTCCCAAGCGTCGTGGTCCGCGCGCGCTTCCAGCTGCCGATGGGCGCCCTGCGCTCGGCCGGGTTCGTCGGCATAGGGATCGGCGGCGGTCATGGCGATGATCTGGGCGTAGAGTTCCGGGTTGGCGGCGGCCCACGCGTCGTCGCGGCGGGTGTCCGAGATCGGCGTCAGGTATCTGGCCCGTTCCTCGCCCTTCAGATGCTCGATCTCGTGGAACGCGAAGGACGCGCCGCCCGCGCCGCCCGGCGAGGTGCAGGCGAGCACCAGCCGGCGGATCCGGCCTGGGTGGCGCAGGGCCAGCTCCTGGGCGACCATGCCGCCGAACGAGACCCCGATGACATGGGCGCTCGCCCATCCCTGGCTCTCCATCAGCGCCGCGGCGTCGTCGGCATAGTCCGCCATGCTGTAGCGCTCGTCCGGCTTGTCCGACCGGCCCAGCCCGCGCTGATCGTAGCTGATCATGTCGAACGCTTTGGGGAACGGCCCGTCGAACTGGTTCGGCTTGACCCGCAGGTCGCCGCCGGTGCCGGAGATGAACAGCAGCGGCGCGCCGGCTCCCGCGCGCTCGAAGTAAAGCTGAAGTCCGTTCACGGTGGCGAAGGGCATGGCGTGCTGGGTCCTGCGGCAGTCGCTGCCGCCTTTGAGTTCTATCAATGCGGGCGCCAGCCTCGCCGCTAGCGTTCGGAGAGGCAAGGAGTCCCATGTCGCTCACCAACACACGCGCCGCCTACGGCTGGATCGCTATAGCCCTGCACTGGATCAGTGCGGTCGGCGTCACCGCCCTTTATTTCCTCGGCGAGCGGATGGAAGACGCCCCCGACCGCGCCCAGAAGATCCTCGCGCGCGATCTGCACGTCTCGGTCGCGATGCTGCTGATCGCCTTTCTCGCCGCCCGGCTGTTCTGGAGCGCGTCTCAGCCGTCGCCCCGGCCGATCGAACAGAACCGTGTCCTGCGCATCGCCGCCCGCGCGGTGCAGGGCCTTTTCCTGCTGATGATCGCGGTGTTGATCGTGACCGGCCCGCTGGCCGTCTGGTCGACCGGGCAGCCGTTGCAGGTCTTCGACGTGCTTGCGATCCCCAGCCCGTTCGCCGCTCGCGTAGACTGGCTGCATGAGGCCTGCGAGGAGGTGCACGGCGCAGCCACCAAGCTGTTCTGGCCGCTCATCGGCCTGCATGTCGCCGGGGCCGTAAAACATCTGGTTTACGACCGCGACCGCACGTTGCAGCGTATGCTCTGGGTGCGCCGCGCATGATCGGCGGCGCGAGCCGGGGGCGTCGATGAATCCAAAGCATCAGGAAATCCACTTCGTCGAGCGTATTGGCTGGCTGCGGGCCGCGGTCCTGGGCGCTAACGACGGCATCGTCTCGACCGCCTCGCTGATCGTCGGCGTGGCCGCCGCGGCCCAAGGGCGCTCAGACATTTTGGTCGCGGGGGTCGCCGCCCTGGTCGCCGGCGCGATGTCCATGGCTGCTGGCGAATACGTCTCGGTCAGCTCCCAGCTCGACACTGAAACCGCCGAGCTCTCGCGCGAGCGGGCCGAGCTGGCGACCCAGCCGGAGTTCGAGCGCGAAGAATTGACGGCGATCTACGTGGGGCGCGGCCTCACGCCAGAACTCGCGCGCCAGGTGGCCGAGCAGTTGATGGCCAAGGACGCCCTCGGCGCCCACGCCCGCGACGAGCTCGGCATCAACGAGACCACCGCCGCCAAGCCGATCCAGGCGGCTTTCACCTCGGCCCTGACCTTTTCCGTCGGGGCTGGCCTGCCGCTGCTGGTGGCCGCGCTTGCGCCATTGCCGGTCGTAGTGCCGGCGGTCTCGGGCGCCTCGCTGGTCTACCTCGCTGTGCTGGGTGCGATCGGCGCCCGCGCAGGCCAGGCGCCGATGCTGAAGCCGGTGCTGCGCGTCACCTTCTGGGGAGCGATGGCCATGGCCGTCACCGCCGGGGTCGGCGCCCTGTTCGGCGTCGCGGCCTGAGACAAAGAAAAACGGCCCGGCGCGTTGCGCCGGGCCGTTCATCCGTCGATCAGGATCTGATCAGACCGCTTGCAGCTGGCCGGCCGAATTCTTGCCGCTGCGCTGGTCGCGCTCCAGCTCGAAGCTCAGCTTCTGGCCCTCGTGCAGGGTGGCCATGCCAGCCCGCTCCACCGCCGAAATGTGCACGAACACGTCCGTGCCGCCATCGTCAGGCTGGATGAAGCCGAAACCCTTTTGGGCATTGAACCACTTAACCACACCAATAGTCATTGTTGTCCCTTTCCGGACATGAGTTCTCGCGCCCAGAGCGGGTCGCGCGATCAAATTTTCGGAGAGGTCCGGAGGCAATTGTGAAGCTGATCTCTCAAGTAGAACTAGCGTCACGGCAGCGAGCCAAAACGACATTTGACCAGCACAACCTGCGGGAAAATTTTGCAGGCGGCAAGAAATATATGGAAAATTCGACGCGAGGCGGCAGGTGTGCTATGGCTTGCCCATGCAAAAAGGTTTGGAACGGGCCGTTTTGACGGTCGCATTTCGTGACGGCGTTTGGGCCGTCGAGTTGGACGGGGACACCTTCGGGCACTCGTCCGACAAAGACATCGCCAAGGCCGCCGCCAACAGGCGGGCGCGTGAGGTGCAGGATAAGGGCCGCCCCTGCCAAGTCCGCATCAGCGGCGAACTTGGCTTTTTCGCCGCCTAGCGGCCGCTAGGCGATCGCGGCGATCTCATAAGAGGAAGGCGGCGTAGCCCATGGTCGCGCCGCCGATGGCCGGGGCGGCGCCGTCGGGCCTCGCCAGACTGGTCAGCGCCTGCACAGGGCGCCAGGCCGGGCTGTCGATCCGCGACTCCTAGACCACGCCCTTCGCGCGCAGCCCCGCCACGTCCTCGGCGCTCAGCCCCACTTCCGCCAGCACCTCGTCGGTGTGCTGACCGAGGTCCGGCCCTGGCCAGCGCACGGCGCCGGGAGTCTCCGACAGTTTCGGGAAGGCGTTCTGCATCTTCACCTTGCCGAACACCGGGTGCGGCAGCTCCACGATCGCCTCGCGGGCCTGATACTGCTCGTTCTCCAGCATGTCCGGGGCGCGGAACACCCGGCCGCACGGAATGCCGCTTTCCTCCAGGTGCGCGATTAGGTCGGGCAGCTTCCAGGTCGCGGTCCAGGCGGCGATGATCTCGTCCAGCTCCTTCTGGTTCACGCCGCGCGCCGCGTGGCTGACGAACTTCGGGTCGGAAGCCAGGTCCGCCCGGCCCATCGCCTCGGCCAGCCGGGCGAACACCGTGTCGCCGTTGCCGCCGATCAGGATCATCTCGCCTTCCGCGCACGGATAGACGTTCGACGGCGCGATGCCGGGCAGGATCGAGCCCGAGCGCTCGCGCACATAGCCGGTCAGGTCGTATTCGGTGACCAGGTTCTCCATCACCGCCAGCACGCTTTCGTACAGCGCCGCGTCGATCATCTGGCCGCGGCCGGTGCGCTCGCGCGCGTGCAGGGCCATGGTGATCCCCATCACCGCATGCATGGCGGTCAGGCTGTCGCCGATCGAGATGCCGGCCCGCGCCGGCGGCCGGTCCGGTTCGCCGGTGACGTGGCGCAGGCCGCCCATCGCCTCGCCGATCAGGCCGTATCCGGCGCGCTTGGCGTAGGGCCCGGTCTGGCCGAAGCCCGAGACGCGCGCCACGATCAGCCGCGGATTGCGCGCCGCCAGCGCCTCATAGCCCATGCCCCACTTCTCCAGCGTGCCGGGCCGGAAGTTCTCGATCAGCACGTCGGCCTGGTCGATCAGCTTGAGCGCGACGTCGCGTCCCTCGGGCGTGCGCAGGTCCAGCCCCACCGAACGCTTGTTGCGCCCGATTACCGGCCACCAGGGCGACAGCCCCTTGGGCAGGCTCCGGCCCCACTGGCGCATCGGGTCGCCGGTCTTCGGGTCCTCGATCTTGACCACGTCGGCGCCGAAATCGCCGAGGATCTGGCCGCAGAACGGCCCAGCGATCAGGGTCCCCATCTCGACGACCTTCAGCCCTTGCAGCGGGCCCATGTTGGCGGCGGCGTCGGTCACGTTTGCTCCCTCCCCGGAACGGATCACGCGTCTGTGAGTTCTTGACCCGTGCGCCGTCCGTTGGACCCGCGCCGATCATCTTAGTCAATCTTGAGGAGGGTTTGATGACCCGTCACCTGCTGATCGCGGGCGCGGCTATCGCTGCCATTTCGCTGGCCGCTTGTGGGCAGAAGACCGACACCAAGGGTTCGGCGACCCCGGCCGAACAGGCTGCGACGCCCGACGCCAACCCGGCCGCGACCGTGATCACCCCGTCGAACGAGGCCGCCGCCCCCGACTTCGTCGCCAAGGCCGCCGCCAGCGACATGTTCGAGGTCGAGGCCGCCAAGCTCGCGGCGACAAAGGCCAAGAGCCCCGAAGTGAAGAAGTTCGCCGCCGAAATGGTCACGGCCCACACCAAGACCACCGAGGGCCTCAAGAAGGCGATCGCCGACTCCGGCCAGACCGCCTTGGCCCTGCCGACCGTCCTGCCGAAGGACCTGCAGGACAAGCTGACCGACCTCGGCAAGGCCGACAACTTCGACAAGGCCTATATGGACAACCAGGTCGACGCCCACCAGGCGGCGCTGGACGTCCTGCAGCGCTACGCCCAGGACGGCGACGTCCCGGCCATCAAGGCGTTCGCCGCCGCCACCGCCCCGGCGGTGCAGCAGCACCTCGACAAGGCCCGCGCCATCCGCGACGCGGTGAAGTAGGCGGGCAAAAACATGGTGCATCCCGGAAGGCGCTCAGCGCCTGTCCGGGACCCATGAACACCTGATCTGTCAGGTGTCGCGCTGCGCCCGCAGCGCGAATGGGTCCCGGTCTTCGGCCTTTGGTCGAAACCGGGATGACACACGGTTGGCGTCATAAGCGCTCGCCTCCCGCAAAAACCTCCCATGTTCCCACTACGGCAGGGTTCACATCGCCCTTTCCCAGGCGTAAGGCGGCGCCATGACAGCGTATGTCCTGCCGCCCCCCGCTCCCGCCTCCGTGCCCGTGGAGGGCGAGACGGCGGTCTTCCCGGTCCGGCGCATCCTCTGCGTGGGCCGTAACTACGCCGCTCACCGCCGCGAAATGGGCGGCGACGATCGCGATCCCCCGTTCTTCTTCGCCAAGCCGGCCGACGCGATCGTCCCGCCGGGCGGAGCGGTCCGCTATCCGCCGCGCACCGCCGACCTGCATCACGAGATCGAGCTGGTCGTTGCTTTGAAGGGCGGCGGGGCCGACGTGCCGGTCGAGCAGGCCCTCGACCTCGTCTTCGGCTACGCGGTCGGCGTCGACCTCACCCGCCGCGACCTGCAGAACGCCGCCAAGGAAAAGGGTCATCCCTGGGACGCGGCCAAGGGCTTCGACGCCTCGGCCCCGATCTCGGCGATCTCCAAGCGGGACGGCGCCCCGCCGCAGGGCCGCATCGCGCTTTCCGTCAACGGCCAGCTGCGCCAGGAGGGCCAGGTCGCCGACATGATCTGGAGCGTGGCCGAGGTGATCGCAGAGGCCTCCAAGCTCTGGACCCTGGCGCCCGGCGACCTGATCTTCACCGGCACCCCGGAGGGCGTCGGCCCGATCGTCCCCGGCGACCTCGTCGAGGGCGAGGTCGAGGGCGTCGGCCAACTCCACTTTACGGTGTCAGCATGAGCCTCACCCTGCATTCCTACTGGCGCGCCACTGCGCCGTACCGCGTCCGCATCGGTCTCAACCTCAAGGGCCTCGACTACGGCTATGTCGGGGTGAACCTGCTGAAGGGCGAGCAGCACGCCGCCGACTACGTGACCAAGCGCAATCGCCAGCATCTGACCCCGGCGCTGGAAACGGACGGGCACGTCCTGGTTCAGTCGCTGGCCATCCTCGAATGGCTCGAGGAGACGCACCCGCAGCCGGCCCTACTGCCGACGGACGCGTTCGACCGCGCCACGGTTCGGGCCATGGCCGCCATCGTCGCCTGCGACATCCATCCGCTGAACAACATGCGCATCCAGAAGGCGCTCGAGCAGTTCGGCGTCGACGAAGCCGGCCGCCTCGAATGGAGCCAGCGCTGGATCGTCGACGGCTTCTCGGCGCTTGAGCCAATGGTCGCCCGCCACGGCAAGGGCTTCGCGTTCGGCGACGCGCCGACCCTCGCCGACTGCTGCCTCGTGCCCCAGGTCTACTCGGCCCAGCGCTACAAGGTGGACCTCACCCCGTTCCCGGCCATCGCCGCGGCCGCCGCCCATGCGGGCGAGCACCCGGCCTTCGCCGCCGCCCATCCCGACCGCCAACCGGACGCCGTGCATGCTTGAAGACCTGAAGGAAAACAACCGCCGCTGGGCGGCTGGAAAGCTCTCCGTCGACCCCGGCTTCTTCGAACGCCTGGTCGCCCAGCAGAGCCCCGAATATCTCTGGATCGGCTGCTCCGACAGCCGCGTCCCGGCCAACGAGATCGTCAATCTCGATCCGGGCGAGCTGTTCGTGCACCGCAACGTCGCCAACCTCGCCCCGCCGCAGGACGCCAATTACCTGTCGGTGCTGCAGTTCGCGGTCGACGTGCTGAAGGTGAAGCACATCATGGTCGTCGGCCACTACGGCTGCGGGGGCGTCGCCGCGGCGGTCGACGGCAAGCGCCGCGGTCTGGTCGACCACTGGCTACACCCGATCCGCGAGGTCTACGCCGAGCACCGCGACGAGCTCGAAACCCTGCACGACCACGAGCGCATCGACCGCCTGATCGAGCTCAACGTCATGCGCCAGGTCCGCAACGTCGCCTCCGACGTGTTCGTTCAGGACGCCTGGGCCCGCGGCCAGAGCCTCAGCGTCCATGGCTGGGTCTACTCGATCGCCAACGGCCTGGTCACCGACCAGAACTGCACCATCAGCGGCCCCGGAGACCTCGACAAGGCCCGCGACGAGGGACAGTAGGCTCAGCGCAGCGGCCGTAGGGCGTCTGTCGGCTCGGAACGCGGAATGGCGTCGAGGATCGCCATCAGCACGTTCTCCGGTCGCGTGATGATCTCGCTGTTGGCGAAGCGCAGGACGCGGAAGCCTTCGGCGTTCAGCCACGCGTCTCGCCGCGCATCCCTCGCCTGGTCGTGCAGCGCGCTGTCGGCCTCGACGATGAGCCGATGCTCGAAGCACACGAAGTCGGCGATGTAGGGACCGACCGGAACCTGCCGGCGGAACTTGCAGCCTTCCAGCTGCCGGCCACGGAGCAGCTTCCAGAGCACGCGCTCGGCGACGCTCGGCGTCCGCCGCATCCGTCGAGCCTGCTTTAGCTTAGCTTCGGCCATGCCCGAGCTTCGCAGGATCAGCGCGACACGTCATCCTTCTCCCCTTGTGGGAGAAGGAAGCGGGTCACTTCACCCGCACCCGGGCGCTGGCCTTGCGGCCCTGGTCGTCGACGACCGTCAGCCGGTAGAACCCCGGTCCCTTCGGGCGCCATATCGTCCGTCCACTGACGGGATCGGCGGCCAGCGGCTCGCCGGCCACGTACCAGGACAGCCCTTCGCCGCCGGCGGCCAGCACGAGGCCGCGCGAGGACGGCCCGAACGCATCGACCTGCACCGTCGAACCGTTCGGCGGGAAGATCAGCCGCGGGCCCTGTTCGCGCTGCTCCAGCCGGGTCAGCGCCGACGGCGCGCCGCGCGGCGCGATCGGCCGCGGCGCGCTGGCCGGGGCGTCGATCAGGTCGGCGGCGTCGAACAGCAGCGGCAGCGCCGCGTCGCGCCCGGTCAGCCCGCCGCGCGCCCCGCCGTCGGCGCGGCCGGTCCACACCACCACCACGTACGGGCCCACCACGCCGGCCGCCACCGCGTCGCGAAAGCCGTAGGAGGTGCCGGTCTTGAACGCCATCACCGGCCGGCCCTTGGTCAGCGCCGCCGCCGTCGCCCCGGCCGGGGGCGGGGTCTCGCGCAGGATGGCCAGCACCTGTTCGGCCGCCTCCTCGCGCATCAACCGCCGCCCGCCCTGGCGCTCGCGGCGCGCCGCCTCGTCCTGCGTCCAGGCCAGCGGCTTGGCGACCCCGCCGTCGCCGAGCGCGGCGTACAGCACCGCCAGGTCGCGCACGGTGATCCCGACCCCGCCCAGCGCCATGGCCAGGCCCGCCTCGCGCGTCTGCGCCTTGGGCCGCACCAGGTTCACCCCGGCCCCGTCGATCCGCGCCTCGAACGCGGCGGGCCCGACCTTGTCCAGCAGTTCCACTGCCGGGACGTTCAGCGAATAGGTCAGCGCCTCGCGCGCGGTGACCTTGCCGCGGAAGATGCGGTCGAAGTTCTCCGGCTGGTAGTCGCCGAACCTGCGCGCCGCATCGTCGATCTGGGTGTCGGGCGCGGCCAGCCCGTCGTCGAACGCAAAGCCATAGATGAAGGGTTTGAGCGCCGAGCCCGGCGAGCGCACCGCCCGGGTCATGTCGATCCAGCCGCCCGGCCGCGCCAGCCCGCCGGAGCCGACCGCCCCGCGCACCGCCCGGCCCTTGATCTCGACCACCAGGATCGCCGCCGTCGCCTCGGGGCCCTGGCTCTGCGCCACCCGTGCGGCCAGCGGCTCCAGCCGCGCCTGCAGACCGGCGTCGAGCGTGGTCAGCACCGAGGCCTCGCTCGCCGGCGCGGCCCGGGCCAGTTCGCCCGCGGCGTGCCAGGCCAGGGCCGGGAACGGGCTGCGGCCGGGCAGGGGCTCGTCCTCGGCCTCGGCCGCCGCAGTTTCGCTCAGGATCCGGGCGCGGATCATCTTGTCCAGCACCGCGCGCCGCGCCGCCCGCGCGTTCTCGGGGCGCAGGTCCGGCCGCCGCGCCTCGGGCGACTGCGGCAGCGCGATCAGCAGCGCCTGCTCGCCGTCGGTGAGGGTCTCGGGCTCATGGCCGAAGTAGGATAGGCTGGCGGCCCGCACGCCCTCCAGGTTGCCGCCATAGGGGGCCAGCGTCAGGTAGAGCGCCAGGATCTCGCGCTTGGAGAGCCGCGCCTCGATCTGCACCGCCCGCACCATCTCGATCAGCTTGGCGGGGATCGTCCGCGGCCGCGGCTCCAGCAGCCGCGCGGTCTGCATGGTCAGGGTCGAGGCGCCCGAGCTGACCCGGCCCGACACCGCCGCCGATCCCGCCGCCCGCGCCACCGCCAACGGGTCGACGCCGGGATGGATCCAGAACCGCGCGTCCTCAATCTGCACCAGCCGCTTCTGGAAGCTGTCGTCCGTCCGCGTCAGGTCGGCCCGGATCCGCCAGCGCCCGTCCTCCACCGGCAGCGCCCGCAGCCACGCCCCGCGCCGGTCCAGCGCCACCGGCGAGGACCGCTCCGCCCGCCCCATGTCCGGCGGCAAGGCGGCGTCCAGCGCGAACACCCCGACCTCCACGCCCAGCAGGGCGATCAGGCCGAGTGTGAGGGCGCGAACCCTGTCCTTCTCCCCTCGCGGGAGAAGGTGGCCCCGGGCAGCGGGGGCGCGCTCACCCATCCGCGCAAACCACCGCCGCCATGCCCCGGTCAGGCCGGACAACCCCTCATCCGACGGGCTTCGCCCGCCACCTTCTCCCGCAAGGGGAGAAGGCTCGCTGACGCCTCCACTCATGGCCCGGGCGCGATCACCGTGCGGCTGGCGCCGGTGCGCGCGTTCAGGCTCGGACGATACATGTCCTTGGCCTGCGCCCCCGGCAGCAGGAAGTCGCCCGGCGTCACCGCCCGCGCCACATAGGCGAAGGTGAAGGCGCCCTTGCCGGCCAGGTCCATGGCCGCGACATAGCGGTCGTCGCGGGCCTCCTGGACGTCGGCGCTGGAGAGCTCGCCAAGGAACTTGAACGGCCCGCTCTGCGCATCGTCCGGTCCCAGCACGGTCTCGATCTCGAAGCCGGCCGGCAGCGGGTCGTCGACCACCAGCGACATCGAGCGGCTCTGGCCGGATCGGCCCGAGACCACCACGATCACCCGCTCGCCCTGGGTCAGGGCCGAGGGATCGACCGACCCGCCGGTGAACCCGACCAGCCGCTTGGAGAGGGTGATGCCGTTGTCCTCGGCGGGCGGCGGGGCGACCGGCGTGCCGGTCACCGTCACCGTGCGCCACAGCGCGCCCTTGCCGGCGTTGACGAAACGGGCCTCGGCCAGCTTGCCGACCGCCCAGCGCGGGGCGCCGCCGACCGCGGTCAGCGGCTGGGCGCCCTGGGCGTCGATGCGGATCGCTCCGGCCGCCTTCAGCATCCAGTGCGCCGCCTGCAGCAGGCGGGCCTGTTCCTGGGTGTTGAGGCTGTCGGGATCCTTGACCGCGTTCTCCAGCCGCTTCTGCAGCCCGCGGGCCAGGTCGGTCTCGCCGGCCTCGTAGGCCAGCGCCGTCACGGCGGCGATGTCGCGCAGCGGGCTCTGATACCAGTCGGCCTCGTCGCGATAGCCGAGCGCGGCGATCGCCTGGCGGAAGGACGAGCGCGCCCGGGCCTTGTCGCCCATCATCGCCAGCCCCGCGCCGACCTGGGCCTTGGCCAGCGGCGAGGCCTCGCTCTTCATCTGCACGTCGTGCCACCAGCGCAGGCGGGCGAGGTCGCCGCGGCCGCCCTTGGCCAGCACGTAGAGCGCATAGGCCGAAGCCCGACTGCGCATCCGCTCGGTCGCCTTCTTGGAGGCGTCAGAGCCGCCGGCCCACCAGTCCGGATACTCCATCCGGTAGGAAACCGAGGCCCAGCCCTCCGGCCGCGAGACCTGGCGCATGGCGCTCAAGGCCCGGTCGATCGCCTCCTGCGGCACCGGCGTCCCGGCCTTCTGCGCTTCGAGCAGGAAGTCGGTGACGTAGGCGCCCAGCCAGGGATCGGCCTCGCCGTCGCCGACCCGCCAGAGCCCGAAGGCCCCGTCCAGGGTCTGGCGGTCCAGCAGCCGTCCGACCGCCCCGGCCAGCGCCACGGACGAGCGCTTCAGCTTCGGATCGCTCGCCGCCTCCGCCGCATAGATCAGCGGATAGGCGGCCGACACCGTCTGCTCGGTGCAGCCATAGGGATAGCGCGACAGCGCGTTCGCGATCGGGGCCGGGTCGAAGCCGCGGAACGGCGAGTAGCTGACGTGCAGGGTGACGTCGCCGGCCGCGAGGCCCGCCAGCAGGCTGGAGGCCGGCGTGAACGCCGCCCCCGGCTGCTGCAGCTCATAGGTCGTCCGGGTGATCGGGCTCCAGCCCAGCCGCGTCTGGATCGGATAGTCCTTGGCGGTCGAGAAACCGGGGCCGGAGACCTTGAAGCCCACCTGGCCGATGCCGGCCCGGCCCGGCGCGCTGAACGGGATCTTCTCGGCCACGCGTTGGCCGAGGGCCAGCTGGAAGGCCTTCTTGAACGGGGCCAGCACCCCGCCGCCGCTGGTCAGTTCGGCGATGTATGAGCCGACCTTGCCCTCGATGTTGTGCAGCTCCAGCGTCGCGAACGCCTTGTCGCCCGGCGCCAGGAAGCGGGGCAGGGCGAGGTCGGCGACCACCGCCTCGCGCACGGTCAGCGGCTTGCTGGCCGAGCCGACCGCGGTGTCGGTCCAGGCCACCGCCATCAGCCGCAGCTCGCCGTTGAACTGGGCCGCCGGCAGCTTGATCGTCGCCTTTCCGTCAAGGCCCGTCTCGACCACGCCCGACCACAGGGCGACGGTCTTGATCGGCGTGACGCTCAGGCCCTCGCCGCCGATGCCGTCGGCCCCGAAGTTGACGTTGGCGGGCGCGCCAAGGTTCGGGTCCAGCAGCCGCCCGTAGTCGTCACGGTAGTCGAGCGTCAGCGCCCGCTTGCCGAAGTACCATTTCACCGGATCGGGGCTCTGGAACTTGGTCAGCTGCAGGATGCCCTCGTCGACCGCCGCCAGGGTGACCCGGGCGCGGCCGGCGAACCCGGCTCCCTTGATGGTGATCGGCACCTCGACCAGCGCCTTCGAGTCGATCTTGGCCGGGGTGTTCAGCTCGACGCTCAGCTTCCGGCCCTTCGGATCCAGCGGCACATAGACCAGGCCCAGCGCCCGCCGCGGCTTGGGCGAGGCGACCGGATCGCGCGGCTGCACGACGCTGACCAGCACATAGGCCCCGCCGCCCCAGGCGGCGCTGGTCTTCAGCCGCACCGTCGCCCCGTCCTTGCCGACGGTGACGGTCTTCAGGTCGATCAGCCGGTCGGTGGCGACGGCGATCTGCGCTTCGCCGGCATAGGGCGGCTTCAGGGTGATCTCGACCGTGTCGCCCTGCGCATAGGACTTGGCCCCGGCGCTGACCCGCACGAAGTCGGGGGCCTCGACGTCCTTGGCCGGCGCGCCCCAGCCGGAGGCGAAGCGGATGACGCTCTTGGCGCCGCCCGGCCCGGTCATCTCCAGCCGGTAGTCGCCCCAGCCCAGCCGGCGGCTGATCCGGGTCCGCTGGCCGGCGGCGAGGTTCACATTGGCTTTGGCGACCACCACGTCGCGGCTGGTCCGCCGCCACTGCCAGCGGCCGTCCTGCTGGAACCAGTCATAGTCCCAGTTCTCGGAGATCAGGGTGTAGGTCGTCCCCGGCGCGGCGATCCGCTGGCCGGCGGCGTTCACCGCGATCAGGTCGATGATCATGGTCGGGTCGCCCGACCCGCTGGAATCCCCCTGCTCGATCTTGGCGCCCAGATAGACGCCCTTGGTCCGCACCTCCAGGTCCAGGCCCTCGCGCACCGGGCGCCCGCCCGGTTCGAAGACGCTGGCGGTGAAGGCGGCGGTCAGGGGCTGCGGCGTGTCGCCCGCTTCCTCCGACGACAGCGCCAGCACCGCGCGGCCGGCGCCGTCGGTGACGGTCTGGCCGACCTCCAGGAACTTCTCGGCGAACGGTTCGCGCTGGTCGCCCCACTGATAGCCCTCGAAGGCCGGGAACGGGTTCGGGTCGACGCGCAGTCGCGCCTCGCCCTGCGTCTGCAGCCCCGCACCGGCCGCGCCGTAGAGGAAACGGGCGGTGACGTCGATGTTGCGGGTCTCGCCGGCCTTCAGCGGCACGGCCTCCTGGCCGACGGCGGTCACCGCCAGCCGCTGTGGCGCGAAGTCCTCGACCTGAAACGACAGCTCGCCGGCCGGCTTGTCCAGCCCGTCGATCTCCAGCTTGGCGGTCCAGCGGCCGCGCGGCGCGCTCTTGGGCAGCTCGATGTCGACCGGAACGGCGCCCAGCGGCGCCTTGTCGAACGGATAGCGCTTGTACTCGACGCCGGAGGGACGTCGCACGACGATCGCGCCCTTGCGGTCCTTCACCGCCTTGGCCTCGCGGTCGCGCAGCAGGGCGTTCAGGTGCACGATCTCGCCGGGCCGATAGATGCCGCGGTCGGCATAGAGATAGCCGTCGATGGCGGTCTGGGCCGTGCGGCCCGCGACGCCGCTGTCTTCGGTGCGTCCGCCGATCCCCTGCTTGGACAGGTCCACCGGCGCGCGGTCGAGATCCAGCACCGCCAGGTCGCCCTGCGCGCCATAGGCCATCACCATCTTGGCGTCGGCTGCGCCTTCGCCGTCCAGCAGCGGGCGGTCGAAGCGCACCCGGCCCTGCGCGTCGCTCTGCGCCACGGCCAGGTCCTCGCCGTTGCGCGCCACCAAGGTCACGCGCACGTTCGGCATCACCTTGGCGGTCTTCAGCGAGCGGACCACCACGTCCAGCGCCTCGGACCCGTCATAGGCCGACAGCGCCATGTCGGTGAACACCACCCAGCGCCGCGCCTGGGCCGGCGGGTTCGGATCGTAGTCGTCGTCGGAGCCTTCGCCCTTGATCGAGCGGCCGCCCGAGGCGTCGCGCACCTTGATCACATAGGCGCCGGGCTTCATCTCCTTCAGCACCGCGCCCAGCGGGAACACCGTGGTCACGCGCTCGCCGGCGCCCTGCGTGGTCACCGGCAGCTCGCCCTTCCAGACCACCCGGCCCTCGTCGTCGGGGCTGTCCGAGCCGTAGTCGCTCGGCCACTCCCCCTCGGCGGTGGGGTCGGGGGCGCTGATCGACTTGCGCACCAGGTTGCGGTCGACGACCCGCCAGACCTCGACCGACAGCCGGCTGACATTGACCGTCTCGATCCCGACCCCGTCGGAATCCTCGCGCGGCAGGATCACGCCCTCGCCGGCGAACCCGACGAAGGGCGGCCTTTCACCAAAGGTAAAATCGACGTCGGCGTTGGCCGCTAGGGTCTCGCCGCCCTTCGACGGCAGACCCTTCAGCAGCGTCACGCGGCGGTCGGCGAAGCCGGTCCCGCCGATGCACAGCTCCGATCCCTTCACGGTGACGGCCGGCGCGCCGCCCAGGTCGGGCGAGACCAGCACGTAGTCGGCATAGGATTTGGCCGGGTCCAGCGGCCGGGTCAGCTCGATGCAGGCCGCCGGCTGGTTGGCCGAGGTGTCGATCCGGTGGCGCCAGACGGCGAACCCTTCCGGCTTGGGAATGCCCCGCCGCGCGGCCTTCGCGTCGCGCGGCTTGCCGAACAGCGACCAGCCCTGCGCGCCCGGCGCGACCTGGGTTTCCTGCGAGGGCCGGCCGAACCAGTCGACGCCCTTGGCCGACAGCACCCCGCCGCCGAACGCGGCGATCACCAGGCCCGCCGCCATCAGCCCCGGCATCTTGCTGGCGCGAAGCTTGGCCAGCCAGCCCTTCGGGGTCGGCGTCTCGGGCGTATGATCGCTCGCCATCGGTCTCTCTTAAGCTGGACGGAATGTCGCAGCGATGGGACGCGAAAGGCTCGTCGGCGTCAATCTTCGGTAGGCGTCAGTCCCCAGACACGACGGCCCAAAAAGACGGGGACGAGGCGAACTCGCCCCCGCTGCAGCCTGTCCTCGGCTCAGTTCTGGTTCGGGCTGGCGGTGGCGATCTTTTCCATCGCGTCGTCGACCGTAAAGCTCGCCGCCTTGGCCCGCGGCGGGAACTCCTTGAAGCTCTCAAGCACCTTGCCGACGATCGCCTGGGCCGGCACCAGCAAGAACGCGCGCTGGAACATCCACATGCCGTACTCCAGCGATTCCGGCCCGCGTTCGAAGGGGTCCGAGCGCAGGTTGTAGACATCGGGCGCGCGCAGGTTGGTGAAGTCGAGCTTCCACACATTCAGTCCGGTGTGGTCCTGGGACTTGAAGCCGATCTTCCAGTTACGGGCGCGGATCGCGAGCAGGTCGCCGTCGTCGCTCCAGTACAGGAAGCCCTCCCGCGGCGATTCCTTCTCCTTGCCGCTGAGGAACGGGATCAGGTTGTTGCCGTCCAGGTGCACCTTGAACGTCTTGTCGCCGATCTTGCCGCCCTTCTTCACGCGCTCGACGACGTCCATGTCGCCCGCCGCCGCCGCGAAGGTCGGCAGGAAGTCCTCGTGCGCGCAGATGTCGTTGATGATCTGGCCGGGCTCGATGACACCAGGCCAGCGGATCGCGCAGGGCACGCGGAATCCGCCTTCCCAGTTGGTCGCCTTCTCACCCTTGAACGGCGTCGTCCCCCCGTCCGGCCAGGTCATCACTTCCGCGCCGTTATCGGTCGTGTAGACGACCACAGTGTCGTCGGCGGCGCCCAGCTCGTCCAGCAGCGCCAGCAGCTGTCCGACATGCCCGTCGTGCTCGACCATGCCGTCCGGATAGACGCCCAGCCCGGTGACGCCCTGCGACTCCGCCTTCAGGTGCGTGAAGACGTGCATGCGGGTGGTGTTGAAGTAGCAGAACCACGGCCCGCCGGCCTTCTGGTTGCGGGTGATGAAGTCCTTGGCCGCAGCCAGGAACTCCTCGTCGACCGTCTCCATCCGCTTCTTGGTCAGGGCGCCGGTGTTCTCGATGGTCTGGCCGCCCTTGCCGTCGGCCTTGCACTTCAGCACGCCCCGCGGACCGAACCGTTCACGGAACTTCGGATCCTTCGGATAGTCCGGGTTCTCCGGCTCTTCCTCGGCGTTCAGGTGGTAGAGGTTGCCGAAGAACTCGTCGAAGCCGTGCATGGTCGGCAGGTGCTCGTCGCGGTCGCCCAGATGGTTCTTGCCGAACTGGCCGGTGGCGTAGCCCTGCGCCTTCATCACCTCGGCGATGCACGGGTCCTTGGGGCCCAGCCCCAACTCCGCGCCCGGGAGTCCGACCTTGGTCAGGCCTGTGCGGATCGGCGACTGGCCGGTCAGGAACGCCGCGCGCCCGGCGGTGCAGCTCTGTTGGCCGTACCAGTCGGTGAACAGCGCGCCTTCCGCGGCGATGCGGTCGATGTTGGGCGTGCGGTAGCCCATGACCCCGAGGTTGTAGGCGCTGACATTGTACCAGCCGATGTCGTCGCCCATGATGAATAGGATGTTGGGTTTGCCGTTCGGCATCGCTCGCGCTCCTTGATGTCGTCGGGGGCGCCGGACACGTCTCCCCGCAGGACGTCAGCCTCGCCGCGAGCGCCGCAGGACGCCATCGGGCGCCCCCCTGCGACCCCCTTGGGTCTTCGCCCCAGACGTAACGCCGTGCGGCTTGCGCCCGGCCGCGGTTGGCGCGACTGTCCGCCCGCGCGCCGCTAAGGGCCATGCGACGATCTTCGAGCAGATACCTGCGAGGCGACCCGCGCCCCCGTGCTGATCGATCCGGAACTCTCGCAGATCGACCCTATGTCGCTCGCCGGCCAAATGGGCCTGCACATCCGCTACATCGTCGACACCCACATCCATGCCGACCATTTCTCGGCCAGCCGCGAGCTGCAGAAGCTCCCAGTGGTCATGAACCGCCTCAGCCCCGCCCCCTACGCCGACCTGCGGCTCGACGACGGCGATGTGCTGATCGTCGGCGAACTGCGCATCCAGGCCCTGCACACCTCCGACCACACCCGCCGCTCCGACAAGATCTCGACCCTGGCCGCGGCCACGCTGCGCGAACCCTGCTTCACCCGCGCCGTCGCCCGCGCCGTCGCCCTCAAGGTCTGGCGCGACGCCGGCTACGAGCTGGAGAGCTGATCCCCTAGCGCGCCGTGAACCGCAGCACCGGCCCGTCCCAGTCGGGGCTGAGAATGTCCAGTTCCTCGATCGGCCCGGCCGCGCACGCGCCCGCCACCTTGCGCCAGAAGGCCAGCGCCCCGGTGTTGGCCCGCGCGACCGCGATCTCCCAGCGTCCCGGCTCGTCGGCGATCAGCGCCTGGGCCGCGGCGCGCCCGGCCCCCTGGCCGCGGTGTTTGCGCACCACGAAGAACTCGGCCATCGACCGCCGCGTCGGCAGGCCCGAGTGGGCCTCGTCGTTGATCAGCGCGAACCCGGCCGGCGCTTCGCTCGCCTTCAGCAGCCAGGCCGACCAGCCCGGGCGCGCGAAGTAGGGTTCCAGAGGATAGTCCGTGAACCGACCATCGGCCCCTAGCTCGCCGCGCGCGGTCCCGGCCCAGAACTCTGAAAAGTCGTGGGTGTAGAGCTGGAGAAGATTCTGCAGCAGGGCTGCGTCCCCCGCGCTTGCCCGCACGATCGCCAGGCTCACGGGCGCGCCGCCGGTGCGCGCGCCAGGGTCGCCCGAGCAAAGAGGCCGCGATGATCCCAAGCGCGCTCGGACATCGAACTGAAACGGCTCATCGGCTCCTCCGGCGCTCAGCCTCGCCCAGGGAGGCTGAATTCCTCCCCCATGCGGATGGGGGAGGAGACTCGCGTTCCTACGCGTCCAGCAGCCCGACCAGCCGGCCGCGGATGATCTGCTCGGCCTCGGCCATGGTGCGCTCGATCAGCTCCTGCACGCTCGGCACGTCGTGGATCAATCCCGCGACCATGCCGCACGACCAGCCGCCGGCGTCCATGTCGCCATCGCGCAGGATGCGCGGATAGACGCCGGCCACCTCGGCGGCGATGTCGGCGAAGGTCACCTTGTCGCCAAGCTCCTTTTCCTTCTCCAGCAGTCGCTCGACGCCGGCGTTGACCAGCACCCGTTCGGTGTTGCGCAGCGGGCGCATGATCAGGCGGGTGTCCAGCTCGCTGGCCGCGACCAGGGCGTCCTTCACGTTCTGGTGGACCGGGGCTTCCTTCGTCGCGATGAACCGGGTGCCCATGTTCATGCCGTCCGCGCCCATGGCCAGGGCGGCGACGAGGCTGCGGCCGTCCGCCATCCCGCCCGAGGCGAGGAACGGCACCTTCAGTTCCTCGCCGGCCCGCGGCAGCAGGATGAAGTTCGGCACGTCGTCCTCGCCCGGGTGGCCGCCGCACTCGAAGCCGTCGACGCTGACCGCATCGCAGCCGATCGCCTCGGCCTTCAGCGCGTGGCGCACCGAGGTGCACTTGTGGATCACCACGATGCCGGCTTCCTTCAGCATCGGCAGCCACTTGGCCGGGTTGTTGCCGGCCGTCTCGACGACCTTCACGCCGCTCTCGACGATCACCTTCACGAAGCCCGGATAGTCGGGCGGCGTCACCGCCGGCAGGAAGGTCAGGTTCACCCCGAACGGCTTGTCGGTCATCGCCCGGCAGCGCTCGATCTCGGCCTTCAGGTTCTCCGGCGTGCCCTGGGTCAGGCCGGTGATGATCCCCAGCCCCCCGGCGTTCGACACCGCCGCCGCCATCTCGGCGAAGCCGACGAAGTGCATGCCGCCCTGGACGATCGGATGCTCGATGCCGAGCAGTTCGGTAATGCGCGTCTTCATGATGGCGTTCCCTTGTTCGCGAGGCGCGTCGTGGCGCGCGCTGTTCGGCGTCTTGCATCGCCTATCGGCCGCCGCCCCGCAACCGCTTCTGGACGCCGCCCCGCCGCTGTGCTGACTGGCGCGGGCAGATCACGAGGGGAGACGCCGATGACCTACAACACCCTGCTCTGGGAGGTGGAGGACCGCGTTCTCACCCTGACGCTCAACCGCCCCGATCAGCTCAACGCCTTCACCGTCGAGATGGCCCACGAGCTGATCGCAGCCTTCGAGCGCGCCAGCGAGGACGACGGCGTCGGCGCCGTGGTGGTCACCGGATCCGGCCGCGCCTTCTGCGCCGGCATGGACCTGTCGGCCGACGGCAACGTCTTCGGTCTCGACGAGAGCCAGACCCCGACCATGGCCGACATGCACGATCGGCTGGACGACCCCGTGATCCGCGACGGCGTGCGCGACACCGGAGGCCGCGTCACCCTGGCGATCTTCAACTGCAAGAAGCCGGTCATCGCCGCGATCAACGGCGCGGCGGTCGGCATCGGCGCGACCATGACGCTGGCCATGGACATCCGCATGGTCTCGGAGAAGGCCCGCATCGGCTTCGTGTTCGGCAAGCTCGGCATCGTGCCGGAGGCCTGCTCCAGCTGGTTCCTGCCGCGCCTGGTCGGCCCGCAGCAGGCGCTGGAATGGGTGCTGTCGGCCGAGATCTTCGACGCCGCCGAGGCCCTGCGCGGCGGTCTCGCCCGCTCGGTCCACGCGCCGGACACGCTGGTCGCCGACGCCCAGGCCCTGGCCCGCAAGTTCATCGCCGGGCGCTCAGCCGTAGCCGTGGCCCTGGCCCGCCAGATGCTGCTGCGCAACGCCGCCCAGCCGCACCCGCTGGAGGCCCACCGCGTCGACTCCCTGGCGATGTTCTACGCCAGCATCGGCGACGGCAAGGAAGGCGTCGCCGCCTTCCTCGAGAAGCGCGAGCCGCAGTTCGCCGGCCGCGCCTCGCACATGCCGCCCTTCTACCCATGGGAATAGGGCCTCAGCCCCCGCAGCTGATGACGACCTTCCCCAGGTGGGCGCCGGCCTCGAGATGGCTGAACGCTTCGCGGGCCTCGTCAAAGGCGAACGTGCGGTCGATGACCGGCTTCAGGCCGCTGGACTCCACCGCCCGCGTGAAGTCCAGCAGCGCGGCGCGGTCGCCGACGGTGATGTTGCGAAAGCTCGCGCCGCTCGACTTCAGCTGGAAGAAGTCGATGCCGGGGTTCTCGGTGCTCAGGAACCCGATGGAGGCGATCTCGCCGCCCAGCGCCACGGCGCGCAGCGACTGGCCGATCGTGCCCGGTCCGCCGACCTCGACCACGCGGTCGACGCCGCGCCCGCCGGTCAGCGTCCGCACGCTGCGACCCCACTCCGGGTCGTCGGCATAGTTCACCACCGCCTGCGCGCCCAGCGCCTTCAGCGTCTCGGCCTTCGCGGCGCTGGACGTGGTGGCGATGACGCCCGCGCCAAGCGCGCGGGCCAACTGCAGGGCGAAGATCGACACTCCGCCGCTGCCCTGGACCAGCACCGTACGTCCGGCCCGGATCGGCGCCGGGCCGCTCAACGCCGTCCAGGCGGTGAGGCCCGCGCAAGGCAGCGTGGAGGCTTCCTCGTAGGAGAGACTCTGCGGCATCGGGACCACCGCCTCCTGGCTCACGGCCTTCAGCTCGCAAAGCCAGCCGTCATTCTCGGCCCCGTAGCTGTCGCGCTGGATGGTCGAAGGCATGTCGCCGCCGAACCACCGCGGGTGGAAGGCGCCGATCACCCGGTCGCCGACCTTGAAGGCCTCGACGCCTTCGCCCAGCGCGACGATCTCGCCGGCGGCGTCGCTGGTCGGAACATGCCCCGGCACGCACTTGCGGGGATAGCGCCCGCGCAGCATGGCCAGGTCGCGATAGTTCAGCGAGACCGCGTGCACGCGCACCAGAACTTCGCCTCGCTGCGGGACCGGATCGGCCTCCTCGCGCAAGCGCAGCGCCTCCAGGCTGTCGAAGCTGTCGAACCGATAAGCCTTCATGGCGCCCCCGACCGCGATCTCCGCGCTTCGCGCGCCCGCCCGGCTTCATAACCGCGTTCACTGTCCTGCGCCATGCGCTAAGCTGGGCCATGGCCCCCCAACCGACCGTCCTCCTCGACCTCGACGGCATGCTGGTCGACTCCCTGCCGGGGATCGAAGCCAGCTGCCGCGCCGCGCTCACGGCCCTCGGCCACGTCCCGGCGCCGCAGCTCGACATCGCCGCGCTGATCGGCCCGCCGATCGAGGACATCATGCACGTGCTGCTGGCCGCCTATGGCGACGACCGCGTCGGCGAGGGCGTCGCCGCCTATCGCGCCGACTACGGCGCGCGCGGGCTGCTGGGCAGCACCCCCTATCCGGGGATCCCAGAAGCGCTCGCTGCGATGCGCGACGCCGGCGCTCAGTTGATCCTGGCGACCTCCAAGCGCCGCGCGTTCGCCGAGCACATCCTCGATCACACCGGTCTTGCGACGCTGTTCGCCGCCATCCACGGCTCCGAGCCCGGCGGCGCCCTCGACCACAAGCCCGAGCTGATCGCCCACATCATCGCCCGCTACGGCCTGGACCCGGCCGCCTGCGTGATGGTCGGCGACCGCCGCTACGACATCTCCGGCGCCCACGCCAACCGCGTCCGCGCGCTTGGCGTGCTCTGGGGCTATGGCAGCCGCGACGAGCTCGAAACCGCAGGCGCCGACGACCTGGTCGGCGATCCGCAGGACCTCGCCGCCGCCGCGCTGGCCCTGCTCAGTAGCTGAGCTTCGGGTACCAGTCGGTGCCGCGCCCGCCCGGCGTCAGATCCAGGATCGACCACAGCGCCGCGACGTCCGGCGCATCGCGCGGGTCCTGGCCCGGATCGGCCATCGCCAGCGTCATCTCGCTGGCCCAGAACAGGCGCACCTGGTCGCCGTCGCGCTTGAAGACCACCAGCGCCGGGTTCTCGCTGCCGTCCTCGTTCAGCAGCCCGAGGTCGCGCGCATAGTCGTCCCCGACCGTCTGCACGAACTCCAGGCCTCGCCAGCCGCGTTCCTCCGCGAAGGCCAGTTGCCGTTCCACCGGGCTGCGGCCGAAGATCTTCAGGGCCACGCGCTGGGCGATGTCGGCGGCGTTGCCGGCCACCGCGCCCAGCCAGTTGGTGCACATCGGGCAGGGGCGCTCGCGCTGCGGCCCGTACATCCAGAAGTACGAGACCAACGCAGCCTTGTCGCCGAACAGCTCAAGCAGCCCGACCTCGGCGCCGTCCGCGTCCCTGAACCGATAGTCCTTCTCGATCACCGGCCCGTCGGGCAAGGCCCGGCGCTGCTCGGTGACCCGGGTCATGTGTCGGCGGAACTCGATCTCCTCGGCCAGCAGGGCGCGGCGCGCCTCGCGATAGGCCGCGCTTTCGCCCGGAAACGGCGTGCGCCCCTGAGCGGCGAGCTGCGCGGCGGGAACCAACGTCACCATCGGCGGTCTCCTTCATGCGCGGCCAGGCGGCCGCTCCCCAAAGGACGTCCCACGCCCCCGAACGCCGACAACCGTCCGCGGCCAAATGCGTTCCTGCGATCAGCTTCCCAGCACCTGGCGCAGCGAGGCCTCGATCTGGCCGCCGCAATAGGCCTCGCCATAGGCCTTGCGGGTCCGCTCCGCGAGGTCGGCCTGCGCCGGCAGCGCTGCGACCCGACGCGACAGGGCGGCGGTCAACGGGGCGGTCTCGTCCAGCAGCGTCGCGAGCGGGGCGAAGCGCTCGGCCATCGTCGACCACAGGACCGCGCTCACCACGTCGGCCAGGCCCGGCGTCTCGCCGCCCAGCAGGAAGCCGGCCTCTGCGGTCAACCCGTGGCGGCGACCGGTCTCCTCCCAGATCGACATCCATTTCGCCAGCCGGGGCGTGAACTCGCGCCAGCGCTCCTGCGTCCACATCAGCCGGCCGCCGTCGAGGGTGAGGTCGTCGATCACGTCGTTGGCGTCGGCGACCACCTTCAAGGTCAGGGCGCGCAGGGCGGGCGAGGCCGGCAGCAGGTCCAGGGTCTCGCCGAGATAGAGCAGGATCGCCGGCGTCTGCGCGATCGCGACCCCGGCCTTGCGGTCGATCAGCAGGGGCGGACCCATGAACGGAACCGGCATCTCCGCGACCGGGCCGTCCATCAGCTCGGCGATCGCCGCGTCGCCGGCCTCGGTCCAGCTCTTGCCGGCCTGCGCGAGGACCGCCCGCACGAACTGCCCGCGAAACGGCACGGACCAGTAGTAGAGGTGATAGTCGGACATCGGGGCGCTCCGGGTTCCAGCGAACAACGCCGTGGAGCGCCCGATCGTTCGCGGCGCGCCGCCCGTGGTCACGGAGATGGGCGCTGTCCGGCGCGGATCAGAGCGTAGTGCAGCCGCACGCAGCCGCGGTCCAACGCCTTGGCGCTCAGGAGCCGGGGGCTTGCCTGGAACCCCCTCGCTGGAAACAGCGGGCGCCCGCCGCCCAGCAGTTCAGGCATGACGTAGATCTCGATCTCGTCGAGCGCGCCGCGCTCCATGAAGGCCATCTGCAACTCCCCGCCGCCGAGCATCCAGACGTCGCCGTCCTCCAGGGCGCGTAGCTCGGCGATCAGGGCGTCCACGTCGCTGCGGGTCTCGAGCGGCCCCTTGGGATCCTCGATCGGCCGCGACGTCACGACGATGACCCGCTGGTCGCCGTAGGCCCAGGGCGCCGGATCGCGGGCGAGAAAGTCGTAGGTGCCGCGGCCCATGACGACCGTGCGGACCTGCTTGAGGAACAAGGCGTAGTCGTGCTCGCCCAGGTCCATGCCGTCGTATTTGAACAGCCAGTCCAGACTGTCGTTCGGCGCCGCGATGAAGCCGTCGAGGCTGGCGGCGATGTAGCCGAGGATTTTCGCCATAGGTCGCTTGCTTGAATATAAACGATCATTCGTTTATTATCGAGGCATGGGCCGAGGCAAGATAATTTCCGACGAACAGCTATTGGATCGGCTGCTGGGCGCCGTGCTGGAGCATGGTCCGGCTGAGGTCTCGTTCGCCAGGGCGTCGGGCGCTGCAGGTCTCGCCGCCGCCACCCTGGTTCAGCGGTTCGGAACCCGCGCCGGCATGGTCGAGGCGGTGCTTCTTCACGCTTGGGACCGGCTCGACGAGGAGACGGCGAGCGCCGATGCGGCGGCTTCGCCCGACCCCGCCGGCGCCGTCGCGCTGTTGGTGCGTCTGACCCGTTCCGAGGCGGCGGAGTATGACTTCACCGACGGGCTGCTGCTGCTGCGCGAGGATGTTCGCAACCCGGTGCTGCGGGCCCGCGGCGCGGCCTGGGGCGCGCGCCTGGCCGCCGCGCTCGGGCGCCGCCTTACCGACGATCCCGAGCGCGGCGGCCGGCTCGGCTGGCAGATGCTCAGCATGTGGCAGGGGACGCTGGTCTGGTGGGCGTTCCGACGCGACGCCGACCCGGCGGTGAAGGTGCGGGACGCGCTTGAGGACTGGGGGCGCGGCCTCGGCGTTCTCTAGACCTACCGCAGCGCCAGGGTCAGCGCCTTGACCTGCATGTAGTCGGCGACGCCGTATACCGAGCCCTCGCGGCCGTAGCCGCTCTGCTTGACCCCGCCGAACGGATTGGCGGCGTTGGAGATCAGCCCGGCGTTGACGCCGACGATGCCGGACTCGATGGCCCGCCCGACCCGCATCGCGCGGTTCAGGTCGTCGGTGAACAGGAAGGCGGCCAGGCCGAACTCCGAGGCGTTGGCCCGGGCGATCGCCTGTTCCTCGGTCTCGAACTCGAACACCGGGACCAGCGGGCCGAAGGTCTCCTCGTGACAGAACAGCTCGTCGTCGCCGCCGAAGGTCACGGTCGGCGCGAAGAAGTTGCCCTCGATCCGCGACCCGCCGGTCAGCACCTGGCCGCCGGCCGCCACGGTGCGGGCGATATGGTCCTCGACCTTGGCCACGCCCTTCCGATCGATCAGCGGCCCGATCACCGTGTCGGGCGCAAAGGGATCGCCGACCTTCAGGGTCTTCACCTTGGCGACCAGCGCCTCGACGAACTGCTCGCGGATCCCGGCCTGCACATAGACCCGGTTGGGGCACACGCAGGTCTGGCCGCCCGCGCGGAACTTGCCGGCCACCGTCCCCTCGACCGCTGTCTCCAGGTCCGCGTCGTCGAACACCAGCAGCGGGGCTGCCCCACCCAGCTCCATCGAGAGCCGCTTGAGGGTCGGGGCGCACTGGGCGGCCAGGGTCCGGCCGACCTGGGTCGAGCCGGTGAAGCTGAGCTTGCGGATCAGCGGCGATCCGGTCAGCGCCCCGCCGACCACGTCCTGCGCGCCGGTGACCACCGACAAGCAACCTGCCGGAACCCCGGCCTCCAGCGCCAGCGCGGCCAGCGCCAGCGCCGTGAACGGCGTCGCAGAAGCGGGCTTCAGCACTACCGGGCAGCCGGCGGCGAACGCGGCCGCCGCCTTGCGGGTGATCATCGCGGCCGGGAAGTTCCACGGGGTGATCGCCGCCACCGGACCGACAGGTTCCTGGAAGGCGAGGATCAAATCCTGCCCGTTGGGGCTCTGGATCGCCTTGCCGTCCAGGCTTTGGGCCAGGTTGCCGAACCAGCTGACGAAAGAGTTTGCGTAACGGATCTCGCCCAGCGCCTCCTTGAACGGCTTGCCGTTCTCCAGCGCGATGATCGCGGCCAGGGCGTGCTCGTGCTCGCTAACCTTCTGAGCCCACTGGGAAAGGATCGCCCCGCGTTCGGCCCCCTTCAGCGCCGCCCAGGGCCGGAAGGCGTCGGCCGCGGCGCGAATCGCCCGCTCGACCTGGTCTTTCGGCAGCTTTGGGACCCGTCCGACGATCGTCCCATCGGCAGGATTGACGACCTCGATGACGTTGGCGCCCGCAGCAGCGATCCACTCGCCGTCGACGAGCGCCGCCTGGCGGATGAGGCGGGCGGCTCCCGTCTTCAGTTCGTCCACAGACGGTTGATCTGACATCGAAAAACCCTTCCTCGGTTACGCCCGGCTATAGGTTCCCAGGCCCGCCTGGGGTTCCGATGAAACTTTTCGTGTTGCGCCGCAACCGCCCGAAAGCTTGACTCAGGCGGGTCTTGGAGTCGTCATAAAGTAGGCATGCCGCATTGCAGCATGAGTTTCGCGGAGGCGCTTGTGACGGATCTTCCGTTCGCCTACTCCCTGGCCCACGCCGAATGCGGCTGGGCCTGGCGGATCTTCGACGAGGACGGCGAAACCGTCGCCCAGGGCCTCGACTTGTCGCAGTCTGACGCCCAGGCGTCGGTCGAGAGCGCTATCCGCACGGCGGCGTCCGAGGCCCGCGCCTAAGCGCCGCTTGACGGCGTCCTTCCCAGACGTTCCTTTCCGTTCAGCGCGGCCTTCAAGGCCGCATTTGCCGCGTTAGGGACGTCTCGCCGCATGAAATCTCAGTTGCTGGCCGCCACGGCGGTTGCTTTGTTCGCCTTCGCACCGGCTTCGGCCCAGGCCCCCAAGCCCGCCGAGCCGACCCCTGCCGAGGCCAAGGCCTTCGTCGACAAGGCCGAGGCCGAGCTCGCCGCCTTCAACCAGTACGTGGCCAAGTCGGCCTGGGTGCGGGCGACCTACATCACCGAGGACACCCAGTGGCTGGAGGCCAAGGCCACGGCCGAGCAGAACGAGCTGACCGCCCGCTACGCCCGTGAAGCGGCCAAGTACGACGGGGTCGCCGTGGATCCGGTCACCGCCCGCAAGCTCAAGCTGCTCAAGCTGTTCCTGGTCTCGCCGGCTCCCAACCGTCCCGGCGCCGCCGGCGAGCTGGCGACCATCGCCACCCGGCTGGACTCGACCTTTTCGGCGGGCAAGTTCCAGTACGACGGCAAGACCCTGAACCTCAACGAAGCCGAGGAGATCCTGGCCAAAAGCCGTGATCCGGCGCAGCTGAAGGCGGTCTGGGAGGGCTGGCACTCGGTCGCCCCGCAGATGCGCGGCGACTACGCCAAGCTGGCGCAGCTTTCCAACGAGGGGGCCCGAGACCTGGGCTTCAAGGACACCGGCGCCCTCTGGCGTTCGAACTACGACATGGATCCGGACAAGTTCGCGGCCGAGACCGACCGCCTGTGGAGCCAGGTCGAGCCGTTCTACCGCAACCTTCACTGCTATGTGCGGGGCCAGCTGAACGACAAGTACGGCGACGCCGTGCAGCCGCGCACCGGTCCGATCCGCGCCGATCTGCTCGGCAATATGTGGGCCCAGCAGTGGGGCAACATCTACGACGTCGTCCAGCCGAAGACCGCTTCGTCGAGCTACAGCCTCGACAAGCTGTTGGTTTCAAAGGGCTATGACCCGGTGAAGATGGTCAAGACCGGCGAGAGCTTCTACACCTCGGTCGGCATCTCGCCGCTGCCGGAGACCTTCTGGCAGCGCTCGATGATCACCCGTCCGAAGGACCGCGAAGTGGTCTGCCACGCCTCGGCCTGGGACCTCGACGACCGCGACGACGTGCGTATCAAGATGTGCACCAAGGTCGACGCCGACGACTTTTACACCGTTCACCACGAGCTCGGGCACAACGTTTACCAACGCGCCTACAAGGACCAGCCGTTCCTGTTCAAGAATGGCGCGAACGATGGTTTCCACGAAGCGATCGGCGACTTCGTCGGCCTCTCGGCCCTGACCCCGACCTACCTCCAGCAGATCGGTCTGCTCGACAAGGCGCCGGGCGCGGACGAGGACATCCCGTTCCTGCTGAAGATGGCGCTCGACAAGATCGCCTTCTTGCCCTTCGGCCTGATGGTCGATCGCTGGCGCTGGGAGGTGTTCTCGGGCGAGGCGACGCCCGACCGCTATAACGACGAATGGTGGAAGCTGCGCCTCAAGTACCAGGGCCTGACGCCGCCCGGCCCGCGCCCGGCCGACGCCTTCGACCCGGCGGCCAAGTACCACGTGCCGGCCAACGTGCCCTACACCCGCTACTTCCTGGCCCACATCTATCAGTTCCAGTTCCACCGCGCGGCCTGCAACCAGATCGGTTGGAAGGGTCCGCTGCATCGCTGCTCGGTCTACGGCGAGAAGGAAATGGGCCAGAAATTCAACGCCATGCTGGAGATGGGCGCCTCCAAGCCGTGGCCGGAAGCCATGGCCGCCTTCACCGGCGAGAAGACCGCCGACGCCAGCGCGGTGACGGCCTACTTCAAGCCGCTGAACGATTGGCTGACCGTCCAGAACAAGGGCGAGGCCTGCGGCTGGTAAGTCGGTTAACGGGCGCCGAATTAAGCTTTGCCTTAACCGTCTTCGGCGCCCGTTCGTTTACGCTGCTCTGGCAAGCTCCGGCGGATTCAACTCTGAACTGCTGGGACTCCAGGCGTGGAAAAGATCACCAAGCAAGTCGCCAGGCGTATTCATGGCATGACCGGGCGCTTGAAAGCCCGGTGCGTCGCGGGCGTCCGCGACGAGCGCGGCGCGACCGCCGTCTTCTTCGCTGTGGGCCTGCTGCTGCTGGCGCCCGCCACCATGGGTCTGATCGACCTCTACATGATCACGACCCAGCGCGGCCAACTGCAGGACGCCCTCGACACCGCCACGCTCTACGTGGCCAGATCGACCGCGACGTCCGCGACGGACATTCAGAATTCCGGCGACGCGGCCCTGCGCGCCAACCTCAAGCTGCCGACAGGCCAGACGATCACCTCCAGCTCGTTCCAGCTGGCGGCGGACAAGATCACCATCAAGGGTCGCGCGACCATCACCCCGCCGACGGTGGGGCCGCGGCTGTGGGTGCAGGCCGACATCGCCGCCAGCTCCGAGGTGCTGCGCAATTCCAACAATGTCGAAGTCGCCCTGGTGCTCGACACCACCGGCTCGATGAGCGCGGACATGGCCAACCTGAAGACCGCCGCAAAGGATCTGGTCGACTTGGTCGTCAAGGATGTGCAGGCCCCCTACTATACCAAGGTCGCCATCGTGCCCTACTCGGTGGGCGTGAACATGAGCTCGACGTACGCCAATACGGCGCGTGGGGGGACAAAAGGCGCCACGAACATTACCGGTGCGACCAAGACCAACCCGGTCGTCGTCACCTCGCCGAACCACGGGCTCTATGAGGGCGAGCGCGTGACGATCTCGGGCGTCAAGGGCATGACCCAGCTGAACGGCGTCACCTATGTCGCGACCGGCGTCACGCAGAACACCTTCCAGCTGAAGACCAACGCCGTGTATCCGAGCAACGTCAACGGCACTAGCTACGGCGCCTACACGTCGGGTGGCACGGCTCAATGCAAGGGCGAAGGCTGCGCTCAGCACATATTCGTCAATGCGAACAACAGCCTCATCTCCAATCCTAGCTATTGGCAGGCTTCCACCTGCGCGACGGAACGTCTGGGAGCTGAAGCCTACACCGACGCCGGGCCCACGGCGCCGGTCGGCTGGCACTACTCTTCCGACGGCTCGTGCCCGTCGGCCGCGATCATGCCGCTGTCCACCAACAAGACCGCGCTCAAGTCCCGAATCGACTCGCTCAGCGCTAGCGGTTCCACGGCAGGTCAGATTGGCCTGGCCTGGGGTTGGTACATGATCTCCCCGGAGTGGAGCACGGTCTGGACGGGAAGCAGCGCGCCGGCCGAGTACGGCAAGCCGCAGCTCCTTAAGGTCGTGATCCTGATGACCGACGGCATTTTCAATACGCCCTATTGCCGCGGCGTCGCCGCGAAGGACGCGGACTCCAGCTCCGGCGCAGCGAGCGCCAGTAACCGCATCAACTGCAACTCCATCAATGGCGATCCGCTCGTCCAAGCCGCCAAGCTCTGCGACAACATGAAGAAGAAGGGCGTGATCATCTACACGGTCGGCTTCAACGTCAGCAGTGACCGCGACATCACCGCGATGATGAACAACTGCGCCACGTCGCCCGAGTACGCTTACACGCCCAGCGGCGGGACCGAGCTGAAGGTGGCGTTCCGGGCGATCGCCCAGGACATCAACTCGCTGCGGATCTCCAAGTAGCTTCCGCCGCGAGGACGAAGACGAACGCGCCGGGTCACGCACCCGGCGCGTTTTTCTTTGGGCGTCAGCCGACCCGCTCGGGGCCTTCGCCGCCCTCCACCTGCTCGGCCTGGGCCGCCAGCTTGGCGAGGCTGGCCGCGTGGCTGTCTCGGGTGATGCGGTAGAGCGAGACGCAGAGGATCGCCGCGCCATAGAGGCCGCCGAGCACGAACAGGTAGGTCAGGCCGAGGTTCGAAACCACGCCCTCGCTGACCTCGCCCGGCTTGGCGTTCTGCGGGAAGCCGATGGCCAGCAGGATCATGCTCGAGGCGAAGATGCCGACGCCGGAGACCGCCTTCTGCACGAAGGCGGCGGCGGCGAAGAACAGGCCTTCGGAACGGCGGCCGGTGCGCAGCTCGGAGTCTTCCACCACGTCGGCGATCATCGACGAGATCAGGATCGCCGAGATGATCGAGAAGCCGGTCGAGAACACCGCCTGCACGAACAGGATCGGCAGCAGGGCGGGCGAGCTGTTGTCGGGGAACACGCCGGTGAGCCGCAGGGTGATCGGCGCGACCGCGATCGCGAACGACAGCACCTTGGTGATCTGCGCGGTCTGCTTCTTGCCCAGGCGCTTGGAGAGCGGCGCGGCGAAGCCGAAGGCCAGGGCCGCGGAGATGAAGTTGGCCATCGCCAGGATGGCGATCTGCGCCGAAGGCAGCTGCCAGAAGTAGGTGTTGAAGTAGAGGTTCAGCGACAGCACCAGGCCGCCGGCCATGGCGTTGAACAGGCCCGCGCCCATCAGCACCAGGAACGACTTGTGGCTGAGCGTGCCAACCATCTCCTTGGCCAGCTGGCCCAGGCTGAGCTTGCGGGCCGGCGGGATGCGCAGCCGCGGAATCTGGTTGTGGGTGCCCATCGCCGAGACGATGATCGCAAAGAAGATCACCGCGGCTGCGACATAGCCGTAGGTGACGTAGCCGGCCGGGTTCAGCTGGCCGACCGGGTGCTCGGCGTCCGGGGTCAGGAACACCTTCAGCGCCAGCAGGGTCATGGTCAGGCCGCCCCACCAGGCGAAGAAGTAGCGGTAGGACATCACCTTGGTGCGCTCGTCGTAGTCGGTGGTCAACTCCGCCGCCAGCGCCGAGGAGGGGATCTCGTACATGGTGATGAAGCTGCGGATGATCACCGCGACGACGATCAGGTAGACGAACAGCGCGTCATGCGACCAGCCCTGCGGCGGATTCCAAAGGAGCAGGTAAGACAGCGCCACCGGCAGGGCGGCGGCGTACATGAACGGGTGGCGGCGACCCCAGCGCGAGCGCCAGTTGTCGGACACCTGGCCCATGATCGGGTCGAGGAAGCTGTCGATGATCAGCGCGATCATGATCGCCAGGCCGACGGTCGCCGAGGGCAGGCCGACCACCTGGTTGTAAAAGATCAGGAGGAGATAGGAGAAGCCTTGGTCCTTCACCCCGAAGGCGACCGAGCCGAAGCCGTAGAAAAACTTGGTCGGGACGCTCAAGCGTCCCTGCTTTTGAGCATCTGGTACGGCTTCCGCCACGGCGTTTCCCCTGTTCTATGTCCGCTTTTGTAAACGCGACCAGGAGGGCGAGGGAAGGGGCCGCATCAACCTGCGCTGGCGATCACCGGCTCGGCCTGCGGCGGCTGGGCCTCGTCGCCGACGGTTTGCTCGCCGGCCAGGGCCGCGACGTTACGCTCGTGGGTCTCACGGTCGATGCGGTAGAAGACCAGCACCAGGATCGAGAGCATGTTCATTCCGAAGGTGATCGGCAGATAGATCAGGGCCAGCTGGCGCATGATGTCCGGGCCGACCGATCCGGCCGGCGCATGGGTCGGAAAGGCCACGAAGGTCAGCAGCAGGCCGCTGAGAAACACGCCGATGCCGGCGGTGAACTTGGGCAGCAGGCCGTTGGCCGCAAAGAGCAGTCCCTCGGAGCGCACCCGGGTGCGGACCGCGGCGTCCTCGACGATGTCGGCGATCATCGAGGAGATGATGATATAGCCGGCGATGGCCAGGGTCGTGGCCACGAACGCGTCGACCCAGAGGATGGCGAACACCCATGGCGAATGGTTGGGCGGCATCAGGTGCAGCAGCCGCAGCAGGATCGGGGCCGAGGCGGTCACCGTGGCGACGCTGAACAGACCGAGCATCGCGGCCTTCTTGCCGAACGCCTTCGAGGTCGGGGCGGCGACCGCCACGCCCGACACCGAGGCGAGCACAGAGGCCAGGGCCAGCATCGAGATGTTGGCGGCGGTGAGCCCCCAGAACTCCAGATAGAAGTACTGGCTGAGCGCGTTGGTCATGCCCGCCGCCACGCCCGAGCACAGGCCCGAGGTCATCACCACCACCAGCGAGCGATTGGACAGCGTGCCGACGATCTCGCGCAGCAGTTGGCCCAGGCTGGCTTGGCGTTCGGGCGGCGCGGCCAGACGCGGGATATGCCGGTGCGTGCCGAGCGAGGAGACCAGAATCGAGGCGGCCATCACCAGCCCGGCCAGGATCCCGTACTGGGCATAGCCGTCCCGATTGAGGATCCCGCCGTTCTCTGGGCTCAGGAAGACCTGGTAGAGCACCACGTTCATCCCGAAACCGCCGATCACCCCGAAGAAGAACCGGTAGCTGAACAGGCTGGTGCGCTGGTGGTAGTCGGAGGTCAGCTCCGGGGCCAGCGCCTGACTCGGCACCTCGTAGAGGCTGACGCAGATCCGTAGCACCACCAGCATGCCGATCAGGTAGAGGCCGATGCTCTGCGGCGGCCAGTCGGCCGGCGAGTTCCAGAAACCGATGCAGGCCAGCGCCACCAGCGGGGCGGCGGCGTACATCAGCGGGTGGCGGCGACCCCAACGGGTGCGCAGCTTGTCCGACCACTGGCCGATCGCCGGGTCGATGAAGGCGTCGAGGATCAGGGTGGCCATGATCGCGGCGCCGACCCACAGCGCAGGCAGTCCGATCACCCGGTTCAGATAGGGCTGCAAAACCGCCGAGGAGAGGCCGAGCGTGGCGACCCCGAAGGCGACGGAGCCGAACCCGTAGAACATCTTGGACCCGACGCTCAGGCGTCCGTCCGCCGCTTGGGCCTGGCCCATGCGCTCCTCCCTGGCCGGTGCGCCGCGATCTTCGCCGCGGACGTCACGGCTTCGAATATTCGGTATGACCGGGGCGCTGGCAAGCGACTATTCGCGCAAACGAAAATCCCCTCGCGGCAGGGCCGCGAGGGGATCTGGTCAGTAAGCGGCGCCGGCCGGCGCCGCCCCCGTCAAGCCTTGGGCGCGACCGGGCTGAGGTCGCCGGCCGGGCCGGTGGCGGCGGGGCTGGCGCCTTCGATCTGGGCGTCGGTGGTGCGAGCCTCCATCGCCCCCTCCTGCAGCTTGCGCAGGTTCTCCTCGTGGGTGGTCTTGTCGATCCGGTAGAGGAACAGGCAGGTGATGGCTACGGCGTAGAAGCCGCCGATCGTCGGCAGGTAGATGAGCGCCAGGTTGCGCAGCAGATCGGGGTCCACCTCGCCCGGCTTGGCGCCCTGCGGGAAGGCGACATAGGCCAGCAGCACGCCGGAGGTGAAGACGCCGACCCCGGAGACGATCTTCTTGAACAGGTTGTCCGCCGAGAACAGCAGGCCTTCGGAGCGGCGCCCGGTCTTGACCTCGCTGTCCTCGACGACGTCGGCGATCATCGACTGCAGCATGACCCCGGTCATGATCGCCATGGCGCCGTTGGCCATGAAGTCGATGATCAGGATGCCGAACAGCAGATTGGTGCCGTTCTCGGGCATAAGGCCCAGGATTCGCAGGCCGATCGGCAGCAGCAGGGCGATCACCGCGCCGAAGAACATGGTGATGGCGGCCAGCTTCTTGCCGAGCTTGGCGGCGACCTTCGGAGCGGCGACGACGCCGACCACGCTGGCGACCACGCCAGTGACGGTCAGCACCGCCAGCTGTCCCTGGGTCAGGCCCCAGAAGTAGAGGTTGAAGTAGAGCTCCAGCGCGGTCTTCAGGCCGAGCGAGACGTTCATGAACATGCCCGAGATCGTCAGGGCGACGAACGAGCGGTTGTTCAGGGTGGCGGCGACCTCGCGGACCATCGCGCCGACGGTGATCTTCCGCTTCGGCGGCTGGCGCAGATAGGGGATCTGGTGGTGGGTCGCCCGCGACGAGATCAGGATGATCGTGAAGATCGTGATCGCCGCGACGATCGAATAGGTCTGCCAGCCGTCGCGCGACAGCAGGCCGCCGGTGCCGTCGGCGTTCTTCTTGAGGAACACCTGGTAGACCAGCAGCTGCATGATCAGGCCGCCGGCCACGCCGCAGAACGAGCGGATGGCGATCATGCTGGTGCGCTGGTCGTAGTCGCTGGTCAGCTCGGCGAGCAGCGCCGACGAGGGCAGTTCGAAGAAGGTGTCGAACAGCCGGATGGTCAGCAGGCAGACCAGCATGTAGCCGAACAGCGCCTCGTTCTCCCAGCCGATCGGCGGGTTCCAGATCATATAGAAGGCGATCGCGACCGGCAGGGCCGCGGCGTACATGAACGGATGGCGCCGCCCCCACTTGCTGCGGGTGTTGTCCGAGATCTGCCCGACCATCGGGTCGATGAAGGCGTCGAAGATCAGCGCGATCATGATCGCCGTCGACACCATGGCCGGCGGCAGGCCGACGACCTGGTTGTAGAACAGCAGCAGGAAGGTCGTGATACCGCGCTGCTTGATGATGTTGGCGGCCGCGCCAAGGCCATAGAGCGCCTTGGTCGTGAACGTGATGGGCGGGCGTGGCGGCAGGCCGGCGACGGCGTCGGTCATGTCGTGAATCCTGGACTTAGGGTCAGGCTTTGAAGGGCTGCGGCGATGCGGCGGGGGGCTCAGGCGCCGGTTCGGGCTCGGGATTCGGGCGCGGCGCGCCGGACCGCTCGGCCAGGCGGGCGAGGTTGTCCTCGTGCTTGGCCTTGTCGATGTTGAAGAAGCTGAGGCTGACGATCCCGAGGCCGAACAGCACGCCGATCACGGGCAGGTAGATCAGGCCCATGTTGTGAATGATCTCGGGGTCGACCTGGCCGCGCTTGGCGTTCTCGGGGAAGGCGATCATCGCCAGCACTGATCCCGAGATGAACACCCCGACGCCCGAGACCAGCTTCTTGAACAGGTTGTCGGCGCTCATCAGCAAGCCTTCCGACCGGCGGCCGGTCTTCACCTCGGCGTCCTCGATCACGTCGGCGACCAGCGAGACCAGCAGCACGCCGGTGCCGCCGGCAAGCGCGGTGTTGATCACCGTCTCGACGATCAGCAGGCCGTAAAGCAGGCCGGTGCCGTTGGCGGGCATGACGCCGAACAGACGGGCCACGACCGGGCTGACCCCGACCAGCAGCGCGGTGGCGAACATCAGGATCGCGCCGTGCTTCTTACCCATGCGCTGAGCGATCCGCGGCGCGGCGACCACGCCGATCGCCGAGCCGACGACGCTGACCGTCACCAGTCCGGCGAGCTGCGACTGGGTCAGCTCCCAGAAATAGAGGCCGAAATAGATCTCCAGCGCATTGCGGGCGCCGACGGCGATGGCCACGAACATCCCGGTGATGGTGGCGATCACGAAGGCGCGGTTGTTGAGCGTGGCCGCGACCTCCTTGGCCATGGCCTTGAAGGTGATCTTCCGGTTCGGCGCGGCGCGCAGATAGGGGATCTGGTTCTGGGTGCCGGCCGTCGACAGCATGATGCAGACGAAGATCAGCAGGGAGGCGCAGAGCGAGTAGGCGAAATAGCCGTCGCGGGCCAGAACCCCGCCGGTGCCGTCCGGGTTCTCTTTCAGGAACACCTGGTAGGCCAGCACGGTCATGCCCAGCCCGCCGATCACCGCAAACAGCATGCGCAGCGAAATCAGCTTGGTGCGCTCGTCGTAGTCCTTGGCCAGTTCGGGCGCGAGGGTCGAGTGCGGCAGCTCGAAAAACGTGTCGAACAGACGGACAGTCAGCAGGCAGGCCAGCAGATAGGCCACCATCTGGCCGTCGCTGAGCCCGGACGGCGGGTTCCACAGCATGTAGAACGCCACCGAGACCGGGATCGCCGCGGCGTACATGAACGGGTGGCGGCGGCCGAGGCGGGATTTGAAGTTGTCCGAAATCTGCCCGACCAGCGGGTCGACGATGGCGTCGAACACCAGGGCGATCATCAGGACGAAGGTCACCGTCGTCGGCGGCAGCCCCACGACCTGATTGTAGAACAGCATCAGGAAGGTCGAGAGCCCGCGCAGCTTCACGGCGTTTGCGACGGCGCCGACCGCGTAGAACAGCTTGGTGGCCAGGCTCAGGGGTGGTCGGGAGTCGCTCATGCGCGGCCGCTCGGACCTTCGGCGCACGCGAACAGAATCGGCTTGGATGGGCCGTCGACCAATTGTTCCTCCCGCCGCGCGATCAATGCTGCGCAGCCGCCATTATGAAGACGCCAAACCATAGCCTTGAAGCTGTGGCGGACGCCCACGATCAATTGGCCAAATCGTGAGGGAGGGTTTCCCTATCGTCAACGGATTTCGTGGCCGCAGCTGGGCGCCTTACCGTTACCGCACAGGGATTTCGTGGAGCGGGACGGCGCCGCTACCGATGTTCTGCAAACATTCCGCGGCGGCGGCGGGCTCTAGGTCCCGCCGCCATGCCGCACCCTAGAACTCCGACTCAGTCGGCGGTCAGCATTACCTTGCCGACGTGGGCGCCGCCTTCGAGATAGGCGTGCGCCGCCGCCGCGTCTTCCAACGGGAAGGTCTTGTCGATGAGAGGCTTCAGCTTGCCGGCTTCGATCCACGGCCAGACGGTCGCTTCCACCGCCGCGGCGAGCCGCGCCTTTTCGTCGGCGTCACGCGGGCGCAGGGTCGAGCCGGTGACCACCGCCCGCTTCATCATTAGTCGGAAGATGGGCAGCGCCACCTCGCCGCCGCCCTGGGCGGCGATGAACACGATCCGGCCGCCGGTCCTCAGGGCGTCGAGGCCCTTGGCGAAGTAGTCGCCCCCGACCATGTCGAGGATCACGTCGACCCCGCCTTCCGCCTTGGCGACTTCGGCGAAGTCCTGGCTGGTCACGTCGACGCTGACGTCGGCCCCCAGCTTCAGCGCCTCGGCGGCCTTGCCGGCGCCGCGGCCGGTGGCGATCACCTTGGCGCCGGCCGCCTTGGCCATCTGTATCGCCGTTGTCCCGATCCCGGACGTCGCGCCGTGAACCATGAGCGTCTCGCCGGCCTTCAGGCTCCCATGCTCGAACACGTTGGCGAAGACGGTGAACACCGTCTCGGGCAGGGCGGCCGCCTCCAGCGCGCTCAGGCCCTTGGGAATCGGCAGGGCGTGGCGGGCGTCGACCACGGCGTATTGTGCATAACCGCCGCCGCCGAGCAGGGCGCAGACCTTGTCGCCGGCCTTCCAGCGGCCGGCCCCGACCACCACTTCGCCGGCGACTTCCAGGCCGAGCGTATCGGGCGCGCCGGGCGGCGGCGGATAGGCGCCGATGCGTTGCGCCAGGTCGGGACGGTTCACGCCGGCGGCCTCGACCTTGATGAGGATCTGCCCCGGTCCCGGCTCGGGCCGCGCGATGGTCTGGGCCTTGAGGTTTTCCGCAGGTCCTCGCCCGCCCTCCACAGCGATGGCGGTCATGGTCTCAGTCACAGGGGCGCCCTCCGGCAGGTTTTCAGCGTAGTCTCCCAGATAGACGCCGAAACGGATCTGGCAATGGGAGGTCTTCGATGGACGAACCGGTGAACACCCGCGTTCAGCGCGGTCAGCGGCTGGCCGAGGCCATGCGCGAGGACCTGGAGCTCTATGGCGTGGCCGAGCTGGAGGACCGCATTTCCGCCCTCCAGGAAGAGATCGACAGGTGCCGTGCCCAGATTGAGCGCAAGCGCTCGGGCCGGGCGGCGGCCGACGCGTTATTCTCAAAGCCAAGCTGATCGGCGCTTACGGATAACCGAACGTAAACGCGGGTCATCGATAACGGGTGTTTACGTCTGGCATGGGGGTTGCAGACCTCCGCCGCCGAAGCCGCAGACACCTGCGGGCGAGGATTTTAGAGGCTAAGTGCTGTCATGACCGAAGGATTTGCGCCGAGCGGCGCCTGGCGAGCCGACGTTATCGCCGACTTTGCGCGATCCGAGCTGTTCGACCGCACCTTCCAGGAAGGCATGGATCTGGTCGAAGAGACCGCCGGCTACCTGGACGGATCGGGCCGCCAGGAATCGAAACTGCTCTCGCGCAGCGCCGCCCTGGCCTATGCCGGCGAAAGCATGCGGCTCACCACCCGGCTGATGCAGGTCGCCTCCTGGTTGCTGGTGCAGCGCGCCGTGCGTGAAGGCGACATGCCGCCGGAAAGCGCCCGCGAGGACCGCTACCGCCTGGGGGCCGAAGACATCTGCCGCGGCGCGACGACCGAGGATCTCCCGGCCGGCCTGCTGGTGCTGCTCGACCGCTCCGAGCGGCTCTACGAGCGCGTCCGCCACCTGGACCGCCGCATGTACATCGAAGAGAGCGAGCCGGAGGACGCCAATCCCGTGCTGTCCCAGTTCGGCCGCCTGCAGGCCGCCTTCGGCGCCTAGACCCTTCTGGAATTGTCGTCCCGGTCGCGCAGCAAGACCGGGACCCATTCGCCCTAGCTATTGGAAGCGCGCGGGCCGTCCTGCGAGCTCCGGTCTTCAGAGGGGCCCGGACAGCCGCTGCGGGACTTCCGGGATGACGCTCGTGAAGCACACAGCAAAAAACGCCGCGCGGGCTGCGCGGCGTTTTCGTATCTGCTCGCGGAGGGCGGGGGGCGCGCGCCAGGCGCGCCGCAGGCCTTACTTGCGGGTGAAGGCGCCGAACTTGGCGTTGAAGCGCGACACGCGGCCGCCGCGGTCCAGAAGCGTCTGGTTGCCGCCGGTCCACGCCGGGTGCGTCTTCGGGTCGATGTCGAGGTTCAGGGTCGCGCCTTCTTTGCCGTAGGTCGAGCGCGTCTGATAGCTCGAACCGTCGGTCATCACGACCGTGATGAAATGGTAGTCCGGGTGGGTGTCTTGTTTCATCGCGAGGGCAACCGACGTAAAGGAGCGGCAGAAAGTTCACGGTCCGCCGCAAGGGCGGGCGCGAAGGAAGCCGCGCGTATACAGGAAAAGGCGCGGTAAGAGCAAGGGCGCTAGTTTCCATGAGTGATTTGGCCGCCGAGGTCCCGGTCGAAGGACGGCCCAGCGCCGGCGCCGCCATGGCGCAGGATCTGAACGAAGCCGCCCAGCGTCGGACCCGCAGCCGCAACGTCGGGGCCCTGCGCGCCCTGGCCCCGTATCTGGCCCGCCACAAGGGCGACACCGCCTGGGCCGGTCTGTTCCTCGTCACCGCGGCGGCCTCGACCCTGGGGCTGTCCGGCGCTGTGCGGCTGCTGGTCGACCACTTGACCGCGCCCGGCGCCACCGACGCCAGCGTCGCCCCGCGTTTCTGGCTGATCGGCGGCGTGGCGCTCGCGCTCGCCGCCTCCAGCGCCCTGCGCTACTTCTTCGTCACCAAGCTGGGCGAGCGGATCACCGCGGACCTTCGCAAGGGCGCCTACGCCCACATCCTCACCCTCGACCAGCCGTTCTTCGCCAAGACCCGCACCGGCGAGGTGCTGTCCCGCCTGACCACCGACATCCAGATTGTCGAGAGCCTGCTCTCGACCTCGATCTCCGTTGCGCTGCGCAACCTGCTGACCCTGATCGGCGCGCTGGTGCTGCTGGTCATCGTCAGCCCGAAGCTGACCGGCCTCGTCGTCGCCCTGTTCCCGTTCGTGCTCGCGCCGCTGTTTCTCTACGGCAAGCGGGTGCGCAAGCTGACGACCTCGACCCAGGACCAGTTCGCCGCCGCCGTCGGCCACGCCGGCGAAACCCTCGACGCGCTCGAAACCGTCCAGGCCTTCGGGCGCGAGGGCGCGGGCGCGGCCACCTTCGGCGAGGCGGTCGAAGCCTCGTTCCGCACCTCGCTGCGCCGCATGACCGCGCGGGCGATCATGACCGCCCTGGTCATCGGCCTGGTGTTCGGCGGCGTCGTCTTCATCTTCTGGCTGGGCGTGCACGCCGGCCTGCGCGGCGAGATGAGCTGGGGCGCGCTCTTCCAGTTCGCCTTCCTGGCGGTGATGGCCGCCGGCTCGGTCGGGGCGCTGGGCGAGACCTGGGGCGACGTCCAGAAGGCGGCCGGGGCCATGGAGCGGATCTCCGAGCTGTTCGCCGCCACCCCCACCATCGCCGCGCCTGCCCAACCCAAGGCGCTGCCGCAGCCGGCGCGTGGCGAGATCGCCTTCGAGGACGTCCGCTTCGCCTATCCAGCCCGGCCGGGCGCCCTTGCCCTCGACGGCTTCTCGCTGCACGTCGCGCCGGGGGAGACCGTCGCCCTGGTCGGCCCTTCGGGCTCGGGAAAGAGCACGGTCTTCCGGCTGCTGCTGCGCTTCTACGATCCGCTCAGCGGCGCGATCCGGCTCGACGGCGTCGACCTGCGCGAGGCCGATCCCGCTCAGGTGCGCGCCCGCATGGCGCTGGTCTCGCAGGACTCGCCGCTGTTCTCCGGTTCGCCGGCCGACAACATTCGCTTCGGGCGGCTGGACGCCAGTCCCGAGGACGTCCGCGCCGCCGCCCGCGCGGCCCAGGCCGAAGGCTTCCTCGACGCCCTGCCGCAGGGCTTCGACACCCCGCTCGGCGAACGGGCCCGCAGCCTCTCGGGCGGCCAGCGTCAGCGCCTGGCCATCGCCCGCGCCCTGATCCGCGAAACCCCGATCCTGTTGCTCGACGAGGCCACCAGCGCGCTGGACGCCGAGAACGAACGCCTGGTCCAGCGCGCGCTCGAGGACGCCATGGTCGGCCACACCACCCTGGTCATCGCCCACCGCCTGGCCACGGTGCTCAAGGCCGACCGCATCGTGGTCATGGACGCAGGCAAGGTGGTCGAGCAGGGGAGCCACGCGGATCTGATCGCCAGCGGCGGACTTTACGCTCGCCTGGCGGCCCTGCAGTTCGGTGACGTCGCGGCGTAAAGGGCGCAACTGGGCAGAGTCACCCCCGCGCCCGCACCGCCAGCCCGGGGAAGTCGCTGAACACGCCCGTGACACCTGCCGCGTAGAGCGCCTTCAGCACCGCGCCGGCGTCGCCGTGCGCGGCCGGATCGTCTGCGCTGCGCAGCATCGCCGGCAGGAACCGGTTCTCGGCCCGCACCGTCCAGGGATGCACCTCCAGGCCCAGAGCCCGCGCCTGGCTGACCAGCGGGGTCGGCGCGCCCAGCGCCCCGCCGGCCGTCGGGATCACGAGCGACCAGTCGGGGCCGACCCCGTGGGCGTAGCTCGCGATCTGCTTCAGGCCTTCGGCGTCGACCATGCCGGGCGTCTGCGCTCCGACCAGCTGCACCCGGCGGGCCTTGGACAGGGTCTTGAACGTCTTCAAAGGCTCGACCTCGAAGCACTGCACGAACACCGGCGCGTCCTCGGCGTCCAGGCCGGCGTCCTTGAGCGCCTGGGCCAGCCGCGCTTCGATCGGCAGGCCGACGGACGCGAAATAGGCGGGATGCTTCATCTCGGGATAGACGCCGATCGCGCGGCCGGTGCGGGCGCTCTCGGCCTTGGCCAGGGCCACGACCTCCTGGAAGGTCGGGATGGCTTCCTGGCCGTCGAACCGGGCGCTGGCCGGGCGCAGCTGCGGCAGACGCTCGCGGGCGCGCAGGGTCTTCAGCTCGGCGAGGGTGAAGTCCTCGGTGAACCAGCCTTCGATGCGCTCGCCGTCGATGACCTTGGTCGCCTTGCGCGCGGCGAACTCGGGCCGGCCGGCGACGTCGGTCGTGCCGGCGATCTCGTTCTCGTGGCGCACGACCAGATGGCCGTCCTTGCTCAGCACCAGGTCCGGTTCGATGAAGTCGGCGCCTTCCTCGACCGCCAGCCGATAGGCCATCGCGGTGTGCTCGGGCCGCTCGCCGCTGGAGCCGCGGTGGGCGATGACGATCGGCTTGGCGCGGGGCGTGGCCGTGGCGGGGCTCGCCGCCAGGGCGGCGCTCGAAAGGGCGAAGGCGCGTCGGGTGAGGTCCATAGGGCGACACTAGCCGCCCATGGTGACGCCTGCATCAAGGCTCGCCCTTAGGCGGCGGCCTTGAGCTTCTCGACCAGCAGCGGGTGCAGTTCGAGATTGGCCGCGCAGATCGAGCCGGAGCCCATGATGTCGTCGCCGCCCTCGGCGTTGGTCACCTTGCCGCCGGCCTCGGTGATCAATAGCACGCCCGCGGCCATGTCCCAGGGCTTCAGGTCGCGTTCCCAGAACCCGTCCAGGCGGCCGGCCGCGACATAGGCCAGGTCCAGCGAGGCGGCGCCGAAGCGGCGCACGCCGGCGACGCGCTGGCTGATCTGGTGGAGTTCCTTCAGGAACCGGGCGTGCTGGCCGTGGCCCAGGAACGGGATGCCGGTGCCCAGCACCGACTCGTCCAGGTGTTTGCGGCCGGCGACGCGCAGGCGCTTGTCGTTGACGAAGCAGCCCTTGCCCTTCTCGGCCCAGAACAGCTCGTTGGTGACGGGGTTGTAGGTCACCGCCGCGACGACCACGCCCTCGCGCTCCAGGGCGATGTTGATCGCGAAATGCGGGATCGCGTGCAGGAAGTTGGTGGTGCCGTCCAGCGGGTCGACGATCCAGGTGTGGGTCTTGTCGGTGCCCTCGATCAGGCCGCGCTCCTCGCCCATGAAGCTGTAGCCGGGGCGGGCCTTTTCCAGGGCTTCGAACAGGGTCTGCTCAGCCTTGAGGTCGGCGGCCGAGACGAAGTCCGCCGGCGCCTTGCGCGACACCTGCAGCTCGCCGAGCTCGCCGAAGTCGCGGTTGAGGCCGCGGGCCGCCTTGCGGGCGGCGTCGGACATGACTTTCAGCAGGGCGGATTGGGTCGACACGGAGAGATCCAGTTCTGGGCGCCAGACGTGCGCCATCGCGCCGGAAAGGCGAGGAATTTCGAGCGGCGGAACCTAGTGGGCGAAGACCTTGAAAGCAAGGAATCAGATGCCGCCGGCCCGGGCGAAGCCTAGCCTCGCCGCGCCGCCAGACCGCGGGCGATGGCGGCGTTCAGCGCCTTCACCGCCGCGACCGGCCCGGCCGGATAGTTCCAGACCCCCGCCGACACCGCCAGGAAGTCGGCCCCCGCCTTGGCCAAGCCCTCGGCGTTCTCGGGGGTGATCCCGCCGATGGCGACGCACGGAACCTCCATCGTCTCCTGCCAGATGGTCAGGATCTCAGGTTCGGCTCTGGTCGGGGCGTCCTTGGTGGTGGTCGGGAAGAAGGCTCCGAACGCGACATAGTCGGCGCCGGCTTCGGCCGCCTCCATGGCCAGATGGCGGCTGTCGTGGCAGGTCACCCCGATCATCGCCTCGCGGCCCATGATCTTGCGGGCCTCGGCATAGGGCGCGTCCGACTGGCCGACATGCACCCCATCGCAGCCGAGCCGCGCGGCCAGGTCCGGCCGGTCGTTGAGGATCACAGCCACCCCGCGGGCCTGAGCGATGGGCATGAGCGCGTCGACCGCCGCAGCGATGACCGCATCGTCCACATCCTTCAGCCGGATCTGCAGCGCGGCGACGTCGCCGGCGTCCAGGGCGTGGGCCAGCGTCCGCCCGAACGCGGCGAGGTCGTCGAGCTGGGGCGGGGTGATCAGATAGAGGCGGCAATCGGCGGTCATGGCCGCCTTCTAGCCGCGCCCGCGGTCAGCGACAAACGGCCGCGCGTCGCACCCCTGGCGGAGGCGGTCCAAGATTTGCAAATGAGTTGCAACGACGTTCGCATTTGGTACAAAGCCTTGTCGTCGGGAGTAAGCCGCCTTGTACGTCTGCAATTGTAACGGCATCCGCGAGCGTGAAGTCCGCGCCGCCATCGAAGCAGGGGCCACGCGCCCGGCCGAGGTCTTTCGCGCCTGCGATTCTCGTCCCCAATGCGCCCGTTGCGTCTGCGACATGCGCAAGATGATCGGCGAGCGCGGCGAAGCGCTGCGCTACGCGGCCGAATAGGTTTCGCCGCCGCCTGCGCAGGCGTGCGAACGAAACGCGGAATCACTTGCAAACATAGGCTTTGACTAAATTCTTCCCCGGGAAGAGTTTGCCCCTCGAAGTGGATTCGAGGAGGTCCTCATGAAGGGCGACAAAGCGATCATCCGGCGGCTGAACGCGGTGCTCACCAATGAGCTGACCGCAGTTAACCAGTATTTCCTGCATGCGCGCATGTACCAGGACTGGGGCTACGCCCGCCTCGGCAAGATCACCTACGACGAATCCATCGGCGAGATGAAGCACGCCGACAAGCTCATCAAGCGCATCCTGTTCCTCGAGGGCCTGCCCAACCTGCAGGACCTGCACAAGCTGAAGATCGGCGAGACCGTGCCCGAGTGCCTCGCCTCGGATCTCGCCGTCGAGGTCGCCGGCCGCGTCGACCAGATCGAAGGCATCCGCGAGTGCGAGGCCACCGGCGACTACGCCACCCGCGAGATCCTGCGTGAGATCCTCAGCGACACCGAGGAGCACATCGACTTCCTCGAGACCCAGCTGAACCTCGTCCGCACCCTTGGCGAGCCGAACTACCTGCAGAGCGCGCTCGGCGAACTCGAAGGCGGCGAGGGGCACTAAGCCCTCCGCGCGGTGTCATCCCGGAAAGCGCGTAGCGCTTGTCCGGGACCCATGAACACCTGATGTCGGACCAGCTTGACCTGGCCGCGCCGCGTCAATGGATCCCGGTCTTCGACGGCTGCGCCGACGAAACCGGGATGACACCATCTAACCCTCATGCGTGGATGGCCGGGACAAGCCCGGCCATGACGAGCTTGAGAGGGGGCGAAATCCCGCTACGCTCCCCCCAACGACAAGGGGGAAGCGAATGGCCGAAGCGGTCGCGGGCGAGAGCGTCGTCGAGAAGAAGAGCCACCGCATGGTGATCGGCGCGGCCTCGGCCGGCACGGTCTTCGAGTGGTACGACTTCTACCTCTACGGTTCGCTGGCCGGCTTCATCACCCAGCACTTCTTTTCGGGGGTCAACGAGACCACCGGCTACATCTTCGCCCTGCTGGCCTTCGCCGCGGGGTTCGCGGTGCGTCCGTTCGGCGCCATCGTCTTCGGCCGCCTGGGCGACCTCTGGGGCCGCAAGAACACCTTCCTGGTGACCATGTTGCTGATGGGGCTGTCGACCTTCGCGGTCGGCCTGTTGCCCGGCTACGACCAGATCGGGCTCGCCGCCCCGGCGCTCTTGATCGTCATGCGGCTGATCCAGGGCCTGGCGCTCGGCGGCGAGTACGGCGGGGCGGCCACCTACGTCGCCGAGCACGCCCCTCCGGGCAAGCGCGGGCTCTACACCAGCTGGATCCAGACCACCGCCACGCTCGGCCTGTTCCTCAGCCTGATCGTCATCCTGGCGGTGCGCTCGCTGACCGGCGAAGAGGTGTTCAAGGCCTGGGCCTGGCGCATCCCGTTCCTGGTCTCGGCGATCCTGCTGGCGGTGTCCCTGTGGATCCGGCTCAAGCTCAACGAGAGCCCGGTGTTCCAGAAGATGGTCGAAGAGGGCAAGACCTCGAAGAAGCCGCTGGCCGAGTCGTTCGGCCAGTGGTCGAACCTGAAGATCGTGTTGCTGGCCCTGGTCGGGCTTACCGCCGGCCAGGCGGTGGTCTGGTACACCGGCCAGTTCTACGCCCTGTTCTTCCTGGAAAAGACGCTGAAGGTCGACGGGCCGACGACCAACACCCTGGTCGCCTTCGCCCTGATCCTCGGCACTCCTTTCTTCGTGGTGTTCGGCTGGCTGTCGGACAAGATCGGCCGCAAGCCGATCATCCTGGCTGGCTGCCTGCTGGCGGCCCTGACCTATTTCCCGATCTTCAAGGCGCTGACCGAGGCGGCCAATCCCGCCCTGGCCCACGCCGCCGCCCGCGCGCCGGTGGTGTTGATCGCCAACCCGGCCAGCTGCCACGTCCAGTTCGACCCGGTCGGCAAGCAGGTCTTCACCAGCGGCTGCGACGTCGCCCGCGCGGCGCTGGCGAACGCGGGGGTGTCCTATGACAGCGTCGAGGCCACCCCGCGGTCGGAAACCACCTTCGTGATGATCGGCGATCGCGGCTTCGAGGGCCTGGACGCCACCGGCATGAACATGGCGCAGTTCAAGGTCGCCCGCGACGCCTGGGTCAAGGACCTGAACGCCGCCCTGCAGGAAGCCGGCTATCCGCCCAAGGCCGACCCGGCGCAGATCAACAAGCCGGCGGTCGTCGGCCTGCTGTTCCTGCTGATGCTCTATGTGACCATGGTCTACGGCCCTGTCGCCGCCGCCCTGGTCGAGATGTTCCCGGCCCGCATCCGCTACACCTCGATGAGCCTGCCCTACCACATCGGCAACGGCTGGTTCGGCGGCTTCCTGCCGACAACCGCCTTCGCCATGGTCGCGGCCACCGGCAACATCTACTTCGGGCTCTGGTATCCGATCGTCATCGCCGCGGCGACCGCGGTGATCGGCTTCATTTTCGTGCGCGAGATGCGCGGGGCCAATGTCGACGACTAGCCCCGCCGCCCCCCGCCCGGCTTGTTGATGTCATAGGGTTCGTCATAGCCGCGGCGGGCCGAATAGAACGCCAGCCACATCAGACCGCCGGTCAGGCCGCCGACCGCGATCAGGCCGACGATCACGAAGATCAGCACCTGGCCCAGGCCCTCCCAGCCGTAGCCAAGGCGCGAACTGGCGTAGAGCGTCCAGCCGCCGAGGCCGGCGACCGCCGCCAGGGCGGCCAGCAGGGCGATCAGGGTCCAGGTCCGGCGCATGACCCTGCAATCTGCGACGGGCGTGCAAGGTTCCCAGATATGCGAAAGCCGCCGTCTCGGGCGAGGCGGCGGCTCTGCAGGTCGTCTATGCCGATCGGCCTATTCGGCCGCCTGGCGGCTGACGTCGATCTTCGGGGCGAGTTCCCCCGAGGCGTAGCGCTTGGCCATGTCCGACAGCGGGATCGGCTTGATCGAGCTGGCGTGGCCGGCGGTGCCGAACTCTTCGAAGCGCTGGACGCAGACCTTGCGCATGGCTTCCTTGGCCGGCTTCAGATAGCTGCGCGGGTCGAATTCGCCCGGCTTCTCGGCGAACAGCTTGCGGATCGCGCCGGTGATCGCCATCCGGTTGTCGGTGTCGATGTTGATCTTCCGCACGCCGTGCTTGATGCCGCGCTGGATCTCTTCGACCGGCACGCCCCAGGTCTGGGGCATCTCGCCGCCGTACTGGTTGATGATGTCCTGCAGATCCTGCGGCACCGACGAGGAGCCGTGCATCACCAGGTGGGTGTTGGGCAGGCGGCGGTGGATCTCTTCGATCACGTTCATCGCCAGGACGTCGCCGTCCGGCTTGCGGGTGAACTTGTAGGCGCCGTGGCTGGTGCCCATGGCGATGGCCAGGGCGTCGACCTCGGTGGCCTTCACGAACTCGACCGCCTGGTCGGGGTCGGTCAGCAGCTGGTCATGGCCGAGCTTGCCCTCGAAGCCGTGGCCGTCTTCCTTCTCGCCCATGCCCGTTTCCAGGCTGCCCAGGACGCCGAGCTCGCCCTCGACCGAGGCGCCGACCCAGTGGGCCATGTTCACGACGTTGCGGGTGACTTCGACGTTGTAGTCGTAGTCGGCCGGGGTCTTGCCGTCGGCCTTCAGCGAGCCGTCCATCATCACCGAGGTGAAGCCGTACTGGATCGCAGTGGCGCAGGTGGCTTCGTTGTTGCCGTGGTCCTGGTGCATGCAGATCGGGATGTGCGGATACATTTCCGCCATCGCGTCGATCAGGTGCTTCAGCACGATGTCGTTGGCGTAGGAGCGGGCCCCGCGCGAGGCCTGCATGATCACCGGCGAGTCGGTGGCCTCGGCGGCCTCCATGATCGCCAGCGCCTGTTCCATGTTGTTGATGTTGAACGCCGGGACCCCGTAGCCGTGCTCGGCCGCGTGATCCAGAAGCTGTCTCAAAGTAACCCGGGCCATGCCCTGCCCTCCGTAGTCTGAAGTTTAATTGGTCAGGGCCGCCACTCCGGGCAGCTCCTTGCCTTCCATCCATTCAAGAAACGCGCCGCCCGCCGTCGAGACGAACGTGAAATCGTCGGCGCGGCCGGCCGCGTTGAGAGCCGCGACTGTATCACCGCCGCCCGCCACGGCCACCAGCTTGCCGGCCTTGGCCAAATCCGCCGCATGCTGGGCCGCCGCCATGGTGGCGACGTCGAAGGGCGGCACCTCGAACACGCCGAGCGGGCCGTTCCAGATCAGGGTCGCCGACGCGTCCATGGCTGCGATCAGCTTGGCCAGGGTCTTGGGGCCGGCGTCCAGGATGCGGTCGCCCGCCTGGATGCCGCTCAGCTCGCGCACGTTGGACGAAACGCCCGGCTTCACGTCCTCTGCGGTCACCACGTCGATCGGCAGCAGCAGCTCGCAGCCGGCCTTCCGGGCGCTTTCCATGATCTCGCGGGCGGTGTCGGCCAGGTCGTGCTCGCAAAGCGAGGCGCCGACGTCGATCCCTTGCGCCGCCAGGAAGGTGTTGGCCATGCCGCCGCCGATCGACAGCCGGTCCAGCTTGGTCACCAGGTTGTTCAGCAGGTCGAGCTTGGTCGAGACCTTCGAGCCGCCGACGATGCCCAGCACCGGGCGCTTGGGCGCGCCGAGCGCGGCTTCCAGCGCGTCCAGCTCACGGCGCATCTGCTCGCCCGCATAGGCCGGCAGCAGGCGCGCGAGCCCTTCGGTCGAGGCGTGGGCGCGGTGCGCGGCCGAGAAGGCGTCGTTGACGTAGAGGTCGCCGTTGGCGGCCAGCGCCTTGGCGAAATCCGGATCGTTCTTTTCCTCGCCCGGGTGGAAGCGGACGTTCTCCAGCAGCAGGACGTCGCCGTCCTTCAGGCTGTCGACCGCGGCCTTGGCGGCCTCGCCGATGCAGTCGGCCGCGAACGCCACCGGGGCGTCCAGCAGGTCGGCCAGCGGCTGGGCCAGCGGCTTCAGGCTCATTTCTGGAACGACCTTGCCCTTGGGCCGGTCAAAATGGGCCAGCAGGATGACCTTGGCGCCGCCGGTCCGAAGCTTGGCGATCGTCGGCAGGATGGCCCGCAGGCGGGTGTCGTCGGTGACCTTGCCCTCGGCCATCGGGACGTTGATGTCCACGCGGACCAGGGCGCGTTTGCCGGCCAGGTCGGCGTCGTCGAGAGTCTTGAAGGCCATCAAAATATCTCCGCTCACCCCGGCGGGCGCGCCTGGGGTGCGACAGGTTCGAAATGCGAAACGGGCGCCACCCGGTGGATGGCGCCCGTCGCGAGTGTTTTAGATCAGCTTCGCGAGCGCGATGGCGGTGTCGCTCATGCGGGTCGAGAAGCCCCACTCGTTGTCGTACCACGACAGCACGCGGCCGAGGGTGCCGTCGATCACCTGGGTCTGGGCCAGGGCGGCGGTCGAAGAAGCGGCTTCATGGTTGAAGTCGATCGACACCAGCGGCTCGTTGGTCACGGCCAGAACGCCCTTCAGCGGGCCGTTGGCCGCGGCGGTCAGCGCCTCGTTGATCTCTTCCTTGGTGATCTTGCGGCCGGCGACCCAGGTCAGGTCCACGACCGAGACGTTCGGGGTCGGCACGCGGATCGACGAACCGTCCAGCTTGCCTTGCAGTTCCGGGATCACCAGGCCCAGGGCCTTGGCGGCGCCGGTCGAGGTCGGGATCATGGACATCGCCGCGGCGCGGGCGCGGTAGAGGTCCTTGTGCATAGTGTCCAGCGTCGGCTGGTCGCCGGTGTAGGAGTGGATGGTGGTCATGTAGCCGCGCTCGATGCCGGCCAGCTCGTGCAGGACCTTGGCGACCGGCGCCAGGCAGTTGGTGGTGCACGAGGCATTCGAGATGACCAGGTCGTCCTTGGTCAGGGTGTCGTGGTTGACGCCGTAGACGATGGTCTTGTCGGCGTTGTCGCACGGAGCCGAGACGATCACGCGCTTGGCGCCGGCTTCCAGGTGGGCCGAGGCCTTTTCCTTGGTGGTGAACAGGCCGGTGCACTCGAGGGCGATGTCGACGCCCAGGTCCTTGTGCGGCAGGTCCTTCGGATCGCGGATCGCGGTGACCTTGATCGGGCCGAAGCCCACGTCGATGGTGTCGCCGTCGACCTTCACCTGGCCGGGGAAGCGGCCGTGCACGCTGTCGTAGCGCAGCAGGTGGGCGTTGGTCTCGACAGGGCCCAGGTCGTTGATGGCGACGACCTCGATGTCCTTGCGGCCATGCTCGACGATCGAACGCAGGACCAGCCTGCCGATACGGCCGAACCCATTGATGGCGACGCGAACGGTCATCGAAAACTCCTGAGCCAATTGATTTGGGGCGGTTTCTTGAGGCCGGGGGGACGGGAGTCAACCCCGCGGCGGTCAAGTCACGCTACAACGTGTTGCCGTTATCGTTGTCAAACGACTGTCAGGGAACGCGAAGGCCGGTCGCACGCTATGGCGAAGCCGAACAATAGAGGGAACTTCGGAGTGGCGAATCTTCAGCATCTGGCCGCGGTGGCGGTGATGGCGGGTCTCGGGCTGGCGGCCTGCAGCAAGCCGGCTGAACAGGCCCAGCCGCCGGCCAAGGCGGTCGCCCCAGCCTCGCCGGTGATCACCTATGCCTGCGACGACGGCCGCACCGTGCGCGCCAGCTATCCGGACACCGACACCGCTGTGGTTGAGGTTGACGGCAAGAGCCGCACTCTGAAGATCGCCATCTCGGCCAGCGGCGCGCGTTACACCGGCGACGGCGTCCAGTGGTGGACCAAGGGCATGGCACAGGCCCAGCTCAGCCCGCTGGCGGCTGGCGAGGACATAGCCAGCGCCCCAGGCGTCAACTGCAAGGCGCCCGAGCCGGCCGCCGTCCCGGTCGCCCCGCCGCCGCCCGGCAGCCCCGGCGGCCTGCCCGACGACAGGACCCCGATCTCTGAAGGTCCGTTCACGCCCGACAGCGCCCAGGGCGCGGCCAATGTCGTGCAGACCTATTACGCGCTGATCGGCGAGAAGAAGTACGCTGACGCCTGGAAGCTCTGGAGCGACGGCGGCAAGGCCAGCGGCATGACCCAGCAGGCGTTCGCGGCCAGCTTCGACAAGTATGCGAGCTACAACGCCCAGATCGGCGCCCCGGGCGACATCGAGGGCGGGGCCGGGTCGCTGTTCGTCAGCGTGCCGGTGGTGATCTACGGCCAGCTGAAGACCGGCGCGCCGGTCAGCATGAAGGGCGATGTGAACCTGCGCCGGGTCAACAACGTCCCCGGCTCCACCGACGAGCAGCGCAAGTGGCGCATCGCCGAGACGGCCCTGAAGCCGTCACCGGGCGGCTAGGCGGCAGCGGGCGCGACACGCAGCCGCCCGCCGCGTCCGCTCAGGGTCGTCAGGCCTTAACCGGCTTGACCCGGTCGGCCGCGTCCCGCGCCCGTTCGCGGGCCTGGTCGACGTCGGCGCCGCGGGCCAGGGCCACGCCCATGCGCCGGCGCTCGAAGCTCTCGGGCTTGCCGAACAGGCGCAGGTCTGACCCGGGCACGCTCAGCGACTCCGCAACGCCCTCGAAGGCGACGCCCTGGGCCTCCATGCCGCCATAGATCACCGCGCTGGCGCCCGGCTCGCGCTGGGCGACGTCGGTCGGCAGCCCGAGGATGGCGCGGGCGTGCAGGGCGAACTCGCTCTGGTACTGGGTGGCCAGGGTGACCAGGCCGGTGTCGTGTGGCCGCGGGCTGACCTCCGAGAACCAGACCTCGTCGCCGCGCACGAACAACTCGACCCCGAAGATGCCCAGCCCGCCCAACTCGCCGGTGACCTTTGCGGCGATGTCCTGGGCGCTCTGAAGCGCGGCCGGGCTCATCGCCTGCGGCTGCCAGCTCTCGACATAGTCGCCCTTGACCTGGCGGTGGCCGATCGGGGCGCAGAAGCTGGTCTCGATCTCGCCGCCCGCGCCCTTCGAGCGCACGGTCAGCAGGGTGATCTCGAAGTCGAACTCGATCTTGCCCTCGACGATGACGCGGGGCTGCTCGACCCGGCCGCCTTCTAGCGCGTAGCGCCAGGCCGCGGCGATGCCCTCGGGACCCTCGACATAGGACTGGCCCTTGCCGGACGACGACATCACCGGCTTCACGAAGCAGGGGAAGCCGGCGACCTTCGCCGCGCCTTCGGCCAGCTCGGCCTCGGACGAGGCGAAGGCGTAGGGCGAGGTGGCCAGGCCCAGCGTCTCGGCCGCCAGCCGGCGGATGCCCTCGCGGTTCATGGTCAGCTGGGCGGCGCGGGCGGTCGGGATGACGGTCGCCACGCCCTCGGCCTCGAGCTTGACCAACTCGTCGGTGGCGATCGCCTCGATCTCGGGGACGATAAGGTGCGGGCATTCGGCCAGAACCAGGGCGCGCAGGGCCGTCGCATCGGTCATGGCGATGACGTGGCTGCGGTGGGCGACCTGCATGGCCGGGGCGCCGGCGTAGCGGTCGACGGCGATGACCTCGCAGCCGAGCCGCTGCAACTCGATGGCCACCTCTTTGCCGAGCTCGCCGGAGCCCAGCAGCATGACCCTGACGGCCGACGGCGAGAGCGGGGTTCCGAGACGCATGCGGGCCATCCTGGCAGCTATGTGGAGGTCGGCCGCGAAAACCTGCCGATGGGCTTTCGCGGCTGACGATAGACGATCCTAGCCCAGCTTAGCCGAGCTTGGCCTTCGCGGCGGCGGCGACGGCCTCGGCGGTGATGCCGAACTCCTTGTACAGCCGGTCGGCGGGCGCGCTGGCGCCCCAGCCGTGCATGCCGACGAAGGCGCCGTTTTCACCGATGAACCGCTCCCAGCCGAAGCCGGCCGCGGCCTCGACGGCGACGCGTACCGGCGCCTTGCCGATGGTCGCCTGCCGATAGGCTTCCGGTTGAGCTTCGAACAGTTCCCAGCAGGGGGTGGAGACGACGCGGGTCGGGACGCCGTCGGCTTCAAGCAACTCGCGCGCGGCCACGGCGATCGAGACCTCCGTGCCTGAGGCGAAGATCGTCACCTTGGCTTCGCCGCTGGCCGCCTTCAGTTCGTAGGCGCCCTTGGCCGAGAGGTTTTCCGGGGCGCTGTCGCGCACGGCCGGGACCTTCTGGCGCGAGAGGGCCATGAACGCCGGGGTCTTCTGCGATTGCAGCGCGACCTTCCAGCACTCGGCGGTCTCGACCGCATCGGCCGGGCGGAAGACGTTGAGGTTGGGCATGGCGCGCATGCTGGCCAGGTGCTCGATCGGCTGGTGGGTCGGACCGTCCTCGCCGACGCCGATGGAGTCGTGGGTCATCACGTGGACCACCCGCACGCCCATCAGCGCGCCCAGACGGATCGCCGGGCGGCTGTAGTCCGAGAACACCATGAACGCCCCGCCGTAGGGGATGACGCCGCCGTGCAGGGCCATGCCGTTCATCGCCGCGGCCATGCCGAACTCGCGCACGCCGTAGTTCACGTAGCGGCCCGAATAGTCCGGGGTGTCGAAGATTTGAGTGTTCTTGACGAAGGTGTTGTTCGAGCCGGTCAGGTCGGCCGAACCGCCGACCATTTCCGGGATCGACGGGAACAGCGCGTCCAGCGCCGAACCCGAATGCTGGCGGGTCGCGGCGGCCGGCTTGGCGCTGGCGGCTTCGGCGATGTGGGCGTCCAGGCGCGCGAAGGCGTCAGCCGGCAGCTCGCCCTTCATGGCGCGGGTGAACTCGGCGGCGTGCGCCGAACCGGCCAGGCGCGCTTGCCAGGCCTTGCGGTCCTTGGCGCCGCGACGGCCGGCCGAACGCCAGGGCTTCACGACCTCGTCCGGGATCGCGAACGGCTCGGCCGCCCAGCCCATCTTGGCGCGGGTGGCGGCGATCTCGGTGGCGCCCAGAGCCGCACCGTGCGTCTTGTGGTGACCTTCCATGGTCGCCGCGCCCTTGCCGATCTTGGTCTTGCAGGCGATCAGCGAGGGGCGATCCTGCTTGGTCGCCCAAGCCAGCGCGCGACGAATCTGCCCGTAGTCGTGGCCGTCGATCGACTTCACCGCCCAGCCCGCGGCCTTGAAGCGGGCGACCTGATCGCCGGTCTCGGCCAGCGACACGGCGCCGTCGATGGTCACGTCGTTATCGTCCCAGAGGACGGTCAGCTTGTTCAGCTTGAGGCGGCCGGCCAGGCTGATCGCTTCGTGGCTGACGCCTTCCATCAGGCAGCCGTCGCCGCAGATCACCCAGGTGCGGTGGTCGACCAGGTCGGCGCCGAAGCGGGCGGCCAGGTGACGCTCGGCCATCGCCATGCCGACGCTGGTGGCCAGGCCCTGGCCCAGCGGGCCGGTGGTGGTCTCGACGCCCGGGGTGTGGCCGTACTCGGGGTGGCCGGCGGTGTTGGACCCCCACTGGCGGAAGTTCTTGATCTGCTCCAGCGTCATGGCCTTGAAGCCGGTCAGGTGCAGCAGCGAGTAGAGCAGCATCGAACCGTGGCCGGCCGACAGCACGAAGCGGTCGCGATCGGCCCAGTCGGGGGCGCTGGCGTCGAACTTGAGAAACTTGGACCACAGCACCGTTGCGACGTCGGCCATGCCCATCGGCATGCCGGGGTGGCCCGAGGCCGCCTGCTCGACGGCGTCCATCGAGAGCACGCGAATGGCGTCGGCCATGGATTGCAGCGGTGCGGGCATTATCTGTTCCGGTGAGTCTGGCGGGAAATGGTGCGGGAATTTGCGCGCGCCCCTCGCACGCGAGGCTTGCAGGGTCAAGGAAAGGTCACGCCACAGTCCGGCTTTCGGCGCAAGGCCGACGCAGTCTATAGATTAACGAACACACTTTCGGAGCGCGTGATTATGCGGGAGCCGGCGGGTGAAAGCCCTCTCGATCAGGCTGTGAAACGGCTGGATCGGGCGATCTCTCAACTTGAGCAACGCCTTGCCGGCTCGGCCGGTCAGGGCGGCGGCGGGCTGTTCGACCAGGACGGCGTCCGGCTGGCGGCCGAGCTTGAAAAAGCCAAGGTGCGCGAGAAGGAGCTGGAGGAGGCCGGCGCGGAGGCCTCTGCGGCTCTGGGTCGCGCCATCGCCGAGATCAAGGCGGCGCTGTCCGGCGAGCCGGCCGCGCAAGAGACCGAGGAGGCGTAAAGGCCCATGGCTCAGGTCAACATCACCGTGAACGGACGGCCCTATGCGGTCGGCTGCGAAGACGGCCAGGAACATCACCTGTTGGAGCTCGCCCGGCTGTTCGACCGCCAGGTGCGCCAGGTGTCCGAGGACATGGGCCAACTGGGCGAGACGCGACTGTTCCTGATGGGCGCGCTGCTGCTGGCCGACGAACTCTCAGACCTGCGCGGCCGCCTCTCGGTGGTGCAGGCAGAGCTGGCCCGCTTCCAGTCCGATCAGGCCCGGGTCGAAACCCGCGCCGTCGGCGCCCTGGAAAACGCCGCCAAGCGCATCGAGAAGCTGGCGCAGGGGTAGCAGCGTGTCATCCCGGTTTGCGAAGCAAGACCGGGACCCATGAACACCAGATGGATCTAAACCTGATCCGCCCTCCTTTTTTCCGCACTTGCGGCGCGAATGACTCCCGGTCTTCGGCTGCGCCGAAACCGGCATGGCAGCTTTGGATGATCCATCCCGCTTGTACCGGCGCCCCCGCGGCCCTACCTTGGTTCCCGGCGGGTCATGCTGTGGCTCTCGTCGAAGGCAATCTATCCCAGAGACCTTAATTTCTTCGAAGGGATCTGTCCCTGTCCGGTCCCGTGGGGCCGGGCATATGGAGCCCACCTGGTTAACCAGGTCCGAGGGGATAAAACCGTCCTTCACGGCTCTCGCGGCGCCGCCACCCTTCGCGCTAAGCTCGCGCGGTGAACCTTCCCCCTGACAAAACGAAACTTCGCAGCGTGCTTCGCAAGCGCCGTCGGGCGCTCGACGCGGCGCGGCCTGACGCCGCCCAGGCCGCCGCGGCGGCGCTGCCGCTCGAGGCGCTGCCCGCCTTCGAGTGGTTCGCCAGCTACCATGCGGTGGGTTCGGAGCTCGACCCTGCCCCGTTGGCCGCGCGGCTGGTCAAGGCCGGCGGCCGGTTGGCCCTGCCGGTGACGCTCGCCGCCGACGCGCCGCTGATCTTCCGCGCCTGGCGCGCAGGCGACGAGCCGCAGATCGACGCCTTCGGTGTGCCGACGCCGCCGGCCAGCGCGCCGCAGGTGACGCCCAGCCTGGTGATCTGCCCGCTGCTGGCCTTCGACAAGGCCGGCGGGCGGCTGGGGCGGGGCGGGGGGCATTACGACCGCACGATCGCGGCGCTGCGGGCGGCCGGTCCGGTGTTCATGCTGGGCCTGGCCTATGCCGGCCAGGAGGTCGACGCCCTGGTCATGGAGCCGCACGACCAAAGGCTGGACGCCATTCTCACGGAAAACGGGTATACGGAGCTCCGAAAGGACTAATTCCGCATGCGCTTTGCTTTCTTCGGGGACGTCGTCGGCCGGGCCGGCCGCGAGGGCCTCGCCGATCACCTGCCGCACCTGCGCCGCGCGCTGGGCCTCGAGTTCGTGATCATCAACGCCGAGAACGCGGCCGCCGGCTTCGGGATCACCGAGAACACCGCGCGCGAGCTGTTCGACGCCGGCGCCGACTGCCTGACCCTGGGCAACCACTCCTGGGATCAGAAGGAGGCGCTGACCTACATCGTGCGCGAGCCGCGCCTGATCCGGCCGCTGAACTATCCGGTGCTGGCCGACGCGCCGGGCCGGGGCGCCAACCTGTTCGAGACACGCGAGGGCAAGCGGATCGTGGTGATCAACCTGCTTGGGCGGGTGCACATGGATTCGCTGGACGATCCGTTCGCCGCCGTCGACCGCGAGCTGGACAAGGCCCCGCTGGGCATGGTCGCCGACGCGGTGGTGGTCGACATGCACGCCGAGGCGACCAGCGAGAAGATGGCCATGGGCCACTTCTGCGACGGCCGCGCCAGCCTGGTGGTGGGCACCCACACCCACGTTCCGACCGCCGACTGCCAGATCCTGCCGGGCGGCACCGCCTATCAGACCGACGCCGGGGCCTGCGCCGACTACGACAGCGTCATCGGCAACCAGAAGGAAGAGCCGCTGCGCCGGTTCACGACCCGCATCTCCGGCGGCCGCTACAAGCCGGCCGAGGGCCCAGCGACCGTATGCGGCGTGTTCGTCGAAACCGACGACTCCACGGGCCTGGCGCGGCGGGTCGAGCCGATCCGCATCGGCGGGCGGCTCAGCCAGCAGATCCCGCAGATGGACCTGGCGAGCGCCTAGCGCGCCAGGCGCGGGCGCAGCGTCTCGAGGGGGCAGCTTGCCAAAGCGGGGCGCTTGTGACCGGTCTGAAACTCAGCCGGTCCTGCGGTCCCGGGCGGCGACGCTGATGCCGCCCGTCCCCCAGTTTTCGGCCGGCACCTCGTCGATCACCACGAAGGTCGAGGCCGGGTTCTTGTTCAGCACCTTGACCAGCAGGTCGGTCGTCCCCGCGATCAATTCGGCCTTCTGCTCTTCGGTGGCGCCGGGGGTGATGCGGATGTTGACGTAGGGCATGAGGACTCCTGGCCAGTTCCGAAGCAGACTTAGGCTCCGGCGGTGCGATTGCAAAGCCGCGCGCCCGGCCTCATCGTCGCTTGCAGCAAAGCTACGGAGCCTTCCTCGATGACCCGCTTTATCGCCCGCGTGATCTTCGCCGCGCTGGGCCTCGCGCTCGCCGCCTATCTGCTCAGGGGCGTGGGCTACGACAGCTTCGTCGACCTGCTGCTGGCCGCCCTGCTGCTGGGGGTCCTGAACGCGGTGGTGCGGCCGATCCTGTTCGTCCTGACCCTGCCGCTGACCATCGTCACCCTGGGGCTGTTCCTGCTGGTGCTGAACGCGGCGATGATCGGGCTGGTGGCCTGGATGCTGCCCGGCTTCTGGGTGCACGGTTTCTGGTCGGGCGTCGCGGCGGCGATCATCACTGGCCTCGCCAGCTGGGCCGGCGGCGTGGTGATCGGCGACGCCAAGCGGTAGCTTCAAAGAAAAAGGGCGGAGCTCGCGGCTCCGCCCTTTCCGTAGTTCGACGGGTGTCGTGGACTTAGAAGTCCATGCCGCCCATGCCGCCCATGTCCGGCATGCCGCCGGCCGGAGCGTTCTTCTTCGGAGCCTCGACGATCGCCGCTTCCGTGGTGATCAGCAGGCCCGACACCGAGGCGGCGTCCTGCAGAGCGGTGCGCACGACCTTGGCCGGGTCGATGACGCCGTCCTGAACCAGGTCGACATACTGCTCGGTCTGAGCGTTGAAGCCGAAGGTCGGCGAGGTGCTTTCGAGGATCTTGCCCACGACGATCGAGCCTTCGACCCCGGCGTTTTCCGAGATCTGACGGATCGGCGCCTGCAGGGCGCGACGCACGATGGCGACGCCGGCGTCCTGGTCGGCGTTGTCGCCCTTCAGGCCGTCGAGGACCTTGGAGGCCTTCAGCAGAGCCACGCCGCCGCCGGGGACGATGCCTTCTTCCACCGCAGCGCGGGTGGCGTTCAGGGCGTCGTCGACGCGGTCCTTCTTTTCCTTCACTTCGACTTCGGTCGCACCGCCGACGCGGATGACCGCAACGCCGCCGGCCAGCTTGGCCAGACGCTCTTGCAGCTTTTCCTTGTCGTAGTCGGAGGTGGTCTCTTCGATCTGACGCTTGATCTGGCCGATGCGGCCTTCGATCGCGTCCTTAGCGCCGACGCCGTCCACGATGGTGGTGTCGTCCTTGGTGATCTGGACCTTCTTGGCGCGGCCGAGCATGTCGAGGGTGACGTTCTCGAGCTTGATGCCCAGGTCTTCGCTGATCAGCTCGCCGCCGGTCAGGATGGCGATGTCTTCCAGCATGGCCTTGCGGCGATCGCCGAAGCCCGGAGCCTTGACGGCCGCGACCTTCAGGCCGCCGCGCAGCTTGTTGACCACCAGCGTGGCCAGGGCCTCGCCTTCGACGTCTTCAGCGATAATCAGCAGCGGGCGACCCGACTGGACCACGGCTTCCAGCACCGGCAGCAGCGGCTGCAGCGAGGAGACCTTCTTTTCGAAGAGCAGGATGAGCGGCTCGTCGAGCTCGACTTCCATCTTGTCGGCGTTGGTGATGAAGTACGGCGACAGGTAGCCGCGGTCGAACTGCATCCCCTCGACGACGTCGAGTTCGGTTTCCAGGCTCTTGGCTTCCTCGACGGTGATGACGCCTTCGTTGCCGACCTTGGCCATGGCCTTGGCGATCATTTCACCGACTTCGGTGTCGCCGTTGGCCGAGATGGTGCCGACCTGAGCGATTTCCGAGTTGGTGGTGACCTTCTTGGCGGTCGACTTGATCTCTTCGATGACCTTGATCACCGCCTTGTCGACGCCGCGCTTCAGGTCCATCGGGTTCATGCCGGCGGCGACCGACTTCAGGCCTTCGACGGCGATGGCTTGCGCCAGCACGGTGGCGGTGGTGGTGCCGTCGCCGGCCTTGTCATTGGTCTTCGAGGCGACTTCGCGGATCAGCTGGGCGCCGAGGTTCTCGAAGCGGTCAGCCAGTTCGATCTCCTTGGCGACCGAGACGCCGTCCTTGGTCGAGCGCGGGGCGCCGAAGGACTTTTCGATGACGACGTTGCGGCCCTTGGGGCCGAGGGTCACCTTCACCGCGTTGGCGAGGGTGTTGACGCCGCGCAGCATGCGGTCACGGGCGTCGGAGGAGAAATAGACGTCTTTGGCGGCCATTTTTCTCGTCTTTCAGAAAGAGTGGATGGGGGAGGAAAGGCGAAAGGGGGTGGTTACTCGACCACGCCCAGGACGTCGCTTTCCTTCATGATCAGCAGGTCCTTGCCGTCGATCTTGACCTCGGTGCCCGACCACTTGCCGAACAGGATGCGGTCGCCGGCCTTCACGTCGAGGGGCTGAAGCTTGCCGTTGTCATCACGAGCGCCGGGGCCGACGGCGACGACTTCGCCTTCCTGCGGCTTTTCCTTGGCGGTGTCGGGGATGATGATCCCGCCCTTGGTCTTTTCTTCTTCCTCGACGCGCTTCACGAGGACGCGGTCTCCCAGAGGACGAAACGCCATGTCTTATATCTCCGTTCGGGACGGTTGAATGCCTATCGGTCAGACCCCGGGCGCGACTATTAGCAGCCGCGAGCCCTGAGTGCTAACGCAGGGCGGAGGTAGGCAAGGGGGCGAGGCGAGTCAAGCGCGGCGCGCGGCGGTTTTTGATTCCGCTTGGTTACCGCGGCGGGCGGCAGATAGGTTGGAGCCTGAGGGAACACCAGGAGAAGTACACCACCATGCGCCGCATTTTCGCGCTCGCCGGCCTCTGCGCCTTGGCCGCCGCCACCATCGCCCAGGCCGAGACCTGGACCCCCTACGCCAAGACCGCCAACGGCCTCGAATGGTCCTATGACGCCGACTACTCGTACCGCGACGTCCAGAGCGGCCGCGTAGTCGTGATGCAGGCGGTCGGCAAGCCGGGCGCCGAGCCGCGCATGGGGCCGTCGGGTCCGGGCAAGGCCGACGGGGTCGGCTTCGTGACCGCCGTCGACTGCAGCGGCAAGTCGATGATCAGCCTCGGCGGCTACTCCCCGAAGAAACCTCTCGAACTCTCGACCACCTGGCGCACCGCTACCCCGGGCGCGGCCAAGAGCGCCGAGGACAAGGCGCTGGTCGAAGCGGTCTGCAAGAACACCGCGGGCCTGGCCGCGAAATAGGCGGCGAACCGGCGGGGCTGCTGACAGGTTTGCGTCAGTCCCGCCGCTAAGGCTGGCGGTCGACATCCAAAGGACAAACCCATGCTCGACCATCTCGGCCTCACCGTCAGCGACTTCAAGCGGGCCAAGGCCTTCTACGACGCCGCGCTCGCGCCGCTCGGCGTGGCCGTGATGATGGAGGTGGCGCCCGAGCAGACCGGCGGCACCAGCCATCTTGGCTACGGCTCGGACGGCAAGCCCTACTTCTGGATCGGCGACGCCGGCGCGACCACCGGCTCGCTGCACGTGGCCTTCGTCGCCCCCGACCGCGCCACGGTCGACGCCTTCTATGCCGCGGCCCTCGCCGCCGGCGGACGCGACAACGGCCCGCCCGGCCTGCGCGAGCACTATCACCCGACCTACTACGGGGCTTTCGTGCTGGATCCGGACGGTCACAACATCGAAGCCGTCTGCCACCACGGCTGACCTGATAGGCGCGCGGCGAAAATGGCGCCGCGAGGCCTGGTGTTACCGACCGGTCACTCCCATATTTAGGCCATGATGCTGATCATCAAGATCGTTCCGGCGCTGGCGATCCTGGCGCTCGCCGCCGCCCTGGTGGTGCTGAGCCTGCCGGCCCCGCTCTACGCCTGACCCCGCGTCTCTGCGGCGGTCTCTTCCAGTTCCGATTTCGCCGGGCGCACCCTTGCTCCGTAAGGGTTTGCGCCCGCGCGCCTGCGCGCGTCCAACGCTCTACGCCGTAAAATTAAAACGCTTGTTTGATTTTGCGAGAATATGGGCCAAAACTACCGCCAACCAAGATCGCAGCAGGAGAGACCCAGATGACCGAGGCCGCCAAACAGTCCAGCTTCACGCTGAACGTGCAGGACGAACTGAACGACCTGCGCATGTCGGACAAGGCGCTGCCGCTCTACAATCAGGTGAAGCAATTCATCAAGGACGTGGTCCAGCCCATGTCCGAGGAATTCCACCGCCTGGGCGAGGGCAAGACCGACATCTGGAGCTACGCCCCTGGCCAGCTCGAAGTGCTCGAAGCCGCCAAGGACAAGGCCAAGGCCGCGGGCCTCTGGAACTTTTTCCTGCCCGACGCCCACACCGGTGAAGGCCTGTCGAACCTCGACTACGCCTACATCGCCGTTGAGCTCGGCAAGAATCCGATGGCGTCGGAAACGATGAACTGCGCCGCCCCGGACACCGGCAACATGGAAGTGCTGGAGCGCGTCGGCACGCCGGAGCAGAAGGAAAAGTGGCTGAAGCCGCTGCTGGAAGGCAAGATCCGCTCGGCCTTTGCGATGACCGAGGTCAACGCCGCCTCGTCCGACGCCAAGAACATCAACACCCGCGCCACTCTGGTCGGCGACGAGTACGTGATCAACGGCGAGAAGCACTACATCTCGGGCGCCGGCGACCCGCGCTGCAAGATCATGATCACCATGGTCCAGACCAGCCCCGACGGCCCGCCCCACCTGCGCCAGTCGCAGATCCTGGTGCCGACCGACGCGCCCGGCGTGAAGATCCTGGGCCCGATGAATGTGTTCGGCGATCCGGACGCCCCGCACGGCCACATGCACATCGTGTTCGACAACGTCCGCGTGCCGGCTTCGAACATGCTGCTCGGCGAAGGCCGCGGCTTCGAGATCAGCCAGTTGCGCCTCGGCCCGGGCCGCATCCACCACTGCATGCGCGCCATCGGCCAGGCCGAGAAGGCCCTCGACCTGCTGGTCACCCGCGGCCTGACCCGCGAGGCGTTCGGCAAGCCGATCATCCAGCTGGGCGGCAACATCGAGATCGTCAGCCGCGCCCGCATCGAAATCGAAGCCATGCGCCTGATGGTCCTGAAGGCCGCCAAGGCCATGGACATCCTGCCGCGCGATGAGGCTCGGATCTGGATCCACATGGTCAAGGCCATGGTGCCGGAGCGGGTCTGCACGATCATCGACCAGGCGATCCAGATGCACGGCGCCCTGGGCGTCTCGCAGAAGACCCCGCTGGCCCGGATGTACACCTCGACCCGCACCCTGCGCCTGGCCGACGGCCCGGACGAAGTGCACCACATGGTCGTGGGCCGCAACGAGGTCCGCCAGTACCGCGAGATGCCGCACGATCCGTCGACCGCCGCGGTGTTCCGCAACTAGGCGTCGGCTGACCAGACTGCACAGGATCAGGCCCCGGGAGACCGGGGCCTTTTTCTTTGGGCGGCGGCCCATCGACCCGTGTGTCCAGCTCGGCCTAGGCTCGGGCCATGAGCTATCGCATCAGACGGCTGAAGGCCGACGAAACCCTCCGCGCCGCGCCGGCCCTCGGCGTCGTGCTCAAGGACTGTGTAGACGGCGGGGCATCGGCCTCGTTCATGGCCGACCTGACCCTGGACGAGGCGACCGCGTTCTGGGAGGGGGCGGCTTCGGCCCAGCGGGGGGACGGCCGCGCCGTGCTGGTCGCCGAAGACGACGACGGCGTGTTCGGCGTCGTGCAGGTGATCGCCGCGGGCATGCCCAACCAGCCGCACCGGGGCGATGTCGCCAAGATGCTGGTGCATCGGCGCGGCCGGCGGCGCGGCGCAGCTGAGGCGCTGCTGGCGGCGGCCGAGCAGGCGGGCCGCGATCTCGGCCTGACCCTGCTGGTGCTCGACACCGTCACCGGCGGCGACGCCGAGCGGCTCTATGCGCGCCTCGGTTGGACGCGGGTCGGGTCGATCCCGAACTACGCGCTGATGCCTGACGGGACGCCCTGCACCACCACCTACTTCTACAAGGACATCTGACAGCAACGCCTGTTTCGGTGTAAGCAGGGTTCGCCCACCGCGAACCTCCGTCCGGCGCGACCGCCGGGAGGCGACGTATGGGCAGCCGGGTCGATCCGCAGGCGCGCGATCCCCGACGACGGCTAGCGGCCTTCAGGCCGGCGGCGCAGCGGGCGGACCCGCAGCCTCTTTCCCGCGCGCGTGTCGCGCAGCTGACCGGTGGAGACGGGGGCCTGTGTCCCCCTTCCGAGCCGGCCGCAACTCGGAGGACTGTCCATGGGCCTGATCTCGGCTCTCTTCATCATTGCGATGGCGTTCGTCACCGCCACCCTCTCGGGGGTGTTCGGCATGGCCGGAGGGCTCATTTTGATGGGCGGGCTGGCCTTCGTGCTGCCTGTCTCGGCCGCCTTCGTCACCCACGGGGCCTTGCAGCTGGTCGCCAACGGCTGGCGCGCGGTGCTGCATCGCCAGCACGTGCGCTGGGACATCGTCGGCTGGTACGCCGTCGCCTCGGCCGCGGCCGGCGGCGTGGTCGCGCTGCTGGCGATCGTGCCGTCCAAGCCGGTGCTCTACCTGCTGATGGGCCTGGTGCCGCTGCTGCTGTGGCTGCCGCAGCGCTGGATCAACCTCGACGCCGCCAAGCCGCGCCAGGCCTTCATCTCCGGGCTGCTGGTCACCGGCCTCAATCTGACGGCCGGGGTCGCCGGGCCGCTGCTCGACATCTTCTTCGTGCGCACCAGCCTGGCGCGGCACGCCATCGTCGCCACCAAGGCCGCGACCCAGGTGTTCTCGCATATCGCCAAGATGCTGGTGTACGGCGCGCCGCTGCTTCTCAGCCGTCCGCAGGACCTGCCGCCATGGTGGGTGTTCGCGATCGCCGTGCCCTTGTCGATGGCGGGCACCGTGGTCGGCGGCTGGATCCTCGACCGCATCACCGATGTGGACTTCAAGCGCTGGACGAAGTGGATCGTGACCGGGATCGGAGTGATCTATCTGATCCAGGCCGCTCAACTGTTCCTGCGAGGCGGCGCATGAAGATCGAACCCAAGATGCTGGAAAACGCCTTCTTGCGGCTGGAGCCGATCGGCGACCAGCATCGCGAAGGCCTGCGCGCGGCCTGCAACGCCGACCAGGACATCTGGACCAACCTCTATCCATTCTCCTGGGCGAACGAACACTTCGACCCGACCTGGGCCAAGCTGATCGGCGACCAGGCGCAGGGACACACTCATCCCTACGCGGTGGTGGCCCGCGGCGAGGTGGTCGGCCTGACGACCTTCTATGCGATCGACGCGGCCAATGCCGTGCTCGAGGTCGGCGGCACCTACTACCGGCCCGACGTGCGCGGCGGGGCGGTCAATCCGGCCGCCAAGCGGCTGATGATGGGCCATGCCTTCGACAGCGGCGCGCGGCGGGTGGTCTACCGGGTCGACGCTACGAACGCCCGCTCGCGCGCTGCGGTGCTGAAGCTGGGTGCGGTGCAGGAAGGGATCCTTCGCCAGGACCGGGTGACCTGGACCGGCCGCATCCGCGACACGGTCATCTTCTCGATCCTGGCGCAGGAGTGGCCGGCCGTCCGCCAAGCGCTCGACGAACGGCTGGCCGGTCTGGCGGTCGGCGCCTAGGCGCTGGCCGCATTCTTTTCCTGAGCGGCCGGGAAGAACACTTCCGACGCGTGCTCGGCGACCTCTTGGGCGGTGTAGGGCCGGCCCGGTGTGAAGCCGTCGGTCTGCATCATCTTGATCTCGCGCACCCCCCGGGACGAAACGCCCAGCACCTTGCCGGTGTGGTCGGCGGCGAGATCGGAGGCCATGTAAAGCACGCCCGGCGCGATGTTCTCCGGCAGGGCCATCGGATCGGGCTCCTTGTCGCGGAAGCCCGGCAGGTCCGAGGTCATGCGGGTGAACGCGCCAGGGGCCAGGCCCATGACCCGGATGCCGTACTTGCGCCCTTCGATCGAGAGCACGCGCATGAAGCCGTAGATGCCGGCCTTGGCCGCGCCGTAGTTCGACTGGCCGAAGTTGCCGTACAGGCCCGAGGTCGACGAGGTCATGATGATGACGCCGGGCTTGCCGTTGTCCTTCATCCACTTCCACACCGGCATGGTGCAGCAGTAGGTGCCCTTCAGGTGGACCTTCACCACCAGGTCCCAGTCCTGCTCGGAGGTGTTGGCGAAGGTCTTGTCGCGCAGGATGCCCGCGTTGCAGACCAGGATGTCGACCTGACCGAAATTATCCAGGGCGGTCTTGAGGATGTTCTCGCCGCCTTCGACGGTCGAGACGTCGTCGGTGTTGGCCGCCGCCCTGCCGCCCGCGGCGATGATGTCGTCGACGACCTTCTGCGCCGCGCCCTTGTCAGAACCGGAGCCGTCGCGCGGTCCGCCCAGGTCGTTGACCACGACCGCGGCGCCTTCCTTGGCGAACAGCTTGGCGTAGGCCTCGCCCAGGCCGTTGCCCGCGCCGGTAATGATGGCGACCTTGCCGCTCAGCAATCCCATGTCGTTTCTCCCTTATGATCTAACTTATGGGGTCATCTTCGGGGCGCTGTTTTGCGCTGGCAAGCCTTGACCGCCACAGGCGCTCGGCTCCAATTGGCGTGCGCAATGCCAATAGGGAGCGACCTCGATGATCCGCATGCTGGCCCAAAAGGCCGCGCTGACGGCCGCGCTGGCCGCCGCCGGCGCCGCCTTCGCTCACGAGCCGGCTCCGCGGGTCGCACCTTCGCTCGCCGCCCACACCGCCGAGTTTTCCCCGCCCAAGGTCTATGAGCCGGCTCCGGGGATCTTCTCGGCGGTGGGCTACGGCATCGCCAATTCGATCATGGTGGTCGGCAAGACCGGGGTGGTGATCATCGACACCACCGACAGCCTGGACGAGGCCAAGAAGGTCTGGGAGCAGTTTGCCCCGCACGCTGGCGGCAAGCCGATCGTCGGGGTGATCTACACCCACAATCACAACGACCACATCAACGGCGCCCGCGGCTTCCCGGTGGCGGACGGCGCCAGGATCATCGCCCACGACACCCTGCTGCGCGAGGCGGCCAAGTGGAACGGCGTCGCCGCTCCGGCCATCGCCGCGCGGGCCGCGCGCATGTACGGGGTGTTCCTGCCCAAGGGGACGCCCGACGGGTTTGTCAGCGTCGGGATCGGGCCCTACCTCTCGGCCTTCAGCGGCGGCGGGGCGGGCGGCTTCATCCCGCCCAATACGGTGTTCGCCGACAAGCTCGAGATCACCCTGGGCGGCGAGCGGTTCGTGCTGGCGCACGCGCCGGGCGAAACCGAGGACCAGATCCTGGTCTGGATGCCGGATCGCAAGGTGCTGTTCCCCGGCGACAACATCTACAAGGCCTTCCCCAACCTCTACACGATCCGCGGGACCAGCTACCGCGACCCGGTTCAGTGGGCGGACTCCATCGACCGAATGCGCGAGCTGAAGCCGGACGTGCTGGTCCCCTCGCACACCCGTCCGATCGTCGGGGCGCAGGCCATCGCCACCGAGCTCACCAACTATCGCGACGCCATCCGCTTCACCCATGACCAGACCGTGCGCTGGATGAACCAGGGCCTGACCCCGGACGAGATCGTCGAGAAGGTGAAGCTGCCGGCCCATCTGGCGGACGACCCATACCTCTTCGAGCACTACGGCACGGTCGAGTGGTCGGTGCGCTCCATCTTCGCCGGCTACATGGGCTGGTTCGGCGGCGACCCGGCCAGCCTGTCGTTCGATGCGCCGGACGTGCGCGCGAGGGAAGTCGTCGACCTGGCCGGCGGCGCCGCACCGGCGCTGGCTGCGGCGCAGAAGGCCTTCGACGAGGGGCGCTGGAAGTGGACGGCCGAACTGACCGGCTATGTCGGCCGCGCCGATGCGGGCCTGAAGCCGCAGGCCGACGCCCTGCAGGCCAAGGCGTTCCGCCAGCTCGGCTACGACAGCGTCTCGCCCAATGGGCGCAACTACTACCTGGAGCGCGCCGCCGAGCTCGAGAAGAAGGCGCCCGGCTGGTCCCAGATCATCAGCGCCCGCCAGAGCGGCTCGCAGGCTGCAGGGTTGCCGGCCGCCGCGGTGGTGGCGACCTTCCCGGTGCGGCTGAACGCGGAGAAGGCGGCGAACGCCCAGGCGGCCATGGGGCTGAAGCTGGCCGGCGACGGCGACTGGACGATCCGCGTGCGCCGCGGCGTCGCCGAGACCCCGACCGGCGTCGCCGCCGACGTCCCGCTGGTGGTCGCCGCGACCAAGGCCGATTGGGTCGGGGCGCTGGCCTCGTCCAGCGCGATGCAGGCGGCGCTGGCCTCCGGCAAGGTCAAGATCGAGAAGGGCGACCCGACGGCGCTCGCCAGCTTCCTCGACCTGTTTAGGGGGTGATCTTCCACCCGCCTAGCGCCTGGACCTCGTCAGCCGGGGGACCTGAGCGGCGCCGGCGATCCGCAGCGCGGCGGCCAGGATCGGCGTGCGCATGCTCAGCCCTTCTTCTTGCGCCGCGCCCGGAAAAAGTCGCGCAACAGCTCAGCGCTTTCTTCGGCCAGCACTCCGCCGGTGACCTGCGGGCGCCAGTGGCAGGTCGGTTGTTCGAAGAACCTCGGTCCGTGCACGACGGCGCCGCCCTTGGGATCTTCGGCCCCGAACACGACGCGGCCGATGCGCGCATGGCTGATTGCGCCCGCGCACATCGCACAGGGTTCCAGCGTGACGACCAGGGTAAGATCGGTCAGCCGGTAGTTCCCGAGCTTCGCGGCGGCTTGCCTTAATGCGACGATCTCGGCATGAGCGGTCGGATCGTGCGCGCCTATCGGGCCGTTGGCCCCGATGGCGACGATCTCGTCGGTCCTCGGATCGACGACGACGGCGCCTACGGGAGTTTCTCCGCGTGACGCAGCGTCTTGCGCCGCCGCGAGCGCGATGCGCATGGTGCGATGATCATGATCCACGACCCCCAACGAAACGACGAGACGCCCTCCGGTCAAGGTGAGCGCGTCGCAAAGGCGCTGGCTCGGGCAGGCGTAGCCTCCCGGCGAGACGTCGAAAAACTCATTGAAGAGGGCCGAGTGGCCCTGAACGGCGAGGTGCTGACCAGCCCGGCGGTGAACGTCCGGCCTGACGATATTCTCACGGTCGACGGCGAGGTCGTCGACGCGGCCGAGCCGACGCGGCTGTTCCGCTATCACAAGCCGATCGACCTTCTGACCACGCACAAGGACCCGCAGGGCCGCCCGACGGTGTTCGACGCGCTGCCGCCGGGCCTGCCGCGCCTGATCTCCATCGGCCGCCTCGACATCAACTCCGAAGGCCTGCTGCTGCTCACCAACGACGGCGAACTGGCCCGGGCGTTGGAGCAGCCGTCCAGCGGCGTCGTGCGGGTCTATCGGGTGCGCGCCCGCGGGCGGGTGACCCAGGCCGATCTCGACAAGCTGCAGGATGGCGTCACCGTAGACGGCGTCCGCTACGGCCCGCTGGAAGCCAAGATCGACAAGGCGAAGGACGGCCCGAGCGGCGCCAACATCTGGATCACCGTCACCATCGCCGAAGGCAAGAACCGCGAAGTCCGGAAGGTGCTGAAGTCGGTCGGCCTGGAGGTCGGGCGGCTGATCCGCATGTCCTATGGCACGTTCGCGCTCGGCTCGCTGCCGATCGGCCAGATCGAGGAAGTCGGCCCGCGGGTGATCCGCGAGCAGCTGGTCGAATACATCTCGCCAGAGAATCTGCCGACCGGCGACCGTCCGTCGTTCAAGGCCCCGAAGGCCCCGCCCGGCGCCCATGCTGTGCATGATGGCACAGGCCGTCGGGGCTCGTCGGCCCGTCCCGCGGCGGAGCCGAAGCCCAAGCCGACCTACAAGGAAGGCTGGGCCCGGCCCAAGGTCGAGATCAAGGCCGGCGCGGTCAAACGACGCCGCGCGCCGCGTCCCGAAGACGAGGCCGCGCCCGCCGTGCCGCTCGCGCCGCGCCGCCGTTCGGCCCGCATTCCCGGCGACACCCCGGGCGGCATTCGCAGCTATGCCCCCGGCGACCCGCTGGCCCCGCCGCGTCCGCCTCGGCCGGGCGGCCCGAAGCGCAAGCCCGGCGGTCGCGACGACGGCCCGCGCAAGGGCGCGACCCTGATCGAGCGCGGTCCGCGCTCCAACGACGGCAAGCCGGCCAGGCCGCGCGGCTTCGGCCCGCGTCCGGAGGGCCGTTCGGACGATCGTCCCCGTGGCGACTGGGCGGGGCCCGCCCGCGGTCCGCGCCGTGAGGGCGACGCGCCGCGCGGCGAAGGCCGTCCCGAGCGCGGCCCGCGTCCCGACCGTGGCCCGCGCGGCCCGCGGCCGGACGGTGACGCGCCCCGCGGCGAGGAGCGCGCCGAGCGCTTCGACGGCCCGCGCGGTCCGCGCCCGTCGGGCCCGCGTCCGGGCGGCAAGCCAGGTTTCGGCGGCCCGCGCTCGGGACCTCGTCCCGGAGGTCCGCGCAGCGATGCGCCGCGCGGTGAAGGACGTCCCGAACGCGCCGACGGCCCGCGTGGGCCGCGGCCAGGCGGCAAGCCGGGCTTCGGCGGTCCGCGGTCCGGGCCCCGCTCCGACGGCCCGCGCGGCGATGGCCCGCGTTCCGATCGTCCGCGGTCGGGCCCTGGCGGCAAGCCGAGCGGCCCGCGTCCTGGTCCCAAGGGGCCGCGGCCCGGCGGTCCGCGCGGTCCTAAGCGGGACGGCTGATGCGCATCGTCTCGGGAGAGTTCCGCGGCAAGGCCATCGCCACGCCGGAGGGCGATCGCACGCGTCCGACCTCCGACCGCGCGCGCCAGGCGGTGTTCAACATCCTTGAGCACGCGGCATGGTCGCCGGGCGTGCGCGACCTGCGGATCATCGACCTGTTCGCCGGTTCGGGGGCGCTGGGCTTTGAGGCGCTGTCGCGCGGCGCGGCCTTCTGCCTGTTCGTCGAGACCGACGAACTGGCCCGCGGCGCGATCCGCCAGAACGTCGACGCCATGGGCCTGTTCGGACGCACGCGGGTGCATCGCCGCGACGCCACCGACCTGGGGACGCGGCCCGGCGCGGACGGTCCGGCCTTCGATCTCGCCTTCCTCGATCCGCCCTATGGCAAGGGCCTGGGCGAGGTGGCGCTCGCCAAGCTCGCCGCCGGCGGCTGGTTGGCCCCCGGCGCGGTGGTGATGTTCGAGCGCGGCAGCGACGAACCCGACTTCGAGGTCGAGGGCTTCGAGAAGCTGGACGCGCGCGACTACGGCGCCGCGCGCGTCCATTTCCTGAAGTTCGCCGGCGCCTAGAAGGTGCGGGCGGTGGTGCGGTTGTCGAGCTGGCTGCGCAGGCTCTTCAGTCCCTCCTTGGTGATTTGATAGGGCTGGCTGTCGCGGCTGGCGATCAGCCGCTTCTGCTTCAGGCTCTTGAAGACCGCGACGTTGCAGTCGCTGAGCACCCAGCCGTCGCGGGTGACGCAGTCGGCCGCGAGGATGTCGCCGCGATGGTCGCGTTCGAGGATGATCCGGCCGCCTTGGGCCAGGGCGTGCAGCGTGCGTTGCTGCGCTTTTGAAACGTTCAATGGAATATCCAGCGTTCAGGCATGAGGAAACGCGCCCGGGCCAGATCTCGTGAAAACGAGGGCGCGGACGTTGGGGCCTGACTGCCGATTTCAGACGAGGACGCCGGCTCGGCGGTTAGGCCCGGACCTCGAACGCAAGCTCAGACATGAAATCCTCTTCCTTGAGCCGTACTTGGCGATGATGGCGCAGCCGAGCGCGGCCGTCCAGGGCGAGGGCGGGACGTCTCTCGCATGTGACGCCCAGATGACGATTGTGTGACATTATGTATTTGATTTAACAAAGAAAGCGTCGACGGATTCACGGCTCATTAGTCGAGGATGGACTAAGCGCTGCTCGACCCGCGAGAGCTCCTTCGATGTCCGCCACTCTGCTCGACCTGATCCAGTCGATCGCGCCGATCACGCCCGAGACGCTAGGCCAAGACGTGTACGACCGCTTCCAGAGCGAGCCCGACACCCTGGCCATCGCTGTCGTAGATGCGGAAGGCCGTCCCGTAGGGTTGGTCGAGCGCAACGCCTTCTTCGTGGCCATGGCCGCCCACTACGGCCGCGCGCTCTACGGCCTGAGGCCGATCTCGCTGCTGATGAACGCCGCGCCGCTGATCGCCGAGGGCGACACGCCGGTGGCCGAGTTCTGCGGCGACGTGCTGGCCGACCGCTCCAGCGAGGTCATGAAGGGCTTCGTGGTGGTGAGCGGCGGGCGTTACGCGGGCGTCGGCTCGACGCTGGCCCTGCTGCAGGCGACCAACGCCGCCAACCGCGCCCACGCCGAGGAGATGACCCGGCTGGCCGACACCCTCAACCAGGCCAAGCTGGAGGCCCAGAGCGCCCTGACCGCCAAGTCGCAATTCCTGGCGGTGATGAGCCACGAGATCCGCACGCCGCTGAACGGGGTGCTGGCCATCGCCGACATCCTCCAGCGGCGGCTGGGCGATCCGGCGTTGAAACCCTACGTGACCACCATCCAGGATTCCGGGCAGACCCTGCTGCGGCTGCTGACCGACGCCCTCGACTTCAGCCGCGCCGACGCCGGCCAGCTGGAGCTCGCCGAGGACAGCTTCCACCTGCCGGGCCTTCTGGACGACCTGTCGGCGCTCTGGACCGCGCGGGCCGAGCTCAAGGGGCTGAGTCTTTCCTTCCGCTATGAGGGCGCGCGCGACCAGTGGGCGCTGGGCGACGCTGTACGGATCAAGCAGGTGTTCAACAACCTGATCGGCAACGCCCTGAAGTTCACCCGCCATGGCGGCGTGCAGGTGACGTTGCGGGCTCGCCGCAGCGACGTGCATGTGCTGGTCGAGGGCGAGGTGCGCGACAGCGGCGTCGGCATCCCCGCCGATCGCCTGGGCGCGATCTTCCAGCCGTTCAGTCAGACCGAGGCGGGCGTGCGCGAGGGCGGCGCGGGCCTGGGCCTGTCGATCTGTCGCCAACTGGTCGAACAGATGGGCGGCGCCATCGGCGTGACCAGCGACGAGGCCGGAACCGCCTTCGGCTTCGAGTTTCCGCTGTTCGACCTGCCGGCCCCGACCGACGCCGAGATTTCCGCCGAACCCGATCTCAGCCAGGGGGCCGGCGGCCTGCACGTGCTGATCGCCGACGACAACGCCACCAACCGTCTGGTGGCCGAGACCCTGTGCGGCATGTTCGGGTGTACGAGCGAAAGCGTCGAGGACGGCGAACAGGCGGTCAGCGCCGCGGCCACCGGCCGCTTCGACCTGGTGCTGATGGACATCAAGATGCCGAACCTCGACGGCGTCGGCGCCACCCGCCGCATCCGCGGCCTGGCCGGGGCAGCCGCTCAGGTCCCCATCCTAGCCATCACCGCCAACGCCGATCCCTGGGATGCGGCCAGCTATCTGGCCCAGGGCATGGATGGCGTGGTCGAGAAGCCGATCAAGGCCGAACGCCTGCTTAGCGCCATCAACGGCCTGTTCATCGAGGACGCGGAGTCGGTCGCGGCCTGACCGGTTGCCTGCGCCGCCGGCATGGGCGAGGGTCTGGCCTCGGCGAGGAGGCGCGGATGGCGAGCTACAGGGCTCGACTGACCAAGGACCTGGATGAGTGGATCGCGGCGGGCCTGGTGCCGGCGGCGAATCGCGGCGCGATCCTGGAGCGGGTGTCGGACGGCCGGCGGATCGACGCCTCGGCCGCCCTGGCAGTGATCGGGGCGCTGTTGCTCGGCGCTGCAGCCATCGCCTTCGTGGCCGCCAACTGGGGCGCGATCCCGCGTCTCCCGCGGTTCGGATTGATCGTCGGCCTCTTCCTGGCGGTGGCGGGCGGCGGGGCCTGGGCCGCGCGCGTCGGGCGTCCGTTGCTGAGCAACACCCTGCTGGCGGTGGCGGCGCTGGTCTACGCCGCGGCCATCGGCCTGACCGGCCAGATCTTCGACATCGCCGGCGATCCACAACGCGCCTTGCGCAGCGCCGGTCTAGCCGCGGCCCTGCTGACGATCGCCGGACGCTCCAGCGCCGCCGGGGTGGTCGCCTTGGCCCTCTTCGGGTTCGGGGAGTTCGCCGGCCGCTTCGACGGCGGCGAGAGCCGCTGGCTGATCTTCGCCGCGCCGGTCGGCATGGGCCTGGCCTGGCTCTGGAATTCCAAGCCGCTGGCGCACGCCTCGGCTCTGGCGCTGATCGTCGGGCTGGTGGCGGCGATCGCGCAGTTCGAACGTTGGGGCGCGACCAGTCTGCTGGCCAGCGCCGCCGTGCTAGCGCTGCTGGCGGGGGGTGCCCGGCAACTCGGCGAGCGGCGCACGGCGCTGATTTTCCTGCTCTGGTTCGTCTGGGGGGCGCTGGTGTTCTACGGCGTCGCCGGGTTCGACGAGTTCAAGGGCGGCGCGCTGATCGCCCACCGCGCCGCCTGGCTGATCCTTTCGGGCGGGGTGATCGCGCTGGGCATGCACGACCGCCAGGGCATGGTCACGGCGGCCGGGGTGGTCTCGATGATCGCGGCGGTCTGCACCATCCTATTTGATCTGGGTCTTGGCCTGATGACCGCGGCGGGTCTGTTCGCGGTCTGCGCGCTGATCGCGCTGATCGCCGGCGGCCTGACCCGGCGGAGGGGCAAGGCATGATGCGCAATCTGCCCCTGCGCATCGCCGCCGCCTCCGCCGTCCTGGTGTTGCTGCTGGTCGGGGTCGTGCTGCGTGAGAACGGCGCCCGCGCCACCGGCCGCGAGGCGCTGCTGCCGATGGAGGCGGTCGATCCGCGCGACCTGCTGACCGGCCACTACGTCGCCCTGCGCCTCACCCAGCAACTGGCGCTCGGCCAGCCCTGTCCGCGCGAGCGATCGACCTTCGAGGACGGCGGCTGGATCGGCCTGAAGCCTGCGGGCGGCCACTACCGTTTCATCGGCGTCGGGGCGAGCCGCCAGGCCGCCCTGGCCGGGGGCGCGGAGCTGGCGGTGCGCGGCGGGGTCTATTGTTCGCGCACGGCGTTTGGAAACACCGAGTCCGACGTGGTCACCCTCGACATCGGCGTCGACCGCTTCCATGCCGACCAGGACGAGGCCCAGGCCATCGAGAAGGCCCTGCGCGAGCGCCGCCAGGGCGAGGCCCCGGCCTTCGCGGTCGTCTCGGTGGGGGATGACGGCCGCGCGCGGCTGAAGGGCGTGATCGTCGGCGGCAAGCGGACCGACCTGACCTGGTGGTGAGTCGGGCTACCGGCGTCATCCCGGTTTCGGCGAAGCCGAAGACCGCGGCCCATTCGCGTCTGAGTCTGAATAATGGGGCGCGGCCGAGCCGTATCCTGATCTATCCGGTGTTCATGGGGCCGGGTGTTGCTTCGCAAACCGGGATGACACTTTGGTTCAGCGCCGCCCGAACAGCCGCTCGATGTCGGCGAGCTTTAGCTCCACATAGGTCGGGCGGCCGTGGTTGCACTGACCCGAGTGGGGCGTGGCCTCCATCTGGCGCAGCAGGGCGTTCATCTCCGGCGCGGTCAGCCGCCGGCCGGCCCGGACCGAACCGTGGCAGGCCATGGTGCCGCAGACCTCGGCCAGCCGTTCTTTGAGCGCCAGCGCCTGGCCGTTCTCCGACAGGTCGTCGGCGATGTCGCGGATCAGGCCCGAGACGTCGGTCTCGCCCAGCAGGGCCGGGGTCTCGCGCACCAGCACCGCGCCGGGGCCGAAGGATTCGACGACTAGGCCCATGGCCTCCAGTTCGTCGGCGCGGGCGACGACGCGCTCGGCCTCGGCGGGATCGAGCTCGACCACCTCCGGCAGCAGCAGCACTTGGCGCGCGACCCCGCCGCCGTCCATCTGCACCTTCATCTGCTCGTAGACGAGGCGCTCGTGGGCGGCGTGCTGGTCGACGATGACCACCCCGTCGCGGGTCTGGGCGACGATGTAGGTCTCGTGCACCTGGGCGCGCGCGGCGCCCAGCGGGAAGTCGACAGGGTCGAAGACCACTGACGGCGCGGGCGCCTCCTGAACGCCCGGCGTGTAGGCCGCCGGCGCCGGCGGCCATTCGGCGACCTCGGCGCGGGCCGAGATGTCGGTCAGGCCTGGAATGGCCGCAGCGATGGCCGGGGCCCAGCCGCCGGCCTGCCAGGCCGAAAAGCCCTGCGCCGAAGGCTGCGGCGGCGGATAGCTGGGCTGCGGCGACCAGCCAGGGCGCAGGTTGGAGAGGGTGTCGCTGGCGACGGTGGTGGCCGCACGGTGCCCGGCGCTGGCCAGGGCGTGGCGCAGGCCGCCGACGATAAGCCCGCGGACCAGGGCCGGATCGCGGAAGCGCACCTCGGCCTTGGCCGGGTGGACGTTGACGTCGACCAGCGACGGGTCGAGGTCGAGATAGAGCGCCACCAGCGGATGACGGTCACGGGCCAGGAAGTCGGCATAGGCCCCGCGCAGCGCGCCTTGCAGCAGGCGGTCGCGCACCGGCCGGCCGTTCACGAACAGGTATTGGTGAGCGCTGTTGCCGCGGTTGAAGGTCGGCAAGCCGGCGAAGCCGGTCAGCCGCACCCCCTCGCGCTCGTGGTCGATCTCCAAGGCGTTTTCGGAGAACTCGCGCCCCATGATCGAGGAGAGGCGGGCCAGCCGCCCGTCCGCCCCCTTGCTCTCGGCGGGCAGTCGCAGCGTGCGCCGCCCGTCGAGATCGAGCGCGAAGGAAACCGCCTCGTGCGCCATGGCCTGGCGCTTGATCTCGTCGGCGATGGCCAGCGCTTCCGAGCGCTCGGATTTCATGAACTTGAGCCGCGCCGGGGTGGCGTAGAAGAGGTCGCGGACCTCGACCCGCGCCCCGTGCGGTCCCGGAAAGCCGGAGGGCGTCACCGCCCCGACCTGGCCGCCCTCGACCAGGATGGCGTGGGCGTCGGCCAGGCCCTTGGCCCGCGAGGAAATCGACAGCCGCGCCACCGAGCCGATCGAGGGCAGGGCCTCCCCCCGGAAGCCGAGGGTGTGGATATGCAGCAGGTCGTAGTCGCCGGCGTCGTCGGGGGCGAGCTTGGAAGTCGCGTGCCGTTCGATCGCCAGGGCCAATTCGTTGGCCGACAGCCCGCAGCCGTCGTCGGCGACGAGGATGCGGGTCAGCCCGCCGCCGTCGGCCTGCACCTCGATGGAACGCGAACCGGCGTCCAGCGCGTTTTCCACGAGTTCCTTGATGGCGCTCGCAGGGCGCTCGACCACCTCGCCGGCGGCGATGCGGTTGACGGTTTCGGGCGGAAGACGGCGGATGGGCATGGTCACGCTTCGATTAGCTCGTCACTATATGGCGATTCCGGGGGGCAAGTCTGGAAGGTGGTCCGTGAAACCGACCCTCGGCGTGGCGCTGGCCGCCGTCATTCTCGCATCTCCCGTTTCGGCCCAGGTTCCCCTGGTTCCGGTCCCGCCGTTGCCGGCCGGGGTGGTCGATCCCAACGAGACCCTGGTCGAGGAACTGGTGGTCACCGCGCGGCTGCCGGGACCCGCCTGGTGGCGCGTCTCCAACGGCACGTCCACCGTCTACGTGCTCGGCGCCCCGACCGTGGCGCCCAAGCGCCAGCAATGGGACCGTCTGCAGTTCGAACGCCATCTGGAGGGCGCCAACGCGGTCATCCTGCCGTTCACCGGTCTGAAGGTGAAGTTGGCCGGCGCGCCGGGGGCGGCGATCAGTTATCTGCGCCTGAAGTCGGGTAAGCCGTTCGAAGACAGTCTCAGTCCCGCCGAACGCGAGCGGTTCGTCGCCGTGCGCACCAAGCTCGGTCAGCCGGCTGACCACTACAAGACCAAGCATCCGCTGGCCGCGGCCTTGATGCTCACCGACGACTACCGCGAGAAGGAGAACCTCACCACCGCCGACCCGACCAAGCTGATCAAGCTGTTGGCCCAGCAGGGCGGGGTGAAGGTGGTGCAGCGCTCCTATGACCTCGGCCCTTTGCTGGGCGCGGTGATCCGCACATCGCCGGCGGCCGGCGAGGCCTGCCTGGACGAGGTGATGGGCGAGATCGAGGCCGGTCCGGGCCGCACCCTGGCCGCCTCGCGCGCCTGGGCCGACGGCGACGTGGCCGGGGCGCTGGGGGCCGAGCGCAGCTACGAGCGCTGCATCGCCGTCACACCGGGCGCCCAGGCGTTCGACGCGCGGGTGAAGAAGGATCTGGCCAGGGACATCGAGACGGCGCTGAAGGCGCCGGGCCACGCCATCGCCGTGGCGCCGCTGCGCACTCTGCTGGCCCAGGGCGGCGTGCTCGATCAGCTCCGCGCCAAGGGCTACGAGGTCAAGACGCCGGGCGATGTGGAGGCGGGGGAATAAATCTAAATCCTCCACTCTTGGGGGAGGTGGATCGGCGTGTAGCGCCGAGGCGAAGGGGGACTGCTCTCAACGAAGAGCGTCAAAGTCCCCCTCAGTCAGTCTGTAGGCTGACAGCTCCCCTAGATGGGGAGCATATGATCGTGCGTCCTACAGGCCCGGCAGCTTGATGCGGGTCTGCTTCTCGCGGGAGATCACGACCGGCGCGCCGCCGGTCAGACCCTTGATCTTGGCTTCCTCGGCGGCCGGATCGACTGGGGCCGGGACGTTGTCGCCCGCCGCCGCCACGACCGCGGCGCTCCCGCCCGTGGTGTCGCCCGGCTTCCAGAACATGACCTTGTCGGCGAACGACTTGTCCTTGTGGGCCAGGGCGCCGGTTTCGTCGTCGACGACGTAGCGGATCAGCGGGTCGGCCTTGTCGGCGCCGGCCTTGGCGACGAGCAGCTTCTCGCCGTCCGAACGGGCCTGAGCCTCGCGCGCGCCGAGCAGGGCGTTGCGCGCGGCGCTTTCCGGCTGCAGCTCCTGCGGACGCGGCTCGCCGGGGGCCGGCGGGCGCAGGGCGTATTCGGGCGGAACCACCAGCGGGGCCTTCGACACCACGCGGAACTCGTCAGGGGTGACCTTGGTCATGCCCAGGGCGTTGCGGGTGGAATTGCAGCCCGCGAGGCCAAGGCCGGTCGCCGCGACGAGGGCGGACGCGACGAGCACACGGTTCAGACGCATCAACTTTGAGTCTCCGAAAGCCGCCCCCCGGCGGTGAAGGGTGGGTAAATAGCGCATACGGGCATACCCGCCAACGCGATTAAGCAGCCGATTCCTTACGCAGGGAATCGAGCAACAAGAAGACGACGCCGATGGTGATGGCGCTGTCGGCGACGTTGAACACCCAGGGGAAGAAGCCCAGGCGCTGGAAATCCAGGAAATCGACCACCGCGCCGAAGCGGATGCGGTCGATGGCGTTGCCGATCGCCCCGCCGATCACCAGCCCCAGCCCGACGCTCAGCATCGGACGATCGGCCTTGCGCACCCAGATCGACAGGGCGATCGCGACCGCGATCGAGAAGATCGTCAGGATCCAGCGCACCAGGTCGGCGTCGGCGCGGAACAGGCCGAAGCTGACGCCGCGGTTCCAGACCATGGTGAGCGAGAACGGCCCGGCGATCGGCGTCGAGAACCGCGCCGGCAGGTCGTAGACATAGAGGATCCAGTACTTCGACAACTGGTCGGCCAGGATCACGAAGGCGGCCAGGCCATAGGCGGCCCAGCCGAGTTTGGAGATGGACTTCAAGAGTGCTCCCATTTTCCGGTCGCCCCGCAGGAGCGACCGGAACTGTGGTTTATCCTGCGGTCAGGCTCAAGCCCGCGCAGCGTCCCAGGCGGCGACCGCGTCGGCGTCACGCAGGGACAGGTCCGGATAGCGCGGGTCCGAGCCGACTTCCGGCAGGATCCGCCACGAGCGGGCGCACTTGCGGCCTTGCGCCTTCAGCGGCTCGACGGCGACGCTGGGAACCTCGGCCAGCCGGAAAGCGCCGGCCGGGCCCTCGCCGGCGACCAGGGTCGCCTGGCTGGTCCGGAACACTTCGGCGGCGTCCAGGCCCTCGAAAGCGGCAAGCAGGGCGGCGTCGGCGACGTGCACGCTCGGGGCGGCCTCCAGCGCTGCACCCATGCGCTTCTCACGGCGCTCGACCTCCAGCGCGCCGGTGACCACGCTGGTCACCTGGTGCACCTTCGCCCAGCGCTCGGCCTCGGCGTCGTTGCGCCACTCGGCCGGGGTCTCGGGAATCTGCCGCAGGCAGTTGGAGAGCGCGTCCGGATAGCGGGTGGTCCACGCCTCTTCCATGGTGAAGGGCGTCAGAGGCGCGAGCCAAGCGGTGATCCGCTCGAACACTGCGTCCATGACCGTGCGGGCGGCGCGCCGGCGCAGCGCGTCGGGGCGGTCGCAGTAGAGGCTGTCGCGGCGGATGTCGAAGAACAGCGACGACAGGTCGGTCTGGCAGAACTCGATGATCGGCCGGATCACGTCCTGGAAGACATAGCCCTCGTAGCCGGCGCGCACCTGGGCGTCCAACTCCCACAGCCGGTGCAGGATGAAGCGCTCCAGCGGCGGCATCTGCTCCAACTCGACCGCTTCGTCCGGCGAGTAGTCGGCCAAGGCGCCCAGCATGTAGCGGACGGTGTTGCGCAGCTTGCGATAGGCGTCCGAGGTCGTCTGCAGAACGGTCTTGCCGATGCGGCTGTCGTCCGAATAGTCGATCATCGCCGCCCACAGCCGAATGATCTCGGCGCCGGACTCGCGGATCACCGCCTGCGGGTCGACGACGTTGCCCTTGGACTTCGACATCTTCTCGCCGTTCTCATCCATCGTGAAACCGTGGGTGAGGATGGCGTCGTACGGCGCGCGCCCGCGGGTGCCGGAGCTTTCCAGAAGCGAGGACTGGAACCAGCCGCGATGCTGGTCGGAACCCTCGAGATAGAGGTCCGCCGGCCACTTGGTGTGCTCGCGGTTCTCCAGCGTGAAGGCGTGGGTCGAGCCGGAGTCGAACCATACGTCGAGGATGTCGTCGATCTTCTCGTAGCGCTCCGGATCGTGGCTGCCGAGGAAGTCGGTCACCGGGCGGTTGAACCAGGCGTCGGCGCCTTCGGCTTCAATCGCCGCGATGATGCGGGCGTCGACCTCCGGATCGTGCAGGGGCTGGTTGGTCTCTTTGTCGACGAACATGGCCAGCGGCGCGCCCCAGGCGCGTTGACGGCTGATCAGCCAGTCGGGACGGGTCTCGACCATCGAGCGGATGCGGTTCTTGCCGCCGGCCGGATAGAAGGCCGTGGCTTCGATGGCTTCCAGCGCAGCCTCGCGCAGGGTGCGGCCGCCCAGCTGCGGGGTGTCGACCGGCTCGTCCATGCGGATGAACCACTGCGGGGTGTTGCGAAAGATCACCGGGGCCTTGGAGCGCCACGAGTGCGGATAGGAGTGCTCCATCCGCCCGCGCGCCAGCAGGCGTCCGGCCTCGATCAGCTTGTCCATCACCGCGCCGTTGGCCGGGCCGAACTTGCCCGCCTTCTTGCCTTCGGTCTCCAGCACCTTGAGGCCCGCGAACAGCGGCACGTGCGGATAATAGGCGCCGTCCGGATCGACGATGTCGGGGATGTCGCGATGACCGTGCGCCAGCCAGACCAGATAGTCGTCGGCGCCGTGGCCTGGCGCGGTGTGCACGAAGCCGGTGCCGGCGTCGTCGGTGACGTGGTCGCCGTCCAGCAGCGGCACCTGGAACGCATAGTGGGTGTCGAGCGCGGCCAGCGGGTGTTCGCAGACCATGCCCTGGCAGTCGACCGCCTCGATCCTGCGCCAGCTGGCGATCTTCGCCGCCTTGAACACGTCCTCGGCCAGCTTGTCGGCGACGATGAGCTTGTCGCCGGCCTTGGCCCAGGGCTCGAACTCCAGCCCCTCTACCATGGCCTCCACCTGGTAGACGGCGTAGTCGACCGAGTCCGAATAGCTGATGGCGCGGTTGGCCGGGATGGTCCACGGCGTCGTAGTCCAGATCACCACGCTGGCGCCGCGGGCTGCGTCGCTGCCCTCGACCACCGGGAACTTCACCCAGATCGTCGGCGAGACATGGTCATGGTACTCAACCTCGGCGTCGGCCAGGGCGGTGCGCTCGACCGGGCTCCACATCACCGGCTTGGAGCCGCGATAGAGCTGGCCGCTGGCCACGAACTTGTGGAACTCGGCCACGATCGCAGCCTCGCTCGAATAGTCCATGGTCGCGTAGCGGTTTTCCCAGTCGGCGATCACGCCCAGGCGCTTGAAGCCGTCGCGCTGCACGTCGATCCAATGGGCCGCGTACTCGCGGCAGCGGGCGCGGAACTCGGCCTTGGAGACCTCGTCCTTGCGGCGCCCCTTCTCCTTCAGCTCCTTCTCGATCTGCCATTCGATCGGCAGGCCGTGGCAGTCCCAGCCGGGCACGTAGTCGACGTCATAGCCGAGCAGGAAGCGCGAGCGGACCACGAAGTCCTTGAGCGTTTTCTGCAGGGCGTGGCCGATGTGGATCGCGCCGTTGGCGTAGGGCGGGCCGTCGTGCAGCACGAACAGCGGCGCGCCGGCGCGCTGCCGCTCGGCGCGGACGGCGTTGTAGAGATCGGCCTTCGCCCAGCGGGCCAGGATCTCCGGCTCCTTCTGCGGCAGGCCCGCGCGCATCGGGAACGGGGTTTCCGGGAGGAAGACGGTTTCGCGATAGTCGCGCGAAGGCATTTCGGCGTCGTCGGCCATGGGACTTTCCAGCTTGGCTCGGAGCTTGAGGACTTAAGCGGGTGGAACCCGGCGCGCGCTGGAGCGATCGTCCGGCGGCGTCACGCCGGGCGAATAATTCGCAGGGGTTTCCGAACCGAAGTCATGTCCCGGGGCTGTAGCAGAGGGCGCCCGCGCGCGCGAGCCCCTTTGCCTGCCGCCATGGCCGCATCTGCGGAATTTGACATCGCCTCGCGGGGCGGTCAGGATCGGATCAGGATGTGTATTTGCATGAACATGCCGCGCCGAGCGCACCATGCGGGACGCCTAGTCGAAGGAGACTAGCCCCGAACTCATAGCGGCTGCACGCCGCGAGTTCGGGGATGCTTTCATCCGAAATCCTGATCACTGGTCTTCTAGCCGCGGCCTGATGTCGCGGGGAGCATCGTGACATGCCAAAAACTCCGCCGCCGCCCGCAGATACTGCGGGTGTTCTTTCCCGTGCGCCGAATACTCAGCCGTCCGAACTGAAGGTGATCGCCTTCCCACGGCGGCCTGCTTTAGCGACGCGCCCCGATCCCGACGACGATCCGCCGCCCAGCGCGGCCTGACGAACCCAAGAGAGGACCTATCCCATGGCCGCCAAGATGAAGGCCCGCCCCAAGGTGCGGGCGACCGAAGCCGATTTCGAGAAGCTTGCCGCCATCGGCTCGGCGTCGCGCTCGCCGATGCCGGGCGCCAGCATCCTGCTGGAAGAGCTCGAGCGCTTTTCCATCGTGCCGAACACCGACCGCCGCTCGAAATTCGTGCGGCTGGGATCGAAGGTCACCTATCGCGACCTGATCCTGAAGCGCGACCGCACCGTACGGGTCGGCCTGCCTGGCGAGGCGGACGTCGACGAGAACCGCATCTCGGTGCTGGCGCCGGTCGGCGCGGCGCTCATCGGCCTGTCGGTCGGCGACGTGTTCCGCTGGGAAGCGCCCGACGCCCGCCTGCGCGAGATCGAGGTGCTGTCGATCGAGGACTAGAACTCCGGCAGCAGCAGGGCGCGGGCCTGGGCGGCGTCGGCATGGATCTGTTCGACCATGGCTTCCATGCTGTCGAACTTCTCCTCAGGCCGCAGATAAGCGACCAGGTCGGTCTCGATGACCTGGTCGTAGAGGTCCTCGTCGAAGTCGAACAGCCAGACCTCCAGCCGCGGGGCGATCTCGCCGGGCACGGTCGGGTTGACGCCGATATTGGCCACGCCCGCGATTTCGCGCCCGTCGGGCAGGCGGGTGCGGGTGGCGTAGACCCCGAGCTTGGGGATCACGTAGTCGGTCAGGGCGACGTTGGCGGTCGGAAAGCCGATCGTGCGGCCCAGCTTGCGGCCGTGCTCGACCACGCCCTCGATGGCGAATGGCCGGCCCAGGATCGCCGCGGCGTCCTGCGGCCGGCCCTCGCGCAACGCCGCGCGCACGCCGGTGGATGAGTATTTGGCGGCGCCGTCGCCCAGCGCCTCGGCGACCGACACCGAGAAGCCGAGCTCGCGGCCGTAGGCGGCCATCAGCTCCGGGCTGCCCGTGCGCCCCTTGCCGAACGAGATGTCGAACCCGACCGCCACGTGCCGCACGCCAAGCCCCTCGTGCAGCACCTGGGTCGCGAACTCACGGTCGGTCAGGTTGGCCATCTCGTGGTCGAAGGGCAGCACGTAGAAGACGTCGACGCCCAGCGCGTCCAGGGCGCGGGCCTGCTGGTCGGTGTCCATGATCCGGAACGCCGGGGCGTCGGGCTGGAAGATCTGGCGCGGGTGCGGTTCGAAACTGATGACGCCCAGCGGCGCTTTCAGGGCCTGCGCGGCCTTGGCGGCCTGGGCGATCACCCGCTGGTGGCCGCGGTGCACGCCGTCGAAGTTGCCGAGCGCGACGGACGCGCCCTTGTCGGCGGCGTCGAGCCCCTTCCAGCCGTGGACGATACGCATGGCCTCAGGCGTCCTTGGGCCGGCGTGGCGCGGCGACCACGGCCTCGCCGTCGACGACGGTCTTGCCGTCGACTTGGCAGACGGTGGTCAGGGTCACGTGGCCGCGACGCTCGTCCAGCGCCTGGACGGTCACGCGGGTGACGACCGCATCGCCGATCTTCACAGGCCGGCGGAAGCGCATCGACTGGGTCAGGTAGATGGCGCCCGGGCCCGGCAGCTTGGTCCCCAGCACCGCCGAGATGTAGGCGCCCGACAGCATGCCGTGGGCGATGCGAGTCTGGAACGGCGTGGTCCGCGCATAGTCTTCGTTGAGGTGCACGGGATTGGTGTCGCCCGACACGGCGGCGAACGCCTCGACGTCGGCGGCGCCGACGATCTTGGTCGTCTCGGCGCTCTGGCCGACGCTCAAGTCCTCGAAGTAAAGCCCCTGCACGCGTGCGCTCCCTCTCCCGGCCACTAGTTAGCGGCTTTTGCTCACCACGCCAGATCGGAGATGGCGTAGGTCGCCCGTGCGCCGTCCTTGGCCAGCAGCGTCTCGACGGCGGCGGCGTCGACGCCGTCCGGGCCGATGGTCTCGGCGCCGTGGATGCCGCTGGCGACGAACAGGACGTCCAGGCCCTGGTCGTTGGCGCCCTTGGCGTCGGTGGCGACGGCGTCGCCGATGCACAGCACCCGCGCTCGATCGAGCGGCCGGCCGAGCAGCATCTGCGCCTCGGTCAGGCAGAGGTCGTAGATCGGCGCATGCGGCTTGCCGGCCATGATCACCTCGCCGCCCATCTGCTCGTAGCGCTGGGCCAGGGCTCCGCCGCAATAGATCAGCCGGTCGCCCTTCTGCACGACGATGTCGGGATTGGCGCAGATCATCGGCAGCTTGCGCGCCAGGGCGACCTTGAAGCGCTCCTCGTAGTCGTCGGGACCCTCGACGTCGTCGTCATAGGGGCCGGTGCACGAGATGAAAGCCGCGTCCTCGGGGCCCGCGAAGGTAAGGTCGAGGCCTTCGTAGAGCGAGGCGTCCTTCTCCGGGCCGATGGCCCAGGCCGGACCCGGCGCGCGGCCGCCCAGCAGGATGCGGGTGGCGTCGCCGGACGAAATGAACGCCGACCAGGCTTCGCGCGGCACGCCGAGCTGGTCGAGCTGGCTGTGCACGGCGCTCGACGGCCGTGGGGCGTTGGAGATCAGGACCACCGGGCCGCGCTCGGCGCGCCAGCGGATGAGCGCCGCGCAGGCGGCGGCGAAGCTCTCGCGCCCGTTGTGGATCACGCCCCAGACATCGGAGAGCAGGACGTCGTAGCGGTCGGCGACGGCCGAGAGGCCGGTGATCGGAAGGGGCGCGGTCATGGGCAGGGGCGGTACCGGTCCGGCGCGCGGCGGTCAATGCGGCGCGTCAGATCCGGGTGGCGGCGGCGCGGCGGCGGGCCAGGACGCCGACCCCGCCGCGCGTGCGGACGGGCGGATCGTCATACGAGGCCGGCTCGGCCGCCGGGCCGTCGGCCTCGGCTAGCACCGCGTCGCGGATGGCGCGCGGTTCGCCGAACAGGTGGCCCTGGCCGTAGGCGATGTCGAGTTCGAGGATGTCGACGATCTGGCGTTCGCTCTCGACCTTTTCGGCGACGATCTCGACGCCGTAGCGACGGGTCAGCGAGGCGAAGTCCTGGGCGGCCAGGTCGGGCAGCGAGCGCAGGATCAAGCCCTCGTCGGTCTCGGCCAGCTCGTCAAGCAGGAACGGCGCGGCGATCTTGAGGAACTTGACGTCCGAGCGCGCCAGATCCTGGAAGTCGATGTCCAGGTCGGTGACCTTGTCGAGCGAGAAGCGGAAGCCGAGGTCGGCCAGCTTGCCCATGTTCCGCGCCTCGACGGATCCACGGGCGTCGAACGCCGCCTGGCCTAGTTCGAAGATCAGCGCGCCGGCGAGGTCGCGGTTCGCGGCCAGCAGGTCGAGGAACTGCGGGAAGAAGCTCTCATCGGCCAGGCTGGCGATCGAGATGTTGCAGAAGATGCCGACCTTGCGGTCCTGCTTGGCCAGGCGCCGGACGATCTGCACGCAGCGGAACAGCAGCAGGTTGTCGATCGAGGTGACCAGGCCCTCGGGCTCGGCGACGGTCAGGTACTCGGCGGGCATCAGCACCCGGCCCGTGGCGTCGCGCAGGCGCGAATAGCTTTCGTAGAATACGGTGCGGCGCTGCGGCAGGCCGACGACCGGCTGCAGGTAGAGGTCGACCCGGTTCTCGGCCAGGGCCTCGCGCACAGTGTCGAGCAGGGCGGCCGACTGGTGGTGGCGTCGCGGATTGGGTTCGTAGCGCGCGTGCAGCGCGCTGGCGCTGACGCGCTCCTCCAGCCGCTGGCCCATGCGCTGGACGAGGTCCTCCAGCATGTGGACTTCGCCTTCGAGCGCCTCGGAGCGTCCGGCGTCGTCGCTGACCGCCTCGGCGACCTCGGTCATCCGCGCGTCGACCTGCTCCATCTGAGCCAGCATCACGCGCTGGGCCTCGCGCACCGCGTCGAGTTCCTTGCGCAGGGCGCGCATCTTGAGGGATTGGGCCACGAGGCCGTGGACGGCGAAGCAGAGGCCGAGGCCGCCGACCAGGGCTGCGACGCCAGGCGCCCAGCCGCCCCCGTTCCGCCACAGAAGCAGGGCGACGATCAGCGCTAGACAGAGATAGGTGGCGGAGAGCGCCACCGAGGTGAACTGTCGCATGAGCCCGCAGAATCCGAATCACTTGGATTATCGGATGCGTCGCGTCGACAAGTCGAACGGATTAACGAACGCTTCACGTTTCTGAAGCGTTCGGCGGTGGATTACCGCGTGGGGACGGGCTTCTCGCCGCGATAATCGTAGAAGCCGCGGCCCGCCTTGCGGCCCAGCCAACCGGCCTCGACGTACTTCACCAGCAGCGGGCAGGGGCGGTACTTCGAGTCGGCCAGGCCCTCGTAGAGTACATTCATGATCGACAGCACGGTGTCGAGGCCGATGAAGTCGCCCAGTTCCAGCGGGCCCATCGGATGGTTGGCGCCCAGCTTCAGCGCGGTGTCGATGGCGTCGACGGTGCCGACCCCTTCGTAGAGGGTGTAGATCGCCTCGTTGATCATCGGCACCAGGATCCGGTTGACGATGAAGGCGGGGAAATCCTCGGCGTTGGCGGTGGTCTTGCCCAGCGACTTGGCGAAGTTGACCGCGGTCTCGTAGGTGGCCGCGTCGGTGGCGATGCCGCGGATGATCTCGACGAGATTCATCAGCGGCACCGGGTTCATGAAGTGCAGGCCGATGAAGCGCTCCGGGCGGTCCGAAGCGGCGCCCAGGCGGGTGATCGAAATCGACGAGGTGTTCGACGCCAGGATGGTGTCGGCGCTCAGGTGCGGGGTCAGCGCCTTGAAGATGGTCTTCTTGACCTCTTCGTTCTCGGTGGCGGCTTCGATGGCCAGATCGGTCTGGCCGATGGTCTGAAGTTCCGGCGCCGGCTTGATGCGGGCCATGGCCGCGTCCAGGGCGTCCTGGGCGATGGCGCCCTTCACCACCTGGCGGCTCAGGTTCTTCTCGATCAGCGAGCGGCCCGCGATGATCTTCTCTTCGCTGACGTCGTGCAGCAGGACGTCGTATCCCGCCAGGGCGCAGACATGGGCGATGCCCGCCCCCATCTGACCCGCGCCGATGATGCCGACCGACTTAATCTGAACCATGCCGAAATAAGCCTCGAATGACCTGAGCGCACTGTCCTGCGCGCCCAATTGCGACGGGTTTCTAACATGCGGAACCGCGCACAAGCCAAGGCTTTTGCTGCGACGCAGCGTAGCCCGTTGGCGGATCAGGGGTTCACGACTGTTCCCTGCCGGCCTCGGCTGCCAGTCAGTCGCGCAATGCGTGTATCCGGTGAAGTTTCGGGTTGTCGCCGCGCCAGGCCAGATAGAAGGCGACCGCGTTGCCGACCGCCTGCGGCAGCGCCTGTCGGCGTGGCCGGGCGTGAAATCACCCTCACCCTCGGCGGCGCGTCTGCTGCCGCGAAAGCGCTTGCCACCCGCTGACACCACTGGCGGACAGGCATGAAAAAGGGGCGGTCCCTCGCGGGGCCGCCCCTTGATCGTTCGGTTCCTGGAAACTCGTCCGGTTTACTTGCCGGCCGCGGCCAGGGCGTCCATCAGTTCCGGCACCGCGGTCTTGTAGTCCGCGACCAGGCCGAAGTCGGCGACCTGGAAGATCGGCGCGTCGCTGTCCTTGTTGATCGCGACGATGACCTTGGAGTCCTTCATCCCGGCCAGGTGCTGGATCGCGCCGGAGATGCCGACCGCGATGTACAGTTCCGGGGCGACGACCTTGCCGGTCTGGCCGACCTGGTAGTCGTTCGGGGCGTAACCGGCGTCGACCGCGGCGCGCGAGGCGCCGACCGCCGCGCCGAGCTTGTCGGCGAGCGGCTCGATGACCTTCTGGAACTCTTCGGCCGAACCCATGGCGCGACCGCCGGAGACGACGATCTTGGCGCCGGCCAGTTCCGGACGGGCCGACTTCACCAGTTGCTGGTCGACGAACTTCACCTTGGCCGAGACGGCGCCGGCGGCGACGTTCTCAACCGAGGCCGAGCCGCCTTCGCCGGCCGCCTTGAAGGCGGTGGCGCGCACGGTGATGACCTTCTTGGCGTCCGACGACTGGACGGTTTCCAGCGCGTTGCCGGCGTAGATCGGGCGCACGAAGGTGTCGCCGCTGACGACCTCGACGATTTCCGAGATCTGCGCGACGTCCAGCTTGGCGGCGATGCGCGGGCTGATGTTCTTGCCTTGCGAGGTCGCCGGGGTCAGCACCGCGTCGTATCCGCCCATCAGCGGAACGACGGTGGCTTCGACGGCTTCGGCCAGGCCTTGGCCCAGCTCGTCGCTTTCGGCCAGCAGCACCTTGCGGACGCCGGCGATCTTGGCGGCGGCGTCAGCCGCGGCCTTGGCGTCCTTGCCGGCAACCAGCACGTCCACGTCGCCCGACAGGGCCAGGGCGGCGGTGACGGTCTTGTTGGTGGAGTCCTTGACCGACGCGTTGTCGTGATCGGCGATGACGAGAACGGCCATTAGAGCACCCCCGCGGTCTTGAGGTTGGCGACCAGGTCGCCAGCAGTTTCAACCTTGATGCCGGCCGAGCGCTTGGCCGGCTCGGCGACCTTCAGGACCTTCAGGTGCGGCTTGGCGTCGACGCCGAGCGCGCTGAGCTCCTTGGTGTCGAGCGGCTTCTTCTTCGCCTTCATGATGTTCGGCAGCGAAGCGTAGCGCGGCTCGTTCAGGCGCAGGTCGGCGGTGATGATCGCCGGCAGGCCGACTTCGATGGTCTGCAGACCGCCGTCGACTTCGCGGGTCACCTTGGCGCTGTCGCCCGACAGTTCGACCGCCGAGGCGAAGGTCGCCTGCGGCCAATCGAGCAGGGCGGCCAGCATCTGGCCGGTGGCGTTGTTGTCGCCGTCGATGGCCTGCTTGCCCATGATCACCACGTTCGGGTTCTCTTCGGCGATGACGGCCTTCAGGGTCTTGGCCACTTCCAGCGGCTCCAGATCCTGGTCGGTCTGGACCAGGACGGCGCGGTCAGCGCCCATGGCCAGAGCCTGGCGGAGGGTTTCCTGGGCCTGAGCCGGGCCGATGGAGACGACCACCACTTCGCTCGCCGTGCCCTTTTCCTTCAGGCGCACGGCCTCCTCGACTGCGATCTCGCAGAAGGGATTGATGGACATCTTCACATTGGCGAGGTCGACGCCCGACTGATCGGACTTCACCCTGGCCTTGACGTTTGAATCGATCACCCGTTTGACCGGGACCAACACCTTCATGGGTCGCTAGCGCCTCAAATTTGTTTTTGCGAAAAATTCGGTCGGATGCGGCATAACGGTTCCGCCGAGCATTGCAAGCCGGGGAGGGATCACAGTTCGCCGCATTTTCGGCGAACGAAGCCGCTAGCAGGCTCCCGAAGCGAAGACTAGAAGCACGTCATGAACCGCACCATCGACCGGCTGAAGCTGATCTTCCTTGGCCTTTTCATCGTCCTCAGCGCCGGGACGCTCGTCTATCACGTCGGCTGGGTGTGGCCCGGTCAGAAGTGCGAGGAAGCCGGCGACTGGTGGGATTGGCGCAGCCGCACCTGCGCCAGCCCGATCCTGATCTCGGACATCACCGGCCGGGTGATCAAGGACGACAAGAGCCGCGCCGAGGCTAAGGCCGACGCCGCCAAGGTCCGCGCCGAGCAGACGCCCGCGGCCAAGCCGAAGGCCGAAGCCCAGCCCTAGCGGGTCGCTCCGGACCGCCAGAACACCTCTGCCGCGCCGCGGTCGTTGGCATAGCGCGCGGCCACGAACAGGAAGTCCGAGAGCCGGTTCAGGTACTTCATCGCCTCCGGCCCGACGCTTTCGCCCGTCTCGACCAGCGCCACGGCGATGCGTTCCGCGCGCCGCGCGACGGTCCGCGCCAGATGCAGATGCGCCGCGGCCGGCGTCCCGCCCGGCAAAATGAACGAGGCCAGCGGCGGCAATTGCGCGTTCATCGCGTCGATTTCCTGCTCCAGCCGGTCGATCTGCGACTGGATCATCCGCAGGGCATGTGTCTCTCCCTCCTGCGGCGGCGTGGCGAGGTCGGCGCCGAGGTCGAAGAGTTCGTTCTGCACCCGCGCCAGCATCGCGTCGAGTTCGCCCTCGGTATGCAGCCGGGCCAAGCCGAGGCAGGCGTTGGCCTCGTCGACCGCGCCATAGGCCTCGACCCGCAGGGACGACTTGGAGACTGGCTGGCCGGTGGCCAGTCGCGTGGTCCCCGCGTCGCCGGTGCGGGTGTAGATCTTGTTGAGCGTGACCACGTCAGCCGCCGAACTTGGCGCGCCACCAGACCGCGAGGACCAGGATGGCGACGGCCGTCGCCTGCAGCACCACGCGCAGCCGCATCAGCTTGTTCGAGTACGAACGGCCGAATTCGCCCCCGCGGAACAGCGCATAAAGCCCGACGAACAGGGTGATGGTCACCGCCGCCAGGCTGATCGGGATCAGGTAGGTGAAGATGTTCATGGCGCGATCTTAGCCGAGATCGCGGCTGCGGGCCTATCAGTTCGCTGCCGCAGGCGGGTGAAATCCGCTGGCGATCAGTCCGATGTGGCGGTCCATGACCTTGCCCATGGTCTCTGCGTCCGCGTGTTCCCAGGCGGCCAGCCGGTAGGTCCATGCGTAGGAGGCCATCAGCGCGTCCACGATCACCTCCAGATCTGTGGCGGGATCGACGTCGCCGCGCGCGACGCCTTCCGACAGGCAGTCGCGGATCACCAGGCGCAGTCGCGGATTGCGGCCATAGGGGCGGCTGGAGGGGCTGAGCGTCCAGTTGTAGGCCGCCGCGATATGGGCCAGGAACAACCGCGTGCGCCGGGTCTCGAAGGCGTAGTGGATGGCGAAGATCGACCGCAGCCGATCGGCCGTCGAGCCGCGCAAATGGGGCACGAGGCGGTCGAGTTCGGCGTAGAGCGCGTCCAGGCGGTCGGCCATGACCTGGCTCAGGATGTCGTTTTTGGACGAGAAAGTGGTGAATACGCTCCCGACCGACACGCCCGCCTGGCTGGCGATCTCGCGGACCGTGGTGGCGTCGAAGCCCTTGGTCTCGAACAGATCGCGGGCCGCATCGAGCACGCGCTGACGCGTCGCCTCTTTCTGGGACTTACGTACGCTCAAATGTTCCCCCCAGCCTGCATGGCCGTGCAGGCGCCCCAGGCAAGTGCTTAGGGCGAATCCTGCTTCAGGAATGCGTGGTGTGAGAAGATGCGACAACTCGTCGCGGAGCTGAACCCTGAAAAACCCCAGGAACAGCAAAGGCGAGACCTGATTCGTCTGGAGCAGATCTCGCCTTGATCAGCCTAGCCCCCGCTCAGCCGCGGCGCGCGCCGGCCAGCAGGACGCGAATCTGGTCTTTCGACTTGGCCTGCAGGGCCTCGAGGCTCCAGCCGCCGAAGATCGCTTCCTGATAGTTGGCCAGGTAGCAGTCGAACAGCATCTGGCTGCGCAGCTTCACTTCGGCTTCCTGCGAGAGCTCGCCGCGCTCGACGCCCAGCGTCAGTTGCTCGGTGAACAGTTCCTGCAGTTCCAGCACCGGCGGCAGGTTGCGCAGTTCCTGGCCCTGCTCGGGCATCCAGGAAATCCCGAAGGCGGCGCGCGCCAGCGGCAGGCGGGTCTTGTAGAAGGCGTAACCTGCCACGAACAGCTTCAGAAGCGTGTCGTCGACGCCGCGTCCGCGCGAGGCGCCCTCGCGCATGGCTTCGACCAGGGCCTCCATGTCGGCGACCATGATCTCGCGGAACAGGTCCGACTTGTCGGTGAAGTTGGCGAACACGGCGCCGGTCGACATGCCGGCCTCGGCGGCGATGTCGCGGATGGTCGCGCCCTCGTAGCCGGCTTCCGAGAAGAGGCGGCGGGCGGCGGCCAGCACCTTGGTGCGGGTCTGTTGCTTGGCGAGCGCACGGCGGGTCGGAACGCGGACCTGGGTCTCGCCGGCGACTTCGATGTTGCTGGAGACGTGTTTCATCGGGCGATCCTCGCCGTAGCCAGCGCCATCGGCTGTTCGAACTCTACGCAATACTCTTTCACTACCTTGGCGATCCGCTCGGCGCCTTGCAGCGCGAGGCGCAGGCCCGATTGGGCCGCGTCGCGCAGCTCAGCGATGAGCCGGCTCGGGTTTTCTACCGCTAGATCGCCGCCCGCGGGGAAGCGGACGGCGGTGACGCAGGTCGTCATGACCACTGATTCCTCTTAGCCCCTCAGCTCGGCGGGTCCAAGCGATGGGTTTGGTTGAGCATGTTCAGCGAACTTGTTTCGCAAAATGTATGTGCGGGCAGCATGTAGCGTGCCGAAACGGGCTTTGCCGTGTGGCGCAGCGTCGCAGACCGGCGTTTTCCTGCAAAATCTGAACTTGGCGTGTCGGCTGCCCGCCAATCCAAAAAACCGCGGCTCGCTGAGCATGATCGTGAAACTTCGTGCGATGGACGCAGTTGTCGCTCTGCGCACGCCCGGTGTGCGGCGGTGGTGCACACCCAAGACGTTTGACCCAGCGGAAACCTCACCCCCAGGCGCCGATTTTTCGCGAGGAAGGCCGGAGACGATGCTCAGGTCAAACGGCGCGCCGTCCAAGGCGAGCGCCAGTAACGCGTTGGATCGACGGACCACGATCCTGAAGATCATGCACAGGTAGTGGCGCCTTCAAGAAACCGTGTAGTCATGCAAGTCGCCAGTATTGGCACGGCGACCGCCAAAATATCGGCGCTATCAGTTCGCGCCCCCGAGCAGCCGGCGGGCGATGACCTGGGCCTGGATCTCTCCCGCGCCCTCGAAAATGTTGAGAATGCGAGCGTCGGCCAGCACCCGGCTGACCGGCTGCTCGGTGGCGAAGCCGGTCCCACCGTGGATCTGCACGGCGTTATCGGCGCAGGCCCAGGCGATGCGGGCGGCGACCAGCTTGGCCATTCCGGCCTCCAGGTCGCAGCGGCGGCCCTCGTCCTTGGCGCGGGCGGCGAACCAGGTCAGGCGGCGCGCGCCGACCAGTTCGGCCGCCATCATCGCCAGCTTATTGGCGACGCGCGGGAAATCGGCGATCGGCCGCCCGAACTGTTTGCGCGCGATCGCATAGTCGACCGCCAGATCGAGGGCCGACTGCGCGACCCCGATGGCGCGGGCCGCGGTCTGGATGCGGGCGCTCTCGAACGTCGCCATCAGTTGCACGAAGCCCTGGCCCTCCTGGCCGCCGAGCAGCCGGTCGTGCGGCACGGAGAAGCCGTCGAAGGCGATCTCGTATTCCTTCATGCCGCGGTAGCCGATCACGCCGATCTCGCCGCCGCTCATGCCGGGGGCGGGGAACGGGTCGCTCGCCGCGCCCCGCGGCTTGGCGGCCAGGAACATTGACAGGCCGCGGTGGTCCTTCGACGCCGGATCAGTGCGGACCAGCAAGGTCATCAGGTCGGCGCGGGCGGCATGGGTGATCCAGGTCTTGGCCCCGGTGACCTTCCAGTGATCCCCCTCACGCAGAGCGCGCGTACGCAGCGAGCCGAGATCCGATCCAGCCTCCGGCTCGGTGAACACCGCAGTGGGGATGATCTCGCCGCTGGTGATGGCGGGCAGCAGCTCGCTCTTCTGGGCGTCGGTGCCATGCGCCAGGATTAGTTCGGCGGCGATTTCCGAGCGGGTGCCCAGCGAGCCGGTCCCGATCCAGCCGCGCGACAGCGCCTCGGACACGACGCACATCGCGACCTTGCCCAGTCCCGAGCCGCCATATTCCTCCGGCGCGGTCAGGCCGAACACGCCAAGCGCCGCCAGTTCCTCGATCAGCGCCAGCGGGATCAGTTCGTCGCGCAGGTGCCAGCCGTGGGCGTAGGGGACGATCTTCTCCTCGGCGAAGGCGTGGAACTGGTCGCGCACATGCTCGAGCGTCTCGTCCAGGCCGCTGGCCTCCAGCGACGGGCGGCCACGAGCGGTCTCCAGCAGCTCGACGATGCGGTTTTTCACCGCCTGGGTCGCGCCCGCCGCCAGGGCGGCGATCACGGGCGTCAGCCGCGAGGCGTCCAAGCCGAGATCGGCAGGCCGGAAGGTCTCGCCCTGGTTCATCGGCAGGCCGCCGGCCAACTGGCTCAGATACTCGTGCGCCAGCAATTGCGCGGGCAGGGCCTCGGCCTCGCCCAGGCGGCCGTGCGCCGCAAGCTCGGCGGCCCAGGCGGCTGTCTGGCGCAATGTCTCGGCATAGGCGGCGGCCCAGGCCAGGCCGTGGGCGACATGCTGCTCGCGGTCCAGCGCCTCGCGATCCAGCCGCCCGCCTGGGGCCACGCGGCCGCTCACCGCGCGGCGGGCTTGCGCAACATAGGTTTCGGCGGCGTCGGCGGCGTCGGCCAGCAGGCCGGTAAGGTTCGCAAGCATCATGGCGGCCCGACTATAGGGCAAGCTTGCCGCGCGTCATCGGTGACGCTACGCCAAGGGAAACACGGAGGAAGCGCCATGATCGTCGTCCATCACCTCAACGACTCGCGCTCGCAGCGCATCCTGTGGCTGCTGGAGGAGCTGGGGCTCCCCTACGAGATCAAGGCCTATCAGCGCGACGCGGCCACCCGCCTGGCGCCGCCGGAACTGACCGACGTCCATCCGCTCGGCAAGTCGCCGGTGGTGACCGAGGATGGAACAACCATCGCCGAGTCAGGCGCCATCATCGACTATGTGCTGCGCCATCACGCGGCGGGCCGCCTGGCGCCCCCGATCGGCACGCGTGACTACGAGGCGCACCAGCAATGGCTGCACTACGCCGAGGGCTCGGCCATGCTGCCGCTGATGCTCAACATGTACGTCGCCCGCCTGGGCGAGGCCGGGGGCCCGCTGCAGCCGCGCATCCAGAGCGAGATCGCCAACCACCTCAGCTATGTCGACCGCGCGCTCGAGGGCCGCGACTACCTGATGGGCAAGGACCTGACCGCCGCTGACATCCAGATGAGCTTCGTCGGCGAGGTGGCTGGCGCCTTCGGCCAGTTTGAGACCTATCCGAACATCGCCGCCTGGGTCCGCCGCTTCCAGAACCGCCCGGCTTACCGCACCGCGCTGGAGAAGGGCGGCCCCTACAACCTCGGCCCCAAGACCTAGAGCCTTCGGATAGTGGGCTAGGCGCGGGCCAGGGCGGCGACTAGCCGCCCAGGACCCTTGCGAAGGTCGAAGGCCAGGCCGGCGGCGGCGAGATTGGCGCCCAGCGCCTCGCCGATCCGTTTCGCCTGCGCCTCGCCCGGCGCATCGAACACCAGCGCCAGGCGGCCGCCGGGCGCCAGCGTGCGGCGCAGGGCGGCGAGCCCCGCGCCGTCGGTGGTCCAGAACAGGTTCACGTTGATCGCCAGGATTGCGTCGAAGGCGGCGGCCGGCAGGTCGGCGGTCTCCAGGGCGCCGCAGATCAGCCGCGAGCGCCGGCCCAGTCGCGCGGCGGCGGCCTCGATCGCCTTGGCCGAGCGATCCAGCGCGGTGACCTCGCAGCCGGCGGCGACCAACTCGGCGGCGGCGACGCCGGACCCGCAGCCGATCTCCAGCACGCGCTCGCCGCGCGCCGGGGCCAGCAGCTCCAGCGCCCAGGCGATGCGCGCGGGCGGGCTCATCGCGCCCAGGGATCGTCCAGCACGCCGTCGATGAAGTCGAAGACGGCGGCCTTGGTCAGGGCGTGAGGGATGGCCGAGAAGTGGTCGCAGCCCGGGATCACCACCCCGCGTCCGTCGCCGAACGCCTGGGCGAGCAGCTCAGGATCGCCGTTTGTCTCGCGCTGGCCGGCGACGACCAGCACCGGCATCGGCAGGGTCGCGAAACCTTCCGTGTCCAGCGGCGGGTTTTCGGCCTGCACGAAGGCGGCCAGCGCGCGCCGGTCCTCGCCCTGCTCGTCGGCGAACTGGCGGAAGCTTTTCAGGAAAGGCTCGGTAATGGTCTCGGGATCATCGGCCAGCATGGCGTTCGCCATCACGTCGCCCCGCGCCGAGGGCCGCTCGCTCAGCATCTTATCGCCGACCCCGCCGAGGATCAGGTTCGAGAACCGGTGGGGCGCGGCGACGGCCGCCGCTGCGGCGACCCGCGCGCCCATCGAATAGCCGAACAGGTCCACCCGGTTGACGCCGAGGTGGTCCATCAGTTCGACTACGTCGCGCGCCAGGTTGTCGCGCAGATAGGCGGCCGGCTCATAGGCCTTGCCGCTCTGGCCGTGGCCGCGCTGGTCGAGCGCGATCACCCGGAAGCGCCGGCGCTCCAGGGCCGCGTACCAGCCGGTCCGCTTCCAGCCTTCGTTGCGGTTCGACGTGAAGCCGTGGACCAGCAGGATCGCCCGCTCGTAGTTGTCGGGCGCGTTGTCGTCGTAGCTGATCGTGAAGCCGTCGCTGGTCGTGAAATCCATGGTGGCAATGAGCTCGATCTGAATAGGCCGTCAAAATAACGGTTCAACAGACCCGCCGTGCGCGCCGATGGCAAGTGCCGGTCAGCTGCGCCAGCGCAGGGTGGCCGCTTCCACCGGGTTCTCGAACGGCCGGCCCGCCTTGCGGCTGGCGGTCCATTCGCGCTTCAGCTGCTGGTACCACTTGGCTTGGCGGTCGGCGTCGTCGATCCACAGCAGGGAAGGATCGTAGCGAAGCCCCTCATTCTGCAAGTTCACCATGTCGCCGTCCTGGCGCAGGAAGGCCCGCGCGCCGGCGGCGATGAACGGCTTCAGCACCAGGAACGCGGGGTGGTCGGACCAGACGATCTGGGTGATCCGGGTCTTGCCCTCGTTGATCGGCGTCAGGCAGGTCAGCGACAGCACCTGGCGCTGGCCGACCGTGACGTGCTCCCAACGCAGGCCGGGGATACGGAAAGTGATCTCGGTCAGCGGCTCGCCGCCCAGAATCGCATAGGCGCGGCTGTTCTTGCTGGGCTCGTGGCGGACCATGGCGAAGCCCTGTTCGCGCGGTTCGAACTTCTTGGCCTTCTCGTGCTGGCTCTTGGCCGAGCGCCACCACCACTGCTGGTGCACATAGGGGCCGTGGGCCGGGTCCATCAGCCCGACGACCGCGTGGTCGATATGGGCGTCGAAGTCCATGCGGTCGACCAGCTTGGGGCCGCCGCCGACCACGCCCGGAAACACCGGCGGCGGTTCGCTCGGCTCGCCGGTGAAGCGCGGGTCGGAGCTGATCCAGACGAACACCAGGCCCTGGCTTTCCGCGGCCGGATAGTTGCGCACGCGGATGCGGCTGACGTCCATCGCCTGGTCGTCGACCAGCGAGGGGATCGCCGCGCAGGCGCCGTCGGTCCTGAACCGCCAGCCGTGATAGGGGCACTCGACGCTCTCGGCGCCGTCGGCCTCGCGGGTCAGCTTGCCGGCCGACAGCGGCGCGGCCCGGTGCGGGCAGATGTCCTTGAGCGCATAGACCTTCCCGGCGCGGTCTCGACCGAGCAGGATCGGTTCGCCGAGAATCTCGTAGCGCTGCAGCTTGCCGGCCTTCAGGTCGCCGGAGAGGGCGGCGAAGTACCAGATGTCGTGCAAAAAGCCGCGACCGAACTTGGCGTCGGCGGTGGGTGTGGTTTTGGCGTCGCCGTCGGGCATGTGGACCTTCTAGCGCGTCACGCGAGCCGCAGGAACCTAGCCGAGTGGGCGCCCATGTGGAGAGCCGCGCCGTCGAGGGTGGCTTCGCCCGCGCCAGGCCCCAGAATCGCCGCCCCAGCCAGTCGTTCGTCGCCGAACACCGCCGGGGCCGCGCCCATATTGAACACGCAGGCGATCTGCGTTTCGCCCGCCCGCCGGATGAACACCAGCAGCGGTTCGGGGGCGCTGACCATTTCCAGGTCGCCGACGACCAGGGCCGGGGTGTCGCGGCGCAGGGCCGTCAGGGCGCGGGTGAAGTCGAGGGTCGAATCGGCCGCCGACTCCTGGCTCGCCGCCGACAGCCCTGCGTGTTCCACGGCCGGCGGCAACCAAGGCTTGCCGGCCGAAAAGCCCATATTGGTCCCCTCGGTCCACGGCATCGGCGTGCGTGAGCCGTCGCGGCCCTTGGCGATCGGCCAGTAGAGGTCGCCGACCGGATCGCGGATCTCCTCGCGCGTGAGGCTCTGGGCCTCGGGCAAGCCCAGCTCCTCGCCCTGATATAGCAGCACCGTGCCCTTCAGCGTCAGCAGCAGGGCCAGCATCAGCCGGGCGATCGCTTCGCCGCCGCCGAACCGCGTGGCGGTGCGTGGGATGTCGTGGTTGCAGAACGAGATGCACGGCCAATGGCCGGGAAACCGGTCCAGCGTGTCGTAGTGGTCGCGGAAGATGTCCGGCGACAGCCGCCGCGCATGCAGCAGCACGAAGGTGTAGGCCGAGTGCAGGCCTTCGTGCGGCGTGCAGTAGGCCCCGCAGCGCTCCTCTTCCTCCGAGAATTCGCCGAACACGAACCGCTCGCCGAAGGCGTCGACCCGGCGGCGGATCTCGTCCAGCAGGGGGATGTTCTCGGGCAGGTTGGAGTCGTGCAGGTGGCGCTGCATGTCGCTGGCGTGCGCCCAGTGGCGGCGCAGCCGCTGGTCGGCCGGGATCGCCGGATTGTCGGTCAGGGTGTCGTCGTGCAGGAAGGTCCCGGCGACGTCGAGCCGGAAGCCGTCGACGCCCTTCTCCAGCCAGAACTCGAGCACCCGCAGGGCGGCGGCCTTGGCGTCGGGATGACGCCAGTTCAGCTTCGGCTGCTGCCGTAGGAATTTGTGGTGATAGTGCTGGCGGCGCGCGGGCTGGTAGGCCCAGGCCGGTCCCCCGAATACCGACAGCCAGTTGTTCGGCGCAGTCCCGTCGCGGGCGGGATCGGCCCAGACGTACCAGTCGGCCTTGGGACCCTCGGCGCCGCCGTCGCGGCTCTCGGCGAACCACGGATGCTCGTCGGAGGTATGTGAAAGCACCTCGTCCAGCAGGACCTTCAAGCCCCGCCGGTGCGCCGCATCGATTAGCGCCTGCAGGTCATCCATGGTCCCGTAGTCGGGCTGGACGCCTTCATAGTCGGAGATATCGTAGCCCCAGTCGCGGTTCGGCGAGGGGTGGACAGGCGAGAGCCAGATCGCGTCGACGCCCAGGCTCTCGATGTAGTCCAGTTTGGCGAGGACCCCGGCCAGATCGCCGTGGCCGTCGCCGTCGGAGTCGAAGAAGCTCCGCACATAGACGTGGTAGACGACCGCGCCCTTCCACCAGGGCGCGGCCGACACCTTAGGCCTCGCTGGCGCTGTGGATGATCTTCGAAACCAGGCCGTACTCGACGGCGGCCTCGGCGCTCATCCAGAAGTTCCGCTGGGTGTCCTTGACGATCTTCTCATAGGGCTGCCCGGTTTCCTTGGCGATCATGCGGTTGACGCGCTCACGCATCTTCACGATCTCCTCGGCCTCGATCTGGATGTCGCTGGCCTGGCCGCGGACGCCGCCCATCGGCTGGTGCAGCAGGAAGCGGGTGTTGGGCAGGCAGAGCCGATTTTCCTTGGTCGCGCCCAGGAAGATGTGCGCGCCGGCCGAGGCCACCCAGCCGGTGCCGATGACCTTCACCTGCGGACCGCAGTAGCGGATCATGTCGTGAATGGTGTCGCCGCTTTCCACATGGCCGCCGGGCGAGTTGATCACCACCTTGATCGGCTTGTCGCTTTCTGCCGCCAGGGCCAGCAGCTGGGCGGTGACCCGCTCGGCCAGGCGCATGTCGATCTCGCCGAACACCAGCACGGTGCGCGACTTGTAGAGCGCGTTCTGAACAGGCCCGGCCGTCATCGGCATGTCGGGCTTGCGGGCGCCGTCTTCGCTGTCGTCGTCTTCGTCCAGGCGCCAGTTACGCATATGGGGTCTCCAATTCGGTTAGTCCGGAACGTGCGATGCGCAGCGGCGCTTCGCAAGAGCCGGAAGGCCGCGCAAGAGCGGATATTGCGCGAGCAAGGCGTGTCTAGGCGGATTGTCTGACGAAGTCGTTGCTTCAGCGGACCTTGAGCGCCAGCAGCAGGAGCAGGGCCGAGACGCCCAGGTGCAGCAGCATGAAGCGCACCAGCACCTGACTGTTCGACCAGCCGAGTTCCTTGCGCACGTGATCATGCAGCGGGAAGCGCACCTTCGACAGCACCTTCAAACCGAAGAAGCGCATCAGCGCCACCTTCACCAGGCCGGTCGCGCCGTTCAGCAGCAGCACCGAGCCGATCAGCAGCAGGAACAGCGGATTGTTGGTCGCCACCACCAGCATGCCGATCAATAGCCCGATCGGCCGCGAACCGGCGTCGCCCATCAGCACCTGGCTGGGCGGGGCGTTGTACCAGAGGTAGCCGGCGATGCAGCCGACCATCAGGAAAGCCATGATCGCCCAGGTGGCCCCGTCGCGGTTGAGCGGGATGTGCAGGTGGCTGGCCACCGCCTCGTTGCCGATGACCGTGTAGAGCAGGCCGCCCAGCAGCAGGATCGCCGTGCCGCTGAGGCTGCCGGAGACCCCGTCGACGCCGTCGGAACAGTTGGTGGCGTTGATCGACAGCCAGATGACGCCGGCGGCCATCGGGATTGAGAACCACGGCGCCAGGATCAGAACGCCCTTCCAGCCCGGCAGCCAGATATGCACCGGCTGGAAGCCATAGATCACCGCCGCCGCGCCGAACGCGATGGCGGCGTCCATGACCGCCAGCTGGTACTCGGAAAAGCCGCCCCGGCGGTCGTCCAGATAGCCGACGATCAGCGCCGCCAGCATGAACGGCACGGTCAGCAGCGGCTTGGCCGTCAGCGGCACGAACACCATGCACGCCAGACAGAACAGGGTGATGAAGATCAGCCCGGCGCTGACGGGCTTGCCGACGCTCAGTTCGGCGTTGACCGCGAACGCCCGGCCGCGGTCGGTCGGCAGGTAGCGCCACAGCTGGGGCAGCAGCAGCCATGTCCCGACGGCGCAGACCGCAAAGCCGGCGCCTGAGAGGAAGAAGAACGAATTGAACAGCCGCAGCGGACCCCAGGCCTCGCCAAAGGTCGAATAGATCCAGTTCAGCATTCGGGTCGCGGTCCGCGCGGTGGACGATCGCCCGGATGTGTCGCAATCCGGGCGGCTTGTCGATGCGGCGTAGGTGCTATCCGGCCGTGCTGGTGGCGATCAGTCGGGCGTAGAACTGCACCGCGCGGTCCAGGTTCTCCAGGCTCATGTGCTCGTTGGTGCCGTGGATCATCTTGATGGTCTCCAGCGAGAAGACCATCGGCTGGAAGCGGTAGACGTCGTCGGCCACCCCGACCAGGTAGCGGCTGTCGGTGCCGGCGGTCACCAGGCTGGGCGCGACCGGCGACTTGGCGGTGTCCCCGGCCAGGGCGGCGACCATCTTCCAGGCCTCCGATGTTGTCGAGGAGACCGGCGAGGGCTCGTTCGGCTTGCGGCTCCAGGCGAAGGTCACCGGCAGCGCGCCCACCGCAGCCTTGGCCCGCGAAATCACGCCCTCGGAACTGTCGCCGGGGGCGATGCGGTAGTTGATCCAGGCCGTTGCGTCCTGCGGCAGCACGTTTTCCTTCGGGCTGCCCTTCAGCATGGTCGGGGCGATGGTGGTGTGCAGCAGCGCCGCGCCCGACGGCGTGGCGGCCGCCTGCTTGATGATCAGCGGCTCGAACAGCCAGCGGTTCGCCATCGCCATGCGGATCATGAACGAGCCCTGCGGCGCCAGGGTCTCCATCATCATGCCGCCGGGGCCGTCCAGCTTCATCGGCGCCTGGTCTTCGGCGATCTTGGTCACCGCCCGGGCCAGGGTCAGCACGCCGCCGGAATCGGCCGGCGGGGCCGACGAGTGGCCGCCCTCGGCCTCGGCCGTGACCATCAGGGTCGCATAGCCCTTCTCGGCGATGCCGATCAGCGCCACCTGGCCGCCGGTCAGCGGGTTGTCGGAGATGATCGCCATGCCCTCGTCGAGCACGAACTGGGCCTTGATCCCGCGGGACTTGAACAGCCCGGCGACGGCCTGGGCGCCCGTGCCGCCGGCTTCCTCGTCGTGGCCCGAGACCAGGATCAGCGTGCGCTTGGGCTTGTAGCCCTGCTGGGCCAGGGCCTCGACGCCCTCGAACAGGGTTATCAGCGATCCCTTGTCGTCGATCGCGCCGCGGCCCCAGACTGAGCCCTCGGCGATCACGCCGCCGAACGGCGGATGCTTCCAGTCGTCCTCGGTGCCGGGCGTCACGGGCACGACGTCCTGGTGGGCCATCAGCACCACCGGCGCCAGCGCGGGGTCGGACCCGGCCCAAGTGTAGACCAGCGTGTGGCCCGCGACGACTTCGCGGGTCATCGCCGCGTGCGCCGCCGGGTAGGTGGTCTGCAGCCAGGCGTGCAGCTTGTCCCACTCGCCGAGCTGGTTTTCCGCCTTGTCCTGGTGGCTGATGGTCTGGAACCGGATCGACTGCGACAGGTGCTCGGCCGCCTTGGCGGTGTCGATCGCCACCGCCGGCGCCAGTTTCACCTTGGAGAGGTCCGCGCTGGCGTTGGGCTTGTAGGTCAGCGTCCTGATCACGACTATGGCTGCGAGCAGTATGACCAGTCCGACCAGTCCCAAGGCGATCTTGCCGATGAATCTCATGGGGGCCTCTCCTCTGGACCTCGACCATAGGTCGGCGCCGCTGGGGAAGAGAAGCCAGTCCGCGTGCGTTTGATGGCGTTTCAACCATCCGGGGTGTTCTTGGGGGCGGTCTGGGCGACCCTGACCGACGCGGCGCTGGCGGCCGCGATCCTGGTCTGCTTTGCGAACGTGGCGGCGCCGCCCGAGGATCTGCCCTGGAAGCCGCTGGCCCTGTCGGCTCCGGCCGGTCTGGCGACCCATCAGCAGCTACGGCACGCCGCCGCCGATCCCGCCCGCTGCCGCGCGGCGCTGCGTTCCGGGGGCGTGAGGTTCGACGAAAGCCCGCCGCGGCGCGAGGCGGGCTGCTCGCAGCTCGACGCGGTGCGGCTGCGTGGCGGCGTGACGCCGTTGTCGCCGGCCGGCCCGGTGATGACCTGCCGCCAGGCCCTGACCTACGCCGCCTGGGACCGCTACGGGCTGCAGCCCTCCGCGCGCGAGGTGCTCGGCGAGCCGATCGCCAGCGTCGACCACATGGGGACCTACGCCTGCCGCAACATGTATGGCGCAGCGGACGGCCCCCGCAGCGAGCACGCCTTCGCGAACGCTCTCGACGTCGGCGGCTTCACGACGGCCAGCGGCCGCAAGCTGCGCGTGCTCGGCCAGTTCGAAGGAGAGGACAGGCGGGGCGCGTTCCTGCGCCGCTCGCGCGACGAAGCCTGCCGCTGGTTCCGCACGACGCTGAGCCCGGACTACAACGCCGCCCATCGCGACCATCTGCACTTGGATTCGGGCCGCCACCAGGTCTGCCGCTAGCCGCGGGCCGCGCGGACGAAGAACACCGCGGTCATCACCACCGAGAGCGCGATGGTGGCGGCGCGCACCACGCGCGGGTCCAGCCGCCGACCCACGTGAGCGCCGAGATAACCGCCGACGATCGCGCCGAGCCCGACCAGCAGGGTTTCGGGCCAACGAACCGCGCCGGCGATCACGAAGCAGATCACGGCGATGGTGTTGGCGGCGCTGACCATCAGGGTGCGCGGCGGGTTGAGCTGCTTAAGGTCGACCCCGGCCAACAGGCTCCAGGCGGCCATCATCATCAGCCCGACCGCGCCCCCGAAATAGCCGCCATAGATCCCCAGCGCGAACTGCAGGACCAGGGTCGGGCCTGGACCGATCTGCGCGCGCCGCTGCAGCCAGGGTGCGATGCGCGGCCCGAAGGCCAGCGCCAGGGTGGCCGTCAGCAATAGCCAGGGCAGGATGACGTCGAAGGTCGAGGACGGCGTCCACAGCAGCAGCAGGCTGCCCGCCAGACCGCCGGCCAGGGTGACCGACAGCATCGGCTTGATCGGCACGCCGCAGACCTCGGTCAGGCCCTGGCGATAGACCCAGGCGCTGGCCAGGCCGCCGGGATAGAGCGCCACGGTGCTGGAGGCGTTCGCCGCAACCGAAGGCACGCCGGCCGCGATCAGCGCCGGCAGGGTGACGAACGAGCCGCCGCCGGCCAGGGCGTTCATCGCCCCCGCCAGCAGGCCCGCGCCCAGCAACAGGATCTCGCTATCCATACCGTCAAGCTGCGCCGCGTGAGGCGGCTTCACAATGCGCGGTCGCCGGGGTCAGCCTTCGCCGGTCGCGAAGGCTAGAGCGACTTCAGCCAGGGCAACAGTCGGTCGTTGACCTCCTGTGGGCGCTCCTGCTGGGTCCAGTGGCCGCAGCCGGGCAGCACGTCGGCGCCGCGCAGGTTCGGCATCTCCGCGCCCATGATCGCCATCAGGTCGCCCTTGCCCAGCATCGACAGCACCAGGTCGCGCTCGCCGCCAACGAACAGCGACGGCTGCTCGATCTTGCGGCCCTCGAACTGGCGCAGGTACTCGAAGTCGCGCTGGTGGTTGCGATAGCGGTTGATCGGGCCGCGGAAGCCGGAGCGCTCGAACTCGGCGACGTAGTAGTCGAGATCGGCGTCGGTCAGCCAGGCGGGGAAGGGGTTCGGATCGACCAGCCCCTCCAGCAGGCTCTGGCCATGGGTCTTGTCGGTCGGCCAGGTCCCGTCCGGCGCATCGCCGCTGATCGCATAGTAGAACTTGCGAAGGCCGTCGCGGACATTGGCCTCCAGTTCGGCCTCGGCCGGTCCGACGTTCTGGAACCAGGCTTGGTAGAAGAACTTGCCGCGGCTGGTGAACACGCTCTCGATCATGTCGCTGAACGGCCGCTTGGGCACGCCGGTATGGGGCACCGACAGCCCGGCGACCGCGCGCACCCGGTCGGGGCGGACCAGGGCCGTGTTCCAGACGATCGGCGCGCCCCAGTCGTGCCCGACCAGCACGGCGGGGGCGTCAGGGCTCAGCGCCTCGATCACCCCGGCCACGTCGGCGACCATGTGCTCCATGTCGTAGTCTTCGATGGCCGGCGGCCGCGAAGAGCCGCCATAGCCGCGCACGTCGATGGCGCAGGCGGTGAAACCGGCGTCAGCGACCGGGTCCATCTGATGGCGCCAGCTGTACCAGCTCTCCGGAAACCCGTGGACCATCACGACCAGCGGACCGTGGCCTTGAATCGCCGCCCGCAGACTGACGTCGGAAAGCTGGATCGTCTTGAATTTGTGCATGGAAAAGCGCTAACCCGCTGACGTGTATCGACAAACCGCTTCGTTGGGCTCAGGGTAAGGGATCAACTTGTACCAACGGGCTCCCTTGGCGCGCGTGGCGAATAGGAACCCTTTGTGACCCAAAGCGTACTGGAACGGCTGCGCGACGCCACCCGGCTCGCGCATGAGCGGCTCGAAGAGCGGCTAGATATACTTGCGAGCATGCAATCGCTGGAGGGGCGCCGCCAACTGGCCGCCCGATTTCACAGCCTGCACGCCGGCATGGAGGCCGCGCTCGAGCCCTGGCTGGCGCCGATCGAAGGCCTCGACTTCGCCGCACGCCGCCGCACCCGCGCGCTGGCCGACGATCTCGCTGCGCTCGGAGTCGAACCGCCGCCGTTGCAGTCGGCGCCCCAGCCTGTCGACGCCGCCGAGGCGCTCGGGCTTATGTACGTGCTCGAAGGCTCCAGCCTGGGGGGCAAGGTGATCCGCAAGCAGGCCGAGCGAGCCGGGCTGGATATGACCGGTCTCAGCTTTCTCGACCCCTATGGCGCGCGGACAGGCGAGGCCTGGCGCCAATTCCTGGCGGTGCTCGAGCGCGAATGTCCGCCGCAGGACAGGACACGCGGCGAAGCCGCTGCGCGCGGCGGCGTGATGGGGTTCGCCCATGTCGACAAGGTTCTGCTCGAAGGCGTGGCTTCGTGAACGTTGACGTCGCCATAGATCTCACGGCCTGCGATCGCGAGCCGATCCATCTTCCTGGCTCGATTCAGCCCCACGGCATGATGTTGGTGGCAGACCGCGACAACCTGACGGTCACCCACGTCGCCGGACCCGTCGAGGACCTCTTGAAGGTGCAGGACTGGCGGGGCGCGAGCCTCGCGCGACTGCTCGGCGAGGAGACGGCCGACCGGGTCGCGCGGCTGACGCAGTCGGTGGCCCGCGGCGGTTTCGTCGGCCAGATTCGGCTCGCGACGCGCCTCTTCGACGTCCACGCGCGCGAGCAGGGCGAGACGGTGTTGGTCGAGGTGGAGCCTGGTCCTCTTGTACCGGCCTCCGGCTCGTCGATCCTAGGCGGGCTCGAAGCGGCCGGGTTGGCGTTCGAGCGCGCGCCGAACCTCAAGGCCCTGTTTGAGCGGGCGGCCGTCGAGTTTCGCCGGATCACGGGCTTCGACCGCGTGATGATCTACCGTTTCCTGGACGATGACGCCGGCGCGGTGCTGGCCGAGGACCGCGCCGACTTCATGCCGGCCTTCCTGAACCACCGCTTCCCCGGTTCGGACATTCCCCGGCAGGCACGGGCCCTCTATCTGCGAAATCTCGTGCGGGTCATCCCGGACATTCGCTATGAGCCGGCCGCGCTGCGACCATCGTGGCAAGGCGAGCCGCTCGACATGAGCGACTGCGCGCTGCGCAGCGTCTCGCCGGTTCACATGCAGTACATGCAGAACATGGGGGTCGGCGCTTCGGCTTCGATCTCGATCGTGCGGGACGGCGAGCTCTGGGGCCTGATCGCCTGCCATCACGCCACGCCCAAGCTCCTGCCCTACGACCTCCGCGTGGCTTGCCGGGCGTTGTCGGGGGGCTTGGTGCGCCAGATCAAGGCCAAGGAGGAGGCCGATGTCCTGCGCGAGCGCATCCGGCTGCGCAGCATGGAGGACGAGATTGTCGGCCTGCTGTCGCGCGCGCCGTCGCTCGACGAGGGGTTGGGTGAAATCCTGCCTGACCTTATGCAGGCCCTGAACGCCGACGGCGTGGCTGTGCTGCGTGGCGGGGCGCTGCTGCATGGCGGCGCCTGCCCGCCGGAGTCGGTGATCCGCGACCTCGCGGCCTGGCTGGCCGTGCAGGAGCGCACCGAACCGTTCGAGACCAGCCGCCTGCCCAGTTTTTTTCCAGCCGCCGAACCTTCGCGCGAGGTCGCCAGCGGCCTGCTGGCGGTGACCGTCTCCCGCGATGAGCCGTTCCAAATCTTTTGGTTCCGGGCCGAGCAGGTCGAGGAGATTAACTGGGCCGGCAACCCGCACAAGATTGTGGCGGGGCCCGACGGAATGTTGACGCCACGCGCCTCGTTCGAGGCCTGGAGCGAGGCGGTGCATGGGCGCGCGCGCCCCTGGGCGCCGGCCGAAATCGACGCAGCCGAGCATTTGCGGCGCGCCGTGGTGGAGGTGCGCCAGACCCGGCGGATGCGCGAACTGAACGCTCGCCTGTCCGAGACCGTGGCTGAGAAGGACGGTCTGCTCGCGCAGAAGGAACTGCTGCTGCGCGAGGTGAACCACCGCGTGCAGAACAGCCTGCAGCTGGTGTCCAGCTTCCTGGGCCTGCAGGGCCGCGCCTCCGACAGCGAGGAGTTGAAGGCGAGCTTCGAGGAGGCGCGTCGCCGCCTGAGCGCCGTCGCCCTGGTCCATCGACGGCTCTACAGGGCCGATCAGATCGAGAGCATCGACCTTTCGCGCTACATCGAGGAACTGCTTCAAGACATGGCCGCCTCGATGGGCCAGGAGTGGGACGGGCAGCTCAGCTTGCGCCTGGAGCCGGTCGTGGTGCCGACGGACCGGGCGGTGACCCTGGGCCTGGTGCTCACCGAATTGGCCATCAACGCCAACAAGTACGCCTATGGCGGCCGTGCCGGGCCGATCGACATCGCGCTATCGCAGGCCGGCGGACGTCTGTCGATGGTGGTCGCCGACCGCGGCGGCGGCCGGCGCGGGCCAGGCCAAGGCTTCGGCACCCGCATGATGAACGCCATGGTCGGGCAGTTGCACGGGGCGCTCGACTATCAGGACAACGACCCTGGGCTGCGCGTGGTGCTGACCGCGCCTCTGGGCTTCGAAGCCGACGCTTGACCCAACGGCGCCCGGCGCCGCAAATGACGTCGACAAAATCAAACAACTGTTTGGAGGGAGCGCCATGGGCGAACTGTTCGACCTGACCGGAAAGGTCGCTGTCATCACCGGATCCTCGCGCGGGATCGGCAAGGCGATCGCCGAGCGGATGGCCGAGCACGGCGCCAAGGTGGTGATCTCCTCGCGCAAGGCCGGGCCCTGCGACGAGGTCGCCGCGGCGATCAACGAGAAGCATCCGGGCGCGGCCATCGCCGTTCCGGCCTCGATCTCCTCGAAGGAAGACCTTCAGCGTCTGGTTGACGAGACGGTCAAGGCGTTCGGCAAGATCGACATCGTGGTCTGCAACGCGGCCACCAACCCGTTCTTCGGCCCGATGTCCCAGATCAACGACGATCAGTTCCGCAAGATCCTCGACAACAACATCATCGCCAACAACTGGCTGATCCAGATGGCCGCGCCGCAGATGCGCGAGCGCAAGGACGGCGCGGTGATCATCATCTCGTCGATCGGCGGCCTGCGCGGCTCCACCGGCATCGGCGCCTACAACATCTCCAAGGCGGCGGACTTCCAGCTGGCCCGCAACCTGGCCGTCGAACTCGGCCCCGACAACGTGCGGGTGAACTGCATCGCGCCGGGACTGGTGAAGACCGACTTCGCCAAGGCGCTGTGGGACACCCCGGAAGCCGAGAAGCGCTCCAGCGCCAACAATCCGCTGCGCCGCCTGGGCGAGCCGGACGACATCGCCGGCGCGGCGGTTTTCCTGGCCTCGAAGGCCGGGTCGTGGATGACCGGCCAGGCCATCGTCGTGGACGGCGGCTCGACCTGCTGATCGGACGCAAGGGGCGCGGCGCGGCGAGCGCGTCCGCCCCTAGTTCCGCGGCTGCGGCGCGAACTGCGGCGGCGGCGGTTGAAACTGCTGCGGCGGTGCGAACTGCTGCGGCGGTTGTTGCCAGCCGGGCTGCGGGGCCTCCCAGCTGCGATAGGTCCGGCGGTACTCGTAATATGTAACCGGCTGTGCGCCGCCGACGGCGTAGGTCGGGTGGCCGTACTGGGCCGGATAGCCTTGCCCGTAGAAGGGCCCATAGGCGCCCTGGGCTGCGGCGATGGCGGCGGTGCCGCAGGCGGCGGATCGCGAACCCGCGACGCCGCCGATGATCGAACCCACGAACGCCCCAAGGCCTGCGCCTTCGGCGACGACGCCGGCGCCGGCCGCCGCGCCGCCGGCCAGGCCGCCGGCGATCAGGCCGACGATGCCCCAACCGAGCGCGCGCTGCGCGGCCGTGCGGGCGCAGGGGTCGGCCGGGCCGACCCGCGCGTAGCTGACCGGCGCGGGGGCCGCGTAGGAATAGTACTGGGCCTGGGCGACGCCGCCCGCCAGCACCGCCCCGGCCGTCGCCAGGGCGACACCGATCTTCGCAGCCTTCATGGAACCCAGGTGCATCTCACGTTCCTCTCGAAACCGTCTCGCCCAGGATAGGCACGGGAACGACGTTCCGGGAACCGCAGACAACCTGCGCGCTACTTTCGGCGGTGGAACCTCAGGCTCGGCGGGAGAGCTCGCGGGCCTTGGCCAGCCGGCGCACGCCCTCGTCGAGGGTCTGGTCGTTCTTCGCCAGGCAGAGCCGCAGGATGGTGGTCACGTGGTCCTCCTCGTAGAGGGCCGAGACCGGAATGCTGGCGACGCCCGCTTCCTTGACCGCGCGCAGGGCGAAGGCGCGGTCGGGCTCGTCGATCCCCGAGGCCGCCAGGTCGATGTTGAGGAAGTAGGTGCCCTGGGCCGGCAGGGTGACGAAGCCTTCGGCGGCCAGGCCCGCCGCCAACCGGTCGCGTGAGCGCTGCAGGTCTCTCGGCATGGCCTCGAACCAGCCGCCGCTGTTCTCCAGCCCCCAGGCGACCGCCGCCTGCAGATTGGGCGCGGTGGTGAAGGTCAGGAACTGGTGCGTCCTCGACAGCGCCCGGGTCAGCTCGGCGCCGGCGCAGAGGAAGCCGACCTTCCAGCCAGTCAGGCCGAACATCTTGCCTGCCGAGCCGATCTTCACGGTCCGGTCGCGCATGCCCGGGAATGCGATCAGGGGCAGGTGCCGCGCGCCGTCGAACACCACCTGCTCCCAGACCTCGTCGCAGATCGCGATGGCGTCGTGGGCGACGCAGAACTCGGCCAGCAGGGCGAGATCCTCGCGCGGCAGCACCGCGCCGGCCGGATTGATCGGATTGTTCAGCACCACGAACCGCGTCTTGGAGCCGAACGCGGCCTCGAGCATCGCGCGGTCGAAGCGCCAGTGCGGCGGGCTCAGCTTGACCAGCCGCGGCACGCCGCCCGCCCGGCGGATCAGTGGCAGATAGGCGTCGTAGAGCGGCTGGAAGACCACCACCTCGTCGCCGGGCTGGATCAGGCCGAGGAAGGCTGCGGCCAGCGCCTCGGTCGCGCCGGAGGTGATGGTGATTTCGCTGGCCCAGTCGAAGTCCAGTCCCTGGGTGCGGGCATAGTGCGCGGCGACCGCGGCGCGCAGGTCGGGCAGGCCGGCCATCGGCGGATACTGGTTGTAGCCGTTCAGCACCGCGTCGGCGGCGCGCTCGCGGATCGCCTGCGGACCGGGGTCGTCAGGGAACCCCTGACCGAGGTTGATCGCCCCGATCTCGCGGGCCAGGCCCGACATCTCCTCGAAGATGGTGGTGGGGAGGTTCGCGAAGATCGGGTTGGCCATACACCCTGCCTAGCACAGCTGCGGGCGCCACGCTTCGGCCCTCGATCTCATCCGGCGCCGCCACTTCCGGCGACATGCGCGTTGTGGCGCAGGCGGCGCCCCGGTCGCCAGCAAGGTCGGGTAGTACGTGGCGCCGGGACCCGGCTGTGGTCAGCATCGACACACGGCGTCCCTAGACGGCGTTCAACGCCTCGCCCAGCGTGTGGCGGCTGAGCGGCTTGCCCAGGAAGCCGATCGGCTTGATGGCCGCCATCGAGCGGCGGAATTCCTCGGTGATCGACCCCGAGACGAACAGCGAGCGGACGCCCAGCTTGTCGTAGAGCTCACGGGCCAGCACGCCGCCGTCGACGCCGCGGGCCAATCGGATGTCGACGAGGGCGATGTCCGGACGGCCGTCTTCGGCCAGCGCCCAGGCCTCGGTCGCGTCGGCGGCCTCGGCCACGACTTCGTGGCCCATGTCTTCCAGCAGGCCGACGATGTCGAGCGCGATCAACGCGTCGTCCTCAACAACCATAATACGCACGGCGCGCTCAACTCCTCGGGAAGACGACGGCGAAAGAGGCGCCGGCCTTCGGTTGTTCTATCTCGAAGCGTCCGCCGAGCTGTCTCGCCAAGGCTTCGATCGCCCGCATCCCGAGGCCTCTGCGTTTCGTCGGTGAAAAGTCCTTGGGCAGACCTTCACCGTCGTCAGCCACGCTCAAACGGTAGAGCTCGCCATCTGTTCCGAGGGCGACCTTTATTTTGGACGGCCTATCGGGGGGGCAGCCGTATTTCAAGGCGTTGGTGATCAACTCATTGAGGATCAGGGCCAGCGGCACGGCTTGCTTCACATCCAGCACGGCGTGCTCGATCCGCGTCTCCAGGGCCACGTCGTCGCGCCCGAGCGAACTGACCAGATCCTGCGCCAGGGCCTCGGTGTAGCGGCCGGCGTCGAAGGCGCCGATGGCGTCGTCTGCCTTGTACATCTGCTCGTGCACGCGGCCGACGGCGATGATCCGGTCGAGGGTCCGGTTCAGCGCGTCGCGGGCGTCGTCGTGCTCGACCGCCCGCGACTGCAGGCGCACGACGCTGGCGATCTGCTGCAGCGAATTTTTGACCCGGTGGTTGACCTCGTCCAGAAGCAGGGTGCGGTCTTCGAGCAGCCGGCGCAGCCGTTGGGCGACGTCCGCCTCGGCTTCGCGGTCCAGGCTGATGTCGCGCAGCGCCTTGAAGAACAGCAGCGCCAGCAGCGCGGCGAAGATGATCAGCGAGGCGACGATCACCGTGCGCACGACGGCGACTTGATGCTCGCGCTGGCGCTGCAGCCGGCGTTCTTCCAGCTCCAGTTCGGCGGCGATCTGCCGTACGCCTTGCATGGCCTCGACGCCCTGGCCGCGGCGGATGATCTGGATGGCGGCGCCAGGCGAGCCGGTGCGGCGCGCGGCGACCGTCTGATCGATCACGTCCATGCGCGTAATCATCAGCGCCTGCAGGCGCGCCAGCCGTTCCTGCTGTTCGGGATTGTCGCGCGTCAGCCGTTCCAGCGCGTTGATATGGATTGCGCCCGCCGTGCGGGCGCCTTCGATCTGCCGGGTGAATTGCGAGTCGCCGGTGAGGATGAAGGCCCGCTGGGCCGACTCGGCCTCGGTCAGCGACAGGCGCAGGCCTTCGATCTCGATCCGCACCTCGTGGGCGTGGGTCAGCCATCCGGCGGCGCGGTCGTACCAGAAGAAGACCCCGCCCAGTGCTGCGAAGGCCAGAAACAGCGCGGTGACGGTGCCGGCGAGCAGGCGGAACGCGCGTTCGCGCGCCGCCTGCCTGCTGATGTTGGGCGCCGCCGCCGCTTGCGTCACTACTCCTCCTTGACGCGCCGCTTGCGGAAGGAGGGGTTCAGCACCTGCTTGCGCAGGCGGATCGACTTCGGCGTGACTTCGACCAGCTCGTCTTCCTCGATGTAGGCGATGGCCTGTTCGAGGGTCATGCGGCGCGGCGGGGTGAGGCGCACGGCCTCGTCCTTGCCGGAGGCGCGCACGTTGGTCAGTTGCTTGGCCTTCATCGGGTTGACGTCCAGGTCGTCGGCGCGGCTGTTCTCGCCGATGATCATGCCCTGGTAGGTCTTTTCGCCGGCGCCGACGAACATGGTGCCGCGCTCCTCCAGGTTCCACAGCGCATAGGCCGCGGTTTCCCCGTCCGAATTTGAGACCAGCACGCCCTTGCGGCCGGCGTCGATGGGGCCCTTGTAGGGTTCGTAGTGGCTGAACACGCGGTTCAGCACGCCTGAGCCGCGGGTGTCGGTCAGGAACTCGCCCTGATAGCCGATGAGCGAGCGCGACGGGCTCATCAGGCTGATGCGGGTCTTGCCCGCGCCCGAGGGGCCCATGTCCTTCAGCTCGGCCTTACGGGCCGACAGCTTTTCGATGACGATGCCGGTGAACTCGTCGTCGACGTCGATCATGACGTCCTCGATCGGTTCCATGCGCTGTCCGGTTTCCGGATCGGTCTGGAACACCACGCGCGGACGGCTGATCGAGACCTCGAAGCCCTCGCGGCGCATGCCTTCGATCAGCACGCCCAGCTGCAGTTCGCCGCGGCCGGCGACTTCGAAGGCGTCCTTCTCCGAGGTTTCGGTGACGCGGATGGCGACGTTGGATTCGGCTTCCTTCAGCAGTCTCGCGGCGATGACGCGGCTCTGCACCTTGTCGCCTTCGCGGCCGGCCAGCGGGCTGTCGTTGACGGACACGGTCATCGAGATGGTCGGCGGGTCGATCGGCTGGGCGGGAAGGGCGTCGGTGACTTCCAGCGCGCAGAGGGTGTCGGCCACGGTAGCCTTCGAGAGGCCGGCGATGGCGACGATGTCGCCCGCCTCGGCGCCCGCGTCGATCGGCTGACGCTTCAGGCCGCGGAACGCCAGCACCTTGGTGATGCGACCCCGCTCGATCTCCTTGCCGTCACGCGACAGCGCCTTGATGGCCAGACCCGGGACAGCGCGGCCGGCTTCGATGCGGCCGGTCAGCAGGCGCCCGAGGAACGGGTCGCTTTCGATCAGCACCGACAGCATCTGGAAGGGCTCGTCCTTGCGGGCCTCGGCCTTCGGCGGCGGCACGTGATCGACGATCAGGTCGAACAGCGGGCCGAGGTTGTCGTTCGGTTGGTTCAGGTCGAGCGTCGCCCAGCCGTTCTTGCCCGAGGCGTAGATGTGCGGGAAGTCGAGCTGCTCGTCCGTCGCGCCCATGGCCGCGAACAGGTCGAAGGCGTCGTTCAGCACGCGGTCGGGATCGGCGTGGGCGCGGTCGACCTTGTTGAGGCAGAGGATCGGGCGCAGGCCCATCTTCAGCGCCTTGCCCAGCACGAACTTGGTCTGGGGCATGACGCCTTCTTCGGCGTCCACCAGGAGGACGCAGCCGTCCACCATACCGAGGATCCGCTCGACCTCGCCGCCGAAGTCGGCGTGGCCGGGGGTGTCGATGATGTTGATGCGGGTCTCGCCCGCTTTTCCGTTCCAGAGGACGCTGGTGCACTTGGCGAGGATGGTGATCCCGCGCTCGCGCTCCTGGTCGTTGGAGTCCATGGCGCGCTCAACCGTCGCCTCATTGGCTCGGAAAACGCCTGACTGGGCAAGGAGTTGGTCGACGAGGGTCGTCTTGCCGTGGTCGACGTGGGCGATGATGGCGATGTTGCGGAGCGACATTGATTTGGCTTTATGGGCGCCTATTTGGGGAAGCGCGCGCTTTTAGGTGACGAATGGCTTTTGCGCCAGCGCCTTCTCGCCGCGGCGCCGAACATTGATATCGCGTCTTTGTGCGGTGCAGCAAACCTTAGCTGTTTGCAACGTGCTCAAATCTCACTGATTTGTAACGAATTTTTTCGCCGCTTTTAGAAAATGTGATGGGTCCGGCACAAAATCGCTTGTTGTTTTGTGCGTCGCACCGTATATGTTCAAACCGTGAGGCGGCGCTGCCGCTTCTGCCCTTCCTGGGCGTTTCCTCCCTAATGAACTGCCGGGCCTTCGGGTCCGGCTTTTTTTTGGCCCGACGCCGGGCGGGGCGGAAACTATCGCGCCCTGGCGACTCCGTATAAGAACGGAGCATGAACCTGGACGCTATCCTGCTCGCCGTGCTCGCCGCCCTGTTGGCGGCCATTCCCGCGCTCGCCTGGGCGCTCATGGAGCGCAGCCGCGCCAACCGCGCCGAAGCGCGGGCGTTTGAGTTGCAGGACGCCGCCGCCCGACTGCGGCTACTGGAGGAGCAGGAGGCCAAGAACACCGCCTTCCTGCAGGCCCAGGCCGCCGCCGCCATCGCCGAGCAGGTGATGAAGCGCGCCGACGAGACCTTCCATAATAGAGAGCAACTCGCCCAGGCCCGGCTGGAGGCGCAACTGAAGCCCGTCGCCGAGACCCTGGCCAAGTTCCAGGAGCAGGTCGTCGCCGTCGAAAAGACCCGCGCCGAAGAGACCGGCGGACTGAAGGAGCAGATCAGCCAGCTGCTCCAGGCCTCCACCGCCACCCAGGCCGAGGCCCGCAAGCTATCTGCGGCGCTGCGCCGCGGCGCCGGCGTGCAGGGCCGGTGGGGCGAGCAGACCCTGCGCAACGTGCTGGAGGCGGCCGGCCTGCACAATCGCTACGACTTCGACGAACAGACCTCGACCGACAGCGAGGAGGGGCGCCGCCGTCCCGACGTCACCGTGCGGCTGCCGGGCGGGGCGGTGTTCGTCATCGACGCCAAGTGCTCGCTCAACGCCTTCCTCGAAGCCCAGGACGCGCCCGACGAGGCCAGCCGCGAGGCCGCCTATCTGCGCCACGCCCAGAGCGTGCGCGCGCACATGCAGGGCCTGTCGGCCAAGGCCTACTGGGACCAGTTCAACCAGGGCTCGCCCGATTTCGTGGCCATGTTCATTCCCGGCGACAGCTTTCTGGCCGCCGCGCTCGAACGGGCGCCCGACCTGATGACCGAGGCGATGGACCGCCGGGTGCTGGTGGTGACGCCGACGACCCTGTTCGCGCTCTGCAAGGCGGTGGTTTACGGCTGGCGGGTCGAGGAGCAGGCCGCCAACGCCCAGGAGATCTCAAAGCTGGGCCGCGAGCTCTACAAGCGGATCTCGGTGATGGGCGCGCACGCCGGCTCGGTCGGCAAGGCGCTGGAGGCGGCGGTCAGTCGTTACAACCAGTTCGTCGGTTCGCTGGAGACTCAGGTGCTGACTCAGGCGCGCCGGTTCGAGGACCTCAAGGTCGACCACGAGGGCAAGGAACTGCCGGAACTGGCGCCGGTGGAGACCGGCATCCGCCCCCTAGCCAAGCTCGCCGCCGACCCGGACGCGCCGGAGACCGGCCGCCTCGCCGCCTTGACGGCGAAGGGGCGCTGACCTACCTGCGTTTTTATGGCTATCCGTGAAATTCTCGTCGTTCCGAATCCGGTCCTGAAACTGGTCTCGCAGCCGGTCGACAAGGTCGACGACGAGCTGCGCGCGCTTATGGATGACATGCTGGAGACGATGTACGACGCGCCCGGCATCGGCCTGGCCGCCATCCAGATCGGCGTGCCCAAGCGTGTGATCGTCATGGACATCTCCGGCCCCGACGACGAGAAGGCCCCGCGCTACTTCGTGAACCCGGAAATCATCTGGAGCTCGGAGGACACCGCCCCCTACGAAGAGGGCTGCCTGTCGATTCCGGACATCTATGACGAGGTCGAGCGCCCGGCCCGCGTGAAGCTGAAGTACCTGAACTACCAGGGCGAGGAAGTGATCGAGGACGCCGACGGCCTGTTCGCGGTCTGCATCCAGCACGAGATGGACCACCTGCAAGGCGTGTTGTTCATCGACCACCTATCGCGCCTCAAGCGCGACCGCGCGGTGGCCAAGGTCAAGAAGCAGGCCCGCGCCGCCTAGGCGGCGGACAACTCTTATAGTGTCCCAGCGAGGATGCGCGCCTGCCCGACTGGCGGACAGGCGCGTCTGACCTAGTGCTCCGGCGCGGTGGCTTCGTGCACGGCGGCCTTGGCGTCCTTGGCCGCGCCCGTCGCGGCGGCCTTGGCTTCGGCGGCCGCGTCCTTGGCCGCGACGCTGGCGTCGGCCGCGGCGGCCTTGGTGTCGGCGGCGACGGCGCCGGCCGCGGCTTGAGCCTCGGCGGCCGCCTTGTCGGCGGCGGCCTTGGCGTCGGCCGCAGCCTGGTCGGTCGCGGCCTTAGCGTCGGCGGCGGCCTGATCGGCCGTGGCCTTGGCCTGGTCCTGCGTGGCCTGCGAGCAGGCCGACAGGGCGAGGCCCGAAGCGACCAGGGTGACGATCATCAAGTTGCGCATGGATTGGTTCTCCCTTCCCGAGTGCTTCACACAACGGCCAAGCTTGCCTGAGGTTCCTAAAATCCTCCGCCGTCGTTACATGCAGGTCTGATGCGCATCGCTTTTCTCGGAACGCCCGACTTCGCCGTCGCCGCCCTCGCCGCTCTGGTCGAGGCCGGGCACGAAGTCGCCTGCGTCTATTCCCAGCCGCCCGCGCCGCGCGGCCGCGGCCAGACGCTGAAGCCGTCGCCCGTGCACGCCTACGCCGAAGAACGCGGCATTCCGGTGCGCACGCCGGTCTCGATGCGCGATCCGGCCGAGATCGAGGCCTTCGCCGCCCTCAACCTTGACGCCGGCGTGGTGGTGGCGTTCGGCCAGATCCTGCCGGCCGCCGTGCTCGACGCACCAAAGCTCGGCTGCTTCAATCTGCACGCCTCGCTGCTGCCGCGCTGGCGCGGAGCGGCCCCCATACAGCGGGCGATCATGGCGGGCGACAAGGTCACCGGCGTCGAAGTCATGCAGATGACCGAGGGCCTGGACGAGGGCCCGGTGCTGGCCTCCGAGACCGTGCGCATCGACGCCTTGGAGACCGCCACAACCCTGCATGATCGCCTGGCCATCGTCGGCGCCGATCTCCTGGCGCGCACCATGGCCGCGGTCGAGCGCGGCGAGGCCAAGGCTACGCCTCAGGCCGAGGAGGGCCTGACCTACGCCAAGAAGATCCGTCCGAAGGAAGCGCGCATTCGCTGGGACAAGCCGGCGGCCGAGGTCGATCGCAAGATCCGCGGCCTGTCGCCGTTCCCCGGCGCCTGGTTCGAGCTGCCGACCGACAAGGGCCCGGTCCGGGTCAAGGCGCTGCTCTCGCGGCTGGAGGACGGCCAGGGCGCGCCAGGCCGGGTGCTGGACGACGCCCTGCTGATCTCCTGCGGTGAGGGCGCAGTGCGCCTGCTGCGTGTCCAGCGCGAGGGCAAGGGTCCGCAGGATGCGGAGGCCTTTCTGCGTGGCGCGCCTGTGGCGGCCGGGACCGAGCTGGCTTGATGCCGCGCTACAAGCTGACCATCGAGTACGACGGACGCCCTTATAAGGGGTTCCAGGCGCAGGACGACCTTCCGTCGGTCCAGGGGTCGATCGAGCGCGCGGTCAAGGCGTTCAGCGGCGAGACCCTGCGCCTGCAGGCGGCCGGTCGTACCGACACCGGGGTCCACGCCACCGGCCAGGTGGTCCACATCGACCTCGCCAAGGAATGGCGGCCTGAGGTCGTGCGTGACGCGATGAACGCCTACCTCGTGCCCGAGCCGATCGCCGTGCTCGATGTCGAGATCGCGGTCGGCGACTGGCATGCGCGGTTCTCGGCGACCGAGCGGCGCTACATCTACCGCATCCTCAATCGCAAGAGCCCGCCGGCCCTCGACCGCGGCCGCGTCTGGCACGTGAAGAAGCCGCTGGACGCCGATGCCATGGACGCCGCCGCCCGCCAATTGATCGGCCATCACGACTTCACCACCTTCCGCCACATGCAGTGCCAGGCGAAGTCGCCGATGAAGACGCTGGACGTGGCCCGCGCCTGGCGCGAGGGCGAGTACGTGCTGCTCGAGTTCGCCTCCCGCTCGTTCCTGCACCGGCAGGTCCGCTCGATGACCGGCACCCTGGCCGAGGTCGGTGTCGGTCGCTGGGGGCACGACGACGTCGCGGCCGCGCTGGAGGCTCGCGACCGCAAGGCTTGCGGCCCGGTCGCACCCGCCGACGGGCTTTACCTCACGGGCGTGAAGTACTGAATTCCAGATCCTCCCCTCTTGGGGAGGTGGATCTATGCGAAGCATCGAGACGGAGGGGGACCCCAGACGGGGAGCATCGAGAGATTAGCCGAACGCCGCGAAGTAACGCTCGATCAGCCGCTCATAGACCTTCTGCAGGTCGTGGATCTCTTGTACCGGCGCGCGCTCGTCGACTGCGTGCATGGTCTTGCCCACCAGGCCCAGTTCGACCACCGGGCAGAGTGCGCGGATGAAGCGGGCGTCCGAGGTGCCGCCCGTTGTCGACAGCTCCGGCGCCGCGCCCGCCACGTCCTGCACTGCGGCGGCGACCACGTCGGTGAAGGCCCCGGGCTCGGTCAGAAACGCCTCGCCGCTAATCACCGGCTCGACGGTGATGGCGCCGGCGAAGCCTTCCCGCGACTTGGCCGCTTCGGCTTCGATCCAGGCGGCGAGTTCGGCGCCCTTGTGGGCTGGATTGAAGCGGATGTTGAGCCGCGCCTTGGCCTGGGCCGGAATGACGTTGGTGGCGCCGTTGCCGACGTCGACCGTCGTCACCTCCAGGTTGGACGGCTGAAAACCCGTATAGCCTTCGTCCAAAACATGGTTCTGCAGCCGGGCCAGCAGGTCGATGAGCACCGGGATCGGGTTGGCCGCGCGATGCGGATAGGCCACGTGGCCCTGGCGGCCGTCGACGGTGATCCAGGTGTTGATCGAGCCGCGGCGGCCGATCTTGATCATGTCGCCGAAGGTCTCGGCGCTCGACGGCTCGCCGACCACGCAATGGTCGATGACCTCGCCCTCGGCGGCCAGGGCCTCGACCACCATCTTGGTGCCGTGGGTCGCCACGCCTTCCTCGTCGCCGGTGATCAGGAACGACAGCGATCCAGTCACCTGTCCGGCTTCGATCGCCTGGGCGGCGGCCGCGGCGAAGGCGGCGACCGCGCTCTTCATGTCGACCGACCCGCGGCCGATCAGCATGCCGTCGACGATGTCGGCGGCGAAGGCCTCGCGGCTCCAGGCCGCCGCGTCGCCCACCGGCACCACGTCGGTGTGGCCGGCGAAGCAAAGGTTCGGGCTGGCGGTCCCGTAGCGGGCGTAGAGGTTCTCGATCTCGCCGAATTTCATGCGCCGGCAGGCGAAGCCCAGACCCTCAAGCGTGCGCTGGACGATATCCATGGCGCCTTCGTCGGCGGGGGTCACCGACGGGCGGCGGATGAGGTCTTGGGTGAGTGCGATGGGGTCGAGCTGCGGCATGGGTCGCTGGTAGCGGCGACGGCCGTCAGGGGCAATGGCTGTCGAGTCGATGGGCCGTCAAGCCGCTGCGCCCAAAATGGGGCGTTAGTTTCCTGTTTACCATCCCGAATTGGGAAGCAATTGGATCGACCTGGGACGCGCATTCAAGAACTATGCCTGAACCGCGTGTGGGGTGCTGCGTCATGTTCAATTTCTTCAAGAAGAAGAAGCTCAGAACATCTGCCGAGAAGATCGAGGATATCCTTGATATTCTGGAACGCGGCGGCGTTATTCGTGGAACGCAGTTACCTGATCAGATCATTCCAACGCAGACATCGCGGCAGGTGTCGGCCAGCGAGCATGTCTACTTCGCCGTTCGTTCCGTCGCCGCCGACGGCCGCCAGCATGTGATGCAGTACGCGTTCGTCGACGATCGTGGAAATGTGGCCCTCAGCGCCTTCGTGCGCTCCTCGAGTCCAGCGACCCTATTCGGCGGCTCCGCCAGCGAGGATCTGCCGGCCGAGCCGATGGAAGAGGCGGCTTTCGCCGTGCTGGCGGCGCGAATCTGCCGCGGGGCGACCCTGGTCGCTTTTCATCGGGTGCTACAGACCGGGCTCTTGCCGCCAGGGGCGGCTGAAGGCGCAGGCGGGGCGGAATGCGCCTGGCGCCGCTTCCAGGCTGTGGCCCGCCGCAAGGGCATCCGCTTGTCGCGTCGCGAGCCGCTGGCGCTCAATGACTGCCTGCTGAAGCTCGGCATGGCGCCGCTGGAGTCGGATGATGCGGCCGTGCGGGCCTTGGCGATCCGCCGGCTATGGCGCAAGCTCGACAATATCGAGTAGGCGGCTAGCGTTCTAGCCGCACCGCATCCCAAAACAGCGGCTTCAGGTCGGTGAAGAACTGATCGACGTCATAGGCCTCGCCCAGCGTGAACAGGCCGTCGGGCTCGCGCACCAGATAGCCGCGCTCGACGAGCGCCAGCAGCTTGCGGCGTGTGGTCTCCCGCGGGATCTGGGTGATGTCGGCCAGGCTCAGGGCATTGAGCCCGCGCCGGCGGCGGAAGGTCTGCGGCGGCCGCGGACCGCGCGGCATGGATTCGGAAATCTCGGCCAGCAGGAAGATCAGGTAGAGCAGGTACTGGTCGAGGTCGCCGTCGAAGCGTGAGCGGACCCGGATCAGCGTCGCCGAAAGGTGGCCGCCCCAGCGATAGAAGAACCGCATGGCGTCCTGTTCGAGGTAGCCGGCGGCCGGTTCGTCCCATGAGGGCGCCTCCGGCTGCGGGACATCCTGGTCCAGCGTTTCGGCGACGATGGCGGCGAGGGAAGGCGCTGGGGTCATCGGTTCGGGCCCTGCGTTAAAGTTAATAACCATCGGCTTCAATGGTCGTGGCGAATGGCAATCTCCTTGAATAACAACGGGCTCCGAACATTCCCGCCATTACGTTAAGGATACTGTCGTTTCTCGCCGCGACAATATTCGCGTCACGCGATAACCTATTGGGGCGTCAGTATCGCGAGAAGCGAATGCTATAGTTAATTGGTCCCGGCGGCTCGGAACGGGGGCATTTCCTGTGGATGACCCCGGCGTCACGGGCGTAATCGCGGGCTTGGGCCGCGGGTAGACGCGCATGGCGCCCGCTCCGGCTGCGGAAATCGTCCGCAGCCGGCGAATCGTCTGGAGAATCAGGAGGGTCGGCGGCCCTGGAACCTGGGGCCAGGCCGCCGGTCGAGGCGCGTTAGTCGCGCAGCAGTTCGTTGATCGAGGTCTTGGAGCGCGTGCGCTCGTCAACGGTCTTCACAATGACCGCGCAGTTGATCGAGGGCAGCCCTTCGCCGAACGGGCTGGGCATCGAGCCCGGCATGATCACCGAGTAGGGCGGGACCTCGCCCATGAACACTTCGCCGGTCTTGCGGTCGACGATGCGGGTGGTCGAGGTGATGAAGGTGCCCATCGACAGCACGCTGCCTTCACGCACGATCACGCCTTCGGCCACTTCCGAACGCGCGCCGATGAAGCAGTTGTCCTCAATGATGGTCGGGTTCGCCTGCAGCGGCTCCAGCACGCCGCCGATGCCCGCGCCGCCCGACAGGTGGACGTTCTTGCCGATCTGGGCGCAGGAGCCGACCGTCGCCCAGGTGTCGACCATCGTGCCCTCGTCGACATAGGCGCCGATGTTCACGAACGACGGGGTCATGATCACGCCCTTGGCGATGTAGGCGCCACGGCGCACTACGCAGCCCGGGACCGCGCGGAAGCCGGCGGCCTCGAACTTGGCGGCGTCCCAGCCGGTGAACTTCAGCGGGATCTTGTCCCAGTAGGGGTGCGGCGCGCCCTCGTCGATCAGCTGGTTGGCGTTCAGGCGGAAGGACAGGAGGATCGCCTGCTTGGCCCACTGGTGGGTGGTCCACACGCCGTCCTCGCCGCGCGAGGCGACGCGAAGCGTGCCGTTGTCGAGCCGGTTCAGGGTTTCTTCGACCGCCTCGCGGACTTGGCCCTGGGTGCTGGTGTTGACGCCGTCGCGGGCTTCCCAGGCGGCTTCGATCACGGACTTCAGGTCGTCGGACATCAGGCGGTTTCCTTCAGACGCGCCGAACTCAGGAACGGCGTCAGCTTTTCGGTGCGGTGGTGGACAAAGGCGGCGGTCGAGGCGAGCGCGCGCGAGCCGACCAGCACGGTGGTCATGCCCAAGTCCGCGGCCGGATGCAGGTTGCGCTCGGAGTCCTCGAAAAAGGCGGTGCTGGCCGGGTTCAGGCCGTGGGCGTCGATCATCCGCTGGAAGCCGAGCGGGTCTGGCTTGGGCGCGAACCCGAACGAGTGGATGTGGAACACCTCGTCGAACAGGCCGCGCAGGTTCAGGTGCGCCAGCACCCGTTCGGCGTGCCTGTCGTCGGCGTTGGTGAAGATCAGCCGCCGCCCCGGCAGCCGCGCGATGGCGGCGACCAGTTCCGGGTCCTTGGCCAGCAGGTCCAGCGACAGGTCGTGGAACAGGGCGTGGAAGTCGGCGGGATCGACGCCGTGGTGCAGCATCAGCCCCTTCAGCGTCAGGCCGTGTTCGGCGAGATAGTGCTTCTGCAGGCTGTAGGCGGCGTCGTGCGCCAACCCCGTGACCTTGGCCACGAAGGCCGTCATGCGGCTCTCTACGCCCTGCATGAACCCGGACTCCTCGGGGTAGAGGGTGTTGTCCAGGTCGAACAGCCAGGTGTCGATATGCGTCAGGTCCGCCGTCATGCGCGGATGAGCGTGCCCGAGCCGTGTTCCGTGAAGAGCTCGGTGAGCATGGCGTGCGGGCGGCGCCCGTCCAGGATGACCACGGCCTCGACGCCGGACTCGACCGCGGCGATCGCAGTCTCCAGCTTGGGGATCATGCCGCCGGTCGCCACGCCGGAGGCGATCGCCTCGCGCGCCTCGGCCAGGGTCATCTGGCGGATCAGCTCGCCGTTCTTGTCCAGAACGCCGCGCACGTCGGTCAGCAGCAGCATGCGCTTGGCGTTCAGCGCCCCGGCTAGGGCGCCGGCCACGGTGTCGGCGTTGATGTTGTAGGTCTCGCCTTCGACCGACACGCCGATCGGCGCGACCACCGGGATGTAGTCCTCCTCGGCGTAGATCAGCGCCTCGATCAGCTTCGGGTCGATGCGGGTCGGCTCGCCGACATAGCCCAGGTCGACGACCTGTTCGATCTGGCTGTCCGGATCCTTCTTGGTGCGGTGCGCCTTCTCGACGGTGATCAGCCGCGCGTCCTTGCCCGACAGGCCCACGCCGCGCACGTCGGCCTCGGCGCCGGCCAGCGTGATCCAGTTCGCGATCTCCTTGTTGATGGCGCCCGACAGCACCATCTCGGCGACCTCCATGGTGGCCTCGTCGGTCACCCGCAGGCCGTCGATGAAGGTCGACTTGACGCCGGCCTTGTCGAGCATGCGCGAGATCTGCGGGCCGCCGCCGTGCACCACGACCGGATGCACGCCCAGCATCTTCAGCAGCACCGCATCGGCCGCGAACAGCTTGGCGACGCTTTCTTCACCCATGGCGTGGCCGCCGTATTTGATCGTCACGACCTCGCGGTCGTAGATCTGGATATAGGGCAGGGCCTCGGCGAGGGTCTTGGCGGTGGCCCAGCCCTGTTCTTCGGCGTCGTCGGTCAAGGTCGCAACCCTCCAGGAGCCGCCTTGGCTCCGCCACACAAAGCCAGCGCCGATGGCTCGCGCGCTGTTGGGGGCTCCGATAGCGGACCTCACGCCCCCTGTCACCGCCTGTGGCGAGCGCGGGGGCGCGCAGGCCTCAGATCGAGCGGGCGACCACTTCCTTCATGATCTCGGAGGTGCCGCCGTAGATGCGCTGGACACGGGCGTCGCGCCACAGGCGGGCGATCGGATACTCGTTCATGTAGCCGGCCCCGCCGTGCAGCTGCAGGGCGATGTCGCAGGCTTCCCATTGCAGCTCAGTGTGAAACAGCTTGGCGGCGGACGCCTCGGCCGCGTCGAGCTTGCCGGCCACGTGACGGGCGATCGCCCAGTCCAGGTGCGCCCAGCCGGCCTGCAGCTTGGCCTTCAGGGCGGCCAGGGTGAAGCGAGTGTTCTGGAAGTCGAAGATCGACTGGCCGAAAGCCTTTCGGTCCTTCGTGAACTTCACCGCCTCGTCGAAGGCGCGCTGGGCGCCGGCCTGGCCGGCGATGGCGATCTGCAGCCGCTCCTGGGCCAGCTGGTTCATAAGATAGGCGAAGCCGCGGCCTTCTTCGCCCAGGCAGTTGGTGATCGGCACGCGCACGTCGTTGAAGAACAGCTCGGAGGTGTCGGCCGAGTTTTGCCCCACCTTGTCCAGGTTGCGGCCGCGCTCGAAGCCTTGGGTTCCGCGCTCGACCAGGATCAACGAGATTCCCTTGGAGCCCAGGCTCGGATCGGTCTTGGCGACCACGATCACCACGTCGGCGTTCTGGCCGTTGGTGATGTAGGTCTTGCTGCCGTTGAGGACGTAGTGGTTGCCGTCCCGGATGGCGGTGGTCTTGACGCCCTGCAGGTCCGAGCCCGTTCCAGGCTCGGTCATGGCGATGGCGGTGATGATCTCGCCCGAGACCATGCCCGGCAGCAGCCGCTGCTTCTGCTCCTCGGAGCCGTAGTTGATGATGTAGTCGACGGTGATGTCGGACTGCAGGGTCACCCCGGCCGACGAGCCGGCATAGGAGAGCTCCTCGCCGATCACCGCATTGTAGCGATAGTCGAGGCCCAGCCCGCCGTACTCAGCCGGGACCTGCGGACAGAGCAGGCCCGCCGCCCCATAGGCCTTCCAGAAATCGCGATCGACGATGCCGGCCTCTTCCCAGCGGTCGAGGTGCGGATAGAGCTCCTTGTCGAAGAACTTGCGCACCTGGTCGCGGAACAGGTCGAGGTCGGCGTCATAGGCCGTGCGGCCGGCGGTGGAGAGCATGGTGGCGGTCCCGAGGCTATCGTCCCCGCCGTTCTTCCATGGACGCCGCGGCGCGCAAAGATTGACCCCGCGTCAGTGCGGCGTCTGCGCCTAGAGCGTGATCTCGCAGGCCGACATGATCTCGGCCCGCAGTTCAGGGATGCCGTGGCCCTTTTCCGACGAGGTGGCCAGCACCCGCGGGAACGCCGCCGGCCGCTTGATGATCGCCGCCTCGGTGCGCTGGCGGACGGCCTCGACCTCGGCGGGCTTCAGCTTGTCCGCCTTGGTCAGGATGATCTGGTAGGAGACCGCGGCCTTATCGAAGGCGGCCATCGGCTCCTCGTCGACCGCCTTCAGGCCGTGACGCGCATCGATCAGCAGGTAGGCGCGCTTGAGGTTGGCGCGGCCGCGCAGGAAGTCGCGGCCGAGATTCTGGAATTTCTTCACCTCGACCTTGGACGCCTTGGCCCAGCCATAGCCGGGCAGGTCGACCAGCCGCAGCCGCTCGTCGAGCATGAAGAAGTTCAGCTCGCGGGTGCGGCCAGGCTCGTTGGAGGCGCGGGCCAGGCCCTTGTGGCCGACCAGCGCGTTGATCAGCGACGACTTGCCGACGTTCGAACGGCCGGCGAAGGCGACCTCGGGCAGGTCGCCCGGCGGCAGGCCGTCGACCGAGACGGCTCCCATCAGGAAGCTGGCTTGCCGCGCGAACAGAACGCGCGCGGCTTCCAGTTCTTCCTCGGAAAAGAGCGGGTCCTGGCTCAACCGACTTCCCTGGGCTTGCCGGTGATCTTGGCGATGATCTGGTCGATCGGGTTGTCCACCTTGAAGCGGCGCATGATCACGTACTGCTGCAGGATCGTCAGCACGTTCGACCAGGTCCAGTAGATCAGCAGGCCCACCGCGAACGGGGCCATGATGAAGGTGAACATGACCGGCATGAACTGGAAGATCTTTTGCTGGATCGGGTCCGGCTGCGGCGGGTTCATCGCCGTCGAGAGGTACATGGTCACGCCGTAGAGCAGCGCCATCGGGCCGAGATGCAGGAGGTCGGAGTTCAGGATGCCGCCGATCACCGGCACGGTCGCCGGGTTGTACGGGATCAGGCCGAACAGGTTCCAGATCGTCAGCGGGTCCTTGGCCGACAGGTCCTGGATCCAGCCGAAGAACGGCGCGTGACGCATTTCGATGGTGACGGTGAGCACCTTGTAGAGGCCGTAGAAGACCGGGATCTGCACCAGCATCGGCAGACAGCCGGTCAGCGGGTTGATCTTCTCGCGCTGGTACAGGGCCATCAGCTCCTGCTGCTGCTTGGCCGGATCTTCCTTGTACTTCGTGCGCAGCGCTTCGACCTGCGGCTGCACCTTCTTCATCTTGGTCAGCGACTCGTAGCTCTTGTTGGCCAGCGGGAAGAAGATCAGCTTCACGGCGACGGTCAGCAGCAGGATGGCGATGCCGAAGTTGCCGACCTTCTGGAAGATGAAGTCCAGGAACATGAACATCGGCCGGGTGATGAACCAGAAGTTCCCCCAATCCACGGCCATGTCGAGGTGCGGCACGCCGAGCTTGGTCTCGTATTCCTTCAGCAGCGGCACGGTCTTGGCGCCGGCGAACAGGCGGGTGACCTCGGTGACCTGCTTGCCGGCCGGGATGATGTGCGGGCGGCCGACATAGTTGGCTTCGTAGATGTCCGCGGCGAGCGACTTGGTCACCCGGTACTGGCTCTGGATGTGTTCCTTCTGATCGGGGATCAGAGCGGTCAGCCAGTACTTGTCAGTGATGCCGGTCCAGCCGCCGACGGACGACACGTTCAGGCCGCCCTCCTTCAGCCACTTGGCGTATTTCAGCTGCCGCAGCTCGCCGCCCAGCCAGCCGATCGCGCCTTCATGGACGATCTGGTTGCGGCCGAGGTCGGCCGGCACGCCCTGGCGCTGGACCGAGGCGTAGGGGGCGAGCGTCACCGAACCCGCGCCGGTGTTGGCCACGGTGTCGGTCACCGTGAACATGAACTTGTCGTCGACCTCCAGCTTGCGCGTGAAGGTCAGGCCCTGGCCGTTCGAGGTGCGCAGCACCAGCGGCTGGCCGGGCGCGAGGGTTGAACCCTCGACCACCTGCCAGACGGTGTCGGCGTTGGGCAGTCCGGGCAGGTTGGCCCCAGTCCAGCCGAATTCGGCGAAGAAGGCGTGCTTGGCGCCTTCAGGGCGCAGCAGCTCGACCGGCGGCGAGTCTTTGGCCACCGCCACGCGGTAGTTCTTCAGGAACAGGTCGTCGATGCGCGCGCCGCGCAGCGAGACCGAGCCGGCCAGGGCCGGCGTGGCGATCGGCGCGCGCGCGCTGGCGGCGGCGGCGTCCTGGCGCGAGACCACGACCGGGCCGGGATTGGCGCTGGGCGCGCCTGGCAGGGCGGGCGCCGCGCCCGAGGCGGCCTGCACTTCGGCTGCGACGGCCTTCTGGCGCGCGGCCTCGGCGCTGCGCTTCTTGGCGGCCGGATCCAGCACGAAGAACTGGTAGGCGATCAGGATCAGAACCGCGCTGACCACGAAGATGATCGTGTTGCGGTTGTTGTTCTCTTGCATGGGGACGCGCGCTCAGGCGGAGGAAGAAGGGGCGCGCTGCGAGGCGCGGGACGGGCTGTCGCTTTCGGCCGCGAGGCTTATCAGCGCGGTTTTCACATCGTCAAGCAGACGCGGCCACGCCCTGGTGGGCGCGCCGTTGCGAGCGATCAAAACATAGTCAAAGCCGGGCTTGCCGAGTTGCGGCAAAATCGCCTGCGCCGCGGCGCGCAGGCGCCGCTTGGCGCGGTTGCGCACGACCGCGCCGCCGATCTTGCGGGTGGCGGTGAAGCCGACGCGAATGACGGGGGAGTCGTCGGCCCGATCACGGGCCTGCATCACCACCGCGCCTTTGGCGTACGAAGACGCCCGCGCGGCGGCGAGAAAGTCCGAGCGCTTTTGAATGCGTTCGATGACTTTAGGGGCGTCGGTCATGCCGACACCTCAGGCTCTAAGACGCGGATGCGTCTTAGGCGGTCAGGCGCTTGCGGCCCTTGGCGCGACGGCGAGCCACGATCTTGGCGCCGTTCTTGGTCGCCATGCGCGCGCGGAAACCGTGACGGCGTGCACGCACCAGTCGGGACGGTTGGAAAGTCCGCTTCACGAGATCAACTCCGGTATAAAATTGAGCGGCGGTTCCTAAGGGAGCCTGGGAGAGGAGTCAACCTTCTCCTGCGTATTCAGGCCGCGAGGGTCAGGATTACCGGTCCGCGCCGGGTCGCGATCAGCGTATGTTCGTATTGGACGGTCGGTTCGTGGCCCGGCGGGGTAAGCGTCCAGCCGTCGTCGCCCTCCTCGACCCAGTCGGCCCCGAGCGACAGGAACGGCTCGATCGTGAACACCAGCCCCTCGTGAATCCGGCGGCGGTCGCCCGGCTCCCACCAGGTCGGAATCTCGGCCGGGTCGTCGTGCAGCGAGCGGCCGACGCCGTGGCTGGCCAGGTTGGTGACCAGCGAATAGCCGTTCTTGTCGGCGAAGGTCTGGATGGCCTTGCCGACCTCGTTGAGCTTGGCGCCCGGGCGCACGGCGCGGATGCCGGCCCACATGGCGCGGCGGCCGTCGCGGCACAGGCGCTCGATGTTCGGTTTGACCGGCGGCACCGCGAAGCTCGCCCCCGTGTCGCCGAAGAACCCATTCAACTCCGCCGAGACGTCGATATTGACCAGGGTCCCGGCCTCGATGCGGCGATCGTCGGGAATGCCGTGCGCGCAGTCCGGCGCGACGGAGATGCAAGTCGCGCCTGGGAAGTTGTAGGTCAGTTCGGGCGCCGAGCGGGCGCCCTCCAGCTCAAGCATCTGGCGGCCGAGTTGGTCGAGCTCGCGGGTGGTGATACCCGGCTCCAGCGCCTTGCCCATGGCCTCCAGCGTGCGCGCCACAAGCCGGCCTGCGGCCTTCAGGCCTTCGAGTTCGTGTTCGTGTTCGACGGTCATGGGCTGAGTATATAGGTCAGAGATCGGGCCGCACGATGGTCTTGCCCACCACCTTGCGATCGGCCAGCGAGTCGAAGGCCGCGCGCCACTCGCTCAGCGGATACTCCTGGTCGACCCGCGGCTTCATCTTGGCGGCCAGGTCCCAGATCGCCGCCTGGTTCTCGCGGCCCTTCTCCGGGAACTGGCGGCCGTACTCGCCGGCCCGCACGCCCATCACCGAGAATCCCTTGATGAGGGCGATGTTGACCGGCAGCACCGGCAATCGGCCCGAGGCGAAGCCGACCACCAGCAGGCGGCCGTCGAAGGCGATGCAGCGGGTGCTCTCGTCGAACACGTCGCCGCCGACCGGGTCATAGATGACGTTCGCGCCGCGCCCGCCGGTGATCTCCTTGACCTTCTCACGGAAGCCGCCGGTCACGTTCACGACGGCGTCGGGCTGGTACTCGCGCTGCACGATGGCCAGCTTGTCGTCCGAGGCGGAGGCCGCGATGACCTTGCAGCCCAGGTGCTTAGCCAGGTCCACGGCCGCCAGGCCGACACCGCCGGCGGCGCCGTGCACCAGCACCCATTCGCCCGGCTGCACCGCCGCGCGGCGCACCAGCGAGACGTAGGCGGTCAGGTAGGCCGTGGCGTAGCCGGCCGCCTGGCTGAACGACAGCCCCTCGGGCTTGCGGCGCAGGCCGGCCGCCGGCGTCACCGCGTATTCGGAAAAGCCGCCGATCCGTGCGCCGCCGACCACCGCCTCGCCGACCTGGAACTGATCGACGCCTTCGCCCACCGCGCTCACCTCGCCGGCGATCTCCATGCCGGGAATGAACGGCAGCGGCGGTTTGTGCTGGTACTCGCCGCGGGTCTGTAGCAGGTCGGGGAAGTTCACCGCGGCGGCTAGCACCATGATCTGCACCTCGCCCGGGCCTGGGGCCGGGGGCTCGACCTCCTTCAGGACGCAGCCGCCGTACTCGGGCTTCAGCTCCTCAACTAGCAGCGCGCGCAATACGTCCCTCCAGACCTTCGCGGACCAGGCCCGCAATCTCCCGACACGCCACGTCGGCGCAGGGCACGACGCCGGTGAAGGCGGTGAATCCGTGGGCCATGGCGTCATAGCAGCGATAGATCACCGGCACGCCGGCCGCGCGCAGGCGCCGGGCGTAGGCCTCGCCCTGGTCGACCAGCGGGTCGAAGCCGGCGGTGACGACGACGGCCGGCGCCAGGCCGGACAGATCGTCCTGGCGGATCGGCGACAGCCGCGGATCGGCCGGGTCGGCGTCGGGGCCCATATAGTGGCCCATGAACCAGTCCATCGTCGCCCGCGATAGCGGAAAGGCCTCGGCATAGGTGGTCATCGAGGCGGTCTGGCTGGCGACGTCGACGCAGGGATAGATCAGCAGCTGCAGGGCCGGCTGCGGCTGGCCGGTGCGGGCCAGCTCCTGGCAGACCACGGCGGCGAAGTTGCCGCCCATGGAATCGCCGCCGATCATCGCCTGACCGGCCGGGGCGCCGAACTGGGCGGCATGGTCTCGGACGTGCCGATAGGCCGCCAGCACGTCATCCAGGCCCGCGGGGAAGCGGTGCTCGGGCGCCAGGCGGTATTCGACCGACACCACGGGCGCGCGGGCGACCTTGGCCAGGATGCCGCAGAAGGCGTGGCTGGTGTCCAGGTCACCGATCACGCCGCCGCCGAAGTGCGCGAAGACGATGGCCGGCGCGGCCGGATCCTGCTGCTGGGGCCTGTAGAGGCGCGCTGCGATGCTCCGCTCGCCCGCGGGGATGGTCAGGGGCTCGACGCGGACGCCGGGCTCCGGCCGCCCGCCATAGACCTTGCCGCCTTCGGCCGTGGCGCGGCGAGCCTCCTCGGGCGATAGGGAGGTCATTGCCGGCATGCGCGCGGCCTGGGCGGCCATGAACTGGAAGCGCGGGTCCAGCGTGCGTCCGCCGCGATAGACGGCCGCCCCGCCTGACATCAGGCGCAGGATCGGAGAGGGCAGCGAGAGCAGGGTTCTGGCGAGGGCGCGACGGACGTTCGCCACCCTGCCTAGTCCTCCGCCTGCTGGAGGCCCTTCAGGCCGCCTTGGATCATCGCCACTGCGAAGGCGGTCGCGCCCTTGGTGTCGATCGGGCGACGGGCCAGCATTTTCTCGCCGACGTCGCGGGCGACGGCGATGCAGGCGGCGGCCAGGTAGTCGGGGTCGGTGACCGGTGCGCCGCCATTGGCCATCTCCTCGACGATGGCTTCGCGAACCTCGTTGAAGACGGCCGCCATCTCGGGCGTCTCGCCGTGCACGTGGGGCTGGGTCTCGCCGGGCGGGCGCTGGCTGAGCCAGCTCTTGTGCGCGTCGGCCAGAAACAGGAAGTAGGCCTCGATGGCGGCGTTCAGGAACTCTTCCCAGCCGGACGACTGGGCGCGGTGCGCCTTGAGCAGCGGCGCGAACTGTCGCGCTCCCTCGCTCGCCAGGGCAAGGTACACCTCGTCCTTGGATTTAAAGTAGTTGTAGAAGGTGCCCGCGGCCAGGCCGGTGCCGCGGATGATGTCGCGCACCGTCGCAGTCTCGTAGCCGAGGTCGCCGAACACCTTGCGGGCCGCGTCCAGGATGGCCTGCCGGTTGGCGACCTTGGTCAGTTCGCGCTTGCCGGCGGGAAGATAGGCGACTTCGGACATCTCAGGCCTGACTCGGAAGGTGACGCCCGTCATATTAGGACCAGGGCGGGCCGGAAGCCAAGGTGAAGAAGCGCTCCGGGTTCGGAGCGATCGTCTATCGACGGCCGGCCGCTGCGCAGTCGCTGCGGCATTGCATCCAGGTCGGCGCACAATCCTCCGCCGTCTCGGTCGACAGACAGAAATAATAGTCGCTGGCGCAGTTCAGCCGGCAGCGATCGGCGGCGGGGGCGTCCGACGCCAGCGGCGCAAGGAGCTCCGGCAGCGGCTCGACGGCCGGTGGCGCGGGTGATGACGATGGCGGCGCCCGCTCGGGCTGCACGGCGCCGCGCAGCGGCTGCTGGGCGTTCGCCGGCCACGCGGTCAGGGCCAGGATCAGCAGGAGCGGCGCGACATGCATGGCCCTGGCTTGGGCCGCTGCGGCTTAAGGGGCGGTTAACCCTACTCAGACCGTTCGGGCGGCGCGGTCCCTGGCGTTGGTGGCTTGAATGGCTTCCTTGGCCGCCGTCCACTCGGCGTCGCCCCAGCCGGTCAGCCGCGAAAAGTTGCCGCCGGAGGCCTGCCACGCGGCGCCGTCGATGGCGATGGTCTGGCCGTTCACATAGGCCGACAGTGGGTGCAGCAGATAGACGGCCAGATTGGCCAGCTCGCGCATGTCGCCGACCCGGCCCATCGGGTTGCCGCTCATGTCCGAATAGGCCCCGCCGGTCTCTTCACCCTGGCTGGGGTTGAGGCGCGCGCTCATGCCCTCGGTCGGGAAGGGGCCTGGTGCGATGTTGTTGAAGCGGATGCCGTGCTGGCCCCACTCCACCGCCAGCGACTGGCTCATGGTGGCGATACCGGCCTTTGACATCGCCGAGGGTACGGTGAACGGACCTCCGTTCCAGATCCAGGTGGTCAGAATCGAAATCACCGAGGCGTGGCGGCCTTCCGCGATCCAGCGCTTTCCGCATTCCAGGGTCACGAAGAACGAGCCGCGGAACACGATGTTGGCGATGGCGTCGAAGCCGCGCGGCGAGAGGTCCTGGGTGCGGCTGATGAAGTTGCCGGCGGCGTTGTTGACCAGCCCGGTCAGCGCGCCGCCATCCGCCCAGATCGTGTCCAGCATCTCGCTGATCGCCTCGGGCACGCGGATGTCGCAGGCCAGGCCCCCGCACTTGCCGCCGTGGGCCGCCATCAGCTCCTTGGCGGTCGTCTCGACCACGCCGCCGCGGCGGCCGCAGATATAGACCTCGGCGCCCAGCATCAGCAGCGCCTCGGCCATCACCTTGCCCAGGCCCGTGCCGCCGCCGGTGATCAGGATCCGTTCGCCGGACATCAGGCCCGGCTTGAACATCAGGTCGTCGGGGGTGAACTGAGCCATGGCGTTTTCTCCCGTTGCGGCGCGAACTGCGCACGGCCTGACGCCGCGTCGGTCAAGCGGGGCGCGGCGCAAAGAAAAAGGGGCCGCCTCTCGGCGACCCCCTCGTTCCTGGACGTCTTCTTATCCTTAAAATTCTTCCCAGCTGTCCTCGTCGGCGTGGGCGGCCGTCGCCAGGGCCGTGGCCCCGCGGCTGACCGGGCGCGGCGCGGGCTGGTGGGCGCGCGGGGCGCCGACCGTGCGGGTGCCCGTCTGCACGCCGCCGCCGGTGACCCGGAAGCGCGCGACCAGCCGGGCCAGCTCCTGCGCCTCGTCGGCCAGCACGCGGCTGGCGGCGGTCGACTGCTCGACCATCGCGGCGTTCTGCTGGGTGACCTGGTCCATCTGGTTGACCGCGGTGTTGACCTGGCCGAGGCCGAGGGCCTCTTCCTTGGCGCTGGCGGCGATCTCCCCGACCACGGTCGAGATCTCGCCGACCTGGCGCACGATGCGCTCAAGCGCCTTGCCGGTTTCGCCGACCAGGCTCACGCCCGCGGCGACCTGCTGGCTGGAGGCGCTGATCAGGGTCTTGATCTCCTTGGCGGCTTCGGCCGAGCGCTGGGCCAAGGCCCGCACTTCCGAGGCGACGACCGCGAAGCCGCGACCCGCTTCACCGGCCCGGGCGGCTTCGACGCCGGCGTTCAGGGCCAGCAGGTTGGTCTGGAAGGCGATCTCGTCGATCACGCCGATGATCTGGCTGATCTGCTTGGCCGAGCTTTCGATCTGGCCCATCGCCTCGATGGCGCGGCCGACGACCAGGCCGCCTTCTTCGGCGTCGGTCTTGGCGGCGGCGACGGCCTCGCGGCCGTGGCTGGCGCCTTCGGAGGTCTTGTTGACGGTGGCGGTGATCTCGTCCAGCGCCGCGGCGGTCTCTTCCAGCGTCGCGGCCTGATGCTCGGTGCGCCGCGACAGGTCGTCGGCCGAGGTGCTGATCTCGCCCGCGCCGGACTGGATCGAGGCGGTGGCGCCGGCGATAGCGGCCATGGCCTCTTCCAGCTTGGCCGAGGCGGCGTTGAAGTCGTCGCGCAGCTTGCGGTAGTCGCCCGGGAACTCCGCGTCGAGGCGATAGGTCAGGTCGCCGGCGGCCAAGCTGTCGAGGCCGCGGGCCAGCGAGTTGACCACCATGGCCTGTTCCTCGGCGATGGCCGCCGCGGCTTCGGCGTTCTGCCGGCGGGTGATTTCAGCGGCGGCCTCGGTCTGCTCGTGCTCGACGCGCAGTTTCTCGAGGTGCAGCTGGTTGTCGCGGAACACGGTCAGCGACGAGACGATCGCGCCGAGCTCGTCCTTGCGGGCCAGCTTGTCGAGGTCGATGGAGCTGTCGCCGCGGGCCAGGGCCTCGGTCGCGCCGGCGATCTGCTTGACGTCGCGGCGCAGCATCATGGTCAGGGCCCAGGCCAGGGCGCCGGCGATCAGCAGGGTGGCCACCGCGGCGACCATCTGGATCATCTGCGCGGTCTGCGAGCGGTCCTCGCTGGCCTTGGCGTTGGCGTCGGTCATCGCGTTGTTGGCGGCGACGATCTTGTTCAGCATGCCGGTCATGTTTGTGTATTCCTGCTCGAACGGAGCGGCAAAACCGGCGGCGGTGCTGAAGTCGGTGGTGATCATGGCCGCGATGACGTCCAGCGCGTCGCGGGTGCCCTTGAGCGCCTTGATCAGATCCTGGAAGGCCTTCTTCTGAGCGGCGGGGGCCTTGGCCTCCATCGCCTGAACTTCCTTGGTGATCGCGTCGACCTCGGCCAGCAGTTCCTGGCTCTCGCCCTCGATCTTGTCGGTCTCGATCGAGGCGGCCTGATGGGTCAGCAGGAAGTAGAGTTCGCCGTGGACGGCAGTAATGCGCTCCGAAATCTTCTGCAGGCGCAGGCTGTTGGGAAGGTCGGTGTGCACGACCTGCGTGAGGTCGGCGGCTTGACCGCGTTGGATGATGACGGCGCCGCCGGCCGTCAGGGCCAACATCACCAGTGCGAAAGCAGGCGCAAAGCCGATCTTCGCGATCAGCGGCAGGTCGACGAGCCGAAAGCGCTTCACCTAAGTTTCCCCCGACTAGGTAGTATCCTTAGCTGCACAATGACGGGAGGTTGCTAACCAATCGTCACTGGAAATCCGCATTGTCCCGACTTCACGTGCGTAATAGATATAGAGACACAACAATTGTGATTGTCGAGTTTACTGAGCATTAACCAAATCTAATTCTCAGCCATCAGATTCTTTTAACCTGAATGCCCCATACAGGGCCTGCGTCCGTTATCTAGAAAGGAGTGGGGCCATGAAGAATCTCATCAAAATCGGCGGCGGTGTCGCCCTCTGCCTGGCGTTTGCCGGCGCGTCGGCTGCGGCTGACTTCCAAGAAAGCATGTCGAAGTGCCTGACCAAGCACGCCAACACCCGCGACGCGGCTGTGGTGATGCTCGAGTGCAATGCGACGGCCGGTAAGCTGTCGGGCTGCAAGGTCCTTGAAGACAGCAAGGCTGGTAAGGGCTTCGACAAGGCCGCCCTGTGCGTGGCCGATGCTCTGCCGATGGGTTCGAAGACCGGCACCGTGAAGGTTCCGATGCGCTTCCCCGGCGGCGCGTAAGCAGCCGCAACAAGAATTCTAGCATTCTTGCATATCGCGCCCTCGGCCACGGCCGGGGGCGTTTTGCGTTGTGGGGCTAGGTATTGACCCGCTTCAGCAGTTCCTGCGCCGCGGCCGGGGCGCGGACCTTTCCCTCGTGGATGAAGAACACGAAGGTCTCGTGTGGGCCTTCCGCCGGCCCGGTGCGGTCTATGGGCTTGAGGTCGCCGGGCACGCGGCCTTTCGCGTATTCGCCGAAGCGTTCGGCCCAGGCGTCGAGGTCTTCTGCGACATAGCCGGTCTCGATCGCGTCCGAGCCCATCAGCAGGCGAGAATAGACGAAGTCGGCGGTGATGTCGCAGATCAGCGGATAGTTTTCGTGCTCCGAGACGCAGATCGCCACATTGCGCTCGCGGCACATCTTCACGAACGCCGGATCGACGAAGCTGGCGTGGCGCACCTCCACGCAGTGGCGCAGCGGCAGCCCGTCCTGGCTCTTGGGCAGCAGGTCCAGGAAGCTGGCGAAGTCGGCCTCGTCGAACTTCTTGGTGGGCATGAACTGCCAGAGGATCGGGCCGAGCCGGTCGCCCAGCTCGACGATCCCTTGGGTCAGGAACTTGGTCACGGAGTCGCCGGCCTCGGCCAGCACCCGGCGGTTGGTGCAGAACCGCGAGGCCTTCACCGTGAACTTGAAGCCGTCCGGGGTGGCGGCCGCCCACTTGGCGAAGGTCTGCGGCTTCTGGCTCGAGTAATAGGTGGAGTTGATCTCCAGCGCGGTGAGATGGCGACTGGCGTAGGCCAGCTCGTCGGCGTGCTTGAGGCCTTGCGGATAGAAGACCCCGCGCCACGGTTCGAAGGTCCAGCCCCCGATGCCGGCCCGGATCTGACCTGCCTGCGCCATCTCGTTCCTCGCCCTGCTATTTCCGCTCGGCCGCGGTCGCGTCCCGGGTCAGCTTGAACTCCGAGCCCGCCTTCCACTCCGGCCAGGTGGCGGAGTCGGCCAGTTGGCGGCCCAGCTCGAACATCAGTTGGCCGTCCTGGGCGATGCCTTCAAGGTTCCAACTGTCGTCGAAATGGTCGGCCGGCTGGTGATAGCGGTCGGCGGTATAGGCCTTCGACCAGGCCGCGCCGGCTTCCTTGCCGCCGGTCACCAGGTCGTAGCCCGAGCCGAACGAGATCGCCGGCACGCCGCGCTTGGCGAACGGGAAGTGGTCGGAGCGGAAGAACAGGCCCGCTTCCGGCTTGGAGTCCGGCGTGTAGTAGCGGCCGTGGGTCTTGCCGACCGCGATCAGCGCGTCCTGCAGCGTCGAGGCCGCGTCGCCCGAGGTCGTGAAGTCCTTCGCCGGGCCGGCCGGCGACAGCGCGTCCATGTTGATGTTCGCGACCGTCTTGCCGAGCGGGTAGAGCGGATTGGCGGCGTAGTATTCCGAGCCCAGCAGGCCCTTTTCCTCTGCGGTCACCGCCAGGAACACCACCGAGCGGTCCGGCTGCGGGCCCTTGGCGAAGGCGCGGCCGATCTCGATCATGGTGGCGATGCCGTCGGCGTTGTCGACCGCGCCGTTGTAGATCGTGTCGCCCTTGGCGTCCGGCAGGCCGACGCCCAGGTGGTCCCAGTGGCCCGAATAGATGATGGTCTCGTCAGGGCGCGTGGCGCCGGGGATCAGTCCGACCACGTTCTTCGAGACGATTTTCTGCACGTCGACGTCGTAGTTGGTCGAGAAGGTGGCGCCCTTCAGTTCGACGGGCTTGAAGTCGCGGCTTTGGGCCTGCTTCTTGGCCGCTTCGAAATCCAGGCCCGCGGCCTTGAACAGCTCGACCGTCCGGTCGCGCTGGATCCAGCCTTCCAGCAGGGCGTGCGCCTCGCTCGGCTTCTCGCGGATGATGTCGAACAGCGGCGCGGTGTTGGAGTTCTTCACCGTCGCCCAGCCATACGAGGCCGGCGCCGTCTCGTGGACCACCAGGAAGCCGATCGCCCCGCGGCGGGCGGCCTCTTCGTACTTGTAGGTCCAGCGGCCGTAATAGGTCATCGCCTTGCCGCCGAAGTCGCCCTTTCCGGTCTCGAAGTCGGGATCGTTGACCAGCACCAGGGCAACCTTGCCCTTCAGATCGACGCCCTTGAAGTCGTCCCAGTTGCGCTCCGGCGCGGTGACGCCATAGCCGACGAAAACGATCGGGGCGTCCTTGACGGCGACCTGCGTAGCGCCGGTCTGGGCCGCGCGCAGGGCGACGTCGTCACCCTGGGTCCAGGTCTGCGTCTTGCCGCCGGCGGTGACGCCGACGCTCACGGGGCCCTTGATCTCGAAGCGGGCCAGCGGCACGTCCTGGGTCCAGGCGCGCTGGCCCTCCACAAGATCTCCACCCGGCTTCAATCCGGCGTCCTTGAACTGCTCGATGATGTAGGCGACCGTCCTCTTCTCGCCTTCGGTGGCCGGACCGCGACCTTCGAACTCATCGGACGCCAGCACCTTCACGTGCTCGGCGATCTTTGCGGGGTTGATGTCGCCAGCGAGGGCGGGGGCGGCGAAAACGGCCCAAATCGCGGCGCCAGCGAGCAGAAACTGTTTCATAGTTCACTCAAATGGGGGGTGGAATTGCGCGGAACCCTAGTTCGCGGCGTGATCTCGCGCCAGTGCCATGCGACTGGTTTGCGACATCTGCATCTTGCTTTGCCGATTGTCTGTTCTCAGCAATCGACCTGAAGCGTGACCACAGCTAAAAGCGGAACGCCGGTATCGAGGTCCGTGCTGCGTGTGCTAATCGCGCCCTGCGCGGCGGGCGGTGTCGCAAACCGATAGTGATGAAAAGAGCGATGCGCCTAGTTACCCCTGCGGTCGGAACGGCGGCCGGCCTGGCCCTGATGCTTTCAGCCTGCGCCTCCACCCGCGACGTCGATACGCGCCTTCCCGCCGCCTACGAGGCGCCGTCCTCTCCGGCCATCGCCGCGGCGCCTTCCCTCGAGACCTGGTGGACCGGGTTCAATGATCCGCAGCTCACCGCCCTGATCACTGAGGCGTTGGCCAACAGCCCCGACGCCCGCAGCGCGGCGGCCAAGCTGCGCGAGGCGCGCGCCACCCGTTCCGGCGCGCTGACCAGCTTCCTGCCCCAGGGCAATCCGCGCGGTTCGATCACCGAGACCGACAGTAAGTTGGTCGACGGGACCGCCATCAACATCCCCGGTTTCTCAAGCACCGGCGACAGCCGCACCGAGACCGCCAACTTCGACGTCAGCTGGGAGATCGACCTCTTCGGGCGCATCTTCGCCGCCAGCCGCGCCGCCAACGCCGAGATGGCGGCCGCGCGGCTCGACTACGAGGCGGCCCGCGCCAGTCTGGCGGCGGCGGTCGCCGACAGCTATTTCGCCGCCCGCGGCGTCGCCATCCAGCTCGAAGACACTCGCGCCACCGAGCGGATCCAGGCCGAGCTCTATCGCATCGTCGACATCCGCGCGCAGCGGGGCATCTCCTCGACCGCCGACGCCGACCGCGTGGCCGGCGACCTCGCCCAGGCGCGGTCCCAGGTCGCCGGACTGGAAGCCGAGCTGCAGGCCGCCCGCCGCAACCTGCTGATCCTTACGGGCCGCGGGATCGAACCGATCGCCGCCTTGCCGATCGACGCCGAGGTCGGCGTTGCGCCCGCAGTACCGGACGTGGTTCCCGGGGAACTGCTCGCCCGTCGCCCCGACGTGCGCCGGGCGGAGGCGATGCTCGCCTCGGCCCTCGGTCGCCTCGACTACGCCAAGCTCGCCTTCTTCCCGACCTTCAAGCTGGCGCCCGGCATCGGCCTGCAGAAGAACGACCAGCCCGGTTACTCCGCGACGACCCAGAGCTGGAGCATCGGCGCCAACGTCGTCGTCCCTGTGCTCGACATCCCACGCCTGCTCTCGGAGATGAAGGCCCAGGACGCCCGCTCCGAGCAGGCCGCCATCGGCTATGAAAAGGCCGTCCAGACCGCCTTCGGCGAGGCCGAGAACGCGCTGGTCCAGCTGGAGTCCGATCGCCGCCGCGTAGACCTGTTGCAGGACGGCGAGGCCCGCGCCCGCCGCGCCTACGAAGCGTCCCGCAAAGGCTACGTCGCCGGCTTCGTCGACCTGCAGACCACGCTCGACAACGAGCGGGCCTGGCGCACCGTGCGCACCCTGAAGACCGCCGCCCAGGTGCAGGCCCTGCGCCGAGGGGTTCAGACCTACAAGGCGCTCGGCGGTGGTTGGCCGCTTGAGAACGCACCGACCAACAAAGAGGCTCGCTGAAGTGACGAGAACCAAGACCATCCTGGCCCTCGCCGCCGGCCTGGCTTCCGCCGTGACGCTCTCCGCCTGCGGCTCCAAGGAGCCGCCTAAGAAGGACCCGGCCGCCCAGGCGCGCGCGGTGACGGTCGTGCGGCTGGAGCCGCGTGCGATTTCCGGCGCGCTCAGCGCTTCGGGCACGCTGCGCCCGCGCGAAGAGGCCGCCGTGGCGGCCGAAGTCACCGGTTTCCGAGTGCTGCGCGTCAACGCCGATGTGGGCGACACCGTCCGCGCCGGCCAGGTGTTGGTGCAACTCGACCCGGCTCTGCTCCAGGCCCAGATCGCTCAGGCCGAGGCCCAGGCGGCGCAGGCCGAGGACCAGGCCAGACGCGTCGCCGACCTGGACGGCCAGGGCGTGCTCGCCCAGGAGCAGATCGCCCAGCGTCGCTTCCAGGCCCAGGCCGCCCGCGCGAACCTGCGCGACCTGCAGACCCGTCTCGCCAAGCTTTCCGTCGTCGCGCCGGTGTCCGGCGTGATCCTCGAACGCACGGTCCGCCCGGGCGACCTGTCGTCCGGCGGCGGCACGCCGTGGTTCCGCATCGCCCGCGACGGCCAGATGGAACTGGGCGCCGACATGCCCGAAGACGATCTGGCCCGCATCCGCGTGGGACAGAGCGCGACCGTCACCCTCCCGGGCGGCGGCCAGGCCCAGGGCACAGTGCGTATCGTCAGCCCGCAGATCGACGCCCAGACCAAGCTCGGCCAGGTTCGCGTGTTGCTGCCGGCCCGCTCGGACATCCGCGCCGGCGGTTTCGCCCGGGCGGTCTTCGCCGACGCCAGCGCCTCGACGCTCGCCCTGCCTGAAACCGCGATCCGCTACGACGCGAGCGGCGCGGCGGTCATGGTGGTCGGCGACGACAACCGCGTGAAGCACGTGGCCGTCCAGACCGGCCAGCGCGGCTCGGGCCTCGTTCAGATCGTGAAGGGGCCGCCCGCCGGCTCCCGCGTGGTCCAGAACGCGGCCTCTTTCCTGCTCGATGGTGACCTCGTGAAGCCAGTCGAAGCCGGCGCGGCCGCTGCGCCGAAAGCCGCCGCGCCGCAACCCGCTGCGAGGGCCAAATGAGCGAGCATCAAGGCGGGAGCTCCGGCTTCCCGATCTCGGCCTGGGCGATCCGCAACCCGGTTCCGGTCGCCCTGCTGTTCATCGGCCTGCTGATCGCCGGCATGATCGCCTATTCGGGGTTGGCGGTTAAACAGTTCCCGAACATCCAGTTCCCGGTTGTCGCCATCACGGTGACCCAGAGCGGCGCCGCGCCTGGGGAAATGGAGACCCAGATCACCCGGCCGGTCGAAGACGCCATGTCGGGCATCACCGGGGTCAAGAACATCCAGTCGGTTGTTACCCAGGGCGTTTCGACGACGTCCATCCAGTTCGAAATGGGCGAGGACCTTCAGAAGAAGACCGACGAAGTCCGCGCCAAGATCGACCAGACCCGCCAGGTGCTGCCGCGCGACATCGACGAGCCGACCGTCACCCGGGTCGAGATCGACGACGCATTCCCGATCATCACCTATGCGGTCGAAGCGCCGTCGATGTCGGACGAGCAGCTTTCCTGGTACGTCGACGACAAGATCGCCCGCGACCTCCAGACCGTCAGCGGGGTCGCGCAGATCTCGCGGGTCGGCGGCGTGGCGCGCGAGATCAACGTCGTCCTCGATCCCGACAAGCTGGCGGCGCGGGGCCTGACCGCGGCCGAGGTCAACAACGCCCTGATGGCCTTCCAGCAGGACGCGCCCGGCGGCCGCGTGCAGGTCGGCGGCCGCGAACAGACCGTCCGCGTCCTCGGCTCGGCCGAGACGATCGACCAGTTGCGGGCCATGACCATCGCCACCGGCGGCGGCGGCTTCGTCCGCCTCACCGACGTCGCCGACATCGGCGAGGGCTCGGCCGAGGCGCGCGGCTTCGCGCGCCTGGACAACCGCCCCGTGGTCGGCTTCCAGGTCAGCAAGACCAAGGAGTCGTCCGACGTCGACGTCGAGGACGGGGTGAACGCCAAGCTGGCCGAAATCGCCAAGGCCGATCCCAACGTCAAGTTCACCAAGATCTACGCCTCGGTCGACGAGACCCGCGCCAACTTCCGCGCCACCCAGCACGTGCTCCTTGAGGGCATGGTGCTGGCGGCGCTGGTGGTGCTGCTGTTCCTGCGCGACTGGCGCGCCACGGCCATCACCGTGCTGGCCATGCCGATCTCGCTGATTCCGACCTTCTTCGTGATGAAGCTGGCCGGGTTTTCGCTGAACCTGGTGACCCTGCTCGCCCTGACCCTGGTGATCGGCATCCTCGTCGACGACGCCATCGTCGAGATCGAGAACATCGAAAAGCGGGTGGCCCGCGGCGTGCGGCCGTTCAAGGCCGCGCTGGAAGGCGCCGACGCCATCGGCCTGGCGGTGGTGGCGACCACCTTCGCCATCGTCGTGGTGTTCACGCCGGTCAGCTTCATGCCCGGCATTCCCGGCCAGTTCTTCAAGGAGTTCGGCCTTACCGTCTCGGTGGCGGTGCTGTTCTCGCTGCTCGTCGCGCGCCTGGTGACGCCGCTGATGGCGGCCTACTTCCTCAAGCCCAACGTGCATCAGCGGCCGCAGAAGCCGTTCGAGGGCTTCTATCCCAGCGCCCTCAAGTGGGCGCTGGGCCATCGCATCCTCGCCTCCATCGCGGGCCTGCTGCTGTTCATCTGCTCGGCGGCGATGATCGCCTTCCTGCCCAAAGGTTTCCAGCCGCCCGGCGATCCCGACTACGTCTACATCAACGTGCAGGGCCCGCCCGGCGCGACCATCGGCGACATGGAGCGCGCGGTCCAGCAGGCCTCGCTCGTCATGGCGGCCCAGCCGGAAGTGCGGGGCGTCTTCAGCCAGGTCGGCTCGACCGTCGCGAACTTCGGCCCCGGCGGCGGCGGGGGCGGCAGCGACCTGCGCAACGGCACCATCACGGTGCTGCTCAATTCCGACCGCAAGGTCACCGGCAACCAGCTGAAGGACCGTGTCCGCGCCCAGATCACCGCGGTCCCGGACGTGCGGCTCAACTTCCTCGACGGCCAGGGCTCGGCCGGGTTCGAGCAGATCCTGACCAGCTCCGATCCCAAGGCGCTGGAACAGGCCAGCCTCGAGCTCGAGCGGCAGATGCGGACCCTGACCAAGGTCACTGATCCGCGGCCGAAGAACCCGCCGATCGGCCCAGAACTGGTGATCCGCCCCAAGGCGGACGAGGCCGCGCGCCTCGGCGTCTCGGTCGCCGCGATCGCCCAGGCCGCCCGCGTCGCCACCGTCGGCGATATCGACGCCAACATTCCGAAGATGAACGAGGGCGAGCGGCGGATTCCCATCCGCATCCGGCTGCCGGAATCGGCCCGCGCCGACATCGAGCAGGTCCGTCAGCTTCGCCTGCCGACCGCTACGGGGGGCTCGACGACGCTCGGCGCCGTGGCCGACGTGCAGTTCCAGGCCGGCCCGGCCCGGATCGACCGCCTCAACCGTCAGCGCCAGATGACCGTCCAGGCCGAGCTGGCCGACGGGGTCGAGCTCGGCGACGCGACCGCCGAGGTCCACAAGCTGCCGATCATGAACAAGCTGCCGGCCGGGGTCGCCCCCAGCGCCATCGGCGACGCCGAGGCCATGGCCGAGATGTTCGGCGGCTTCGTCGTCGCCTTCGCCACCGCGGTCTTCCTGATGTTCGCCGTGCTAGTGCTGCTGTTCAAGAGCTTCTTCAAGCCGATCGTCATCCTGGCGGCGCTGCCGCTCGCCGTGGGCGGGGCCTTCATCGGCCTCTTCATCTTCAACCTGTCGCTGTCGATCCCCTCGCTCATCGGTTTCCTGATGTTGATGGGCCTGGCGGCGAAGAACTCGATCCTGCTGGTCGAGTACGCGATCGAGCGCGAGCGGGAGGGCATGCCCCAGCGCAACGCCCTGATCGAGGCCTGCCGCGAGCGGGCCCGGCCGATCGTCATGACCACCGTGGCCATGGCCGCCGGCATGCTGCCGACCGCCCTGGCCCTGGAGAAGGGCGCCGAATTCCGCCAGCCGATGGCGGTCGCGGTGATCGGCGGCCTTATCACCTCGACCCTGCTGTCGCTGGTGCTGGTGCCGGTGGTCTACGAGTTCGTCGACGACTTCGAGAACTGGCTGCGCCCCAAGCTCGCCAGGCTGATCACTCCGCGCGAAGCGCCCGGCGAGGCGGTTCCGGAGGACCGCCTCTAGGCGGCGCGGTTGCGGCGCGTTGGACGGTCCCGCTATCTTCCGCAGCTGAGGGTTGCGGGGTGGGGGCATGAAGACGTTTTCGTTCGGCGGCGCGGTCGGATCGGGGGTCGGCGTCATCGCCCGAAACCCGCTGGCGTTCCTGGTCTGGTGCGCGGTCTATCTGGTTGTCGCGCTTGGGCCGCTGGCGCTGATGGCCGCGGCGATGTGGCCGCAGTTCAGCGCTCTCGCCGCGCTCGCCGAGGCCGAGATCGCGCCCGATTCACCCGCCGCCACCCGGCAGATGACCACCCTGATGGGCCAGGTCAATGCGCTGTCGCTACTGCAGTGGGTGACCAGCCTGGCGTCCAGCGCCCTGATCATGGGCGCGGTGTTCCGCGCCGTGCTCGAACCCGACGACCGGCGCGGGTTCTTCCTTCGTCTCGGCCGTCAGGAGCTGTGGCTGGCGCTGTGCCTGATCGTCGTCGGCGTCGTGGCGATCCTGCTGGTCGCGCTCAGCACCATCCCGATCGTGCTCACCTCGCTCGTCCTCGTCGCCGCCGGCCCTAGCCAGACCCTGGCGCCCGGCGTCGGGTTCGGCATCGCCGCTATCGTGCTCATCGTGCTCGGCGCGATGCTTTGGCTGTTCGTGCGCTTCTCGCTCGGCCTGCCGATGTCGTTCGCCGACAGCTATTTCCGGCTGTTCGACTCCTGGCGGCTGACGAGCGGCCATGCGGCGAAGATGGCGCTGGTCGGCGTCGTGGTCGGCGTCATCGCCACCCTCGTCCAGCTGGCGTTCTTTCTGGGCTTCATCTTCGCGGCGGTGGCGGTCCTCGGCCCGGCCGCCGAGTCCGACGTCGCGACCCTAACCTTCGCCCAGGTCTCGCCGATCCTCGCCCTGGCCGCCGTGCTGATGGCGTTTGTCAGCGTGTTCGGCATGGTGCTTTACAGCGCGCCGCTGGCGGCGATCTACCGCCAGCTCGCGCCCGAGGAGCAAGCCTAGACCTCTCCGCGCAGCACCCTGGCGAACAACTCCGGATCGACGTTCCCGCCCGACAGCACCAGCCCGGTCGTGTCCTCGCCGAACGACTTCACCTTGCCTGCCAGCAGCGCGGCCAGGCCGACCGAGCCGCCCGGCTCGACCACCAGCTTCAGCACCGAGAACGCATAGCGCATCGCCTCGGCGACCTCGGCGTCGGTGACCAGCGCCACGTCGGCCAGGGTCTTCTGCAGCACCGGGAAGGTCAGCAGCCCCGGCGCCGGGCTTTCCAGCGCATCGCACAGCGAGCGCGTGGTGGGCTGAGTCACGATCCGCTCGCCCTTCTGCAGCGAGCGCAGGGTGTCGTCGAAGCCGGCCGGCTCGACGCCGACGATGGCGGTGGTCGGCGACAGCGCCTTGACCGCCGTCGAGACCCCGGCCAGCAGCCCGCCGCCGCCGATCGGCGAGACGAGCGTGTCTAGGGTCACGCCGCGGGCCTTCGCCTGGGCGACCAGCTCCAGCCCCACCGTGCCCTGGCCGGCGATGACGTCGAGGTCGTCGAAGGCCGGGACGGTCACCGCGCCGCGTTCGGCGGCGACCGCCGCGGCGATCGCCTCGCGGCTCTCGGTGAGCCGGTCGTAGAACCTGACCTCCGCGCCATAGCCACGCGTCGCATCGACCTTCACGCTGGGCGCGTCGGTCGGCATGACGATCAGCGCCGGCATGCCCAGCAGCCGCGCCGCCAGCGCCACGCCCTGGGCGTGGTTGCCCGACGAGAAGGCGACGACGCCGCGGGCGCGCTCCTCCGCCGACAGCTGCGAGAGCCGGTTGTAGGCCCCGCGGAACTTGAACGCTCCGACCCGTTGCAGCGTCTCGGGCTTGATCAGCACCCGCCGGCCCACTCGTTCGTTCAGAGCCGGGCTCTCGATCAGCGGGGTCTCGACTGCGTGTCCCGCCAGCCGTCCGGCGGCGGCTTCGATGTCGGCGAGGGTCACGCTCACTTCGCGAACACCATGGCGTCGTCGGCGAAGGCCTTGAACTCCAGCGCGTTGCCGGACGGATCGAGGAAGAACATCGTCGCCTGCTCGCCCGGCTGGCCCTCGAAGCGAATCTGCGGCTCAATCACGAACTTGATGCCCGCATCCTCCAGCTTGCCGGCCAGCACGTGCCACTCAGGCAGGGTCAGGATCGCGCCGAAGTGGCGGACCGGCACCTCCTCGCCGTCGACGCTGCTGGTGTTCCTGTGGCCGCATTCGTCGGGCGACAGGTGGGCCACGATCTGGTGGCCGTAGAAGTCAAAATCGATCCAATCCGGGCTCGAACGCCCTTCCGGGCAGCCCAGCAGCCCCCCATAGAAGCTCCGCGCCTCAGCCAGGTCGCGGACGGGAAAGGCGAGGTGAAAGCGCGGTCGGGTCATGCGCCTTCATAGCCTGAGCCGCGGCGTCAGGCGACCAGGGGCTTGACGCACGGGCCGCCCGCTGGTTTACCCCCGCCGAACGGAAAGCCGCCGCCCGCAGGGCCGCCGCATCTGGTTCCTACAATCGATCAAGTCCACCCGCCGAGTCCTGTCGAAGGGCGTTGTTGGATCCGCTCGGGCAGGCCGGGAGATCGTATCCGAATGGCCAATGTGACCGTGATCGGCGCTCAGTGGGGCGACGAAGGCAAGGGCAAGCTCGTCGACTGGCTGTCGAACCGGGCCGACGTCGTGGTGCGTTTCCAGGGCGGCCACAACGCCGGCCACACCCTGGTGGTCGGCGACCAGGTCTACAAGCTCAGCCTCCTGCCCTCGGGCGTCGTCCAGGGCAAGCTGTCGGTGATCGGCAACGGCGTCGTCGTCGATCCCTGGCATCTGCTGGAAGAGATCGCCAAGCTGGGCTCGCAGGGCGTCTCGATCACCCCGGACCTGCTGGTCCTGGCCGATAACGCCGCCCTGATCCTGCCGCTGCACCGCGACCTCGACCAGGCCCGTGAAGCCGCCGCCGTCAACAAGATCGGCACCACCGGCCGCGGCATCGGCCCGGCCTACGAGGACAAGGTCGGCCGCCGCGCCATCCGCGTCGACGACCTGCGCGACCGTGACGCCCTGGAAGCCAAGATCGACCGGCTGCTGGCCCACCACAAGCCGCTGCGCGCGGGCCTGGGCCTGCCGGAATACGACGGCGCCCAGCTGCTCGCCGCCCTGGAAGAGATCGCCCCGAAGATCCTACCTTTCGCCCAGCCGGCCTGGCGGCTGCTCGACGGCGTGGTGAAGTCCGGCAAGCGCGTGCTGTTCGAGGGCGCGCAGGGCGCGCTGCTCGACGTCGACCACGGCACCTATCCCTATGTGACGTCGTCCAACACCGTCGCCGGCCAGGCCGCCGCCGGTTCGGGCCTGGGGCCGAAGGGGCCCGGCTTCGTGCTCGGCATCGTCAAGGCCTACACCACCCGCGTCGGCGAGGGCCCGTTCCCGACCGAGCTTTCCGACGAGATCGGCCAGCATCTGGGCACGGTCGGCCGCGAGTTCGGCGTCGTCACCGGGCGTCCGCGCCGCTGCGGCTGGTTCGATGCGGTGCTGGTGCGCCAATCGGTGGCCCTCAACGGCATCGATGGCATCGCCCTGACCAAGCTCGACGTGCTGGACGGCCTGCCCAAGCTGAAGATCTGCGTCGGCTACAAGCTGAACGGCGAGGTGCTCGACTACCTGCCCGCCGGCCTCAAGTCGCAGTCGGCGCTGGAGCCGGTCTACGAGGAGATGGACGGCTGGAGCGAAAGCACCGCCGGCGCCACCTCCTGGAAGGACCTGCCGGCCAATGCGGTGAAGTATGTGCGGCGCGTTGAGGAACTGATCGGCGCCCCGGCGGCGATGGTCTCGACCAGCCCGCAGCGCGACGACACCATCATGGTCCGCGATCCCTTCCAAGACTGATCGAAGACGGGCGGCGTAAGGCGTTCTTAAGGACGTCGCGTCACTATGACGGCGCGATTCCAGGAGTCCGAGCGCCGCCCGTGTTCACCGAGAACCTCAAACAAATACAGCGGATGGCGCCGCTCATGCAGCGGGTGCTGATCGTCGATCCGGCGCCCGCCAGCGCCCGGCTGCTCGCCGACCTGATGCGCAATATCGCCAATGTGCAACTCTGGCATGCGCCGACCACCCGCAAGGGTTTGGAGGCGGCCCGCCAGGTCAATCCTCAACTGATTTTTGTCGAGCTGTCGGGGACCGACGTCGACGGCGTCCAGTTCTCGCGCCAGCTCCGCCGCTCGCATGCGGCCTGCCGCATGGCCCCGATCATCATGGTCACCGCCACGGCGACCGCCGCGGCGATTCTGGCCGCGCGCGACGCCGGCGTGCACGAGTTCCTGCGCAAGCCCTACACCACCAAGGACCTGCTGCGCCGGCTCGAAGCTGTCACCCTGCATCCGCGCGACTGGATCGAGGCGGTCGAGTATGTTGGCCCCGACCGTCGCCGCTTCAACTCCGGGGACTACAGCGGCCCGATGAAGCGCCGCTCGGACGTCGGCGCGACGCCTGAGGCCGAGCGCATCACCCAGGCCCTGCGAATCGTCCGCTCGGCGATCCCGGCGATCGCCACCGATCCCAGCCAGGCCATGCGCGCGCTGCTGGCCCAGATGGTCGAACTGCAACGCGCCGCCGCGGCGACCAAGAACGCCCCGCTGGCCGCCGCCGCCGTCGACTTCCAGCGCCACCTGGCCGTCGTGGCCCAGACCGGCGCGCTGGTCCCGCAGGACATCGCCAGGCACGCCGTTCCGCTGCTGGCTTTCCTGCCCAAGGACGACCCGGGCAAGTCGCGGGCGGCCTAGGGACCGCCCGCATTTTGCTCAGAACTCAGCCGTCAGGGTCAGCTGCACCGAGCGCGGGGGGCCGGGCCTGAAGGTCGCCAGGCCGGTCGTCGTGGGCGTGATCGTGCCGAGATAGTCCTCGTCGAAGATGTTATCGACGTTGAGCCGGAACTTCAGGTGGCTCAGCGGCCCGCTGCCCAGTTCGCCGACGTCGATATAGGCGTTCCACACCGTGTAGCCGTCGACCGACTCCGTGTTGATGAAGTTGGTGTAGCGCTGCGAGATGTGCCGGGCCGAGATGTTGAACAGCGCCCAGTCGGTCGGCTCGAAGGTCACCCCGCCCTGGAACACCCACTCGGGAAAGTCCGGCACGATCTTGCCGGCGATCGCCACCGTGGTCGGGACGCCGCTCACGACCGTCGTGTAGTTGTCCTGAAATTCGGCGTGGTTGTAGGACAGGTTGGTGTTGAAATAGATCCGCCCGCCGAACAGGTCCGGCTTCCACTGGCCGGAGAACTCAGCCCCGTAGGCGTCCACTTCTCCCACATTCTGAAAGAAGGTCTCGGTGGTCGTCGAGCCGGGCACGATCGAGGCGAACGACTGCAGTCGGTTGGCGAAGCTGGTCTGGTAGGCGACCAGCGAGGCGTTGAAGGTCGGCCGGTTGGTCCGGATCCCCAGCTCCCAGTTCTTGGCCGTCTCCGGATCGGGCGGCGGCACGGTCGGGCTGGCGGCCGAGAACACGTCGTCCGCTCCGCGCGGCAGGGCCATGTTCTCCGAGTACGACGCGAAGACCTGCTCGCGGTCGGTCAGGTTGTAGACCGCGCCCACCTGCGGCAGGAAGCTGTCCTCCCACTTGGCGGTCAGGGTGGGCTGACGCCGCGCGATGTAGTCGCCGGGGTTTCGATAGCCGGTGATCTCGTAGTCGACCCACAGCCCCTTGAAGCCGATGTCCAGCTTCAGCCGGTCGTCCAGCAGGCTGATGACGTCCTTCAGGAAGAACTGGGTGCTCTGGCGCGTCGAGACGTAGTTGCGCTGCAGGTGCACCGGCTCGGTCAGCAGCGGCGCGCCGTCGGGATTGCCGCCTTCGTGGTTATAGCGGGCCTGGGTGCGGTGATAGTCGTCGTCCTCATACCAGAGGCCGGCCTGCAGGCTATGATTGGACACGCGCCACTCGCCGCTCGTGCTGACGCCCTTGCGCTCGCCATTGATGGTCGACAGCCCGTATTGCAGGCCGCGCGGCGCGGTAAGTCCCGCCAGGATCAACCGCTGGGCGTTGTAGCTGGTCAGCGAGGTCGCATAGGCCTCGGGCGAGACGCCGTAGCCCTGCTTGTCCTCGTAGTAGGCCGTCGCTGACAGATTGACGTTCTCGCCCAGCGGCGTCTTGGCGGTCAGCGCCCAGAGGTAGTCGGTCCGCGAGTTGACCGCCTGCTTGTAGTATTGGTTGTAAGCGGTGTTCGAATAGGTGATCCCCGGAGCCGTGATCGGCAGCACCGGTACATAGTGCAGGTAGGGGAAGAAACGGCCGCGGCGGCCGAACTGGTCCGGCGGCCCCTCGTACTGAGCCTTGGTGATGGCCGGGGAGTCGTAGTCGAAATAGTCGTTGTAGACGCCCTGGAACGTGATCTCCGCGCCGCCTTCGAACTGGTAGCGGATCTTGCCTTCGATGTGCTCGCGGTTGATGTCGCCCTCGCCGCGCCACAGGTTCGACTGGATGTCGGAGCGGGCGATGTAGGCGGACCATCCGTCGTGTTCGCCGGTGTCGATGCGCAGGAAGTTGCGGAACAGCGAGTCCGAGCCGAACGTCAGGCTGGCCAAGCCGCCGAACGTTTCGGCCGGCGCGGTGGTGTAGTAGCTGACGATCGTGCCCAGCGAGGCGTAGCTCGGCAGGCTGACGTCGCCGGCCCCGGACGAGGCCTGCACCCGCGCCAGGTTCTCGTTGTCGACATAGCGGTAGATCGGCGAGCCGCCGAACTGGTCGGAGCGGCCCATCGGCACGTCGTCCAGCAGGAAGCCGATCTGGGTGAACGAGAAGGCCCGCACGCTGACCGAGTTGCCGAACTCGTACATGCCGAGCGGATCGTTGGACTGGACGTTGAAGCCGGGCAGGCTCTCCAGCATCTTCAGCCCGGTGATCCCCGCCGGCGCCGACAACAGCGCGTCGCGGGTGATCGAGACGGTGGCCGTGGGCTCGTCGGTGCCGATCGCGACGGCGGCTTCCGAGACCCGCCGGCCGGTGACCACGACCTCGTCGACCTGCTGGGCCAGAGCGCCTGACGCGGGAGCCGCCAGGGCGCTAGCCAAAAGCAGGCAGCGCAAACTAGTTCCAATTTTTACGGTGTTCATTCCTATCCCCATAGAAGCGACGCGGAATGCTGCGACGCTTCAGGGATAGTCATGGTGAAGATTGTTGGGCGTTAGTCAGGATCTCTCGGAAGTGCGCCAGAATTGCTCAGTCGTGTCGCGCAATTATTCACCCCAAGTTTTTGACGCCTGAAGCATATTTGCGGGCGCCGCAATTGAGAGCAGATTTTCTCCGAGCCTGCCGATCTTGGCCGCATCCTGCGTCTAGGGCCCGCCGTTAATTGAGTTTCAGAACGGACGACACGGCGAGGGCCAGGGGCCTCGCTTTCTGATCGGCGACGAGCGCAGGACCTGAAAAGCAAGAAGCGCCGCAACCCCTTCGGATTGCGACGCTTCCCGTTCAGTCGAAGATCTGGGCTCTTAGGCTTCGATCAGGTTCTTGTCGCGAGCTGCGGCGGTCACCGACTTCTGCAGCTTCTCGAAGGCCCGGACCTCGATCTGGCGGACGCGTTCGCGGCTGACGCCGTATTCCGCAGCCAGCTCCTCGAGCGTGGTCGGGTTATCCTTCAGCCGCCGTTCGGTCAGGATGTGCCGCTCGCGGTCCGACAGTTCGGTCAGCGCCGCTTCCATCAGGGTCATGCGCTGGGTGCGCTCCTGGCTTTCGGCGACGTAGGTCTCCTGGCTGACCGAGGTCTCGTCCTCCAGCCAATCCTGCCATTCGCTCTCGCCGTCGGCGCGCAGCGGCGCGTTCAGCGAGGCGTCCGGGCCGGACAGCCGGCGGTTCATCGAGATCACTTCCTCGTCCAGCACGCCCAGCTTGGTGGCGATCTGGCTGACCTGGTCGGGGTGCAGGTCCCCGTCCTGGAAGGCGCTGATCTGGCTCTTGGCCTTGCGCAGGTTGAAGAAGAGCTTCTTCTGCGCGGCGGTGGTGCCCATCTTCACCAGGCTCCAGGACCGCAGGATGTACTCCTGGATCGAGGCGCGGATCCACCACATGGCGTAGGTCGCCAGGCGGAAGCCCTTGTCCGGCTCGAACTTCTTCACCGCCTGCATCAGGCCGACATTGCCTTCGGAGATCACTTCCCCGATCGGCAGGCCGTAGCCGCGATAGCCCATGGCGATCTTGGCGACGAGGCGCAGGTGGCTGGTGACAAGCCGATGGGCGGCCTCGGAGTCTTCATGCTCACGCCAGGCCTTGGCCAGCATGAACTCTTCGTCCTTGGCCAGCATCGGGAATTTGCGAATTTCAGTCAGGTACCGGCTCAGTCCGCCTTCCGGCGACATCACGGCGAGCGCGTTAGCGGCCATGGACATATCCCCTTTCATACTCGGCGGACTCTCGGATCGCTGCACGCCGCGCGCGCGAAACCGTCCGCCCCCTCCAACCATCTAGATAGGTATTGGTTGCCCTGGGCGTAAGGGCCCGGTTTGGGAGAAACCGGCGGCCCGGAAGTCCGACTGCTCTAGTCAGGTATTAGTACAGGCCGATGTGGGCGCCATCAAGGCGCAACAGGCACAAGCTTTCTTACAAAGCTGTCAGGTTAGCTTGCAGTTGCGCCATATCGGCGGGCAGGGGGCTTTCGAATCTCACGGCTTGGCCGGTGACGGGATGGACGAACCCGAGCACCGCGGCGTGCAGGGCTTGGCGCTTCAGGCCGGCGTCCCTGATCGCCTCGCGCACCGCGGCGGCCGGCGGACCCGAGCCGTAGACCGGATCGCCCAGGCAAGGCGTGCCCTTCGAGGTCATGTGTACGCGGATCTGGTGCGTGCGCCCCGTCTCCAGGGTGCAGGCGATGCGGGCCGCCAGCGGCTTGCCGCCGTCGCCGCCATAGACGGCCTCGGTGCGATAGTGCGTGATCGCCTCACGGCCGCCGTTCTTCAACACGGCGATCTTTTTGCGGTCGTGGGGCGATCGGCCGAGCCGCGTCTCGATGGTCCCGCGCTCCGGATTGGGCGCGCCGCGGACCAGGGCGACGTAGACCCTGTCGATATCGTGCGTCGCGAACAGCTTCGAAAGACCCTGGTGGGCGGCGTCCGACTTGGCCGCCACCATCACGCCGGAGGTGTCCTTGTCGAGCCGGTGGACAATGCCCGGCCGCGCTACCCCGCCGATGCCCGAGAGGCTGGCGCCGCAATGGTGCAGCAGCGCATTGACCAGGGTGCCGGTCTCGCTGCCGGGGGCCGGGTGCACGGCCATGCCGGCCGGCTTGTCGATGACGATCAGATGCTTGTCTTCGAACAGGATCGACAGCGGAATGTCTTCCGGCTCCGGCTCGGCCGGAGCCGGGGGCGGGATCAGCAGCTGGTATTCGCCGGGCTTGGCCTTGGCCGAGGCGTCGGACAGCGCCGCGCCGTTGCGACTGACCAGGCCCTGGGCCATCAGCGCCTGGATGCGGCCGCGCGACAGGTCCGGCAGGTGCTCGGCCAGGGTCTTGTCCAGCCGCCCGCCGGCCGCGCTCGGCTCGATCGTGACGATGCGCGCGGCCATACCCTCGGCGGCGGGGGCTTCAGCGGCGAGGTCGTCGTCCTCGAAGTCGGTCTGGCTCACCCCTGCAGGTGTCCGCCGGACGACAAGCCCTTCGACAGGCTGTTGGCCCAGGTCGACAGCAGGAACAGCTCGCCCGTGCCGGCGGCGGCCGCGGCCGGGCCGATGTCGCGGATCAGGTGCTTGCGCATGGCTTGCGGCGCGGTGTCCTCGGTGGCGGCCGTGTCGAGCTTCAGGAGCTCGGCGCAGCGTTCGTCGTCGGTTTCCGGGTCGCCGGTCAAGTCCCCGATCCGCTCCAGCACCACCGGATAGGCCGAAGGCGTGCGCGCCGCATTCAGCGCGGCCGCCAGGATCAGCCCGTCCAACTGCACCGCCTTGTGCAGCGAGACCCCGTTGAACACCAGGAACACCGGCGTCTGCCCGACCGTGTCGAACAGGATCGCGAACACCTGGCCCTCGACCGGCATCAGCCAGCCGTCGAACAGCAGGCCCGACCCGCCCATCTGGAAGCGCAGCAGGCCGTCGGGGCCGCGCCGGATCATCCCGTAGTCGTGAAAAATCTCGCCCGGCATCGCGATCGAGGGGCGGGTGCTGCGCCAGAACCCCTCATAGGTCGCCCCGCGCCGCTCGGTGACCATCCGCACCATGTCGAGGCCCGGCAGCGGCAGGCCCTCGACGGCCGGGCCGTCGACCCGCGGCCGGCGCGCGCGCGGCGAGGCCGGCTCGACCCCGAACACCTGCGCCAGCCCCTCGAGGCTCCGGTCCCAGTCGAGCATGGTGAAGCCAGGGCGACGCTGGGCCACCAGCCGGGTCAGGTTCTCCAGATTGTGCGCCGAGGGCGTCACCGCCCCGGACGCCCAGCGCCCGACCAGCGACTTATCCACGCCGAGTTCGGCTGCAAGTCGCCCCCGGCTCATCGAGAGCGCCTTCAGCACCAGATCCAGCTTCTCTGAAAACGGCGTAGCGGCGTGCATGGAACCTCAATGATTCCATAGCCCTCACGGAATGCAACCCTGCATGCAACGGTTGCGCCTTGGAATGCAACGGTTGCACGTGGCTGCGCAGGCCGTCGCAGGTCGCTGCAACTGCTCGTCGAACGACGTTCTTCTAGATTTCGGGGCAACCACGAACGCGGCCCCGAGACGTCGGCGGAGGAGCACAGCCATGGCCTATCTGACCCTCGGATTCTCGATCGCCTCCTTCATCGCCGCCGGGGTCATCGCCCTGACGACGCCGGCCACGGCGGAGCTGATGAAGGCGGAGCCGGCGCGCGCGTCGGCCAGTAGTCAGGGCCCGGCCGGTCTCTCCATCGCGCCGCGGGCCCTGCGGTGATCCCACGGTCCCCACCATAGCCGGATCACCATGACCGGAGGCGGCGGCCCCCGCTGCGGCGGCCGCCGCCTCCGCGTCGAACGCCCGTCCCGGCGAGGGTCGGGACCGCCTGGAGGGTCTGGGGGCTCTCCGCGCCGCAGCGGCCCGGTCGCGCGGCGTGTGGGTGGTCCCGGCCTTCCCCCGGACGAGCGGGGCGCGCGCTGGACATGTGACCGTCATCCTTCTCGGCTATGCCTCAAGCTCGGCCATCGAGTGCGAGGGGGATTTCATGCGGATCGACAGACGCCGGGCGCTGGCCCTGCTGGGCATCGGCGCCGCCGGTCCGGCGGCGGCTCAGGGCGGCTCCCGCTACACGGGCGCGGTTTCGTTCGACCACGGCGTCGCCTCAGGCGATCCGCTGGCCGACCGCGTCATACTCTGGACCCGGATCACGCCGGCCGACCCTGCCGCCGGCGAGATCGCCTACAGCTGGAAGCTTAACCCCCTCGACCGCCGCGCCGGCGGCGCCAAGTCGGGCCAGGGGATCACCGGTCCGGGGCGCGACTGGACCGTCAAGGTCGACGTCGGCGGCCTCGACGCCGGCCGCGCCTACAGCTTCGAGTTCACCGCCAACGGCGTCGCCTCGCCGATCGGCCGCACCGCCACCCTGCCCAGCGGCGCGACCAAGGACGTGGTGCTGGCCGTCGCCTCCTGCTCGCTCTATCCGAACGGATACTTCAACGCCTACCAGGCCATCGCCGACCTGCCGCGGGTCGACGCGGTGCTGCACCTGGGCGACTACATCTACGAGTACGGCGGCCCGGACTCCTACGGGATGACCTCGCCCGTCGCCGCCGAGCGGCCGCATGATCCGCCGCACGAGATCCTCTCGCTCGCCGACTATCGCCGCCGCCACGCGCAGTACAAATCCGACCCGCAGCTGCAGGCCGCCCACGCCCGCGCGCCGTGGATCGTGGTCTGGGACGACCACGAGACCGCCAACGACAGCTTCATGTCCGGCGCCCAGAACCACCAGCCCGACAAGGAAGGCGACTGGAACGCGCGCAAGGCCCGCGCCATCAAGGCCTATTACGAGTGGATGCCGATCCGCGAGCCGCAGGGCGGCGGCGCGGCGATCAACCGGGCCTTCCAGTTCGGCGATCTGATGAGCCTGTTCATGCTCGAGACCCGGCTCACCGCCCGCGACCAGCAGCTGAACTACGAGCGCGACCTGCCGGCCCCCGGCGGCCCGGCCGAGGTCGCCGCCTTCCGCGCCAAGCTCGACGACCCGGCCCGCAAGATGATGGGCCCGACCCAGCAGGCCTGGCTCGCCGCCGGCCTGAAGGACTCGGTCAAGGCCGGCCGCGTCTGGCAGGTGCTCGGCAACGAGGTGGTCATGGCCCGCCTGCCGGTCCCCAGCCTCAGCAAGCACCTGGGCGAGGCCAAGCTCGCCGAGGTCCTGGCCGCGCAGGGCGAAGGCTCGCGCAAGCGCCTGGCGCGGATGGAGCAGCTGGCCCAGCTTAACCTGCCCTACGGCCTCGACATGTGGGACGGCTATCCCGCCGAGCGCGAGCGGCTCTACGACGCCATCAAGAGCGCCGGCGCGCGCGCCATCGTGCTGGCCGGCGACAGCCACGCCTTCTGGGCCAACGAGCTCTATGACGACGCCGGCAATCGCGTCGCCGCCGAGTTCGGGGCCACCGCGATCACCAGCCCCGGCGCCAACGACACGATCAAGGGCTTCTCGGTCGGCGAGATGTTCGCGACCGCCAACAAGGAGGTGGTGTTCTCCGAGCAGTCGATGAAGGGCTTCCTGCTGCTGACCCTGACGCATGAGGACGCCAAGGCCGAACTGGTGACCGTCTCGACGGTCGCCTCCAAGACCTTCGAGACGAGGGTGCTGAAGACCTTCCGGGTGACGCCGGAGGCCCATCGCGTTTCAGGTCTGACCGAAGTCTAGGCCCGCGGCGGCGCCGGATGGGCGGCGAGGGCCTCCAGCGGGCTCACGGCCGCTCGACCAGCCTGCCGTCCTCGACGACGCGATAGAAGCACGAGCGGAAGCCGACGTGGCAAGCGCCGCCGTCGCCCTGCGGCAGCACCTTGATCCAGAGGCAGTCCTGGTCGCAGTCGACCCGCATCTCGACGATCTTCTGGATCTGGCCGCTGGTCGCGCCCTTATGCCAGATCTCGTTGCGTGACCGGCTGAAATAGACCGCCTCGCCCAGCTCCAGCGTCCGGGCCAGGGCCTCGGCGTTCATATGCGCGAACATCAGCACCTCGCCGGTCTCCGCATGGGTCGCGACGACGGCCATCAGGCCGCTTGCGTCGAACCTGGGGCTCAGGACCGCGCCACGCTCGAGCGCGTCTTTGGACGGGGCAGTGGGAAAGGTGGTCTCGGTCATGGGCGCATGTGGCCTAATTCGCCGGCCTGCGCGCGGACGTCGGACCTTCGCAAGGAAGGCCCGACGGGTCGCAAGGGCCTAGCGCTTGTTGACGAAGTCGAGGAAGCGCTGACGCAGGGTCGCGTCGGTCTTGAACACCCCCGTGAACTGGGTGGTGATCGTCGAGACGTGGCGGTGGTGCACGCCGCGGGTGGTCATGCACTGGTGGGCCGCGTCGATCAGGATCGCGACGCCGGCCGGACGCAGGCTGTCGGTGATCGCGTCGGCGATCTGCTGAGTCATGGTTTCTTGGGTCTGCAGGCGGCGGGCGTAGATTTCCACGACCTTGGCCAGCTTGGAGATCCCGACGACCCGGTTGGTCGGCATGTAGGCCACGTAGGCCTTGCCGAGGAACGGAGCCATGTGGTGCTCGCAGTGGCTCTCGACCTCGATGTCGCGCAGCATGACGATGTCGTCATAGCCCTGCACGTCCTCGAAGGTGCGCGACAGTTCCTTGGCCGGGTCGAGCTGATAGCCCTCGAACCATTCGGCGTAGGCGTCGACCACACGCTTGGGGGTGTCGATCACGCCTTCGCGGCGCGGATCGTCGCCGGCCCACGCGATCAGCGTGCGCACAGCTTCCATAGCCTCTTCGCGCGACGGGCGCTTCACGGCTTCAAGATCAAGACCGGGCGTGCCGATCAGGGTTCGGTCGCGACTGGGAGCGTCCATGTGTCAGCGGTTTCTTTCCGGGGCCTGAGTTGCGCCGGGACGAAGGTCCCGGAAATGACGCGTGCCACCCCTGATGTCGGCCGTGTGCGCGACCACGGACGGAACCGTGGCCTCGCGGCCGGACCGAATGTATATGGGGCCAACCCCTTGGCGGGCAACTGTTACCCAGCGTCAGTTTTTCTCAAATACTGACGCGCCTTTTCATGAAGGACCCTATGGCCCTCTCGCTCTACGACACCATGGCCCGCGAAAAGCGGCCCTTCGTCCCCAAGGATCCGAACCGGGTGACGATGTATGTCTGCGGGCCGACGGTCTACAACTACGCCCATATCGGCAACGCCCGGCCGGTCGTCATCTTCGACGTGCTGTTCCGCCTGCTCCGCCACGCCTACGGCGAAAACGCCGTGATTTATGCGGCGAACGTCACCGACGTGGACGACAAGATCAACAAGAAGGCCGCCGAGGAAGGGGTCGCCATCGACGTGATCACCGACCGCTACCTGGCGATCTACAACGACGACATGGCCACCCTGGGCGCGTTGCGGCCGACCCATCAGCCGCGCGCCACCCAGACCATGGCCGAGATCATCGCCATGATTGGCAAGCTGGTGGCCAACGGCTCGGCCTATGCGGCCGAAGGCCACGTCCTGTTCAACACCCAGGCATACGCCGACTACGGGAAGCTCTCGCGCCAGCCAATGGACGAGATGGTCGCCGGCGCCCGCGTCGACGTCGCGCCGTACAAGCAGCATCCGGCCGACTTCGTGCTCTGGAAGCCGTCGAAGGCGAACGAGCCGGTCTGGGAAAGCCCCTGGGGCCCCGGCCGTCCCGGCTGGCACATCGAATGCTCGGCGATGATCGAGAAGACGCTGGGCCTGCCGATCGACATCCACGGCGGCGGCATCGACCTCCTGTTCCCGCACCATGAGAACGAGATGGCCCAGGGCGTCTGCGCCGGCCACGATCACGAGGTCGGATACGCCAACTACTGGATGCACAACGGCTTCCTGAACATGGCGGCCGAGAAGATGTCCAAGAGCCTCGGCAATGTCGCCCTGGTGCACGACCTTATTCAGCAGGCGCCCGGCGAGGCGCTCCGCTGGGCGCTGCTGGTCGGCCACTACCGCGCGCCGCTGGAATGGACCGGCGAGCTCATCGAGCAGTCCAAGAAGGCGCTCGACCGGCTGTATGGCGCCCTGCGCCGCGCCAGCGAGGTCGAGGCCGAGGATGTTCCTCCGCCCGCCGCCTTCCTGGCCGCGCTGGAGGACGACCTCAACACACCGGCCGCCTTTGCAGAGCTGTTCGCCATGGCCACCAAGCTGGAGACGGCCACCGGCAAGGGCCGCGGTCAGGCCAAGGGCGAGCTGCTGGCCGCCGCCAATCTGCTGGGATTCCTGTTCGGCGATCCGGAGGACTGGTTCCAGGCCGGCGTCACCGACGACCTGCGCGAAAGGGTCGACGGCCTGATCGCTCAGCGTATCGAAGCCCGCGCCGCCAAGGACTGGGCCGCCGCCGACCGCATCCGCGACGAGCTCACCGCGTTGAACATCGAAGTGATGGACGGTCCGACCGGCGCGACCTGGCGGATCAGGGAATCCGGCTGATGGGTCTGGGCCCGAAGACGCAAAACAACATGTTCACGCCCGGCAAGGGCCTGAAGTTCAAGCCTGCCGCCTCGGCCGGGCCGCCTGGCGTGCGGGTCGAACACCGCATCGGCATCCAGGCCCCGGTCGAGACGATCTGGGAGATCCTCTACGACGTCGAGCGCTGGCACGAGTGGAACCCGCTCTACACCAAGGCCGAGGGGGCGGTTCGCACCGGCGGCCAGCTCACCCTGACCCTGGCCCTGGAGGGCGAGGCGCCGCGGGTGATCCAGCCGGTGGTGTACGAATGGGTGCCGCACGACCAGATCCACTGGCGGCTGAAGATGTTGGGCGGACTGGTCTCCAACATCCGCTTCCTGGAGCTTGAGAAGCTCGACACTGCCAGCACGATCTTCTCCAACGGCGAACTGATCGGCGGGCTGCTGGGCCCGACGGTCGCGCGCCGCATGGGCCGTAAGATCTACCGCGGCTTCCAGGCCATGAGCGAAGCGCTGAAGGCGCGCGCCGAGGCGCAATGGCGCGCCGAAGGCGGAGCGCCTACATCTGAGCCATGATCGACGATCTCTACTCGGCCAAGCTGCTGAAGCTTGCGGCGAACATGCCGCATCTCGGCCGGCTGCCTGCGCCGGACGCCAGCTCGGAAAAGGTCGCCAAGCTTTGCGGCAGCCGGGTGGTGGTCGACGTGACGGTGGAGGGCGACCGCGTCGCCCAGTTCGCCCAGGACGTGAAGGCCTGCGCGTTGGGTCAGGCCTCGGCCGCGGTGCTCGGCGCCAGCGTGCTCGGGGCGAGCCTGTCGGAGATCGAGATGGCCCGGGATCAGTTCCGTGCTATGCTCAAGCAAGGCGCAGATGCGCCCCAAGGACGTTTTTCGGATCTCTCCATGCTGGCCCCGGTGAAAGACTATCCCGCCCGCCACGCCTCCACGCTTCTGGCGTTCGAGGCCGCGGCCGAGGCTGTCCGCCGCGCCGTGGAACGAACTAGCCGCGCCGGCGCGGCTTGATCCTCAAGGCCGCCCAGCGTAATCGCTGCGGCTGAATCGCACGTCCGCGAGCCGGCATGAACCTCTACGAGACCTGCGTCCGTGGCGCCTTGCGCGCCTACAAGCTGACGCTTTCGCCCCTGATCGGGCGCCAGTGCCGGTTTCTTCCGACCTGTTCGGAGTACGCGGCCCAGGCCCTGATCCTGCACGGCCCCGTTCGCGGCTCCTGGCTTGCGACCCGGCGGTTGTGCCGCTGTCACCCCTGGGGAGCTTCGGGCTACGACCCGGTCCCCCAACCGCGCGACAAGGCCCCGGATGGAAATGGGCCGGCCTCGCGGACATGGACATGTGAGACATGATCGACCTGATTTTCCCCGATGGTTCCCAGCGCCAGTTCGACGACGGCGTGACGGGACGTGACGTCGCCGCCTCCATCGCCAAGTCGCTGGAGAAGAAGGCCGTGCTCGTGAAGCTCGACGGCGAGCTGCGCGACCTCGACCGCCCGCTCGAAAAGGGCGGCGCCTTCGAGATCCTCACGCGCGAGAGCCCCGAGAGCCTCGAGACCATCCGCCACGACGCCAGCCACATCATGGCCGAGGCGGTGCAGGAGCTGTTCCCCGGCACCCAGGTCACGATCGGCCCGGCCATCGACGACGGCTTCTACTACGACTTCGCGCGCGACACGCCGTTCAGCCTGGACGACCTGGCGACGATCGAACAGCGCATGAAGGAGATCGTCGACCGCGACGAGAAGATCGTCCGCGAGGTCTGGGACCGCGCCGAGGCGATCGAACACTTCAAGTCGATCGGCGAGGCCTACAAGGCCGAGATCATCTCCGACCTGCCGGAAGGCGAGACGATCACCGTCTATCGCCAAGGGAACTGGAAGGACCTGTGCCTCGGGCCGCACCTGCCGTCGACCAAGTCGGTGGGCAAGGCCTTCAAGCTGATGAAGCTGGCCGGCGCCTACTGGCGCGGCGACCATCGCAACGCCCAGCTGCAGCGCATCTACGGCACGGCCTGGGCCAGCGAGGCCGACCTGGAAGCGCACTTGAAGCGCCTTGAGGAAGCCGAACGCCGCGACCACCGCAAGATCGGCCGCGCCATGGACCTCTTCCACCTGCAGGAAGAGGCCAAGGGCATGATCTTCTGGCACCCCAAGGGCTGGACGCTCTACCGCACGGTCGAGGCCTATATGCGCCGCCGCCTAGACAGCGACGGCTATGTCGAGGTCAAGGCGCCCCAGATCATGGACCGGGCCCTCTGGGAGAAGTCCGGTCACTGGGAGAAGTTCGGCGCGAACATGTTCACGTGCGAAACGACGGAAGGCGAAGAGCTGGCCGTCAAGCCGATGAACTGCCCAGGCCACGTCCAGATCTTCAACTTCGGCCAGAAGTCCTATCGCGACCTGCCGCTGCGCATGGCCGAGTTCGGGGCCTGCCACCGCTTCGAGCCGTCCGGCGCCCTCCACGGGATTATGCGCCTGCGGGCTTTCACCCAGGACGACGCCCACATCTTCTGCCGCGAGGACCAGATCGAAGAGGAGACGACGAAGTTCGTGCGCCTGCTCAACTCGGTCTACGCCGACTTCGGCCTGGAGCTGCACAGCGTGAAGCTCGCCTTGCGTCCGGATCTGCGCGCCGGCACCGACGAGGTCTGGGACGTCGCCGAGGACAAGCTCGATCGCGCCGCCCGCCAGGCGGTGAACATGGGGGTCGAGCGGTTGCCAGGCGAAGGCGCCTTCTACGGTCCGAAGCTCGAGTTCCACCTGTCCGACGCCATCGGCCGGACGTGGCAGTGCGGCACGCTGCAGCTCGATTTCGTGCTGCCCGAACGGCTCGACGCCGAGTACGTGGTTGAGGACGGCTCCAAGCAGCGCCCGGTCATGCTGCACCGCGCGATCTGCGGCTCGATGGAGCGTTTCATCGGCGTGGTGATCGAAAACTATGCAGGCGCGTTCCCGCTGTGGCTGGCGCCGACGCAGGTGGTTGTCGCCACAATTACGTCAGACGCCGATGATTATGCCTTGAGGGTGGCTCAAGAATTGAGCGCCGCCGGTCTCCGGGTTGATACGGATCTGCGGAACGAAAAAATCAACTACAAGATCCGTGAACACAGTCTCGCGAAGGCTCCGATCATCGCGGTGGTCGGCCGGCGAGAAGCTGAGGAAGGCAAGGTCGCCTTGAGGCGCTTGGGCTCAGACGGACAGTCCATTCTTTCGCTGGATGAGGCGGTCAATAAACTTGCCTTAGAGGCGAGTCCGCCGGATGTTGCACGTCAGGCTGTGCTTCGGGGTGCTTCGCCGGAGCAGGGCGCGGTCGGGGTTTGGGAGGCTGGATGAACGGCATCGCCGCACCGATCGTTGCTTACGAACCCGCGCCGACTCAGGACTTCCTGAAGCCGCACCGCAAAGTGTCCGTCGTCATGGTCGTCTACATGACCGGCGAGGCGCTGCAGCAGAGCATTGAATGCGTGCTCGCCGACCCGCTGGTCGACGAGCTCGTGATCGTGGACAACGGTTCGACCCGCATGGAGGCGGCGCGCCTGAAGCGCCTGTCCGAAAGCGACAAGCGCGTGCGGCTGATCACCGGCCATGGCAACGTCGGCTTCGCCCGCGGCGCCAATCTCGGCGCTCGCGGCGCAGCCGGCGACACCATCGTCTTCCTCAATCCTGACGCCTTTCTGCAGCCCGGCTGCATCGCCGAGCTCGTTCGGGCCATCGACGGCCGTCCGGTCCCGACCCTGGTCGGCGGCCGGGTGCTCAACGCCGACCGGACCGAACAGCGCGGCGCGCGCCGCGGCGACATCACCCCGGTCAGCGCGCTGATGAGCCTAAGCCATCTGTCGCGGAAGATCCCCGCCTGGCGCCGCTACGAGGTGCATTGGGAAGCCGAGGCCGCGCCGGAAGCCGTGATCGCCGTACCGACCATCTCAGGCGCCTGCTTCTGCATGCGCCGCGAGGACTTCGACACCGTCCAGGGCTTCGACGAGGGCTATTTCCTGCACGTCGAGGACGTCGACCTCTGCTGGCGCGTGCGCCAGACCGGCGGCGAGGTGCTGTTCCAGCCCAAGGCCGAGGTGATTCATCTTGGCCATACGAGCCACGCCAGTCCGCTGCGCGTCGAGTTCCACAAGGGCGTCGGCCTCGCCCGTTACTTCCGCAAACGTGCCGAGAGCTTCGGCGAGCGCGTGCTCGCCTTGATCCTGTCCCCGATCATCGTCTGCACCGCCATCGCCCGCCCGGTGATGTGGCGGATCCGCGGCCGCACGGCCTAGGCCGGAAACACGCCCGCCCGGCTGACGGAGGCGGCGATCGGCTTGTCCAGCAGACCCGACATCCACTTGGCCGTCTCGATCAGCGCGCCGATGTCGTAACCGGTCTCGAACCCGGCCCGCTCCAGCATGTAGACCAGATCCTCGGTTCCGATGTTGCCGGTCGCGGCCGGCGCGAAGGGGCAGCCTCCCAGGCCGCCGCAGCTGGCGTCCAGGATGTCGACCCCCGCCTCAACCCCGGCGAAGGCGTTGGCGAGGCCCGTGTTGCGGGTGTCGTGGAAATGCAGCCGCAGCGGGATGTCGCCGATAACCTTTTTCACCGCCTCGACCCGGTCGCGGACCATCCAGGGGTCGGCGACGCCGATGGTGTCGGCCAGGGCGATCTCGTCGACCTTGGCGTCCGCCGCCTCGCGCGCCAGCCAGACTACGCGGTCCTGCGGCACCTCGCCGTCGAACGGACAGCCGAACGCGGTCGAGAAAGTCACCGAGATCGGAGGGCCCCCTTCGGTCTTTTGGCGCGCGGCGATGGCGTGCATCGCCTCGATCTGCTCGGCGACGTTGGCGCCCTGGTTGCGGATCCCGAAGCCGTCGGATGAACACACGACGACATTTGCCTCGTCGCAACCGGTCGCCACCGCACGCTCCCAGCCGCGCATGTTCAGCACCAGGCCGATGCGTGAGAGACCCGACCCCGCGGGCAGGGAGGCCATGATCTCCTCAGCGCCCGCCATCTGCGGCACGCGGTTTGGATTGACGAAGGACACGACCTCCATCCGCTTGGCGCCGGCCGCTTGCAGCCGGCGGATGAAGTCGAGCTTCTGATCGACCTCAAGGATGGACTTCTCGTTCTGCAGCCCGTCGCGCGGACCGACTTCGACGATTTCGATGAACCGGCTCATGGGGACTCAGATGGGGCTGGGGCGTAGATGCGTAAAGTCGTTTCGTCGCCGTTGGAGTAGTTGAGGCCGCCGACCTTGCCGATCTCGCGGACTTTCAGGCCGCGGGCCTTGAGCTCGGCCTCGAAGGCACCCTGTTCGCGGCCCTCGACCACCGCGGGCCGCTGGTCGGCGATGGCCTCGATGGCCTCGGGAACGTCGCCGAGGTCGGTCGGCGTGCCGAGCGCGAACACCAGGCTGGGTTCGGCGTAGCCGGCGACCGCGACCGGCGCGGGCGTGAAGCCTTGCCGCGGCAGCAGGCGAGCCTGTTCCAGCACCTTCTCGGTTCGCTGAGACAGCCACAGCGGCTCCAGGCGCGGGGCGAAGGCGGCCGCGAAGGCGCCGTGGCCGAGGATGGTCAGGGCGCCGGCCCCGACGATGGCCTTCAGGGCCTCTCCTCGCCGGAGCAGATAGGCGCCACTCAGGCCGGCGGAGGCCAGCAGCAGCGCCGTGGCGATCGTCGCCGGCAGGTCGCTCGGATCGCCGTACTCGCCGTAGAGGTAAAAGATGGCCGCGGCGAACACGACGCCGACCAGGGCCGACAGCACGACGCCGATCCACTTGGCGACCTTTCCGACCGGCGGGCGCATCACCGCCGCGGCCATCAGCCAGGCGAACGCGCCGTAGGTCGGCAGCGTGTAGTGAACGAGCTTGGTTGGGGTGGCCTCGAACACGATGAAGGCCGGGATCAGCCAGCACAGCGCGAAGCGCACGCCTGGCTCCTTGCGCGCCCGCCAGCCAAGCGCCAGAGCCGCCGGCAGCAGCAGCGCGCCCGGGAAGATCAGCAGCGGGGTCAGCAGGGTGTGATAGCCGGGCGGGGCGCCGTGGCTTTCCTGGCCCCCGACCAGCTTGGGCGCGAAATCGGCGCCGAAAGCGGTGGTCCAGAAGCCGCCGTCGGTGGCGACTGTCACGGCCGCGGCCCACGGACCAACTATGGCGGCCATCAGGATCAGGCCCCAGCTCCAGCCCAGCCCCTTCAGCCAGGCGCCCTTGCGGTCCCAGGCCCACAGCGACAGCGCTGTCAGGGTGACGACCATAAGCCCCACCGGCCCCTTGACCAGCATCGACAGGGAAAGGCCGAGCCAGAACAGCAACCGCGTGATCCGCCCCGCCGGCGGTCCGTCGCGTGAGGCGGCGTAGATCCGGGCCAAAGCGGCCAACGCCAGGGTGGTAGTCCCAGCTAGCACCGCATCGGTCTTGGCGATGAAGGCCTCGGTCGAGAGCAGGAAGGTCGATCCGAGGATCGCGCCGGCCAGCAGACCGGTCGGCCCGCCGAAGAACACCGAGGCGCCCCAGGCGCAGGCGGCCGCGGCCAACATCGCGCCGAGCAATGAGGGGAGCCGATAGGCCCAGATGTCGCGGTCCTCGACCTCGGAGGTCAGCGCCACGCTGGCCGCCTGCATCCAGTGGATTCCGACCGGCTTCTTGAACCGTGGCTGGTCCTGGAACTGGATGACGACAAAGTCGCCGGTCTCCAGCATCTGCGCCGTGGCCTGGGCGAACCGGCTCTCGTCGCGGTCCAGCGGGGGCATGGCGAAGACGCCGGGCAGGCCGGCGAGCATGGCGATCAGGGCGGCGAAGGCCGGCGCACGCCAGCCCTCGCTGAATCGGTCCAGATAGGCCTGTAGACTCATGGCAGCGTTGATAGCATCCGCGCGGCGATTTTTCCGCTATGAGGGGCCATGGCCAAATCAACGCCCGACATTTCCGTGGTCGTCCCCGTTTTCGACGAGGAAGGCGCGGCGCCGGATCTCGCACGTGAGATCGCCGCCGCCTTCGCCGGCCGCGACTATGAAATGATCTTCGTCGACGACAAGAGCCGCGACGGCACGCGCGCTGCGCTGAGCGCGCTGAAGGCCGAGATCCCGCAACTGCGGTTGCTGAGCCACACGAGCAACTCCGGACAGAGTCGCTCGATCCGCACGGGCATCCTGGCGGCGCGCGGCGACGTGATCGTGACCCTGGACGGAGACGGCCAGAACGACCCGGCCGACGGCCCGGGTCTGGTCGACGCGCTAAATGCTGGCCCCGCCGATCTGGTCCTGGTCGGCGGCGAGCGGGTCAAGCGCCAGGACAGCGCCGCCAAGAAGTTCGCCTCGCGCTTCGGCAACGGCGTGCGCAAGAAGCTGCTCAAGGACACCGCCAACGACACCGGCTGCGGGCTCAAGGCGTTCCGGCGCGAGGCCTTTCTGCGCTTGCCTTACTTCGATCACATCCACCGCTACCTGCCGGCGCTGATGCTGCGCGAGGGCTATCAGGTGTCGTTCCGCCCTGTGAACCATCGCCATCGCCAGACCGGTCAGTCGAAGTACACGAACCTCGGCCGACTCTGGGCCTCGCTCTCGGATCTGTTCGGCGTGATGTGGCTGCAGTCTCGCTCGCGGCTGCCCGGCCGCGTGGAAGAGCTCTGAGGCCGAGCGCTTGTCGCGCCTGGAGAAGCAGCGGAAGCTCCTGCTCGATCCCGAAGGGGGAGGGGTTTCGATGTTCGCCGCCGTGCCGCTGCTGGCCCTGCCCGTGCTCGCCTACAACATCGTCGTGCTGACCCTGGCTGGCGGCTTCGGCTCGCAGGAAGCGACCATCCGGATGACCGAGCCGCTGTTCACGATCGCGATGAACTCGGCGGCCGAATGGCCGGTGACGCTAGGCGATCTGCTGCTGCTGGCCGGCCTGATCGTGCTGTTCATCGAGCTGCTCAAGTCGACGACCAGCCGGCGGACGGCGATCGTCAATCACGCGCTCTCGATGCTGCTGTTTGTCGGCTGCCTGGTAGAGTTCCTGCTGGCGCCGGCTTTCGCGACCTCGGCCTTCTTTCTACTGACCGTGATGGTGCTGTTGGACGTGCTGGCCGGGTTCATCGTCACCATCGTCTCGGCGCGCCGCGACGTCGACTTCGGCCAGGGCGACTACTAGGCCTCAGGTCAGGGCGGAGAAGATCAGGGTGACGACGGCCAGATCGAAGAAGCGGGTGGCGATGGCGAACATGGGAGTCCCGTCGGCGATGGATTCACTCCCGGTTAAGCAAGACCGGCGCCAAGCCGGGCGCGGCTGATGGCGCTGTTCTTCGATCGCCAGTGGTTCGAGGAAAAGCTCGCCGAACGCGAGCTCAATCAACGCATTCTCGCGGCGGCGGCCGGCATGAGCGAGGCCGAGCTGGCCCTGGCGTTCAAGGACCAGCGGGAACTTTCAGCCGAGGAGGTAGGCATTTTCGCCGACCTGCTGGGCGTGCCGGCCGCCGAGATCGCCGACCGTGCGGGAATATCGACGCCCGTGCCCGGGCAGGGCGACCTGACCGGCCGCCTGCTGGCGCTGGAAAAGAAGGTGGCGGCGCTGGAAGCCGAGATCGCCCGGCTGAAGGGGCGCTAGACCTCGGTCTTGGCCGTGCGGCCCTTGGGCGAGCGGCGGTCGGCCGAGCCCGAGTACTCGATCTTGTTGTAGAGCGTTCGGGCGCTGTCGAGGGTTTCCTTGCCGCCGCGCAGGCCGCGCCTCTGACCGTCCTGGCCGAGCATGTGGGCGGCGAAGGCCGCTTCCGGTTGCGCGGCTACGCCGGACGGCGCGGGAGGCGGCGGCGGCTCGTAGACCGCCGGCACGCTGCGATCCGTCGATTCGCCCCGCGCGGCGTTGTCGGAGCGCTTGACGCGCCGCGGCGCGTTCGGCCTGCGGATGGGATCGATGGGGGAAGTCATGCCCTGAGCCTAGCCGACCGGGGGTTAAGCTAGCGTTTGGCGAGCTTTTCGATCTGCGCCTGCATCTCGGCCATTTGTTTCTTCAGGGCGTCGAGCGTCTCGTCGGACGCCGGCGGCGCGGCCGCGGCGGGTTTGGCGGCAGGCGCGGGTTCGTCCTGCGGGCGGGTGTAGGCGAAGGGCGAGAACATCTTCATCGCCCGGTCGAACATGGCCAGGTTCTGGCGGATCTGGTCCTCGTAGGCCCCGCCCAATCCCGAGCCGAGTCCCGACCCTTGGCCGATGCTGGCGAACTGGGCGCGCATGCGCTCCTGCTGCTCGGCGAACGTCGCGAGCGACAGCTCCAAATAGCTCGGCAGGAAAGCCTGCATCGAGTTGCCGTAGAACCCGATCAGCTGGCGCAGGAACTGGATGGGCAACAAATTCTGCCCCTCGCGGCTCTCTTCCTCGAAGATGATCTGCGTAAGGACGGTGCGGGTGATGTCCTCGTTGGTCTTGGCGTCGTAGACGACGAAGTCCACGCCCTGTTTCACCATGTCGGACAGGTGCTCAAGCGTGACGTACGAGGACGAGGCGGTGTTATAGAGCCGCCGGTTGGCGTACTTCTTGATGACGACGCGGCCGTCGTCGGATCCCTGGGCGTCAGCCATCCCACAGTCCTTCATCTGCCCGCCCCCGGCGGCGGATTCTCATTCTTGCACCGCAGTATCGCGGATGCGAGCGCGTTCCGAAAGTGCCGCGCCGATTAGGCGAGTCGGTTTGCGCCCTTGCCCAAGCTCCGCCCTTTATCGATAGATGAAAACCTCAAATGAGCTGAGGAGCCCTCCCATGAGCGACGTCGTCATCGTCTCGGCCGTCCGCACCCCTGTCGGATCGTTCAATGGAGCGCTGTCCAGCCTCCCCGCCCATGAGCTCGGCAAGGTGGCGATCACCGCCGCGGTCGAGCGGGCGGGCATCGCCCCGGCCGATGTCGGCGAGGTGATCATGGGCCAGGTGCTGCAGGCCGGCGCCGGTCAGGGCCCCGCGCGCCAAGCGGCGGTCAACGCCGGCATCCCGGTGGAAAGCCCGGCCTGGAGCCTCAACCAGCTTTGCGGCTCGGGCCTGCGCGCGGTCGCCCTGGGCGCCCAGCAGATCGCCGACGGCTCGGCCGCCATCGTCATCGCCGGCGGCCAGGAAAGCATGAGCCAAGCGCCTCACGCCCAGCAGTTGCGCTCGGGCCAGAAGATGGGCGACTTGGCCCTGGTCGACACCATGATCAAGGACGGCCTCTGGGACGCCTTCCACGGCTACCACATGGGCCAGACGGCCGAGAACATCGCCGCCCGCTGGCAGATCACCCGCGAGGAGCAGGACAAGTTCGCCGTGGCCAGCCAGAACAAGGCCGAGGCCGCTCAGAAGGCTGGCAAGTTCGTCGACGAGATTGCGCCGGTCACCATCAAGGGCCGCAAGGGCGATACCGTCGTCGATCAGGACGAGTACATCCGCCACGGTGCGACGCTGGAGAGCGTGGCGGGCCTGCGTCCGGCCTTCGCCAAGGACGGCTCGGTCACCGCCGCTAACGCCTCGGGCCTCAACGACGGCGCCGCCGCGCTGGTGCTGATGAGCGCCGAGGAGGCCGCCAAGCGCGGCCTGAAGCCGCTGGCGCGCATCGCCTCCTGGGCCAATGCCGGGGTCGAGCCGGAGATCATGGGCACGGGCCCGATCCCTGCCAGCCGCAAGGCGCTGGAAAAGGCCGGCTGGAGCGTGGCCGACCTGGATCTGGTCGAATCGAACGAGGCGTTCGCCGCGCAGTCGATCTGCGTGGTGCGCGACCTGGGCCTCGATCCGGCCAAGGTGAACGTCAATGGCGGCGCGATCGCCATCGGCCACCCGATCGGCGCCTCGGGCGCCCGCATTCTCACCACCCTTGTGCACGAAATGAAACGTTCGGGCGCCAAGAAGGGATTGGCGACGCTGTGCGTCGGCGGCGGCATGGGCGTTGCCATGTGCGTGGAGTCAGTCTGACGTTCCTGGAGCGCCGGACCAACCGGCGCCCGGTTGTTTAAGCGAGGGAGGCGAGCCCGATGGGCAGAGTTGCGTTCGTGACGGGGGGAACCCGGGGGATCGGCCGGGCGATCGTGGAGCGGCTGAAGAACGACGGGTTCGAGGTGGCGGCTGGCTATTCCGGCAACGAGGCCGCCGCCCAGGCCTGCGCGTCCGAACTGGGTGTGATGGTCGTGAAGGGTAACGTCGGCAGCTTCGAGGACTGCGGCCGGGCGGTCGAACTGGTCACCGCCGAGTTGGGACCGATCGAGGTGCTGGTGAACAACGCCGGCATCACCCGCGACGGCGTCTTCCACAAGATGACCCCCGAGCAGTGGTCCGAAGTCATCCGGGTCAACATGGACTCGGTCTTCAATATGACCCGCCACGTGATCGAGGGCATGCGGGACCGGGGCTGGGGACGGGTGATCAACATCTCGTCGATCAACGGCCAGAAGGGCCAGATGGGCCAGACCAACTATTCGGCGGCCAAGGCCGGGGTCATCGGCTTCACCAAGGCGCTGGCGCTCGAGAACGCGCGCAAGGGCGTGACCGTCAACTGCATCGCCCCCGGATACATCGACACCGAAATGGTGCAGGCGGTGCCTGAAAACGTGCTGGCCTCGATCATTGGTCAGATACCCGTCGGACGCCTCGGCAAGGGCGAAGAGATCGCCGACATGGTCGCGTTCCTGGCCGGCGAGCATGCCGGCTATGTCACCGGGTCGACATTGTCGCTGAACGGTGGCCAGTACATGGCCGGCTAAGCTTGGCGCGCGTCCAAAAAGCGCCCCACTCAAAGGGCATCTGCCTAGCTCGATGGTGAGCGAAAGACCGGCGTCAGCGTACCTGGGGCTTCTCGCCGTGGCTCTCGCCGCGGCGATAAACCTTGGCTGGGTGGTGGTCGCGCAGGCCGGACCGCAGACTCTGCGAGAGGGTCTGTTCGGAGATCGTCCCGCCCCTGGTCGTCAGGCAAGCCCGCCGATCGCCCGCTATGTCAGCGAGGACGGCGATGGCTTCGTCCTCGATCGCAGCCAGCCGCGCGTCTACATGAAGTTCGACGACAGCCCCGAAATCTGGGCGCTGCGACCGCATCCGGCGCCGCGCGGCGACGTGATCTACAAGAACGATCTGGGTGAGCCGATGTTGCGCGCGACGCGCCTCGGCGGCCTGACTCTGTTCACCGCTGATCGGCCGGGCGGGTCCCCAGCGGCCCTCACCGGCGCCGGCGGCGCCCTGCGGCTCGCGCCGCTGAGCCCGCAGGCCCTGCTTGAGAAACTGGCCCAGGCAAGCGCCCGTGCGACCCGCGCTGCGCGGCGCCTGATTCCGTTCGAGGCCGACGCCTCGCCGGCGTCTTCGGCGGTGGTCGCCGACGCCGCGGCGGTCACGGCCGAGGCCGTCGTGCGCATCTCGCGCCGCCCCGATGGCCGCAGCCTGCTGTCGCGGGTGAAAAAGGTGAAGTTGGTCGAAGGGCGGCGGCCCTCGGCGATCCTCTACGGGGAAGAGATGCGGATCACCGTCACGCCGGCCGATGGCCTCTATGGCCGTCCCTCGTCCGACCGCATCATGCAGGCGGCCGGCGGCCGCTAGGACCAGACGTGCAAAGGCCCGCCACGAAAAGGGCGGGCCTTACTCGCGTTGGCCTTTGGGGGCTAGCGCTGCGCGAGCTCCTGGGGCTTGCCGGTCAACGCCTGACGCACGGCCAACTTGTCCTGGATCTCTGCGCGGGCGCCCTTCAGGCAGGTTTGGTGGGCGGCCAGGGTGATGCGCCCGACCGTAGCGGCGCTGCAGTAGTCGGCGGCGGCCTTTGACACCCGGCGCTCCAGGGCGTGCGCGTGGCGGGCCGACCCGACGTCGATGTCCGAAACCTTAACTGCGACCGGGGCGGCCTGCGCGCCTGAGGCCAGCGCCAGGATAGGGACCGCCGCGAGGGCGATGGTGGCTACGCCGGCCAGGGTGGCGCTGAACTTGGTCATTCGAATTCTCCCAATTCGTGGGGCCTGTGTAGGCCGCCGATGGGTGTTGGATATTCCAATGATCGCTGCCTAGTCGTGTTAAACCGGAGTAATGACGAAGGTTTAAGAATATTACCGAAAGTACATGTGCATTATTACTTGGAGTTTATGCTTTCGGTAGGTGGCCCGGCCGCCTCGTCCGGACGCTGTCAGATTTACTCCGCTTGCGGCGTGGCCATACCAACCCTTAGGATTCCGCAAGAAACAGGGAGGGCGGCTTCATGGCCTTCAAGCTCAACGTAAACGGCAAGGTCTTGTCGGCGGACGTGGACGGCGACACGCCGCTCCTCTGGGTGCTTCGCGACACACTCGGCATACTGGGGCCCAAGTACGGCTGCGGCGTCGCCCAGTGCGGCGCGTGCACGGTGCATATCGACGGCGCGCCGATGCGCTCGTGTGCGATCCCGGTCGAGGGGCTGGGGCAGTCGAAGATCGTCACCATCGAAGGTGTCGGCGCCAGCGCCGTGGGCAAGAAAGTTCAGCAGGCCTGGAGCGAACTCGACGTCGCCCAATGCGGCTACTGCCAGGCCGGCCAGATCATGTCGGCGACGGCGCTGCTGGCCGAGAAGCCCAAGCCCACGGACGCCGACATCGACGAAGCGATGGCAGGCAACCTCTGCCGCTGCGCGACCTACACGCGTATTCGCGCGGCCATCAAACTGGCCTCTGGCCAGAAGACGGAGGCCTGATCATGGCGGACGGATCCCAACTCCTTTCGGCCAGCCGCCGTGACGTCCTCGCTGGCGCGGGTCTGGTGTTGTCCTTCACGGTCGCCGGCAAGGCCGGCGCGGCCGAGGCAGGCGGTGCGGGGGGCAAGCTCAACGCCTATGTCCGGGTCGCCCCCGACAACAGCGTGACCATCGTCTCCAAGAACCCGGAGGTCGGGCAGGGCGTCAAGACGATGCTGCCGATGCTGATCGCCGAGGAACTCGACGTCGACTGGAGCCAGGTGCGTACCGAGCAGGCGATGAACGACTTCGCCACCTATGGCCGCCAGTTCGCCGGCGGCAGCATGGCCACGCCGCTGCACTGGGACGAGCTGCGCCGGGTCGGCGCTGCGGCCCGGATGATGCTCGTGGCGGCCGCGGCCCAGGGTTGGGGCGTTCCGGCGACCGAGTGCACGACCGCTAGCGGCGTCGTCCACCATGCCGGCTCCAAGCGCAAGGCGACCTACGGCTCACTGGCGACCAAGGCGGCGCAGATCACGGTGCCGGACCTGAAGACCGTGCCGGTCAAGGACCCCAAGGACTACAAGATCATCGGCCAGCCGCTGCGTCAGGTCGACACCGACGCCATCGTCACGGGCAAGCCGCTGTTCGGCATCGACGTCGTCGTGCCGGGAATGCTCTACGCGACCTACGAGAAGGCGCCGGTGTTCGGGGCCAAGGTGGCCGGCGCGGACCTCGCCGCGGCCAAGGGCGTCAAGGGCGTGCGCGACGCCTTCGTGGTCGAGGGGGGCACGGCGCTCGATGGCCTGCTGCCCGGCGTGGCGGTGGTGGCCGACAGCTGGTGGGCGGCGCGCAAGGGCCGCGATCAACTGAACACCCGCTGGGTCGAACATCCGACGGCGGCGCAGTCGTCGGCCGCATTCGCCGCCAAAGCGGTCGAGCTCTCCAAGGCCGCCCCCGGCAAGACGGAGCGCAACGACGGCGACGTGGAGGCCGCCCTGAAGGGCGCGGCCAAGACGGTGGAGGCGGCCTACGCCTATCCTTTCATCTCCCACGCCAATCTCGAACCGCAGAACTGCACGGCGCACTTCAAGGACGACAAGGTCGAGATCTGGGCGCCCACCCAGAACCCGGAACCGGGCCGCCAGCTGGTCGCCAAGACCCTGGGTATCGCGCCGGAGGCGGTCTCGATCCACATGGTCCGGGGCGGCGGCGGCTTCGGCCGGCGGCTGATGAACGACTACATGGTCGAGGCGGCGTGGATCTCCAAACAGGCCGGCGCGCCGGTGAAGCTTCTCTGGACGCGTGAAGACGACATGCGCCACGATTTCTATCGCCCGGCCGGCTGGCATTTCCTGAAGGGCGGTGTGAACGCGGCTGGCGACGTCGTCGGCTGGCACGACCACTTCGTCACCCTGGGCGAGAACGGCACGGCCGCGCGCAGCGCCGGCATGTCGCCGACCGAGTTCCCGGCCCGATTTGTCCCGAACTACCGTTATGACCTGTCGATGATGCCCTGCGGGGTGCCGACCGGCCCGCTGCGCGCGCCCGGCTCGAACGCCATCGCCTTCGTCGTGCAGTCATTCATCGATGAACTGGCGCATGCCGCCGGCGCCGATCCGGTGGCCTTCCGCCTGAAGCTGCTGGGCGAAAAGCCGATGGTCGGCGATGCCCCGTCCGGCTATGCGGCCGGGCGCATGGCCGCGGTGGTCAAGCTGGCGGCCGAGAAGTCGGGATGGGGCCGGACCCTGCCCAAGGGCTCGGGCCTCGGCATCGCGTTCCATTACAGTCATCTGGGCTACTTCGCCGAGGTGGCCGAGGTGGCGGTGGCGCCCGACGGGGCCATCAAGGTGGTGAAGGTGTGGGTGGCCGCCGATGTCGGCCGCCAGATCATCAACCCGTTCGGGGCCCTGAACCAGGTCGAGGGTTCCGTGCTCGACGGTCTGTCCGGCGCGCTGCACCAGAAGATCACCATCGAGAACGGCGCCGCGGTCGAGAGCAACTTCACCGACTACGGGCTGATGCGCATCAACGAGGCCCCGCCGATCGAGACCCACTTCATCAAGTCGGACAACTCGCCGACCGGATTGGGCGAGCCGGCCCTGCCGCCGATTGTCCCTGCGTTGTGCAACGCGATCTTCGCCGCCACCGGAAAGCGCATTCGTCAGCTTCCGATAGATACGGCCATGCTCAAGAGTGGCTAAGCGCGCTCAGGTCGGTCATCATGTGTCCGGGAGGACGCGGCGGGGCTGATCTGTCGTCGTCTAGATAACAAGAACGCATCGATGACGACGACGACGGTCCGTGTACCGACCAAGCGCTTTGAGCAGCGCAAGAGCGCAATTGTGGGATCGGCCGTGGAGGTGCTCAACCGCCGCGGCGTGAGGGGTATGACGCTGGCCGACGTGGCGGCGCGGCTCGACCTCGTTCCTACGGGGGTGATCTACTACTTCAAGAACAAGGAAGACCTGGCTGCGGCCTGCTTTCTACGCGGGATCGATCGCTACAACGACCTCATCGCCCTGGCGGAGGGGGGTGAGAATGTCCGCGCCCGGGTGAAGCTGTTCCTCGACGCGTATTTCGACTATCGCGCCCAGATGCTGGCCGGACAGGCCGAACCGCTGACAGTGTTCAACGACGTTCGGGCGCTGAACAGCGCGCCGGTCAATGCCGCCTATGTCGACATGTTTCGGCGTATCCGCACGCTGCTCTCCGGACCCGAGACCCGCGCGGTGTCGCGACCGGCGCTGGGCGCGCGCGCGCTGCTGTTGATCTCGGAAGTGTTCTGGGCCCCGGTCTGGCTGCACCGCAACGACGCCGAGGACTTCGGCCGGGTGTCCAAGCGGGTATGGGCGATCACGGTCGACGGACTCGCCGCGGCAGGGGCGGCCTGGAATCCGGTGGCTCTGCCGACCCTTATTCCGAAGGGCGGCGAAGCGTCCAGCGAGCTCTTCCTGCGCGCGGCCACGCAGTTGATCAACGAGGAGGGCTATGTCGGCGCGTCGGTCGAGAAGATCAGCGCCCGGCTCAATGTCACCAAGGGCGCCTTCTATCACCACCACGAGACCAAGGATGAACTGGTGGTCGCCTGCTTCGAGCGCACGTTCGACGTCATGCGACGGGCCATCCGTCAGGCCGAGGAGGTGTCGACCACCGGGCTGCAAACCCTGGCGACGATCGCCACCGCCCTGGTCGAATATCAGTTGAATGGCAATGCGCCGCTGCTGCGCGCCTCGGCCCTGACCTCGGCGCCGGAAGCCATCCAGCCGCAGCTGGTCGCGCGTTTCGACCGCCTGTCGGACCGCTTCGCCTCGCTGATTTCCGACGGGATCGCCGACGGATCGGTGCGACCGGTGGACGTCAATGTCGGCGCCCAGATGCTGACCGCGATGATCAATGCCGCCGCCGAGCTGCACCACTGGACGCCCGGCGTCACGCCTCAGGTCGCTGCAGCGCTCTATGTGCGGCCGTTCTTCGAGGGACTGGCGCCCGAGGCGTAGACGGCCCCCGCGGCGCCCGGGCAGAGTGAGCGAAAAGCCCGAGAGCCACGCCAGGGGAAACGCCACGTGAAGAAGCTGCTGATCGCCAACCGGGGCGAGATCGCCATTCGGATCGCCCGCACCGCTGCGGACATGGGGATCGAGACGCTGGCGGTCCATTCTAGCGACGATGCCGCGTCGCTGCACACTCGGGTGGCCGATGAGGCCCATGCCCTGACCGGGGCGGGCCCCGCGGCCTATCTCGACGGCGCACAGATTCTAGCTGCCGCCCAGGCGCACGGATGCGACGCGGTGCATCCCGGTTATGGCTTCCTCTCGGAAAACGCGGCCTTCGCGCGGGCGTGCGCGCAGGCGGGCGTGACCTTCGTCGGCCCGTCGCCCGAAACGCTGGAGCTGTTTGGCGACAAGGGCGCGGCCCGAGGCCTGGCGCAGCGCTGCGATGTGCCGATCCTGGCCGGCACCCGCGGCGGCGCGAGCTTGGCTGAGGCGCGGGTGTTTCTGGAGAGCCTGGGACGGGGCGGAGCGGTGATGGTCAAAGCCGTCGCCGGCGGCGGCGGCCGAGGCATGCGGCCGGTGCGAGCGCCAGACGAACTCACCGAGGCCTTCGAACGCTGCGCCTCGGAAGCACAGGCCGCGTTCGGCGACGCCGCGCTCTATGTCGAGGAGTTCCTGCCCCGCGCGCGGCACGTCGAGGTGCAGATCGTCGGCGACGGCCAAGTCGTCTCGCACCTGTGGGACCGCGAATGCAGCCTGCAACGCCAGCGGCAAAAGGTGGTCGAGATCGCTCCGGCGACGACCTTGCCGACCGCAATCCGCGAGCGTCTCTTCGAGGCCGCCGTCGCCTTGGGGCGGGCGGCGCGCTACCGGAACCTGGGCACGATAGAGTTCCTCGTTGACGGCGAGCGGGCGGTGTTCATCGAGGCCAATCCGCGCCTGCAGGTCGAGCATACGGTGACCGAAGAGGTTACTGGACTCGATCTTGTCCGACTACAGATCGAATTGGCTAGAGGGCGCACCCTCGCCGAGCTGGATCTGGTCCAGGCTTCGGTTCCCCGGCCCCGCGGCGTGGCGCTGCAGGCGCGGGTCAATCTGGAGACCATGACGCCCGACGGCGCTGCCAAGCCCTCTGGCGGAGTGCTCTCGGCCTATGAGCCGCCCTCCGGGCCAGGGGTGCGGGTCGACGGATTCGGCTATGGCGGATACCGGACCGGGACGCGCTTCGACTCCCTGCTCGCCAAGCTGATCGTCCACGCGCCGGACCTGGCCTCGGCCACCGCCAAGGCGCGTCGGGCGCTGTCGGAGTTCAAGATCGTCGGGGCGGCGACCAATATCGAGTTCCTGCAGGGGCTGCTGGCCCATCCGGCCGTCGCGGGCGGAGAAGTTCATACTCGGCTGATCGAAGAGCGCATGGAGGAGCTGGCGCAGACTCCAACGCCCTCTCGCCACTACTTCGAGACCGCATCGGCGGCGCCTAAGCGCGCTGGAGCGCAGATCGACGCTTCCGACCCCTTGGCCGTCCTGAATCACGGCAAGGCCCAGGTGGTGGCTTCGGACGAACCGGACGAGCTGGAGGGGCCGGAGGGCACGAGGCCGGTGCGCGCGCCGCTGCAGGGCACGGTCATCGGCTTGATGATCCAGCCGGGGAACGAGGTGCGTGAGGGCCAACCGCTCTTCGTCATGGAAGCGATGAAGATGGAGCACGTGGTCGCGGCCGACGTTTCGGGCGTCGTGCGGCTGGTGGCGGTCGGCGAGGGCGACACGGTCTTCGAGGACCATGCGCTGGCTTTCATCGAGCCGGCCGAGGTCGCTGGCGGCGCGGTCGTGGGCGAGGAGGCCATCGACCTCAATCATATTCGCCCGGATCTGGCCGAGGTGCTGGAGCGCCATCGCCTGACGCTCGATGAGGCGCGTCCCGACGCCGTCGCGCGACGGCGCAAGACCGGTCAGCGAACGACTCGCGAGAACATCGACGACCTCTGTGATCCGGACACCTTCACCGAATATGGCGCGCTCACCGTCGCCGCCAGGCGACGCCGTAACACCGTCGACGAACTCATCGCCCAGACCCCGGCCGACGGCATGGTCATGGGGCTGGGCGCGGTCAATGGCGACCGCTTCGCAGAGGACAAGGCCCGGGTGGCGGTGATGGCCTACGACTACACCGTGCTGGCCGGCACCCAGGGTTCGCACAACCACGACAAGCTCGACCGGATGAGCGAGATCGCTGCGCGCTGGCGGCTGCCGACGGTGTTCTTCACGGAGGGCGGAGGCGGTCGGCCCGGCGACACCGAGGGCGGCGGCTTCGTGCGAGGGTTTGAATTCTGGGGACGCCTGTCGGGCGCCGTGCCGCTGGTCGGCGTCGCGTCGGGGCGGTGCTTCGCGGGCAATGCCGCCATCCTCGGCTGCTGCGACGTGATCATCGCCACCAAGGACACGGCGCTCGGTATGGGCGGTCCGGCCATGGTCGAAGGCGGCGGGCTCGGTGTCTTCCGGCCCGAAGAGATCGGCCCGGTCAAGGTCATGCAAGCCAACGGCACCATCGACGTCCTCGCCGATAACGAGGGCCATGCCGTGAAGTTGGCCAAACAGTACCTGTCGTACTTCCAGGGCCCGGTCGCCGACTGGACCTGCGCCGACCAACGCCTTCTGCGCCGAGCGATCCCGGAGAACCGGCTGCGGGTCTACGACATCCGCAAGGTCATCGAACTGATCGCCGACGACGGCTCGGTGATGGAGCTGCGCCCCAAGTTCGGCCTGGCCATGGTCACCGCCTTCATCCGAATCGAAGGCCGACCGGTCGGGGTGTTCGCCAACAACCCTCAGCACATCGGCGGCGCGATCGATTCCGACGCGTCCGACAAGGCCGCGCGCTTCATGCAGCTGTGCGAGGCCTTCGACATCCCGCTGCTGTCACTGTCCGACACCCCCGGCAACATGGTCGGTCCCGAGGCGGAAAAGACCGGTCTGATCCGCCACTGCTCGCGGCTTTTCGTGATCGGAGCGAACCTGACCGTGCCGCTCTTCTCGGTGATCCTGCGCAAGAGCTACGGTTTGGGCGCGATCTCGATGACGGGAGGAAGCTATCAGGCTTCGATGTTCAGCGTATCCTGGCCGACCGGCGAGTTCGGCGGCATGGGGCTCGAAGGCTCGGTGAAGCTTGGCTACCGCAACGAACTGGCGGCGATCGAGGACGCCGGCGCCCGCAAGGCGAAGTTCGATGAGATGGTCGCCGCCGCCTACGCCCGCGGTAAGGCGCTGTCCCACGCCATGGGGCCGGCGCTCGACGACGTGATCGACCCGGCCGACACCCGGCGCTGGGTGCTGTCGGGGCTGAAGTCGCTGCCGCCGCTGCCGGTGCGCACCGAGAAAAAGCTGCGGTGGATCGACAGCTGGTGATCTGTCCGCGCACGGCGCTGTGACCGGCCGCGCCTTGCTTCGCCATCCGCGTTAAGCAGGTTTACGCTCGCTAGGCCTCGCGATGCGGGCCGCCTCGCTGGCTGAGAGCGTCGACGAGATGCTCACCTCCTTCTCGAAAGGAGGCGCACATGCCACGCACGGCCGAACGACTGCCACAGAGCACCTGCGGCGACCTCGAAGCGATCTTCGACAGTCTGGCCAGCACAGGTCAGTACTCGGCGGTGCTGGGCCACGAGGCCGTCGAGAAGCCGCCGACTGGCGCAGCGGGAGCCGAGGAGCCGATCCTGCGCGCCGTCGCCAGCGCGGCTTAACGCGATGCTCGCACCGCTTTCCCTTTCGGGGATGAGCTGGTTCGAGCGGATCAATGCGCCCGTTCAGCTGACCGGCGCCGTCGCCACGGCGGCGGTCACGCTGCTGGCGCTCTTGAAAGGCGGCGTTCCTGAGCGGATCGCCGCCTGCGTCAGTCTCGCGGCCTTCTTCCTCAGCCCGCTGGCTCAGCAACTCGGCGGCCTGCCGCAGCCGTTGTGGGGCGTGGCGGCGGTGGATGCGTCGGTGCTTGCCGTCGTGACCCTGCTGATCTGGTTCTGCGACCGCCAGTGGCTGATCGGGGCCTGGGCGGCCGAAGCTCTGACCCTGATGTGCCACGCCGCAAAGCTGGCCGACGTCACCCTGCTGTCACGTGGCTATGTCGCCAGCCTCTATATTCTCTACTCCGGCTTTCTGGCTTCGCTGGCCTGGGACGTGTTCGGAGCCAGAGCCCGCCGCGCGGAAGCGGCGGGCGCCTGAGCGGCTAGTGCGGGACGTAGGTCCGCAGCACGTCCTCAATGATCCGCTCCAGCTGGCCCAGCGTGTTACAGGTCTTGGCCACGTGGCAGAAGCGCTCGTAGCGGTGCATGACGCTGTCGCCCTGGGTCCAATAGCTCTCGGGCTCGGGGTTCAGCCAGATGACCGAACGGGCGCGATTGTGGATCGTGGCCATCAGATCGAGCCGCGGATCGGCATAATTCGACCGTCCGTCTCCCAGGAAAATGACGGTGGTGTGCCGGTCGACCCGGTCCAGGTGGTTCTCGCAGAAGTCCTCGAGCGATTTGCCGTAGTCGGTCTGCTGGAAGCCGATCTTGCGCAGCACCTGGAAGATCGCCCCATCGACGTGCTCGTCGTCGAGGATGTCGTTGACGCTGATCAGCCGGCCCGAGAAGGCATAGGCCTCCATCCGGTCGACCACCTCATTGAGTGAGTAGAGGAAGGTCAGCAGGAACTGGGCGGCGGCGGCCACCGACTTTGACACGTCGCAGATGCAGATGATCGACGGCTTGTCGATCTTCTCGGTCTTCCAGACGATCTCGAACGGCATGCCGCCATAGGGCATCGACTTCCGCAGCGTGCGGCGGATATCCATGTGCCCCTTGCGGGCGCGATTGCGCCGGCGCGAGTAGCGGTCGGCCAGGCGCTTGGCCATCTTCTTGACCAGCGCCTGCATCATCGCCTGGTCGATCGGATCGATGCCGCCTTCGGCGTTCAGCGCCTTGCGGGCCAGCATCTCCTCGCGGAGCATCTTGCCCGAGCCTGAGGCGTAAAGCTCGTGCTGGCGCTCGACGTAGCGCTGGGCTTCTTGAGCCAGCCGGCGCTTGCCGGCCTCCAGCCGATCGGCCGCCTCGCCGCCGCTTTCCAGCTTGCGGGCGTTGGAGATGATCGACTCGATCTCGGCGAGGCCCATCTCCTCCAGCAAACGCCGGGTCAGGCGCGAGCGTTGGGTGGTCAGCCGGATCTGTGAGACCTGAGCCCGCTGGGCGGCCTCTTCCATGGCCTGCGCCAAACCCGAGGCGTCGCCCTCCAGCAGCATCCGGGCGAGCTCCGATTCCTCGGCCCCTTCCGGCAGCCCCTCCATCGGGTCGCCTTCGCCCTGAGGCGGCGGCTCGAAGGCCATCTCGTCGCGGCGGAAGAAGGTCTCGAATGTCTCGTCGAACCGGATCACCTCGTCCGAGGATTTGGCCAGAGTCGCGCACAACGCGTCCTTGAACAGTTCGCGATCGGCGAATCCGACCTTCTCCACCGTGCGGTGGGCGTCGATGGCCTCGGCAGGCGAGACCTTCACATCCGCGGCCCGCAGGGCCCGGAAGAAGTCCTCCAGAGCGCCCTGCATGGCCTCAGGCCGCCGGACGGCGCAGCAGCTCGGAGATTTGCGGCTCCACCGCGGCGATGTCCGGTTCGAACTTCAGCAGCACGTTCAGCGTGTCGCGGACGATCTCGGGATTGAGGCTGTCGGCGTTCAACAGGATCAGCGCGCGGGCCCAGTCGACGGTCTCGGAGATCGACGGCGACTTGCGCAGGTCGAGCGTGCGCAGCGACTGCACGAAGTTCACGAGGCTGGTGGTCAGAGTCTGCTCGATGCCCGGCACGCGGCTGGCGACGATCTTCCGTTCCAGGTCGGCGTCGGGCAGCGGGATGTGCAGGTGCAGGCAGCGGCGCTTCAGCGCGTCGCCCAGGTCGCGGATGTTGTTCGAGGTCAGGAACACCAGCGGCGGGGTCTTGGCCTCGATGACGCCGAGCTCCGGGATCGAGACCTGGTAGGCCGACAGCACTTCCAACAGGAACGCTTCGAAGGCCTCGTCGGACTTGTCGATTTCGTCGATCAGCAGGACGCAGCCGTCGTCTTCCTTCAGCGCCTTCATCAGCGGACGCGGTTCCAGGAAAGGCTCGGAGAAGAACAGGTCGCCGATGCCGTGCAGGCGTTCCATGGCGGCGTCCATGTCCTGCGCGTCGGAGAGCGCGGCGCCCATTCGGTCCTTGAGGATCTGGGTGTAAAGCAGCTGCTTGCCGTACTTCCACTCGTAAAGCGCCTTGGACTCGTCCAGGCCCTCGTAGCACTGCATGCGGATCAGGGGCTGGCCGAGCAGCTTGGCGGTCGACAGCGCCAGCTCGGTCTTGCCCACGCCGGCCGAGCCTTCGACCAGGATCGGCTTTTGCAGGTGGATGGCCATGTAGAGGGCCGTGGCGATGCGGCGCGAGGCGATATAGCCGACGCTGGCCAGACCTTCGATCAGGGCGTCCACGGACGACAGCACGTCCGGTTGCGCGGCCTTAATCGCCGCGGGAGAGGTAGCGGTCAAAGTCTCAAACTTTCAAAAGTCGCGCGAAATGGCGCCTGGCTATCTTCAATGAACGTGAGTGTGCAGGGGCGGGGCCCCGCACGCAAGCGCTGGTTCAAACGGGTGTTGGAGGACGCGACCGCCGGCCGCGCTCGCCGGATGGCGGAGATTTACAGGCCGTAGGGGCGATAAGGCCCGGCGATCAGCTGCTCGAAGACGCCCAGGCCCTGTACCGGCGCCTCTCCCGGCAGGGTCAGCGTCACATGGCTGAGCGCCTGGATGTGCCAGTTCTCCGGGCTGCCCATGTCGGTGGCGGCCAAGTCGATGTCCTCGCGCTCGACGACAAGGTCGCCCTTGTAGCCTCCGTGCCGCCAGTTCGGCGCGCCATAGCCGATGCCGCGCATCAGGAAGGTCAGGAACGGCTTGAAGCGGATGGAGGCCGAGCCCTGGGCCAGCGGCACGTTCAGGGTCCCGGTGCTGGCGTGGCGCGTGCCGGAGATCAGCGACACCTCGTCCATGGTCGGCGCCTCGGTTTCGTAGAAGCCGTCATGGCCGGCGCCGTCCGGGGCGATCACCGCGCGGGTGTTCCAGGGGCGCCCTTCCGGGTCGGCGTTGACGTGGAAGAAGATGCTGCGGTCGGCGAAATTCAGCGGCGTCCACTGCCAGAAGAAGCCGCCGAGCGTCGTCGGGACCGGCGGCTGCGGGTCCGGCGCGCCGATCGGCCGGATGCCCCAGGAGCGGTCGCGGGTGCCGACCGTGCCGGCCGCCAGCTGCTTGCGCACACCGTCGACCTCGATCCAGCCGGTGCAGCGCACGTTTTGAGTCAGGCGGGTATAGTCCATGAAGGCGCGGGGCCCGATCCGGCGCATAAAGCGCGGCTCTTCGATCGGAAAAGATCGGCCCTCGAAGACGATCTCGGCGGCGAAGCCGTTCGACGGCGCCACCGTCACCTTCAGCTTCTGCAGCGGCTCGATGACCTCGATGGAGATCGGTCCGCAGGCCAGGTCCATCCGCTCCATGTTGATGACCCTGGAGGCGTGCAGGCAATGTTCGACCCCATCGCGGATCACCGAGAAATGGGCGTCGGCGACGTTCAGCTGCGGGTAGACCCCGAAAGCGATGGCGAAGAACTCCGTGCCGTCCGGCTGATAGCCGTTGAAGAAGTAGCGATCGTAGAAGTTCCGGTCGGTCCCGGCGTAGGCGATCGGCTCGGGCGTCTGGTGAATCGGAAAATCGTCGGCCTTGGTCAGCATCGGTGGCGTCCTCCCAGACACTCGTGAACTGCGGGCGATCATGTCTTTGCCGATTGACGGTATTGCGACGTCGCCATCTGCGGCATTATCAAGTGAACAAAGATAACAAGACAAGGGAGGACGCTTTTTGCTGACGCCACGTAAGGTTACGGGGCGTAAGCCAGCAACGAGCGCTCAGGAGAGATGAGCACAAGCAACGCGCGCATACCCGACGAATACGCGGCCAACCTGGTTGACCCTGCCGCCTATGCGGACGGCCGTATTCACGACACCTATGCCTGGCTTCGCGCCAACAATCCCTTTGGGCTGGCCGAGATCGAGGGTTTCGACCCCTTCTGGGTGGCGACCAAGCATGCCGACATCCTGGAGATCAGCCGCCAGAATGCGCTGTTCCACAACGGCGACAAGGCCACCGTCATTACAAACAAGGCCGCAGACACCGCGGTGCGCGCGATGATGGGCGGCAGCCCGCATCTGGTCCGCAGCCTCGTGCAGATGGATGCGCCCGATCATCCGAAGTACCGCGCCCTGACCCAGTCCTGGTTCATGCCGACCAACATCAAGGGCCTGGAGGACCGAATCCGCGGCATCGCGCGCCGCGCGGTCGACAAGATGGCGGCGACCGGCGGCGAGTGCGACTTCGTCCGTGACGTCGCGCTCGGCTATCCGTTGCACGTGATCATGGAGATCCTGGGGGTGCCGGAGGAGGACGAGCCCCGGATGCTGACCCTGACGCAGGAGCTGTTCGGCGCCACCGATCCGGAGCTGGCTCGCGACGGCGGCAAGCAGCGGGACTTCGAGTCCCTGATGCGCGACGGGGTGATCGCCGACTTCTACACCTACTTCAACAAGGTCTCGGCCGACCGCCGGGCCAACCCGCGCGACGACGTCGCCTCGGTGATCGCCAATTCGACGATCGACGGACAGCCGATCTCCGAGTTGGAGGCGATCAGCTACTACATGATCGTCGCCACCGCCGGGCACGACACGACCTCGTCGTCGACCGCCGGCGCGCTCTGGGGGCTGGCGGCCAATCCGGGCGAGTTCGCCAAGGTGAAGGCCGATCCCTCGCTGATCCCCAGCCTGGTGGACGAGAGCATCCGCTGGATCACGCCGGTAAAGACCTTCATGCGCACGGCCACCGAACCGACTGAGTTCGCCGGCCGCCAGCTCGCCAAGGACGACTGGATGATGCTCTGCTACGCCTCGGGCAACCGCGACGAAGAGGTGTTCGATGACGCCGCGGCGTTCAAGGTCGATCGCAAGCCCAACAAGCACCTGGCCTTCGGTTACGGCGCCCACCTCTGCCTGGGTCAGCACCTGGCGAAGATGGAGATGCGGATCCTCTGGGAGGAAATGCTGCCGCGCATCAAGTCCGTCGAGCTGAACGGCGAGCCCAAGCAGAGCCTGGCGACTTTCGTCAACGGGCCCAAGACCCTGCCGATCCGCTTCCAGATGCACTGAGTCTAAGTATGGCGTTGGAACCCCGTCTGGCCGCCTACATCGCCGCCCGCATGCCCGGCGCGCGTGATGTGGCGGTGCAAGACCTGTCTCGTATCTCGGGCGGCGCTTCGCGCGAGACCTATCGTTTTAAGCTGCTGTGGAACGAGGATGGCGCGGCGCGCGAGCGCAAGCTGATCCTGCGCCGCGACCCGCCGGCCTCGCTGATCGAGACCGAGCGGCGTATCGAGTTCGAAGCCTATCGCGCCTTCTACGGCAGCGCCGTACCCGTGCCCGAGATGCTTTGGCTTGAGGAAGAGGACGGCGCCCTCGATCATCCGTTCTTCATCGCCGAGGAGATCGCCGGCTTCCAGGCCTCGCCGATGATGCTGTTCGGCCCGCCCTATGCGGCGACGCTTGGGCGACTGGGCGAGCGCAAATGGACGATCCTCGGAGAGATCGCCAAGGCCGATCCGGTCGCCCTGGGCCTCACGCAAGTGATGGCGCCGGTCGCGTCGGACGCCTGCTGGGATCGCGAGCTCAGCTATTGGGAGAACTTGCTCGATCGCGACGAATCCGAGCCGCTGCCGATCACCCGTGCGGCGATCCGCTGGCTGCGCGCCAATCCACCGCCGCCGGCCCAGAAGCTTTCGGTGGTGCACGGCGACTACCGGACCGGCAACTTCCTCTACGACGAGGCCGGCGGCATCCACGGCATTCTCGACTGGGAGATGTGCCATCTGGGCGACCCGCTGGAGGACCTCGGCTGGAGCTTCAATCCGGTCTGGTCGTTCGGCCAGGGCAAGGCCGGCGGCCTGCTGCCGCGCGAGGAAGCGATCGCCATCTGGGAGCGGGCCAGCGGCCTTACGGCCGACCGCGCCGCGCTGCATTGGTGGGAGCTGTTCAACTGCGTGAAGGGCCAGGCGATCTGGATCTCCTCGGCCCGCGTCTGGATCGACGGCGGCAACCGCGAGCCGATCATGGTCTATCCGCCCTGGCTGCTGCAGAACGCCCAGGACCGCGCCACCCTGCAAGTGATGGGACGCCTATGAACCCGCCCGTTCCCGCTGTGTTGGCCGAACTCGCTGGGCTCAGCGTCCGCAATGCTATGCCGGACGTCCATCCCGCCGACCGGGCCAGTTCGCTCGGCCTGTCGGCGGCCCTGCTCGGCGTCGCCGCCGAGGTCTGGGACGGCATGGCCGCGCGTCTCGTCGCCGAGAATCGCGCCATCCGCCCGCTGCTGGCGAGGGGAGAAGAGGTCGGCCTCGACCTTGCGGTCCTCGCAGCCGGCGACGACGCCGACCTGCGGCTGTCGGCGCTGAAGGCCGGCAACGATACGCTGCGCGCAGCGCTGATCGAGCTGCAGGCGCAGGCCGAGGCGAAGGGCGCTACGGACCTGCAGGCGGCGATCTGGGCCGAACTCGTGGCGTCCACCGAACGGCGCAAGCTGGCCTCGTCACCGGTCTGAGCTGCGATCCAGAATCTCCAGGGTGACCTCGTCGCGCTCGCCGCCGAAGAAACGGGCGAGCGCGGTGCGGAAAGGCGTCTCGTCCGGCGCGACGGCGTTGAACAGCGTCATGCAGGATCGGAACTTCAGGTCGTCGGGCGCGCCGAACACTTCGCGCGCAGAGCCCGCGGCTTCGTTGGCCAGTTCGGTCAGGTCGCGCAGCCGCGAGCCGAGCACCGGATGGTCGAGATAAGCCTCCGCTTCCGCGGTGGAACCAATGGCGTAGCGCTGGGCCATGGCGCTCGAACCCAGGCCTGCGATCTGCGGAAACACGAACCACATCCAGTGCGATCGCTTGCGTCCGGCGGCCATCTCAGCGCGCGCCACGGCGATCACGGGCGCCTGGGCCTCGAGGAAACGGGCGAGGTCGAAAGGATCGGACATCGAAGTTTCCCTTAGCGTCAGCATCGACAACAGCGCCGTATCGGGCTTTGCTGCCGCGCCCGTCGTCGGGCGGGCCAATTTCCAAACGTCGAATTTTGATTGGGGACGAATTTCAAGATGGCGAGAATCTTGCCTGAACCCACGCCCGAGACCCAGCATTTCTGGGATGGGGCGGCCCGGGGCGAACTGCTCCTGCAACGCAACAAGGCCACCGGCGAAGCCTATTTCCCGCCGCGGCCGTTCTGCCCGAAGACCGGTTCGCGCGACGTCGAGGTCTTCAAGGCCAGCGGCAAGGCCGTGCTGTGGTCCTATGTGATCAACCATCGTCCCCGCCCCGACATGGGGACCGAGCCTTACGCCATCGCGGTGGTGAAGCTCGAAGAAGGCCCGACCATGATGACCAACATCGTCGGCTGCCCGCAAACGCCTGAAGCCCTGGTCCTTGACATGCCGCTCGAGGTCGTTTTCGAAAAGTTCAGCGACACCATCTCGCTGCCCTTCTTCCAGCCGGCCAAGTCGTAAGGGCGCACAGACCATGCAAAAGAATTCCGTCGCGGTCGTCGGGGCCGCGGAAACCACGAAGATGGGCAAGATTCCGGACGTGTCCGTGATCGGCCTCCACGCCGATGCGGCGCTAAACGCCATGGCCGACGCCGGCCTGACGCCGGCCGACATCGACGGCGTCGCCACCGCCGGCATCAGCCCGGTCGAACTGGCCCACTATCTCGGCATCAAGCCGACCTATGCCGACGGCACGTCAGTGGGCGGCTGCTCGTTCATGCTGCACGTTCGCCACGCGGCGGCGGCGATCGCGGCGGGCCATGCGAAGACGATCCTGATCACCCACGGCGAATCGGGCCGTTCCCGGGTCGGCGCCGGCGGTTTCGCGCGCGCGCCCTCGAGTCTGATGGGCCAGTTCGAAATGCCGTTCGGTCCGGTCGGCCCGCCGACGATGTTCACGGTGCCGGTGCTTCGCTACATGAAGACCTACGGCGTGACCGAGGAAGACCTGGCCATGGTGGCGGTCATCCAGCGTGAGTGGGCCGCAAAGAATCCGCGCGCCAGCTTCAAGGATCCGATCACCGTCGACGACGTGCTGAACTCGCCGATGATCGCCTGGCCGTATCGCATGCTGATGTGCTGCCTCGTCACCGACGGCGGCGGCGCGCTGATTCTGACCAGCGCGGACCGGGCCAAGGACTTCCCGAACAAGCCCGTCTACGTGCTGGGCACGGGCGAGAGCGTCGAGACCCCGATGGTCTCGCAGATGTACGACTTCACGTCGTCAACCGCGTTCAAAATCTCGGGCAAGAAGGCGTTCGACGAAGCGGGGATCAAGCACTCCGACGTCGATCACTTGATGATCTACGACGCCTTCGCGCACCTCCCGCTCTACGGCCTTGAGGACCTTGGCTTCGTAAAGCCGGGCGAGGCCAAGGACTTCATCCGCGAGCGCAACACCGCCATCGGGGGAAAGCTGCCCCTGAACACCAACGGTGGGGGTCTCTCCTACATGCACTCGGGGATGTACGGGATGTACGCCCTGCAGGAGAGCGTTCGCCAGATGCGCGGCACTGCCGCGGCTCAGGTCGAAGGCGCGAAGATCAGCGTCTGTCACGGCGTAGGCGGCATGTTCGCTTCGTCCGGAACGGTGATCTTCACGAACGAGAAGTAATCTAGAAACAGCGGCTTACCGCAGTTCATGCTGCACCCATGCTGCAAGGCGTGGGTGCAGCATTTTTTATGCGTCAGACGTTCTTGTTCGGGTTGATCAGGTACTTCTCCCCGGTCGCCTTGCGGGCGTAGGCGGCGATGGTTTCCGGCTGCAGCACCTCGGCGAGCGACAGCTCGGCGGTGTAGTGGCTGGCGAAGGTGGTCTTCAGTTCGGCCGCCACGCGGGCGCGCAGCTTGCCGGCTTCTTCGGCGCCGATCTTGGCCAGGAAGGGCGTCAGCAGCCAGCCGTTCACGCCCCAAGACAGGCCGAAGTTGCGAGCCAGTTCGGTCGGGCGCGTGTCCAGGCCGCCATAGATGTAGACCTGCTTGTAGGTCGACGAGCCGTAGCGGCTGTAGACGGTCGCCTTACGGTTGGCCGCGACTTCCATGGCCGAGAGGATCTGCGAGGCCAGCTTGCCGCCGCCAATGGCGTCGAAGGCGAGCGTCGCGCCGGTCTCGTCGATGGCGTCGGTCAGGGCGTCGATGAAGTCGGGCGCGGTCGAGTCGACCACATGCTTGGCGCCGATGCCGCGCAGCAGGTCGGCCTGCTCCTGGCTGCGGACGATGTTAACCAGGGCCACGCCGTCCTTGAGGCAGATCTTGTTCAGCATCTGGCCCAGGTTCGAGGCGGCGGCAGTGTGCACCAGGGCCGTGTGACCTTCACGGCGCATGACCTCGACCATGCTGAGCGCGGTCAGCGGGTTGACGAAGCACGAGGCGCCGTCGGCGGCTGTCGCGTCGGAGGGCAGTTCCAGGACTTCGGCGGCCTTGGCGATGCGGTGCTGGGCGTAGGTGGCGCCCCCGAGGATGGCGACGGTCTTGCCGAGCAGGGCCTTCGCCTCCGGCGAGTCGCCGGCCGCGACGACCACGCCTGCGCCTTCATTGCCGACCGGCATCGAATCGTCGAGGCGGGCCTTCAGCGCCCGCAGGAACTGTTGCGGCACCGGGAAGGTGACGACGGTGTCGGCGCCCGAGCCCGTGGCCTTGGCGGCCGAGACATCGACCGGACCGAGCAGGAGGCCGAGGTCGGAGGGATTGATCGGGGCGCCTTCGATCCGAACCAGCACCTCGTCGGCGGCCGGTTGCGGCACCGGCACGCGCGCCAGGGACAGTTCCAGTTCGCCGCTCGACTTGACCAGCGAACGCAGTTGCAGGCTCGTTTCCATACCCGTCTCCGTTGGATTTTACTTACGTCGTAACTATGGACAGGGCGCCGTTACGGCAACGAAAAACGCACGATCGGTCGTAAATTTGCGCGTGCTATGCGGAAATCTGATGAAGCGAACCTTGCCAGCCTTGGTGATGGCCGCGGCGCTGGCGAGCGCCGCGCAGGCGCAGCCCGCGCGCGCGCCTGATCTGACCCTGAGCGGAGCGCTGACTTCTGCCGCGCACCAGACCTATGTCGGGATTCCATTCAAGGTCCCGCCGGGGACCGAGCGGCTGACCGTCGAATTCGAATACACCGGCAAGGCGCAGAAGTCGGTCATCGACCTCGGCCTGCGCGACCCGGAGGGCTTCCGCGGCTGGAGCGGCGGGAACAAGTCGAGCTTTACCTTGGCGAAGACCGACGCCACCCCGTCGTACCTCGCCGGGCCGCTGACGCCCGGGACCTGGACGCTGATCCTGGGGGCGCCGAACATCCGCAAGGGCGCTCGCGCGGAGTATCTCGCCCGGATCTGGCTCGACCGCGCCGGCGCGCCGCCTGATTTCTCGCCCGTGGTGCAGGCGCAAGGCGAGCGCTGGTGGCGTGGCGACCTGCATGTGCATACCGCCCATAGCGACGGCTCTTGTCTGTCGCGAAAGGGCGCGCGGATCCCGTGCCCGGTGTTCAAGACGCTGGAGGCGGCCGCCGCACGCGGCCTCGATTTCGTGGCGGTGACCGACCACAACACGACGTCGCATTTCGACGCGCTGCGCGAACTCGCGCCATACTTCGACGACCTGCTGGTGGTGGCAGGCCGCGAGATCACCACCTTCCACGGCCACGCCAACGTCTTCGGCCCAACCGACTTCATCGACTTTCAGCTCCCCCGCATGGCCGACATCCAGGCGCAGGCGCGGAAGGCCGGCGGCCTCTTTTCGATCAACCACCCCGGCTTGCCGTCGGGCGAGTTCTGCATGGGCTGCGGCTGGACTGCGCCGGACATGGACTACGCCGCCGTCGAGGCGATCGAGGTGATCAACGGCGGCTTCGCCGAGGGACCTCTGTCAGGTCTGGCCTTCTGGGAGGCGCGGCTCGACGAAGGGCGGCGCATCACCGCCGTCGGCGGCTCGGATAACCACGACGCCGGCCTCGACCCGGTCAAGGCGCCGGCCGTCGGCGTGCCGACCACGGTGGTTCGCGCGCCCGAGCGCAGCCAGAGCGCCATTCTCGAAGCCATCCGGAGCGGGCATGTGTTCGTCGATGTCGTCGGGACCGCAGACCGGCTGCTCGAAGTCCGGGCCGTGAGCGGGGCGGACGTTGCGCAGATGGGCGATGTCCTCGCCGCGCCGGCCGGGCGCAAGGTCGAGATCGAGATTCGCGTGGTGGGGGGCGCTGGCGGGCGTGTCCGCTTGGCTGGCGACGCCAAGGGCCTGGCGGCGCCCGGCGACCTGACGATCAGTAAGGTCGATCAGCGACTGAGAGTCGCGTTCACCGCCGACGGTGCGGCGCGTTGGCTGCGGGTCGATGTGCTCGGTCCGGACGGCAAGCTGATCCTGCTGGGCAACCCGGTCTATCTGCGACCCTAGGGTGTGGCGGCTCGCCGCACGGCTGACCCTGGAAATACTTATTAACCCTGATCGCCGTAGGGTCGGTCCAATCGCTCGCTGCCCGGAAACAGTATGGGTCTTAGTCCGGAATCCCGCGCCCGCTTCAATCTCGAGCGCGCTTCGGTGCTGGTGCTCGATGAATCCCCCATGGGCATGAGCATTCTCGTGCAGATTCTCACCGGCTTCGGGGTCAAGACGCTGCATCGCTGCGAAAAGGTCGAGGAAGCGAAAGACGTGATCTCGAAGGTCGAGATCGACCTCATCGTCTGCGACGCCTTGGGCGCAGGAGGCGAGGGTTATGATTTCGTCAGCTGGTTGCGGTCGAGCAAGATCGAGCCGAACTGCTATGCGCCGGTGCTGCTGACCGCCGGCCACACGCCCAGCCACGCCGTGCAGAAGGCCCGGGACTGCGGCGCGCACTTCATCATGGCCAAGCCGCTCACACCGATCGCCGTGCTGGAGCGCATCATCTGGATCGCCCGCGAGGGCCGGCGGTTCGTGGAATGCGACACCTATGTCGGGCCTGACCGGCGCTTCAAGAACGACGGCGTGCCGGCAGGCATGACCGGTCGGCGCCGCGACGACCTGCAAGGCGACATCGGCGAGGCGCAGAGCCCCAACATGGATCAGGAAGTCATCGACAGCCTGATGAAAACAAGACGGGTGGAACTATGAGCTCGGTTCGTATCCATACCCCGCCGGTCAAGCTGGCGAAGCTGTTGCGCACGCCCGGCGGGCTGCCCGTCGCCGAGGCGGTGCAACGCGCCGGCGCGGGCCTCGCGAGCCTTAAGAACGAATGTCTCGCCGAGCTGACCACCATGCTCGATCAGGCAGAGGCTTGCGCGGGACGGGCGGGGAGCGATTACGACGCGGCCCTGACCGGCGAACTCTACGACGTCGTCGCCAAGCCGATCGGGGTGCCCAGCGTCTGCGGCCTGGTGGCCATCGACACGGCCCTCATCAGCCTTTCGGACCTGCTGGACTATCTGAAGAGCCAGCAGCGGTGGGACGCCAACGCCGTGGCGGTGCACCTGCGCGCCTGCCGGCTGCTGCTGCAGACCGAGGGCGCGGCCGATGCGGCCGGCACGCAGGCGATCCTGGCCGGGCTGCGCAAGGTCAGCCAGCGCTACGCTAAGCCGGAATAGGGAAGGGCGGCGCCTTAGGGCGCCAGCCGGTCCGTGATCGACCAGAGCCCGTCGACCACCGATTTCAGCGAGTCCGGGTCCTGACCATCCTTGGTCCATAGCAGGCGCAGGGCGCTGACGTGGACGCCGATGCTGGCCCAGTCCTGCCTCCCGTGCGTCCGCTGGCGATCGACGAGCTCGCAGAGGCTGTAGCAGGCGTCACAGAGCGTGCGCTTGTCGAACAGGCCGGCGATGTCGAGGATGGTCGAGGCTTCCTCGTATACCGTGTCCAGCGACACCGACTTCTCGCGGTTCATCGCCTCCAGCCGTCCGATCATGTTGCCGAGCGACTTCATCGCATCGCCGGCATGGGCGGCCAGTTCGCGTTGCGCGCGCTCGTTGGCGAGGCCCGCGGTCATGCCGCCCGGACGGGCGACCTGTTCGGTCAAGCGGTACTTGACCTTGACGAATTCAGCTTCGCTCACAGTTGCGCCTTCATCGGTTTCAGCAGCATGTCGATGTCAGACTGATCCATGTTGGGATCCGTCGCGGCCCCGACGTGCGTGGAGAGATCGTCCTTACGGCGGCCTTTTATGCCGAGCGGTGGACCCATGTTCTTGAAGCGGCGGTCCGGGCCGACATAGCCCTCCGCGACCACCATCTGCCTCTCGTCCTTGGCCACCCAGAACACCCGCTGGAGCAGGATTTCCGGCGTAAACGGCCGCGAGACGACGAAGTTTGCGCCGGAGTCGCGGCTCTTCTCGACCATGCTCCGGGCTGCGTGTCCCGTCAGCATGATCACCGGCGTGAAGCGCGCACCGTCGGGGCCTTCGCGGCGAAGCCAGCGAACGAAGTCGTAGCCGTCCATGTCGGACATGTGCGAATCGGCGACGATCAGGTCGAGTTCTTGCGTCTTGACGATGTGCATGGCTTCGGCGCCGCTGGCGGCTTTGAACTGCTTACGCACGCCGAACCCGCGGAACATGGCGGTCAGCGCGTCCATGGCCTGCGAATTCGCTTCGACCAGCAGGACCACCGATCGGTCGAGATTGATCCGGATCTTGGGATCGAGGGCCATTGGCGAGCGCCTAGAAGAGGTCGAGGTCCCCGGCGTCGGCCGCCGCCCGCGCGGGCCCGTCGCGCGTCACCCGCGCCAGCCGGTTGGCGAGGTCGCCGAGAGTGACGCCGGCGACGGCGTCGGTGAGATCGTAGGCGTCGCTCTCTGCCTGGGCCGACAGCTTGCGAGTGAAGTTGGCCAGGGCCGCCAGGTGTTGGGTCAGCACGTCAAGAGTCTGGGCCTCGTGCAGGGCGATGGCCAGCGGCTCGCCGCGGCTGGCGCGAACAAGCTGGGTCACCAGGGTCTCCAGGCGGTCGCACAGCTCGCCGGCGTGCTCCAACTCCTGGGCTATGGAGGCGAGCACCTCGGGGGTGCGCACGATCGCGGATTGGCTCATCAGAACAGCTCCACGGACCCTTCGTCCTCCACTGGCGCAGGGACCCGCGCTACAGGTTCGCGCAGACGGGTTAGCTCCGCGTTATCAGTGACGGTCCGCTGTTGCGCCCGGCCGGTGGTCGGCCAGTACTGCACCCGGCGCGCGGCCAGGCCGCCCAGGCTGGAGCCAACAACCGGAATGCCTTCGTCGCGCAGAAATTTTTCCGCAAAGGCGGCGTTCGAGGCGCCGACGTCCGACAGGCCGCCGAACATGCGGGCCCCGCCGAACAGTTTGGCCTCCAGGCGATCGCGACGTGCGCCTGAGCGCAGCAGTTCGTTGATCAGCAGCTCCATGGCGTAAGCGCCGTAGCGGCGGCCTTCGTCCAGGCCCTCCGCCTTGCCGCTCGGCAGGAGGAAGTGATTCATGCCGCCGACGCCGGTCTTCGGATCGCGCATGCACACCGCCACGCACGATCCGAGGATCGTAGTGAGCATGACATCGGGATCGCTGGAGATGTGGTGCTCGCCCTGCACCACATGGATCCGTTTTCCCGGCCGTCCAGAGACGTTCTCGACGATCATGTCAGGGGACCGAACACCGCTTCGATTTTTTCTTTGAGCGTCTGTGTGGTGAAGGGCTTCACCAGGTAGTTGTTCACACCGAATTGCACCGCGCGCTGCACGAGTTCGCGGTCTGCGCGCCCAGTGAGCATGATCACCGCGGTCTTGGAGGTCGGACCATGGGCGCGGATCGCCCGCAACAGGCCCAGGCCGTCGAGCTTGGGCATGTTGAAATCGGTGATCACCAGGTTGGCCGGCGCGGCGATCAGCTGACGCAGCGCTTCCTCGCCGTCCGGCGCTTCGCGGGTCTGAGCGATGCCCAGGGCGTTAAGGCTCGTGCGGATGAGCGAGCGCATGGTCTGCTGATCATCGACGATCAGTGTCTTGATGCTGGCGGCGGCGGGCATCAGGCGCTCCTATGGATGTCTGCGGCGGAGCAGAGGTTCAAGATGGCGGGGCCCATTCGCGAAAGGCCGACCTGCTTCTCGACGGCGCCCATTTCGAAGGCGACGCGCGGCATGCCGTAGACCACGCACGAGGGCTCGTCCTGACCCAGGGTGCGGGCCCCGGCCTTACGCATGGCCAGCAGGCCGGCGGCGCCGTCCCGGCCCATGCCGGTCAGGATCGCCCCGACCGCATGGCGGTTCAGCTTGGCGACCGACTCGAACAGCACATCGACCGAGGGGCGGTGGCCGTTGACCGGCTCGCCCGCGCGCATCCGGATCACCGGATGCGAGGCCGACATGACTTCCATGTGCAGGTCGCCGCCGGGGGCGATGTAGACGCGACCGGGCTGGAGACGGTCGCCGTCGCGGGCCTCGGTCACGTGGGCGCCGGAGATACGGTCCAGGCGCGCGGCGAAGCTCTTGGTGAAGGTCGCCGGCATGTGCTGGGTGATCACGGTCGGCGGGCAGGTCTCGGGGAAGGTCGACAGGATCGTCATCAACGCTTCGACCCCGCCGGTCGACGAGCCGATCGCCAGGATCGCATCGGAGGCGCGGTAGTCGCCGTCGCGTTCCACCGGCGTGGTCGGGCCGTTGTACGGCTTTACCCTTGCGCGGGCGGCGGCCTTCACCTTGGCGGTGAGGTCGTTGAACGCTTCCTGGGCGGTGACGCCGCCCACCGGCTTGCCCACGCAGTCGACGGCGCCGAGCTCAAGCGCCTCGAGGGTTACGTCCGCGCCGGCCTGGGTCAGGGTCGAGACCATGACGACCGGCGTCGGCCGCAGGCGCATGATCTTTTCCAGGAATTCCAGGCCGTTCATCTTCGGCATCTCGATGTCGAGGGTGACGACATCAGGATTGAGCTTCTTGATCTGCTCGCGGGCTTCCAGCGGGTCGTTGGCGAAGCCGAGGACCTCGATCTCAGGATCACGCTTCAGCGCCGCGGCGATCAGGCCGCGCATGGTGGCGCTATCGTCGACGACGAGGACTCCGACGCTCATCGGCCGCCTCGCAGGGCATAGGTGGTCAAACCGGTGGTCTCGAACTGGCTGGCGGCCGGTCCGGACACGCGTTCGGAATGGCCGATGTAGAGCGTCCCGCCGGGAACGAGCACCGGCGCAAAGCGGCTCCAGATCCGCTCCTGGGTCGGTTCGTCGAAGTAGATCACCACGTTGCGGCAGAAGATGACGTCGAACTTGCCCTTCATCGGCCAGTCGCCGATCAGGTTCAGCTCGCGGAACGCCACCAGTTCGCGCAGTTCGTCGGCGACTTCCCAGCCCGAGCCGGCCTTCTTGAACCACTTGCGGCGTAGGTCCAGCGGCACCGGGGCGACGGCGTCCTCGCGGTACACGCCCGCCTTGCCCTCGGCGATCATGTTCGGATCGATGTCGGTGGCCAGGATCTTGACGTCGAGGTTCGCAGCTTCCGGCAGGGCGCTGAGCACCGTGATGGCCATGGAGTAGGGCTCCTGACCGTTCGAGCAGGCCGCCGACCACAGGCGCACGCGGCCGCCGCGGCGGGCCGTCTCGGCCAGCTTGGGCATCACGACTTCGCGCAGGTGGTCGAAGTGGTGCGGCTCGCGGAAGTAGCGCGTCACGTTGGTGGTCAGCGCCGCCATCATGGCCTGGCGCTCGTCGACGCCCTGCTGTCCCTCGATCAGGCTGCAGTATTCGCGGAACGAGCGCATGCCCAGCGAGCGCAGGCGCTTTGCCAGGCGCGAATAGACCAGCGCGGCCTTGCCCTCGGCCAGGGCGATCCCGGCGTGGCTGTGCAGAATGTTGGCGATTTTCTTGAAATCGTCCTCGGTGAACAGGAACTCGCCTTCGACCAGTCCGGCCGCGGCGCCGCCCCTGGCGCGCGTATCGACTGGGCTCGTCATGCGGCCTCCGCCTCGGTCTCGGGCAGGACGCGGTCGAGCGAGATCAGGCTGACCATGCGCCCGTCGATAGCGAACAGGCCCTTCACGAAGGTCTTCACCTGGTCGCAGGCCACGTCCGGCGTCGGCTGCACCATGTCATCGCTGACGTTGATGATGTCGCTGACCGCCTCGACCAGTAGGCCGAGCGTGCGGCCGCCGACATTGACGACCATGATCACGTGGCGGGCGCTCGGCTCGCTGGTTGTCAGGCCCAGGCGCGCGCCCAGGTCGACGATCGGCAGCACCGCGCCGCGCAGATTGATGACGCCCTTCATGTAGGACGGCGTGCGGGGGAGGGGCGTGGCCGGGGTCCAGCCGCGGATCTCGCGCACCTGCATGATGTCGACGCAGAATTCCTGCTCGGCGATGCGGAAGGCGATCAGTTCGCGGCGCGCGCCGGCCGCGGCATGGGTCATCGGGTCAGTCATGCTCATCCGGCCATTCGCTTTTCGCTACGCGGCGCCGGCTTGCGCCGGTGCTGAGTGGTCACAAGGGCGTCGACGTCGAGGATCAGGGCGACGCGGCCGTCGCCCAGGATGGTCGCCGCGGCGATGCCGTCGATCTGCTGGTAGTTGGCTTCCAGGCTCTTGATCACCACCTGGCGCTGGCCCTGGATGGCGTCGACGAGCAGGGCCGCCTTACCGCCGCCCTCGCTTTCGACCAGGATCGCCACGCCCTGGCCGGCTTCCATCGGTCCGTCGCGGAAACCCAGCGACACGCCGACGTCGATGAGCGGCACGAAGGTGTCACGGATACGGATCACCGCGTCCTTGCCGCCGACATAGTGCACGTCTTCGGGGCGCGGGGTCAGGCTCTCGACGATGGCCGACAGCGGCGCGACCAGGGTCTGCTCGGCGGCGGTCACCACCATGCCGTCCAGCACCGCCAGGGTCAGCGGGAGCGACATAGTGAACTTCGAGCCCTTGCCGGGCTCGGATGAGATCGAGATGCGGCCACCGAGGCCCTGGATCGACCGACGCACCACGTCCATGCCGACGCCACGGCCGGAAATGTCGGAGATGGTCTCGGCGGTGGAGAAGCCGGGAAGGAAGATCAGGTTGTCGGTCTCTTCGTCCGACAGCACCGCGTCCTCGGAGATAAGGCCCTTGTCGATGGCGATGCCGCGCACGCGCTGGCGATTGATGCCGCGACCGTCGTCCTGGATCTCGATGACGATGCGGCCGCCGCGGTGCAGGGCGCGCATATGCACGACGCCTTCGGCCGGCTTGCCCGCTTCCGCCCGGCCTTCGGGCGTTTCCAACCCGTGGTCGATGGCGTTGCGCAGCATGTGAGTGATCGGGTCGGTCAACCGCTCGATGACGGTCTTGTCGACCTCGGTGCCTTCGCCTTCCATGACCAGGCGCACGCGCTTGCCGACCATGTCGGCGACTTCGCGAACCAGGCGCGGCATGCGCTGGAACACGCTCTTCACCGGCTGTGCGCGGATGGCCATGACGCTGTCCTGGATTTCCCGGGTCAGCAGTTCGAGGTCCTCGAGGCCGAGCACCACGTTCGACGAGCGGGCCAGGCCGCTCTCCAGCACGCGCTGGGACAGCATGGCCTGTTGGATGACCAGTTCGCCGACGGCGTTGATCAGGCGGTCGACGCGGTCGAGGTCGACCCGGATCGTCGCCTGGGCCGGCGCGGCCGGGGCGTTGGTGTTCGCGGGCGCCGCCGCCTTCGCCGCAGCGGGGGCGACAGCCGGCGCGGCGGGCGGCGGGACGGGTTCGGCCTGGGCGCGGGCGATCAGCGCGGCGACGTCCATGTCGGCGGCCGGCTCGGGCGGGGGCTCGGCGACCGGCTCAGGAATCGGTTCGGGCTCGGCCGCGGCGGCGGGCGCGTCGCCGGACACGCGGGCCAGCAGGGCGGCCAAATCCAGGGGCGCTTCGGCGCTGGCCTTGGCCAGGTCGTCGTCGCTCATCGGCACGTCGGCCTTGGGGGCCGGCTCGTCGCCGCCCTCGCGGACGATCGACAGGATGCAGTCGTCCTCGACGAACTCGAACACCTCGCGGATCGAGGCTTCGTCCTGCTCGGTGGTCAGGCGGATCGTCCAGCGCAGGTAGGCGCTCTCGGCCGCGATCTGGTCCAGCGGCGGCAGGTCGCTGTCGTCCAGCGTCACTTGCGTTTCGCCCAGGCGGGCCAGTTCGCGCAGCAGCAGCCCGGCCTCGTTGGCCTTGGCGTACATCTCGGTCTTGGGGGCGAACTGGATGATCCAGGCGCCGCCCGCGGCGGCGGGCTCCGGCTCCAGCGCCACTGGCGTGGGCAGGTCGAAATCCATGGCCGGCGCGCCAGCGTCGTCGTCGATCGAGACCGCCATCGGCACGAAGCCGAAGTCCTCATCGTCGCCCAGGTCGCCGTCGTCGGCCAGGCCGTCTTCGCCGATCAGCGACTTGAGTTCGGAGAGCATGCCCGCCGAGCGGGCCTCGTCGACGGTCGTGCCGTCGCGCGCGGCGGCGACATGGTCGGCCAGCACGTCGAAGGCGCGCAGCAGGGTTTTGGCGACCTCGTCGGTCAGCTCCATCTTCCCCGAGCGCAGATCGTCCATCACCGTCTCGAAGACGTGGGCGAAGCGGATCAGGTCTTCCAGGCCGAAAGCCCCGGCGCCGCCCTTGACGGAGTGCACCGCCCGGAACACCGCGTTGATGGTTTCACTGTCCGCGTCGCCGGCCTCCATGGCCAGCAGACCCTGCTCGGCGTCGGTCAGGAGCTCGTCGCACTCCTGGAAGAAGGTCTGCTTGATGCTCTCGAACGGATCCAACGGAACGCTCCGGTTGGGTGGGAAGATTTAGGCGGCGACCCGGCGGACGGCTTCGACCAGCTTCACCGGATTGAAGGGCTTCACGATCCAGCCGGTGGCGCCGGCCGCGCGGGCCCGCTCCTTCTTGGCCGCGTCGCTTTCCGTGGTCAGGACCAGGATCGGCGTGGCGCGGTGATCGGGATTGGCTCGCACGCCCTCGATCACGCCAAAGCCGTCGAGGCGAGGCATGTTGATGTCGGTGATGACGACGTCGGCGCCGTTGGCCTGCAGGACTTCCAGGCCTTCCACGCCGTCTACGGCCTGGATCACGGTGTATCCGGCCTGAACCAGGGCGTGGTTCAGCATTTCCCGCATGGTGCGGCTATCGTCGATCGTCAGGACGGTTTTGCTCACGAGAATCCCCCTAGGACTCGAATTGCAGCTCGGGCGCGCCGAACGCAGCCAATTGCTCTGAAAAGCCCGAAGACGGTTGATCCACAGTTAAGCTAAGGCCGTCCTCGGCCCAGATTTTGCGCGCCGACATCAAAACTTGCAGGCAGAGCCCGCCGAGGCGCGTGACCTGCGAGGCGTCAAGGCTCAGGGGGCGGCCGCGTAGGGCCATCAATTCGGCCCGCAGCGGCTCGGCCGCCTGCAGGTCCAGGATCGGCTGCAGGCTGACTACGGCGGGCGCCGTCGACGTCGTCATCTTCACTCCCCCCAAGCGGCCGCGTGCTGCGCCGCCTTAGAATTCTTCCCAACCGTCGGCCTCGGGCTCCGGCTTGCGGAGCGCTGAGCCGTCACGGCTCGACCGTCGCATCTGCGTGCTGGCGGCGGCCGGACGACGTCCGACCGGAGCGGCCTGCACCTGGCCGATGTTGAACCGCGCGACGGACCCGGAGAGGGCCTCGGCCTCACCCGCCAGGGCATGGCTCGCCGCCGTCGATTCCTCGACCATGGCGGCATTCTGCTGCGTGACCTGATCCATTTGGTTAACAGCGGTGTTGACCTGTTGCAGACCGACTGCCTGCTCCTGGGCGCTGGCCGCGATCTCGGAGACCAGCTCGTCGATCTCAGCGACACGGCTGACGATGCGCTGCAGGGCCTCGCCGGTTTCGCCGACCAGGTGCACGCCCTGTCCGACCTGCTGGCTCGAGGCGCTGATCAATGCCTTGATTTCCTTGGCCGCTTCGGCCGAGCGCTGAGCCAGGGCCCGCACTTCCGAGGCGACGACCGCAAAGCCCCGGCCGGCCTCACCCGCACGGGCCGCTTCGACGCCGGCGTTCAGGGCCAGCAGGTTGGTCTGGAAGGCGATCTCGTCGATGACGCCGATGATCTGGCTGATCTGTTGCGCCGATTGTTCGATTTCGCTCATCGCCGCGACGGCTTGCCGCACCACTTCGCCGCTCTTCTGGGCGTCACCGCGGGCGCCCAGCACAACGTCGCTGCAGGTCCTAGCTCCGCTGGCGGTCTTGTTGACGGTCGCGGTGATCTCGTCGAGCGCGGCGGCGGTCTCTTCCAGGCTGGCGGCCTGCTGCTCGGTGCGGCGGGACAGGTCGTCGGCGGCGATGCTGATTTCGCCGGCGCCGCTCTTGATGCCCTGGACGTTGGCGATGACCACCTTCATGGCGTCTTGGAGCTGGACCATCGCGGCGTTGAAGTCGGTCTTCAGCTGTTCTGCGTCCGGAGAGAACGGAGCGGTGATGCGGTGGGTCAGGTCGCCGTGGGCCAGTTTGCCCAGAGCCTCGGCGAGGGCGCCGATGGCGATGGCGTCTTCCTCGGCCTTGCGGGCCTTCTCCTCTTCGCGGGCGCGGCGCTCCGCCTCGGCGGCCGCGCGCTGCTCGGCGGTCTGGCCTTCGAGGCGCAGCTTCTCGATGCCGGCTTCCTTGAAGACCGCCACGGCCTGCGCCATCTGGCCGACCTCGTCCTTGCGGTCCATCGCCGGGACGATGGCGGTGAAGTCGCCCTGCGCCAGGCGGCGCATGGCGGCAGTCATGGCGGTGACCGGAGCGGCGATCATCTTGCTCAGCATCCAGCCGAGGCCGATGGCGATCAGCACCGCCAGGGTCAGGCCGATCGCCAGGCTGGCGGTCGCGGTGGCCGACGCCTTGACCTGCTGCGCCTGTAGCCGGGCCATCTCTTCGTTCATCGCCGCCTGAACGGCGTCCATCGCGTCTTCGGCGGGTGCGATCACCGAGTCGGCGGCCCCGTCCGGGCCCACCATGGCGATGGCCTGGTCGATCGTGGCCGGATCCGAGGCGAGCTTGACCCCGGCCTCGAAGATCTCGGCGTACCAGCGGTCAGCCGACGCCGAGGCGGTGTCGATCTTGGAGGCGAGCTCCGGGGAATCGGCGAGACCTGCGCGTGCTGCATCCAGGCGCTTCTTGAAGTTCGCCCGGTGCTTGTTCACCCGCTCGACATAGTAGTCGCTCTTCGACAGCAGATAGCCGCGATAGCTGTTCTCCTGCCGGGTCATGAAGAACTTGGCCTCGTCGAGGGCTGACAGCACCTCGCGGCTTTCGGTGATCTGTTCTCGGGCGTGGTCGAGCGTGCGCAGGTTGACCATCATCGCGCCGCCCATGCCGGCCATGGTGAGCACCACCGCAGCGAAGCCCAGGGCCAGCTTGCGGGAGATCTTCAGGTTGTCGAGAAACACGAGGCCGTCCCCAGGGTTCAGACCGCATCGCAGACAGCGCGACACGAGGCGAGCGCGCCCCAGGCTGATTTTCCGTACCAGATCCAAGAAGTTGCAGAGCCGACCTTACCGGTTCTACACTTGGAGAACATTGTTCTCAATAATACGAAAGATAGTCGCCTGCGACGTGCACTATTCTCCTACGAATACTTCAGCGATGTCGGCAGGCGTGCACTCCGCCACCCCTCAGCGCGTGTCCTACCGCTAGGTCGTTCCGGCTGAATAAATGGTTACTGCAACCGCGGGCGAAGGCGGCTTTATCCAGTGTTTGCGGGGGTTTGCGCGCCTTGGTGCGACAAGCCGCCGCAGTGGCGTTTTCGATCGGCAGGCGGCTTCAAACCTCAGCGTGTGTAGATGCAAATTCTACAGTTCTGGGTAATATAGTGACGGCTGAGTCATATTATACGAAAGTTCAATTCGAGATTTGCTCCGGTGCGCCGCAAGGCGTTCGGGTTCCGTTGGGTCATACTTGCAGGGCGCGGGCGAGGGTGCTCGCCTAGAGGCGACGACGCCCTGGGAGGACGCCGATGGACCTCAGACTCACGCCCGAAATGGAAGGTTTCCGCGACGAGGTTCGCAGATTCCTGACGAAACACCGCGATCGCTACGCCGGCGACGCCCCGCGTCCGCGTGAGGCTGCGCTGGAGTGGCAGCGGCTGCTGATCGAGCATGGCTATGCGGCGCGGACGATCCCCAAGGCCTATGGCGGTTATGGCGCCGCGCCAGACGTGTTGAAGTCGCGGATCATCGCTGAGGAATTCACCCGCGTCGGCGCGCCGCGCGGCTTCGCCAATCAGGGTATCTCGATGCTGGTTCCAACCCTCCTCGAGGTCGGGTCGGAGGAGCAGAAGCAACGCTGGATCGGCCCGACTCTGCGTGGCGAGGTGGTATGGTGCCAGGGATATTCCGAGCCGGGGGCCGGGTCGGATCTGGCGTCGCTGCAGACCAAGGCGGTCGAGGACGGCGACGACTTCGTGATCTCGGGTTCGAAGATCTGGACGAGCACCGCGGCGCAAGCCGACATGATCTTCTGCCTGGTGCGGACCGAGCCGGACGCCCCCAAGCACGACGGCATTTCGTATTTGCTGTTCCCGATGACCTCGCCGGGGATCGAGGTGCGCCCGCTGAAGACCATGACCGGTTCGGCCGAGTTCAACGAAGTCTTCTTCACCGACGTGCGGGTGCCCAAGAGCGCGGTGGTCGGCGGCCGCGGCCGCGGCTGGTTCGTCGCCAACGCCACGCTCAAGCACGAGCGTGGCATGCTGGGGGACCCCAACGCCACCGAAGCGCGGCTCCACGCCCTCATCGAACTGATGAAGTCTGAGACCGTCGACGGCCGGCGGTTGATCGACGACCCGGTCTTCTGCGACCGGGCCATGCAACTGCAGGCCCGCGTTCTGACCATGAAGTTCAACGGCCTGCGCAACGTGACCGCCTCGGTGAACGGCGAATCCAGCGGCATGGCCGGGCTGGTGGTCAAGTTGCAGGGCTGTGAACTGAACCACCAGATCGCCGCCCTGGCGATCGACGCGCTGGGCGAACTGGGCGTGCTCTACGAGGACGGTCCGCACCTACGGGCCAAGGGCTCGTGGCAGTGGAACTACATGTTCGATCTCGGACTGATCATCGGCGGCGGCACCGCTCAGATCCAGAAGAACATCATCGCCGAACGCGGCCTCGGCATGCCGCGCGAACCCAAGCTCGCGAGCGCCTGACATGGATTTCTCGATCACCGCCGACCAGAGGCTGATGCAGGAAAGCCTCGCCCGCACGCTGGAGGCGGCCGCGCCGCTGGAACGCGTGCGCAAGTTCGCCGCCGACCGGGAGGCGATCGCCCGCGACATCTGGGCAGCCCTGGCCGACTTCGGCCTGCCGGGCGTCGTCGTGCCCGAGGAGCATGGCGGACTGGGACTTGGCCTGCTCGACGCGGCCCTCGCGGCCGAGGCGCTGGGCCGGGCTGTCGCCCCAACACCGTTCCTGGGCTCGGTCGCCGCCTCGGTGGCGCTGGTGCGCGGCGGTAGCGCCGAGCAGCAGGCCCGCTGGCTGCCGAAGATCGCCTCGGGCGAGGTCGTCGTCGGCCTGGCCATATCCGAGGCGGTGGCCGGCGCGCGCGACGGCATGGGCGTGACCGCGGCGGGCGGGCGGCTGAGCGGCGGCGCGTTGTTCGTCACCGACGCCCTGGCCGCCGATCTGTTCCTGGTCGCCGACACCACCGGCGGTCTGCATCTGGTGGCCGGCGATGCAGCCGGCCTGACCCGCTCGGACGTGACCAGCATCGACCTGACCCGGCGGCTGGGCGAACTGGCCTTCGACGGCGTCGCCGCCGAGCCGCTGGCCGTCCACACCCTGGACGCCGTGCGCGACGCGGCCTGGACGCTGCTGGCTTCCGACACTCTCGGCGCGGCCGAGGTGATGATCGAGAAGGCCGTCGCCTACGCCAAGGAGCGCCGCCAGTTCGGCCGGGTGATCGGCTCGTTTCAGGCGGTGAAGCACCTGTGCGCCGAGATGGCGGCTGAGCTGGAGCCCAGCCGCTCGCTGGTATGGTACGCCGCCTACGCCTGCGACGACGCGCCGGCCGAGGCCGGGGTGACCGCCGCCCACGCCAAGGCCCACACTTCCGAGATCGGCCGTTTCATCGCCCGCACCGCCACCGAGGTGCACGGCGGCATGGGCATCACCGACTTGCTCGGCCTGCACTATTGGTTCAAGCGCATCGGCTTGAACCGCCAGCTGCTGGGCGGTCCCGAGCGAGTGCGCGGAATTGCCGCGCGGATGCAGGGGCTGGCGGCCTGAGCCGCAGCGCTTGCGTGCCTGACTCGAGCGCGTAGCGTCGGCGTCATGTCGCGCATCCTCATCCAGACGACGATCCCGACGACGCCGGACGACTGGCATCGGCCGCTTCGGCCTGACGACCTCGCCGCCGCGGCCGAGCAGATGGAACCGCAGCCCTAGGCGCTCAGCGTCGCCCGCTCGTCAGGATGGACAAGGTCGTGCAGTTCCGGCCGCTTGGCGATGTAGGCGCGGAAGAAGCCGCAATGCGGCCGCACCTTCAGGCCCTGGTCGCGGGCGTAGGCCAGCGCCGCCTGGGCAAGCTTCGAGGCTAGGCCCTGTCCCTCGAAAGCCTTGGGCGTCACCGTATGCGGAAAGACGATGCTGCCGCCGGCGATGCTGTAGTCGGCGAAGGCGGCCTCGCCGCCGGGCAGCGCGATCTCGAACCGGCTTGGCGTGCGAACGACCTCGCTCACGCGGTCATGCCCGGGCGCTCGTCCGGGTGGACCATGGCGTGCAACTCGGGGCGCTTCTTCATGTAGGCGTTGAAGAACGGACAGTGCGGCCGCACCCACAGCTTCTCGTCGCGCGCGAACTGCAGCCCGGCCTCGACCAGACGCTTGCCGACGCCCCGTCCGGCGAACGCCTCGGGCACCACGGTGTGGGGGAAGATCACGCTGTCGCCGCGCACCTTGTACTCGGCGAAGGCGACGTTCTCGCCGACACTGATTTCGAAGCGTTTATCGGTGCGGACCACTTCTGGGAGGTCGGTCGCTTCGGTCATCGTCGGTCTCCTAGGTTGGACTGAAATTTAGGGCGCTCTCAGTCCTTGCGCCACTCGCTGATCACGCTGCCGGTGTCGGCGTCTTCGAACGCCACCCGATCGAGTTGGGCGGCGGCGATGCAGAGCGGCCGCCGGTCCGGCGTCTCGGCGCGGCAATGAATGGTTCGCCCGTCGGGAAAGGCGGCGAAGCGGCCCTCAAGCACCAGCCGGTAACCCCTGGCCGGGATCGGCGGCGGCGCTTCGCCTTCGCTGCGTACGGTGAAGCTGTACGCGCGCCCGTTACGCCGCCCGAAACGCGAGCCCTCGGGCTCGAACACCGCCGCCAGTCCAAGAGTCTGCGGGCTCGGCGCCGGCGCAGCCTCTGCGTCGTCAACATCCGCGGCCCGCGCCGCGGCCGGAGGGCAGTGGTCCGACTGGAGCCAGGGCCTGTCGATCCAGTAGCCCTCGACAGCGTCCCAGACCTTGGCCTCGACCGCAGCGGCGACCAGCGGCGAGCCGCTCCAGTCGGCGGGAGTCAGGCTTAGCTCCGCCGCCCGGCCCTTGGCCCGGAGGGTGCGTCCTGCCAGTCCGGGAGCCGGCTTGGCGTCCGGATTGCAGCCGAACGGGGTGCGGATCGTGAAGCTGCGCCCGGCCAGCGGGTCTGTCCCTTCCGCGGCGACGCCCGAGGCATAGGCCGAGGCGGCTGTCGTCGCAGCCGCCAGCAGGTCGGCGCGGCTGAGCGTTGGGGGCGGCGCAATGATCTTCGGGATTTCCGGCGGCGGCGGCTCGATCTTCGGCGGGGGAGGCGGCGGCGCGGTCTCTTTCGGACCGCAGGCCAGGAGCAGGAGAGCGGGCATTACGACGGCGCCGAGGCGAGCCGGTCTCCGGCGCGCTGAGTTCACATCTGCGGGAGGCATGGGAGCAAGGCTAGCATGTGACCGCCCGTACGTTCCAAGAACCTTGGCGTGAACGTCACGGAAGGCGCGCCCTCACCGATGAACTTCGATCAGATCGCCGCCCTCGTGGTGCTTGTCGGCGTCGTCGCCGTGCTGATCCACGGACGGATCCGGTCGGACGTGGCGGCGCTGTCGGCCGCCGCGGCGCTGTTGCTCTTGGGCGTGATCCGTCCCGTCGAGGTGCAGGGCGCCTTCGCCAGTCCGGCGGTCATTGCGCTCGCCTCGCTGTTCGTCATCGCCTACGCCATCGAGCTCTCCGGCCTGCTCGGCCTGATGATCCGCCAGGCGACCAAGATGTGCGCGCGCCTGGGCGAGAAGGGGCTGTGGCTGGTCATCGGCCTCTGCGGCGCGGTGGGCGGCTTCCTCAACAACACGCCGATCGTCGTGCTGGCCGCGCCGGTGATCCGCGACGTGGCGGCCTCAATCGGGCTCTCACCGAAACGCTTCCTGATGCCGCTCAGCTACGTGACCGTGATGGGCGGGCTGCTGACCCTGATCGGGACATCGACCAACCTGCTGGTCAATGACATGGCCCGCAACGCCGGCCAGCCTACCTTCGGCCTGTTCGAGATCACCCCGGTGGGTCTCTGCGTAGCCGGAGCCGGAGCGGTCTACCTTTATCTGTTCGGCGTACGCCTGCTGCCCAAGGGCGATATCATTCCCAGCACCTCCGCCCCGATCCCGCTGGGCGAGGCGCGGGGCCACGAGGGTGGGGCGGGCGATGCGGTGCTCGGCGACGTGGCGTTGTTTAGCGCGGCCGACCGCCCGCTGCAATTTGGCAAGGCGCTGACTTCGCTGGCGGTGTTCGTGGCCGTGGTGGCGGCCGCGGCTTTCGGCGCGGCGCCGATCTCGGCGGCGGCCTTCGCCGGTGCGGTGTCGCTAATTCTGCTGAGGGTGATCAGCGCTGAGGAGGCCTATGCCGGCTTGCGGCCTGACGTGTTGCTCCTGATCGCCGGCATGGTCGTGGTCGGCATGTCGATCGAGGTCACGGGCCTGGCCGCCGCCGGCAGCGAGTTCCTCATCGGATTTATCCGCCCGTTTGGCCCGCTGGCGGCGCTGATCATCCTCTACGGCGTGACCCTGGTCGCCACCGAGTTCCTGTCCAACGCCGCCGTCGCGGTGCTGGTGACGCCGATCGCCGTGGCCCTGGCCGAAAGCCTGGGCGTCGATCCGCGCCCGTTCCTGGTCGCGGTGATGATGGCGGCCAGCGCCGCATTCGCCACGCCGTTCGGCTACCAGACCAACGTTCTGGTCTTCCAGATGGGCGGCTACAGCTACATGGACTTTGTCCGTCTCGGCGTGCCGCTCAACCTGGTCACTTGGATCGCCGCGATGATCGCGATCCCGGTGTTCTTCCCGTTCTAGGGGCGCACGTCGAACACCAGGTTGAACGGCGTCTGGGTGGCGCGCTTGAAGTGGGTGAAGCCGGCGTCCTCGGCCACCTGCCGCAGCCGCTTCTCACCGGCTTGGGCCCCTAGCCCCATTCCGACTTCCTGGCTGAGCGAGGCCGGCGTGCAGATCATGGTCGAGGCCGAATAGAAGATCCGACCAAACGGATTGAGGTTGTCGGCCAAATCGTCGTTGGCGAACGGCTCAACCAACAGCCAGCTGCCATCGGGGGCCAGGCTCTCGCGGATGTGCTTGGCCGCGCCGACCGGGTCGCCCATATCGTGCAGGGCGTCGAAGATGGCGATAATGTCGTAGGCGCCGCCGTTGAAATCCTTGGCGCTGGCGACCTCGAACGTCAGGCGGTCCGAAACGCCGGCCTCCTTGGCCGCCTCACGCGCCCGCTCGATCGACGGCTCGTGATAGTCGAAGCCATAGAACTTCGAGTTGGGATAGGTCTTGGCCATCAACACGGTCGAGGCGCCGTGCCCGCAGCCGACGTCCGCGACCCGCGCCCCGGCCTTCAGCTTGCCCTCCATGCCGTCCATCGACGGGATCCACTCGGTGGTCAGGTGGGCGTTATAGCCGGGCCTGAAGAACCGCTCGGTGCCGCGGAACAGGCAGACGTCGTGTTCATGCCAGCCCAGGCCCTTGCCGTTCTTGAACACCGCTTCGACCTTCGGCTCGTCCCGGAACATCGCCGCGAGGACTTCGAAGCCGCCCGCCATGAACGCCGGCCCGCCCTCGTCGGCGAACACCATGGCCTGCTCGGGGGTGAGGAAGAACTCGGACTTCACCGGGTCGTATTCGACGTAGCCGGAGGCCGCCTGGGCGGCCAGCCATTCGCGGACGTAGCGCTCGGTGGTGCCGGTCTGCGAGGCGAGCTTCAGCGAGGTGGTCGGCCCGCTCTTGGCCATCGCCTTGTAGAGCCCGAGCTGGTCGCCGAGGATCACCAGCGCCGCCGAGATGGCCGCGCCCATGTCGCCGAGCATCTTGCCTTGGAACGCTTCGAGTTTGGATTGATCGACTTGCACCTGGCCCTCCTTCGGTTTGCGGGGCGTGCATTTCGGATGTCGATGTTCTGGCACTCTGGGCGCTGCGTTTGAAGACATCAGGCCGTGCGCCCGTCGCCTTCTGATTGCGGCCTTCCCTCGGCTGGCGAACGGAAGGAGACGAGGCCATGCCGAAGGCATGCCAGGTGGTCAATGCAGGCCATCAGGACGCGCGCCGGCGGAAGGCCAGCACGTTGTCGATTTCACGGTCCGGGGCTTCGGGTGGACGGGCGGCCTCGATGGTCGGCAGCCGCAGCACATAGCCGCTCATCGCCAGCGCCTGTGCGACCAGGCAGGCGGCGGCGGGGAACGGCGCGCGCGGATCGTCGGCCAGCAGCCAGGCCAGATGCGCGTCGAGCCGGGCGTAGTCCTCAGCCTGAGCGGCCGCGAACAGGGCCAGCACCGACTGCTCGTCGCGGGTCAGGCGATAGGAGCCCGGCGCGGCCAGGGTGATCTTGCGTCGGCCCGACAGGCCGAGCTCGCGGACAAACACCGTCAGGGCGGTCAGCGCCTCGATCCCCAGCGGGCCGCAGCTTTCCTCGAACTGACGGCGCACCAGGCGGCAGTCGCCGGCGCCGAAGGCCGCAGCGCGAAACGCCCATAGCAACATGTGCTCGCCGTGGGACAGGTCGCAGAGGCGGGCGTGGTCGTCCGGCCGGTGAGCGTGCTGGGGCATGGGGTAGGCTCCTTGGACTCTCTCGACCGTATTGCTACTGAGAATGACTCGCAACAATCATTTTGCATTCGGGCTGATTTCACCCTCGGCCGGCGCTTGACGCCGCCGGGCGCTGGTCGCCCAATGGTTCAAACACGCGTTTGGGAGGCGCTCCATGATCAAGACCAAGATCACCGAGATGCTCGGGATCGAGTACCCCATCGTGCAGGCGCCGATGGGCTGGATCGCCCGTAGCCAACTCGCCTCGGCGGTATCCAACGCCGGCGGTCTAGGGATCATCGAGACCTCGTCCGGCGAGCTCGACGCCGTCCGCGACGAAGTCCGCAAGATGCGCGACCTGACCGACAAACCGTTCGGCGTGAACATCGCCCAGGCCTTCGTCCGCGACCCGGACATCGTCTCCTTCGTGGTCGACCAGGGCGTGAAGTTCGTCACCACCTCGGCCGGCGATCCCAACAAGTACTGTTCGGCGCTGAAGGAGGCCGGCCTGACCGTCTTCCACGTGGTGCCGTCGCTGGGCGCGGCGCTGAAGGCCATCGAGGCCGGCGTCGACGGGCTGGTGGTCGAGGGGGGCGAAGGCGGCGGGTTCAAGAACGCGCGGGACGTCTCGACCATGGTGCTGCTGCCGCTGGTCTGCTCGAAGGTGAACGTGCCGGTGATCGCCGCCGGCGGGATCACCGACGGCCGCTCGATGGCCGCGGCCTTCGCGCTCGGCGCGGAGGGCGTCCAGATGGGCACGCGCATGGTGTCGTCCGCCGAGAGCCCGGTCCACCAGAACTGGAAGGACGCCATCGTCGGCGCCAAGGAGACCGACACGGTGTTTCTCAACCGCTTCGGACCTGGCCCGGCGCTTCGGGCGCTGCGCACCGAGAAAACCGGAGCCTACGAGCGCGAAGGCGGCGAGGGCGTGATGGCCGAGTTCGCCCACGCCAAGGAGATGTACTTCGGCGGCGATCTCGAAAAGTCGATCCCGCTGACGGGTCAGGTCGCCGGTCGCATCGATGCGGTGAAGCCGGTGGCCCAGGTTATCGCTGAGACGGTCGCCGAGTTCGAGGCGACGGTGAAGACGATGGGCCAGCGCTGGGGCTAGGCCGCAGCGCTCACCGGGCGAAAGCTCTCCTCGTCGAACAGGGCGTCCCAGTCGGCCCAGCTGTCGGCGGCGTCGCGCAGGCGGGCGTCGTCGCGGACCGTGTGGACCTGGCCCTCGGCCTCATCCCAGATCACCGTCAGGTCGGCCAGCCGCCAGGCGTCTTCGCCCAGCTTGCCCTGGGCCTGCAGCTGCTCGATCATGCCGGCCGACAGACGCAGCTTCAGGCGCTGGCCGGACATCCGCACCGCGACGTCGGCGTGGGTGATGACCTCGTCGATCATCTGCGCGCTCGCCGGCGCCATCGGTCGGCGGGCGGCGAACAGGAACATCGGGTCGGCATAGGAACGGCGGAACGGGGTCACTCGGGCGGCGGCGGACATCGGGAAGCTCCTTTCCTCTCGGCAGGTTCTTGTTAAAGTGCCGATGCGTCAGAATCGGACGCATCGTTGTTCTGGAAAAGTTCTCATGCGTCATGAGAAGGCCGCCCGCCTCCTCGAATTGGCCCGGATGCTGGCCTCGTCCGCCGAGGGCCTGACCCTCGACGAAATGGCCGAGCGCCTGGATGTCGGCCGCCGCACGGCCGAGCGGATGCGCGACGCCGTCCGCGAGGCGTTTCCACAGATGGAGGAGGTCGAGGACCCGCCGACCCGCCGCTTCCGCATCCCGGCTGGCCTGGACGGCATCTTTCAGGCGCCCAGCGCCGACGAGTTCGCCGCTCTGCGCGCCGCCGCCGAGCAGTTCAAGGCCGCGGGCGCCCGGGCCCGAGCCGGCGCGCTGCTGTCGCTGGAGCAGAAGGTGCTTTCGGCGATCCGCGCCGGCGCACGCCGCAAGCTAGCCCCCGACCTCGAGGCGTTGCTAGAAGCCGAGACCATGGCCGTCCACGCCGGCCCGCGCCCGTTCGAGGACGAGCAGGTGCTGGGCGCGGTGCGCGAGGCGATCATTTCGCTGCGCCGCCTGCGGCTGCGTTACGAGGGCGGCTCCTCGCCCGGCAGGGTGCGCGAGATCACTCCCTTCGGCCTGCTGTTCGGCCGCTCGAACTATCTGGTCGGCGGCGAGGGGGATTCGCCGGAGCCGCGCACCTGGCGCCTCGACCGCATCCGCGACATCGAGGTCTCCGACGTCGCCGGTTCTCGCCCTGCGGGATTCTCGCTGCAGGCGTTCATGAACCGCAGCTTCGGCATCTATCAGGACGAGGTCGAGGAGGTGGTGCTGCGCATTCTGCCGCACGGCGCCGAGGAGGCGATGGGCTGGCGCTTTCACCCGACCCAGTCGATCGAGCCCCAGGACGGCGGCTCGGTGATCGTGCGCTTCACCGCCGGGGGCATGCGCGAACTGGCCTGGCACCTGTTTACCTGGGGCGACAAGGTGGAAATCATCGCCCCGCAGCGGCTAAGGAGCGTCATGCGTGAAGAGCTGGCCGCCGCGGCCCGGGCCCACGGCATGAAGGACACCTGAGATGAGCGCCACCGACGGCTTCGTGCTGAACCAGACCATGCTGCGGGTGAAGGACCCGGCCAAGACCGTGCCGTTCTATCGCGACGTCCTGGGGATGACCCTGGTCGACCGTTATGACTTCGAGGCGGGCAAGTTTTCGCTGTACTTCATGGGTTATCCGGGCGGCGAGGTCCCCAGCGATCCGGCCGAGCGTGTGAAATGGGTGTTCGAGCAGCCGGCGCTGCTTGAGTTCACCCACAACTGGGGCACAGAGGACGACGCCGACTTCGGCTATCACAACGGCAACAGCGAGCCGCGCGGCTTCGGCCACATCGGCGTATCGGTGCCCGACGTAGACGCCGCCTGCGCCCGCTTCGAGGAACTGGGCGTCGAGTTCGTCAAACGTCCGAACGACGGCGCCATGAAGGGCATCGCCTTCATCAAGGACCCGGACGGCTACTGGATCGAGATCTTCTCCGGCGCGAACCTGAAGGGCCTGATCACCGCGATCCGCGCGAGCTAACTGCGCCCTTCCGCGTTCTTCCCAAGGGCCTGCACCATGGCCAGCTGCGGGAGCCGCCTATGCCGATCCTGACCCCTCGCGCCGACGGCCTGGTCGAGAGCGCGACGCCAGTGCTGTTGCCGGTTATGGCGCCGCGGCTGCAGGGCGAGCTGTCGGCGGCGGGCTTCGGCGATCTGGCGCTGTGGGGCGAGGGCGACCTAGGCCGCATCCGGTTCGAGCCGCTCGCGGGCCCCTATGTGTACGGACCGAACATCCTGACCACGCCTGGCGGCGGGATCTTCGTGGCTCAGGAAGCACCGGTGATGGTGATCCGCGGCGTGGCCTATCGCGGCTTCACCCCGGCACGGCGCTGCGCTTCCTGGGACCGCATTCACCATCCGAAAGCCGGCGTGCGGCGCGAGAAGACCCGCCGCCGCGTCGATCTGCCCTGGGCCAACGTGCTGATCGAGCAGAGGGGGCAGGATCTGGTGATCGCCGCCGGGACCGACATCGCCGAGGCCGAGCGCGCGCTGCATTTCTCGGTCGACACCATCGTCGCCGAGTCGCGGGCTTACGCCGATCACTGCGATCAGTTGCGCGAGGCCGACCCCATGCTGCGCAGCATGGTCATGCAGGGGACGCATGCGGCGCTCTCCAGCATCCGGCGCGACGAGCGCGGTCGCTTCGACGGCCTGGCCGCTGGCCTGCACTATTCGGCCCCGGCCCGCACCTATTACCGCGACGGCTACTGGACCCTGCAGCTCTTGCTGGAAGCGGCCCCGGCCATGGTCCACGAGCAGATCGAGATGCTGGCCTCCGGCGTACAGCCGGACGGCGAGGCGCCCAGCGGGGTCATCGTCTCCGGGCCCGAGCAGGCCAAGGCCTGGGAAGAGCTGCGCACCACGGTGTTCGGGCTAGATTGGATTCACACCCGCTCTAACGACTGGTGGAGCGATCACTTCGACTCGCCTCTGTTCTTTGTGCTGGCGATCGGCGACTACGAGCGAACTTGCGACGACGACGGGCCCGCCGAACGTCACTGGCCACTGATCAAGGCGATCTTCGAGCGCTACCGCGGCTTCACAGAGCAGGGGCTGCCGGTTAAGCCGCGCCACGACCGCGATTGGGCCGACAACGTCTACCGCGGCGGGTTCGTCGCCTATGACCTCGGCCTTTGGGTGGGGACGCTGGACGTGATCGCGCGGCTTGGGCGGAAGATCGATCCGACTCTCTCAGGCGAAGCGCGGGTGCTGGCCAAGCAAACCCGCGAGGCGCTCGACGCGGCGCTGTGGGGCAAGGCCGGCTGGTACGCCGACTACCACGCCCCGCCCGGCCTGGAGGACGTCGAGCCGACCCTCGAAGATCATCTGGCGCTCGACAGCCTGACCCTGCTCCGGCACGACGCGGTCCCGCCCGACCGGGCTTTGCAGGTGCTGGAAGCGGTGCGCACGCGCCTGGAGAGTCGTCACAACGCGACCCAGACCTATGGAGACTGGGGCGTGATGTGCTGCTTTCCGCCCTACAAGCACAAGGCCGACACCCGCTCGAAATCGGCCTTCGCCTATCGCTATCACAACGGCTCGGATTGGCCCTGGCTGTCGGGGATGTACGCCGAGGAGCGCCTGCGCCGCGGCCTGCCCGGCTGGCGCTATCCGATGCTGCGCTGGTGGGAGACCTGCCTGGAGCAGGGCTGGATGGGCGCGGTCGAGTACTTCGCGCCGCCCTGGGGACGCGGCTCTCTGCTGCAGGGCTGGTCGGGAATGCCGGCGGCGGCGGCGCTCAAGTACCGCGATGTGGTGCTGGCGGGCGATCCGGACGCCTGAGCCTCAGCGGTCGATCGCCAGCGCGAAGTACTCGCGGTCGAACAGCCGATAGTACAGCCAGTGCGGTAAGCGGTCGGCATAGGGCCGCACGTCGGCGATGACCTTGGCCTGCGAGGCGCGGATGTCCAGCAGCCGCCGCTTGCGCCGTCCCTGCGCCACGATGTTCACCGCTACGGTCGGCATCCGCGAACAGGTCGCGGGTCACCGGCAGGCCGTCGTCGTTCAGTTGCTTTCGGGCGAGCCAGAAGGTCGCTCCGCCCATCGCCGCCGCCAAAGCCGGCAGCAGCCACATCAACGGAAGCAGTCCACCGCCTGGCCGATCCACGCGGCCAGCGCCTCCTTCTTGTCCAGCGGCGTCGCCCCGTGGCGCACCAGGATCAGGTCGAGCTCGGGGACTAGCACCGTGAACTGGCCGTCATAGCCGTTCGCCGAAAACGAGCCTTCGCCGGCGATGCCCAGCCACCAGTGCGCGCCATAGCCGAGCTCGCTGGCGCCTGGCTGCTGGTAGGTCGGGGTGCGTGCGTAGTCGACCCAACCTTCGGGAAGCAGCCGGCGGCCTTCCCAGACGCCGTCGCGCAGATAGAGCAGGCCGAACCGCGCGAAGTCGCGGGCGCTGGCGTAGCAGAACGAAGAGCCGATGAAGGTGCCGGCGGCGTCGAATTTCGGGCTCGCGGTCTTCATGCCGAGCGGGCCGAACAGGCGCTCCTGCATGAAAGCCTTAAGGTTTCCGGCCGCATCGCCGGCGGCGCGGGCGATGATGTTGCTTGTGCCGCTGGCGTAGGACCAGAAGGCGCCCGGTTCATGCTCCAGCGGCAGACTGGCGGCATAGTGGGCAACGTCGCCCTTGCCGGACTGGAACAACATCTCGATTACATCCGAGACGCTGCCCGGAACATAATCTTCGACGAACTTCAGCCCGCTCGACATGCGCAGCAGCTGATCGAGGGTGATGGCTCCGCGCGGGTCGCCCTCGGCGCTCCACTCGGGCGCCTTGGCCGGGGCGTGGATGTCTAATTTGCCGTCCAGCACCAGCATCCCGACCAGCGACTGGGTGATGCTCTTCGCCTTGGACCAGGAGGGATAGGTGGCGTCGGGACCGTGGCCTTCGCCATAGCGCTCGAAGATCAGCTTGCCGCCCTGGACGATGGCCAGGGCGTGGGTCTCCCCGACGCTGCCGCCCTCGAAGGCCTGCGCCAGCAGCGCGTCAAACCTCTCGCGTTGCAAGCTTCCAGGCAGCGCACCTTCAGGCCAGGCCTCGGTCGGCCAGGGAACATCGGCGGGTTGGGCGGGCAGGGGCGCGAGGGTCATGACGCAAGACTGGCCGCAACGGGGCGCCTTGTCATCCGTCATGCGGGGCCTCAGGCCGCCTGCGCCTCGACCTCATGCGGCGACTCGGCAGCCTTCTCGTCGCCGCGTGACAGCAACAGGTAAGTGACCGGCGTCGCGACTCGGCTGAGGAAGGTCGAGGTAATCAGCCCGCCGATGATGGCGATGGCCAGCGGCGAGTAGAGGCCCGAGCCCTCGAGCGCCAAAGGCAGCAGGCCGCCGATCGCCGTCACCGAGGTCAGCAGCACCGGCAAGAAGCGCACCTCGCCGGCCTTTTCGATCGCCTCGCGCAGACCCATGCCGCTCTTGCGCAACTGCTCTGTGAAGTCGACCAGCAGGATCGAATTCTTGATCTCGATGCCGATGAGCGCGATCAGCCCGATGGTGGCGGTGAAGGACAGCGAATGTCCGGTCAGCCACAGCGCCGCCACCGCGCCGAACAGGCCGAGGGGGATCACGCCGGCCACGACCAGCGCCGTGCGGAACTTGCCGAACTCCAGCACCAGGATGGCGAGGATGCCGAACACAGCGACCAGGATCGCCGCGCCGAGGCCGGCGAAGCTCTCGGACTGCGCCTCGGCCTGCCCGCCGAGCGACAGGGTGTAGCCGGCCGGCATCGGCAGCTCCTTGGCCAGCCGGGCCTCGACGTCGGCGGTGACCTTCGAGGTCAGGGCACCCGTGCGGACCTGCGAGGTGACCGTGACGGTGCGCTCGCGGTCGTAGCGGGTGATCAACGCCGGGCTGGAGCGGAAGGTGGGCTGGGCGACCGCCGCCAGCGGGGCCGACTGTCCGTCGGCGGTCGGCACGTGGATCTGCGACAGGGCCGAGAGCTCGTTACGCTCGCCCATCGGCAGGCGCACGCGCACCGGATAGTCGTCGCCGTCCGGGTCGCGGTAGCGCGCCGCATCCTCGCCCGACAGCGCCAGCCGCGCGGTGCGCCGCGCCGCGCCGGCCGGCATGCCCAGCGCCGCGGCCTTGGCTTCGTCGAGGCCAAGATCGATGTCGGTGCGGTCGAGCCGCAGCGGGTTCTCGACGTCGCGGGTTCCGGGCGTCGTCTTCATGATCTGCTCGGCGCGGGCGGCCAGCGCCTTCAGCACGTCGAGGTTCTCGCCGGTGATGCGGATGGCGACCGGGGCCTCGATCGGCGGGCCGTTCTCGAAGGTGACGATGCTGATCCGCGCGCCGGGATAGCGGGCGAAGTCGGCGCGCAGGGCGTCGAGCACCTCCTGGCTCTTGCCGGGCTCCCAGGCCTTCAGGCTGGCGAACACCTCGCCATAGCTGGCCTGGGTCTGGCGTTGCTGCTGGTTGTAGAAGATCTGCGGGTTGCCGCGGCCCAGGTTGGCGGCGGTCCAGGCGATCTGCGGCGTTGCCTTCAGCCGCGCCTCCACGTGCCGCAGGGCCTGGTCGGTTTTGGCCATCGACGATCCGTCGGCGGTCTCGACGCGGACCAGGAACTGCGGGGTCTCGGCCGGCGGGAACAGGCTGGAGCCGATGGCGCCCAGCAGCGGCACGGTGGTGGCGCAGATCGCGCCGATAATCGCGACGGCGACCCATGGCCGGGCCAGGGCGCGGTGCAGCACCGGGGTGTAGAAGCGGTGGATCGCGCCGTTCACGGCCCGCAGGATGGCGTTGCCCTCCGGCTCCTCGTGGCGCGAGAGCATGCGGCTGGCCAGGAACGGGATGATGGTCAGCGCCACTACCAGGGACGCGCCAACCGTCGCTAGCACCGTCACGGGCAGCGAGCGGATATAGGCGCCCGAGCCGCCGGGCAGGGCCAGCAGCGGCAGGAAGGCGAACATCAGGGTCGCGGTGCAGCCGATCACCGCCAGGGTGATCTGGCGCGTGCCATTGATCGCCGCATCGAGCCGGCTGGCGCCCTCGCGCAGGTGGCGGGCGATGTTCTCGGTGACCACGATGCTGTCGTCGACCAGCAGCCCCAGCGACAGCACGAAGCCGGCGATGGCCAGCTGGTTGACCGTGAAGCCCAGCGCCTGCAGCACCGAGAGGCCGATCAGCAGCGACAGCGGGATCGACAGCATCACCACCCCGCCGGCGCGCAGGCCGAGCGGCAGAAGCGTCACCATCACCAGGGCCAGCGCCAGGCCGAAGTCACGGAACAGCCGCGAGAGCCTGTGGGCGACATTGTCGGCCTGCACAAAGCCGCGCTCCAGCTTCACGCCGGCGGGCAGGGTTTTCTCGAAGGCGTCCAGGGTCTGCTCCACGCCCTTGGTGACGCGGGCGACGTCTGCGCCGTCCTTCTGGGCGACGGTGACGAACACCGCGCGCTGGCCGTTGAAGCGCGCCAGGTGGTCGGCTTCCTGCTGGGCCCAGCTCACCTGGGCGACGTCCTTGAGCCGCACGACCTGGCCATCGACCGCCCGCACGGGGGTGTCGGCGACGGACTGCAGGTCCCGGAAGGCGCCGCCGGCCTTCACGTTGAAGCGCCGCTCGCCGGCGTGGGCGGCCCCGACCGGGGTCTCGGCGCCGGCAGCGCGCAGGGCGTCGGCGACCGCCGTCGGCGGCAGCTGCATCGCCGCCAGCTTCGGCAGGTCGATCGCCACCCGCACCTCGGACGGCGGCGCGCCCCAGTAGCGTGCCTCGCGCACGCCGGGGGTGCGGTCCAGCCGCTCGCGCAGGGTGTCGGCCAGCTTCTCCAGTCGCCGCATCGGCAGGTGTTCGCTGACCAGCGCCACTTGGACGATGGCGACCTCGGTGGTGCGCGCGCGGCGCACTTCCAGCTGGGCCAGGCCCGGCGGCAGGCTGGGGCGCAGGGCGTTCACCTCGCGCACGACCTCGTCGTACTTGCGCTCGGTGTTGACGCTCCAGTCGAACTCGACGCTGACGATGGCCGCGCCGTCCAGGCTGGTCGAGGCGATCTTGCTGACGTCGTCCAGGCCGTCGAGAGCGTCCTCGATCGGGTCGGCGACCAGCTGCTCCATCTCGGCCGGCTCGGCGCCGGGTAGCACCGCGCGGACGATCACCACCGGAATGGGGAAGTGCGGATCCTCGGACCGCGGCGTGGTCATCAGGGCGTTGAGGCCCAGCATGGCCAGCAGGGCGAAGGCGACCAGCGTGAACTGCCAGTTGCGGACGGCGAAGGCGGCGACGTCGAACCTCATCGGCTCACTTCCCCGCCGAGACCAGGTTCAGCTGCTTGGGATCGACGACCTGCACCTTCTCGCCGTCGTCGATGAAGCCGGCGCCGGCGGTGATCACTCGCGCGCCGACCGGCAGGCCGGAGACCAACGCATCGTCGCCGTCGAAGCCGCCGAAGCTGACCGGCCGGCGGCGGGCGACGTCCTTGTCGACCACGAAGACGAAGGCCCGCTGGCCGTCGGCCTCAAGGATCGCCTCGGCCGGCACCCGCGCCATCGGCGTGGTCGGCGCGGCGCCGACGCTGATGTCGGCGGTGGCGATCTGGCCCGAGCGCAGCGGATGGGCGCCGAGCAGCTCGATCTCGACGTCAACCGCGCCGGTCTGGGGCCCGGCCCGCTCACCCACCCGACTGATACGGCCGGGCACGACGGCGGGGAGGCCGTCGATGCGGACGCTGGCGCTCTGGCCGACGCGGACGCGGATCACGTCACGATCGGCCAGGGGCGCGCGCAGGGTGAGCGGACTGGATTCGTCGGCGATGCGCAGGACCGCCTGTCCGGGTTGCACGACCTCGCCAGCCTGGGCGGTGCGCTGCAGGACCACGCCGCCGGCTGGCGAGACCAACTGGGCCCAGCGTCGGTCGAATGCGGCCGAGCCTGCCCGCGCCTGGGCCGCGCGCAGCGCGCTCTTGCGATCGTCCAGCCGCTGAACCGAGATGAAGCCTTTGTCGAACAGCGCCTGATCGCGGGCGAGGTCGCGGCGGGCGCGTTCGACCTCGACGTCGGCCTGGGTCTGGGCCGCGGCGACGCCGGCGGGGTCAAGGCTGGCCAGCACCTGGCCGGCCCGGACCACGTCGCCGTCGTCGACGTTCAGGGCGGTGATCACGCCGCCGATGCGGAACGACAAGGTCATTTCCCGGCGCCGCTCCAGCGGGCCGGTGGCGGTCAGGATCGCGCCGTCCGAGGGGCTGCGCACGGCGACCGCCTCGACCGCCGCGGGCGGCGGAGCCTCGGCGCTTTTCGGCGCCTTCGAACAAGCGGTGGCGGCGGCCAGGCTGGCGGCCGCCGCCACTCCGGCGCGCACGAGGCGTGGTCTCACAGAACGCCTGATACGCACCGGTGTCTCCAGTAATCAATCAATGATAGGTGATCAGTGATTGATAATGTGCGATTGTCAAGCGACGACGGCTTATGACAGGCATGCAGGATGAATGCGCCGAGCTTGCGATCGCCGCGCAAGGCGAAGGGCCAGGGGGCCGAACGACGCGAGGAGATCCTCGCGGCGGCGCTCAAGCTGTTCACGGAATTCGGAATCTACGCCGTCTCCACGCGGCAGATCGCCCAGGCCGTGGGCATCTCTCAGCCGACGCTCTACGCCTACTTTCCGACCAAGGACGATATCGGCCACGAGCTGCAGCACCGCGCCTTCGCGCTGCTGGCCGAGAAGCTGGCGGCGGGAGACCGCGGTCAGATCGACAACCTTGACGGCGTCGTCCAGATGCTTCGGATCTATGTCGATTTCGGGCTTGAGAACCCTGACATGTACCGCATCGGCTTCATGTCCGAGGGGCAGCATATCGGCAAGCTGCGGCACGAGCCGAAGGACTTGGCCATGCTGCCGGCGGTGCAGTCCACCTACGGCGTGCTGCGGGGCGAACTGGCCAAGCTCCAGGCCCGCGGCCTGACCATCGACCTCGACATCGAGACCCTGACCCAGTGCGCCTGGTCGGGAATGCACGGTCTGGTCTCCCTGCTGATAGCCAAGCCGGGCTTTCCGTGGTCCGACCGCGAGCACCTGATCGCCAGCCAGCTCCGCGTCATCGCCCGCGGCCTCTGGCGCGACGGCTGATCAGGCGGAAGGCGCAGTCTCCAGCCGCGGGACGCCGTCGAGCTCCAGGCGGATCTGCCCGCGGCCTGGCCGGGCCAGCCGGATCGGCGCGCCCTTCTCCTCGAGCCGCCGGCGCAGCAGGATCAGGCGGGTCTCCAGGTTGTCCTTCAGTCCGGGTAAGCGGAGCGAGGCCTCCAGGCGGATCTCGCGGTTGGTGAAGTCGCGCCGGCCGGTGTCGGCGTACACGGTCAGCAAATGGAACAGCAGCCGCCCCGGAACCCCCTTTATCAGGTAGGCCTCGTCGATGAACAGGCTGTCGTCGTGGCGGAAATACTTGACCCGGATCTCGCCGCCCGAGGCTGCCGGACCGTTCCGGATCGCGGCGGTCTCGACCTCCCGGGCCTCCAACTCGGCCAGGCGCAGGCTGGCCGCCAACTGGCCGCCGATCAGCATCATCGCCTCCTCGTCCTCAGGCCCGAATCGAAACCGCTCGGCGGCTTCGGCGAACAGCACCCCTTGCACTGTCCCCCGGCTGATCATCGGCGCGGCGAGCTGACTTTGCGGTTCGTCCAGGCCGGGCAAGGGAACCGATCGCTCGACGTCCAGGGCTGCGGCCGCCTTCACGGCCGCCGCCATCCGCCGCCCGCGGCTCATGTCGCTGAGCCGGATCGCCTGCCGGCTGGCCGCGGCGATGCCGATGGCGCCTTCGCCTAGGGCCACCTCCGAGCCGGCGCCGCCCTGGGCGTAGCCGCGGCTGCCGATGGTGGTCAGACGGCCGTCGTGATCGTCGAGCGTCAGCAGCATGGCGTTGGCGAAACCGAAGGCGCAGACCAGCCCGTCGAGGGCCGCGTCGACCATCGCCTCGGCGTCGGCCTGGGCGGCGATCGCGGCCGCGACCCTGGCGGCCAGGGCCAGCCGATCCTGCGTACCCGGTGCGAAGGTCTGCGCCAGCATCGGCGGCCCGGGGATCGCCCGGCATTCCCTGACCCGATAGAGCTCGGCGCTGCGCAGCACCATTGCATCGCCGACGCCGTGCTGGGAGCTGATCGCCGTCAGCTGGGCCGACATCTTTTCGAACACCGGCCCGTCGACCAGCGAGGCCCGGTGCTCGACGTCGAGCGCGAACTGCTCGCCCGTCCGGCCGCTTACCACCAGCACATGCGCCCGTCCGGTCGCCGCGACGTTGGCCGCGGTCTTCGAGAAGAACTGGTTCGAGAGCGCGACGTGCTCGTCGTCCACGAGGTAAACCTGCGAGAGGTACGAGACGTTCGGCTGCCCGGCCGCATCCAGGGTGGCGATGATCGACGGGATCACCCCCTCGAAGCAGTCGCGAATGCTCGCCAGGGCGACTTTCATAGGCCTCGATCCGGCAGGCGCTCGCCCGCGTGCGGCCCTGGCGTCTGGCGGAACGCCATGCTCGGCGCCAGGCGCAATGTGGCGAGGTCGCCGCGCCCCAGCCAATGCTCCATCTGCTGCGGCTGCACGCCCAGCGCCGTCAGCGCCAGCGACACCTGGGCGACGTAGCGCTCGGCGGCGGCGACGTCCTCGGGGCCGGAAGGTGCGATCGAGATCAGCTCGCCCTTCAGCTGGAACGTCCGGTAGTCGTTCGGTTGGACGAAGGTGAACGCCAGCGGCGAGCCGGGGGCGAGGCCGCTCAATGCTTCGCCCCACTGGGCGGCGGGCGTGAAGATGTCGATCGTCCGCCCATCCGGAGCCGGGCGCGCGCCCAGCGCCCGGCCCAGAGCCGGCAGACCCGCGGCGCTCTTGGCCGCGAACACCATCATCACCGGCTCCTTCAGGAGCGCCGTCAATTCCGCGTCGATCACAGCAGCTCCCCTGGCCGGAAAACTAACCCGATAGCGATGTTTTAGGAACGCTGTTCGCCGCTTAGGAACCATTTAGGATGAGCCGCCTGCGGGCCGGGCTTAGGCAGCGCGCCAACGCCAACGCGCCGCTCTGCGCGGCCCCGCCACGAGACGCTCCATGACCAGCACAGACCTTCTCGCCCTCTCGACCGCCCGCCGCTGGGACATCTATGGCCCTGTCCACAAGGGGCTGCGCCTGGCCCACGGCGCCATGGCCGCGCGGCTGGGCTCGGCCGACTTCGCCGGCGATGTTCAACCCTTGCTCGCCGACCTGCGCGCTCACCTGCAGATCGGCGCCCAGCACCTGGCGCACGAGGAGGAGCACATCCACGCCGCGCTTGCCGCCCGCGCCTCGGACGCCGTCGCGACGCTCGACGACCAGCACGCACATCACCGCGCCCGCTTTGCAGCGCTGGACGCGGCCATCAAGCGGGTCGAGCACGGCGACTCCCTTGATCGCCCCGGGCTCGGTCGGGTCCTTTACCTGGAGTTCAGCGCTTTCGTGGCGGAGGATCTGCTGCACATGCTGCACGAGGAGACCGTGGTCTGGCCGCTGCTCTGCGCGCTCTTCAGTGACGACGAACTGATGACGATTGAACAGGCGATTATCGCCTCATTGTCGCCGGACGAGACCATCGCGAACATGCGGATGATGCTGCCGGCCATGAATCCGGGCGAGCGCGCCGGGCTGCTTACCGGCATGAAGGCCGGCGCCCCGCCGCCGGCTTATGCAGCGGTCATCGAGCACGCTGCGCGACCGACCCTGCCGCACGCCGACTTCGCCGAACTGAAGCGCCTCGGCCTGGCCGCCTGAGGCCGCGCTTCCCTCTCCGACACATCCGCGCAACAAATGCTGCGCTCCATGCGCTGGAATAGGGAGGTGACGCCATGTGCGACGACGATATCCACCAGGGCCTGATCGAGGACCCGACAGTTTCGCGCCGGACTTTCGGCCTGATGACCGTGGCGGCGGTCGGCTTGACCGCCGCCAACGCGCACGCAGCGGTCCCGGTCGTCGAGAAGGACGTTGAGATCAAGACCTCCGACGGCGTCGCCGACGCCGCGCTCTACTATCCGGAGGGCAAGGGGGCCTGGCCCGCGGTGCTGCTGTGGCCTGACGTGGTCAGCCTGCGGCCGGTGTTCCGCGAGATGGGCAAGCGCCTGGCTGCGTCCGGCTACGTGGTGCTGGTTCCCAACCTCTATTACCGGGTCAAGAAGGCCCCGGTGGTCGACGGCGCGTTCAACTTCGCCAACGCCGACGACCGCGCCAAGCTCGCCCCGCTGCGCGCCAGCGTGACGCCGGAAGGCGCTGATCGCGACTCCGTCGCCTATCTGGCCTTCCTCGACGCCCAGCCGCAGACCGACAAAAATAAGAAGGTCGGCACGCAGGGCTACTGCATGGGCGGACCGCTCGCCTTCCGCACGGCCGGCGCGGTTCCGAACCGGGTCGGCGCGGTCGCCAGCTTCCACGGCGGCGGCCTGTTCACCGACGGCCCGACCAGCCCGCACCTGGTGCTGCCCAAAACCCAGGCCGAGTACATGGTCCTGGTCGCCGACAACGACGATAAGCAGGATCCGGCCGCCAAGGAAAAGCTCAAGCAGGCGCTCGACGCCGCCAAGCTGAAGAGCCGCGTGGAGGTCTACGAAGGCGCCGCCCACGGTTGGACCGTCAAGGGCAGCCAAGTCTACAACGAGCCAGCCGCCGAAAAGGCTTGGGCCGAACTGCTCGACCTCTACAAGCGCGCTCTCTAGGCGCTCGCGGTCGGCGGCCTGTCCGTCGACCGCACCCGCCGCCTCCTAGAGCCGGGCGGCGTGCCAGGCGACGTGGTCGCCGATGAAGCTGGTGATGAAGAAATACGAATGGTCGTAGCCCTCCTGCATGCGCAGGGTCAGGGCAGCACCGCCTTCGGCCGCCGCTGATTGCAGCAGTTCCGGTTTCAGCTGTTCGGCGAGGAAGCTGTCGCCGCCGCCCTGGTCGACGAGGATTTCGCGGCCGCGCGCCTGGCCCGCCGCGATCAGCCGGGCGCTGTCATGAGCGGCCCAGGCGGCCTCGTCGGGGCCGAGATAGGCGCCGAACGCCTTGCGCCCCCACGGGCAGCGGGTCGGCGAAGAGATCGGCGCAAAGGCGGAGACCGTCTTGAAGAGCTGCGGATGGCGCAGGGCCAAGGTCAGCGCCCCATGGCCGCCCATCGAGTGTCCGAAGATCCCGCGCCGGCCGCCGTCCAGCGCAAAGGCTTCCTCCGCCGCCGCAGTCAGGTCGGCGACGACGTAGGTCTCCATCTGGAAGTGCGGAGCCCAGGGCGCTTGCGTGGCGTCGACATAGAAGCCGGCGCCTTGGCCCAGGTCATAGGTCGGGTCGTCGGCGACGCCCTCGCCGCGCGGGCTGGTGTCGGGGGCGACGATGGCGACGCCGGCCTTGGCCGCATAGGCGTAGGCGCCGGCCTTGGTGGTGAAGTTGTCCTCGGTGCAGGTCAGGCCCGACAGCCAGATCAGGTAGGGAGCCGGACCGCTCATGTCGCCCGGCATGAAGATCGAGAACCGCATCGCCGTCCCGGTCGCCGCGCTCTGGTGGCGAATATAGCTCAGCGTCCCGCCATGGACCTTGTGCTGCTGAAGAATTTCGACCGGCATGGGGACCTCCTGACTGACCAGGGTCTATAAGCCGACCCATGACCGAGAAGCGAGCCTCCCTGCGCCCCCTGACCTTCGCCGACATGCCGGCGGTGGCGGCCCTGCAGCTCATCGCCTTCGATCCGCTGTTCCACGAGCCGCAGGACATTCTGGCCAGTCGCCTGACGATCGCGCCGAACCTCTGCTGGGGCGCGTTCGACGGCGACGAGCTGCGGGCCTACATCCTCAGCCACCCGTGGCCGGCCGCCAGCCCCCCGCCGATCGGCACGACGCTCAAACCGCCGGCGGCGAGTGACAATTGGTTCGTCCACGATCTGGCGATCGGCCCCGCCGCGCGCGGGCTAGGGCTCGGCCGCGACTTGGTGGCGTCGGCCTCCGGCGCGGCGCTGGCCGCCGGTCTAGTGCGCGGCGATCTCGTGGCCGTGCAGGGCGCCTGGCGATTCTGGGAAAAGCTCGGCTACGCAGTGCAGGACGGCCTGGAAGAGCCGCTGCGATCCAAGGTCACCGGCTATGGTGAGGACGCGCGCTACATGACCGCGGATCTAACCGCGCTGAAGGTCCGCTAGATCAGCGGCACGTGACCGGCCAAGTCCCTCGGCGCCAGATCCAGCAGCCGCGGACCACGCCCCGACGCCGGCCGTCTGTCAACGAGCGCGCGCGGCTTCGGGAACGACGGTCGTGCTTGCCCATTAGACTCCGCGACGGGCAATTTGGGAGCTCTGCATGTTGTCTCGGATCATCCTGGCCTCGGCCGCCTTGCTGGCGTTCGCCGCCCCGGCCGCGGCCCAGGACCGAATGGCGCCCAACGCCCAGCTGTTCTCCGCCACCAATTATCAGGGCCGCAGCCTGACGGTGGTGCGCGACATGCCGGTGATCCCGGCCACCTGGTCGGCGCGCAGCATCCGTATGGGCGGCGGCAGTTCGTGGGAGGTGTGCGAACTGCCCAACTTCCGCGGCCGCTGCACGGTGCTCACCGGCTCCAGCGCCAATCTCCAGGCCCAGCTCGGGGTCAGCGGCGTGCGCTCGATCCGCGCCGCGGCCGTCCCGACGCCCCTGCCGCAGCCGGTTCCGGGCGGCGGCGGCCGCTCGCTCAAGGGTATGGCGGCCGAGTTCTTCCCGGCGCCGGAAACGCGCGGACGCCGCATCGAAGCCTGCGATCGTGAGGGCGGCGGCTCGGCCTGCATCACTCGCGAAGCCGACAACTTCTGCAAGTCGATGGGCTACGTCCGTTCCAGGAACAGCGCCGCCCAGACCATCTCGGGCCGTATCTTCCTGGCCGACGTCCTCTGCAGCCGGTGGAATTGATGCGGCTTGTCTCGGCGCTGGCCGGATTGAGTTTCGCGGGCGTGGTCATGTCCGCCTGCGCGACCGCGCCGCCGCCGCCTTCCTCCGGAGGCGGCGGCGCGCTGGTCGGTCCGCAGTGGCGGCTGGAGGACCTGCTCGGCGGCGGGATCATCGATCGATCGCACGTCACCCTGACGCTCGCCAAGGACGGCTCGGCCGCCGGCGCCGGCGGTTGCAACCGCTACTTCGGGACCTGGACCCAGAAGGGCGACGCGCTGAGCTTCGGCAAGATGGGCTCGACCATGATGGCCTGCGCTCCGTCGGTGATGGAGCAGGAGGGCAAGTACCTGAAGGCGCTGGAGACCGCCTCGGGCTACAGCTTCACCGCCGACGGCGCGCTGGTGATCGCCACCGCGCAGGGCCCCCTGAAGTTCCGCAAGGACTAGACCACCCGGCCGGCGATCCCCACGAACAAGGCGAGGCCGGCCAGCAGCATCACCAGCGAGATGAACAGGGTGGGGCGCCCCAGCCGAAATTCCTCGGTGCGCTGCAGGTCCTTCAACGTCGTCCAGTAGCTGACGACGCCGAGCAGCATCGACAGCGTGCCGACCCCGGCCAGGAACAGCCCGACGTGCTGGGGGCTGTTGGGGTGCGCCAGCGCCTGACTCTGCGCGGCCGCCTCCAGGAACTTGTAGATCGTAAACCCGAAGCTCAGCATCGACAGCGATGTGCGGACCCAGGCCATCAGCGTGCGGTCCGCGGCCATGATCGTCCGCATGGTCCCCAGGTCGCTGGGCAGGCCCAAATTTCCCTTCGTTCGCACGGTCAAGGCGGGGCTCCCGTCGCAGTCGGCGCAAGGAAGCATTTGGCCGCTGCGACGGACATCGGGCGTTACCCGGAGGCGTCAGCCCGTCTCGCCGAACACCTCGCGCGCGGCCTGGACGAAGGCGCTGGGTCGCGCGGCGTCCCCCGCATAGCACAGCCCGATGACCCGCCGTGGGGTGAAGCCCTCCAGACCGACCCGGGCCACGCCCGGGGCGCGATAGCTGTCGGGCATGACCGTGATCCCCAGACCGGCGCGCACCAAGGCCAGCACCTTTTCGTCGCCGGCCCCGCGATAGCTGAAGAACGGCCGCACGCCGCGGTCGGTGAAGTAGCGGCTGGTCTGGGCCAGCACCTCGCAGTGACGGCGGACCATCATCACCTCGTCGGCCAGCGCCTCGCCGTCGACGGTTTCGGCCCCGGCCAGGCGGTGGCCGGCCGGCAAGGCCAGACCATAGCCTTCCTCGTGCAACCGCTCGCTGGCGAAACGCTCCGTAGTCGGATTGATGGCGGTCAGCGCCAGTTCGACCCTCCCGCGGTCGAGCAGGCTGAGCACCTCGCGCTCGCTTCCCTCAAGCAGTTCGATGCGCTCAGCGCCGGCCGGCCGGCGCGTCAGGACGTCCTCGATCAGCGCCGCTGGAACGGTCGACAGCACGGCCACGCGCAGCAGTTGGGCAGGCGCCGCGCCCGACACCGCCGCCTGGGCCAGGTTGAACTCGTGCTCGATGCGCCGCGCATGGACCAGGAGCCGGCTGCCGGCTTCGGTCAGGTGGACCCGCCGATTGGTTCGGTCGAACAATCGGGCCTGCAGTTGGCCTTCCAGTTTGGCGATGCCGGTCGAGAGCGTGGGTTGGGCGACGTTCTCGCGCGCCGCGGCGCGGCTGAAGTTTCCGGTCTCCACGACGGCCAGGAAGTAGCGCAGCAGATAGCGGTCCATAATAGATCACATCTATCATGTGCATCATGATCGTTCAATTTTGTGGATTGCTCAGCCGGCGCTAGTTTTGCAAGTTTAGCCCCGACCCGCCCCGCAGAAGGCATGCAGAATGTCCGGTCCCACCTTCCAGTTCGGCCTCGGCGAGACCGCCGACGCGATCCGCGAGACCACCGCCCGCTTCGCCGCCGACAAGATCGCTCCGATCGCCGCCCAGGTGGACGCGACCAACACCTTTCCGCGCGAGCTCTGGCCGCAGATGGGCGAGCTCGGTCTACACGGGATCACCGTCGAGGAGGAGTTCGGGGGACTCGGCCTCGGCTACCTCGAACACGTGGTGGCGATGGAGGAGATCTCCCGCGCCTCGGCTTCCGTCGGTCTGTCCTACGGCGCGCACTCGAACCTCTGCGTCAACCAGATCCGCCGCTGGGGCTCGGTCGAACAGAAGCGCAAATACCTGCCGGGCCTGATCAGCGGCGAGCATGTCGGGTCGCTGGCCATGAGCGAGGTCGGCTCCGGCTCCGACGTCATCTCCATGCGCACACACGCCGAGCATCGCGGCGACCGCTACGTGCTGAACGGCACGAAGTTCTGGATCACCAACGCGCCGCACGCCGATACCCTGGTGGTCTACGCCAAGACCTCGCCGGACGAGGGCAGCCGCGGCGTGACCGCCTTCCTGGTCGAGAAGGGTATGAAGGGCTTCAGCGTCTCGCCCAAGCTCGACAAGATGGGCATGCGCGGCTCCGACACCGCCGAGCTGGTGTTCGAAGACTGCGAAATCCCGGAAGAGAACGTGCTCGGCCCGCTGAACGGCGGCGCCGGCGTGCTGATGAGCGGTCTCGACTATGAGCGCGCAGTGCTGGCCGCCGGGCCGCTGGGCATCATGCAGGCCTGCCTCGACGTGGTCCTGCCCTATGTCCGCGAGCGCAAGCAGTTCGGCAAGCCGATCGGCTCGTTCCAGCTGATGCAGGGCAAGATCGCCGACATGTACGTCGCCCTGAACTCGGCCCGCACCTACGTCTACGCCGTGGCCAAGGCCTGTGACGCCGGGCTCACCACCCGCTTCGACGCGGCCGGCGCGATCCTGCTAGCCTCCGAGAATGCGGTGAAGGTCAGCCTGGAGGCGGTCCAGGCCCTCGGCGGCGCCGGCTACACCAAGGAGTTCCCGGTCGAGCGGCTGGTCCGCGACGCCAAGCTCTACGACATCGGCGCGGGCACCAACGAGATCCGCCGCTTCCTCATCGGCCGGGAGCTGCTGGGCGCATGACCAAACTCGCCACCTCAATCGACAAGACCTCGGCGACGTTCCAGGCCAACGACACCCACAATCGGGCGCTCGCCGCCGAACTGGCCGAGCGCACCGCCCATGCGGCGCTCGGCGGTCCGGAGCCGTCGCGCCAGCGCCACGCCGCGCGCGGCAAGCTGCTGCCGCGCCAGCGGGTCGAGCGGCTGCTCGATCCAGGCTCGCCGTTCCTGGAGGTCGCCGCCCTGGCCGCCCACGGCGTCTATCGGGACGAGGCTCCGGGCGCCGGCATCATCACCGGCATCGGCCGGGTCTCCGGCCGCGAGGTGATGATCGTCGCCAACGACGCGACGGTGAAGGGCGGGGCCTACTTCCCGACCACGGTGAAGAAGCATCTGCGGGCGCAGGAGATCGCCATGCAGAACCGCCTGCCGTGCGTCTACCTGGTCGACTCCGGCGGCGCGAACCTGCCGCACCAGGCCGAGGTCTTCCCGGACCGCGACCACTTCGGCCGCATCTTCTTCAACCAGGCTCGCATGAGCGGCGAGGGCATCCCGCAGATCGCCTGCGTCATGGGCTCGTGCACCGCCGGCGGCGCCTATGTCCCGGCCATGTCCGACGAGACGGTGATCGTCCGCGGCCAGGGCACCATCTTCCTCGGCGGCCCGCCGCTGGTGAAGGCCGCCACCGGCGAGGTGATCACCGCCGAGGAGCTCGGCGGCGCCGACACCCACGGCCGCCGCTCCGGCGTCGTCGACTACGTGGCCGAGGACGACGAGCACGCCCTGACCATCGTCCGCTCCATCGTCGCCAACCTGAACACCAGCAAGTCGGTCGACCAGGACCTGCGCGATCCGCGCCCGCCGGCCTACGACCCGGCCGAGCTCTACGGCATCGTGCCCACCGACGTTCGCGCGCCCTACGACGTGCGCGAGGTCATCGCCCGCATCGTCGACGGCTCGGACTTCGACGAGTTCAAGGCCCTCTACGGCACGACCCTGGTCTGCGGCTTCGCCCGCATCTGGGGCCAGCCGGTGGCGATCCTCGCCAACAACGGCGTGCTGTTCTCGGAAAGCGCGCTGAAGGGCGCGCACTTCATCGAGCTGGCCTGCAAGCGCAAGATTCCGCTGGTCTTCCTGCAGAACATCTCCGGCTTCATGGTCGGCGGGAAGTACGAGGCCGGCGGCATCGCCAAGGACGGCGCCAAGCTGGTCACGGCCGTCGCCAGCGCCGAGGTGCCGAAGTTCACTGTGCTGATCGGCGGCTCGTTCGGGGCCGGCAACTACGGCATGTGCGGTCGCGCCTACAGTCCGCGATTCCTGTGGACCTGGCCCAACAGCCGCATCTCGGTGATGGGCGGCGAACAGGCCGCCAGCGTGCTGGCCACCGTGCACCGCGACGCCGACAAATGGACGCCGGCCGAGGAGGAAGCCTTCAAGGCCCCGATCCGCGAGCGCTACGAGCACGAAGGCTCGCCCTACTTCGCCACCGCCCGCCTGTGGGACGACGGCATCATCGACCCGGTCCAGACGCGCGACGTCCTGGGCCTCTCCATTTCCGCCGCTCTCAACGCGCCGATCCCGGAAACCCGGTTCGGCGTCTTCCGGATGTGACCATGATCAGCAGCATTCTGGTCGCCAATCGTGGCGAGATCGCCTGCCGCGTCTTCCGCACCGCCCAGGCCATGGGCCTGGCCACCGTCGCGGTCTATTCCGAGGCCGACGCTGACGCCCCGCACGTGCGCATGGCCGACCAGGCCGTGCTGATCGGCCCGGCCGCGGCGCGCGAAAGCTACCTGGTCGGCGAGAAGATCATCGACGCGGCCTTGGCCACGGGCGCCGACGCCATTCACCCCGGCTACGGCTTCCTCTCCGAGAACGCCGAGTTCGCGGAAGCCGTGGCCGCCGCCGGCCTGACCTGGATCGGCCCGCCGCCGGCGGCGATCCGCGCCATGGGCCTGAAGGACGCCGCTAAGTCGCTGATGGCCAATGCAGGCGTGCCGGTCACCCCCGGCTATCTCGGCGAGGACCAGACCCCCGCGCGGCTCCAGGCCGAAGCGGACAAGATCGGCTACCCCGTCCTGATCAAGGCGGTGGCCGGGGGCGGCGGCAAGGGCATGCGCAAAGTCGAGCGTGCGCAGGACTTCGCCGCCGCCCTCATCTCGTGCCAGCGCGAGGCCGCCGCCTCGTTCGGCGACGATCGGGTGCTGCTGGAAACCTACGTCACCCGCCCGCGCCACATCGAGGTGCAGGTGTTCGGCGACGCCCAGGGCCAGGTCGTCCACCTCTATGAGCGCGACTGCTCGCTGCAGCGCCGCCACCAGAAGGTCATCGAGGAAGCCCCCGCGCCGGGCATGAGCGACGCGGCCCGCGCCGCCGTCACCCAGGCCGCCGTCCGCGCCGCCCAGGCCGTCGGCTATGTCGGCGCCGGCACCGTCGAGTTCATCGCCGACGCCAGCCAGGGCCTCCAGCCCGACCGCATCTGGTTCATGGAAATGAACACCCGCCTGCAGGTCGAGCACCCGGTCACCGAGGCGGTCACCGGCGTCGACCTGGTCGAGTGGCAGATCCGCGTCGCCGCAGGCGAGCCGCTGCCGCTCGCCCAGGAAGACATCGTGCTCTCCGGCCATGCGATGGAGGCGCGCCTCTACGCCGAGAACCCGGCCGGCGGCTTCCTGCCCTCGATCGGCCCGCTGGAGCACTTCAAGCTGCCGGAGGACCTGGTCCGCGTGGACACCGGCGTGGAGGAGGGCGGCGAGGTCTCGCCCTTCTACGATCCGATGATCGCCAAGCTCATCGCCCACGCGCCGACCCGCGAGGGCGCCAGCGACCTGCTGGCGGAGGCCTGCAGCGAGGTCGAGGTCTGGCCGGTGAAGACCAACGCCGGCTTCCTGGCCCGCTGCCTCGACCACCCGGATTTCATCGCCGGCGACGTCGACACCGGCTTCATCGAGGCGCGGATCGAGGTCCTGGCCGCCCAGCCGGCGCCGTCGGAACACGCGCTCGCCTCGGCCGCGATGGCCGTCACCCTGGACGAAGAGGACGCCCCCGCCGATCCGTGGGACGGCCTGACCGGCTTCCGGCTCAACGCTCCGCCGGCCGCGGCGATGCGGCTCTATCTCGGCGACCAGGGCTTCGACGCGCCGCTCTTCAGCGACGACCTGCCGGGCGACGTGCTGCTGACGCAGGACGGCGAGGTGGTGGTCTTCGACGCGGGCGAAACCTTCGTCCTCACCCCGCGCCCGCCGGTCAAGGACGCGGCCCACGGCGGCGGGGGCGATGGGGCGATCGCCTCGCCGATGCCGGGTAAGGTGGTGGCCGTCGCCGTCTCGGTCGGCGACAAGGTCGTGCGCGGCCAGACCCTGCTGACTCTCGAGGCCATGAAGATGGAGCACGCCCTCAGCGCGCCCTTCGACGGCCAGGTCGAATCCCTGTCGGTTTCTGTGGGCGACCAGGTCAGCGAGGGGGTGACATTGGCCAGGCTCGTCACCACCTAGGACCACTGAACCTAGACTTTGGCGTGCGAGGAGAGGCGGTCATGAACGAGGTCGCTTCCGCCGAAGAGTACGTGCTCTGCATGCTGGAGGCCGCGAACCTGCCGCGCGGCTGCGCCCCGGTCGAGATCGTCGGCCACGGCCAGTCCGGCGACCTGATCGCCACGGTCGGCCCCTGTGTCGTCAAGTTCGCCCCCGGCGACCACCCCGGCAGCGCCGAGACCCTGGCCCGAGAGGGCGAAGTTGCGCGCTGGCTGGCCGGCCGCGTGCGCGTCGCCGCCACCGTGTGGAGCGGCGCCTTCGAGGGCGGCTACTGTCTGATCAGCGAGCGGCTGCACGGCCAGGCGGTCTCGCATGTCGCGCCGCACGACGCCGCCGACGCCCTGGCCGCCACCGTCGACCTGTTGGCCCGGCTGCATGGCCTCGATGCGGCGGGATGCCCGTTCGACATGAGCCTCACGCCCAAGTTCGCCCTCGCCGAGCGCCGCGTCGCCGCCGGCCTGGTCGACGAGGAGGACTTCGACGACGAGCGCCTCGGCTGGACCGCCGTCCAGGCCCTGGACGCCGCCCGCGCCACGCGCCCGGCGGCAGAGGCGCTGGTCCTCACCCACGGCGACGCCAGCCTGCCGAACTTCATCTGGAGCCCCGGCCGCCCGGTCGGCATGGTCGACCTCGGCCGCTTCGGCCTGGCCGACCGCTACCAGGACCTCGCCCTCTTCCTGCGCTCGGCGAAGTTCAATCACCCCCGCCTCGACGCCGCCGCCATCCTGCGCGATCGCTACCCGCTCGCCGCCGTCGACGAAGCCGCCTGCGCCTTCTACCGGCTGATGGACGAGTTCTTCTGAGGGGCGGGGTTCCTGGTCGCCGCCTCACTACAAAGGTCGGCTGTTAAGTCGTGGCTCAAAGGCTCGCCGCCCGATGCAAGCCGGTAGCGGAACCTTATCGAAGCTCCCGTCCTCAGAATGGCTTGGTTGGCGGGATGGGCGCACGCCGCATCGACCACATCTGATCTGATGTACTCGGCGGCTGCATCGCGTGACACGTTCTCAGCGTTGATGGCGTAGTCGAACACCATGGTCTGGCGCTCGCGCGATACGTCGGTCCACGTGGTGACGTCGTCGAGCTTCAATGGAAGTCCGGGCTTCGCCTCTGCGACGGCCGCGTCGAGAGCCGCTTCAACCGTCTGCGGGCCGTCGGCGCTGTTGCTCGCGTCACCTTCGTGCAGGAATGGGAGGCTGGTGTAGAGCAGCACTCCCGTGACCGCCGTCAGCGCTACGATCTCCAGTGATTTGCGCGGACCCGAGGCGGCTTCCTCTCGCCCAGCGTGGGCGTCGCGGTAGAGCTGACGGACGAAGTAGACAACGCCGCCATAGAAGAGCACCAGGAACGCCACGCCATAGGCGGCGAACGCGGGGCCGTCGTCGGTGGCCTGCCGTATGGCGCGGCTTATCAGTCCATCGCCTGTGGGGTGGTCTAGCGTGCCACCGCTGGCGAACAGAAACTGTGCGGCCGCTTGCCAGAGCAGCATCGCCACCACCCAACGCCAGTAGCTCCAGCGTCGATAACGCAGGACGCCGAGAATCGCGGGTGCGTACACCAACAGCCACATAGGTCGGGTCTCCTAGCAGTGCTCGTAAATGTTCTTATTTTGTTCTGGTCGAGTTTGCAATCTCAGATTACATTGTTCTCTCCGCGCGCATAGCGGCGTAGCCGGCAAAGGACGGGGTGGATGGCTCCTAGGTCAAGTTTGCTTACGATAATCCGCCAAGCCGGCGAACGGGTGAGACAGGCGCAGAGAGATGGCCAAGCCGCGATAACGGCGGTGCGAAACGATGCCGCCAAGCTGGGGCGGCAGGTCTCTGCAGAGGCGGTCCGGACTGCGGTGCGGCTCGCGCAGGATCCGAGGGTTCCACCGAGTCTGCGTACGCCGCTACTTGTTGCGGCTGCGGTCGCTACGCCGAAGCCCGGCGCGCGGGCGCCTGCGAAATCTGCTCCGCCGCGCCCATCGACGAAGCCTGTGTCACGCCCGCTCGCCCAACGAGGCACGGACGCTCGCGAGGCGCTGGTCGAGGCGGCGATGCAGGCGGATGCGTTCGTCCGGGGCGCCGCCGACGTGATCACCTTCAGCAAGGCGGATGAGATCGCCGCCGGCCTGAACGCCGCCGGGGCGACGGCCCTCAGCAGAATGACGCCGACGACGGAAGATGATCGGTCCTTCAGGGAGAACCTCGCGGCGGAACTCGCCGGCGAGCAGCGACGCGATGCGTTCGACAAGACCCACCGATCGACCGCACGGTCCGGGGGACAGGTTGCGGGCATGGGGCTTGGGCTCGCGGCCGGCAACATGGGAAGCGGGGCGGCGATCGTCCGCGCCTTACCGAACGGATCCCGTGTTGTGAGAAACGCGCAGCCGGTCCAACGCTTGGGCCTGGACATGCGCGGCGTTACGCGATTGTCAGCAGTCGGCGGGGCTACTGTAGGCGGCGGAGGCCAACTCGCGGCTGACATCGCCAGGGGCGAGCTGAGCGGCGCACGCGACTATGGAGCGGCGATGACGGCGGGAACTATCGGTGGCGTCGCGGGTCGCTTCGGTGGCTTGAAGTCGGCGGCGGCCGTCACTGGAGCCCTCACCCCGCTGAGCCAATCGCTTGCTGCAGGTGAAGCGAGCACGGTAGCGGAGCAGATTGACCGCGCGACGCATGGCGCATTGGGCGGCTTTGTCGCCGGACGGGCGGCGGGCGGGATCGGGACCTACGGCTCAAGCGCATTGTCGCCAAAGTGGAAGGGCCATCTTGGCGAAGGTCTGTCCTACGCAAAATCGATCGCCCGCGACAGGCGCGCGCCGAAGACGCAGGTCGTGCGAGAATTCGGGAAACGCAAAACGATCGCGGATCAGGAGCTGCTGGACGGGCTTCTCGAAGCGAAGTTTGGTCGCTGGGCGAAGCTGAGCGCCGGCCAGAAGGCGGCCCTTAGAGCGTTGGGGGCCAAGTACATCATTGATCACTATCTGCCGCGCGACGTCGGCCGCATCGTGGGGGTTGGCGCGGCGGTAGGCGCGGCTGGCCGGGCACCTGACGAGCGCGGCCCGCCGCAACACTGAGAGGTTCGCAGTTACCTCGGGCGGCATGAGTTGGCCGCCGTGGTTGTGGGAAGCGCTATGGGATTGGGGGGGCAAACGGCGTGTAGGTCATGGCGTCGTGGCCCCTAAACCGCACCGCTCCCTCCGTCTCCGACCAGCCCTTGGCGAGTTCAGCCGCCGCAGCGCCATCGCCCAGCAACACAACCGCGATCTCGTCGCACGGCGTCGTCGCGGCGCGGACGCAGACCACCGGGCCGGCGGGCAGAGGGTCTGAGCGCCAGAGCTCCACTAGGCCAGCGGCGGCTTGCGGGCTTTCTGCCTTCAGCTGGCGCCAGGGTTCCTCGGCGAAGGCGGCGAGGTCGGCGGTTCCGGCTTGCAGCGCGCTCAGCGCCGCCTCGTGGGTTCCGGCCTGCCGAACCTCCTTGAAGCGACCCGGCGCCACGCCGGCCTGCCGCAGCGCTGCGGCCTGGACCAGGGCTCCGGAGGTCGAGCCGGGCAGCACCTCGGCATAGCGCAGGCCCGCCGCCTTGGCCGGCAGGTCGCTCATCGCGGCGATCCCGGAGTCGCGCCGTGCGACCAGCACGCCGCGATAGCGCCCGGCGGTCGCGGGCGGCACGTCCAGCACCGCCACCGCCTGCACCTTGGGATCAGCTTGCACCGCCAGATAGGCGGCGAGGTTGGTCATGGCGACGTCGACCTCGCCGGCGGCGATCGCCTGGGCCAAGGCGTCCGGAGTCTCCAGCAGGACCACGTGCGTTTCGCGGCCCAGCGCCGCGCCCAACTGATCGGCCATCGGCTTCAGAGCCGCGGCGCGGTCGTATTTCGGATAGGCGTAGGTCGCCACCTTCAGCGGCGGCGGCGGGGAGGCGGCCAGTTGCGCGGCGAGCAGGAGCGCGATCATGCCCGCCGCGCCAGCGTTCCTAGAACACCACGACGCTTCTGATGCTCTCGCCCGCATGCATCAGGTCGAAGGCCTTGTTGATGTCTTCGAGCGGCATGACGTGGGTGATCATCGGGTCGATCTGGATCTTCCCGTCCATGTACCAGTCGACGATCTTCGGCACGTCGGTGCGCCCGCGGGCGCCGCCGAAGGCCGAGCCCTTCCAGACGCGGCCGGTGACCAGCTGGAACGGGCGGGTGGAGATCTCCTTGCCGGCCTCGGCCACGCCGATGATCACGCTCTCGCCCCAGCCGCGATGGCAGGCTTCCAGCGCCTGGCGCATGACGTTGGTGTTGCCGGTGCAGTCGAAGGTGTAGTCCGCGCCGCCGTCGGTCAGGGCGACCAGGTGTTGGACGATGTCCGCGCCGCCGATGTCGTTCGGATTGACGAAGTGGGTCATGCCGAACTTGCGGCCCCATTCCTCACGGTCGGGATTGATGTCGACGCCGACGATCATGTCGGCGCCCACCATCTTCAGGCCCTGGATGACGTTGAGGCCGATGCCGCCCAGGCCGAAGACGATACAGTTGGCGCCCGGCTCCACGCCAGCGGTGTTGACCACCGCGCCGACGCCGGTGGTGACGCCGCAGCCGATGTAGCAGGCCTTGTCGAACGGCGCGTCGGGCCGGATCTTGGCGACCGCGATCTCAGGCAGCACGGTGTAGTTCGAGAAGGTCGAGCAGCCCATGTAGTGGGCGATGGCCTGGCCCTTGTAGCTGAACCGGCTGGTGCCGTCCGGCATCTGCCCCTTGCCCTGCGTGCCGCGGATCGCGGTGCAGAGGTTGGTCTTGCGGCTAAGGCAGCTTTTGCACTGGCGGCACTCGGGCGTGTAGAGCGGGATCACGTGGTCGCCGGGCTTGACGCTGGTGACGCCGGGGCCGACCTCGACCACCACGCCCGCGCCCTCGTGACCGAGGATCGAGGGGAAGATGCCCTCAGAGTCCAGGCCGTCCAGCGTGTAGGCGTCGGTGTGGCAGATGCCGGTGGCCTTGATCTCGACCAGCACCTCGAACGCCTTGGGACCTTCCAGGTCGACCTCGACGATTTCCAGCGGCTTCTTGGCTTCGAAGGCGACGGCGGCGCGGGTCTTCATGGCGTCCTCATGGGCGGCGGGGGGTGTCGCCCCCCACTACGACGCGGCTTCCCGAAGGGAAAGCCACGATCAGCGTGAACTGCGCCGTGCGTCGACCGGCCAGATTTCCGACGACCCGTCCTCGTCGACGACGATCAGCGCGTCATAGAGGTTGATGGTCGGGTCGATGTGCCCGGGCTGCAGCCAGACCACGTCGCCGACCTTCGGCGCGTCGGCCGGCCAGGCGATCGACGCGTCCTCGTCCGCGGCGGTGATCCCGCCGGCGAAGTCGGACCCGGCCGCCTTGACCGCCCCCATCATCGCCGGGTGGAACAGGGCCGAATGCTCGTCGCCCATCGGCCGCCAGCGGGTTCCGTGCGGCGCTCCGGCGACCACGCGGGCCGGCGGGCCGTCGACCGAATGCGCCTTCAGGCCCGAGTCGCAGACCACGTGGGTCTTGTGGCGGGCCGAGACCACGCTGGTGGCGATGAACAGCGCTTGTTGGAACGGCCAGGCCTGGCCGTCGATGGCGCCGCAATCCTCGTACTCGACGTCCATGAACACATAGGATCCGGCCTGGATCTCGTTGAACACGCCGCTGGCCAGGTCCTCGACATAGGTGCCGGTGCCGCCGCCGGTGACCAACTCGGGCTTCAGTCCCGCCTCGGACAGTTCGCCGATCAGCGCGCCCAGCCGCTGGCGGGTCACCTGGCAGGCGGCGCGGCGCGCCTCCAGGTCGGCCAGATGCTGCAGATGGCCGAGATAAGCCTGGATGCCGCGATAGACGAGGCCCGGGGTCTGGCCGGCCAGCCGCGCCAGCGCCGCGACCTCTTCCGGCGGCACACCGGTGCGATGGGTGCCCAGGTCGATGTCGACCACCAGCCCGACGCTAGTCCCGGCCGCCGTCGCCGCCGCGCCCAGCCGCGCGATCTGGTCGGCGTCATCGGCGACCACGGCGATGTCGACGCCCGAGGCGGCGATGGCGGCGATCTTCTCGGCGCCCCATGGGGCCGGCGGCGAGGTGATCAGCAGGTCGCCCACGCCGGCGGCGGCATAACCCTGCGCCTCGCCGACCGTCTGGCAGCAGAGGCCGACCGCGCCCAGCTCGATCTGGCGGCGGCCCAGCCTCGTGCACTTGTGCATCTTGCCGTGGGCCCGCAGGCCGACGCCGGCGGCGCTGCACGCGGCCTGCATGGTCGCCAGGTTCGCCTCCAGCGCCGCGCGGCGCACGACCAGGGCCGGCGTCGTCGGCGGTTGGAATTGGAGGAGGGGGCCCAGGGTCTGCGTCACGGTTTCCTCGCCGGCGAATGGACGATGAGCTGGACTTCTACGAGCCCGGTCTCACCGAGGAGCCCGGTCGTACCAACCGCGGTCCAGGCTGGATAGGGCGCCTTTAGGTATTCGCCGACCACCTCCTCGAAGGCGGCGAACTGCTGGTCCTTGGTCCCGGCGAAGTTCGGCCCCTCCCAGACGTGGAACGAGTTGATCATCGCCACGTCGGCGAAGGTCGCGCCCGAGGCGGTCAGGATGGCTTTCAGCTGCTCGAAGCCGCGCCGGGCCTGGGCCTTGAAGGCGGCCGCGTCATTGCCTTCGCCGGGAGCGCGAAACACCACCACGCCGGAGACATAGAGCGTGTCGCCGGCCCGGCGCGCGGCGGCATAGCGCCACTCGTCATGCGCCTTCTTGGCCGCGGCGCTGGGCAGGATCACCTCGCCGCCGGGCGAGGGGAGGCGGATCGGGTAGTCCTGGGCGGCGGCGGGGCCGGCGGCCAGCAGCAGGACGGCGAGGATCAGGGCGCGCATGCGGGGCTCTCGTCTGGATAGCTGAGCTTCCGACAAGAACCCCGCGCGCGCCAGCGGCGAAGCGAGGGTCGACCGGGCGCGTCGTCCGGCCGACCAAGCGGCCTATTTCTTCGGCTTGGCGGCCTGGACCTCAATCTCGACCATCATGCCGGGCGCCACCAGTGCGGCGACCTGGCTCGTGATGCGGGCGGTCTTGTTCGGCTGAGCTTCGGTTCCGTAGAACTGCTTGTAGCCTTCCATCATGCCGGCGAAGTCCATCGCCCCGCCCTTGGCCGGGTCGCCGACCAGCAGCACCCGCATCATGAACACGTCGCCGTGGGTCAGGCCCTCGGCCTTCAGGATGTCCTCGATGCGCTTCAGGACGCCGATGGTCTGGGTCTTGGTGTCGCCGAACTCCGGCGGCGTCCCGGCCGGGGCTCCGGGGTTCAGCACCGGCGGGGTGATGCCGCTCACGTACATGATGTCGGTGCCGGCCGGCACCACGGCCGCCTGCAGGATCGGCGAGGTCGGCGCGCCGATCCGCTTGACCTGGGCGGCGGCGGGCGTGGCTGCGGCCAGCGCCAGCAAGGCGGCCGGCAGGATGAACTTTCGCATGAACTTCGGTTTCCTATGACTGAACTTGGCTATTGGGCAGGCGATGGCGGCGGCGATCAAGCCGCCGCGCGGGCTTCCACCAGCGCCCGCTCCTTCACTTGATCGTTGAGCGCTGCGATCGTGCGTTGCGCCGAGTACACCGCCCCTTCCTGCCAACCGGGCGTCTGGCTGAGGTGGGCGCCTGCAAAGTGCACACGCCCGTGCGGCCGGTTCAGCAGCCGGTATTCGGCCGAATCGAAGTGGCCTTCCTGCATGCCGCCGCGTTCGCCCCAGCGCGGCCAGGGCCCCATGTTGAAGGGGATCTTGCTCCAGTTGACGACCACCGGGTTGGTCAGGTCGCCTTCGTGGCCGGGGTGCAGCTTGCCGACCACGCTGCGGGCCATGGCGATCTGCTCGGCCAGCGGGCGTTTGGCGAAGCCCTCGGCGCGACCGCCCGAACCGTAGCAGGCCAGCAGCATCCCGCGTTCGGTGTGCAGGCCGTTGGACGGATACCAAATCAGGCTGGTCTCGCCGCCGACGAACGAGATGCCGCCGTAGATCTGCTCCTTCTCCCAGAAACGCGGCGAGTCGAAGCCGATCTTGTTGGAGAAGTCGTTGGGCACCGAGGCGATCGCCGCCTTCACGTCCTTGTCGAAGTTGTTGTCGATCTTGGCCAGCAGGGCCAGCGGCAGGGTGATGATCGTGTAGTCGCCCTCGACCGCCTGGGTCTTGCCGCTGAGGCGGTCGCGATAGGTGATCTTCACGCCCTTGCCGTCGGCGCGGATCTGCGTGACCTCGGCGTTCTTGATCACCGGGCTGCGGATCGCGCGCTCGAAGCCGGCGATGATCTGGTCCATGCCGCCGGTCGGCTGGAACATCGTCGCCTGCATGTTGATGTTGTCCTCGAACAGCGTCGCCCCGATCTGCGGATGGCCGATCAGGTCGCGGAACGCGGCCGGGTCCCGGGCCTTGGCGAACTGATCGGCCGCGCCTGGCGCTTGCAACAGGCCCGAACGCTCGGTGCCCTTGAACGCCATGTCGTCGCCGAGGTCGCCGTAGGCCTTGAGGAACGGCAGCAGCTTCTCCTTGTCCTCGAGCGACAGGTCCTGGTCGAGCGCGCCCTTGTTGACCGCCTTGGCCAGCAGCTCGGAGATGTAGCCGCGTGTGTCGTTGACCCCTTGGCGCATCTGCAGCTTCTTGCCGCCGTCGGCCCAGAGATATGCGCTGCGGCTGGAATTGATCTCGACCTCCAGCGGCACGCCCAGCTTGTTGCAGTACGAGAGCAGGCCCTGGTGATGGCTGGGAATCCGCGCCGGCCCGGCGTTCATGTAGAGACCGTCTGCGAAGCGCACGGTCTGCGTCTCCTCTCCGACCATCTCGACCTTGTCGCCGTTGCGCAGCGTCCAGTTACGCCCGCCCAGCCGGCCGCGCGCCTCCAGCAGCGTCACCGCGTAGCCGGCGCGCTCCAGTTCATAGGCCGCCACCAGGCCGGCGACGCCGCCGCCCAGGATCACCACCCGCTTGCCGCGCCCGGCGCCCGCGGCCATCGCGGGCGTCACCGCTGACGCTGCCGCGCCCATCAGGCCCAAGGTCCGCATCGCCGAATAGGTCGCGCCGTACCCGCCGGTCGCGCCTAGACGGTGAAGAAACAAACGCCGACTGATCCCCATCTCTCGAGTTTCCCAGATCAACCACCAAGGCGCTCATGACCCGCCTGCTAGCGCAGCGGTTCAAGCGACGGGGTGACTTAGGGACGCTCGGGTGAACGGCGTGACCATTCGCGCGCCGCTGGCGGCCCGAATATTCCGCATCCGGAACACTGCTCGAATCCGGCGGAATATCGATCTCGGAGGTATTGATTAAAAGCGGGCAGGGAGATGCCCAAACCTCGGGCAGCAGTCATTTCCTCGACGGCGTTATGCGGGGGCCTGATTGACAGACCTGGGATCCGGAGGCCCAGGTCGACGTCGAGGCCAACTGGGACTCGACGAGACCTACACCGTGACGCTCGGCGTTCGGAACATCTTCGACAGAAGATCCAGATGAAGTTCTGATCCTGCCGGGCCGCCCGACTTTCTCAGATCGACTTGCCCATCCGCACCAGCGGCACCTTCACGCCGTTCGAGGTCTCCGCCTCAAACGGCTCGATACGCTTATAGCCGGAGGCAGCATAGAGCGGCTCTCCGGCCATGGTCGCGGCCATCTCGCAACGGCTGAAGCCTTCGGCCTTCGCCTTGGCCTCGCAGGTCTCCAGGATCAGCCGCCCGACGCCGCGGCGCACGAAGCCGGGATCGGTGTACATCGCCCGCACCCGCGCCGGATCGGTGGCCGGATCGACCAGCGCCGCGTCGCGGCCGGCCGAATGGTCGCCGCCGAACAGCGTGGCGCGCCGGCTCCAGCCGCCGCAGCCGGCGATGACGTCGCCGGCCTCGACGACATAGTAGGTGCCGTCCTCGATCAGCTGAGTGTCAAGGCCCATGACCTCCTGCGAGGCCAGCACCTGCGCCGGCGGCAGGAAGGCCGGCAGCAACTCCTTGATCGCCCGGTCCATGACCCGTTTCAGGGCCGGGATGTCCTCGCGCGCGGCGGGGCGGATGTGCAGCGTCTGGGTCATGCCCCCTAGCTAGTGGCGCGGACCGTCGCCGTCATCCAGCGGCTTGCTCGCGCGGAACGCCTTGCCCCGACTTGGCCCAGATCGCGCAATGACGTACCAACCGGCCATGGCGAGCGCGTTCGATTTGTTCAAGTTGGGTGTGGGCCCGTCCAGCTCCCACACCATGGGTCCGATGACCGCCGGCGCGCGCTACGTGCAGCGGCTGGCCGACCAGGGCCGGCTCGCCCAGGTCACCCGGGTCGAGGTCGCGCTCTACGCCTCCCTGGCCCTGACCGGGCGCGGCCACGCCACCGACCGCGCGGTGATCCTCGGCCTTGCGGGCTTCGCGCCCGCTAGCATCGATCCGGACGCCGCCGACGACGCGCTTGAGACGATCACCGCCAGCGGCCGCCTGCGGCTGGGCGGGGAGGGACGCGAGATCGCCTTCGACCCATCCCGCGACATCCTGTGGCAAGGCCGCACCCGCCTGCCGCAGCACCCCAACGCCCTGGCCTTCCGCGCCTATGGCGGCGAGGTGTTGCTCGACGAGAAAACCTACTTCTCGATCGGCGGCGGTTTCGTCGTCGACGACGCCGGACTTGTAGCGAACGCCGCCCCGGCCCGGGCCGCGCCCGAACCCTATCCCTACGCCTCGGGCGCCGAGTTGTTGGCCCAGGCCCATGCCGCCGGCCTGACCATCGCCGAGCTGATGTTCGCCAACGAGGCCGCGGCGCGCACGCCGGCCGAGGTCGAGGCCGGCCTCGACGCCATCTTCGCGGCCATGGAGGCCTGCATCGAGCGCGGGCTGCGCCAGGACGGCTGTCTACCCGGCGGGCTCAAGGTCCGCCGCCGCGCGCGCCAGATCCACAGCGAGCTGATGGCCAAGGTGGAGCGCAACATTTCCGATCCGCTCGCCGCCCTCGACTGGGTCAACCTCTGGGCGCTGGCGGTGAACGAGGAGAACGCCTCGGGCGGCCGCGTCGTCACCGCCCCGACCAACGGCGCGGCCGGCCTGCTGCCGGCGGTCTTGCGCTACTACGACCGCTTCCATCGCGGCGGGCCCGAAGGGCGGCGGACCTTCCTGCTGACCGCCGCGGCGATCGGCGCGCTCTACAAGCGCAACGCCTCGATCTCGGGCGCCGAGGTCGGCTGCCAGGGCGAGGTCGGAGTCGCCTGCTCAATGGCGGCCGCGGGTCTCACCGCCGCGCTCGGCGGGACCAACGCCCAGATCGAGAACGCCGCCGAGATCGCCATGGAGCACAATCTTGGCCTGACGTGCGATCCGATCGGCGGTCTGGTTCAGATCCCCTGCATCGAACGCAACGCCATGGGGGCCGTGAAGGCCATCGACGCCTCGCGCCTGGCCCTGCTCGGCGATGGCCAGCACACCGTCAGCCTCGACAAGGTGATCGCCACAATGAAGCGCACGGGGGAGGACATGAGCGAGATCTACAAGGAGACTTCGCTCGGCGGCCTGGCCGTCAACATCGTCGAGTGCTGAGCCGATGAACGCCCGATGAACGGCGTTCTCAACGCGAGTTCAAGGCGCCCCGTCTACGCTCCAGGTACGGGCTGGGGCGTCCTACGAAAGGGACACACGAGATGAAGACCCTGATCGCCGCGCTCACCGGAGGCGCGATGCTGCTCGGCGCGACGCTCGCGGCGGCGAACCCCGCCCCGGACGCCGCCGCGCCCCAGCGGCCGCTTGGCGTCGACGCCCGCATTCCGTTCGCCAACAGCACCGGCATCCGCAACTTCCAGGCCGACGGCGACAACGCTCTCTGGATCGAGGGGCAGCGCGGCGAGTGGTATCGCGCCGAGCTTTTCGGCCCATGCATCGGTCTCGATCATGCGATGAAGGTCGGTTTCGTCACCCGCGGGACCAGCACCCTCGACCGCTTCGGCCAAGTTCTGGTGGACGGCTCGAAGTGCCAGATCGCCAGCCTGGTGACCTCGGCCCCTCCGCCCGCCAAGGCCAAGAAGACCAAGGCGTCCTGAGGCTCAGGGGCGCTCCACGGTCAGCTTGAACACGACCGCCTGGCCGCCCAGCGAACCGCCCAGCAGCGCTTCGCCGGGACGGCTCGCGTCGATGTCCGAGAGGTAGAGGTTCGAGCCTGAATCCAGCAACTTCGGCGCCGACACCGCCCCGTCGGGCCGGAGCGTGAGGAGCATCGCGCCGACGTGGGTATTCATCTCGCGCGGGGCGTAGGGATCGGGCTGCGCAAGGGGCCCGGTGCGGTAGTCGACCTGGCTCAGCTTGGCTGCGGCGATCAGCGCGCCGCCGTCCGTCGTCGCCCCCAGCGCCCGCACCTCCGACCATCCAAGGCTTTCGTCGCGATAGACCAGCCGGGATTGCAGACCTGCATCCAGCGCAATCACGCCTGCTTTCAGGTCGGCCTCGCAACTCGCCATGAAGCCGCCGCCCAACAGCACCTGGCCGTCCCGCGCTAGCGCCGTGGGCGCGGTCCATCCGGTCAGCTGCTGCGAGGCGACCAGCGCGCCGCTTTTCCGATCTCGCAACTCGGCCCAGGTGATCGGCACGCCCATGCAGGGCGCCAGATCATAGTCGTCCTCGCCCAGCGCCTGCCGCGGGGCGGGCGGGTGGCGCACCGAGTAGGTGAGCAGCACGCGATGGCCCAGCGGGGTGAGGGTGGCGTCCTCGATAGCGACGCCCTGCGGCGGCGTGGCCGTGAACAGCAGGCGCGGCGGCTGCGCGCCGTCGATCAGCATCACCCGCAGTTGGTCGGCGCCGTCCCGGCCGGCGGCCCGCGTGCGCCCGGCGCTGTCGGCGATAGCGACCAGGGCCTGGCCCGTGCCAAGCGTCACGCCTGTCGCTGCGAGCGAATCCATGCCTTCGGGCCGCTCCCCGACCCAGCTCGCCCGTAAGGCGCCGCTGGCCTTGTCCAGCGTCTCGATGACGGGAGCCGTACGCCCGTCGGCGCCAGCGTGCCCGCCGCCGACCAAGATCGCAGGGCCCATCTCGACCATCAGCCAGGTCGGGGCCGACAGCTGCATCTCGCGCCGCCAACGGCCGCTCAGCCCCGTTCCGGCCTTCGAAGCTCCATCCGAGAATCGGGTCAGCACCTGCTCACCGAGGCGCTGCAACGCGACAACCTCGCCCTGGACCCCGGAGATCGGTTCCACCGTGAGCTTGCCCGCGCTTGGTGGCGGCGGCGGCGGCCGGGCGCCGTCGCCCAGCACGATCAGCGGGGCCCAGAAGCGCGGATGCAGATAGGCCCGCGCCGGCGGCGCGGCCAGGAACGACCGCTGCGCCTGCGCCAGCGCCAGGGCCGGGCTCTCGCCGTGATCGGTCCGCAGCGTGGCGAAGGTGGTGGCGACGACTTCCTTCGTCGTCTCCGAATCCACCGCCCACAACGATCCCAGCGTCGAAGGCACGCCCGCCACCGCGAAAGCCGAGGCCAGGGCCGGCAATTCGCCGGCCATCTGCGCGACGTCGTAGTTGGCGGTGTTGCAGGCCGACAGCACCACGAACCGCGCCCCCAGGTTCAGGTCGGCGATCTCCGAGGCGGTCAGCAGCCCGTCGTCGAGCGGGTCTGCCGACGACACCGGCGTCAGCGCCAGCGCTGGCTCGCTCAGCCCCTCGATCTCGTCGCGGATCAGGCCATGGGTCGCGAACGACAGATAGCGGTAGGAGCCCAGCAACTGCCCGCGCACCGCGCGCTCGGTCGCCGCGTTCTGGACCAGCAGCTTGGTCGAGGCGAACCCCTTGGCGGAGCGCTCCAGCTCGTCCTTCGTCTCCGGCAGCGGCGCCAGGGCGGCCAGGGCCGCGCTGCGCGATCCCTGCAGCAGCATCCTGGCCCGGTCCTCGCCCTGCGCGGTCGCCCCGCTTAGCACCGGGTCTCCGACGCCGAGGAAGTCGAAGTCCGAGGCTGAGGCCAGAGTCCCCGAGCGCGCCGCCAATATCGCGCCGGGCGATCCCGCATAGCTCACCGCATGGCGCCGCACGAGCCAGTCGGCCTGCGCCAGGTCGTAGCCCTCACCCAGCCTCGGCGGCGCGGCGGCGAGCAGCACCGACAGCGGCAGCGGCGTGACCGAAGGGCTGGCCAGCCACAGCAGGTGGTCGCCGTCGCGCACGCAGCCTTCGAATGGGGCGATCAGCAGCTTGTGCAGCCGCATCGCAGCCTGCACCGGAAACTGCGCGTCGAGCGCGTCCGAGGGCGCGTGGCTGGCGGTCAGCGCCGCCTGCAGGATTCTGATGTCCAGCGTCGCCTGCGGCAGGTCGGCGGGCGCGGTCAGCCGCACCACCTGATCATGTCGCACGCACATGTAGGCCATGCCGCCGGGGATCATCGCCACGCTCAGCGCCGCCTCGCCGGGCCGCAGCGCAGCCTGAAAGCGCTTCAGGTCGACCAGATTCGGGCCCGTCGCCGCCGCGTCGATCTTCTCGAGCCGCACGGCGAAGTCGCGCAGGGTCCCGCGCACGGCGGCGTCGTGGGTCAGCGGCGCCTCGATGGCCGCCGCCTGCGCACGCGTTGGCAGTTTGGCGATCTCGCCGCGCTCGAAGGCGTCACGGCGTGCGCGCAGCCTCAGACCCTGATGGATCGCCCGGCGTTGAAGGCTGTCGCCGGCTCCGGCCAGGGTGGTCAGCGCCTCGGCGTCGCCGTTGGCCCCGGTCTGACCGGCCAGTTGGAACAGCGCGAAGATCGTCTCGTCAGCGCCGGTCGCGCTCTGGTCGGCTTGGGTGAGTGCGAAGGAAATCAGAATCTGCTCGATCGCGCCCGGCCGTCGCGCCGAGCCGACGCCAGCTGGCTGTGTCTGCCGGGCCGCCGCTACGATCCGGCGCCCGGCCTCGCCCAGGCCGGCCTGCCGCGCCGCACCCGGCGGCAGCGCCAGGGCGCGACCGGCCGTGCGATAGATCCCGGCGATGGCCGCGTTCGCGCCCGCGTCCGGCTCGTAGGGCGCTGGCTTCGCCAGCGCCTCGGCCGCGACCGGGTCGGGCTGCTGTTCGATCGCCGCGACCAGGGTCCGCGTCGCCAGATAGGCGGTCTCTTCGAACTGCGCGGGCGTGCGGGCTCCGCGGCGGTAGAGCTTGGCGTAGGGATGCTCGTCCAGCGCCGCCCGCGCGCAGTCCACCTTTAGCAGCGCCGCGCAGGCCGCGGCCTTGCGGGTCAGGGCCTGGGCGAGGACGTAGTCGCGGTCGGCGTCTTCCAGTTCGATCGCCTGAACTGTGGCGCTCGCCACGTCGAGCACCGCGATCGCCCGCCGGAAGTCGCCGCGCTCCAGCAGCTGCTCGGCCTCGATGAGCCGATAGTTGAGCGCATCGACGCTGAGCGGCGGCAGCGAGGCGGCGATGAACCCGCCGCCGGCCCGGTAGAGCCCATAGGCCCGATCGCTCTCGCCCAGCGCCCGCAGGCTGTCGATGGCGTCCGAGAGCGCCCAGGCGACCAGGAACCTATCCTCCTGCGGATTGCGCAGGGACGCGATGAGCGACAGCGTCTTGTCGACGTTGTTCCGCGCCCCGACATAGTCCTTGCGCTCCAGCCGGATGTTGGTCGCCAGCACCTGGCGGCGCAGATAGAGCCCGGGATTGTAGGCGTTCTCCTGGCGCCAAAGCTCGCCGTCGAGAATCCGCGCGGTCACGCCCGGCGCGCCGTAGACGAAGCGGCCGTAGTCCTGGAAGTAGCCGGTTTGACGGATGTCCTCGCGCCGCTGCAGATCGTTCGGCGTCGCTGGCGGGGCCATCGCCAGGTACTTCGGAACCTGCGCGATCACGCAGTCGTCGGCGCGAGCGTGGATGCAAAGTTCCAGCAGGGTGCGGGTCGTGGACCGCCGGGCGGCCGGATCCAGGCCGTCGCCGGCCAACCGCTGCTCCAGCATCTGCCGAGCGGTCTGGCCCTTGCCCTGAAAATACAGACCCCAGGCCGACGGCTCGGCCGCCACCGCCGGTTGCGAGCTGAGCAACATGGCGCTTGCGAGGGCGCTCCATGCCGCTAGGCTTCGCGCGGGCGAAGTCATCAGGGGGAAAGGCGCCATGCGGCGGCTCCAGATTTGCGCGGCGGTGTTGCTCCTAGCTTCACCATCCTACGGCCTAGCGCAATCGGCGGTAGGCCGTGCGGGCGGCGCGATGCCCGCCCCCGGCCCTGATGCGGTCGACGCCAAGCGCCCGATCGGTGCTGCTCCGTCGCTGCCCGGCGCGCAAGCTGCGCGCTACGCCGCGGCGCTGGACGGCGCGGCGGCCGAGACCCGGCAGGTCACTCGCGGGGTCAAGGACGCCCAAGTCTATCAATCCGCCTCGCCCTCCGTGGTGCTGGTGCTGGCCGGCGCCGCCTTCGGCTCCGGCGCGCTGATCAGCGCCGATGGCAAGATCATCACCAACCTTCATGTCGTCGGCGACGCCAAGGAGGTCGGGGTGGTGTTCAAGCCGGCGGCTGAAGGGGCGTCCTTCGGCAAGGCCGATGTGCGCCGCGCCAAGGTGATCCGCCGCGACGAGGTCGCCGACCTCGCCCTGCTGCAGGTCTCCGAAGTTCCGGCCGGGGTCAAGCCGCTGGCGGTGGCCGCCCCCGGGGCGGTGCAGGTCGGCTCGGACGTCCACGCGATCGGCCACCCGACCGGTCAGGCCTGGACCTACACGCGCGGCATCGTCAGCCAGGTGCGCAAGGACTACGCTTGGCGCACCGAGATGGGTATCGATCACAAGGCGACGGTCGTGCAGACCCAGACGCCCATCAATCCGGGCAACTCCGGCGGTCCGCTGCTCGACGACAACCTCAAGATCATCGGCATTAACAGCTTCAAGAGTGACGGCGAGGGGCTGAACTTCGCCGTCTCGGCCGACGACGTGCGCATCTTTCTGGGTTTGAAGGAAGACCGCCGCGCCGCCCGTTCGACCGCGCAGCGCGCGACCTCGGCCAGCGGCGACTGCGAGCCTGCGGCCCTCAAGGAATGGGCCGTCAGCGACCCCAAGGGTCTCGGCTACCTGATCGACTTCAATTGCGATGGGCGGGGGGACTTCGTGCTGATCGAGCCGGCCCGGAAGAGCGACCCGCACACCTACCTGTTCGACCACGACGGCGACGGCAGGATCGACGCCGAGATCACCGACCTCGGCCGCGACGGCGATTTCGACCAAGCGTTGCTCGATGTCGACGGCGACGGGGAATACGACCTGATCGGCGAATTCAAGCCCGGCGAGTCCGACCCCTACCGCTACGAACGCATTGCAAAATGAGGGCGGGGATGGCGGTGAGAGAGGGATTCGAACCCTCGATAGGCTTTCACCTATACACGCTTTCCAAGCGTGCGCGATCGACCACTCCGCCACCTCACCACAGGCCTTGAGAGGCCCATGGCCCCTCGCGGAAGCCGCGCAATATACTCATGACGCCCTCACGGGCAAGCCGCGTTCCGCGCGAATTCGCCGGACGTGCAATCGGGCGCGGGCGATCTTATGTTCCGGGCCAACTCACATCGATCGGGCGCGCCATGATCTTCGCCAAGAAAAACCTCGAGCTACCCACTGTCGACACCGCCCTGCCGGGCCGACCGGCCCCGCTGCCGACCGCCGAAATCCACTTCGTCAATGGCCGCCCGCTGAAGGGCCCCTATCCGGACGGCCTGGAAGTCGCCGACTTTGCGATGGGCTGCTTCTGGGGCGTGGAGCGCAAGTTCTGGCAGGTCCCCGGCGTCTGGGTGACCGCCGTCGGCTATCAGAACGGGATCACCCCCAATCCGACCTATGAGGAGGTCTGCAGCGGCGGCACCGGCCACGCCGAGGCGGTCCGTGTCGTCTACGACCCGCGCGTGGTCACCTATGAGGATCTCTTGAAGGTGTTCTGGGAGAACCACGACCCGACCCAGGGCATGCGCCAGGGCAATGACATCGGCACCCAGTATCGTTCGGGCATTTACGTCCACAACGACGCCCAAGCCGCCGCCGCGGTCGCCTCGCTGCAAGCCTACCAGCAGGCCCTGTCGGACAAGGGCTACGGGGCGGTGACCACCGAAATCGACGAGGCGCCGGAGTTCTATTTCGCCGAGGACTATCACCAGCAGTACCTGGCGAAGAATCCGGCCGGCTACTGCGGCATCGGCGGCACCGGCGTCACCTGTCCGATCGGCGTCGGCGTCAGCGCGTGACGCGCGAGGAGGTCGAGGCGATCGCCCTGGCCCTGCCGGCGGCCGAAAAGGTCATCCAGTGGGGCGGGTCGGAGGTCTACAAGGTCGGGGGCAAGGTGTTCGCCATCTGCGGCCTGCGCGGTGGCCTGTCTTTCAAGGTCAGTGAAATCGGCTTCATGGCGCTGACCGACGAGGGCGGGCCGGGCCGTCAGGCGCCCTATCTCGCCAAGGGCAGCTGGGTGATCGTCGACCTGGACGACGCCGGGGCCGACGAAGCGCGGGGCTGGGTCGCCGCCTCCCACGAACTGATCGCCGCCAAGCTGACTCGCAAGGCGCGCGCCGAACTCGGCCTCTAGTCGTTGCGGTTCTCGAGCAGCCCGCGGATGTCGCTCACCGCCCGGGCCGAAGGCGAGTGTCGCTGGCGCATGAACAGCAGCGCGACGGCCGATATCGTCACCGCCAGGAAGGCGAACGGACCGAACAGCCAGGCCGCGGCGGCCAGGGCGAAGTAGTAGCCGCGCACCCCGCGATTGAACGACGACAGCGCCGGGTTCAGCAGGCGGGCCGCGGCTTCGCCATAGGCGCGCTGGAACCCTTTGTCTTCGGTGGTCGGCGTCGCCCCTATCACCGCCAGGCAGTAGTTCATCTGCCGGATCGCCCAGATGAAATCGAGCAGCCCGCGGGCCAGGGCCAGCAGCACCAGCGCGATCTGCGCCTCGAACAGCATCCGCGAGGAGGTCTTCAGCACCATCAGGCTCGAGGCGCTGCGGAACGCGCCTTCGCCGCCGAACAGCACGCCGGCAGCGCCGGCGATCAGGATCAGGTTGGACGAGGCGAAGAACGAAGCCGAGTTCAGAGTGTGGCCCAGCAGTTGGCCGTCCATGAACTTGTTCTCACGGCCGGCCATGGTCCGCATCCAGGCGGCGCGCACGACGGTCATGTCGGTGTTGATCAGCCCCTTGCCGCGGGCCAGCGTCTTCAGCAGCGGCTCATAGGCCAGCCAGACGACCGTGAATAAGGCGAGCGCGACGATATCCGCGCTCGAAAGGACATCGATCAGCTTCACTGAGGTTCGTTCCGGTGGCTAGCGGCCCAATGGTACGGCGCCTCGCGCCAAATCGGCTAGCGGTCGGCGACGTCGGCGGTGTGGATGGCGCCGTCGCCCTGCTTGACGCCCAGCGCGTACAGCAGGCCGATGAACCAGCCCTTGGTCACGTGCAGCAGCAACAGGGTGACGATCGCCAGCGGGATCAGCGTCGCCGGCAGCACGATGACGGGCGAGGCCTCCCAGATCACCGGGAAGATCAGCAGAGGGGCGACGACCAGGTGGCCGACGATCAGGATGGTGAAATAGGCCGGGCCGTCGTCGGCCGGATACTTGGCCAGGTTCAGCTCGCAGTGCGGGCAGGTGGGCTGCACCTTCAGATAGCGGCTGAACAGCCTGCCTTCACCGCAGGCCGGGCAGCGGCCCTTCAGGCCGCGGAGCATCGATTGCACGAACATGGACACGATACCTGGGTGACGTGGCGCCGGGATATGCGCCTTGACGGACGTCAATGAAAGGGGCTGCGCGGCCGCATCTGCAGGAACATCGCCGCGCCGCCGGCTTTAAATCTGCAGGTGGACGACCGATCTCCGGTCCCCCGGTGCAAGGGAGCGCCCGATGAGCGAGCAACGCCATACCCCTGCCGAGAAGGATCCGCACGGCCACGTGGGCCCCGCGACCCCGGCCGAGGACGTCTCGCGCGGCGCCGATCCGGCGGTGGTGCCGCCGAACGACAAGGCCCGTATCGCCGAGGAGGCGTCCCGCGAGGAGGACGCCTAAGCGCTTAGCGCTTCATGTCGTTGGCGGCGCCGGTGACAGCTGCGCCGGCGGCCTGGGCGTCACGGCCGATGCCGGCCACCGTGTTGCAGGCCGAGGTCATCAGGGCGGCGGCGACGGCGGCCAGGACGATGATCTTGCGCATGGAAAGTCCCCCGAATGGTTCGGCCGCGTCTTGGCCAAGCTTCCTGGCGGCTTTTAGGCCTGCGCCGGGCCTCTGATCAACCGGCGCGATCGACGTTAGGCTGATGTATGGACCGCGAACCGCTCGCCGCGCTGGTGCTGGCCGCCCACCTGGCGGTCATCGCCTTCAATCTGTTCGGACTGGTCGCCATTCCGCTGGGGGCCGCACGGGGGTGGGCGTTCGTGCGCGTGCGCTGGTGGCGGGGCCTGCACCTGGCCTCGATGGCCATGGTGGCGGTCCAGGCCCTGGCCGGCCGCGCCTGTTTCCTCACAGTCTGGCAGGACGATCTTTCGGGCGCGAGCGGGCGGGCCCCGCTGATCATGCGGGTCGTCAACGGCCTGATCTACTGGCCGCTGCCGATATGGGCGTTCACCGTGGCCTACGCCGCGGTGTTCGTCTACGTGTTGGCCCTGTGGAAGCTGGTCCCGCCGGGTGGCTCTAATCGGCGTCCATCTTCAGGGCGGCGATAAACGCTTCCTGCGGAATCTCGACCTTGCCGAACTGACGCATGCGCTTCTTGCCGGCTTTCTGCTTGTCCAGCAGCTTGCGCTTGCGGCTCATGTCCCCGCCATAGCACTTGGCGGTCACGTCCTTGCGCAGCGCGCGGATGGTCTCGCGGGCCACGATCCGGCCGCCGATCGCCGCCTGCAGCGGGATCTGGAACTGGTGCGGACTGATCAGGTCCTTCATCTTCTCGACCATGCCGCGGCCGCGGGTCTCGGCCCGGTCGCGGTGGACCAGCATAGACAGCGCGTCGACCGGCTCGGAATTCACCAGGATCGACATCTTCACCAGGTCGCCGACCCGGTAGCCTTCGATCGTGTAGTCGAACGACGCATAGCCCTTCGAGACGCTCTTCAGCCGATCGTAGAAGTCGAACACCACCTCGTTCAGCGGCAGGTCGTAGACGACGAGCGCGCGGCTGCCGACATAGCTCAGCTCCCGCTGCTCGCCGCGGCGGTCCTGACAGAGCTTGATGACCGAGCCCAGGTACTCGTCCGGGGTCAGGATCGTCGCCTTGATCCACGGCTCGCTGATGTCCGCGATCTTGACCGGATCGGGCATGTCGGCCGGGTTGTGCAGCTCGATCTCGCTGCCGTCGGTCATGTGGATCTTGTAGACCACGCTAGGCGCGGTCGCGATCAGGTCCAGGTCGAACTCGCGGCTCAGCCGCTCCTGGATGATCTCCAGGTGCAGCAGCCCCAGGAACCCGCAGCGGAAGCCGAAGCCGAGCGCGGCGCTGGTCTCCATCTCGTAGGTGAAGCTGGCGTCGTTCAGGCGCAGACGGCCGATGGCCGCGCGCAGGTCCTCGAAGTCGGCCGCGTCGACCGGAAACAGGCCGCAAAACACCACCGACTGGGCGACGCGGAAGCCGGGCAGCGAGTGCTCGGTCTGGCGCTTTTCTTCGGTGATGGTGTCGCCGACGGCGGCGTCGGCCACCTGCTTGATTTGGGCGGTGATGTAGCCGATCTCGCCGGGGCCGAGCTCGGCGACCTCGGTCTGCTTGGGCCGGAACACGCCGATCTTGTCCACCTGGTGGGTGGCGCCGGCGTTCATCATCCGCACCTTCATGCCGGCCTTCAGCACGCCGTCGATCACGCGCACCAGCACCACGACGCCCAGGTAGGGGTCGTACCAGGCGTCGACCAGCAGCGCCTTCAACGGCGCTTCGCGGTCGCCCTTCGGCGCGGGCAGGCGGGCGACGACGGCCTCCAGCACCTCGGCGATGCCTTCGCCGGTCTTGGCCGAGCACAGCACCGCGTCCGAGGCGTCGATGCCGATGACGTCCTCGATCTGCTGGCGCACCCGGTCGGGCTCCGACGCCGGCAGGTCGATCTTGTTCAGGACCGGCACGATCTCATGGTTGTTGTCGATCGCCTGATAGACGTTGGCCAGGGTCTGGGCCTCGACGCCCTGCGAGGAGTCGACGACCAGGATCGAGCCCTCGCACGCGGCCAGCGAGCGGCTGACCTCATAGGCGAAGTCGACGTGGCCGGGGGTGTCCATCAGGTTCAGGACATAGGTCTCGCCGTCCTGTGCCTTGTACTCCAGGCGCACGGTCTGGGCCTTGATGGTGATCCCGCGCTCGCGCTCGATCTCCATGTTGTCCAGAACCTGCTCGGTCATCTCGCGCTTGGTCAGCGCGCCGGTCTCCTGGATGAGCCGGTCGGAGAGGGTCGACTTCCCGTGGTCGATGTGAGCCACGATCGAGAAGTTGCGGATGCGGGAAAGGGGCGTCGTCATTGCGCCCGCCCTCTACCACATTCGGAGCGGTTCGCGAGTAGGCCGTCTGCGACGGGACCTCATGGTTAATCGCCCGTTAAGCCTGACCGCCGCATTCATGCCCTCTGGGGATGTGAGGCTCGTTCAAGCTTCAAGGGAATTTCATGGACCGCCGCACGCTGATCGTTTCGGGACTGGCCACGCTTGGAACCGCGGGCTGCGCGACCGCCCAGCCGGGCGGGCCGGGCGAACTGCCGCCGCCGAGCCCGAGCGCCACCGCCAATCCGAGCTATTCGACCGGTCAGGCCGAAACCTATAGCCGTGACGAACTCGTCAACAACGTCTCCGACTTCCTGGGCGTCACCGCCGAGGCGGCCGGCGGCGCCGTCGAGCGCGCCTTCCAGGACAACGGCCGTCCGACCGCCTATATCGCCGGCGAGGAAGCCTCCGGCGCCTTCGTGGGCGGGGCGCGCTACGGCCGCGGCCTGCTCTATATGAAGAACCGCCAGCCAATCGAAGTATTCTGGCAGGGTCCGTCGGTCGGCTGGGACTTCGGCGGCAACGCCAGCCGGGTCTTCACGCTCTGCTACAATCTCCAGTATCCGGAAGTGATCTTCCAGCGCTTCCCGGGTGTCGAGGGCTCGGCCTATCTGGTCGCCGGCCTGGGCGTGAACTACCTGCGCTCGGATGACATCATCCTGGCGCCCATCCGCACCGGCGTCGGCGTCCGCCTCGGCGCCAATGTCGGCTATCTTGGATTCAGCAGGACTCGGCGCACCCTGCCGTTCTGAGGAACCTGAGGGGGCGGCGCGATGCGGCCGGTCAGCGACACCAAGTGGGTCCATTGCATGACCCCGGCCGGCGACAAGCTGGTCTTCGCCGCGCGGCCTGAACTTCGCGATCGCCACAAGTCGGTGGTGGTGCTGATCCACGACGTGCTCAGCACGCCCGGCGCCATGGCCCCCTGGTTCGCACGCCTGGAGCCCGAGGCCGAGGTCATGCTCGCCTCGCTGCCAGGCCACGGCGTCGCCCCGCCGCTGTCCTCGCCCGGCTGGGACGAACTGGTCGCCGGCCTGCACCAGAGTCTGCGCACTGTGGTGCCAGGCCGGCGCGTTCTGGTGGCTGGGCTGGGCCTCGGCGGTGTCCTGGCCCTTGCGCTCGGCGCACACGGCTACGCCGCGGTCGCCTTCGACCCCTTCTTCGCCACCGCCGGCCGCTGGCCGCTGGAGATCGCGCTCGAGCGCACAGCCGCGCGCGGCGAACTGCCAGTTCCCGAATTCATGTTCGAGGCGCTCGGCTGGCGCGACGGGGCGATCGTCCAGAATCGCAGCTATGGCGGCCTGCTCGACCGCCTGAAGGCGCCGGCCCTAATCGTTTGCGGCGACGTGCCTCTCGCCCCGCCGCGCGACCTGGCCATGGCCCCCTCGCTGATGGATGAGGCCGATCACGCTCTGCTCGCCGCCTATCCGAACCTGCGGGTGAAGATCGCTCCGGGCTGCGGCCACGACGTCCTCGGCCAAGCGACCGACCTCTGCCGCGACATCATCCTCGACGAGCTGGCCCGCGCCTGACGCTCAACGCCTCAGTGCTTGTCGACCTTGGCCGCCAGCCAGTCCATCAGCGCCAGCAGCACGCCGGAGAACACGAAGGTCACGTGGATGACCACCAGCCACATCAGACTGCGGTCCGACAGCTCCTTGCCTTCCGACAGCTCCATGAACGCCTTCAGCAGCGCGATGGCCGAGATCGCCACGATCGAGGCGATCAGCTTCATCTTCAGGCCGGAGAAGTCGACCGTGCCCATCCAGCCGGGCCGATCCTCGTCGTTGGCGGTGTCGATCTTGGAGACGAAGTTCTCGTAGCCCGAGAATATCACGATCAGCAGAAGGTTGCCGGCCAGCGACAGGTCGATGAGCTTCAGCACCATCATGATCGCCTGGTTGGGCGTCATGGTCAGCAGGCCCGACAGTTCGTGGACCGCCTCGTTGAAGAACACCACCAGCAGCGCCGCCAGCGCCCCGACCAGCCCGACATAGAACGGCGCCATCAGCCAGCGCGAATGGAACAGCCCGGACTCCAGCCAACGCTCGGCGGCGGGTTTCTGTTTGCGGCTCGGGGTCTGGGGCATGGCCTCGGGGTCTCTCATCGATCTGGAGAGACCCCAAGGCGCAGTTTCACGTCAAGCGCGCAGCTTGGCGCTCACGGCCTTTTCAGCGGCGGCGACAACCTTGGCCGACAGCGCCTCGATCTCGGCGTCGGTCAGGGTCTTCTCCCGCGGCTGCAGCAGGATCTCCACCGCCACAGACTTGGAGCCTTCGGCCACGCCCTGGCCGCGATAGACGTCGAACACGCGGGCCTGCGTGATCAGCGCCTTGTCGGCGCTGGCCACGGCCTTGATCAGGTCGCCGGCGGTCACCGCCTCGTCGACCACGAAGGCGAAGTCGCGCGACAGCGGCATCAGGGCGGACAGCTCCAGCGCCGGCTTGGTCTTGGTCGACTTCTTCTTCGGCTCGGGCACGTTGTCGAGCACCAGCTCGAAGCCGAGCACGGGCCCCTCGACGTCCAGCGCCTTAAGGATGCGCGGGTGGATCTCGCCGAACTCGACCAGCGCGTTCTTGCCCAGCCGCAGCGCCGCCGAACGGCCCGGATGCCACCAGTCCGACAGCCCGCCCTGGACGGTCTGCAGCGAGCCCGTCGGCGCGCCCAGGTCCTCCAACAGCGACAGCACGTCGGCCTTCAGTTCGAACAGGGCGTCGGCCGCCCCGCCGTCCCAGCGCCGCGGCGGGTGGGGGGCGACGACGGCGCTGATCGCGGTCAGCTGGTCGGCCGGCTGGTCGCCCTTGTAGATCGGGCCGATCTCGAACAGCGCCACGTCCGGGAATCCGCGGCGCGCGTTGCGGCCGGCCGCCTCGATCAGGTTCGGCAGGATCGAGGGCCGCATGCAGTCGAGATCCGAGGCGATCGGGTTCGTGATCACCAGCTCCGGCTGGCCGCCGCCGAACAGGGCCGCGGTCTCGCGCTTGGTGAAGCTCCAGGTTATGGTTTCGGCATAGCCCTTGGCGGCCATCGCCCGGCGTCCGGTGCGCATGCGCGCCTGGCGGACGGTCAGCACGCCGCCGGCCGGCCGCGCCATCTCGGGCAGGGCCGAGGCGGGCAGGGCGTCGTAGCCCTCGATGCGCGCCACTTCCTCGACAAGGTCGGCCTTGCCTTCCACGTCGCGGCGCCAGGTCGGCGGCTGCACCTTGTCGCCGTCGATGACGAAGCCGAGGTCGGTCAGAATTTGGTCGATGCGGGCGGCCGGCAGGTCCAGGCCCGACAGCTGCTTCACATAGGCCCGGTCGAAGACGACGGCCTCCGGTGCGGCCGGGGCCTCGCCGACCACGGTCACTTCCGACGGCTCGCCGCCGCAGAGCTCCAGGATCAGCTTGGTGGCCAGCTCCAGGCCGGGGACCTGACTGGCCGGATCCACCGTGCGTGCGAAGCGGTACTGGGCGTCCGAGGTGATCCCGGTCGTGCGACCGGTCTGCGCGATGCGGATCGGGTCGAACCAGGCGCTCTCGACGAAGACGTCCGTGGTCTCGTCGCTGCAGCCGGTCGACAGACCACCCATCACCCCGCCCAGGCCGATGGCGCCCGAGCCGTCGGCGATGACGGTGATCTCCGGCGTGACCGCATAGGTCTTGCCGTCCAGGGCCTCGACGCTCTCGCCGTCCTTGCCGGCGCGGGCCTCGATGAAGCCGCCGGAAAGCTTGCTGACGTCATAGACGTGCAGCGGCCGGGCGCGGTCGTAGGAGATCAGGTTGGTGACGTCGACCAGGGCGTTGATGGGGCGCAGGCCGATCGAGGTCAGCTTCTGCTGCAGCCAGGCCGGCGAGGGGCCGTTCTTGACGCCGCGGATCAGCCGGCCGGTGAACTGGCGGCAGCCGTCCGAACCGTCCAGGCGGATCTCGATGGGGTTGGCGAACGTGCCCGCCACCGGCGCGACCGAGACGTCCTTCAGCTTGCCGAGGCCCGCGGCGGCCAGGTCGCGCGCGATACCGACCACGCCCAGCCAGTCGGGGCGGTTGGGGGTCACTTCGAAGTCGATCACCGCTTCCAGGCCCAGCGCCTGCGCCACCGGCGTGCCGACCGCCAGCGTGTCCGGCAGCTCCATGATGCCGTCGGACTCCGACGCAGTCTCCAGCTCGGAGGCCGAGCACAGCATGCCGTGCGAGACGACGCCGCGGACCGGCTTCTCGACCAGGGTCACGCCCAGGCCCGGCACATAGGCGCCGATCGGGGCGTAGACGACGGTGATCCCGGCCCGCGCGTTCGGCGCGCCGCAGACGATCTCCTTGCGGCCGTCGCGGGTGTCGACCTGGCAAACGCGCAGGCGGTCGGCGTTCGGGTGCTGCACGGCTTCGACGATCTTGGCGACCGAGAACGCGGCCAGCTTGGCGGCCGGGTCGTCGACGTGTTCGACCTCCAGCCCGGCCATGGTCATGGCGTCGACGACCTGCTGGGTCGTGGCGTCGGTTTCGAGGTGGTCTTTCAACCAGGAGAGCGTGAATTTCATCGAGTGCGTCTCTCTAGATCCTCCCCCACTGGGGGAGGTGGCGTTCGGAGCGAAGCGACGAACGACTGAGGGGGCCAGCGGCCGCTGGGTTCGAAGGCCCCCTCAGTCCGCTTCGCGGACAGCTCCCCAGCGGGGGAGCATCTGATCGGTAAGGCTCAGGAGAGCCCCGAGGCCTGGTTGGGCGCCGCATAGGGGCTGAAGCCGTAGTGCTCCAGCCATCGCACGTCGCTGGCGAACATGTCGCGCAGGTCGGGCATGCCGTACTTCAGCACCCCCAGACGGTCGACGCCGCAGCCGAACGCGAAGCCCTGCCAGACGTCCGGATCCAGGCCGCAGTTGCGCAGCACGTTCGGATGCACCATCCCGCAGCCGAGGATCTCCAGCCAGTCGGTGCCCTGGCCGATCTTCACCTCGCCGCCGGAGCGATCGCACTGCACGTCCATCTCGGCGCTGGGCTCGGTGAACGGGAAGTGGTGCGGGCGGAAGCGGGTGACCACTTCGGGCGTCTCGAAGTAGCGCGACAGGAAGGTCTCCAGCGTCCACTTCAGGTGGCCCATGTGGATCGCCTTGTCGATCACCAGGCCTTCGATCTGGTGGAACATCGGCGTGTGGGTCTGGTCGCTGTCCTTGCGGAACGTGCGGCCCGGCACGATCACGCGGATCGGCGGCTCCTGCCCGTTGGCGATCCAGCTCGGCAGCTTCTCGTTGACCGCATGCATGACCCGCACCTGCACCGGGCTGGTGTGCGTGCGCAGCACCTTTCGCTCGCCGTTGGCGTCCTCCGGCAGGAAGAAGGTGTCGTGCATCTCCCGCGCCGGGTGCTTGGGCGGGAAGTTCAACGCCGTGAAGTTGTTGAAGTCGGTTTCGATGTCCGGGCCTTCCGCGACCGAGAAGCCCATCTCCGCGAACACCGCGATCATCTCGTCCATGACCTGCATGGTCGGGTGGACGCTGCCCTTGCGGCGCGGCGGCGCGGGCAGGGTCAGGTCGACCTTCTCGGCCGCCAGCTTGGCGTCGAGTTCGGCCGCCTCCAGCACCTGCTTGCGCGCGGCGATGGCGGCCTGAACCCGGTCGCGCAGGCCGTTGATCTGCGGGCCGCGCTCGCGCCGCTCATCGGGGCTCATGCCCCCCAGCGACTTGAGCAGGTCGGAAATGGAGCCGGACTTGCCGAGGGCGGAGACGCGCACTGCCTCAAGGGCGGCGGCGTCGCCCGCGCCTTCGACGGCGGCGAGGATGTCAGCTTCGAGTTGGGCGGTCATAGCGGCTCGTCTAAGGGATCGGATGGAGCGCGGGAAGCGGAGACAGCAAAAAGCCCTCCGGCGGTCCTCGCCGGAGGGCTTCTCGAATGCTCAGTGAGTCTGACGACTCAAACGGCCTCAAGCCAGCGCGGCGCGAACCTTGTCGGCGATGGCCTTGAACCCGGTGGGATCGTTACCCGCGATGTCCGAGAGGACCTTGCGGTCGATTTCGATCCCGGCCTTGTCCAGGCCGAAGATAAACTGCGAGTAGGTAAAGCCTTCCAGACGCGCAGCGGCGTTGATGCGCTGGATCCAGAGCGAGCGGAAGTTGCGCTTGCGGACCTTGCGGTCGCGGTAGGCGTACTGTCCGGCCTTGTCCACGGCCGCCTTGGCGGCGCGGATGGTGTTCTTGCGGCGCCCGTAGAAGCCCTTGGCTTGCTCGAGAACCTTCTTGTGCTTGGCGTGGGCGACAACGCCCCGTTTCACGCGAGCCATGTGTCAGTTCTCCTTAAAGGCCGTAGGGGAGCCAAAGCTTGACGATCTTGGTGTCAGCTTCGGTCATCACCTTGGTGCCGCGGTTCTGACGGATGTACTTCGCGTTGTGGCTGATCAGACGGTGACGCTTGCCAGCGACCCCGGCCTTCAGCTTGCCGGTCGCGGTCAGTTTGAAGCGCTTTTTCACGCCCGACTTAGTCTTCAGTTTGGGCATTTCTCTGCGGAGCCTCGCGGCCCCGTCCTCTGGTGTATTGATGAACCGCCCTGGCATGCCTTTGGCCAGACGACTCCGAAGAGCGGGGCGTTTACGCGAAAGGGTGAGGGAAGGCAAGGCTTTGAGTCCGCCTGCGGCGACTCGGCGTCGGCTGGGATATAGTCGCCCGACCGGTCCGCTACGAGGCTTTCGATGGCGTCCACGTCCGCACCGCCCGCCGCCGCGCCGCGCCGCCGGCGCATGCTCGGGGCCTTCGTCGCCCGGCCGCGGCTGCTGGCCGGCGTCGCCGCCGGTCTCGTCGTCTGGGCCGCCTGCCTGCTGATTCCCAACGAGCTCAGCCTGGTCACGGCGGCCATCCTGGCCTGGGACGCCACCTGCCTGGCCTTCATCGTGCTGGCGATCACCATGATGTGGGGCGCCGACCCGGCCCGCATGCGCGCCATCGCCGCGACGCAGGACCAGGGCCAGGGCGTGATCCTGGCGCTCGCCGTCGCCGCGGCCGCCGCCAGCATCTGGGCCATCGCCCGCGAGCTGTCGGCCGCCAAGGCCGACGAGGGCTTGGTCAAGGCGCTGCGCGTGGGTCTGGTCTTCGCCACCGTCGCGGCGTCCTGGTTCATGGTGCAGATGATCTTCGCCCTGCACTACGCGCACGAGTACTACGCCCCAGACGACGACACCCCGCGCGACGCAGGCGGCCTGCAGTTCCCGGGCGGCGAGCTGCCCGACTACTGGGACTTCCTGCACTTCTCGGTGGTCATCGGTGTCGCCTGCCAGACGGCGGACGTCTCCTTCACCTCCAAGGAGTTGCGCCGCATCGGCACCGTCCACGGCGTCGTCGCCTTCGTGTTCAACACCGTGGTCCTGGCCCTGACGATCAACCTGCTGGCCGGACTGTTCTAGGGCGCGGGCGCGCCGTCCTCGGCGATCTGCCCGGCGGCGGCCGGATCGGTCAGGATCACGCCGACCGAGGCGGCGATGATCAGCCCGATCGCCAGCCACTGCGAGAGCGCCAGGTGCTCGCCCAGGATCAGCAGCCCGGCCACCGCGCCAGCGGCCGGCTCCAGGCTCAGCATCACACCGAAGCTGCGCTTGGGAATGCCGCGCAGGGCGACCATTTCCAGCGAGTAGGGGATGGCGCTCGAGACGATCGCCACCATCAGCCCCAGGGCCAGCAGCTTCAGATCGAACAACCGCGCGCCGGCCTCGACCAGGCCGAACGGCACGACGATCAGCGCTGCGGTGCTCATGCCCAGCGCCACCGATTGCCCGGCCGGCAGATGGCCGGTCCTCTTGCCCAGCACGATATAGAGCGCCCAGCAGACCGCCGCGGCGGCCGCAAAGCCCACCCCGACCGGATCGAGCGCATGGGCCGCGTCGCGCCACGGCAGCAGCAACAGCAGCCCTAGAGCAGCCAGCCCGATCCAGACGAAATGGATCGGCTGGCGCGCATGGATCAGCGCCAGGCTCAGGGGCCCGATGAACTCGATGGCGATGGCCAGCCCCAGCGGAATGGTGCGGATCGCCATGTAGAAGCTGAGGTTCATCAGCCCCAGAACGCTCCCGTAGAGCGCCAGCCGGCCAAGGTCGTCGCGGCTCAGCGGCTGACGCCACGGCCGCCAGATCAGGCACAGCAGCAGCGCCGAGAACCCGACCCGATAGGCGGTCGCCCCCTGCGCCCCGACCAGTGGAAACAGCTGCTTGGCGAACGAAGTCCCAGCGCACAGCGAGACGATCGCGCCGATCAGCGCCGCATAGGGAATCAGGGCGCGCGGGGCTGGTGCGGAAGACATGGACATGACGGCGACCTCCTAGCGGAAGGCGGCCCGCCTCGTCACGCCGGCCGCGGCATTCGCTTGAGGATCTGCAGCGCCATGACCACCGCCGGCACGATCAGGATCGCGGTCACCACGAAGGCCGCGCCGGGATCGACCAGCGAGAACAGCTGACCGGCGAAGATCGGCCCGCCGATCCGCGCCAGGGCCATGTTTGACATGTTGAGCCCCAGGGTCTCGCCCTGCCGCTCGGGCGGCGCCGCCTGCGAGATCAGCGCCGTCAGGCAGGGGAAACAGATCGACTGCCCGAAGCAAACGAACGCGAACCCGACCATCGCCACCGGCCAGTTGGGCGAAAGGAACTGGAAGAGCATGCCGATCCACATGGCCGCCAGGCCGGCGGTCAGCACCGTGGTCTCGCCATGCCGGCGCACCAGCATTCCGGTCAGCACCGCTTGGCAGAACGCCCCCAGCACGCCGATGCCCATGAAGGCGAAGCCGATCTCGCGCGGTCCCCAGCCGAACCGGTGCTCAGTCCACAGGCCATAAGTCGCCTCGATCCCGGCGAAGCCGGAGATGACCACGAAGCTGATTAGCATCACCCGCAGGATGATCGGGTCGGCCAGCGAGACGCGCAGCACTTCCAGGCGGTTGGGCTGGCGGCCCTGCCGCGGCTCGGGCCGGCTCTCGCGCACGAAGGCCAGCACCGCCAGCGCCGACAGCAGGCCGAAGCCTGCGGCCGCGAACAGCGGGATGTGGAAGCCGAGCGGTCCCAGTTCCGGATGCGCCAGCAGCCCGCCCAGCGCCGGCCCGACCATGAAGCCGAGCGAAAACGCAGAGCCCATCAGGCCCATTTTCGCCGCCCGCTCTTCCGGGCGGGTGATGTCGGCCAGCGCCCCTTGCAGGGTCGAGATGTTGCCGGACAGGACGCCGCCGACGAAGCGGGCGAGGAACGCCAGCCAGATGTTCGGCGCGAAGGCCAGCGCCACATAGGCGAGCGCCCCGCCCGCGATGGTGATCATCAGCACCGGGCGGCGGCCGACGCGGTCGGACATCCGCCCCCAGAACGGCTCGCCCAGGAACTGCCCGAACGAAAAGGCCGAGAACAGGATGGCGATCTGCCAGGCCGGCGCGTCCAGCGACTTACCGAAGAACGGCAGCAGCGGGATCACCAGGCCGAAGCCGGCGATGTTCAGGAAGATCACCGACAACAGGACGAGCAGCGCCCGCGTCTCCTCCCCGCGCGAGACGGGGGGCGGGGTCATGACTGTTCCGCCGCCTGCGCCTGCTGCGCCTGCAGGTGGGCGCGGGCCTTGCGGCTGGCCGACAGCGCCAGGAAGATCGCCGGCGCCACCACCAGGGCGCCGATGATGAAGGGCCCGTTGAGGACGTGCTCGAAGACGAAACCGGCCGTGATCGGTCCGACCACCCGTGCGGCCGCGCCGCACGCGTTGTTCAAGCCCAGGATCTGCCCCTGCTTGTGCGGGTCGGCGGTGCGCGAGATCAGCGCCCCTACGTTCGGGTACGCGACCGACTGTCCGACGGCGGTGAAGCACATCAGGGCGATGGTCATGGGGCCACCGGTGGACACGGTCTGCAGCAGCGCCCCGATGACGGTCATGCTCATGCCGACGGCCAGCATGGGCCCCTCGCCGAACCGCTCGGACATCTGGCCCGTCACCAGGGTCTGGGTCAGGAACGCGGCCACGCCGACGAAGGCGAAGCAGACGCCGATGTCGCGCGGCTCCCAGCCGAAGCGGGCGTTGGCCCAGGGACCGAACATCGACTCGATGCCGGTGAAGGCGAAGCCGACAAGGAAGGTCAGCAGCATCAGGCGGCCGATCACCGGATGGCCGACCGCCTCGCCGATCGCCGACCAACGGCTGGGCCGGTCGGTGATGCTGGTGTCGCGGATGCGGCTCTCGCGGATGAAAAGCATGATCGCGACGACGCAGAGCAGGGCCAGGCCCGAAGCGATGAACAGCGGAATGCGGAAGCCGGCCGGCCCCGCGCCGGTGTGGACGAACAGGCCGCCGACCGACGGCCCGACGATCAGCCCGACGTTCCAGGCCGCGCTCTGGTACGACATCTGCCGCGCGCGCTTCTCGGGCGGGGTGACGTCGGCAAGGTAGCCCTGCACGACCGCGCCGTTCCCGGCCGCCAAGCCGCCGATCAGGCGGATCGCGAACGCCGCCCAGATGTTGGGGGCGAAAGCCAGGGCCAGATAGCAGAGGCAGTTGCCGCAGATCGTCGAGATCAGTAGCGGCTTGCGGCCGTACTTATCGGACAACCGGCCCCAGAAAGGTTCGCCGAAGAACGCGCCGACCGAATAGGCCGCGAAGATCAGGCCGATCTGCCAGCCCGGCGCGTTGAACGACTTGGCGTAGAACGGCAGCAACGGGACGATGATCCCGAAGCCGAGCATATTGATGAAAATGACGGCGATCAGGGACGGCGCGGCCCAGCGGGACGGAACCTTCCCGCGCGGCGCGGTGTCGGACATGTGAGCGCTGTTAAGACGACCCGCGTTACGCCGCAAGCCCGAGTTCGGGGCTTGGTTGTTCGGTCGCGGGGGTGCGGCTTCAAGGCCTCAGTATGGGGGCGAGGGGGGCTAATCGGCGTCGCGCACGAACCCCTCCGGCCTAGCTGCCGTAACGGCATGATCCCACCCTGCGCAGCCCCGATGTCGGACGGTTCGTGCCGTCGGTTCGGCGTCAGGCCCAGGGCCCGGCTCGGCGGCGGCATCTCGGGGCTTGTGGGGGAGCCGCGCATTTTCTATTGCTGGCCTCGCATCAAGAGTTGGGCGTCGCCCAACGCCAACCTGCTTCCCGAGCAAGGTGGCGCTCCCTCCCGGGAGGATGTGGCCGCGGCGGCAATCCAACGGGTGATCCCAGCTCCGTCCCGGTCCGAGTTGAATGACTGAGGGCTGAACCTTGCCGATCAAGATTCCCGACGCCTTGCCTGCGCGCGCCACACTGGAAGCCGAGGGCGTTATCGTCATGGCCGAGACGCAGGCCGCGCGCCAGGACATCCGGCCGCTGCGCATCGGGCTGCTGAACCTGATGCCCGACAAGCCGAAGACCGAAATCCAGTTCGCTCGCCTGCTGGGCGCCACTCCCCTGCAGGTCGAGCTCTCGCTGGTCCAACTGGCCAGCTACACGCCGCGCAATACACCGCCTGAACACCTGGCCGCTTTCTATCGGACCTGGGACGAGGTCAGGCACGAGCGGTTCGACGGCTTCATCGTGACGGGCGCGCCGGTCGAGACGCTGCCCTTCGAACAGGTAGACTACTGGGACGAACTGACCCGGATCTTCGACTGGACCCAGAGCCATGTGCACAGCAGTCTAAACATCTGCTGGGCCGCCCAGGCGGCGCTTCACCACTTCCACGGCGTCGGCAAGCACATACTGGCGGCCAAGCGCTGGGGGGTCTTCTCTCACCGGCTGGCCGCGCCGGCGTCTCCGTACCTCCGCGGCATGTCCGACGAGGTCGACGTGCCGGTCTCGCGCTGGACCGAGGTGCGGGCCGAAGAGTTGCCCGAGGGCGCGGGGCTGAACGTGCTGCTGGAGTCCGACGAGTCCGGCCTCTGTCTGGTCGAGGATGCGCAGCATCGCGGGCTGCACATGTTCAACCACCTCGAATACGACGCCACGACCCTAGCCGATGAGTTCGTCCGCGACCGCGCCAGGGATCCGGCCACGCCGCAGCCCCTGAACTATTTTCCGGACGGCGACGCCGGCCGGCCGCCAGCCAACCGCTGGCGCAGTCACGCGCACCTGCTGTTCGCTAACTGGATCAACGAAATCTACCGCACGACCCCGTACGACCTCAACGACATCGGCGGTTCGAACTCCGGGCGCCGCATCTAGGCCTCCCGGGCCTGGCGGGCCCCGCCGGCCATCGCCTCGATCGCGGCCCTTTCGGCGGGCCACCGGTCGAAGGTCATGAGGATCTGCTGCGCCGTGGCGTCGGCGATTAGCTCGCCGTCGCCGCGCCGGAACTCGGCGCGGACGGTGATCAGCTGTTGGGTGTGGGCGACGACGCGGGCTTCGATGGTCAGCGGATGGGTGCGGCCCACCCTCAGGAAATTGAGCTGCAGGTTGACGGTGCGAAACAGCCTATCGTCGGGAACGACCGTCATTGTCGCGAACGACAGCACCTGATCGGCCAGGGCCGCGAGGTATCCACCGAACAGCGAGCCGTCACTGGTCGCAAGCTCCGGCGCGGGACTCCAGGATTTTCGCACCCAGCCCTCGCCCCAATCGTCGATCAGGCCGAGCCTTAAGGTTCGCACCACCGGGGGCGGCGTGGCGCGCCCGGTCTTTAAGGCATCCAGTCGGTCGGTCGCCCAGGTCATTCGATCCTCCCCCAAAATTGCTCAGGTGAGGGTAGGGACGCCGCGCGGGCTCTGTTACTCGACTTACAATGCCGGGAGCGGTCGGAGGGAGCGGACATGAGCAGCGTTGAAAATGCTCGCAAAACACCGCGCCAGCAGCGGGCGAGGTACTCCGTCGACGTCATTCTGGAGGCGGCGGCTCAGGTCTTGGAGGCGACCGGCGAGGCGGGGTTCAACACCAACGCCGTCGCTGAACGGGCCGGCGTCAGCATCGGAACGCTCTATCGCTACTTCCCGGACAAGCACTCCGTGCTGCGGGCGCTGGCGCTCAGGGAGACCGAAGCGCACCGGAGCGCGGTGATGGCGGCGCTGGAGGGCGGCGGCTCCGGAGTGGCGCGGGATCGCGCGATCATTCGCGCCTTCGTCCAGGCCTTCGCGGGACGCCATCGGGCGCGGAGGATCGCTGTGTCGGCCCTGCTGGCCCACGCCGATCACGGCGAACTGGCGGCGAAGTTCGCGGCGGTGGAAGACGGCATGACCGACGCCGAGGGCCGCCCGCTGACCCCCGTCCAGGCCTTCGTGCTCGGCCGGGCGGTTCAGGGCGCGATGCGGGCCGCCGTGCTCGAAGGGGTCGACTTCCTGCAGAGCCAGGAGTTCGAGGACGAGCTGGTGCGCCTGGGCCGCGCCTATCTGGGCTATTCGGCGCGGCCAGGCTCCTCGCAAACGAAAACGGCCACCCCGTAGGGCGGCCGCTCGTTTATCTGTCGATGGTCTTCGCGCCTAGCGGGGGGCCAGGATCATGATCATCTGGCGGCCTTCCATGCGAGGCTCGTATTCGACCTTGGCGAATTCGTCGAAGTCGGCCTTGACCTTTTGGAGCAGCTTCATCCCGAGTTCCGGGTGAGCCAGTTCGCGACCGCGGAAGCGCAGGGTGACCTTGACCTTGTCGCCCTCCTCGAAGAACCGGTGCATCGCCTTGGTCTTCACTTCATAGTCGTGAATGTCGATGTTCGGGCGGAGTTTGATCTCCTTGATCTCGACGACCTTCTGGCGTTTGCGCGCCTCGTTCTTCTTCTTCTGCTCCTGGAACTTGAACTTGCCATAGTCCAGGATCTTGCAGACCGGCGGATCCGCATTCGGCACGATCTCGACCAGGTCGAGGCCGGCTTCCTCAGCGGCCTCCATGGCGGCCGACGTCGGCATCACGCCCTGCTTCTCGCCGTGCTGGTCGATAAGCAGAACCTTGGGGACGCGGATCTCATCATTGATGCGCGGTCCGTCTTTGACGGGCGGCGCCTGCATGGGGCGGCGAATAGGCTTTCGCTCCTAGAGCTGTTGAAACAGGTTCGGCCGGCAGCGCGAGGCTCCGGTCGGCAGCCATATATGACGAAGGGGATGGCCCCAATCAAGCGGTGCTAGGATTGAGGCAGCAAAGCGTTCGCCGCCTGTAGGACCTCGGCCACAGAAAGGTCGCTCAGGTCGCCGGACCGCAGCACGGTCACGTGGCCGCGCGGGGCGGCCAGCTCCGGGTCGGAAGCACTGGAGAACAGCACCACCGTCGGCGCGCCGGCGGCCGCGGCCAGGTGCAGCGGGCCGGTGTCGTTGCCAACCACCAGCGCGGCCTTGGCGCCCAGCATCGCGATCTTGGCGAAGTCGGTGCGCCCGGTCAGGTCCCGGACGTGTCCGACCTCGCGCTGGATCTGGCGGGCGAGGGCGCTTTCCTGCGGGCCGCCGATGATGACGATGTCGTAGCCGCGCTCCGCCAGGATCTTGCCCAGTTGGCCGTAGCGCTCGGCCGACCAGCGCTTGTCCAGCCGGTGGGCCGAGCCGCCGGGCACGAACAGCGCATAGGGCTTGGGCCGCACCCCGCCCGGCACCGGCCGCGTCTGGCTCGGCTTGGGCAGCACCCACGACAGGTCCGGTCCCGGCGCGCTGCCGGGTTCGGTCGGGGCGTCGGGCCAGATGCCGGCGTACTTCAGCTGGTCGGCGTGGCGCTCCAGCGTGTGCATGCGGTTGCGGTTGGGGTTCTTGTGCGGCAGCGAGCAGCCGGCGGCGATGCCCGACCATTCCGGCGGGAACGGCGAGAGCATGTGGAAGATGCGCGCCGACTGCGCCGAGGTCTGCAGGTCGTAGACGCGGTCGTACTTGGCGGCCTTGATGCGCTTGCGCAGCGCCAGCCACTCGCCCAGCCCTTCGGGCCGCCCGTCGGTCTCGACGGCGTTGAAGTAGGGGCAGGCCTTGGCCAAGCTCTCGAACGGCGGGGTGGTCAGCAGGGTGATGTGCGCCCGCTTGTGCGCCTGGCGGATCTTCTTCATCGCCGCCAGCGCCAACACGAAGTCGCCCAGCGCCGACAGCTTGATGACCAGGATCTTCTTGATCTCGCGCGACATCAGCCGTGCGATCCCGCATGGCGGGCGGCCAGCACGCGCGCGTAGGCGTCCAGCGTCGCCTCGCACATGGCGTCGACTGAATAGAGCCGGCGTGCGCGGTTGGCCGCCGCCTGGCCCATGGCCGCCAGCCGCAACCCGCCCATTTCGATCGCCTTGCCCATCGCTGCGGCCCAGGCGTCGGGGTCGTCGACCTTGACCAGCCAGCCGGTCTCGCCGTTCAGCACCGTCTCGGTGGTGCCGCCATGGTCCGAGGCCAGCACCGGCTTGCCCATCACCTGCGGCTCGACCGCCGTGCGGCCGAACGACTCCGGCTTGGTGGTGGGCAGCATGGCGATGTCGCAGATCTGGTAGGCGGCCGGCATGTCGTCGCAATGGCCGACCAGCCGCACGTGTTCCGCCAGGCCCGCGGCGACCACCGTCGCCTCGACCTCTTCACGATAGCCGGTGCGGCCTTGGTCGTCGCCGGCGAATAGAATCAGGAAGTCCTCGACGCCGGCTGCCCGCATGCGCTTGGCCGCCTCGATGATCAACAGGTGGCCCTTGATGCGCGTCAGCCGGCCGGCCAGCAGCAGCTTCACGCGCCGGTCGCGCGCCTCCACGCCCCAGGCCTCGCGCAGCGCCTGCACGCGCTCGGGCGTCACCCAACTGGGGTTGAAGCGCTCCAGGTCGATGCCGCGCGGGATCGAGACGATCCTGGCCGGGTCGAGCTTGTGTTCGGCCAGTACGTGGTCGCGGGTGTAGTCGGAATTGGCGATCACCAAGTCGCCGCGGGTCATCACCGCGTTGTACCAGCGCTTGACGCTGTTCTTGGCCCCGTAGACGCCGTGATAGGTCGCCACGAACGGGGTCTTGGTCGCCTGCGCCGCCCAAAGCGCCGAGAACGCCGGCGCGCGGCTGCGGGCGTGGACGATCGACACCTTCTCCTTGCGGATCAGGTCGACCAGCCGCGCGGCGTTGCCGAGCATCACCAGCGGGTTCTTGGTCTGCACCGGCATCTGGGCCAGCCGCCCGCCGTCGGCTTCGAGCCGCGCGGCCATGCGTCCGCCACGGGTCGCCACCAGCGCCTTGCCGCCGGCGCGCACGACCGCATTGGCCACATCGATGGTGGTCTGTTCGGCCCCGCCGGTCTCGAGTTCCGGCACGACCTGCAGGAGAGTGAAGTCTGGGGGAAGCGTCACGAGGTTCTGCATAGCGCAAGCCTCGGTTTGGTAAACCCTCTGCGCGCGCTTAACGATGTCACATCCGCGCGTTATGACCGCTCCATGGCTGAGACGAGCGGATTTCTGGAACGGCCCGACGGGGCGAAACTGGCCTGGCGGGCGGTGGCGGGCGCGGGCCCGACCGTGGTCTGGCTGGGCGGCTTCCGCTCGGACATGGCCGGGACTAAGGCGCAGGCCCTGGCCGACTGGGCTCAGGACCGCGGCCGCGCCTATGTGCGCTTCGACTATTTCGGCCACGGCGAATCCGAGGGCGAGTTCGCCAAGGGCACGATCACCCGTTGGCGCGACGACGCCCTGGCGGTGCTGGAGACGCTGGTCGAGGGGCCGGCGGTGCTGGTCGGCTCGTCGATGGGCGGCTGGATTTCCTGCCTGGTCGCCGGAGCGGTTCCGCAGCGCGTCGCGGCCATGGTGCTTGTCGCCCCGGCGCCCGACTTCACCGAGAAGCTGATGGCTCCGGAAATGACCCCGGCCGACCGCGCGCAGATGGCCGCCACCGGAGTCTGGCTGCGCCCCTCCGAGTACGGGGAGCCCTATCCCATCGCCCGCGAGCTGCTGCAGGACGGGGCCCGCTGGTCGATCCTGCCGGGGCCGGTGAACATCGATTGTCCGGTCCGCATCCTCCAAGGCGGGGCCGACCCCGACGTGCCCTGGCGCCATGCGTTGGAGCTGGCCCAGGCGATCCGCGGCGACGACGTGGTCTTTTCCCTCATTAAGGACGGCGACCACCGGCTGTCGCGGCCCCAGGACCTCGCCCGCCTCGCCGGCGCCCTCGACGAGCTCGGCGCCTAGGCAGTGGCCCCGTCCCAGATCCCGAGCTTCTGGGAGGCCGCCAAGGTCTGGGCCCGAATCGGGTGCTTGAGCTTCGGCGGCCCGGCCGGCCAGATCGCCCTGATGCACAAGGTGCTGGTCGAGGAACGCGGCTGGATCGGCGAGCGGCGGTTCCTGCACGCGCTCAACTACTGCATGCTGCTGCCCGGCCCCGAGGCGCAGCAGCTGGCCACCTATGTCGGCTGGCTCATGCACCGCACCGCCGGCGGGCTGCTGGCCGGCCTGCTGTTCGTGATCCCCGGCGCCCTGGTCATGCTGGGGCTCAGCATCGCCTACGTGCTGCTCGGCGCCACGCCGCTGGCCGCGGCCCTGTTCCTGGGCGTGAAGTCGGCGGTGCTGGCCATCGTCGTCGAGGCGGTGCTGCGGGTCGGCCGCCGGGCGCTGAAGACTAAGGCCGCCGTGCTGATCGCGGTCGCCGCCTTCCTGGCCCTCTACGTCCTGCGCGTCCCGTTCCCGCTGGTCATCCTCGCCGCCGGCCTGCTCGGCTGGTTCGCGCCCGCCCTGATGGCGCCGCCGGCCCAAGGGCAGGACGCCCCCGACGCCCCCGACCTGGTCGACGCCGCGATCGCCGCCGGGCAGGGCGGTCACCTGGCGCCGTCGCGCGGCCGGGCGTTGCGGGTGCTGGCGGTCTGGCTGCCGGTCTGGCTGGCCCCGCTCGCGGCGCTCTACCTGCTGACCGGCGAGACCAGCGTCTGGACCCGGCTGGCCGGCTTCTTCTCGACCATGGGCGTGGTCACCTTCGGCGGCGCCTATGCGGTGCTGTCCTATGTCGCCCAGGCGGCCGTCGACGGCTTCGGATGGCTCCGGCCTGGAGAGATGGCCGACGGCCTGGGCTTGGCCGAGACCACGCCCGGTCCGCTGATCCTGGTGCTGCAGTTCGTCGGCTTCCTGGCCGCCTATCGCCAGGCCGGCGACCTCGACCCGCTGGCGGCCGGAACCCTCGGCGCCCTACTGACCACCTGGGTCACCTTCGCGCCCTGCTTTCTGTGGATCTTCCTCGGCGCGCCCTATGTCGAGGCGCTGCGCGGCCATCGCCCGGCCGCCGCCGCGCTCGCCGCCATCACCGCCGCGGTGGTGGGGGTGATCGCCAACCTCGCCCTATGGTTCGGCCTGCACCTGCTGTTCGGCGAGGTCGCGCGGCTCGGCGGCTGGGGCCCCGACGTCCCGGTGCTGGCCAGCTTCGACTGGCGTCCGGCCCTGCTGGCCGCCGCCGCCGCGCTCGCCATGCTGCGCTTCAAGGCCGGCCTGACGACGACCCTGATCGCCTGCGCGCTCGGCGGCTTGGCGCTCGGATCGCTCTGAACAAAGGTCCTCGCCCGCTGGGGGAGGTGGATCCATGCGCAGCATGGGGACGGAAGGGGACTGCTCTCAAGCTGCTTGAGTCAAAGTCCCCCTCAGTCAGCCATTCGGCTGGCAGCTCCCCCAGCGGGGGAGCAACTAAGACGGACGCTCGCCCGCCAAGATCGCCGCCAGCCCCTCGCGATAGGTCGGATAGGCCGGCCGCCAGCCCAGTTCGGACTTGGCCCGCGCGTTCGAGACCCGGCGGTTCTCGCGGTAGAACCGCTGCGCCTTGACCGGCAAGGCGTCGATATCCAGCGGGGTCAGCGGCGGCTCGGGCAGGCCCAGCAGCGTCGCCGCATGAGCGATGACAACGCTGTTGGCGGCGGGCTCGTCGTCGACCAGGTTGTAGATCCCGCCGGCCCGCGGCCTAGCGATCGAGGCCGCCAGCCCCGCCGCCACGTCGTCGACATGCACGCGGCCGACCACGTGGCCGGGGGCGTCGTAGCGTTTGGCGCGCCCCTCGCGCAGGCGGTCGAACGCCGAGCGCCCAGGGCCGTAGATCCCCGGCAAGCGGTGCACGGTGACGGTCAGGCCCATGCCGCGCCCGACCTCCAGCCAGTCGCGTTCGGCCGCCACCCGCCGCGCGCCCTCCGGCGACTGCGCGGCCAGCCGGCTGTCCTCGAACACCCAGCCGCCCCGGCGGTCGCCATAGACCCCGGTTGTCGAGATGTAGCCGATCCAGTCGGGAAACGCCCCGGCCTTAGCCAGCGCCGGGACCAGAACCTGCAGCGCCGGGCAGCCCTCGGGCCCCGGCGGCGGTGTCACCAGCACGGCCTGCACGTCGCTCAGCCGCGCGGCGATGGCGTCCTTGTCCTCGGCGGCCACCGCATCGACGCCCTCGGCGCGCATCGCCTCGCCGTCGGCGGGGTTGCGATAGGTGGCGCTGACATCCCAGCCCTTGGCCCGCATCCGCCGCGCCAGCGCGCGGCCCACGAACCCGTAGCCATAGATGAACAGGCGCACCCGGAACCGCCTACAGCAGCTCGGCGATCGCCTTGCGGGCGGCGTCGGCGAAGTCCGGGCGTTGCAGGGCGAAGGCGACGTTGGCCTTCAGGAGGCCGATCTTGTCGCCGCAGTCATAGGTGGTCCCGTCGTATTCCAGCGCGTGGAAGTCCTGGACCTTCATCAGCTCGGCCATGGAATCGGTCAGTTGGATCTCGCCGCCCGAGCCTTTCCCCTGGCGTTCCAGCAGCGGGAAGATGTCCGGCTGCAGGATGTAGCGGCCCGAGATGATCAGGTTCGACGGCGCCGTTCCCGGCTTCGGCTTCTCGACCATGGCGGTCATGCGGTTCAGCCGGCCCTCGCGCCCGTCCAGGGCGACGATGCCGTACTTGTGGGTCTCGCTCTCGGGCACGGGCTCGACGACCACGATGTTGCCGCCGACCTGGTCATAGGCGGCGACCGCCTGGGCCAGGGCCGGGGTCTGCGCGGCCATCAGCATGTCGGGCAGGATCACCGCGAACGGCTCGTCGCCGATGATGTCGCGTGCGCACCACACTGCGTGGCCGAGGCCCAGCGGCGCCATCTGGCGGATGAAGCTCATCGATCCGGGCGGCAGGATGTCCCGGCGGACCTCGGCCAGGACGTCGGTCTTGCCCTTGGCCTCCAGCGCCCCCTCGATCTCGGGGTTGCCGTCGAAATAGTCCTCGATCGGTCCCTGGCCGCGGCTAGTGATGAACACGAAGTGCTCGATACCGGCGGCGCGCGCCTCTTCGACCACATAGGAGAGGATCGGCCGGTCGAAGACATTCAGCAGGTTTTTCGGCGTGGCTCGCGCCACGGGCAGGACACGGGTTCCCAGTCCAGCCACCGGCAACACGGCCTTGCGCACACGTTTGGTCATCCAAGCTCTCCCGCAATCCCCCGTACGGGATGCTCGATAGGCGAGGCCGCAGCATGTCAGCCGAAAGTGGATATCAGGTTTCGACCAAGCTCAGGCTTCGCAAGATGGAAGAGCTTTTCGACGGATAGAGTTGCGCGAAAGCTAAGCTTTGTCTGTGGGTGCTTTTGCTGAAGCTCAGCTATGATGCGCTATTCAAGGGTGTTTCGTGAACCTCGGACCGGAACTCACGAGGCCGTGAACGGTTCACGATCCGCCATCCGCAGTTCAAACGAAGGGCTTCCCATGAAACTTCGCACCTACACCGCGCTCGCGGCGGCTTCCGCGCTCGCCCTGACTCTGGCCGCTTGCGGCAAGAAGGCGGAGGAGGCGACTCCGGCCGCCGACACGGCCGTGACACCGCCGGCCGACAGCATGGCCGCCACCCCGCCGTCCGACAGCATGATGGCGACGCCCCCCGCGGGGTCGATGGCGACCACGCCCCCGGCCGACGGCATGATGGCGACCCCGCCGGCCACCGGTTCGATGGCGACAACGCCGCCGCCGGCCACCGAAGTTCCCCCGGCGACGCCGCCGGCGAAGTAGCCGGCTACTCGACGGTCACCGACTTGGCCAGGTTGCGCGGCTGGTCGACGTCCGCGCCCTTCTGGACGGCCACGTAATAGGCCAGCAGCTGGATGGGCGCGGAAAAGACCAGCGGCGCGATCAGGGGGTCGCACTTGGGCGCGGTCACCACCACGCGGGCGCCCGCGGGGGCGCTCTGCTCGCCCTCGGGGTCGGTGATGAAGACGACCTGACCGCCTCGGGCCATGACCTCGCTCATGTTCGAGGCGGATTTCTCGAAGTAACTGTCGAAGGGCGCCAGGATCACGATCGGCGTGGCCTCATCGACCAGCGCGATCGGTCCGTGCTTCAGTTCGCCGGCAGCATAGCCCTCGGCGTGGATGTAGCTGATTTCCTTCAGCTTCAGCGCGCCTTCCAGGGCCAGCGGATACATTGGGCCGCGGCCCAGATAGAGCACGTCACGAGCCTTGGCTACCTCGACCGCGATGGCGCGGACGGCGTCTTCCAGGTTGATCGACTCGGCGATCAGCCGCGGCGCCTCCAGCAACACCTTCACCAGCCGGTTCTCTTCGGTCTCGTCGATCTTGCCGCGCGCGCGGGCGGCGGCGACGGCCAGGGCGGTCAGCATGCTGACCTGGGCGGTGAAGGCTTTGGTCGAGGCGACCCCGATCTCCGGCCCGCAATGGATCGGCCAGATCACGTCGGCCTCTCGCGCGATGGTCGACTCCACGGTGTTGACCAGGGCCGCGCTCTGCATGCCCTTGGCCTGGCAGTAGCGGAAGGCGGCCAGGGTGTCGGCGGTCTCGCCGGACTGCGAGATGGCGATGGCCAGCGATCCCGGCCGCAGGGCCGGCTCGCGATAGCGGAACTCTGAGGCGACCTCGACGTCGACCGGCAGGTCGGCCATCCGCTCGATCAGGTACTTGCCCAGCATGCCGGCGATGTAGGCGGTGCCGCAGGCGACAATCTGGATGCGCTCCAGCTTGGAAAAGTCGATGTCCCCCGGGATCGTCGTGCGGTCGGTCAGGGCGTCCACATAGGCCGCGATGGTGCGCTGGCACCCTTCCGGCTGGTCGTGGATCTCCTTTTCCATGAAGTGGCGGTAGTTGCCCTTCTCCATGACCGCGGCCGAGGCGGCGAGCGTCTTGATCGGCCGCTCGACCGGCGCCCCGCTGGCGTCGAAGATCTTCGCTCCGGCGTGGTCGATAATCACGTAGTCGCCGTCGTCCAGATAGGCGACGCGGTTGGTGAACGGGCCCAGCGCCATGCCGTCCGAGCCGACGAACATCTCGCCGTCGCCATAGCCGACCGCCAGCGGCGGGCCGTTGCGCGCGCCCATGATCACGTCGCCGTCGCCGATGACCAGCACGGCCAGGGCGTAGGCGCCGCTCAGCCGGTCCAGGGTCGCCTTGAAGGCGGACAGCGGCTCCAGTCCGCTGTTCAGGTTCTCGTCGACCAGGTGGGCGACCACCTCGCTGTCGGTGTCGCTGGCGAACACGCGGCCCTTGTCCTGCAGTTCGGCCTTCAGCTCGGCGAAGTTCTCGATGATGCCGTTGTGCACGACGGCCACGCGCCCGGCGATGTGCGGGTGGGCGTTGCGCTCGGTCGGGGCGCCATGGGTGGCCCAGCGGGTGTGGCCGATGCCGGTGGCGGCGACCAGCGGTTCGCGCTCCAGCACCGCCTCCAGTTCACGCAGCTTGCCCGGGGCGCGGCGGCGCTCCAGCACGCCGTTCACCTGCGCGGCGACGCCGGCGCTGTCGTAGCCGCGATATTCCAGGCGCTTGAGGCTCTCGACCAGGCGCCCGGACACCGGGGACTTGCCGACGATTCCGATGATGCCGCACATGTCGCCCTGGTTCCTTTCGTCGCTCGAAAGCGTGATAATCCTGCGTCGCCTTTAGCATTCGCAAACGCGGCGTCGACTAAATCTGAGTTTCGCATCGTTTCGGGAACACGAATGTCCAAACGCGCCTATTTCGGCACCGACGGTATCCGCGGCCAGGCCAACAGCCATCCGATGACCGCCGAAGTGGCCCTGCGCGTCGGCTTGGCCGCCGCCAAGCTGTTCAAGTCCCAGGACGAGCGCCGCCACCTGGTGGTGATCGGCAAGGACACCCGGCTCTCCGGCTACATGGTCGAGCCGGCCCTGGTCGCCGGCTTCGCCAGCGTCGGCATGGACGTGCGCCTGCTCGGCCCGATGCCGACCCCGGGCGTGGCGATGATGACCCGCAGCCTGCGCGCCGATCTCGGGGTGATGATCTCGGCCTCGCACAACCCCTACACCGACAACGGCATTAAGCTGTTCGGCCCGGACGGCTACAAGCTCTCCGACGACCGCGAGCTCGAGATCGAGGCGCTGATGGGCGAGGATCTTCATGTCGGTCTCGCTCCGCCTACGGAGCTTGGCCGCGTCGCCCGCGTCGAGGACAGCCAGGCCCGTTACGTCGAGATCGCCAAGGCGACGTTCCCGCGCCGCCTGTCGCTGGCCGGCCTGCGGATCGTCATCGATTGCGCCAATGGCGCGGCCTACAAGGTCGCTCCGGTGGTGCTCTACGAACTGGGCGCCGAGGTCATCAAGATCGGGGTCAGTCCGGACGGCACCAACATCAATGAGGACTGCGGCTCGACCCACCCGGAAGCGGTGGCGCGTGCGGTCAAGGAATTCCGCGCCGACATCGGGGTGGCCCTCGACGGCGACGCCGATCGGCTGATCATCTGCGACGAGAAGGGCCACGTGGTCGACGGCGACCAGATCATGGCCCTGATCGCCGACTACTGGGCCAAACGCGATCGCCTCAATGGCGGCGGCGTGGTCGCCACGGTGATGTCGAACCTCGGCCTCGAACGCTTCCTGGCCGCTCGCAACCTCAAGCTCGAGCGCACCAAGGTTGGCGACCGCTATGTCATGGCCCGCATGCGCGAGGGCGGCTTCAACCTCGGCGGCGAGCAGTCCGGGCACATGATCATGTCCGACTTCTCGACCACGGGCGACGGCCTGCTGGCCGCGCTGCAGGTGCTGGCCGTGCTCAAGGACTCCGGCAAGCCGATGAGCGAACTGGCCCGCCAGTTCGAGCCGGTGCCGCAGATCCTCGAAAACGTCCGCTTCGCCGGCGGCAAGCCGCTGGAGACCGAGCACGTGAAGGGCGTCATCGCCGACGCCGAGCAGCGCCTCAACGGAACCGGCCGCATCGTGGTCCGCGCCTCTGGCACCGAACCGCTGATCCGCGTCATGGCCGAGGGCGACGACGAGAAGCTGGTCCATGCGGTCGTCAAGGACATCGTCGGGGCGGTGAAGAAGGCGGCGGCCTGATGGGCGATCTGGCCGCCTTCGTCCGCGGCCTGCCCAAGGCCGAACTGCACCTGCACATCGAGGGCAGTCTCGAGCCCGAGCAGATGTTCGAGCTCGCCCAGCGCAATGGCGTCAGCTTGCCCTTCGCCACTGTCGAGGAGGTGCGGGCCGCCTACGCCTTCTCCAACCTGCAGGACTTCCTGGACATCTACTACCAGGGCGCCCAGGTGCTGCTGACCAAGGCCGATTTCCACGACTTGGCGATGGCCTATTTCCGCCGGGTCGCCGCCGACGGCGGGCGCCACGCCGAGATCTTCTTCGATCCCCAGACCCACACCGACCGCGGGGTGCCGTTCGCCGTCGTGATCGAGGGCCTTCTGTCGGGCATGGACGAGGCCGAGCAGACGCTGGGCGTCACCTCCAAGCTGATCCTCTGCTTCCTGCGCCACCTGTCCGAAGAGGCGGCCTTCGAGACCCTGGAACGGGCGCAGCCCTGGCTCGACCGCATCGCCGGCGTTGGCCTGGATTCGTCCGAGGTCGGTCATCCGCCGGCCAAGTTCGCCCGGGTCTTCGCCGCCGCCCGCAAGCTCGGCCTCAAGGTCGTGGCCCACGCCGGCGAGGAAGGCCCGCCCGACTATGTCTACGAGGCGCTCGACCTGCTGGAGGTCGACCGCATCGACCACGGCAACCGCGCCCTGGAGGACGACGCCCTGACCGAGCGGTTGGCGCGCGAGGGCATGACCCTGACCGTGTGCCCGCTCTCCAACCTCAAGCTCTGCGTGGTCAACGACCTCGCCGCCCATCCGCTTAAGCGGATGCTGGACCTCGGCCTGCGCGCGACCATCAATTCCGACGATCCAGCCTATTTCGGCGGCTATCTCGGCCAGAACTGGATCGAAACCGCAGAGGCCCTGGACCTGTCTCGCGATGACCTGATCACGCTGGCGAAGAACAGCTTCACCGGCTCGTTCCTCGCCCCAGACGAAATCGCCCGACACCTCGCCGAGATCGACGCCTACGTGGCCAAGGCCTGATCATCGGTGTCATCCTGGTTTGCGAAGCAAGACCGGGCCCCATGATCACCTGATCGTCCAAGAAGCGGCTCAGGCTCGAAAATTTGCCGATGGCGCCACCCGGCGAAGGCATTCGGCTTCCACTAATGTCGGCGACAGGAAGGCGTCTCCGCTCGGCTCCCAAGCGTCGGCGCCGGCGTCGCCGAGGCGCCAGTCGCGGGCTGTGCAGCGCAGGTTGTGAACTCTAAACGCCGCCGTGCGTTGCGTAATGGCAGGAAGAGCCAAGGGCGGCCGAGTTATCCACCGTGAAGATCGGTGTGAGCTCCGTCTCTGTTCTTGCGCCTATTTGTCGCGTCCGGGCGCGGGTCTTTGCAGATCGGTTAATTCGTGTCAGCCTCTTCCCGTCCCCGCCGCTCGACCGGCGGGGAACAAAAGAAAAGTCTGGGAGCGAAACATGCCACGACCCGTCGCCTTTGGAGGCGCTTCGCGGGGTGCTGCTCGGGGTCTGACCTCGATCGCCTGCCTCGCCTTTGTCGGAATGCTCGCCATCGCCTTCTGGGCTGGCGCTCTTTGGATCGGCAACACCCTCATTCGCGTGCTGGCCGGCTGACGCGAAAAAGGCGGCGCCTGTGCGAGCGCCGCCTTCAGTACTCGGATTGTCGATCTTCTAGGCGCGGCCGATGGAGGCGTACTTGAAGCCGCGTCCGCGGACGTCGTCCGGCCGATAGATGTTGCGCAGGTCGATCAGCGCCGGAGTCCGCATGACCTCCTTCACGCGGTCGAGATCCAGCGCCCGGAACTGATCCCATTCGGTGATGATCACCAGCGCGTCGGCGCCGGCCGCCGCCTCATACGAATCGGACTTGAACTCGACGCCCGGCAGCATGTGCTGGGCCTCATGCGCGCCTTCCGGATCGTAGGCCTGGACCTTGGCGCCCAGCACCTGCAGGGCCGGGATGATGTCCAGGCTCGGCGCGTCGCGCATGTCGTCGGTGTTCGGCTTGAAGGTCAGGCCCAGCACCCCAACGGTCTTGCCGTTCAGGTCGCCTGCCATGGTGTCGGCGACCTTCGCCGCCATGGCCTTCTTGCGCGCGTCGTTCACCGCGACGGTGGTTTCGATCAGCCGGGTCGGCGCGCCAGCGTCGGCGGCGGTGCGGACCAGGGCGAGGGTGTCCTTCGGGAAGCAGGAGCCGCCGTAGCCGGGACCGGCGTGGAGGAACTTGCTGCCGATCCGCTTGTCGAGGCCGATGCCGCGGGCGACCTGCTGGACGTCGGCGCCCACCGCCTCGCAGAGGTCGGCCATCTCGTTGATGAAGGTGATCTTCATGGCGAGGAACGCGTTGGCCGCGTACTTGATCAACTCGCTCGTGCGCCGGCCGGTGAACAGGATCGGCGTCTCGTTGAGGAATAGCGGGCGGTAGAGCTCGGTCATCACCGGGCGGGCGCGTTCGTCCTCCATGCCGACCACCACGCGGTCCGGGCGCTTGAAGTCCTCGATCGCCGCGCCTTCGCGCAGGAATTCGGGATTCGAGACAACGGCGAACTGGGCGTCGGGCCGTTTGGCCTTCACGATGCGCTCGATCTCGTCGCCGGTGCCAACCGGCACGGTGGACTTGGTGACGATGACGGTGAAGCCGTCCAGCAGGCCGGCGATCTCCTCGGCGGCGGCGTGGACATAGGACATGTCGGCATGGCCGTCGCCGCGCCGCGAGGGCGTGCCCACGGCGATGAACACCGCGTCGGCCTTCTTCACCGCTTCGGCGGCGTCGGTGTCGAAGAACAGGCGGCCGGCCTGCACGTTCTTGGCCACCAGGACGTCGAGGCCCGGTTCGTAAATGGGGATGCCGCCGGCGCGCAGACGCTCGATCTTGCTGGCGTCCTTGTCGATGCAGGTCACGGTGTGACCGAAGTCGGCGAAACAGGCCCCGCTCACCAGGCCCACATAGCCGGTGCCGATCATAGTGACGTGCATGGGTTATCCTTGAGATCCGTTCCCGCCCCGTCCTTCACCACGCCGCGAGCATCCCCGCAATCGAACGCCGATCCAGAATAGGACATTGGTCTTTTGAGTAGGCAAGTTGCGCGCCAGGGGCGCTAGACTTCCTGATTATAGGCGCCGACCTGCGGACGTCTGGCCAGGCGCGGCTTTACTTCCTGGCGGAAGAGCGCGCGCATGTCGTCCTCCGACTGCGTGCTTTCCACCACGACGACGATTTCGGGCTTGTTGGACGAGGCCCGCACCAGCACCCATGAGCCGTCCTCCAGCGCCACGCGCACGCCGTTGACGGTGATCACCTCGACGATCTTGCGGCCGAGGATCGTGCCGCCGGCGGCGGCCAGCGCTTCGTATTCGGCGACCACGTCATCGACGACGCCGTACTTCTCTTCGTCGGCGCAATGCGGCGACATGGTCAGCGAGGTGAAGGCGACCGGCAAGGCGGCCTTCAGTTCCGAGAGCTTCTTGTCTGGGTTGCGGTCCAGCATCGACAGGATCGCGGCCGCTGCGGTCAGACCGCAGTCGTAGCCGTTGCCCAGCGGCGGATTGAAGAAGAAGTGGCCGCTCTTCTCGAACCCGGCGAGGGCGCCGATCTCGGCGGTCTTGCGCTTGATGTAGCTGTGGCCGGTCTTCCAGTAGACGGTCGTCGCGCCGTTGGCGGCCAACACCGGATCGGTCGCGAACAGTCCCGTAGACTTCACGTCGACTACGAACGTCGCGTCCTTGTGCAGGGCCGAGAGGTCGCGGGCCAGCATCAGGCCGATCTTGTCTGCGAAGATCTCCTCGCCGGTGTCGTCGACCACGCCGCAGCGGTCGCCGTCGCCGTCGAAGCCCAGCGCCAGATCCGCACCATGCTCTTTGACGGCCTTGGCCATCTCCTTGAGCATCTCGTGATCTTCGGGGTTGGGGTTGTAGCGCGGGAAGGTCCAGTCGAGGTCGCAATCCATCTCGACGACCTCGACGCCCATCTTGCGCAGGGCCTGCGGCGCGAAGGCGCCGGCCGTGCCGTTGCCGCAGGCGCAGACGACTTTGAGCGGTCGCTTGATCTGGGCGCGTTTGGAGACGTCGTCGATGAAGGTCTGGGCGAAGCCCTGGACATGGGTAAGCGATCCGCCCTCGCGAGCCTTGCCCTCGCCGCCGAGCACGATTTCCTTCAGGCGGCCCATCTCGACCGGGCCGAAGGTCAGCGGCCGCTGGGCGCCCATCTTCACGCCGGTCCAGCCGTTCTCGTTGTGGCTGGCGGTGACCATCGCCACGCATGGCGCATCGAGCGCGAACTGTGCGAAGTAGGCGGTCGGCGACAGCGCCAGGCCGATGTCGATGACTTCGCAGCCGGCGGCGACCAGCCCAACCGTCAGGGCCTGTTTGATCGACAGCGAATAGGACCGGTAGTCGTGGCCGACGACGATCTTCTTCTGACCGAGTTCGTGGATGTAGGTTCCCAGGCCAAGCCCCAGCGCCTCGATGCCCAGCAGGTTGATCTCCGGCCCGAACAGCCAGCGCGCGTCGTATTCGCGGAAGCCGGTCGCCTTCACCAGCGGGGTGATTTCGTATTCGAACGTATTGGGCGTGAGATCGGCGCGCGGGACGGGCAGCATCGTAACTCCGTTATCTCTGTCTCGAGGTTCTTAAAGGCCCGTAGACCTTAAGACCATGCGAACGCGAACCTTCGGCGCCCGTTTCGTGACGATCGGTCAGACCCCGGCGCGAACCAGGTCGTGAACCCGAAGAATGCCGACCGGCCGGCCGTTCTCGACGACGAACAACACCGTGACCATCGGCAGCGGGTCGCTCATCAGCGCGAGGGCTTCTGCCGCCAGCATCTGTGGAGGCGCGGTCTTTTTCGGCCCCGCCGTCATCACCTCGCCGGCGGTGTGGGTCAGCAGGCCGTCGAGGTGGCGGCGCAGGTCGCCGTCGGTGATCACGCCCTTCAACGCGCCGCTTGCATCGGTGACCCCGACGATGCCGAAGGCCTTCTCGGTCATCACCAGCAGCGCCTCGGACATCGGCGTCGCCTCGCCGACCAGCGGCAGTTCTTCCTTGCCGTGCATCAGGTCGCCGACCGTGCGCAGCATCGCACCCAGCTTGCCGCCGGGGTGGAAGATCTTGAAGTCCTTGGCGCTGAACCCCCGGCGCTCCAGCAGCGAGACGGCCAGGGCGTCGCCGATGGCGATCTGCAATGTGGTCGAGGTGGTCGGCGCCTTGACCTCGGAAGTGACTTCGGTGGCGTCGGCCAGCAGCAGCGCCACGTCGGCCGCCTGGCCGAGGGGGCTGTCGGCGAAGGCGGTGAGCGCGATCAGGGGAATGTGGAAGCGCCGCGAATAGGCGATGACGTCGGCCAGCTCCTGGTTCTGACCGGACTTCGACAGCGCCAGGATCACGTCCCCCTCGGCGATCATGCCCAGATCGCCATGGCTGGCCTCGTTGGCGTGAACGAAGAAGGCCGGCGCGCCGGTGGAGGCGAAGGTGGCGGCGATCTTCTTGGCCACGTGGCCCGACTTGCCGATGCCGGTGCAGATCACCCGCCCCTTGGCGGCGTACAGCAGATCGACGGCTTTCTCGAAGGCCTCGCCGAGGGTGTCGGCCTGCAGGCGCAGGGCGTCGGCCTCGGCGGTCAGGACCCGCCGCCCCACGGCGACGGCGTCGAATTGGGTCATCTGGGCGGCGTCCGTCATCTAGTGGGGCTGAGCTTTTGGGTCTGGATGTCCGCGACGGCCTCACGCGCGGCCTTTATCCGCTGTTCGGAGGCTTCGGTTTCGCGCTGCATCGCAGCCTTGGCCTGGGCGGTCTGCTGCACCGGCGTGTGGCCGAAGGGGCCGGGCGAGCGCGCGCCCAGGCCTTGCGGCCAGACGGCGCCCAGCGCCACCAGCGCGAGCGCCGCCAGCGCGGCGAAGGGGAAGAACAGGCGATTGGACATGGATGCTCATATAGACAGCGCCGCCCTCAGGGGCCAGCGGACCTTGACGCTGGGGGCGCCGGGCCTTAGCCCGCTGACGACCCACAGACGGAGCGCCGCGCCTTGCCCACCTTGATCCTTCTTCGCCACGGCCAGAGCCAATGGAACCTCGAAGACCGCTTCACCGGCTGGGTGGATGTCGACCTGACCGCCGAGGGCGAAGCCCAGGCGAAGAAGGGCGGCGAACTGATCAAGGCGGCCGGCCTGCAGATCGACCGCGCCTACACATCGGTCCTGACCCGCGCTATCCGCACCCTGTGGCTGGCCCTGACCGCCGCCGGCCAAGTGTTCGTGCCGGAAACTAAGGACTGGCGCCTGAACGAGCGCCACTACGGCGGGCTGACCGGCCTCAACAAGACCGAGACCGCCACCAAGCACGGCGAGGACCAGGTGAAGGTGTGGCGCCGCTCGTACGACGTGCCGCCGCCGCCGCTGGCGCCGGGCGGCGAGTTCGATTTCTCCAAGGACCGCCGCTACGCCGGCGCCGTGCTGCCTGACACCGAGAGCCTTAAAACCACGCTCGACCGGGTGCAGCCGTACTGGGACGCCGAGATCGCTCCGCACCTGAAGGCCGGGGAAACCCTGCTGGTTGCGGCGCACGGCAACTCTCTACGCGCGATTGTGAAGCTGCTGTTCGAACTGTCGGACGAAGGCATCATCGCTGTGGAAATCCCTACCGGAAATCCGCTGCTGATCGAACTTGACGCTAACCTTAAGCCGACCTCGGCACGCTACCTCGACGAGGCCCGCGCCACCGCCCTGCCGACGATCGGATGACCTCGGACGCCGACCTTGTGCACATGCGCCGCGCCATCGCCCTGGCGCGCACGCACGTCGGTCTGACCGGGGAGAATCCCAGCGTCGGCTGCGTGCTGGTCAAGGACGGCGTCATCGTTGGCGAAGGGGTGACCGCCGAAGGCGGGCGGCCCCATGCTGAAGAGCAGGCTATTGAAAAGGCTGGCGATCTGGCGCGCGGCGCCGTCGCCTACGTGACGCTCGAGCCGTGTGGCGCGCGCTCGTCGGGCGCGGCCTCATGCTCGCAGCGCCTGGTGAGCGCGGGCGTGGCGGAAGTCGTGATCGCGTGCGAAGACGCCTCGCCTTACGCCTCCGGGCAGGGCGCCGAGCGATTGGCGGGCGCGGGGGTTCTACTCCGCCTCGGGGTGCTCGCCGACGAGGCCGCGGGCCTATACGAAACCTACCAACCGCCGCGAAATTAACCACCGCAAGCTAACCCGCGGAAAGAGCGTGTTAATTACGCGGACCTAGGATCGGGCCCTGAAAGTCAGTGGGGTTTCCGATGTCCGCCCAGAGCGCTCCAGCCCAGGAGTTGCGCAGGCTCGATCAGCACGAGCTCGACGCCGTCTGCGCCAAGCACGACCGCCTTTGGACCTCGAAGCCGGGCGGCGCCCGCGCCGTGTTCGCCTGGAAAGATCTTTCGGGGCTCGACCTCCGCGGAAAAAATCTCTGCGACGCCGACCTGACCGGCGCGGTGCTCGCCGACTGCCAGATGCAGGGCATTCGCCTCGATCACGCCAACCTGTTCGGCGCTGACCTGCAGAACGCCAACCTGACCGACGCCTCGCTGCGCCGGGCCGACCTGCGCGGCGCCTGCCTGCGCGGCGCCAACCTGACCGGCGCCGACATGTTCGAGGCCGACCTGCGCGAAGGCTCGATCGCCGTCGGCGACCGCGACAAGGGTCTGCGCGTTCTCGAGCACATCAACCGGGTGGGCGAGGCTTCCGGAGCGATTCTGGCGGGCGCCAACCTCGAACGCTCCCGGCTCTCGGGGGTCATGGCGATCAAGGCCGACTTCAGCGACGCGATCCTCAAGGACGCCAAGCTGGTGCGGGCCAACCTCAAGCAGGCCAATATGTCCGGCGCCAATATGGCCGGCTGCGACCTGTCCGGCGCCGATCTCGCCGGCGCGGACATGCGCGACGTGATCCTGGTCGGCGCGAAGACCTTCGCCTGGAACGTGTCCCAGGCCGACATGCGCGGCGTGCTGACCGACGACCCGGTCGGCAAGTCGGTGCAGGACCTGCCCTACAAGACCATGATCCGCGACCACGCCAAATGGTGCGAGACCGGCGGCGCCGAGGGCACGCCGAGCGTGTTCGACAACGCCGACCTGCGGGCGCTGGAAACCATCCGCGGCTTCAACCTGACGGCCCTCTCGGCCAAGGGCGCGGTGTTCTACGGCCTCGACATGGAAGGCGTGCAGCTGCAGGGCGCCCAACTCGATGGCGCCGACCTCCGCAACTGCAACCTGCGCCGGGCCGACCTGCGCGGGGCGCGCCTGATCGGGGCCAAGCTGTCGGGCGCGGACCTTCGCGATGCGCAGATGGGGCCGCTGCTCCTGGGCGCGGACCGCACCCTGCCGAGCAACCTCACCGGCGCGACGTTGAAGAACGCCGACCTGGCGCGGGCCGACTGCCGCCACGCGATATTCGTCGACGCCGACCTTAGCCGCGCCAACTTCACCAGCGCCATGGTCCGCAACGCCAACCTGACCAACGCCCAGAAGTGGGGCGCGCGCGGGCTTGAAGACGTGATCTGAGCCCCTTGGGCTGACGCCCGGGCAAGGCGCTATCTTCGGCCTCCGCCAAGGAGGCTGCGCCTATGCAAACCGTCAGCGTCGAAGTCCGCGGCCGCACCGCGATCGTCACCATCGAGCGCCCCGAGCGCCGCAACGCCGTCGACGGGGCTACGGCGCAAGCTCTCTACAAAGCCTTCAAGAGCTTCGACGCCGACGAGGCGCTGGACGTCGCGGTGCTGCAGGGCCGCGGCGGCGCGTTCTGCGCCGGCGCCGACCTCAAAGGCGTCAGCGAGGGACGGGGCAATCCGGTCCATGTCGACGGCGACCTTGGGCCGATGGGCTGTACGCGGTTGGCCCTCTCCAAGCCGGTGATCGCGGCGATCGAAGGCCACGCGGTCGCCGGCGGGCTAGAGGTCGCGGCTTGGTGCGACCTGCGCGTCGCGGCCGAGGACGCGGTGTTCGGAGTGTTTTGCCGCCGCTTTGGCGTGCCGCTGATCGACCTGGGGACGGTGCGGCTGCCACGGCTGATCGGCCACTCGCGGGCCATGGACCTGATCCTGACCGGCCGCCCGGTCGGTGCGCGCGAAGCCTTCGAGATCGGGCTGGCCAATCGCTTGGCGTCGAGCGGCGGCGCGCTCGACGCAGCGCTGGAGTTGGCCGCCAGGATCGGCGGCTTTCCCCAGACCTGCCTGCGCAATGATCGCGCCTCGGCCATCGCCCAGTGGTCGATGGACTGGGAGGCGGCCGCCCGCTTCGAGGTGGAGTTGGGCCGCGCCACCCTGGCCAGCGGCGAGGCGCGCGACGGTGCAGCTCGCTTCACGTCCGGCCAAGGCCGGCACGGGACATTCTGAGGCGAAAAAGAAAGGACGGCGCCTTTCGGAGCCGCCCTGCGAAGTCTGGGAGGGGAGCGGGGCGGCGCAGGTCGCTGCGCCGCCCCGGAGGGCTGGAGGGCCGCCTCAGGGGGAGGTTAGGCGGCCTTCTCGCCTTCGATCAGGTTGGCTTCGGTCGCGGTCGAAATCGCGATCGTGCGGGGTTTCAGCGCTTCAGGGAGTTCGCGCTTCAGCGAGATGGAGAGCAGGCCGTCTGCGAGCTTTGCCTCGGTGACCACCACGTAGTCGGCGAGTTGGAAGCGGCGCTCGAAGTTGCGCTCGGCCAAGCCGCGATGGAGGAACCGGCGCTGGTCGTCGTTGGCGGCCTTGCGGCCCTGGACGGTCAGGAGGTTTTCCTTGACCTCGATGTTCAGTTCCTCGGGACGGAAGCCGGCGACCGCGATTTCGACGCGGTAGGCGTTCTCGTCAGTGCGCTCGATGTTGTAGGGCGGATAGCCGGCCGCGGCGTCAGCGCTGGCGGTTTCCAGCAGCGAAGCCAGGCGGTCGAAACCCACGACAGAGCGATAGAGGGGGGAGAAGTCGATCGTACGCATTTCCAGATACCTTCTTGTCTCAAGCAAGGTTGCGATGTCGGACGGAGCGCGAGCCGGGATCGGCCTCGGCGGTGTCCGGAAGGCCCGGGTGTCCAGCGCCTTCGGATGTCTAGGTGGGAGGCGATTTGCGCGGTTCAAGACCTGCGGGGCGCAACAATCTTGCATGGCCTGGCTGCCAAGCGCGCAAGCCGGGTTGCCAGCCGCGCCGACCCCTCTAGGCTGCGCCACGTCCAGGAAAACAACCAGAAGGCTCGATGCAGATGTCCCCCCGTATGTTCGCGCTCGCCACCGCCGCGGCGATCGCCGTCATCGCCCAGCCGGCGATCGCCTCGGCTGAAGACGCCGCCCTCAAGGCCGCCATCGCCGGTCCGCAGCGCGGCGCCGACCACGTCGCCCGCGATGCGGCGCGCCACCCCTACGAGAGCCTTGAGTTCTGGGGCGTGAAGCCCAAGGCGACGGTCATCGAGATCTCGCCCGGCTCAGGCTATTGGACCGAGATCCTCGCCCCCTACGCCAAAGCCACCGGCGGGACCTATGTCGCCGGCGTCGCCGACCTGGCGAACCCCAAGCTGTCGGACGGCGCCCGCAAGGGCCGCGCCGACTTCGAGGCCAAGTACGCCGACCAGGCCAAGTTCGGCCCCATCACCTATGTCGGCTTCGGGCCGGTGTCGGGGCCGCTCGGCGCGCCGGGCTCCGCCGACGTCGTCATCACCGCCCGCAACGTCCATAACTGGATGGGCCAGCCGGGCATGCTCGACAAGGTGTTCAAGGATTTCCACGACGTGCTGAAGCCCGGCGGCGTGCTGGCGGTCGAAGAGCATCGTTCCGACCCCACCCGCGCCCAGGTTCCGGGGGCGTCGGACGGCTATGTCGCGACCGACTTCGTGATCGCCACGGCCGAGAAGGCCGGCTTCAAGCTCGACGCCAAGTCAGAGATCAACGCCAACCCCAAGGACACCAAGGACCACCCGTTCGGGGTCTGGACGCTGCCGCCGGTCCGCCGTTCGCCCGCCGCCGACAAGCCCGATCCGAGCTTCGATCGCGCCAAGTACGACGCCATCGGCGAGAGCGACCGGATGACCCTGCGGTTCGTCAAACAGTAGGGCCACGCTTTGACCATCGTCCCGGGTCAGGTAAGCCGCTCGGGACGATGGCGGGTTTGGAATTACATGCGGCGTATTCTTGCAGGTTCGGCGGTTTCCTTCTCGCGGCGGGGCGCTCTGATCGGCGCCCTGGCGCTCGCCGCGTGCGGCAAGAAGGGGGAGGCTGAGCCCGCGCCGACCAAAGCCGCACGCAACATGACGCTGCAGGACGCGGTGGCCGGTGATTGGCGCTCGCCCGCCGACAAGGCGCGCGACGCCTGGCGCCATCCGATCGAGACCCTGGAGTTCTGGGGCCTGCAGCCGGGCCAGACGGTGGTCGAGTTCTGGCCCGGCGCCGGCTGGTACACCGACATCCTCGCGCCCTATCTGGCGGCCAATAAGGGCAAGCTGATCGCGGCCGATCTTGAACCGACCGATCCCGCCTCGACGGAGATCGTCGAGGCCTATCGCGCTCGCCTGAAGGCCAAGCCGAAGATCTACGGCGACGTCGAGATCACCGCCTTCGGGCCGACCAGCGGCCCGGTGGCGCCGGCCGGCAGCGCCGACCTGGTGCTGTTCCTGCGCAACCTGCACAACTGGATGGCCGCCGGCATCGCCGAAAAGGCATTCCGCGACGCCTTCGCCGCTCTGAAGCCCGGAGGCGTGCTGGGGGTCGAGGAGCACCGCGCCGCGCCTGGCGGCGTGCAGGACGTCCTGGCCGCCAACGGCTATGTCCAAGAGGCCTACGTCGTGCGTCTGGCCCAGGAAGCCGGCTTCGTGCTCGACAAGACCAGCGAGATCAACGCCAACCCGGCCGACGACCGCGACCACCCGTTCGGGGTCTGGACCCTGCCGCCGGTAAGGCTCACCGCGCCGCGCGGCGAGCCGGCCGATCCGAACTTCGATCGCACGTCCTACGACGCCGTCGGCGAGAGCGACCGTATGACCCTGCGGCTGGTGAAGCCCGCCGCCTAGAGCTGCTCGCGGTAGCTGGCGATGATCTGCTCGTCCGGGACGGGCACCTTGCCCATGTTCAGCTGGTCGAAGATCATTTCCGCGCCGGAGGGCAGGGCGGTCCGCTCGACCTGCGCCTGGGCCTCCCAAAGCCGGGCCCGCATGATCGCCTTGGGGCAGTGCAGAAAGGCCTCCTCGACGGCGACCATCAGCACCAGACGCGGCGTCTTGCCGAACTCGACGAACTTGGCGAGGAGGTCCGGATCGGCGGTGGCGCTCGCCCGGCCGTTGACCCGCAGCACGTCGTCGAAGCCGGGGATCATGAACATCAGGCCGATGCGGCCAGGGCCCGACAGCAGGTTGCGGATGGTGTCGAGCCGGTTGTTGCCCGGCCGGTCCGGCAGATAGAGCGTCCGCCCGTCTTCGCTGACGTGCACGAAGCCCGGTTCGCCGCCACGGGGCGAGACGTCGACGGCGCCGTCGGGCCCGGACGAGCTGACCACGCAGAACGGCGACAGGCCGATGAAGGCCCGTCCGTGCTTCTCGACATGGTCCAACACCTTGTCGAGAACCAGCTTGCCCGGCTGCTTGTAGAGCTCGTCGATGCCGGCGAGATCGAGGGTCTTCATATGCGTTCTCCCCGCTCTTGTTGAGATCTATTCGCAAGTATGAGCTTGAACCGGCGCGCTGTCATCCCAAGATGAACGAGCCTGCGCCCAGCTCTGTCAGCATGCAGTCACCTGCAAGCTGCTAGCTTGGCGCGAACTCGATGCGCTAAAGGCCAGATATGATCCGCAACGCCCTGCTCGCCCTGATCCCCGCCAGCCTTATGCTGGCTGCTCCCGCCGCCGCGCAGGAGCAGACCATCCTGCCTGGATACTGGGACGTGACGAACAAGGTCTCGGCGATCATCAGCCAGACCAAGACCGAGAAGCGCTGCATCACGCCGTCGGAGGTCTCGAAGTTCGTGATGGGGCCGTCCAATCGCCACTACAAGTGCGACTACCCGACCCGGGTGTTCAAGGACGGCAAGATCCGCCTGAAGGGAAACTGCGCCACCAAGAACGGCAGCCAGGCCGCGTTGGAGGCGACCGGAACCTACTCGCCGACCACCTTCACGATGAACGCCAAGATCAGCACCACCTATGCCGGGGTGCCGCTGAGCGCCAACGCCACGACCACCGCCAAGCGCATCAGCGAGACCTGTCCGGCGGCCGCGCCCGCCTCTTAACCAAGCCGGAGTCGAATTCGCCGCTCAAACCCTGGCTGAGCCGTTTACTTGGCTCGCGCTTGAGGCGAAGCTGACGCTCACGAGCATGTGAGACGGTGCGTATGACGACGACCCTGGAAGAACTGACCCAGCGCGTGGCCGCCGCCGTGGGCGAGGACGCCGGCCTTGGCAAGACGTTCAAGGTCGATCTGCGCGGCGAAGGCTTCATCCACATCGACGGCGCGAGCGTGACCAACGAGGACAAGCCGGCTGACCTGACGGTCTCGATCAGCCGCAAGGACCTCAAGGCGCTCGGGGCGGGCGAACTTAATCCGATGACCGCGGTCATCACCGGCCGCCTGAAGGTCTCGGACATGGGCCTGGCCATGTCGCTGCAGCCGCAGATGCAGGCGTTGTTCGCCAAACTGGGATGAGCATGTCGCCGGCGCCTTTGATCTCCATTCCAAGCGCGCCGGTTCCGGCCGGCGGCGAGGCGACCTGGTTCGAGGGCGCGGGCAAGGCCCGGCTCCGGGCGGCGCTGTTCCCTGCTCGCGGTCAGGTGCGCGGCTCCATCGTGCTCAGCGGCGGACGCACCGAGCCGATCGAGAAGTATTTCGAGGTCATCGAGGACCTCACCGGGCGCGGCTACGTCGTTCTGGCGCACGACTGGCGCGGCCAGGGTCTGTCCCATCGCGAACTGCAAGATCGTTTGGCCGGCCACGCGCGCGGCTATGACGCCTTCCTTGCCGACTATCGGGCTCTACTGTCCGCCTACGAGGCGCAGCTGCCCAAGCCATGGTTCGCCATCGGCCACTCAATGGGGGGCTGCCTGACTCTGCTGGCGCTGGCCAAGGGCGAGGCGGCCCGCTTCCAGGGCGCGATCCTCTGTGCCCCGATGCTGGGGCTGCAACTCGGCAAGACGCCGATGACGGCGGCGCGGTTGATGGCCGGCCTCAACGTTCTGCTCGGCCGCGGCGGCGCTTTCGCGCGGCCGGCCGGCCCGGCTGAAACCTTCGAGACCAACATCCTAACCCACGACCGGGCGCGCTACGAGCGGGCCAGGGCGCAGGTTCGCGCCGAGCCGGAGCTCGACCTCGGCGGGCCGACCTGGGGATGGATCGACTTCGCGCTCAAGGCCACGGCCTATCTGTCGCGACCCGAGAACTTGAAAAGCGTCACGATTCCCGTCGTCATCGTCTCTGCCGAACAGGACAGGCTCGTCGACAACGCCGCCCAGCGCGCGGCCGCGAGGAACCTGCCTGCTGGCGAGTTCGTCAGTGTCGCCGGCGCGTTCCACGAGATCCTGATGGAGACGGACACAATGCGGAATATCTTCCTGCGTGCGTTGGACGCCCTGCTGGGCCGTTCGGCTCCTGCGCCGGCGACGCCCAAGCCGGCTGAGCCGGCCCCTGCGGCCGCGCCGGCTCCCGCACCAGCGCTGACTGCTGACGCCGAGCCAGGGCCCGCTCCCAAGGCTGCCGAGCCCGCGCCGGTCGCGACGGCAGCCGCGGTGAAGCCGGCCGCCCCGAAGGCCGCGCCGAAGCCGAAGGCCGAAGCCAAGCCTGCCGCCACGAAGGCCGCGAAACCCAAAGCAGCGCCGGCCGCCAAGCCGGTGGCGAAGACAACGGCTAAGCCTGCTGCCGCGAAGGCGCCTGCTGCCTCGAAGGCGCCTGCGGCCGTTAAGGCGGCGGCCAAGTCCAAGCCTGCCCCGGCCAAGGCGGCCGCGTCCAAGCCGGCCGCGGCTCCGAAATCCGCAGCCAAACCCGCCGCCGCGAAGGCTGCCGCTCCCAAGGCTGCCGCTCCCAAGGCTGCGGCAACGAAGCCTGCAGCGAAGCCGAAGACGACTGCGAAGCCCGCGGCCGCCAAGAAGGCTCCGGCTAAGAACTAACTATTTGGCCGAGCGGCGAAGGGCGACCAAGGCCTCGTCGAGGCAGGCCCGGTCCCCGGCGATGGCGATCTGTCCACCGTTCGGCCCTACCGGCTGGCCGCGCCAGTTGGTGACAAGGCCGCCGGCCCCCTCGATCAGGGGAATGGCGGATTCGATGTCCCACGACTTCAGTCCCGCCTCGATCACCATGTCCATCTTGCCCATGGCGACCATGGCGTATGCGTAGGCGTCGCAGCCGAGCCGGGCCAGCCGCGCAGCCGCGCGCACCTGGGTCCAGGCGCCCAGTTCGGCGCCGTCGAAGCAGCCTTCGGGATCAGTCGTGGCGATGATCGCGTCAGTCAGCTTGGGACAGGCGCGGACCTTCAGGGGGGTGACTTGCCCCTTGGCGACCAATCGCGATCCGCCCGCGTGGCCGATGAAGACCTCGTCCAGATGGGGCTGGCCGATGGAGCCCAGGACCGGGCGGCCCTGGTGGCGCAGGCCGATCAGCGTGGTCCAAAGCGGCAGGCCGGCGATGAACGCGCGGGTGCCGTCGACGGGATCCAGCACCCAGACGAACTCGGCGGCGGGGCGATCCTCGCCGTATTCCTCCCCGATCACGCCATGATCGGGAAAGCGGGCCGAGATCAGCTTGCGTATCGCCGCCTCCGCGCCCTTGTCGGCGGCGGTGACGGGGTCGAAGCCGCGCACGCCGCCCTTGTCCTCCAGTCCGTGGTCGGACCGGAAATAGGGCAGGGTCACGCGCGCCGCGGCGGCGTTGAGTTCGAGAAGAAAGGCGTCGAGTTCGGCCAGACGGCCGGCGGCAAGGGTGGGCATGGCATCCGCTTTACCTCGCCGCCGGCCTCCGCGATATCCCCATGTCTGGGATCGCTTGGTCGGGCGCAAGCAGTCGGGCGTCAGGCCGCCTCGTGTTCGCCGTTCAGCGACTTGGCGAGGTCGAGCAGGCGGCGGCGCGGACGTTCGCCGAGCTGATAGTAGGCGCGGATCAAGTCCAGGGTTTCCTTGCTGGCCAGCATCTCGCCGCCGGCCTCGCCCGGGCCTTCGCCCAGCGCATGCTCGCGCTGCGCAGTGTCGGACAGGCCGTCGTAGAAGTATCCGACCGGCACTTCGAGCGCCTCGGACAGCTGCCACAGACGGGCCGCCGAGATGCGGTTGGCGCCGCACTCGTACTTCTGAATTTGCTGGAACCGCACGCCGCAGGCGCCAGCCAGTTGTTGTTGGGTGAGCCCCAGCAGGCGCCGCCGACGGCGCAGTCGCTTGCCGAGATGAACGTCGATATTGCTGCCCATGGACTCCATCGCCCCAATCCCTCTGCTTGCCGCCCGTCCCAAAGCGAGACGGCCTGCAGGGAAATTCGCAAGTCGCGCGCCAAGCGAGCGCTGTTCGCGTTGCGCGACAGGGAACGACGCGACTAGTAGAGGACATGACGCAGGCCAAGCCCCCGGTGGCGCAGGATCTTTTGTGGCGGTTGGAGGCCCTGGCCTTCGATGTGGTGATCGCCTTCGCGCGGATGTTGCCGGTCGATCTCGTGTCGGATTTCGGCGCGTGGTTCTTCAAGACCGTTGGCCCGTTGACCAGCGCCCAGAAGGTGGCGGAGACGAATCTGCGCATCGCCTTTCCCGAGGCGTCAGACGCGGAGATCGCCGACCTGCTGAAGGCGCAGTGGGACAATACCGGCCGCACCTTCCTCGAACTGCTGATCATGGACCGGATCATCGGCTCGCCCGGCCGGGTCGAGATCGTAAACGGCCAACGCTTCGACGAAATCGCCGCCAACCAGGAGCCGGTGGTGTTCGTTTCGGGCCACTTCGCCAATTTCGAGGTGATGCCGGCGGCGATCGTCAATTCACCGGTGAAGTGCCAGATCACCTATCGGGCGATGAACAATCCGCATGTCGAGAAGCGGGTGCGCGATTATCGATTCCGTTACGGCGTCCGCTACTTTGCGCCCAAGGGCGGCGACGGCGCGCGCGAACTCCTGGCCGCGCTCGGGCGCGGCGAGTCGGTGGCGCTGATGAACGATCAGAAATTCAACGGCGGTGTGGCGGCGCCGTTCTTCGGCGTGACCTGCCACACCGCGCCGGGGCCCTCGCGCTTGGCGCTGCGCTTCAACACAGTGCTGCAGCCGATGTCGGTCCAGCGGGGGCGCAAGGCGCGCTTTCGAGTGGTGGTGCACGATCCGATCCACCTGGAGCACACTGGCAACACCACCGCCGACATCGACGCGGGGGTGCGCAAGATCAACGCCATGATCGAGGGGTGGGTGCGCGAACGGCCTGCGGAGTGGTTCTGGACCCACAAGCGCTGGCCGAACGAGACCTACCGGCGCAATCGCTAGGCCGCAGCCGGGCCGCGCGCCCCCACCATCAGCATCGGGTTCATGTGCCGCCCGCGCCACTTCAGCCGCCAGCACAGGTGCGGTCCGGTCGCCCGGCCGGTGGAACCGACCGCGCCGAGGCGCTGGCCGCGGGCTAGAATCTGCCCGCTGGAGACGTCGACGCTGCTGAGGTGCAGGTAGGCTGACACCAGCCCCTGGCCGTGGTCGATCATGACCAGTCCGCCCTCGAACAGCATGCCGGGATCGGCCAGCACTACGAGGCCGCCGGCGGGGGTCGACACGGGCGTACCGGTGGGAGCGGCCAGATCGATTCCGTAGTGGGGCGGGCGCGGGCGCCCGTCGATTATCCGCTGACCGCCGAAGCGCGCGGTGACCCGAAAGTCCCGCAACGGCGCGGAGAAGCCGCTCTTGAAGTCGTCGCGGTCGGTGACGCTGGCGAAGGCGGCGGCCTTGCGCTTGGTTTCGTCGGCGATCCGGGCTTCGAGCTCGGGGCTCGCCTGGCCCTGATAGACCCGTCGCAGGCCCTTGATGCGCTGAATGTCGTATTCGGCGCGGTCGATCTGCAGCTGGCGCACGACGTCGGCGCCGCGCGCGTCGATGCGCAACTGGGCGCTGGGTCCGGCGTCACGGTCGAAGCCGAGATAGAAGAACCCCTCGTCCGAGGCGCGGGTGAGCATTTGGCCGTCGAGGAACACCTTGGCGCGCGGCGAGGTGCGACCGATAGCGAAGCCGCTTTGCTGCATGCGTCCGTTCAGCGCCAGATCCGCTGCCCGAGCAGGAGCGGCGAGTGCGGCGGAGGCCAGCCCGAGAACCGCCGTGCGGCGGTTCAGCGGTACGTCAGGGATGCAGCTCTTTCCACCGCGCCAGCGCTTCGACCGGCGTGGCGTAGGCTTCCTGGAGGGCTGGGTTCCAGTAGCGAAGGGCCTCCACCGGGATCTTCACCTTCGAGACGGCGCAGATCACGTAGCGTCCCGGCTTGAGCACGACGAATTCGCCGTCGCCGTAGTGGAGCGAGGCGATATCGGAGCCGGTGAGGTCGCGGTCGTGGGCGTTCATGAGGTCTATGTAGCGCGCCGTGCGCGGCGAGAACAGGGCGTCGCGGCTAGAACAGGTCGCCCTGGTTTGACGGGGCAGGCGGCGGCTTGGGCGCACGAGCCGGCTTTGGCGCCGCCGAGGGGACCGCCGGCGGCGGGGGCGCGCTGGGCGTCCCGTCGATGGTCGCTTCGCGGCTCTGGTCGGCGAAGACCAGTTTCACGCCCTCGCCGCTGACCAGCGAGGCGCCTTCGCGCACCAGCGATCCATCCGGGCGATGCACGCGGGCGAAACCGCGCTTCAAGGGCGCGCTGGGGTCTACCGAAGCATAGAGCTTGGCGAGGCTGGAGAGCCGCTCAGCGGTGCGGTCTAGACCGCGCTCCATCGCCGGCTTCAGCCGCAGGACCAGCCGCGCGAGCCGGTCGGCGTGAACTTGCTGCGGCCGCTGGAGCAGACCGGGCGACAGCCGCGAAGAGACCCGCACCAGGTCGGTGTGATGCGCCGCGACGTTGCGCGACAGTCCCGCGCCCAGCCGGCTCGAGGCGAGGTTGAACCGCTGGGCCGCCATTTCGACCAGGTCCGGCACGCGGGCCAGCGCACGCCCGGCATGCTCGACGCGGCCGCGGCGGTCCTCGACCGTGCGTCCGCCGCAGCGGTGCAGGCGCCCCGAGAGGTCGCCGATATAGGCCTTAAGCTCGGCCAGGACCGGTGTGGCCATCTCGGCCGCGGCAGTGGGGGTCGGCGCGCGCCGATCGGAGACGAAGTCGATCAGGGTGGTGTCGGTCTCGTGTCCGACGGCCGAGATCAGCGGGATGGTCCCCGCGGCCACGGCGCGGGCCAGGGCCTCGTCGTTGAAGGCCCATAGGTCTTCGACCGAACCGCCGCCGCGGGCCACGATAAGCACGTCGGGCCGGGGCACGGGGCCGTCCGCAGCCATGGCGTTGAAGCGGGCGATGGCGTTGGCGACCTGCCCGGCGGCCGCATCGCCCTGGACCACGACCGGCCAGACGATGACCCGGCAGGGCCAGCGGTCGCGGATGCGATGCAGGATGTCGCGGATCACCGCGCCGGTCGGGCTGGTGATGACCCCGACCACGGCCGGCATGGTCGGCAGCGGACGCTTGCGCGCCTGCTCGAACAGGCCCTCGCCGTGCAGCTTGGCCTTCAGCCGCTCAAGCTGCGCCAGCAGCGCGCCGACGCCGGCGGCTTCCATGGTCTCGATGACCATCTGATAGCGCGAGCCGGCCGGATAGGTGGTGATCTTGCCGGTGACCACGACCTCCATGCCCTGCTGGGGGCGGATGGAGAGGTTCTTGACCGACCCCTTCCAGACGACGCCGTCGATGGCGGCGCGCTCGTCCTTGATGGTCAGGTATACGTGGCCGTTGGAGTGGTGAGTGACCTTCGAAAGCTCGCCGCGCAGCCGGACGAATCCGTAAGCGTCCTCGAGGGTGCGCTTCAGGGCGAAGGCCAGCTCGGAAACCGAATAGGCCTTGGCGTTGCTGTCGGTGTCGGTCGCGACGTCGGTCATAGGGCAGAGATAGCGGCGTGCGCCGTCAAAAAGAAGTTCGGGCGCGCCCGGCAGCGAAGCTGCCGCATGGCGCGCCCGGAACCCATCCCCCCGGATACTAGATGTAGCGGCGCAGCGAGCGGGCCAGTTCGTTGGCGCCGCCGCGCTTCTTGGTCTGCACCGGCTGGTAGGCGACGCGGGCGTGCTCCATGCAGTAGGGGCCCTCGTCCTGCCGGCGACCGCAGAAGGTGAAGCTGTCGCTCGACGGATCGCCGATCGGCCACTTGCACATGTGGGCGCCCAAGGTCAGCACCGTCGCGGTGCCCGGGGCTTCCTCGACGTAGCGCACCGGCGCCGGCGCCGGGGTCGGCGCGGCCGCGGCGACCGCGGTCGGCTCGGCGATGCGGCGCGGCGCGGCCGGGGCCGCGGCGGCAGGACGGGCCGGACGCGGCGCCTTGAACGCCGGGCGAGCCGGCTTCGACGGCGCGGCGCGCCCCGACAGGCCCAGGCGATGGACCTTGCCGATGACGGCGTTGCGAGTCACCCCGCCCAATTGTTTCGCGATCTGGCTGGCCGAAAGGCCGTCTTGCCAGAGTTTCTTCAGACTCTCGACGCGTTCGTCAGTCCAACCCATGTCTGGCCTCCACCCGCTTGCAAGCTTTCCCAGCGCCGCCCCCGCGGGTGGCCAGGATCTACATCTTGTGGCAGTCCGAAAGTCCGACCGCCATCAACTACTAGATATCGTAACTCATCCATTAACGGCCACAATAGGCGCCCTCAGCTTCGTCCACAGAAACCAGATATTGATTCTGTCCACAGGGTTCGCCCGAAAAGCGGCGCCGTGACGGGCGCTTGCGAAGTTCCGAAAGCGGGCGCACATCCTGGGCCATGAAGGACATGCCCGCCGCCGACGCCGTCATCCCGCCTCAGCCCCGCAACTATCACGGGTTCAATTGGGCCGGATTCGGAACCCTCTACACCCGCGAGGTGCGCCGCTTCTGGAAAGTGGGCATGCAGACCCTGGCCGCCCCGGTGGTGACGGCGCTGCTCTACATGATGGTGTTCGTGGTCGCCGTGCGTGGCGCGGCCCCGCCGATCCATGGGACGCCGTTCGCGGTGTTCGTGGCGCCGGGCCTGATCATGATGCAGGTCCTCAACAACGCCTTCGCCAACTCCTCGTCCTCGCTTCTGCAGGCCAAGTTCAACGGCTTGGTCGGCGACTTCATGACCCCGCCGCTGACGCCTGTGGAGCAGGTGCTGGCCTTCGCGCTCGGCGCGGCGACGCGCGGCGTGGTGGTCGGGGCGGTGACCTTCGCCGCGATCCTGCCGTTCGCGGCTCTGCCGATCACCCATATCTGGGCGGTGCTCTATTTCGGGATCGGCGCGGCGCTGATCCTGGGGATGCTGGGCATCATGGCCGGGCTCTGGGCCGAGAAGTTCGACCACATGGCGGTGGTCACCAACTTCATCATCATGCCCCTGACCTTCCTGTCGGGGACCTTCTACCTGGTCGACAAGCTGCCCGAGCCGTTCCGCACGGCCAGCCACTACAACCCGTTCTTCTACCTGATCGACGGCTTCCGCTACGGCTTCATCGGCCATGCGGAAGGCTCGCTGATCGCCGGGGTCGGTATGACCGCGGGCCTGGTGATCGCCTTCGCCTGCCTGTGCCTCTGGATGTTCGAGACCGGCTACAAGCTGAAGACCTGAAGCCATCCCTCCTGTCGACCTGCCAAAGCCCTCCCGTCTGGGAGGGCTTTTTCATGTTGTGCCATCCATATTGATGTTATATTGACTTACATCATGTCGGACGTACGCACATATAATTCGCGGCTGCGCCGGGAGCAGGCCGAGGCGACGCGGGAGCGGATCCTGGCGGCGATGGCCGACCTGCTGCAGGCCGAGGGCCGCGTGGAGCTGGTGACCAATCGCGCCGTCGCCGGCGCGGCGGGCGTCACCGAGGTCACCGTCTATCGGCATTTCCCGAGCCGCGACGTGCTGCTGCGCGGTCTGTGGGAGTGGCTGAACCGCCGCAACGGCGTGACGGTCGGCATGCCCGAGAGCGCCGAGGACATCGTCGCCAAGCTGCCCGCACTCTATGGGACGTTCGACGCCGCGCCGGCGCACATCGTCGCCTCCATCACCAGCCAGCAGGGCCGGGAGATGCGTGAGAGCCTCAACGAGCCGCGCCGCGCCGCTTTCCTGGCGGCGGTCGCCGAGGCGGCGCCCGACCTGCCGGCGAGCGAGCAGGAGAAAGCCGCCGCCATGCTGCAGCTGATCTATTCCGCCTATGGGTGGGTTTCGCTGCGTGAGCAGTGGGGCGTTACCGGCGAGCGGGCGGCCGATGCGGCGACTTGGGCCGCCGAAACCCTGCTGGACGATCTTCGCCGCCGCGGCGCGGCGCCTATCAAGCCCGCCGAGCGCGGGACAACCCGGAGCAAGCCATGATTGCGCATTTCTCCATTCCGGCCCGCGACACCCGCGCAACGGCCGAGCTCTTTGGAAAGATCATCGACGGCGAAGTGATGCCGTTTCCCGTCGTCCCCGGTTCATGGGTGGCGATCGCCCGCGATGGCTCCGGCGTCGGCGTTGAGGTGGTGCCGGCTGCAACCGCCCATCATCAAGGCGCGGGCGACCGCGATCCTGAGCGCGCGGCGAACGGCCCGGAAGTCATGCCTTGGGAGACCCAGATTCGCCAAGACGGCGACGATCACGCCGCAAGCGGCCTGCACGTCGCCCTGACGACGGCGCTGTCGGTGGACGAGGTGCTGGAGCTGGGGCGCGCGGCCGGCTGGCGGGCCGTGCACTGCGATCGCGGCGGGGTCTTCGATCTGGTCGAGCTCTGGGTCGACAACCGTGTGCTGGTCGAAGTGCTGCCACCCGAGGGCACGGCGCGCTATCTCGCCTTCTACAACCCGCAGGCGGCAGCCGCGATGTTCCTCGGCCCGCCGCCGGCGCCCTAGTTCTGGGGCACGCCCACGGCGATCATCTCGACGTGGTTCGGAGCGCCGCGGGTGATCACCGGCGTGTGGGTGTCGGTGATGAAGCGCAGCTTGCCGTCGACCTCGATGCGGGCAGAGACCGTATAGGTGTGGTTGGCGACGATCTGGGCGGGGTCGTAGTTTAGGGTGAACTTGTAGGGCGGCGACCCGCCGGTCAGCACCTGGGTGTCGATGATCTTGGCGGGCGCATCCATCAGCGAAGTATCTGCCAGACTGACGGTCACGGTTGCTGTCGGCGGCAGCATGATCCGTTCACGATAGAGCACCGAGCCGGTGACCTGCCCCTTGGCGACCGGGGCGGGGGCGGTGCTGGCGCACCCGGCGATGGCCAGGGCCGCGAGCGGAGCCAGAGCGTAGAGAGTCTTCATCCGGGGCCTCCTCGACGAAAAACGTGGCCAAACATGGACCCCTGCGACCGAGTGGTCCATGAAGCTTCACAGAAGCGGTCATTGACAGACCGGCGTTCCCAGCGGAAAACGCCAAGCCTTCCAGTCCCCGCCGCCGTCGCTGCGGGGACGCTTACGTTTTCGGAGGGCGATCCCCGTGACTGAAAAGACCGCGCAACAAGCCGCGACCGTTCCCAGCGACCACATCATGGGCGTCTACAACCGCGCCCCGCTGGCGTTCGAACGAGGCGAGGGCGCGCGCCTGTTCACCACGGACGGTGACGCCTATCTCGACTGCATGGCCGGCATCGCGGTGAACGCGCTGGGCCACTCGAACCCGAAGCTGGTTCAAGCGGTCAAGGATCAGGCTGAGAAGCTCTGGCACGTCTCCAACGTCTTCAAGATCCCGGGCCAGGAAAAGCTGGCCAAGGTGCTGACCGACGCCACCGGCCTGGACGAGGTGTTCTTCACCAATTCCGGCGCCGAGGCGATCGAGTGCGCCATCAAGACCGCGCGCAAGTATCACTGGGCCAAGGGCCAGCCGGAGCGGATCGACATCATCGGCTTTGACGGCTCGTTCCACGGCCGCACGCTGGCGGCGGTCAACGCCTCGGGCAACGCGGCCTATCTCGAAGGCTTCGGCCCGCGCATGCCGGGCTTCGTACAGCTGCCGTTCGGCGACATGGACGCGCTGAAGGCCGCCGTCGGCCCGACCACCGCGGCGATCATCGTCGAGCCGGTGCAGGGCGAGGGCGGGGCCCGCGCCCTGACCGAGCATCAGCTGCAGGCGATGCGCCAGCTCTGCGACGAGACCGGCACGCTGCTGATCCTCGACGAGATCCAGTGCGGCCTCGGCCGCACCGGCAAGCTTTTCGCCTGGGAATGGGCTGCGGGCGTGAAGCCGGACATCGTGGCCCTGGCCAAGGCGCTGGGCGGCGGCTTCCCGGTCGGCGCCTGCGTGACCTCGGCGGCGGCGGGCGCTGGCATGACCGTCGGCTCGCACGGCTCCACCTACGGCGGCAACCCGCTGGCCATGGCGGTGGCTCTCGCCTCGATGGAAGAGCTGTCCAAGCCCGAGCTTATGGACCATGTTCGTGAGCTGGCCGGCTACTTCACCCAGCAGTTCAACGGTCTCAAGGACCGCTATCCGGACGTCGTGCTCGACATCCGCGGCAAGGGCCTGCTGATCGGCTTGAAGCTCGCCACCAACAACCGCGAGTTCATGCAGCACGCGCGCGACCAGCATCTGCTGATCGCCGGCGGCGGCGACAACTGCGTGCGCCTGCTGCCGCCGCTGACCCTCACTCTCGAAGAGGCCCGCGAGGCGGTGGAGAAGCTCGACCGCGCCTGCGAAGCCGCTCGCGCCAAGGCCAAAGCCGCCGCCTGATCCATAGACCCGCTCATTCCCGGCGCGGCCGGGAACCCATCCTGAGCACCGCCGCCCGTCGCCGCTGACTGCGGACGCGGGCGGCTTGGAGGGATCCAATGTCCCCGAGACACTTTGTCGACCTCTGGAAGATCGAAGCTTCCGACCTGCGCGCCATCCTAGATGACGCCAAGGCGCGCAAGGCCGCGCGCCGCGGCTGGCCGCAGGGGCGCCCCGACGGCGACGCCCCGTGCCGTGAGCGCACGCTGGCGATGATCTTCCAGAAGAACTCCACCCGCACCCGCTTCTCGTTCGACGCGGCCATGCGCCAACTCGGCGGCGACGTCATCATCTCCACGGCCAACGACATGCAACTCGGCCGCGGCGAGACCATCGAGGACACCGCCAAGGTGCTCTCGCGCATGGTCGACGCGATCATGCTGCGCGCCAATAGCCACGAGGACGTCGAACGGCTGGCCTACGCCTCCACCGTTCCGGTCATCAATGGCCTCTCGGACAAGGGACATCCCTGCCAGATCATCGCCGACCTGATGACCTTCGAGGAGCATCGCGGCCCGGTGACCGGCAAGACCCTGGCCTGGGTCGGCGACGGCAACAACGTCTGCTCCAGCTTCATCCACGCCGCGCCCAAGCTGGGCTTCAAGCTGAACATCGCCAGCCCGGCGCTGTATCATCCGGACCTGATGGACTTGGCTCGCGCCGCCGACCTGCAGGGCCAGGTGTTCACCACCGACGACCCGCGCGAAGCCGTTCGCGGCGCCGACTGTGTGATCACCGACACCTGGGTCTCGATGGGCGACGTCGATCACGCCGAGCGGATGGAGGCGCTGGAGCCCTATCAGGTCGACGGCGACCTGATGTCGCTGGCCGCCAAGGACGGGGTGTTCCTGCACTGCCTGCCCGCCCACCGCGGCGAGGAAGTCACCGACGACGTCATCGATGGTCCGCAGTCGCTGATCTGGGACGAGGCGGAGAACCGCATCCACGCTCAGAAGTCGATTCTCGCCTGGTGCTTCGGGGCGATCTAACCGCGACAAGGGGAGGCGGCGGCTGAAGCTCGCAACTTCGGCCGCGCCTCCCTATATGCCGCCACCATGTCCGACACCGTCATGAACGCCATCCCCGACGACATCGTCGCCCCCTTCCAGATCGAAGGCGAAGCCGTGCGCGGCCGCCTGGTCCGGCTGGGCCCGGCGGTGCACGAAATCCTCTCCGGCCACGCCTATCCGGAGCCGGTCGCCAACCTGCTGGGCGAAGCCTGCGCGCTCGCCGCGCTGGTCGGCTCCAGCCTGAAGTTCGACGGCCGGCTGATCGTCCAAGCCCAGGGCGACGGCCCGGTACGCTATGTGGTGGTCGACTACGACACCAGCGGCGCCCTGCGCGGCTATTGCCGATACGACGAGGAAGAGGTCGCCAAGCTGACGACCGGCTTCGTGCGCCCCGGCGCCAAGAGTCTGCTGGGTGGCGGCGTGTTCATCATGACTGTGGACCAGGGCCCGGACATGGACCGCTACCAGGGCGTCACGGCGATCGAGGGCGAGACCCTGGCGCTCTGCGCCGAACAGTACTTCGCCCAGTCCGAGCAGACCCCGACCCGCGTGCGCCTGGCCGTGGGCCAGGCCGACGTCGGTCAGGGCCCGCAATGGCGCGCCGGCGGCATGCTGATCCAGAACATCGCCGAGGACGACGCCCGCGGCTCGACCACCGAAGCGTGGGTCCGCACCCAGGCGTTCTTCGAGACGATCGGTGAGGACGAACTGCTCGATCCGACTATTTCGGCCGAAACCCTGCTGTTCCGCCTGTTCCACGAAGACGGCGTGCGGGTGTTTGAACCTAAGTCGCTGCAGGCCTTCTGCCGCTGCTCGCAGGACCGCATAGAGACAGTTCTCAAGTCGTTCGGCGAGGACGAGCGCGCCGACATGGTCGAGGACGACGGTCAGATCCGGGTCACCTGCGAGTACTGCTCGCGGGTCTACGCGATCGATCCGGCCGGACTGGCCTAACACCAGGCTGGCCTCCGGCCGCCGCCGACGCGACTATGGCGTCATGCACGACGCCGACCGCGAATTTGACGAACTGGCCGCCCTGACCGGCGCGCTGCTTAGTGCGCTGGAGGCGCTTGCCTTCATCGGTCGGCGGCTGAACCCGCCGGATCTGCCTGCGCTGCTGGCCGCGGTCGGAACCCCGGAGGATGCGCTGCGTGAGTCCCTTCAGCGGATGGCCGCCTGGCAGGGCCAGGTGGTGGCGCTCCGTGAGCCGCTCGAGGAAGCCGGCCTCGCCGTGACGTCAGGCTTCGAGGAGCTTCGTGCGGGCGTCGCAGCCGGCGATGTGATGCAAGCGTTCCGGGGCCTGCGCCATGCCCCCAGGGCTCAGGAGGCGCTCTATCCCCTGGCCGGCCTGCTGCCGCCCGTGAACCGCTTCTTCCTGGAGCCCGGGGTGCGCGGGGATACGGCGTTGCAGGCCCGCTTTCATGCGCCTGCGCCTCACACCGGCGTCATGCATGCGGGGGGCGAGCCTGGCGCGCGTGGGGCGTTCTCGCTCTACGTGCCAGAGTATTACACGGCAGACCGCACTTGGCCGCTGGTGGTTGCGTTGCACGGCGGGTCCGGGAACGGCCGCGCCTTTCTGTGGAGCTGGCTGCGGGCCGCCCGCAGCCGCGGCGCGATCGTGGTCGCGCCCACGGCCGCCGGCCAGACCTGGGCGCTGACGGGCCCCGACTTCGACACGCCCAACCTGGCGCACATCGTCGGCGAGATCGGCGCGCGGTGGAACCTGGACCGCCGCCGCCTGCTGCTCACCGGCATGAGCGACGGCGGCACCTTCAGCTATGTGAGCGGGCTAGAGCCGACCTCGCCGTTCACGCACCTCGCGGCCGTCGCGGCCGCCTTCCATCCGATGCTGGCCCAGGCGGCCGACGGGGATCGTCTGCGCGGGCTGCCGATCCAGGTCGTGCACGGCGCGCGCGACTGGATGTTTCCGGTCGACATGGCGCGCGCCGCGGTCGACGCCTTGGAGGCCGCCGGCGCCGACGTCGCCTATCGAGAGATCGAAGATCTCGCCCACACCTATCCGGTAGAGATGAGCGGCCATATCCTCGAATGGCTCGCGCTTACGCCGCGTCCAGCGCCCGGCTGACGTCGCGGGTGAGGTCGCCGGCGCCTTCCAGGCCGACGCTCATGCGCACCCAGCCCTCGTTCAATCCGATTTCCAGGCGCTCGGGCTCGGGCATCGAGCGGTGTGTCGTGGTGCAGGGGTGAGTGGCCATCGACTTGGCGTCGCCGAGGTTGTTGGAGATGTCGACGATCTCCAGCGTGTCCAGGAACCTCCAGGCCGCCTCGCGGCTGCCAAGGTCGAAGGCCACGACGTTGCCGCCGCCGGTCATCTGGTTGGCGATGATCGCCGCCTGCGGGTGGTCGGGACGGCCCGGATAGAGCACAGTCTTGGCCTTGGAATGGGCGGCGATGACGTCGGCGATCTTGGCCGCGTTCTGAGCCTGGCGGGTGACGCGCAGCTCCAGCGTCTCCAGGCCCTTGAGCAGGACCCAGGCGTTGAACGGCGACAGCGCCGGCCCGGTGTGGCGCAGGATGTCCTTGTAGGACTCAGTCATCAGCGGTTCGGCGCCCAGGATCGCGCCGCCCAACACCCGGCCCTGGCCGTCGATGTGCTTGGTGGCCGAATAGACGACGATGTCGGCGCCCAGGGCCAACGGCTTCTGGAAGACCGGGGTGGCGAATACATTGTCGACCACCAGTTTGGCGCCGGCCGCGTGGGCGATCTCGGCGACTGCGCCGATGGCGGTCACTTCCAGCAGCGGGTTGGCCGGGCTTTCGACCAGGAACGCCTTGGTGTTGGGGCGGACGGCGTTCTTCCACGCGTCCAGGTCGGTGGCGTCGACATAGGTCACCTCGACGCCGAAGCGCGGCATCCACTCCGACAGGATCCAGCGGCAGGAGCCGAACAGCGCCCGCCCGGCCACGATGTGGTCGCCGGCCCGCACCAGGCCCTGCAGGGCCACGTGCACGGCGGCCATGCCCGAGGCGGTCGCCTTGCAGGTCTCGGCGCCTTCCAGCAGCGCGAGGCGGTCCTCGAACATCTGTGTCGTCGGGTTGCCGAAGCGCTGGTAGATGAAGCCCGGCTCCTCGCCGGAGAAACGCTTGTCAGCGGCGCCGGCGCTCTCGTACGAAAAGCTCTGGGTTAGGAACAGCGCCTCGGAAATCTCTCCGTAGGGCGTGCGCACCATGCCGCCGCGCACCAGCTTGGTCTCGAGTTCCCAATCGCGCGTGTCTTCGGCCATGGCGGTTCCTTTCAGCTTAGGCTGGGGGTTCTAAACCTCGACCTGGGCCTTCGCCACCAGTGAAAATCTGCCGCAGCTTGCAGCCAGGCCGGTGCGAAGCCTTGCCAGACTCGTGGCGGGCGGCGAGTGTCGCGGCGATGAGCGAAGCCCCCGGTATCCTGCCTTCCCAGTCCATTGATGACCTGATCGCCGCGGGCGCCATCACGTCCTCCCGTCCGTTCGACGCCGACCAGGTGCAGCCGGCCAGCCTCGACCTGCGCCTCGGCGCGCGGGCCTGGCGGGTGCGCGCATCGTTCCTGCCGGGCCTCGGCCGCACGGTGCCCCAGCGCATCGAGGACGTGGCGATGCACGAGCTCGACCTGACCAAGGGCGCGGTGCTCGAAAAGGGCTGCGTCTATATCGCCGAACTGCAGGAGGCCCTGGCGCTGCCGAAGGGCATTTCGGCTCGTGCCAATCCCAAGAGCTCGACCGGCCGGGTCGACGTGTTCGTGCGGCTGCTGACCAACAATTCCGTCGCCTTCGACGATGTCGCCGAGGGCTATGCCGGCCCCACCTTCATCGAGATCGCCCCGCAGACCTTCTCGATCCTGGTGCGCACGTCCACGCGCCTCAATCAGCTGCGCCTCAAGCGCGGCGAGCCGCCGAAGCTCCAGGTCCGCAGCGTCGGGGTCGACCTCTCAGACGGCGTCGCGGGCTTCCGGGCCCGCCGTCACGCCGGCGTGGTGGACATGGACCATGTCGACGGCCACGACCCCAAGGACTTCTGGGAGCCGCTGATCCCGCGCCGCGGCGAACTGCTGCTCGATCCAGGCGAATTCTACATCCTGGCCTCGAAGGAAGCGGTCGAGATCCCGGTGATGGAGGCGGCGGAGATGACCCCGATCGACCCGTCGGTCGGAGAGTTCCGGGTCCACTACGCCGGCTTCTTCGATCCCGGTTTCGGCACCGAGGAGGCGGGCGGCGTCGGCTCGCGCGGCGTGCTCGAGGTGCGCAGCCACGAGACCCCGTTCCTGCTCGAGGACGGCCAGACCGTCGCTCGGCTGGTTTATGAACCGCTGACCGCAAAACCTGCCCGTCTCTACGGCGAGGGCGGGTCTCACTATCAGCGCCAGGGTCTCAAGCTCTCCAAGCATTTCCGGGTCTGGCGCTAGGCGCTTGTGCTATGCTGGCCGCCTGCGCCCAGCAGTCGATCTACTTCGAGGGCCCACCGCTCCGCCAAGCCGGCCGACGGCAAAGACGTCTGAGCGCGCCCGCGCGACGGTCCGGCGCTGGATCGAAGCGGGCTCCGGCGCGGCCCGTCCTTGACCGCTGCGCCTGCGCGCGCCAAACGCTCGCGCATGAACATCCTCCTCGTCGGCTCGGGCGGGCGCGAACACGCCCTGGCCTGGAAGATCGCGGCCTCGCCGCTGGTGAAGCGTCTGGTAATGGCTCCGGGCAATCCGGGCATGGCCTCGCTGGGTGAACTGCGGCCGCTCAAGGTCACTGACGTTCCCGCCCTGGTCGCGCTGGCCAAGGAGATCGCCGCCGACCTGGTAGTCATCGGCCCGGAGACCGCGGTCGAGGCCGGGCTGGCCGATGCGTTGAATGCGGCCCAAATCCCGTGCTTCGGGCCCGTGGCCGCGGCCGGCCAGCTGGAATCGTCCAAGGCCTTCGCCAAGGCCTTCACCGACCGTCACGGCCTCCCGACCTCCGGCTACAAGGTCTGCGAAACCGCAGAGGCCGGTAAGGCCGCGCTCGACGCCTTCAGCCCACCCTACGTAATCAAGGCGGACGGTCTGGCCGCCGGTAAGGGCGTCGTGATCGCCCAGGACCGCGCCGAAGCTGAAGCCGCCATCGACGACGCCTTGGGCGGTCGTTTCGGCGCCGCCGGGGCCCGCGTGGTGATCGAAGAATTCCTCGAAGGCGAAATCGGCTCGCTGTTCGCGCTCTGCGACGGCAAGGACTCCATCGTCTTTGGCGGCGTCCAGGACCACAAGCGCGCCTATGACGGCGAGCTTGGTCCCAACACCGGCGGCATGGGCACCTACTCGCCCGCCCCGGTCTTCACGCCGGAACTGATCGAGCAGGTCCGTACGCGGCTGGCCGCGCCCGCCTTCGCCGGCATCGCCGCGGAAGGCGCCCCGTACAAGGGGGTGCTGTTCGTCGAGCTGATGGCCACCAAGGACGGTCCCAAGCTCGTCGAGTTCAACGTTCGCTTCGGCGACCCGGAATGCCAGGTGCTGATGCTGCGCCTGGAAAGCGATCTGGTTCCCTATCTCGTCGCCTGCGCCAACGGCACGCTGGGCCAGATGCCGCCACCGGTCTGGCGCGCTGAGTCTGCGATCTGCGTCGTGCTGGCCGCCGACGGCTATCCGGAAAGCCCGGTCACCGGCTCGATCATCCGCGGCGCCGAACAGGACTTCGGGCCAGAGGTGGTGGTCTTCCACGCGGGCACCTCGCGCGACGCCGACGGGACCCTGCGCGCTTCGGGCGGGCGGGTGCTGAATGTCTGCGCCCTCGGGGCGACCCTGCAGGAGGCCCGAGACAGGGCCTATGCGGCGGTGGCGAAGATCGACTGGCCTGGCGGCTTCCACCGCACTGACATCGGCTGGCGGGCGCTCACCGCTCGCTGACGGTTCCCGCGGCGGAACGGCTTGCTCGCCATGCCTTGGCCTCGGTATGGTGGTTCAAACAAGTGTACGAACCGCCGAGGGAACCGCCATGTCCGACACCGCCGAGCAGCAGCGCGAACAGCTCAACAGCGGGACTAAGGAGGTCGCGGAGTCCCATCGCTTTGACGAGGCCGCCCTGGCCGCCTGGATGCAGGCCAATGTCGAGGGTTATGCCGGGCCGCTGGAAGTGCGTCAGTTCAAGGGCGGTCAGTCGAACCCGACCTACCAGCTGATCACCCCGACCAAGAAGTACGTCATGCGGCGCAAGCCGCCGGGCAAGCTGCTGCCGTCGGCTCACGCGGTCGACCGCGAATACAAGGTGATCACGGCGCTCTATCCGACCGGCTTCCCAGTGGCGCGCTCATACGGCCTGTGCACCGACGACAGCGTCATCGGCACCATGTTCTACGTGATGGACATGGTCGAAGGCCGCATCCTCTGGGACCAGCAGCTGCCGCAGTACGAGCCGGCCGAGCGCCATGCGATCTTCATGGCCAAGATCAACACCCTGGCCGACCTGCACAACACCGACTACCAGGCCATCGGCCTCGGCGACTACGGCAAACCCGGGAACTATATGGGCCGGCAAGTCGACCGCTGGACCAAGCAGTACAAGGCGTCGGAAACCGTCCATATCGAGGAGATGGAGCGGCTGATCGAGTGGCTGCCCAAGACCCTGCCCGAGCAGGAGCGCACCTCGATCGTCCACGGCGACTACCGCCTGGACAACATGGTCATCCACCCGACCGAAGCGCGCGTGATCGCGGTGCTCGACTGGGAACTGGGCACGCTCGGCGAGCCGCTTGCCGACTTCACCTACCTTCTGATGAACTGGGTCAACGGCACGATCTCGCAGCTACCGGATCTGAAGGCGCACGGCATCCCGACCATCGAGGAAGCGGTCGAGGCCTACTGCGCCCGCACCGGTCGCTCGGGCCTGCATCACCTCGACTGGTTCCTGTCCTACAACATGTTCCGCCTGGCAGGGATCTGCCAGGGCATCGTCGGCCGGGTCCGCGACGGCACGGCCAACAGCCCGCAGGCCGCGGCGATGGCCGAACGGGTGCCGCTGCTGGCCAAGTCGGCCTGGGACTACGCCCAGCGGGCGGGGGCCTAGCAACCGTCTCCGCGGCGTGCGAAGAGGGCGATCGGCCGATCGCCCAACGTCCGAGTACGGAGCCCCATGACCGAGCTTACCGGCGCACCAGAAGTCGTGCGCGAACGGCCTCCGATCTGGCGTCGTCGCCCTTGGCAGTTTGCTGCCGGCGCGCTGCTCGCGATGGCCGCCGTGATCGTCTTCATGGTCTGGTCGCTACCGCTCGGGCGGGCGTTGGAGCCCTTGCCTGACCCGACGCTGGTGCTGGTCACCGCCGACGGCAAACCGTTCGCCCGGCGCGGCTCGTACAAGGAGCAGCCGGTCGATGCGACCAAGCTGCCCAAGTATGTCCCCGGCGCGTTCATCGCCATCGAGGATCGGCGCTTTTACAGCCATTTCGGCATTGATTTGAAGGCCTTGACCCGCGCTCTCCAGCGCAACGTCTCGGCTGGCGAGGTCCAGCAGGGCGGCTCGACCATCACCCAGCAGCTAGCGAAGAACGCCTTTCTCAGCAACAAGCGCAGCCTGCGCCGCAAGGCTCAGGAAGCGATGATCGCGCTCTATCTTGAGGCGCGGCTGTCGAAGGACGAGATCCTCTCGCGCTACCTCTCGACCGTGTACTTCGGTGACGGGGTGTTTGGCCTGCGGGCCGCCGCGCGCCACTACTTCGACAAGACGCCCGAAACGCTCTCGATCGGCGAGGCCGCGATGCTGGCCGGCATGGTCAAGGCGCCCTCGCGCCTGGCGCCGACCGAGGACCTTGAGGCGGCCCGCGCCAGGGCCAGGATCGTCGTCGCGGCGATGGCTGAGCAGGGCGTCATAACGCCGCAGCAGGCCCGCGGCGTGCGCCCGGCCAGCGTCCGCTCGGGCCGCGAGAAGCTGCCCGTCGGCTCCTATTTCGCCGACTGGGTTTCGTCCCAGGCCCGCGAGGCGTTCGAGGCCGCCTATGGCGAAGTGATGGTCCCGACGACACTGGATTCGGTCCTGCAGGACCGCGCCGAAGAGATCGTCAGCACCGCTCTGAAGCGCCACGGCGGCTATCTGCACGCCACTCAGGCGGCGCTCGTCGCCATGCGCCCGGACGGCCGGGTGATCGTGATGGTCGGCGGCGACGACTACAAGACCAGCCAGTTCAATCGCGCCGCCGACGCTCAGCGCCAGCCGGGCTCGGCCTTCAAGCTCTTCGTCTACCAGGCGGCCCTGCGCCAGGGCATGACGCCGGACAGCCTTATCCTCGACGCGCCGGTCACCATCGCCGACTGGTCGCCGAAGAACCACGAAGGCCACTACGCCAACCGAGAGATCCGCCTGCGTAATGCTTTCGCCGGCTCGTCCAACGTGGCGGCCGCGCGTCTGGCCCAGCAGGTCGGCCGCGGGGCGATCATCAAGGCCGCCGAGGATATGGGCCTGCACTCGCAGTTCCCGCCCGACCTGACGCTGGCGCTCGGCACCGCGCCGACGACGCTGCTCGACCTGACGGCGGCCTATGCCGGCGTCGCGGGCGGCCGCTATCCGGTGACGCCCTACGGCGTGATCCAGGCCCGCAAGCCCGCGGCGCACGAACTGCCGGCCAAGGAGCGCGACGGCCTGCGCGACATGCTGCGTGCGGCGGTCACCTTCGGCACCGCCAACGGCGGCAACGTCTCGCCGTACGCCTACGGCAAGACCGGCACGACCCAGGACTACCGGGACGCGCTCTATCTCGGCTACGTCGGGGATCTCGTGATCGGCGTCTGGGTCGGCAACGACGACAACAGCCCGATGAACGGCGTGGCCGGCGCCGGCCTGCCGGCCGAGATCTGGCGCGACTTTGCGCGGTTCGCGATGAGCAAGGGCGTGGTGCGGGCCAACGGCCGCCAGATCGGTCTGGCCCCGGTCGCGCCGCCCGCGGTCGAGGCGCCGGAACTGACGATCGACGATCTGATGCCGGTGGAGCCGACCGACCCGGTCGCGACGCCGGCCGAGCCCGCGCCGGCGCCCGCGCCGACTCCGCCGCAGCAGCCGGCCCAGCAGCCCGTTCAGCCGATCTTCTAGCGGTACGGCGCGATCAGGCGTTCGAGCGCGGCTTCGTCCTCGAACACCGCCCGCACGGGCCAGGCCTTGGCGCGCTCGCGCCAGGCCGGCGGCAGGCGCACCCAGTCCTTCTCGGTGGTGACGAGGCCGGCGTCGAAGATCTCGGCGCGGCCCTCGATGAGCTTCAGAGCGGCGGCGTCATAGGCGAAGTGGTCGGGGAACGGCACGAAGTCGACCAGTTCGCAGCCGGCCGCCTTCAGCGCCCGCTCGACCTTCCAGGGCATGCCGATGCCGGCGAAGCCCACCTGCGGCCCCGGCGGAGGCGGCTCCGCCGGTTCCAGGCGCGCGATCAGCACCGGCTTGGCGACGAGCGCGGCCAGCAGTTCCGGGTCTGGCTGCGCCAGGTCGGCCGGCAGCATGACGATCACCGCGTCGGCTCGCGCCAGCCCGACCGCCAGCGGCTCGCGCAACGGTCCGGCCGGGAACACCGACCCGTCGCCCAGCGGCCAGACGTTGTTGCGGGTCTCGCCGTCGACGACGACCAGCGACAGGGTCTTCTTTAAGCGTGGGTTCTGATGGCCGTCGTCCATGACGATCGCGCTCGCTCCAGCCGCGACGGCGGCCAGCGCGCCGGCGGCCCGGTCGCGGGCCACCCAGATCGGCGCATCCGCAGACAGCATCAGCGGTTCGTCGCCGACCTGTGCAGCGGTGTGGCGGATGGGATCGACCCGCAGCGGGCCGCGCTCGGACCCGCCATAGCCGCGCGACAGGCCGTGCGCGTCGGGCAGGCGGCGCAGCAGCTCGCGAACGACCGGCGTCTTGCCCGAACCGCCGACGGTCAGGTTGCCGACGCAGATCACCGGCGCGCCGGGATCGACGGGTTCGGCCTCGGCGATACGCCGTGCCGTGACCGCCGCCCAAGCCCAGGAGACAGGCTTCAGCAGGGCGCGGGTGATCGGGGCCGGCGCGCCCTCGCGGGCGTACCACCAGCGCGGCGTGGAGAGCTTCATGCGGGCAGCAGGGGCTTGAGCAGGGCCAGCGCCTCGTCCAGGGCCGCGCCCTGGCGTTCGGCGTAGGCGAGGGCGGCGCGGCCGATCCGCGGCGCGATCAGCGGCTCGTTCAGCAGACCTCGCAGGTCGCGCGCCAAGGCGGCCTGATCAGCGCAGCTGATCGCCGCGACGCGCTCGAACATCTCCTCATAGGTCGAGGCGGCGTTGAAAACATCGGGGCCAGTGAGGATCGGAACGCCGAGCCGGGCCGGCTCCAGCGGATTGTGGCCGCCAATCCCGGGCACGAAGCTGCCGCCCATCACCGCGACGTCGCAGGCGCGGAAGAACACGCCCATCTCGCCCAGGGTGTCGGCGACATATGCCGTGGTCGCCTCGGTCAGCGGCTCTCCCGCAGCACGTCGGGCCGTCCGGTAGCCCGCTCGCGTTAGCAGGGCGGCCACCGCCTCGCCACGGTCGGGGTGGCGGGGCGCGACGATCAGCAGCGCGCCGGTCCCGGCGGCCGCGCGGGCGACGATCTCGTCCTCGCCCGGATGGGTGCTGGCGGCCAGCACGACGCGGCGCCCGCCGATCGCGGTCTTCAGACGCTCGAGCTCGGCCGGATCGGCGGGCAGCGCCTCGCCGATATTCTTGAGATTGAGGTGCGGGCCGGTGGCCGCGCCAAGGGTCCGCAGTCGCGCTTCGGTGTCGTCATCCTGCGGCAGGACGAGGTCGAAGGCGCTTAGCAGCGCCCGGGCGGCGCCCGGCGCGCGGCCCCAGCCGTCGGCGCTGGCCTGGGTCATGCGGGCCGAGATCAGCGCCTGCTTTGCGCCGCGGGCCTTCGCGCCGAGGATCAGGTTCGGCCAGAGCTCGCTCTCGACCTGGATGGCGGCGTCGGGGCGCCAGTGATCGAGAAAGCGTCGCACGGCTCCCGGCGCATCGACCGGCGCGTACTGGTGAATGGCGCCTGGCGGCAGGCGCTTACCGAGCAACTCGGCTGAGGTGCGGGTGCCCGAGGTGACCAGCAAAGTCAGGCCAGGCCGGGCCAAGGCCTGGGCCAGCGGCAGCAATGACAGGCTCTCGCCGACGCTGACGCCGTGCAGCCAGACCAGCGGTCCGGGCGGGCGGGGGACGCCGGCGCGCCCGAGACGCTCGCCGATGCGGGCCGGGTCTTCCTTGCCGCGAGCGGCGCGCCGGCGCAGCAGGCTGGGCGCCAGCGGTTCGGCCAGCCCGGTGGCGGCGGCGTAGAGCGCGAGGGAGAGCGGACGCAAGGGCCGGCTCAGATCGCGTGGGCGCTGGCGAGCCGGCAGGCCGCCGAGTGGCCCGTCTCGACCTGCAGGGTCGCATGGCCGATGCCGAACTTGTGGGCCAGACCCTCGCAGGCGGCGTGCAGGAAGTCGTCGCCGTCGATGTTATCCGGACGGGTGACATGGGCGGTCATCGCCGTCTCGGTGGTGCTCATCGCCCAGACGTGCAGGTCGTGCACCTCAGTCACGCCGGGCCGGGCCAGCAGCCAGGTGCGCACCGCCTCGACGTCCAGCCCGCGCGGAGCCGCGTCTAGGGCGAGGTCGACGGAGTCGCGCAACAGCGCCCAGGTGCCGATGACGATGACGGCGGCGATCAATAGGCTCAGCGCCGGGTCGATCCACAGCAGGCCGGTCAGCGCGATCGCGCCGGCCCCGATCACCACGGCCAGCGAGACAGCCGCGTCGGCGGCCATGTGCAGGAAGGCGCCGCGGATGTTGAGGTCCTCGTGCCCTTTCATGAACATCAGCGCCGTGGCGGTGTTGATCACGACCCCGATCGCGGCGACGGCCATGACCGGCCAGGTGGCGATGGGGGCGGGCTCGGTGAACCGGTGAACGGCTTCGGACACGATCACCCCGACGGCGACCAGCAGCAGCACGGCGTTGGCCAGCGAGGCGAGGATCGTCGCCTTGCGCAGGCCGTAGGTGCGGCGCGAGGTCGGCGCCGATTTGGCGAGGATGGTCGCGCCCCAGGCCAGCAGCAGGCTCAGCACGTCCGATAGATTGTGGCCGGCGTCGGCCAGCAGCGCCAAAGAGCCCGACCAGATGCCGACGGCGGCCTCGGCCAGGACGAAGGCGAAATTCAGCCCGACGCCGATCGCAAAGGCGCGTCCGAAGTCCTTGGGCGCGTGACTGTGACCGCCAGGACCATGGGCGTGGCCGTGCGCATGACCATGGCTGTGCGCGTGGTCGTGCGCGCCATGATCGTGGTCGTGATCATGGTCGTCGTGCCGATGGTTGTGACGGTCGTGCGCCATGACCCTATGTGTCACCCTGGCGCGGAAGGATCAACGCCGCCCGACCAGGGCCTCGGCCCGCTGGGTGGTCGCCGTCAGCTTGGCCGACAGATCCGCGATCAGGGCGGCGATCTCGGCCTCGCCGGCGTCGGCGGGCACATAGAATGGGCCATCCCAGGCGGTCGCGCCGCGGCCGAACGGCCATGCGAAGGTGACCTTGTCCCAGGTGTCGAGCAAGATGGCCGGCGAAACCGCCAGGCCCATCAGGTAGATCGGCGCGCCGGTCTTGCGGGCGATCTGCAGGGAGCCGGGCGCGATCACCTCGGCCGGACCGCGCGGACCATCCGGCGTCACGATCAGGACCCCGCCGTCATTGACCCAGTTCATCGCTTCGCGGATCGCCGCGACGGCTTGGCGGGCCTTGGTGGTGTCGCCCTTCTTGGCGGAGGAGGTGCGGATGGCCGGAAAGCCGGCCCGCGACAGCGCCTGGGCGATGAACTCGCCGTCGGCGGACGGGGAGACCATGCAACGCACCTTGTCGCGCCGCCACCAGACGGGCGCCAAGCCCAGGCACAGTGGGATGCTGCCGTGCCAGAAGAGCGCCACCGCGGGTTTGCCGTCCTGCAGGATCGGCTCCACGCAGGCTAGGTTGTCGTGCGTCCAACGCCGGCTCTTCAGCGTGACGACCAGGTGCAGCCACAGCAGCCAGCTCAGGAACGTCTGGACGCCGGGGTTACGCAACAGGTTTTTCAAAGCGCAGCTTCCATGTCGAGGTCCTGGCTCTTGGCCAGCCGGGCGTAAAGGCCCCGCCTTTTGATCAGGCTCGCATGGTCGCCGGTTTCAACGACCTTGCCTTTCTCGATGACATAGATGCGGTCGGCGCCGCGGACGGTCGACAGCCGATGCGCGATCAGGATCGTGGCGCGTCCATGCATCAGTCGCGACAGCGCCATCTGGACTTGGGCCTCGCTCTCAGTGTCAAGCGCGCTGGTGGCCTCATCCAGCAGCAGGATCGGAGCGTTCTTGAGGAAGGCGCGGGCGATCGCGATGCGCTGGCGCTGGCCGCCGGACAGCCGCGCGCCGGCCTCGCCGACCAGGGTGTCGTAGCCGTCGGGCAGGGCGTTGATGAACTCGTGCGCGGCGGCGGCCTTGGCCGCTTCGATCACCTGCTCCTGCGTGGCGCCGGGCCGGGCATAGGCGATGTTGGCGCGGATGGTTTCGTCGAACAGGAACGGCTCCTGGGTGACCAGGGCGACGTGGTCGCGCAGCGAGGCCAGGGTCACGTCGCGCACGTCAACGCCGTCGATCGTCACTTTGCCGCTGCTGGCGTCGTAGAAGCGCGGAATCAGGTTGAGGATCGTGGTCTTGCCGCCGCCGGACGGGCCGACCAGGGCGACGGTCTCGCCGCGGCGAACCTCGAAGCTGACGCCTTGCAGCGCGGGGCGATCCTCGGCGCCGTAGGCGAAGCCGACATCCTCGAAGGCGACGGTGCCGTCGGTGATCACCAGCGGCTTGGCGCCGGGGCGTTCGCGGACCTCGGGTTCGACGTCGAGCGCGGCGAACAGCCGACGGGCGGCCGACAGCCCCTCAGCCATCACGGTCTGCAGGTTGGCGAGCTGGCGCAGCGATTGCGACGCCAGCCCCAGGGCGCCGATGAAGGCGACGAAGGCCCCGACGTTCATGCCGCCTGACTGCGAACGCCAGCCGGCATAGGCGATGACGCCGGCGGTGATCAGGGTCATCAGGGTTTCGGTCGCTGGCGCGGCGCGCGCGCGCGCGTTGGCGCCCTTGACCAGGAACTTCTGACGGCGCTTGACGACCTCCGCGACACGCTCTTCCTCGTAGGCTTCGCGGTTCTCGATCTTCACGACCCGCACGCCGTCGAGGCTCTCCATGATCGCGGTCGAGAGCGCCGAGGTCTCGGCCATGGCGCCCTTGGTGGCCTTGACCGTTCGTTTGGAGAACCGGCGCATGACCCAGGTTGAGAGCGGCGCGGCCACCACCAGGGTCAGAGAGAGCACCGGGTCGTTGCTGACCATAACAATGATCGCCCCGATCACGGTCAGCAGGTGCTGGGTGTAGTTGATGACGCCTGCCGTCGCGGCCTCGCGGATCAGGCCCGCGTCGTAGAGCACGGAGGAGACGAACGATCCAGTGTGACCGGCCCGCAGCCGCGCCAGATCGGCGCGCACAAGCTTGCCGAACAGCTGCACCTGGACCTGGCCGACGACCTCATTGCCGATGCGGTTGACCTGAGTCGCCTGGATCACCTGCGACAGGCCGCGGGCCAGCGCGAGACCGGCGATAGTCAGCGGCACCGCCAGCAGGGTTCCGGGCTTGTGGTTGACCAGCAGGTCGTTGATAGCCGGCTCCAGAATCTGGATCAGGCTGGCGCTCAGATAGGCCACCGCGATGGCCGCGATCATGGCCACGGTCCAGCCCTTCCAGCGCGGCGCCATGTAAACGCGCGCGATACGGGCGACGACGGCGCGGGTGGAAAGTTCGGCGGCGGGCTCGCTCATCGGTCCTGGGGTCGGCTCTCGGCGCGGGGAAGTCAAGAAGGCGTCTTGGCCCGACGCAAAGGCGGCATATGGTGTCGGTCCGGGTGAAACCGAGGGGCGCCGCCGATCCAGGCCCGGTATGACGGGCGCAGCGGCGATCCGCACCCCATATGGAGACTGTTATGCGCACCGTCGCATTCGCCTTGGCCCTTGCGCTCGCACCGGCGGTCGCCGCCGCGCAGCCGACGCCGGCCGCGCCCGCAGCGCCTGTCGCCAAGCCGGCCGCCCCGACGCCCGCCAAGGCCGCATCCGCGACGCCGCTGGTCAAGGTTGCGCCTGTCTCAACGACGGTCGCGACGCCGCCGGCCGCGCCCCCGACCGTGCTTGGCGGCGAGCCGGAGCTGTCGCGGGCTCAGAACATCGCGATCGCCAAGTCGATCGCTGCGCTGAAGACGCCCGAGGAACGGCGCCTGGCGAACAAATGGAGCAATACCAAGAAGGTCGCGGAGGTGATCTGCCGGCCCGCCGCTTTGCCGGCGCTGAAGAAGCAGGTGCCCAACGCCGACCGGGTGTTCTTGGGCACCGACGATCCCAAGACCCTGACCCTGGTCAGCACCCGCAGCCTGACGGGCGCGGGGCAGGTGCGCTCGGGTTCGGCCTGGCGCGACTTCACCTTCACTTGCGCCTTGATGCCCAGCAGCGGCAAGGTCGCTGGCTTCACCGCTGTGCTGAAGCCGTGACCTAGGACCAGACGTCGCGCCTGGCTTCCGCTGCCGCCTCGAACCGCCTATCTAGGCGCGCGCAATGCAGGAAGCTCGCTTGGCCGATTTCGACCTCACCACGCCCAAGGGGCGCATCGCCGCCCTTCTGGACTATCTCTGGAAGGATCACGCCTACCTGCGCCTGGGCTTCTCCAACGCCCACTGGATCAGCGACGAGCTGGTGCGCACCAATCAGCCGTGGCCCCATCAACTGGCCGAGTGGAAGAAGCGCGGCATCAAGACGGTGATCAATCTGCGCGGCGGGTTCGACGCCAGCTTCCATGCGCTGGAGAAGGACGCCTGCAAGCGCCTGGGCCTGAAGATGGTCGACTTCACCATCACCTCGCGCGAGGTGCCTAGCCGCGCGCGCGTGCATGGCGCCAAGGAACTGTTCGAGACGATCGAGTACCCGGCGCTGATGCACTGCAAGTCCGGCGCGGATCGGGCCGGCATCATGAGCGTGTTCTACATGCACTTCCGCAAGGGCCTGCCGATCCGCGAAGCCCTGGACCAGTTGCACATCCGTTACCTGCATGTGAAGCAGGGCAAGACCGGGGTGCTGGATTACACCTTCGAGCGCTATCTGGCCGAGGGCGAGCCCAAGGGGCAGAGCTTCCTGGATTGGGTCGACAGTCCGGCCTACGACGAGGCGGCGATCAAGGCAGACTTCCGCGCCCAGATGTGGGGCCGGCTGCTCACCGAAGGCATCCTGAAGCGCGAATAGCCTCCCCCGAGGAGGAGGCTGCACGTCCGCTCTAATCGTCCTGCGGATCCTTGTCGGGATCGAGCAGCTTGTGGGCGTGGATCACGAAATAGCGCATGAGCGCGTTGTCGACGGTTTCCTGCGCCTTGCGGCGCCAGGCGGCGACCGCCTCGCCGTGGCTGGCATAGGCGCCGACAAGGTCGATCTTGGTAAGATCACGGAACGTGTTGTGCTCCAGATCCTCAAGTTCTCCGCCGATGACTAGGTGTAGAAGCTGCTTCTCGGGCATGATGTTCCCCAAAATGGTCAGTTGGGTAGGTCGATATGCCGTACGCGCTCAAGGATCAATGGGGCCAGGCGCGGAGCGGCGCAAACTAGGCTCGGTTGTGCAGGTTTTACGCCATTGTACACGAACGGCTGCCCTCGGTGATCGCCCACGAAGGCGCCCGCCTCACGAGCGATGAGGTCGGCGGCGGCCAGGTCCCAGTCGTACTTGGCGACCAGCGCCATGGTGGCGTCGAACGCGCCTGCGGCGATGACGCACAGGCGATAGGCGGTGGAGTTGCGCGCCTCGATGCGCATCTGGGGCCAAGGCGTCGGCCAGGCCGGATGGGCGAACATCCGCGCATCGCCGACCATGCCGCAGCCCTCGACCGTGTCGGCCTGCGAGGCGCGGATCAACTGGCCGTTCAGCGACGCGCCTCCGCCGGCCGTCGCGCGGTAAGTCTCGTCGAGGTCCGGGGCGAACACCACGCCGGCGATCGGCTTGTCGTCTTCGACCACGGCGATCGACACGGCCCACCAGGGGCGGCTTTTGATGAACGCGCGGGTCCCATCGATTGGATCGACCACGAACAGCCGTCGGCGCGAGCGGCGAACCGGGTCGTCCGCGGTCTCTTCGGACAGCCAGCCATAGTCGGGTCGAGCGCTGGTCAGCATCTGCTTGATCAGCGCGTCGGTGGCGAGGTCTGCGTTGGTGACAGGCGAGTCGCCTTCCTTGTAGGCGGTCTCAAGGCCCTCGCGGCGCAGCTTCTGGGCCAGCACTCCGGCGTCGAACGCCGCCTGGGTGATCAGTTCGAGGTCCTGGGCCGGGTCCGTCATCAGCGCCCGGCGATGGCCAGTCCGTCGACCAGCAGCGACGGCGAATTGGCCGAGCCGCGGATCTCCAGGTCGGAGCCCGGCACCAGCCGGCCGTAGATGTCGATCAGGTTGCCGGCGACCGTGATCTCGGCGACCGGATAAGCTAGCTCGCCGTTCTCGAACCAGAAGCCCGAACAGCCGACCGACCAGTCGCCGGTGTTGCCGTTCAGCGACGGGCCGAACATCGATGTGATCAGCAGGCCCTTGCCAGCCTCGGCGATCAGTTCGGCCTGGCTTTGCGCGCCAGGCTCGACGGTCAGGTTGGTGGTCGACACGCCGGGCGCGCCGGCCAGCCCGCGCGAGGCGTGGCCCGTCGTCTCCAATCCCAGCTGCCGGGCCGATGAGGTGTTCATCAGCCAGGTGGTCAAAACGCCGTCCTCGATCAGCGCCCAGCGGCGGTTGGCGACGCCCTCGTCATCGAACGGCGAGGATCCGAGGCCGCGGACCTTGTGGGGATCGTCGATGATGTTCACGCCCTTGGCGAAGAGCTGGGCGTTCAGCTTGTCCTTCAGGAATGAGGTGCCGCGCGCGATCGACGGGCCGGCGATCGCCCCGATCAGCGGGCTGATCAGCGACATGGCCACGCGGTTCTCGAAAATCACCGGAGCGGTCGTGGAGTCGATCTTGCGCGCGCCGAGGCGCTGAGCGGCGCGGCGGCCGGCCTCTTCGCCGATCGACTGAGCGCTCGGCAAATCGCCACGCCAGCGGGCCGAACGGCCGTCGTAGCCGCTTTCCATGGTCTCTCCGTCGCCGGCGATCGCCGAAGCGGTGATCGAGAAGGCCGAGGCCTGATAGACGCCGGAAAAGCCCTCCGAAGTTACAAGCCGCCAATGCGACGAGGAGGCGGAGGCGGAGCCGCCGTCGGAATTGGTGATCTTGGGGTTGGCGCGGGCGGCGTCCTCGGCCGCGCGGGCGACTTCCTCGAGCGATTCCGGAGACGGTTCCTGCGGATCGTAAAGGTCCAGGTCGGGGAACGGGCCCCGGGCCAGACGCTCCTTGGGGGCGAGGGTCGCATAGGGATCTTCGGGGGCCAGCTTGGCCATCGCCACGGCGCGCTCGATCAGTTTAGCGCGGGCCTCGGGCGAGATGTCCGATCCGGAAACGGTCGCCTGTCGCTGGCCGACAAAGACCCGCAGGCCGAGATCGCGGCTCTCTTCGCGCTCCACCTCTTCCAGTTCGCCCATGCGGACATTGATGCCGAGGGCGGCGCGCTGCGCCCCGACGGCTTCGGCGGAGTCGGCGCCGGCTTTCAGCGCGGCGGAAACGACATCGGCGAGGAGGTTTTCATCCATCAAGGCCATATGGCGGGATGTGCGCCCCGCGGCAAGCGGCGGCTCACGCGATGGCGTAGAACAGCAGGGCGACGCTGGCGAAGACATAGGCCAGCCAGGTGAGGGTGACCCCGATCGAGCGGGCGAACGAGGCGCCGCCGCTGCGTGACAGCCCGAAGGCGTGCAGGCCCCGTCCGACGAACAACAGAAGGCCGGTCAGGTGCACCGCCAGCGGCGGCGCGTCCACCATGGCCAGCACCGCGATGCCGACCATGGCGGCGGGGACGTATTCGGTCGCATTGCCGAAGGCGCGGATCGCCTGGGCCAGTTCCGGCACTCCGCCGTCGCCCAGCGCCACCTTGTGGCGTCGGCGTTGGCGCACGACCAGCAGCGACAGCGCCAGCAGCAGGATCAGGTGCAGCCCGACCCATAGGGCCGCGGCGTGGCCGGATGTCACGGCGTCCATACTCGATTGTCCCTCTTTCGCCCCCGCGAAGGCGCGCAGTTGGACTTGGATTCATGCAAAGGGCAAGGCTTGCCCCGGTCACGTCCTTCGTGAGGTCAGACCTCTGCTCCGCCGCCGGGCAGTCCCAGTCGCGCCCACTTCTCGGTGACGGCCTTCACCGTGGCTTCGTCCATGCCCAGCTTCTCGCCCCATTCGCGATGGGTCTCGGGCGGCCACTTGTTGGTCGCGTCCAGGCCGATCTTCGAGCCGAGGCCGCTCTCCGGCGAGGCGAAGTCGAGATAGTCGATGGGGGTGCCCTCGACGAGGGTGATGTCGCGGGCCGGATCCATGCGGGTCGACAGCGCCCACATGACGTCCTTCCAGTCGCGGGCGTTGATGTCGTCGTCCACGACGATCACCCACTTGGTGTACATGAACTGCCGCAAGAAGCTCCAGACGCCCATCATCACGCGCTTGGCGTGGCCGGGATAGGCCTTCTTCATCGAGACCACGGCGATCCGGTACGAGCAACCCTCAGGCGGCAGCCAGAAGTCGATGATCTCCGGAAACTGCTGGCGCAGCAACGGAATGAACACCTCATTCAGCGCCTCCCCCAGCACGCTGGGCTCGTCCGGCGGACGGCCGGTGAAGGTGGTCAGGTAGATCGGGTCCTTGCGCATGGTGATGGCGCTGACCTTGAATACCGGGAACTGCTCGACCGAGTTGTAGTAGCCGGTGTGATCACCGTAGGGACCTTCGTCAGCGTACTCGTCCAGCATGACGTGGCCTTCGATGACGATCTCGGCCTGGGCCGGGACCAGGAGCGGTACGGTCTTGGCCTGGACCAGGTCGACCTTGGCGCCGCGCATCAGGCCGGCGAACTGATACTCCGACAGCGTCTCGGGCACCGGCGTCACGGCGGCCAGGATGGTGCCGGGATCGGCGCCGATCACCACCGCGGCAGGCAGGGCGTCGGGCTTGCCGGCCGCCTTCCAGCGGCGGTGATGCTGGGCGCCGCCGCGGTGCGCCAGCCAGCGCATGATGGTCTTGTCCTTCCCGAGCACCTGCATGCGGTAAATGCCGAGGTTGTAGTCGTCCTCGCGCTCGTCCGACGGGCCCTTGGTCACCACCAACGGCCAGGTGATCAGCGGCGCGGGCTCGCCTGGCCAGCAGGTCTGGATCGGCAGCTTGGTTAGGTCGATCTGGTCGCCGGTCCAGACGACCTCCTGCACCGGCGCCTTCTTCACCGTGGCCGGACGCATCGACATCACGGTCTTCGCCAGCGGCAGCATCTCGAAGGCGTCCTTCAGGCCGCGCGGCGGCTCGGGGCTGCGCAGGAAGGCCAGCAGTTCGCCGACCTCGCGCAGTTCCCCGGCGGTGGTGCGCTCCTGGCCCTCCAGGGTCACGCCCATGGCCACCCGCTTGACGGTGCCGAACAGGTTGACCAGGCACGGCATGGTCGAGCGCTCGCCGTCGGCGCGGATCACGTTCTCGAACAGCACCGCGGGCCCGCCGGTCGCCAGCAAGCGGCGCTGAATCTCGGTCATCTCCAGCACGCTGGAGACCGGTTCGCTGACCCGCACCAACTCGCCCGCCGCTTCCAGCTTGGCGATGAAATCCCTCAGCGACCGATAGGCCATGCGCTCTCCATTCGTGCTGTCGTTTGGTCTAGATCGGGTTGAGGAAAAGTGCGAAGCGGTTTTCCGCCCGCAACCTGCTCCAGTGCCGCAAAGGCGGGGCGGGTCTGGTGTCACCTGCACGCCGCCGATAAAATCGGAGGGTCATGAAACGCATCGACCTCGACGATCTCCCGCCCAAGCTCGCCCAACTGCTCGTCGCCGTAGGGGAGGGCGAGGAACTGCTTCTGGTCCAGAACGGCGCGGTGGCGGGCCGGCTGGTCGGCGCGGTCGCGCCGCAGCCTGCTCCGGAGCCGGAGCAGCCGAGCAACGAACGCGCCGCCGAGATCTTCGAGCAGTTCCGCTCGGCGATGGAAGACGAGTTCTAGGCGTCCGGCTTTCAATGGTGCGGCGGCCGCAAACCCCATATCTGTCAAGCGTTGTGCGCGACGAGGCTGCCGTCCCTCGCCGCTGCGACTTACTTTGGCGGTAGCGAAACGCCGTGCTCAAAAGTTTCGACTGCGCTCGCCATGGTCGCGGGCGCCGCGGTCGCCCCTCCCGCCGGATACGGCTCTGCCTTCGTGCGGGTCGGGGACATCGACGCAGCCAGTCCTCCCGACGTCGCGCGTCTTCAGAAGCGCCTGGAGGCCGCCGCTCTGGAAGCGGGCGGCGCTCAAGCTGGCAACGTCCGGATGGTCAAGCAGGCCATCACGCTCGGACTGCTATCGCGACCCTCGCTCAGGCTTCAGCCCAGGTGCAGACCGGCCTGGCGACCCGTAGGGTTCAGTCGTCGTCATCGTCGAAGTCGTCGTCCCCGCCCAGGACCTCGTTCAGGGCGTCGATGATGGCGTCCATCTGGTCTGGCGAGACCTCAAGCGCGACCGGCTCGCCGCCAGCGCCGGCGACCGTCAGCAGATAGCCCTCGTCGGTTTCCTCGAACTCAAACCGTTCGAGCGGTTTCGGCTGGGCCATGGGGATCTCCTGTCCGTTGGCGTCGCGAAGTGCGCGGACCATCGCCCCTCTGAGCGGCTGCGCGCCATCTCCGTTCCACGAAATCTTCCGTAGGGCGCTCAGGCGCCTGCGTCGCGGGCCTTGATGAGCTTCTTCGGCGCGATCTTGCGCCAACGGCGATCCAGGAAGTTCTGCAGCGATCCGGGATGAAGACTCTCGATCCTCGCCAAGACGCTGGGATAGTCCTTGTAGTGCGGGGTGATGTGGAAGGTCGCCGGTGCGGCCTCCATCAGCATCTCGCGCTCATCGTGGCCGACGTCGAGCAGCACCAGGCTCTGGTCCTCGCCACGCAGCCGGGTGAAGAACTTGCCGTTCACCTTGAACGACGGCTGGCCGTAGGATGTCCCCTCTTCGGCGCCCGGAAACGCCAGCACCAGTTCGCGGACTTCATCGGGGGTCATCACGCTTGCCTCTTGGTCGCCGAGACCAGCTTCACCCCATCCGCGCAAGCGTCAATCAGGATCGTCATCCGCCTGGCGCGGGTTTCGGCTCCCTTGGCGCTGACCACGCGGTGGATGGCGACTTTGCGATACGACGGCGGGAAGGCCTGGAAGTTGGCCCAGGCTGGCGCATTCGCCTGGAACTTCGCCGTCTCGGCCTCGGAGAAGACCTGTGCGCCCCGCTCATGCGAGTACTCGTTCGTGCGGCCTTTACCCGCCTCGAACGCGGCCAGTCCCGCAGGATGAACCAGGCCCAAGGCCTGCAGCTCCTCGATCCTGCGGATGTTCATCTGGCTCCAGATCCCCTTTGGACGCCGGGGCGTGAAGCGGATGCGGTAGCTATCCTCGTCGATCGAATGGCGAACACCATCGATCCAGCCGAAGCACAGCGCCTGGTCGACGGCCTGCGGCCAAGTGATGGAGGCTTGGCCCGTAACCTTCTTGCGGAAGCCGACAGAGAGCTCGATCGCCGTCTCGTGGTTTTCTTCCAGCCAGGCGCGGAACGCCTCGGGCGTCTCGAAGAAGGTCGGCGCCATCAGTAGGCCAACGCTACGCCGTCCTTGCGCATCTCGGTCGCCGCCGCGTAGCGGCCGGGCCAGCGTTCGATGGCCTGGTAGCCGCCATAGCCGCCGGGATCGGGCGCGAGGTTCCAGCCGATGGCCGCCAGCGCCGCCTTGGTCGCCTCCGGCACGCCGCTCTCAAGGTTGAGCACCCCGATCCCCTTCTGCGCCTCGCCGGTCGGCTCGCTCGAGCCGCCGTGGCGCCAGCGCGGGCTGTCGCCGGCCTCCTGCACGCCGAGGCCGAAGTCGACCATGTTGGAGATGATCTGCGCCTGGCCCTGGGGCTGCATGTCGCCGCCCATCACCCCGAACGACAGCCAGGGATCCTCGCCCTTGGTCGCAAACCCCGGGATGATGGTCTGGAATGGCCGCTTGCCCGGCGCATAGATGTTGGGGTGGCCGTCCTCCAGCGCGAACAACTCGCCGCGGTTTTGGAACATGAAACCCAAGCCGTCGGGCGACAGGCCCGAGCCCATGCCGCGATAGTTCGACTGGATGATCGAAACCATCATCCCGTTCCTGTCGGCGGTGGTGAAGTAGGTGGTGTCGCCGCGGCTCGGCGCCTGGCCGGGGAAAACCGGCGTCAGGATCTTGCCGGGTGAGATCAGCTTGGCGCGTTCGCGCGCATACTCCTTCGACAGCAGCCATTCGGTCGGGACCTCGAAGAAGTCGGGGTCGGCGTAGAACTTGGCGCGGTCCTCGAAGGCCAGGCGCTTGGCCTCGACGGCATGATGGATCGCCGCCGCCGACTGGAAGCCCATCGCCTTGAAGTCGAAGGTTTCCATGATGTTGAGCATCTGCAGCGTCGCCAGGCCCTGGCTGTTGGGCGACAGGCCCCAGACATCGACGCCGCGGTAGTTGACCTTGTGCGGCGGGTCCCAGCGCGCGTGGTGGGCGGCCAGATCGGCCTTGGTCATCCAGCCGCCGATCCGCTTGAAATAGGTCTCGATGGTCTGGGCGACCTCGCCGCCATAGAACCCGTCGCGCCCATTGGCGGCGATCTGGCGATAGGTGCGGCCCAGCGCCGGGTTCTTGAAGACCTCGCCTTCCTTCGGCGTGCGGCCGTCCGGCGCCCAGACTTTCCTGAAGTTCTCCACCTCCTCGATACCCGCCGTCGGACGCGAGAAGTTTTTGAGCGAGCGGTCAAGGTAGTAGGCGACGTTCTGGGACACCGCGTGCCCCTCTTCGGCATAGATGATCGCCGGGGCGAACAGGTCCTTCCACGGCAGTTTCCCGTAACGCAGGTGCAGGGTCCACCAGGCGTCGACTGCGCCAGGGACGCTGACCGACACTGCGCCGTAGGGGGGGGTCAGGCCGTTCTTGGCCCGGCCGCGCACCGTTTCCAGCGACAGGCCCTTTGGGCTGCGGCCGGAACCGTTCAGCCCCTCGACCCGGCGGGTCTTCGGGTCCCAGACCATGACGAAGCAGTCGCCGCCGATGCCGCAGGCGATGGGCTCGACGAGGCCCAGCACCGCATTGGCCGCGATCGCCGCGTCCACCGCCGATCCGCCCAGCCGCAGGACGTCGAGCGCGGCCATGCTGGCCAGCGGGTGAGCGGTCGCCGCAGCGCCGTTCGCGCCCCAGGCGGCGCTGCGCGAGGCGAAGGTCGCGCCGTCGATGCGGTCGCCGCCGTGAACGTCGGGCCGGTCGCGGTTGGGATTGTCGGCGCGGCTCTGCGCCATCGCGCCGCCGGCGAGGGCCGTGGCGGGCAGGGCGGCGAGGAAGGTGCGGCGGCGCATGGGAACTCCACAAATCGATGCTCGGCGACGCGGCACTATAAGGTGAAGTTTGCCTTGCGCGCGCTGGTTCTGCGGGCCGTTCCAACCTTGTCGCAGGGACTTTCCGTGCCCGTTCGATTGCCCTTTGCGGGGTGGCTCGGCTATATGCCGGCTTTGGGGATAGACATGCGAACAATCGACGCCTTGGCGGCGTCGGCGGCGTTGCTTGCCGTTCTGGCGTTCAGCCAGATGGCGGGCCAGCAGGCGTCGCCCGACGAAATCGCCGCCGAAACTTGGATTATTGAGCAGGACATGGTCCGGCTGCTGGGCGCGATGAGCGGCCCGGCCGAGGCCTGCTACGCGATGACCTTGCCTTCGGCCAGCGCGCATGAAGGGCTCCTGCCGCTCGCCAAAGATCGTGCGGGTGTGGCGCTCGCCACGACCTGCGATCCGACCATGATCTCGCAACTGACCTAGTCGGCGACGATATCGCTGAGGATATCGCGTCCGGCGCTCGCCGCAGCTTATGCCGGCCCGCGCGCCATCGTCCTGAACGCGACGATAGTCGGTGCGCGTGATGGTTCGGCGACGGCTTAGCTCTCCGACCAGACCGCCAGTTCGTTGCCCGACGGGTCGCGGAAGTGGAAGCGCCGGCCGCCTGGGAAGCTGAAGATCGGTTTGACGACGGCCCCGCCGGCGGCTTGCACCTTGGCGGCCATGGCCTCCAGGTCATGGGCGTAGAGGACCACCAGCGGCTTCTCGGCCTGGGCCACGGCGTCGGCGTCGAACCCGCCGTCCAGGCCTTCCTCGAAGGCGGCGTAGCTGGGGCCATAATCGGTGAAGGTCCAGCCGAAGGCCGACTGGTAGAAACTCTTGGTGGCGACGAGGTCGCCGCCCGGCAGCTCCACATAGTCGATCTTGCCGTCTTCGCGCATGACGCTCTCCGCTACCTCAGTTCTCAATTCGTTCCAATCTCGCCGGTCAGGCCGGCAGAGTCCACACCGCGGTCTTTTTCACCTCGCGGTCTTCGAGTTCGCGCGTGGTCGGCACTTCGTATTCGGCCAGCTTCTCCAGCCCGACGCGCGGGAAGTAGCTGCGGCCTGGATCGCCGATGAGCACCCGGGTCCCACGCACGTGCGCGGCGGCCAGCCAGTTCATGACCTGGTCGGCCAGAGGCTTCTCGTAGCAGATGTCGCCGGCCAGGATGACGTCGACGTCGGGCGGCGGAGCGTCCAGCAGGTTCTGGTCGGTGAAGTCGATCCGCACGTCGTTGAGTTCGGCGTTCACGGCCAGCGCGGCCCCGCAGAACGGGTCGATGTCGGTGGCCAAGGTGTGGCCGGCGCCGGCCCGCATCGCGGCGATGCCGACGATGCCCGAACCCGAGGCGAAATCGAGGACCCGCTTGCCCGCCACCTCGTCCGAGTGGTCGAGGACATAACGCGCCAAGGCCTGGCCGCCGGCCCAGGCGAAGGCCCAGAACGGCGGCGGCAGACCGATTTCGGCCAGCGCCTCCTCGGTCAGACGCCAGATCGGCGTCACCTCGTCGGCCAGGTGAAGGTTCAGCTCCGGCGTGTGCGGCGGGGGCTGGATGCGGGTGTTTTCGAGGATGAAGGCGCGGCGGCCTTCGAAGGTCTGGATGATCACCCGCGCCCCCTAGCATGCGCGAGCGAAGCGCGCGCGCCGCGATTGGCGGGAACCGAACGCCCAGGTTTCGCCTTTTTCCCTCCAAGCGGGAGAAGGCCATGACGACAGATCAAGGATTGCGTTCCCCCAACCCGGTGCTGACCTCGATGTTCGAAGGCGTCTCGTGGCAGGCGATCGCATTGCGCGGCGTCGTCGGGATTTTGTTCGGACTGTTGGCGATCTTCGCGCCGGTGGCGACGGCGCTGTCGCTGGTGCTGGTGTTCTCGATCTACCTGATGGCGGACGGCTTCCTGTCTATCGCCAGCGCCTTTCGGGCGATGCGCGAGCGCCACTCCTGGGGCCTGCTGGCGGTCGAAGGGATAGCCAATATTCTGGCCAGCCTGATCCTGTTCTTCATGCCGGGCCTCGGCATGATCACCTTCGTCCTCATCGTCGCGGTTTGGGCGCTGTTCGCCGGCGGCGTGAAGCTGGTGACGGCGATGCGCCGCGGGCCGGCGCCGGCGCGCGGATGGCTGGCCTTCTCGGCGGTGGTGTCGCTGCTGTTCGGGATTGTTCTGATCCTGGCGCCGATGGCTGGCGGAGTGGTGCTGACCTGGTGGCTCGGGATCTATGGCCTGGTGTTTGGCGTCGTGCTGCTGTTTCTCGCCTTCCAGCTCCGGTCGGCGCGGAAGAAGGCCGGCCTCTAGGCCGCCTTCGACGAGGCCAGCTTCAGCACCTTCAGGTAACCGCCCGGTTCGATCAGCATGCGCTCGTCGACGCCTTTTGCGCGCAGCGCGCGGTGCACCCGGGGCAGGTTGTAGCAAGGCACATGCATGAACATGTGATGCTCGCAGTGATAGTTCACGTAGTAGGGCGCGATCAGCAGCCGCTCGAGGAAGTTCGCCTGGGTAGTGCGCGCCTGGCGCATCGGGTCGGGCTCGCCCACGTCGATGCAGGCATGCTCGGCGATGTTGCGCAGCCGGGTGACCAGCGGCAGCCAGGTCGCCTGCGGCAACACCCACAGCACCGGCCAGATCCACCACAGCCCGAACGGCGCGCCGGCGGCCGTCACCGCCAGACCGAAGCCGAGCCAGCGGCGCTTGTCTTTGATCTCCTGGACGATGATCGGCAGCATCGGTTGTCCGGCCTTGCGCATCTTCAGCTTGGCGACGAACGCGCCGAACCGCTGCTTGAAGAAGGTCTGGCCGGTCAGGTCGCGGATGATCTTGCGCCGCAGCGACAGCGGCGTGATCGGGAACGGCGCTGACAGCACCAGGTCCGGATCCTCGCCCTGCTGCGCGAAGCGGTGGTGGGTCAGGTGATAGGGGCGATAGCGGTGCAGGCCGCCGGGCGTCAGCCACTCGCCGATGAAGTCGTTGACCCTGAGGTTCTTGTGCAGCGCGCCGTGCGCGGCGTCATGCATGAGAATGGCCAGTCCCAATTGGCGCGTGCCGATGATCATCACCGCCAGCGGCAGGGTCAGCGGCCAGATGACCACCATGGCGCCGGCGGCGATGATCAGCGCCCAGGCATGGGCGATCATCGCCGGACCGCGCCAGTATGAACGGGCCGAGATCGGCGCCCATTCCTGGTCGGTGAAGAAGTCCTTGGGCGCAAGGCGGGCGGCTGCGGCCATCAGTTTTCTCCTCCTCCCGAGCCGAGCCGCAGCAGGGCCAGCATCTCATCGACGGCTTCCTGGGTCGTGGCGCCGGTCGCTCCGTCGCGCAGGGTCACGCCCAGCGCGAGGGTCCAGAATCGGCGGGCGGTGACGGCGGGATCATCGCCGCCGCTCCATCCGCGCGCCGCTTTCGTCTCGGCATAGGCGCGGTCGCCCTGGGCGTGCAGGCGCTCGAAGGTGCGTTCGACCTGTGGGGCCAGATCCTGCCGGCGGCGGGTCAGAGACAGCGCCTCAATGAACAACGCCAAGCCCGGCGATCCGATGACGGTCTCGACCAGCACGCGGTTGTAGTCGGGTCCCGTCGCGGCGCGGGCGGCCTCCTCCTCGGCCTGGCGAGCAACGTAGAGCACCTCGCGGCAGGCGGCCTCGACGAACAGCGCTTCCTTGGTGCGGAAGTAATAGGTGATCTGGCTGGGAAACGCCCCGGCCGCGGCGGCGATGTCGGCCACCGCCACGCCCGCCAGCCCCTGGTCTTTGAACAGCTCCACCGCCGCGTCCAGCAGGCGCGAGCGCATCCGCTTGCCCGGCTCCCGGACCGCACGCGTCGCCTTCAGGGGTCGCACGTTCGACATGGCATTATTTGTACGTCATACAAACAATGCGGTCAATCGGACGTCAGGCGTTGCGCGCCATCAGTCCGCCGTCCACCGGGATGGTCACGCCGGTGATATAGGACGCCGCCGGCAGGCACAGGCTAAGCGTGATGTGCGCGACCTCGTCGGGCAGGCCGTAACGGCCGAGCGCCGTGCGCCGCTTGGCGAAGACCGCCTTCTGGTCGTCGGGGATGCCCGCCGTCATGCCGGTGGCGATCGGTCCGGGGCAGATGCAGTTGACGGTGATCCCCTCGCGGCCCAGCTCCACCGCCAGAGCTCGCGTCAGCCCGGTGACCCCGGCCTTGGCCGCGGCATAGGGGCTGTCCATCGCCGTCGCGCCCAGCGCCTCGGTCGAGGCGATGTTGACGATCCGCGGGGCGGAGGACGCGCGCAGGAACGGCAGCGAGGCGCGGATCACCCGCTGATGGGCGCTGAGCAGGATCGCCAGCGAGCGGTCCCAAACCGCCTCGTAGCCGTCGCTGTCGATCGGTGAGAAGGCCGATATGCCGGCGTTGTTGATCACCGCGTCCAGCCCGCCGAGCTCGCCTGCGATCATCGGCACGACGGCCGCGATTTCAGCTGCGTCTGACACGTCCAGCTTCCAGGCTCGCGCGCTGAGGCCGCGGGCCGCCAGTTCGTCGGCGACCGCCGCAGCCGGCTCAAGGGCGTGGTCGGTGACCGCCACGTGCGCGCCTTCCTCTGCGAACACCTCGGCCGTCGCCCGGCCCATGCCAGACCCGGCGCCGGTGACCAGCACCCGCGCGCCCTTCATCGATCGGCTGAGGCGGCTCACAGGCTCAACCCCCCGTCCACGACCAGGGTCTGGCCGACGACGTAAGACGCCAGCGGCGAGGCGAGGAACAGCGCCGCGCCGGCCATGTCGGCCGGCTCGCCCATTCGCCCGAGCGGAATCCGGTTCAGGGCGCCGCGCAGGCGGTCGGGGTGTTCCGTGGTGACCTTGGTCAGCTTGGTGTCGACCAGGCCAGGGGCAAGGCCGTTTACGCGGATGCCGTCGCCGGCCCAGGCCTGTCCCAGCGTCTTGGTCAGGCTGACCGCGCCGGCCTTCGACGCCGCATAGGCGGGATTGCCGCGGTTGGCCTGGAAGCCGGAGACCGAGCTGACGATGATGATCGAGCCCTTCGCGGCGGCCAGCATGTCGTGGAACTTGGCCGCGCAGGCCATCAGGCTGTCGAGGTTGACCGCCATGACCTGATCCCAGCCGGCGCGCTCGAATTCACCGCGGCGATAGACCACCGTGCCCTGGCAAAGCACCAGCACGTCGAGCCGCTCGAAGTCCGGGGCGTTGGCGGCGATGGCGTCGCGGTCCGCGACGTCGACCTGCGCATAGGCCAAGCCCATGAGGTCGGAGCCTTCCGTGGCCGCATAGTCGGCGGCGGTTGCCCGGGTGCCCCAGACGTGAACCTCCGCGCCGCGTTCCCTAAAGCCGTGCGCAATGCCGTTCCCGATCCCGCTCGATCCGCCGACGACCAGCACGGTCTGGCCGGTGAAATCCAGCTCTCCCATCGTCTCATCCTCCCTGTTTTCGACATCCTCACGCCGTAGGAAGGGGTGCGGCAATGCTCACCCAACGTCAGCATTGACGTGAACGTAAGGTCGGGGAACTCTTCGACCTGACGGGCGCGGAACAAGCCCCGCACATAAGAGACAAATCAGGGAGGTAATGATGCTCCAGAAGCTTCGCCGTCCGGCGACCACCTTCACGATCACCCAGCTCTGCCGCGAGTTCGGAACGACCCCGCGGGCGCTCCGCTACTACGAGGAGCAGGGCCTGCTGTCGCCGAGCCGCGAAGGCCAGGCGCGCATCTACACCTATCGTGACCGCGCGCGGCTTACCCTCATCCTGCGCGGCAAGCATGTCGGCCTGTCGCTGGCCGAGATCCGCGACATCCTCGATCTCTATGAGCGCGACGACGATCTGATCGCCCAGAACACCCAGGCCCTGGGCAAGTTCAAGGAGCGCATCAAGGCCTTCGAGGCCCAACGCCGCGAGATCGATCAGGCGATCGAGGTGCTGCACGACGCCAGCGCCCGGCTGGAAGCATCGCTAGCGGAGCGCGCCGGCCGAGCCGCCTTCGGCTGAGGCCGATCCCGTGGCGGTCTAGAACCCCGCCACGGGGCCTTTCCAGGCGCCAGCCGCCAGCGCCAGGAACAGCAGCAGTCCGGCCAGATGGTTGGATTTGAACAGCGCCAGCGCCAGCGGGCCGTCATTGATGTCGATGCGCGCCGCCTGCCGCGACAGGTGCATGCCGAACAGCGCGGCCAGCGGCAGGAACAGCGGCCCCAGGCCCCCGGCCCAGGCGGCCGCCAGCGCCAGCGCGAAGCTCAGCACATAGAAGGCCAACACGCCTTTCTGGACGTTTGCACCCAGGCGGCGGGTCGACGATTTGATGCCGGCCAGGGCGTCGTCCTCCAGATCCTGGATTGCGTAGATCGTATCGTAGCCCAGGGTCCAGAAGATCCCCGACGCGTAGAGAAGGGCCGCCGCCAGGGTCAGGCGTCCGATCTCCAGCTGTTCGGCCGGGACCACGCCGCCGGCCTGCGCCGCCAACCAGCCGTAGGCGCTGACGGATCCGGTCGCCGCGGCGAAGCCAAGCAGCGCCCCCCAGTTGAAGGTCAGGCCGAGCCACGCCTGCGGCCACCACGTAATGCGCTTCATGAACGGATAGCCGGCGACCAGCGCCAGCGAAGCGACCCCCAGGCCCACCGCCAGCGGCGTCATGCTGAGCAGCAAGCCCAGCGAGACCAGGCTGCAGACGACTATGAAGCCCCAGGCCTGCGCCACGCTGATCTGGCCGGACGCCACCGGCCGCATGGCGGTGCGCGCCACCTTGGCGTCGAAGTCGCGGTCGACGATGTCGTTGAACGCACACCCCGCCGCCCGCATCAGAGCCGCCCCGATGAAGATTTTCGCCAGCAGCAGCGGCTCGGGCAGCTTGCCGTCCATGGCGGCGGCCAGCGCCGCGCCCTGCCAGCCCGGCAGCATCAGCAGCCAGATGCCTGCCGGCCGGTCGAAGCGGCCGAGCTTCAGCCAGGGCTGCAGGGCGGCGGGCGCGTGGCGGTCGACCCAGTTGCTGGGGGCGGCGTCGGGGAGCTGGGCGGTCATGCGCAGGCTTTACTCCGCCTGTGGCCCCGCGGCCACTCCTCGCCTGCAACTCTGCGATGTGGGTGAAATAACACCGGTCATGGTGATTGACAGGGCAAATCCATGCGCGCAGGTTGCGGCTCGTCGTCGTCCGGCCCCACAACCATCTGATAGGGAGGTGATCATCGTGAAAGCTGTAAATCATCGCCTGCAGATGCCGCTTGTCGCCGTGATCGCCTACGCAGGACGGTTCCGCGACTAGGTCGCGCCCGGCCCCGCCAGCGGGCTGATCTGCACCTCCATCGTCAGCAAGCCCGCGCGATCCGTCGCGCCGCCCTGGCGTTCCCCGATTCCACGGATTCCTCCTTCGCAACGCGCGGAATCCGTCCGTCTCGAAAGACGACGACATGTCCATCGCCGAACCCATTTCGGTCCCGACGAACGCCCCGCACCCCAATCGCTACGGGGCGATGTGCACCGAGGTCTACGATCTCGACAAACCGCCGGGCTCGCTGCCCGACGTGCCGTTCTATCTGGAGCGGTTGGCTGGAACCGAAGGCCCGATCCTGGAGGCCGGGGTCGGAACCGGCCGGCTGCTGATCCCGCTGCTCGAGGCCGGGCTGGAGGTGGAGGGCTTCGACCGCTCCGCCGACATGCTCGCCTCCTGCGCCCGCCACTGCGCCGCGCGCGGCCTTTCGCCCGCGCTCCGCCAGGCGCGGTTCCAGGACTTCGGCTACGACCACGACTTCGCGGCGATCCTCGTGCCGGCCGGGACCTTCACCCTGCTGGATGACTTCGCCGAGGCGCTGGCGGTGCTGAAGCGGTTCTTCGATCACCTGCGTCCCGGCGGGCGGCTGCTGATCGACCTGATGCCGCTGGGCCACCTCACCAGCGAGCGGCCGGACATCCGCACCTGGACGACGCCTTCGGGCGACGTCCTGCGGATCGAGGGCCGAGCCGTGGAGATCGATCTCGTCCGCCAGCGCCGGGTCACCCACGACCGATACGAGCGCTGGCGCGACGGGCGGCTGGTGGAGACCGAGCTGGAGATCATGGCCTTCCGGTTCTGGGGCCTGAAGGAGTTCGAACTGGCGCTCGCCGCGGCGGGCTTCTCGTGCATCTCCGTCGGCGCCGATCACCAGCCCGGACGGCCGCCCGGCCGGTCGAGCCGGATACTCAATTTCGAGGCCCGGCGACCCGTCTAGGGGCGCGGCAGCGGCGCCGGGGTCCGTGCTCCCCCATGGGCCCCGGCGCCCACCCTCGATGTCTCAATTTACCCCCGGCGGCATGCCGGGCCGATTTGTGAAATCCGTTATGACCGACATTCTCGACGACGACCTCGACCGTCCCCGAACCCTGACCAACCGCCAGGTGCTCGGCTTCATGGCTGGGCACTGGATGCGCGAGCCGAAGAAGTTCGCGCTGATCATCGGCTTCGGGCTGGTGGCGACGGTTTGCGACCTCTCGATCCCCTGGGCCACCCGCGGCCTGATCAACGCCGTCTCCAGTCCGGAGAAGGTGACCGACGCGGCCTGGATCGCCTGGGCCTCGCTCTCGGGCCTCTACCTCGTGTTCTACATGTCCCGGACCAGCATGTTCCGGGTGATGAACGGCTTCTACGCCCGGATCATGTCGCGGATGGTCAAGGAAGGCTTCGCCCGCGTGCAGGCCTTCTCGTCCGACTGGCACGCCTCGAACTTCGCCGGCGCCACCGTGCGGCGGGTCAGCCGCGCCATGTGGGGCTATGACAGCGCCGCCGACGCCCTGATCGCCATGCTGCTGCCGACCGTCCTGGTGCTGGGCGGGCTGGCGATCTCGCTCGGCCTGCGCTGGCCGCTGGCCGGCCTGTTCGTAGCCGTCGTGATCGGCGTATTCGCGGCCTACAACATTCTGATGTCGGTGCACTTCGTGCGCCCGGCCAACCTGCGCTCCACCGCTCTCGACTCCGAGATCGGCGCGGCGCTAGCCGACGCCATCGGCGCGAATCCGACGGTCAAGAGCTTCGGCGCCGAGGATCGCGAGGCCGAGCGCTTCGCGCAGACGGCGGACGCTTGGCGCTGGGCGGTCAACAAGACCTGGGACCGCTTCAACGTGGTGGGCCTGGGCCAGAACGTGCTGCTGATCATCCTGCAGGCGGGCCTGACCGGCTTCCTCGTCCATGCCTGGGCGCAAGGCCAGGCGACGCCGGGCGACGTGGCCTTCGCGATCACCTCGTTCATCGTCATGGCCGGCTACATGCGGAACTTCAGCGAGATCACCCAGATGCTCCAGAAGGGCCTGGACGACATGCTGGACGTGGCGACCTACATGCGCACCGAGCCGCAACTGAACGACGATGCGCAGGCTCGGCCGTTCCGCGGCGACCTCGGCGAGGTGATCTTCGACCGCGTCACCTTCGGCTACGCCAACCAGCCCCGGCCGCTCTACGAGGGCTTCACCCTGATCGTGGCGCCGGGCGAGCGCATCGCTCTGGTCGGTCCGACCGGAGCGGGAAAGTCCACGTTCGTGAAGCTGATCCAGCGCCTGTACGACGTTCAGGGCGGGCGGATCCTGATCGACGGCCAGGACATTTCCAAGGTCAGCCAGACCAGCCTGCGCCGCGCCATCGCCGTGGTGCCGCAGGACCCGGCGCTGTTCCACCGGAGCATCGCCGAGAACATCGCCTACGCCCGTCCCGACGCAACGGCGGACGAGGTGATGCTGGCCGCCAAGCGGGCCCGCGCTCACGACTTCATCGCCCGCCTGCCCAACGGTTACGAGACGCCGGTCGGCGAGCGCGGCGTGAAGCTGTCGGGCGGTGAGCGGCAGCGGGTGGCGATCGCCCGCGCCTTCCTGGCCGACGCCCCGATCCTGGTGCTCGACGAGGCCACGTCGTCGCTGGACGTGGAGACCGAACGCCAGGTCCAGGCGGCGATGGAGGAACTGATGGTCGGTCGCACGACGATCGTCATCGCCCACCGGCTCTCGACCATCCGCGGCGCCGACCGGATCCTGGTCTTCGACCGAGGCCGGATCGTCGAGGAAGGCCGCCACGCCGAACTGATCGACAAGGGCGGCTTCTATGCGCGGCTGCACGCCGTGACCGAAGGAACCGAGCTGTGACCGACCACTACGAAGACGCCGAGGACCAGAAGCAGAGGACTCTCCCCAACCACAGGGTCATCGGCTTCGTCATGCGCTTTTGGCTGCGCCGGCCCGGATTGCTGAGCGGCATGACAATCTTCACGCTGCTGGCCATCGCCGCCGACATGGCTATCCCGCTGGCCGCCGGCCGGCTGGTGGACGCGGTGGCCGAAGGGCCCCAGGCGGCCGATGTCGCCTGGGCCGCCTGGGCGGTGTTCGTCGGGCTCTATCTGGTGCTGTCCGTGGTCCGGAACATCGCCAACAAGTTCTGGAATCCGCTGGCCGCGCTGAACATGCGCGACATGACCGACGAGGGCTTCGCGCGCATCCAATCGTTTTCCGCAGATTGGCACGCCGACGCCTTCGCCGGCGCCACCGTGCGGCGGCTGTCGCGGGCGATGTGGGGCTACGACATGGTCTCCGACGCCGTCGTCATGTGGATAGGTCCAGCCCTGCTCGTGCTCATCGGCTTGTCGGGCATGATGATCGTCCGCTGGCCGATGGTGGGGCTGTTCTCGCTGGCCGTCGTCAGTCTGTACATCGCCTCCAACGTCATCCTGACGGCCAAATACGGCCGGCCGCTGAACCAACGGTCGGTGGCCCTGGATTCGCGGATCGGGGGGGCGCTGGCCGATTCCATCACCGGCAACGCCACGGTCCGCAGCTTCGGCGCCGAGGCCCGCGAGAGCGCCCGCATCGGCGAAATCACCGAGTCATGGCGCGGGGCGGTGGTGCGTACCTGGAACCGCTTCACCGACCTTTGGCTGATCCAGAACATGCTGCTGGCGGTGCTGCAGGGCGGGCTCACTGGCCTGTTGCTGATGCTCTGGTCGCAGGGCAGGGCGACCCCGGGCGACGTCGCCTTCGGCATCACCGCCTTCCTGGTGATGAGCGGCTACCTGCGCAACATCGGCGAGAACGTCCGCATGCTGCAGAAAGGGCTCGACGACGTCGAGGACGTGGCCCGCTTCGCCGAGATCAAGCCCCAGGTCGCCGACCGCCCGGGCGCCGCGCCGTTCGCCGGTCAGTTGGGTGAAGTGGTCTTCAATAACGCCACCTTCCGCTACAAGTCGGTGACCGAACCGCTGTTCCAGAACTTCTCTCTGACCATCCGCCCGGGCGAGCGTGTCGCCCTGGTCGGCCCAACCGGCTCCGGCAAGTCGAGCTTCGTGAAGCTGGTCCAGCGGCTCTACGACCTGGACGAGGGCCGGATCTTGATCGATGGCCAGGACATCGCCGGCGTCCAGCAGGGCTCGCTTCGGCGCGCCATCGCCGTGGTGCCGCAGGACCCGGCGCTGTTCCACCGGAGCATCGCCGACAACATCGCCTATGCCCGTCCCGACGCGACGACCGAGGAGGTCGCGCTCGCGGCGCGCCGGGCGCGGGCCCACGAGTTCATCACCAGGCTGCCCCAAGGCTATCGGACGCTGGTCGGCGAGCGCGGGGTGAAGCTGTCGGGCGGCGAACGGCAGCGGGTGGCGATCGCACGGGCGTTCCTGGCCGATGCGCCGATCCTAGTTTTCGACGAGGCCACCTCGTCGCTGGACGTGGAGACCGAGCGCGACGTCCAGGCGGCGATGGAAGAACTGATGAACGGACGTACGACCATCGTCATAGCCCACCGCCTGTCCACTGTGCGCAACGCAGATCGGATCCTGGTGTTTGACCAAGGCCGCATCGTCGAGGAAGGGCGCCACTCCGACCTGGTGAAGATGGGCGGCGCTTACGCCCGCCTGCACGCGGTCGCCGAGGGAACAGCCTGAAGGCTGACAGAAGTATCGCTGTGGGTGTTAGATGCCCCAAGGACCCATCGACTTGGGGGGAGTCGCATGACCTACATCGAGCAGGTGGTGCAGTGGCTCCGCGACCGGCTGGCCCGCGAGCCGTCGCTGGCCGATCCGCGCGAACTGAACATGGCCTTGCGGGTGCTCGCGGTTTGGCGCTCGCGCGGCATCGCCAACGCCTACATTCGCCAGTACGGCGCCAAGATCATGCAGGGCCCGTTCGCGGGCATGGACTACGTCACCTCCGCCACCGAGGGGGCGCTGACCCCGCGGCTGATCGGCACCTACGAGTCCGAGCTGCATCCCCATCTTCAGCGCTTCGCTGAGAAGTCGCTCGACTGCGTCATCGATGTCGGTTGCGCCGAGGGCTATTACGCGGTCGGGCTGGCGCGGATGATGCCGGGCGTCACCGTTCACGCCTTCGACATCCAGGAGACGGCCCGCGCCGCCTGCGCCGACCTCGCCGCCAAGAACGGTGTGTCCGAGCGGGTGATCATCGGCGAGCGGTTCGCACCCGACGGCTTCGAGGCGTTCAAGGATCGCCGTTGCCTGGTGCTGGTCGATATCGAGGGCGCGGAAGACGATCTGCTGCGGCCCGATCTGTCGCCGGCCCTGGCCGGCATGGATCTGATCGTCGAGACCCACGACGTCTACCGGCCTGGCGTCCTGGCCCGGCTGATCGAGCGCTTCTCGCCGACCCACGACATCGTCCGCCTGGACCCGCAGCCCAAGACCCTGCCGCTTCCGGATTTCCTCAAGGGCGCGGGCCACCTCGACCAGCTGCTGGCGGTCTGGGAGTTCCGGCATCAGGCCACGCCTTGGCTGGTGATGACGCCAAAATCTAGCTGAGCGCGCTCTCCAGCGCCTCGGCCAGATCGCCTTTCGACGCGACCTCGACGCGGTCCAGGCCGAGCCAGCCGGCCATCAGCTTCAGTTCGTCGGCCAGCAGGGCCGGCGTCGCCCCGTTCGCGCCCGGTTCGGCGTGGGCGGCTTGGACCATCAGCAGGCCCTTCTTGCGCTCGGCCTTCAGGTCGACCCGCGCGGTGATCGCCTCGCCCTGCAGGAACGGCAGGACATAGTAGCCGTGCACGCGCTTGTGGGCCGGGGTGTAGATCTCCAGCCGCACCTTGGTCCCGAACAGCCGCTCGGTCCGCTCGCGGAACCAAATCAGGTTGTCGAACGGCGAGAGCAGGGCGTTGGCGCTGACCTTCCGCGGGCGTCGCGCCCCGGCGTGCAGATAGGCTCCGCTTTCCCAGCCCTTCACCTTCACCGGGATCAGGTCGCCGGCCTCGACCAGTTCAGCGATCCGCGCCTTGGTCTCGGCCACGCCCATTCGGAAGTAGTCGCGCAGGTCGCGCTCGGTGGCTACGCCCTGCGCCCGCGCCGCGATCCGTGGCAGTTCGCGCTGGGCCTCGTCGCGCGGCGGCGGCTCGCCCAGCGCCGCCTTGGGCAGCACCATGTCGGGCAGGCCGTAGACCCGCTCAAAGGTTCCGCGCCGGGTGGCGGTGGTCAGGTCCCCGACCCAGAACAGGCACTCCAGCGCCCGCTTGCCCTCGCTCCAGCCCCACCAGCTGCCGGCGCCCTTGGCGCCGAGGCTGAGCTCGGAAGCCGGCATCGGTCCGCGGGTTTCGATTTCGGCCAGGCATTTGTCGATGAAGTCGCCGTGGCTGCGCAGGAAGCGGGCGACGCCCTTCCAGACGCCGACCCCGGCGCGGGCGTCGTCCATCCGCCAGCGCAGCAGCCGATGCGTCGCGGCCGGCAGCAGCGAGGCTTCGTGCGCCCAGTACTCGACCAGGGCGGGTCGCCGGCCCCAGGCGATCTCCTCCAGTAGCGGCCGCGGGTAGGCGCCCAGGCGTGAGAACATCGGCAGATAGTGGGTGCGCGACACCACGTTCACCGAGTCGATCTGCACGACGCCCAGCCGCTCGATCGTCTTCAGCAGGTGCCGCTTGCCAGGCGCGGCCGGCCGCCGCTCGGCGAACCCCTGCGCGGCCAGCGCGATGCGCCTGGCCTCGCGGGCCGAGATCTCCTCCACCCCTGTCACCTGCGGCTACTTGTTCAGCCGACCCTCGGCGATCGCGCCGATCTCGAACGGGAACAGCACGTCGCCGTCGGGGGCGTCGACGCTCTCGGCGATGTCGTCCGGTGCGATCGTCTTGACCAAGTGGCGCATGACGTTGATGCGGGCGACCTTCTTCTTGTCGGTCACGACGCAGGTCCAGGGCGCCATCGCCTGATGGGTGCGGGTCAGCATCGTGTCTCGCGCCGCGCTGTAGTCGGCCCACTTCTCCTGGGCCACGTCGTCCAGCGGACTGGTCTTCAGCGCCTTCAGCGGGTCTTCGCGGCGCGCCTTCAGCCGCTCGGCCTGTTCCTTCTGGCTGATGTCGAGCCAGATCTTCACCAGTTTCAGCCCGCTCTCGACCAGCATCTCCTCGAAGTGCGGGACGTCGCGCAGGAATATCTCCTGGTCGTGGTCGCTCGAGAAGCCCATGACCCGCTCGACACCGGCGCGATTATACCAGGAGCGGTTGAAGATCACGACTTGGCCCGCCGACGGCAGATGCGGGACGTAGCGTTGAAAGTACCACTGACTGGATTCCAGCTCCGTGGGCTTGGGCAGCGCCACCACCCGGGTGGCGCGGATCGAAAGGTGCTCGGTGATCCGGCTGATCGTGCCGTCCTTGCCGGCCGCATCGCGCCCCTCGAAGATCACCAGCACCTTGTCGCCCGATTTCATCGCGTGCTGCTGGTAGCGCACCAGGGCCAGCTGCAACTTCGCGAGCTCGGCCTCGTACAGGTCGTCGTTGTTGTCGTTGTCTGACTTCGCCATGGATCGAAGCCTAGTCCTGAACCCGCACCCAGGGCTAGAACCCCGTGCATGATCCGTCTTCACGTCGCCGCCGAGATCGCCCAGGACGTCGCCCTCGGGCTCGACCACGGCCAGAGCCACTACCTGACCTCGGTCATGCGCCGGGCGGTCGGCGACGAGGTGCTGGTCTTCAATGGCCGCGACGGGGAGTGGCGCGCGACGATCGAGGTCGCCGGCAAGCGCGGCGTGATCCTGCGCCCGACGGTCCAGGAGCGACCCCAGGCGTTCGGGCCGGACCTCGACTTGGTCATCGCTCTGGTCAAGCGTTCGCGCGTCGAGACCATCGTGGAGAAGGCCGCCGAGCTCGGGGCCCGCCGCGTGCGGCTGGTGGTCACCGAGCGGACCAACGCCGAGCGCACCCGCATCGACCGGCTGAGCGCGATCGCCGCCGAGGCCGCCGAGCAGACGGGCCGCCTGGACGTGCCGGAGATCGTCGAGCCGGTGAAGCTCGCCAAACTGATCGAGGGCTGGGACGCCTCGCGCCGGCTGCTGTTCTGCGACGAGGCCGGCGACGCCAAACCGGTGCTGGCGGCCCTCGACGGCGCGCCGCCGGCGCCCTGGGCGATCCTGATCGGGCCCGAAGGCGGCTTCTCGCCGGCCGAGCGCGAAGCCCTGCGGAACCTTCCTTACGCCACGCCCGCTACCCTAGGGCCACGGATTCTGCGGGCCGACACCGCCGCCATCAGCGCGCTCACTCTTTGGCAAGCTGCTCAGGGCGATTGGCGTAGCCTTGAGGTTTCCTGAGGCGCCTTGAGGTTTCCTGAATTGCGCCCACCTGTCTGAGCGGCGTAAAGATCGCGCCGCTTTTGGCTGGATTGGGCTGGGGAGAACGAGATGGCCGACGTCGTGACCGACGAGCGACCCCTCACGCTAGAGGACCTGGTCCGCTGGTTTGAAGCGGGCGAGAAGCCTGCCACCGCTTGGCGCGTGGGCGCCGAGCACGAGAAGTTCGTGTTCCGGCTGGGGACCGCCGAGCCGATTCCTTACGAAGGCCCGGCCGGCATCCAGGCCCTGCTCAACGGCCTCACCCGATTCGGCTGGAAGGGCGTCTACGAGGGCGAAAACATCATCGCCCTGGAGCGCGGCATGGCCAATGTCAGCCTAGAGCCGGGCGGCCAGTTCGAACTCTCCGGCGCGCCGCTGGAGACCATGCACGAGATCTGCGAGGAAACCGGCCAGCACCTCACCGAGGTCAAGACGGTCGCCGACGAACTCGGCCTCGGCTTCCTCGGCCTCGGCTTCACGCCGATCTGGCGGCGGGACGAGATCCCGGCGATGCCCAAGGGCCGCTACAAGATCATGCGCGAGTACATGCCCAAGGTCGGCAAGCTCGGCCTCGACATGATGTTCCGCACCTGTACGGTCCAGGCCAACCTCGATTTCGGCTCGGAAGCCGACATGGTGGCCAAGTTCCGCACCAGCCTGGCGCTGCAGCCGATCGCCACCGCGCTGTTCGCCAATTCGCCGTTCATCGAGGGCAAGCCGTCAGGCTTCCTCTCGTCGCGCGCCAACGTCTGGACCGACACCGATCCCGACCGTACCGGCATGCTGGACTTCGTGTTCGCCGACGGCTTCGGCTACGAGACCTACGCCAACTACGCCCTGGACGTGCCGATGTACTTCGCCAAGCGCGACGGCAAGTATGTCGACCTGGCCGGCAAGTCGTTCCGCAAGTTCATGGCCGGCGAACTGGCCGAGCTGCCCGGCGACCGCCCCAGCCTCAAGGACTGGGCCGACCACACCACCACCGCCTTCCCGGAAGTGCGCCTCAAGCAGTACCTGGAGATGCGCGGCGCCGATTCCGGCCCGTGGAGCCGCCTGTGCGCTCTGCCGGCGCTCTGGGCGGGGATCTTCTACGACCAGGCCGCGCTCGCCGCCGCCTGGGACCTTTGCAAGGACTGGCAGGTCGAGGACCACGAGCGCCTGCGTGCCGACGTCGCGCGCCTCGGCCTCAAGGCGCAGGTCAACGGCCGCAGCGTCCAGGACGTGGCCAAGGACATGGTCGCCATCGCCAAGCAGGGACTGAAGAACCGCAACCGGCTTAGCGCCGGGATGGTCGACGAGAGCGGCTACCTCGCCGAGCTTGAGGACATCGCCGAAAGCGGGATCACCCCCGCCGAGCGTCTGCTCGAGCTCTACAACGGCCCCTGGAAGGGCGACGTGCGCCGGGTGTTCGAAGACTTCGCCTACTGACCATGCTGGCGGGCTCGTGCCACTGCGGGGCCGTGCGCTTCCAGGTCGAGGCGGAGATCACCGAACTCACCAGCTGCGACTGCTCGCTGTGCGTGAAGAAGAACGCCGTCATGGCCAAGGTGCATGAGAGCGCCCTGAACATCACGGCTGGCGAGGAGCACCTGTCGCTCTATCGCTGGAACACCGGCGTCGCGCGCCACTATTTCTGCAGCCGCTGCGGGATCTACACCTTCCACCGCAAGCGCGCTGCGCCCGACCATTTCGGGATCAACGTCTTCTGCCTGGACGGTTTCGATCCGAGCACGATCCCGGTCCGAGCCACCGAAGGCGTCTGCATGTCGTTGGAGGATCCCGACGCGCGGCCGGAATGGCCCGGACCGCGCGTCTGAGGCGGCCTAGCCCTCGGGGGACGGCGAAGTGACGTTCGGCGGCCAATGGTCGCGCTGGCTCGCGCCCGAGCCGCTGTCGGTATGCTGGACGATCTCGTCCACTGCGGCATGCGGATGCTTGCGATCGACAAGCGCGTCCTCGACCGCGTAGACCTCGACCTTGTCCGGATAGAAGGCCAGCCGGCCGCGGATCGCGTCCATCGTCGGATACGGCTCTTCGTAGGTCCAGACAGCGTTCTCGGCGAACCGACCGTCCATGAGGATCGTGTAATAGGCCGCGTCGCCCTTGTACGGACAATGGGTTTGGCGGTCGGTGCGGGAGAAGTATTCCATTGAGACATCGGCGCGTGGGAAGTACGCGACCGGCGCATAGCTGGCCTCGGTCAGGATCAGGACGTCGCCGCTGTCGGCGATCACGTGGTCGCCGTACATGACGCGCCACCGGGTCTTGGCCGGGGTGATCTCGATGGGATGGTCGGGGCCGGGGGTCAGCATAGGGACGCTCCTCCTTCTTGAAGATGCAACGCTCAAGGTGGCGTGCAGGCTCCCCCATTGCCAAGCTTCAGGCGCCCGATTGCTTGTGCTCGACCCGGCCGCGTGATCTTCTCCCGCCAAATTAGCCGGCGGGGGCGAAAACGACCCCCTTCTACGAGCCGGCAGTCCAAGGAATCGGAACACCGCCCTCATGAACATCGTAATCCTTTTGGGGATCGTCATTACGTTGGCGACCGGGATCCCCGTCCTCATGCAGTTGCTGAAACAGCATCCGCGAGGGCTGATCATCCTGTTCTTCGCCGAGATGTGGGAGCGGTTCTCCTACTACGGGATGCGCGGCATCCTGATCTTCTTCCTGACGCAGCATCTGCTCTTCGACGACGCCACCGCCGGGGCGCAATACGGCTCCTACACCAGCCTGGTCTACCTGCTGCCTCTGATCGGCGGCCTGCTTGCCGACCGCTACCTCGGCACCCGTAAGGCGGTGGCCTTCGGCGCCCTGCTGCTCGTGGCCGGCCACCTGACCATGGCGGTCGAGGGCAAGCCCGCGACCCAGCAGCTCATCTACGGCGGCCAGAAGTACGAGGTCGTCGCCGAGGGGCGGATGGAATCGCGGACCGTCAAGCTGATGGTCGGCGACAAAACCTATGACTTCGGTCCCGCCGAGGGCGGCGGCCTGGAGATCAAGGGCCTGCAGGCCGGCGGCCCGCTGCCCAGCGTCCTGCCCAAGGACAGCTACACCATGGAGAAGCAGGTCGATCCGCTGGGCAAGAATGCGTTCTACCTGGCGGTTTCGCTGATCATCATGGGCGTCGGCTTCCTCAAGCCTAACATCTCGACCATCGTCGGTCAGCTCTATCCTCAGGGCGACCCGCGCCGGGATTCCGGCTTCACCCTCTACTACTACGGCATCAACCTTGGCGCCTTCTGGGCCTCAGTGCTCTGCGGTCTGCTCGGCCAGACCGTCGGCTGGTGGGCGGGCTTCGGCCTCGCCGGCGTCGGCATGGCGCTGGGCTGGGTCGTCTTCGTGTTCGGCAAGCCGCTGCTGCAGGGCAAGGGCGAGCCGCCGAACCTCGAGCTGCTGAAGGCTCCCATCGCCGGTCCGATCAACCGCGAATGGCTGATCTACATCCTCGCCATCCTCGGCGTCGCCCCGATCTGGCTGCTGGTTCAGAGCAACCAGCTGGTCGGCTGGGCGCTGGGCGTCTCGACGATCCTGGCGCTGGCGTTCATCGCCTACTTCCTGGTCGTGAAGTGCGGCAAGATCGAGCGCGAGCGGATGATGCTGGCGCTGGTGCTGATCTTCGGCTCGGTGGTGTTCTTTACCCTGTTCGAACAGGCCGGAACCTCGCTCAACCTGTTCGCCGCTCGTAACGTCGACCTGATGGGCATTTCCGCGGCCCAGACTCAGTCGTTCAACGCCGGCTTCATCCTGATCTTCGCCCCGATCTTCGCGGCGATGTGGGCCTGGCTCGGCGCCCGCGGCCGTGATCCAAACCCGACGCTGAAGTTCGGCTTCGGCCTGCTGCAGGTCGGCCTCGGCTTCCTGGTGGTGGTCTGGGCCCAGGGCCTGGCCGACGACAACTACCGCCTGCCGCTGATCATGCTGGCCCTGCTCTACATGCTGCACACCACCGGCGAGCTCTTCCTGTCGCCGGTCGGCCTCTCGGAGATCACCAAGCTCTCGGTGGCCTCGGTGGTTTCGTTCATGATGGCCGTGTGGTTCCTGTCCTCCTCGATCGCCCAGTACGTCGGCGGCATCATCGCCGGCGCCATGGGGACCGAAACGTTGGGCGGCCAGGTGCTGGATCCCGCCGCGGCGCTTGCCACCTCGATGGACGGTTTCAACAAGCTCGGCTGGGCCGGCGTCGGCGTCGGCGTGGTGTTCGTGGTGCTGAGCTTCTTCATCAAGCACTGGGCTCACGGCGCCAACGATCCGGCCCATGCCCAGCCGGAGCCGATCGCCCCGGTGCTGGACGGCGAGCGCCAGGCCGTCAGCCCGGCCGCGATCCGGGCGGACCGCGAAAACTGATCGCGGCCCGCATCGGACATGAAAACGGGCCGGACGCAGCGATGCGTCCGGCCCTTCTTCGTTGCAGCGGCGTCAGGCGCCGAAGGTCTTGCGGATGCGGACGTAGTACATCCGCCCGAATTCCAGCTTGCGGTCGTCAGTGAACGCCACTTGGCTCGATCCACGCGGGCCCTCATAGACCGTGCGCGTGCGGCGCAGGCCCCGCTCGGTGATGTTGGGCAGCTCGAAGCGGACGATGATGTCCGGACGCACCCGCCATTCGGCGAAGGGACGGACGAAGGTCCCCAGCTTGAAGGTCGAGACCTCGTTGAACCGGTAGCTGGTCTCGCGCCAGCCGCCATAGACGTCGACGCCCCAGGTCGTGCGCCACTGCGGCAGATCCTGCGAGAAGGTCGCTTCCCATTCCACGGGCCGCAGCTTGGAGATCTCGCGGCTTTCACCTGTCGTCGGATCGATGACCTCCGAGCGCCGCCACGTCGCCTCGCCCTTGAGCTGGGCCCCCGACAGGCCGAATCGGCCGAGCGGTGCGGTCAGGTTCAGCACAAGCTCGTCCTTGGTCCCGTCGCCGATGTTGGCCGGAGAGTCGAAGATCCCGACCTCGGTGATGACCGGGGCGCGGTCGATCGCGTCGGTGAGTTCTGATCGCCGCAGGGTCACGCCGACCACACCGTCCTTCCAGAACCGCTGCTCGACTGCGATCTCGCTGACCCAGGCCTGTTCGGGATCAAGGTCGGGATTGCCGGCGGTGACCACCCCGGTGTTCAGCGACGAATCGGCCACGAAGTCGTCGAACGACAACTGCCCGACCACGCGCTCGAAGCGCAGGCGGACCTGCGTGGCCTCAGTCGGCGCCCAGGTCGCGGCCAATCGCGGCTTAAGGAAGTTCAGGCTCTTCTCCAACGCCACGTCGCCGGACGAGGAGATCGACGAGGCCTCGTAACGCAGGCCGCCTTCGAGCGTCCATTTGCTGGTCGGCCGCCAGACGCTCTTGGCGAAAACCTCGCCACGGGTTTCCTCGACGACGACGTCGGCGGCGGGCAGCAGGACCGGCGCGCCGCCGACGGTGAGCCGGGTTTGGCTTTCCAGCCTATTGAAGGCGCCTTCGCCGCCGGCCTCGAACGACAGAGTCTCGCTCGCCCGGTAGGACAGCACGCCTCGGCCGATCGTCTCGCTGCCGTCTCGCTGCAGGTTGAAGCGGTCCTCCTCCGCCGCCTCGACATAGATCGACGAGATATCGCGATCGCGGGTCTGGCGCAGGCCGATCAGGTCCAGGGTCGCACGCGGGCCGAGATCACGGGTGAAGCGCAGGCCAAGTTCGGTCTCGTAGGTGTGGTTGATGTCGTCGGTCGTCGCCAGGCCCGGCTCAGGCAGGATGAAGACGTTGTCTTCCTTGAACTTGTATTTCTCCCAGAACTGCCGCCCGTTGACGCGCAACTTGCCGCCCAGGACCGGCTGCTCGTAGGCCCCGGTCAGGGTTTGGTTGCCGATGCCGCCGGTGGAGTCGATCTGGCTGACGCGGAGGGGGCGGCCATCAGGGCCGATGACCACGCCAGGTCCGAAGTCGCCGCCGTCATCGGCCCCGAAGCCATAGCGGGCCGAGCCTTCCCAGTTGCGGCCGTCCTTTCCGCCCGACAACTCCAGGCGGAAGCCGTGCAAGTTGCGGCCGTCATAGATGTGGTTGTTTGCGACCGCGACCAGACCCTGCAGGCCGCCGCCCGGCTTGCGGATCACGTTGGCGATCACCGTACGGCCCTGCATGTCGATGCCGGGCGCGCCGCCACGGATCAGGTCGATGCGCTCGATCTGGGCGGCCGGGACGCGGCGCAGCAGTTCGTCGAGCGGGTCGGTCTTGGTGGTCGGGCGCTGGCCGTCGATCAGCGCGTTGCCGCCGCCGCCCTCGAAGCCGCGAATCTTGTCGCCGGTGTCGAGCGTGAATCCCGGCAGCCGCAGGAGCATCTCCCAGGCGTTGGCCGCCTGGCTGTCGGCGAAGAAGGCGGCGGGATAGCTGATCACCCCTTCGGTCGCAGCGGCCGGCGTCGCTGCGACCGGCGGTGAAGACTGTGTGGATATCCCCGCGGCCGCCTCGGGCGCGGCGAGGGCGAATGCGGAGGCCAAGGCCGGCGCGATCATGTAGCAAAGCTCCCCAAAGACACAGGCAGGTGACCTGCGCCTCTGGGTGCGCGCCAATTAAATCCAGGAAAGGTGGATTAAATTCCCGAAAGATTTCCGATGATTACGAGCTCGTAACCATCCGGGCCTTTGCTAGATGCTGGTGCCGCCCACCGTCAGGCCGGTGAGTTTCAACGACGGCTGGCCGACCCCGACGGGCACGCTTTGGCCGGACTTGCCGCAGACGCCGACGCCGGCGTCGAAGTCGAAATCGTCGCCGATCATCGTCACCCGGGTCAGGGCCGAGGGGCCGTCGCCAATCAGGGTCGCGCCCTTGACCGGGGTGGTGATCTTGCCGTCCTCGATCAGGTAGGCCTCGGTGCACTGGAAGACGAACTTGCCGTTGGTGATGTCCACCTGGCCGCCGCCGAAGTTGGCGCAGTAGAGCCCGCGCTTGGTCGAGGCGATCATCTCCTCGCGCTTGTGCTGGCCGCCCAGCATGGCGGTGTTGGTCATTCGCGGCATCGGCATGTGGGCGTAGGACTGGCGCCGTCCGTTGCCGGTCGCCTCCATGCCCATCAGGCGCGCGCTCATCCGGTCGTGCATGTAGCCGACCAGGATGCCGTCCTCGATCAGGATGGTGCGCTCGGTCGGGGTGCCTTCGTCGTCGACGGTCAGCGACCCGCGGCGGCCGGGCAGGGTGCCGTCGTCGAAGACGGTGACGCCGGGGGCGGCGACGCGCTGGCCGATCTTGCCCGAGAACGCCGAGGTGCCCTTGCGGTTGAAGTCGCCCTCCAGTCCATGGCCGACGGCCTCGTGCAGGAGCACGCCGTTCCAGCCGGGGCCGAGAACCACGTCCATCTCACCGGCCGGGCAGGGGACGGCGTCGAGGTTGACCAGCGCCTGGCGGATGGCCTCGTCTGCCTGCGACTGCCACTTGTCGGGCGCGATCCAGGCGTCGAAGCCGGCGCGGCCGCCGGCGCCCGAATAGCCGCTCTCGCGCTTGCCGTCCTTCTCCATGGTGACCTGCACGTTGACGCGGCAGAGCGGGCGGACGTCGCGGATCAGCCGGCCGTCGGCGCGCAGGATCTCGACGATCCGCCGCTCGCCGGCGATGCTGGCCATCACCTGGACGACGCGCGGATCTCGCGCCCGCACCCAGGCGTCGATCTCCTGCAGCAAAGCGACCTTGTCCCCGAAGGCGGGCGAGGCGGTGGGATCGTCCTCCCCATAGAGCTTGGTGTTGGTGGCGCGCGGGCCCTCGGCCGACACGCCGGAATAGCCGCGCTTGGCCAGCGAGGACGACGAGGCCGCACGCCTGATCGCCGCCTCTGAGACCTCGCTGGAGTGCGAGTAGCCGGCCGTCTCCCCAGCGACGACCCGCAGGCCGAAACCTTCGGACGAATCATACGACGCCGATTTCAGCCGTCCGTCATCGAACAGGAACGCTTCGCTCTCGGATCGCTCGACGAACAACTCGCCGTCGTCGGCGCCGGCCAGGGCCTCGCCGAGGATCTCGCGCGCGCGTTCGGGGGAGACTCCGACGGAATCGAGAATCGAGGCGGCGGGGGCGAGGGCGTTCATCGTCGGATCTGCTTTCGGAAGGCGAGCCAACAGAAATAGGGGCTCGCGCTGCGAACGTCACCCCAAACCGCTGGGCGGCCTTCGGCGCCATTGTGGAAACTCGCCGGCTTAACCTTCCGCGGTTATGCGAAAGCGGCCGTTTTCAGGCGCTAGCGAACGATCCGAAGCGTCTCCATGGCGAGACATTGCGCCATAGGGGGTCTTAGCGCCTTGGCAAGCTACGGGAGAGCGCGTATGCACCCCGGCTTAAGGGCGGGGCCTCGCGGTTTGCGCGGCGCTACGCCTTGATTCAGTCGGCGGGGGCGATCGTCTTTCGCGAGGCGCGGCCGGCCAAGCAGACCGAGGGGACATGAAGTCTAGGGTTCAGGGCATGCGGACGTGGGCGGCGGCAGCCGCGGCGGGCGCAACGTCGGCGTTCTGGGGCGTCCAGGCGTTCGCAGAGGAATTGATGGGTCAACCGACCCCGGCCGGCATCGGGCTGCAGCCGGCGGCTTCGCCGCTGAAGCACGCTGCGCACGATTTCCACAATCTTATCCTGCTGCCGATCATCACGCTGATCTGCGTGTTCGTGCTGGCCCTGCTGATCTGGGTAGTGGTGCGCTACAACAAGCGCTCGAACCCGGTCCCGGCGAAGTGGAGCCACAACACCCTGATCGAGGTGATCTGGACGATCGTTCCCGTCCTTATCCTGATGGGCATCTCGATCTTCTCGTTCCGCCTGCTGTTCGCCTATCACGACATGCCCAAGCCGGATTACACGGTGAAGGCCACCGGTTATCAGTGGTACTGGGGCTATGAGCTTCCGGACCAGAAGGTCGGCGAGTTCGTTTCGAACATGCTGCCTGAGGAAGAAGCCAAGAAGCGCAACGTTCCGTTCCGCCTGGCCGCCACCGAGCCTCTGGTCGTGCCGGTCAACAAGACCGTCCGCGTGCTCGTCACCGGCGCCGATGTCATTCACGCCTTCGCCCTGCCGGCCTTCGGTCTGAAGATCGACGCGATTCCGGGCCGCATCAACGAAACCTGGTTCAAGGCCGAGCGCACCGGCACTTTCTATGGTCAGTGCTCGGAACTGTGCGGCGTCGACCACGCCTTCATGCCGATCGAAATCAAGGTCGTGACCCAGCCGGAATTCGAGGCCTGGGTGGCTTCCAAGGGCGGCTCGATGACCCCTGACGCGCCGGCTCCGGCCGCTGCTCCGGCGGCTCCCGCCGCTGAGGCCGCTCCGTCCGTCGAAGGCGCTGCGACCCCGGCCGCCGCCACGGCCCCTGCCGCCGCAGCTCCGGCCGCCGCCGCGCCGGCCCCGACCTCCACGCCCGCCGCGCCCGCCGCGGCGCCGGCCGCGAAATGAGCCTAGGACATAGTAAGATGGCACAAGCCGCAGCTCACGATCATCACGACGAAGCCGAACACAAGCCAGGCTTCATCGCTCGCTGGTTCTTCTCCACGAACCACAAGGACATCGGCACCCTCTACCTGCTGTTCGCCATCATGGCGGGCCTGGTCGGCGGCGCCCTCTCGGGCCTGATCCGCTGGGAGCTCGCCGAACCGGGCATCCAGATCTTCAAGGAAGGCTCCTCGATCCAACTGTTCGGGCTCGTTGAGCAGTCGAAGCACGGCTACAACGCCGTGGTCACCGCGCACGCCCTGATCATGATCTTCTTCATGGTCATGCCGGCCATGATCGGCGGCTTCGGCAACTGGTTCGTACCGCTGATGATCGGCGCGCCGGACATGGCCTTCCCGCGGATGAACAATATTTCGTTCTGGCTGCTGGTGGCCGCCTGGATCCTGCTGCTGGTCTCGATGTTCGTCGACGGCGGCCCGGGCAAGGGCTTCGGCGGCGGCTGGACGGCGTATCCGCCGCTCTCGACCAGCGGTCACGCAGGCCCGTCGATGGACGCCGCGATCCTGGCGCTTCACCTCGCCGGCGCGTCGTCCATCCTGGGCGCTATCAACTTCATCACCACGATCTTCAACATGCGCGCGCCGGGCATGACCCTGCACCGTATGCCGCTGTTCGTGTGGTCGGTTCTGGTCACCGTCTTCCTGCTGCTGCTCTCGCTGCCGGTTCTGGCCGGCGCGATCACCATGCTGCTGACCGACCGTAACTTTAACACCCACTTCTTCGATGCGGCCGGCGGCGGCGACCCCGTCATGTACCAGCATCTGTTCTGGTTCTTCGGTCACCCGGAAGTGTACATCCTGATCCTGCCGGGCTTCGGCATCATCAGCCACATCGTCTCGACCTTCTCGCGTAAGCCGGTGTTCGGTTACCTGGCCATGGCCTACGCCATGGTGGCCATCGGCTTCATCGGCTTCGTCGTGTGGGCCCACCACATGTACACCGTGGGCATGAGCATCAATCTGCGCGCCTACTTCGTGGCCGCCACGATGGTCATCGCGGTGCCGACCGGCGTGAAGATCTTCTCCTGGATCGCCACAATGTGGGGCGGCTCCATCGACTTCAAAACCCCGATGCTCTGGGCGATGGGCTTCATCTTCCTGTTCACCGTGGGCGGCGTCACCGGCGTGGTTCTGGCGAACGCCGGCATCGACTACACCCTGCACGACACCTACTACGTGGTCGCGCACTTCCACTACGTGCTGTCGCTGGGCGCCGTCTTCGCGATCTTCGCGGGCTTCTATTACTGGTTCGAGAAGATCTTCGGCGTGAAGTACCGCGAGTGGCTGGGCCAGGTGCACTTCTGGGTCATGTTCGTCGGCGTGAACCTGATCTTCTTCCCGCAGCACTTCCTTGGGCTGCAAGGCATGCCGCGCCGCTACATCGACTACCCGGAAGCGTTCACCTACTGGAACCACGTGTCTTCGATCGGCTACGTGGTGACCCTGGCTGCGGTCGGCGTCTTCCTGGTCGTCCTGATCGACGCGATGATCTTCCGCCGCAAGGCTGAAGCCAATCCGTGGGGCGAGGGCGCGACGACGCTGGAGTGGACCCTGTCCTCGCCGCCGCCGTTCCACCAGTTCAACGAACTGCCGGTGGTTAAGCCGGACCTCCACTAGGTCCGGCTCGCCAAAGACCTCTGTGGGGCGCGGGCTGGGACATTCCAGCGCGCGCCCTTCGGTCGTTTTGAGAGTATTGTGATGGCCATGTCGCCAGCCGTTCCACGCTCCAGCGCGCCCCCGCGGTGGCAGGACTATGTCCAGCTGCTGAAGCCGCGGGTCATGTCGCTGGTCATCTTCACCGCGATCACCGGGCTGATCTGCGCCAACGCGCCGATCAATCCAGTGCTGGCCGGCGTCGCGATCTTCTGCATCGCCGTCGGGGCGGGCGCGTCGGCCGCGTTCAACATGTGGTACGACGCCGACATCGACGCCAAGATGCGCCGCACCCGCGCGCGCCCGGTGCCGGCCGGCAAGGTGCAAGGCGCCGACGCCCTGGCCATGGGCGTGGTCCTGTCGCTGTTCTCGGTGATGCTGCTGGGAATGACGACCAACTGGCTGGCCGCGGGCCTGCTGGCCTTCACCATCTTCTTCTACGCGGTCGTCTACACGATGTGGCTGAAGCGCTCGACGCCTCAGAACATCGTCATCGGCGGCTTGGCCGGCGCCTTGCCGCCGGTGATCGGCTGGGCGGCGGCGACGGGAACCGCGCCGCTGAACGCCTGGCTGCTCTGCGCGATCATCTTCATGTGGACCCCCCCGCACTTCTGGGCGCTCTCGCTCTACACCAGCGAGGACTACCAGAAGGCCGGGGTGCCGATGATGCCGGTCACCGCGGGCGCGGCCTCCACCCGCAAGCAGATTCTGATCTACAGCCTGCTGTTCGTGCCGCTGTGCATCGTCCCGGCCTTCACGGGCCTGGGCGGCATGACCTATCTGGCGGTCGCGGCCCTGGGGGGCCTGGTGTTCCTCATGCTCGCCTGGCGCGTCTTCCGCAGCCGGGCCGGCGAGACCGGCGGCCAGCGCAACGACGACGGCCTCTATGACGTGAAGGCCAGCTCCAAGGACGCGCGCAATCTCTTCGCGTTCTCGATCCTGTATCTGACCCTTCTGTTCGCCACCCTGCTGGCCGAGCACCTGCTCGACCTGCCCGCCGTCGGAGTATTCTCGTGAGCGAGCCCACCCCAGATCCGACCGTCGAAGCCCGCGCCCGCCGGGGCCGCAATATCGCATTGGCGCTGGGCCTGGTCCTGTTCGTCGTCCTGGTCTTCGTAGTGACCATAGTCCGCCTGGGAGGCAGTGTTGGCCACCGGCCCTTCTAAGCCCGAGCGCTCGCCGCTCCAGAAGCGCAACCGCAAGGTCGCCCTGATCGCAGCCGGCGGCTTCGTCGCCATGGTCGGCGCCGCCTTTGCTTCGGTGCCGCTCTACAAGGCCTTCTGTCAGGTCACTGGCTTCGACGGCACCGTCCGCAAGGCTGAGGCCGCGCCGGACAGGGCGCTCGATCGCAAGCTGACGATTCGCTTCGACGCCAACATCCGCGAACTGCCCTGGACCTTCACCGCCGAGCAGGTGACCCAGGAGGTCAAGATCGGCCAGACAGGGCTCGCCTTCTTCAAGGTGACCAACAACAGCGACCAGCCGCAGACCGGCCGTGCCATCTACAACGTCGTGCCCGAATCGGCCGGCGCCTATTTCCAGAAGCTCGAGTGCTTCTGCTTCTCGGACCAGACGATTCCGCCGAAGACGACCATCGAATTCCCGGTCGTCTACTTCGTCGATCCGAAGTTCGCGGACGACTTCGAGACCAAGGGCAAGGGCGAAGTGACCTTGTCGTACACCTTCTTCCCGTCTGTGGAAGCCGCGCGCGCCGAGAAACGCGCCGACGCCACGGCGGCAAAGCACTCTTCCGCCCTTGGCGTACCGGCCAAGGCGGGGCTATAGCACACGCGAATTGTCATTCGCCGGCCCGAGAGAGGGGCAGGCGTCTGTGAGATCTGAGAGGGGTTAGGACCGATATGGCCCACGGCGAAGTTAAGCACGACTACCACCTGCTGCCGCCCAGCCCATGGCCGTTGGTCGGATCGCTGTCCGCGACGGTGATGGCGATCGGCGGGGTCATCTGGATGAAGGGCATGTTCGGCCTTCCAGAAGGCTTCCCGTGGGTGTTCTTCGCTGGCCTGGCCGGCGTGCTCTACACCATGTGGGGCTGGTGGTCGGATGTGATCAAGGAATCGAAGGCGGGCGACCACACCCCCGTCGTCTCGATCGGCCTGCGCTATGGCATGATCATGTTCATCGCTTCCGAAGTGATGTTCTTCGTCGCCTGGTTCTGGATCTTCTTCGAGATGGCCCTGTTCCACGGCCACCGGACCCTGTCTTCGATCGAGGAAGTCCGCCTGGCCTGGGCCACCTGGCCGCCGGCCGGCATCGAGACGGTTCCGGCCTGGAACCTGCCGCTGCTCAACACCCTGATCCTGCTGCTGTCGGGCACCACCGTGACCTGGGCGCACCATGCGCTGCAGCAAGGCGACCGCAAGGGCACCAAGATCGGCCTGATGCTGACCATCGCCCTCGGCGCGGTCTTCACCATGGTGCAGGTCTACGAGTACCACCACATCCTCGAGCACAAGTACTTCTTCGGCGGCGAGGGCGCTGAGCACTCGGGCCTGTATGGCTCGTCGTTCTTCATGGCGACCGGCTTCCACGGCTTCCACGTTCTCATCGGGACGATCTTCCTGGCCGTCTGCCTGATCCGCCTGCTGCGTGGCGGCATGACCCCGCAGAAGCACTTCGGCTTCGAAGCCGCCGCCTGGTACTGGCACTTCGTCGACGTCGTCTGGCTCTTCCTGTTCGCCTTCATCTACGTGGTGTTCGGCGGGGCGGGCCACTAAGGCCCGCCGATATGGACAGCCCCAATCCGTTGCTGGCGGGCCTTCGCGGCCGCTGCCCGAACTGTGGCGAGGGGCGTCTGTTTATAGGCTTCCTGACCGTAGCCCCCGCCTGCGAGCGGTGCGGCTACGATCTGGCCAAGGCGGACTCTGGAGATGGTCCCGCGGTTTTCGTGATCCTGATCGCGGGCTTCCTCTGCGCCTTCGCCCTGCTCTTTACAGAGCTGACGTTCTCGCCCCCGATCTGGGTGCATTTCGTCATCTTCCTCCCCCTGACGCTTCTCGTGTGCCTCGGGCTGCTGCGCCCGCTGAAGGGCCTCATGCTGGCGGCCCAGTTCGCCAACAAGGCTTCGGAAGCCCGCCATGACTGATCGCGCCCGGCGCTTCCCAGTCGGTTTGACGTTGGCGACCGCGATCTCCCTCGCCATCTTGATCGGCCTGGGAAGCTGGCAGATGCAGCGCCTCCACTGGAAGGAGGCCCTGCTCGACCGCGTCGCCGCCTTGCAGGCCGCTCCAGCCACCAGCGGCGAGGCGGCGCTGGAGCGAATGGCCGCCGGAGCCGATCTCGATTTCACCCGGATCCGGCTCATGTGTCCGGGCCTGCGCAGCGCGCCCTATCTCGAGCTGTATTCCGTCCGTGAAGGGAAGGCCGGCTCGCGGCTCATCTCGGCCTGCCGCGTGGCCGGCGGCCGTTACCAAAGCATCCTCGTCGACCGCGGCTTCGTACGTGATGACGTTTCGGCCCGCCCGCGGGTGAACGTCTCGGACCTAGCCCCCGTCGAGGTTGTCGGAGTGTTGCGCGTCCCCGAGCCCGGCAACCGATTCAGCCCCTCCAACGACGCGAGTGGCAATCGCTGGTATGTCCGCGACGTCGCCGCCATGGCTCAGGCACTGAAGGTCGACGCTCCGGCGCCGCTGTTCCTGATGGCTGAAACCTCGTCCAACCCCGAGTGGCAGGCGCTGAATCCTGCCCCGTTGCCGGCGGAGATATCCAACCGTCACCTCGAATACGCCCTGACCTGGTTCGGCCTTGCCGCCGCCCTGGTCGGCGTCTATGCCGCCATGCTCTGGCGCAAGTGGAAGTCCTGATGCGGTACGTCTCTACGCGGGGGCAATCGCCCTCGGTCGGCTTTGTCGATGCGGTCCTCGCGGGCCTGGCCCCGGACGGCGGGCTCTATGTCCCGCAGGAGTGGCCGAGCTTCACGCGCGACGAGATCTCCGCGTTCGCCGGCCGACCCTACGCCGAAGTCGCCACCGCGGTGCTGGCCAAGTTCGTCGGCGATGAGATCGATCGCGAGACCCTCGGCGAGATGTGCGCCGAGGCCTATGCCAGCTTCACCCACGCCGCGGTCGTGCCGGTGCGCCAGATCGCGCCGGGCGGGTTCATCGCCGAGCTGTTCCATGGCCCCAGCCTGGCCTTCAAGGACGTGGCGATGCAGCTGCTGGCTCGCCTGTCGGACCACGTCCTGGGTCAGCAGAAGCGTACCCAGACCATTCTATGCGCCACGTCGGGCGACACCGGCGGCGCGGCGGTCGAGGCCTTCCGCGGCCGCGACAACACCAAGATCGTCGTGATGTTCCCGGACGGTCGGATCTCCGAGGTCCAGCGCCGCTTCATGACCACGGCCGAGGAGGCCAACGTCCGCTGCGTGGCCGTGGACGGAGACTTCGACGACTGCCAAGCGATCCTCAAGACCTCGCTCTCCGACGCCTCGCTGAAGCAGTCGGTGGGCCTGTCGGCGGTCAACTCGATCAACTTCGCGCGCATTGTCGCCCAGAGCGTCTACTACTTCACTTCCGCTGTGGCGCTGGGCGCGCCGCACCGCCCGGTCTCCTTCGCGGTGCCCTCCGGCAACTTCGGCGACGGGTTCGCCGGCTATGTCGCCAAGCGCATGGGCCTGCCCATCGACCGCATCATTGTGGCGACGAACTCCAACGACATCCTGGCGCGCGCCTTCGAGGACGGCCGCTATGTCCGCGGCGTAACCGCCCCGACCCAGTCGCCGGCCATGGACATCCAGTCGGCCTCGAACTTCGAGCGCCTGTATTTCGAGTGCGTGCGCCGCGACGGCGTCGAGACGGCCCGCGCCTTCGCCGCCTTCGCCGAGACCGGCGGCGTCGACATTCCGCCGCAGGCCCTGGCCGCCATGCGAGAGACCTTCAGAGGCGTTTCAGTGGGCGAGGGCGACACCACCCGCACCATCGTCGCCACGCTGCGTGAGACCGGCGAAATGATCGATCCGCACACCGCGGTCGGCGTCTCCGGCATGCAGCGCGCCCGCGGCTCGACCACCGCGCCGATCGTCGTGCTCTCCACCGCCCACCCGGCCAAGTTCCCGGAAACGGTCGAGGCCGCCACCGGCGAGACCCCCGTGATGCCGCGCACCGCGGCGCACCTCGCCGGCAAGCCCGAGCGGTTCGACCGCCTGCCGGCTGACGCCGAGACCATCAAGGCCTATGTCAGGGCCTTTGCGGAAGGCTGAGGCTCTGCCCAACATCCATACCCTGAAGAATGGGGTCCGGGTCGTCTGCGACCCGATCGACGGTCTTGAGACCCTGGCGCTGTCGGTGGTCGCCGGCCGCGGCGCGCGCTCGGAGGACGAGGCCCGGTCCGGCTGGTCGCATCTGCTCGAGCACATGGTGTTCAAGGGCGCCGGCGATCGTTCGGCCCGCGACATCGTCGAGGTGGTTGAGGCCGAGGGCGGCCAGATCAACGCCGCCACCGGCTATGAGCGCACCAGCTTCCAGATCCGCGCCCTGAAGGGCGGGTTGGACCTGGGCAGCGCCGTGGTCGCCGATCTCGTGCAGCGCCCGACCATGGACGCCGGAGACCTCGCCCGCGAGATCCAGGTCGTCGGTCAGGAGATCGCCGAGGCCGCCGACACCCCCGACGACCACGTGTTCGAGATGGCCCAGGACGCCGCCTTCAACGGTCAGCCGTTGGGACGCCCGATCCTCGGCACCGATGAGTCCATCGGCCGGGCCGATCCTGCCGCCCTCGCGGCCTGGCGCAGCGAACTCTACGCCCCCGACGGCCTGGTGATCTGCGCGTCCGGCGCTGTCGACGAGGACGAACTGCTGGCCTTGGCCGAGCGCGACTTCGGCGGCGCGGCGGGACAGGGCGCGAGCAAGCCGGTCCCGGCCGCCTTCGTCGGCGGCGTGCGCGCCACGCCCAAGGCGCTGGAGCAGGCCAATCTCGTTTTCCTGTTGCCGGCGGTCGGCGTACGCAGCGAGGCCTACTTCGCCCTGCGGCTCTATGCCGAAATCCTCGGAGGCGGCATGGCCTCGCGACTGTTCCAGGAGGCGCGCGAGAAGCGCGGCCTGGCCTATGCTGTCGACGCCTATTCCGAGACCTATGCCGACACGGGCGTTATGGGTGTCTTCGCCGGCTGCGCGGCCAAGGACTCCGTCGAGCTGGCAAAGGTGGCGGCCGAGGAAATCAAGGGCATGGCCGCCGGCGTGCAGGGCGCCGAGCTGGCTCGCGCCAAGGCGCAGCTGAAGGCCTCGATGTTCATGGCGCGCGAGCAGCCGCTGTCGCGGGCCGAGCAGGCCGCCGCTCAGGTGCTGCTGTTCGACCGCACCTTGCCGCCGGGCGAATTGGCCGCCCAGATCGACGCTGTGGAAGCTGCCGACATCGCCCGTCTTGGCGCGCAGATGCTGGCCCCCGGCGCGGCCGCGGCGAGCATCCTCGGCCCCAAGAGCGCGATGAAGGCCGGCGAGGCCTTTCAGCGGGCGCTGTTCGGTTAGCACCGGCCGGTCTTGACGGATTCCGCGCATCCCGCGACGTTCCGCCCATGGCCTTATTGGACTGGATCGCGCCGGAGAGCGGCCTTCGTATCGAGGGCGACGGCGTACGCCTGCGCCCGCCGCGGGCGGCCGACTTCGCCGAGTGGCGGGAGTTGCGGGCGCAGTCCAAGGAATTCCTACAGCCGTGGGAGCCGACCTGGCCGGCCGACGACCTGACCCGTGCGGCCTTCCGCCGCAGGCTCACCGCCTATGCGCGTGACCGCGAGGCCGGCACCGCCTATCCATTTTTCGTCTTCCGCACCCGAGACGACGCCCTCACCGGCGGCATCACGCTGTCCAACGTCCGGCGCGGTGTCGCGCAGATGGGATCGATCGGCTACTGGTGCGGCCAACCCTTTGCTCGGCAAGGGCAAACGCTGGGCGCCGTGCGCGCCCTGACCGTCTTCGCCTTCCGCACCCTGGCCCTGCATCGTCTGGAGGCGGCCTGCCTGCCCAGCAACGAGCCGTCGCGGCGGCTCCTCAACCGTGCCGGGTTTCGGGAGGAAGGTCTCGCCCAGGCTTATCTGAAAATTAACGGCGTCTGGCGAGATCATGTGCTGTTCGGCCTTGTGTCCCCGCTGCGGGCGCACGAGGGCCCGGACGAAGGAGTGTCTGTTTAGCGCTCGGCTGTCGTGGGCCGATCCGCTCTGCGGCGCGTTGGCCGGAATGTCTTGAGACGATGCCGAACGATCGTTGGAGCTGGGACGCAACCGCGACCTTGGAGGCGCTAGGCGCCGCCGATGTGGCCCTGTGGCTCTGGGAACCTGAAAAAGACCGCCTGCACCTGACCGGCGCTTCGCGCGCCCTGGGTCTTGGCCCGTTGGCGCCTGAATGCTCGTCGGCGGCGATGCGCGCCCTGGCCTTGCCGCCCGACCGGGCGCTGGCCGAGGACATCCTGCGCGTCCAGGAGCCCGGCGCCGAAATCTCCGTGCGCCTGCGCATGCGTGGCGGCGGCGTCTGCATCTGGCGCGGCGTCTGGCTGGAAGAGGGGCTGCGCGCCGCCGGCGTCGTCGCGCCCGAAGCCAAGTTCGCTGCTTCGGACCAGGACGGGCTGACCGGCCTGCTCGACCGCAAGAGTTTCGTCGCCCGCGCCCGCGAACGTCTGGCCCATGCCGGCCAGCACGAGCTGGTGGTGGCCGACCTCGATCGCCTGCGCCGCCTCAACGAGGCGCTGGGCCACGAACGCGCCGACCTGGTGCTGGCCGCGCTCGGCTCGCGCCTGGCCGCCGCCTTCCCGCCGCACGCTCTGCTGGCGCGGGTCGGCGAAGACGAATTCGCCGTGCTGACCACGGTCAGCGACATGCCGGCCGCCGAGACCCTGCGCCATGCGCTGGAGCAACCGCTGCGCGTGGCGGGCTTCGACATCCACCCGACCCTGTCGATCGGCGCGGTCGAGGCCACCGGCGGCGAGGACGCCCCTGAGGCCGCCGAACTGCTGCGCCGCGCCGAACTGGCCGTCGAGGCCGCCAAGAGCGGCGGCCGCGGCGGCGCGGCCGCCTATGGTCGCAGCCTGGAGAGCGACGGGCTTTCGCGCTTGGCGCTGGAAAGCGACCTGCGCGGGGCGCTGGGCCGCAACGAGATCGTGCCTTTCTACCAGCCCATCGTGCGGCTCTCGACCGGCGCCCTGTCCGGCTTCGAGGCGCTGGTGCGCTGGCGCCACCCGCGCCGCGGCCTGCTGACCCCTGACCAGTTCCTGCCGCTCTGCGAGGAAATGGGCCTGATGAGCGAACTCGGCGCGCTGATGATGCGGCAGGCCGGTTCGCAGCTCGCCCGCTGGCGGCTCGACCACCGCGCCGCCGGCGAGCTGACCGTGGCGGTGAACCTGTCGACCGGCGAGATCGACAGGCCCGACCTGATTTCCGACGTGCTGGAGATCCGGCGCGAGACCGGGCTGCCGCCGGGCGCCCTGAAGCTGGAAGTCACCGAAGGCGACGTCATGCGCGATCCGGACCGTGCGGCGGTCATCCTGCACAAGCTGCGCGAGGCCGGCGCGGCCCTGGCGCTCGACGACTTCGGCACCGGCTTCTCGTCGCTCAGCTACCTGACCCGCCTGCCGTTCGACACCCTGAAGATCGACCGCTACTTCGTGCGCACCATGGCCACGAACGAGGGCTCGGCGAAGATCGTCTCGTCCGTGGTCAAGCTCGGCCAGGACCTGTCGCTGGAAGTCGTCGCCGAAGGCGTCGAGAACGCCCAGATGGCCCGCCAGCTGCTCTCGCTGGGCTGCGACTACGGCCAGGGCTTCGGCTATGCGCCGGCGCTGTCGCCGCAGGAGGCCGAGGTCTATCTCAACGAAAGCTATGTCGACGGCGCCGCGCCCGTGAAGGCGCGCGGCTAGCGCTAGGCGCGCCCGGCGGCCGAGGACAGCAGCCGCGGATCGACGCCGATCTTCGACAGCGCCTGCGACCACTTGTTGGCGTGGTCGGCGCCGAAGATCAGCGTCTCGTCCGGTTCGCAGGTCAGCCAGACGTTATCGCGCAGCTCTCGCTCCAGTTGGCCGGGGCCCCAGCCGGCATAGCCGAGCGCCAGGGTCGAGCGGCGCGGCGGATCGCCGTGGCCCGCCATCGCCTCCAGCACTTCGCGCGTCGCCGTCAGGGCGACGCCGTCACCGACATGCAGACTGTGCTCGCCGGCCATGTAATCGTCCGTGTGCAGGACGAAGCCACGCTCGCGATCCACCGGACCGCCGAGCAGCACGAGATCGGCCGAAACCTCGATGGTCGGTTTGACGTCCAACCGCCCCAGCAGATCGGGCAGGGTCAACCCCTCGACCGGCCGGTTCACGGCGATGCCCATCGCATGGCTCGCGTCGTGGGCGCAGATGAGCACCAATGCGCGCTCGAAGCGCGGGTCGCCGATGCCGGGCATGGCGATCAGCATCTTGCCTGAAAGGAATTCGCCGTCTCCCATGCGTCGAATGTGACGCTGATCGCGGCGCTTTCAAGTCTTCGCGTTACACAAGGCCGTTGATGCCGCCGCCAAGCTCGCTATCTGGTGGGGCTGAGCTGATCAGGGAGACAGATCATGACCATCAAAGTCGGCGACAAGCTGCCCGCCGCCACCTTTTCCGCCGGGACCGCCGAAGGCCCCAAGCCGATGACGACGGACGAAATCTTCGCCGGTAAGAAGGTCGCGCTGTTCGCGGTGCCCGGCGCCTTCACTCCGACCTGTTCGGCCCGCCACCTGCCGGGCTTCAAGGATCACGCCGCCGACTTCAAGGCCAAGGGCGTCGACGCCATCGCCTGTGTGTCGGTCAACGACGCCTTCGTCATGAAGGCCTGGGGCGAGAGCCAGTCGGTGCTGGGCGATATCCTGATGCTGGGCGACGGCAACGGCGACTTCACCAAGGCCCTGGGCCTGGAGATGGACGGCTCGAAGTTCGGCATGGGCCTGCGCTCGCAACGCTACTCGATGATCGTCGAAGACGGCGTCGTGAAGGAGCTCAACGTCGAAGCCCCGGGCGAATTCAAGGTCTCGGCCGCCGACTACATGCTGGCCCAGCTCTAGGCGCCCAGGGCTTCCGCGCCGACGGCTTCGAAGTCGTCGGCGCCTTCCATCACCCCGGCCGCCAGGCCGGGGGCCTGGGCCAGGACCTGGCTGGCGAACACGCGGGCCAGGGCCGGCTTGCTCTTGCTCCAGGCGTCGTCGCCGCCGGCCACGGCCTGGGCCTGGCGCGCCAGCATCCAGCCGCCGATGACGTCGCCGGCCAGTTTCAGATAGGGCGTGGCGCCGGCCAGGGCGTTCGGCCCCTTGTTGTTCAGCACCCAGTCGGTGGCGCGTTCAAGCGCCGCCACCCCGGCCTCGAGGTAAGCGGCGACGCCGCCGAGCGCCGGATCGCCCTGCAGCGCCTGGGCCGTCTCGTGCATCTCGGCGCAGAGCGCGTCCATCACGGCCCCGTCCTGCATGGCGACCTTGCGGCCGATCAGGTCGATGGCCTGGATGCCGTTGGTGCCCTCGTAAATCGGGGCGATGCGGGCGTCGCGGTAGTGCTGGGCCGCGCCGGTCTCCTCGATGAAGCCCATACCGCCGTGAATCTGTACGCCCATCGAGGCGACTTCGACGCCGACGTCGGTCGACCACGCCTTGGCGATGGGCGTGAGCAGCTCCTGGCGGGCCTTGGCCGTGGCGCGCTCGGCCTCGCTGGAGGCCAGGCGGGCCTGGTCGGCCAGCACGCCGGTGGTCATGCAGATGCCGCGCGCGGCCTCGATCTTGGCCTTCATCAGCAGCAGTGAGCGGCGCACGTCCGGGTGGCCGTAGAGCGGGGCGGGGTATTCGGCCGACCACACGGCGCGGCCCTGCTTGCGCTCCTGGGCGAAGGCCAGGGCCTGCTGGAAGGCGCGCTCGGCGATGCCGACGCCCTGGACCCCGACCTGCAGCCGGGCGGCGTTCATCATCACGAACATATGGGCGATGCCGTTGTTGATCTCGCCGACCAACTCGGCCTTGGCACCTTCGAACAGCATCACGCAGGTGGGCGAGCCGTGGATGCCCAGCTTGTGCTCGATCGAGCCGGCGCGCAGGTCGTTGGCGACGCCGAGCGAGCCGTCGTCCAGCACCTCGCGCTTGGTGGCCAGGAACAGCGAGATGCCCTTCACGCCGGGCGGGGAGTCGGGCAGGCGGGCCAGCACCAGGTGGCAGATGTTCTCGGCCGCGTCGTGGTCGCCCCAGGTGATGAATATCTTCTGGCCGTACAGGCGATAGCCGCCGTTCCCGTCGGGCTCGGCGCGGGTGGTGACGGCGGCGAGATCCGAGCCGGCCTGCGGCTCGGTGAGGTTCATCGTCCCGGTCCATTCGCCCGAGACCAGCTTGGGCAGCACCAAGGCCTTCTGCCGCTCGGCGCCGTGCAGGTCGAGGGCCTCGATCGCGCCCTGGGTCAGCATCGGGCAGAGGCCGAAGGCCATGTTCGCGGCGTGCACCATCTCGAACACAGCCAGCTCCATGGCCTTGGTCAGGCCCTGGCCGCCATGCTCCGGATCGGCCGACAGCGAGTTCCAGCCGCCGGCGACGAAGGCCTGGTAGGCGTCGGCGAAGCCGGGGGCGGCGATCACCGCGCCGTTCTCGTAGCGGGCGCCGACCTGGTCGCCCTTGCGGTTCAGCGGCGCGAGCTGCTCTTCGGCGAACGCGCCGGCGGCCTCCAGCACGGCGGCGACCGTATCGTCATCGAGATCGGCAAAGGCGCCGGATACCAGCGCCGGATGGCCGGCGATCCGCAGCGAGAGGGCGAGGTCACGGATGGGCGCGCGATAGGACATGCTGAACTCCGATATGTCCGGCGTTCTTTAGGGGAGTGGGGGCGGCGCTCCAAGTGCTCACGGGTTGCAAAATGCAAGCGTCAGGCTGGGTAACGGTTTAAGCGGTCGTTTCCGGCCGTCGCGCCGGCGCGGCGGAGCGCCCAAGCGGCGCCGTTGCGGCCGGAGGAACGGTGCGTTGCGCGACGTGGTCCAGCCCGGGCCTAGCCAGAGGCGCCGCCCGGCCCATATGGGAATCTGGAACGCATCAGCGCCTTAGCGGCAGGTTTTCGCGGAGTCCTTCCACGAACCTGCCGGGCGGCGCCGGCGCGCTCGCAGTCGCGTCGAGTACGAGTGAGCGTCCATGTCCCAGCAGCGCAGTCGTTACAGCGCCGTCGCCATCGTCCTGCACTGGCTGATCGCCGCAGCGATCGTCTTCCAGGTCATCATCGCCTGGCGGATGGGCGGCGGGCGGACCCCCGAAGGCTTCGCGCTCGTCCAGCTCCACAAGTCGATCGGGATCACCGTCCTGCTGCTCAGCCTGGCGCGGCTGGCCTGGCGGCTGACGCATCGCCCGCCGCCGCTGCCCGTCGGCATGGCGACCTGGGAGAAGGCGCTGGCCAAGGTCGCGCACGTCGGGCTCTACGTGATCATGATCGGGCTGCCGATCACCGGTTGGATCATGGTCTCGGCGAGCCGGATCCAGGTGCCGACCCTGCTCTACGGCGCCGTCCCCTGGCCGCACCTGCCGGGCCTGGCGCATCTGGCCGAGCCGGCCAAGAGCGCCTGGCACGCGTTCGGCGAGACCGGGCACGAGGTCCTGGCCTGGGGCGCCTATCTTCTGGTGGCGCTGCACGTGGCCGGGGCGCTCAAGCACCAGCTGTTCAGCAAGGACGAGCCGGTGCTGGCGCACATGGCGCCCGGGACCAAGCCCGGCGCCTGGTTCGACCCGCGGCTGATCGGCATTGTCGTCGCCGCCCTGGCCGTGATCGGCGCCGGCTACGCGGTGCGGCCCGCGCCGCCGGCCAGCAAGCCGCTGCCGCCCCCGCCGCCGGTCGTCGAAGAGGCGCCGGTCGAGACGCCGCCGACCGCCGCGCCCGTGGCGGTCGAAACCGCGCCCGCCGCAGAAACGCCGGCTGAAGCCGCCGCGCCGTCGGCCTGGAAGGTCAGCGCCGGCTCGACCCTCGGCTTCGCCACCGCCTGGGGCGGCTCGGCCATCGAGGGCCGCTTCGACCGCTGGACCGCCGACATTCTGTTCAGCCCCGAGGCGTTGGATAAGTCAAAGGTCAGCGTCAGCATCGACCTGGCCTCGGCGGTCTCGGGCGACAGTCAACGCGACGAGTCCATGCAGGGCGCCGACTGGTTCGACGTCGCCAGCCACGCCAAGGCGACCTTCACCGCCAGCCGCTTCGAGAAGACCGGCGAGAACCGCTACGTCGCCTACGGAACCCTGACCCTGCGCGGGGTCTCCAAGCCGCAGCGGCTGCCGTTCACGCTCAAGATCGAGGGCGACAAGGCGCGCGTCAGCGGTGTAACGACCCTGGACCGCACGGCCTTTGGCGTCGGACAGGGCGAGTGGAAGAGCACCGATCAAATTCCGGCCGAGGTGAAGGTCAGCGTCAACCTGACGGCGACGCGGCGCTAGACGCCGCCGCCCAGGCGCTGCGCGACGGCCGGCTGGTCATCCTGCCGACCGAGACGGTCTATGGGCTGGCGGGCGACGCGGCGAACGCGCAGGCCGTGGCCGCGATCTTCGAGGCCAAGGGCCGGCCGAGCTTCAACCCGCTGATCTCGCACGTCGCCGACCTGGCGGCCGCGGAGAAGATCGCGATCTTCGACGACCGCGCCCGCGCCTTGGCGAAGGCGTTCTGGCCCGGTCCGCTGACCCTGGTGCTGCCGGTCGCAGACACCGACGCGGTCAGCGACCTGGGCCGCGCCGGCCTCGACACCGTGGCGGTCCGCGCGCCGGCCCATCCGCTGGCCCGGGCGCTGCTGGCGCGGTTCGGCGGGCCGGTGGTCGCCCCCTCGGCCAACCGCTCCGGGCGGCCCAGCCCGACCAACTACGCCGACGCCATGGAAGAGACCGGCGACAAGGTCGCCGCCGCCCTCGACGGCGGTCCCTGCGAGGTCGGCCTGGAGTCGACGGTGGTCGCGTTGCTCGACCAGCCGCGGCTGCTGCGGCCCGGCTCGGTGACCCGCGAGGAGATCGAGGCGGTGATCGGCCCGCTGGCCGAGGCGGAGGCCGACGCCAAGCGCTCGCCCGGCCGGCTGGCCCGCCACTATTCGCCCAAGGCGCCGGTGCGCCTGAACGTCGCCAAGCCCGAGCCGGGTGAGGCGTACCTGGCCTTCGGGCCCGGCGAGCACCGCTGGAACCTCAGCCCGACCGGCGACCTGCGCCAGGCCGCCGCCCGGCTCTTCGCCTACCTGCGCGACGCCGACCGCACCGACCCGGCCGCCATCGCCGTCGCCCCGATCCCGCACGAGGGCCTGGGCGAAGCGATCAACGACCGCCTGAAGCGCGCGGCGGGGTTTGTCGGGTAGGGGGCCGCTTGACGCAGACACGTTCCCGCCAAGGTTGGGGAGGGGCGTCGGGCTGGGCTGCCAGGGGCCGCTATGCGCCATCACCGGACGATCCGGCATGTAGGCCGCGCCGCAAGCCAGCTACGGCGGATGTCCCCTAGCCCTTCGCTGATACCGGCAGCCGAAACGGTGCGCCCAATCGGTTAAAGGCGTTCATGGCCGCAATCGCTATCGTCAGGTCCACGAGATCCTTCGGCTCGAACGCCGCCGATGCCGCCGTGTAGGCCTCGTCGGACGCATGTGTTTCGCTAACGCGGGTCACTTCCTCGGCCCAGGCCAGAGCCGTCCGTTCTATGTCTGAAAAGAGGTGCGGAACCTCATCCCATACCGGAACGAGTGTGATCTTCTCGACGGACATGGTCTTGCGCAGATCGCGGGCGTGCAGGTCGATGCAATGGGCGCAGCCGTTGATCTGCGACACCCGAAGGAACACCAGGTGGATCAGCTCCGCTGGCAGGTTGGTCCGCGTCACCACGTAGTGGTGCACGCCGTAGAGCGCCTTCGCTCCCTCCGGGGCGACTTCAGACCAATTCAACCGCGTCATTTGGATCTCCTGTCATAGACTGTGATCAGAAGACGTTCGGTGGGGCCTCGTTGTGACATGGGCATCGGTGGATACGTCATCTCACGCTGGGAGCAGGTCCGCTTTCAACCCTTTGCGTGGCGCGTGAAGTTGCACGGAGAGTTGACCGCATCTCTGGCAGATTGAGCGATACGTCCGCTAACCGGAGATTTGAGGTCCGGTGGTCCCGAATGCGCCAACAGCCGACCTTGGCTCGCTTCCCGAAGCAGACGCGCGACCGGTTTGCGCGCCATGATAAGCTTAGCAAGAGCGGGAGCCTCTGGCGCAAGTAGCCGCTGCAGGCAATTGTCAGTGCGAGAGCTTGCGTGATCAGTGAACCCTTGGATCACCGCACTTGGCGGTAGGTGAGGCGTGGCATGTACGTACCATTACCGCTGTTCATCATGCGCCGGTTGGTTCGGCAGAACCCGTGGCTGCTAGCCGAGAGCGGGTCCACACGTCGATCCGCCACTCTGGTGCTTGGCCCACTGGAGCTTGAGGTCGAGACGGAGACGATCCTCACAGCTGGCCAGAAAGCCAAGCTCCAAGCAGAGGCGGACGCCGGAATTCTCTTCAAGAGGAGCTAGATCTGCTCGCACTAGATGCACTCGGGTCGACAAGGAAAGCAGATGGATCTTGGCGACTGCATCGTGCGGATCGAAGCCCAGGATGCGCCCGCCTTTGACGTACGAGAGCTGCAATAAAAAGCATGGCTCACGAAGAAGACCTTATCACTGAGGTGCGCGACCTCTTGGCCGACCAGCTTGCCAAGATCGAGTCTAACCGCTCGCTCGCCAGAAAGAGGAGGTCACCCTTCCTCATAGCGTCGATTGAGGGGAGCGACGCGTATGTGCAAGCGCTCGCCTCTCACAAGGGCAGATGGCTCTGGCTCGAGGTAGCGTCGGCGCAGTCGGCGCCGGCGCTTAGCTCCGTTCTTACAAGACCTCGCAAGAACGCCCTGAAGGCGCTCGGCTTCGAGCGCCCTGTCGCTGGGACTACCAATCAATGGCTGTGTATTCGTGGCGGCACCTTAGCGAAGCAGCGCAAGGCCGCGGCCGTGTTGGCGGAAGTCCTCGTCAAGGTTTTCGGCCTGCGCGACATCAGCAAGATGGATGTGGAGGTTCATCTGCTGGAAAACCAAGGCGGGGTAGTCACTTACGCGATGCAGGACGTTCAAGGGGATGCGGCGTCTCGGCATGCGAGTCCGGGCGCGCCCGTCTACCCTTTCGGAACTTGGGCTGTTGAAGTTGATGGCGAGGCGGGTGTTCGCCTCTATGACGTACGTGAGGGTTGTGAAGATCTGCAGACCGGCCTTGCTGCGCAGGGCTTGAGGGTCCTCTGCGCGACGCGTCTGAGGCAAGGCGCCAGTCAGACTCCGCTAAAGCCGTGGCAGCCCACGCGGGTGGATTACGGGGAAGAACTCTGCGGCTATAGGTTCGACCCGATGGCGCGCTGCTGGCGACCGGTGGACCAGCCGTTTACCCCGCCGGCGAGCAGTCCTCTGCAGGGGGTTGAGCTTCGGCTTACCACCAAATTGCCGAAGGCGGGGTGGCTACCCGTTCGCCTTGAGGCTGGAGATATCAATCTCGAGTTCGACGTGAGCAACGTCTTCGATCCGTTCTATCCGCAACCAGACCCATTAGCTTCCGAGAACTGGGTCGCTTGGCTAAAAGCCATTGCCGAAGGCGGTAATCCTCGGCTGGTGATCAACCTTGAGGGCGAAATCCTCGAGCTTCACGTGCTGGAGCCTGACATGTCCACCGTACGGTTCCTCGCCGCACGAGGGTGGCGGGATGGCTGGCGCCCCGAGTTCGACGTGCGGGTCCCGAGACGTTCTTTGGTCGATGCGCTCTACCGACCTTTGCTTGAACTCTGGGAGTCCGACGCCTTCACGGCTGGGTGGCGGAATTGGTGCTTCGAAGGCAGCGATAACGATTATCCTGCTCCTTGGAGCATACGTTCAAACCTGCTCGACGCTTGGCTACGCTAATTTGCTTTCGCTACTCTCTAGAGCCACCGGGCTGCGGTGGGCAGCCAAGCTGGTCTGGATAAGAGCTATAGCCCAGCAGGGACAATATCCCTGAACGTGGTGGCCAAATCGGTTTGGACCTGGCGACAAGCCCCTCAGGTGTTTCCCCGCCGGACGTGAGGGCGCGTCAGGATAGCCCTGCAGCGGCGGCGGCCGAAGCTGGTGGCGATGTCGGACAAGTCCAAACGCCGCTCTCGCCTGGGCCGCGTCGCCAAGCTGCTGTTGCTGGCGGCCGGGGTGATCGCGCTCTTGGCCGCGGCGGCGATCGCGGCCTATGTCTGGAAGGGCTCGCACCCGTCATTCCTGGCGCCGCAGCCGCGGGCGGCGCACGCCAAGTTCATGGCTTCGGGCCTGACGCTGCACACCCCGCCGGGCGCGGGCCCGTTCCCGACCGTGCTGCTCGTCCCCGGCTGCGGCGGCATCAGCAACGGCCGGGGCCCCAACCCGATCATGGACGAGTATGCGCAATCGGCGCTGCAGGCCGGCTGGGCGGCGGCGGTGCTCGACAGCTACGGGCCGCGCGGCTGGGACCCGGAGTGGGCGCGCCGGCGGGTCTGCGCCGGGGCGCGGCTGCAGGGGCTGTTTCGCACCGCCGACATCCTGGCGGGCCTCGACCTGCTGGCGAAGGACCCGCGCGTCGACCACCGCCACGTGCGCGTCGCCGGCTGGAGCCATGGCGGCTGGGCGCTCGGCGACCTGGTCACCCTGCATGGCGACGAGGACTTCCAGCAGACCATGGCCGGGGTCGAGGCGATCCGCCTGACCTATCCGTTCTGCGCGCCGCCGGCCCGCGGCGGGCGCCGCGACTGGACCTGGCGCGGCGGCGTGGACCTGGTGATGGCCCAGCGCGACGCAGTCCAGCCCCCGGCTGGCTGCACGCGCCTGATCGAGCGGGCCAAGGCGGCCGGGGCCAAGGTCACGGTCATGACGGTTCCCGGCGTCACCCACGCCTTCGACGAGCGGGTGCAGAGCCCGGACTCGGCCTTCCGCTTCGATCCCGCCGCCACCGCCAAGGTCCACCAGCAGTTCATCGGCTGGCTGCAGACCCCGGCGCGCTAGGACGGGCTACTCCGCGTAGACCGCCCGCTCGAAGGCTTCGAAGGCGGCCAGCATGCCGGGGTCGGCGAAGGGCAGGAACTGGCCGCAGAGCATGCCGGCGACGCCGCTGGCCGGGTCAGCCCAGTAGTAGCAGTTGGCGAGGCCGCCCCAGGCGAGGCTGCCCGCGCGGCGCATGCCGGGGACGTCGGCCTCGTTGCGCAGGAAGCCCAGGGTCCAGGTCTTGGGCGTGCCGGGCATCGGGCGGAAGTCGAGGCTGATCGGGGCCATGGCGGTGGAAAGGTCGCCGGCCGGGATGGCGCTGTCGGCCTGGCGCAGCCAGGCGAGCGTCCTGGGGCCCAGCACGCCGCCGCCGTCTTCGGCGAGCACGGCGCGAAGGAACTTCAGGTAGTCGGGCGCGGTGGAGCGCAGGCCGCCGCCGCCATAGTAGATCGGCGACGAGGGCAGGTGCGGCGCGGGGATGAAGGCGCCGTCGGGGCCGCGGTGGTGCATGCCGGCCGCGCGGGCCTCAAGTTCGGGGGGCGCGACGAAGGCGGTGTCGCTCATGCCGAGCGGGCCGGTGATGTGCTGGGCGACATAGGCGTCGAGGCCTTGGCCGCTGGCCTGCTCGACCAGCCAGCCGACCGCGTCGACGCCGATGCCGTACTGCCAGCCCTCGCCCGGATCGAAGGCCAGCACCGGCGCGGCCGGGGCGCTTTCCATCAGGCTGCCGCCGACGTGGGCGTAGTAGCGGGCGAGGTCGGCGTGGAAGAAGTCGTAGGCCAGACCCGAGGTGTGGGTCAGCAGGTTGCGCAGGGTCAGCGGCTTGGCGGCCGGGCGCAGGCGCGGCGCGCCGTCGGGGCCGAAGCCCTCCAGCACCTGCGGCGCGGCGAGGTTGGGCAGCCGCTCGCCGACCGGCGCGTCGAGATCGAGCACCCCGCGCTCGACCAGCTGCAAGGCCGCGGCCGAGGTGATCGCCTTGGTGCACGAGGCGATCCAGAAGGTGTCGTCCGGCGCCATCGGCGTCGGGTCCGCCGCGCCGCGCACGCCGGCGGCGAAGTAGGTGTCCGTCCCGTCGGCGCGGGCGACGGCGGCGGTCAGGCCGGGGGCCGCGCCCCTGGCCACGGCGTCATCGAGCAGCGCCTGAATGGTCTGCGATCCCATGTTTCCTCCCCGGCCTCTCGTGAGGCTCTCGTGGGCCGCCAGCGGGGCCGATCGGCGGGAGGCTGTCAACGGGCGATGTTGGCGGCGCGCCTCCGCGGGCCTAGGGTCGCGGCATGACCGCTTCCGTTCCTGCCGACGTGATCTCCCGCCTCAAGGCCGTGCTGGGCGAGGGCGGCTGGAGCCAGGATCCTGAGCGGCTGGCGCCCAAGCTGGTGGAGTGGCGCGACCGCTGGCAGGGGAACACGCCGTTCCTGGCGCTGCCCAAGACCACCGCCGAGGTCGCCGCGGTGATCGGCGTCTGTGCGGAGTCCGGGACGCCGGTGGTGCCGCAGGGCGGCAATACCGGCCTGGTCGGCGGGCAGATCCCGCTGGGGGAGATCCTGCTGTCGACCGAGCGGATGCGGGCGATCCGCGACGTCGACGCCTTCGACGACGTGCTGGTGGCCGAGGCGGGCGTGACCCTGCAGGCCGCGCACGAGGCGGCGCTGGCGAAAGGGCGGCGCTTCCCGCTGGACATCGCCTCGCAAGGGACGGCGACCATCGGCGGCATCATCTCGACCAACGCCGGCGGCACGGCGGTGCTGCGCTATGGCGCCACCCGCGAACTGGTGCTGGGGCTTGAGGCGGTGCTGCCCAACGGCGAGATCTGGAATGGGCTGAAGCGCCTGCGCAAGGACAACACCGGCTATGACCTCAAGCAGCTGCTGATCGGGGCGGAGGGGACGCTGGGGGTGGTCACCGCCGCCAGCCTGAAGCTGTTCCCGGTGCTGGTCTCGCGCGCCACCGCCATCGCCGCAGTCGAAAATCCGGAAGCCGCAATCCAGCTGCTGGCGCGGGCCAAGGACGCGGCCGGCGGGGCGGTCGAGGCGTTCGAGCTGATGGGACGGCGCGGGATCGACTTCGTGCTCAAGAACATCCCGAACCAGCGCGATCCGCTGAGCGAAATCCATCCCTGGTACGTGCTGATCGAGATCGCCTCGGGCGAGCCGGGCGCGGCCGAGAGCGCCATGGAGCGGCTGCTGGGCGCGGCGCTGGAGGACGGGCTGGTGCGCGACGCCGCGGTCGCTCAGAGCCAGGCGCAGGCCCAGGCGTTCTGGTCGGTGCGCGAAAACCAGTCGCCAGGTCAGAAGCCGGAAGGGGCGACCTGGAAGCACGACGTCTCGGTCCCGGTCAGTCGGGTGGCCGACTTTCTGAACCAGGCGACGGCGCGGATGGAGGCGCTCGTTCCCGGCGCCCGCGTCACCGCCTTCGGCCATGTCGGCGACGGCAACATCCACTACGACGTGATCCGCCCGGACGGCGGCGACGACGCCGCGCATTCGGCGCTGCGCGGCGAGGGCTCGCGCATCGTCCACGACATCGTGGCCTCGATGGGCGGCTCGATCTCGGCCGAGCATGGGCTGGGGTCGATGAAGACCGAGGAGGCGAGGCGCTACAAGTCGCCGGTCGAGGTTGCGGCGCTCTCGGCGATCCGGCTAAGCCTGGACCCGAAGCGGATCATGAATCCGCGAGTCCATTTCTGAGTCCCCATGCTGATCGTCATCTCTCCCGCCAAGGCGCTCGACTTCACGCGACCGGACGGCGCCGCGCCGATGACGACGCCGCAGATGGCCGACGACATCGCCGAGCTGAGCGTCGCGGCCAAGAAGCTGAAGGTCTCGGACCTGAAGAAGATGATGGACCTGTCGGACAAGCTCGCCGAGCTGAACCGCGAGCGGTTCGCCGCCTTCGATCCGGCGATGGAGGACGGCCTGCAGGCGGCGTTCGCCTTCAACGGCGACGTCTATTCGGGGCTGAAGGCGCGGGAGCTGAACAAGAAGGGCCTGAACTACGCCCAGAAGCACCTGCGCATCCTGTCGGGGCTGTACGGCGTGCTGCGGCCGCTGGACGCGATCCAGCCTTACCGCCTGGAGATGGGGGTGCGGATCAAGACCAAGCGCGGCGCCAGCCTCTACGATTTCTGGGGCGACAAGATCTCGGCCGCGTTGAACGAGGCAGGGCGCGGGCATAAGGACCCGACGCTGGTGAACTGCGCCAGCCAGGAATATTTCGGCGCGGTCGACCGTGCGGCGATCAAGCTGCCGGTGGTGACGGCCAAGTTCTTCGAGGAGAAGGACGGGTCGTCGAAGATCATCTCGTTCTACGCCAAGAAGGCGCGCGGGCTGATGGCGCGTTACGCCATCGACCACGGCGTCGAGAAGGCCGAGGATCTGAAGGCCTTCGACAGCGAGGGCTACCGTTTCCAGAAGAGCGCTTCGAGCGACACCGAATGGGTGTTCTCGCGGCCCCAGCCTCCGCCGCCGTCGGCGGCCAAAAAGCAGAAGGACTGATCGGATGGCCGTGGACTATGGGCTGCAGGGCCATGTGGCCGTCATTACCGGGTCCACCAGCGGCATCGGTCAGGCGCTCGCCGCCGCGCTGGCCGAGCAGGGGGTGAACGTCGTCCTCAACGGCTTCGGCGACCCGGCCAAGATCGAGGCCGACCGCGCTGCGCTGCAGGCGCGGACCAATGCGGCGATCCGCTACCACGGCGCGGACATGACCAAGCCGGACGAGATCACCGACCTGATCGAGTACGCGGTGCGCGAGTTCGGCCGGCTGGACATCCTGGTCAACAACGCCGGCATCCAGCACGTGGCCCCGGTCGACGAGTTCCCGCCGGAGAAGTGGGACGCGCTGATCGCGATCATCCTGTCCTCGACCTTCCACGCCAGCCGCGCGGCGATCCCGATCATGAAGGCGCAGGGCCGCGGGCGGATCGTCAACATCGCCTCGGCCCATGGGCTGGTCGCCTCGCCGTTCAAGGCCCCTTACGTGGCGGCCAAGCATGGGGTGGTCGGCTTCACCAAGGGCCTCGGCGTCGAGCTGGCGCGGACTGGCGTCACCGCCAACGCCATCTGCCCCGGCTATGTGAAGACCCCGCTGATCGAGGCGCAAATCGTCGACCAGGCCAAGACCCGCGGCATCCCCGAGGACCGGGTGATGGAGGAGGTGATCCTGGCCGCCCAGCCGACCAAGAAGTTCGTCGAGTACGAACACCTGGCCGGGATGCTGCTCTATCTGGTGTCGGACATGGGCGCCTCGGCGACCGGCGCGGCCATGGTGGTGGACGGCGGCTGGACGGCGACCTGAGACGGGCCGCCGCCCCCGACGGATCTACTTCTTGAAGGTCAGTTCGCGGGCGGTGAGGCCGCCGCGCAGGACGCGGACCTGTTCGCGTGAGACCGCGGCCTGGTTGCTCTTGGGCACGCTGCCGAAGGCCTTGGCCATGACGGCTTCGCCCTCTTCGAGGCTGCGGTCGAACACGGCCATGTTCTTGTACTGGATCATCAGGATGACGTCGGCCTCGCCGTCGCGCGGAGAGTCGATCGCCAGCACGCGATAGTCGAGGACGTCGCCGCGGGCCTTCTCGGCTTCCTGGATGCTGCGCCAGGTGGAGTTCAGGTAGGACATGTAGTCGTCGAACATGCCGGGCTTGGTCTCGATGTAGGAAATCTGCCAGACCGGACCAAGGTCGTAGGTCCTGGGCGCGTTCTGGGCCATGGCCGAGCCAGCCATCGCCAAGGCCAGAGCGGCCGAAACGAGCATCGTCTTCACGCGAACTCTCCCTCTGTGTTTCGCGCGAAGCCCGCGCGAGGGGGAGCATGCTCTGCTGTATTTCAAAGAACAACGTTACTCAGGTTGTGGCGGCCTGCGCAGGGCCCACAGCACCCAGATCGAGACCGGCAGGTTGACCAGCACGGCGGTGATCGCGCCCGGGGCATAGCCGCCAGCGGCCCAGGCTGCGGTCAGGTGCGGCACGGGCACGTTGAGCAGCAGAACCACGGCTGTCGCCTTCAAGGCGAAAATCTTGCTCGAGCCAGAGACCCCCGTCGCCGCCCAGGCGGCCAAGCCCCCCACCGCCAGGGTCAGGAAGGTCAGGGCCAGAGCGAACACCGCCGGCTGCGGCCGCCACCAGCTCACGCCGTAGGCGTCGAGTATAGACTCGACCTGGCCGCGGAGCAGGGCGTAGGCGAGTCCCTCCTCAAGGTTGTGCAGGGCGAGGGCGGCGATCAGCGCCAGCCCGGCGATGCGGCGGCGGCCCATCCCTAGCCGCCGGGACGGGGCCCGAAGTCGGGACTGAAGCGGATGTTGTCCTTGGCCAGGCCGTCGATGACGACCTGGGCGCCGCCGCTCTTGATCATCCATTCGAGGCGGTGGTCGCGGTACTCGCGCTTGAACAGCCCCTGGCGCACGAGCTCGGCGACATTGGGCATGGTCGCGGCGCGCGAGGAGGCGGCGGCCTCCTCCGCCGTGCGGGCGACCGAACTTCGGGCGTTGGCGCGCTCCAGCCAGGCGGCGAGCTTCGAGCCCTTGTCCGGCGGCAGGCCGTGGCCGACCGAGCCGTTGAGATAGGGCGCGACGGCGAGGTCCCCCCAGCCGAAAGTCTCGCCGTTGAACCAGGGCCGGTCGTCCAGCTGGCTCTCCAGCCAGCCGAACCAGCGACGGGTCTGGGCGGCGGCTCTGGCCAGCAGGGTGCGCTCCAGCTCGCCCTCGGTGCGCCGGAACCAGCGGATCTCCGACAGGCCCCAGTTGATCGCCTCGAAATGGGTGTCCATCGCCTCTTCCAGCATCCGCACGCGGGCGCGTTCGGCCGGAGCGGCGGGCAGCAGCGGCGGGTCGGGCCAGCGGTCCTCGACGTATTCGAGGATGATGGTCGAGTCGAAGATGCGGACCTCGCCGTCGACCAGGGCCGGGACCTCGGCGCGGGGATTGGCCTCGAGAAACTCGCCGGCCGCGCCGCCGGCCCCGAGCCCGCCGGGCGTCAGGGTCTCGAACGGCTGGCCCTTCTCGCGCAAGGCGATCTTGACCTTCTGGGCGTAGGGCGACAGCGGGTGGTCGTAGAGCTTGAGCATGGCGCGGCTCCCTGCAGCGGCATGATCGAGCCGCGCTTGCGCCACGGAAGTCAACCGGGGCGCCTTGACGGCCCCCGCGGAAGGCCGCTCCTTGTGTCCCCAACAAACGTTTGAAAAACGAGGGAGGCGCTCGTGGCCTACAAACCATTCGACCTGACCGGCAAGGTGGCGCTGGTCACCGGCGGCAACGGCGGCATCGGCTTCGGCATGGTCGAGGCCATGGCCCAGGCCGGCGCCGACATCGTCATCTGGGGCTCGAACGCCGGCAAGAACGCCGATGCGGCCGAGAAGCTCAAGGCCACCGGCGTGCGGGTGCTGACCCAGGTGGTCAACGTCGCCGACGAGGAAGCCGTGCGGGCCGGCATGGTCGAGGCGGTCAGCAAGATGGGCCGGGTCGACACCGTGGTCGCCAACGCCGGCATCGGCGGCGGCGCCAAGTCGTTCGCCGAGTTCCCCACCGACACCTATCGCAAGGTGCTGTCGGTCAATCTCGACGGGGTGTTCTTCACCTTCCGCGAGGCCTGCAAGCACATGGTCGAGCGCGCGGGCCAGGGCGATCACGGCGGCTCGCTGGTCGCGATCTCGTCCCTGTCGGCGCTGGACGGCGCGGCGCGCAACGAAGCCTATGCGGCGACCAAGGGCGCGCTGATCCCGATGATCCGGGCGATCGCGGTCGAGCACGCCCGCTATGGCGTGCGCGCCAACTGCATCCTGCCCGGCTGGATCGCCACCGACATGACCGCCGGCGCGCAGGACAACGACAAGTTCAACGACAACGTCATCAAGCGGGTGCCGATGCGCCGCTGGGGCAAGCCGGCCGACTTCGGCGGGATGGCGGTCTATTTCGCCTCGGACGCCTCCGCCTTCCACACCGGGGACTCGGTGCTGATCGACGGCGGCTACGCGATCTTCTGATCTGCACTGGCTGTCATCCCGGTTTCGCCGTCAGGCGAAGACCGGGACCCATTGCCGCCTGATCACGATGGAAGGGCGCGGCGGAGCCGCATCCTGACCTATCTGGTGTTCATGGGTCCCGGTCTTGCTGCGCAAACCGGGGTGACACCTTTGCGGCGACGATGAATGACGTCGGGTCATAGTTTCCTTGGCGCTCGCCCGGCGCCATCCTCCCGGCCATAAAATTCGGGAGGATTTCGATGAGCCTGCATACTCCGCTGTGCGATCTCTTGGGTGTGAAGCACCCGATCATGCTGGCCGGGATGGGCGGCGTCTCCTACGCCGAGCTGGTGGCCGCGGTGTCCAACGCCGGCGGCTATGGCGTGCTGGGCATGGCCGGCCGCACTCCGGAATTCATCCGCGACGAGATGCGCAAGGTGAAGTCGCTGACCGACAAGCCGTTCGGCGTCGATCTGCTGGCTGCGTCGCCTGAGAGCCTGACCGCCTCGGTCGAAATCATCATCGAGGAAGGCGCTTCGTCCTTCGTGGCGGGCCTCGGCGTGCCGATGCCGATCATGGAGAAGCTGAAGAAGGCCGGCCTCAAGGTCATGGTCGTCTGCGGGGCGGTGAAGCACGCGGTGAAGGCCGAGCAGGCCGGCTGCGACGCGGTCATCTGCCAGGGCGGCGAGGGCGGCGGCCATACGGGGCTGGTCGGCACCATGCCGCTGGTGGCCCAGGCGGTCGAGGCGGTTAAGATCCCGGTGGTGGCGGCCGGGGGCCTCTATGACGGCCGGGGCCTGGCGGCGGCCCTGACCCTGGGCGCGACCGGCGTCTGGATGGGCACCCGGTTCATCGCCTCGCAGGAGGCGCACGCCGGCGAGCTTTACCGCCAGGCGATCCTGGAGGCGGCCGACGAGGACACCATTCGCACCCGCTCGTATTCGGGCAAGCCGATGCGGGTGAAGAAGAACCCCTATGTCGAGGAATGGGAGACGCGTCCGCAGGACATCCAGCCCTTCCCGATGCAGGCGATGCTGTCGACCCGCGAGGGCGTAATGGGCGGCATCGGCGGGCAGATCGAGGGCCTGGACCCCGACCGATCGTGCTTCGCCATGGGCCAGTCGGCCGGGGGCGTGCACGAGGTGCTGCCGGCGGCGACGATCGTCGCCAACCTGATCAAGGAAGCCGAGGCGGCCATCGACCGCACGGCCAAGCTGCGCGCCGGCGTGCCGGCCTAAGACGAAAAAGAGCCCGCCCCCGGGGCTGGCGGGGACGGGCTCGGCGTTGCGGCGGAAGGGGTGTGCGCCTTCCGCCGGCGTTCCGGACGCTACGCTGCGACCTTGGCCGCAATCTGGGCCAGGTGGCGGCCTTGGAAGCGCGCGCCGTCCAGTTCGTTGGCGCTGGGCTGGCGCGAACCGTCCCCAGCGGTGATGGTCGAGGCGCCGTAAGGGCTGCCCCCGGTGATCTCATCCAGCTTCATCTGGCCGGCCCAGGCGTATGGCAGGCCGACGATCACCATGCCGTGGTGCAGCAACTGGGTGATGGTCGAGATGATCGTGGTTTCCTGGCCGCCGTGCTGCGTGGCGGTGGAGGTGAAGACGCCGCCGACCTTGCCGACCAGGGCGCCCTTGGCCCACAGGCCGCCGGTCTGATCCCAGAACGCGGCCATCTGCGAGGCCATGCGGCCGTAGCGGGTGCCGACCCCGACGATGATCGCGTCGTAGTTCGTCAGGTCCTCGACCGTGGCGATCGGGGCTTCCTGGTCGAGCTTGTAGCCCGAGGCCTTGGCCAGCTCGTCGGAGACGGTCTCCGGCACGCGCTTGATGTCGACGGTCGCGCCGGCCTCGCGGGCGCCTTCGGCGACCGCCTTGGCCATGGTTTCGATGTGGCCGTAGGTCGAGTGGTAGAGCACGAGGACTTTGGTCATCGGGGTTCCTGGCTTTTGGTCTGAGAAAAGGGGCGGCCCGGACGGGGGAGCGTCCGGGCCGGAGTTTGCGTCAGGCGGCGTCGACAAGGACGAGTTCGGAGTCCTCAAGCGCCGTGACGCGGATGGTCGCTTCGTCGCGGATGGCCAAGCCGTCGCGGGCGTTGGCCTTCACGCCATTGACCTCGATCGCGCCGGTGGCGGGCACGAGGTAGGCGTAGCGGCCTTCGCCGAGCTGGTACTCGGTGGTCTCGCCAGCCTTCAGCGTGGCGCCGGCGACGCGGCCGTCGGCGCGGATCGGCAGGGCGCCTTCGTCGCCGTCGATGCCGCTGGCCAGGGTCACGAACTTCCCGGAGCGGTCGCCCTTGGGGAAGGGTTTGGCGCCCCAGGAGGGCTCGCCGCCGGCCTTGGTCGGCAGGATCCAGATCTGGAACAGCGTCGTGTCTTCGTTCTCGACGTTGTACTCGGCGTGACGGATGCCCGAGCCCGCGCTCATCACCTGCACGTCGCCCGCCTCGGTCCGGCCCTGGTTGCCCAGGCTGTCCTGGTGGGTGATCGCCCCGGTGCGGACGTAGGTGATGATCTCCATGTTCGCATGCGGGTGCGGCGGGAAGCCGGAGTTCGGGGCGATCTTGTCGTCGTTCCAGACGCGCAGGGCGCCCCAGCTCATCCGCTTCGGGTCGTGGTAGTCGGCGAACGAGAAGTGATGCTTGGCGTCGAGCCAGCCGTGGTTGGCGCCGCCGAGGGTGTTGAAGGGTCGAATGTCGATCATCTTCGGTACTCCGGGGGACGGGTTTGCTTGGGCCGTCCGTTCGAGAAAAAGGTAGCGATCCCCCAGGAATTAGAAATAGAAACGATGGAAACAGATTGTTTCCAAAATTGACATGTCAAAGCTTCCTGACTTCGAAGCCTGGGCGATCTTCGCCCGGGTCGCCGAGACCGGTTCGTTCGCCCGCGCGGCCGACGAGCTGGAACTGTCCAAGGCCACCGTCTCCAAGGCCGTCTCCCGCCTGGAAGCGCGTCTGGGCGCCAGCCTGTTCCACCGCACCTCGCGGCGGCTGTCGCTGACCGAAAGCGGCCGCAACGCGCTAGAGCGCGCCAACCGCATCCTGGCCGAGGGCGAGGCGGTCGAGGCGGAGACGGCGGCGCAGTCGGTGATCCCGCGCGGGGTGGTGCGGCTGGCGGCGCCAGTGTCGTTCGGCCTGCTGCACATGGCCGACATCCTGCCCGACTTCCTGGCCCGCTATCCGGAGGTGACGCTCGACGTGAACCTGGCCGACCACAAGGTCGACCTGGTGGCGGAGGGCTATGACCTGGCGGTGCGCATCGCCCAGCTGCAGGACTCCTCGCTGCTGGCGCGCAAGCTCTGCGACATGCGGGTCATGCTGGTCGGGTCGCCGCATTACTTCGAGGCGTTCGGCAAGCCGCAGCATCCGCGCGACCTGCTCCAGCACCGCTGCTTCACCTATGCGAACGTCGAGACGCCGGACCTGTGGCGGTTCGCCAACGCGGCCGGCGAGGAGCAGAGCGTGACGGTGTCCGGACCGATGCGGGTCAACAGTTCCGAGAGCCTCAGCCCTTCGCTGCGGGCCGGGCTCGGGGTGGCGCTGCAGCCGGAGTTCATCTGCTGGCGCGATTTGCAGGACGGGACGCTGGAGACCGCGATGTGCGACTGGCGGCCGCCGAACCCGGCGCTGCATATCGTCAGCCCGCCGGGCCGGCTGCGGCCGGTGCGGGTCAAGGTGCTGATGGACTTCCTGGCCGAACGGCTGGCGGCGGCGCCCTGGCAGACGGGGTTCTAGGCCCCGGGAGTGAACGCCGCAGGATCGCGGTTGAAGCGGCCGAAGGTCGATAGGCAGCCCTGCCAGATCCCCAGGTGCTGCTTCATCTCGGCGGCGTTCGTGCGGGCGCTGAGCATCGCGCCGTACATGACGTTGGCGCGGCCGTCGTCGGTCAGGTAGCCGCGGCAGGCGACCTGGCTGCGGTTGAAGACGTTGATCTGGGCCAGGTTCGCGCCGCGTCGCTCGAAGGCTGTGGAAAAGGCGACCATCCCGCAGGCCTTGCCGTTCGCATCGCAGTCGACGAACTGAGCCCCGAACTTGCCGCCGGGGGTGGCGATGTCCAGCACGACCACGCCGTTATTGGCGCCCAGGACGTTGGCCTTGGCGTCCATCGTGGCCAGCAGCCCGACCAGGGCGGCCGGGTCGCGGGCGTCAAAGGCGCTGCTCGCGGCGGGCTTGGCGGACGGCTTGGCCGGTCCGGCGGCGAGCGCCGGCGCGGCCAGGGCGAGGGCGAGAAGGGCGGCGAGGGCGCGCATGCGGGCGTAGCTCCAGCGTGGACGCGGAGGGCTATCGCCTTCGGCCCATGGGTGACAAGCCGGGGCCTGGGGATTTAAGTGCGGCCTATGCGCCGCGTCCTGCCCATCGTCGTCGCCGTCCTGCTGGCTCCGGTTCCGAGCCTGGCGCAGGAGCGTTCGCCCGAGATGCGCCGGACCCTGGCCGAGCTTAGCCGAGTGCTGGGCGAGAGCCATGCGCTGCGTCAGGCCTGCGAGGGAAACGACGACCAGTACTGGCGCACGCGCATGAACCGCCTGGTCGAAACCGAGGGCGGCGATCCGGAAGCCGAGGCGCGGCTCAAGGACCAATTCAACGCCGGGTTCGCCGAAGGGCGGAGGCTCTATCGCGGTTGCGACGACAGCACCCGGCGGGCGCAGGGGCTCATGGCGGCGCGCGGACGCGAACTGGCGACGACCCTGTCCCATGCCCGGTACCGCAGCGGGGTCATGCAGCCGATGCCTGAAGACGAGGGCGTGACGGCGGAGCCTGAGCCGCGTTAGTGTGACCGCCGTTTCTCGGGGAGGTTGTCATGGAATTGACCGCGGTCGTCGTCCTGCTGATCCTGGCCTTGGTGATCCTGTTCGGGGCCATCAAGATCGTGCCGCAGGGCCGTGAGTTCACGGTGGAGCGCTTCGGCCGCTACACCCGCACCCTGTCGCCGGGCATCAGCTTCCTGACCCCGTTCGTCGAGGGCATCGGACGCAAGGTGAACATGATGGAGCAGGTGCTCGATGTTCCCCGCCAGGAAGTGATCACCAAGGACAACGCCGTGGTCCAGGTGGACGGCATCGTGTTCATCCAGGTGATGGACGCCGCGGCCGCCGCCTATCGGGTCGACAACCTCAACTACGCCATCGCCCAGCTGGCGATGACCAACCTGCGCACCGTGGTCGGCTCCATGGAACTGGACGAGGTGCTGTCGCAGCGCGACCAGATCAACAGCCGCTTGCTGCACGTGATCGACGCGGCGACCAGCCCGTGGGGGGTGAAGGTCGCGCGGATCGAGATCAAGGACCTGCAGCCGCCGCCGGACATCACCAGCGCCATGGCCCGGCAGATGAAGGCCGAGCGCGAACGCCGCGCGGTGATCACCGAGGCCGACGGCGAGAAGGCCGCGGCGATCGCCCGCGCCGAGGGCGCCAAGCAGGCCGCCATCCTGGAGGCCGAGGGCCGCCGCGAAGCGGCTTATCGCGACGCCGAGGCGCGCGAACGCGAGGCTGAGGCCGAGGCCAAGGCGACGGCCATGGTGTCGGAGGCGATCGCCCGCGGCGACGTCAACGCCATCAACTACTTCGTCGCCCAGAAATACGTCGAGGCCTTCGCCAAGCTGGCCGACAGCCCGCAGCAGAAGACGGTGATCGTGCCGGCGGAGATGGGCGCGCTGGTCGGCTCGCTGGCCGGGGTTGGCGAGCTGGTGAAGACCATCCGCACCGACGATCCGCCGCGCCGCCCGGCGCCGGCCTCGGCCCCGCCGCGCGCCGCGCGCGGCGCGGTCCCGCCGACGGGAGCCTGACCCGATGGGATCGCTGGCCGAGTTCTACGGCGCCTACGGCTTCTGGCTGTGGGCCGCGGTCGGGGCCGCGGTGCTGGCGATCGAGATCGCCTTCGGCTCCGGCTGGCTGCTGTGGCCGGCCGCCTGCGCGGCGGTCGTCGCGGTGGTCAGCCTGTTCACCCGCAACGCGGTGGTGGAGATCGGCCTGTTCGCGGTGCTGACCATCGTCACCAGCCTGGCCGCGCGGCGGTTCTGGCCGCGCGACCGCACCCCGACAACCGACATCAACGACAACGTGGCGCGGCTGGTCGGGCATCAGGGCCGGGTCTCGGCCGCCTTCGTGCACGGGGCCGGCCGGGTGCTGATCGACGGCAAGGAGTGGGCGGCCGAATCCGAGGACGGCGTGCAGCTGGAACTGGAATCGATCGTCGAGGTGACCGGCCTCAGCGGCGGCTCGCGGCTCCGGGTGCGGGTCCCGCGCTGACCTCCTCGAGGAAGCGGCGCAGGTTGCGCAGGAAGGGCAGGGCCTGACGGAACTCCGCGTCGGTGAAGCCCTCGCGCAGGAGCTCCATCTTCCACTTCATCTGCTTGAGCACGGTGGCGTGCTGTTCCAACCCCGCGCGGGTCAGGCGCACGCGCTTCTTGCGACCGTCGGCGACGTCGCCCAGCACGCTGACCAGGCCAAGTTCGCCCATCTTCTGCAGGATGTTGGTCACCGCGGCCTTGGAGAGCAGCATGTCGCGGGCCAGTTCGGCCGGCGTCTGGCCGTCGCCGTTGCGCACGAAGTGCTGCAGAAGTTCGAAATGTGCGTAGGTCATGCCGGCCGGCAGGTGCTGCTGCACCGACTGGCGGATCAGGTGCTCGATGACGCCGATCTCGCTGAACACGGCGACGTCAGGACGATCCTGCAGGGTCGGGGCCATGTTTCGGCCTCCTGTTGTTCAAGCCCGAACATGGTTGTCGTTCAGGCCTGAACGGTCAAGCCTTGCGGGCTTGCTCCAGGCCCTTGCGGGCCAGCGCATCGGCGCGCTCGTTCAACTCGTGGCCGGCGTGACCCTTGACCCAGTTCCAGCTGACGTCCTGGCGCGCGCGGGCCGTATCGAGCCGCCGCCAGAGGTCGTCGTTCTTGACCGGCTTGCCGTCGGCCGTCTTCCAGCCGCGCTTCTTCCAGCCGAAGATCCACTCCGAGATGCCCTTCATGACGTACGTGCTGTCGGTGTGGAGCTCGACCTTGCACGGCTTCTTGAGGGCCTCCAGCGCCTGGATGGCGGCCATCAGCTCCATGCGGTTGTTGGTGGTGCCAGGCTCGCCGCCGCAGATCTCCTTGACGTGCGCGCCGGAGATCATCACCGCGCCCCAGCCGCCGGGGCCGGGATTTCCCGAGCAGGCGCCGTCCGTGTAGATCACGACCTGAGGGGTCACAAAGCCTCGCCGAGCAGGACGAGGTCGGGAGCCGAGCGGTGGACGGCCAGCTTACGCTCGTATTCCAGCGGGTCCTTCGGGCGCACCAGCGCGCCGGCCGGGGTGGCGTGCCAGTCGTGCAGCCGGGTCAGAAAGAAGCGCATGGCCGCGCCGTGCGCCAGCACCGGCAGGGCGGCGCGCTCGGCGGGGCTCAGCGGGCGGTGGGCCTCGTAGCCGGCCAGCATGGCGCGGGCGCTGGTGATGTTGAAGCTGCCGTCGGCCTCGAAGCACCAGGCGTTCAGCGCCACGGCGATGTCGTAGGCCAGGGCGTCGTTGCAGGCGAAGTAGAAGTCGATGGTCCCGGCGAACTTGCCGCCCGGATGGAAGAAGACGTTGTCGGGGAAGTAGTCGGCGTGGATCACCCCGCCCGGCAGGTCCTGAGGCCAGGCCGCGGCGATGCGCGCGAGATCAGCGTCGATGACGGCGGCCAGGCCCGGCTTCAGCGCTTCGGCCTGCGCCTTCAGCCCTTCGAACATCGGCGCCCAGGCGGCTTGGCCGAGGTCGTTGGCGCGGGTCAGGGCAAAGCCGTCGGCCGCCAGATGCAGGCGGGCCAGGCCCTCGCCGGCCTCGCGGCAGTGGGCGGCGCTCGGGCGGCGGACCGACAGGCCCGGCAGGAACGAGAAGATCGCACAGGGCTTGCCGCGAACGCGCTTCAGCGCCTCGCCGGCCTTGTCGATCATTGGCGTGGCCGAGGGATAGTCGTGCTGGGCCAGCCAGCGGGTCAGGCCGAGGAAGAACGGCAACTCGTCCTCGCGCACCCGCTTTTCGTAGACGGTGAGGATGAACTTCCCGGTCTCGGTCTCGAGGAGGAAGTTCGAGTTCTCGACGCCTTCGGCGATGCCCTTGAACGACAGGGGCGCGCCGAGGTCGAAGTCGGATAGGAGCGCGTTCAGCTCCTCGTCGGTGATGTCGGTGTAAACGGCCATGCTGGCGCGGAAGTGCGGGAGCGCGGGCCGCGCGTCAAGCGTCCGCTGTCAGCTTGCGCGGCAGCTTGAAGCTCACCGTCTCGCGCACGGTGTCGACTTCCTCGACGGTGACGTCGAAGGCTTCGCCCAGGCGGTCGATCAGGCCCTGGACCAGCAGTTCCGGCGCCGAGGCCCCGGCGGTGACGCCGACCGTCGAGACGCCATCGAGCCAGGCCAGGTCCAGGCCTCGGGCGTCGTCGATCAGATAGGCGCCCTTGGCCCCCGAGCGCTTGCCGACCTCGACGAGCCGCACCGAGTTCGAGGAGTTGGCAGAGCCAAGCACCAGCAGCACCTCGGCGCGGGCCGAGATCGCCTTCACCGCCTCCTGGCGGTTGGTGGTGGCGTAGCAGATATCTTCCTTGTGCGGGGCGGCGATGTCCGGGAACCGCTCGCGCAGGGCCGCGACGATCTCGGCGGTGTCGTCGACCGACAGTGTGGTCTGGGTTGCGAAGGCGACATTGGCCGGGTCGATCGGATTGAAGGCGCGGGCGTCCTCGACCGTCTCGATCAGCTTCACCACGCCGTCGGGCAACTGGCCCATGGTGCCGACGACCTCGGGATGGCCGGCGTGGCCGATGAGCACGATCTCCTTGCCGGCGTCATAATGGCGCTGGGCCTCGACGTGGACCTTGGACACCAGCGGGCAGGTGGCGTCGAGATAGAGCATCTGGCGGCCCTTGGCCTCGGCCGGCACCGACTTGGGCACGCCGTGGGCGGAGAACACCACCGGGCGGTCGGTCGGGCACTCAGACAGCTCCTCGACGAAGACCGCGCCGAGATTCTTCAGGCGCTCGACCACGTGGCGGTTGTGAACGATCTCGTGGCGCACATAGACCGGGGCCCCGTACTTCTCGATGGCGCGCTCGACGATCTGGATGGCGCGGTCGACGCCGGCGCAGAAGCCGCGCGGCGTGGCCAGCAGGACCGTCAGCGGAGGGCGAGGGCGGGGCTCTTGCAACATGCCGGCAGGTTAGGCGTTCAAGGGCGTGTCCGCCAGCCGCGTTGCGGCCTCAATCGATAGCCATTAGTAGGGACGATGCACGCACCGCCCGCAGAGGCGGCGCGCCCCTCTGGCTTTTGGACGTCCTTGATGCGCCGCTCCCTTATGCTGCTTGCCGCCGGCCTGATCGTGGCCGGGTCCACGGTTCCCGAGCTGGCGCTCGCCCAACGCCGCGGCAATGATGAACAACGCCAGCAGGAAGAGGCGGCCAAGAAGCGCAAGCGCGATTCGGAATGGAGCGACATCCAGGCGCCGCTGCCGCAGCTGCGTAACGCCGGCCCCTGCCCCTATGTGAAGGTGCTCTACGACGCCGCCCGCTACGTCGAATTCAAGGACAACCGCGAGGCGTCCTCGGCGGTCGGGTATTCCGGCGAGATCCAGGGCATTTCGGCCGGGTGCCAGTACAAGGACGAAGAGCCGATCCAGGTGAAGATGGAAATCCTCTTCGAACTGGGCAAAGGCCCGCAGGCCGAAGGGGCGTCGAAGAACTATCGCTACTGGGTCGCGGTGACCCAGCGCGGCCAGTCGGTGATCGCCAAGGAATACTTCGATCTGCCGATCACCTTCCCGGCCGGTCAGGATCGCGTCTACGCCACCGAAACGATCAATCAGATCACCATTCCGCGCGCCACCATGACCACCAGCGGCGCGAACTTCGAAGTGCTGGTCGGGTTCGACGTCACGCCGCAGATGGCGGCCTTCAACCGTGACGGCAAGCGCTTCCGGCTTAACGCCGGGGCCGCCGTCGCCGGGAACACCAACGAAAACAAATGAGCGACCTGAAAAGGGGCCTGAGCGAAGCGGTCGCCGCCGCTTTCGCCGCGGCGGGACTGCCGGCCGAACTCGGCCGGGTGACGCCGTCTGACCGGCCCGATCTGGCGGACTTCCAGTGCAATGGGGCCTTGCCCGCAGCCAAGGTGGCCAAGCGCGACCCACGTGAGATCGCCGCCGAGGTGGTGGCGAACCTGACCGGCGACCCGCGCCTGGCTTCGGTCGAGGCTGCAGGCCTTGGCTTCATCAACATGCGCGTCAGCGACGCCGCCCTCTCGGCCCGCGCCGCCGAGATCGCCGCCGACCCGCGCCTGGGCGCGCAGACGGTGGAGACCGCGCGCAAGGTGATGATCGACTATGGCGGGCCGAACGTGGCCAAGCCGATGCACGTCGGCCACCTGCGCTCGTCGATCATCGGCGAATCGCTGAAGCGCATCTACCGGTTCCGCGGCGACACGGTGCTGGGCGACGCCCACTTCGGCGACTGGGGCTACCAGATGGGCCTGTTGATCGGCGCGGTCACCGACGAGGACGCGCAGGTCGCCAAGGCGGTCGAGGACCTGAACGCCAAGGGCGCGGTCAGCGACGCCGACGAGGCCGCCGCCTTCGCCCTGTTCGACGAGAAGGTCAGCCTGGCCGACCTCGACCGGCTCTATCCGCTGGCCGCGGCGCGCGGGAAGTCCGAGCCGGACTATCGCGACCGGGCCCGCAAGCTGACCGCCGAACTTCAGGCGCGGCGCGCCGGTTACTTCCTGCTGTGGCGCCATTTCGCCAAGGTGACCAAGGTCGCTCTCGAGCGTGACTTCCACGCCCTGGGTGTCGATTTCGACCTCTGGAAGGGCGAGAGCGACGTCGACGAGCTGATCAAGCCGATGGTTGAGGACCTCGAGGCCAAGGGCCTGCTGGTCGAGGACCAGGGCGCGCGCATCGTGCATGTCGCCGGTCCGAACGAGACCAAGAAGAAGAAGCTGCCGGACGGCTCGGTGGTCGTGGTTCCGAGCCCCGACCCGCTGCTGGTGGTCTCCTCGGAAGGCTCGGCCATGTACGGCACGACCGACCTGGCGACGATCCTCGACCGCAAGCAGACCTTCGGTCCCGACCACGTGCTCTACGCCGTGGACCAGCGCCAGGCCGACCACTTCGAGATCGTGTTCCGCGCCGCCTATCTGGCCGGCTACGCGGAGAAGGGCAGCCTGGAGCATGTCGGCTTCGGCACGATGAACGGGACCGACGGCAAGCCGTTCAAGACCCGCGAAGGCGGCGTCCTGAAGCTGAACGACATGATCGTCATGACCCGCGACAAGGCGCGCGAGCGCCTGCATGAGGCGGGCCTGGGCGCCGAGCTCGACCCCGACACCTTCGAGGACACCGCCCACAAGGTGGCGGTCGCGGCGCTGAAGTTCGCCGACCTGCAGAACTTCCGCGGCACGTCCTACGTCTTCGACCTGGACCGCTTCTCGAGCTTTGAGGGCAAGACCGGGCCGTACCTGCTGTACCAGGCGGTGCGGGTGAAGTCGGTGCTGCGCAAGGCGCAGGCCGAGGGCGCCGCGCCGGGGCCGATCGTGGTCGCCGAACCGGCCGAGCGCGACCTGGTGCTGCTGCTCGACGCCTACGACCAGGCGCTGATCGACGCCTACGACAAGAAGGCCCCGAACTTCGTGGCCGAGCACGCCTACAAGCTGGCCCAGGCGTTCTCGAAGTTCTATGCGGCCTGCCCGATCCTCAGCGCCGAACCGGCGGTGAAGGCCTCGCGTCTGGCCCTGGCCGAGACAACCCTGCGTCAGCTGGAGCAAGCGCTGGACCTGCTGGGCATCGCCGCCACCGACCGGATGTAGGACGCTTCGCCTGGGGCGCTCAGCGTCCCAGGCCCGCACCGTACTTGGCGGATTGCATCGTGGGCGGAGCCGCAGCATGGGGGCCTGCCCTGCGACGCCCGCGCGCAGATCGTCACAAGCGCTCGGCTGGCGGCGCGTGGCGCATTGACTCCCCTTCGGCGATCGAAGAGTTATGCGGCGACTCTCGCGGGAGAGATCGGACCTTTCGGGGTCCGGAGCCGAAGGCGCAACCGCCCCGGAAACGCTCAGGCAAAAGGACCGCGCGAGCTGATGAACGCTGGAAAGTAGCGCCGGGCGACCGGAGCTCGCCGAAGGAGCAAGGGACCGCGTGGTCCTGAAATCTCTCAGGCTCAGGGACAGCGGGGGCGCGAACGTCGCGAGGGCATGACCCTGACGCGCGCTCGCGATGTCATCAGCCGGAGTCCGCCGTGTCCGACGAGACCTTGAAGACCACCCCGCTCAACGCCGCGCACATCGCTGCGGGCGCCCGCATGGTTCCGTTCGCCGGCTACTCCATGCCGGTGCAGTACAAGGACGGGGTGCTGAAGGAACACCTCTGGACCCGTGAGAACGCCGGCCTGTTCGACGTCTCGCACATGGGCCAGGCCCGCCTGCGCGGGGTCTCGCCGCTGTCGGCCTTCGAGGAGGTCACGCCTGGCGACTTCATCGGCCTGAAGCCCGGCAAGCAGCGCTACTCGGTGCTGCTGAACAAGAAGGGCGGCATCATTGACGACCTGATGGCCGCGCGTCCGGACGATGACGGCCTGTTCGTGGTGGTCAACGGCGCCTGCAAGGACAACGACTTCAAGGTCATCGACGACGAACTGGCCGGCCAGGTGCGCATCGAGCGTCTGGAGGACCGCGCGCTGCTGGCGCTGCAGGGTCCGAAGGCCGCTGCGGTGCTGGCCGAGCATGCCCCGGACGCCGCGGGCATGGTGTTCATGGACGCGCGGGCGATGACCGCCTTTGGGACCGACGCCATCGTCTCGCGCTCGGGCTACACCGGCGAGGACGGCTACGAATTCTCGATCCCCGCCTCGGAGGCCGAGCGGGTCTGGAACACCCTGCTGGCCGACGAGCGCGTGAAGCCCATCGGCCTGGGCGCGCGCGACAGCCTGCGCCTGGAGGCCGGTCTGCCGCTCTACGGCCACGACGTCGATGAGACGGTGAGCCCGGTCGAAGCCGACCTGGCGTTCTCGGTCTCCAAGAAGCGTCGCGATGCGCGCGACTTCCCGGGAGCGGCCCGCATCGCCAAGGAGCTGGCCGAGGGCGTCAGCCGCAAGCGCGTCGGTCTGGTTGTTCTGGAAGGCGCCCCGGCCCGCGAGGGCGCGGAGATCGCCGACGAGGCCGGCGCCGTGATCGGCGTCGTCACCTCGGGCGGGTTCTCGCCGAGCCTCGGCAAGCCCATCGCCATGGGCTTCGTGCCGCCGGCCCATGCCGAACCCGGTTCGAAGCTGAAAGTCATTGTTAGGGGCAAGGCCCAGGCCGCAGAGGTCGTCGCCATGCCCTTCATTCCCCATCGCTACGTTCGCAAGCTCTGAGAGGGCCCTCCCAATGCGTTTCACCAAGGATCACGAGTGGGTCGTCGTCGAGGGCGACGTGGCCACCATCGGCATCACCGCCTACGCCGCCGAGCAACTGGGCGACGTCGTGTTCGTCGAGGTCCCGGAAGCGGGCAAGACCGTGAAGGCCGGCGACAACCTGGCCGTGGTCGAGAGCGTCAAGGCCGCCTCAGACGTCTACGCCCCGGTCTCGGGCGAGGTCGTCGAGGGCAACGCCGCGCTGGGCGACGCGCCGGAGACAGTCAACGACCAGCCGGAAGGCCTGGGCTGGTTCGCCAAGGTCAAGCTGGCCAACCCGGCCGAGGTCGAGGCGCTGATGGACCGCGACGCCTACGAAGCCTTCCTGGGCACGCTGTAATCAACACCGCCGACCCCGGCGCAGGCCGGGGCCCATGCCGACGCGCCGCTCGCAGGAGCGGGGAGTGACGACACCATGAGATACCTGCCCCTTTCCCCGGCCGACCGCGCGCAGATGCTGGCGACCATCGGCGCGGCGTCGATCGACGACCTGTTCGTCGATGTGCCGCAGGCGGCCCGCAAGGCCGACCTGTTCGACCTGCCGCTGCACGCCGGCGAACTGGAGGTCGAGCGCGAGCTGGCCGGCCTGGCGGCGATGAACCGCCCGGCGGGGGCGGGGCCGTTCTTCTGCGGGGCGGGGGCCTACAAGCACCATGTCCCGGCGACGGTGGATCACATCATCCAGCGCTCGGAGTTCCTGACCAGCTACACGCCGTACCAGCCGGAAATCGCGCAGGGCACGCTGCAGGTGCTGTTCGAGTTCCAGACCCAGGTCGCGGCCCTGACGGGGCTCGATGTGGCCAACGCCTCGATGTACGACGGCTCCACGGCCTGCGCCGAGGCGGTCATGATGGCCCAGCGCGTCACCCGCCGGAAGAAGGCGGTGCTGTCGGGCGGCCTGCATCCGCACTATGCGGCGACCACGCAGACCATCGCTCATGCCGAGGGCATGGACATCGTGCGCCAGGCCGCGGCGATCGACGCCGAAGCCGCCGTGCTCGACGCGATCGACAGCGACACCGCCGCGGTGGTGGTGCAGACCCCGAACGTCTTCGGCGTGGTCACCGACGTGAGCAAGATCGCGCAGGCGGCCCACGCGGCCGGCGCCCTGTTGATCGTGGTGACGACGGAAGCGGTCTCCTACGGCCTGCTGAAGTCGCCGGGCGAGATGGGCGCCGACATCGCCGTGGCCGAGGGCCAGTCGATCGGCAACGGCCTGAACTTCGGCGGCCCCTATGTCGGCCTCTTCGCCTGTCGCGAAAAGCTGGTGCGGCAGATGCCGGGCCGCCTGTGCGGCGAAACGGTCGACGCCGAGGGCCGGCGCGGCTTCGTGCTGACGCTCTCGACCCGCGAGCAGCACATCCGCCGCGAGAAGGCGACGTCGAACATCTGCACCAACTCGGGGCTCTGCGCCCTGGCCTTCACCATCCACCTGTCGCTGCTGGGCGAGACGGGGCTGCGCCAGCTGGCCGCCCTGAACCACGCCAAGGCCCGCGAGCTGCGCGACGCCCTGGCGGCCGTGCCGGGCGTGGAGGTGCTGACCCCGCGGTTCTTCAACGAGTTCGCGATCCGCCTGAAGGGCGATGCGGCCGCCGCGGTCGAGGCCCTGCTGGCCGACGGCGTCGTCGCCGGCGTGCCGTTCTCGCGGCTCGACCCGGCCGCCGGTATGGACGACGTCCTGCTGGTCGCCGCGACCGAGACCACCACCACCCAGGACATCCAGACCTTCGCCCAGGCGCTCGCCGGGAGGACCGCGTAATGACCATGCAGAACGTTGGACGTCCGACCCGTCCGGAAGGCGCCGCCGAAGCGACCGGCCACACCTCGCTGACCGGGGGCCGCGGCCTGCTGCAGGACGAGGCGCTGATCTTCGAACTCGGCGGCTGGGACAAGACCGGCGTCGACCTGGCCCCGGCGTCGCAGGACGCCTCGGACCTCGGCGACCTGGTGCGGGCTGCGCCGATCGGCCTGCCGGGCCTGTCCGAGCCGGAGGCGATGCGCCACTATGTGCGCCTGTCTCAGAAGAACCACGCGATCGACCTGGCGCTCTATCCGCTGGGCTCGTGCACGATGAAGCACAATCCGCGCCTGAACGAGAAGATGGCGCGCCTGGCCGGCTTCGCCGACCTGCACCCGCTGGCTCCGCAGGCCACGGTCCAGGGCGCGCTGGCGCTGATGGACCGCCTGGCCCACTGGCTGAAGACCCTGACCGGCATGCCTGCAGTGGCGCTGTCGCCGAAGGCCGGCGCGCACGGCGAGCTCTGCGGGCTGCTGGCCATCAAGGCGGCGCACGAGGCGAACGGGCAGGGGCATCGCCGAACCGTTCTGGTCCCGACCTCGGCCCACGGCACCAACCCGGCCACCGCCGCCTTCGTCGGCTACTCGGTGGTCGAGATCGCCCAGACCGAGGACGGCCGCGTCGACACCGCGGATCTCGCCGCCAAGCTGTCGCCCGACGTGGCGGCGATCATGGTCACCAACCCCAACACCTGCGGCCTGTTCGAACGCGACATCCTGGAGATCTCGCGCCTGACCCACGAGGCCGGGGCCTACTTCTACTGCGACGGCGCCAACTTCAACGCCATCGTCGGTCGGGTGCGTCCGGGCGACCTGGGCGTCGACGCCATGCACATCAACCTGCACAAGACCTTCTCGACGCCGCATGGCGGCGGCGGGCCGGGCGCCGGTCCGGTGGTGCTGTCGCAGGCCCTGGCGGCCTTCGCGCCGGCCCCCTGGGTGGTGTCGGACGCAGACGGCTTCAAGCTGGTCGAGGAGACCGTTGAGGAAGCCGCCCAGGGCTTTGGCCGCATGAGCGCCTTCCACGGCCAGATGGGCATGTTCGTCCGCGCCTACGCCTACATGGTCAGCCACGGGACCGACGGCCTGCGCCAGGTCGCCGAGGACGCGGTCCTGAACGCCAACTACATCAAGGCGCGGCTGTCGCCGGTGATGAGCCCGGCTTTCCCGGAAGGCCCGTGCATGCACGAGGCGCTGTTCGACGACGCCTGGCTGGACGGCACCGGTGTTACCACGCTCGACTTCGCCAAGGCGATGATCGACGAGGGCTTCCACCCGATGACCATGTACTTCCCGCTGGTCGTCCACGGGGCGATGCTGATCGAGCCGACCGAGACTGAACCCAAGCACGAGCTGGACCGGTTCTGCGAGGCGCTGACCGCCCTGGCCCACGCGGCCAAGGCCGGCGACGCCGAGCGCTTCAAGGGGGCCCCCTACCTGGCCCCGCTACGCCGCCTGGACGAGACTCTGGCCGCCCGCAAGCCGCGTCTGACGTGGCGGCCCGAGGCTCAAGGTGTGTCTCCGGCGCCGCTCGCGGCTGAATAGCCACAAGTGGACGAAATTTAACCGCAGGGTCGCCTTTACGAGTCCTAGATACGTTCTCATATCGCAGGACGCCCGACCGCTGGTCCTCCCCAGTTCGGCGCGCGGGCTCAATCCAGGTTTGAACGTGTCACTCGCCATGCCCAGCGTGCGCGGCAATCGCGCCACCGACGACGTCACCCGCGATCTCGCGGGTCGACTCGTGCGCTTCGGCCTAGTCGTCGTCGGCGGGCTGATCGTCGTCGCCGGAATCCTCATCGCGCCTCTGCCGGGCCCGGGCGGGATCCCGGTGATCGTCGTCGGGTTGATGGTGATCCTGCGGAACTCGTTCAAGGCGCGGCGGCAGTTCGTCCGCCTGCATCATGCGCACCCCCGGATGATCTCGCCGATCCGGCGGCTGCTGCGGCGGGACCCGCAAATCCTGAAGATGTCCTGGCATCAGGCTTTGAAGATCGAGCGTCTTCTGGCGCCTAAGGGCCTTCGCTTCATGGTTCGCAGCCGGCGCCTTTTCAGACGCCGGCGCTAAACCGTTAGTTCCTACTGGAGCTTGGAGCCCAGCTGGCTGATCGCACGGTCGACCAGCGGATCAGTCTTCGCGCCCGACAGGCGCTTGGTCAGCACCACCTCGGCGGCCTGAGCGGCCAGGTCGGCGGCGGCGGCCTTCACCTCAGCCGCGGCTTGCGCCTCGGCGTTGGCGATCTTGCGCTCGGCGAGCTGCTGACGGCGAGCCAGGCTCTCCTCCAGCTTCGCCTTGGCTTCGGCCTCGTAGCGACGGGCTTCTTCCTGAGCGGTGGCGAGCATGTCCTTGGCTTGCGCCTCGGCTTCTGCACGCTCGGCCTTCAGTTGGGTCAGCAGGCGCTGAGCTTCCTCGCGGATGCGGGCGGCCTCGTCCAGGTCGGCCTGGATCTTGGCGGCCTTGGCGTCCAGGGCGGCGTTGATGGCCTTCGGGGCCTTGGCCACGAAGATCACGATGCCGAGGAAGATCAGCAGGCCGACGCCGACCCAGAACTCCGCGTTGGCGGGATTAAGGAAAGCGGGCATCAGGCGGCTCCTTGAACGCGAGCGGCGAGCGCCGCGTCGATCTCGGCCGCGGTCACCTTCTGACCCGTCAGCTTCTCGACCATGGCCTGGGCCGTCTCGCCGGCGATGCCGCGGACGTTGGACATGGCCTGGTCGCGCAGGCCGCGGATGCGGGCCTCGGCCTCATCCATCTGGGCCTGAAGACGGGCGTCTTCGGCCTTCTGGCTGGCGGCGAGTTCAGCAGCGGCCTTGGCCTTGGCTTCGACGGCGAGGCCGCGCGCGCGAGCGCGGGCTTCATCGATCTCGGCCTGGGCGGCCTTGGCTTGCGCCTCGGCTTCAGCCTGGACGCTGCGGGCCTGGGTCACCGCGTCGGCGATGGTCGCCGCGCGGGTGTCCTGGATCTTGCGGAGCCGAGGAATGAAGACCTTGGCCAGCAGGATGTAGAGGACAGCGAAGATGAGGAAGAGCCAGACGATCTGGCCGCCCCAATGTTCGAACTCGAACTGGGGCAGGCCACCTCCGCTCTCGCCGCCGCCATGGGCGGCGACTTCCGTCACGCCGTCCGGAGCGTGAGCCCCGTGTTCGGCGGCGACGGCCTCGTGGGATGTGGTCTCGGCGGCCATAAGGCTTAGGCGTCCTTATAAACGCAGGTCAGGGCGCGACGATGACGACGCGCCCCTCGGGACCTGCGGATCTGGCTTTAGGAGAACAGGATGAGCAGGCCGAGCACGAAGGCCAGAATGCCCAGAGCTTCGGTCAGAGCCGCGCCGAGGATGAGGTTGGTGAACTGGCCGCCGGCGGCCGACGGGTTGCGCGTGGCGCCCGCCAGGAAGTGGCCGAAGATGGTGCCCACGCCGATGCCGGCGCCGATCATGCCCAGGGTAGCGAGGCCAGCGCCGATGAACTTAGCGGCTTCAGCGTCCATAGTTTTCAGTCCCGTTTGAAAGTTGAAGAGGGTTGTTGAGTGCGACGGCCGATCAGTGGTGATGGCCGAGGTTGACCACGTCGTTGAGATAGACGCAGGCCAGAACCGCGAAGACGAACGCCTGCAGGAAGGCGACCAGGAACTCGAGGGCCGTCAGAGCGACGACGCCGCCCAGCGAGAGAGCCGCCGCAACATAGGCGAGGGAGGCGACGCCGCCGGTGGCGGCCAGAGCGCCCAGCGAGATGATGAAGCCGGCGAAGACCTTCATGGCCACGTGGCCGCCCAGCATGTTGCCGAACAGACGAAGGGCGAGAGTCACCGGACGCAGCAGGAAGGACAGAATCTCGATCGGGGTGACCAGGATCAGCATGTACCAGGGGATGCCGGACGGGACGAACAGCTTGTACATGTTCGCGCCGTTGCGCAGGACGCCGTAGATGATGACGATCAGCATGGTCATCACCGCGAGCGAGGCGGTCACCGCCAGCTGCGAGGTGGCCGTGAAGACCAGGAACATGCCCAGCATGTTCATCATCAGGATGAACATGAACAGGGTCAGGATGTAGGGGAAGAACTTGCGCCCTTCGTGGCCGATGATCCCGGTCACGAGGTCGTCGATGTAGCTGAACATCCCCTCGCCGATGACCTGCAGCCGGCCCGGCACGACCGCGGCCTTGGCGGTGGTCACGGCGAAGAACAGGATCACCAGGGTCGCGGCCGCCAACATGGCGACAGTCGAATTGGTGATCGACATGTCGATCGCGCCGACGCCCGGCAGAGTGAACGAAGGCAGATCCACGACCTTGTGGATCTCGAACTGATGCATCGGGTCGGCCATGCCGCCTCGAACTCCCTCAATCGTCCTCGTCGTCGGGGGGGAGGTCCTGAACGGGTCCCCACTCCCTCGCCGCTTCGGCGCTCATGCGCTGGGCCGAACGAACGGCCATCCAAATAGAAACCCCGAAGCCCACCAGGACCCCGATGATCATCCCCCAAGGCGCCGTCTTCAGAACGACGTCCGCCCCAGCTCCGAAGCCCAGCCCCACAAAGACGCCGCCTATCAGCACGCCCATGAGGCGATAGCCGTAGCCGGCGGCCTTGGAACCGTAGTCGCGCACGACCGGGGTAGTGCGCTGTTCAAGCGCCGCAGCCCTTTCGTCGAGGCGCTTAATAGCCTCGTCGCGCGAATTGTCCGGATGCGGCATGCGTCGGGCGGCCTTTTGGAACCACGACGTCGCCCGCCGCGGCCGGGGCTTCAAGTCGCGCGGAACCTATAGGCGCGGGTGCGGTGCGTCAAGGCTGGGGTTGTGCGATTTAGCGCGTTGTAATTGCTTGGGAAAATGGCGTCGCGACAACTCGTCCACCGCCTGCGGCGCTTGCTTGTCGGGAACTGGCGTTAGCTACGGCGCAGATTCCCTTGAGGAACCTAGGCTTACTGCGCCGCCATGGCCTCCGCCTGGCGCAGATCGACGGAGACCAACTGAGAGACGCCGCGCTCGGCCATGGTCACGCCGAACAGCCGGTCCATGCGGGCCATGGTCACCGGGTTGTGGGTGATGGTGATGAACCGGGTCTCGGTGCGGCGGCGCATCTCGTCGAGCAGATTGCAGTAACGGTCGACATTGGCGTCGTCGAGCGGGGCGTCGACCTCGTCGAGCACGCAGATCGGCGCGGGCTGTGCGAGGAACACCCCGAAGATCAGGGCGCAGGCGGTCAGCGCCTGCTCGCCGCCGCTCATCAGGCTCATGGTTGAAAGCCGCTTGCCGGGCGGGCAGGCGTAGATCTCCAGGCCGGCCTCCAGCGGATCGTCGGACTCGACCAGCCGCAGCTCGGCCTGGCCGCCCTGGAACAGGGCCTGGAAGAGCGTCTTGAAGTGCTCGTTGATGACCTCGAACGCAGCGAGAAGCCGCTCGCGGCCTTCGCCGTTCAGTTCGTCGATGCCCTGGCGCAGCTTGGCGATGGCGCCGGTCAAGTCGGTGCGCTCGCTCATCATGGTCTCAAGGCGGGCGGCGTGCTCGCCAGCTTCCTCCTCGGCGCGCAGGTTCACCGCGCCGATCGAGTCGCGCTGCCGCTCCAGGGCGTAGAGGTGGGCCTCCATGCCGCCGGCGTCGGTCGGAATGGCGACAGCTTCTTCAGCCAGCTGGCGAGCGAGCTGCTCGGGCTCGACGCGCGCCGTCTCGCGGATCTGGGTCGTAATCTCTGTCAGGCGCTCAATCGCCGCCTCCAGCTTGGCGGCCAGCGAGGCGCGCAGCTCGCGGGCCTCGCCGGCGGCGGCTTCGGCCGCGCGCAGGGCGCGGTCGGCCTCGGTGCGGGCGCCCTCGGCCTGGGCCAGAGCGTCGGAGGACTGGGCGCGGCGAGCTTCGGCGGCGGCCAGTTCGTCCAGCAGCTTGCCGAGCCGCTCCTGGTGGGAGGAAGGGGCCTCCAGCGCCTTGTCGAGATTGGCTTGCACCTTGGCGCGCCCCTCGGCGAGGTCTTCGAGACGGCGGGCGGCGGTCTTGCCGCGACGGCTCCAGTCGTCGCTGTCGCGCTTGAGGTTTTCGTGGCGGCGCGCGCGGCCGTCGCGTTCGCGCACTTCCAGTTCGAGGGCCGAGCGCGCGGCCGACGCAGCCTCGCGCGCCGGGCCGGCGGCGGCGCGGGCGGCGGCCAGGCGTTCGACCAGATCCCCGGCCTCGCCCTGGCTCGAGGTTTCCGCGACGGCGGTGGCCAGGATCTGCTCGGCGTCGGCGAGCTCGGCCTCGAAGCGGCCGATCATGTCGTCGAGCGACTGGGCCTGAGCTTCGCGTCGGGTGGCCTCGCGGTCGAGCTTTTCGAGGACGCCGCGCGCGATGGTGACCTTCTGTTCGGCGGTGGGCGGTTCGCGGCGGGCGTTGCGGACGGCGTCTTCTGCGGCGCGGACCCGGGCCGATGCGGCGGCCAGCGCCTCCTTGGCGACGGCGGCGCGCGGCGAGATCGCTTCGATCTCGGTCTCGACCTCGGCCAGCCGGGTCTTCTGTTCCATGCGGATGGCGGCGGGCTTGGGCGCGTCGGCGCGGGCGACGAAGCCGTCCCAGCGCCAGAGGTCGCCTTCCTTGGAGACCAGCCGCGCGCCGGTCGGCAGTAATGCCTGCAGGCGGTCGCCGTCTTCGCGGGCGACAACGGCGATGTGCGCCAGGCGGGCGGCCAGAGCTTCGGGCGCCTTCACCTTGGCGGCCAGCGGTTCGACGCCGGGCGGCCAGGCGGCCGGTGCGGCCTCGCCGCCGCCCCAATAGGCCGGGGCCTTGGGATCGAGGGCCGCGTCGAGGTCGTCGCCGAGCGCGGCGGCGACCGCGCGCTCGTAGCCGCGAGCCGGCACGACCGAGTCGAGGGCCGGGGCGAAGCCGGCGCGGCGCTGCTGAGCGACGATCTGGGCCAGGGCGCGGGCCTCGGCGGTGAGCCGCCCGAGGTGTTCGTCCTGCTTGCGGGCGGCCTCGCGGGCTTCGGTCTCGGCGGCGGCGGCCTTGCCGCGTTCGTCCTCGGCGGTCTCCAGCGCGGCGCGGACGGCGGTCAGCGCGGCCTGGGCGCGTTCCAGCTCGACGCGGGCTTCTTCGATTTGCGGCGTGACGGCGGGACCGAGCTGGGCGCGCTCGCCCTTGGCCTGGTCGAGGGCGCGGCGGGTGCGCGAGACGCGGTTCTGGGCCTCGTCGACGCGGGCGGCGCCAGCGCGGCGGCGGGCCTCGTCGGCGGCGGCCTGGGCGGCCAGCTCCTCTACCGCCTTGTCGGCGGCGATGCGGGCCTCGTCGGCGGCGCGGGCGGCGGCTTCCAACTCCGGCACGCGCTCGGGGGCGGCCGCGATGGCGGCTTCCAGCGCCTCCAGGTCCTCGACCATACGCGCCAGGGCGGCCTGGGCGTCGTGGGCGATCTGAGTCTCGCGGGCGCGGTCGCCGTCGATGCGGGTCAAATCGCCGGTCAGGCGCTCGACCTCGGCGGCCAGGGCCTCGCCTTCGCGTTCCAGCCGGTCCTTGTCGATGGCCAGGCGGTGCAGGATCGCCGCGGCGATGGTCTCGGCCTCGCGCAGCGGCTTGATCGCCTCTTCGGCCTGGGCGGCGCGGGTGGTGGCGGCGGCGGCCTCGCGGGTGTTGGTTTCGACGGCGACCGCGGCGGCGGCGGCCTCCTCGCGCAGGCGCACGGCGGCGTCGCGGGCTTCGGACCAGCGGGCGAACAGCACCGCGCCTTGCAGGGCCCGGATCTCGGCTGAGAGTTTCTTGTAGCGCTCTGCCTGGCGGGCCTCGCGGCGCAGGCGGTTGAGCGCGGTCTCCAGTTCGCGGGAGACGTCGTCGAGCCGGGCGAGGTTGGTCTCGGCCGCGCGCAGCCGCAGCTCGGCCTCGTGCCGGCGCGAATGCAGGCCCGAGACGCCGGCGGCTTCTTCCAGGATCAGGCGGCGGTTCTGCGGCTTGGCGGCGATCAATTCGGAGATCTGCCCCTGGCGCACCAGGGCCGGAGAGTTAGAGCCGGTCGAGGCGTCGGCGAACAGCAGCTGGACGTCGCGGGCGCGCACTTCGCGGCCGTTGATCTTGTAGGTCGAGCCTGCGCCCTTATCGATCCGTCGTACGACCTCTAGCACCGGGGCGTCGTTGAAGGCCGGCGGGGCGCGGCGGTCGGCGTTGTCGATGGTGAGGACAACTTCGGCGTGGTTGCGCGAGGCGCGGTTCCCGGAGCCGGCGAAAATGACGTCGTCCATGCCGCCGGCGCGCATCGCCTTGGCGGAATTGGCCCCCATCACCCAGCGCAGAGCCTCCAGCAGGTTCGACTTGCCGCAGCCGTTCGGTCCCACGATGCCCGTGACTCCGGGCTCGATCCGAAACTCAGTCGGATCGACGAAGGATTTGAAGCCGGAGAGTCGGAGCCTCTGAAAATGCACGGGCCGGGGGCGCCTCCCTACCGCTTGGAGGCCGCGGCGACCGCCGCGTCGAGTTCGGCGGCGGTCATCTCGCCTTCCTTCACCTTCTTGCCGTTGAAGACGAAGGTGGGGGTGCCCGAGATCTCGCCCTGCTTGGCGTTGCGCGCGACGCGGGCGTTGAGCGCTTCGAGCGCGCTTTCGTCGGAGAGGCAGGCTTCGAACTGGGCTTCGCTCATGCCGCCTGCCTTGGCCGCGCCGACCAGCACGGCGCGCGCGTCGCCGGTCTTGACCATCTCGTCATGGCCGCGGAACACCGCGTCGACGACGGTGAAGTACTTGTCCTTACCGGCGCAGCGGGCGGTGATGAAGCCGGCCGCGGCGACCTGGGCCGGCGGAGTCAGGATCTCTCGCAGGGTGTAGTGGACCTTGCCGGTGTCGATGTACTTCTTCTTGAAGGCCGGAAAGACCTGGTTGTTGAAGGTTGCGCAGTGGCTGCAGCTGAGCGAGGCGTACTCGACCAGCTTCACCTTGGCCTTCGGATCGCCCAGCGTCATGTCGTCAGGCAGGGCCGCCGGCGCGGCCAGGGCCGAACCGGCGCACAGCGCTAGCGCCCCGAAGGCGGCGACGGCGATGCGGCGGTTCGGCTGGCGCATGGCTTACTTCGAGGCCTCGGCGACGGCCGCGTCGAGCTCGGCCATGGTCATCTCGCCTTCCTTGACCTTCTTGCCGTTGACGATGAACGACGGCGTGGCGGTGATCTTGTCGACCTTGATGGCCTTTTCGACGCGCTCGTTCAGGGCCTTCAGCGCCGCTTCGTCGGTGATGCAGGCGTTGAACTTCTCTTCGGTCATGCCGGCCGACTGGGCCGTGCGCAGCAGGATCCCGCGCATGTCGCCGGTGGTGAACATCTCCTGCTGAGCATGGAAGATGGCGTCGGTGACCTGGAAGTACTTGTCCTTGCCGGCGCAGCGCGCGGTCAGGAAGCCGGCGGCGGCGACCTCGTTCGGCGGCGTCAGGAATTCCTTGAAGGTGTAATGCACCTTGCCGGTGTCGATGTACTTCTTCTTGAACTCGGGGAAGACCTCGTTGTTGAACTTGCCGCAGTGGCTGCAGGTCAGCGAGGCGTACTCAACGATCTTCACCTTGGCGTTCGGATCGCCCAGGGTCATGTCGGCGGTGTCGACGGACCCGGCGCCGCCGCTCTTGGAGCAGCCGGCCAGCGCGAGCGCGCCCAAGGCCGCAACGACGAGAAGACGACGGTTGAAGTTCGGCATTTGCACCTCTGCGGAAGTCCGAATGAAAGATTAAAGCGCGATTCCCGGCTCGTGGAACGTGGGCTCCGGGGCAAAGTCAACCGGGCTCAGCCGGCGCCTCGCCGCATAACGCCCCGACCCAACCTGAGCAATGCGGCTTTCAGGGGGCCGTCGGGCGCGTTCTCCAGCGACTTGGCGAGTTCGGCCTCGCGGGCGGCGTCCAGCGGAGCGGCGCGCTTGCGCGCGGTCTTGGGCTCCGCCGCCGCGGCGGTGCGCAAGGGGCCCTGTACGATGCGCAGCTTGTTCACCGCCCCCTCGCCGAGGAACAGGTTTACCCGCGAGACAATCTCATGCGCCTGATGCTGGATCAGGGCGGCCGAGGCGCCGGCGACGCGGATCTCCAGCGCGCCCGGTCCGCCGCCGCGCGGCTTGGTCAGCTTCACCGGCTCGGTGCGCTTGGCCAGTTCGACGCCGACGATCTCGCGCCAGCGGGCCTGCAGCGCGCCGGGCCCCTGGCCGTACTTGGCGTCGAGTTCCTTGAGCAGCTTGGAGAGACCTCGCCCGGCGACCGGCGGCGGCCGGCGCTGCGGCCGCGTGCGCTTGCGCGCCAGGATCTCGGCGGCTTCGGCGGGAGTGGGCAAGGGACGGGGCATCGGCCGGCACTCTACAACAAGGCTCCCGTCCGAGGCGAGGATCGGGTAGCTGAGGCCTTGTGACGCCCGAGACGCTCCGCGACCGCCTGCTGGCCTGGTACGACGCCAACGCCCGCGACCTGCCCTGGCGGGTCGGGCCGGCTGACCGTGCGCTGGGCGTGCGCGCCGATCCTTATCGCGTGTGGTTGTCGGAAGTGATGCTCCAGCAGACGACGGTGCCGCACGCCACGCCATACTTCCTCAAGTTCACGCACCGCTGGCCGAGCGTCGGCGATCTGGCGGCCGAGGACGACGGCGAGGTGATGGCCGCCTGGGCCGGGCTTGGCTACTACGCCCGGGCCCGCAATCTGCTGGCCTGCGCCCGTGCCGTGGCCCGAGACCATGGCGGGGTGTTTCCCGACACCGAGGAGCGATTGCGCGCTTTGCCGGGCTTTGGACCCTACACGGCCGCGGCGGTCGGGGCGATCGCCTTTGACCTGCCGACGAACGTGGTCGACGGCAATGTCGAGCGGGTGATGTCGCGGCTGTTCGCGGTGGAGACGCCGCTGCCGGACGGCAAGACCGAGCTGAAGGCGCTGGCCGCGGCGCTGGTTCGCGACCATCGGCCGGGCGACTGGGCGCAGGCGCTAATGGACCTGGGCGCCACGGTCTGCCGCCCCAAGGCGCCGCTCTGCGACCGCTGCCCGGTCGCCGAGTTCTGCGCCGGCCTGGCCGGCGGCGAGCCGGAGACCTATCCGCGCAAGACGCCCAAGGCGGCGCGGCCGCATCGCAACGGCGTGGCCTACATCCTGACGCGCGGGAACGAGGTGGCGCTGGTCCGCCGGCCGCCCAAGGGGCTGCTGGGCGGCATGCTGGCCCTGCCGACCAGCGACTGGCGCGCGACCGGCTGGAGCGACGAAGAGGCTGCGGCCGCCGCGCCCGTCGGCGCCGACTGGCGCGCGGTCGGCGAGGTCGAGCACGTGTTCACGCACTTCAGCCTGACCCTTCGGCTGCTGCGGGCCGAGGGCGACGCGGGGGGCCTGATCTGGACGCCGCGCTCGGGCCTCGATGCGCTGCCGAGCGTGTTCCTCAAAGCCGCGCGGGCGGGGCTGAGCAACCTGATCTAGCGGGCGAGCGCGGCCTGAACGAACGCGGCCTTGCCGGCGGTATAGGCGGCGCGGTCCGTGGGATGCTCGGCGACCAGTTGCGCCTTCAATCGCCCGTAGGCGTCGCGCAGGGCTGGATCGGCGCGAAGCCGATCTCGAAATTGAAGCGTCGCGATCCACTCCGGACCGTCATGGACGACGAAGTGGGCGAGGTGGGTGCGCGCCGCGCCCTTGCCGAAGATGCGATGGCCCTCGACGCCGCCGTCGCCGGCGTCGTCATAGCCGAGCGCGATCATCACCGGGGCATGGCGGTCAGCGACGGAGAGGTCGGCGACGCCGATCAGCAGGTCGATGATCGGCTTGGCGGAAAGGCCGGGCACCGACGTGCTGCCGTAGTGTTCCAGGGCGACAATGTCGGCGCCGACCGCCGCGCGGATGCGGGCGGCCTCCTCCGCGAACGCCTGCCCCCATTGGGGATGCGACGCCGCCAGGCGGTTCTCGGTCCGCTCAAGTCCCAGGCCGTAGGCCACGCTCTCAGGCCTGCGGCATCGCCGAGCGGATCTTGGCGCGCAGGACGTCGATCGGGGCCAGGCCCTTGTCGGACTTGAAGTGCCAGTAGGTCCAGCCGTTGCAGGCCGGGGCCGATTGGATCATGGCGCCGACCTTGTGGATCGAGCCGGAGAGGTCGCCGACCACCAGGCTGCCGTCGGCGCGGACGCGGGCCATGCGTTCGCCCTTGGGGCAGTAGAGCGCGTCGCCGGGGCTGAGCAGGCCCGCTTCCAGCACCTGGCCGAACGGCACGCGCGGCTCGGACTTCTTGGAGCCGGTGACTTCCAGGTCGCCGGGGGCGATGGGGACGATCTTGCTGATCCGGTCCTTGGCCAGGGCGACGTACTTCTCGTCCTGCTCCAGGCCGATGTAGCGGCGACCCAGGCGCTTGGCGGCCGCGCCGGTCGTGCCGGTGCCGAAGAACGGGTCGAGGATGATGTCGCCGGGCTTGGTGGAAGCCAGGATCACCCGGTGCAGCAGGGCTTCAGGCTTTTGGGTGGGGTGGGCCTTGGCGCCGTTCTCGTCCTTCAGACGCTCCTCGCCGGTGCACAGCGGGAAGGTCCAGTCCGAGCGCATCTGCACGTCGTCGTTGGCCATCTTCATGGCGTTGTAGTTGAAGGTGTAGCGGCGCGAGCCGCGGCCCTTGGCGGCCCAGATCAGGGTCTCGTGGGCGTTGGTGAACCGGGTGCCCTTGAAGTTCGGCATCGGGTTGGTCTTGCGCCAGACGATGTCGTTCAGCAGCCAGAAGCCGAGGTCCTGCAAGGTCGCGCCGACCCGGAAGATGTTGTGATAGCTGCCGATCACCCAGAGCGCGCCGTCGTCCTTGAGCACCCGGCGGCACTCGGTCAGCCACTCGCGGGTGAACTTGTCGTAGGCCGCGAAGCTCTCGAACTGGTCCCAGTGGTCGTCGACGGCGTCGACTTTGGAGTTGTCGGGACGCAGCAGGTCGCCGCCGAGCTGGAGGTTGTAGGGAGGGTCGGCGAAGACCAGGTCGACCGACTTCTCGGGCAGCTTCTTCAGCTCCTCGATGCAGTCGCCGTGAATGATCGTGTCGGCCAGTACGCCCATAAGGTCACCTCGATGTCCGGAGTCAGAATCCTGAGTCCTCGTGGTGAACGGGGCTTTACCGAACGTGGTTAACGGCCGTTGATATTGATTAACCGGTCCATCGCGCCGAAGCGCCGTGGGCGTGAACGACCGCCAGGACGCGCTCTTGTCCACCGGGCCACATCGTAAGCCTAACTTCCATGATCGCCATATTTTCGGGCGGGGGCTCCATGCGCAGCCAGGCGAGCGGCGCGTCGTGAGTGGCTGAGGCGCCAATATTTTCAATGGCTTGGCGTAGCGCGGCCTGGCTCTCGGCGGGCATGTATTGCCAGAACACCGAGTGGTAGATCACCGTCGCCGCGCCTGCCGTCGCGGCCGCGGAGCGCGCAGTCCAGTCGACGGCGTCGGCCGGCTCGACGTCGACGCCGCTTGCGAGCGCGACCTCGATCGCCGCGCGAATTCGTTCCAGCCGGTCGAACTGATCGGGCCAGACATAGGCCTGCAGACGTCGGCGTTGGACGGGATCCTTGAGGTCCACCGGACGGCGGTCGCAGGCCTGGCGATGAACGACGCGGACGTCGGCGTCCAGGGGCGGCAAGGCCCCGGACCAGTCGGAGGGCAGCAGCACCAGGCTTTCCGGCCCCCAGGCGGCGCCTGAAAGATCGTAGCGATAGCGGTCCCAGGAGAGGTTGAGACCGGCGCTGGCGGCGATCTCGAAACAGCGCAGCGGCAGGCCGGTCTCTTTGGCGATGGTGAGAAAGCCGCCCAACAGGGCGGCAGAGCGGCGCACCTCGTTGGTCTGCGGCTCGTGGTCCATGAAGGCGGCGAGGCCCTCGGCGTGATCGGTCATGGCGCGGCGGGCCTCGCGCCAGGCCGACCCGGCGGCGAAAGCCTTGCCGGGCTGAGGATAGGCGTCGGCAAGGGCGGGGGCGTCGGCGCTGAGCACCAGGTCGTGCAGGGCCCCGAGCAGCCGCAACGGGACGGCGGCGGCCATCAGCGCGCGCAGGTCCTGACCGGCCCAGGGCGCGAGCAGTCCGGCGGTCGGACCGCCGGCGTCCAGGTCGTCGGCGGCCAGCTCCAGCAGCTGGGCGTTGAAGGGCGAACCGAGCGCCAGGCAGGCCTGGGCCTGGAGGCGGAGCGAGGGGGCGAGGGCGCTGTCCATGTTCCCGCGATCGATCCGCGGGGGCTGGGCGTCAATCTTGATTCAATGGATCAATCGACGATGTCGACGAGTTCGCCGCGCTCGATCAGGGCCAGGCGGATCGGCTCCCAACCGCGGCGATGGATCGGGCAGGGGCCCAGCGTGCGCAGGGCCTCGACGTGGACCTGGGCATGGTAGCCCTTGTGGCCGGCGAAACCGTAGCCGGGATAGAGGCCGTCCATCTCGACCATCAGCCGGTCGCGGGCGGTCTTGGCCAGGATCGAGGCCGCGGCGATCGAGGCGCTGATCGAGTCGCCCTTGACCACGGTCTTGATTTCACAAGGCAATTTGAACTTGTAGTTGCCGTCGACGAGCGCGAATGCCGGCGTCACGGCCAGGGCCTCGACCGCGCGGCGCATGGCCAGGCCCGTGGCGTGCAGAATGTTCAGCTCGTCGATCTCGTCCACCGAGGCGAAGCCGACGCCCCAGGCGAGCGCGCACGACTTGATCTCCAGTTCCAGGGCGTCGCGGGCCTTGGCGCTGAGCTTTTTCGAGTCGTTGAGGCCTTCGGGCACCCGGTTCGGATCGAGGATCACGGCGCCGGCGCTGACCGGCCCGGCCCAGGGGCCGCGGCCGGCCTCGTCCACCCCGCAGACGGGGCCGGTCGGACAGGCCAGTTCGAGCATCATGTCGGGCATACTAACGCACCAGCCGTTTGACTTGTTCGTGGCGGTGGCAGCAGGTCAGGTGGTCGTTGACGACGCCGACAGCCTGCATGAAGGCGTAGACGATCACCGGGCCGACGAACTTGAAACCCTTGGCTTTCAAGGCTTTGGACATCTCCTCGGCGACGCGGGTCTGAGCCGGCACCTGGCCGATCTCGGTCCACCTGTTCTGGACCACGCGGCCGTTGGTGAAGCTCCAGATGAACTGGCTGAAGTCCTCGCCCTTCTCGCGCATGTCGAGATAGAGCCGCGCGCTCTGGATGGCGGCGTCGATCTTGGCGTTCGAGCGGACGATGCCGGCGTTGGCCATCAGGGCGGCGCGCTCGGCCTCGCCGAAGCGGGCGACGAGGTCGGGATCGAAGCCGGCGAAGGCCTCGCGGAAGGCGTCGCGCTTTCGCAAGATCGTGATCCAGGCGAGGCCGGCCTGGAAGCCGTCGAGGACGAGCTTCTCCCAGAGGGCGCGCGCGTCGTACTCGGGCACGCCCCACTCGGTGTCGTGGTAGGCCTCGTAAAGCGGGTCGCCGGCCATGCCGCGCCAGCCGCATCGAATCAGATCGCCGGTCATGGGGCGCAGTCTTGGCTTTCGGCAGGGAGGGCTTCAAGCGCCGCCGATAGCGGCCCTATCGGCAGGTTTTCGCCGCCGACTTGCAGCAAGCCGCCGATAGCTGCGCCAGGGCGCGGTTTGTCGCGGACGTTTCAATGTCTATCGGCGGCTATCGGCGCGCGGCAGGTTTTTGTCGGTTCTGACGAATGGCCGAAACAACAGCGACGGAAACTCGCCTCATCTCCCGTTCAGGAGAACAGAGGCAGTTAGCCGCAGAGCTTCTCCTCCATTCTCCCCAATGACCTGGATAGCACCTCGTGAGTTCATCGCTTCTCCCCCGCCGGATCGCCGCCCGCCTGCTTTGCGGAGTCGCCGCGGCCTCGCTCTGCGCCGGAGGCGCGCTGGCCCAGACCGACGAGCATGACCAGGAGACCGAGGTCGAGGAGCTGGTGGTCGTCGCCGGCCAGCGCACCCTGCCGGGCTCGGTGATCGGCGACATCACCCCAGAGCTGTCGATCTCGCCGCGCGAGATCCGGGCCTATGGCGCGGCCAGCGTCACCGAGCTGCTCGACGCGCTCTCGCCGCAGCTGACCAGCGGCCAGGGCTCGGGCGGGCGGCCGGTCGTGCTCATCAACGGCGGGCGGATCACCGGCTTTGCGGAAATCCGCGACCTGCCGACCGAGGCGATCGCGCGGGTCGACATCCTGCCGGAAGAGGTCTCGCTGAAGTACGGCTATCCGGCCGACCAGAAGGTCGTGAACTTCGTGCTGCGCCAGCGCTTCAAGGCGACTTTGGCCGAGGCCTCGGGCTCGAGCCCGACCCAGGACGGCGGCGGCCAGAGCGTCATGGGCCACGGCTCGGTGCTGAATATCCTGCGCGGCCAGCGGCTGCTGCTGGACGCGCGGGTCACCGACACCAAGCCGATCTACGAAGGCGACCGCGACATCGTCGGCGGCGAGGGCGACCAGCGCACCCTGAGCTCGGACACTACCGCCCTGTCGCTGAACGGCGTCTATGCGCGGCCCCTGGGCGAGGGCGTCAACGGCACCATCAACGCCGGGCTCGACTTCACCGACAGCCAGGGCAGGCTCGGCCTGTCGCCGTTCTCGGACGACGCGCTGCTGCGCCGCTCCGAGACCACCTCGGGGCGGATCGCCGCCGCCGCGGCCGGCGCCTATGCCGGCTGGCAGTGGTCGACGACCGGCGGGCTGACCCAGGACGTGGCCAAGTCCTCGACCGACCGCGATTTCAGCGGCGTGCCCTATACCGACCGCACCAAGAGCACCACCACGACCGCCCAGACCGATCTGGTGCTGAACCGGGCGCTGTGGGAGCTGCCGGCCGGCCAGGTCAGCACCACCCTGACCGCGCGGGTCTCGGCCACCCAGTTCGAGAGCGAGGCCGACCGCCTGGGCGTGACGACCTCCAACACCCTGGACCGCAACATCGGCCAGCTGCAGGCCAATTTCGACGTGCCGCTGATCCGCGACGGCGAGGGACTGGGCGAGCACCTCGGCAAGCTGTCGGCCAATGTGAACCTCGGCTACCAGAACCTGTCGGACTTCGGAGACCTGCAGACGGTCGGTGGCGGGCTCAACTGGACGCCGATCAAGCCGCTGCGGGTGCTGGCCTCGTTCACGCGCACCGACCAGGCGCCGACCATGAACCAGCTGGGCGACCCGCTGACCTCGACCCCCGGCGTGCGGGTGTTCGACTTCCGCACCGGCCAGACCGTCGAGGTGACCCGCGTCAGCGGCGGCCTCTCGACTCTGGACTCCAGCCAGCGCGACACCCTCAAGCTTGGGGTCAGCTACAAGCCCTGGGATAAGGTGAACCTGAACTTCCAGGCCAACTACGTCTCGACCCGCACCGACGATGCGGTGGCCGCGTTCCCGTCGGCCTCGACCCAGATCGAGGACGCCTTCCCCGACCGCTTCGTGCGCAATGCGGCCGGCGAGCTGACCCTGATCGACGCGCGGCCGGTGAACTTCGCCAAGCAGTCGCGCGACGAGCTGCGCTACGGCTTCACCTATTCGCGCCCGGTCGGTCCGCAGCCGAGCCCGGAGCAGCAGGCGGCGATGCGCCAGAGGTTCCAGGCCGCGCAGGCCGAGCGGCAGCGCGCCGAAGGCCAGCAGGGTCAACGGGAAGGCCAGGGCGAGCAAGGCCAGGGTCAGCAGGGCCAGCGCCAACAGGGCGGTGGGCAGCAACGCCAGGGCGAAGGCCCGCCGGACGGTCCGCCGCCCGGCGACGGCCCGCCTCGCGGCGGCATGGGCGGGGGCGGCGGCGATGGTCCCCGGATGGGCGGCGGCGGCTTCGGCGGCCCCGGCGGTGGCGGCGGGCGCATCGGCGGCTTCGGGCCGGGCGGCCCGCGCAACGGCGTCTTCCAGATCGGGCTCTATCACACCGTGGCGTTCAAGGACGAAGTCGAGATCCGGCCGGGCGTGCCGACCCTCGACCTGCTGGACGGCGGGGCGCTGGGCTCGGGCGGCGGCTCGCCGCGCCACCAGGTCGACCTGCAGGCCAACTACACCCGCGGTGGCCTGGGCGTGGCGGCGAACGCCAAGTGGCAGAGCGCGACCAAGGTCACCGGCCTGACCGCGGCCGAGGACCTGGAGTTCTCGGATTTGACGACCGTGAACCTGCGGCTGTTCGCTGACCTCGGCATGCAGCCCATCGCTCGCGAGCACCGCTGGCTGCGCGGCATGCGCGCCACCCTGTCGGTCGACAACCTGTTCGACGAGCGCCAGGACGTGAAGACCCCGCAAGGGATCACGCCGATCAGCTACCAGCCGGACCTGCTGGACCCGGTCGGCCGCACGGTGAAGTTCACGGTGCGCAAGCTGTTCTTCTGACAGACGCACCGCGCACCCTTCTCCCCTCGGGGGCGAAGGGTGGACGCCGAAGGCGGCCGGATGAAGGGGGCGCAACGTTCTGGCGGGGGCAGCGTCGCGGAGGGGGCGCTCCCCCTCATCCGACCCGCTGCGCGGGCCACCTTCTCCCGCAAGGGGAGAAGGATCGCTACGCAGACGCGTAGAACTCCGTCATGGTGCGGCCCAGCAAGGGAGGCTGCGCATGGCGAGGCTGGTCTTTGGAATGAACTCGTCGCTGGACGGCTATGTCGACTACGACCGGTTCGCGCCGGATCCCGTGCTGTTCCAGCACTTCGTCGAGCAGGCGCGCGAGCAGACCGGGGCGATCTATGGCCGCGGGCTCTACGAGATCATGCGCTACTGGGACGACGACGATGCGGGCTGGGGCGAGGCCGAGCGCGCGTTCGCCGACGCCTGGCGGGCGCAGCACAAGTGGGTGGTGTCGCGCTCGTTGACCGAGGTCGGGCCGAACGCCACGCTGGTCGGTGAGGACTTCGAGGCGGTGCTGCGCAAGGTGAAGGCCGAGCAGCCCGGCGAGATCGAGGTCGGCGGGCCGGTGCTGGCCAGGAGCCTGGGCGAGGTCGGGCTCATCGACGTCTACCGGATCTATCTGCATCCCGTCGTGCTGGGCCACGGCGATCCGTACTTCGTCGGGCCGCGGCCGCGGCTGCGGCTGGTCGCCCACGAAAGGATCGGCCCGGACGCGATCCGTCTGACCTACGAGCCGGCCGAGGGCTGAGCGATGTCCTTCGAGGGGTTCAAGCTTGAGCGCATGAGCACCGGCGAGGCGGTGCTGCGCTTTCGGCAGGGCGGCTCGGGGCCGCCGCTGCTGTTGCTGCACGGCTATCCGCAGACGCACATGATGTGGGGCCAGATCGCCGGCGAACTGGCCAAGGATTTCACGGTGGTGGCGCCGGACCTGCGCGGCTACGGCGGCTCATCGAAGCCGGCGACGACGCCCGACCACGAGCCCTATTCGAAGCGGGCGATGGCGCGCGACATGGTGGCGCTGATGGCGGCGCTGGGGTTCGAGCGGTTCGACGTCGCCGGCCATGACCGCGGCGGACGCACCGCCTACCGCATGGCGCTGGATACGCCGCAGGCGGTCGGCAGGCTGAGCGTCCTCGACATCATCCCGACCGCCGACGTCTGGCGGATGGCCGACAGGCGGTTCGCGCTGGGCTACTGGCACTGGAGCTTCCTGGCCCAGGCCCATCCGTTCCCGGAGCACTTCATCGCCGCCGACCCGGTGCACTTCGCGTTCCGCATCGCCCAGGGCGCGACCTATTTCGAGCCGGCCGCCTACGCCGACTATGTGCAGGCGCTGGCCGACCCGGCGGTGATCCACGCCATGTGCGAGGACTACCGGGCCGGGGCGACCTATGACGTCGCCGCCGACGAGGCCGACCGCGGGGTGAAGAAGATCGCGGCACCGACCCAGGTGCTGTGGGGCGCCAAGGGGGCGGTCGGCCACTGGTACGATGTGCTGGAGGTCTGGCGGCCCTGGTGCGAGGACCTGCGCGGTCAGGCGATCGAGGGGGCCGGGCACTTTCTGGCCGAGGAGAAGCCGGCGGAGACGCTGGCGGCGCTGCGGGGGTTTTTGCTTGGCAGGTGACGTGGTGGGACGGCGCGATAGGTTGGTGCTAATCGCGGCGATCGCCATGCTCGTGCTGGTGCTTGGAGGCATGTTCCTGCGCGCGATGGCCATCGGGCCCGGCCATTCGACGTATGGCGCGGTCGATGAACTGACGATCCGTGAAACGAAATTCGGAACGCTTCCTGGTGCGTGGGTCCGCGTGGGAGAGCGTCGTGTCTACGTGGTCCTCAATCGAGTCAGCCGATGCGCGATCGGCAGCCGGATCGAACTCGTCGAGCACAGGACGTTGCTGGGGCGGCGGTACGAGGCGGGGCTGGGCGGGTGTTCTGGGCCCAAGGGCGTTTGACCCCAAAGTGTCATCCCGGAAAACCCGCAGGGCTTGTCCGGGACCCATTCGCGCCGGCTGGGCAGGATGGGGAAGCGCCGTGGGCGTGCTTGTACGATCTGGTGTCCATGGGTCCCGGTCTTGCTTCGCAAACCGGGATGACAGCTGGTTTTAGCCTTCCAGCCAGTCCGGCTTCTCCGCGCGGGCGGCTTGGCCGTCGGCGGTGAGGGCGCCTTCCAGGCGGTCGAGGCGGACGAGGGCGATGGCGCGGGTTCCGTGACCGGAGAGCACTTCGCCGGCGCGGCGTTCGCCGTCGAGCAGCAGCTCGGCGCCGGCGGCTGGGGGCGGGCCGTCGAAGGTCAGCGGCAGCATGCGGTTCTTGATCTGACCGCGGCGCTTCATGCGCGAGGTGGTCTCCTGGCCGATGAAGCAGCCCTTGTGGAAGTCGATGCCGTGCAGCAGGTCGAAGTTGGCTTCGATCGGATAGGTCTTCTCGACGCCCCAGTCGGCCGGGCCCGGCACGCCGAGCGCCAGGCGGTGGGCGTCGTAGGCCGTTTCGTCGGTGGTCGGCGCGGCTTCGACGCCGTAGCCGCGCCAGCCGAGGGCGGCCAGCCGCGGGTCAGGCGACCAGCCGGGGCCGGGGTCGGCGCCCCAGGCGGCGAGCACCGGGGTCTCGTCGGCGGCGATCACGACCTTGGCGCGCAGCCGGTACATGTTCAGGCGCAGTATCAGCGCCTCGCGGTTGTCGCGTTCGACGTCGATGAAGGCGCCGTCGTCGCGTCCGACCACGAACAAGTCGAACAAAAGCCGCCCCTGCGGGTTCAGGAGAGCGCCGAACCGCACCTCGCCGGGCGCGAGGCTCTCCACGTCCTGAGTGATGAGGCCGTGCAGGAAACTGCGCCAGTCCTCGCCTGAGACGGCGATCAGGGCGCGGCGGGAGAGGGCTGCGATCGGGGGCTGCGTCGACATGGTGGTGGAGTTAAGGGCTGAGCGGGTGGAGCGCCAGCGTCAGGAGCCCTATAGAAGGGCGATGGCGCACGGGTCCTTCCCGATTCTGTTCATCACCGCGACCCGGATCGGCGACGCGGTGCTGTCGTCCGGCCTGATCAAACGCCTGCTGGACGAGGTTCCGAACGCGCGCTTTACGATCGTCGCCGGCAAGGCGGCCGCGCCGCTGTTCGCCGAAGTCCCCAATCTCGATCGCCTCATCGTGCTGGAGAAGGCCAAGAACGGCGGCCACTGGTTCAAGCTGTGGCGCGAGGTGCGCCATCGCAAGTGGGGGCTGATCGTCGACCTGCGGGGCTCGGCGATCTCGCAGTTCCTGCGCCGCGAGCGGCGGGCGGTCTACAAGCGCGGCTCGGGCGGCGGGGTCCACAAGGTCGTCGAGGCCGCGCGGCTGCTGAAGATCGAGGACGAGCCGCCGGCGCCGTACCTGTTCACCTCGGCGGCGACCGAGGCCTATGCCGACGAACTGACCGCGGGCAAGGGGCCGATCCTGGCCATGGCGCCGGCCGCCAACTGGGTAGGCAAGACCTGGCCGGCCGAACGCTTCGCGCAGGTCGCGATCCAGCTCATGGGCGGGCCGCTGGCCGGCGGCCGGCTGATGCTGCTGGGCGGTCCCGACGACCAGCAGGCGGTCAGCGCGCTGCGCAACGTCGTGCCGCGCGAGCGGACCATCGACCTGGCCGGGAAGGTCGAGCTGCTGGCCAGCTACGCCTGCCTCAAGCGCGCGCGGCTGTTCATCGGCAATGACAGCGGATTGATGCACATGGCCGCCGCGGCCGGAACGCCGACCATCGGCCTGTTCGGGCCTTCCGACGACAAGCTGTACGGCCCGTGGGGCGAAAACACCCGGATCGTGCGCGGCATTCGCAGCCTGGATCAGATCCGCGAGGTTGACCCGGGGCTCTCGCAGGCGCTCTGTCACATGATGGACCTGCCGGTGGATTGGGTGACCAACGCCGCCAAGGACCTGCTCGCCCAAACCAGTTCCAAAGCCAGTTAGCCAGAGACGACACATGCCCGAGACCTTCGACCTCATCGTGAGGGGCGGCGAGGTGGTGAACCATGCCGGCCGCGGCCTGGCCGACGTGGGCGTGCGCGCGGGCAAGATCGTAGAGATCGGCGACCTCAGCCAGGCCAGCGCGGGCGAAGTGTTCGACGCCAAGGGGCTGACCGTCCTGCCCGGCGTGATCGACACCCAGGTGCACTTCCGCGAGCCCGGCCTGGAGTGGAAGGAAGACCTGGAGACCGGATCGCGCGCCGCGGCCATGGGCGGAGTCGTCGCCGTGTTCGAGATGCCGAACACCGAGCCGACCACCACCGACCCCGACGCCCTGGCCGACAAGCTGCATCGCGCCGCCGGCCGGATGCACACCGACCACGCCTTCTATGTCGGCGGCACCCACGAGAACGCCCAGTTCCTCGGCGAGCTGGAGCGGTTGCCCGGCTGCTGCGGGATCAAGGTGTTCATGGGCGCCTCGACCGGCAGCCTGCTGGTGCAGGACGACGAGGGCATCGAGCAGGTGCTGCGCCACGTGAACCGCCGCGCGGCGTTCCACTCCGAGGACGAGTACCGCCTGGCCGAGCGCCGGCCGCTGGCCCGCACCGGCGACTGGACCAGCCACGAGGAGGTGCGTGACGCCGCCTCGGCGCTGGAGAGCACGCACCGGCTGGTGCGGATCGCCAAGGCGCTGGGCAAGCGCATCCACGTGCTGCATGTCACCACCCGCGAGGAGATCGAGTTCCTGGCGCAGCACAAGGACGTGGCCAGCGTCGAGGTCACCCCGCAGCACCTGACCCTGACCGCGCCGGAAGCCTATGAGCGGCTGAAGGGCTACGCCCAGATGAACCCGCCGATCCGCAACGCCTATCACCAGGCCGGGCTGTGGCACGGCATCGCCGCCGGCATCGCCGACGTGCTGGGTTCGGACCACGCGCCGCACACCAAGGACGAGAAGGCCCGGCCCTATCCGGCCTCGCCGTCGGGCATGCCAGGCGTGCAGACCCTGGTGCCGGTGATGCTGACCCACGTGAACGAGGGACGGCTGAGCCTGGAGCGCTTCGTCGACCTGACCAGCCATGGGGCGAACCGGGTGTTCGGCATGGCCGACAAGGGCCGTCTGGCGGTCGGCTACGACGCCGACATCACCGTGGTCGACATGAAGGCCCGCCGCACGATCAAGCACGAGGACATGGCCACCCGCGTCGGCTGGACCCCGTTCGACGGCTTCGATGCCAAGGGTTGGCCGACGGCGACGATCATTCGCGGCACGGTGGTGATGCGCGACGACGAACTGGTCGCCCCGAGCATCGGCCAGCCGGTGCGTTTCGCCGAGACCCTGGGGGGCTAGTTCCCCCAGGACGGGAAGCGACGAGCGCCCGGTTCGGGTCTCGGCAATACTTTCGCGACATACTACCGACAGTGGGAAGTAACCGGCGCACTCGCGCGCCGCAGGCTCGTCGCGGGGGAGTAGATGTCGCGATCGAACGCCGCCGAGTCGGGCGGCCCGAGTCTGACGCTCGTGCAAAGGGTCGATTCACGGGAGTTCCGTGCGCTCGGCCTGCGTCACGGCGCTCTCAACATCCTCACGTTCGGGCTTCACGGATTTTGGGCGCGCAGCGAAACGCGTCGGCGGCTGTGGGCCGCCACCGACATGAACGGCGAGGCGCTGGACTATGGCGGACTGGGGATCGAACTCCTGATCGGCGCCCTGGCCAAGCTGGCCGTCGTCGGCGCCGCGCTGGCGGCGGCCGCTGTCGCGGTGCGGGGCCTAGGCGTCTGGGGCGCGCCGGTGGCGCTGGCCGCGGCGGCGAGCGTGGCGCTGTTCCTGGGCTTCTGCCGCTTCGTCGGCTTCGTCTATCTGGCGACGCGCACCGAGTGGCGCGGGCAGGTGTTCGAGCTCGAAGGCTCGTCGTCGGCCTTCGCGCTGGGCGAGCTGCGCGACGCGGCGATCAGCGTGCTGACGCTGGGCTGGTGGAGGCCGCAGGCCGACCGGCGGCGGGACGCAGCGCTATGGAGCGGACTGCGCCATCCGCATCGTCCGGCGGCCTATGACGCCGCCGCCGCGGCGCGCCGGCCGCTCTACAGCGCCTTTGCGATCGGCTGGTTCGCCAGCGTGATGGTCGCGCTGTTCGCGGCCGGGGTGCTGCTGGGGCTGGCGGGGTACATTCCGACCCCCGCGGCCGGGACCGCGCCGAGCCTCTCGGAACTGGTTGCGCTGGGCGCGCTGGGGCTGGCGTCGTGTCTGGCGCTGACCGCGGCCTGGGCGCCGTACCGGGCCGCGCGGCGCAGCGCGACGGCGGCGGGCCTGGGGCTGGCGCTGCCGATCGACCGGCGGGCCTGGACACGGCTGCAGACGGTCAACGCGGCGCTGCGCGTCGCCACGCTCGGCGGGCTGGCGCCCTATGCGGCGGCCCGCGAGAGCGCGTTCGTGTTTTCCCGGCTGGAGGAGGCGCGGCGGCTGTCGAGGCGGGCGCGGGCCGCTCGGCAGGCGGGCCAGGTGAAGTTCGCGCCGCTCGAGGTGAAGGCGGGCCCCTAGCCGAGCCCGATTTGCCGGATGACATCCCTGGCGCTCGCCCGCTAAGGCTATGCGCATCATGGACGCTAGAATCCGCCCCACAGACGCCCCGTTCCGCGACGCGCGCTATGCGCGGCCCCAGTTGGACATCGAGGAGAGGGGCGGCGGCGAGCTGATCCTGTCCAATCCGACGCCGTACTCCGGCGACTTCACGACCATGACCCAGGCGCTGGACCGCTGGGCGGCCGAGGCACCGGCGCGGACCTGGCTGGCCGAGCGTTCGGGCGAGGGCTGGCGGCGGACCAGCTTCGGCGAGGCGCGCGAGCAGGTGCGGGCGATCGCCGGCGGCTTGCGCGAACTGGGCGTGGTCGGGACGCGGCCGCTGCTGATCCTGGCGCGCAACGGGATCGACCACGGGCTGGTCGCCTATGCGGCGATGAGCCAGGGCATGCCGATCGCGCCGGTCTCGCCGCAGTACGGCCTGCCGGGGGCGAACCTGACGCGGCTGGCTCATGCGGTCGAAGTGCTGAAGCCCGCCGCGGTCTACACCGAGGACGCGGCCCTCTTCTCCGAGGCGTTGGAAGCGCCGTTCCTGGCCGGGCTGCCGGTGATCGCGGCCAAGAACGCGCGGCCGGGCGACGTGCCGCTGGCGCGGCTGACGGCCGCAGCGGGCGTCGACGCCACCGCCAAACCCGACGACCACGCCAAGTACCTTCTGACCTCGGGATCCACCGGGCTGCCGAAGGCGGTGATCTGCCTGCACCGCGGGATCGCCGTGAACTCGGCGCAGATCGCGGCCTGCTTCGACGACGACGAGCCGCCGGTGATGGTCAACTCCGCGCCCTGGAGCCACAGCCTGGGGGCCAACTCGATCCTGCACATGGCGCTTCACCGGGGCGGGACGCTGCACATCGACGCCGGCCAGCCGGTGGCGGGGCGGTTCGCCGAAACGGTGCGGAACCTCAAGGACGTGCCGACCACCTATCACAACATGGTCCCGGCCGGCTGGATGCTGCTGGTCGGCGAACTGGAGCGCGACGAGGCGCTGGCCAGGACCTTCTTCGAGCGGGTGCGGGTGCTGCAGTACGGCGGCGCGGCCCTGGGCCAGGACACCTGCGACCGCATCCAGGCCGTCGCCGTGGCGAGCGTCGGCGAGAAGATCAGCTTCGCTTCCGGCTATGGCGCGACCGAGACCGGGCCGACCGCCTGCAACGTCCACTGGCGCAACGACCGCATGGGCTTGATCGGCCTGCCGGCGCCCGGCACGGCGGTCAAGCTGACCCCGGCGGCGGGCAAGCTGGAGTTCCGGGTGAAGGGCCCGCAGGTCTCGCCCGGCTATCTTGGGCGGCCTGAACTTTCGGCGCAGAGCTTCGACGCCGACGGCTTCTATCTGCTGGGCGATGCAGCCCGACTGGTGGACCCTTCCGACCCGCGCGCGGGCCTGGCCTTCGACGGCCGCATCTCGGAGAACTTCAAGCTGGCGAGCGGCACCTTCGTCACGGTCGGCGACCTGCGCGTGAAGGCGGTGTCGGCGGTGGGCGACGCGGTCACCGACGCGGTGGTCTGCGGCGAGGGCAAGGAAGCCGTCGGCCTGCTGTTCTATCCGAACCCGAACATGGACCGCCCGGCGATCGCCGCGGCGGTGCGGGCCGGGATCGAGCGCTTCAACGCGGGAGCCAAGGGCTCGGGCGGCAAGGTGGCCCGCGCGCTGGTGCTGGATACGCCCCCCGACGCCAACGCCGGGGAGATCACCGACAAGGGCTATATCGCCCAGCCCGTCGCCCGCACGCTGCGGGCGGCCGAGGCCGAACGACTGTTTTCCGATGCTGCTGATGTGATGGTGTTCTGATGAACGGCGCCGACGCCCTGATTACGACCCTCGTCGAGAACGAGGTCACCGCCTGTTTCGCCAATCCCGGCACCAGCGAAATGCAGTTCGTGGCGGCGCTGGACCGAGAGCCGCGCATGCGGCCGGTGCTGTGCCTGTTCGAAGGCGTGGCGACCGGGGCGGCCGACGGCTATGGGCGGATCGCCGAGACACCGGCCTGCACCCTGCTGCACCTGGGCCCCGGCTACGGCAACGGCCTGGCCAATCTGCACAACGCGCGGCGAGCCTTCACTCCGGTCGTCAACGTGATCGGCGACCACGCCACCTATCACCGCCAGTACGACGCGCCGCTGAACTCCGACATCCCGACCATCGTCAGGCCCAACTCGCTGTGGGTGAAGTCGGCCGACAGCCCCGACAGCGTCGCCGAACTGACCGCCGAGGCGGTGACCGCCAGCTACGGCCCGCCGGGCGGGCCGGTCAGCCTGATCCTGCCGGCCGACTCGGCGTGGCTGGAAACCACCAAAGGCGCGGTCAAAGCGCCGGTCCCGACCCGCGCGCCGCCAGCCAGCGGCGTGGTCGAGGAGGTCGCTAAAAAGGTCCGCGCCGCCGCCAAGCCGGTGGTGCTGCTAGGCGGCCAGGGGACCAGCGCCAAGGCCCTGGAACAGGCTGCGCGCCTGCAGGCGGCCGGCGTGCGGGTGATGGCCGACACCTTCTGCGCGCGCCAGCCGCGCGGGGCCGGCGTCTTCCAGCCGGCGCGGATGCAGTACTTCGGCGAGGCGGCGTTGGCCGACCTGGCCGGCACCGACCTGATGGTGTTCGTCGGCACCGTGACCCCGGTGGCGTTCTTCGCCTATCCGGACCGGCCGAGCGTGCTGGCGCCGGAGGGCTGCGAGACCACGACCCTGGCGCAGCGCAGCGAAGACGCCGTCGCCGGCCTGGCGGCGCTGGCCGACGCCCTTGGCGCGCCGGCGAGCGGGCCGGCCCAGCCCTACAAGGTGGCCGACGCCGCCCCGACCGGCCCGCTGACCCCGCAGTCGGCCGGCGTATCGGTGGCCCGCCACCTGCCGGAAGGCGCGATCATCTGCGACGACTCGGTGACCTCGGGCGGCGGCGTCGCGGTGCCCTGCGCGACCGCCAAGGCGCACGACGTGCTGGCCCTGACCGGCGGGGCGATCGGCATCGGCGGTCCGCTGGCGATCGGGGCGGCGACGGCCGCGCCGGACCGTAAGATCGTGTCGCTGAACGGCGACGGCTCGGCGATGTACACGGTGCAGTCGCTGTGGACGATGGCGCGCGAGAACCAGGACGTGACGGTGGTCGTGTTCGCCAACCACTCGTACCGCATCCTCAACATCGAGATGGGCCGCACCGGCTCGGGCAATCCGGGCCCGTCGGCCAGCAAGCTGCTCGACCTGGGCGATCCGAAGATCGACTGGGTGTCGCTGGCCAAGGGCCTGGGCGTGCCGGCGGTGCGCTGCGAGACGGCCGAAGAATTCGACGCGGCGTTCGCCAAGGCCATGGCCGAGCCGGGCCCCAAGTTCATCGAAGCGGCGATCTAGGTCGCTTCGGTCAGAGGGGGCGGTTGCTCGAGAGCGGTCCGCCTCCGTCTCGGCGCGTCGCCCCGATCCGCCTCCCTAGCGGGGGAGGATTTCCACGATCCGGTGTGCATGGGGTCCCGGTCTTGCTTCGCAAACCGGGATTACACCCGTTGGGAACTTGGGCCGCGTCCGCCGGTTGGGGAGGACACCCCAACCCCGGGAGGCCGCCATGCACGCCCAGCAGATCATTCCGACGCATCCTCAGGCGGGGGGACTCGCCAACGCCGCGCTGATCGCCTGCATCGAGGAATGCTACGACTGCGCCCAGACCTGCACCGCCTGCGCCGACGCCTGCCTGGGCGAGGAGATGGTGGCCAAGCTGACCCAATGCATACGCTCTTGCCTGGACTGCGCCGACGTCTGCGCGGCGACGGGGGCTCTGGCGACGCGGCGCACGGGATCCAACCAGATGCTGGTCGGCCAGATGATCGAACTGTGCGAAGCGGCCTGCCGGCTATGCGCGGAGGAGTGCGAACGGCACGCCGCCCACATGGAGCACTGCCGGATCTGCGCTGAAGCTTGCCGCATGTGCGAACAAGCTTGCGCCCAGGCTCGGCAGGAGAATTTCCCTACCCAGCACTGAAGTCGAGGCGCTTCACATTTTTCATCACAATCGGAAATATTGCGTCGCACCATTGATCTTGGGTGCGTCGCAGCATAAGTAGCCTCCAGCATATGGAGGCGATCATGCTGTTTGCCGATTACGAGAACATCGAAGGTCAACTGGCCTTCTATCAAACGGTCAACGTGTTCGTGACCAAGGCGCTGGCGCACCTGCGCGGCAATGCGGAACACCTGCTTTCGCACGCCTAAGGCGAACCTGACCCAATGAGAAAAGCCCGCGGAGCGATCCGCGGGCCTTTTCGTTTGGGCGATCCTTTTGTGTCCGGCGGGATGACAGCGGCGGGCGGGCCTGACAGAGCTTGGGCATGAAAACGCTCGTCGATCCGCACCAGGCGCTGAGCCAGGGCCTGGCCGAAATCCGCACCCGCTTCAAGGTTCCGGACGCCTTCCCGCCGGAAGTGCTGGCCGCCGCCGAGGCCGCGGCGCAGCGGAAGCCGACCGCCCACGTCGACCGCACCGAGCGGGCCTTCGTGACCCTGGACCCGGCCGCCTCGATCGACCTCGACCAGGCTTTCGCGATCGAGGCGCGCGGAAGCGACCTCATTCTCCACTACGCGATCGCCGACGTCGGCTGGTTCGTCCGCGACGGCGACCCGCTGGACGTCGAGGCCTGGAAGCGAGGCGCGACGCTCTATCTGCCCGATGGCAAGGCCAGCCTCTATCCGCGCGTGCTGAGCGAGGGCGCGGCCAGCCTGCTGCCGAGCGGGCCGCGGCCGGCGGTGGTGTTCACCGTGCGGGTCGCCCCCGATGGCGAGCCGACGCTGGAGGGCGCCGAGCGGGCGCTGATCCGCAGCGTCGCCAAGCTGGCCTACGAGACAGTGACGCCGCAGGAGCTGCCGGCCGGGTTCGCCGAGCTGGCGGGGCGGATCGATGCGGCCGAAGCGCAGCGCGGAGCGGTGCGGGTCGATCCGCCCGAGCAGGAAGTCGCCTCGGTCGATGGGCGGCTGCAACTGCGCTTCCGCCCGCGTGCGCGGGCCGAGGAGCAGAACGCGGCGCTGTCGCTGGCGACCAACCTGGCGATCGCCAAGGTCATGCAGGCGCGCAAGACCGGCCTCTTCCGGGTGATGCCCGAGCCCGATGCGCGGGCGGTGGGGCGGCTGCGGCAGACGGCGCGGGCCTTCGGGCTCAGCTGGCCGCAGATGGAAAGCCTGGCGCAGTTCGAGGTCCGGCTGGACCCGCGCGATCCGAAGCAGGCGGCGTTCATGCTGGCGGTGCGGCGGGCGTGCGCGCCGGCGTCCTATGTGCCGTTCTCGGAAGGCGAGGCGCCCTGGCATGCAGCGATGGCCGCGCCCTATGCGCATGCGACCGCGCCGTTGCGGCGGCTGGCGGACCGCTATGTGGTCGAGACCGTGCTGGCGATCGCCAACGGCGGCCCGCCGCCGGCCGCGGCGGTCGAGGCCTTCGGCAAGCTGCCCAAGGTGATGGCGCGCGCCGACGCCCAGTCCGGGCAGATCGACCGGGCGGTGATCGACCTGGCCGAGGCGGTGATGCTGCACGACCAAGTCGGGGAGAGCTTCGAAGCGGTGGTCACCGACATCGACGAGCGCGGGGCGCGGATGCAGCTGTGCGAACTGCCGGTGGTGGCGCGGGTCGCCGCCCACAAGGTCGAGGTCGGAGATCGGCTGGTCGTGCGGCTGGAAAACGCCGACCCCAAGACCGGCGCCTCTCAGTTCCAGCGCGTCGCCTAGCCGCCGCAAAGAAAAAGGCCCGGGGTCGCCCCCGGGCCTTTCGCTTTGGCTTGGCTGGCCGGGCTTAGACGTTGCCCGGCAGCTTGCAGTCCTTGGTGAAGGCGCAGCCGGTGGTGCTCAGCGGCGTCAGGTCGGCGCTGTACTCCATGACGTAGCCCTTCAGGCCGTCGGCGCAGGCGACTTCCAGGTAGGTCGTGCCCTTGGCGGTCTTGCCGATGACGCGGGCGTTGGAGACCGCGCAGTCCGGCTTGCCGAGCTTCTTCAGGTCGGCGGTGACCGAGCCGTAGCTGTTGGCGTCGAGCTTGGTGAACGAGCAGCGATAGCCGGCGATCGGCGCGCGGGCGCAGTCGTAGACGATCGGCTTGTCGTTCGGGCCGCCGAACACGCCGACGCCGCCGTCCGGACGGTTCGAGCAGGCCATCTCGACGATGTCCTTGTTGTTGGCGCTCGGGAACGGCGCGTACTTCGAGACGTCGCAGTTGAAGCCCGCGGCCTTGGCCAGCTTGGTGTAGAGGCCGTTCTGCTCGGTGACCGCTTCCTTGGTGTCGGTCAGGGTGCAGCCGCCCATGACGCCCTGCGCCTTGGCGCAGTCGTAGGTCTGGGTCAGCTTGCCGGCGTCGACGCGGTAGAGGTAGCCCTTGCCGTCGGCGCAGGCGGCTTCGAAGAACGAAGAGCCGGTCTGAGACATGCCCATGTAGCGCTTGTCCTTCACGGTGCAGCCGTTGTTGGCCTGGGCCGCGATGGTGTCGATCACCGCCAGGCGCTGTTCCTTGGTGCGCAGGGTGCAGGAGATGTTCGACTGGCCGCCGTCATAGAGCATGCAGTCGGTGGCCTCGACCGGCTTGGCCGCATCGATCGGAGCGCTGGTCTTCAGGACGTAGCCCTGGGCCGAGCCCTGGCAGGCGACTTCGAGATAGGTGGCGGTGGCGCTTTGGCCGATGCCGCGGGCGGCTTCGGGGGTGCACTGAACCTTCCCCGCGGCGAGGACGCCGGCCAGGTCGGCCTTGGGATCGGCGTTGCCCGGAAGCTTACAGGCCAGGTTCGACGGCTTGCCGTCGGGGCCCGGGGTGCCGGCTTCAATACAGGTGAACGAGGTGGTCGCGCCGCCCTCGACCGCCGACAGCACGAAGCCGACGCCCTGGTCGCAGTCGATTTCGTAGTAGCTGGTCTTGGTCTTGGCTTTCTTGTCTTCGGTCTTGCCGACGAACAGGGCGTCGGTGACGTTGCAGGAAATGCCCGCGGCTTTGGCGAGGGCCGGAGCCTCGGCCATCCCCTGGGTGCGCGCCTTTTCCGAGATCTCGGCGGCTTTCTTGCCTTGCGAGACGGCGGCCGGCGCCAAGGCCAGCACGGCCAAGGTGGCGGCCAGCCCCGTGATGAATGGCCTCATTTTCGAAAAACTCCTGGGTGGTTCCCTATCGCGCGGACATAAGCCCCCGCAGCGCCAGTGGGTCAAGTTCGTCGTGAATGACGTCTGAACGGCGCTGAAGGTTGCGTTTGCCCTAACCAGAAGTGCGTTCAAAATGGGGCGATAGTGAGAAGGGGACGGCATTGCGCGACGGCTTCGAAGAGACCCAGGAACAGACGGCGCGGGCGCGGCTGAGCTATCCGTTCGCCGAAGGGCCGCAACTGGGCGAGGCGGTCCACGTGGCGCCGGGCGTGAAGTGGCTGCGGATGCCGCTGGGCGGGTCGCTGGCCTTCATCAACGTCTGGGCGATCGAGGACGGCGAGGGCTGGGCGATCGTCGATACCGGCATGGGCGGATCGGACACCCAGCAGACCTGGCGCAAGGCGTTCGCCGGCGCGCTGGGCGGCAAGCCGGTGACGCGCGTGTTCGTCACCCACATGCATCCCGACCACATCGGCATGGCCGGCTGGCTGACCCGCAAGTTCCAGTGCCGGCTGTGGATCAGCCGGCTGGAGTTCCTGATGTGCCGCTCGCTGGCGGCCGACACCGGCCGCGAGGCGCCGGCCGATGCGCTGGCGTTCTACCGCGCCGCCGGATGGGACGACGACGCTCTGGAGGACTATCGCGCCCGGTTCGGCGGCTTCGGCAAGGGCCTGCACGCGCTGCCCGACACGTTCCGGCGGCTGTCGGACGGCGACGTGGTGGAGATCGGCGGGCGGCCGTGGGAGGTGGTGGTCGGGTCGGGCCATTCCCCTGAGCATGTCTGCCTCTGGCAGAGGGACCTGAAGCTGTTCATTTCGGGAGATCAGGTGCTCCCGAAGATCTCGTCGAACGTGTCGGTGTTCCCGACCGAGCCGGACGGCGACCCGCTGACCGAGTGGCTGACGACGCTGGCGGCGATCAAGGATCGGGTGGACAACGACGTCCTGGTGCTGCCGGCGCACAACGAGCCCTTCCATGGCCTGCACGCGCGGATCGACCACCTGATCGGCGGGCACGAGCGCGGGCTGGCGCGGCTGCGCAAACTGATCGCCGAGCCGAAGCGGGCGGTGGACGTGTTCCCGGTGCTGTTCCGCCGCAAGATCGACCAATGGGTGCTGGGCATGGCCACCGGCGAGAGCCTGGCGCACCTCAACTGCCTGATGGCCCGCGGCCAGGCGGTCGCCGAGCCCGACGAGGCCGGGGTGATCTGGTACCGGGCGGCGTAGGGGCTCGGCGCGCGCCGTGCTTTCCTCCCGGTCTTCGGGTGCGCCGAAACCGGGAGGACACTGGAAGATTCCGCTTCGATCCGCGCTCCGCGCCGCGTTAGCATACGGCGTAAGTTTAGGAGCGCATTTCAATGGCCGACCATATTCTGATCGAGAAGTCCGGCGGGGTCCTGACCCTGACCATGAACCGTCCGGACAAGAAGAACGCGCTGACCCGCGACATGTATCAGGCCCTGGGCGACGCCATCGATCAGGCCGAGTTCGACAAGGACGTGCGCTGCGTCCTGATCCAGGCCAACGGCGACATGTTCACCGCCGGCAACGACATCAGCGATTTCGCGGCGGTCAACGCCGGCGAGTCCTCGGCCAACGAGGCGCGGCGCGGCGGCAATCCGCTGCTGGCGGCGCTGGCGCGGGCCAAGACCCCGCTGATCGCTGCGGTGAACGGCCGCGCGGTGGGCGTGGGCACCACCATGCTGCTGCACTGCGACCTGGTCTATCTGGCCGACAACGCGCTGCTGACCACGCCGTTCGTGAACCTGGCGCTGGTGCCGGAGGCGGCTTCCAGCATCACCCTGCCGAGCCGCATCGGCCATGCGCGGGCGTTTTCGATGTTCGTGCTGGGCGAGGCGGTCGACGCCAAGAAGGCGGTCGACTGGGGCATCGCCAACGAGGTCGTGCCGCTGGACCAGCTGCGCGCCAAGGCCCGCGCCGCGGCCGAAGCCGTCGCCGCCCGCCCGCCGGCCGCGGTGGTGATCACCAAGGCGCTGATGCGCGACGAGACGGGCCTGGCCCAGCGCATGGACGAGGAGGGCGCGCACTTCGCCGCCCAGCTGAAGTCCGCCGAGGCCAAGGAGGCGTTCGCCGCCTTCGCGCAGAAGCGCGCTCCCGACTTCAGCAAGGTGTCCTGACCCATGATCCGCTCCCGCTTCGGCGCCTTCACCCCCGCCCGCGTGGTGGCCGGCGACCATGATCTCTCCGGCCGCAACGTCGTGGTCACAGGCGGGGCCAGCGGCATCGGCTACGAGACCGCCAAGGCGCTGGCCGCGGCGGGCGCGGACGTCATGCTGGCGGTGCGCGACCGCGTCGCCGGCGAGAAGGCGGCCGTCGCGATCAACGAGGCGATCGGGGCCGACAAGGTGGTGGCCGGGACGCTCGACCTGGCCAGCCTCGGCTCAGTCGGCTCGTTCGTAGACGCCTGGGGCGACCAGCCGCTGGACATCCTGATCAACAACGCCGGGGTGATGGCGACGCCCTTGCTGCGCACGGCCGAGGACCTGGAGCTGCAGATCGGCACCAACCACTTCGGCCATTTCGTGCTGACCGTGGGGCTCACCCGGGCGCTGCTGAACGCCTCGGACGAGGACCGGCTGGCGCGGGTGGTGGCGCTGTCGTCGATCGGCCACCGGCGCAGCGACATCAACTGGGACGACCCCAACTATCTGAGCCGGCCCTACGACAAGTGGGAGGCCTATGGCCAGTCGAAGACCGCCAACTCGCTGTTCGCGGTCGGGTACAACGCCCGCTTCGAGGAGCACGGGATCACCGCCAACGCGGTGATGCCCGGCGGCATCATGACCCCGCTGCAGCGCTATCTTCCCAAGGAGGAGATGGTGGCGATGGGCTGGATGGACGAGGAAGGCAACGTCCGCGAGGGCTTCAAGACCCCCGAGCAGGGCGCCTCGACCAGCGTCTGGGCCGCGGTCGGCGAGGAGCTGGAGGGCGTCGGCGGGCTCTACCTTGAGGACTGCGCCGAGGCGCCGCCCTGGAGCAAGGACAACCCGATGAAGGGCGTCATGCCCTACGCCATCGATCCGGAAAGCGCCGAGCGGCTATGGGCGCTGTCGGAGGAAATCACCGGAGTGAGCCTATGAGCCTGAACGGGAAGACCCTCTTCATCACCGGGGCCAGCCGAGGCATCGGCCTGGCCATCGCGCTGCGGGCGGCCAGGGACGGGGCGAACATCGCCATCGCCGCGAAGACCGCCGAGCCGCACAAGCACCTGCCGGGCACGATCTATTCGGCGGCCGAGGACATCGAGAAGGCCGGCGGCAAGGCGCTGCCGCTGATCGTCGACGTGCGCGAGGAGGCCAGCGTCTACGAGGCGGTCGAGAAGACCGTGGCGGCGTTCGGCGGGATCGACATCTGCGTCAACAACGCCTCGGCCATCCAGCTGACCGGCACGCTGGCCACCGAGATGAAGCGCTACGACCTGATGAACCAGGTCAATGCGCGCGGGTCGTACCTGACCTCGAAGGCCTGCATCCCGCATCTGAAGAAGGCGGCCAATCCGCATGTGCTGATGCTGTCGCCGCCGCTGGACATGAGCCCGAAGTGGTTCAAAGGGCACGTCGCCTACACCATGGCCAAGTTCGGCATGAGCATGTGCGTGCTGGGCATGGCCGAGGAGTTCCGCGAGGACGGGATCGCGTTCAACGCGCTCTGGCCGCGCACCGGCATCGCCACCGCGGCGATCCAATTCGCCCTGGCCGGCGAGGAGGGCATGAAGGCCTGCCGCACGCCGGAGATCATGGCCGATGCGGCGCACGCGATCTTCGAGAAGCCGAGCCGCGAGTTCACGGGCAACTTCCTGATCGACGACAGCTTCCTCTATGGCGAGGGCGTGAGGGATTTCGACAAATATCGGGTCGATCCGACCACGCCGCTGATGCCGGACTTCTTCGTGCCGGAGAGCAGCAAGCCGCCGCCGGGCGTGGTGGTAGGGTGACGCAATTGCGCCGCCTATGGGGGAACTAGGTTCCGCGCTGCTTTCCCGTTGTCGCGCGTAGGGCCGCGTCGAGGGCCCTGGTCGTCCAGGCGGTCATTTCGTCGGGATCTTCGAGGGCTTCGAGCGGGAGCGTCCAGTAGTTCATCGCCTTGTCGCCGCCGAACGGCCTGAAGGGCTCGCAGCCGGCGGCCTCGAAGTCGGGGACGGTGACCGCGTCCGCCTTGAAGTAGAGCACGTCGTCGGCGATCAGGGCGAAGAACAGCTCGTGCCGCGAGACGCCGACGCCGCCGAACATCCGGCGGTGGGTGATCCCGCCAAGGGGATGCAGCTGCTCGAGCACGTAGTCGAGAAAGTCGGGAGAGACGGGCATGGGCCAGGAGAAGACCGCCGCGGCGGCCGAGGTGCAAGTGCGGCCGGCGACCCCGGCGGACGCGGGCCTGATCTATGGCTTCATCCGCGGCCTGGCCGAGTACGAGAAGCTGCTGCACGAGGTCGAGGCGACGCAGGCCGACGTCGAGGCGGCGCTGTTCAGCGAGCATCCGCGGGCGTTCTGCGACATCGCCGAGGCGGACGGCGCGCCGGTGGGCTTTGCGCTGTGGTTCTACAACTATTCGACCTTCCGCGGCCGGCACGGGATCTATCTGGAGGACCTGTTCGTGGTTCCGGAGGCGCGGGGACTAGGGGCCGGCAAGGCGCTGCTGCGGCGGCTGGCCCAGCGCTGCCAGGACGAGGGGCTGGCGCGGCTGGAATGGTCGGTGCTGGACTGGAACGCCCCGTCGATCGCGTTCTACGATTCGCTGGGGGCGAGCGCGCAGACCGAGTGGATCGTGCGGCGGCTAACCGACGGGCCGCTGAAGGCGCTGGCGGAGAGCTGAGCGTCCTCCCCCACTGTCATTGCGGTTTGCGTCTGGAGTGCAGAATGGGACGCGGCCGTGGTCGTGCATGACCCATCCGGTGTTCATGGGTCCCGGTCTTCGGCTGCGCCGAAACCGGGATGACATCCACTACGCGGCCGCCTGCGCGCGAAGTTCGCCGCGGGCCTGGCGGATGATCGAGGCAGCGGTCGAGAGGAACAGGCTGGCCATGATCGCGGCGACCGCCAGGTCGGCCCACTTCGTGCCGGTGTAGGCGACAATGCCTGCGGCGCAGAGCACGGCGACGTTGCCGATGGCGTCGTTGCGCGAGCAGAGCCAGACCGAGCGGACATTGGCGTCGCCGTCGCGGAAGCGTAGCAGCAGCAGGGCGGAGACGACGTTGGCCGACAGCGCCAGCGCGCCGACCCAGCCCATGGTCACCGCATCGGGCGCGCCATCGACGAAGGTGCGCCAGAGGGCGGCGACCAGCACGTAGACCCCCATCAGCCCGAGGCTGACGCCCTTGACGAGGGCGGCCTTGGACCGGAACGCCAGGCTCTGGGTCAGGGCGAACAGCGACAGGCCGTAGGTGGCGCTGTCGCCGGCGAAGTCGAGGGCGTCGGCCTGCAGGGCCATGGAGCCGGCGAGCTGGCCCTGGACCACCTCCAGCGCGAACATCCCGGCGTTGAGGCCAAGCACGATCCAGACGGCGCGGCGGAAGGCGGGGGAGCCGTTCTCGACGGCGCGGGCGGTGTCCTCGCAACCGCATCCGGCGGAGGCGCAGGCGGCCTCTTCGGGGGCGGGCGGCGGCGCCTTGTGGTGGACGATCTCGTAGGTCATGCCTAAGTGATGGATCCTACAGTCACTGTAGGAGCAAGCGGCGAATGGCGGGCGACATCTCGATCGGCGAACTCTCGCGCCGGGCCGGCGTAAAAGTGACCACCATCCGCTTCTATGAGGGCGCCGGGCTGATGCCGGCCCCGCCTCGCAGCGAGGGCGACCGGCGGCTCTATGACGATGTCCATGTGCGGCGGCTGAGCTTCATCCGCCATGCGCGGGAGTTGGGCTTCGAGATGGAGGACCTGCGCACGCTGCTCGAACTTTCCGACCGGCCGGATGGGTCGTGCGGGCCGGTCGACGAGATCGCCGGCCGGCATCTGGCGGCGGTCGAGGACAAGATCGCCAAGCTGACCGCGCTGAAGGGCGAACTGACCCGGATGCTGGCGACCTGCAGCCACGGGGCGGTGGCCGAGTGCCGGGTGATCGAGGCGCTGGCCGACCATTCGCACTGCGGCGGGGATCACTAGGCGCTGCCCGCGTGACTTTCCCTCTCCCCTCAAGGGGGAGAGGGAGTCGCGCTCATCCCGCTTCGGCGATCGCCAGCTTGAGGTTGGTTTCCAGGAGTTCGTCGGCCAGGGGGCCGTCGGGGACGGCTCTGGCCAGCATCAGGGCGCCGGCCATGCGGGTGACGACGCCGAGGGCGCGGGCGCGGCGGTCGGGGCCGTCGGGCAGACGCGCTTCCACCGAGGCGATCATCTGTTCGACGCCGCCGGCGAAGGCGGCCTTCACGTCGCCTGACCCGCGGCCGACGTCGCCGCCGAGCGCGGCGGCGGGGCAGCTCTTGCCCGGGGCCCTGCGGGCGGCCTGGGACAGGTAGTGGGTGAGCATTTCGGGCAGGTCGCGGGCGCGCTCGCGGTGGCCGGCCATGGTCGCGAAGGCGCTTTCGAGGGCCTGGGCGGCCAGGGCGTCCTTGGACTCGAAGTGGTTGTAGAAGCCGCCGTGGGTGAAGCCGGCGGCCTTGGTCAGGTCGCCGACGCTGACCCCGTCGAAGCCGCGTTCGCGAAACAGCGTGGCGGCTGCGCCGACGATCCGGTCGCGGTTCTCCTGCGCCTGCGCCTTGCTGATCTTCATCGGCTTGCCTCTTGACGGCCCTATGGATTCAATGATGACAATCATCATTATTGAAGTCAAGGCGGCGTCGAAGCCGTCCGCAGAGGAGTCGAGCCATGCCGCTTTGGAAAATCTACCACCCGGTCGGGGCGTTCAGCCTGGAGGACAAGAAGGGGCTGTCGGAGGCGATCACCGCGCTCTACGCCCGCGGGCTGCCGAAGTTCTATGTCGGGGTGGTGTTCCAGGAGGTCGCGGCCGACTCGTTCTTCATCGGCGGCGAGAGCGTCGACAACTTCGTGCGCATCTGGATCGACCACATCGCCCGGACCATGCCCACGGCCGAGATCAGGGCGAAGTTCATCGAAATGGCCGACGCGGCGCTGGCGCCCTACGTCCGCGACCGGGGGCTGAACTGGGAGTACCACATCGACGAGACGTCCTATGAGCTGTGGTCGATCCAGGGCTATCGGCCGCCTCTGCCGGGGACGCCGGACGAGATCCGCTGGCGGACGGAGAACCAGCCGAGCCCGGTGGGGCCGCGCGAGACGGTGTAGGGGAGGGTCCCCAGCGAGCCTGATGAGCCGGTGTCATCCCGGTTTGCGAAGCAAGACCGGGACCCATTCGCGCCGAACTGGCGGAATGGGGGCGGGGCCATGCCGCTGCTTGAAGGATCAGGTGTTCATGGGTCCCGGTCTTCGGCTGTGCCGAAGCCGGGATGACACGCTGAGGCCGGGGCCTGTCAGACCGAGATGTCGATGATCATTGGTTTGGCCGGTTCGCCGCGCTTGGCGGATTCGGCGGCTTCGGTCTTCAGGGCCTGTTCCATCGCTTCCTTCACCAGGCGGGCGACCTCGCTCTCGATAGTGGCAGGGTCGGCGTCGGGGTTGGCGGATCTGACCTCGGCCTCGATCTTTTCCTTCAGCTTTTCGAGCTTCTGCTCCTGGGCCCAGGCGTAGATGCCCTTCTCGCGGATCTCGTCGAGGACGGCGCGCTGGGCGGACTTGGAAAGCTCGGCTTTGCGCGCAGCTTCGGCCGCGGCGGACGGTTTTGCCGAGTCGGTTTTGCCGAGCTGACCGATCTTGCTCAGCGTATCGGTCGAGAAAAGGCCGTTTGCGAGGCTGGAACTGCCGACTTGCATGCGAATGCTCCGTGACTGGGCTAGGCTGGAGCAAAGGCCGGGCCAACCGGCGGCTTATGGAGGAGACGGCGATGAGCGCGCCGCCCAGGACAGTGCTTCAGGTCAGCCCGGAGGAAGAGGCGGCGATCCGCGCGGCGGTGCGCAGCGCGGGCGGGCCGGCGATGATCATCGCCGGGCCCGAGCACGTCGCCGGCCTGACGGCGCTGCTGGCCGACCCGAAAGTGTCGGACCCGATCTACGACCTGCCGCGGCCGATCAACGAGACGAACGTCGGCCGCTGGGTCGAGGAGAGCGAGGCGCTGCGCCAAAAGGGCGAATGCCTGCTGACCGTGTCGCTCGACGAGGCCGGGGAGGTCGCCGGCTACTCGCGGTTCACGGTCTGGCCGGATCGGTCGGCGGCGGAGATCGCCGGGGCCCGGCGGGCGGACCGGCAGAACTCGCACGGCGGTAAGGCGGGGGTCGCGCGGTCGATCGCCTTCATGTTCGAGAATCTGGGCGTAAGGCTGATCGCCCTGACCGCGGCGCTGGACAATGTGCGCTCGGCCGCCTCGATCGATGCGGCGGGTTTTCGGCGCATGGGCGAGATCGACAGCGTGCGGCCGGACGGGACGACGCGGCGCTCGCTGTACTGGGAACTGACGCGCGAGGAGTGGGTGCGCACCCACCGACTCTAGGGGCTCAGACGCGCAGGTCGATCACGGCGCCGGCCGGGTCGCGGCCCTCCTGCGCGCGTTTTTCGGCGGCGCGCTGGGCGTCTTCCTCGAGGATCCTCTGGAAGTCGCCGGCGGCCATGCCCGCGAGGGTTTTCTTGAGCTTCTCTTCCTCCTCCGGCGTCATCGTCCGATCCGGCCTGGCCGGCTCCTCGATGCGCAGCTTGCCGGCGGATTCTTCGCTCTCCCTGGCCTTGCCGGCAGGGGTGGCGAACTGGGGCTGGGCGTACCAACTGGCGGGGCCGACGCTGCTCACGGGCATGGGGCGCTCCTGGCGAAAGGACGCCTGGCGTTAAGCAAGTTTCGGGCCAGTACCCCTTGCAGCGTAAGCGATTGCGCATGTGCAAAGAAAAGCGGCGGCCCCCTGGGGAGCCGCCGCCTGGTCGTTCTAGGCTATCGCGAGGATCAGCCGGCCTTGGCCGGGGCCGCGTCGCCGCCCTGGCTCGCCAGCGGCGGGCGCGAGAGCGGGGTGAACTTCGGCTCCATCTTCGGAACGGCTTCCGAGAGGATCGACTGCACCGTCCAGCCTTCTTCCTTGGTCACGGTCTCGATCGGACGCGGCTGGCTGTAGAGGATGATGTTCTCGCCCGAAGCGCCGAAGATCTGACCCGAAACATGGGCCGCAGCCGGGGTGACCATGGCGACGGAGAAGCGGGCCGGTTGGTCGGCGCGGATCTTCTCGGCCATCACCGCGCGACGGGCGGCGGCGGCTTCGTCCTTCACCGGCACCGACTGGGTCATGCGGGTCCAAGCGACCGGGGCCAGGCAGTTCGAACGCACGTTGTTGCGCGCGCCTTCCATGGCGATGATCCGCGACAGGCCGGCGATGCCCATCTTGGCCGCGCCGTAGTTGGCCTGGCCGATGTTGCCGAGCAGGCCCGAGGTCGAGGTGAAGAACATGTAGGCGCCGTCGTTCTGTTCGCGGAACAGCTCGATGGTGGCGCGGGCGACGTTGAACGAGCCGCGCATGTGGACGGCAATGACCGCGTCCCACTCGGCTTCGGTCATCTTGTGGAACATGACGTCACGCAGGATGCCGGCCGGATTGATGACCGCGTGCAGGCCGCCGAATTCCTTCTTGGCCTGCTCGACCATGCCGTAGACGGCGTCGAGGTCGGTGACGCTGTCGGAGTTGGAGACCGCTTCGCCGCCCGCGGCGCGGATTTCCTGCGCGACCTGTTCGGCCGGACCCGCCGAGCCTTCGTCTTCGCCCTTCAGACCACCGCCGAGGTCGTTGACCACGACCTTCGCGCCTTCGGCCGCCGCGATCAGCGCGCAATCACGGCCAATGCCGTTGCCGCCGCCGGTGACCAGAACAACTTTCCCTGAAAGTGCACCCATCGATCAATCTCCCTAAAAGAATAGCGTCGTTGTTATTCGAGCCTGTCGGCCTTGCGCAAGGCGGGAAACAGTTTGGCCCAGAGGCCGGTGACGATCAACGCGGCCACGCCGCCGGAGACCGCGGCCGCCACCGCGCCCATGAAGCGAGCCGCCACGCCCGTGCGGAACTCACCCAGCTCGTTCGACGCGCCGATGAACAGCGAGGAGACGGCGGCGACGCGGCCGCGCATCTGGTCGGGGGTGACGATCTGCACCAGGGTCTGCCGGACATAGACGCTGAGCATGTCCGCCCCGCCGAGCACGGCCAGGGCCACGACCGACAGCCAGAAGGTCTGCGACAGGCCGAAGACGATGGTGGCGAGCGCGAAGACGGCGACGCCGACGAACATGATCGGCCCGGCCTTGGTGCGGATCGGGTTGGCGGCGAGCCACATCGCCACCAGGGTGGCGCCGATGGCGGGACCCGCGCGCAGCATGCCGAAGCCCTCGGCCCCGACGTGCAGGATGTCGCGGGCGTAGACCGGCAGCAGGGCGGTGGCCCCGCCGAGCAGCACGGCGAACAGGTCCAGCGAGATCGCCCCGAAGACGATCTTGTTGCGCCAGACGTAGCCGAGGCCTTCCTTGATCAGAGTCCAGCGCGAGCCGGCCTGGGTTTCCGGCTTGGTGTTCATGGCGATCAACGAGACGGTCAGCACGGCGATCAGATAGAGGCCGCTGGTCGTGCCGTAGGCGACGGCCGGCGAGATCGAGACCAGCGCCCCGCCCAGCGCCGGGCCGATGATCGAGCCGCCCTGCCAGGCCAGGGAGTTCCAGGCGATGGCGCGCGGCAGGAGGCTGCGCGGCACCAGCATCGGGCCCATGGCGGTGCCGGCCGGGCCCATGAAGGCGCGGCTGATCCCGAACAGCACGGCCACGCCCAGCAGCAGCGGGATGGTGGCGAAGCCGAACAGGCTGGCCGAGAGCAAGATCAGCACCGAGGCGATCTCGCCGGCGTAGCAAAGCTGGAGGATGCGCTTGCGGTCGTAGCGGTCGGCGGCCTCGCCGGCCCACAGGGCCAGCAGCAGCACCGGGATGAAGGTCACCAGCCCGATCATGCCGACATAGAAGGCCGACTGGGCGACGCTGTGGGTCTGGCGCGCGACGGCGTAGACCTGCCAGCCGAGCGCCACGCTCTGGATCTGTACGCCGAGGGTCGAGGCGACGCGGGTCGACCAGAACAGCATGTAGTCGCGGTGGGCGAGGAGCTCGCGGGCGGTGGTCGGCTGGTGAGCCGCTTCGGACGGGTCGGACATGCGAGCTCGGCACTCGGGACTGCAAAGGCCGCGCAACTTGGACCGCGACGACCTGCGCCGCAACGCACGATTGACGCGAGGCCGTCATGGCCTTATGCGCCGCGCTTCCTGTGAACGATCTGGACACGTCCATGCGACGCCAGCGACGAACCGGGCGCGCCCGCCGCGCCAGCTAGAGCCCCGCTCGCCGTCGCCGTTGCGCGTATGGCGGCGGACCCCGCCGCTTCCCGCATCGCAAAGACGTTCATGATCGATCCCGCCGACCAGGCCCTTTCCTACACCCAAGAACAACCCGCCGACGCCGACGCCATCGAGGCGCTGCTGGATCACGCCTTCGGGCCCGGCCGCTTCGTGAAGTCGTCCGAGCGCGTGCGCGAGTTCGCCGAGTTCCGCCCGGAGATGTCTTTCTGCGCCTGGGACGGCGCGCGGCTGATCGGCGTCGTGCGGATGTGGAAGGTGCATGTCGGCGCGACACCCGTCATCTTCCTCGGGCCGTTGGCGGTGCGCGCCGAGGGCCGCAAGTTCGGCGTCGGCGGCGAGCTGGTGCAGCGCGCCTGCGCAGCCGCGCAAGCCGCCGGCTATCCGGTGCTGCTGGTCGGCGACGAGCCCTATTTCAACCGCTTCGGCTTCTCGGCCGCGCCGTGCAAGGGTGTGCGCATGCCGGGACCGGTGAACCAGCGTCGGGTGCTGGCGCGCGGGGTCGACCTGCTGGATGGGCCGGTCACGGCCTGAGCGCGCTCAGCCCTTCTTGGGCTTCTTCTTGGAGGCGCTGTTAAGCGCGGCGGCGGCGGCGATCAGGGCCTTGAAGGCGCTCTCGTCCAGGGCCGCGCCTTGCGCGATGTCGATGGCGCGGCGGGTGTTGCCTTCGAGGCTGGAGTTGAACAGGCCGGCCGGGTCGTCGAGGGCCGCGCCCTTGGCGAAGGTCAGCTTGACGCAGGCCTTGTAGGTCTCGCCGGTGCAGATGATCCCGTCGTGCGACCAGACCGGCGTGCCGCGCCACTTCACCTCCTCGACCACCTCGGGGACCGCTTGGTGGATCAGGGCGCGGACACGGGCGAGGGTCTGCCCGCGCCAGTCGCCGAGCGCGGCGATGCGGGCGTCGATCTCGGTGGAGGCGGATGGGGGCTGCGTCATGCGGCGTGTCCTTCGGCGGCGGCCGCCACCTTGCGGCGATTGAAACGGCGATGTCGAGGCGGACGATGCTTGCGGCTTGTGGAAGAACCCCGTTGAGGCGACGCACGCGGGTCCTTACCTTTGCTGCATGGGAGAGACGACATCCAAGCCCGGCCTCGACGGCGTGATCGCTGCGGCCAAACAAGCGCCTGGCCGCGGATTGCCGCCGGTGCATCTGTGGAATCCCGCCCACTGCGGCGAGATCGACATCGTGATCCGCAAGGACGGGACCTGGTTCCACGAGGGCACGCCGATCGGGCGCGAGGCGCTGGTGAGGCTGTTCTCGACGGTGCTGCGCAAGGACCCCGACGGCTTCCACCTGGTGACCCCAGTGGAGAAGATGAAGATCACGGTCGAGGACGCGCCGTTCATCGCCACCCGCGTGGACCGCGAAGGCGAGGGGCTGAAGTTCCTGACCAATGTCGGCGACGAGGTGGTCGCCGGGCCCGAGAACGAGATCCGGGTCGAGATGGACCCCGCGACCGGCGAGCCGCGGCCCTATCTGCACGTGCGGCGCGGGCTGGAGGCGCTGATCGCCCGGCCGGTGTTCTACGAGCTGGTCGAGCTGGCGCAGGAGCGAGACACCCCCGAGGGCCCGCGCCTGGGCGTCGAGTCGAACGGCGCCTGGTTCCCGGTCGGTCCGGCCGGAGCCCACCAGCTGTGAGCCCCAATGCGCCGCCGGACGAGATGCGCGAGTGGATCGCCGGACATCTCGACCCGCTCGACGGCGAGCCGGCGAGCACGGCCGCGTCGGATTTCGACCTGGGGCCGAACGCCTTTCCCAACGAGCCGGTGAGCCTGAAGCCGGCGGCGGTTCTGGTCGGGCTGATCGAGCGGCCGCACGGCTACTCGGTGCTGCTGACCCGGCGGGCCGACACCCTGCGCAGCCACACTGGCCAGATCGCGCTGCCGGGCGGGCGCACCGACCCCGGCGAGACCAGCCCGGTCACGGCCCTGCGCGAGGCGCACGAGGAGGTCGGACTGGCGCCGGACTTCGTGAGCCTGGCGGGGCTCTCCTCGCCCTATCGCACTGGGACCGGGTTCCTGGTGACGCCGGTGGTGGGGTTCATTCAGCCGGGCTTCTCGCTGACCCCAAATCCGGCGGAGGTGGCCGACATCTTCGAGACGCCGTTCGGGTTCCTGATGGATCCCGCCAATCACGAGCGGCACGAGCGCCAGGGACCTGACGGCCAGCTGCGCCGTTTCTACGCCATGACCCATGAGGACCGCTTCATCTGGGGCGCGACGGCGGGAATGCTGCGGGCGCTCTACGATCGGCTCTATGGAGCGGCGGTTGCTTAGGGAGCTGGCTCCGCGGCTGCTGCTGATGGCGGCGCCCTTCGTCATCTGGTTCGTGTGGCGCGAGGTGGCGCTGCGCACGGGGCGGCCGATGGGCTCGACGCCATGGACCTGGCTGGTGGCGATCGCCGGCGGGCTGCTGGCGGTTTCGCTGCTGGCGACCGGTCTTTTCCATGGCGACAACCGCGGGGAGACCTATGTTCCTGCGGAAGTGGAGGCCGGCGGACACGTGGCGCCGGGACATTTCGAGAAGAAGGCGCCCGCAAAGTGACGCAGAGCATCGGCGAAAAGCCCTGGATGAAGCCCGCAGCGCCGGTGATGGAGGCGCTGGAGGCGGCCGGCGGCCCCGGTTGCGCCAGGTTCGTCGGCGGGGCGGTCCGCAACGCCCTGCTGGGCGCGCCGGTAGGCGATGTCGACATCGCCTGCACCCTGACGCCCGACCAGGCGACCAAGGCGCTGGAGTCGGCCGGGATCAAGGTCGCCCCGACCGGGGTCGACCACGGCACCGTCACCGCGATCGTCAGCGGCGAGCCCTTCGAGGTGACGACCCTGCGCCGGGACGTCGAGACCGACGGGCGCCGGGCGGTGGTGGCCTTCACCCAGGATTGGGCCGAGGACGCCCAGCGGCGCGACTTCACGATGAACGCGGTCTATGCCGACCGGCTGGGGAACCTGACGGACCCGACCGGGACCGGCGTGGCCGACGCCAAGGCCGGGCGGCTGGTGTTCGTCGGCGATCCGGCGACCCGCATCGCCGAGGATTCCCTGCGCATCCTGCGCTACTTCCGGTTCCTGGCCTGGTACGGCAAGGGCGAGCCGGACGCCGCGGCGCTGGCCGCCTGCGAGGCCGGACGCGAGCTGATGGGCAATCTGGCGGCCGAGCGGGTGGCCAAGGAGCTGTTGAAGCTGCTGGCGGCCTACGACCCGCGCCCGGCGCTGGCGATGATGGCGAAAGCCCGCGTGCTGACCCAGCTGCTGCCGAGCGCCACGGACCTGGCGGCGCTCAACCAGCTGGTCGAGGTCGAGACCGAGCAGCTGTTCATCTGCGATCCGCTGTTGCGGCTGGCGACGCTGCTGCCCGACAACGAGGTCGGCGTCGGCAAGGCGGCCGAGGGCTTGCGGCTCTCCAACGAGCAGCGCGACCGGCTGGTCGCGGCGATGGGCAAGACCCCGCGGATCACCTCGTGGATGAGCCCGCGCGAGAGCCGCCGGGCGGTCTACAAGATCGGCGTGCAGGCGTTCAGCGACCGCATCAAGCTGGCCTGGGCCCATTCCGAGCGTTCGGCCGCCACGCACCAGTGGCGCGGCCTGCTGGCCCTGGCCGAAAGCTGGACCCCGCCGCCGTTCCCGCTGACCGGCGAGGACGTGCTCAAGTCCGGCGTGCCCAAGGGCCCGATGGTCGGCCAGGTGCTGCGCGAGGTCGAGGACTGGTGGATCGACCACGACTTCATCGACGACAAGTTCTCGGCCATCGAGAAGCTGAAGGCCGTGGCCCAGGGCATGGCGTACTAGCGGCAGGACAAGAATGAAGCTCGGCATTCTGGAGACCGGCGCGCCGCCGGAGGAGATTCGCGGGCGGTACGGCAGCTATCCGTCGATGTTCCGGCGGCTGTTCGGCGAGAGCGCCTATGAGTACGCCGTCTACGACGTGGCGGCGGGCGAGTCGCCGTCGGGGGTCGATGCGTGCGGGGCGTGGCTGGTGACGGGATCTTCGGCCGGGACCTACGACCCCGAGCCGTGGATCGCGCCGCTGGAGGACTTCCTGCGCGCCGCCAAGGGGCAAGCGCCGCTGGTCGGGATTTGCTTCGGCCACCAGATCATGGCGCAGGCCTTCGGCGGCAAGGTGATCAAGTCGCCCAACGGCTGGGGGCTGGGCCTGCAACGCTACCGGCTTGGCGCCGCGCGCGGCTGGATGGACAGTCCTGAGCCGATCGCCGTGCCCGGCTCGCACCAAGACCAGGTGGTCGAGGCGCCGCCCGGCGCCCAGGTGATTGGCGGCAACGACTTCTGTCCGATCGGCATGCTGGACTACGGCGAGGACCGGGCGGTCTCGCTGCAGCTGCATCCCGAGTTCGAGCCGGACTACGCCAAGGCGCTGATCGAGACCAGGCGGGGGGTGCGGCTGACCGAGGAGGAGGCCGACCGTGCGGTGATGAGCTACGAGCAGCCCGACGACCGACTGAGGGTTGGCGCCTGGCTGCAGCGGTTCATCGAGACGGCCTGACCTGAGGTGTCATCCCGGAAAGCTCGCAGGGATTGTCCGGGACCCATTCGCGCCGAGCCGGCATGGGTCCCGGTCTTGCTTCGCAAACCGGGATGACAGCTGGGCTTTGACCTAGATCCAGCTGACCATCGGCGGCATCGAGGACAGGATGGTGTCGATGTTGCCGCCGGCCTTGAGGCCGAACATCGTGCCGCGGTCGTAGAGCAGGTTGAACTCGACGTAGCGGCCGCGGCGGACCAGCTGTTCCTGGCGGTCGGCCTCGGTCCACGGCTCGTCCATGCGGTGGCGGACTATCTTCGGGTAGACGTCGAGGAAGGCCTCGCCGACGGCACGGGTGAAGGCGAAGTCCTTCTCGAAGTCGCCGCTGTTGTGGCGGTCGTAGAAGATGCCGCCGATGCCGCGCGGCTCCTTGCGGTGAGGCAGGTAGAAGTACTCATCGCACCAGGCCTTGTACTTGCCGTACCACTCGGGGTCATAGGGATCGCAGGCGGCCTGCATGGCCGCGTGGAACAGCACCGCGTCGTCGGCCTCCTGGCTGCGCTGGGCGTCGAGCATCGGCGTCAGGTCGGCGCCGCCGCCGAACCAGCTCTCGGCCGTCGACAGGAAGCGGGTGTTCATGTGCACGGTCGGCACGCGCGGCGAGCGCGGATGCACGATCAGGCTGATGCTGGCCGAGACATAGCTCGGATCCTTGTCGGCGCCGGGCATCTGGGCGGCCATCTCGGGCGAGAAGCGGGCCAGGGCCGCGGAGGTGTGCACCCCCGCTTTTTCGAACAGCCGGCCCTTCAGGTGGCCGCCGATCCCGCCGCCGGTCCCGGTCTCGCGCGTCCAGGGGCGCGCCTCGAACTGGCCCGGTTCGCCGGGATAGAGGTCGGCCGGCGCCTCTTCTTCGAGGCGCTCGAGCTCGGCGAAGATTCGAGTCTGCAGACTTTCGAACCATTCCTTGGCGCGGTCGCGCCGGGCTTCGATCTCGGGAGAAATGTTGGTCATCGCGTACCGCAGTTAGGAAATTTGCACGGGCTTAGGAAATTGATCGGTCTGCCGCAACGCCTCGGAAAGGCCGATGGCGGCCGAGACGGTGACGTTGAGCGAGCGCCGACCGGGCGTGAGCGGAATGAAGACGCGGGCGTCGGCGGAGTCGTGAACCTCGTCCGGAACGCCCAGGCTTTCGCGGCCGAACAGCAGGATATCGTCGGGCCGGAATACGAAATCATGCAATGGCTGCGCGGCCTTAGTGGAGAACAGCATTATGCGAGCCGACCCCTTGGCGGCCCGAAAATCGCTCCAGCCGGCATGGCGAACGACGTCGGCCGGTTCGCCGTAATCCATCGCCGCGCGACGGATAGCCTTGTCGGAAAGCGGGAAACCACAAGGCTCGATGACGTGTACGGGCACCCCCATACAGGCGCCGAGGCGAAGAGCCGCGCCAAGGTTTTGCGGAATGTCCGGTTGAAAAAGCGCGAGCAGCATTCTAAGCGGTCCAGCCACGGGATTAGCCGGGGCCAGGGGCGAATCACGGAAGGGTGGGGTGCGAGATGCAATCCGACTGTCTTCCGCGGGTTTGCCCGGCGCCAGCGTTCAGTTCCGGTGGCCCTTACCAGAACCGCTGGCAGGGGTCGAAGGCGGGATCACTCCGGAATTATCCGTAGTGATCTGACGGGCCGCGGGCACGCGGCCCCAAACGAAGGGTAGCTTTAAGGTGGCCGACACCGTCGCGGGCGCAAATCCCGATACGCATGCCGCGGGCGACGACCCGAACCGGCGTGATTTCATTCATATTGCGGCGGCGGCTGCGGCCGGCGGCGCTGTCGCGGGCCTCGCCTGGCCGTTCATCGACCAGATGAACCCGTCCGGCGATACGCTGGCGCTGGCGTCGGTCGAATTCGACCTGACCAAGGTCGAGGAAGGCCAGCAGGTCACCATCAAGTGGCGCGGCAAGCCGCTGTTCATCCGCAATCGGACTGGCGCGGAGATCGCCAAGGCCATTGGCGATGACGGCGCGAGCATGCCCGATCCGCAGAAGGACGAAGACCGTCACAAGCCGGGCAAGGCCCAGTGGCTCGTGCTGGTCGGCACCTGCACGCACCTCGGCTGCGTGCCGACGTTCGGCGGCGGCGACTACGGCGGCTGGTTCTGCCCGTGTCACGGTTCGCACTACGACGTCTCGGGCCGCATCCGTAAGGGTCCGGCGCCGAAGAACCTGGCGGTGCCCGACTACACCTTCCTTTCCGACACCAAGGTCAAGGTGGGCTGACCCAGATGAGCGGACATTCCAATTACGAACCGAAGACCGGCATCGAGCGTTGGCTCGACACCCGTCTGCCTGTCGTGCGCCTCGCGTACGACTCGATGATCGACTTCCCGACCCCGAAGAACCTGAACTACTGGTGGACCTTCGGCGGCATCCTGGCGGTCTGCCTCGGCATCCAGCTGGTCACCGGCATCGTGCTGGCCATGCACTACGTGCCGCACGTCGACCACGCCTTCGCCTCGGTCGAGCGCATCATGCGTGACGTCAACTACGGTTGGCTGATCCGCTACATGCACGCCAACGGCGCCTCGATGTTCTTCATCGCGGTCTACATCCACATGTTCCGCGGGCTGTACTACGGCTCGTACAAGGCTCCGCGCGAAGTGCTGTGGATCCTGGGCTGCGTGATCTACCTGCTGATGATGGCCACCGCCTTCATGGGCTACGTGCTGCCCTGGGGCCAGATGTCCTTCCACGGCGCCGTCGTGATCACCAACCTGTTCGGCGCGCTGCCGGTCGTGGGCGAAGCGATCACCACCTGGCTGTGGGGCGGCTTCGCGGTCGACAACCCGACCCTGAACCGCTTCTTCTCGCTGCACTTCCTGCTGCCGTTCATGATCGCGGGCGTCGTCGGCCTGCACATCTGGGCGCTGCACGTCCCGGGCAACAACAACCCGACCGGCGTGAACGTGAAGTCGAAGGAAGACACCGTTCCCTTCCACCCGTACTACACGGTGAAGGACGGCTTCGCGATCGTGGTGTTCCTGATCCTGTTCGCGACCTTCGTGTTCTACAACCCGAACGCCCTCGGCCACGCCGACAACTACATCCCCGGCAACCCGCTGGTGACCCCGGCGCACATCGTTCCCGAATGGTACTTCCTGCCGTTCTACGCGATCCTGCGCGCGGTTCCCGACAAGCTGGGCGGCGTGATCCTGATGTTCGGCGCCATCGCGGTGCTGTTCGTCCTGCCGTGGCTCGACACCTCCAAGGTGCGCTCGATGCGCTACCGGCCGACCGCGAAGCTGTACTTCTTCATCTTCGTGCTGGCCTGCCTGGTGCTCGGCTACTGCGGTGGTCAGCTGCCGGACAACCACGTGATCCCGGGTCTGTCGACCTTCAAGCTGTTCGACGCCGACCTGAACTCGATGGTGTGGCTGTCGCGGGTCGCGACCCTCTACTACTTCGCTTACTTCCTGGTCGTCCTGCCGATCCTGGGCCTCACCGAGACCCCGCTTCCGCTGCCGGAATCGATCAGTGAACCTGTGCTTTCGCATCCCGCCAACGCGCCGGCCGGCGCCGCGGCTTCGCCTGAAAAGAGGGGTTGAGCCTCAGATGCTGCGTAAAGGTATCGCGCTCGCGGCGCTTGGCTTGGCCGTTCTCGCGGCCCCGGCGGCTCAAGCCGCCGGCGGCGCCCTGCCGCCGAAGCATGTCGAATTCAGCTTCGAAGGTCCGTTCGGCAAGTTCGATCAGGCTGAGCTGCAACGGGGTTACAAGGTCTATCGGGAGGTCTGCTCGGCCTGCCACTCGATGAACCTCATGTACTTCCGGAACCTCGGCCAGAAAGGCGGACCGTTCTACGATCCGAAGTACAAGAACCCGAACGACAACCCGTATGTGAAGTCGATCGCCAAGGACTATCAGATCAAGGACATCGACTCGGAAACGGGTGATGTGATCGATCGTCCGGGCACATCGGCCGACAAGTTCCCGTCGCCCTTCCCGAACGAAGCGGCGGCGCGGGCCTCCAACGGCGGCGCCTATCCGCCGGACCTGTCGGTGATGGCCAAGGCTCGTCATGCGGGGCCGCAGTACATCTACTCGCTGCTGACCGGCTACAAGAACCCGCCCGCGGGTCTGAAGGTCGGCGCCGGCCAGCACTACAACCCGTACATGGCCGGTGACGTCACCGCGGCGTGGTCGGGCCCGCACGACAAGGTTCCGCCCGGCGGCTTCATCGCCATGGCTCCGCCGCTAGCGGCCGGCCAGGTGACGTTCGACGACGGCACCAAGTCGACGCTGGAACAGCAGGCCAAGGACGTTGCGGCCTTCATCGCCTGGGCTTCCGAGCCCAAGATGGAAGAGCGCAAGGCCTTCGGCATGGCCGCGATGATCTACCTCTTCATCTTTGCGGGCCTGCTGTACGCCAGCTACCGCAAGATCTGGAAGAATGTCGCCCACTAGGGCGCAGATCTTCCAGCGAGATACGAGAAGGCCCCGGAGCGATCCGGGGCCTTTTTTCGTAACCTGCGCCCTGCTTGACTTTGCGCCGCCCGAAAATCAGCGATACCCCAAACGACTGGCGGAGGTGCGCGATGGGTTCAGCCGGCCGGGGCGAGCAGCAGCTTGCCGGCCGGGAAGTCGAAGCGCAGCCGCCAGCGGGCCAGCAGGGGGGCGCCGATGACTCCGTCGGCCTGGGTGTCGGCCAGAGCCCCCGGCACGTTCTCGAACAGGGCGCCGGCGAAGGAGGCGGCCCGCAGTTGCGCGTGGGTCTCGCCATAAGGCAGCAGATCCTCCGGCTTGGCGGCGCCTGGAACCGAGGCCAGGCGCTGGGAGACCCGCACGGCGGCGTCCGAGCCGGTGGCGATCACGAACTCGCCGCTGACGGCTCTGGGGCCGTCGGAGACGGCGGCGCGGGCGGTGGCGACGCCGCCGACGACCCGCAGCGGCAGGACGCCGACCTTGCTGCGTACGCGCGGGGCCCGGGCGCGTGGATAGATGGCGATCTTGCAGGGCGCGAAGCTGACCTCGACCACATAGGCCGACAGCAGGTCGGCGCCGATCACGCCGGCGATCGGGGTGGGGAAGGCGTAGGTGCGGGCGTCGAGGTCGGCGATGACGAACGGGCGGTCGGGCAGGGTCAGGCCGGCGATCCGCACGGGCCCGCGCTGGTCCTGTTCGACGAGGCCGGCGCTCTGGGCCTTGGTCTCGTGCAGCTGGGTGAGGGGCGAGCCGGTGTCGACGATGTAGTCGCCGGCCAGACCGTCGATCGAGGCAGGCGCGACGATGACGCCCTGTTCGAACCAGCAGGCCGTTTCGCCGGCATGGGCGGCGAGCGGGAGGGCGGCGGCGGCTAGGGCCAGGGCGACCGGCTTCATGGGATCCGTGAGGCGAGAGAGCGCCGGGGCGCTTGGCGGCCCCTTCGGCGAACAGCATAGCTGCGATCGCGCCGCTCGGCGACGGGCTGCGCAGGGGCCATCGGCCATCGCCGGGGCGATTGGGTCTTACCCCTGCCGCATCGATCGCCTAAGTCCAAGCCATGAGCTTCATCAAGCCCTGGCGAGACTTCCGGCGGATGCAGGACGTGGCGGTCGGCGCGGCGGTGCTGATCTATGCCGGAGCGGTCGTGAACGCCTTCCGCGTGCTGCCCGGCGGCGCCGAGCTGATCGCCCAGCGCACGCTGATCTGGCCGGCCATGTTTCTGTTCGTCTCGTTCGTAGGGCCTCTGGCGGCGCCGCCGCTGAAGCGCGGACTGGCGCGCTATGTGTGGATGAGCTTCCAGGCGGGGTTCGGCCAGACGCCGATCTCGGTGCTCACCGGCGTGGGGCTGCTCGCGGCGGCGGCGCTGTTCATCTACTGGCAGGTCTGGGCGGTGGGCCACGGCGGTCGCTATCCGGCCGGGGTGTTCTCCGGCTACGCCGCCGGGATCGGCATCCTGGCGGCGCAGGCGGTGCTGGTGCGGGCGCTGGAGACGGTGCCCGAGGTGCGCAAGCAGATCGAGGAGCGCGAGCCCTAGCCGGCGGCCGCCGATTCACCGATCTCGAGGTGCAGGCGCAGGGTCGGGAGGCCGTACTCGTCCTCTTCCTCTCCGACGACGATGAAGCCCAGCTTCTCCAGGATGCGCCAGGAAGCGAGGTTGGCCGGGTCGATGGTTGCGTCGACCGCATCGGGCGTGCAGGCGGCCAGGAGGGCCCTTGCGGCCTCGGTGGCGTAGCCCCGGCCCCAGTAGGCGCGGGCGAAGCCGTAGATCAGTTCCAGGCGATTGGGGTGGGGCGTGGGGATCAGGCCGACCCAGCCGATCAGGGCGTCGCTATCGCGCAGGACGACGGCGCGGCTGCCGACTTCGCTCATCATCAGGCTGGCGGCGGCGTTATTGATCCAGAGCGCGGTCGCCGCCCGGCTGAGCGGCACGCCGTCGCCGACGTGGGCCATCACCTGCGGATCGGCGGCGATCGCGCAGAGGGCGTCGAGGTCGCTCGCCGCCAGCGGCCGCAGCCGCAGTCTGGTGGTTTCCAGGATCACGCCGAACTTCGCCCCCCGCCGTTGTTGGAGAACAGCGCCAGGGTCCGCAGGCGGGCCAGCCGGGCGCTGTCAGCGTCGTAGTCGGCGCGGCGATCGGAGACGAAGCCGTGCCCAGCCGGATAGAGGTGGATCGGGATGTCGGGATGACGCTCGGCGATCTCGTCAATCCGCTCGGGCGGGATCGAGGCGTCGGTCTTGCCGAAGTGCAGGATGATCGGAACCTGGGGCGTCTCGTCCTTCAGTTCGCTGATCCGGCGCCCGTAGAAGCTGGCGGCGGCCGACAGGCCGGTGCAGCGACAGGCGGCCAGCCAGGCGGCCGCGCCGCCCCAGCAGAAGCCGGTGACGAAGACCGGGGCCTTGAGCGCGTCGATGGCGGCCTGGGCGTCGCCGGCGACCTGATCCCAGGGGGTGGCCTGGGAATACTCGACGCCCTTGGCGATGGACGCCTGGCTGTAGTCGGCCTGGAAGCCGCGTTCGAGACGGTCGTAGAACGACGGGGCGATGGTCTCGTAGCCGTCGGCGGCGAAGGCGTCCGCCAGTTCACGGATGTGGTCTGTGACCCCGAAGATCTCCTGGATCAGCAGCAGGCCGCCACGGCGCGCATCACTCGGTTTTGCGTGATAGGCGCCGAGCTCGAAGCCGTCGAACGTGCTCTTGAGGGTGATCTGCTGGCCCATGCTCACGCGTTCTCGAACAACTCGCGGGTGCGGGCGCGGGCAAGGTCGGCGGCCTCTTCGTTGTAGCGCTCGGGGCTATCGTTATTGAAGCCGTGGCCGGCGCCTTCGTAGATGTAGACCGGGACGTCGGGGTTGTGTTCGTGCACGGCCTTCTCGACCTCGTCGGCGGGGATCCCAGGATCGGTGTGGCCAAGGTGGATGATCGTCGGGCAAAGCGGCCGGAGTGCGGCGTTGGCCTGCACAAGGCTGCCATAATAGCTGGCGGCTGCGGCGATCCCTTCGACCTTGGCGGCGCTCAGCCAGGTCAACGAGCCGCCGTAGCAGTAGCCGACGACAAAGACCTTGCCGCGCGCAGCCAGGAAGTCTCGGCAGGCGGCGATGTCGGTCAGCGCCTGCTCCAGCGGCGTGGCGCGGGCATGGGCGACGCCGGCGGCCAGCCCCTCGGGGTCGTGAGCGGCGGTGAAGTGGCGTTCGCGGCGGTCGTAGAGCGAGGGGGCGATCGCCTCGTAGCCGGCCTTGGCCCAGCGTTCGACGTCGGCGCGGATGTGCCGGTCGATGCCGAAAATTTCCTGAAGCACGATGACCCCGCCTTTGCGCGGGGTGAAGGCCTGCTCGTGGTAGGCCGAAAACTCGAAGCCGTCCGCGCCCCGGAGGGTGATGGTCTCGCCCATGCGTTTCTCCCGTCTTGTTAGACGCGAGCTAAGCAGAGAACCTCAGCACGGGCGACGCGGATTCATCTACGGGCGCTCACGAAAGCGGCGCCCCTCGGCGCCGGCCTAGGCCGGCGCCGGGGCGTCCAGCGTCACCTTCCAGCTCTCGACGTCATGAAGGCCGACGCTTCCAGCCCCCGGAAGCATTCCGGAAACTTGCGCGAGGTCGCCGGAGCTCACAAGCCAAGCTTGCAGGCGGCGCGCCGCGCGGCGGCGGCCCTGCAAGTTGCGTGCCTGTCAGCTGGGAGGGGCGTCAGACGTTGAAGCGGAAGTTCATCACGTCGCCGTCCTTGACGACGTATTCCTTGCCTTCTGCGCGGAGCTTGCCGGCGTCGCGGGCTCCGGCCTCGCCCTTGAGGTTCACATAGTCCTCGTAGGCGATGGTTTCAGCGCGGATGAAGCCCTTCTCGAAATCGGTGTGGATCACGCCGGCCGCCTGCGGGGCGGTGTCGCCCTTGTGGATGGTCCAGGCGCGGGCTTCCTTGGGGCCCACCGTGAAGTAGGTCTGCAGGCCGAGCAGGTGGTAGGCCTCGCGGATCAGCTTGTTGAGGCCCGGCTCGGTCAGGCCGAGGGTCTCCAGGAACTCGACGCGCTCGGCTTCGTCCAGGAGGGCGATCTCGCTCTCGATCTGGGCGGAGATCACGACATGATCGGCGCCATCGCGCTTGGCGCGCTCGGCGACCAGGTTCGACAGGTCGTTGCCGGTGGCGGCCGAAGCCTCGTCCACGTTGGACACGTAGAGCGCCGGCTTGGAGGTCAGCAGCTGCAGCATGCGCCACGCCTTGTCGTCTTCGGCCGAGACCTGCGCCTTGCGGGCCGGGCGGCCGGCGTTGAGCTCGGCCAGGGCGACGTTGACCAGGCGCAGGGTCTGGGCGCTTTCCTTGTCGCCGGTCTTGGCGCGCTTCTCGAGGTTGGCGACGCGCTTTTCGAGGCTTTCGAGGTCGGCCAGCATCAGCTCGGTCTCGATGGTCTCGAGGTCGGCGAGCGGGTCGATCTTGCCTTCGACGTGGGTGATGTCGTCGTCGATGAAGCAGCGGGCGACGAAGGCGACGGCGTCGCAGTCGCGGATGTTGGCCAGGAACTGGTTGCCCAGGCCCTCGCCCTTGGACGCGCCGCGCACCAGGCCGGCGATGTCGACGAAGTTCATCCGGGCCGGAATGATCTCCTTGGACGGGATGATGGCGGCGAGGGCGTTCAGGCGCGGCTCGGGGACGGCCACGTCGCCGGTGTTCGGCTCGATGGTGCAGAACGGATAGTTGGCGGCCTGGGCCGCGGCCGTCTGGGTGAGCGCGTTGAAGAGGGTCGACTTGCCGACGTTGGGCAGGCCGACGATCGCGACTTTGAGAGCCATGGGGAGAGCTGTTCCTGAAATTCGAGCCGGCGACCTAGCACGTTAGACCGATTGGCCCAAGCATTAGGCCTGGCGGCCGCGCGGCACGTCGCTCTTGTCGGCGGGGGCCAGGCGCATGACCTCGGTCTGGTACTTCTCGTCCTCGCCCTCGGCGAGCAGGGGCGCGGCGTCGGCCACGGCGCGCAGCAGCGCCTCCACCCAGGCCTGGTCGACCTTGTGGAAGTCGGAGAGCACGTGCCCCTGGACGCGGTCCTTGTGGCCGGGATGCCCGACGCCGAGCCGCGCGCGGCGGAAGTCGGGGCCGATGTGGGCGGTGACCGAGCGCACGCCGTTGTTGCCGGCCGCGCCGCCGCCCAGCTTCATGCGGAAGCGGCCGGGCGCCATGTCGATCTCGTCGTAGAACAGCACGAGGTCGGCGGGCTTGAGCTTGTAGAACTTCAGCGCCTCGGCCACGGAGCGACCGCTCTCGTTGTAGAAGGTCTGAGGCTTGAGGATCAGGGTGCGGACCGGGCCGCTGGGCGTCTCGATCTCGCCCTCGCGGACGAGGGCGGAGAAACGGGAGCGTTCGGGACCGAATCGCCAGCGGCGCGCGATCTCGTCGACGGCCATGAAGCCGATATTATGCCGGTTGCCCGCATAGCGGGCTCCCGGGTTGCCCTGGCCGGCCAGGACGAGCATGCGCTGCCCCCCAACCGGCCGTCAGGGACTTAAGCTTCGGCTTCGCCGGCGGCTTCTTCAGCGGCTTCCGAGGCGCCCGCGGCCGAACCGGCCACAGTGGCGATCACGAAGTCGCGGTCGACGGTCGGGCTCACGCCCTTCGGCAGGTCGAAGGCGCCGATGCGGATGGTGTCGCCGATTTCCAGGCCGGTCAGGTCGAAGACCAGCTCTTCCGGGATCGAGTCGGCCGGGCAGGCCAGTTCGACTTCGTGACGGACGACGTTCAGCGTGCCGCCCTTCTTCAGGCCCGGCGAGGCTTCCTGGTTCTTGAAGTGAACCGGAACCGAGATCTTGATCGTCTGATGCTCGTCGACGCGGTACAGGTCGAAGTGCATCGGCTCGTCGGTCACCGGATGCATGTCCACGACCTTGGCGATGACCGGCTGGGTTTCCGAGCCGTGCTTCAGGGTCACCAGGTGGCCGAGCAGCTTGCCGGTGTAGAGCGCCTTGCGGAACTCGTTCGACTTGACGGTGATCGCCACGGGATCCTTGTCGCCGCCGTACAGCACGCCGGGGACCAGACCCTCGCGGCGGGCGGCGCGCGCACCACCGGTTCCAATGCGCTCGCGCAGTTCAACGTTCAGGATAATATCGGCCATGGCCTCGCCTCAAAACGAAGCCGCCGCGCGAAGACCCGCGCGGCGACGGAACGACCCGTTAGGGCCGAAAGGTGCGCGTAGATACACAAAACCCCCGCCCGTGGCAACGGGCAGGGGAAATGATTTCTAACCCTTTTTCGCGGGCTTCTTCGCCGCAGGCTTTTTGGCCGGGGTCGGCTTGTAGCTGGCGTTCTCGCGAACGGTCGGAACGAAGCGCGGCTCGAACGGCTCGGGCTGGCCCGAGGCTTTGATGACGCAGCGGGCGGTGTCCATCATCGCGTGCTGGCCCAGGCAGAAGACGTCCTCATAGTGCGGCTTGGAGACGGCCAGACACTGATAGAGGTTCAGCTTGGCCATATTGGCGCAGGAGGCGACGTTCGGCTCGACCATGATGGCGTTGAGCGTGGCGACGTTCGGCTCGCTGGCCTGGCCGAGCACGGCGAGGGCGGCGACGGCGAGGCTGCGAATCACCACCGGCGTGAACGGCGGGGTGACGGACGCGCCGGTCACGCCGAGCGGCTGGGCGCCGCTGATCGCCTGTTGCAGGCGGGTGGTCTGGGTGATGTCGCCGACGGCCGGGGTCGAGCCGAGCAGCTTGGCCTGGGACAGGCGCGCGTCGCGGCCGACCACGTCGCTCTTGGACCAGGACTGCTTCTGGACGTCGTAGGCGGCCTGCTTCACGGCCTTGCCGGCCTGGTAGAACTTGTTCCCGTCCTCGCCGAGCGCGGCGATCACGACCCCGGCCCCGCTGGCCGCGCCCGGGAGGCCGACTACGTAGGCCGGGTCCTTCATGATCTCATAGGCGATCTGCTGGCGCTGGGCCGCGGTGCCCGAGTACTGCTTCACGCCGGCGACGAAGGTCGGGTCCTGCAGGGCGACGATCGCGCCGTACGCGATGGCCCCCTTCAGGAACTGCTTGGGCTCATAGGAGGCGGCGACCTTCAGGCCCTCGGCGACCATCTGGCCGTCGACGAAGGCGGGCGAGACCGCGGCGGCCTTGTCCATGTAGTACCGGTAGGCGGAGGCCTGCTCGACGATGCTGGGCGCCAGGCTGACGGCCGGCGCGGGCGGCTCCGCCGGCTTAGGCGGCGGAGGTTCGGCGCAGGAGGCCAGAATTGTGGCGAATGCGATGGCGACGGCCGTCAGGCCAGCGCGAGAAGCCGAAATCATCCAGAGCCTTCCCCAAGAAATAAGGCGTGGGAGCCTAGCCCCTCCAGCGGGCGAGAATGTGACCGCCAGCGGTTAACGAGGCTTAACCAAAACCGGTTCTAGGCGAGGTCTGACGCATTTGTGACCCCTTCCGACGGACCCGGCCGGACGACCATAGGAGCGCAGTCGGCGACGGTCGACGACCGCGCCTGAGGGGCGTCGTTCGGCCGCGGGCGCGGCCGGGTTGCGGGCGAGGCCGCCTGAGGACCACCGCCGCAGGTCAACGGGGTCAGTCGAAGAGCTTGGATACCGACTCTTCGTTGGCGATGCGGCGGATCGCTTCGCCGAGCAGCTGGTCGCAGCTGACATAGCGGATCTTGCCGCCTTCGAGGGCGCGCTCCGGGGCCGGGATGGAGTCGGTCATCACCAGTTCCTTGAGCACCGAGCCGTTCACGCGCTCGACCGCCGCGCCGGACATCACGCCGTGGGTCACATAGGCCGAGACCTCGGTGGCGCCGGCGTCGATCAGCGCCTGGGCGGCGTTGCAGAGCGTGCCGCCGCCGTCGATCATGTCGTCGAACAGGATGCAGCGGCGGCCCGAGACGTCGCCGATGACGTTGGCGACTTCGCTCTTGCCAGGGCCGGAGCGGCGCTTGTCGACGATGGCCAGCTCGGCGTTCAGGCGCGAGGCCACGGCCAGGGCGCGGACCACGCCGCCGACGTCGGGCGAGACGATCATGATGTCGGCCGGCTTGTCGTAGTTGATCTTGATGTCGTTCGCGAGCAGCGGCGCCGAAATCAGGTTGTCGGTCGGGATGTCAAAGAAGCCCTGAATCTGGCCCGAGTGCAGGTCCATGGTCAGCACGCGGTCGGCGCCGGCGCGCTCGATCAGGTTGGCGACCAGCTTGGCCGAGATCGGCGTGCGGCCGCCGGTCTTGCGGTCCTGACGGGCGTAGCCGAAGTAGGGCATCACCGCGGTGATCCGCCGGGCCGAGGCGCGCTTCAGCGCGTCGATGCAGACCAGCAGCTCCATCAGGTTGTCGTTGGCGGGATAGTTCGTCGACTGGATGATGAAGACGTCCTCGCCGCGGACGTTCTCATCGATCGTCACCCAAACCTCGTTGTCGGCGAAACGCTTCACCTGCGCACGGGTGAGGGGGAGGTCGAGGCGCGAGGCGACAGCCTCCGCCAGCGCGCGGTTGGAGTTGCCGGCCAGCAGCTTCATCGGTCCCCCAGGGGCAGGTATCGGTAATTGCCGGGCTTTTAGCAGGCGAGGGCCGGGGAGCAAGGCCCCACAACGGCGCAGGACGAGATCACGTAACAATCTCGCGGGGAGAATGGGTTCGCCTCGCGGCATGGCGCCGCTTGGTTTACGGTGTGCGCCATGCCCAAAATCGGACTCCCGGCCTGGACCTGGCTCTCACCTATCGTCGGCTCGCTGCTGCTTTTCGGATCGAAGCTCGGCGGGCCTTACGACTTAGTTCTGGCGATCGGACTGGTCGCCTGCGTTCTGGCCGCCGTGCACCACGCCGAAGTGGTGGCCCACAAGATCGGCGAACCCTACGGCACCTTGGTGCTCGCCGTCGCGGTGACGGTGATCGAGGTGTCGCTGATCGTCTCCCTGATGCTGTCCAGCGGCCCGGCGGGCGCGGGACTGGCGCGCGACACGGTGTTCGCCGCCATCATGATCATTCTCAACGGCCTGGTCGGCCTCTGCCTGCTGCTCGGCGGCGCGCGCCACCTGGAGCAGCGCTATGGCCAGGCGGGGGTGAGCGCGGCGCTGGCCACCCTGGCGGCGCTGGCGGTGCTGACCCTGGTGCTGCCCAACTATACGACCTCGGCGGCCGGCCCCGTCTATTCGAACAGCCAACTGGCCTTCGTCGGCCTGGTGTCGCTGGTGCTCTACGGGACCTTCGTGCTCGTGCAGACCATGCGCCACCGCGACTACTTCCTGCCCAGCGGCTCGGCCGCGCACGACGAGGACGCCCACGCCGCGCCGCCGACGGCGCTGGCGGCCTGGCTCAGCCTTGCCCTTCTGGTCGTGGCGCTGGTCACCGTCGTGCTGCTGGCCAAGTCGCTCGCGCCCACCATCGAGGCGGCCGTGGCCGGCGCGGGCGCCCCCAAGGCCGTGGTCGGGGTGATCATCGCCGGCCTGGTGCTGTTGCCGGAGAGCCTGGCCGCCGTGCGCGCGGCGCGGGCCGACCGTCTGCAGACCAGCCTGAACCTGGCGCTGGGCTCGGCCCTGGCCTCGATCGGCCTGACCATTCCCGTCGTGGCGGTGGTCTCGCTGGTGATGGGCTGGCCGCTGTCGCTCGGCCTCGACGCCAAGGCGATGGTGCTGCTGATGCTGACCCTGCTGGTCACCACCCTGTCGCTGGCGACCGGAAGGACCACGGTGCTGCAGGGCGTCGTGCACCTGGTGCTGTTCGCGGTCTATCTGTTCACGACAATCGTGCCTTGATCCATTCCTGAGCTGTCGCGTTTGTTGACGGACCCAGGCCGGCTCGGCCGGCGCAAGTTCGAGACAATCGCGACATGATGGAGTGGATGGAGGGGGTTGCGCCCTCTTGGCTGCCTGCCTGGCTGCTCAGCATGGTGATCCTGGCCGGAGGCGCCTTACTGGCGTTGGCGGCCCACCAGGCGCTGGTGATGACGGTCCGGCGGCTGATCGCCTCGCGCGACGAGTTCTGGCGGGAGCTGATCAAGCGGACCCGCAGGCCCAGCCGGCTGGCGGCCCTGATCCTGGGGTTGGGAGCCGCCGCGCCGCTGGCGAGGTTGGGCCAGGTGCAGCTGGACGTGCTTGGCCGCGTGCTGCTGATCGGCTTCATCGTGCTCTGTGGCTGGGCGGCGATGACCGCGCTGGACATCGCCACCTTGATCTATACGCGCCGCTTCCGGATCGACGTGGAAGACAATCTGCTGGCCCGCAAGCACGTGACGCAGACGCGGATCTTGCGGCGTACGGCCGCTGCGTTGATCGTGGTGCTCACCATCGCGTTCGCGCTGATGACCTTCAACGGCGTGCGGCAGTACGGGGTGAGCCTGCTGGCCTCCGCCGGCGCTGCGGGGATCATCGCCGGGCTGGCGCTCCAGCCGTTCCTGACCAACCTGATCGCCGGAATTCAGATCGCCACCACCCAGCCGATCCGGATCGACGACGCGGTCATCGTCGAGGGCGAGTGGGGGCGGATCGAGGAGATCGGCTCGACCTACGTGGTCGTGAAGTTGTGGGATTGGCGCCGGATGGTTCTGCCGCTGACCTACTTCATCCAGAAGCCGTTCCAGAACTGGACGCGCGAGAGCGCCTCGCTGATCGGCACGGCGATGGTCTATGTCGACTATTCGGCGCCAATCGAGGTGCTGCGCCGCAAGCTGGAGGAGATCGCCGCGGCCTCGCCGCTGTGGGACCGCAACGTGGTCAATCTCGCGGTGACCGAGCTCAGCGAGCGGACAATGCAGGTCCGCTGCCTGACGAGCGCGCGTAACGCCGGTGAAGCCTTCGATCTACGCTGCGAGGTGCGCGAGAAGATGGTCGCGTTCCTGCAGGCGGAGTTGCCGCACGCGCTGCCACGGGAACGGTTCGACCTGCGGCCCAACGCCTAGTTCAGCGCTATGGCCGAGAGCAGGCGGCCGAAGTCCGGCTCGCCGCGCTTGAAGGCCCGGCGGTTGGAGAAGAACAGGTCCTCCTCGGCGCAGGTGTCGCGGCCTAGCCATTCGCAGGCGCCGACCCCGGCCCGGCGCAGCCGATGCAGGACGTAGCCGGGCAGGTCGAACATCGCCTTGTCGGGCGCCTCGCCCGGAACGAAGAACTCGACGTTCTCTGCAGCCTGCGCCGTGAAGGCGTCGAGGAATTCCAGTCCGACCTCGTAGGAGGCCTGGGCGATGCAGGGGCCGACCACGGCGACGATGTCTGCCGGCCGAGCCCCGAGGGTCTCCATCCGCGCAATCGTGGCCTCGGCGATGCCGGCCAGGGCGCCTTTCCAGCCGGCGTGGGCGGCGGCGACCACGCGCGCCTTGGGATCGGCGAAGAGGATCGGCGCGCAGTCGGCGGCCAGGGCGCTGCAGACCAGGCCGGGCGTGTTGGCGACGACGCCGTCGGCCTGCGGCCGTTCGCCGTTCCACGGACCCTCGGCGATCAGCGCGATGGCGGAGTGGATCTGGTAGCAGGTGTTGAGCGCGCCTTCCGGCTGACCGAAGTGCGCGGCGGCGCGGCGGCGGTTCTCGATCACGTCGTCGGGTGCGTCCTTGGAGCCGCGGCCGACGTTGAGGCTGGCGTAGAGGCCGGTGGAGACGCCGCCCTGCCGGGTGAAGAAGGCGTGGCGAATCCCCGCCAGGTCGAGCAGCGGCGAAGTCAGAACAGGAAGATCGGTCACGTAAGCGTCTCGAAGGCTGGCGGTTCGAAGCCGGCGGAATGGATGCAGGCGGCCTTGAAGAGATCGCCCATCTGGTCGGGCGAGACCAGACGCTCAAGCTGGCGCTCGATGACGTCGCTCAGGTCGGGGCGGGCGTTGGCCAGGGCCTCGGCGCGGGCGCCGATCCCGAGCCGCACAAGCAACTCGCCCTGGGTGAGGATCTGCGGGGTCTGGGCGCCCTGGGCGGCGGCGGCGGCCATCACAGCGGGGAAGTCGGCGTGAACGGTGAGATCGGCCTCGCCGGGGCTGGCCAGCGGGCTCTCCTTCTGATGGCGGCGCAGGGCCTGAAGCGTGTCGCCGAGTCCGGGCGCGGCGCGGCCGTAGTCGATGAGCAGGGCCGCGCCGCTGTCCGCCATGACGCGCAGGGCCAGCGCCTCGCCGAGGGCGGCCTGGGCGGGCGAGTGCTCGAGGATCGCGCCGACCGGGGCCAGCCGGTCCACGCCGGGGGCGCCGGCCAGACCGAAGGCCAGCGCGCCGGCGTCGTCGAGGCCGACCATGCGTTCTGCCCAGCCCTTGTCGGTGCGCACGAACTGGCGGGCCGGCAGGCAGTCGAGCAGTTCGTTAGCGACCAGGATCAGCGGCGCGCCGCCGGGCACCTCGTCCAGCGAGGCCGCCCACGACAGATGATCGCCGAGCGTCTGGCGCTGGCGGTCGCGCAGGGGCTGGGAGACCTCGACCAGCCAGACGTCGGCGGCCTCGGTGAACTCGCGCGAGAGCCGCGCGGCGCGCAGCAGGTCGCTCATCAGCGTGCCGTCGCCGGGCCCCATCTCCACCAGCCGGAACTTGGCCGGGCGGCCCAGGCGGCTCCAGGTCTCGACGGCCCAGAGGCCGATCAGCTCGCCGAACATCTGGCTGACCAGCGGGGCGGTGATGAAGTCGCCGGCTTCGCCGAGCGCCGGGCGGGTCGCGTAGTAGCCGTCGTCCGGGTCGTGGAGGCAGGCGTGCATGTACTGCGCGACGCTCATCGGCCCGCTGGCCCGGATCTGGGCCGTCAGGCGGTCGCGCAGGCTCATGGCGTCTCTGTCTTGGCTTGGCTGGGCGGCGACGCAGCTTGCGTCGCCAGCGGTTCGCGCATGCCGCGCCAGATCAGGAAGAGGCCGCCGATCACCATCGGCGCCGACAGCATCATCCCCATGGTGAGGCCCAGCGGAAAGTGCTGGAGGTAGCGGTCAGGCTCGCGGAAGTTCTCCACGAAGGTGCGGAAGACGGCGTAGCCCAGCAGGAAAATCCCGGCCACGACGCCGCGCCGCTGCAGCAGGCCCGCGCGATGGGTGGCCCAGCGCAGGATAAGGAAGAGCACGACTCCTTCCAGCGCGGCCTCGTAGAGCTGGCTGGGGTGGCGCGGCGTGACGCCGTCGGCCTGCGGGAAGATGAACGCCCACGGCACATTGGACGGCCGCCCCCAGAGTTCGCCGTTGATGAAGTTGGCGATACGTCCGAAGAACAGGCCGATCGGCGCGCAGGCGGCCACGGCGTCGCCCAGGCGCAGCACGTCGATCTTGTTGCGCCCTGCGAAGGCGAACACCGCGATCAGCACGCCAAGCGCGCCGCCGTGGAAACTCATGCCGCCTTCCCAGACCTTCACGATCTGCAGCGGGTCCTGGACGATGATCGAGGGCGTGTAGAAGAACACGTGGCCGAGCCGGCCGCCGAGGATGATGCCGAGGGTGATCCAGAGGATCAGGTCGTCGATCTGGGCCGGCGTGGCCGGCGCGCCGCGGGGGCCCCACAGCGCCTGATTCTTCATCATCCCCGCGACATAGCGCCACCCCAGCAGGATGCCGGCCACATAGGCCAAGGCGTACCAGCGAATTGCGAAAGGCCCGATCTGTACGAGGACTGGGTCGAAATCGGGGAATGGCAAGGCGGGTGTCTCCGAATGCTTCGCCGCCAAGGTTTAGACGAGAAGCCCTTCGCTTTCATCCCCCGGCGGGCCATATAGGGGCCATGCAGACTCAGAACCCCTTTCTGGACGAGTTCGCCAAGCTGACCAGCGCGGCGATGGGCCTGGCCCAGACGGCCGGAGACGAGGCCAAGGCCGCGTTCCGCGCCCAGGCCGATCGCTTCGTGGCCGACTTCGACCTCGTCCGCCGCGACGACCTCGACGCCCTCAAGGCCGAGATCGCGTCGCTGCGCGCCGAGGTGGCCGCGCTCAAGGAGCAGGCGACCAAGAAGGCCGCGAAGAAAGACTAGGTCTTAAATACACGCGAACGTGGCTCGCCCCGGAAAAGAAACCCGGTGACGCGGGGACCACGAAGCAGCTTACTTTCAATATCGCAGGCGATTCGATGGCCGGCCCGGCCGCGGACGCCCTCTGCGAAAGGACCTCTGGTCTAATGGACACCTCTCAGCCTGACGAAGACGTCCTGGTCGCCCTCGACCCGCTAGACGTGGTCGAGCATGTGCTGACCGCCGAGAACCTGCAGTTCGACCGCACGGAAGACGGCGACCTCGCCTTCGCCCTCACCGGCGACTGGAAAGACTATGAACTGTGGTTCGCCTGGCGTCCGGAAGCGGACTGCCTGCAACTGTGCCTGTCGGTGAACCTGCAAGCCACGCCCGAACAGAAGACTGCGGCCTACGAACTGGTGTCCACCCTCAACCAGCGCGTCTGGCTGGGTCACTTCGAAGTCTGGGACGACGGCGAGATCATCTTCCGCCACTCGATGGCGCTGATGACCGGCGAGCGTCCGAGCCTCGCCCAGGCGGCGGCGATGATCGACGTGGCCATGGAGGCGGCCGACCGCTTCTATCCGGCGTTCGATTTCCTGGTGCGCGGATCGAAGTCGGCGGCCGACGCGGTGGCCGCCTGCATGTTCGAGACCGTCGGCGAAGCCTAGGCGTCGTCGAACGAAACCATTAGAGCGTGATGCCGCCGAAAGCCGTTCGGCCATCACGCTCGAGGTCTACCGATGACGCCAATCCTGATGCTGGGCGCCGGCCGCATGGGCGGGGCGCTGATCGAGGGCTGGCGCACGGCGGGGGCGTTCCAGGCCAGCGACCTGATCATTCGCGAACCCCATTCCAATCCGACGCTGGAGGCGGCCAAGGCCGCCGGCGCGCGGATCAATCCCCCTGACGGCGAACTCGCCCAGGCCAAGACCGTGCTGCTGGCGGTCAAGCCGCAATTGTGGCGCGAGGCGGCCGCGCAGGTCGCCGAGCATTTGGCGCCCGACGCGGTGATCGTCTCGATCGCGGCGGGGGTGCGCAGCGCCGACATCTCCCAGGCGTTCGGCGGCCGTGCGGTGGCGCGGATCATGCCGACCACGGCCGTGGCGGTCTGCCAGGGCACGGCGAGCATCTTTGCGGCCGATCCCGAAGCCAAGGCGCGGACCCATGCGCTGTTCGCGCCCGTCGGGGCGGTGGTGGACGTCGCCGACGAAGAGCTGATGCATGCGGCGACCGGCGTGTCCGGCTCGGCGCCGGCTTATCTCTACGCCTTCGTCGAAGCGCTGGAGGCGGCGGGCGCAGCGGCCGGGCTGCCGGCGGCGGACTCCGCCCGGCTCGCCCGCTCGACGATCGCCGGGGCCGCGGCGCTGATGGCGCGCAGCGGGGAGGAGCCGGCTGAATTGCGCAAGCAGGTCACCTCGCCCGGCGGCACGACACAGGCGGCGCTCGATGTGCTGCTTGGCGCGAACGGCCTTCCAGAGCTGCTGCGCGAAGCGGTGGCGGCGGCGACGCGGCGGTCCAGGGAGCTGGGGGGCTAGCTTGTCCGCTTCCAGGTCTGAGCCTGGCAAACGACGGCTATGCAGCCTTCGACCTTGAGCGTGCCGTTCGGGTTGGCGGTCATCTTGGAGCCGTAGGTCTTGCCCGAGTTTGGATCGTAGATCTTGCCGCCGGTCCACTTGCCGGGGCCCGCCGACTTGAAGTCGCGGATCATCAGCATGCCCAGGATCGGGCGGCTGCGCAGCGAGGCGTCAGGATTGTTGGCGTCCTTGGCGCCGGTCGTCTTCAGCCAGGCGACCTGACCGCACATCTTCGTCTTGTCGCTCGCGCAGGGCGCAACCTTGACCTTTGCGGTCCCGGCCTGGACCAGCCAGAGCCCTTCGACCGGATCGTCGGCCAGGGCGGGCGAAGCGATCGCGGCGGCCAAGGCGGTCGCGGCGGCCAGGCGGGCTAGGGTCATCGGCGGTTCCTCATCGCGCAATCTCGGCGTGCGGCGGAGACTGGCCGAACCCGGTTATCCAGGCAACCTGACAATCGCCCTGAGGCCGCCCATAGGGGATCGGTCGAGGGTGATGTCGCCGCCGTGGCTGCGGGCGACGTCGCGGGCGATGGCCAGGCCCAGTCCGACGCCCTTCTCGTTCTGGTTCCGCGATTCATCGAGACGGTTGAAGGCCTTGAAGGCGTCCTCGTAGCGGTCCTGCGGGATCCCTGGACCGTCGTCGTCGACAATAATCTCGACGCCGCCGGAGGCGCGCGCTGTGGCGGCGACCTCGACCGTCTCGCCGTGCGCGGCGGCGTTCATCACCAAGTTGGACAGCGCCCGCTTGAGCGCATTGGGCCTGACGGCGGCCAGCAGGTCCGGTTCGGCGGCGACGCGCACCTGGGCTCCGGCGCGCACGGCGCCTTCGCTGACCTCGTCGATCAGCGATTTCAGGTGAACGGTCTCGACGGCCTCGCCGCCCTCGCCGCGGGCGAAGGCGAGGTACTCGTCGATCATGTGCTCCATCTCGGCCAGGTCGCGCTTCATCTCGGCGGTGCGCGGGCCGGGATCGGCCAAGGCGAGTTCCAGCTTGAGACGGGTGAGCGGCGTGCGCAGGTCGTGGCTGACGCTGGCCAGCAGGGCGGTGCGCTGGTCGATGTGGCGCTGGATGCGCGACTTCATCGCCAGGAAGGCCTGGGCGGCCTGGCGCACTTCGCGCGCGCCGCTGGGCTTGAAGGTCGGGGCGTCGACGCCCTTGCCGAACGCGTCGGCGGCGCTGGCCAGCCGCTCGATGGTGCGGGTCTGGTTGCGGATGAACAGAATGGCGATGGCGGTCAGCAGGATCGTCGCCATGGCCAGCCACAGGACGAAGATGTGGCCCTGGGTGGCGAAGGCGCGGTCGCGCGGCGCGAGGATGCGGATGACGCCCTGGTCGACCTTCACCCGAATGTCGACATAGGCCGGGTAGCGGGTGGTGTCGAACCAGTAGGGCGAGTCCAGCCGCTGCGAGAGCGCTCGGTCGATCGCGCGGTCGACGACGGCGAAGGCGTTGGTGCGCCGGCCCTGCGGCAGATCTCGGCCCGGCTGCAGGGCGATGGAGAGGTTCAGCGACTTCTCCGCCCGCCCGGCGATCGTGGACATGGTCTGCGGACTGGGATCGTCCTGGTAGCTCTCGACCGCCCAGGCGACTTCGCCCGCCAGACCGTCGGAGAGGCGGCTGGTGACCGTCTGCCAGTGAGCGTCGAAGAATATCCAGGTCACCGCAATCTGCATCAGCGCCACCGGCAGGACGATGATCAGCAGCGAGCGGCCGAACAGCGAGGTCGGCAGGCTGCGCTTGATGAGCCGCTGCACCAAGCGCGGTTCGAGGCGGCGGGGGAGTTTCACGGCCGATCCATCAGTCCGGCGCCAGCAGGTAGCCGACGCCGCGGACCGTCTGCAGGTAGCGAGGGGTCTTGGGATCGTTCTCGATCTTGCGGCGCAGGCGGGTGACCTGGACGTCGACGGCGCGGCCGGAGGGGTCGACCGTCTCGCGGGCCAGCTCCAGGCGGTCGACCGGCTCGTGCGGGCTGCGGGCCAGGCGTTTGAGCAGGGCGACCTCGGCTTCGGTGAGCCGCACGGGCAGGCCGCCGCGGCTGAGCTCGCCGCGCTCCAGGTCGAAGCTGCACGCGCCGAGCGAGAGGCTGCCGTTGGCGGCGCCGGACGGGCGCTGGTCGGAGCGGCGCAGGATGGCCTCGATGCGCAGCAGCAGCTCCTCCGGTTCGAACGGCTTGGCCAGATAATCATCGGCGCCCAGCTTGAGGCCTTCGATGCGGTCTTCCGCCAGGCCGCGTGCGGTCAGCATCAGCACCGGCGTGCGGCCGGCGGCGCCCCGGCGCTCGCGCAGCCAGCGGACCAGCGAAAAGCCGTCCTCGCCCGGCATCATCACGTCGAAGACCGCGAGATCGAAGTCGATGGTTTCGATGAGGCTGCGGGCCTGGGCGCCGCCGGGGGCCGAAGTGACGCGGAAGCCGTGCCGGGTCAGGTACTGCTTGAGCAGGTCGCGGATGCGGTCGTCGTCGTCGACCACCAGCAGGTGACGTTCGGCAGTGTCGACCGCGGCCATCAGGCGCCTCCGCTCTTCATCCGCCCGCCGGCCAGGGCCGACAGGATCTGCCTGGCGCCGGCCACGCCGTCCAGGCCGCCAACCCGATAGGACCGGGCGAGCTGGGCGCGCAAGCGTTCTGAGATGCGGTCCTCGAAGGCGGCGCCGGCCGGCGTGAGGCTGACCGCGCGGCGGCGACCGTCGAGATCGCCGGCGATCTTCTCGGCCAGGCCTTTGGCCTCGAGGTCGGCGACGATGCGGCTGGCGGCCTGCTTCGACAGGCTGGTCAGGTGGGCCAGCTCCTGCACCCCGACCCCCGGCCGGCGCTTGAGCAGAAAGGCCGCGCGCCAGTGCGAACGCCCGAGACCGAGGCCGCTCTCGGCCTCCAGTCCGGCGTCGACGCCGGCCCATAGCGCGGCCTCGGCGAGTAGGAGCATTTCGAGCCCGCCGTCGAGTTCCTCGTCGCGCAGAATGAGCCTGGGATCGGCTGCGACCATTACACTTTGAAACCCATTTTGTTTGACGCGGGGGGCGGGGGAGTCTGTAAGAGGGCCGTATTGAAAGGAGGACTTTCCCTCATGTCTCTAGTGCCCTTTGACGATCGCGACGGATGGATCTGGCTGGACGGCCAGTTCGTGCCCTGGCGCGAGGCGAAGGTGCACGTACTGACGCATGGCCTCCATTACGCCTCGGCGGTGTTCGAAGGCGAGCGGATGTATGGGGGAGAGATCTACAAGCTCCGTGAACATACCGAACGTCTGTTCAAGTCGGCCGAGATGCTGGACTTCGAGATTCCGTTCACGGTGGAGGAGATCGACCAGGCCTGCAAGGACACCTGCGCCAAGAACGGCCTGACCGACGCCTATCTGCGTCCGATCGCCTGGCGCGGTTCGGAAATGATCGGGGTCTCGGCCCAGAACACCAAGATCCACGTCGCCATCGCGGTGTGGGACTGGCCGAGCTATTTCAGCCCGGAAGAGCGCGCCAAGGGCATTCGCCTGACCTGGGCTAAGTACAAGCGCCCGTCGCCGGAGACCGAGCCGGTCCACGCCAAGGCCACCGGCCTCTACATGATCTGCACCATCTCCAAGCACGCCGCCGAGAAGGCCGGCTACACGGACGCGATGATGCTCGACTACCGCGGCTATATCGCCGAGAGCACCGGTTCGAACGTGTTCTTCGTCAAGGACGGCGCGCTGCACACCCCGACGCCGGACTGCTTCCTCAATGGGATCACCCGTCAATCGGTGATCGCGCTGGCCAAGTCGAAGGGCATCGAAGTGATCGAGCGTCACATCAAGCCGGAAGAGCTGGCCGACTTCACCGAGTGCTTCGTGGTCGGCACCGCCGCCGAAGTGACGCCGGTCGGCGAGATCGGCGAGTATCGGTTCACGCCGGGCGCCCTGTCGCTGGGCCTGGCCGACGACTACGCCCGCATGGTGCGCCGCGAGGCCGTGCCGGCCTAGACCGCGCCACAACCGCCAAGACAAGTTCGCCGCCCGGAGCAGTCCGGGCGGCGTTTTTGTTCGTGTTTCGAAGAATGGGGATGGGGGGATTCGCCCTCCAGCCGCCTCTGGACCGTCGCTCGCGCTCCCCCGCTGCAGCGCCACACCCAGGTTGGCTACGAACCCCCCCGCGCCGTCGCCCCCCATGGCGTCGACGATAGCCGATGCTGCCAAAGCGGGGAGAGGGGGTCTAGTGCCGTGGGGCCACAGGCCGTGCGCGACGACAGCCGCGCCGCCCTTTCGAGCGGCGCGGTGCAGCTATTGCCGTCAAATCAGCCAGGTGTTCGGCCGCGGATAGGCCTGGTCTTGCGAGATGTAGACAAGGCCGACGATGCAGCGGACCGCGAACCAGACCCCGACCGCGCCCCACAGGAAGAGGAACAGCATCAGGAATGGGATACCGATCAGCACCAGCGAAAGGATCGCGCTGATCCCAATCAGCAGGCCCAGCGACAAGAAGATCGCCAGACCGATCCAGAAGGTCCGGATCTGGAAGTCGTAGTGGGTCCGCATCCGCGGGCCGGCCTTGTCGAGGTTGATGTAGGCCACCACCAAGCCGACCAGGATGGTCAGGCCGTTCACCAGCCCAAGCAGGTAGAGGCCGTAGACCACTGCCGGCAGGACGCGGTCCTCGGTCGTCACAACGGTGGTTTCGGTTTGGCTCAATGCAGTCTCCCAAGCGAGGTATCTGAACGAGATGTGGCCCCGTTCAGCGCGAATGCCAGCTTAATTCGCGTTCATGTCGCTTGGATGCAGGACGATTACCGATTTCTCGGCCGCAGCCAGGGCAGGACCGCCGCACCGAGGATCACCACGAAGACCAGCCGCGCGGCCAGGGCGACGCCCAGCAGCCAGGCCCCGGCGACGCCAGCCGCCAGCAGCACGGCCAGCGCGCCGACCGCCATCAGGCCCATGACCCAGAGCACCGCCTCGGTGTTGGGCGAAGGACGGCGGATGGGGCGCTCGGGCGCAGCGATCGAAAGGGCCGCCAGGAACGCCTCGAAGCTCTCGCCCTGGTCCTGCGGGCGCAGGGCCTCGCCGTAGCTGAGGGCGGGGATGGTCAGGCGACGACGCTGGAACTGCAGCACAGCGCCGCGGCCGGCGCGGGTGACGCCGCGAAGTTCCGCAAGCGGAAACCGTCGCTCACGACCGGTGCGCCGCTCGACGATGACGGACTTCTCGATGGTCCAGACGGTCTCGCCCTGCAGCGGTGAGAGGCGCGCGGCGTAGCTGGCCATCAGCCCCTGACGACGGTGATCTCGACCCCGGCGGCGGCGGCGTGCGGCGCGAGGGCCTGCGGCTTCTCGACCCGAACGCGGGCTCGCATGACCCGCGGGTCGGCGAGGCAGGCGCGAGCCAGGCGCTCGGCGAAGTCCTCGACCAGCTGGATGTGGCCGGCCGCGGCGATGGCGCGGGCCGACTCCCCGATGGTCTCGTAGTTGACGGTGTCGGCCAGGCGGGTGGCGCCGGCGGTCGGCACGTCGAGCTCGACATCGACGATCAACGGCTGGGACATGCCCTTCTCGTGGGCGTAGACCCCGATCTCGGCGGCGACCTTCAGGCCGGTGACGAACACCTTGGTCATGACGACGCGGCCTTGCGGCTCGGGCGCCGGGACCTCAGGCGAACTCTGCTGCAGCGATGGAAGAACCAAGGGGGCTCCGTTCCAGGGAAGCGGCTCAGGCCAGGTGCTGGCCGGCGTCGACGGCGATCATCTGGCCCGTCACTGACCTTGCGTCAATGAGGTACCGCAGCGCATGGCCGATCTCGGCCGGATCGACCGGGTGGCGCAGCAGGGTCGTGGCGACTTCGTCGTCGAAATCGCTGCCTTCCTGGTGGATCGAGGGCAGGGTGGGGCCCGGCCCTATGCCGTTGACCCGGATGCGCGGGGCCAACTCCTGGGCAAGCATCAGGGTGGCGGCCCATAGCGCGCTCTTGGACAGCGAGTAGCTGAAGAAGTCGGGGCCCGGCGCGAACACCCGCTGGTCGAGGATGTTGACGATCTGACCGGTGCGGCCGGCGGGCAGGCGGCGGGCGAAGGCCTGGGCCAGCACGAGCGGCGCGCGGAGATTGGTCTCCAGGTGCGCGTCCCACGAGGCGCGGTTCATGCTCGCGAAGGCGTCATTCTCGAACACCGAGGCGCAGTTGACCAGCAGGGTGACGGGGCCGAGCTCGCTTTCGGCGGCGCCGACCAGCGGCGCTGTGTCGCCCTCGTCGCGCAGGTCGCAGGCATGGATGGAGGCCTTCCGGCCGCGCGCGCGAACATCTGCGGCGGCGGCCTCGGCGTCGTCGTCTATGGTTCGGACGTGGATGGCGACATCGAAGCCCGCGTCGGCGGCGGCCTGGGTCAGGACCCGGCCGATCCTGCGCGACCCTCCGGTGACGAGGGCTGCGCCTCGGGCGGTGTCAGCCAAGGCGTCGCCTTAGTCGAGCCGGCCGAACTCGAAGTAGTTCAGGCCGCCGATGACGACGAGGAAGGCGAGGATGGTCAGGATCGCGGTCATGGAAAGCTCCGGCGTTACCCGTCCGGCTTTAGAGGGGGCGCAGCCGGATCGCAAGGGGCGGGGAACCGGACAGCGCTTCGGGCTTTGCTTTAGCGGGGCGTCGCCCTGCGGCTTCGCCCGACGGCAGGAGCACACTTATGATCAAAGACCAGGAGTCCTTCGAGGCGGCCCTTCAACGGGTGGCGGACCTTCTGGAGCACCCTCCCGCGGACGGCAGCCAGGAGGACCAGGAATTCTTGCAGCTGCTGCACGACATCGAACTCTTCCACCCGACCGCGCTCAGCGCCCCCCCCGACACCAACTTCGCCAAGCTCGGCCGCGACGCCCAGGCGCTGATGGCGCGGGCGAACGACTTCCAGGCCAAGCGCGAGGCGCGCGAGAAGCAGGAAAAGTGGATGACGTTCCCGGAGGACGGCGAGGGCATCGGCCCCACCACCGGGGTCTAGACTCCGCTTGAAAACCGGCGTTCCGGCAGGCCAAGCTCGCGGTCGACAATAGGCCTGCCGAGGATACGCCATGCCGCTCTCGCCCATCGCGCCGGGCGACCTGACGAAGGTCGCCGTGGGAATCGACCGACCCGAGGATGTAGTGGTCGGGCCGGACGGCCGGGTCTTCGCCTCCGACCATCAGTGCGCGGTCGCCGAGATTTTTCCTGACGGCTCGTTCAAGCGGATGGGGCCCAAGGGCGGCGCGCCCAATGGGATCAACATGGATCGGCGGGGCCGGGTGCTGATCGCGAACTTCGGTATCTATGACCGCGAGGACGGGCCGCTGCAGCGCTTCGATCCGGCGAGCGGCGAGCATGAAACCCTGCTGACGGAAGTCGGAGGCCGGCGCCTGACAAGCGCCAACTATCCGGTGATGGACCGGGCCGGGAACATCTGGTGCGCCAACTCCACTCACGCTGAGACCTGGCCCCAGGCGCTGGACGGGCGCACCGACGGCTTCATCTTCGTGCTGAGGCCGGACGGGTCGAGCGAGGTGGTGGCCGAAGGCCTCAAGTTCCCGAACGGCATGGCCCTTTCGGCGGACGAGCGCTACCTGTTCTGCGCCCAGACCAGCGGCGCTGACGTCATGCGCTTCCCGATCCACGACGGCGGGACGTTGGGCGCCGGCGGCCGCTACGGCCCGGTGCTGGGCAAGCTGCAGGCCCCTGACGCCCCGGGGATCGATCACAACGAGCTAGGTTACACCGACGGGATCGGCCTCGACGCCGAGGGCAACCTCTGGGTCTGCCTGCCGGCCGCCAACAAGGTGGTGGCGATCACGCCGGAGCTGGGGGTGACGACGGTGATTCACGACCCGTCGGGCGAGGTGGTGAACCACCCGACCAACGTCACCTGGGGCGGCCCCGATCTGAAGGACCTTTACATCGGCTCGATCCGGGCCGGTTATGTTCTGAAGGGCCGTAGCCCGGTTGCGGGACAGCCGCATGTGCACCAATTGGAGGGGCGGGCTTCGGCTTGAATCCTTCAGGGCTAGAAGGTTGCCTCTTCCACAGTGATCATTGATCACTAAAATGCTTGTTTGAAGCCGTCGGGGGATCTCGTCGGCGCTCCAAATCCAACGAACGCCTCCGGGAGGACGTCATGCGCGAGTACCTGCAGTTCTACATCGACGGTCAGTGGGTTGATCCGGTCGAACCCAAGACGCTCGACGTCATCAACCCGGCGACCGAGAAGGTTGCAGGCAAGATTTCGCTGGGCTCGGCGGCTGACGTGGACAAGGCCGTGAAGGCCGCCCGAAAAGCGTTTGCGACCTGGTCGCAGACCACCCGCGAAGAGCGCATGGACGTGCTGAACCGCATTCTGGCCGAGTACCAGAAGCGCTTCGGCGACCTGGCGACCGCCGTCACCGAGGAAATGGGCGCTCCGGCCAGCCTGGCGCAACGCGCGCAGGTTCCGATCGGCATGGGCCACCTGGGCACCGCCGTGGCCGTGCTGAAGGATTACAAGTTCACCGAAGACCGGGGCCCGACGATGATCGTCAAGGAGCCGATCGGCGTCTGCGGCTTCATCACCCCCTGGAACTGGCCGCTGAACCAGATCGTCTGCAAGGTGGCCCCGGCCATTGCGACCGGCTGCACGATGGTGCTGAAGCCGTCGGAAGTGGCGCCGTTCACGGGTCACATCTTTGCTGAGATCATGCATGCCGCCGGCGTGCCGGCCGGCGTGTTCAACCTTGTGCAGGGCGACGGCGTGGGCGTCGGCGTGCCGCTGTCGAGCCACCCGGACGTGGACCTGATCTCGTTCACCGGTTCGACCCGCGCCGGCATCGAGGTGGCCAAGAACGCCGCCCCGACCGTCAAGCGCGTGGCCCAGGAACTGGGCGGCAAGAGCCCGAACATCGTCCTCGACGACGAGGCGTTCGCCAAGGGCGTGGGCCGCGGCGTGGCCACGGTGATGACCAACTCGGGTCAGTCGTGCAACGCCCCGACCCGCATGCTGGTCCCGCAGAAGCGCATGGACGAAGCGATCGCGGTCGCCAAGGAAGCGGCCGCGCAGGTCACCGTCGGCGACCCGAACGGCAACAGCCAGCTGGGCCCGGTGGTCTCGGAAGTTCAGTTCAACAAGATCCAGAAGCTGATTCAGTCGGGCATCGACGAGGGCGCGACCCTGGTCGCCGGCGGCGTCGGCCGCCCGGAAGGCCTGGATGTCGGCTATTACGTCAAGCCGACCGTGTTCGCGAACGTCACCCCGAACATGACCATCGCCAAGGAAGAGATCTTCGGCCCGGTGCTGTCGATCCTCGGCTACGAGACCCTCGATCAAGCGGTCGAGATCGGCAACGACACCGAGTACGGCCTGGCCGCTTACGTTCAGGCAGCCGATCTCGCCAAGGCGCGTGAAGTGGCTTCCAAGCTGCGCGCCGGCCAGGTGTCGATCAACGGCGGCGGCGGCGACCTGATGGCGCCGTTCGGCGGCTACAAGATGAGCGGCAACGGGCGCGAGTGGGGCGATTTCGCCTTCAACGAGTTCCTCGAAGTGAAGGCCGTCCTGGGCTACGCCCCGAAGGAAGCCGCCGAGTAAGGCTTTCAAAGCGCGAAGGCTTTTGCGGGCCGGCAGGACGAGGGTCTTGCCGGCCCGCTTGCTGAAGGATCATCCTCTCCGAAAAGAAGAGAGGAGGGAGGAGCGATGTCCCAGGACATCCGATGCGTCGCCGACATCGCGCGCCATCACGCGCGCGTTCGCCCCGCCGAGACGGCGATCTGGTTCGAGGGTGCGGTCACGACCTATGGCGAACTGGACCGGCTGGCCTCGCAATGCGCGCAGGCGCTGATCGCCGCCGGCGTGACGCCCGGCGAGCGGGTCGGTGTGCTGACCAAGGGCAGCGACGCGTTCTTCCTGCTCTGGCTGGGCTGCCTGAAGGCCGGCGCCTGCCTGACGCCTGTCAACTGGCGCCTGGCGCCGCCCGAAATCGCCTTCGTGCTCAAGGACGCCGGCTGCCGGTTGGTGGTCACGGGCGCCGACTTCGCGCCGGTGATCGAGAAGATCGCCGCCGATCTGCCGGTTCTGGAGACGGTGGTGCAGATCGAGCCGGGGCATGCGCAGTGGCCGGGGTTCGCCGACTGGATCGGCAGGTATCCGGCGCAGGATCCACAGCTTCCTGCCGCTGACGACGACGACGTCATCCAGCTCTACACCTCGGGCACGACCGGCCTGCCCAAGGGCGTGCAGCTGACCGAGCGGAACTACGCCACGGTGTTCGAGTCCGCCCTTCAGCAGTGGGCGCAATTCGCGCCGGGCATGGCGGTGCTGGTGGCGATGCCGCTGTTCCATGTGGCCGGGGCCAACCTCGGCATCCTGGCGTTGCTGCAGGGGGCCAAGGCCATCGTGCTGCGCGAGCCCGATCCCGGCGTGATCCTCAAGGTCATCGAGCAGCACCGTATCGAGCACGCCTTCCTGGTGCCGGCGCTGATCAACATGATCCTCCAGCGGCCGGAGGTCGGGCAGACCGACCTCTCGAGCGTGCGCAATATCTACTACGGCGCCTCGCCGATCTCGGAAGAGGTGCTGAAGCGGGCGCAGGCGACGTTCCCGGCTCAGTTCACTCAGCTTTACGGCCTGACCGAGACCATCGGCGGCGGCACCAACCTGCCGCCCGAGGCGCACGATCCGGCGCGGGGGAAACTGCGCTCGTGCGGCATCCCATCGGCCGGCTTCGAGGTGCGGGTGCGCGTCGATGACCGCGACGCCGCGCCGTTCGAGGTCGGCGAAATCGAGATCCGATCGCCGGGCGTGATGAAGGGCTACTGGAACCGGGCCGAGGCGACCGCCCAGGCGATCTGCCCGGAAGGGTGGTTCCGTAGCGGCGACGCCGGCTATTTCGACGATGACGGCTATCTCTTCATCCACGACCGGGTGAAGGACATGATCGTTTCGGGCGGCGAGAACATCTATCCGGCCGAGGTCGAGAACGCGCTGTTCTCGCACCCAGCCGTGGCCGACGCGGCGGTGGTGGGCGTGCCGGACGACAGGTGGGGCGAGGCGGTGAAGGCGTTCGTCGTGCTGCGGCCGGGCGCCGAGGCGGACGCCGCCGCCGTCATGGATCACTGCCGGGCGCTGATCGCCGGCTACAAGGTCCCCAAGAGCGTGGATTTCATTGCGGTCCTGCCGCGCAACCCGTCCGGCAAGGTGCTGCGGCGGGAGCTGCGCGCGCCCTACTGGGAAGGCCGCGGCCGCAACGTCGGCTGAGTTTCAAGGAGAGGAAGACTGATGCTGGACCCGCACTTCAAGGCGATGATCGACGCGGCCGCCGAACAGGCGGCGAACGCTCCGCCGCTGGACGCCGTGCCGCCCGCCATGATCCGCATGGGCTACCAGATGCAGCGCAAGGCGACGGATCAGAACCCGCCGCAGGACGTGGTCGCCAAGGACCTGCAGGTCGACGGCGGGGCCGGCCTTGTTCCGGCGCGGCTCTACACCCCCGGCGGCGCCAAGACCCCGAGCGGCGGCCTGGTCTACTTCCACGGCGGCGGCTTCACGATCGGCGACCTGGAGACCCATGACGGCCACTGCCGGCGGCTGGCCTCGCTGGCCGGCGTGCGGGTGCTGGCGATCGACTACCGGCTGGCGCCCGAGCATCCGTTCCCGGCCGGGCACGACGACGCCCTGGCGGCGACCAAGTGGGCCTTCGACCATGCGGCCGAGATCGGCTTCGATCCCCAGCGCATCGCGGTCGGCGGCGACTCGGCCGGCGGCAACCTGGCGGCGTCGGTCTCGATCGACCTGAAGGACGATCCGGCCCGCAAGATCGCCTTCCAGCTGCTGCTCTATCCGGGCATCTGGCCGGAGGTGGAGACCGCGTCGCGCAAGGAACTGGACGGCCCGATCCTGACCAAGGCGGCGTTGGCCTGGTTCGACAAGTCGCTGGCCGCGATCGGCCATGCGCAGTCGGGCCGCGCGTTCCTCGGCAAGGCCAAGCTCTCCGCCGGCCTGCCGCCCGCCCTGGTGGTCACCGCCGGCTTCGACCCGCTGAAGGACGAGGGCCGCGACTACGCCGCGGCGCTGAACGCCGCCGGCGCCAAGGCCGCGCACGTCGAGTACCCGGGCCTGATCCACGACTTCTACCTGATGCCCGACGTCTCGCCGGCGGTGGTCGAGGCGGCCAAGGAAACCGCCGCGGCGCTGAAGGCGGCGATCGGGTAGCCCAGTTCCTCCCCTCTTGGTGGAGGCGGCTCGATGCGCAGCATCGAGACAGAGGGGGACAGTCAGCCTTTCGGCTGACAACTCCCCCAGAGGGGGAGCAACTAGAGACCCAGCAGCACCGTCCGGATCGCGCCAGTCAGTTGGGCGAGTTCGTCGTCGGTGGTGACGTAGGGCGGGGTCAGGTAGACGACCTTGCCCATCGGGCGGATCCAGCAGCCCTGCTCGGCGAAGGCCATGCAGAGCGGGCCGGTCTCGACCGGGTGGTCGAACTCGACGACGCCGATGGCGCCGTAGGTGCGCACGTCGACGACGCCGGGGGCGGCGCGGCAAGGCTCCAGCCCCTCAGAGAGGGCGGCGTTGATGCGGGCGACGTCTGCCTTCCACTGGCCGGTCTCGAAGATGTCGAGGCTGGCGTTGGCCGCCGCGCAGGCCAGCGGGTTGGCCATGTAGGTCGGGCCGTGCATGAGGGCTGCGCCCGCGTCGTCGGACCAGAAGGCCTCGAAGACCTTGCTGCGGGCGATGGCGGCCGAGAGCGGCAGTGTGCCGCCGGTCAGGGCCTTGGACAGAGTGATGATGTCGGGCGTGACGCCCGAGCCGGAGCAGGCGAAGAGGTCGCCGGTGCGGCCGAAGCCGACGAAGATCTCGTCGAAGATCAGCAGCAGGTCGTGCTTGTCGGCCAGACGGCGCAAGGTGCGCAGCACGTCGTCGGAGTGGAACAGCATGCCGCCGGCGCCCTGGATGCGCGGCTCCACGATGATGGCGGCGATCTCACCGGACTGCTCAGCCAGCAGCGCGTCGAGGGCGGCTTCCGACGCTGGATCGAGCGGCAGGTCGGTGACCACCTGGGCCGGCATGACACCGGCGAACAGGCTGTGCATGCCCTCTTCGGGGTCGCAGATGGTCATCGTGGCCAGGGTGTCGCCGTGATAGCCGCCCTTGAAGCTGAGGAAGCGGGTGCGGCCGGCGACCCCGCGGTTGATCCAGTACTGCAGCGCCATCTTCATGGCGATCTCGACCGAGACCGAGCCGCTCTCGGCGAAGAAGACGTGGTTGAGGTCGCCGGGCAGCAGGTCGGCGAGGCGCCTGGCCAGGCGATAGGCCGGCTCGTGCGCCAGGCCGCCGAACATCACGTGCGGCGCGCGCTCCAGCTGGGCGGTCACCGCCGCGCGAATGTGCGGGTGATTGTAGCCGTGGCAGGCGGTCCACCAGGACGCGATGCCGTCGACCAACTCGCGGCCGTCCTCGAGGATGATCCGCGCGCCTTGCGTGCGAGCTACCGCTAGGGGCGCCGGCGCTGTCTTCATCTGACAGTAGGGGCGCCAGACGTTGTCGGCGCCTTGGGAAAGCCAGTCCGGTGTGGGGAAAGTCATGAGCCGTGGCTTTAACCGAAGCTCCGCCTCGTGCATACCGCGCGCCGTGATGGACAGTCTGACCGCTTTCGCCCAGTCCAAGCTCGACGCGCTCGAGGCGCGCAGCTTGAAGCGCACACTGGTCCCGACCCGCCGAATGGACGGGCTGTGGGTCGAGCGGAACGGGCGGCGGCTGCTGTCCTTTTCCTGCAACGACTATCTCAATCTCTCGCATCATCCGGCCGTGAAGGCCGCGGCGCTGGCGGCCGTGGAGACCCACGGGGTCGGCTCGGGCGCCTCGCGGCTGGTGACCGGCGACAACCCGATCTTCGGGGAACTGGAGGCGCGGCTGGCGGCGCTGAAGGGCGCAGAGGCGGCCTGCGTGTTCGGCTCGGGCTACCTGGCGAATTCCGGGATCATTCCGACCTTCGTCGGCGAGGGCGACCTGATCCTGATCGACGAACTGGCGCACGCCTGCATCTGGTCTGGATCGCAGCTTTCGAAGGCGCGGATCGTGCCGTTCGCCCACAACGACGTCGCCGACCTCGCCGCCAAGCTGGCCGCCTATCGCGGCGAGGCCGGGCGGGCGCTGATCGCCACCGACGGCGTGTTCTCGATGGACGGCGACGTGGCGCCGCTCGACCAGATCAGCGCCGTGGCTCAGGCTCACGACGCCTGGCTGCTGGTCGACGACGCGCACGGGCTGGGCGTGGTGGGCGAGGGCCGCGGGACGGCGGCGACGTTCCCCACCGCCAAGGTCGACCTGGCGATGGGCACCTTCTCCAAGGCGCTGGGCGGCTATGGCGCCTATGTCTGCGCGAGCGCGCCGGTGATCGACTTCATCAAGACCCGTACGCGCACGGTGGTCTACACGACGGGCCTGCCGCCGGCGAACGCCGCCGCGGCGCTGGCCGCGTTGGACGTGATCGCCGCCGAGCCCGAGCGGGTCGCCGCGGTGCTGAGCAAGGCGCGGCGTTTCACGCGGGCGCTGAACCTGCCGCAGGCGGCCAGCGCGGTCGTGCCGATCGTGCTGGGCGAGGCCGGCCGCACCCTGGCGGCGGCCCAGGCGCTGGAGGCGCAGGGCTTCCTGGTGGTGGCGATCCGGCCGCCGACCGTGCCGGCCGGCACCGCGCGGTTGCGGGTGGCGTTCACGGCCGGTCATCCTGACGAAGAGATCGACCGGCTGGCGGCGGCGATCGCACCGCTGATGGGGGCCTGATGCGCCAGCTGTTCGTCACCGGCGCGCACACCGACGTCGGCAAGACCTACGTCGCCTGCGCCATGCTTCGCGCGGCCCGGGCCAAGGGCCTGAGCGTCGCGGCGCTCAAGCCGGCGGTGAGCGGCATCGATCCCGCGGACTGGACCGACAGCGATCCAGGCCGGCTGCTCGCGGCGATGGATCGCCTGCTGACGCTGGCCGAACTGGACGCCATCGCGCCGCTGCGCTTCGCCGCGCCGCTGTCGCCGCCGATGGCCGCACGGCTGGAGGGCGTCGACCTGCGGATCTCGGCGCTGACCGAGTTCTGCCGCGCCGGGCTAGCGGCCAGCGCCGCCGACCTGATGCTGGTCGAGGGCGCCGGCGGGGTGATGTCGCCAATGGCCGAAGACGGCACGGGACTGGACCTGATGCTGGCGCTGGGACTTCCGAGCGTGGTGGTCGGAGGGTCCTATCTGGGTTCGATCAGCCATACCCTGACGGCGATCGAGACCCTGCGCTCGCGGGGCTTGCCGATCGCGGCGGTGGTGATCAGCCAGAGCGGCGAACCGGACGCGCCGGACTTCGCCCAGACGGTCGCGAGCGTCGCGGCCTTCGCCGGCGAGGTGAGGATCGTGGCGGCTGCGCGCGGTGACGAGGCCTGGGCGAGCGCGCTGGTCTAGCCCTCGGCTTCGGCCCGCTGGCGTTGGGCGTAGGCGAGCACGGCCATGCCGACCAGGGCCGAGAGGATCGAGCCGGCGATGACGCCCATCCGTACCTCGGTCTGGGCCAGGGTGTCGTTGGGATCGAAGGCGAGGCCGCCGATGAACAGGCTCATGGTGAATCCGACGCCGCAGAGCAGCGAGACGCCATAGAGCTCCAGCCACTTGGCCCCAGTGGGGCGGCGGGCGAGCTTGAGCCCGATCACCGCGGCCGAGAACCCGAATACGCCAATCTGCTTGCCGACGAACAGCCCCATGGCGATGCCGAGCGGCACTGGATTGGCCAGGGTGGCGAGCGACAGCCCCTGGAACGAGAAGCCGGCCGCGGCGAAGGCGAACAGCGGCAGGATCAGGTAGGCGACATAGGGGTGCAGGCTCTCCATGAAGTGCTTGAGCGGCCCCTCGTGCCCCGGCTTGCGCGGGTCGATCGGCACGGTCATGGCCGCGGCGACGCCGGCCAGCGAGGTGTTGACGCCGCTCTTCAGGCAGAAAGCCCAGGCGAGCGCGAAGCAGGCCGCATAGAACAGGTAAGGAGCGCTCTTCCACTTCGACATCAGCGCCATCAGGGCGATCGACGCGGCCGCCCCGCCGAGGGCGTACATGTTGACGTCGGAGGTGAAGAGGATGGCGATCAGCGCCACGGCGCCGAGGTCGTCGGCGATGGCGAGAGTCAGCAGGAAGATCCGCAGGGAGGACGGCAGCCGCGGCCCTGCGACGGCCAGAGCTGCGAGCGCGAAGGCGATGTCGGTGGCGGTGGGGGCCGGCCAGCCCTGGGGCGCGCCGCCCTGGCCGAGGTTGAGCAGCAGATAGACCCCCGCCGGGGCGATCATGCCGCCTAGCGCGGCGAGGACCGGCAGGGCGAGGCGCCGCGGATTGGACAGCTCGCCGCGCAGGATCTCGTGTTTGATCTCCAGCCCGACGACGAAGAAGAAGATCGCCATCAAGCCGTCCTTGATCCACCGATAGGCCGGCTTGGCCTCGTAGAAGGCCCCGATCTGGATCGTGATCTCGTGCTTGATGAACGCGAAGTAGTGATCGGCCCAGGGCGAGTTCGCCAGAGCGACCGCCAGCAGCGCCGCGGTGGCGAGGATCACCCCCGAGGCGGTTTCGGTCTTCAGGAAGTCCAGGGTCAGTCGTCGCGCCATGGCACCGGTTACCATGCGGGCGTTAGGTGAAATACTTCAATCGGTCGTTGCTGGCGCCGATGTGATCGCGCATCTGATGTGCATGCCCGTCTCGCCCGCCTATCGCCCCGACCCGCATGTCCAGGACCTCGGCCCGGTGTTCTTCGATCCGGTGTCGGCGGCCGATTTCCCGATGACTTTCCTGCGCTTCCGCAATGACCGGGCGGCGGCGAGCGTGGGCCTGGACACCCTGACCGACGACGAGTGGACCGCGCACTTCGGCCGCTTCGAGCCCCTGCCGGGCCAGCCGCCGCAGCCGCTGGCCATGCGCTACCACGGCCACCAGTTCCGCGCTTACAACCCCGACCTCGGCGACGGCCGCGGCTTCACCTTCGCCCAGCTGCGCGAGGCCGGAACCGGTCGCCTGCTGGAGCTGGGAACAAAGGGCTCGGGCCAGACGCCGTGGTCGCGGGCCGGAGACGGGCGGCTGACGCTGAAGGGCGGGGTGCGCGAGGTGCTGGCCACGGCGATGCTGGAGGCGCTGGGCGTGCCGACCTCGCGCTCGTTTTCGCTGGTTGAGACCGGCGAGCAGCTGGTGCGAGGCGACGAGCCAAGCCCGACCCGCTCATCCGTGCTGGTGCGGCTGTCGCACAGCCATATCCGGTTCGGGACCTTTCAGCGCCAGGCCTACCTGCAGGACGCGCCGGCCATCACGCGGCTCGTCGACCACGTGGTCGAGCTCTACTATCCCGAGCTGGTCGGCGCGGCCGACAAGGGCGCGGGACTTCTGGAGGCGGTGGCGGCCCGCGCGGCGCGGTTGACGGCGCGGTGGATGGCGGCGGGGTTCGTGCACGGGGTGCTGAACACCGACAACATGAACATCACTGGCGAGAGCTTCGACTACGGCCCCTACCGGTTCCTGCCGCACAACGACCCGAACTTCACGGCCGCTTATTTCGACACCGCCGGGCTCTACAGCTTCGGCCGCCAGCCGGAGGCCGTGTTCTGGAACCTGCAGCAGCTGGCCGGCTGCCTGGCGCAGGTCGCCGACCAGGATGCGCTGATCGCGGCGCTGAACGGCTTCGGCCCCGCCTATCGCCAGGAACTGGCCGGCGCCCTGCTGAACCGGCTGGGGCTGCAGCGCGACGAGGAGGCCAAGGAAGTCGCATTCGCCAACGCGACGTTCCGCGCCATCGCCGAGGGCGGCGAGCGCCTGCGCTGGGAGCCGTTCTTCTTCGACTGGTTCTGCGGCGACGAGGGGCGGGCGCTGGCGGGGCTGCGCGGGGACATCTATGCGGGCGAGGCGTTCGCCGACTTCCGTGAGCAGATCAAAGGGTTCCAGCCGGAGCGGCCGGAACGGCTGGCCGATTCCTACTTCGCTGCACCTGAGCCGCAGGAGTTGCTGATCGACGAGATCGAGGCGATCTGGTCCGAGATCGCCGATCGCGACGACTGGAGCGCGTTCCACGCCAAGCTGGCGGCGATAGAGGCGGCGCGGACCGCCTGGGCGCTGAGCTAGGCGCTAGGAACCTTCGGCGAGGCGTCGGGTTGGCTTTTCCTCAGTATGAGGAGAGCCGATCATGCCTCGCGGAGACAAGTCGAAGTACACCGACAAGCAGGAACGTAAGGCCGACCACATCGCCGAGGGCTACGAGGCCAAGGGCGTGTCAGAGAAGGAGGCCGAGCGCCGAGCCTGGGCGACGGTCAACAAGGACGACGGCGGCGGCAAGGCGCCGGGCGGCTCGGGCCGTGGCAAGGACACCGGCCATCCGGCCGCGCACAAGGGCGGCCGAAAGGGCGGCGCGGCCTCGGCCAACAGGACGGCGGCGGAGCGCTCGGCCTCGGCCAAGAAGGCGGCGGCCACCCGCAAGCGCAACGCCGAGCACCACGCGGGTCATTGAGATCTTCCAGGGTCGTCGTGGCCGGTCTTCAGGTCCCGGCCATTCCATAGACACGAGCGTATGGATCCCCGGCATGCTGGCGCGGCCGGGGATGACGAACTGTGTTGAGGATTAGGCGGCGGACTTCCTCGACGCCGCCTGCGAGAGCACCACGCCGAAGAGGGCGATGGCCCCGCCCAGCGCCTGCAGCGGGCCGAGCGCCTCGGAAAATAGCAGCCAGCCGAGCAGGGCGGCGACCACCGGCTGGATCAGCACCACCACCGAGGCGGTGGCGGCCGGCAGGCGGCCCAGCGCCCAGGCGATCGAGCCCTGGCCGGCGACGTGCATGACGCCGAGCCCGATCACCGCGGCCCAGCCGCCGGCGGTCGCGGGGAATATGCGCTCGCCTAAGGCCACGGCGGCGACGAGCAGCAGCGGGGCGCTGGCGACGCTCGACCAGAACATGACGCGGGTTGCGCCGACGCTGCGGCGTGCGGCGCTGATGGCCAGGAAGTAGAGCGCGTACCAGAGGGCCGTGGTCAGGGCCAAGGCGTCGCCGAGCGGCGGATTGGAGCCGGGCGCGTGCGCGCCGCGGCCGACGGCCATCAACCAGGCGCCGGCGACGGCCAGGGCGACGGCGGCGACGAACAGCTTGGCCGGGCGCTGCTTCAGGAATATCCAGGCCGCGGCGGTGACAACCACGGGCGTCAGGTTGGTCAGCACCGTAGCGTTGGCGACCGAGGTGAAGTGGATGCTGTAGTGCCAGAAGCCGAGGTCGCAGGCGAAGGCGAGGCCCGCGAGCAGGGCGAAGCGGTTGGGCGACCCGACCCCGCGGTCCGCGCGAAGCGCCATCAGGCCCAGCAGCGGCATGGCGAAGGCCACGCGCCAGAAGCCGACGGCCGCCGGGCCCGCGTCCGCCAGCCGCACCAGGATCGGGGCCAGGCCGATGATCGCTGCGCCGGCGACCAGCACGGCCAGCGCCTGGCCGCGGTCGCGCGCAGCCGTCCCGTCAGTCAAAGCCCATCTCCGCACGCAGCTCGCCGGGGGTGACGCCGCGAGCCCGCAGGTCGCGCAGGGTCTCGGCGTGATCGCGCTTGGCGAAGCGCTTTCCATCGGGACCCGTCAGCAGGCGGTGGTGGCGATAGATGGGCGCGGGCAGGTCGAGCAGGGTCTGCAGCAGCCGCTGGACGTGCGCGGCCTCGAAGAGGTCCTGGCCGCGTATGACGTGGGTGACGCCCTGCAGCGCGTCGTCGACCACGACGGCCAGGTGATAGGCGACGCCGACGTCCTTGCGGGCCAGCACCACGTCGCCGCCCGACAGGGCCGGGTCGACCTTGATCCGGCCATGCTCGCCGCCCGGGCCTTGACCCTCCTCGGTGAAGGTCAGCGACCGGCCCGCCAGGGCCTGCTCGGCGGCGTCCAGCGACAGGCGCCAGGCGAAGGGGGCGCCGGCCGCCAGGCGCTCGGCTTCCTCGGCGGCCGGTAGAGCCGCGCCGCGAAAGGTCTCGGCGCGGCCGTGCGGGGCGCTGGCGGCGGCCTGCGCCCGTTCCTTGCGGGTCTTGAAGCAGCGATAGGTCAGGTGGTCGGCGGTGAGCGCGGCCAGCGCGGCCTGATAGTCATCGAGGTGGTCGGACTGACGGCGGACCGGCGTCTCCCATTGGATCCCGAGCCAGGCGAGATCCTCGTAGATCGCGTCCTCGAACTGCGGCCGGCTGCGGGTGACGTCGATGTCCTCGATTCGCAGGATGAAGCGACCGCCCGCGGCGCGCGCGGCCTCGTACGCGGTCAGGGCCGAGAACGCGTGCCCGCGGTGCAGGTAGCCGGTCGGAGACGGGGCGAAACGGGTGACGAACACCCGGTCAGCTTTTAGCCGTGGTGGGCCTTGCCGAAAATGCCCATGTGCTCGAACACGCCGCGCAGGAAGGCGTCGTCGCCGCCCAGCGCGTCCTTCAGATGGTCGAACTGCTTGAAGGCGAACATCTCGGCCAGACCGTGAGCCGCGCACCAGGCTGCTGTGGTCGCCAATTCCAGCTCCTGTTCGTCCATCGGGCCGGCGCCGGCTTCGACCAGGGTGTCGCGCACCTGGCAGTACGCACTGTCGTTCTCGGCGTGGACGTGCTCGGGCAGGCTCTCCTTGTCGCGCGAGCAGTCGTACATCACGCGATAGAGGGCGGGGTTGTCGCGGGCGAAACGAACATAGGCGACGCCGAGCGCGGTGAGCTTGTCGCGCACCGAGTCATGGCTGGCGCGGGCCTCCGTCATCAGCGCGTTGAGCAGGTCCCAGCCTTCATGGGCGACGGCGTCGAGCAGTTCGCCCTTGTCCTTGAAGTGGTGGTAGGGGGCGGCGGGGCTGACCCCGGCTTCGCGCGCCACGGCGCGCAGCGAAAGCGCCGTCGGGCCCTCGGTCTCCAGCAGCCGCTGGGCCGCGTCGATCAACGCGCGGCGCAGATCGCCGTGGTGATAGGGGCGATTGTCGGCGGCTGCAGCTTCTCTCATGGCGGTCACTCTAAAACTGAATCTAGACGCCGTAAAGATCATCTTGACGCCGTTCAGATCGCCGTTATCTTAGCGGTGTTCAAATTGCTAGACCCTCGCTCCCCCGAGGGTTCCAACTTGGAAGGTGTGTGTCATGTCTCTCGCTCGTTTCAACCGCTTCGAACGTCTCTTCGACCGCATCGTGCCGGTCGTGCTGGTCGCCCTGAGCGTCAGCCTCGCGGGCGCCACGCTCGCCGTCGGCGCGTAACAGCCGAACGTTCCAGTCAGCGTCTGAAGGGGGCCGGTTCCGGCCCCCTTTTTGTTGCGCCAACACCGGAGCGCCGGTCCCGGACTGGCGTCGGCGGCCGCCGACGCGATGGGCTGAACGGGGCCTGGAGGCGTCCCAGGCGGTTCCATGCATTTCTGAATAGCTTACATTGTAAAATGTATCTGTACATCGTTTAGATCTAGGCCTATCTAAACATCGTCCAGATGGACCTGGGAGCGGCGCCGCCGCACCGGAAAAGCCAAGGGAGCAAAGACCATGACCATCCTCAGCCAACTCGGCCGCATCTTCGACGCCAGCGTCAGCGTCGTTTTCATCGCCCTCAGCCTTGGCCTGGCCGGCGCCACCGCCGTCGTCGGCGCCTGATGCTTGGGCAGCGCGCCCCGTCCGTCTGGACCTGCGCATCCGGACGGGGCCGCCGAGCTTCATTTCATGGAGCTGTCTCAAAAACCGGCATATAATTCCCTGGCTACGGGAATTCCCCCAGTGGGCGATTCGCCGAGCGTTCGGATCGCGAAAGGGGGCCTGTCTTCAGTCTCTACGCGTACGACATAGGGGGGACCGCCCCCGCCCGGAGGGCCGACCATGCAGGTGCTTAACCACCCGCCGTCCGGCTGGCCCTGCCTCGTGCTGAACGCCGACTTCCGTCCGCTCAGCTACTACCCGCTGTCCCTCTGGCCGTGGCAGGAGGTGATCAAGGCGGTGTTCCTCGATCGCGTCGACGTCGTCTCGACCTACGACCAGGAAGTCCACTCTCCATCCTTCGCGATGAAGCTGCCCAGCGTGGTGTCGCTAAAGCACTACGTGCCGCAGGACCGACCGCCGGCCTTCACCCGCTTCAACCTGTTCCTGCGCGACGCCTTCAGCTGTCAGTACTGCACGGCCGGCGAGGACCTGACCTTCGACCATGTGGTTCCGCGCTCGCGCGGCGGGCGCACGACCTGGGAAAACATCGTCACGGCCTGCGCGCGCTGCAACCTGATGAAGGGTGGGCGCACCCCGCACGAGGCGCACATGCACCCGTTCCACACGCCGCGCCGCCCGACGGCGTTCGAACTGCAGGAACGCGGCAGGAGGTTCCCGCCGCACCACCTACACAAGAGCTGGCTCGACTACCTCTACTGGGACATCGAGCTGGAGGCTTAGATCAGGATCGAGCTCGACGACGTCGCCGCTCGGCGTCCTGCATCGCGCCTTCGAGACCGCCGGCTTCGATGTTGTCGCGCTCGACCTTACGGACTCGTCAGTTCGGCCAGCGCCCGGGCCGACAGGAAGTCGCCGCCGGCCGGGATCCGGCGCTCGGCCACCGGCGGGTCGGCGCCGTCGTAGCTCATCTCTAAGCCTGGGCCACCGGCGGGGCGGTGTAGGAGGCCATCTGGGTCAGCACCTCGTCGGGCGTCGCCAGCAGGCGCTCATAGACCTCCTTCGGATAGACCATGTGCGGCATGGTCGGATCGTAGGGCGGCTGCGGCACTGGCGAGGGGCCGTCATAGGCGGCCGGCGCCTTGAAGCGGGCAGCCTCCTCCGGGGAAATGCCGGCCTTGGCCAACACCGCCGGGTCGATCCAGGCGGCCGGGTCGAGGGCCTTCTCCGAGGTCGCGACCTCCAGCGTCATCTGGTCGGGGCCGGCGAAGTAGATCGACTTGCACATGCCGTGGTCGATGGGGCCGATGACGTTGACACCCTTGCTGCGCATGCGGTCGCGCATAGCGATCAGGTCGGCTTCCGTCTCCACCCCGAAGGCCAGGTGCTGCAGCGTGCCGGGCGCGCTCGGCAGCGCCCCGGACCCCGCGTGCGTGCGGCCGAGTTCGATGGGAATGTCGGCCACCGCCGGCAACTGCACGATCGAGAAGTAGCAGTGGTCGTTCAGGCGCAGGAAGGCGTGCAGCCCGCCGGGCACGCCGTGCATGTCGAAGAGCGCCACCAGTGGACAGCCCATCACCTCCGAGAAGAAGGCGATGTGCTTCTTGATGTCGGCGGCCATGAACGCGAGGTGGTGAATGCCGTTGGGATGCTGGGTCACTGGACTTCCTCCCGGGCTCTGCGGCCCTTTTCAGTCAGGAAGCCGCCGAGGACGGCTTCCAGGATCATCTCGTCGTGAACCTCGCGGCCCGCGGCGACGTCGCAGTCGAAAGTCGTGCGCATCATCGGCGCGAGATTGATTACACCAACGGCCGCCGTCTGCAGCGTCACCACGACCTGTTCGGGCGGGTAGGGGAGCAGGTCGCCGGCGGCGACGGCCTCGGCGGCGATGGCGGCCAGCCGGCGGTTGCGGGGGCCCAGCAGATGGCGGTCCAGCCATTCGAGCCGCTCGCCCCCGGCCATGCCTTCCAGCGCCACGATCCGCCCCAGCGCCGGGTGTTTCCAGCTGATCTGCAGGAAGAGGCGCATGGCCACCCGCAGCTGTGTCAGGGCCGGCGCGTCGGCTGCCGCCTCGATCAGCCGCTCTTCCTCCTGGATCACCGCACGCAGGCCGAGCATGGCGCTGCGCCAGAGGTGGGCCTTGTCCTCGAAGTGATAGTGCAGCGCAGGCTGCGACACGCGCGCGGCCTTGGCGATGCCGCCCATCGTCACCCGCTCGAAGCCCAGCTGCGAGAACTGGTCGAGCGCCACCGCGCGGATGCGCGCGGCGGTGGCTTCGCCCTTGGTCGTCGCGGCCCATTCACCGTCGTGCGGCATGACGATTGACTCTGTAATCAGCTTTTCTGATTTTGTAGTCAGAAATTGGAGGCGCCTCAAGTCGCGCCCGAGGGAGGGACGGATGGCGGTGGTTCGCGAGCCCTACGGCTTTGTCCATGCGGACAAGAGCCGGCTGAAGGAGGTTTATGGCGGGCCCACCGGCCAGGTGTTCGTCGAGTGCATGAGGGTGCGGCCGGACGTCGGCGACTCGAACACCGTCATCCTGTTCAGCCACCCGGTCGGTGGCGGCTCGTTCCTGCCGCTGGTCTCGGCCCTGGCGCGGGCCGGGCGGCACGTCATCTATTGCAACCCGCGCTACCGCGGAAACGACACTGCGCTGATCATGGAGAAGTGCCTCCTCGACCTGGGGGCCTGCATCGCCGATCTGAAGACGCGGTTCGGCTACGAGAAGGTGGTGCTCGGGGGCTGGTCCGGCGGCGGCTCGCTGTCGTTGTTCTATCAGGACCAGGCGCAGACCCCGACCATCACCCACACGCCGGCGGGCGACGAGGTCGATATCGCCGGGGCCGGGCTGCAGGCGGCGGACGGGATACTGCTGCTGGCCGCGCACATCAGCCGCTCGGTGACCATGACCGAATGGCTCGATCCTTCGATCCTCGACGAATCCCGGCCGTTCGAGCGCGACCCGAGCCTCAACCTCTACGACCCGGCGTTCCCCGAGACTGCGCCGTATTCCGCGGCCTTCGTGCAGCGGTTCCGGCAGGCGCAGATCGACCGCAACCGGCGGATCACCGCCTGGGCCAAGGACCAGCTCGCCGCGCTGAAGGCGGCCGGCGATCCCGACGCCGAGCGCTGCTTCGTGGTGCAGGGGACCATGAGCGACGTCCGCTGGACCGATCCGAGCCAGGACCCGTCCGATCGCCGGCCCTACACCTGCTACCTCGGCGATCCGAAAATCGTGAACGACGGGCCGGTGGGGCTGGGCCGCTTTACCACTCTGCGCTCGTGGCTCTCGCAGTGGAGCTATGACGAGAGCCGCGCCAACGGGATGGTCAACGCCGGGCGGATTTCCTGCCCGGTGCTGGTGATCAACAACACCGCCGACCTCGCCTGCACGCCCAGCCATGCGCAGCGCCTGTTCGACGCCACCGCCTCGGCCGACAAGAGCCTCGTGCACATCGAGGGCGCGGACCACTACTACGCCGAACGCCCCGACCTGCTGCCGCGGGCGACGACGGCGATCGGCGAGTGGCTGGACGCCCGCGGGTTCTAGGCGTTCGCCGCCGCCAACTCGGGGTTTCGCCCGATGCCGCTGGCGGCGCGTCGGCCTGTAGCCTGAGCATCCAAAGGCGCGTGCGGCCTTAGCGGGCGCCGTCACTTCGCGATGGGCGCCATCGCTGTGCCGACAGGGTGAGCCCGGATGTCCCTCGTGGATGCACTTGCGCTCGTCAAACGCCTCCTGATCCTGGGCTGCATGCTCGGCGTGATGTGGCTCGGGGTCTGGATCGCTCCAGCCTTCGGCCAGGAACGGCCTGCGCCGGCGCGGCCAAAAATCGGCCTGGTGCTGTCGGGCGGCGGTGCGATGGGCATGGCCCATGTCGGCGCCATCCAGACGCTGGAGAAGCTCGGCATCCGTCCGGACCTGGTGGTCGGAACCTCGATGGGGTCGATCGTCGGCGGCCTCTATGCTTCGGGCATGAGCGGAAACGAGCTCGAGCACGCCATCGAGACCATGGACTGGGACCTGATCTTCGACACCTCGCCGCCGCGCGAGGGGCTGACCTATCGTGAAAAGCAGCTGCAGGCGGCGTTCCCGGTCAAGGCCAGCGTGGGACTCGCCGGCACGCGGCTGCGCAGGCCCGACGCGTTGATCTCGGACGCCAACCTGCTGCTCGAACTGCGCCGGCTGGTGCGAGTGCGAGCCGCGGTCCCGACCTTCGACGACCTGCCGATCCCGTTCCGAGCGGTCGCCACTGATATCGAGACCGGCAAGAAGGTGGTGCTCGACCGCGGTGAACTGGCCGGCGCCATGCGCGCCTCGATGTCGGTGCCGGGCGTGTTCGCGCCCTACAGCCTGGACGGCAAGCTGCTGGTCGACGGAGGCATGTCGGACAACGTGCCGATCGACGTGGCGCGGGATATGGGCGCCGACGTCGTCATCGTCGTAGCCACCCAGACGCCGTTGCTGGCGGCCGACCAACTGCGCAGCCTCGGCGGCATTCTCGGCCAGACCGTCACCCTCCTGATACTGGCTAACGAACGACAGCAACTGGCGACGCTGAAGCCCGGCGACGTGCTGATCAGCGTCAACACCGGGGAGCTGTCTTCAACAGACTTCAAGCGCGGTGCGGAGTTCATCGCGATCGGCAAGGCGGCGTCCGAAAAGCAGCTCGCCGGCCTGCAGCGAATCGCCGCGCTTGGCCCGTCGCAGCCGGCGGTCAGCGTCGACAAGCCGCCGCCGACAATCGACTACGTGAAGGTCGAAAACGACTCCCGGCTTTCGGACAAGATCCTGCTGCGGCGGATCGAGCCGTTCGTGGGCAAGCCGATGGAACCTGACGAGGTCGGGACGGCCATGCGCGACATCTACGCGATGGGCATGTTCTCGCGCGTCGACTACCGGATCGAGGAGGGCGCCGACGGGCGGACAGGCCTGGTGGTCAACGCCGTCCAGCGGCCCGGCGACGCCAATCGCCTGCGTCCCGGCGTGACCATCGCCGCCTCCAGCGAGAGCGGCACGGAGTTCGACTTTTCCGCCGAACTGCGGCTGGTGCAGCTCGACAGCTATGGCTCGGAGGCGCGCTTCGTCGGCGCGCTAGGCGAGCGGACATTATTCTCGGCCGAGTACTTCAAGGTGCTCGACAGCTACCAGCGCTGGTTCGTCGACGTGATGGGATCGGTGCAGAAGCGCCCGATCAAGGTCTACAACGACACCGGGTTCCGGCTGGGCGAGTACGATGCCTCCTACGGCCTGCTTTCGCTGGCGCTGGGCCGCCAGTTCGGGACGATCGCCGAACTGCGCGCTGGCGTCGACCTCGGGAGCGGATCGGCCTCGCTGCAGGAGGGCGACCTCGCGCCGCGCGATTTCGATCTCAAATGGGGGCAATTGGCCTTCTCCGCCGGGGCCGACACGCTGGACAATCCGTATTTCCCCAGCCGCGGTATGAGCGGACGGCTGCAGTGGAACGTCGGGCTGGAGGCGCTGGGAAGCGAGACCGGCTTCCAGACCCTGCGGTTGGACAGCATCTACGCCTTCAGCAAGGGGCGCCAGGCGCTCAACTTCAACATCTCCGGCGGCGATACGATTCAGGGCGACCTGCCGCTGGCCTCGCTGTTCACCCTGGGCGGGCCGTTCAGCTTCCCAGGCTATTCGGTCGAGGAATTGACGGGCGAGACCTTCGCCGTGGCGCGCGGCATGTACCGCTACAAGCTGACCGACAGCTCCAAGAGCCTGATGAGCGTGCCGCTCTATGTCGGGGCGACCCTGGCGGTCGGCAACGTTTGGGCGCGGCATGGAGACGCCGAGGCGAACGACGTGCGGGTGGGCGCGAACGTGTTCCTGGCGGCCGACACCCTGATCGGCCCGGTGTTCATCACCGCTGGGGCGGCGGACGACGGGCGGACAGCGGTCTACTTCTTCATCGGCAAGCCGTTCTGAGGTGGGAACTTCGCCGCGTGGCGGGCGGTTGCCCGTGCGGAGGCAGCGACCATCATGGCGCAGGCCAGACATACGCAGGACGGGAGCCGGACTAACGTACGGCCGCGCTCGCGGCTGGACGGTCATCGGGCGATCCTCTGGATCCTGGCCCTGGCGTTCGCGGTGTTCGTGGTGGTGTTCCTGACCAGCCCCAAGGAAGGGGCCGACCCGCAGACGGGCGCGCCGCCGGGCGAAGTCCCGGCAGCGCAGCCCTGAGGTCTACTTGGCGGGCAGGACCCGCTGGGCGACTATTTCGCGGCCGGTGCGGCTGATGCCGTAGAGCACGCCGCGCTCGCTTTCGTCCCAGTCGATGGCCTGGCCCTCGGTGGCGACGCCGATGGTGTCGAGGTGGTCCAGCACCGCGCCGCCTTCCTTCGGGAGGGCCAGGACGTAGAGTTCCGGATGGTCGTGCCCGGTGATGTAGAGCTTGCCGTCCGGCCCCCAGCCGCCGCCCGACGAGCTCATCGGCTTGAAGCGGTCGAGCACCGACTGCGGGAAGCTCCAGCTCTGGGTCTGGCGCCACTCGTCGTCGAAGCGGACCAGCACCGAGTGGCGGTGGTCGCGCGGGGCCTCGCCGCCCTTGCCGTCATAGTTGGCGAAGGCCGCCCACCAGGCGCCGTCCTTGCGGTCGACCCAGGTGATCGATCCGCGGCCGGGGCCGAGGGCGACGGTGCGCAGGTGCTTCATGGTCGCCGGATCGAAGAACTCCACGGCGCTCCAGTGCGGCACGGCCGGGAAGTTGGAGCTGGCGCAGACCAGTTCCTTGGCGATCACCGCGCACGAGTTGATGTGCGGATAGCGGATCGGGTCGCCCTTCCACTCGGCGACCTTGGCGCCGGTCTTCTTGTCGTACTTGGCGATGGTCGAGTTGGCGACGGCGTAGACGTGGGCGGCGTCGACCGCCACGCCTTGCCGGGCTTCGGGGGCCGGATAGCGGCGCAGCACCTCGGCCGTACGCGACGGCGCGGGCGCGGCGGCTTCCTCGGCGATGGCGGGGGCCGAGACGGCGAGCGTCCCGGCCAGGATCAGCGAACGGATCATCCCGCGGGCTCCTAGAAGTTCACCGCCGCGCCGACCCAGTAGGTGCGGCCGTAGTTGGCCCACTCCTGCAGGTAGCGGCGGCCGGGGCCGGTCACTTCCTGGCGGCCGGTGTTCGACAGGTTCTGGCCTTCCACGAACACCGTGAAGCGGTCGGTGAAGCGATAGGACAGGCTGGCGTCGAAGACGTGGCGACCCTTCCAGTACTGGTCGGAGTTGGGGTTGGCGTCGTTGATCGTCTCCAGCTGGCCGCCGATGTAGTTGTGGGACACCCGGGCCTCGAACGGACCTCGCTGATAGTAGATCGACTCGTTGGTGGTGATTTCCGGCTGCTGGAAAAGGCCGGTGACCCGGGGGCCGGTCGAGGTCAGGAAGGTGAACTCGGTGTCCAGCCAGGTGATATTGCCGTTGAAGCCGAAGCCGTCGAACGGCGCGGGCAGGAAGGTGAAGGCCTGCTGGACGGCGAACTCGACGCCGCGGATCTTGGCGCTCTCGGCGTTGCGCGGGGTCGACACCAGCACGGTCTCCGGGCCGCGACCGACGTCCAGGGTCTCGGTCGAGGACAAGGTGAAGATCTCATTCTCGATGTCCTTGGAGAACACCGCCAGCGAGATCATGCCGTCGGTCGGATAGTACTCGACCGACAGGTCCAGGCCGCGGCTCTCGCGGGCCTTCAGGCCGGGATTGCCGCGCGACAGGGTCGGCTGGCTGCCGTCGAAGTTAATGCCCTCGGTCGCGGCCAGCGAGCCGTAGTCGGGACGGCCGATGGTGTTGGTCCAGGCGGCGCGGACGATCAGGTCCTCGCGCGGCTTCCACTCCACGTGCAGGCTGGGCATCCAGTTGCCGTAGGATCCCGAGTTGCTGACCGGGGTCAGCACGCCGCGGGTGCTGCGCACGGCGTCGGACTCGACCTCGGTCTGCTCGAAGCGGACGCCGCCGAGGACGGTGAAGTCGCCCCACGCATAGCTGGCCTGGGCGTAGGCGGCGTAGATATCCTCCTGCACCTTGTAGTCGCCGGTCGGAGCATTGGTCGTCGTGGTGAAGCGGCTGCGGTTGGCGTTGAAGAAGTCCATCGCCGCGCCCGCGTCGATGCGCGGGGAGAGCAGGTAGCGGCCGGCGATCAGCTCGCTCGGACCCGGCTTGTCGACCTCGGCCAAGGTGTAAACGAAGCCCGATCCGGCCCGATAGTTGGTCTGGCTGGAGTTGAACTCGCGCTCGGTCGAGCGCAGCAGGCCGCCGAACTTGGCCTTCAAGTTGCCGTCGGCGTTACCGTCGTCGAACGCCAGGTCGAAGCGCGCCTGGGCGGTGGTCTCGTCAGTCTTGGTGAGCGAGTCGCGGTGCTGCTGCAGCACGAAGTTGGCCGGGTTGCGGGCGGCCCCGTCGTTGACCGGCGTAAATACCGGGAACAGCGGATTGGTGGTGTCGTAGTTGAACGCGTAGTTGGCGCCCTGGGCGTCGACGGTGCGGAACTCGACCGAATGGTTGGGGACTTCCAGTCCGGCCTGCGAGTAGACGAGGTCGCCGCTGGCGGTCCACTGCGGCGCGAAGGTCCACTCGAAGCCGCTGCGCAGCAGGCCGATCTCGCGCTTGGTGATCGGCTGGTTCAGCTGGATCACGCCGCGGCCGCGGGCGAAGTAGCCGCTGGTCGGGGTCTGGTTTGCGACGTTGCCGAGCGGCTCGAGGCGGTACTCGATACGCTCCTCGTCGTCCTCCATGCGCGAGAACAGGCCTGCAGCTTCCCAGCGGAAATCATCCGTCGGGCGGTACTCGATCTTGGCGTTCACGCCGCTGCGCTGCTTGGTGTTGTTGTACCAGAACAGCCGCTGATAGGTCGGCACCTGGATGCCGTTGCCGGTCGGCGCGCCCGAGGCGACCGGGGCCCCGGCGGCGGTGTACTCGCGCACCGACGGGTCCTGGGATTCGACCTGCGGGATGTCGTAGTCGAGTTGCTCGTGCGAGGCGCCGACCACCACGCCCCACTGGTCCTGGTCGCCGAAGGTCGTGCCGGTGGCGAAGGCCAGGCGGTAGGACGGCTTGTCGTTGCGCACGTCGCCGCTGCGCTCGTACATGCCGTACGAGGCCATGCCGTTGAAGAACGGGCGGCCGATGTCGAAGGCGCTGCGGGTGGTGACGTTGATGACCCCGCCGATGGCGTTGCCGTCGTTCTCCGGCGTCACCGTCTTGATGACTTCCAGCCGCCCGGCCATCACCGAGGGGACGATGTCCATCGGCACGGTGCGGCCGCTTTCGTCGACCGAGGCGACCAGGGCACCGTCGATGGTCGTGCGGTTGTAGGTCGAGCGCAGGCCGCGGATGACGGGGAAGCGGGGCTCGCCCTGGTCTTCCATCACCGAGATGCCGGGAATGCGGCGCAGGGCGGCGGCGGTGTTGTGGTCGGGCAGCTTGCCGATGTCGTCGGCCGAGACGACGTCGGCGACCACGAAGGACTCGCGCTTCACCTCGATGGCGGCGCGCTGGGCCTCACGCTGGCCGGTGACGACGATCTCCTCCACCGCGGCCGCGTCGTCGTTGGCGAAGGCCGGCGTCGAGAGCGCCGTGCCGGCGAGAAGCAAGGCAAGGCAACCGGAAACACGCGGAACGAAAGGCATCTGCACCCCCCAAAACTGAAAAACGGGCGGAGCAGTAGGGAGGCCGGACGACGGCGCGGTGACAGGTCGATGAACGGATTACGAAACCGGGGGAGCCTGGCGCAGCAGGAACACGGTCAGGGCGAGCTGGGCTATGAGGATCGCGTATAGGACGCTGGCGAAGGGCTGTTTGCGGGTCTTGTGGCGGAACACCTGCTGGGCCAGCACCGCGCCCGGACCGCCGCCGGCGGCCGCGAAAGCGAGCAAGGTTCGTTCGGCGATTCGGCGCTCGCCACGCTCGGCGCAGGACTTGTCCCAGCCCATCGCCGCGAACGCGGCGAGGTTGGCCAGGCCCAGATAGGCGAGCAGCAGGCTCACTCGGCGGGGCGGGCCTCGCGCCACATCGCCCACATTTCGGGCGCGTCTGGCCGGGCCTTCAGCACCTCGACCACTTCGAATCCGTGACGGCGGTAGAGCGGGACGTTGGCCGGGCTGGAGCTTTCGAGATAGGCCGGCAGGCCCTTGGCGTCGACGCGGGCGAGGCCCGCCGCCAGCATCCGCGAGCCGACCCCCAGGCCCTGGGCCTCCGGCCGAACGCCGAGGAACCAGAGATAGGCGTGGGGCGGGGTCTTCGGGTGGTGGGCGTCCATCATCCGCCGCATGGCCGACATCCGCGAGAGACGGGCGATGCCGGTCGCACCGATGATCCGGGGCAGGGCGCGCAGCTCCTGCAGGAACGGCGTCGGACCGAGGCTCTCGGACGGCAGCCAGATCGAGGCCGCGCCGCCGGAGGCCGGGCGGAACACTTCGCCGTCGGTCAAGCCCATGGCGATCAGCACTTGGAAGAGCTTCAGACGTGCGGAGTCGTGCCTGGCGTCGGCGCGCAGAAACCAATTGAAGACCGGATCGGTGGAGAAGGCGGCGGAAAGATCCTGGGCGACGGCGCCGATGTCGCCCATGACGGCGGCGACCGGGGCCTCGGCCCCCCTGCGCAGTTCCAGGATCTCCGCTTCGGTCATAGCTTCTCGCTGATCTTGATGGCCGTGCGGCAGCCGGCGCGGATCACGGCCGCCAGTAGCGGATAGCCGGGCGCCTCGCGGGCGCCTTCTTCCAGGGCGTGGTCGCGGTGCGCGATCTCCTCGTCGCGGAACTTGGCCAGTTCGGCGGCGAGTTCGGGTTCGCGATTCTCTAGCTCGGCGATCTGCGAGGCGTAGTGGCGCTCGATCACGTCCTCGACCGCCTCGGTGCAGGCGTGGGCGGCCTTCTCGCCGAGCAGCGCGGTGCCGGCGCCCAGCGCGAAGCCGGCCACCCGCCAGAGCGGCGCCATGGCCGTCGGCCGCACCTTGTGCTCGTTCAGCAGCTTGTCGAAGCGCTGGAGGTGGTCGATCTCGTCCTTTTCCATCTCGGCGAGCTGGCCGGAGATCCGCTCGCGGCCCTTGCCGGCGCGCAGCACGGCCAGCTGGCCGCGATAGATGTGCACGGCGCCCAGTTCGCCGGCGTGGTCAACGCGCAGGATCTCGGCCAGCCGGCCGCTCATTGCGCCGGCGCCGGGACGCGGGGGGATCGGCTTGTCGCTCATGACAGCTTCCTTCTTTCGTGACGCACGGCCAGCAAGCTGAGCACGGTCAGGCCCAGCGAGGCCAGGGCGTTCCAGCCGGCCATCGACAGGCCCAGAAACACCCAGGCGGCCTTGTCGCAGGCCGGCGGCGCGATCTTGGCGCCGCCCAGCAGGTCGGCCATCTGGCCGGCGCTGACGCTTCCGCCGCCGCCCGAACAGGCGGTCGGGCCGGGCCACCACTTCCACTCGACGCCCGAATGGTAGACCGCCAGGCCGACGCCGAAGGCGAACACCGCCGCCAGGGCGGCGTCGAACACCCAGCGCCAACGGGCGCCGGCCCGCATCCGGGTGACCAGCATGCCGGCCAGGGCCAATCCAGCCGCGACCCAATAGACCTCCCGCGCCCGCAGGCAGAGGGCGCAAGGCGCCAGGCCGCCGAAGGTCTCGAACGCGTGGGCGGTCGCCAGCATCGCCAGCGAGGCGACCAGCGCGGTCAGCCGCCAGCGTTCGAGGAAGGGTTTAAGCAACGCGCTCATCGGCGGGATAAGACCTCAAAAGCTTCACCGCCCCAAGCGATCAGATGAGCACCTTGAGCACGACGATCAAGCCGACCAGCGCGATCAGGCCGAGCGTGCCGTAGAGGGCGATGCGCTTTTCGAACTCGGCGAGCATGGCCGGGCCGAAGTACTTCAGGATCGCGGCGACCGCGAAGAACCGCAGGCCGCGGGTCAGGATCGACGCCCAGATGAAGGTGACCAGCGAGAACTGCGCCAGGCCGGCGGTGATGGTCACCAGCTTGTAGGGGATCGGGGTCGCGCCCTTGATCAGGATCACCCACAGGCCCCAGTCAGCGAACCACTTCTCGAATGCCGCCTTGCCGTCCGGGTGGCCCATCAGGCTCAGCAGCCACATGCCGACCGGCTCTAGATAGAAGCCGATGGCGTAGCCGAGCAGCCCGCCCACCACCGAGGCGGCGGTGCAGATTCCGGCATAGACGAAGGCCCGATCGGGCCGCGCCAGCACCATCGGCGCCAACATCACGTCCGGCGGGATCGGGAAGAACGAGCTTTCGGCGAAGGAGACGACCGCCAGGCTCGCAGGGGCGTGGCGGGAACCGGCCAAGCCCATGACCCAGTCGTACAATTTGCGAAACATGCTGATCCGGCCCGACGTTCGCCGTCTAGCTAGCAGGCCGATGGGCGCTTGTCTCGGCCCGCACGCTCGGGCAATTCCTCCTCCTGACATGGCCTCCGCCGCAATATGTCTTTCCACGCCCGCCAAGGAGGGACCATGCGCGTCCTCGCTATCGCCGCAGCAATCACAGCCCTGATGACCAGCCAGGCCCACGCCGCCCCGCAACCTGCGCCCAAGTGGGCGATCGTCGTGCATGGCGGGGCCGGGGTGATCGAGCGCAGCCAGCTGACGCCCGAGCAGGAGAAGGCCTACCGAGCGGCCATGACCAAGGTGACGCAGGTCGGCGCCAAGGTGCTGAAGGACGGCGGCAGCGCCATGGACGCCATCGAGGCGACCATCCACCTGCTGGAGGACGACCCGCTGTTCAACGCCGGCCGCGGGGCGGTGTTCACCGCCGAGGGCCGCAACGAACTGGACGCTGCGATGATGGACGGCCAGACCCTGCGGGCCGGCGCCGTCGCCGGCGTCACCCGCACCCGCCATCCGATTTCGCTGGCTCGCGCGGTGATGGATAAGTCGCCGCACGTGATGATGATCGGGTCCGGCGCCGACGCCTTCTCCAAGGCCCAGGGCCTGGAGCAGGTCGACCCGAGCTACTTCTTCACCGAGCGCCGGTGGAAGAGCCTGGAGAGCTTCCTGAAGGCCAATAGTCTGCCGATCCCGCGCAAGCCGGTCGGCGGCGCGCCCGATCCGGCCCAGGGCCTGGCCCACGACGAGGGCAAGAAGGGCACGGTGGGCGTCGTCGCATTGGACAGCCATGGCAACGTCGCGGCCGGCACCTCCACCGGCGGCACGACGGGCAAGCGCTTGGGCCGGGTGGGCGATGCGCCGATCATCGGCGCGGGCACCTACGCCTCGAACCAGTCGTGCGCGGTCTCGGCGACGGGGACCGGCGAGTACTTCATCCGCCTCACCGTGGCCCGCGACGTCTGCGCCCTGGTCGAGCTGAAGGGCATGAGCCTGCAGGCCGCCGCCGACGAGGTGATCCAGAAGCAGCTCACCGCCCTCGGCGGCGACGGCGGCGTCATCGCCGTGGCGCCCGACGGCCAGATCGCCTGGAGCTACAACACCTCGGGCATGTATCGGGCCAGCGCCGCCGAAGGCCGCGCGCTGACGGTGGGCATCTACAAGGACGAGCCCTAAGTTAGGGGCATGGCCCATATCGATCCGCAACTCGACCTGACCGAAGCCGCCGAAGAGGAAATGGAGCGCGCCTGCTCGCTGGGCCGGCGCGACATGGCCGCCTGCACGCCCTGGGGCGACACCTACGAGGGTTACACTCCGGCCGGTCGGGATGTGTGCTTCGAGCGCAATTATTTGTGGGTCGGCGAGCCGGGCGGAGACATCTGCGTCGAGGTCGTGGTCTACTTCCCCGAAGCCTACGAAAGCGGCGTGCGCGTGACACGTACGGTGGGCCGGGAGGAATGAATGAAGCTCGCCTCTCTGAAGGGGGGACGTGACGGCCGTCTGGTCGTCGTCTCGCAGGATCTCGCCTGGTGCGCCGATGCGAGCGCCATCGCCCCGACCTTGCAGGCCGCCCTCGATGACTGGGAGACCGCCGAGCCGCTGCTGCGCGGCCTGGCCGAGAGCCTGGAGCACGGCTCGATCCCGCGTGAAAGGTTCCACGAGCACGAGGCCGCCAGTCCCCTGCCGCGGGCGTATCAGTGGGCCGACGGCTCGGCCTACGTGAACCACGTTGCGCTGGTGCGAAAAGCCCGCGCCGCCGACATGCCCGACAGCTTCTGGACCGACCCCCTGATGTACCAGGGCGGCTCCGACGGGTTCCTGGGCCCGCGCGACCCGATCCCACTGGCGGACGAGGCCTGGGGTTGCGACATGGAGGGGGAGATCGCGGTCGTGACCGGCGACGTGCCGCTAGGCGCCAGCCGCGAGCAGGCGCTCGCGGCGATCCGGCTGGTGATGCTCTGCAACGACGTCTCGCTGCGTAATCTGATCCCGGGCGAGATCGGCAAGGGCTTCGGGTTCTTCCAGTCCAAGCCGGCCTCGGCCTTCTCGCCGGTGGCGGTGACGCCCGACGCGTTGGGCGAGGCCTGGAAGGACGGCAAGCTGCATGGCGCGCTGGAGGTCGAGCTGAACGGCGCGCCGCTGGGCGCCGCGGACGCCGGCGTCGACATGACTTTCGATTTCGGGACGCTGATCGCCCACGCGGCCAGGACCCGCGCCCTGGGAGCGGGCACGATCATCGGATCGGGCACCGTGTCGAATCGCGGGCCGGACGGCGGTCCAGGAAAAACGATCGCCGAAGGCGGAGTCGGCTACTCCTGCCTCGCCGAGTTGCGCACCGTCGAAACCCTCGCCCAAGGCGAGCCCAAGACGCCGTTCCTGAAGGCTGGCGACGAGGTGCGCATTGAGATGCGCGACGCGCGTCGGCATTCCATCTTCGGAGCGATCGAACAGCGCGTGGCGGCGTCATGATCGGACCATCCCATATCGTCGAGGACGACCAGGCGGCGACGTCCCTGCAGCTCGACTCCTATCTGCCCTACCGCCTATCGGTGGCCTCGAACGCGGTCAGCGGCCTGATCGCCCGGGCCTACGAGGACCGCTTCGCGCTCAGCGTGCCGCAATGGCGGCTGATGTGCGTGCTGGCCGAGGACGGCGGCCTGACCCAGCGCGAGATCGTCGCCCGCACGGTCATGGACAAGGTGACGGTCAGCCGCGCGGCGCGCGGCCTTGCCGGCCGGCGGCTGATCGCGCGTTCGGAAAACGAGTCCGACGGCCGCTCGCACGTCCTGACGCTGACCGACGGGGGGCGGCGGCTGCACGCTGAGATCGCGCCGCTGGCGCTGGCCTATGAGGCGGCGTTGATCTGCGGGCTCGCGCCGGCCGAGGTCGCCCAGCTCAAGCGCCTGCTGGCGCGCCTGCAGCACGCGGCCGGAACCCTGGCAGGCGGCGCGCCGCCGCTGGCCGATCCCGGGTTGGGCGTTCGTTGACCTAGTGCGCGGTGGCGGCCTTCAGGCCCCAGCGGTGCGACCCCTCGCCGAAGCGAAGGTGGAAGCCGTAGAGCGCGCGGCGCGCCTCGTCGCGCCAGATCTCCTCGAAGGAGACGATCACGGCGCTTTCGAAGTCTTCCGGGATGTTCTTCACATCGACCCCAACCTCGCGCGCGACGTTGGCGATCACGTCGCGACGGTGGGCTTCGCCACCGAAGTACAGAAGGGTCTCGCGGATGCGCTCGACGAGATGTTCGCTCGTCGGGCGTTTGGCGGCCTTGCGCCGCGGTTGCTTGAGAGTTTGGTCCATTCTAGTCCCCACCCAATGATGGAACGCTAGAACCGCCGGTTTATCGGAGGGTTAATGGGCGTGATTAATATCGCCTTCAGGTTGCGGCGGCGTCAGCCGCCCCCGAGCGCCACGGCCGTGCGGTAGACGATGAACGAGGCGGTGTAGGCCAGCGTCACCATGTAGACGAACATCACGGTCGGCCAGACCCAGCTGTTGGTCTCGCGCTTCACCACGCCCAGCGTCGGGGCGCATTGCGGCGCAAAGACGTACCAGGCCAGGAACGACAGGCCGGTGGCCAGCGACCAGTGGTGCGACAGCGTGGTGGCCAGGGCGCCGATATTGTTCTCGGCGTCGCCGACGGCGTAGACGGTGCCGAGCGTGGCGACCGCCACCTCGCGCGCGGCCATGCCGGGGATCAGGGCGATCGACATCTGCCAGTTGAACCCGATCGGGGCCAGCAGCGGCTGGATGAAGTTCCCGATGATGCCGGCGAAGCTGTAATCGATAGCCGGCTCCGTCGCCCCTTCCGGCGGATAGGGGAAGGTCGACAGCACCCAGATCAGGATCATCATCGGCAGGATGATGCGACCTGCGCGGTTGATGAAGATCTGCGCGCGGACCAGCAGGTTGCGCAGCACGCTCTTCGGCTCCGGCAGCTTGTAGGTCGGCAGCTCCATCAGGAACGGCTCGACCGTGCTGCGCCAGAAGAACCGGCGGGTCACGAAGGACACCAGCAGAGCGCTGACGATGCCGGTGGCGTAGAGGCCGAACATCACCAGCCCCTGCAGGCTGAAAAGGCCCCAGACCTGAGTGTTCGGGATGAACGCGCCAATGATCAAGGTATAGACCGGGATGCGCGCCGAGCACGTCATCAGCGGGGCCACCAGGATGGTGGTGATCCGGTCCGGCTTGGAGTCGATCACCCGCGTCGACATGATCCCCGGGATCGCGCAGGCGAACGAGGACAGCAGCGGGATGAAGGCGCGGCCGTGCAGGCCCGCCCCGCCCATGATCTTGTCCATCAGGAACGCGGCCCGGGCCATGTAGCCCAGGTCTTCCAGCAGGATGATGAAGAAGAACAGGATCAGGATCTGCGGCAGGAAGACCAGCACGCTGCCGACGCCGGCGATCAGCCCGTCGGCCACCAGGCTTTGGAGCAATTCGTTGGGAATGTATTGTGCGACCGCCGCGCCCAGCCATCCGAACAGCGCCTCGATGCCGTCCATGGCCGGACCGGCCCAGGTGAACACGGCCTGGAACATCAGGAACAGCAGGCCGAACAGGATCGCCAGGCCGGCGACCGGGTGCAGCAGCACGGAGTCGATGCGGCCGGTCCAGGTGTCGGGATGCTCGGGCGGGCGGACATAGGTCCGCACGATGCGCTGGGCTTCGGCGTGGGCCTTGCGGATCTCGGCGGCGTTGGGCTCGCGCCAGACGTTCTCGCCGCCCAGATGGCCGGCCGCAACCAGGGCGTCGACTTCGTTCAGCAAGTCCTCGATGCCGCGCTTGCGGGTGGCGACGGTGGTGACGATCGGGGCGCCGATCTCGCGCGACAGCCCTTCGAGGTCGATGCGCAGGCCCTGGCGCTGGGCGATGTCGTACATGTTGAGCGCCAGCACCATCGGACGCCCGACCTGCTTCAGCTCCATCGCCAGGCGCAGCACCAGACGCAGGTTGGTGGCGTCGGCGACGCAGACGACGATCTCGGGCGGCACTTCGCCTGCCAGGCGGCCGAGCACCGCGTCGCGGGTCACCGCTTCATCCGGGCTGCGCGCGCGCAGCGAGTAGGTGCCGGGCAGGTCCAGCACCATCAGCTGGCGGCCGGCGGGCGAGGTGACCACGCCCTGCTTACGTTCGACCGTGACGCCCGCGTAGTTGGCGACCTTCTGGCGGGCGCCGGTCAGGGCGTTGAAGAGGGCGGTCTTGCCGGAGTTCGGATTGCCGACCAGGGCGATGCGGGCGGGGGACAGGGTCTCGCTCATGGCGCGGGCTTGCCCAGCAGCACATAGACGTCCTCGGCGTCGCGGCGGCGCAGCGCCACGCGCATGTCGTCGAGACGCACGGCGATCGGATCGCGGCCGATGGCGCCTTCGTGGATGACTTCGATGTTCGCGCCTTCGACAAAGCCGAACTCGAGCAGACGCCGCTGCAGTTCCTCGACGCCGACGCCGTGCGCGGTCGAGCTGTGCTCGGCGCGGACTTCCAGGATCACGCCCGCATCCCCCACTGACGCCTCGCTCAGGCGCACGACGACGCCCTCCGTGGCGGCTCCAGCGGCCCCCGGCCGGGTCGAGATAGTGTTCATCCAGAAATCCCTACGCGCACTCTTGAGAATGATTATCATTTTGGCGTGGCCGCGTCGAGAGCTTAACCGACTGCTGTGGGCAGGATCGGCGTATGCGTTGCGCCGGCGTCGCGCGGCTAGCCTTCGCGGCCGGCGCTTGATAAACGGATCGCCCTCACGCATGCGGGCGTGGTGAAACTGGTAGACGCGCCGGACTCAAAAGGCGATGTCTTCAGGAAAATGCTTTAAAATCAAACATTTATGCGGAATTTGGCATTTCACATGTCTTGCACATGTTGCCGCTTTTCGCGGCCTGATCGGCTCAAGGTCCGATAAGCGGGCGCAGAAGTCCGATAATCCGCCGCTGCGTCTCTCGTATCGGACTTTTCGACGCATAAGTGCTTGGCAGGAAACAGGCTGGCTTGAGCGAGCGCTTGCACAGTTTGTTGCACATGGCCGTTCGGCCGGGCGCCGAGCCGTAGGCTTACGCGCCCGGCCTCTCGATCGAGCCGCGGTAGACCTGTTCGTTCGTCGGAGGGCAGGTCGATGACGACGCGGACCCCATCGGCCGCGGCCGAGAGCCACACGATCATGGACGGGCGCGTGCACGTCTATCGGCGGCCCAACACCCGCTACTGGCAGTGCTCGGTGTTCCTGGGCGGCCGCAATCATCGCGTCACGACCCGGCAAGACAACATTGTGCTCGCGCTGGAGTTCGCACGGGACTGGTCGCTCGATCGGTTCGCTGAGGATCGCGTCCGACGGCGCGGCGGGCAGGTCGTGGAGGCTGCTGACGCGGCGCCTGCGCTTGCCGAACCCGATCGCCGGACCGCCCATGTGCGTCGGCGCGCTGGTGTTCGGACCTTCCGAGAGGCGGCCAGCGCCTTCGTTTCGGAATACGAGATCATGACGCTCGGCGAGCGGAACGCCGAGCACGTTGCCTCGAAGTCCAGGCACCTGGACCTCTACCTGCTTCCGTTCTTCGGCGATTGCGGCCTGGACGAGGTGACCGCCGGCCGCATCCAGGAATACAGGGTCCATCGCCTCAAGCCGCCAGCCGGCCCTGAGGGGCGCGCTCGCGCGCCCAAGGGCCGTAAGCGCGTCTTCAAGAGGCCGGCGCGCAGCACCCTGCACAAGGAACTGGTGACGCTTCGCCAGGTGCTGAAGAGCGCCAATCGAAAGGGCTGGATCTCGGCCCTGCCGGACATGTCGGCGCCCTACAAGGCCTCAGGCAAGGTCTCGCACCGCGCCTGGTTTTCGCCCGAGGAGTACAAACGTCTCTACGAGGCGACGCGCGAACGCGCCAGGAACCCGAAGAACGAGCGCTGGCGCGGCGAGTGCGAGCAATTCCACGACTACGTGCTTTTCATGGTCAACACCGGGCTGCGGCCCGATGAGGCCTGCCGCCTGGAGTTTCGCGACGTCCAGGTCGTGGTGGATGACAACACCGGCGAGCGCATCCTCGAGATCGAGGTGCGCGGCAAGCGCGGCGTCGGTTTCTGCAAGAGCATGCCGGGCGCGGTGCTGCCGTTCCAGCGGGTGAAGAAGCGCAAAGACGGCAAGCCGACCGACCTAGTGTTCGGGAAGGTGCAGCGCGAGCTACTGAACGCCGTCCTTCACGAGCTCGCCCTGAAGACCGATCGCGACGGCAATCCGCGCACGGCCTACAGTCTGCGCCACACCTACATCTGCCTGCGGCTGATGGAGGGCGCCGACATCTACCAGATCGCCAAGAACTGCCGGACGAGCGTGGAGATGATCGAGAAGTTCTACGCAACCCACATCAAGAACACCCTTGATGCAGCGGCGATCAATGTGCGGAAGAAACCCAAACCGCGGAAGGGACCTTCCGCGGCCAGGGCGCTGGCGAACGCCTAAGCGCCAGGATGCGAACGCGACGCTGACGATGTCTGACGTGTTTCGTCAGAGACGCCCAGAACGCCCGCGGGTGCTGACCAAGCTGGTGGGCTAGGCAAAAAAGCCATCCAGCAGGTGATGATCAAGCGGCGCGATCGCGTCGACGGGAGCGAGATACTGCTTCATGCCGTCGAAGACCCTGTCGAGATCCAGGAGGTCGGCATCGGTGTAGATCAGGGCGTAGACGCCGTGCTCTCGGAAGAAGGCCTTATGTTTCGCCATCTCGCGTTCAAAATTGCCTCGCGCGATATCGTTCACTTCTGCCTGTGTCAGGGCGGCGATGCCGGTGAGGCGTCCATGCGTCGACCATGGAGAGAGCTCAAACCCGACCTTGCGCATCGTGAACGGGTCTACGATGCAGAAGTCCAGGCGGTAGCGGTGCGCAGCTGCAGTGCCGCCATATCGGAACTCCGGGATCAAAAGCGGGACGCTCTCGGGCACGGCCGCCGCGCGAACGTATGCGACATAGCGCTCGGCAATCCCACGCTCGTGCGGCGAGAACGAGGCGCGCACAAGGACGTTCTTGAAGAACGTGAGGTAGTCGTCGACTTGCCGAAACGTGATCCTATCCGGGTCGCCAGGCACGACCAGGCCGGTCCGCAGGACGTGGCCGATCGTCCAGTAGAGTTTCGGGAAGTGGCGGATCTCGCTTCGGTCGTTGCACCACTCCAACCGGTCTTCACGCCAAATCGGCGTGACCAACAGCCCGTAGTGGGCGCGGTTCTGACCGATCCAGACCTCCGATTCCTCAAGGGGCGGCCGCTTCCGGCTCAACTCAGCGAAATGCTTCAGATAGGAGCGCTTCAGGAACAACAGGAAGTAGGCTTGAGCCGCCTTCGAGGCCCGAAACTTCTCGAAGTTGCGGCGGTTCGCATCCGGGCGAGGCGCATCGACTGGCGACATCGCCCGCTTGAAGCCACGCATATAAAGCATGACGTACTGCTCGGGCGAAAGGATCACCTCGTGGTGGAGATCAATGAACTGAGCCGCCTTGCCACCGATTGTCGCGTTCAGGGAAGCCTGGGACGCGATCTCTGTCTCTTCGAGAACCTGAGGCAGCATCGCTGCCAGGTCAGCGTCCATCTTTCCGATCAGGTTTGCGCGCGCGCGAGTGGCAGCATCCATACCCAGCCGCCCCTTTGGTCAGGCCCCAAAGCCCTCAAGATTACCGCGATTCCCTTGGCGCTCACGGGCGGCCTGCTGCGCGAAGGTCGCCCCTGGTCCTCGTCGTTGAGGTCCGGGCCCGTAGCGCTCCGCCGTCGGCAGCCCAACCCTAAGGCCGAAGGTCGCCGTCAGATCGTAGGAGCGGACCGTGCCAGATGCTCATCGCGAATGCTGTCGAGGCCGCGCCGGCAGAATTGGCGTTAGGTGCGGCGCGATGGCGAGCCAGAGCGGGCCGCACTCGCGCGCCCACCAATCCTGCTGATGCCTGAGGCAGACCGGATGCCTGGCTCTTTGGACGCCCCGCCCATGATTCACGGGGTGGCGGGTGACGATCACCGGCGCCCAGCCGAACTGGTCACCGGTGATGTCGATGGTCAGCCCGTTCCACTCCAGCCAAGCGTGGGAGGCCTGCCATCCTCCGATGTCCTCGTTAGCGTCCTGGCTCACGTAGTCAGGCCTGATGCTAAGATGGTCGATTAGATAGCGTCCCAGGAGTTCAGTGGCGTGCCCACAGGCCCCGCGCGGAAAGGGGATGAATTTCTCCGCCCAGGGCTTTGGCCCTGCGGCGTCGATGGCGGCGCGAAAATTACGGACAGCTTGCTCAACCTCCGCGTCGGAAGGGACCTGCTGGGGAGCGGCGGCCATCAGCTCTCCGCGTCCTCGTCGCCCTCGGTTGCGACGGAGGCGGCGCCGCCGAGCGCCTGGTATCGCCGCTCCGAGAGCCACTGCATGCGTTTGGCCTGGGTCAGCAGCACACGCCGCAATCCCCCTTGGACCTCTCGCTCCGAGATCACCTGGGCGAGGCGCGAAATGATCAGGGCCCGGCGCGCCAGCCGAAAGTCGGGGTGCCGCCGAAGCTCGAAGACCCGATCGGACACCACGCGGGCGCGAAACGAGGGCGGCGCGGTCACCGTCACCGCGCCGACAGGCGGGTCCTTCTCGTTCAAGATCGCCTTGAAGCGTGAGCGTTCGACGGCCTCCTCGGTGATGAGCCGCTCGAGGGCGTTCAGCTTGGCCTTGGCCGCGGCGTCCTTCTTGTTCACGCCCTCGAGCTCGGGGAGCGGCCAGACCTCTATGTCAAGGACCTCGAAGGGATCCAAGACCGACATCGCCACCGCGTCGGTGCGCTGATTGGTCAGGTGCCGGCGGATGCGCACACGAACCCGCTCCCGGGTCTGGCCGACGTAGATCGGCTCCCCATCGTAGTCAAAGAAGGCGTAAACGCCCCACTGGTAGTCGCCAACCTTCATGGAACCTCCGCTCGGATCGGCGAAGGGCGAGTCGAGAAAGCGGGCTAGCTGGGTGCGAAGGTCGTCGGTTTCGAACGGCGGGACATTGGTCGCATCCGGATCCCGGGGAAAGAGCTCGCGGGGGTCAGACACGGCGCATCGCGGTCATGTCGGACGCGTGCTGCACGACGCCTGCGCGACGGATGGTCGTGCGGCGGAAGCGCTCTTCGTCAGAGCCGGATAGCTCGAAGTCGACGTAATGGACCTCCTCGTCGAGGCCGCCGAACGCGGCATGAAACGCCGCGAGCAGTTCGACGCCGTCGAGCGATTGGGCCGTCGCGAGGGGCTTCTCGTGCGTCGGGATGTCAGCGGGGAGAACGTAGAGACAGGGCGGCGGGGTCTCGAAGGGGCCAAGGCGCGTCAGTCGTGTGGCTTCCGGAAGGCTTTTGAGCTTCGGACAGGGGCGGCCGATCGTACCGCAAATCATGTCCCAGATGACGAGACCATCGACGCGCTGGTTGCGGGCGATCATCTCGGCGCCCAGACGCGTGTGCAGGCCCGACCAGGCGTTCCGCCGCGGATCTGCGCCGACATTGGTGCAGAGGCTCCAAGTGATGAACTCGTCGGCTTCGGGCGGTCGCTCGAAAATGGTCGTGTTGGCGCCGTCCAGGCAGCCCTTGAGGTCGATCACCGCGGTGCGTCCGCTCTTCAGTCGCACATAGTAGTCGTTGCGGGCGCCAGCCTTGGTCCGATCCCAGCCCTGGATATGGCCGCCGTCCTCCATGTGGTTGAGGACGTGCTGAACAAACTCCCGCTTCCCCCTCATGGTCGCCGAGAATTCGCCGCGCACCTTCTCGATGGCGCCGCGAAAAATGGGCGAGCGATAGAAGTCCTTCTCCCCCAGGCCATGGTCGCCCAGCAGGTGAGCCTGTGTCTTGAGGACCTCGGCGAACCGTTCGATCTCGGCTCGGAGCTGAGGGTCCTGCTCGCAGGGGATGACGTTCACGCTGCCCGCCGCGCCGTCTCGCCGAGCCCGAGCAAGGGCTCAAAAATGTGCTCGGCCAGGTGCCGCACAACATCGACCGCCACGCCGTCGCCTGTCAGATGATAGGCCTCGTTGTAGTTGCGCGGCAGTTTGTACTCGTCGGGCAACCCCATCAGCCGGGCGGTTTCACGTGCGGAGATCAGGCGGGTCCGAACCTTGGGGCCGTCGACGACGATGATGACCTGACGGCTGGAGCCGCCGGCCGGCGTACGGAGGCAGCCGGCGACGTCATCGAACCGGACCTCGGTGCGCTGCACCTTGGCACCCGCCTCATCCTGGCGCGTCCGGCGATAGATGCCGCCCACCATCCGGCGGCCGGCGCGCTTGGCGGCTTCGACCTTCGCCAGGTTGATCGGCGACATCATGCCCAGCACCTGCCGAGTTTCGGCCGGCGAGTGCCACTCGACGCTGGTCGGCGCCTCCTCGATGACGTCGGCGAAGGTGGAATTGCGCCGGGGAGGTGAGGGGATGTTCCACCACACCATCCTGCGTCGCGCCGTCTTGCTGACCCCCTCGATCGCCCGGCAGAGGCCTGGTGTATGGAAGGGCGCGATCGGCCCCGGCGACAGCAGCGCGTCGTCTACGACCACGTCCTCATGCACGCCGATGATGAAGAGCCGCGGGCGCGACTGTGGAACGAAGAGCGCGGCGTTGATGACCAGGGCGCCATAACGGTAGCCGGCGTCGGCGAATGTCTTGCAGATCGCTTCAAAGTCCCGGCCGCCATGCGACGTCAGCGTGCCACAGACATTCTCGAGCGCGATGATCTTCGGCGCGCGGCCATCCGCCATCAGCGACTTCATCACGTCCCAGAACGGGTAGAAGGTTCCCGAGCGCTCTCCCTTGAGGCCGGCGCCGCCGCCTGCCAGGGACAGGTCCTGGCAAGGGAAGGATCCCCAGGCGAGGTCGGCAACGCCGGGGAGATCGTCCAGAGCGACCTCCCGGACGTCGCCGATCTTAAGCTCGCCTGTACAGTCCCAATTGGCTTGGTAGGTCAGGCCTTTCTTGTGGTCGAAGTCGTTGGCGAACAGGCAGGTCCAACCTTGGCCAAGCCCCGCGCGCGCCATGCCGCCGCCGGCGAAGAACTCGTAGAACTTAGGCATGTGACCTAAGGCCCTCCGCGGCGTTGTCTTCCGCCGGCATCCTCGCCAGCTTTTCTTCGATGGCTTCGGTTATCCAGGTGTTGCGCGAGATCGCGCCAGGCCGCGCAGCGCGGGCGGCGTCGATCGCCTCGAAGGTATCAGCGCTGAGCCGCAGATTGATGCGATCGAGTGAGCGGACATTGGTGGGTTTCGAATCGGGAAGCATGGCGCCAGGGTGGCGCCACAACGGCGCCCCGTCGAGAAGAGTTTCCATTTTGTTCTTGGGGCCTAATCTTCAAACTGGGAGCCAATGGCGAGCCGCGCAATCAGCATTACGATCAAGCGTGAACTGAGCCTCGATGACCTTGCCGCGCCGCCTGACGCCGCGGAGATCGAGGCCGCGCATGAGGATCGCTACCTCGACGGCAACCAGGCCTTCGTAGACCTGGGCGGCATGAGCTGGGCCAACCTCTCCGAGACGCTTGAGATCGAACGCCGGATTCTAGACCGTCTGGAGCGCGCTCCGGATCTCGATGAGGAGGAAGAAGCGGTCATCGAGGAGCTGGATGCGGAGTTTGGGGCCGACGCGCTTTGGGGTCTCGACCCGGGCGTGGCTTCGGCCACGATCGCCCTGTCGGCGCTTGGGGCCACCCCAGTTGCAAGCTGCAATGGCGGGGTCCTGGGCGGCCAGCACAACGAAGCCTATCCGCTTGTGGCCTTTTACATGCCCACCGGGATCGCGGCCCGCGTTCATGAGTTAGCGACGGCGGCGCAAGCCGGCCTGATCGTCGATGACTCGGGCAGGGCCCAAATCTACGGCGGATCCTATCGCGAACTGCTGCGATTTGCTGAACTGACGTTGGAAGTGGGCGGCCTCGAAGCCGTGTAGGCGCAGACCTTCTGGCCGCGATCCTATCGCGCATCCCAGCTCTTGCGCGATGACTTTCCCGATCCCCGACGGGGCGGTGATCGGGACAGCACCAGCCTACGGTTTCAGCCGACCTCGGTGACGAGGCCCGCGCCGACCGTCCGGCCCCCTTCGCGGATGGCGAAGCGGACGCCGGCTTCGATGCCCACGGGCTTCATCAGCTCGAAGGCGATCTCGGCGCGGTCGCCCGGCTGGACGCTCGCGTCGCCGGCGATCTGAATGACGCCGGTCACGTCGCTCACGCCGAAGAACAGCTGCGGGCTGACGAAACCGCCGGCGAGTCTCGTCGCTATGCGCGCTACCTGCCGTTTTGGGCGTAGCGCCTTTAAAGCGCTAAGCCGAATTCGCGAACGAAATTACGCCGAACCGTTGTTGCGTAAGGGATCGCCATTTAATCGCAAATCGAATTGCCCACCGAATTCGGCATAAAAGCGCTAACCGAATTCGGTTCGTGCGGCTCTTAAAACGCTCACCAAAACAGCCACATCGCATTTAATCCCAAAATGGCATCGGACTATGTCTCGCTGCCATGAACCTCGGTGCTTGGCGTCGCCTAGGCGATATTCCGGTTCATTTCTCCGATCGTTGCTGGGACGGGTCTCGACGAGCCGAGCCGACCAGCGAAGCTATCTAAGCTGTGGCGAACGTCCCGTGCCTGGACGTTGACGCACCAGGCGACGCTCGCCACATAGGCGTCGTCGCGCACGATCGACCGGCGCTTGTCTCGCCTGATCAACGGACCCGTCGGCGACACTCTGTGCGACCGCCCAGAACGTGCGGCAGCGGCCTCGGAAACCGCCAGGTCCCTTCCTGGGATGTCGCCGTTCTGGCTTTCCCCTGTCATGGGCGCTTCGCCCTCTGGCGTTCGGGGGGGAGGCTTGATAAATGGGTCGCCCTCACCCGCGGGCGTGGTGAAACTGGTAGACGCGCTGGATTCAAAATCCAGTTCCGCAAGGAGTGTCGGTTCGAGCCCGACCGCCCGCACCACCTTCTCATAAGCATTCAGAGCATCGTGATGCTCTATTGGTTAGGGGAAGGCCTTCCCCTGCGCCCGAGCCAAAGATGTCTCGGCCTGCCCCTTCGAGCGGGGGAGTCCCGCAACGCCCCAGAGAAGTTCGGAGAGCGGCCGGCGGTCGCGCTCGGTCCCGCAGCTACGCTGCTCCTACGGGCGCGCCGTTTCGCGCGGCTTTGGCCGCCGCGGGCCGCTCGACGGCGCGTCCCGCCGCGCATGCGCGGCTCCTTGCAGCCTCACATGGGGATTTTAGTGTCAAGGCAGTCCCGCGACGGCCCATGTTCCGCATAGAGGGATTGGATCAGCGGACAGCCGGGGTCCTGCCCAGCGTCGCAGGCCCGCACGGAGTCAGCCAGAACCCGCTCCATACGCCTAAGGTCGGCGATCCGCGCTCGGACATCCGTCAGGTGCGATGCGGCGAGGGTTCTCACCTCGGCGCAGGAGGCTTGCCCACCACCGGCCAAGCCCAGCAGGGCGCGAACCTCATCCAGCGTAAAGCCTAGCTCACGGGCTCGCCGGACGAAGCCCAGCCGGCCAACGTGTTCACCGTCATAGCTGCGGTAGCGGCCGCGTCGCGGTGGGGGCGGCATCAGGCCGATCCGCTCGTAGTAGCGGATCGTCTCGATGTTGCAGCCCGTGCGGCGTGAGAGTTCGCCGATCTGAATCGCCTGTTCAGCCATGGAGCGCAGCTTTCGATTAGGGCTTGAGTCTGTAGTCACTACAGATGGCATGATGGTTCCTGTTGGACCAGGAGACGATCCCATGACGGCGAGCAGCGGGATTCAAGCCCGACGAGATGGACAGGGTCGGACGCCCGCCGAGACGGCTCTGAGCTGGACGGCGGTCGCCGCCGGGGCCGGCGCAGTCTTCGCCTGGGCTGCATGTTGCGTCCTGCCGATGTCGCTCGCGCTGGCGGGGCTAGGCCTGGGGGGCATGAGCCTGATCGCGGAGCAGCGCAGTTGGATCACCTTCGCCGCGTTGGCGGTGATCGGCGTGGGCTGGACCCTTACCTGGCGGCGGGCTCGGCGGTGCCGGGTCGACAGCGCCTGCGCTGCGCCGTCGCGGCTCGGGATCGGCCTGCTCGGCGCGGCCACCGTGCTGGTGCTCCTCGCCTTGATCTGGCAGCCAATCATCGAGCCCTGGGCTCTGACGCTGATCAGGAGCGCCCGGTGATGGACGCCGTGCAGATCCTGGCGCGCTCCACGCTCACCTGTCCGCACTGCGGCCATAAGGCGACAGAGACCATGCCGACCGATGCCTGCCAATATTTCTACGACTGCCAGGGCTGCGGCGCCGTCCTCAAGCCCAAGGCAGGCGACTGCTGCGTCTACTGTTCCTACGGCGACGTGCCATGTCCGCCGATCCAGGAGGACGGCGGCAAGGCATGCTGTGGCTGACAGGCGCCGCGGCGCTAGTTTGGCATCGACATTTGGAATCCAAGTCCAAGCCCGGTCCACGACCTGGCCGCTACCGCGCCAGATCAACCTCACATTCGGTCGCCACGTCACCGCGGCTGCACCCATATCCCGCATTCGCAGGTGTCGGGCTCAGAGGACGAGACCATTCTTCATTCCGGCTGATTAGGCCATGGCTGCAATCGGTTCGTCCGCCTGGATCCGTCAGGGTCGACTAGCCCTGCGGATTTCGTCGAGAGCGTCGTCTCTAGGCCTGTTGCACGACAGCTCCCTCGATGACGACGCCCTGCGTCACGTACTTCCAGAACGCCACCAGAAGCTTGCGCGCCAGCGCCACGATCGCGGACTTGCGCATGCGCCCGCCGTTGCGCTGAACGCGGTCTAGGAACCAGACGCTTAGCGCCGAGCCTGGCTGGTGCCGCGGCCACAGCCAGGCGACCTGGATCATCGTGGTCCGCAGTCGGGGATTGCCCGCTTTCGATACACCCTGTTCGTGGTCGATCGACCCGCTCTTCCAAGGGGTTGGGGCTAGCCCTGCGTAAGCTGCGAGCTGCCTTCTGTTGTCGAAGCGCCGATACAGCGCCTCCGACCAGAGTACGGCGGCGAACTCCGGCCCGATGCCCTTCAACCGGGCAAGCATTGTCGCCGGCGTCGGCGCCTCTGAACTCGCTGGCTCGACGAGCGCGTCGCGCTCCGCCTCCACCGCCTTCAGCTGGGCCAGCAAGATCTCGAGCCGGTCAGCGTTCGGACCAACGTCTCGCCGTCGATCCGGTCGGTCTTGGCCCGCCGCCGCCGGCGGGAGGTCAGGATCGAGGCGGCATCGACCACGTGGCTCTCGATCCCTTCGTCCTCCAGCACGCGGTGGATCCAGAAGCCGTCCAGCCCGGCCTCCTGGATGGCGATGATCGGAAAGCTGCGGCCCAGCCGCGCGCTGGCCTTCTCGTTGAGCTGGGCGAACCGCCCCAGCAGTCCCGCGAGGTCGCCGGCCGGCACGACGTGCTTGGACAGCTTCTCCCCAGCGCCCGGCGACAGGGACGTGATCAGCCAGGTCGATCGGCTGAGTTCGAGAGATACGAAGATCGCGCCGAGATCGGTGCGGATGGCGCTGTGCTCGGGCGGGGAGTGATCGTGCATGGGTCGGGCTCCAAAGGGGTGAGGGTTCGGCGACCTCACTCTGCTGGAGCCAGAGCGGAGCGCACTACCCGCCCCATGGGATCTTCCTTGTTCGCGGCGAGCCAGCTCGCCGCCGTGCTTAGGGCTCCGCCCTCGGCGCGCTGCGGGGCGCCTTCCGCCCAGCTTCGGTTCGCGCTGGCCAAGACCGGCGGCTGCATCGGCATGCCCCTGCAGCCGGGTCCCCGCGAAGGCGCCCGCTCCGCTTGCACACCCGGTCTCGCCGACGGGCAGGGCTGCGAGGCGCGCCCTGCGCCTCGCAGCCCAACCCCAAAAGGAGGTCGTCATGACCACGAACGGCGAGATCGTCACTGGGACCGAGATCGAAATCCCCCTCAACAAGCTCAAGAAGTCGCCGCGCAACGCGCGCAAGGTTCCGCACAGCGACGCAGCCATCGAAGCGCTGGCGGCGAGCATCGGCGCCAAGAAGCTCCTTCAGAAGCCGGTGGTGGAGCCCGAACGCGACGACGCCGGTGGCCTCACCGGGTTCTGGCTCGTGACCATCGGGGAGGGGCGGCGGCTGGCGCTGCGGATGCTGGCCGCGCGGGGTCAAATCAAGAAGGCGCATTTGGTCCCGTGCGTGATCGATACGGAGTTCGATCCGCAAGAGATCAGCCTAGACGAAAACGTCACACGCTCGGCCATGCATCCAGCCGACCAGTTCGACGCGTTCCGCGATCTAAACGAACGGCTCGGCTGGGGCGCCGAGGAGATCGGGGGGCGGTTCGGGGTGTCGGCCCACGTTGTTCGCCAACGCCTGCGGCTCGCCACAGTCAGTCCCAGGCTGATGGGCGTCTATCGCGAAGGCGGCCTGACCCTCGATCAGCTCATGGCGTTCGCCGTGAGCGAAGATCACGAGCGCCAGGAACAGGTCTATGAGGCTCTATCCTACAACCGTTCGGCCAGCTTCATCCGGCAGGCGATGACGGAAGCCAAGGTGCGGGCCGAGGACCGGCGCGCGGTCTTTGTCGGCGTCGAGGCCTATGCCGAGGCAGGCGGCATGGTGCTCCGCGACCTCTTCACCGAGGACGGCGGCGGCTGGCTGGAGGACGTGGCGCTGCTCGACCGGCTGGTGGCCGAGAAGCTGGCCGCGCAGGCCCAGGCGCTACGGGATGCGGAAGGTTGGAAATGGGCCGAGGCGCATCTCGACTACCCTTCCGGCCACGGCCTCGCGCGTGTCTATCCGGTTCAGATCGAGCGCGGCGCCGACGATACCGAGAAGATCGCCGCGATTAGCGCTGAGTACGACGCGCTCACCGAGCAGTGGGCGGCGGTGGAGGACCTGCCGCAGGAGGTCGAGGCGCGGCTCGCCGAGATCGACGCCGAGCTGGACGCCTTCGGTGATGGCTATGCCTACCTCCCGGGCGACGTGGCGCGCGGCGGGGTGTTCGTCGTACTGGCCTGGGATGGATCGGTCCGGATCGAGCGCGGCTTCATCCGTCCCGAGGACATGGCCCCCGAGCCCGAAGTCGAGGCTGGGGAGGACGCCGTGTCGCCAGAGCGCGAGGGCGACGGCGGCGCCCAGGCGGAGGACGATGAGGACGGCGGCGCTCCGCTCTCCGACCGGCTGGTCGCCGAGCTGACGGCCTATCGGAGCGCCAGCCTGCGCGACGCCTTGGCCGAAAGCCCCGAGACGGCCTTGCTCTGCGTGGTGCACGCCCTGGTGCTGCACACCTTCTGCGGCGCAGGTACGGCCAGCTGCCTCGACATCCGAAGTGCGTCCCGCGCGCTGGCCAGCGAGGTGCAGGGCGTCGAGGACAGCCCCGCCGGACGCCGTATCAGCGAGCGGCATGACGCCTGGGCGCGGCAGGTTCCCGATCAGCCAGCCCTCGTCTGGGCCTTCGTGACCGACCTCGACACCGACAGCCGCATGGCGCTCCTGGCCCACTGCGTGGGCCTCTCCCTCGACGCCGTGCAGGGTTGGCAGCGCCGTAGCTTGGCGCTGGCCCATGCGGATGCTCTGGCGGGACGGCTGGCGCTCGACATGCGCGGCGACTGGCAGGCCGACGCCCGCAGCTATCTCGGGCGCGTGACCAAGGCGCGGATACTCGACGCCGTGGCAGAGGCCGTGGGCGCCGAAGCCGCTGAGCGCCTTGCGGGCCTCAAGAAGGCGCAGATGGTGGAGGCGGCCGAAGGCTTGCTGGCAGGGACCGGTTGGCTGCCTCGCCACTTGCGCACCGAGGACGCCGCCGCCCACGACGGGCCAGACCAGGAGGCTGCGATAGCGGCCTAGAGTCCGGATCGTCTTGCTTGGGCCGCGCATTCCCCGCCGCTGCGCGGCCCTCCTTCTTCCAGGCGGCGCCGGACTGTCGCTCAGGAGCGGGCGTTCGCGCCTTGCCGGTTTTCCCGCCGATCCGCGCCGCATGTCGATGGGGTGAGGCTCAACGCGCTGCAACCAAGCCGCCGTGAGCCGGGCCAGGGCCTCGGTGCTCAAGGGCTATCTCCACGTTCCCCTCCGCGCGCGCCCAGCGCGGCCTGCGATGGCCCGATCTGGCCGGAGGAAATGCGGCTGCGCCGCCGGCCGTCCTGGCGCAACGGCGCTGGCGAGTTTTCTTCCCCTGCCGGCTTCGCCGCCATTCCTCGCGAGACAAGAAAATCTCGCCAGCGCCGTCCTCCGCTCGCGCTGCGGGCCCTGCGGGCTGCGCGGCCGTCCGCCTCCGGACCTGCCGATCGCCATCGAGGTCGCGATGGGCGCGGCCCGAGAGAAGCAGACAGGAGACTTCCCCATGGCCACCATCGGCACCTTCACCCAGCACGAAGACGGCTCGATCAGCGGCGCCATCAAGACCCTCACCCTCAACGTCAAGGCGGCGCAGTTCCGACCGGCGGAGAAGGAAAACGACAAGGCCCCCGACTTCCGCATCTTCGCAGGCCAGACCGAGTTCGGCGCCGCCTGGAAGAAGGTTTCCCGCGAGAACCGCGAGTACCTCTCGGTCAAGTTGGACGATCCGAGCTTCGCCGCCCCGATCTACGCCAGTCTGGTCGACGCCGACGAGGGCTACAGCCTGATCTGGTCGCGCAGCCGCGCCGCCGACTGACCCCGCCAGCGCCCCGCTTCGGCGGGGCGCCGCTCCCCAACAAGACAATCTTGAGGAGGCCGCCATGGCGCGCCCCAACGAGACCGCTCGCCCGGACCTCTACGCCCGGGTCACAGCCAAGATCATCGCTGACCTCGAACACGGGGTCCGACCCTGGACCAAGCCCTGGTCCGCCGAACATCTCGCCGGCAAGATCAGCCGCCCGCTGCGCCACAACGGCCAGCCTTATAGCGGCATCAACGTCCTGCTGCTCTGGGCCGAGGCGACGGCCAGCGGCTTTTCGGCTCCGATCTGGATGACGTTTCGCCAGGCCCTAGAATTGGGCGCCCACGTCCGCAAAGGCGAGAGCGGCGCAACGGTGGTCTACGCCAACCGCATCACCCGCACCGAAGCTGGCGATGGCGGCGAGGACGTCGAACGTCAATTCCCGTTCCTGAAGGCCTACACCGTCTTCAACGTCGAACAGATCGAGGGACTGCCCGCGCACTACCGTGCTCTGGCTGCGCCGGTTCTGGACCCTGCCCAGCGGATCGCTCACGCCGACGCCTTCTTTGCAGCGACTGGCGCCGTCGTTCGTCACGGTGGCGACCAAGCCTACTACGCGATGGGACCAGACCATGTGCAGGTCCCGCCGTTCGAGTGCTTCGAAGACCCGGAGAGCTACTATGCGACCCTGGCGCACGAGTGCACCCACTGGACGCGGCATCCGACCCGGCTCGACCGCGACTTCGGGCGCAAGCGCTGGGGCGATGACGGCTATGCCCGCGAAGAGCTCGTCGCCGAACTCGGCGCGGCGTTCCTCTGCGCCGACCTTGGCCTCGAGCTTTCAGCTCGCGAGGACCATGCCGCCTATCTCGCCAGCTGGCTGGACGTGCTGAAGGGCGACAAGCGCTTCATCTTCACCGCCGCCGCCCATGCCCAGAAGGCCTGCGACTTCCTGCACGGGCTGCAGCCGCGAGCAGACTAGCGACGGTCGGAGCGTGCGGACCCCTCCGCACGCTCCGCACCGCCTAACCGCGTGCGGCCGTCTCGGCCGCCGCTTGCGCCCTGGCCTCGGCGAGCAGGCGTTCGCGGTCGGTCATGGCGAGGTCGCAGGCCGCGCCAAGATCGGAGGTCTTCGCGCAGTACCAGGCGCGCAGCTGGGCCAGGTCGTCATCCCAGGCGAGGGTCTCCAGGAACCCAACGGCGCTCTGGTGCAATCGGCCGACGTTTCGGTCGTTGGCGGCCAGGATGCGATCCTCATGCGGCGTCAGCTTGGTCAACAGATGGCCTTGCGGGTACTGGCTGCGGCTGGCCGCGAGGTAGAGCTGGAAGAGCGCGCCCTTGATCGAGGTCGCGCGGCGATGGCCGGCGGTCTCTTCCAGGCCCCGCTGCCGCTCGATCAAGGCTTGATGCAGCTCGTCCGCCGACGGGCCAGCTTCGAGCGCGTCGAGAGCCGCCACGAGTTCGACGTCGCAATCTGCGCCTTCGTGCAGCCAGCGACGGGTCCGGAGAATTTGAGCCGCCTCGACCGCCATCTGCTCGACCTCGCACGCGACGGCGAGCGCTTGGCGTTGGGCTGGCTTGCCAGGCGCCGGACGACGCCAGCGCTGGCGGACGGCGGGCGTCGTGGGCGCTGAGTGAGCTGCGTGATGATCGACGGCGATGGTCATGGTGGGAGTCCTCTCCTGAAGAGCCGCGTGCGGTTGCGGCGTTCGGGCGGCTTGCTCCGCCTGTCGCGAAGACTCCGTGAATTGGGGCGAACCCTCTGCACCCGGCTGGGGCGCCCGGTTGGGCGGGCGGGGGGGGGGAGGTGCGATGCGTAGGCTTACGCGTCGCGCCTGCCGAGGGGAGGGGGCAGGGTAAGAGCCGTGGTCGAGGGCAGGATAGCCTTGCCGGCGGCGGTGTCTTACGCGAGGCGCAACGTGGCGATCTTCAACGTCCGACTGCCAGACGATCTCGCTGATCGGTTCGACGAGGCGGCCGCCTCGCACGGCGGTCGCTCGGTGGTGCTGCGCCGCCTGATCCATGAGGCCGCCGGGGCTTCGCAGGCCGGGGTCCAATTGCTCGAACGCGGTCGTCCGGCCAAGCTGACGGTGCGCCTGGCCGATCCCGACCTGGCGGCGCTTACCGCCGCAGCGGCGGAACTTGGCCTTACGCCGAATGCCTGGGCCGCCGCCCTGATCCGCCGGCGGCTCTCGAATCGTCCAGCTTTCAGCCGAGAGGGCGAGCGCGGGCTGATGGCCATCCAGACCGAGCTGCGCCGGATCGGCGTGAACCTCAACCAGATGGCCAGAGCCCTGAACACCGAGGTGATGGAGGGGCGGGTGCTGGACCTGCAACTCACCGAGGTCAGAGCTTTCCGCGACGAGCTGCGGGGGCGGCTTTCCGACCTCCGCGCCGCGCTGGCCGGCAACCTCGATTACTGGGAGGCGGCGTGGTGAGCGATTTTCGGACGGTCGAGGGGTTTGAAGACGTATGGCGGCCGGTGGCCCAGCCCCGACGGACCCCCGCTCGGGTGCTGCGGCCAGGTCGCGACGATGCGCGCGCGCGGCTGTCGCGCATCGCGCGACGCGCGCCCGAAGTCATGGTCAAGGTCACCGGCCGAACCCGAAGCGGTCCGCACCTTAAGGCGCACCTGGACTACATCTCGCGCAACGGAATGCTGGACCTGGAGGACGACCAGGGAGCGCGGCTTCAGGGGCGCGATGACGTCGCCGATCTCGCGCGGGATTGGGCCGCTCAGGCCGAACTGGATCGGACCCGCCGGTCCAACTCTCCGATGAGCCATTCGATCATCCTCTCGATGCCGGCCGGCACTGACCCTCAAGCCTTGCGTCTGGCGGCGCGAGCTTTCGCCAGGGAGATTTTTGAGGACCGCTTCGAGTATGTCTTCGCGCTCCACACGGACGCCGATCATCCGCACGTGCACCTGAGCGTCCGCAGCTCCGGTGTGCACGGCGAGCGGCTCAATCCGAAGAAGCCCGACCTGGAGCTCTGGCGCCAGGTCTTCGCCGAGGTGCTGCGCGAGCGTGGCGTCGAAGCCGAGGCGACACCGCGCCGCGCGCGCGGCGTGACGCGGCGGGCTGAACGCCAGGCGTTGCGACAGATGGCAGATCGTTCGCGCGCCGCGGCCGCTGGCCCGAGCCGCGCGCACCGCGAGGCGATGAAGGAGGCCGCCGCCGCCGCGTTCGGCGCTGACGCCGCCTTGCGCCCCTGGGAGAAGATGATCGGGCGCCAGCAGGCTCGTGTGCGTAGCCTCTATCTCCAGCAGGCCGCCTTGCTCGATCGCTCGCCGGACGCCGGTGATCGCGAGCTCGCCGCGCTCGTGCGGGCGTTCGTGAAGGAGATGCCGGCGCCCGATAGCCGGCGGTTGGCTCTGGCGCGTGCGTTAAGGGATCTCAGCGGTCGCTTGGAGCCGCAGCCTCAGGAGAAGGGGCGCGACCGGTAGCTAGGCTGCTACGCGGCTCTCCGGCTGAAGCTCTGGCGGACGCTCTGCCCCCAAGGACGCGTCGCGTGGGGTCTTGGTCGCCTTGGCCTTGAGGGCGGGGCGTCTGGCCGCACTAAGCGGATGGAGATTCTGGCGGTCTCGTGGGAAGGGTGATGATGTCGTCGAACTCGCGCCGACGATTGTGCTCCGCCATCGTGCCCCTCCCGCAGGGAGGATAGTGCGCGCGCCCGCTCGGCCACAATCGCCTTGCGGATCGGTGGGGCGTTGCAGGTCATCCGTTAGCGGTTTCGACTGCGCTCCTTGCCGACTGGGCGCTCGCCCTGATCGCGTCCAACCTTGGTCGGCGCCGGCTGGAACCGGGCGCCGCGTTCGAGCCAATAGGCGATCCGAGCCTTGGCCGCGTCGAGCGCGCGCTTCTGGACTAGCGGGTCGGCGACCCGGCTGCGAACGACCGTCTCGATCATCGCCAGGCGCAAGCGGCCGTCGGGATCCGCCTGCTGCGCGGGAGCCTTGAACTTTTCCTTGTCCTTGGTCGCCGTCGCACGGCCCGCCTTGGCTTCCAGCCGGCGTTCGAGAGCCTGGATCTCCCGTGCGCTCGGACGGTAGCCCTTCGCCTCCAGGCCGGCGGTCCGCATCGCCAGCCACGCCTCGCGCCGAAAGGAGGGATCACCTGAAATGACGACAGTCTCCCAGCCGCGGTGCTGCGCGATCTCCGCCATATGGCGCAGGGCGGCCGGATCGGCGCGAGCGGCGATGAGGCGGCCGCCTCGGTCCCTGAACGCGGGCTGTTTGACGAGACGGTCGACGTAGAAGGCGATCCCGCCCCGTTCCGGTTCGGTCAGGTAGCGGCGACGGAGAGCGTCGGGAACATCGCCTGCGGTTCGAGAGCCGCCCCGACTAACTGGTCGCAGAACGACGTCCGGGGAGGGTTGGTCATCAGCCATTTTTCGGGCTCCTGGACCGTTCCACGCGCTCTGCAGGGATGACGCCGGCGTCGATCACCATCTCCACCCAAGCGACAAGTTCTTCTTCACTCGCCTCGGCCCTGAGGGGGGGCATGCCGATAGTCAGGGGATCGGGCGCGGCGACAGAAGGGACAACTGGGTCGTCCGGCGATCGCTGGGCGGGCTCGACGAGAACGCTGTCGCGGGCCGACAACGAGACGACGGTTGGCGGCGGACTGACCCGCCGACGGAAGGCGCTTTCACGGAAGTATCGGAGCTTGTGCCCGCTGATCGGCGCCATGCCGGCGCGAAACACGAGGAGGCGATCACGCGGCATTTGCAGGAGTTCCTGAGGCAGCATCAGGGGGCGCGGCTGATCCGTCACGGTCATGGAGCGAGCGCCGGGCGAAAGCCCGACGGGACGGCTGCGGGCCCGCCCCTCGAAGGTGTAGGTCCCCAGCCGTTGCGACAGCTCACGGGCCACCTTGAGCTCCTTGGGTGCGAAGACGATCTCGGCGCCGCAATTGGCCATGATGTCTTCGGCGAGCTCGGCGCCATAGACGAACCTCAGTTGGGCAGGGCTTTGCAGGACCGGGAGGAGGCGAAGGCCGTAGCCGGCGACGTACGAAAAGGCGTGAGCGAGGACGCTGGCCTGACCCAGGCGCGCGAATTCGTCGAGCAGGACCAGGACCGGAACCTGATGGCGGCCGCTGGAAGGTAGCGATCGGGTGTTGAGGTCGATCAGCTGCTGAAAGAGCAGCCCGTAGAGCGGGGCGACGCGATCGAGGTTGTCGGGCGAGGTGCAGAGGTAGACGGCCATCTGTCGGTCGCGGATTTGCCTCAGGTCGAAATCGCTGGTTTCGGTGGCCGCCACGACCCGGGGATTGAGCCAGAGGTTCAACCGCGCGGTGATGGTTTGTTTGATCCCCGCGAAGGTGTTTTCGGACGCCGAGCAGAAATCGGTCAGCGCCGCGGCGGCGCCGATTGATAGGCCGGGCGTTTCGGCGCGACGCCGCCTCAGGCATTCCGAGAGGCGGTTGCGAAGGTCGGCCGCCGTCATGAGGCGATAGATTTCCCCGAACGTGAAGGGTGTGGCCGGGGTGGCCGCTATCAGCGCGCCGACGCCGATGAAGCCTGTGCGCGCGGCCTCCGCCCAGAACGGGTCTGTGCGGTCGGGGGAGGGGAAGAGCATCACCGCGATACGCTGCAGCTCGTCGAGCACCGCGATCGGATCGTCCCTGTCGATGTGGCCAAGCGGATTGTAGCGGGCGGTCCGGCCTTCCGGATCCAGCGGATCGAAGCAGGTGACCTGCTGGCCGTGGGCCGCACGGAATCCTGCCGACGCCGCCCAGTTTTCCCGCTTGATGTCGAGGACGACGAGGCTGCCGGACCAGCTCAGCAGGTTCGGTATCACGACGCCGACGCCCTTGCCCGACCGTGTCGGGGCGTAGAGCAGCACGTGTTCAGGTCCCCCGAAAACCAGCAGGCGTCCGTTCTTCTTCCCCACGATCACGCCATAGGTGTTCCTGAAGCCTTCGCGCCGGATATCGGCTTCCGTCGCAAGGCGGGCTGAGCCGTGCAACGGCGGCCGCGGTCGCTTCAACATGGCGCCTGCCAGGACGAACGCCGCGCCAGCGCCGCTTGCCGCGCCGATCATCAACCAAGCCCGCACCTGCGGGGCGCTCCGGTTGTCCCAGATCCATAGCCCCGAGGCCCACACGTCGGTCGAGCTGCTGAGGCCGCCCAGGCCCGCGAGGGTGACGAGGCACCCTAGCCAAACGCCGATCAGGCTTGATGCGCTCGCCAGCGCGACAAGCTGGAGCGGCCCTACGGCGTCAGAACCGTAGAGGGCCGATGCGCCGTCCACCAGCACCTCGACGCGTTGCACAGCCACCACGGGGATGGCGGAAAGGTCGGCGAAGTCGCCCTTCGAGCCTGTGCCGGCCATCCGCCTGCCGTTCACGAGCACCAATGTAGCGTCGGTTCCGAGGCCGCGGAGGTTCACGCCGGTGGAGGCGAAGCTATTGGTGCCGAGAGGATCTGCGCCGGTCAGCAAGGTGGTCGGTGAGCCGCCACCGCCGCCGAAATTCTGCGGAAGGCTGGTGACCGTTTCGTCGAGGGTGGCGAATCCGCGCTTGGCGATGGCCTCGCTGTCGAGCACCACGACTTGCGAGGGGCCATCTTTGACGCCACGCAGGTGGCTACCAGTAACGACGACCTCGGCGATTTCCTCGGAAGCGCGGTGCGCGGGGATGATGGCCTCCGCTGACTGGACCGCCCCTTGTGGCTCGACCGACGACAGTGGCGTCAGCCGGCCGGCGGGGTAGGGAGCCGCCTTTGCGCGCAAGACGATGGAGCCGCGCGTGGTTCGATCGATCACGAGGTCGCTTCCGGCGATCAGGCGCTTGAGGGCCTCATCGGCCGTCAGCCGCCCCTTTACCGCTGGCGCATTTCGGCCGCTGACCAGCGACGCCGAATAGAGAAGCTGGCGTCCGCTCTGGTGCGAATAGCTGACCAGGGCTTGGTCGAGCGGTCCGGCGCCGATATCGAAGGTAATTTGGGCCGGCGCGGCGAGCGCAGCCGCGGGGGCTGCACTGGCGCACAACGCGAGCAGAAACGCCTGGGGGGCGTACGACTTACTGAACGACATTCATTCCCTCACCACTTGTGCAGCGCGTTGTCAGACGGCGAGCCGGCCTGATCGCGATGCGTTGTGAGGGATAGACACGCGGGCCCCAGGCAAACCCTGACGACCACCGCAAAGAAAACTATGGCTTCACTCCATTCGGGCGCGAAGCAGCAGATCACCGTCCTGCTCGGTGCTGAGGTCCAGCGCATAGAGGTGCGCGACGGCCTCGGCCAGGGCGTCGATATCTCCCGTGTGGAAGACGCCGTTCACATGGGCAGCGGCGATGTCGTTCGACGCGGCGAGCCGGATCTTGCGACGGCTGTAGCGGTTGGCTTCCTCGACGGCCGCCGAGAGCGGCAGGTCCCGAAAGACAAGGCGGCCGCTCGTCCAGCTAGTGACGGCGCTGGTGTCGGCCAGCACGCGCGGCCCGTCCTGGCCGGTGGTGATCTGCTCTCCTGGCCTCAACGTCCAGGCTCGGGACGAGCTGTCGTTCACGCGAACCTTGCCCTCGAGCAAGGTCACCCGGACCTTGTCCGCGTCGCGTCGAACGTCGAACTGTGTGCCGAGGGCTCGAACTTCGACCTTGTCGACCGACACGACGAACGGACGCTTCGCATCGCGAGCAACCGCGAACATCGCTTGGCCGCGAGCGAGCTCGACCCGCCGTTCGTCGCCTCTCATCCTCACGATCGCTCTGCTGTTGGTGTCGAGCGTCAAGGTCGAACCGTCGGCAAGGCGGACGGCGCGCTGCTCTCCGATCTCGGTTTGATAGACTGGGGCGTGCAGCAACCATCCGGCGGTCAGGGCGCCTGAGAGCGCGAGGACGGTCGCCGCGGCGAGCGCGAAGAGGCGGCGTGATGGTTCAGGCCGCCGAGTCGTCGTCCGATTGAGCGCCTCGTTAGCGGCGGCCCGGATGTCCGGATCTGAGTGCAGGGCGTCGCCACTGCGCCACAACGCCTCGACCTCAATGTAGGCCGCTTCGTTTGCGGGGTCGCTGCGCCATGCGAAGAAGGCGTCGAGGGTTTCGGCGCTGACGGAATGGGTGCGCAGCCTGGAGAACCAGGTCGCGGCGTCTTCCAGCACCTGTTCGTGTGAGTTGGCGGCCATGACGATTAGTCCGCGAGCTGTTGGGCGCAGAGAACCAGCGCCTTGGCGAGGCGCCACTCGACAGTCTTGATCGAGAGACCCAGGCGCTCGGCGATCTCGGCGTTGGTCATTCCGGTGAAGCGGCTGAGGATCATCACATCCCTGAAGATGACGGGGAGGGATAGAACGGCCTGCTTGAAGACAAGGGATTCAAGCTGACTGGGCGCATCGACGCCATCCACCGTCTCCCGTTCGAGCGTCTCGGCCAGCCGCCTGCGGGTCGCCTCGGCGCGGATCTGATTGCGGGCGAGATTGGTGGCCACCCGCAACAGCAACGCCTGAGGATGGCGTACTTCCTGGGCGGCATGAAAGGGGGCCACGCGAATATATGTCTCTTGGACAACGTCTTCGCCATCGATGCCGTAGCGTCGGCGAAGCATCGCCTTCAGCCAGCCTGAATAGCGTCGATAGAGGACCGACAGGCTCTCGACGTTGCGTTGGTCGGTGTCCACGCCGTTTGGCGTCAGGACTTCGCCCGAGGTGGGTTGGTGGGCCATGGCCTCGCCTTGATGCTGCGAGGCGCACGCCCGGATGTCCGGGTGTTGAGAACATGCTTGACCATGCGCCGACGCCTTTAGCCGCCGCTGGCGACCTGGACATGCGCGTCGGCCACGCCGGACAGAGGGCGTCGTGGACTTCTCAAGCGAGGTTCTCACGCCTCGGCGCCGCGGCCGCGGCGCAACCCTGAGTCTAAGTCGCGAGGTTCACCGAACGCAAGAATCTAAAACGTCCGAGGCGCCCCGTCCTGCTGCGACGCATTCGGTGCGGAGCCGCATTCTAAGGCTCAGCTTCGCGGGGCGCGAGGGGGGCCTAATTCCTGAGGCGGTTGCGCAGTCTTCGGAGCTCGCGCTCGTCAAGGTCGTCCGGATAGGCGAGGCGGGTGCTCCACTGATGGTCGCAGCACTTCGGACAGGCGTGCTTCACCTGGCTCGCGACGCGGGCGACAGGCGTCGTGAAGCCACCGTCGCCGCGCGCGTATAGCCGATCGATGACCCGCGCCACGTCATAGCCTTTGGACCAGCCGCACCGACCGCAGGCCAGCATCAGCCGGCAGCCGGGATACTTCTGCGCCTCCTCCAGCCGGGCGTCGCGAGCATGGGCGATCGGCAAAAGCATCAGCCGTGCGGCTTTCCAGAATAGAAGGCCGTGTCTCGCGTGAAATGGTAGGCGGCGGTTTCAAGCGCCTTCTGTGCCGCGGCCAGGATGAGGTAGTCGGTCCCGAACGGTCGGCACTTAGTCTGCAGGGCGATCAATGCGCGATGATATGGGCGCAAGGTCTCGAAGGCGGCCTTCGGATCGGTGACGCCGAGATATCGGATCTTGGTCAAAATGGGCTCCTAGCGAAAAATGAAGAGGGCAGGGCTTGAGGCGGCCTTCGCCGGTCCTGCCCGGATTTCTAGCCGTGCGGCTCTGGAGCCGCAGATGCACCGAACGCGGGATGCGAGGGCTGTCAGCGGGAGCTGCTCCAGGTGCTGGTGCAGCCAAGGGCTCGGGTCGCAAACGGCGCTACGCCGGCACGGCGGCGACAAGCACAAAGCGACGATGTGTCGATCTCGCGCCAGCGCATCGCCGAGAGCCTGGCTGGCCGCCAGCTTCGTGCGTTCTTCTTGAAGAGTTGATCCGTCTGCCATGTCTGCGCTCCCGCGCGAACAAAAGCAGAACATTTGGCGCTTGGCGACTCCGTTCCGGCTGTGGCGGCGGCGCCCCACTCCCGCTCAGCGCGAGAACATCTGGCTGCAATCCCGTAGCCAGGCGGCGCGCAGCCGGGCTAAATCCGTGGCTTCACAACGGAAGGGGCCGCCATGTCGCAAGGCGTCGTCAAATTCTTCAATGCCGCGAAGGGCTTTGGTTTCATCAGTCCGTCTGACGGGACGCCTGATATTTTCGTGCATATCTCCGCCCTGCACGACAGCGGCATCGAAGGCTTGAACGAAGGCGACGAAGTGAGCTTCGAGGTCGAGCGTGATCGGCGCTCTGGCAAGTCATCGGCCGTGGCGCTCTCAGTTCTGGCCTATGCGCCGGCGGGAGGTGGTCGTGGCCGCGGCGGCGGTTCCGGCCGCTCTGCGTCGCCGCCGCCGCGGGGGGTGAGCCGCGAGACCCTCGGTTCGGGCGCTGGTGTCGTGAAGTGGTTCAACCCGGCGAAGGGCTTTGGCTTCATTCAGCCGAACGACGGCGGCACCGACATCTTTGTGCACATCTCCGCCGTCGAGCGTGCAGGCCTGCGTGGCCTTGATGATGGTCAGCAGGTCAGCTTCGACCTGGAGCAGGACCGGCGTAGCGGTAAGCTGGCGGCGACGAACCTGAGGGTGGAGTAGGGCGCTGCCTCAGCAAGGCATCACGGTGGCGGCCCCTTGCAAGGCAGGGCCCTCACCATGAGCACTCCAGTGGCCCCACCTCGGCCGTCCCTCCGCATTATCCATCTCTCGGGGGGGCTTCGCGCGTTCGACATTGGCGATGCCGACGTTCGGGTTGGGCCCGACTACGGCTTGCATCTCCTGCAGTTCCCGACACAGCCCTATGCGCGGACCTACGCTGTCCTACAGGACATTGGGCTTGAGATACTCGGGGTGGACTTCATCAGTCATAGAAGTGCGCTGGTCGCTGGCGAACCTCCAGACTTCCAGGTCTTTTGGCCCCAGGCCGGTTTCGCGGAAATGGCGTGCGAGCGAGCGTGGTCGCAGGTGCGCCACGTGCCAGAGCAACGAGGGCCGGAGATCGTCGACATAGCGGGGCGATTTGCGACCTATCTTCGCCTGCTCAACCTACGGGTCCGCGAACTCAGCGATGCCTATCGAAATTGCCTCCGGTCGAAGCTCATTGACTTGGATGGTTCATACAAACGACCGCAAGACCGAACGCTCTTCGCGAATGGCTACCTCGTCCACATGGAGGCGGCGATCCATGCATTTCTCGCCGATGCCGCAGGGCTGCGCGATCTGATCGCGGAAGCCATTTGGCGTCTCGTGCTAAAGGAGGCCTCGCAAGACGTCACGACACTGGCTTCATTGCTCCGTCGAACCCGTTCGCGCTCAAATGCGGCTCCGCTGCTGACTGAAATCCATGCCGCGGGCGCCGACGGCGGCTGGCTCAGGGCCCTGACGGACCTTCGCAACGCCATTACCCATGTCGCGCCGCTCGCAAATTCGCACGAGCTACACTCGACGCAAGTACGGTTGCGGCCGCTACGAGGCGGCTCGGCGCCAATCGTCCACTATCCTCTGACAACAGCCGAGGGCGGACTGAGGCCACGCCCGTCGCCGGTTGATTTTGAGCAAGAAGCGATCCTCAAGGAGCGGCTCGAGGAGTATCGCGGCTTCGTCGACACAAGCGGCGACGCCTTGACCTATGCGCACGGTACTCTCCACGCCCTAGTCGCGCTCGCAAACAAAGTGCGCGAGACGGCCGGTCTCAAGCATCAAATGCTTACGATCACCGATGCGGACATCATTGGTCCGGTCCGTTTCTATGGCCGAGGTCACGATAGCTCGCCGGGCGATCCTCCAGAATAGGGTCGCGGACGTCCGCACGCATCTGCGCAACCCCTCGTGGCAGTAATCCCTTGCTACGCAAGGCAGTCCTTCAAATTTGCGCTGCGAACTTCCGGGTGGTTGACCTGCCCCTGAGTTTTTCCTCCACGCGGAGCTAGAGTCCGGCCCTTGAGAGGACGGACATGAAGCGAGCGAGATTCACGGAAGAGCAGATCATCGGGATCCTTCGGGAGAACGAGGCCGGAGCGAAGGCGGGGGAGCTGGCCCGCAAGCACGGCGTGTCGGAAGGCACGATCTACGCCTGGAAGGCCAAGTTCGGCGGGATGAGCGTGTCGGAGGCCCAGCGGTTGAAGGCGCTGGAAGACGAGAACCGGCGGCTCAAGTCGCTGCTGGCCGACGCCATGTTGGACAAGGCCGCGCTGAACGAGCTTCTCTCAAAAAAATGGTAGGGCCCGCCGCCGTGCGCCAGGGCGTCGCTCATCTGCGGACGGTGTTCGAGATCAGCGAGCGGCGGGCCTGCTCCATCGTCCAGGCGGATCGCAAGATGGTCCGCTATCGATCGTGCCGGCCGCCGGAGACGGCCTTGCGCGAGCGTCTGCACGCGTTGGCGGCCGAGCGGCGACGGTTCGGCTATCGTCGGCTGTTCGTGCTGCTGCGGCGCGAGGGCGAGACCTCGGGCAAGAACCGCATCTACCGGCTCTACCGTGAGGAGGGCCTGACGGTGCGCAAGCGTCGCTCCCGCCGCCGCGCCATCGGCACGCGGGCGCCGATCCTGGTCGAGGCGAAGGTCAACGCCCGCTGGTCATTGGACTTCGTACACGATCAACTCGCCGGCGGGCGGCGGTTCCGCATCCTCAACGTGGTCGACGATGTGACCCGCGAGTGCCTGGCCGCGATCCCCGATACCTCGATCTCGGGACGGCGGGTGGCGCGGGAACTGACGGCGCTGATCGCGCGTCGCGGTCGTCCCGGCATGATCGTCAGCGACAACGGCACGGAGTTCACCTCGACCGCCATCCTGGCCTGGGCCGAGGATCACCGCGTCGCCTGGCATTACATCGCGCCGGGCAAGCCGACCCAGAACGGCTTCGTGGAAAGCTTCAACGGCCGGATGCGGGACGAACTGCTCAACGAGAGCCTGTTCTTCAGCCTCGACCACGCCCGCCAGAAGCTGACCGCCTGGGCCACCGACTACAACACCAGCCGGCCGCACTCCGCCATCGGCTACCAGACCCCTGCGGCCTATGCCGCGCACCTGACCGCAACAGGCCGACCCGCTGCGCAACCTGACAGCTCCGCGCGCCGGCCTGTTGCTCCCACCGCGCCGAACGGCGTAACCAACCCGGAGACTCTGGTCCGCGCTGGATGAAAGATCAGGGGCAGGTCATGGTGCTTGCCCTAGTTGCTTCGCCCAGCCCAGCTTGTTTAGCTTCGGCCGCGATGATTTTCGACAGCGTCCCTTGGAAAGCTCAACTCGCGAAAGACGCCGCAGAGATCGATGCGTCCGCAGCTAAGCGCCCCTCGGCCAAGCGTTCGCTCCTCATTGAGCGGAATGTCTTTGTCGGGGCCTATGCCATTCGGAAGCTCGATGAGTCTTTCAGACTGTCGTCAGCGTTCCTCGATGAGCCAATCACTGTGAAGCACTATCCGGTGATCCGGAGTGGCTACTCACCGATCCGCCATCCGGACTTTGAGCGCTTCTTTGCAATGGAGCAGCCGCAAGCGCGATCGCTGACGCGTCGTCGCTTGCTGAACGTGTTGATCCACAGTGCAGTGTTCGTCGAAGTCCTCGGACCCCGCGGGCGTTGTCAGGGAGTCTTGGTCGCATCGGACCGTACCGTGAGGCACGGACTCTACGAAGTTGAGCTGCCGGACCTCACCAACCTGATGCGCCTTGTCGCGGCAGAGTTTCCGACTGTGATGACGATCAGAACCGCTGAGGATGGAACCTGGACAGTGTGGACGGGGCATGATCCGCCCACCTTACAGGACGATTAAGCGCTGGGCACTTTTGGCTAACGACATCCGCGCTGGCCTCGCGAATTGGCCTTTGCGAAGTCCGGTTAGGTAGCCCTAGAAGCCCGGGCCGCGATACGGGATCGTAGACAAATCGACCGGGATATCCGTGTATCCGTGGTGGTCGAGAAAGGTTCGGACGGAGCTGGCGATCAGCTCTTGGTGTGGCGATGGGCCGACCATCACGTTCTCAATGCTGACCGCGTTCTCCAGGCGATCTCCCGTGCATAGGTAGGGTACCAAGCCCAGCGGACTGGGGCGGAACTTCAACCCTCCAAAGTCGTCTGCTTCGGCGTGCGAGAGAACGACCCTGACTTCTGCTTCATGGCCGAAGGCCAGATTCTTAAAGCCGACGATGGCTCCGGACAGCGTGGAGGTAAGGCGCTCGACATAGTGCTGGTCATGATCGTCGGGCCAATGACCGCGCATCGCCTCCATGTCCGTGCGGTACTCGATTTCGAAGCGGCGTAGGAGCGACAGCACGAGCGCCTGCTTGGCTCGGGCGGAATAGAAGACACGATGCGGCAGCATCGATGATCCGTAGAACATCGGAGCTCGTTGTTTCTGGTGGTTCACGCCAACGCCGATGCACACGCCGCCACTGCCGCCGTAGCCGCGCCACTGTTCCAGGCTGTCGCGCAAAGTGGAAAAGCACGCAATCAGGTGTCCGACCTTCGGGGGGCGCAGAATGTTGTCGCGAACCGCCTTGGCGATGGGGCGGAAGGCGGGCACGCGAGAGCGACGAACAATCTGTGACAGCACCTCGGCCGCGAGTTCGGCGCCATGACGCATCTCGTGCGCATCGTTCAGGAAGCGGCTATCGCTCGCCCAAAATCCCCTGGATTCGATGATGCCCTTGAAGCCGCTGAGGCTGGTGTAGTGGTAGAGCGGCGGTCCCCACACGAGGATGTTCTCGCGGCGAGCCACGCGTTTCATCGCAGCTTCGTCATGCCGTTCCACTGGCCAGAATTGGGCCCGTAGGAACCCGGTGCGATAGGGGCGATTGCCAATGTACTGGACGTCGCCCAATCGAATCGTGCGCTCGGTCAACGCAGGCCTACAGCGCCAGGAGCCATCGACCGAACATGTCGCCATACCCGTTAAGGAGTGTGCCGCAGACGATCATCACGACGCCAGCCACGCGTTCGGCTATCACGGAGCGTCGAACTTCGGGGCGCCGTGCTTCCGCGCGTTTAAGGCGATCGGCCAGATCGGACATCGGAAAGAAGGCATGCACACGAGGCATTTGGCGCTGCACCGTGCTGGCGACGCCGTCGGTCAAGATGGGCCGCGCGGTGACAGCGATGCCCCATACCGTCAGCCATGACCCAGCTCGCTGCAGGACAACGACGTCCCGGGTCGCTTCAAACCACCATGCATGAGTAACCAATCCGACCCCGCCGACTATCAGCAGCAACAGATAGGCAAGGCGTCTGATTGGTTTCGTTGAGGCCTCGGTCAAACTGGTCATTGACTAGGCTCCAGCCTCTCTCTTGAGCGCCTCAAGCCGCTCCTGCGAAACCTCCTCCACGATCTCGCGCAGGCGGGTGGCTTGGGCGGCGAGCGCTTGCAGATCCTCCGCAGTGATATCGTAGCTGGTGGAGTAGCGGGCCTCGACGTAGGCGCGCTTGAGGGTTTCGAAGCGGCTGCGGTCGGCGCGATGTTCGCGCGGCCAGACGGCGATCAGGCGCGGCTCGTTCTGTTCGGCGAGGGACCGGAGGAACTTGATGTTGTGGGAGCGCGGGAAGTAGAGCGTCCGCACTAGCAGGAAGCAGGCGTAGGCGGTTTCGACGGCCTGGTGGAGATTGAACGCTGCCTTGTTAGGCCAATCGCCGACTTGGCCTTTTGAGCGGGCGTGCTCCGCCAACTCGAGCCACGACGCGATCGAGGTCTGCTGCCTCTCAAAGTACCCCTTCGCCAGGTCGTAGGCGTCCCGCGGCGTCGGCGGAGCAGGCATGGCGAGCGGGTGGCCGGGCAGCTCGTAGAGGACGACGCCGTCGCGGGCGATGTCTGTGAAGAAGTACTGACCTTTGGAGAGGGCGTCGTTCACCTCCTGCCGAGTGTGGACGATGATGTTGACCGTGCGGCCGACCTCCGGGTCGCGCAGGATCTTGTCTTCGGCGACGTACCAGTAGTCGGCGATGTCGGTCAGCTTCTCGTGGCTGACGATGACCAGCAGATCGTAGTCAGACTGGTAGCCGTTCTCCGGTTCGTCGACCCAGTCGTTGCGGGCGTAGCTGCCGAACAGGATGATCTTCAGCACCTTGCCCTGCTTGCGGAACGGCTGCGTGCCGCCCGCCACTGCTGCGTCGAACTCGGTGAGCAGTGTCTGGGCCACGCGCTCAAGTTCGCGCTGTTGCAGAGCGGGGAGGTGATCGGGGTCAGTTCTCATTCCGTTCGAGTCTCGCCAAAGCGGGGCAGTGTTGGCAAGCCCTATTGCAGGTAGAATAGCGCTGTCGGGTGGTTCGACCGCGAGGGAGACGGCAGACAGCGGGCGCTTCGTGTTCTCCCGGGCAGGCCGGTTTTTGGAGAGCCGGGTGTTGAGAACGTGCTTGAGACACGCGCCGACGCCTTTGGCCTTTCGGCTTGGACATCCGCGCCGGCCACCCGGCCGATCTCAGCCATAGCACGCCATCGGCGGCGAGCTACCCGGCGCCCACCGCGCGGTGGGCGTCCCTCGGCCGGCGTCTGCTCGGGCCTTCAGGCCCTGCGGATCACCGTGCTCGTGGAGACGCTTCTCAAGTTACCCGGCCGATCCTATGTGCATTCAAGCGGAGGTCGCTGACGCGGCGCCACGAATGGGGCAGGTTTGATGAAAACTCAGATGCGTCGCCAGGCTTTCGAACGCGAGGCTGCGGCCGCAAAGCGCGCCTTGGCCGTCGGCGACCTCGATGAAGCGTTTCGCCTGCTTGAGAGGGCCCACATCTTGGGTCAGCCCTGGGCAGGGCCCCATAGCTGGGCGCATTTTGAGATGCTCAAAATCGGATGGCGCAGGAGGGATGCTCGCGAGGTGAGCGGTCAACTGGTTCGCTTGGCGGCTGGCGGACTGTTGTCCTGGATGGGGCGGCTGCCCGCAGGCAACACGGGTGGCGCGAATGTGCCTGCCGAACAGCCGATGCCGCTGCCCGATGATCTCGCTGATCTCTGCCGCTGACTGCGGGGCCTAACAGCGGATTTATCGCTTGATCCTCGATTGGCTGGAGGAAGTACGCTGCTTCTCAGAATAGAGGAGCCGCACATGGACGAAGCACTGAAGGCCACCACGCTCACGGTTACGGGCATGACCTGTTCGGGCTGTGCGAGCAAAGTCGACACCGCTCTGCGCGGTCTCGAAGGCGTGCAAGACGTTTCGCTTCATTATCCCGATACGACGGTGGGCGTCCTCCATGGCGCTGCGGTCACGCCGGAGATCCTCCGGGATGCCGTGACCTCGCTGGGCTTCGAAGTCGCGGCGGCCTAGGGCGCGAGCGATGGGCGAAGGCGTTACGCAGGCGCGCTACCGCGTCACGGGCATGGATTGCGGCGCATGCGCTGCGAAGATCGACACTGCACTTCGACGAGTGCCGGGTGTCTCCGAGGTCGTGGTCAGCTTCCAATCTGGCGTGCTCTCGATCGCGCACGATGATCGAGTCGATGACGCCGCCGTCGCCAAAACACTGAGCAAACTCGGGTTCGGAGCTACTGCGCTGGCGTCAGGCGCCGGGCAGGAGGCGCGGTCGGCGCAGGCATCGTGGTGGCGATCAGCCAAGACGAGAGCGACGCTCCTGTGCGGCCTGGCGCTTGCGATCGCCTATGGTGTCGGACGGTTGGCTCCCGAAGCCGAGCGCTACGCCTTCATTGCGGCTCTGCTGGTCGGCCTTGTCCCAGTGGCGCGGCGGGCCTTCGCTGCGGCCCGCATGGGCAGTCCATTCTCCATCGAAATGCTGATGACGGTGGCCGCGGTCGGCGCCGTCATCATCGGCGCCACGGAAGAGGCCGCTGCCGTCGTTCTCTTCTTCTTGGTCGGCGAAATGCTCGAAGGGCTGGCGGCCAGCCGCGCGCGTCGGAGCATTTCCGATCTGGCCGACCTCGTTCCCAAGACCGCTTTGGTCGAGGAGGCCGGAGACACGCGGGTCGTCCAGGCTGAGCTCTTAGAAGTCGGCGAGATCCTTCTCGTCAGGCCCGGAGAACGGATCGCCGCCGACGGTGAAATTGTCGAAGGTTCGGGCGACATTGATGAAGCGCCGGTCACCGGTGAAAGCGTTCCGAAGCTGAAGGCCGCCGGCGATGGGGTATTCGCTGGGACGATCAACACGACCGGCGTACTGCGGGTTCGCGTGACAGCGGCGGCGGCCGACAACACCATCGCCCGTGTCGTGCGTCTTGTGGAGGAAGCACAAGAGAGTAAGGCGCCGACTGAGCGGTTCATCGATCGGTTCTCGAAAGCCTACACGCCGTTCGTCGTCCTGATCGCGATACTCGTCGCTATCGTCCCGCCGCTCGTGGGCGGCGCGGATTGGCAGATGTGGATCTATCGTGGTCTTGCCGTTCTGCTGATTGGCTGCCCCTGCGCTCTGGTGATCTCGACCCCCGCAGCGATCGCCGCCAGCCTGTCGGCCGGCGCGAGGCGCGGCCTGCTGCTGAAGGGGGGCGCGGTGCTCGAAGGGCTACGTCATGTGACGGCTGTCGCCTTCGACAAGACCGGAACCCTGACACAAGGCAGGCCCGTGGTGACGGATGTCGTGGCCTTCGAGCGTGGCGAAGAGACCGTGTTGGCGATGACGGCGGCCCTAGAGCGCGGTTCGAGCCATCCGCTTGCCATGGCCATTCTCGACCGGGCGAAGGCGCAGGGCGTTTCGATCCCCCCAGCGTTTATGGCGCAGGCGATTGCCGGCGAGGGCATATCCGGCAATGTCGCCGGGGAACCGGCGTTTTTCGGCTCGCCGAAGGCAGCGGTCGAACGGGCGCCCATCGATCGTCTCCATGCCGCGCGTATTGAGGCTCTAAACGCCGAAGGCAAGACCGTGTCGGTCCTGGTGGTGAATGGCCAGGCCATCGGACTGATCGCCCTACGTGACGAGCCGCGTGCTGACGCGCGCAGAGCTCTCGCGACCCTCGCCGAGCGAGGCATCCGGACGGTGATGCTGACCGGAGACAATGCTCGGACCGCCGCAGCAGTTGGCGGCGAACTGGGAGTGGAAGCGCGCGCTGAGTTGATGCCCCAGGACAAGCTCGCCATCGTCCGAGCGCTCCAGGCTGAAGGTCTGACGGTGGCGAAGGTCGGCGACGGGATCAATGACGCCCCGGCCCTTGCGGCTGCGGATATCGGCATCGCCATGGGCGGCGGTACGGATGTGGCGCTCGAGACGGCGGATGCAGCCGCGCTGCATGCACGTGTTTCGGACGTCGCCGACATGATCGCGCTCTCGAAGGCGACCATGCGCAACATCTATCAGAACATCACCGTCGCGCTGGGTCTGAAGGTGGTGTTCCTGGTGACGACTGTGATCGGCGTGACCGGTCTATGGCCCGCCATCCTTGCCGATACCGGCGCCACCGTGCTCGTCACGTTGAATGCGATCCGGCTGCTCCGTTGGCGCCCTGCCTAGACAGGCGCTCTCAATGGCAGCGAGGGCACAGGCCGCTGGCTTCGAGCATGACCCGCTCGACGAGAAAGCCGGCCGGCGCAGCGCAGGTCGCAGCTAGGCTTGGATCGGGCAAGCGTTCGACGGCGCCGCAGCAGGTGCAGACCAGCAAGCCCGCTGCACTCGTCCCGGAACTGTCGGGACACGCCATATAGGCGCCGAGGGTGATGACCTTCTGAACCAGGCCAATAGCCATGAGTAGGTCGAGGCTCCGATACACTGTCGGCGGCTTGGTCGGGCACCCGCCTTCACCAAATCGCTGGATCAGGTCGTAGGCCTTCACGGGCTGTCCCGCGCCCACCAGTAGTTCGTATGTCCGGCGGCGCGGCTCGGTCCAACTCTCGCCAGCAGCTTCACATCTCGCGCGGGCTTCGACCAGCGCCTGTTCCAGGAGCGCCGGGTCGGTAGGAGCGCGGTGGCTGTGAGGGCAGGGCGGGCTCACGCGACGGTGGCGGCCTCAGGTTCGGAGTGATCGCTTTCGCAAAGCTCGTGGTTGCTGAGCACTTCGATGACCCGGCAGTCGGAAACATGCCCATGGCAGGCGGCGGCGACGACCCGCTGCAACTCCCCACGCAGCGCTTCCAGCCGGGCGAGCTTGCTCTCCACGGCCGCAAGCTGCTCTGCGGCCAAGGCGTTGGCTTGGTCGCAAGGCTGTTCGGGGTCGTCGGCGAGCTTCAACAGCGTGCGGATGGCGTCGACGGAGAACCCCAGCTGGCGAGCGTGCTTGATAAAAGCGAGCCTCTGCAGCGTCTGGTCATCGTACACGCGCCGATCGTTTGGCGCGCGAACAGGCTCGGGCAGCAGGCCAATCTGCTCGTAGAACCGAATGGTTGTGACCTTGACGTCCGTGGCCTTGGCCAGCGCGCCGATGGACAGATGCGACATTGGAAGTTCGCTCCCGAGTATCTGACGAACATAGTGTGGCGATCCTCTAGAGCCTAGAGCTCACGCCGCGTGTTCGGGGCGGGGACCATCGGATGGCGAGAGTGTATTTTGTAACGCGTTCCCCAACCTGAGGACGGCGGCTATAGCGGTCGGGATGTTTAGGGCATGGCCAGGCTGGCGCGGACTCGGGATTGCGTTGCTTTCCGGCTTCCTGTTGCTCTTCACCCTTGGTCCGGGTCTCCAGAACCTAGTCTGCTCGGATGGCGCCGCTTCGGCCAGCGCCGCCCATCAGTTTAGCGATACGTCCACTGATCAGACGCCGACCGGGGACATCGACCCTGGCGCCGCTGTCCATGCGCATTGCGACCACGGCGGAGTTTCCAACCTAGCCTTAGCCTCGGTCTCCGTCGCACTGATCCCGGCGGGGGATAGACGCGCCTTGGATCGAAGCCGCGTGGCTTCCACAAACCGCCAGTTCGGCCTGGAACGCCCTCCCCGGGCCTGACGGTTAGCCGCCCGCCAATAGCGCCCAAACGCCCGAGTGTAGGGCGTTCGCTGCGCGACACGGCCTGAAGGCGGACCCGGTAGCGCGTCGCTCGATCAGGCGCGCTCGTCATCCCACGTTCGGCTTATCGGCGTGTCGACCAGACGCGTCAGCGCCTTGGCGTGGCCTCTCTAGTTCTGCTCGAATTCGAGGAACCGCTGCATGCGGACTTTCCAAAGGCGCCACCGACGGCGCCGTTCTCGCCGCGCCACGATGTGGCGCTTGGTGCATCTGGCTCTTGCGCTGGTGCTAGGCCTGATCTTGCTGTTCCTGATCGCTGGCCCAAGATCACCCGTCCCTGGCGTCGTCGCCAAGCGGGCGGTCGGGCCCGACGCGCCCACGACGAACGCTCAGGACGCCGACCGCGGCGCATGGCGGTGGGCGCCATGAGGCAGGGACGTCCGCCGACCAATCTTCAGCAGCAGTGTCTGACAGTCCCGCTGAACCGTCTGAAGCCGGCGCCTCGGGCGTTGAGCACGCCTAAGGTGGATGAGCGTACACTCGCTCGTCTGAGCTCGGAGATTGTCGGAACACGGTGCTATCCGCGGCTAGGGGTTTCGCCGGAGCGCGACGCGGAAGGCCACGGTACGGGGTTTTGGTGGGTTGAGGAGGGGGAGGAGATCCGCCTTGCCCTTCGACGCCTAGCGTTCCATGGGCGGATCAAAACGTCCCATCCCGTCCATTGTCAGTTGGAGACGCCCGACGACACGGGCCGCGTTGGCGAGCCTGGTGTCCTAGCGAGCTTGGAGGTCCGCGCTCAGGAGCCGTCGGTCGCGGCCGGGCTCGCCGCATCGCCCTCGGCCATGCTTCAGGCGGTGTTCGCGCAGGATCCGGAGACTGCCTTAGTCGCCACGCTCCACGCCTTCGTGGTCACGGTGTTCTTCGACGGGGATCGGCCCGAGGCGGCTCGCCCCTCGAGCGAAGTCGATCGGCGGCATGCGATCTGGCGACGGCGACTGCCAGCCGCCTCCGACGACCTTTTGCCTTACCTGATAGCGCTGCCGCCCCGGGCGCGCGCGCGACTGTTCAATCTCTGCCTCGACAGAGTGACGCTCTCGGGGGGGCGTCGCAATCGATCAGGCGATCATCCCGGCGTTACAGCGATGGTGCGAGCCCATCGAGCGGAGAGCGGGTAAGGGGCAGACGGTGTGTGAGAAGTGCAAAAAACATCTTGCTCCTCCACTGGCTGGAGCATGTAGCCTCGCTACATGATCCGCCTCCGCAATTCGCTCTTCGGAGCAAAGCAACTGCAAGGCCGCCTCGGCGTCCAGGCGGTCGCGCGTGCCGCGGCGGCGAGCCGGAATCGTGATTTTGTAACGTGTTCCCAAGGCTTCCGGGGGCACGTATAGGTCGCTCATGACTGGGATGGGGACATTCCCTCAGCACGCAAAGAAGCGCGTCGCGAACAAGGCGATACGCGCACGCGTGGGTGTCTCTAGCGGGGCGCACCTGGTCGTCAGTTTGATGGTGGCGTTGGCCGTTCTGCTCGGCGCGATGTTTTCGACATCCGCTGCGCACCTCAGTTTCGACAACGACGCGCCTGCTCTTCAGTGTGCAACTGAAGTTGCGGCGAAGTCGCCGGACACACCTGATGCCCCGGTCAAGAGTCGGGTTCTCGGGCTCTGCACGGGCCACTGCACGGCCCATATCCTGACCTTGCCGGCGAGTTCGCCGGCGGTGTTCGTCCTCTATTTCCTGCGCGCGAGTTGGTGGGCGACCAACGACTTGGTCGCTCAGGTCACGCGACCCGCCCTGCTGGAGCGACCACCCCGAGTTTGATGCGTCAGCGGCGCCGGCGATCGGCGCGCAGGACTGCATAGAAACTCAGGGATACCCAATTCCATGTCACTCTCCATGCGTGGCGGGCTGCGTTTTGCGGCCGCCAGCACCGTGGCGATCCTTACCGCCTTGGCCTCCGGGTCCAGCGCGGCCGCCGATCCCGCGCCTTCTTTTCGCGAGCTACTGACTCAGGCCCAAACTGCGGCACCCCAACTGGCAGAGGCGGCAGGCGAGGTTCGTCAGGCCGAAGGTCTTGCCCAGCAAGCCCGCGCCCGCCCCAATCCGACCCTTGGGTTGGATGTGGAGAACTTCAGCGGCAGCGGCCCCTATAAGGGCAGCTCCGAGGCCGAGAGCACGCTCTCGTTCGGACAGGCGCTGGAACTCGGCGGCAAGCGTAGCGCCAGGGTGGCCGCCGGTCGCGCGGGCCTCGAGGCGGCGCGCGCGCAATTCAGTCTGGCGCGAGCCGACTACGCCTTCGCTCTTGCGGAAGCCTATGCCGAGGCCGAGGCGGCCGAGCGGCAAGTCACTCTCGCCCAAGAGGGCCTTTCCCTCACCGAGGAGGTGCTTCGGATTTCCCAAGCGCTGGTGGACGCCGGCCGGGAGGCGGAGCTCCGCAGCCTGCAGGCGCGCAGCGCCGTCACCGGCGCCCGCGCGGCCCTGGAGGCGGCTCAGGCGGCGCGGGCCGGCGCCTTCGCCCGGCTTACCGCCCTTGCCGGATCTCCGGCGCCCTTCACGAGCCTGGGTGAGAGCTTGCTCACCAAGGCTGCGGCTGCGGCGCGCAATGTCGATCTTCTGACCACGCCCGCAGTGATCGCCGCGGAAGCTGAACGGGAGGCCGCCGCTCGCCGCGTGCGGGTCGAACGCACGCGGGCGGTGCCCGACGTGACCTTGTCGGCCGGTGTCCGCCGGTTCAGCGCGGATGACTCGACAGCCGTCGTCGCCGGGATATCCGTGCCCATCCCTGTGTTCGACCAGAACCGCGGCAACATCACCGCGGCGCAAGGCGAACTGCTCTCCGCCGAGGCTAGGCTTGCCCGTGCGCGCCTGGACGCCCAGGCCGAATTGCGCACGGCGCTGTTTCAGGTCGATGCGGCCCAGACTCGGGTCAGCGCCGCGGTTGAGACCGAACAGACCGCCCAAGAGGCCTACCAGCTCACACGGGTCGCCTACGAGGCCGGAAAGGCGCCCCTCCTTGAGCTCATCAATGCGCGCAGGTCCCTGGCCGAAGCGCGCACCCAGACCATCGAAGCCCAGCTGGCGCGTCTGCGCGCCGAAGCTGGCCTGGCGCGCCTGCAAGGCCGACCCCTCGGAGACCTCTGATGCCCCGCACCTCTTCCTCCAATTCCCAGCGGCAATGGCTGCTCGGCGGCGCTGCCCTCGTCGTCGCAACAGGCGTTGGCTTCGGCATAGCTAAGCTGACCACGCCCAAGCCCACGCCGACCGAGGCCGCCGCCGAGGCGCCGGCGGCGGCTCACGACGCCGATACACTGACGATGGGGCCTGAGCGCATCCAGGCCTCTGGCGTCGGTTTGGAGACCGTGGTGGCGGGCGGCTTGGCGTCGGAAGTGGTCGCCCAGGCCACGGTGGAAGCCGAGCCGACCGGCCAGGCGGTCCTGACCGCGCGCGCTGCAGGTGCGGTCGCTCAGATCACCAAGCGCCTTGGGGATCCCGTACGGGCGGGGGAAACCCTGGCCCTGGTGTCGAGCCGCGAGGCCGCGCAGATTTCGGCCGACCGCAGTGTCGCTAGCGCGAAGGTCGATCTTGCTCGCCGCATGATGGCCCGGGAGAAGCGGCTCTACGAACAGAAGGTCAGTCCGCGACAGGACTACGAAGCGGCGATGGCGGAGCTGGCGACCGCCGAGGCCGAGGCGCGCCGGGCGTCTACCGCCGCCGGCGCCGCGGCCGTGTCGAACGATGGGCGCTACGTGGCGGTAACCAGTCCGATCAACGGCCGCGTCACCGCGATGGCGGCCAGCCTCGGCGCCTATGTCCAACCTGAGACCGAACTCTTCCGGGTCTCCGACCCGGCCCGCATCCAGGTGGATGCGGCGGTGACGGCCAACGACGCGCGCCGGATCGCGCCTGGCGATCGGGCCATCGTCGAAACCAGCGGCGGTGAAACCCGGGCCGCTGTCGTTCGGGCGGTGACGCCTGGGGTAAGCGAGGAGACGCGGTCGGCGACTGTTGTCCTGACCCTCACAGATGGCCCGGGCGCCTTGCAGCTGGGTCAGCTGGTGCGGGCGCGGATTACGTCGCGGCAGTCGACCTCGGCGGGGATCGTGGTGCCTGAAGACGCTGTCCAGGTCATCGAGGGCCGCGATGCGGTGTTCGTGCGGACCACGACCGGTTTCCGTGTGCAGCCAGTAAGCGTCAGCCAGCGCAGCGGCGGGCGCGCGGTCATCCTTCAGGGGCTGAAAGGCGGGGAGACGCTCGCCGTCAAGAACGCCTTCCTCCTCAAGGCCGAGCTCGGAAAGAGCGCGGAAGAAGACTGACCCCAAAGCCGCATCTGGAGACACGCCGAAATGATCGGTCGAATTCTATCCATGTCGGTGAGGGGGCGTTGGTACGTGCTCTTCCTGACTCTCATCATCGCCATCTACGGCGGTTGGCAGCTCACCAAGCTGCCCATCGACGCCGTGCCCGACATCACGAACAAGCAGGTTCAAATCAATACGGTCGCCGGTGCGCTCTCGCCGGTAGAAATCGAAAAGCGCGTCACCTTCCCCGTTGAAACGGCGCTCGCGGGCATCCCGGGTCTGGAGACCACTCGCTCCATCTCCCGCAACGGCTTCAGCCAAGTCACGGCGATCTTCTCGGAGAGCACGGACCTCTATTTCGCCCGCCAGCAAGTCGCCGAGCGTTTGACCCAGGCTCGCGACACCCTGCCGGCGTCCGTGCAGCCGCAGATCGGGCCGGTCACGACCGGGCTCGGCGAGGTCTTCATGTATTCCGTGGAGTTCGCCAATCCTGACGGGAAGGGCGCCAAGGTTCGCGACGGCAGCCCAGGCTGGCAAAGCGACGGCTCCTACCTGACCGCCGAAGGCGAGCGGCTGACCGACAGCGTCGCGCGAGCCGCCTATCTTCGGACCGTGCAGGACTGGGTGATCAGACCGCAGCTGCGCAGCGTCAAGGGCGTCGCCGGTATCGACTCCATCGGTGGGTTCGAGAAGCAGTACGTGGTCGAGCCCGACCCATCGAAACTCGCAGCCTATGGCGTCTCCTACACCGAGCTCGCCAAGGCGCTGGAGGCCTCTAACCTCTCGGTGGGCGCCAATTTCATCCAGCGAGCCGGTGAGGCTTACCTCGTGCGCGCCGACGCCCGGGTCCGCACCCTCGACGAAATCCAGAACGCGGTGATCGCGACCCGCGGCACGGTCCCGGTCGCCGTCAAGGACGTCGCCACGGTCCGCGTGGGCGGTGATCTGCGCACCGGAGCGGCCACCAAGAAGGGTGAGGAAGTCGTCGTCGGCACGGCCTTGATGTTGATTGGCGAGAACAGTCGTTCGGTGGCCAAGGCCGTTGGCGAGAAGCTCGACGATGTCCGCAAGTCGCTGCCGCCTGGCGTCGTGGTCAACACGACTCTCGATCGCTCGGTGCTGGTCAACGCGACCATCGCCACCGTGGAGCGTAACCTGACCGAGGGGGCGATCCTCGTTGCGGCGACCCTTTTCCTCCTGCTCGGCAACGTGCGAGCGGCGCTCATCGCAGTGCTGATCATCCCGCTGTCATTCCTGATGATGGCGATCGGCATGAACAAGCTGAACGTGCCGGGCAACCTGATGAGCCTTGGCGCGCTCGACTTCGGCCTCATCGTAGATGGCACCGTGATCATCATTGAGAACTGCCTTTTGAGGCTGGCCGAGCGCCAGCATCGGGAAGGCCGGCTGCTACTACTCCCCGAACGCCTCGAGACGGTTTTGCACGCCTCCCAGGAGATGATCCGGCCGACGGTCTACGGCCAGGCGATCATCTTCCTGGTGTTCGCGCCGCTGCTCACCTTCACGGGAGTCGAGGGCAAGACGTTCTCCCCCATGGCCATCACGATCATGCTGGCCCTCGGCGCGGCGTTCATTCTGTCCCTGACCTTCGTCCCGGCGATGGTCGCCATCCTTATGCGAGGCAAGGTCTCGGAGAAGGAGGTGAGGATCATCGCCTACTCCAAGCGCCACTACGATCCGGTGCTCAAGCGCGCGATCGCTCGGCCATGGCCCTTCATCGGCGCCGGCGTGGCCCTCTTCCTGGTCGCGGGCGGCGTCTACACCACGCTCGGCCAGGAGTTCATTCCGCAGCTCGACGAGAAGAACCTCGCGATGGGGTCGTTGAAGATCCCGTCCACATCCCTTGAGCAATCCAAGAGCATGCAACAGCTGGTGGAACGCGCCGTCACCTCCTTGCCGGAGGTGGAGATGATGTTCTCCAAGACTGGCACCGCCGAGGTCGCTACCGACCCGATGCCGCCAAACCAGTCGGACGGTTTCATCATCCTCAAGCCGCAGAAGGAGTGGCCTGAAGGCGTCAAGACGAAGGCGCAAGTTGTCGAGCGGATCGAGGCCAAGGTCGCGCCTCTGCTGGGCAACAGCTACGAGGTCAGTCAGCCGATCCAGATGCGCTTCAACGAGCTCATCGCGGGGGTTCGGGGCGACGTCGCCATCAAGCTCTATGGAGACGACCTCGACAAGATGGGCCTCGCGGCGGCGAAGATTGGCGCCGCGCTGGAGAGCATCCAGGGGGCCGACGGAGTTCGCATCGAGCAAACCGCCGGCGCGCCCACCCTGGATGTTCGGTTCGACCGGCCCGCGATCGCCAGGTTTGGCCTGACTGTCGAAGAGGTCGCCGAGACCGTGGCCGCCGCCCTAGGCGGTCGCCAGGCGGGGGACGTCTTCGAAGGCGACAAGCGCTTCGACATCACTGTCCGTGTGCCAATGGCGAACCGCAACGACCTGGAAGCGATTGGTGCGCTGCCTGTGATGCTGCCGTCCGCCAATGGCGGCATGCAGCGTTCGGTGCCGCTGCGTGAGTTGGTGCAGTTCCGGTTCGCCGACGGTCTGAACCAAGTCAGCCGCGAAGACGGCAAGCGGCGTGTCGTGATCCAAGTCAACGTCCGCGACCGCGATATCGGTTCCTTTGTCAACGAAGCTCGAACCAAGGTCGAGGCCGTGGCCCTGCCTCCCGGCTCTTGGATCACGTGGGGCGGCCAATTCGAGAACCTCAAGGCCGCGACGGCTCGTCTCGGGCTTGTCGTCCCGATCTGCTTCATCATGATCTTCGTGATCCTCTACATGGCCCTGGGCGGCCTGGCGCCAGCCGCGTCGGTCTTTGCGGCTATTCCGCTCGGATTGTCGGGCGGGGTGTTCGCCCTGGCGCTCACCGGGATCACCTTTTCGATTTCGGCGGCTGTGGGCTTCATCGTCCTAGCTGGGGTCGCGGTGCTGAACGGCCTGGTGGTGATGTCGTCGATCCGGCAGCGGCTCGACGAGGGCATGCCGGTCTCCGAGGCGATTTATGAGGGCGCCGCTGAGCGCTTTCGGCCTGTCCTAATGACCGGCTTGGTGCCGGCCATCGGCTTCATCCCGATGGCGCTCGCTACCGGGACCGGCGCTGAGGTGCAGAAGCCCCTGGCCATGGTGGTCATCGGCGGCCTGATCACCGCCACCGCGGTCACCCTGGTGGTGCTTCCCGCCATCTCTCAACTGATCCTCCGCCTGGGCCGACGCCGAGCCGACCCCGCGGAGAGCCCGGCGGCGCTCACCCCCATAGCGCCGTGACTGGGGGCGCCGGCGTGGCCCACCTCCGCGCCGGCGCCAACCAGGCCCGATCATCGGAAGGAGTTCGCGTGACCCGTTCCAAAGTTCAGCCTCGCCAATTGTGGATTCCAGTAGCCATCGCCGTGGCCGCAATGCTCCCGGCCGTGGCGCTCCGCATTGAGGGCTGGCGACCAAACGCTGTGCTCGACATGGCGGTGTTTGGCGCGGCGATCCTAGCGGCGGGCTTCCTGCTGTCTTGGGGCGCGGAGGCGGCCGAGAAATACATCTCACAGGGCCTGATCCTGGCCGCGGTCGCCCTTGTCACGGTCTTGCCGGAGTACGCAGTCGACATCTACTACGCCTTTCAGGCGGGGCGGGCGCCGGACGAGGGATATGTCGCCTTCGCCGCGGCCAATATGACCGGCGCCAACCGATTGCTGATCGGCCTCGCATGGCCGGCCATGGTGCTCCTGCACTGGTGGCGGAGTCGCCAGCAGAGCATTCAGCTGGCGCGTGCCAACGCCGTGGAGATCATCGCGCTGGCGGTCTCCAGCGCCTATGCCTTCCTGATTGTTTGGAAGAACACGATCAGCGCGTGGGACTCGCTCGTGCTGATCGGCGTGTTCGGAGCCTACCTCTGGCGTGTCAGCCGCGTCCCCAAGGCGGCGGATGAGGACGAGGAGGACGAGCCGGGCCCTGGCGCCGTGATCGCTCAGATGCGGCCGGCTCTGCGCTGGCCAGTGATGATCGGCATGACCGCCATTGCTGCAGGAGTCATCCTCGCCGTCGCCGAACCATTCGCAGAGTCGATGATTGATGGCGGGCGCGCGCTCGGGATCGATCAGTTCCTACTCATCCAATGGCTTGCTCCGATCACCAGCGAGGCTCCCGCTGTCGTAATCGCAGTGCTGTTCGTCCTCGCAGGCCGCGCGGCCGCAGGCCTGGTCGCGATGATCAGCGACAAGATCAATCAGTGGACCCTGCTGGTGGGCATGCTGCCACTGGCCATGAGCCTTGGCGCCGGCAGGCTGATGGCGATGCCGCTGGACGCGCGCCAGCACGAGGAGTTCTTCCTCACGGCCGCGCAATCCCTCTTCGGGCTCGCCTTGCTGCTCCGGGGGCGGCTCTCCCTGCCGGGCGCTGTCGCGCTGCTTGTCCTGTTCGTGGCGCAACTGGCAGTCGCCTTCACTCTGCGGGGCGACGCATCCCGCGACATCGCTGCGCTCACCCTGGTCGCGTGGGGCTACCTGGCTCTGGCCGCCGGAGCCATGGCGCTCAACGGTCGCTCAATCCTGAAACTCGTTCGGACGGCTGCGTCGCTGAACACGGCCGACGACCCGGCGATCACCGCCCCCCCAGCCAGGAGGTCGTCCGATGCGACGCACTGACCGCCTTCAGGGGCGCTGGACCGCCGCGCTAGTCCTGGTCCTCGGTTTTTGGCTGGCCGGCTGCCCAAGCGTCGCGGCGCCGCCTACGACCCTCGTGCTCGAACAGGTCGCCGGCCGAACATGGCGCGCGGACGCACGCGGCCTCGCCATCGAGATCCGCCAGGAGACAGACGGCCGCCTGACGATTGCCTTCCTGGGCGCGGGGGGCGAACCCGTCGCTCCACCGCCCGCCAATGCGATCACTCTGTCGGCTACGGACGGCGTTCGCGCTCACTTCGAGCCCATCGGACTGAACTGGCGCTCGCGCGATATCGCAGGGGCGCCCGCCGACGGCGATCGCTTGAGCATCGTGGAGGCCGACCATCGACACGACTTCCAGCTGAATGTGCATCCCGCGGACGCTCAGCCGCCTCTTGGAGTCTCTCGGCGATGACCGGCTTCTCCAGACGCAGCGCGCTGGCCGTCTTGGCGCTCGGCGTTACCGGCGCTGGGTTGGCGTTCCCAGCCGCAGCGGCAAGCGGACAGGTGTTTCGTTCCCCCTCCTGCACCTGCTGCGGGGCTTGGATCGACCACATGGCTCGGGCCGGGTATCGCCTGGAAAGCGTCGTTTCCGATGACCTCGTTGCCGTCCGCCGAAGCCTCGGGGCGCCAGATGCGCTGGACGCTTGTCAGACGGCCATATTCTCCGGCTTCGCCATTGAAGGCCACGTGCCGCCGAGCGACGTCAACAGCCTGCTCGCGAGGCGACCGACCAGAGCCGTCGGGTTGGCCGTGCCAGTGATGCCCCTCGGCTCTCCTGGAATGGAAACGCCCAACGACGACCGCGAGGCGTACGCCACGCTCGTGATCCTGCCTGCTGGCCGGACCCGCACCTTCGCCCAACACTAGAGGAGACCCCTAATGCAGATTCCTGGTCAAGCGGTCCTGCTCCGCATCTACACTGACGAGAACGCGCTCAGCGGCGCGGAATCGCTCATCAGCGTCATCGTCAAACGTGCGCGGGCGGCTCGCCTTGCGGGCGCCACGGTGCTCCGTGGCCGGATGGGCTTTGGCGAATCCGCGCGGCTCCACGAGGTCCGCCCCTTTGACCTCAGCGACAACCTGCCTGTGGTGGTCGAGATCGTCGATGAGGAGTTCCGACTGCGGTCGTTCCTCGCCACCCTCGCTGACCTCACTGACATCGGGCTCGTGACCTTCGAGAAGGTCGAGGTGCTGCGCTATGGCGGCCACCGCGCTGAGCCGCGGACCTGAAGGAGGGACGCCATCCCTGAAGCGCTAGGGCTCGTTCCCCGGCGCTGCTTGCAGGCATGGCCTGGGATGCGGCCTCGATCGTGACGCCGAGGGGGCGTCGTTTTTACCCAACTTGCCTTGGACGAAGGAGAATTCAGCGTGACCACCACGTTCGATCATGCGGAAGCCTTGCGGCGGTTGGAGCGCCGCTTGGAGCGGCTCCGTCGTGCGACGCCTTGGGCAATCATCGTCGTCGGACTCGCGCTTGGCCTGGCCATTGGACGGAACGCAGGCGCAGTGACGACGCCATCGCGGTCGACATTTCCTGTCGTTGCGGCTCTTCCACCTATGTCCGCGACGGGTGGGCTCGACCTCGACGCCGATGGCCGCTTGGACGTGGCGGCTCCCGTGGACAGCAATCTACGCGGAACCGATGCGTTTGGCTCTGGGGCGTTCGGCGCGGCCCGCGATGGCGGCCGCCGTCAGCATCGTGGCGTGGATTTGGTGGCCGCTCCCGGGACGCCGGTCCGCGCACCCATTTCCGGCCGGGTGACCCGCGTTGGCGCGGCCTACAGCGACAGCGCCGCACTGACATATGTTGAGATCGCCAACCCTGCGACACGCTACGTAGCGCGTGTCCTCTATGTCGGCTCCCAAGTCACACCGGGGACAACGGTCGCCGCGGGCGACCTGATCGGCCGGGCGCAAGATCTTGCCGTGCGCTACGGCGCAGGCATGACCAATCATGTCCACTTGGAACTCACTGGACGCAGCGGCGGACGGCTGAATCCTCTGGTGATCCTGCCGAGCATGACGGGTGAACGAAGCAGCGCTACGGCAAGGGGCGTAGTGTTGTGACGAGTGAAAGGAGGGATGGCCGTGACAGACGCCCGTCGTTGTGGGCGGTGCTTCTGTTCATCGTATCGATGACATTCACCGCGAGCATGGCCTGGCTGGCCTTCAACTAGTCGGGAGCAGTCGGCTCGCGAAGGCCGCACGAGGGCGGCTTGGTCACCGTCCCGCATCTTCGCCTAGCTTGGCAGATCATCGTCCACACCCCTGCCACGTACCGAGCGGGAGCACATTCAAACTGTGCCTCAACGTGATCTTATAACGCATTCCCACGGCGCAGGCCCGCGTCTATAGGGCGACCAATGGCGCTTCTACGCACATGGTGGCGGACACTCGGCGGCCTGATGGTCGTCGCCTTCGCCATGGCGTTTGTGGCGGGGTCGGCGATCGACGCCGTCGCCTGCCAGGACGAAGGCAGCCCGGTCGGCGTAGCTGGCGATCTGCACTATGTCCTCGTCGCTGACGACTCCGAACCCGATCCGATCCACAGCGCAGTCGAAACCTGCGCCCACGGCCATTGCCACCACCTAGGGCTGGGCTTCGCCCAGGGCCAGGACGTCAGTGCGCGCCGCTCTTCGGAGCCGCACAGCTGGGCGCTCGCACGCCTGCATCCCGACTTCGACCCTTCCAGCCTAGAACGTCCGCCTCGCGCGTGATGACCCGGCGCCTCCCCGCGCCTTCCGTCATCACAATCGAGAAGGATTATCGTGTCTTATCATCGAGGGCCGCTGCTTGCGGCCGCGTCAGGGCTGGCGGCCCTGGGGCTCTTTGTCGGCGCGCCCGCCGCTGAGCCTGTTCCGCCGTTCGCCGAACTCGTGGCGCAAGCTGATGCAACCGCGCCGCGCCTTGCCGAAGCCCGCGCCGCGGTCTCCCGGGCCGAAGGCCTGGCGCTGCAGGCCAGCGCCTTTCCAAACCCAACGATCGGTATCGATCGGGAGAACTTTTCCGGCACCGGGCCATACAGTGGGTCCGGCGTCGCCGAGACCACGGCGACCCTAGGCCAGACCCTGGAGCTCGGCGGCAAGCGGGCCGCCCGCATCGGGGTCGGGCGGGCCGAACTGGACGCCGCCCGGAGGCGCGAAGCGCAGGCGCGTACCGATTTCCGGTTCGATTTGGCCCTCGCCTACGCCGAAGCCGAAGCTAGCGACCGGCGCCTCATCCTCGCTGAGGACACGTTGGCGGCCGCCAAGCAGGATGCCGCCATTGCGCGAGCCTTCGTGCAGGCGGGGCGGGAGCCGGAATTGCGTCGGCTCCAGGCCGAGGCGTCCTTGCAGAGCGCGCTCGCTGCGCTCGACGAGGCGCAAGCGGCACGGGCGACGGCGTTCTCGAACCTGACCGCCCTAGCCGGTGCAGCCACACCGTTCACTTCGATCCCCACAAGCCTGCTCGACCAGGGCGCCTCATTTTTTGGGCGGCGGTCGCTGGATCCGGAGCACAGCGTTGCGATCTTGGTCGCCGAGGCCGAGCGCGAGGCAGCGCAGCGGCGGGTGACGTTGGAGCGCCGCCAGGCTGTTCCAGATCTATCCGTCTCGGTCGGCGTACGGCGCTTCTCTGAGTCAGATTCGACCGCATTGGTCGCTGGGGTCTCAGCGCCGCTTCCGCTCTTTGACCGGAACAAGGGCAATATCCGTGCGGCTCGGGCCGACGTGAACGCGGCCGAGGCAAGGCTCAACGCTGCACGTCTGGACGCCGCCGCCGCCGTACGTTCGGGGACGGCCCGGATCGCCGCAGCCGAAGCCCGACTTTCGGCCGCCCTTGAGGGCGAAAGAGTCGCCCAGGAAGCCTACCGGCTGACCCGCATCGGCTACGAAGCCGGCAAGATCGATCTCGCCGAGCTTCTCAACACCCGCCGCGCTCTGACGGACGCGCGGGCCCAATCCATCGCTGCCGCCGTAGAGCGGATCGGCGCCCAGGCCGCCCTTGTCCGATTGACGGGCGTCGCCGAGACCGGAGTACCCCAATGACCAAAGACAAGCAGCGCCTCTTTGGCGCGGTGGCTGCGGCCGCTGTAATCGCTGGCGGCGCGGGCTTTGGCCTGTCCGCCTTGCTCAATCGCAACGACGCCCCCGCGGCGGCGAAGACCTCTGACAGCCATGGGGAGGAAGGCGAGGCCGGGCACGCTGAGGATGGCAAAGCCGGAGAAGCCGGTCACGCTGAAGAGGGTGGTCACGCCGAAGGCGGCGCCGAGAAGGATGAAGAGGGCGTCGTCGCCCTGACGCCGGACCAGTTGCAGGCAGCTGGCATCAAAATCGTGGCGGTCGGCCAGGGTGGTGGTGGCGAGACGCGGCTCTCGGGCCGGGTGGAGCCCGTCATCGATGCGCGGGCCAGTGTCGGCGCTGCCGTCGCCGGTCGCATCGAGCAGGTCCTTGTGGCTCCCGGTCAGTCGGTGCGCGCCGGGCAACCATTGATCGTTCTGGTCAGCGGCGACGCCGCGACCTATCGCGCTGAAGCCGATGCGGCGGTTGCTGCGGCAGACGCCGCCCGCCGCGCTTACGACCGTGACCGGAGCCTTGGCGAACAGGGCGTGGTCGCGCGGCAAGAGGTGGAAACCTCCCGTGCTCAAGCGATGAGCGCGGAGGCCAGTGCTCGAGCTGCGCGTGCGCGGTCGGCCGCGGCCGGCGGCCCCAATGCATCTGGCCGGACCAGCGTGACTTCGCCGATCTCCGGCGTTGTTTCCAGCGTCGCGGTGGGGCCGGGCGGCTTCGTCGCCCAGGGCGGCGTTGTCGCTGAGGTCACCAACCCTGCGCGCGTGGAGTTGGTGTTCAATGCGCCGCCCGCCATCGCGACGGGTTTGCGCGCTGGTGCGCCCATTCGTGTCCACGGTCCTGCCGGCGAGTTTGACGCTGTGGTGACCGGGGTCGCCGCCGCCGCCAACGCCTCAACCGGCGCGACCGTGGTCCGCGCACGGCCAAGCGGGGGCGCAGCGCCCCCTGTCGGATCACCGGTAACCGCGGCCGTCGTCACCGGCGGTGCGACTGGGGGCGTCACGGTGCCGTCCGAGGCCGTGCAGACGGTCGAGGGTGGAAGCGTCGTCTTCCTCCAAACTGCTGGGGGCTTCAGGGCTGTGCCCGTCCTCACCGGTCGCCAGGCGGGCGGCCGAACCGAGATTCTGCGAGGGCTGAACGGGTCCGAACGGATCGCCGGCGCCAACGCCTTCCTGCTGAAAGCCGAGCTCGCCAAGGGCCAGGCCGAGCACGGGCACTAGGGGGCGCGCATGTTCAAACTTCTCATAGAAGCATCCGTTCGCTTTCGATGGTTCGTGGTGCTGGCGGTGGCGCTGGTCTGCGCCGTCGGCCTCTTCGAACTCACCCGGCTGCCGATCGACGCCGTGCCGGATATCACGAACCGTCAGGTGCAAATCACCACGGTCGCTCCTGCTCTGGCGCCTGAGCAGATCGAGCGCCAGGTAACCTATCCACTTGAGACGGCGTTGGCCGGCATCCCGGGACTTACCAGCACCCGGTCGCTGTCGCGCAACGGCTTCAGCCAGATCACTGCGATCTTCACCGACCAGACCGATATCTACTTCGCCCGACAGCAGGTGGCTGAGCGGTTAGCCCAGGCGCGGGAGCGTATGCCCGAAGGGGTGGAGCCTGCACTGTCGCCGATCACCACGGGGTTGGGCGAGGTCCTCATGTGGACCGTCGACTACGAGCCCTACAGCCAGAAGACGCTGGCTAAGCCAGGGCAACCGGGCTGGCAGGAGGAGGGCGTCTATCTCACTCCCGAGGGAGAACGCCTGACCACTCCGCAGCAGCGGGCGACCTATCTTCGCACGGTTCAGGACTGGATCATCGCGCCGCAGATGCGCACGACCACGGGGCTGGCGGGGGTCGATACGGTCGGCGGCTACGTCAAGGAGTTCGCGGTCAGGCCAGACGTCGCCAAGCTCGCCGGCTACGGACTGAGTCTGAACGATCTCGTCCTGGCTCTCGATCGAGCCAACATCCAATCGGGCGCCGGCTACATTCAGCGTGCCGGGGAAGCCTTGGTGGTGCGTACCGACGCCCTCGCGGCCACGGCGGAGGACCTTGCCCAAGCGCCGGTGACCAACCGCAGCGGCCTGGTCGTTCGCGTGGCGGATGTCGCTACGGTCGAGGCGGGCCAAGCGCCTAGGCTGGGCGGGGCAAGCCGAGACGGGCATGAGGCCGTGCTGGGCACGGCTCTGATGATCGCGGGCGGCAATAGCCGCACGGTGGCGCAGGCGGCCGCCGAGCGTCTTTCGGTGGTCGACGACTCCCTGCCGCCCAGCATCGTCGCCGTACCGGTGTTGAACCGCAGTGAGCTGGTCAACTCGACCATCGCTACAGTGGCGCGCAATCTTACCGAGGGCGCGCTCCTGGTGATCGTGATCCTCTTCCTGCTGCTGGGGAACATCCGCGCCGCGATCATCACCTCCTTGATGATCCCGCTCTCATTCCTGTTCGCCGTCATCGGCATGAACCGGTTCGGCATCAGCGGAAACCTGATGAGCCTGGGCGCCCTCGATTTCGGCCTAATGGTCGATGGCGGCGTCGTGGTGATCGAGAACACGCTGCTGATGCTGACCAAGCGCCGTGCTGAGCTTGGACGCCTTCTGACCCGTCACGAGCGTCTGGATGTCGCCATCCAGTCGGCCCGGCAAATGGTCAAGCCGGCCGCATTCGGACAGCTGATCATTCTTCTGGTCTTCGCCCCGCTGCTCACCCTTGAGGGGGTCGAAGGCAAGACCTTCCAGCCGATGGGCGCGACGGTGATGCTCGCCCTCGTGGGCGCCTTCATCTTCTCGTTCACCTTCGTGCCGGCCATGACGGCGCTGCTCGTCCGCGATCCCAAGACGGTCCACACCGGTCCGGATGGAGAGGTCGAGGAACACGAGACCAAGATCCTGCGTTTCGCGCGCCGGTTCATCCAGCCTGCCATCGTGGCGGCGGTCGCTCGGCCAAAGGTGGTCCTGATCTCGGCGATCACCGCCCTTGTGTTGGGGGCGGTGTCCTTCACTGTCCTTGGCCGAGAATTCATTCCAACCCTCGATGAGGGCGATATCGCCATGCAGGCTCTGCGGGTGCCGTCGGCTTCACTCGAACAGTCCCTGGCCATGCAGATGGCGCTGGAGAAGGTCATCAAAGCCCAGCCGGAGGTGGAGACGATGTTCTCGCGCACCGGCACGGCCGAGGCCGCAGTCGACCCGATGCCGCCCAATATCTCCGACAGCGTCATCGTCTTGAAGGACCGCAAGGACTGGCCCGACCCGAAGCTGCCGAAGGAGGAGCTCATTGCTCGGTTCGAGAAGGTGGCTTCTGGACAGATCGGCAACAACTTCGAGTTCAGCCAGCCCATTGAACTGCGCTTCAATGAACTGATCTCCGGGGTTCGAACCGACCTTGCGGTGATGGTCTACGGCGACGACTTCGCCACTCTGCAGCGTGTCAGCGACCAAATCGCCGGCGTCCTGCGCGAGACGTCCGGATCGGCGGACGTCCGGGTCGAGCAGGCGTCAGGCCTGCCGACCCTGACAATCACCGTCGATCGCTTTGCCGCCGCCAACTACGGGCTGTCGGCAGCCGATATCAGTGAGGCGGTCTCTGCGGGGATCGGCGGAGCAGAGGCCGGGCGAATCTTTGAAGGCGATCGCCGCTTCGATGTGGTGGTGCGCCTTCCAGAAGACGCGCGCAACGACCCGGCGGCGTTGGCCGCTCTCCCGATTAGCGGGCCGAACGGCACAGTCGTTCCGCTGTCGTCAGTCGCCCGCATCCAGACCGGAGAGGGACCAAACCAAATCAGTCGCCAGAATGGCAGTCGTCGCATGGTGGTCCAGGCCAACGTTCGCGGTCGCGATCTCGGAGGCTTCGTCACCGATGCCCAGGAAAGGGTGGCCAAGGTCGACCTTCCGGCCGGGGTGTATCTCGACTGGGGCGGCCAATTCGAGAACCTGCAGCGCGCCGAGCAGCGGCTCTCGCTCGTCATTCCGATTGTTTTCGTGCTGATCGGGATCCTGCTCTTCATGGCCTTGGGCTCGTTTGCTGAAGCTGGTCTGGTGTTCGCCTGCGTTCCCTTGGCCCTCGTCGGAGGGGCGCTCGCTCTACTGTTGCGCGGCATGCCGTTCTCGGTGTCCGCAGCCGTCGGCTTCATCGCCGTCTCAGGGGTCGCGACGCTGAACGGGCTCGTGCTCATGCAGTCGATCCGGGAGCGGCTCGACGGCGGCCTAGACCCGCGTACAGCGGCGATCGAAGGTGCATCGAGCCGCCTACGAGCAGTGCTCACGACTGCGCTGGTGGCGATCGTTGGCTTCATCCCGATGGCGATCGCCAGCGGGGCAGGGGCCGAAGTGCAAAAGCCGCTGGCGACTGTGGTCATCGGCGGGCTGCTGACGGCGACGGCGCTGACCCTCCTGGTGCTGCCGACCTTCGCGGCCCAGGCGGTTAGGCACCGCAAGAGTGAAGGGATCGAAGACTAGCTCGATCCCGGCGTTCAACGGCAGGCGGCGGGAAGCCGTCGCCTGCTTCGTCCAACCAGTCTCGAGGCCGCACGTTCTGGCCTCATCAAGAGGTTCGGCATGATCCAGACGCTTCAACTCGACATCCCGCTGATCTTGCCGGAGGTGCACGACAGTTCGGACGCTTGCGTCAGGCGGCTTACCGACGAGATTGCAGGGCGGCCTGGCGTCACCAAGGCCCATGTGGTGGACGGCGCTGAGGCCAAGGAGCCTCACCTCTGCGTCCACTATGATCCCGCTGTCATCTCGCTATCGCGGCTACGAGAACTCGTCACCGCATCGGGCGCGGCGATCACAGAACGCTTTGGTCACGCTGTCTGGCAGGTTCAGGGCATCCAGCATGAGCGCCGCGCGCGGACGATCACAGAGCGTCTTGCCGCAACTCCTGGCGTGCTTGAGGCCGACGCCAGCGCCGCGGGTCTCGTCCGGATCGAGTTCGATCGGACTTTCGTATCGCAGGAAGAGGTACTGAAGGTCCTCGCTGGGCTTGGTGTGACGCCTGTCACGAAGGCCCCGGCGAGAGAGGCGAAGGCTCACGATGAGCACGGAAAGCCGGGCCATGTTCACAAGGAAGGTGAGGATCACGGGCACGCTCATGGCGGCCCGCTCGGGGCCAATAGCGAACTGATCTTTTCGCTGCTTTGCGGGGGGCTGCTGGCGACGGGCTTCCTGATCGAAAAGCTGGTCCCCGCCGCGCCGGCCTGGTTGCCGACCGCGCTTTATGTAGGGGCCTACGGCTTCGGGGGTTTCTTCACGCTCCGCGAAGCCTTCGACAACCTTCGCCTTAAGCGCTTTGAAATCGACACCCTGATGCTCGTTGCGGCCGCAGGTGCTGCGGCGCTGGGGGCGTGGGCTGAGGGGGCGCTGCTGCTGTTCCTCTTCAGTCTAGGCCATGCGCTCGAGCACTACGCCATGGGGCGCGCCAAGCGCGCGATCGAAGCATTGGCCGAACTTGCGCCACGCACCGCGACCGTCCGACGCCAGGGCGGAACAACCGAAGTGGGGGTCGAGGACCTCGTGCTTGGGGATGTGGTGATTGTCCGCCCGAACGAGCGCCTGCCCGCCGATGGATTTGTGGTGAAAGGCGCGTCCAGCATCAACCAGGCCCCGGTTACCGGCGAGAGCATGCCGGTCGACAAGCGCCCGGTCGAGAATCCGTCTCTGGCTCGCGCTAGGCCCGATGGCGTCGACGCTACGTCTCGGGTGTTCGCCGGCACTATAAACGGGGCCGGCGCGATTGAGGTGGAGGTCACGCGCCTCTCCACCGATTCCGCCTTGGCCAAGGTCGTACGCTTGGTTAGCGAGGCCGAGACCCGAAAGTCTCCGACGCAGAGGTTCACCGACAAGTTCGAGCGGATCTTCGTGCCCGTCGTCCTGGTGCTGGCGTTCGTGTTGCTCTTTGCATGGGTCGTCGTCGACGAGCCCTTCTCGGACAGTTTCTATCGCGCCATGGCGGTGCTCGTCGCCGCAAGTCCCTGCGCGCTGGCTATCGCTACGCCCAGCGCCGTGCTCTCTGGCGTCGCAAGAGCGGCCAAGGGCGGCGTTCTCATCAAAGGCGGCGCGCCGCTGGAGGATCTGGGCTCACTGCGGTCCATCGCTTTTGACAAGACCGGGACGCTCACTGAAGGGCGGCCGCGGATCACGGACGTCATCGCCGCGCCCGCGGTGGATGATGAAGAACTTCTGCGTGTCGCGGTCGCGGTCGAGATGCTCAGCGATCATCCGCTTGCCGAAGCGATCGCCCGCGACGGCCGTGAACGGCTCGGGGCAGCGGGCAAGGCCATCGGTGCGGCTAGCGAACTGAACAACCTCATCGGACGCGGCGTCGTCGCCCGGCTGGACGGCGAAACCGTTTGGATCGGCAAGGCCGAGATGTTCGGCGTGGATGGCGTGCCGCCGCTTGGCGCTGAGTCCGCGCAGGCCATTGCTCGCCTTCGTGACCAAGGTCGCACGACCATGGCGGTGCGCAAGGGGGACCGCGACCTGGGCGTCATCGGCCTGATGGACACTCCCCGAGAGGCTGCGCGCGAAGCCTTGGCTGCGCTGCGGCGGCTCGGCATCACCCGCATGCTGATGATCTCTGGGGACCACAGCAAGGTCGCCGAGGCGATCGCCAAGGATGTCGGCTTGGACGAGGCTTGGGGTGATCTCATGCCAGAGGACAAGGTCGAGGCCATCCGCAAACTCCGGGCGGAGGACAAGGTCGCGATGGTCGGCGACGGTGTGAACGACGCGCCGGCTATGGCCAACGCGACGGTCGGCATCGCCATGGGCGCTGCGGGCTCGGACGTTGCGCTTGAGACTGCCGACGTCGCTTTAATGGCGGACGACCTGCGTCACCTGCCTTTCGCCGTCGGGCTTAGCCGCCGAACCCGATCAGTCATTCGGCAGAACGTCTTCATCAGTCTGGGGGTGGTCGCGGTCCTCGTGCCGGCGACGATCCTGGGGCTTGGCATCGGACCGGCCGTGGCGATGCACGAAGGCTCCACACTGGTCGTCGTCTTCAACGCGTTGCGGCTGCTGGCCTACAGCGATCGGGGGGCCTGATAACAGCTCCGCCTACTTCCTAGAGCAAGCGGCGGTTCCAAGGCGCGAAGGCCAGCAGGCGAGCCATGCCGCAGAAGCCGGTGGCGCCCGCGAGCGTCAGTCCCGCGCCGACGAAGGCCGCGACGGCGAAAAAGCCGGGATGCACCAGCAGGCCGAGCAACACGCCCAGCAGCACCAGCGAACCGGCGCCGATCTGGACCTGGCGCATCATCTCTAAACGCGCACGCCGGTCCTGCTCGATCGGCAAGCCCGCCTTGATCCAGCCATCCAGTCCGCCCTGAAGGACAAAGGCTTCGCCGGTCACGCCCGCGGCTAGGCGGTCGCCGTCGGCGTCGGTGCGCATGCCCGTGCGGCAGGTGAAGATCACTTGGCGGCCAGCTGGGGCTACGCCAGGCGCCGTGAGTGGTCGGGACAGTGCGCCCTTCACACGGGTGCGGGCGAATTCGTCGGGCTCGCGGATGTCCACCAGTATGGCCTGGCCGGCGTTCAGGCGGGCTGCGGCGTCAATCGGCGTCAGGGGCGTCAGCTTGGCGGTCATGGCTCTTCCTCGTGTCCGGGGGACAGAAGATCTCGGCGAGTGTCGTCACCACCCGCACCGCGGCGGGATTGGCAATCCGGTACCAGATGGTCTGGCCGTCGCGGCGCGTGGCCACGATCGCCTCCTCGCGAAGCACCGCCAGGTGCTGCGAAAGGGCCGACTGCGAAAGGCCGACCCGAGGAAGTAAGTCCCCGACCGACAGCTCGCCGTCCCCCAGTTGGCAGAGGACCATCAGCCGACGCTCGTTGGCCAGCGCGCGAAGGAGCTTGGCGGCTTCCCCGGCGCTGGCCTCGAAACGGGTGATGTCGAAGTTCGCGAGATCGAACATGGTCGCCATATATGCGAAGTTGCTAAATTAGCAATAGCTAATATATAGAGAGCCGAAAGCCAGGAGGCTCCGACCATGATCCTTAGCGTAGAGGGCTTCTTCGATGAGGCCACACACACGATCTCCTATCTGATCTCTGACCCGGCAACGAAGGCTGCGGCGATCATCGACCCTGTGCTCGACTTCGACCCCAAGGTCGCGCGCGTTTCGACCGCCTCCGCGGACGCCTTGCTAGCCGCCGTCCAGGCTCGGGGACTGCAACTGCATTGGATCCTGGAAACCCACGCCCACGCCGACCACCTCTCCGGCGCCGACTACCTGCGCGCCAAGACCGGGGCAAAGGTCGTCATCGGGGCCGATATCCAGGCCGTGCAGAAGAGCTTCGGCGAGCTGTTCGAGGCTGAGGCCGACGGTCGGGTCTTCGACCGGCTGGTTCGGGAGGGCGAGACCCTACCGCTCGGTGACCTCCGGATCAGCGTCCTGCACACCCCCGGCCACACCCCGGCCTGTGTGACCTATCACGTGGGCGACGCGATCTTCGTCGGCGACACCCTGTTCATGCCCGACTACGGCACCGCCAGGGCCGACTTCCCCGGTGGCGACGCTGCGACCCTGTACCGGTCGATCCGCAAGATCCTGGCCCTGCCGCCTGAGACCCGCGTCTTCGTCGGTCACGACTATCTGCCCGCCGGCCGCGACACCGTCGTCTGGGAAACCACTGTGGCGGCCCAGCGCCGGGATAACGTCCACGTCCGTGAGGGTGTCAGCGAGGCCGAGTTCGTGTCGATGCGCGAGGCGCGCGACGCCACACTGGCGGCGCCGACTTTGATCCTGCCATCCCTTCAGGTGAATATCCGCGCCGGCGCTCTGCCCGCCCCGTCGTCCGAAGGCCGGGTGTTCCTCAAGTTGCCGGTGAATGCGCTGTAGCCCCGGCCGCCCTCAGTCCGCCATCGCCGGTGTCTAGCGTTGACTCTCTATCAAGGAGGCCAACGCATGAGGCTGTTGCCGATCGCGCTGTTCGGGGTGTTGGTTTTGACCGGGTGCGCCACGAAGCCACGGGAGACCTTCGCCGAGCCGAAGGCCGCGGGTCAGCCTGCGAGCGCGGCGGACTACGGCGTTGACATTCCGACCCGCGACGTCGCGGTTGAGCCCAAGCTAGGCGCGCCGTAGGAACACCCGCCCGCTGAGGCTGGTCGCTAGCGCGACGGGGCCGTCGCACAATAGAGCGAGATAGACCCCGTTGGGGTCGGCACGATGCGCGTCTCCTCGATGTCCGCCAGGCCCGCCGCCGACATCAGACCCGGCAGGACGCCGTCAGCGTTCGGCTGGGTGTGAGCGAAACCATCGAGCATCTGCACCTGTCGGAACAGCAGGCGCATCAGCGGGGTACGCTGATGACCGTAGTCGGCGATCACGACCCGGCCGCCGGGCTTCAGCGCCGTCCGCATGGCCTCCAGGATCGCGCGTTTCACCTCAAGGGAGCACTGGTGGAGCACGAGGCTGGATACGACCTTGTCGACAGTCCCTTCCGGCGTGACCTCGCCGAGGGCGTCGCCGAAGCCTTCCCGCCACTCAACAGCCAGCCCGGCCTCGTCTGCCTTCTGTTTGGCGAGCGCCAGGACGTTCGGATCAGGATCGACGCCGATGATCCGCGCCTCGGGGCAGGCGGCCTTGAGCATGAGCGCGAAGGTGCCCGTCCCGCATCCGACATCGAGAATGATCTCATGTTCGCGCGGAGCGACCAGCTTCAGCAGCGCCGCCCGCCAGCGTCGTTCACGCGTCATGAGGGCGATGGCCCTGTCGTAGGTCTGGGTCAACTCATGGCGGCCAAGGGCCGGAGTGAAGTCGCGCGTGTTGGTCATGACAGTTCCCGTTGTGGGGAACGCTCTAGGCGGAATCGACATTCAGCGCAGCCAGATCATGGTGGCGGCGAGGTGTACGAAGCCTAGGAAGTGGATGGCCCTGCGGTCGTAGCGGGTGGC